>JBFXJZ010000019.1:0-2626 GCA_050174305.1 Pyrinomonadaceae bacterium | reverse complement strand
CGGGAACGCTCAAAGTAAAAGACGGATCGAGCATCGAGCTTGACAACGGAGCACAGGCAGGAAACGTGTTCTTTGTTGCCGAGGATGCAGAGATCGGCGGCAATGCGATGTTCCGTGCCAGCGTTCTGGCAGCTAACGACGTAAAGGTCGGCAGCGGCTCGACCGTGACGGACAAGGTATTTGCCCTTGGAAAGGTTGAGCTTGAGAACAGCACGGTGCAGAGCGGCGGCCGCGGCTGGATACAGATCTGCAAACGCCAGGGTGTAGAGGTCAGTCAGGGGAACGACCTGTCAAACCTTATATTCCACTTTGTGGTGACCGGCGTTGACGCCGGAGAGCCTGGATCGGCCGGCAACCCGATGAGGGTACCTGTGGGATCGTGCTCGACGCCGTTTTCGGTGAAGGCCGGCCCGCAGACAGTTACGGAGTTGAATTCGGGAACGCTTATCACCCCGTCGACGGGAACGTTCACTGGCAACTTCGAACTTTACAACGTTATCCAGGTGAACCCGCAGCCGCCGTCACAGGCCGGCCAGTCGGCACTTGGTTTGGTGAACCTTGCAACCCGCGTGGCGAACGTGAACATCGTGGAAGGCACTGTGAACGGCGTTTTGACGCTTGAGTTCTACAACCGCCGGACGATCACGGGCTTCATCGAGATCTGCAAGCGTGCAGCCGCCGGCGCACCGGTAACACCGCCCCAGGGCCAGAACGTCGAAGGCGGCATCCCGCTTCCGGGACCCGGGCTTACGGTTTACAACCCGCCGGGAGCGAACCCGCTTTCGGGCGGCGATCCTGACGTGACGGGATTCTTCCAGTACACGATCGAGGACGTATATTCGGTCAACCAGTTGAACCCGAACGTCAAGACGCTCCAGATCTTCACGATCCCGGTCGGACAATGTACCGGCCCGATCGCGGTGACGAAGGGTGATCCTCCGCCGCAAGGCAACCCGCGTGAATCTCTAGCATTCGTGTCTGAGCTTCCGCGTGCCGGATTCTATCTCGAGACGATCCAGGTGGTTCCGCCGGACAGGCGTAACAGCCCCGATGTCCTCGGGACGATAGTCGGCGTTACCAACAACGGTGCAGACGTATTCATCCCGGCTCCGGGCGGCGGCTTTGTTGACGTTCGCGTGATCGAATCGGCGACGTCGGCAAACGAAACGCTGGTGATCTTTGCGAACCGCTCGAACCCGAGCACTTTCAAGGTCTGTAAGATCGCCGGACCTGGCATCCCGGTCAACACGCTCTTTACCTTTACGGTAGTGGGCTGGGGGCCGACGAATGCCGCACATCCGCAGTTTGCCAGCTACGGACTCGTCACGCGTACGTTCGACGTGCGTGCGGGCGACCCGGCACAGGGCGGAACCTGCGAACTGGTACCCGGCTTTGGTGCTAACCCGCCGAGCTGGACGCCGTTCCAGACGTTCGTCAACGGAACGCCGGTCTATGTATATGAGAACGGAATTTCGGTGAACAACACGATACCGCAGAATCCGGGACAGCTTCGTGTCTCGCAGATCCGCCAGTTCGGATCGGCGTTCACGAACACGACGGTAGCGGGCTTCAGCCCGAATCCTCAGCTCGTTCCCGCAGCATCGACTACGGAGGTGTTCCAGACATCCGCAACGGTGCCAATTCCAGATCCAGGCACGGCCGTAATTGCAGTAAACGTGCCGGATGCGGGGTTAATTGAAGATCTCAATGTCGGCGTCCGCATCGACCATCCGTTTGCCGATTGGGATTTGAGGATCGGAGTGGTCAATCCGGCTGGATTTGCCCAGACACTTAGGATCGAAGATCCGGGTGATGCCGGTGAAGACTTTGGCTCTGGGTCATTTAGTTGTGCCGGTACGTTGACGGTATTTGACGACGAGGCAGCGACGTCCATCGCGACAGCAACTGCACCGTTTGCCGGCTCATTCCGGCCTGAAGGCGGAACGTTGTCAGCCTATGACGGCCGCGGAATGAATGGTACTTGGGGCGTTGTCGTTACGGATACGGACGCTATCGGTGCCGGTTTAATCGAATGTGGACGTCTTGAAATTACAAACTCCGCATTCGTCGGACGTGCAGCAGTGTTTGCCCGCACACGCGAGGTGGTCGTCGAGTTCACCAACTTCCGGTTCAACCCGACCGTCCTTAAGGTCTGCAAGATCGGAAACGGTGCGGCTCAGGGCCAGAACTACGACTTCACGGTCGCTCTTGTCAGCCCGTTCATCGGCGGTGCCAACCCCGGCCCGATGTTCCCGGCGTTCTCAACGAACGTAACGGTAACAGCAGGACCGGCCGGCACCCAGGAAGGTAACTGTGCCTTCGTTAACGGATCCGGATTGCTCGGCGGTGCCTTTAACCAGGGATCGACCGTAACGATCACGGAAGCTGCCGGTAACCTTGTATCGATCCACTGTCCGTCATGCGGACCGGGCGGATTCATTGCCAATCTTCCCCTGAGGAGAGCGACGCTGAGCGGCCCGAACGGATTGGTTGCGGGTATCAACGCAGTTGTCTTCACGAACAACCCGGATGCTCCGCCGGTAGGCGAGCGTCCTGCGAGATTCGACTTCGACGGCGACAAGAAGGCCGACGCAGCCGTATACAAGCAGACGACGGGAGACTGGTC
>JBFXJZ010000018.1:0-2698 GCA_050174305.1 Pyrinomonadaceae bacterium | reverse complement strand
CGTGTCGCGGGAACGCTCAAAGTAAAAGACGGATCGAGCATCGAGCTTGACAACGGAGCACAGGCAGGAAACGTGTTCTTCGTTGCCGAGGATGCAGAGATCGGCGGCAATGCGATGTTCCGTGCCAACGTTCTTGCAGCTAACGACATAAAGGTCGGCAGCGGCTCGACCGTGACGGACAAGGTATTTGCCCTTGGAAAGGTTGAGCTTGAGAACAGCACGGTACAGGGCGGCGGCAGAGGCTGGATACAGATCTGTAAACGGCAGCAGCTTCCGGTTTCGGCAGCGAACGACCTTTCGAACTGGATATTCCACTTTGTTGTGACCGGTGTGGACGCGAACCAGCCGGGATCGGCAGAGAACCCGATGAGGGTACCTGTGGGATCGTGCTCGACGCCGTTTTCGGTGAAGGCCGGCCCGCAGACAGTTACGGAGTTGAATTCGGGAACGCTTATCACCCCTTCGACGGGAACGTTCACGGGCAACTTCGAGCTTTACAACGTTATCCAGGTGAACCCGCAGCCGCCGTCACAGGCCGGCCAGTCGGCACTTGGATTGGTGAACCTTGCGACCCGCGTGGCGAACGTGAACATCGTGGAAGGCACTGTGAACGGCGTTTTGACGCTTGAGTTCTACAACCGCCGCACGATCACGGGCTTCATCGAGATCTGCAAGCGTGCCGCAACCGGCGCACCGCTCACCCAGACAGCCATCGCCGTTGGGCTTCCTTCGGGCGGCATTCCGCTTCCGGGACCCGGCCTGACGACGTACAATCCGGCCGGAGCGAACCCGCTTTCGGGCGGCGACCCCGATGTGACGGGATTCTTCCAGTACACGATCGAGGACGTATATTCGGTCAACCAGCTGAACCCGAACGTCAAGACGCTTCAGATCTTCACGATCCCGGTCGGACAATGTACCGGCCCGATCGCGGTGACCAAGGGTGATCCGGCACCGGCCGGCAACCCGCGGCAGTCGCTCGCGTATGTTTCGGAGCTTCCGCGTGCAGGATTCTATCTTGAATCGGTCGAAGTACTGCCCGATGACAGGTTCAATCTTTTGGTGCTTGGACAGATCGTCGGCGTCAGCTCAACCGGAGCGGACGTGTTTATCCCGGCACCGGGTGCAGGATTCGTTGACGTAACTGTCGTTGAATCGGCAACATCGGCGAATGAAACGCTTGTGATCTTTGTGAACCGCTCGAACCCGAGCACGTTCAAGGTCTGTAAGATCGCGGGTCCGGGCATCCCGGTCAACACGCTCTTTACCTTCACGGTAGTGGGCTGGGGGCCGACCAATGCGTCACATCCGCAGTTTGCAAGCTACGGGATCGTTTCGCGTACCTTCGACGTACGTGCGGGCGACCCGGCACAGGGCGGAACCTGCGAACTGGTACCCGGCTTTGGTGCTAACCCGCCGAGCTGGACGCCGTTCCAGACGTTCGTCAACGGAACGCCGGTCTATGTATATGAGAACGGTATTTCGGTCAACAACACGATACCGCAGAATCCGGGACAGCTTCGTGTCTCGCAGATCCGCCAGTTCGGCTCTTCGTTCACGAACACCACGATCGCGGGCTTCAACCCGAACCCGTGGCTCGTTCCGGCAGCGGCGACGACCGAAACCTTTAACAGCACGGGCACGGTTGCCATTCCGGATGCCGGCCCGGCGGTTGCGATCCCAGTCAACGTTCCGGATGCCGGCTTGATCACGGACGTCAATGCGGGAGTCCGCATCGACCATCCGTTCGCTGATTGGGACCTCCGTCTCGGGATCGCGAATCCTGTCGGCCTTACCCAGGTCCTCAGGACCGAAGATCCGGGCGACGGCGGTGCCAACTTTGGCTCCGGTGCGAATGATTGTACCGGCACACTGACGATGTTCGACGACGAGGCAGGCAGCTCGATCGCGACCGCATCTGCTCCGTTCGCCGGTTCATTCCAGCCTGAGGTCGGATCGCTATCCGCCTATGACGGCCTCGGAATGAACGGAACATGGAGAATGATCGCGCAGGATACCGATGCTATCGGTACCGGTACGATCGGCTGCGGACGACTCGAGATCACCAACTCTCAGTACGTCGGACGTGCGGCGGTGTTTGCCCGCACACGCGAGGTGGTTGTCGAGTTCACCAACTTCCGGTTCAGGCCGACCTTGCTTAAGGTCTGTAAGATCGGAAACGGTGCGGCCCTTGGCCAGACCTACAACTTCACGGTTGCTTTGGTCAGCCCGGTCATCGGCGGTGCCAACCCCGGCCCGATGTTCCCGGCGTTCTCAACGAACGTGTCGGTGATCGCAGGACCTGGCGGCACCCAGGAAGGTAACTGTACCTTCGTGAACGGAGCCGGATTGCTCGGCGGTGCCTTTAACCAGGGATCGACCGTAACGATCACGGAAGCCGCAGGTAAGTTGGTTGAAGTACGCTGCCCGTCATGCGGTGCCGGCGGCTTGACCGTCGACCTCCCGCTGAGGAGAGCGACGCTGAGCGGCCCGAACGGACTGGTTGCCGGTATCAACGCGGTGATCTTCACCAATAACGCTGATCAGGCACCGGTAGGCGAACGTCCTGCGAGATTCGACTTCGACGGCGACAAGAAAGCCGACGCAGCCGTATACAAGCAGACGACGGGAGACTGGTCGTGGAGATCGAGTGCCGATAACAACTCACTGAAGACGCGTAACTTCGGTGTTGCAGGTG
>JBFXJZ010000017.1:0-2745 GCA_050174305.1 Pyrinomonadaceae bacterium | reverse complement strand
GGATGATCTGGTCCGGCGTATGGCGCCGGCGCTTCTTCGATGTCATGTCGTTGGCGATTCTTCCTGCCCGGAACACCGGGCAACAGAGTCGCACAACAACTGGACCACTACGAGGGGCTCACTTCACCTGATCGGGTGACGCTTGTCTTGGACTCGTCGCACTTGTCTGAGACCCGTGCGGTACCGTATGCGGTGGTGGCCGTCGACCGTGCGCACGATCGGCCAGTTTCTACTCGCATGCGCCCTGTCCCTGCAATTGCCTGGACGCGACCAAGCGAACATGTTCTGACGCTTCTCGCGCCTGGTCACGTGTAGCAATTGTTGCATTCACATCCACCGTAACTGTTTACCCCCATAGGGCTAAGCGCACATTCTTGCGGAGTCAACAACGCGGACTCTTGTCGTGTGCTTTCGACCATGTAGCATGACCTTTTAGTCAATTACTGAACGTGAAAAGGGGGGTGTGGCGGTGCCGAACATGCTCGATCGCCTTCGGGTCCGATCCCGGGAGACACACGAGGCGCCCGTCATGCCATTGGATGGCCAGCAAATCGCCACACGTGATCGACTGCTCGAGAAGTACGCAGACGGTACCTACGCGACTGTCGAAGTGCCCTGTCTTTGCGGAGCTAAAGGCGGCCGGGTCATCGTCGAGCTTGACCGCTACGGGCTGCCGTCGCCAAGTATCCTCTGCCGTGATTGTGGGGTAGTCCGCACTTGCCTCGACTTACGGATGACAGCCTCGCCGCCTTTTACGATAACGAGTACCAACTGCTCTACACGGGCGCCGGCGAAGCGCCGGATACTTACCTTAAGGGTCAGCGCATTCGCGGCACCAACATCAGTCAAAGCGTGGCCGGGTCGCTCCCCGTCGGCAGCTACGTGGTAGACATCGGCTGCGGGGCCGGTTGGGCGCTCCTTCCGTTTCGAGAGGAAGGCCATCGTGTCGCGGGGTGCGACCTTGGAGGCACCTTTCTCGAAGCAGGGCGTGCGCAAGGACTCGATCTGCGCCATGGCGACCACACCACGCTGACAGACATAGGACCGTTTGATCTCGTCATCCTGAGCCACGTCTTTGAGCACCTCACTGACCCGCGAAAGCTCATGGACGACATAAAGCCGATGCTTGCTCCGAGCGGACTGGTCTATGTCGAAGTTCCCGGCCCCCAGAGAATCTCAACGGACTTTGGTGATCCTCGGCGCTATTTCCAAAACGCTCACCTGTGGAATTTCGACCTTGGGAGCCTGACGGCCACAATGGCTGGTTTCGGCTACCGTCAGGTCAAGGGCAACGAATTCATCCGCTCGCTATTCATCCCAGATGATGCAGTAGCGCCTGCGGACCGGGGGGGATACGACCGTGCGGTCAAGACGCTGTCGCGAGCTGAGGCCGTCCGCCCTTTCTATGAAGGTCGACGAAAGGCCAAAGCCGTCGCGCGGAGGACGCTGGGAGCCGAGCGTGCCTCAAAGTTGAGGCGTATAGCCGTTTCCGTGAGGGGGAATTGATGATTCTGATAGATACCGCACGGATGGCGCGGCTGGGATTGGCTGCTCGTCTAAAAAGGGCACGTCGAACGGAACCCGAGTGTGATGAAGTCAAAGACTGGATCCGGTCGGTACGCAATGAAGGCGTATGCGCAGTCCCAAATTTCTACGATCCGGCAACCTGCGAGCGCCTGAGGCAGGAAGTTTTGGATATCGCTGAGAATAATCCCGAAGCCGTGCAAATGATGTCTAACGATGCCGATCGTCGGATCTTCGGCGCCGAGCACGCTGCGCGGGGGATACGAGCATTTGCTGAGGACTCTCGTCTTCTCAATGCCGCCCGGACCATGCTGGGCGGTGACGCGGCGAACGCGTTCACACTCGCCGGTATCATCGCGTATCGGCCGGGCAATCTCGGATCGGGCGAGGGTTGGCATCGCGACAGCTTTTTCAATCAGTTCAAGGCGATCGTCTACTTGACGGATGTGACTGTCGATAACGGCCCCTTCGAGTACATTACACGCTCTCATCGCACTCGACAGAAGTTCTCTGACCACGCCGAATACGGCATTCCGCTGAACAGCACGCGAATCGACGATGCTTCCGTGGGGAAGCTCATAGCCGCAGAGTCTGAACGTCATCGCATCTTGACAGCCGCGAAGGGGACACTGCTGCTTGTCGACACGACTGGCATTCACCGCGGCATGCCGCTCATCGGCGGTGAGAGATACGCGCTCACCAACTACTACCTTCCAGGCAAGGCGCTCAAGCCGAAGTTATTCGATAGTTACGCCCCCCTGCTTGGATGGGACGTACCGGTTTCCGCGCCAATTTGATATACACGCGCGGAAAGAATGTCCCGAGTTCCGTGGAACTTCGGTGTGGAACCCGACTTAGGACATTTTTCGGGAGTCGGTGACGACTCGGTGCGTTGACCTTTGTGTTCGTTTGTTCTCGAGCTGGGATTTGCACACTAAATCTGGCCGCTTCGGCCAGCGTTTTGGCCGGAACCAGGACAGCAGCTAGGCTCAGAATTTTCCAGTGATGATGGTTACCGGAGGGTCTGCTGCAGGAACTGGTGACAGTTTCGGTCACGCGGCCTGACTGGCCGGTGTGGTCATGATTGCTTCGTGTTCGATAGGGGTCAACCGGCCGAGGCCGGCTTGGCGGCGGCGTCGGTGGTAGGTGCGTTCGATCCAGGTGACGATGGCGATGCGTAGTTGCTCTCGGGTGTCCCACCGGCGTCGATTGAGCACGTTC
>JBFXJZ010000016.1:0-4261 GCA_050174305.1 Pyrinomonadaceae bacterium | reverse complement strand
TGACCTCGTCGGCGTCTGTCGGCAGCATCATGTAGACCTTTGTCTTGACACTCTGATTGCCAAAAACATGAGCATTGACCGGCTTAGTTCTTCGCAGCGGAACGATCTGCTCATAGGTGCCGAAGGCTAATGCACCGGTCGGGCAAACGCTGGCGCACATTGGCATCAGGCCCTCACTTGTTCGGTCGTAACACATGTCGCATTTCATCTGTAAATGCATCGCAGAGTTGTACTTCGGCACGCCAAACGGGCACGCGTTCACGCAATTGCGGCAATCGAGACATCGCGGCTTTAGCGCTGACATAACCACGCCATCTTCATTCTGTTTGATCGCGTCTGCGGGGCAGACAAGCGCACAAGTCGGTTCTTCACAATGCATGCAAATGGTCGGCATGGTAGCGGTTGTCTCGCTGCGGTCGATGTAATCGACAAAGATCATCGAGTACCCCTTATGCGTCGAACACTCGCGGCACGCTGCGACACAGGATCTGCATCCTATGCATCGCTGCGGATCGATAAACATGGTTTCGTTCATGCGCTATTTTCCTCTCTGCACTTCGTTCTGTGACGTTCCCTTTCGCACCTCGCCTAGTATCGGCAATTCTCTCGTAAGTATTTTCTCTAAACGCGCGGCACATGCCTTGAATTCCGGTATCTTTGAGGTCGGGTCGAGTGCTGCGTTGGTGATCTGATTCGCCGCGAGTTCCTCCCCCCAATGATAGGGCACAAAGATCGTGTCTGGCCTGATCGTTTTTACGACCAGAGCGGGAAAGATGCCTTCACCGCGACGCGAAACTACCTTCACACGCTCGCCGTCGTTGATCTTGTACTTCATCGCGGTTTCAGGATGCATCTCAACGAAAGGCTCCGGGCACTGCTGAACAAGAAAGCCGATACGCCGAGTCTGATTACCGGACAAATACTGGTGAACGATGCGCCCGCTGGTAAAGATCAGAGGATACTCTTCATCGGGCTTCTCGGCGGCCCCTTTATACTCGATCGCGTGAAATTTAGCCTTACCGTCGTCGTGAGCGAACCGGTCCTCGAAAAGGCGTGGCGTCCCCGTATTTTCCTCGGTCGGGCACGGCCAGAAGACGCCGTCCTGCTTGTCGATCTTTTCGTATGTGATTCCGAAATAGTCAGCCTTACCACCCTTGGAGGCGGCGCGAAGTTCGTCAAATATGGCCCGGGGGGACTCAAACTGAAAGTACTTACCGCGGCCCATCCGGACCGCGATCTCCTGCAATATCCGCCAGTCCTGGCGTGCTTCTCCCGGAGGGTCTATCGCCTTATTTATCTTTATCACACGGCCCTCACCGCTCGTAGTCGTACCTTCGTCCTCGGACCATGTCGTGCCGGGAAGTACTACATCGGCGTAACGGGCACTTTCGGACAAAAAGAAGTCGATGCAGACGTTAAATTCGAGCCCTTCGAGCGACTTCCGCACCTGATTGGTATCCGGTAGCGAGACCATCATGTTGCTGCAGATCGACAGCAAGCCTCTGATCTCGTCCTCGCGCATTTTGTTGAAAAGCTCCACGGCAGATACGCCTGCTTCAGGCAATTCTGATTCGTCAATGCCCCAAACTTCGGCTATGTATTTCCGATGTTCTGGATTTAGCATCGAGCGATAGCCGGGTAGTTGGTCGGCCTTCTGTCCATGTTCTCGGCCGCCCTGCCCGTTGCCCTGACCGGTGATCGTGCCGTAACCGCGGCCTTCCGAGCCGATCTTCCCGGTCGCAAGTGCGATATTGATATAACTCAGTACGTTCTCGGTTCCGTTCGAATGGTGCTCGATGCCGCGGGCGTGCATGATCATGCCGGTTTTTGCACGACCGTAGAGGCGAGCGGCCTGAATGATCTTTTCCGCTGGAACGCCGGAGATCTCCGAAGCGACATCGGGTGGATAATTTAATGCCGCCGCCCTGGTCGCTTCCCAGTCATTAGTGCGGCTGTCGATAAACGCCTGGTCGATCAGGTTTTCGGTGATCAGGACATTCAAGATGCCGTTGGCGACCGCGACGTCTGTACCGGGCTTGAGTTGTAAATGCAGATCGCCCTGACGAGCTGTTGGGGTCTCACGCGGATCGATGACTATCCACACACCACCGTTGTCACGCTGTTTCCAGAGAAATCCATTGAGGATGGGGAACGTCTCGGCACAATTTGCTCCGGCAATTATCAGAACTTCCGCGTGGGGAATATCGCTCCACGGGTTTGCCGCCCGGTCGATGCCGAACGCCTTGTTGTTGCCGCCTGCGGCGGATGCCATGCAAAGTCGTCCGTTGTAGTCAATGTACCTGGTCTGCAATCCAAGGCGGGCGAATTTACCTACGAGATAGGTCTTTTCGGTCGTCAGTGAAGAGCCAGAATAAACAGCGATCGAATCCTTGCCGTATTTTTCCTGTAGTCCCTTAAACTTCGACACGATCAGATCGAGCGCCTCGTCCCAGCTTGCCCGCTCAAAATTGCCGTTTCGCTTTATCAGCGGGTATTCAAGCCTGTCTGGATGATGTGTCTGCAGATACGCAGTCACTCCCTTGGGACACAGCCGGCCTTCGTTGACCGGAAAATCGTAACGCGGTTCTACGCCGACAACATGATTCTTTTCAACCAGCAGATTCATGCCACACTGCATACCGCAATATGGGCAGTGGGTTGGCACTATTTTGTCGATCTTTCGTTCAGCACTCCAACCGCCGATCGGCTCATCGTGCAGATGGGGGCCAAAACGGTCAATAATGCTTGCGAGATTTTCTACTTTTGACATTGTTAATTATTCGCCGTCAGCGCGGGTGCCGTGAAAGACCTTATCCGGGCGATCCATAAGAACGGAGTATGCCAGCCCTCGCATTACCCGCTTACACCGTGGGCAATAGTCCTGCAATGTTTCGCCATTTTCCATTGTGTAGTCAAAACCAACTTTTTCGACGACGCTCTTCAGATCGCCGAGCCACATAACGGATGCGAATTCTACGCCGCACCGCCGACATTTTGCCTGCTCCATTTCTTTGGCTCGCTGCTGATAGAGTTCAACGCCGATCGACGCCGGGCGCTGGACGACATGAAACAGCTTGCCGAACGGTAGGAAGAAAAGCGTCATTATCACTATCGCTTGATGGGTCAGGGCAATGAACGAGTACATATACCCACCGAAATACGTGCTCGATGCCGTTAGCATGAGACCCGAGACACAGATCGCAATCAACAGAAGATGCGGAACAAAATCCAAAAGAAATTGCTGGACCGCAATTGCTCCGCGGTCTTTTAAGCGGCGATGGATCGCAATAGCACAGCCCGCTAGAACCATGAGGGCTGTGAAATTGAGGGCCTTGAATGTGAAAAAAGCCATTACGCTGTGGACGTCCATCGACTGCATTGGAAAGCCGAATACGTAGGCCTTGTAGCCTGTCTCGCTCTCAAGTTTGAAATGTATCCAGCCCCAAACAAGCGGGAATGTGATGGCCGCTGACAAAACACAGCCCCACATGATCAGAAAATGCATCAGCCATCTTGATTTGGCCCGTTTGAATATAAACTTCTGGGCGAGCATGTTTATGCCAACCGTTTTTGTGGCGTCTAGTGTGTTGCGTGCAAATTTCTTTCGCTGGAAAAAAAGCTTCAACCCTCTGGAAAAATATGCACGCGTCGCCGGACGCTGGAGCCAAAGCGCATAGCGGAAAAATATTGCGCCAAACGCGACGATACTCGCGATCAGATACCCGAATAAAGCCGAATCGAAATGTTCAAGATTTCGCGAACCGACAATAACAAGTGCCGTCAGAGCCATTGATGCCCCGAGCCCGATCAAGGTCGGGTTGCGATAATTAATCGAAGTAGCTGGCTTGGTGATCTCGATGGGCATTCGTTTTTTCTATAGGGCAACCATCTGTCGTCTGCAAAATGAGTGCCAACCTAAAAGAGAATATGGTGCGTACAACTAATGAGCAATTCCTTGGGCTTAGATAGTTATCATATATTCGAAACGTTACAGGCGAAAATACCAGTGCGCGTATTTATGCGGATCGGCAGCGTGAAAACTCGCGGTCAAAGAAGATCCGGATCGATAGCGAGTAATGTAAAAATGAGTAGAAGGCCCTTCGTAAACGTGATAGATCACAGTCGAATTTCCTGTTAGTAAAAGTGTACGGAGAAAATACTTCATGTGAGTCCCCTCGTGCTCCCTTATTAAATATCAAATTCCGGCCGTTCGATTTATGATTTGGCTCATGAAATGTAACTATTGTTTTGGGAATCGCTG
>JBFXJZ010000015.1:0-4474 GCA_050174305.1 Pyrinomonadaceae bacterium | reverse complement strand
ACCGGCTCAAAGACACCGGAATCGACACCCTGCCCTCCGCCAGAGCAGACAACACGGCACAATAACGACGAACACGTGGCCTACTTTTCACCGTCGCTTCTGGCCTACTTTTCAACCGGCGTCAACAAAAACCTCAATTGATCCCTGCAGGCTTTTCCGGACCGTAGTCATAGCCATAGCCATAGCCATATGCCCCCCCCCTACGGGTCGGCACCATGGTAAATACAGCACCGAGTAGTGGCGCACCTACGCCCTCGAGAGTTCCGACCGCATGCGTGAGTTGATCACGCCTTGTCCGTCCAAACCGCGCGATGATCAGAACGCCATCCGACCCAGCCGCTAAGATTGCAGCATCCGCAACCGCAAGCAACGGTGTCGAATCCACGATAACGTAATCAAATTTCGCTCGCAGTTCGCTAAGAAGGTTCCTAGCTGCCTGTGAGCCAAGCAACTCGCTTGGATTGGGCGGCACAACTCCAGACGTGAGAACGGTCAACCCCGCATAACGCGTCTTCTGCAACGCTTCTTCCAGGGTCGCGCCTCCACTTAGCACTGTGCTAAATCCGACCTCGCCTACCAAGTCAAGGTACTTCACCAAGGCGGGACGTCGCATATCGCCGTCCACGAGCACTACATTGTGGTCCGCTTCCGCCAACGCCAGAGCAACGTTGATCGCGGTCGTTGACTTGCCCTCACCCGGCATCGAACTAGTAACGACTATTACCCGCGGTGGATTGTCAACCGCGAGGAAGTGCAAGTTAGTACGAAGTTTTCTAAATGATTCAGATACCAATGAATTATCTGTTTCAAAAGAAATTGCGCACCTTTTTTGCAGCTCCTTGTCCATCGGAACGATTCCGACGATACCCGTTCCGACGATACCTTCAAGTGCTTCGCCATCCTTAACGGTGTTATCGAGTAAATCGCGGACGACCGCAATGCCGATGCCTAAAAAAAGGCCCAGTGCGAGACCTGCCGCAACATTTCGTGCCGTTTTCGGAACCACCGGTTTCTGGGGAATAGATGCGCGTTGTTCGACGACGACACGGGCGTCGGGAGTTGCTCCACTCTCGGGAGTCTCCAATTCACGCACCATCACAACGAATTCATCAGATAAGGTATTCGCAATATCACGTGCTCGAACAGGCGACTGGTCGAGCACCTCCACACTAATCAATACCGTGTCGGGTTTTACGGTCGCCTCGATATTGGCCGCCAACGTATCAGCGTTCACCTCAAGACCAAGTTTGTCGATAGTGCGCTGCGCCAGCGTCGCGCCGGTCAGCAACTGTGAGTAGGAGAGAACCCTCTGTTGCGAGTAGAGGTTACCCTGATATATTTCCGTTACCGACGAGCCGGACGCCACCGAGACGAAAAGCCTCGTCGAGGCTTGATAAAGCGGAGTTGTAAGCAGAGACACTACGACGGCTCCCACAACTGCGACTAGCGTTGTCACGCAAACACTCATCCAACGCGCGCGTAACACCTTGAAAAGACTCTGCAGAGTCAATGCCACCCCTTTACTGCTGGACGCGCCATGTGGACCATTGGCCCAAGTCGCGATGATAATTGATTGCCCGGTCCTATCGCGAACACTCGGGCACTGAGACTGCGGGGACAATGTTGTCGACTAACGGCTGGATTGGAACACGCGGTTCACCAGCCGAAGTCGGTTCAGAAAGACGAAAACTTAGCTCTCCAGACTTTCCTGGCGGTATCGCGACCTGCACCTCGAAGACGGGATGACCGCGTTCGGTGGCTTCGAAGTGTGGCGTGCGTTGACCATTGGAGAGCAGGCTTTGCAATCTCGCACCCTTAGTCGCGATAAGCCGGACCGAGGTCACCATTGTGCCCTTTGGAAATGTGAACGGCAGCGCTGGGTCAATACCTTCTGTCCCCATCATATAATCGGGTAGTGTCGCTAATTCGGAATTAGTCAATGTGTTTGTCAAACGTACTGTGATAGTCGACATTCGGGTGTTGCCTTCACAGCCATCGGCGACGTACTCGATATCCCTCTTCAGGTAGTAATCCATCTTGTTCCCGCCAAGATTATTGATAACTACCTGAGCATACGGTGCGGGGTCATCCGGAATAATATGTGCCAGCGGCGTCATCTCCAGTAGTTCCTGTTCCGCCGGTAGTGCACTCCAGACGGCAATTCGACGTTCGCTGATAGCCCTACCAAGCGCATCGAACAGTTTCCGCGGCGAGTCGGTGCCTCCCGTCATCTTATCCACTACTGCCTTAGAGATGTCCTGCAAATAGTTCTTGCGCGCCTTTTGGTCTCCGGCAAAGCGGATGTATGCAGTTGATTCGGTCAGTTCGACTACGTTGTCTTTCGTGACGACCTCTCCGTCTGCCAACGTCACTGACCCCACCGCACCCAGGATGTAACTGAGAGCGATGGGGTCGATTGCGATCACCCCGTCGACGTTGGTCCCCGTCTCCTGCGCCCACATGGACTTCCAAATCTGAGCCGCGTACGGAAAATGCGGACTCGAATTGCTGTTGCGAAAGTCGGTGGTTGGATTGGTGTTTCCATAGAGCTGATCGAACTGCTGTCCGAGATCAATCGGAGCGAAAGGGCCTAACAATTCCAGGTTCGATCCCAAGTTATCCACGGTGGCGACCCCGTTGTCGAATCTCAGAATTCCAAAGCCGCCCAAGAGGCCCCCCGTACCGCGAGCCTCGGCGTTGGTCTGAAACCCCATGAAATAAGAGCGTGGTCCTTCGGCACCCATCATCGATGGAGCAACACGCGCAGCGAGAGCCGTGTTCTCCAACAAGGATGCAACTTCAGAAGTTTGATTCTGCAACTCCGCCCGCGCGTCTCGAAGAACGGAAAGATACCGCGGGTCAGTTATAGCGCCGGCATCAGAACTTAGGCGGGTCGCATCCTGCGCAATCTTACTGAGCTTAGGTTCCTCCGAGCGTAGCAGTTGCACATCCACCCGGTTGCCTTGCAGCAACCGGTCGGGCGAGAGCGCTACCCCGGAAGCCGCCGAAGGCTGTAGTACGTCGGTTGCCAGCCCGAAGACCACGTCGGCGATCTGCTGCCCAGTCTTGAAGGGGCTGCCCAGCCAAGGGACAACCGCGACGATGTTCCACGGTAGGGAATGGGCCGCATCGCGAGCCACTTGCGCATGGAAGTGTGCGGCATCGGCAAACCGCGAAGCCTCCGACGTGTTTCCTTGCAGCAGGGCGTCTTTGGTCTGCTGGGCACTGACACGTGCCTGTTCTAGATTCGACTTCGCTTCAAACGCACGCGCGCCCAGCCAGCATCCAAACACTACTACGAGCAGCAGCAGAACTGCGCCGATGTAGACACTGCGACGACTTCGGAGCGCTTTGAGCCGACTGAGCCGCCGCTTATCATCTAAAGGCTCCCGACGCTCGTCACCGTTCAGCTGATCGGTCACAGGGTGTCAAACACGATAGTGGCAATCAACGACTTTCCCGTAGTCATTCCGGAGAACGATCAACAAACCACCGGATTCCGCGACAACGTAACTGAAGACGGACCCAGCCCGTCACCAGCCTAGCCCGTGCAACCTCTGGTCAGACCGACTGTCATGGTGCTATACGAGTTCAGCTGATATGTGAGCCCAAGGAGGCACGCCTGAAAACCATTTGGAAGGACTTCCTCCCACCAAGCGTAGGCGGCATCCTGCCAGGCTTGAGGCAACAGGGGAATCGCGTTGTACTCGAATACTGCGATGTTATCGGGCAGGGGATCGGGCAGCTCGCCGATCCAGATGAAATTATTCTGGAAAGGACCCTCCCCCACCGCGTTCGCAGTTCCGCTTGCGCTCGCAGCCGCAAAGGGACTCAGGCAATCGTCAGCTTCTGCTTCTTCGCACACGTCGAGAGACGCGCCCAAGCCAACCGTTGGCAGAGGCGCGGCAGGACTCGCCTGTGCTACCGCTCCGGGCATCAGGACCGCAGCACCTGCGACAGCGCAAGCCGCAGCGCCCAAATGAAACTTGCTGAAAATGTCAGTCAATGTATACATGTCCCCCACGTCCTCTCCCGATTTACAGATGGAGTAAACATCCCAGACTTCGCAGCGGGTGTCAACCGAAACGCCGCAGATTGGCCAATATCGCTCGGCGAACACCTAACGCAGCAGCGACATGCAGTTCCCCCGGCCGAAAAGCAAACACGCATCACCGGCATAACGCCCTTCGGGAAACCCACGACGAGATCCCAAGCACAAGGTTGAGCGGCCGGTCTGAGGTCCGGTTGCCCAGAATCCGTGGCGCGAGTATCAGCAGAATGCACACGGTACTTTTGCGCACGCGGCGCCGACCGGATGGAGATCCTGGGAATCCTTGCCGCCGCCCACACCTGACTTCGGACACCGTTGGCGAATTTTCGATGGGCTAGGGCTTTGACCTGTGGTTTTACCTGCCCTGGTGCTGTGTTTGGGGTACTAGGCGAGTAGGTTCGTGCGGTGGCGTACGTGCGGAAG
>JBFXJZ010000014.1:0-5148 GCA_050174305.1 Pyrinomonadaceae bacterium | reverse complement strand
TTTATTGCGTCGGTTCTTGCCTTCGTGTTTGCCTTTTCGGCATTCGCGTTCGGGCAGGGAACGACGGGATCCATTGAAGGGACCGTTGCCGACGCAAACGGAGCTGTAATTCCGAATGCGACCGTTAAGGTGACAAGTGTCGGCGCGACCGGCGGCTTTACACGCACTGTAACGGCGAACAGCAACGGTTTCTTTTCAATCCCGGCCGTTCCTTCGGGTACCTACCAGGTCACCGCCGGAGCAACCAACTTTGCAGAAACGACAGTTGACGTGACGGTCGTCGTTGACAGCAAGAGCACCGCAAACGTCACGCTTCGCGCAGCAGGCGTGGGCGCGATCGTTGACGTGACGGCTGACAACACCGTCCAGATCGATCCTGGCAGTACCAAGATCGACACCAACATTACCAAGAGAGTTATCGAAGACCTTCCGAAGGGCACGACCTTTACGAGCCTTTTGAAGATCGCTCCGAACGTTCGCCCCGAGTCGCTCGCAGGCGGATTTCAGATCGACGGCGCGTCGGGATCGGAGAACGTATTCGTTATCGACGGCCAGGAAGTCACCAACTTCCGTACCGGTACTTTGAACGCTTCGAACAATATTCCGTTCGAAATGGTTCAGGAAGTCCAGGTCAAGTCGACCGGCTTCGAAGCTGAGTACGGCGGCGCGACCGGAGGCGTGATCAACGTGGTTACGGCCGGCGGCAACAACAAATGGCGCGGAAACTTCGGCACGTCCTTTGAGCCCGCAAAGCTCCAGGGCGGCAACCGGCCGGTCCTTTATCAGAATTCGTACGCCGCTGGCGATTACGAATATTTCACCGCTCCGAAAGGCGGCGGAACGGACTGGTTCCCGGTCATGAACGTCAGCGGCCCGGTCCTCAAAGACAGGCTTTGGTTCTCGGCCGCGTATGCTCCGCAGGTGTACAACGGCAACAGGACGATCGACGACAGCCGGTCGTATTCGGCCTCGACGCTCCAGGAAGAAGCTTTCTTCCGTCTGGATGCCCAGCCGCATGAAACGGTTCGCGCATGGGGAACGTTCCTCTGGAACCCGACGATCAACGAAGGTTCGCTTCCGGGCGTGACCGAGATCCGTTCCAACAACTTCACCTATACGCCTGACCAGGCCCGGATCCTTGGCGGCCGCGTTAACAGCAACAGTGTTAACGGCCAGGTCACCTGGACGCCGAACAGCTGGATGGTCCTGAACGGACGTGTCGGCCGCAGCTTCCTCAATGAGAAAGGTTCTGCCTACGGCAAGGCCCCGCGGACGCGTTATCTTTGTTCGATCTCGGGCGCACCGCCGCCGGAGTCGGGCTGCACGGCCGGATTCAACACGGGTGACAACTCGATCCTGAATTTTGACGTTTCGACGCGTACCACTTTTGACCTTGATGCGGCTTTCGTTGGCGTGAATGCCGGCGGACGTCACAACCTCAAGTTCGGCTACCAGTTCAACCGGCTCTTCAACTCCGTTGACACGGGTTACGTTGATACCGGTTATGTGGTTCTTTACTATGGTATCCCGATCAGTTCGCTTGGTGTTCCGGCAACCCCGACCCCGGGCAACCTGGGATCCGGCCTTTTGCAGCGTTTCGGCACCAAGGGTGAAGCAAGCAGCAAGAACCAGGCCCTGTTCGTTCAGGATCAGTGGCAGATCGGCCGCCGTGCGACGCTCAACATCGGTGTCCGCATCGAGAGCGAGATCGTCCCGAGCTTTGGAGACGCAACCGCCACTCAGGCGATCGAATTCGGCTGGGGCGATAAGATCGCTCCCCGTCTCGGTTTTGCCTTTGACCTGACCGGCGACGGCAAGACAAAGCTCTTTGCCAGCTATGGTTGGTTCTACGACCGCTTCAAGTATGAACTTCCGCGCGGCTCGTTCGGCGGCGACTTCTATCGCCGTGACTACTTCGAGATCCTGCCGGGCCGCGGCGTAACCTATACGGATTACACGCCGGCCAACATCCTGGGCGGAGCCGCGGACGTGCTCGGCGGAACCTGCCCGATCGTGGGCGGCCCCGGCTACTCGGTATGCCAGTTCGACTTCCGTATCGCGACCAATATCATCGGTGCGGACATCTTCGAGACCGGCGCTGTCGATCCGGACATCGTTGCCGCTCGCCAGAGTGAATACACGTTCGGTCTCGAGCGTGAACTTAGCAGGAACTTCGTTTTCAGCGGACGCTATACCCACAAGCAGGTTGACCGCGCAGTGGAAGACGTAGGCGTGTTCAATGCTCAGGGTTCCGAAGCATACATCATCGGCAACCCGGGCCGCGGCCTCACCTGTGCAATTTCGCAGGAAGCCGGACGCCCGTGCATCGATGCTGAACGTAATTACGACGCTGTCGAGTTTCGTCTCGACAAGCGTGCGACGGATTGGTTCTTTAACGGGAGCTACACCTGGAGCCGCCTGTTCGGTAACTACTCCGGCCTCGCCAGCTCTGACGAAGGCGGCCGTACCAGCCCGAACGTGAACCGGTTCTTCGACCTTCCGTTCATGGGTTATACCGCCCTCGGCGAACCCGAGAACGGGAAGCTTGCCACCGACCGCCCGCATTCGTTCAAGGCGTTCGGAGGTTATAGCTTCAATTGGTCAGGCAACAATACCAACCGGACCACGATCTCGGCATTCACCACGATTCAGTCGGGTACTCCGAAGACCACCCTTTACAGCCTTTACAGCGTTACCTCGGGTATCCTGAATGGCCGCGGCGACCTGGGAAGGACCGAGATGTTCACGGAGACCGACCTCTCGATCAGCCATCGTTACAAGTTCGGACGCGATAACCGGTTCACGCTTGAGCCGTTCATCCAATTCCGCAACCTGTTCGATGAGGAAAACGAGCTTGGTGCGGCGACCGCGATCAGCCCGGTCAACTTTACGGCTTCGACCCTGCGGGCCGGCGGTTGCCCGACCTCGGAGTGTGGTGCTTCGACCGATTCCAGCGGCTTCCAGGAAAATCGTGTTTTTGACACGATCCTTACCGGAGGCGGTATTCAGCAGTATGTTATGAACTACCTGAATGCCCGTGCGGGAACCTCGAGCGGCCAGAACTCGGCTTATGGTGTCGCGAACTCGTTCCAGGGCCCGCGTGAGGTCCGGTTCGGATTCCGCTTCTTCTTCTAATCTTTAGTTAGTAAGAACTTTGGCCCGCTTCAATTCGAAGCGGGCCTTTTTTGTTTCGTTCGACTTTTTCAGTTGACAATGGCTTTTCAGGGGGGCTGTCGCCGTGGTCGGAATTGGCCGCGACCGTGGATGAAATGGTGACATCGTAATGGAGGCCGGAACGGATCCGACTTTGATCTTACCCGTGCCTACTAAGGGTATATGATCTTGTGAACTCCTCGGCTAGCATGGGCATGCGGACACAGAGACATCAAAGGGCCGACTGGAAGATCACGGGGACAAAGCAGGCCGAGAAATGCAGATCAGGCTTACAATTCGGGCGACCAACTCATCGCTATTTCGTATACAGCCGATCAAAGAAAAGCCCCGCCGCGTGTTTCACGGCAGGGCGTCAACTCAGATCGTCGGGTAGTTAAGAGCCTTTCTTTTCGGTGGCCTTTTTCCTAAGATTCGCGATCACCTGTTTGGTATTCGCTTCGTCCTTCGAATCCAGCTTGCTCGCCTTTAGATAAAGCTCCAATTCATCGGCAGCGGCAGCAAAATTCTTCAGATCGTTGCCGTAAAGTTCGGCGAGCTCTTTGTGCACCTCGGGCACGCGTTTTTCGCCGAGTTTCTTTGCTTGAAGCAGGTACTTCTCCGCATCGGCGTAGTTCTTGAGCCCCCGGGCGACTTTTCCGGAAAGCCAAAAGACCTGGACGGAACTGGTGGCCAGAGATCGGGCGTATTCGAGCGCAGTATTTGCCGCCTTATAGTAATCCGGCCCGATGCTGAACAAAGCGAGGCCGACATTATAAAAGGATGTAGCGCTTTTAGGATTCACCTCCGCCGCACGCATGTAAACGGAAGCCGCATCCAGATATTTCTTGCGGAGCAGCAGTTCCCGTCCATATAAGTGCAAGGCAGAGTAATAATTCGGAAACAACCTCAAAGCTGTCTGCAGATCGGCCATCGCATCGTCTTTCCGTCCGCTCTTGAAGTTGCCCTCGGCCTTCTTGTATGCATCTTCGGCGTCTTTCGGGATCTCTTGGGCAAAAATAACGGCCAACTCGGCCTCCTTCAGACTTCCTCTTCGCGGGACCAGGTAGAAATCTTCATTCTGATATCCGGCGCCTTCTCCGCCGCGGATGTTCATCGTGACCAGCTCAACAAGGCGTTCCTGGTCTTCAAGATCATATCGGAAGGCCATTACACGGATCGTATAAAGGCCGTCCCCCAGATCCGTGAATTGATATCGGCCCGAACCGTCGGTCCTAGTCCGACCACCGGGCTGGACCATGCGGCGGTAGGAATCCATGAGTTCGACATCGACATCGACCAGGGCATTACGCTGCTTGTCATAGACATGACCGGTGATCGTCGTTCCAGCGTTGCCGGCCAAAGCGAATACGGTGAGCGAGAAGAAAGAAATAAAGAGATAGGGCAGGACCCGATCGGAAATGCGTGATCGAAAATAGTACATTGTAATCCTCCAACGAGTGATTGAAAAATGCGTAGGTAGTGGCAAAGAGTATATCACGCTTTTTCAACCTTCCGAAGGTTTTTAGTAAAATCTCAGCTAATAACCAATGAGCGAAAGGATCTACCGCGATGCGGTGCACAACATAATCCGGGTCAACCTCGATTCGGACGAGGGCGCTCTCGTGGCGAAGCTCGTCGATTCGGCCGAGTTTCAGCGCCTTCGCCGGATACGGCAGCTCGGCCTTGCCCATTTTGCTTATCAGGCGGCGGAGCATTCGCGTTTCACGCACAGCCTGGGGGCGTTCCATCTAGCGACGCGAACACTGGCGAAACTAAGGCTGACGTATGAGATCTCGGAAGCAGACCAGACGGCCGTCCGGGTGGCCGCACTTCTCCACGACATCGGACACGGGCCTTTCTCGCACGTGATCGAACCGGTGCTCAGGTTTCATCACGAGGATTTTACGATCGCCGCTCTTTTGAGCCCCGACACCGAAGCAGGAGCGCTTCTTCGTTCGTATTCCGCGGAGCTGCCCGAGCGGGCGGCGGCGATCA
>JBFXJZ010000013.1:0-6212 GCA_050174305.1 Pyrinomonadaceae bacterium | reverse complement strand
ACCTTCCGCACGTACGCCACCGCACGAACCTACTCGCCTAGTACCCCAAACACAGCACCAGGGCAGGTAAAACCACAGGTCAAAGCCCTAGCCCATCGAAAATTCGCCAACGGTGTCCGAAGTCAGGACCCAACATCACCCACCTGCAACATCCGGCTACGCCGGATGGCTTCGCCCTGCCCGGTCACCTTCGATTCACGTACCAGCCGGTTATGGCAGTTTAGAGTCCTTCTTTTGAGCTGATTCGAGGCCAGCAAGACGAAGCTGCCTCACAGTTCGATGGGACAATATTGTCATCCCGAAAGCGGTACTTCCGGTAGAAACCAACGATACCAATGCCACGTGGCCAGGAGTTAGCTGGTTGAAAACCTCAAGTGCGCCCAACCCTAACAAATGGACAACTAAGCCTCCGGCTGTCACGAATGAAATAAGCAAGCCTCGGCGTTCGTAAAATGGCGCGTGTGAAAAAACATGATACATACTCTGTAATGCCGACGCCGCTAGGAGTGCAGGCAAGAGAGCTTTCACCGCGTAATATTCGCTATCGAACAAAACGTCGAAGACCGCAAGAAGCAGCAGATAATAGAAGGAGGTGGAAATTAGAATGAGGCCGATAAATCGACGTTGAAGCCGCTGAAAATCAGCGAAAGCGCCGTCTTTGAGCCGGCGATATAAAAACGGTTGAAGTTGCTGATTGACGGTGACGAACACAAGATTTGCCGCCATTGCCAGACTTACACCAACACTGTATATGCCCGCAGTGGCTATGCTAGTGAAGCCAGCAAGAACGAAACGGTCGACGCTCGAACGGACCCAAACGCTCGCCGCATGCGGAAAGATTGATAATCCGAAATTAATATTTAGCGATATGTCCGCTCGTCTGGTCTTCTTATCCGCAGGTTCGTAATGTTTGCGGCGCAGATCAAGTGCATAGCCTAGCTGGACGACGCCACCGGCCAGAGCAATAGAGAGCAGACGATTTGCAGCCGAGGGCGAGTCGAACTCAAATGCTGCAACGGTTAACAGGACGTTCAAGACGGCGACTGCGAGTTGGCCCACGATAGCAATGCCATAGATTTGGGAGCCGCGGTAATACGCGAGTTCGAAAGCACTCAACGCAGATACATAACTCACGGCTACGATCAGTACGCCCACGCTGAGCGGGACGGCCGACGGTGCGCACCATGACACAAGCAAACTGGCAAGGAGCAGGACGACCGCAATCCACAGTGACAGTCGAAGGCTGGCAGCACGCATTCGGCGCGCCGATGTGTAGCCGCTTCGAATGTACTCCGCGGCGATAAGCGCAGGTCCTCCGAGCGAGATGAAGTAAACAAGGATCTGTGTCACAGAGGTGTAGAGAGTAAGGGCCCCGAAACCGGCAGCACCCATCCGGTTAGCTAAGTATGGGGTAATAACAAATGCGACGGATTTCCCAGCCACGTCAGCTGCAGTCAGAGATATTGCCCCCAGCATCTTCCGGTTATGCAATAACGGTGACAACCGATTAGGGAGGAATCTCACTGGACTCGTTACCAATTCGCTCTATGCGATTGTGGAGTCACTCGGAGGATCAACTACGCGTACGGATCCCCTAAGCTCGGTAAGAAAGTACTGGTAAACCTCATCGATAAAAGGGTGCCAACTAACGTCCATGCGATCACGGGGTATTTGCAGTGCAATGATATCGACCGAATCGCCCAAGAGTTCAGCCGCGGTCACAATGACGGACGAGTAATACCCGACAATCGCCCGTGGACGCTTGCCGACTACCCGCGGGTAGATCTCGAACGGGACGGTCGGAGTTGCGACTTTGAACTCCTTCCGTATGCCGTCGAGTTTCTCCGCGCTTTCACGACGATGTGCCATGTAAATGACCTCCTTCCCCGTGTACTCAGCCGCGAATCGGCTTAGCTCGAGTGCAAGTTCGAGGTCAACTTTGTGGATCTCACCCTCCTCCCAGGCCCGTGGCATGGAACCCCAATGAGGACCACCAATGACATACACTGAGTCGTCATCCGGCGGTAAGCTTCGGAGTTCAGCGCTGAGGTTCCGGTAGTCGTTGCGCACTATCGCGTCACCGCGGGCGAGGCGGTCATTGATAGCATAGGCCGTGAAGAACGTGAGACCCGTTGACGGAACGGCCGCTCGAATTCCCATCGCGAGAAGCGTGAGTACTGCCAATTTTTGACGCCTCACTTCAGGTGAACGCAATAAAGAAGAACCTCGGCGATCGATTCGAAGCGTAGCGCTCCCATCGTCAACCACGATGACACGCTGAACCAGGCTCTTAAGAGAAGTTTGCACAGCCCAGGCAAAATGTGAGCGGTACTCACCGACGACAAATTCATACCGAGAAGTCGTTAAATTCGACCGTAATGCAGCCGCCGCGGACATAATGAGCCTGCGCGCTCCTACCGGACCATTTGATCGAAGCTCACTCTCATGGTAAATGATCTCCCGCGGGCTAAGCACCGACAGCGCAGCCTCGATTTGCGTGCGGATGTGGGGTTCGAGCCCGGAGGAAAATACACCGACCATGACCACATCGACCTGCCGACCGAATCGCCTACAATATTCGACAAGATTCAGGGACTGGAGTGGGGTGAAAACAACGGCAATGACTTTAGTAGCGTCCACTGTATCCATCAAAGTGTGCACCTCTCTGGTGGCCCCGTTGTTTCAAGTTGGTTGACGGTTGCATTTGGCAGAGATTTCGTCGGCAGTTTTTTCCATACGAATGGATGGCAGCGCTCACTCCATCCGGTGATGAATGCTCGGATCGCGCGGCTGGGTTCACCGACGTTTTCGAATGTGCCACGGTGGATTGTCTGGCGTTGGACGCCTACGGCAAGCCCTATACCCAACTCGGCCCCCACCGCCTCCACCGTCGAGTCGACCCCGGACCTGATCGCTGCCAGGTGCACACCGGACCGACCACTCGTAGCCAAACGCCAAGCCTCGGACAATACCGTCACCATCCAACCCGCAGCCTGAAGACCCCAAGCGACTAGATCCGGCTACACCGGATGACTTCGTCCTGCCAGGTCACCATCGATTCGCGTACCAGCCACCTATCTACACCACGCTGAATTACAACATGTCGAGAAAGATTTCGGTTTTACTGTTTGCGCACATACACATCGACAACAGGCAGTAAGACATCGGGGCAGTGCTTATTCATCCACTTGACGGAGCGATAAATCCATGGTTTGCCGAAATGATAAGCAGGCTCAGAAGCTTTCTTAGCGATAAACACATCCGCACCTGCGCCAAACGCTTTGAATAATGCTCGCGCGGTGTTCATCTTGTATCGAGTCGGAAAAACATCCTCCGCCTTCCTAGTGGGCTGACTCCTGGAGAGAACTCGCACGTGGAGGCGACTCGGCACCGATCGTGCGCCTAGTCCAATATAGCCCCATTTGTTCGGTGTTGTAGCAGCAATTATTCCGCCCGGCTTCACAACCCGCAACAATTCCGATGCGACAAACTCGGGAGTGTCGATATGTTCGAATACCCATCGGGCAATTATGACATCGAAGCGATTATCTTCATACGGCAAGGGCTCGCCGGGTACTATTACCTTGGCGTCGTCTAGAGACGGGTTATGGAGAACCGCTGGGTCAATATCGCACCCATCAAGATGGCGGCACCGGCCCTTAAAGTTTTGGATTTCGCGTCGGAAATCAACCTCATCGTCGAGAAATGCATTTCCGCGACCTGCCCCAAAATCCAAAACCGTGTCAGTTTGCCTCACAATTGCCGCAAGGTGATTGAAGAACGAAATTGTGCCGTCAACGTGGGAGAACCCACCGACATTGGACTCCGGATAGAAACGCCGCTTGAGCTCTTTGTCTTCCACGGGTGATATCCTACAAGTTAGGCACTGGCGGCCACGTCGACCCGCCCTGAATGCGCGTAGGCCTCATCGTCACACGACCCCATCCACGTCTTTGAGCTCTAACGCCCACGATCACTTCCTGTTCTCAGCAACCCACGTTTACATGTCCACGAGACCCGAGTCTCCCCATAAGGGCTAGCGACCACCCCTACCGCCGATTCGAAAAGCATTACAAGCCATCAATATTCACATCCGCGAAACTATTCGGACAGGGCCGCTTCCTGCCGAATCAGCAAGAAATCTCGAGCCGGCTCTCAACCTTCTAGCGACCGAGGTCGCTAGTCCAGCGTGTTGACGTCCACGGTTCGATCTGCTTGCAGCGCGTACTTACCCGCCGTACCCCGGGTGTCGATCACCAAATCCCATTCACCGCCTTCCGCTATATCCTGCCCTACTAGTAGCTCACGTAAGAACGGCGAGTTTGACAATGCCCCTAGGTTCTGGCCCATCAGGTTCTCGGGCGCCACATATGGATCGAAAATCGACAACTGGTATCCCGCCGCGATTAGCATACGAGCCAGGTCAACATTTGGACTTTCACGCAAGTCGTCACTTTTGTCCTTAAAGGAAATGCCAAGCATTAATATGCGAGATCCGTGATTCAGGCCACTGGTAACGTGCTCGAATATGAAAGTCTTGTGGGCTTCATTCGATGCGATGAGCGAATCTATAAGATGGGTGGTTCCGCCGGATGTTCGAGAGATATGCTGAAGCGCTCGAACGTCTTTCGGAAGACAAGACCCGCCGAAAGCACTTCCTGGCCTTAGATAGAGTGGCGAGATATTCAGTTTCGTATCTGCGACAAATATTTCGTAAATTTCAGACGCACTGATCCCTAAGTGGAGGCACAAACGGCCGATCTCGTTGGCGAAAACTGTTTTGACCGCATGAAATGTGTTATCGACAAATTTTGTAATCTCGCTTTCTCTGTACTTTACATAGAAAACGGGCGCATCGACAGTTTCGTTGATTTTGTCGAGAGCGATGCAGCGACCGCCTGTTTCCGTACCGATGACGATTTTGGGTGGATAGAAGAAATCCTTGACCGCAGACGATTCGCGCAAAAATTCTGGATTATATACCAGCTCGATACGTGAGGCCTCCTCGCCAAGGACACTGTTGAAAATTGGCCGTATTAGTTCTTCGATAGTTCCCGGCCGGATTGTCGAGCGATACGCCACAGTCAGCTTGCTACCCGAGTTTGCCTTAACAAGCTCTGCGAGTTGGCGCGAGACCTCGGCGATGTGAGTCATATTATGTGATCCGTCCGCCGCACTCGGCGTTCCCACACAAACGATCACGAGTTCAGATTCCGCGACTTCCGGGACCAGAGTGGTGTAGGCCGTGATCAAACGCTGATCCCGCGCGCGCGCAATAAGATCGTCCATCCCCGGCTCTGCAATGGGTGATCGACCGTCAAGGATCGCGTTTACCTTCGTCTCATTCGGATCGATGCCGATCACGTCGTGCCCCTGGCTTGCTAGGCACGCAGCAGCCGTAATGCCGACGTAACCCAAGCCCAAGATGGCTATCTTCACGACTCTCCTATACGCATGTTTTCGCCAGCCACCCAACAGCGCCTATCGGCGTCTGGTTCATGATCGGCCGCTTCCCATCGTTGACTGTGGCCGATCCGCTCCCCGAAGTCGAGACGAGCATAGTGTGGGTGGTATCCAGAACATAGGCACCTCGGCCCGCGACTGCCGGAGCAATGATCGAAACCTGTGGATGAGCCTCGGTGAGGTGGCGTGAAAGTGGGCGCACCTTCCCGTGGATGATCTGAAGTCCAAGGTTCTCTGATCAAGACCGGCGTTGGCGCGCTGGTTGGGAAGGTACGCCCATGCTCACGGTAGTTCACGATGCCGAGGACGCCAACGAGAACACCAGCGGTGCTGGTCGGTCGCTGCTCGATGAGGTCGTCCGCGACGGCGCCCGCCAGATGTTGGCTGCGGCGTTGCAGGTCGAGGTCAGCTCCTATGTGGAGCAGTTCGCTGATCAGCTCGATGAGGACGGCCGGCGGTTGGTGGTCCGCAATGGCTATCACCTCCAGCGTGAGGTGTTGACCGCGGCGGGTGCGGTGACGGTGACCGCGCCGCGGGTCAATGACAAGCGCATCGACGCCGATACTGGTGAACGGCAGCGCTTTTCCTCGGCGATACTGCCGGCGTGGGCGCGCAAGTCTCCGTGAAGTGAGCCCCTCGTAGTGGTCCAGTTGTTGTGCGACTCTGTTGCCCGGTGTTCCGGGCAGGAAGAATCGCCAACGACATGACATCGAAGAAGCGCCGGCGCCATACGCCGGACCAGATCATCC
>JBFXJZ010000012.1:0-11430 GCA_050174305.1 Pyrinomonadaceae bacterium | reverse complement strand
ACTACAACGCCAACCGGCCCCACAGCGCCCATGGTGAGCTCACCCCCACCGAGTTCGCTCTACAGTGGACCGCGACCCACCAACCCCAAGTTGCATAGCGACTGGACCACCAACCGGGTCCCCCTCAACTCAACCAACTCACCCTGACACCCCGCAAGAGGCGTGTCTCGCGCAGGCTGAGTGCTTCGTCGAGTCGCTGAAGTCGAGGTTCCCCATGTGGGTAAACTTCGGCAGGTAGTATGAGGCCTCGTAGCCTATATGGCGCGACGCTCTCAGATTCCAACATTCAACTTTAGCGAGTAGTCATGGGAAAAATGATGCACTTGTTACCGTCAACGTGCGAACTCCAGTGAGCGGGGCGTTAAGCTACCTGCTCTCTGGTGGTCGGGTTCGGGGCGAAATCGCTGCACGCTTACACGCCGCGGTATGGTTTCGTCGAAATTTCAGCGGTCGGTCCGATGTGCCGGAGATGCGATTACTGGACAAGATCGATTTAGAGGATCGCGTTGCCATTGATGTCGGTGCGCACTCAGGCAATTGGACCTTGAATTTGGCTCGGCGCGTCGGGCCTACCGGGGTCGTCTTGGCCTACGAAGCACTGCCGCATTATGGTCGTGCGCTTTCGATATCCATACGATTGCAACGTGCGCGTAATGTGCGGGTACGAAATTTCGCAGTGGGTGATTGCGAGAAAACGATCAGTCTGCGCTGGCGATCAAATACTAACGAGATGCTCACTGGACGAACACATGTAGAGCCGGGTGTGCAGCCTTCCGCAAGTGTTATCGAGGTCCCAATGGTTTCTCTCGATCGTGACCTGGAAACCTGTGGGGTTGACCCGTCTGATGTTGGGTTCGTGAAAATCGATGTCGAAGGCGCCGAGCTTGAAGTGCTGCGGGGTGCTTGCAACCTGCTGAGCGTCGGACGTCCCATTGTCTACTTAGAGGCGGAGCCGCCGTGGTTGGAGCGGCTGGGCCACACAGTGGAGGATGTTTTTGATGCGATGGCAGCTCATGGTTATCGACCTCACCTGTCATCTGAGGCGGGTCCTACCACCACGGACGTGGCCTCGTATCTAGCTCAATACGTCGATCGACGCGAATACAACAATGTTCTATTTTTGCCCGCCAAGACATCTGGGTCTGACGGCCTGAGGTGAGCGCTTCTTAGTAGTCCAGGTGTTGTGCGGCTTTTCCGGCGGACATTCCTGGATGAAAAGTCGGCAACGAATGACATCGAGGAAGCGCCAGCCTCGCATGGCGGACCAGATAATCCGCAATCTCACAGAGGGCAATGACTTCCCCACCTCGGTCAGACATTCCAGGGCCTGAAGTTGCCAAGCAGCCTGGTCACCAGGGATCGGGTGCGGCGGTGTGCCCAGGACCTGGAAACACGCTCGAATTGATTGTGACCGCTCTTTTCGGTAGCTTTTCGCTAGCATGGCCGACAGGTACCCGAAGCGCTCCGCGGAATGTTCATGCTTGTCCTGTCTGGCTAGTTGAAAGTCTATTTCTAGAGGCGGTAGATGACAGGGCGTGTAGTGCTGATCGTCCAGGCGCGGATGGGTTCAGCCCGCCTACCAGGCAAATCACTAATGGATTTGGCGGGCGCCCCGCTAGTTGGCCGCATTCTTGAGCGCGTGAAACGCTGTTCTCGGTTGGACGATATCGTGCTGGCGGTGCCGGACACCGAGGAGAACCGGGTGCTTGCCAGCTTGGGCGAGAGTTATGGCGTGAAGGTGTTTGCCGGCTCGGAAGACGACTTGGTTGAGCGCTACTATCAGGCCGCCCTTTGGGCAAAAGCCGACGTGATCGGGCGTCTGCCTGCAGATAATGCGACGCCTGAACCTGGCGAAATCGACCGCATCGTTGACTCCCACTTGTCACTCGGCCGGCCTGGCTTTTCCTCCAATCTGGCCACGATAGGCGATTCCGGCTACCCAGACGGGATCGGAGCAGAAATATTCGACTTTTCCCTCCTGGAGCAAGCGCGGTCTCAGCATTCCGATCCGCAGCGGCGAGAACATGTTCACCTGAATTTTTTCGACTACAGCGCCAACCAGCCCGTCGATACGGACTGGTGCCCGGTAAACACGATCAAATGCCCAGAAGCCTTCCGTCGGCCTGACCTAGTTCTGGACGTCAATACCCCCGAGCAGTACGAGTTCATGCGTGCGCTATATGAATATCTCTATCCGCGTGACCCCGAATTCCATATAATCGACACAATCCATTGGTATGACGACGTCTACCTGAAGTCCAACACTTGAAAGGAGGTCTAAATGCGTACTGTCTATTTCAACGGCACGTTGGTCCCCGAGACGGAAGCCAAGGTATCCATCTATGACTCGGCCTTGATGTTCGGCGACATGGTTTTTGAAATGACCCGTTCCTTCAACAAGAGGCAGTTCAAACTGCGCGAGCACATCGGCCGACTCTATGCTGGATTGAAAATCTTGCGAGTTCCCCTAAAGATGACGCCGGAGGAAATGGAAAAGGCCTGCTATCAGACAATAGAGGCGAATGACCCCTTGTTCCGCGAGGACGATGAGCATCGGCTGATGATCGACGTCTCCCGCGGCCTGCTTGGGATTTACCAAGAAATTGACGGGCTCCACAAGGGCCCGAACGTGATAATCGCCGATTTCCCGCTGCGGTGGACGGTGGCGACAATGGGTTCGCTGTTTGAAACTGGCATCAATGCCGTCCTCACATCGCAGCGGGCGATTCCTGGCCATCTGCTGGATCCGAAAGTGAAGAATCGCAGTCGTATTCACTATCTGATGGCGAACATTGAGGCGAGTCAGGTCCAAGGTGATAACAACTGGGCCCTGCTCCTGGATCCCGACGGCTTCATCGCCGAAGGCACAGGCGACAACTTCTTTATCATCAAAGACGGCGTGGTCATAACCCCTGAGGGGCGTAACATCCTCCGAGGAATTTCCCGTGAATATGTGATCGAAGAACTGTGCCCACAATTAGGTATGCCGGTTATCGAAAAGAACATTGACGCCTACGACGTTTATACGGCCGACGAGGCCTTCATGACTGGGACGCCGTTCTGCATGTTGCCGGTGACATCGCTAAACGGAAATGCTATAGGCACCAGCGAGGTGGGTGCAGGATTCAATCGCCTGCTGGATCAGTGGAGCCTCAATACTGGCATCGATATCGCCGGCCAGATCAAGAAGTGGGATGCAGAAAGAACTGCCTCTGACGTTTCTGGTACGCCGACCCCCTATCGCTTTAATAGCAAATGAAGCATCGGATCGGATTTATGCAAGGCCGCCTTTGTGAACCGGTGGGGGGCAAGATCCAGGCATTCCCCTGGCGTGAATGGGAAAGTGAGTTCCCTGCCGCGATGGCGTTGGGCATCCACCTTATGGAATGGACGCTAGATCAAGAGCGCCTATACGAAAACCCACTAATGACGGCTTCAGGGCAGGCTCGCATCCGAGCCTTACAAGACGAGTACCAGGTGGCTATAACGTCGCTGACCGGCGATTGCTTCATGCAGGCACCCTTCTGGAAGGCCGATGGGGATACCAAAGCCAGCTTGAAGGCAGACTTCCTGGCCATCTGCCGTGCCTGCGAAGCCATTGGCATCCGGATGGTTGTCGTCCCACTTGTAGACAACGGTCGTTTGGAGGATGCCAGACAAGAAGATGAATTGATCGCGTTCCTCTTGTCTCAACAGAATCTTCTCGCGGATCTGGGCATCCAGGTGATCTTCGAATCCGATTTCAAGCCTGAGCATCTGCGCCGCTTCATCGGTCGCCTGGCGGTCGGACAATTTGGGATCAACTACGACAGCGGTAACAGCGCCGCACTGGGCTTTGACCCGGTCGAGGAGTTCGATGCCTACGGGTGCCGGGTGCTCAACGTTCATGTGAAGGACAGGATGTTTGGTGGAACCACCGTCCCACTGACGACCGGTGCGACAAAGTTCGATGTGGTATTCGACGAATTGGCCAAAGTGAACTACCAAGGTAACTACATCTTGCAAACGGCTCGCGCCGTTGATGCGGATCATGCCAGTGCCCTAGGCAACTACCATGAAATGACAATGCAATGGATACGTCAATCTGGTGTGGCGGTTGTCAATTGACCGTAAACCAGTGCATCGGCCCCACCGCGCCATGATTCTTGACCTCATCGGAAAATCAGCTCTCGTCACTGGTTCTTCGAGGGGAATCGGTCGGGCGATTGCGGAAGCCCTTCAGGACGAAGGATGCCGCGTTGCACTAAACGGCCGAAGCGCCAACGACCTCGCATTTGCGATCCCTCACTTTCCTGGTGGCATCGGCGTCGTTGGAGACGTCACCCAACCGCAGAACGCGTCAGACATCGTCACGCAGGTGATCGCCGCGTTCGGAGGGCTCGATGTCCTGGTCTGCAATGTCGGCAGCGGCCGATCAGTCCCCCCGGGCAATGAGACGCCCGAAGAATGGCAGCGTGTCTTCGCCCTCAATCTTTGGAGCGCAACCAACATGATCGAAGCCGCCAAAGATACCCTCATCGCAAACAAAGGTGTAATAGTCTGCATTTCCTCAATTTGTGGCTTGGAGGTGATACCTGGGGCCCCTGTCACTTATTCAGCTGCAAAAGCGGCACTACATGCCTACGTACGCGGAGTTGCGCGGCCATTAGGAAAGCGTGGCGTTCGTATCAATGCTGTAGCCCCGGGAAACATTTTGTTTGACGGCTCGGTGTGGTCGCAAAAGCTAGCGGAAGACAAGCAATCAGTCAACGCCATGCTACAACGCGAGGTGTCACTTTCGTCTTTGGGTTCACCCCAAGATATTGCGGATTTGGTTACCTATTTGTCCTCGCCGCGAAGCGCATTTGCCACTGGGCAAATCTGGACTCTCGACGGCGGTCAGACTCACTCATGACGCCAATTTAGCTGGAGGCCTGCAAATGCCATTCGAAAAGTTCGATCTAACCGGCAAGACAGCGCTTGTAACCGGAGCAGCGGGCATCTTGGGCACCGAGCATGCAGCTGCTCTACTGGAGGCTGGTGCCACTGTAGCGCTTACCGATGTCAACACTGCCGCGCTGACATCTGCCAAAGACATGCTCAGTCAACATTTCAGCTCTAAGAATATTCTTGTCAAGGTAATGGATGTTTCCAATGCAGAATCGGTACAGGATGTGGCGAATGAACTCACATCCGGTGGTATCAGCGTGGACATTCTCGTCAACAACGCCGCCATTGACCCCAAAGTGACCGAAGAGCGAGGCATCTTGGAAACCTCCCGCTTGGAGAATTTCCCAATGCCTCAATGGGATCTGCAAATCGCGGTTGGATTAACGGGGGCGTTCCTATGTAGCAAAATATTTGGTTCAACCATGGCGAAGTCAGGCAGGGGCGGCGTTATTGTCAACATAGCATCCGATTTGTCGGTGCTATCTCCCGACCAACGCTTGTATCGCAAGGCGGGATTGTCGAAAGACTTGCAGCCCGTAAAGCCTGTGACCTATTCGGTCATCAAGGCTGGATTGGTCGGCCTGACACGTTACTTGGCAACGTACTGGGCCGATGAAGGGGTGCGCTGCAATGCGCTCTCACCTGGTGGGGTGTTCAACGGACAAAGCGATGAATTCGTCCTTCGACTTTGCAAGCTGATCCCACTCGGGCGCATGGCGGCGCGCGAAGAGTATCGCGCCGCTGTGCAATTTCTTTGCTCGGATGCGTCGTCATATATGAACGGACAAAATGTCATCATGGACGGCGGACGAAGTGCATGGTGAAGCCGCCTCGATGGCACTGAAGTCGGTTCACAAAAAGGACTCCAAACGCTCAAGTGCAATCCAGAAGCCCTCGCCGAAGTTCTTGTGTCCCTGCCAGATCTCGGGGATGAAGCCCGCGGAGGACGCGTGCGTGGCCATTGTCCTGCCGAGCAATTCGAAGTCGATGTCGCCTTCTCCTATCTGCAATCCTTCCCCATCAACGCCTTTCGCGTCGCCAAGATGGTAATGGGCTGTGTACGGCCCGAGGGTTGCTATACCGGAGAGGAAGTCGAAGTCAAGGTGGTTTGATGCCAGCCTGGTATGTGAAACATCCACGCACATACGCAGACCCAATTCGCGGCAAACGCGAGCGGACTCCTCTGGGTAGATGAACAAATTTTGATGGCGCTGGCCGCCAAAATGCCAAGGGAACGGGGCCATCGTCTGGGGAATCAGTTCGACACCCCCGGTATCGAGATCCTCGAGGCTGCGGGCAAAGGTTTCGTAAAGCTTCGGTTTTACCGATTCGGGCAGGATCTCATGAGTCGAAATTCCACCTATGTTGGCAACAATTAGCGGTCGCGTCGTATTTGGAAAGTACCGCTTAAGTGCCTTGGTGACGTCAATAACTCTCTGTGTCTCGCGTACCGAAAACTCCCTATAGCTCTCATCAGCCGAGGCGAGATCCATCAGGCGGCTCCCCGAAAACAGTTCAGGCGCATGGACAACGAATCCGACGTCGTAGGTGCCGGAAAAGTAGGTCGAGAGGTCACGGTCCATGTCCTGGTAGCTGAGATGAAACTCGACAATGTCCGGTTTGCTGCGACCTAAGAAGTCTAGGACATCATGAAATCGGACGGGTATACCCCAGGGGCGCCGGAAGGAATAGGTGCGGGGTGCAACCGCCTGGCTGTCAATGTCTGACGCAAAGAAGTAATCGTCCATCTTCATCGGCCGGCCAATACGACGCCCGACGAGCTTTGGTAAGTACATTGGCGACAAACCTTGACCCGGACTTCGCACAATAATGTCCGTAGCTGCGAGCACAGTCCCTGCAGCGATGTTGTGGCTGGCTACCAGGCTTTTTGCGAGATTCTCGCGGTTGATTAGTTCGCCCTGGCTCATCGGGCGGTCGCCATCCAAACTCGCGACACCTAGCGAAGCCTCGGCCTCCCGTAATCCGGTCACCAGCGCGGCAAAATCTCCTGGCTCCAGACTTGCCGCGTGGTCGGGGCCCTCCATCGTCTTGTCGAGGGTAATGTGGCGCTCGACGATTTGCGCCCCGAGAGCAACAGCTGCGATGGTGACCGCGAAACCACGCTCGTGACCAGAATATCCAACGATGGGATGCAACTCCTTCAATGTCTCCATAAAGCGAAGGTTTATGTTATGGAATGCGGCTGGGTACGTGCTCTGGCAATGAAGCAGCGCATAATTTGCCCCCCTCGCTCGGAGGAACTCGACGACAAAACGAATCTCATCGAGGCGGGACATTCCAGTCGACAGAATGAACGGCTTCGCTGTGTCCGCTATTGCCGTGAGCAACGGAAGGTTGGTGAGATCTGCAGAAGCAACCTTGTACCCCTCAACGCCGAACGAATCGAGCGTGCGCAAGCTGCTGATGTCCCAAGGCGTGCATAGGTAAGCGATACCTCGGTCACTGCAGTAGTCCTTCAGTCGGCGATGTTGTTCCGGGGATAGTTCGAACCGCCGCAATAAATCGAGTGTGTACTCGACAGATAGATCGTCTTCGCTCCCGGCCAAACTCGTACTTCTATATACCTCGTCAAGCCTTCGCATCTGGAATTTGGCGCAGTCAGCTTGGCTCTCTATCGCGGCATCCACAAGCGCGATAGCTCGATCGAAATCCCCGTTGTGGTTGTTGCCGATCTCTGCAATCACGAAGCATGGTTCGGACGGTCCGATGTCTCGGCTGCCGATACGCATCGTCCCCCCCCTCGCCGGGTTCGTCGCTTTTGTCACCGTCACACTCCCTGCGTGCCCGAGCCATTTGCCACAAGTTCCTGGGGCCCATCGGTTGACTCCGGAAGATCTGGGAGCCGAGTTCTCCACGATTGCAGCCCCGCTTCATCGAACATGACGCGCTCACACCGATAGCCTTGTTGCGAGAGGGCGTCGAAAACTTGGTACTGCTGAAAGGGAGGAATAAAGAACATGAAAAACCCGCCACCTCCAGCCCCTAGAATTTTTCCCCCTAGTGCCCCGTTTGCTGTGGCGCACGAATAGACCCGATCGAGTTCGGTGTCGGTAACCAATATGCTGTCCTGTCTTTTCAGCAGCCACGCTTCATGTAACAGTCGCCCGTAACCGTAGACATCTCCTCGCAGCAGTTTGCGCTTCATTTCAAGGGTCAGCTCCTTCTTTCTAGTGGCGCTTTCCCCGGTCTTCGATCCTGATGCTTTGAAACGGGTGCGCTGATCGCGGTGAATCGCTCCAGAATCGTGGTTTCGCCCGGTATAGCAAAGCACTAGCGCTTCTTCTAGTTCGGCAATCGTCTTCTGCTCAAGGCGCAGTGGGAGTATTGCGTTGTGATCTGCAGTAAATTCCATGTAGTTGACTCCACCGAATACCGTGGCGTACTGATCCTGCCAGCCACCGGGTATATTGAGGATCAGTCTCTCCGCCTGAAACGCCATTTCCGAGATTTGATGCCGATCCCAGGGGTCTGACCTGAACTCGTTGAAGCAGCCGATCACGGCCGCCGCAGCGGAGGCGGAACCACCGAGACCTGACCCGACGGGAAAGTCCGCAGCAACTTCCATTTCGAAGCCAAAAGTAGGTTGGATCAACCTCACGACGGCAACGAGGAGGTCGAGGACCCCATCAAGTTTGAGATCCGCGGGAGACGGGGACTCCACTACTTTTTTAAGGTCGTGGGAGTAAATCCTGACCGACGAATCCGTTCTTTTGCGGAGCGTTGCATGCGCATATTTATTGATCGCTGCATTAATAACCATTCCACTCTGGTCAACGAAGAAGTGGGTGAGATCCATTCCACCGCCGCCGAATGTAATGCGCGCAGGAGCGCGACCGCGGGCGAAAACCTCGGACTCACCATCAGCCGCGAACTCGTCGCGGCTGTAGATATCGACAAGCCGATCGTGATTATCGAGAACCGGAATGTAATGCACGCGGTGGTCAAGAAGCTTAAGGATCTGCTCACGGGGTGTGCCGGAACGCGCCCACACGAAGCTCGTATTCATAAAAGAAGACAGCGGAACGTCAAGGTTCCCGTTCAGCAGCAATTGGCGTCGGATGTCGCCGTCCGTCACGCAGCCGATAATTCGCGAACCCGGGTCAGCGGCGAACAGAATACCCTTGCCGTTCGCATTCAGCTGATGAAAAGCATCTTGAATGCTGGCCGTGGCCGAAATACATACATTCCTCGGCTTCACCATGAGAACCTCGATTCTGGGGAGTGCTCAATAATGTACAGTGCCGCCGTCAGGCGGCGCTAAAGTCGGGTGACCATACGGCTGAAGGGGTTGCATGACCAATGCGTGCCGTTGTTCGCAAGTGGGGCTGAAGCGATTGGTCATGTTTTCGGGAGAACGCCAGACCGCTCGAGCGCAGTCACCAAGCTTCGTACCATCCCATCGATATTAACTTCGTTCCGAACGAGATCCTGTCCGCGACGGCCGATCGCTGCTGAGCCGACTGGATCCGCGAGCACCGCGTTGACCACGTTTGCCAGGGCATTTACGTCTCCCTTCGGATACCGCCAGCCCGTCTCACCGTCTCGCACAATCTCGCCGTCGACACCAGATTCGTCGGCAACAACCATCGGCCGACCGAAAGCCAGAGTTTGCTGGATTGCTAGACCAAGGCCACCGCACATGACGGAAACGTCGCAAGCGCCTATCCAACTGTAGTCCTCTCCGTCCCCAACTGAGCCTAGGATGCGAATGGACTCGCTTCCTAGCTCCGCGGCTCGTGCTTTCACCTCGCCTAACATCGGTCCACCACCGACCATGACGAGGACGGCGTCCGGGTTAGCCGCATGGATCGCAGGCCACGCCTCGACGAGATCGAGATGCCGCTTTTTTGGATACAACGTGCCGCAATAGAGAACAATGTGGCGACCCTCAAGGCCCTGTTGCCGTTTAAACTCGCTTGCCACTACGTCACGGTCCGCGCTTTCGGCAAAGATTCGATCCGTATCAATTGTGTTTCGGGCCACGGTGATGCTCTCGCTGGGAATCCCAATGCGTTCGAGATCACGTTTCCCTTCCTCGCCATAGCAGATCACTCCGTCGAACAATTTCGCGAAACGAAATCGGATTAGGTCAGTGAAGTATCCACTCGGCGTGCCCGGTTCAATATGGCCCTTTGACCAGAGCAGACATACGCCACCAGTCGCGCGAGTCGCGGCGGGCACCAGAAGGTTGGTGATGATACGCGGAGTGCCCTCGACGATGACGGCGGCGGGACGGTGGAGTCGAATGCCTTTCAGGAGTCCAGAAAGACGCCAGCATTCGAAACCGAACACCTTGCAATCCCTGACACTGATGAACGGATCGAAGTATGGGCGGGTTTGTTCGGCAGGCCCAATGATCAGCGTCGGATCGAAAACGAATCGTAGGGTGAAACCTTTTTGCTGAACACGCTCCGCGAGCCGATCGAGCACTGGCAGGCGGTAGTGAGCGAGGTGGCGATTCACAATCCAGATTTCCCGTTCAGCCGTTACGCTGTCCGTTTTCTGTAAACGGGCCTGCAATTTTGCGCAGTTCTGTGACATGCTTTCAGGTCACCGTCCTGAGAAGGTTTCATGGTGGCTAATACACAAGCTGGAAAGACCGTTCTCGATCACCAAAACCATTATTTCTATACTGCACCTTGCCCTTCACGCACGTAATGCGTCCCACGAATTTCGTGCGCCCCTCTCGACATCATGCTCGACAGGATGGCATGTCTAAAGCCCAACCAGTGGTCCGGCATAGCGCATTAACGTTGACCCACGAGTGAAAACCAGGCTCACCCGTACACCGCTACCGACTTCGCGTAGCGTAGGGGCTGTCCCCCCAAGACGCCAGGTGTTGAACAAAGGAAGTAACCGCCTAGCTGAGGCTGCGGTTGTTGGAGAGGTTTCGGGCACGGGCCGATGGGTACCGGACGCGGAGATGCCGAAACCCTGGAATGCGGAAAAGAGTCCAACCTGTGGAGTTCTTGCGCTACCGCATAGTCACCGCAACCACGTTCGACGACAAGGGGAGGGCGAGACGAGATCGTCACTTCCGTCCAGCAGCGCACAACGTTGTGCGCAGTACCTACCGCAACAGCGCGGCGCCATTCGTCGAGGCTACCGCTGAAATAAAGCTGCTGGTAATGATGCTGAAAGTCGATCATTAAACTCCCTAGCGCCGATCGTCGTGCGACAGTCTATCGGCATCGCTACCGTCTTCGTACCAGCCGACGCGCATCACCTGTTTTTGCGCGTAGAGGTTAAGGCTTGCCCTATATGAAGGGCATGTCTGCAGGGCGGCAGGTGACTGACCAACAAGTTGCATTTCAGTTACGCCAAGGCGTCCAAGCCGGATCGGGTCAAGATCCTGTGAGGGGGACCCGGTTGGTGGTCCAGTCGCTATGCAACTTGGGGTTGGTGGGTCGCGGTCCACTGTAGAGCGAACTCGGTGGGGGTGAGCTCACCATGGGCGCTGTGGGGCCGGTTGGCGTTGTA
>JBFXJZ010000011.1:0-14174 GCA_050174305.1 Pyrinomonadaceae bacterium | reverse complement strand
GCCGCCCTTTCGGGCGGCTCAAGGATCGGGCAACGAGAGGGCTACCGGTCGAGAGGGCGCGACCGGTAGCGTTTTCACGGTGCGCCGGCGAGGCGGGATTGTCAAGGGGCAACGGTGGCAAAGCGTCAACAAAAATCTCCCGCGAACTATCGCGCCATGGTGAAAGTGGTGCGCAAGTACGCGGAGAATTTTGACGCGGGCGCCGGTTATGATGCGCGCCGGGTATCCGGGTGGTCGAGTTCCAGGAAGGCGGCTGTCACGCGGTACTATGAAGAAATTTTACGTCTGACATCCGGCCCGCATTATGTTTTTCGCACCCCCATCAAGCAGAATCTAAAAACCATAAAAGAGTCGACTGGCCAATCGTCATTGCCGAAACTAAAAGCGGCAATTATCCCAACAATTGTTTCTCTAGATCAAGAAACCCATAAACTCAGAGCTAAAAAGCCGCGTGTTTCTACCGACCCGGCTGGCTTTGTGACAATTAAAATCGGAAGTGTCGAACGCACCTTACTTCCGTTTTCGGCATTTGGATTTACTCAACGTGATTTTGCCGTGAATCCATCGGGCGTGCTTGAATCTGTTTTATCGGCGACGGCGAAGCGATTCCGTAGTTATGGGGTGATGGTGGGAAATTATTTTCTGACGGCGGCGGACCGCTCCACGCGGGTGACGGACGCTAGTGCAATTCGGGGCATCATCAATTACCTGGTAAACCGTTACGCCAATTCCGGCGAATGGGTGCGGGGATTGGTTGGTTTCAATTTCAAAACAATAAAAGACATTCGCGATTATCGCGATTCCGAACGCGACTATAAAGCCGAACGTGCCGAATACACAAAACAGATTTTCGACGCTAAAAATAAAATAAATGACCGTGAAAATTTTATAATTCACGTCTCGCGCTATTCGCGTGTGACAAAAAAGAATGTTAGGGAATTGCGCGGGCTTTTGACGCGGGCCATCAACGAGAGTCTTGATTCTGATCGGCTCAATATGCCCGGGATTGTGGCCGCATCAGATTTTCGTAAACGCATGAAACCCGGTATGGACTTTCCCGAGTCTGTCAAGCGGGTGATTATCGCGAAAGCCAAGCGCGATATTGTCGCGTCGGAAAATGAAATAAAAACTTTAATCGTAAAACGGACAAAATAGGGTATTTGTGATGCGTGAGCAAATTGCTGTTTGGTTTAGTTGTGGGGCAGCTAGTGCCGTAGCCGCCAAAATTACAATTATTAAATATTCGGATAATTTCGATATAAGGATAGTTAATAATCCCGTTGCCGAAGAATTTCCAGATAATATTAGATTTTTGCGGGACGTTGAGCGTTGGATAGGTTGTAAAATTGAAAGCGTTATAAATCCTAAATGGCCGGATTGCAGTGCCGTTCAGGTATGGGAAAAAGAAAAATATATGTCCGGAATCAGTGGTGCTCCGTGTACTAGGGAATTAAAAAGGAGAGCGCGCCAATATTGGGAAAATGAAAATAAATTTGTAAAATTTCATGTTCTAGGTTTTACATATGAGGAATTAAAAAGATTTGAAAGGTTCAAGAAATTTGAGCGTGATAATGTTTTGCCTGTTTTGATTGAAGCGGGAATAACTAAGCAAAAGTGCTTTGATATCTTAAATGACGCGGGCATTTTGTTACCGGAATCGTATCGCCGTGGATATGCTAATGCTAATTGTCGGGGGTGTGTTAAGGTCACTAGCGCGAGTTATTGGAATTTTGTAAGGGAAGATGACCCTGATATTTTTTATCAACGTGCCGTACAATCCCGGCGAATTGGGGCAAAATTGGTTAGACACAGTGGAAAACGAATTTTTCTTGATGAGTTACCAGTTGACGCCAAAGGGCGTCGCATGAAAAAATTTAATATTCCTGAGTGTGGCATATTCTGTGAGGAAAAATGAAAATTGGAAATAAAACCATAGCAGTCGCCGACTGTGAAACCGATCCATTCGTGCATGGTGAATTCCCCGAGCCCTTTATATGGGGGTATTATGATGGGGAACTGTATCGGGAATTTTCGTCAACGCTAGATTTCCTGGCATTTGTATTCGACCAATCCGTCATCGTTTACGCCCATAACGGCGGTCGCTTTGACTGGCATTTTCTGATCGGTTTTATCCCGCCGGAGACAGCGGTAAAGGTCATCAACGGGCGCCTGGTATCCTTCAAGATCGGTCGCGCCGAGTTCCGCGATAGCTACAGCATATTACCCGTCGCTCTAAGCAAGTATAAAAAAGACGAATTCGATTATAACTTGATGAATCGCGATAATCGGCATATTCCCGAAAATATGGCGAAAATTCGGGAATATCTCCATTCGGACTGTTTGAATTTATTTGATTTTGTTACCCGGTTTATTGCCAACTACGGGTTGCACCTAACCCAGGCGAGCGCGGCCATGGCGATCTGGTCGGACATGACCGGGCGAGCTCCGCCGCACGATATAGACGGGGTAATTTATCGGGAATTTTCCTCTTATTACTACGGTGGGCGCTGTGAGTGTCGGCGCGTGGGTGAGCATTTCGGTGCATTTGAAGGGGCCGACATTAACAGCGCTTACCCGGACGCCATGCTACGGCGGCACCCGATCGGGCTGGAGTATCACGCGGTAGAGCCCGGGGCGTGGTGGGGGTTGGACGATAACACCCGCGGCGCGGCTTTCCTGGTGGTGGTAGGGCCGGCGCGGGGCGTGTTCCCATCGCGGGTGAAGGGTCAGACGCTGGAGTTTCCCGACGACGGGGGCGAGCGGCAATTTTTTGTCACCGGCTGGGAAGTCCTGGCCGCCGTGGAAACTGGGCTGTTCGACGGCTACCGGATAGATTCAGTTATATGCTTTGATGAATTGACTGACTTTTCGTTATATGTGAATTACTTCTATAATCTCCGGAAAATCGCCAGGGAAAAAGGTGACAAGGCCGAGGATATTTTCTGTAAATTGTTTCTCAATTCCCTTTACGGTAAATTCTCTAGCAATCCCGAACGCTATGAGAAATTTCGGGTTGTAGATTCCGGGTTTGAATTAGAAGGGGAGTCGGAATATTCTTTTTGTTCGGAATTTGGGGATAACTATCTAGTCTCGCGGTTTCTCGGCCCCGATGAGCAACGCTATTACAACGTCGCTACCAGTGCGAGCATTACCGGGTACGTTCGGGCTAAATTATTCCGCGCGATCCATGCGAGCACGGGTTTTTTGTATTGCGACACCGATAGCATTTTCGCCGAGTCCCTGGGCGGACTGGAATATGGTACCGGATTGGGCACATGGGAGCACCTGGGGCGGTATGATTATGCCGCATTCGGTGGGCGAAAATTGTACTGTTTGCGGGGCGTTGATGGGGATTATAAAGTGCGCTCGAAAGGCGCCAGATTAACAGCGGCGGATTTAATCGCCATCGCCCGGGGTGACGTGGTCACCTATTATGCCGACGCGCCGACCTTTTCCGCAAAAAGCGCCCCCAGGTTTATAACCCGAAAAATAAAGCGTAAAACAGATTGACGTGCGCGTGAATTTCCGAAATAGTTACTTACCGCAAATTGTCGCGGCAACCAATTGGAGTCGAGTGTTATGGCATTTATAAAGAAAATCACGGTCAAAAATGTGTGCGGTGGTGATCTGAAAAGTCTGCTCCCCAAGGAGGGCGGCGCGCGAACCATCGCCCGCATTTTCGGGGTAGCGAGCGGAAAAACGGACGGGGTTTCTCATTTCGGCGGCGAGCCGAGCCCCTGGGTCAAGTTTTCCGGCCAGTTCCAGGGGATCAACACGGTGACGGGCGAGGAATTCAAAAGTTTTACTTGCCTGCTCCCCGAGCTGGGCGCCAACCTGCTCGGGCTGGCGCTGGAATCGTCCGACGGTAGCCCGGTCGAATTCGGCTTCGACATCGCCATTTCTGGGACGGATACCCCGATCGGCTACCAGTTTGAAGTTACCCCGCTGGTGGAGTTGAAAATTGCCGATTTGCTGGGCGGGCTGCTGGCGCGGGTATCGGAAACCGCGCCGCTGCGGATCGGTAATGCGGATATGCCGCAATTGCCGTTGTCCGATTCGATGGAGGGGGATACCCGACCGGCTGTCCGCGGCAAGAATCGGGCCCCGCAAAACGCGGCATAAAGACGCATTCAACTGTGCACCAAGCCCGGTCAAGGGTATATTGACCGGGCTTTAACCGCCAACCAAGGGGCAATTTATGGCTCGACGTGAAGTGATTCCCGAAAATGACCCGGAACATTTCGACGATATTTTAAGCGGCGATGATGCGCGCGACCTGTCTGAAGTAAAACTTGATAGTGTCTTGTCGGAAATTGGTGGTACGGATGCGGAAATAAAAATCTACCGCGCCGATAAACCGGACGGGCGGGAATGTTCCTACTTGTTTACGCAATCCGCCGACGATGCCGATTTGACCCGTATCCAGGATATTCTGCGGGATGAATACGGCGGTGGGAAATTCCGGGTACAGGTTCGGCGGGGTGGAATGCTGCTGGCCAATCGCGCGTTGTCGGTGGAAGCGCCCAAGCGCGCCCCCAACAAGGAACGCGAGTCTGGCGGCATCGCCGATATGCTGGCCGCGATACAGGAATCCACGCAGCAGCAAATGGTCATGATGCGCGAGCAGATGTACCGCCAGCAACAGGAAACCATGCGATACCAATTGGAAAGCGCGAAGCAACAAACGGAATTGATGGCGCGGCTGTTCGAGTCGGGGCGCCAAAGCTCGGGGCCGGATATCCTGGAAGTGATGCTGAAAGCCAAGGAATTGATTGCCCCGCCCGTGAAGTCCGATAATATGGACGTGTTTTTACGCGGGCTTGAAATGGGGCGTGACCTGGGCGGGAATGATGATGCGCTTACCACGGCGATTCGGACATTCGGCGGAACCGTTGGCGACGTGGTGGCGCGCGCGTCCCAAACGCCCCCAGCGCCAGTCACGCTACCGGCGCCGCCCGGTATTCCCCGCCAACCCCAAACGCCCCCACCGGGAGAAACCGACATGAACTTGCTCCAATTGTTGCCTTACGTCAATCAGCTTTTACGCGGCGCAGCGTCCGGGTCTGACCCGAACGCCTACGCGGTCATCGTCATGGATACGGTCCCCGAAGCGGTCTTGCGAGCGTGGATCGTCCCCGATGAAGCCTATAATAAACTGGTGGCGCACCCGTCCGCGGCGCCCTACAAGGCATGGTTGGACGCGGTACGGGCCGACGTGCTACTTTACCTTTCCGATCTGGAATTGGTGCCCGACAATGACGGAACCGACGCAGTACCGACTGGCGAGCCTACCGGCGGGGCGGGCGGGGATTCGGGCGACGCTGGAAAAAATGCGGTCCTGGGTGGACCGGTACAGGGTCCATCCGGCGGTGCGCGAACTGGCGGTTAAACTTACCGGGAATTTACCCCAGAAAAATTTTAGCGCCGAAGTTTCGGCGCTTTTTTATTATGTGCGCGATAAAATCCGTTACCTGAAAGATGTCAACGGGGTCGAGACGCTGCAAAGCCCGTTGCAGACCTTGCGACTTCGGGCCGGCGATTGCGACGATAAAGTCATGCTCCTGGGCGCGCTGCTGGAATCCATCGGGCACCCGGTGCGCTTTCAGGCGCTGGGATTTTCGCCCGGGAGACTTGAACACGTTATCGCCGAATGTTATATAGGGGGCCAATGGGTCGCGCTCGATGCGACCGAACCCGTCGCACCGGGCTGGAATCCAAAGGGGGCCGTTGAAAAAATGACCAATCATTCCAATTTGGCGGGGTTTTCCCTCAAGGATATCGGCAAGGTGGCGGTTGGTGCCGTATCCGGTTTCGCGTCCGGTGGTTATACCGGCGCGGCGATCGGTGGCGGATCGGCGCTGTTGAATACCGGTGGCGGCGGTGGCGGCGGTGGCGGTGGTGGCGGATACCCTTACGGCTCCTATTTCGAACCGTATTTGACGCCCGAGGAAATTACCCGCTGGGGACCGGCCGGCCCTTGCCCGCGCTGGGCGCCCGGGGTGAACAATAAAGCCACGGCCGCCTGCGATGCCCTGGCGCAACGGATCAACGCGAGCGGGGCATCGATCCTGGCGAGTGCGCAGCAATACCCCGCGTTGCCGTCGCCCGCCTATCCGTTCCCGCCCTATGCCCCATCACCCGGGTATGCACAGCCGGCGGGCTACGCGCCAACACCCTATTTGGCCGCCGGTGGCTACAGTTCACCCGGCTATCCGATGCCCGCCGCGAATCCGTCGATTTTCGATAGCCCGTATTTCTGGCCGGGTGTCCTGGGCGCGCTGGGCGTGGTGCTGTTTGTTGTGATGGGGGAAAAGTAATGACCGTCTTCGGGACCATCATTGCCCGCTACAAAAACGAGTTGCCCGCCGTGTACGCGATCTATCAGCGGATCGGCGCCGGATCGGGGCTGGCCGGGTTTGACTTCGGCGCGTTCGCCGCGGGCGGGACAGGTATCCCCGCGCCGACTGGGCAACAAACCATCGGGACCAATATCGCTACGGGAAATTGGCAGTCGGCATTGGCTACCCTGATCGATGCCGTCCCGGTCTATTTGTCCGCGAAGGAGCAGGGCAAGGCTCAACAGGACCAAGCGCGCCTGATTGCGCTCCAGGAGTTGCAACGTGCGCAATTGCAATTGCAGCAAGAAGCGCAAAACGCACAGACACAATTGCAGCTCGCACAGATCGCGCAACAGTCCCAGCAAATCACCGGGGCAGCGAATGCCATCGCGCCGGGTACACAATCCGCCATGGCCTATATCCTGATCGGTGGCGCGTTGCTGGCCGCGTTCGCTTACAAACGGGGCAAGTAGCGTGGCGACCTACGGCGAGACCATCAGCGAAACGCGGGAAGCCAGCGGCCTGAAATTTGGCTCGACGCAATTCCCGCAAGTGCTTGACTTTGGCGCGCAGTTGGATCGATTCGTAAAAACCGCGCGGGAATTTGTCGCGGTTTATGGGGAACTTAAAACCCTGGGTGGTTTCGCGACCGGCCCGATCAAGGCGGAATATGACAGCATCATGGGGACGGGCGCGCAAATTTACGCGCGGGTCGCCGATTTATCCCGCACCTTCGACTGGGGTATCAACAATCTCCTGGGTGGAAAACCGTCCAACCTGAGCGGTCTGGGGCTCGCTCCGCTGGTGCTGATCCCGGTCGCGGTGGTTACCGGTCTGATTGCGCTCATTACCGCGTGGATGTCGAGCGCGAACCGGATGCGCCAGCGGCTGAATTTCATTCGAGAGCAACAGGAACGCGGCGCTAGCGCGGCTGAAATAGACACCCTGCTCAATTCAGGCGCGGTGGAATCGGATTCCGGGGGATGGCTTTCCGGAATCGGCGGAATTCTCGCGCTGGGGATTTTCGGGTTTGTCCTGCTGCGGGTGTTGAAATGAGCCTGTACCAGATCGCCAAGCGGGAAAAAGGGTTAACACCCAGCGGGAAAATTTCCGTCTCCTGGGCCAGACAAAAAGCGACCGGGCGGATCGGGGCCGGGACGCGCGCCGAAATAGCCCGGTTTTTGCGCAATCCGAACGCCAAGGATTTTTGTCCGGAACGTTTGGGATCGCGCGGTGGCTACGCCAAAGCGGGCTATTTGCTCCCCCGGGCGGGTCGCGCCGAAAAAGATTGTGGCATCGCCCTGGCGCGTAAACACTGGGGCGCGCCGGCCCGGAAAAAGAATCCCCGGGGTGGTACCGTGGGTGATGCGATAGAGCTTTATCGCAAATTCCGCGAGGAAGAACCGCAATTCATCGATAAAATCGCGATGAAACTACCGACCGCCGCCATGGTGATCGGGTATTGCGACGGGGTGCTGTACAACACCACGCGGAACGGCAAAAAAGAGTATTACAAGCACGAATTTACGGGCAAATCGTGCCCGCTGCTGTGCGCCAGCGCCGATGGGAAGCAACTGTTTTTTGTCGGCGGGGCGTATGATTTCACCGAAGATGGCATAGTCGATAGGGGTTGACAACCATGGCGGAAAGATTATTGTTGGTGAACCCTTCCAAACCACCTAGCAAACGGGGACAGACGAAAATGGCCAAGGGTCGAACCGCCGCGCAAAAAGCGGCAACGCGAAAACTGGTAGCACTCAATCGCGCGCGCCGCGCCGGGAGTGCCGCCCCCAAGCGCATGCGGAATCCGATCCGGGCCGTGGTCGCGACGCCAGCGCCGTACCGGCGCCCGGCGGGCAAGCTGCGATCCCCGGTACGGCGCCGCCGGCGCAACCCCATTGGCGGTGCGGCCGGGAAGGACGCCATGACGCTGATTACCGGTGCGGTGCCCGGCGCCATTGGCGCGCTGGCACTTGATGCGGTATGGGCCAATCTGCCGCTGCCCGCGGCGATCAAGACGGGTTATGTCGGCTACGCGGCCAAGGGCGCCGGCGCCGTGCTGCTCGCCCTGCTCGCCCGGCGCGTGGTGAAACGTAGCACAGCGGACGCCTTCGGGACCGGCGCGCTTACCGTGATGCTCCACGGGTTGGGGAAAAGTGTTATTTCTACCGCGGTACCGGCGCTCAACCTGGGCTGTGATACCGGCTACGCCGGCATGGGTTATTATCCCCCGCCCGCGCTCGGGTACTATCCGCCCGAAAATCTCGGCTACATGAATGCGGCGGTCAACGCCGGTTCGCCCAGCGAAGAAATGAGTTTCGTGCGGTAATTACCGCGCGATTTGTCCCAACGCCCTGTAAACTGGAGAAAGAAACATGGCGAGCAAACTCCCCACAATCGCGGATCTGAAAAACTTCGCGGTCAATCAACCCGGCGTTTACGAAGTCACGCGGCAGACGCTGTATGATTTCACCACCTACGCTGCCCTGGGTCAGTCGAGCCTGAATTTTTTCCAACTGCCGCAAGGGCAGGGCGGAAAAACCAAGGCCGACACCAACATGGAAGCGGCCGGCGCGCTCCCGAGCCCTAAACACTTCATCATTTCGAGCATCGAAGTGCAGTTTTTCCCGGGTGTGAGTCCCGGTACGCTTCAGACCAATCTGGCCGCATCCCAGTTCACGAATGACGTTTACGCGGTCGCGAAGTCGGGCTATCTGGATTTATTCGTCGGTTCGACTTCGTTTCTGACCGAAGCACCGATCGGTCGATTTCCACCCAAGACGAAACTCGAAGTCGAAGCGGCCTACTCGATTTTCCGGACGCTGGCGACGGCGGCGAACGGAGAAGATGCGCTGGTCATGGACTACGCGGCCATGTGCGGCCGCCCGTACTACATCGACCCCGAGTTGACATTGATCCCGACGCAGAATTTCAACGTTACGCTGAATTGGCCGACACCGGTGCCGCTCCCTTCCGGCGTCGCCGGCCGGATCGGGATCGTGCTTGACGGCCTGCTGTACCGTCTGGCGCAGTAATCACAACCCTGGCGCCCGTGATCCGGGCGCCGGTTTATCGGGGGTACGGCCATGGCCGGGGAAAATGATCCGAACAGCGCGTTCGCGCGTGAGTTTTTCATTTATCAGCAAGACTTCGCGGGGTTGGCTGCGGGCGCCACGATGGTCGGCAATATTCAGATTCAGGCCGATTCGGATTTTCTGCTGCGGAAACTGACCTACTTCGCCGACATCGCGGGCGCCGCGCAGACGGACAGCGGGCGCGTGATTCCGCTGGTGTCGCTGCAAATCACCGATACCGGGAGCGGGCGCTTTTTGATGGAACGGTCCGTGCCCATTACCGATCTATTCGGAACGGGCGAACTACCCTTCATCATCCCCACGCCCAAACTGTTTACCGCGCGCGCCGTGGTCAGTCTCCAGGTGTCCAATTTCTCGGCGGCCACGGACTACAATCTGCGGCTGTCATTCATCGGCGAGAAACTGTACCGTCGGGGGTACTGATCCGTGCCGCACGAGGAGCGCGAGGAACGCCAATCCGGCATCGGCATGCTCCCGGCCGATCTGGAACGCGAGCGCGGCACACTACCCTGGCCCACACTGATCGACTACACGCCCCCGCCGATCTACGCGGGGGGCGGCGGGCCGATGCCGGTGGAGATACCGGGCGTGACAGCGCCGCCGCTTCCCGGGTCATCCCCCAATATCCCCTTTACCCCGCCGCCCGTCAATCCACAGCTATTGGCCGCGGCGCGCGGGCAATCGTCATTTTTGACAGTCCCGTTTACCGCGGGACTACTCGGCACCCTCGCGCGCGCGCAGGAAAAACGATCCTATTTTTTTATTCAGAACACCAGCGCGGTCGGTGATCTGTATGTCGGTTTCGGCACCCCACCTATCCCCGGATCGGCGCTGGTGTTGACGCCCGGTGCCGCATTCGAGCCCTTCCGCGTACCGACCAATGACATTTTTGTGCAAGGTACCGCACCCAATATGGTCGGCATTTTGTTGATCGGCGCGGAAGGTGATACCGATACGGGGAATTTCTGATGCCGCTTTATATCCCCTCATCGTCGGATTACAAAATAAATCCGGTATCCAATAACGTCAACGGCACAGGTGGCGGCGCGCTGCCGGGAGAAGGAAATTTCGCGCTGGGGACGGCGGCCGGCACCCTTCCGGAAAGCGATTTTAACACGCTGATTCAAGCACAAGTCTCCACCGCGAATCACGATAATTGCATCGGAATCGGAACCTTTGAAAAACCCGCCCTGTTCAACGGGTACGGGGATGACAGCATCGCCATCGGCGCCGGCGCGACGGTAAGCGGGGATTCAGAAGTTCGGGCGACGCGCTCCATGGCCCTGGGAGCCGGCGCAACAGTCAACGGCCCTAACCGCATCGTGATCGGTACCGAAAATGAAACCGTGGAAATTCCCGGTATCCTGAGCGCGTCAAGCACCTTCAAAACCTACACCTGGGCCGAAAAACCAAACGCCTTCGACGTCGATACCGGGACGATTATCCGCATCCTGGACACCTGGACACTGCCGCCCGGTTTACTGTTTATCTCAGACGGGGCGAACTGGCGCCCCCTCAATGGTGAATGCCTGCTCTATAAATGGGACCTGGCGGGATTGAGTACGACAAATGATACGGGCGACAATGTCGCCGGATTTGTTTCGCCGACATTTCCCTTCGCGGATTTATTGACTATTTCCGGTGCAATGATCGAGACCCGCCTATTCGCTTGGCGCGAAGACGTAGAAAATACGGGATCGTTGGCCATCGGTCTATTGGATAACCTGGGCGACGATGTATTTTTGAACTACGCCCCGGATGTCACCCCGTCAGAATCCATGCTGCGCCTCTATGGCACACTGGCGAGAAATAGCGGCGAATCCTACGGGCCCCTAACGTATGAAAACCCGTTTTTTCTCACCGGCCTACCCCCCTACACCGCTCCCCCGGCGACTGATAGTCTGGTCTTGTACGCCGCCACCGGCGGCGCCGGTGAAATCCTGCACTTTCATTCGATCTTCATGAAATACAGCGCATGACCCCGAACATCCATATACCCGATTGTGCTATCAGCTACGGCATTTATGCCGGTTCGATCGCGTTCGCGCTGACTCTACCGGGAATTTACACAGTGAGCGTGACACCGCAAGATGTGTTGGTGTATCTTTCCATCGCGGGCGTGGCGGTTCGGATCGCCGGCGACCTTCTCAAATTGTGCCGGAGCCGTAAAAATGGGAAACACACTGAAGACGGTAATTGACCGCCTGGGCGAGCACTCGTCCTGGCTGGGCGCCGCGCTGCTGGCGTTTCTGTCCGCCCGCTTCGGCCCCCAAGGCGCTGAAATCATCATGGAAGCCATCGCTGCGCTACTTTCGGCCATCGCCATCATCGTGCCGGAAAAAGCGGTCGGTAAACCACCAGCGAATAGCAGCGGGTAATCGTGAAAACCGCGCCGCTTATCCTGTTGCTGGCCGCCGGCGCTGCCCTGGCCCTGATCGCTCGCAAAAAGCCAGCGGACGAATACTACGGGCCGCCGCTCCCGCTCGATTACACACCGCCGCGCGATCCGCTGACCTGGGGCAAAAATCCCTTCACCGGGATGCCGCTGCCATCGTTTACCCTGTTTCCCAAGCCGGCGCCCGCACCATCGCCGCCGGTTTTCTCCCCGCTGCCCCCGATCCAGTTCCCGGCGCTGCCCATGTCCAATCAGCCGACACCAACCCCGTATTCGATAATCCCCTCTCCGCCCCGCTGGCTGCCGCCGGAAGCCGGGCCGTACCTGAGCGCCATTCAGTCCGCGGAACGCGCAAACGGCATCCCCGGGGGGCTCCTGGCGCGGCTTTTGATGCAAGAATCGGGATTCAAGGCGGACATTATTCAGTGCCGCCGCTCAAGCCACGCGGGCGCCATGGGGATCGCCCAAGCCATGCCCACCACGGCCGCCGGGCCAGGCTACGGCGCGCCCGTATTGCGCGATCCCTGCAACCCCGCGGAAGCGATCCCCTGGGCCGGAAAATACCTGGCCGGGCTGTATCGGGCGTTTGGGGCTTGGGACCTGGCGCTCGCCGCGTACAATACCGGTCCGGGCAACGTGTTAAAATCCCGCTCCGGCGGGGGTTACTGGTTGCAGAAATTGCCCGCCGAAACACAGAAATATGTGGCGGATATTTCTCGCGACGTTCCCATCCCGCGGACGGCCTGACATGAAAAATCAAAGCACGTTGTTATGGTTGCTCGGCGGAGTCGCCGCGCTGTTCCTGTTTTCCCGAAAAGCAGGCGCCGCCGAACTGCCGCCCGGGACGCCCGCCCCCGATGACTCCGGACTGCCGCCCGGGTATGTCCCCGGCGGATCGCCCGGGGCGCCGATTCCGCCCCCGCCGGCAATCGATATCGGCCCCGCGCCCCCAGGCAATTACCCGGCGACCGGCCCGGCGCCCGCGCTTACCCCCAACACCGGAGCCAATTTACCGGGCGTTCTCGATTCAGAAATAAATTTCGCTGCGACGAAAAACTACACACCAGCAACGTTCACCGGTCGGCGCACACTGGTACTGCGCCCCGTGCCGTTCCCCTACGTCGCATCCATCTCGGCCCAGCAACTGCACTATGGCAACGCACCATCGGTATGGATTACCGCGGACCCAAACGGCGCCATGCCGGTCGCTCCCGGCAAGTGTGCCCGCATCCAGGTACGGCGCGGAGGCACTCCACGTCCCGGCGATGACCGCACGGACGCCATGACCGGCACGGGAGGCGCAACCCTCACAATTACCAACAACCCCAACGCACAGGGCGCGGCCCGCCTTACCGCGTGTCAGATCAACCCCGGCCAAACGTATTATGTCCATTTTGCCCAAAAACCGGCCGACCCGAACCGCGGGGGCGTGAAATCGGCGGCCGATAACACATACAACGTCCGGGCGTATCGCCACACATGAATCCCTCGCGAATCAAAAACGCATTCTATGCCTACGTTGCCATGAGCTACGCGCTCAATAAAAAACCGCCAGAATGGGCGCTGCTCGGCGCGGCATTACTGGCGGTCGGGGATTTTATTTGGGCGATGGTGCCGGAGCCGGAAACAACACCCGAAAACAATCAGGGCATGGGAGCATCCAATAACAGGATGATCAAGTAAAGCGCGAGAAGAAACCCAGTGGAGTAAATGGCCGTTATTCCCGCGAGTAGAAATAAATCGATTATTCTAATTTTAGATGAAACAAAATTAGCTAATCTATCGTCAGCAAGCAAAAATTCTTCCCAAGCGTTCATTGTCTCATCATTGAAATTTGGCGGAGAAACGTTCCACCGCGTAGCGTCCTGGCCGAACTGTTTTTTAACGGCGGCGCGGTATAGCGCGGCTTTTTTATCGCGATCTGCGGTTAGGTTCCCCGTAAATATTTTCATAAGACCATACCATGTAAAAGAAGAAATTTAAGAACAATTGTCCCTGGCAGATTCGGCCGCCGCACATATCCCCTCAACATCCATTTGAATATCACTCGCAACTCTAGCGCGGCGGTAAAGCTCCACCCTGGCCCCAGCTAAAGCAGCTCCCCGGCTGTTCCACCTGGCGAGTAATAGCTCGCCGCCGATCTTCACCCCCCAACCATCGGAAGTTTCAACGATCCGAAAACGTTCGGTAAATTCTCCCATGAAATTTATCCCCTCCAAAAGAAAGCTAACTATATCACACCCCCTTCTCTCCCCGAAACATCAAAAAAGCATAAGAGGCCGGTGAAACAGGCCTGGGAGAGCATTATTCACGCGGGTTATAGGTGTTTGGTTACCCATAAGTAAC
>JBFXJZ010000010.1:0-41561 GCA_050174305.1 Pyrinomonadaceae bacterium | reverse complement strand
CGCCCTCGCCGCCGCCGCCGCCGCCGCCTACGCCGTCGCACTCGCTGCACGCCGGGCGATCGCCGTCGCCGACGCCGCCGCCCTCGCCGCCCACGCCGCCGCCCTCGCCGCCGACGCCGGCCGCCTCTTGGGGCCCCCCACACCTCTTGATCTCGTGGGTATCGCCCGGCGAGCCATGGGGGTAGTATGAGACATCTCGTGTGGTTCCTGTTTAACCCGGCACGGTTTTTTGCCATGTGGCTTGAACCGTGACCGGAGAGAGTTTTTCATGGGGACCGGCCGGGAAAGCCTACGTAAGGGCGCATGCCCGGGCACTGGTCCGAAAAGGAGGTTACACCTATGGGGAAGCATTGCCCGTGGCCATTGACCACTACGCCGACCTTATCGACCGAGACCGGGAGACGCTCCGGTACGCTTGGCTTGCTACCGTTCCGGCCCGTGACAGGGTGGACAGTGGACCGCAAGATGATCCGGTCTTGGGACCGGTTCCGGGCCCTGTATCGGGACCGGGGGAGGCTATAAGACGTTGACAGGTTACTTGATCGCGTGTTAGACTAGATGTAACGGGAACCGGTATAACGGTACCAGTATAAAAACCGGTAAGACGGTATACGGTACTAGTAACGGTATACGTAAACGGTAACGGTATCACTACCGTAGTAAGGGTAAATCGTTGGGGGTTGACATGGCCAAGAAGTACGCAAACAGAGACGCATACCTGCGGGCCCGCCGCAAGGCTCGCCAGGAGGCTCGCCGCGAACGAGAACTGGCCGGAGGTAACTGGCAGGATGGTAACCCGTGGACCGGGGTTACCGAGCGCCTAGGGGACTTGCCAGAGGACGCGCCAGCATCCCCGCCAGACAGCTACGAACCTCTGGGGGAACAGCAATGGGACTGGGTTAACGGAGACTGGGAGTTCTACGATCAAGTTAGCGAGTACAATTAGGAAGGTGCCTGTTTAACCCTAAGCACAGGCCCGTAGAGCCGCTATCGGCTACCGGGCAAGGGTAGGGTAGCGGGTACCACTGGAAAACGGCTAGGAGGACGATATGTATCCACTTTTTGGAGGGAAGAACGATGGTTAAACACGCACTGTTGGGATTCCTGTTGGCGTGCGCCCTGGTGGCGTGTGCCGGGGCGGGAGGTGGCAAAGAGAAACGCCAGGAGATTCCCCCAGCAGTCTCCGGGGGAGGGACCGGGACGACCGAGACAATTCCGGTGATGGACCCGCCTACCGTGATTCTGGACGAACCGGACGGGATTACGTGGATAGGGGCACTTGCCCTCGCCACGATTGCTGTGATAGGCTATTTCGGACAAGGGGGCCCGAAAGGCCCGAAGGGGGCGTGACGTGGGCAAGGTGTATGCTATGACCAAACCCGACCGTCTTGCATTGCACGAGGACGTGGAGGAACTGGCGCTATGAATACCACCGACGATATGGATCCGGTCGACATCGAACTGCAGAAGGACGCTGTTGCACTGTCGGAACGCCGTCTGCTCTGGCAGCAGCACAAGGCGACGTTCGCCCCGATTGTCGCGAAAGCGCTGGCGCTGAATGGTCGGGTGACGTTCCCGAACACGCTCGATATTCACCTGTTCGGCGACAAGCACGCGCTAGCCGAGATGGTGCGCGTATTGCGGACGCGCGGATTCTCGACGGTCAACAGCCCGCCGAAGAAGGGCGACAACTCATGGCGCGCGTTCTTCCGCAAGGATGGCGTGTCGGTCGAAATCTGGCTCTCGTTCTCGTCGACCGTCTGCCGGCGCGTGAAGGTCGGCACGAAGATGGTCGAGCAGGACGTGTACGAGACCGTCTGCGACGAGTTGACGCTGCCGGACACGGAGGCGGCATGAACCTCATCCAGCGCATCAACGCCGCCCTCGCCGCTCTGCTGCCGGAGGAGCAGAAATGAGCGGCCGGCCAATCTACATCTTCGATCTCGATGGCACGCTCGCGCTCATCAATCATCGTCTCGGTTTCATTCAGGGCGATTACAAAGACTGGCGCGCGTTCTTCGCGGCCTGCCCGCTCGACGGCCCGAACTGGCCGGTTATCCACACGCTGCAAAGACTGCGACGTGGTGGCGCAGAAATATGGGTCTGGTCGGGGCGCTCTGATGAAGTCAGAGCCGAAACCGAAGAATGGCTGTATCGCTATGGCGTTTTCAAGAATGTTCCCCTCCTCTCGTGGGAACCATTCAGAGCACCAGAAACCTTGCTCATGCGAAAAGCGGGCGACCATCGGCCCGATCACCACCTGAAAGCCGAGTGGCTCGCCGATGTAGAGCCGCCTGAATATAAACGCATTACTGGTGTTTTCGAGGACCGCGCGCGCGTCGTCCGCATGTGGCGCGAACTCGATATCCCGTGTTTTCAAGTGGCAGACGGAGAGTTTTAGCAATGCTCGCCGAGCGCGAGAACGAGAAGGAGCTATAGAGATGGATCATTTCGAGAATCCGAGTTTTTCTGCCGACTTCCAATGGACTACTGAACAAATCAAACGTGAAGAGTTCACTAAGGTAGCAATGGCGGCGCTTATCACAGCGATTACCCGCATGAGCGAGAGTGGCATCATCACGAATCGGCCGCAGGATATTGCTGAACTGGCAATCCTTTACGCCGATGCCACGCTTACCGCACTCTCGAAAAAGCCGCAGCCATGACCGACAAGCCAACGCCCGTGGTGTATGTGTCCATCATACGCGATCCTGACGGAGACGTGCGGATATATCACGAGGAGGGGAAGCGGTGAGCACATATGTTCTAATCCGCGAATCTTACCCTCGCGCCGGGAAACGACATCGCTGCATTTGGTGCGGTGAGCGCATAGAGATCGGCGAGCGGCACCGGCACGAGATATCGCGTTACGACGGGCTCCAAGACCACCGTTGGCACGTCGAATGCGACGACGATGCGCGCGAGGCGCTGCGCTACGACCCTGAGTTCATTCCTTACAACAACGAGCGGCCGCGCATCGAGGGCGCCGTGCCGCTGGAGCCGGATAGCGAGGGGACGCGGTGACCGACCTCGTGGCGCGCCTGCGCGAACACGCCCGCCGCAGCGAAGGGCCGGTGGCGGAGGAACTACGCAAGATGCTGGAGGAGGCGGAATGAGCGACCTATTCAAGACGAGCAGCCGACCGACCATTATGGATGGGACGGTCGTTACTTTCGCTGTGGATTTTCGACGGAGCGAAGGTGCATTCGGGTCGAATGACGATGCCCTCGGCCCCTTCGAGATTAGCGCGAGTCGCAACGCTGTCATCGTTCACAGGGCAGAAATCAACGATCGGGACGAACTTGAGGCTTTCATTGCCGCTATGCGAGGCGCGGCCGAAGAAGCGAGCCGCCTTTCCATTTGCGATCGTGGAAGTTTCAAACCATGAGCGACATCAGCGAACGGCTGCGCACACGGTACGAATGCACCGCAGGATTCACGCGCGATATTTTCGCGCCGGAAGATCGTGACCTGGATATTGAGGCGGCAGACGAAATCGAACGTCTGCGCCAGCTCATCGCCGACCACAACGCCGGTTGCCAGTCCCGCTGCGGCGTCGGCGAGCAAGAGGCCGTCGCCTGCGGCTACCGCCCCTATTTCGAGCGCAACGGCCGGCGCTGCACGCACTGTCCGGTGTACGAGATGATTGCGGACCGGCAAATCACGTCGAGGGCTCCGTGCCGTGAGACCTGACGGTGTATGGAGGGGAGACTGAGATGACCGTTTATACGCGGCACGCCTATGCCCAGGCCCGTGCCGAATTGGCCGAACGTATGAGGGAATACGACGATTCCGCTACCCGGATGCTTCTGTGCCCGTTGTGCGGGGGTGGCCGTAGCAAGGAGGCCAAGCTATCCGTGACCGGGGACCGGGACGGGTACGTGTGGTACTGTTTCCGTGCCTCATGCGGGTTCAAAGGCAAGGCCGGGAAACATGTTGAGCCGGTTAAACGCACTTTCGAGCCAAGGGTATTCGAGCAGCCTACCCGGTGGGCCGATGACTGGGAGGCAAGGAACTTGCACAACATGGCTCATTGCCGCATGGCGATTGAGGGGGGTATGCGCGTGCTAGAGGCGGAGCCGAGCACGGCTGTATGGGTGTGTCGCCATTTAAACGGTAGCATCTGCGGGGTAACTACACGAACGGCGGACAAGAAGATCAGGACTTACCGTCTGACAGAAAACTTTTACCATTCCATCGGGGGCAAAGAAAAGGGATTGTGGATCGTGGAGGACCCCAAGAGCGCGGCCAAGTTGGCCTGTTATACGAAGGTGACGGTTGTGGTTTTGCTCGGTACGCACATGGGGGGGGAAACGGAGGATGATATTGTCCGGTGGGCGAGGACTTATAAAAATCCCATATATGTGGCGCTGGACCCAGGGGCGGAAGCAGAAGCAGCAAAGATTGTGCAAAGGCTCGTGAATAGAGGCGCGGAAGTCTCGTTTGTGCCTTTACAAAAGGATATAAAGGATTTAGACTGCGGGGCGATCAAAGAACTGGTTTCCGGGAGGTAAAAGTGAACCCACGGGCTCTGCTTAAGGCTGCTATGGCCGACCGAGCCGCGTTCGACGTGGTGGCCGCGTCTACCGAGGTAGGGGCGTTCAGTGAGGACTTGCTACCTATCTGGGAAGCCGTGCGCAAATACTACGACTTGTCCCCGGAGGCGGTGCGCGCGGATACCGAGACGGTGGTTGCCTACGCGGTGGAGCCCATGCCCAACCCGAAGCACCGGAAGGATACCGAGGCGGTGGTGCGCGACATCGGTGCGGGTACGGCCGACTCCCGTAACGTGGCGGAGTTGGTGCGCCTTGCGGCGCTGGCCCGTGTCCGCAACGAGTTGGGGGTTGCCCTTAGCTCGCGCAAGGGGTACGAAGATGTTGAGCCGCTGTTGCTCCAGTTCCAGTCCCTGTCCGTGCCGTCCTCCGATGACCCGGAGTTGTCATGGAACGGGATCGTGCGTCGCCGCACGTCTCGCAAGAACCGGATGCGGGTATCCCCTCGTTCCTTGAACGACGCTATCGGGGGCGGGTTGCTCCCTGGGCACAATGTCACCATTTTCGGTTTAACCGAGTCGGGAAAGTCCGCATTGGCCCTGTCTATGGCAGTTGGGTTTGCCCGCCGAGGCATCAAGGTGCTGTATATCATCAACGAGGATGCGGCGGCTGATCTGATGGTGCGGGCGGTGTCGTGCATCACGGGGCAGACTTACGATACCATGGAATCCGCTCCCGATGAGGCGGAGAAAGAGGCTATACGTCTCGGCATCGGTAACATTGTGATGCGGGAGTTGGCTCCGGGTTCTCTGGCGGAGGTTGAGAAACTGGTACGCCAGAACAAACCCGCCGTGCTGATCGTGGACCAGTTGCGGAATCTGCGAGGGACCAAAACCGATAACTTCACCCAAATGCTCGATAAGGTAGCCCAGGGGGTGCGGGCCATCGGCAAAAAGTACAAGATCGCTACCATTTCCGTGACACAGGCTGCGGACTCGGCGCGGGACCGCTCCGTGCTCGATACGGGGGACATTGATAGCTCCAATATCGGGATACCGGGGGCGGCGGATGTGCTCATCGGGATTGGGGTTACACAGGCGCTGTACAATGCGGGCCAGCGCATGTTGTCTATCTGCAAGAACAAGCTGTCCGGCAGGCACATGGCATTCCCTGTCAATTTCCGGGCAGAAACCAGTCGTTTTACCACTGTTTGAGAGGTACGTTTAGATGTACATTAGTTACCGAGAGGCCCTTGATGGGGTTGTGAGCGAGTCCGATGCGGAGGCCCTGATCGGCCTGATCGAGCACACGAAGAATTGGGGTACCTTGCGGGGTACCGTGCCGAGCGATGTGGTGGTGTCCCTTATTGATGAAATTAAGAAGCTGAAAGAACAGCAGCTTACGTACTACAAGACTCAGCCGAGCAAGTAATCGTGGCGGGGAGGCTGCCATTTTACATGGAGAACCCATCTCCGGCGTGGTACGATGATGCCTCATTGCCGGTGCTCGCGCTTGACTTTGAAACCACCAACAAGGATCACGGCGATCCTCGTACCCGTACAAATGAGATTGTCCTGTGCTGCGTGTCCGAGAACGGGGCCCCGGCACGCGGGGTCGTGGTGCAAGCCTACTCGTGGCCAAAGCGGTGCATACTCGTGGCCCACAATGCCAAGTTTGAGCTAGGGTGGCTCAAGCGGTTGGGGGTGGATACTACCGATTGGCTAGTGTGGGATACCATGATCGGGGAGTACGTCATAGCAGGGAACCGGAAGTTTGGTCTGTCTCTTGATGCTACGTGCCGCAGGTACGGGTTGCCCGGTAAGCACTCGGTAGTGGCAAGGATGATGGATGCCGGTATCTGCCCGTCTGAAATACCCCGCCACCTGTTGCTGGCACGATGTAACCGAGATGTGGATAGCGTAGTGGCAATCGCGCGAAAGCAACGAAAGTACATGCGCGCCAACGGGTTGTTGCCGGTGATGTTTACCCGGTGCATCGTTACCCCTGTGCTTTCCGAGATCGAGTTTCAGGGCATGTGTTTAGACAAAGAAAGGGTGCTGGAAGAACATGAAAAGCAAACGAAAATCCGTGCGGAAGCGGAAATCAACCTCGCAGCCCTTTCAAAAGGGGCAAACCTCCGTTCCGGCAAGCAACTTGGGGAACTCGTCTACGGGAGCCTCGGGTTCGACGAGCCGCGCGACAAGCGGGGCAACATCCTCAAAACGGCGTCAGGCAAACCGCGCACAGACGAGGCGACCCTCTCCGGGTTTAAAGCCAAAACCCAGGAGCAAAAAGCGTTCCTCACCGCGTTTCGAGCCCATCGGGGGGCCGATAGCGCTCTCACCAAATCTCTGGATTTCTTCAAGGGCGTTGTTGAAGAACGCGGCGGTGTGTTCTTCGGGACCTTCAATCAATGTGTCACCAAAACCCATCGACTTTCTTCCTCCGGCCGAAGAATTCTGGTGGGAGGAAAACAACGGGGGGTCCAGTTCCAGAATCTCCCGCGAGACTACAAGCGGCTATTCTGCGCGGGGGCAGAAGGGTATAGCCTGGTCGAGGCGGATGGTGCTGGGCTCGAATTCAGGGTCGCAGGAGAGTTGGGCAACGATCCTGCGGTGTTACATAGTGTCGAAAGTGGGGAAGATGTACACCGCTTTACTGCGAGCGTCATCAACGCTATTCCAGAAGTGGAAGTAACGAGCAAGCAGCGTACGGCAGCCAAATCGCACACGTTCAAGCCGCTGTTCTCGGAGGGCAAGACAGGTACGCCAAGGGAGCAGCGGTATTACCGGGCGTTCAAGGAGAAGTATGCCACGATGACTGCCGAGCAGGAGCGGTGGGTGGCCACGGCCATGAAAACCGGGAGGCTGGTCCTCCCCTCGGGGCTCATCACGTACCACAAGCTGCGGGTTACCGCGAGCGGGTACGTGGAGGGGGCTAACGTGGTACGGAACATCCCCATCCAGTCCTTTGCCACGGCGGACATTATCCCGGTGTCCCTCGTTTATACGTTCTGGGGGATGCGGGCAGTAGGCATCGACGGGGCTATCGTGAACACGATCCACGATTCCGTTGTGGCGTACCTATCGTCGGTAGATGTTGACAAGTACCGACAAATTGTTATAGACTCTTTCTTGGATAAAACTTACCGGTACATGGATTTAGTGTACGGTCGGAAGATGGTTGTCCCCCTTGGCGTTGGATTCAAAGCAGGCAAGTTCTGGGGGGAAGGGGAAGAATTGAAGTTCAGTCACAAGTACGATGGAGGAAACGTTTAATGGCTACAGTCAAGGGCAAGGTGTGGAAGGTCTACCAGAAGGAATGGAAGAACAAGACCCTCTACACCATCAAGATCGACGGTAACGATACCTATTACCGTTGTGGGGAGAAGAACCCAGGTAACCTTACCGGGAAGGTGGTTGAGTTCGAGGCAGGGGAGGATACCGGCTCCGGGGCGCAGGTCAAGGGGAAGGTCACCGTCGTTGACTCGTCCACGGCGAACAAGGGCTCGGGTGGGGGGAGTGTCGGGTACGATCCGCAGAGGGATAACCGGATTCAGTACCAGTCGTCGCGCAAGGATGCCCTTGAGATGGTCAAGGCTCTGCTTGACAAGGGCGGGGTGAAGCTGCCGAGCAAAACGGCGGATATTGCTCAGGTTATTGAGGGCCTCGTGGATCACTACACGGCGCAGTTTTTCGAGGATGTGGCCACGTTCGGTGCCGTGGCCCGTGCAAACGGGGATACCGGGGAGGAGGAGTCCACCGCGTCAACCGATGATGAGGAGGACTAAGCTGTGGGGAAGCCGGTCGCGTTGATTGATGCGGATGTCTGGGCCTACTCGTGCGGATTTGCCGCGCAGTCAACGCTGACCGGCGTCTTTGAGGAAGGAGAGAAGTTCGTTGATGTCGAGCCGGTAGAGAACGCCTTGGCCCTCGCCAAGAGGGCGATTGAGACAACTATAAGGGACATGCGGGCGGCGGGGTACCCCGACTACCGGCTCTTTCTTTCGGGCAAGGAAAACTTCCGCTTCGCGGTGGCACAGGTAGCCCCGTACAAGGGTAATCGGGTACAGGAGAAACCGGTTCACTACAAGGCCATCCGGGAGTACATGATTAAACGGTACGGGGCTACCGTCACCAACGGCAACGAGGCCGATGATGCGGTAACGGAGGCATCCTACGAGCTAGGGCATGATCGGCGTGCGTGTGTCATCGTGTCCCAAGACAAGGACTTACGCACGGTCCCCGGAGCCCTGTACAACCCCAAAAAGGAAGTGTTTGAGTACATTACCCCGGCACAGGCCCTAGTAAACGAGTGCCGGCAGATACTGGTTGGGGATGTCGCGGATAACATTCCGGGGTGCTACAAGGTAGGGCCCGTGGGGGCCAAGCGTCTGATTACGCCGAAGATGCCGCGTTCGGAGTGCGTCCGGGTCATGGAGGAGGCTTTCGAGGATTCCCAGAACAGGCCGGGGTGCCCGTACACTGACAGGCCCGCCGTGTCCGTGATGATAGAGATGGGGAACCTGGTTCACTTGCGTAGGTTTGAGGGAGACGTATGGAACCCGTGAAAGAGAAGCGATCCAAGTGGGATGCTCCGACGTATGATGAATGCGTAGAGTGTGAGGGGAAGGGCTATACGGCGGATACCGCGCCTGAATTTCGGTTTATCCGACTCGATAAAAAGTCACGGATGGTGACTATTAAGCAGGGGTCCGGGTGCCCTGTGTGCTACGGTACCGGGAAATGGTTGCCGTGAGGCGAGGCAAAGTCACCAAGTCCGGGGGCAAGGTCACGTCCCGCTCCGGGCTGGAACGTACCATCAGGGCCGGGCTAGAACGAGACAAGGTGCCGTATGAATACGAAAGCGAGCGTTTCAAGTTTCCCTTGCCGCAACCCGGTCATAGATGCCAAGGCTGCGGCTCTACGGATGTGGTGCGTACCAGCACGTACACCCCCGATTTCGTACTATACCCCAAGTCCCCTTCCCCTGTATTCGTGGAGGCCAAGGGCCGATTTACAGGGACAAACCGGCGGCGCTTGCTGGCATTTCGGGGGGAGCTTCCGGGGATAGACTTGCGGCTCGTGTTCCAGCGGGATAACTATCTGTACAAGTCCAGCAAAGTAAGGTACTCGGGGTGGTCCCGCGATCACGGGTTCCAGTACCATGTGGGAAACGAGGTCCCGAAGAAGTGGCTGCGGCGTGAGTAAGTTCCCGGAGATTGCGTGCGTTACGCGGCCTGTGCCCCACCAGGTCAAGGCCATGGCCCCCATAGCCGCCGAATTGCGGAGACGGGGATACCGCGTTCGGGAAACCTATGACCGCCTCCCACCCGATGAGATTGTGTTCTGTTGGGGGTGGGGATGGGCCAAGGAGATTCGGGCCAAGTTCCCTAACACCATAGTCTGCTGTCTCGATCACGGGTTTTTCCACCCCCGTAAGGAAACAGTGATGACTGGGTGGCAGGGCCTTAACGGGTTCGGGGAACACCCCCTCGTGGATGATCCTTCCCGGCTAAACGCAAGTCCGTACCTCGGCAACCTGAAACCGTGGCGCAAGAACCCTCCGAAAGGGGATCGGTTGATCCTCGGGCAAGTGTACCAGGATGCCCAGATTACGGATACACTGGAGGATTACGGTAGGTGGTTGCAAGACCGGGCGAAGGAGCTAGAGCCTCTCGGCGGTCGCCTAGTGTTCCGCCAGCACCCGGTACAGGCCCGCAGAGGGGAACCGGATACCCCATACGGGAATATCGGTACCCGTTCTGGGAACCCGTCCATATACGCCGATTTCGATACCGCGTCAACCGTACTGGCCATGAACAGCAACGGGTTGTTGGATGCCTTTCTTCACGGCGTGATCGATGTTAGGCTGTACAACAAGGGGTCGATGTTGTGGCCAATCTGCCAGGAGATTGATGGTTACCGTCAGCCCCGTGTAACTCTCCGGCAACGCCTTGCGGAAAGGCTGGCATGGTGCCAGTGGCACCCGGATGAGATAAAGGATGGGCAGTGGGTACGCTTGTATGAACCGATTATGCGGAGAATTTATGAAACAGGCCAACATACTCCCTGGTGGGCAACAGGAGAGACATACGATGGTTACCGTTGAAGGGGTGCATTACCGTTCAGAGAACGGGGTGTTCTGGGGAGCCCCTATGATCGTGGGGATCACGGGCCGCGCGGGCGTAGGCAAGGATACCGTGGCTGATTGGCTTGTGGATGAGCACGGGTTCGTAAAGCGGGGGCTGGCCGATCCCATCAAGGCCCTGCTCAACAAGCGGTTCGGGTGGCGTGTAGAAGATTGGCAGAACCGGGAGTGGAAAGAATCTCCGGCAGTGTCTGGGGTATTCTCCGACGCCGAGTTCGGCATTATCGGTGCGCAAGACCCTCTCCTCTCCCCACGAGAACTCGCACAGTGGCTCGGCACGGAGGTAGGCCGTCACTTGGCAGGGCAGGATGTTTGGGTAAACGAGTTGTTCAAACACTGGAAAGAGGAGCGGAACAAGCTTCTCGTTCCTCGCCTCGTGATACCCGATGTCCGGTTCAACAACGAGGCCACCCGCATCAAGAAAGAGGGAGGCGTTGTCATCCGTATAGCCCGTGAAGTTCCCGGGGTGGCTACCCATATCTCGGAGCACGGCATTGACCGTAATCTCGTCTCTAAGTCTTTCTACAACGGGGGTACCGTGCAAGAACTGCTGGCCGATGTTGGTAAATGGCTTGGGCTTCCTGGTCCGTGGGTGACTTCCCATGGTAGTTAGGCCGGGGGTAATCGAGACTCAGTACGGGTTCTTCGATTGCGCCGGACCCCGGTTCGATATCAGTGCCGTCGCCCACGGACTAGGGTTCCTGTGTCGATTTACCGGGCATACACGAGTGTTCTACTCGGTGGCGGATCACAGCATCCTCGTATCGCGGATTACGGAATTCCTGGGGGGAGACCCCTTGGAGGGGCTGTTGCACGACGCCCACGAATCCGTTATGAATGACATGGCTACCCCCATAAAGGCCCTGCTGCCAGAGTACCGCTACATGGAGCGCAACGTGGCCACGGCATTACGCATACAGTATGGCGTCCCTGTTGAGGTTTCCCATCACGTTAAACTTGCCGATACTAGTGCCCTCGCTGTGGAAGCCCGTGCGTTTATGCCAAGTAAAGGGGAGGAATACCTTAGCGGGTTTGACTACAAGCAGGCCGTAGCGTTAGAAAAGATCGGGTATGGGATTTCTGAGGAGGTCTTGGCTCACCCGTTGGATGGTGCTCTCAGGTTTGAACGCGAGTACGAGCGTATCACGGGAAAGAAGGTGCGGTATGCTCCTGAGTAACTATGACCTAGAAAACATCCTGGAAGCCCTGAAAAGCGCCTACGCGGAACTTGAGGAACTTGAACGTGAACACGAGTGGTATTGCACCACCGGGCACTTGATGGATCATATGGAAGAAGCGATGGGATTGCTGGAGCAAGCCCTTGAATAAACGCCACCTAATCATCCCCGATGCCCAGGTCAAGCCCGGCGTGGCCACGGAGCACGTAGACTGGGCCGCGCGGGCCATCGTGGATTACAAGCCGGATACCGTGGTGGTGATTGGGGATTGGTGGGATTTCCCGTCCCTGAACAGTCACGTAGAGAAGGGTTCGGCGGAGCTAGAGGGGGCCAGATTCGAGGAGGATTTGCTGGTAGGTAACGAGGCGTTTAAACGCCTGTGCGCCCCTATGGAGGCGGAGATTGCCCGTCTGGAGCGGAACCGCAGGCGGCGGTGGAAGCCCCGTAAAGTGTTTCTCAAGGGCAACCACGAGGATCGGGCGGATAGGGTGGCCAAAGCGGAACCCCGGTGGGAAGGGGTGATCGGCTCGCACCTGTGCGATACTCGGGATTTCGGGGTCCACAAATACCTTGACATCGTGGATATTGATGGTATCGCCTACTCCCATTACTTCCAATCCGCCCACAGCCACCACCCTATCGGCGGGTCGATTGAAAACCGCCTGAACAAGATTGGCCGGTCTTTCGTGCAGGGGCACCAGCAAGGGTTTTTGTACGGAGTCAAGCAGTTTCCCGGCAACATCATCCGGCACGGGTTGGTTGCTGGCAGTTTCTATCTCCACGATGAGGGATACCGAGGCCCCCAGGGAAATGGGGAGTGGCGGGGGATAGTGGTGCTTAACGAGGTCCGTGACGGGCAGTACGACATCATGCCACTGTCCATGGATTATCTTAGGAGGAAGTACGGAATATGAAGGTGCTGGTGTGTGGAGGCCGCGAGTTCCACAACTACGAGGTTGTTAGGGAAGTCTTGTGCGATACTTTGCTCTGCGCGGATAGCCCCGTAGTAATTCACGGGGGAGCGCGTGGTGCCGATGCTCTTGCGGAACGGTGGTGCCAGGAGCACAAAGTACACTCAGCAGTAGTGAAGCCGGACTGGGATTACTACGGCAAGATGGCGGGCATTCTCCGCAACGAGGCTATGCTTGCTTTGGGGCCGGATTTAGTGATAGCGTTCAGGGGCGGGAAAGGCACCGCGCACATGGTCAAGATTGCCAAGAAAGCCGGTATTCCGGTGAAAGAGGTTAAATCGTGAGAAACTTGTTCTGGTTCGGGGTTGGGGTACTCGCCGCGTTTGCCGTAGCCCTTGCTACGGCGGGGGAGCCGGATATGGAACCCACGGTGAAGGTCCACGCATGGGCTATCATCTTCGGATGCGATAGCCCGCTAGGCGTGGCGGTGGTGGATACGGATGGGAAGTGGCACGGGGCCAGGGTGGGAGACCTGGGGATAGGTCTGCGACGCACCCTGCTGGCGTCGGGGAAGGAGCCCTACGTGATCCACGTCTGCACGATTAAACCGGAGCAGGTTCCGCTTTAGTCAGGCTTTTCGGGAGAAGCAAGTGCGGCTGCCCGGCACTTGTAGTAAATCCCCGCTACCTCCACCAATTTCGATGCCGTCGCCCCGAAACTGTCATCGGCTAGGGGCGTCAGCATCGGGCAGCTTGCTATCACTAGGGGGGAGGGGCCGGTTTTCGAGGGCGGAGTTAATGCTGCGCACCCCGTCAGGAGTGTTATGGCAATCGCGGTAAACTGGTTTCTCAACGATTTCACGTTCAAGTACCTGCTTCACTGTCTTGTTGGTTACTTCAATCTTGGCGATTTCCGTCGCCGCCGCTTTCATGGCGGCATCCTCCGTCTGCCGTACACGGGCTTCGATGCGGGCTGCCGTGGCCACTTCCCGGTCAGCCCCTACCTTGATCCCGAAGAAGAAAGCCCCCACGAGGGCGAGTAGCGCCCCGAGCGCCATATACGGGTTGATGAGTTTAAACACCTTCTATCCTCCGCGTTAGCACGACTCTAAGAGCCGATTTCCTCTTCCTCTCCCGCCCCGTGTGGTCGTACACCGGGGGTTGAGGGGGTTCCGAAAGTACCTCTACCTTCCACCCCGGCATCCTTTCTGCCAGCTTGGCCAGCCACCAATCCGCCGTCTCTACGATCAAATGAACCCCCCGCCCGTCCGGGAGTTTCCGATCCACCGCGTACAAGGCAATCACAAGGAAGATAACCTTGCGGGCACGGGCCTCCATGGAGACTAGAACCGAATCAAGGTGCTCGGGCTCTATGTGCTCCAGCACGTCACAGCTTACCACCATGTCGCACGGGTCACTCGGGAGACTGTTGACCCCCGGTATACCGGGATCGTATCCGATGATCTTGTAGGGAGCCCCCGCAAGGTTCGCGGCCAAAGCTTGCTTTCCGCACCCGTAATCCAGTATGGTACGAACCGCGTGGCGAGCCGCGAGGTCATTAACGATGCTGGCGTACCGATGGGCGGTACTCCCCCATCGTTCCGATTCCCTATGAAGCTGCTCCAACTGCTCTTTGTACGCATCAGTAATCATTAGCAACCCGCTTAAACTGTAGACAGAACCCGCACCCGGAGCTACGGAAATCCCAGGGGGGTAACCCTCCACGATCAGTAGGTTTCAGCTTCCACCCGATCCAGAACCGGAACAAGTCCCCTCTCACGCGGACAAAGGCACGGAACCCGCTATGAATCCCTTGCCATGTATAGTCCCACTTGATCTTGCCCCATACCCCCGCCCGGTATCGGATTTTGGCCGGTTCGATGGCCGGATTAAGCCACCGGATAAACCGGGGATTATTGGCCGGGTTCCTGAACGCTGACCAGAAGAATGCTTGCTTCCGGTCACTCCAGTCGGCGTGAAGGGCGCGGTACCACGTCGCCCCAGTAACCCCATCCTCCTCGTTGCCCCACAGCCACGTCCACCGGCCCCCGCGCCACACCTTGATAGTCCCCCATCGGGGAAACATTGAGGGGCGCTCGGTCCACAGGCGGAAGTACGAGAGTACCCCCACTAGGGGTACTCCCACCACCCACGTCACCGCCCCAAACACCAGCATCGGTATCCATAGCAACCCCCTCATTTTTCCTCCCCTTTCGTTGCCTCGATAGCCACACGGATAAGCCTCCGCATCCACCCCCGGCCAAACCTGGGGAACGTTTTTAGCTTGGCGTAGTACAGGGCCCGTTCCGCTTGGTACAGAACCTCGTACCCCCTCTTGGCCACACTCCTGTCTATCTCCCGCGCACGGGTTACCCCCATGTTCACGGCACAGTCAAAAAGGCACAGGGCCTCGTTCCATGGCCGGTTATCCCCGTCAATCCTGTCCCAGTAGTCCCGTTTATACAAGTGCTTGGCCCGGTCCAGCGTCAGGCTCTTGATGTCCTCACTGGGGTAGGCCCTCTTTGAGATACCGTACTTGGTTTCCCCACCGGGGTCTTTGGGGTCATTCACGTACCCCCCTTCCTCCCCGATGAGGAATTGGAACGCCCGGTCAAAGTTACTCACCGCAAAAACTCCGCCATCCGGTTCTCCCATCCTTTCGCGAACGCCCGCCCCCGAGGAGTCTGGGATAGGGCGGCGTACTTGGCCAGCCGGTCAGTCAGCACGGAATCGTATAGGGAATCCTCTCCCTGCGCCCCTACGGCGGCGATCGTTTGGGGGCCTACTCTACCATCAGGGGTAACCCCAGCGGCTCTCTGGAGCCACCGTATAGCGTCTACGGGGCCATGTTGCACCGCAGCGTCCACAAGGAGGTCTTTCAACCGGCCCGGTCGTATAAACGAGAACGGGGCCGCGTACTCCGCGTTGATGATATTGGAGGCGGTAGTCTTGTCCAGTTTGGCAACATCCGCCGCCGTAGCCTCCCGCCCTAACCACGAGGAAAGTGTCTGGCGGGTAATCCCATATTTGGTGGGGCCCCCACGGTCCTTGGGATGATGTACGTACCCTTTCTCCCGGTCTATGATCTTACTGGCCAAGTCCGGCATTGGTAGCTTGCTCCTGGTCTATCCACCGAGGTTCCTCGTTTTTCTCTTCGGGGTTGTTCATCTGGGCAGCCAGATACCCGAGAGCCTTGGCGGTGGCGGCAGTGGGCCTATTGATAGTATTGGCGATTACCCTAAGGTTGGTGAGGGCCGTGGGATTCAGAAGCCACCGCTCCATCCGCCCGGCACCAAGCATCTGCCAGATAGGATTGATGGCGAACACCTTGGATTGGCTCGCAAGGGCTACACCGAGGGCCTTGGGCTCCACGCCACGATTGGAGGAAGTAAGCCTGTCCCCGATCAACCGCAACGCTGCCAGCCCCGACCTAATATGCTGCAACTCGGCGGGAGTCCAGAAACGTTCCGCGATGACGCGATTCCCTTCCGTCAATGCTTTCACAAGTTTGTCCGGCTCCAACTCAGTCACGCTGGCCGGATTGGTAAGGTCCACGGCATTGTCGAATGCCCTATTGAGTTGCCATGCTTTCATGTCTCCGACAAGCTGCGGGTCTAGCTTGCGCATCGCGTTTAGTGCGATAACCTGTTGCGAAGGAGGGGAGCGCAGAAGCGCGTCGATGGCCTGCTCCGGGTTACGCACCGGGCCACGGCCAAACAACTGCCCCATGGCGGAAGCCTGCAAAAGCTTGCGGGTATCCCAGAAAGCCTTGTAATCGGCGTTACCTTGCGCAAACTTATCTAGGGCCTCTTGTCCGGCACGGTCCACGGCTCCCGCTTCAATAGCGAGGGTAGTGTCCCCGTCAAGTGCCTCAATGAAATCCCTCCCTTTGCGGATAGCCGACTTCTCCGCTTCGGAGAGGGAGTCATAGTCTCCCCGGTACAGGGAGCGGCGCATGGAGCGCGCAGCACGGTTCAAGGTCACAATTTCGTTGAGGGATAGCGCAGCCATCTTCCCCTCTTTGGCCGCATCCACCACCCTTGCATAGATGCGGGCAAACTCCGGGTAATATTTGGCTGCTGCGGGGTCCATGAATCTGCGGAACATTTCTGTGTTCAGCCCCTCCACATTCTCCCCAACGAACCGGGCAACATCCGCCATTGGGATAGGAGGAGTCTTGGAGGCGGAGGCAAGGCGGGTAACCTCGTCCAGATTCTCCCCGTAAGCCTTGGTGGCCAGCTTGTACTGCTCTGATTCCAGTTTGTGAAACGCCTGCCCTGCTCGATAGGCCAACGTGTTCTCGTCACGCGGAGCTACGCGGAGATTGCCTTTCAGCAACGCGGTGGTTTGTTTGATCTGATCGCTGTAGAAGTTACGCGCGCGCGTGGCGGCCACACGCGCAACCATGTTCTGCAACGTGCGGTTACCTGTACGCTGGCCAGCCTCAAGGGCTACTTGCTTGAACTCCGGCGTCTTGGCCAGTTCCTCCAGTGCCCGTGCTGTCTCGGGAGAGGGGGGCTGATTAAACCATGCGGAGAGCTTGTTCTTGATCCCTGCCGCTGTAGCCGGGATAGCGTTCAACACGGCTCCGGCCGAAGCCCCGAGCAGCGTGTTCCAACCAACATCCCCCGGAGTTTCGGCCGAGGTATCCAGCGTGGTAGCCCCGCCGAGGGCCCCCATAGCTGCGCTGCGGCCGATACCCCCGAGTATTGTCCGCGAAGCCATCGCCGGATTCACGGCGAGTCCTGCGCCAACGGCCCCTGCCGGGGCAATCATTTCCTGTTCCGGGGAGGTAGGGCCTAGCACATCCGATTCCAGTTGTTTGGCGCCGCTGGTGTACTGCCCTACATCCGCGCCGGGGATACCCATAGCCTGCGCGGCAGCCGTTACCATTTGCCCCGGGCCCGTCAGCACACGGGAAGCGCCCCTTGCAAGCCCTTTACCGAGTGTAGCGGTGGCCTCGCTGTTCGCGGCCCGTTCCTCCGGTGTAAGGGCAGTAGGAATACCAAACGTGTACGGTCTCTGTTCCACGTTGCCGCTACGCGGCCCTCCCCCTCCAGCCGCCACAGCCATCTCCGGCCGTCTGCGGGCACCGGGCCCCTTACTTTCAGGAGCCCCCTTTAATGCCTCGATGCGGTCCATCGCCGCAGTGGCCATCTGTTCATCCCCCGCTGCGATAGCGTCTTTGGCAAGCTGGTACAGTTCTTGGATGTCATCCATTCGTTAATACCCCGGAATACCGAGCCTCTTGGCGCGTTCTTGCAACGTCTCCCCCTTGGCAGCAGGAGCCGGTACCCCCGTAGGAACCGGGGCCGCTTGTTTGGGGGTTTTCTCGAACCCCATCTGGCGTGCCCGTTCAAGTCCCTCCACCCAAGCCGGTTCCTCGTCCGTGTCCAATTTGTTGTATCTGAAATCTCGTGACGTTGATTGCCACAGGTTACCGAGATCGTTACGGAGCGCAGCAAGCATGGATTCCGCGTCCCCCGACGCGCCTAGCGCCTGCATGGAGAGCTTGATGTCGTTGTCCGACAACCGGCCCCCCGAGTCGCGGGCTCTGGCGCGATCATATGCAATGTCGATCACGAGGGAATTATACAGGGCGCGGTTAACCCCAAGCCTGTCTGCGGTGCGGGCAATCTCTGGGGCCATGCGGGAATATGCCTCGCGGCCTTCCGCGTCTTGCTGGCCCATGATCTGCGCTACGTTGCCGGGGGCGGTTCCAAGAATACCCTTGACTTCATTGAGGATGCCCGCTAGCCCTCCTGCGGCCACCGTGCCGGTACGGGCAGCACGCTGGAGAACGGTAGCAATCTGCTCCGCTTTCTGCGTGTATCCCATCCATCCCGACATCTTGCTTACGATATCGAACCGGGCAGACTTGTTGAGCGTACCGCCTGCGGCTCCTCCTACCTTTTCCTGCGGCATACGATCATAGTACCCGGCCTGTGCAATGTCTTTCACGTTCTGCGCCGGGGCGCGGGCAGCCCCCGTCTCCGCCCGCTGTTGCGCCGCTTCCGCCTGCCCCTTGGCAGCACCGGCTTTCTGGGTATCGACTACGGGCTTGATGTTCTGCCAGTAATCCGCTTCCGCCTTGAGCTTCTGGCGCTCGATAAGCATGGTGCGAATCTGGTTCGCCTGTCCCATGACTTCCTGCGCTTCCTCGTAGTTCCCGTTTTTCAGGAACTCCCCGCCAGCCGTTTCAAGAGCAAGGGCGCGGGCCTCGTTCGGGTCCATGCCATCCTTGACCATGCCAGCAACCGTCTGCGCGGCATTCTCCAGAATGCCCTGGTTGTACGCGGCTTGCCGGTCCCTCGGGGAGAGCCCGATACCGCGTTCACGGAGCGTCTGGCGAAGCCCGGCCCCGGCACGGTTTGCCTGCTGCACCCAGAAGTTAGGTTGCTGCGCGTTAATGGCAGCCATCTCCACTTCCCTCCTACGGCGAAGATTCTCGGGAGTCAGTAGTGCCTCGAAAGGATTTGTAGCCATGTCGTTTATCCTAATCCTATGTCTGATAGCTTAGTGGGGGCTGCCCGTATTTTGCCCTCAGCCTGTTTGCCGCCTCAACGGCTTGTCTGTCTGCCGCAGGGTCTTTGCCTAGTTGCTGTCTCCCTTGCCAGTTACTAGTAGCGAACAAGGAATTAACGGGTCTATAGCCGGATGTTAAATCCCGCTCGGTAGACCTTATAAGGTCTCTTTCCCCTGCCGCGTTCATTTTGTCCAGCCCCATCTTGGCCAAGCTACCAAATCCGGCAAGTATACCAAGGGGGCCAAGGGCGGAGGTTACTCCGCCTAACGCGCTGCTCACACCACCGGCAGCGGCCGATCCGGTACCGCTAAGCGCCCCACCCAGTTTACCCAAAAGATTGGCAGGAGAGGCCAGCCCCCCAAGGTTACTGAGAAATCCTCCCGCTGATCCGAGGGTGCCGCCAAGTGCCGATCCCGTACCCAAGGCTCCGCTCAGCCCAGAAGCCACGCTTCCGAGTCCTGAAAGAGCGGAGCCTACCTCAAAAGGGCTGCTAAGGCCCTTTCCTGATAGGATGGAACCGATACCACCGGCAAGGTTGCCGAGGCTCCCGAGTATGCCCCCGAATTTGGAGCCTTCCCCTAGCCCCTTACTAAGAGCCCCCAGAAGGCCACCAGCACCCGAAGCCATGCTGCCGTAGTTGTCTGTCCCAAGGCCCGCCAAGAGGCTACCAAGTCCCCCAAGACCCTGCCCCCAGGTGGAGTCCTGCCCAAGCAATTGCCCGGCAAAAGAACTAGCCAGCCCTCCCTTGATGAGGTTCATATCCCCACCGGAGAGTTGGTTAGCACCCCTCTTGCCGAAAAGGATATCCCCGAGCACTCCCCCGATACCCCCTTCCTCGTTTCCGCCAAGGGCTCCGAAGATAGACTGCATCCCCGCCCCTCGTGCCCCCGCCATGGCGGCAAGAAGGTCCGAGGCCGGGGGTCTACCCGCCTGTATCCCAAGCTGCGCGAGATCACGAAGTTGACCAAACCCGAGATTCTGCTGTTGCTGTCCGGAACCGACCACGTTCCCCGCCGCGTTGAATCGCTGGAGAGCATTCTGATTCGCCCAGTCCATCGAAGATAACTGCCGCTGGAGGTCCGCCTGCGCTTGTGCGCGGGCAAGCGCCTCCTGTTGCACGGCTCCTCCAGTACCCCCGAGCCGACCCTGCGCGTACAACTGATTCGTGAGAGTGTTGGTAGCCCGCTGCTCCTCCGGTGCCGCAAGCTGTCGAAGCAAGCCCAACCGCCCCTGCGCCTCCTGCGCGATAGCCCCTTGGTCATTAAGCTGGTTAAACGCACCAATCAGTTCAGGCGAAGCACCGGCCCACGGTCCCGGCCCCGCTCCCGGAGTAAGAGAGAGGCCGGTACGCGGGTCAAAGGTCATGCTACCGTAAGGGGAGGAAACCGGGAACGGTTTGCCCACCGATTGATTAGCAGCGGCCTGGTACTGATCCCCCATCTGCTTGTTGCCATACCACGCAGCCCCGGCGTTGATGAGGTCGGGCAATACCGCCTGCAACGTACCCCAGAAGCCCCCCTGTTGGGCCTGTTGACCCGTGGGAGCCGGGATACCGCTCGGAGTAGGGCCTGCGTTCGGGTCTAGGGAAAGCGGCTGAAACAGGTCCATTACCGGCCTCTGCGTGAGCGGAGTACCGAATCCTGGAGTCAACCCGGAGAAGTTCAGTTTAGCCATAGCTTACGTTCCTAGAAAAAGACCCCTGTTCTGTTGCAGGGCTGTTTGCAGTTTACCCCCACCATTACCAAGCCCCCCAACACGCCCCATTTTGGTGCGTGCCTTTACGGCCGGTCCTGGGGTGAGGCGGGGAAGCGGATCGGAACCAAAAGGGCCGAACGGGCTAGGGGGGATGCCCCACATGGCGCCTTTAGCCGCGATGTACTCGTAGATGTTATTCAAGCACCCACCCCAGTTTCCTGAAAATGAACCCCTTGAACATTGCGAGGGCCGCTCCTACGGCGGTCAGCACAAGCATGATACCGCCCCACAACCCTTGGTAACGGGTAAGGGCGGATTCCAGTTTAGACAAGCGTTCCCCGAGTTTGTCTAGCGCCTCGCTCGTCTCCCTGTGCGTCGTTTCGGCCATCCTGCCAGCGTGCTTTAGTTCTTCCTCGGTTCGCGTCACGCGCTCCAGGATGTCATCCAATTCCGTCTCCGTTTTGGTCTTACGTGCCATGTTAATAAATCCGTGTCTTGAATCCAACATCGTATATAACCGAGGTCCCACCATCGGCGATGCTGGTAACAGAATTGTACGTGGCCGTACTTTCTACCTCCTGCCCCACGGAATCATCCGGCATGGAAACAGCCTCGGAACCGTTAATCGTGAACAACACCGTCCCGGAGTTAGCGTATCGCATGAAAACTACCGTACTGCCGTCGTAGATGTCGAACGGGTATCCCCCGCTCATCAAACCATTATCGCTAGCCCCTACCTCTAAGGCCCCGTATACGTATGCGTCAAGATGGCTGGAGGAGCTATCGGGAACGTGTTGCGAGTACCCTACTTGGTAGAAGCCATCACTTCCCCAATAAGAAGCTATGCAATTACACGCGGTAATCGTGGCGAAATCTGTCGAACCGGCCTTGAAGTATTGACCCGCAGAAAGGGCAATATCCTCCTGAATGGATGCACCGGAGGCACTGGTTCCCTTTACTCGCACAGTCAACGTGGCGCTAGGTCCCGCCGTACAATTGAGGATAACCGCCTTGCCAGGAGGGGAGAGGGTTACCACTCCACCAGAAGCCGAGTATCCGTTCGGGGTTTTATCCGCCCCGCCAGTAGATTGGCTCGTTTGCTTGAGAACCGCGTTCGGCCAGAAACGAAAGATACCGGGTTTATACGAGGGAATGGTAACCCCGGTCAAGAGGCTAACCGGCTCTACCCACGTAGAGCCATCGAGGCTCCCGCCATAACCCTGTCCCCCATACCCGGTGAATCCCGTAGTCCACACTGTATCTACGGCCGTGGATACGGCGTCTAGCTCGTCCTGTACCTTATCCCCATAAATGGTAGTCTCGTTCGCAAACGTCGTAATGCGGGAGTAAGACCACCCAATCACCGCACTCATTGCGGTGTTTATGGCGTCAAACTCCGCATCAAGCGCCGCCCCAAGCACCTTTTTGTCGGCATTTCCGGTAGCAAGCAAATCTTTGGCCGCAAAGTTGGTCAGCGGCCCCCCGTAAGACTTGCCCATGGATGTAATCGAGGCGTTGATCGCTTCAAACTCCCGCTGCAACTCCACCCCAACAATTGCCTTGAGCGGGGTCGCGGTGGGGAGATTGTCTTTCACTCGAAAATTACTGATGGGCTTGTACGTAGGCATGTTACGCAAGCCTCCCCGTGGTGAAGTACCCAGTGATGGATTGTACCGCAAACGGGTGCCCGTTTACCTCGGTCTCCACACCAAACAGCATGTACTGGCCCGAGCGTCCGGCAGGAACACGGTTGATGCGCTGTGACAGTCCACCGGAGTATTCGGCCGTGCCATATTGGCCGGTACCATACTCGTCCGAGCCATCCCCCTCGTAAGTAATTTGCTGGTATCCGAAATCGCGTTTAAAATCGAAAAACCACTTGAGAGTTACTGTCACCCCCGCTGGGGAGAACGCTACGAGTTTCATGTTCTTGAGGAACTTGAGGGCCGCGTTCTGTTCCCCCAAGTCAAGCCACCCGGAACGGAATACGAAGCGGTAGGTGGAGGTACCGTCAAGATACCCGTCATACTTGCCCACTTGCCCGTCCCACCCAAACAGAAGGTCCCCGTTCGTGCGATGGCACAGGCTATTGGGTTCAAACCCCGGCCACTCGGTAAATCGGAAAGTGCCGTCTTGCAACGGCTTTGAAATGTCAACACAGAGAGTAGTGTGATTACTAGGACTTGCGAGAAGGTAAAAACCTTCCTCCGGGCTGAACACCGCGCGAATCAGGGTCTTGTCGATACCGCTAGGGGAAAACAACGTGTTCACGTAGGAACGGTTATTCCCGGTAATGTCGTTGAGGGGAGAGGCTTTCTCCTGAATCGTGCGCCCGAGGGAACGGATACCTGTCTGCGTCAGGAACACAATGTCCCCCTCGCCGATGGCCGTCACAGAATCTCGTGCGAGGCACCCCACGTTCTCCAAGGTATCCCCCACGTACATGGTATCGGGGTCGATACCACGATCCGATCCGTGGCCATCCGTGAACAGGAAGATATGCCGTTTACCGAACACCACAAGGGTAGAACCGTAAGCGGCAATAGCCACGCCCTCGTCCGTTCCGCGAGTCCACAGGTATCCGAGGTCTTGGGAACCGGCCCCGTCCGCCGTAGCCCACTTCGTCTCGTCCAGAAGCGCGCACCAATACAGGTCCGTCTTGGTGAGCACCCACAAGCGGCCGAAAGCCGCCATAATGGCGGTCACGGATGTAGGCACTGTACCGGATGCCGCCGAAATTGCGGCAAAATTACCGGAGGTCTTTACAGCAAGACTACCATCCGGTAACTTGGCAATAACCTTGTTGTTGTAGTTAACGAACTGCCAGTTCGTGCCGCTCGGGGAAAGAGCCCCCTTTCGGCTCGTCCACGTATCCCCGTCATCCGAGGATTCCCATACGTCGGTAGAGGAGGCCGCAATAAGGCTCGTGGTGCTGTCCTCCTTTACGTACTCGTGAAGCTGCACGAATGCGGGGGAACCCGTGGCCGGTGTCGTGGTTTCGTCCGTCCACCCTTTGCGAGCCGCGATCCGGCCCGCACCGTCGATCACGGCGTTCTGCGCCTCCGTGGCCCATTCCGGGCCAATCACGGATTGTTCCCGTTCCTTGTTTAACCCAAGGAATCCGGGAGAGGGGAAGGTGATGGGTACAAGTTGGCCCACAGTTACGCCTCGAAAGCCGTGAGTTCCGCCGCTTCGCGGTCGAAGTTGATGGCCTCTATCAACGCCTTCTGGCCCGCCGCCGCCAACTCCTGTGCCATAGTCCCGCTCCCGTCTCCCCGTTCAGCGGCCACATACGCGGCGGCGAGGAGGTACACCGGCTCCTCCGGCACGGAGATTACGTCGCTGGTCGCGGAAAGTTCTACCTGCGGGATATAGAACACCGCCCGCATTGAGTACACCGCGTCCGGTTTCGGGTACAGGCTCAGGGTGATCGTAGTCGGAGTACGGCGCAACGAGAACAAGGAGGGTACGGAGTTGCTGGCAAGGTTCCACGCGATGTCTGCGCGGTGGTACTCTCGCGGCATCTCCCGCAGTCGCCCCATCACGCTCGTGGTGATGTTGAATACCTGCGCCCTCCCAGAGGGGTCTTTGGCGAGGATAGAACGGGCATTGGTACCCGTCATCGTGTAATCCTGTTGCCCTACCACAGTGACAAAGTCTATCTCCGTTCGGAGGTAGCTCCACTGGGTAGCCGCCTCAACATCACGCTTCGCCTGGTTGACTTTCTGGCCGACAAGGCGGGCAAACTCCCCAGTGATGTCGGTCACTACGGGTTCCCGCAGTTCCACCATTACTTTGTTTATCAAGCCAAGATAGGTAGCCATTGCGTATTTTTACTCAGTGTCGAGAGCATTCGCCTCTGCGGGGGAGGGAATGGGGGGTTCAGGCGGATTCTTGATTGCACCAATCTTCTGGCACAAGGCCATGAGAGTAGGAGCCTCCGCTCCCTTAAGATCAACGCGGGCAAGGAATGCCAAAAGATTCTTCGCGTCCGTTTCCGTCAAAGCCATCATTACTGTTTACCTCCATTGATAGTAAGACCGGGGAATCCCCGGATGAAAAGTAGTACCGCCCCCACAGCCATCCAGTACGGAAGATGCTTTGGGGGAATAAGACCATTGATGCCAGAAAGGGAGGCAATAAGCGCCTGCCCGCTGGCAAGAATCTTGGTGCCGTGGCTGCGCCAATAGCCCTTGATTTTGTTCCAAAACCGCTTCATTTCAAGAAGGTTACGCATGTATGCCCCGCGTCATGTGTAGTGGAATTCTATCCGACCGGCAGCGCCATTGCCACCGTCCGTGCTGCCCGCCGTGCCGCTGCCCCCGCCCCCGCCGCCGGGCGGGTTGCCAGCGGTCCCGGTGCCGCCGCCCGTGCCGCCGTGCTGGCTCGCCCCGCCCGTGGGCTGCGTACCGAGATAGCCAACCGTGTTTTCGACGTTGCCCCCCGCCGCCGACCCGCCCGTGCCCCCGGAGCCGCTGAGGCCCCCCGACCCGCCACCAGCGATGAGGGAGGGAGAGGTAATAGATGAGCCATTACCCGCGCCGCCGCTGCCGTCACCACCTGTCTTTCCGAGGCCCCCGCCGCCCACGGTATACGCGCACGCTGCCGCCGCCATCGTGTGCTCAACGTACCCGCCTCCACCGCCGCCCCACCCAAGTCCGCCGAACGGGGATGACGACTTGGAACCGCCGCCGCCCGCGCCCCACAGCTTGATAGTGACATTCGTCGCGCCTGCGGGCGGCGTCTCGGTGCCCGAGCCGGAGTTGTACGTCACGGTCTGCGGAACGAAAGTCGTGCGGCCGAGCGCGGCTTGCTGAATGCCCATCAGGTCACATTCCCCATGATGGTCGCCTCGGTGCCGGAGTTGCACCAAATGGTCGCGAAGCCGCGAGCGGCAAGCGTACGATTGCCGGTAGTTGCCGTACCGGAGAGGCGCAGAGTCACGCCCGCGCCTTGCGTAATCGTGATCGCTGAAGCAGAGTCGTTGTACACCGAGAAAGCGTACCCAGTCGCCATGTCACTCGTGTTAAGCGTAACGCCTGACGATACCGCGAGAGCCTCACCGCGCGCCCATCCGCTCGTGCGGCGGGGGATGTCACGATACCCAATCCGATACCCGGTGCCCCCCTCCGCGAAGCCGAGTTGATCTGCGCCGATGCGATAGATGCCGGTGTTGGTATCATTATTGAATGCAAGCGCAGGCTCTGAGGCAGAGCCGTCTCCAACAAGATTGACCTGACCACCTGCTGTAATCTGTAGACGACTCGTGTTGTTGGTGCCGAACGTCATTGAGTCGTTTTCTTGGTTCCATATGGCGAACCCGTCGTTTCCGAGGTTTGGGTATCCTACAAAGCCTTTCCTGTTAGACGCGGCATTGCTCTCGTAGAATGCTATATACACATCTCCGCTTGAATCGTTAGAGAATAGCCGTAGGGCTTCTGGTCCTTCTGTTATATCCGCTTTCCTTACGTTGTTCGCGTACAAGATAATCGAAGAGTTTTCCTCGTTACGTATGTAGAAATTATCTGTGCCCGAATCAGCGTACCCGATAAATCCCTTCCTGCTAGAGAGCGCATTGCTCTCATAAAACGCCATGTACACATCTCCGCTTGAATCATTGGCGTGCAGAGTGAGTACAGTTGAACTACCTCCGAATGACGCCTTTAGAACACCGCCTACCGATACGCCAATCGTGCTTGAATCGTAGTGATAAAAACCTTTATCGGCGTCGCTTAGGAAAGACAGCGATGGCGCGCTAGCACTTCCGTTCCCGACGTAGACCTGCGCAGCCGGACTCATGTCTATGTATTTAACGGTTTGCCCGGTGCGCGAGATTCTCAGCGCATATTGGTTTGCGCTCATCGCATCGTTAAAAAGCCCTAGTTCGAGATTCCCGGCATTCGCTGACAGCGCCCACACTCGGTTATCGGCTGCAACATCTTCCTCTATCAGTCGTAGTCTCGGTAAACTAGACGATAGAACTATAGTGTGCGAGCCCGTCGTCCCTTTGAAAGTGTGAGTTCCAGTCCACGTCGGCGCAATGCTTACATCCAACGGTGGCGCGGCATCGGAGCGCATGAACGTCGAAGCGGAGCCGTTGACTACCGTGAGTCCAACCGAGGCTGATGGGCTTGCTCCGACAGGCAGGCTGGTCGAAGTAATGTATCCTGCATCGTTCGTGAGCACGGATACATTGTCGCCCGGTTGCACGGCGCTATCCGCCAGCGCCAGAGAGGCGAGGGCAGCGGCGGAAAGTGCCACATCGTCCGCGTTTACCGTGATCCCGGTGCCCGCTCCCACTGCGAAGGTCCGGGAGGCGGCGATCGTTCCTCCCCCGGTCAGTCCCGCCCCGGCCGTCAGCGTCACACCGGAATGGGCCACATGCTCATCGGCCACGAAGTTCAGGAGGGAATCGTGGTCAACGCCTGCGGGCAAAACGTCGGCAGAAAGCTGCCCAGTTCCGTCATTATACGTCAGGTTAACGGAAGCCGTATCGAGGAGCATGGCCCCTACTAGGTCTTGAACTGCCTCGGGCAATGCCGCTAGGCTTGCCACGTCAACGTTAACCCATTTGGAAGTACCGGAGTCGTATTCCAGTACCTGCCCATCAAGAGGGCTAGAAACAGAAAAGTCCCCGATATCGCCCAAGTCGTGCGTATGTTTGATAAGAGCAAATCTACGCTGCATAGGTGATTTCGGGGACTCCGTATTGAAAGAGAAAGAAACCCCGGCCGGGTTAGGGCCGGGGAACCGTCCAGGTTTTTAGATCGCTCAGCTCGCCGGAACCACGATAGCCCGGCAGCCTTCCGCGCGCAGGGTCTTGACCCCGTACACACGGTCAGCCGTCACGAGCATGCCGAGGGCTTCCTGCTTGTACTGCGCCTGCGTGCGAACGTCCTGCTGCGTAGCCAGAACAACCGCATCCTTCTGGAAGAACAGGCACGGGCGGTACTGCACCGAGTTGAGTGACTCAATCGTAGCGATGTTGGTGCTCACAAAGATGTTCACACCGTAGAGGTCGCCCACGTAGCCGTTTCGGATGCTGTTGCCGCCACCGGCTTCACCCGTGAACGCCTGCTCGGTGTACCGAGAAACGCCCAGGAGGCGGCGCTTTTCCACCGGAGGAATCACGAGCACGCGGTCGCGCATCGGCACGTCGTTGTCGTCGAAGGTCTGGATGACTCGGCGAACACTCGCGTCCGTGAGCGCAGCGCCATTACCGGCACCCGTCGCGCTGTACGCGGTCGAGCCGTCCGAACCGATCACGGCACCCGAGTAGGCGGTACCGCTGTTCCACGTTGCCGCAAGGTTGCGAAGGTCCACGTCAACCTGCGTCGCAAGCGCGTAACCCGCGTCGTTCGTGTAGAACGAGCGCACCGAGGGCATGGCCTGGAGGGCCACGATATCCTCAACCACGAACGAGTATTCGTAGTGCTTGTCGAGAGCGACCTGCACCTCATTCGCCGTGCGGGTCACGAGCGTCACAACGTTGTTGGCCGTCTTGGCCGAGGCCGAACCCCTCACCGGGGCCGGAATATGGATGATGTCGCCTTTCTTGCCCTTATGGTTGATCTGGGAAACGAGGCCCGCGAGTACAAGGTTCTTCTTGTACGACGCGATAACGTCATCAGCAAAGTAGTTCCGCTAGTTTCCTATGCGGCTTGGACTATATCTTCATCCCTGTAGCTCGGGTATTTCGAGCTTCGGGAGCTTCGCGTGTAGTCTCTGAGGATTTGCGCACGGCCTTTAGCGTGGAGAGACTGTAGCTCTTTCACGATCCCCAATTGGCGCTCCGTGAACGGGGCTGCGTGCCAATCGGAAAGGCGGCTTGTTACAAACTCGTTTACCAGAACCCCCGCCCGTTTCTTGTTTCCCGTGAGATACGGGAGAACTAGGGGGAGGAGGCGTGCTACCCGCTTAAGGCCCGCCGTAACAACGGTTTTATGTGCCTGTCTGCGCCCCTTCGCGGGGTAGGAGCTAATATGAAACGGTACCCCGTTCTTGCTTAGCCACCCTGTGTAGCGGTCAACGATTTCCATGTCTGTGTTGGAAAGCTGTACATGAGGTTTAGTGGTCCATCCCGTATTTTCAGTCCTACGAGAACGGATACTGATCCCTATAGTACCCTCTCCATCAATCAACCCGGCTATCCAACCGAGTTCTAGTGCGGTTTCCTGCTGATTGTCCATTGTACATCCTGTTAAGTATCACGTAATAAGTCCAACAGGCTTTAGGGTTTTCCAGCAAATAGCGAAGTTACGTGGCCTGATTTTATTAAATCCACCACACTTCCGAACCCTGCTTCTAGGGTTCCGACTATCGCATCACAAGAGAGCAATTATTCTCTCTTGTGCCTTCTCACTTAGTCTGTGCGGGTCCGATTTCATCAGCTTTAGCTCCTCGCGGATAGCGTCCCGCGCTTCTGCGCTGACGTGCTTTCCTTTAACGTGCTGCTCCATCCAAAGAGCAAGCCGAGCCTGTTCTCGTTTGAGAACCAGATGATTGACTATGTTTCGTAGAACCTTGCAAGATACGCCGTATCCCGCTAGTTCCCAGCAAACAGAATCCTGGTGGGTCCCAGAACCTTTCCTCTTGCTGAGGAATCCCCCAAAATTGAGTCGGCACGCTTCTAGCAAAAACAAGCTAGTATGTGTCAACGCTACTCTGAGGCGGGGTCTGACGTAGTAGCCATTTCCTACTTGAACGTCTATGCACCCCTCACCATCAATCAATCCGGCTAGATATTTCCAACTAGGTCGCTTCATACGCCTCCCTCGGCGTGAACTGCGTTGTCGTACTTTCGGTTCCCTCTGATTCCGGGGATAACCCGGTTCCAGTTATTCAGAGAAGGTTTTAATTCCCCAATTAACGGTTAGGGATAAAATTGGCGGCATCGGTTACATCAATCGTATTGGTGTAAGCGAGGCTAGTAGCCATAGGTAGTCACCTTTGAAGAAAAAGAGAAGTTACAGTTTATCGAACACGCCCTTCTCGGTACGCCGTATTCAAATCCTCTGTCTCGCTCAACCGGTAAAACTTCTCCGGCTCGTACATCCGCATGTTGATGAGTTCTTCGCGCTTGTAGATTTTCTTTCCGTCCGCGCTCGGAACCACTCCGGCTACCGTGGAACCCCCCGGCCGGGCGAGCGACGCTTTGCGCGCCTGAGCCGTGCCGTTGTTGGCGGGTTCCTGGGGGGCAACCGTTTTCACGCTGTCGTACAAACCGAAAAGGTCCGCCGCCGCGTCGAAGTTACCTTGGCTTGCGTTGAGGGCAAGTTTCTGGCGATACGGGCTTGACCGCACCCAATCCTGGAAAGCGGGGTCCGTCAACGTTTTCTCGGCGTTCGGGAACTGCCGCGAGAACCGGCTTTCGGCAAGTTCCGCCTCAAGCCTCGCGGTACGCTGGTCGCGCTCCGCGTTCTTCGCGTCAATCTCCGAATGGATCGTGCTAAGAAGGACTTCTTCCGGCTTCTCAAGAAGCCTGTCCGTGGTGATGGGTTCTCGTTTCGGTTGATTGACCGTTTTCTGTTCAAGTTCCGCGCGACGAATACCCAAAAACTCGTCACTCAGGCGGCGCAACGTACCCACTTCGTTTCTCGCCCTGCCCAGTTCGCTTTCAGCGTTCCGGTGCATCTCGATCAACTCAGCGGCTGTCTTGCCCTTGTACTTCTCGGGAACTTCGGGTTCCGGGTTGGCCGTTTCCGGGTCCGGGGTCTGCTGTTCCTGCTGCGGGTCAACTATCAACGACGTAGACATAAAATCTCCCTTTCATCAAACACCGGCCCCGAAATTGGGGTTTACGGCAATCGCGGTACTCTCGGGCCCCGGAGTCAGTCTGGGTTAGCCTTGAGCCTGTGCTTTTTCGCCCACTTGTCCCCCATCGTCGGGAACCCTTCCGGGTCCAAACCGAGTCTGGGGTCGATTCGCGGGGCGGAAAGCAACCGCCTCGTGGAACCTGATCCACACCACGGGCAATTCACCTGTTCCGGGTTGTCCGTGTAAATCAGTTCCTCAAAAACGTGTGCGCAATCGTCGCACGAAAAATCAAACAGGATGCGCGCCACTCGTTACTCCCCGGCACTCATTTCACTGGCATCAAGAATCTTGTCGAAATTAAGGATGCGGTTCATGATTTCGTCCATGCCCTTGCAATAGAACAAGTCCTTTTCCGTGTTGATCGCGGCGAGGGCCCCTCTGTTGAGGCTATCCCTGTCCGTTTTCATCTGCCGGATAAAAACCGTCCACCCGTCCGTGGCCATCATTTCGCGCAGAGCACGTAGCTCTTGCCGTTCCTTCTCCGTCACATTACCTCCCTAGCGGGGCTATTCGGATAGCTTTTCCGCGTCTTGCTTGATCTTGAGAATCTTGGCCTGGGCCTCAAGGGCCTTGATAGCCAACTCCACGGCGCGCAGCTTGATCGTCTGCTGCGACATCATGTTTTGCGCCTCGAAAGCCTCAACTTCACGAAGGTCGATGGCGTTGCTGACCTGCTCCTGCATGAGGTTGGCATCAAGGAGCGTGGTTTCCTTGGCCGTCTTGGCGGCGCGGGTTGCAGCAAACTGCGCTTCAGCCTGTGCTTTCTGCGCTTTGGCCTCTTTCTCCGCTACCTCCGCTACAGCGCCCCGCATCTGCAATTCCTGCATCTGCTGTTGCATCTGTTGCGCTTGCGGGTCCGGTTCCGGGTTGATCCACTCGTCGATAGCCCTGCTGATTTCCCCCTTGTGGGGGCTAGAGGAGTTATCGAACACCGCCTTGGCAATCATAAAGAACGGCTTGGATTCATTCGGCACGAGTGAGAGAAGCTGCGTCAACTGCTGCTGCTCAATCTCGCGGGCCATGATGCCCATTGTGCCCTTGACCCGAAATTCGTAGTCTTGTGGAAATTCCGTGGAATCAAACTGCACGTACCGCTTGAACATCTTGTTGATGAGCGGGCGGATAAACCGGCGCTCGATGTTCTGCATGGCCTTGCGGGAACGCTTGATGAAGGCGCTCGCCGCCATGCCGCGATCCGTGGCCCCGTTCGTGTTCATGCTGATACCGGGGTCCATCGCGCCCGTTGCCGTCTGCAACATGCGCTCAAGGTCCGCTGCGTTCTCAAAAAGGGCCGGATTCACCTGCCCCAAGTTGAACCCTTGCAGAACCTCAGAGGGGCTACCCGTGGTGGCCCAGAACTTGCCGGGCCACACCCCAAGATTGAATCCCTTGGGCAACCGAGTAACGTCTCCCCCGATCATGGGGTGGGCCACGAGGCCCTGCGCATCCATGCGGGTGCGGAGCGTATGATCCAGCGACTTCTGCGCGTGGTACGCCTTCTCTGGGATACCGCGTCCCCAGAAATACCCAGGCACGGAGTCAAACTGGAACGAAACGAAACAACGATCCTGGTTCTTGAACGGATTAGGCTTTGCCCCGAGAATCTGGCCCTTGTTCAGAATCGTAACAATGGCCTCCACCAAACTTTCGTCCGCCTCAAAGAGAGCTTCGTCCGAGGGAAGGTTGGGCATATACGGCAAAAGGTACCTTGCGGGCACCTTGCCATGCCACTCCGTAATCAGGCACGCATCCCCCATAGGGGTCTTGGCGGAGACTACAGAGCGGTTAATCTGCTGCATCTCCGGGCCATCGTAGGGCGCTACGTCCACATCGCGGAAATACACCCCATCCTTCTGCATCTGCTTCACGATATGGATGGGCATGAGCGTTTCGTGCGCGCACCCGAGCATATCCTCAATACGCTCGGTGGAGGGGTCTGGAATGAATTGATGCGGCTCGATGGGAAGCAACTCCACACACACCACGTCCCTCTTGCCCTCTCCGTAGTCCTCCGTTTTCACCGTGGTATTGATTTTGGCAATCCCGGTGCCGGTGATCGCTCCTATCAGGAACGAGCTAGACATGGCGGCAGGCACGTCGTACTTTTCCAGCTTCTCGCGGAACAGGTCCCTCGCATGGATCATTTCATCCTTCTGGCGCGGGTCCTCTATTTCGTCGATATCCTCCTCCAACTCAAACCACTGTTCCCTGCCAAAGATGGCCTCCTCGATTTCGGAAACGGCGGAATCCACCGCAGACATGGTGGCCGGGGAAATGATCTTGGATCGCTCCGAGGAGCGCGTCTTATCCTGAGCATCCCAAATACCGCGCCAAATGCGGTAATACTCGTCCCAGTCCTTCTTGTGAACCGAGTCCCGGTGCGTGCGCCACGGATCGAGTTTTCCCGTGATCCAACTTAGCAGGCCCTCTGCGGGCCGTTGTTCTGCGGTATCTTCTGCCAAGCTAGTATCCTGTCAATGGGTCGAAATGGGGGGCATTATCGAGTCCGTCGAATTCGCTCATATAAACCGTGGTGGCCATCTGGTCCACATAGGCTACCGCGTCAATCAAGTCGTCGGAAGAACGGGGATCGGGAAAATCGCAAGCCTCCTCGATAAACTTCCCGTTCCATGTTCCGGGGGAAAGTTTGATCTTCCCTTTTTCCGCGCGACCTTGGAGGGCCCACTGAATACGATCCGCCTTCTTTTGGTTGCCGTGGGAAAGAGGGATAACCTCCATCCATCGGTTATACTTGCGCATCAAGTCAGTGAGATACGGGAGAACGGCTTGCATCGTAATGCCCTTCTCAATGCCTACCCGTCTCGTACCTACCGACTTGGCGGCTTGCATAATCTGCAACGCCGTTTCATGCACCGTCCACCGCCCGTAACGGATGTCCTTGATCCACCACCCCTCCGGGCCGACCTTCACGATGGCGATGGCGGAATTATCGCGTTTAGCCGGGGTTGCTTTACGTTCACCGGCAGGCTTTTCAAACCCCGCGAGGTCACACGCCACAACCCATTCCCCTTCTTCCGGCTCCACGGGGTCAGTGCTGAACTGCTCCGCCATGAAATACTTTCCACCTTGGGAAATGAAGCTGGCCTCAATCTCCTGTTGCACGAGTTGGAGGCTCATATCCCCAGTCATCGAACTTATCTCATCTTTTGAGATAGCTGGATTACTGGCGGAGGTAAACGTGAACGCGGCCCACTGTGGATCGCCCGCCGCCATACGCTGCTCCGCAGCGCGGTACAAATGGTAGAAGTGATTCTTACCCTTCGGAGTACCGATGAAGATGGCCGATCCCCTTGCCACCGAAAGGGCGGGGCGTACTATCTCCGCCCACACCGTCTCCCCCATGTCCTTGTACTCGTCCAGCACAACCGCTGACCACGTAAACCCGCGAAGCGAATCAGGATTGTCGGCGCCAAACAGGCGGAGTCTGCGTCCGTTCGGGAACACAATCAGGCCAGTGTTCTCATACACCTGGCAGGAGTCGATAATGGGTTCAAGGGCGTTCTTGAGGCGGGGCCAGATATTCTTTTTGCCCGCCTCGAACGTCGGGTAGATGTACGCTACCTCAAACCCGTTATCGAGCTTCACCCCACCCCACGACTCCGCCGAGAGGGCTTCCACGATGAGCGCAATCGAGGCCAGCGTGGATTTACCACTCTGCCGCCCTGCGGCCACTACCTTGAAGCGTGCTGGGTGGTTGAAAACCTCTTGTTGCTTCGCGTGAAGCGTAAAGCTAAGTTCCGCCAAGTCCCCTCCGGGGCGGTTAGCTCAAACCGTCTACCGGGATGAACCCCGCGTTATCCGTTCGCCATTTACCCGAGTCCGCGTCCGCGACAACCCCTACCGGGAGGTGGTCTACCCATCGGATAGAACCTGTCTCGTTCGCGAGAGGGGCTACCGAAACAGCCCCGTTATTGTCGTAGGAATCAACCCGGCCAGGAGTTACCTCTTTGACCGGGATGTAATCCACCCATCGCGTAAGACCTGTCAAACTAGCCAAGGTAAAGGTTTTTACCTTAAACGTGGTATTACACGGCGGGGTAAACGGGATCATGGCCCGTTAAACTACGTCGTACTGCGCGTTCAGGCGGAGAACAACAACCCGGTACGTCGCCTCGCCGAGATTGACCGCGCCAGCCGTGTTGTTCAGGAGCACGATATCAACCTTGTCGGCGGCAGTCACGTTGCCGACTACAGCCGCATCCGTCACGTCAACGCCGGGAGCCACGAGAACAAAGTCCCCGAGGTCTGCACCGGGAACCGTGATCTGGGAAACCGCGAACGTACCGGAACCCGTAGCCGCGTTACCCATGTCTACGGTGAAGCTACCAGCACCGACTACGGTGAAGATGTCCTGGAACTGGGCAGCGCCCGCTTTCTGAATTGCCATGTAGAAAATCCTTAGTAGTTGTTGGAGTCGGTAGACTGGCGGTCTTTCTGCTCCTGCGTGGGGCCGTTCACCGCCTCGTTAATGATGTCCTCATAAGTCTTGCGTTTGCCGGTTTTCGGATCGACCTTGCTCGGCTGGCGCGGCTTAGTCCGATCCAGTAACTTGCTCAAGGTTTCCATGAGGGTTAGCCCTTTTTGCCGTTGTCGTTGTCCGTGACCGGGGAGCGTGTATCCGCCTCGCCCTGTCGCGGGTCAAGCTGGCTATGAATGTACTCGATACCGCTCGATTTGCTCGTAACGGTCGGTTCCTGGTCCTCGCGGTACTGCTGATTAGCTGCCATGTTCGTCGTCCTGTGGGGGTTGGTTGCTAGTAATGCTCACTACGGGGGTTTCACCGCCCCCAACAAGCCTGTTTTTTGCTTCTGCGGTAAGATTCTGGATCACGACCTTCACCGAGTTGTCCTTGGCGTCGGTCGGGTCATCGTGCTTCGGCGTGCTCAGGAGCTTGTCGAGAAGCACCCTCATCACGCGGTCGTTGCCCTCAAGGGCCATGTCAAGGGCTTTCTGGATCAATTCAGGGCTCTTGTGGGCAATAGCCGTGCGTAGCACATCCTCAACGAGCAAACGATCCAGCGTGATCTTGTTGCGGATACCCTTGGTGCGGCCCGCGTAATTGCCGGAATACCCCGGCTTAAACCGCCCATCCGTTCCCCGTGCCTCCTCGGAGTACGGTTTCAACGCTTTAACGTCTATCGGGAGAAGTTCCCCCTCGATAGGCTCTGTGATCGTGTCTGTCAATGTCACTCCCTGGTAGAAAGGTGAGAGGGGCCGGAGAACCCGGCCCCCCTCGGAGGCCCCCGAAGCGGAGGGGAGGAGTTTCCGCGTTGGGCAGAGCCCTTCTGGGATGCGCCGTTGGGGCCAAAACGCGCCCTGTTCTAGTCAGGGTCTTGCTCTACATGACAGGGGGCTTCATTCGCCCCGTCGATTCCCCCCAAAACCTAGAGCCGGTATGATACGATCCTGCCACCTGTGTACGGGTCCAGCCGGGCAGCAACCTCTACCGCTTGGCGGGCGGTTTTCCCGCAAAACATCGCGGCCATGGCCGCTACCTGCCCGGAGCCAATGGCGTAACACGGGTCAAGAACTTTCTCCCCCCGGCACAGGGAGTCGTACTCATACAAACCGTCTTTCTCCAGCACAAGGGCCAAAAAATCGGCGTCTTTCAGCATATCTGGCCTTGCCGTCCCGGTCCCGTACCAGTCAAGAAAAACCAAACTGGCGGAGGACTCGCCGGCAACCCCTATGATTACCGTTCGCGCCTTGCGCCCTTTACCGATCTTCTTACGAAACAGTTTCTCGCACGTCACAGGCACGCCTTGGTACGTGGTAGCTCGTGTGTCAGCAGCCATCGTACCGTTCTTGTACGTGATGGTAGTCAAGTTTCCTCCCCCGAGGTGCTGGTCTTTCGTGCTTCGCGAAGCAAGAATGCCCCTCGCGGGGTACCTTTCTGGAGCGGGCCGAGGGAATCGAACCCTCATCCTCGGCTTGGGAGGCTGTAATTCTGCCATTGAACTACGCCCGCTTGTTTGGTGGCCCCGCAGGGATACTAGCTGTACCTGCATCTCCCGTATCCGGGTATCCTGCTTAAACGAGAGGCCAGAGCGATCAAAGCCACGGTTCTACGGTCCGTACAACCGCGATCAAAGCCACGGTTCTACGTTGTGGATGTCCAGTTTCTCGTGGGAAACCTCGAAACACCCGACATTCTTCACGTCCCCCAAGGCCCGGAGAATGTCCATGGCGGAATTCAGTCGTCCTCCACCCACTTCGGGCGGGGTAAATGCCCGCTCTGGTTGGTGGGAGTACGAAGCCACGATGGCAGGGATAGTACGTAGATGCAAACGACCAGCAACAAAAATCCGAGAAGCCCCATAACGTGTGTATAACCTTCCGTTAATTTCCCACAGGAGTACGGGAACCTTGATCCCTATCCTCTCTACGGAACCCTGGAGCTTCGCGTAGAAGTCCGCGTGGACTTTTTGGAGATGCTCGTCGGGATGACGGGGGCGGAGTCCTGCGGTTCGGGTTCCTTCGGAGGGGGAGGCGAGTTCGTTTGCTCGTCTGACTCTCCACGAGACTGTCCCGGCTCCGTAGGCGGTATTATCGATGATGCAATGGGGGGAGAGGTCGTCGAGTCTGACTTCTCCGAAGACGGCCGTCCAGAGCCGGTCGTAAGTGTGTCCTTGTAGGCTTTCCATGACGCTTTCACAGCCTCCCGCAAGCGATCGTGGTAAACAGCGTGTGACTCCACGGTGGTACGCATAGGCACAGCCAAGGAGAAATACGGTGCCTGTTCCCCGTTCTTGAACAGGAACACATCCCTTGTCTGTGTCTGGGGGCGGGTTACGATACGCAACTCGTGGTGCCGGGGAATCAAGTCCCGGAACGTCGATACGATAACGCCGTTATCGCACGCGATGTCGAAAAACGTATACCTTGCGTAGACCATAACCCCAAAATCCTCCCCAAAAGATTTCAACAGGTACCCTAAGATTCTAACACAGTCTATGTAGACTGTCAATAGGGTATAGTAACCGTTAAACAGGGTACCGGTCACATAGCCCACCCCTTTGGGGGGTGGGGGATGGAACCCGTAAACAAAAACCGGGTACACCGTCCCCGGCGAGGCTCACCGAGCCGAGCCGGCCGGGAACGATGTTACTCACATCGCCCGTCCGTCTCGTACCCGCCTCACGGCGGGTTCGGTTCCCCTCGCCGGGCCTGTGCCGTCTCGGCGGCGACCCCCAAGGGAGCCGCCACCGAGCCGGTACCGGGTACACGCTCAGCCGCCATAGCGGCCTCGCTCCGTGCTCCCCCGGAGCCAGCCCCGGTAGAACCGGGCCTGTCTCCACCCCCTCGGGGAGGGGGTTATTCTCTAGGGATACCATCAATTCTAACCCGTTAGGGGATGCCTGTCAAGTTATTTCCGACGAACGGTAGATATCACCCGATGAACGGTAGTTATCCACAGGCATATTGCTGCGGTACAGCAAGGATAGGGGAAATTCCTGCGAGATGTGCGGTAACCCCTTGTCGCAGCGGCCTTAATCGGCCTGTATAGCAAAAAAGCTATATTCTGCCTTTAACATGGAATGTAGATATTCCTGTACTAATGCCTGCCTTTAGTATGGAAACGGATTCCTGGGGCCCTTTTTTTTTGGTATACGGAGGCCCGTCTGCGAAACCGAACACGGAAGGGGGTTGTTTCCCATGTAACGCTTTGTTTTGTAACGGGAAAACGGTGCCTGTTAGCGGCTATGGCAACGGGGGGCGATTCCTGGAAACCGCCTGATGTGGAAAGGCGGGTTCAAGGTAAATATTACCAGCCCCACGGGCCCTCCCGGCCTATCGTGCCCCGTTTCGGTGCATCCGTGCCGCCCCTGGCCCGGTTCCGCCCCCGGTTGCACCAAAACGGTGCCTCGGCACTAGTGGTAACATCACAGTACCGCTCATCGGCCCGACGAACGGTCACCGGGGATCAGGGCACGGGGTCCGGGGGGCCGGTCATCGGGGGCCTGGTCCGGGGTCCGGGCCTACACGGGCCCGCGAACGGCGGACGGACTCCGCTACGTCCCACACTAGTCCCCCTCCACCCACCGCGCCCCATGCCGCGCCCTATGGCCTAGGCCACCACTGGCCAGAGTAAACCGCGCCTCGTGGCAGGCGTAGGCCCCGGCTTGTGCGTTTAACCGCTTCGCACAGTACCATGATGGGTCACTCCGGTATGTCCGCGAAGTCTCCCGCCATCGCAACGGCAAGCCGCACGCATCGCCGATAGCTGCCCGTGGCCACCACGTCACCGGCCCCGTTGTACAGGGCCCAGGTGTCTCCGTGGTGGCCGCTCGGCACCACACTAAGGGCCCCGATCATGTACACAGTTTCGTCAGGCATCGTCATCTCCTCGTTTAGGTCTAGCTGGAAGCATGGTCCAAGTAACCCGCACAAGTCAATAGCTAGGTATATAGGTACATGTACCTATGTGCCCCCTATTGACTATGCCCGAAATACCCTTACCATCGGAAACGTGCAAACACCAATGAGGCATACGATGATTACGCGAGAAGTCTATATCCACAGCGTGCGCGACGTTGCGCTATCCCTGGCGGATATCTCCGCCGATCAACGCGCCCATCTCACTGCTATCAAACTCGTGTACGGCACGGGTTACAAGTCCGGGGCCCGTGGCGTCACGTACTATGATGCATGGGCCGCTGGTAACGCCAGCGCGGCCCCGCTGATCGAAATTTGCGCGTTTAACGAGGAATCCCTCGTTCAGCTTGCCGGTACCACAATTCACGAGCTAGGGCACGCGCTGGCCGGTAAGGGCAAGGGTCACGGTAAGGAATGGCGCGAAGCGTGCTACCATCTTGGGTTGCGCCGCATGAAAGCGGCCGGTACGCATTACATCGCGGCCCTGTTCGCGCCCAAGCTTCGCGAAGCAATCGCCAGTCTGCCCGTGCCTTCCGACGGGCGCGCGGTCAATTGGTCCGATACCGGGCCCGTCGCGGTCAAGGTTCGCGGATGCTCCGCTGGCCATGGCTCGCGGGGCGGAAAGACTGGGGGGCCCGGCAGTGGCTCACGTCTGCGCAAATGGCATTGCGCGCCTTGTGGAGTCATCGCTCGCGTTGCGTCCGATGACTTCCGGGCATTGTGTGGGCATTGTGGGGGCCCGTTTTCTAGGGGTTGACACTATAGGGGGCCCCATGGCAGCATGGGGCCCTAGGACATCGCCGAAACTGGAAAGAAACAGAGGAGTAATCGAGCATGGACACTTACAGGCTCTTGTCGATTGACGCATGGCGCGAACCTGAGGGGGGCGGACGAGTGAGCCGCGCGGACTACTTGGCGGAGCACGTCTACCGCTGCCCGCAATGCGGCCGTTTCGTACTTGCGGAAGCGACTGGCACATTCTTCGATTGCAGCGAAAAGATGCCCGAAGAAGAGATGGGAGGGTGCGCAATCGCCGCGTTCTGCGATGAAAGGTGCGCCGACAAGTTCCACGGGAGGGCGCCATGAATCGCGCGGACTGGTTCGCGCTGACGCTCGCCGACAGGTACGTTATTCGCGGCCCGTCCGGTAGGCCCGCGTACTGGGGCCGCATGACCGATGCGGAGTTTGACGCGCTGCCCGTGCTGCGCGCGGAGTACAGCGCGCTGACGCGGTTGCTCGCGTCCATTCGTGCGGGGGTGGCAGAACACATTGCGGACATCCGCGAGGAGTATTGAGCATGACTGACACAACGGAATACGTTACCTTGGGGCTGGGGGCATACGTTATTCATGCTGCGAATGATTCTCCAAACAGGCCGCCTACTGTGCGGCCTGGTTATTATTTGATAATTTCCCTGATTACCGGGGAGGGAGAAGGGCCCCCGGATACCGTCCGCGCCCCGTGCATTGACGCACGAGGCCCGTTCGAGTCCGAAGAAGCGGCCCTTGCTTTTTTTCGACAGGAGATGTTGCCACACGCTCCCCTAGTCCTTTCGCAGATAGCGGACGCGGCAGGACTGGGGCCGACAACGGGGAACCCGAAAATTCAGACGCGAGCCCCGGACGGCACGCTTACGACCGCGCCTTACTCCGCTAGTGACTTGGCCAAAAATCGGACACTGAACTAGGAGGGACGACATGACTACTTTGTATAAACTGACAACCCAAGAATGGAAAACCCGCACGGGGTACCCCAACGAAACTACGTGGGGCCCCAACGTAACGCATTCCGGGACCGGTGAAGGGAGGTTGTGTGGACCTGGGTATATCCACGCCTACACCTCCCCGTTGTTAGCGGTTCTGTTGAACCCTGCCCATGCAGGCATACCCGACCCTGTATTGTGGGAGGGGGATGGAGAAGTTGTTTTGAGTGACGAGGGGCTTAAGGTGGGGTGCCTGACGTTTACCACGTTGCGGATTATTCCGTTGCCCAAGATTACCCCGCTGCAAAAAGTTGCCTTCGGGATTCTTTGCGCCAAGAGCGTGTGCCGGGACGTGAGATGGAACACCTGGGCGGATAGGTGGCTCAGCGGGGAGAATCGTTCCGGCTCTGCCGCCCTCGCCGCCCACGCCGCCGTTCTCGACGAAGGCGCCGCCCACGCCGCCGTTCTCGACGAAGGCGCCGCCCTCGCCGCCCACGCCGCCGCCCTCGCCGCCGCCGCCGCCCACGCCCTCGCCACTGCCCACGCCGCCGCCGCCGCCTACGCCGTCGCCCTCGCCGCCGCCGCCGCCGCCGCCTACGCCGTCGCACTCGCTGCACGCCGGGCGATCGCCGTCGCCGACGCCGCCGCCCTCGCCGCCCACGCCGCCGCCCTCGCCGCCGACGCCGGCCGCCTC
>JBFXJZ010000009.1:0-144375 GCA_050174305.1 Pyrinomonadaceae bacterium | reverse complement strand
CGATGTCGGCTCATCACATCCTGGGGCTGAAGAAGGTCCCAAGGGTTCGGCTGTTCGCCGATTAAAGTGGTACGTGAGCTGGGTTCAGAACGTCGCGAGACAGTTCGGTCCCTATCTGGTGTGGGCGTAGCAGAATTGAAGGAATCTGACCTTAGTACGAGAGGACCGGGTTGGATCCACCTCTAGTGTACGAGTTATCGCGCCAGCGGTAGCGCTCGGTAGCTATGTGGAGCATGGATAAACGCTGAATGCATCTAAGCGTGAAGCCAGACCTAAGATAAGTTCTGCCAGTGAGACTCGTGGAAGACCACCACGTTGATAGGCTGGAGATGTAAGTGCAGTAATGTACTTAGTTGACCAGTACTAATTGTCCCAAGGCTTGACCATAAAATTTGTTGACAAGCAATTTTTATCTCAAGCAGCTCGTAGGACTGCATGTATTCAGTTGTGAGAAATTAAGACGCGTAAATCGATAATCGTAAATCGTAAATAGTTCTTTCGATTCACGATTGACCATTCACGATTCACGCTTTGACAAGTTTTCCGGTGATTGTATCGGCAGGGTCACACCCGTTCCCATCCCGAACACGGAAGTTAAGCCTGCTTGAGCCGATGATACTGCACCTTTCAGGTGTGGGAAAGTAGGTAGTCGCCGGATCTAATCCAACGAAAAGCCCGCTCAGAAATGAGCGGGCTTTTTGCGACTGCTGTGCTGGTAATTTGCAACAGGTCAGTTCACAGCAACGAATCCTATCCCAGTCACGTTTGCAGCAGGGGAGATCTGTTGGGGCAAAAACGTATATCGTCTGCTTCTGGCGGTTAATGAATAATCGGTTCCCACTGAAACATCCTCAAACAAGAAATATCCGAATGCACTTGTAGTTGCGACCCAGACGGTTCCGCTGGGGGCTTCAATCGTGACGCGAACATTCCCTATGCCCCTCCCACCGGCAGTCGTCACGCGCCCCGATATAGAAACTTTGGCCACAGCTGGCTGCCAGGAGGGATCTGAATTGCCTCCGAGACTCGTGATCGTACCTGTCCCGGAAACAGCGATCTGAGTGTGGCAATGCGGACTAGTGAATTGGTAGGTGCACTCGGCGAAAACGAATTTCTGTCCGTCCGGCGAAAGTGACGGGCGGCGCAGGATCAAGTCCGATGAAAGCTGAAGCATAATTTGGCCTTCGGAACCATCAGGCCTCACCGAGGCGATACGGTGATTGCTCCCCATATCTTCGGAAGCGTCAGCATAGATGATCCGGCCGTCCAATCCTGACCAACTAGGTGATCCCACCGCAGTATAGGTAAATGGTGTGTTCGTAATTCGAATGGGATCGGTACCGTCGGCCGCGACTGTCCAGACATCGGTGTACCATCCCGGGCCGGTGAAAGCTATCTTCGAGCCATCGGGTGACCAGGATGGGTCGATAGCTTGGAAGAAAGGATTAGTATAGGTTGTATACAACAAGAACTTACCCGTACCGTCTATTCGCATCGAAAACAGATTCGGAAAGTTGCTAAATGCTATTCTCGACCCGTCCGGCGCCCACGAAATCGATGAAGTACAGGTAGCCGCCGAATTTGGAACGGACCGAACGTTAAGTCCGGAAACGTCCATTAGGAAAATCGAACAATTCCCATCGGAGCCTCTCCTTAGAAACGCCAGCGTTCCGCCATCCGGCGACCATGCCGGCAGGTATTCATCGTCCTGAGTTGCAGTAAGTCTTTCCTGCGCCGAACCGTCCGTGTTCATGACATATATCTCTGATTGCCCATCCCGATCGCTTGAAAAGGCGATCTTTCCCTGTTGAGACGATTGAGAAAGAGCGAGTTGAGCGAAAAGTACCAGAAATACGACGAAGAAGATTGGATTGGTGTGGGAATGTTTATTCATAGTTTAACTCCCTTAAGTTATTCGAGATCACACATTTATGTGGTCAGCACCGCAAGAAAAAAGTCGCCAATCAATGGCCGCTTGTTTTATAATTGAGCCGTCGCTCGATCGAGAACATGGTATATTGCTCGGTTCCCAGATGGGGCCGATCGCTTGTTTCCCAAAATCATAGATGGAATGCAGTTAGAGGTCTTTCGAAAATCCTTCGATTTTTCTTGAAAAATAATTCGATCTGCAAATGGATAAGGCGGACCAGTTGATCTATCAGTTTAAGTCCTTTCTGCTCAACGAGTCAGAACGGCGGCTTCTGAATAGTGGGAATCCCGTACAACTTACGCCGAAGGTATTCGACGCTTTGATGTATCTAGTTCAGAACGCCGGCCACCTCGTCCCCAAAAACGAATTGATGGAGGCAGTTTGGCCGGGTTCCTTTGTCGAAGAGGTAAACATTCCGCGAACGATCCACACCTTGCGGAAAGCACTAGGACAGACGCAGGAGAACATCTTCATTGAGACTGTACCAACCCGGGGCTATAGGTTTGTCGCTCCCGTAACGAGAATAATTGCATCGTTGCCGGCCGGAGAGTCCGGCGATCGACAAAGCGAAAAAGATGGGAGCGAGACCGTTGGCCCGGTCCAACCATTGTTGGAACCGCCAATAACGAGACCGGGACGGATGAGACTTTTCCTCGCGGTCCCGGCTGTTCTTCTTATTGCAGCTGCATTTTTTTGGCTAGCAGGCGGTGAGCGAAGCATCAGGCCTGCCGATCGGTCGGCTCAAACGACAAGCGGTGAAGCTTATCAGCATTTCCAGCAAGGCCGGTTATTGGTTGAACGACGGCATAAAGGCGACTATGAGAAAGCTCTTGAGAGCTTTGAAAGAGCGATAGCGCTGGACCCTAATTACGCGGCTGCATATGCCGCCAAAGCCGATGCAAAGGTGGTCCATTTCTGGGGACCGTCAAGCTCGTACGACGACATTAGCCAAGCCAGGACCGCGGTGAAAAAGGCTCTCGAACTGGACGAATCAAGTTCATATGCACATACGATATATTGCCGGATCCTTACAACTGTCGATTGGGACCACCCGGCAGCCGAAAAAGAGTGCAGACGCGCCGTTGAACTTGATCCGAATGACCACGAAGCGCTGAAAGAATGGGCATTTTTCCTAAATTCGTTCGGTCGGGAACAAGAATCGTTGGCGGCGATCGATAAGGCAATTTCTGTCGCTCCGACCTCCTTCAATAAACGGTCACGCGGCCTGATCCTCTATTATTCCCGCAGGTACGATGAGGCGATAGAACAGCTAGAGCAGGTTGACGAGACGGACCAGAATTATAAGGAAACCACTCGGTGGCTGATGCGTGCTCACGAGATGAAGGGCGACCATCAAAAAGCACTGGATTGCTACTTGAAACTAACTGAGCGATCTGGAGCAACGGCTGACGATCTCTTAGGGATCAGAACATCGTTCGAAAAAGAAGGCTGGCCGGCCGTTCTTCGTCATATGACCAAGAGCGAAAATCGTCGAACGATCTTTCTTGCCGGAGCATATGCGCAGCTAGGGGAAAGAGATAAGGCCTTTGAGGCATTGGAAGAGATGGTCAAACGACGTGCGGTCCTCATTATCACGGTCGCCCGCGAGCCAACCCTCGATCCCCTCCGCGACGACCCGCGATTCGCCGCCCTCCTGAAGCGTGTAGGATTGAATTAAGAGCCCTGCCGTTCGTGCCATTTCTCCGTCTGGTCCCTTGGAAGTCTAATTCCGTGGTGTCTTTAGACATTCTCAATCACCATCGCTGGTGTTCTTGGGCCATGGACTTAAGCGGACGATCGTTTCAGGAAAAATCAGGTGAACACTTGTAATCGGTCATTGCTGCTTGTTGGCCGTATAATTAATCCGGAATATGAGACAAGAACTCTTGCAGCTAGAAGAGATAGCCCGAAGGCTGGAACCCTCGCCGGACGCAAGGCAAACGGCGCAGCGAGCGGTCCTTGGGTATGCCGATGATTTTCTCGATAAGATCGAGACAGTTAAAGCCTATGAGACGCGGGCCGGCAAGGGCGAAGGGTTGCTCGATTCGCCGATCTCCGAAACTGGGATCGGGATCGATGAGGCTATCGAGCTGATCCGGACGAACGTCGATACGCCGGGCTTGAATCCCGCGTCGGGCGGCCACCTCGCCTACATCCCTGGGGGCGGGATCTATTATTCGGCACTGGGCGATTATCTCGCAGACATTTTCAACCGGTACGCGGGCGTTTTTTACGCAAGCCCGGGTGCGGTGCGGATGGAGAACATGCTGATCCGCTGGATGTGCGACCTGGTCGGGTATCCGGCGGAAGCCGGCGGCAACCTGACGACCAGCGGCAGCCTGGCGAATATGATCGCGATCGTCGTTGCACGCGACGGCAAGAATATCCGATCTGCCGACATTCCCCGCTCGGTCATCTACCTGTCGAAGCAGACGCATCATTCGGTCGACAAGGCGATCCGCGTCGCCGGCCTCGGCGAATGCCCGGTGCGTTTTATCGATCTCGACGAGAAATTCCGAATGATCCCCGAGGACCTTGCACAGAAGATCGCTGCAGACAGAGCGGCGGGGCTTAACCCGTTTTTGGTCGTTGCGTCCGCAGGAACTACCGACGTAGGCGCGATCGACCCGCTCGTTGAGATCGGCTCGATCGCGAAAGAACACGGGCTTTGGTACCACATCGACGCGGCGTACGGAGGGTTCTTTATTCTCACGGAAGAGAAAAAAGAGAAATTCCGAGGGCTGGATCTGGCGGATTCGCTGATCATCGATCCGCATAAGGGGCTTTTTCTTCCGTATGGCCTGGGCGTTGTCCTTGTGAAAAATGTCGAAGACCTGCGGCGGTCCTACAGCTTCAACGCCAGCTATATGCAGGATGCTTTTGCCGCTCCCGACGAGCTTTCACCCGCCGAACTCTCGCCGGAGCTCACCAAGCATTTCCGCGGCCTGCGCCTCTGGCTGCCGCTGAAACTCCACGGACTTGCCCCGTTTCGGGCGTGCCTCGAAGAAAAGCTTCTGCTTGCCCGCTACTTTCATCAGGAGGTCCAAAACATCGGCTTCGAGAGCGACGTTGAGCCGGAACTCTCCGTTGTCACGTATCGCTTTGTACCGCGAGAGGGCGACCCGGATGAATTCAACCGCCAGCTTCTAAAGACAGTGATCGACGACGGGCGGATCTTCATCTCCTCGACCGTGCTGAATGGCAAATTCACGCTGCGCTTCGCTTGTCTCGCGTTCAGGACGCACCTGAAGACGGTCGATACGCTGCTTGAGATCCTCCGTTCAGCCACCGTGGGGCGATAACGACCGCATTCGCCTTCTCTTAAATGTTTAGACAGTAGTTTGGCACAAAACTATAATCAAATAAGTTCAGATCGCCCATTCTGCCGATGAGCTTCGACGCCTTGTTCAAACTCCTTTCATATCTTACGGTCCTGTGCGGCTTCCTTGCGCTCTTCGTTTCGGGGACTTTTGGAGTGATCGGAACGAGCGTCTTCCTCTCCGTTCTCGTCCTGGCATGGTTTCTTGAGGGTTCGAAGTGGCAGGTCTCGGAAAGGCTCGGCACCGTTCTCATAGTCCTTGCACTTCCGGTTTACTACGCGGCGTGGCGGTACGGTCTTTTCAACTTCGGCGACAGCGGAACCGCTGTGGCAGGTGTGCTCGGGCGGCTGATCCTTTCCCTGACCGCGATCAAGCTGCTCCAGCGAAAATCCGACAGGGACTGGATCTTCCTTTACTTGATGGCCTTTTTCGAGGTCCTCCTTGCGGCGGGCTTGAGCATTAGCGCACTTTACCTACTTTCATTCGTTGTTTACGTCTTCGTGATAGCCTGCACGATAATCGTATTTGAGATCCGCAAGACCGCCCGTACGACTCGGGAAAAACTGGCCCCACACCAACCCGATGGCCCGAATGGGCTCGCCGGGATCAGGCCATTCAAGCTACCGCTGACCGCCGGCGTCTTGATCATTTTCATCGTTGCTCTTGCACTGCCTCTGTTCTTCATCCTGCCGCGGGTCGGCGGGGCGGGCATCGGTACCGGCCAGGGAAACGTTTCGGCAGCTTCGGGTTTTTCAGATACGGTTCGGCTCGGCGGAATAGGGGACATCCTCCAAAGCGATGAGGTCGTCATGCGGGTCCGGCTAGAGGGCAGTGACACCGAAACGTCGGCTCTTAAATGGAGAGGTGTCGCGCTGGACACCTTTGACAATAAAGCCTGGAGCCGGACCCGGGCCGCCGCCAAAGAACCGAGGCTTCGTTCAGAGCACGACGTCATTCAGCTCGGTAATGCCAGGGATCGTGGTGGGTTGACCACGCAAACCATCTATCTCGAGCCGCTGGATACGCCGGTCCTATTCGCACTCCCGCGTCCGGTGATCGTTCAGGGGAATTTCCCTGTTCTCTACAAGGACAATCATGACGCGATATCCTTCAATCGGATCGGAGAGAGGATAAGTTATAAGGTCCTTTCCGACCGCTCATTGCCGAGCCCGGACCGGTTGCGGCGCGATCGTGCCGAATACTCGGCAAAGGTCGGCAATTATTTGCAGCTGCCCATCGATCTTGACGGCAGGATCGCCGTACTTTCTTATCAGGTCACCGCCGAATCCGGAAACCGATACGATGCCGCGGCTGCGGTCGAGGGCTACCTGCAAAATAACTTCGGTTACTCGCTGTCGATGCGGGCGGCGGGTCCCCAGCCCCTCGCCGATTTCCTGTTCAATGTTCGCGAGGGCCACTGCGAATACTTTGCGACAGCGATGGCGGTAATGCTTCGCACCCAAGGAATCGCGACGCGTGTGGTCAACGGCTTTGCCGATGGCCAATACAATGAAACGGCCGGTGTTTGGGTGGTCCGTCAGCGGAATGCTCATTCCTGGGTGGAAGTTTATTTCCCCGGGGACGACGTTTGGGTGCCGTTTGATCCGACACCGTTCGCGGGGCGGCCCGAGGGTGCCACCGGCGGGATCGCCGACCGCATCAGCAATTACCTTGAGGCGCTCGAGACCTTTTGGATCCAGTATTTCGTGGCGTTCGACAATCAGGAGCAGAGGTCAATGTTCACCTCGGTCCGCCGAACCTTCACGGCTTATCAGACGGCGACAACGATCCGTATAAACAGGATCGTCGACGAACTCTCCGCCTGGTGGGCAGAAGCGCGCGGCGATCAGGGCCTTGCTCGGAGTGTGGCGGCGATCGGATGGGCCCTGCTTTTCATTGCCGCATTTATTCTGACGGTTGTAGTGGTGGTCTGGTCTTTCAAACGAATCGCAAGGTCGAGGGCGTTCCGAAAACTGATCGCTCGTTTTTCAAGACGGGGCAGCGCTTCGGCTATCGAATTCTACAAAAGGATGGTTGGGGTCCTGGAACTTCGGGGGATGATCCGCAAACCCGGTCAAACGCCGCTCGAATTTGCATACGCGGTCGGATCTCCTGAGGCGATCCTACTTACCGAATATTACAACCAGGTTCGTTTCGGCGGCCGCACATTGACAACCGCGGAGGCGCACGAGGTTGACGAGTGGCTTAAGAGCCTTGAGGAAGAGGACAAGAGCGGACGATGAAGACGATCCCCGGGGACGGAACCAGGAGATGTCTTCCCGCCCGCTCCGTCTCTAAAGCTCAATTATCGTCATCGTCAGAGCCGCTGTCAGGGGCCGATCCGGTCACCGTTACCATGCCCGATTTCGTTTCGATCACCTTTCCGCTATCGTCGATCAGTGTCGCTTCCACCTTGTATTCTCCGGGTAACGGTGACGAAAAGGTCTGCCAAAGCCTGCTTGAGCCCTCAAAATCGATCGATTTCGTGCCAACCTCTTCGCCCTTGTCCCGACCCTTCACGTTGTCGTAGGTCACCTTCCACGTCAATTTGAATTTGCCGCTGGCATTCGAAACGGTCGCGACCGCGTAAATGTCTTCACCCGTGTTAAAGCTGGTCACGGCGGGTTCCGCTGTTTCGTTCCGGCCGAATTTTAATTCGCTGATGTTCGCCGTTGTGAAACTCGCATTACATGCTGTGCCGATAATGATCAAGATAGCGGCAGCCATTATGCCGCCAAATAGGTTCTTCATTAAGCCTCCGATTCGATCCTTTCGTCGATTTCAATTGAGATTACGGAAGTCTAAATGAATCGGTCGCTCGCCGCAACCTTCGGGCATACGGGCGGCCCGTGTGATACTCTAATAGTTTGCGCACGTATGCCAGATCCTATGAAGAAAGTTGGATTCGTCAGTCTAGGGTGCCCCAAGAACCTCGTTGATTCCGAGGTGATGATGGGTTTGCTCGAGAAGAACGGATGGGAAATTACGAACGATGCCGGCGAAGCCGATACCGTGGTGGTCAATACCTGCGGTTTTATCGAATCCGCCAAACAGGAGTCGATCGATGCGATCCTTGAAGCAGCAAGTCTAAAGGCGGAGGGTAAGACGAATCGCGTAGTCGTTGCGGGCTGTATGGTGGAGCGATATCGCGATGATCTGATCAAGGAGCTGCCCGAAGTTGACGCTTTCATCGGTACGAACGAAGTTGAACGTATCCTTGAGGCAGCCGACGAAAGAAAGAATTTCCGAGAACTACCGCTTCTGCCGATCGGCAATAAAACCTCAACATATCTTTATGACTTTGATACCCCGCGTCACCGGGCCACCGATTCGCACACCGCTTTCATCAAGATCGCCGAGGGCTGCGACCGGCCATGCGCATTCTGTTCGATCCCGTCGATGCGGGGATCGTTCCGTTCGAGGCGATTTGGCTCGATCATCGAGGAAGCCCGCGAACTTGCGAAGCAGGGAGTTAAGGAAGTCGTTCTGATCGCCCAGGACTCATCCCGGTACGGTGAAGACCTCGGTGAGGTCGACGCCCTTGCTGCACTGATCCGTGCGCTCGGAGAGATCGAAGAGCTCGAATGGGTGCGAGTAATGTACGCCTACCCAACACATATTTCCGACGCCTTTCTTGCCGCGATCGCCGAAACTCCGAAGGCGGTCAAATACCTCGATATGCCGCTCCAGCATGCTTCGCGGAATGTGCTGAAGGCCATGAGACGGGGAGGAACTAGGGAATCCCTCGAAAGATTGATCGCTCGTGTGCGTGAAAAGGTTCCCGGGATCGCGATCCGGACAACTTTCATCACAGGTTTCCCCGGCGAGACCGAGGCCGATTTTGAGGAATTGATGGCATTCGTTCGAAACTGCAGCTTTGATAATGTCGGCGTTTTCACTTATTCAGACGAAGAGGGAACGCCCGCCTTCGACCTTCCCAACAAGGTAAACCCGAAGATCGCAAAGATACGCCGCGACCTTCTTATGAAGGAGCAGGCAAAGATCAGCCGCGAGTTGAACCGTGCGAAGATCGGCAACACATTCAAGGTCATTTTTGAGGGGCTTTCGCAGGAATCCGACCTTCTGTTTCAGGGCCGTCTACAGGGTCAGGCCCAGGAGATCGACGGACATATTCTGATCAACGATATCCCTGCCGGTCTTGAGCCGACGATCGGAACGATCTACGATGTTCGGATCACCGAGGCATTCGAATACGACTTGATCGGCGAGATCGTGTGATCAATCCATTTTGAGCTTCCGGGTAGTATTCTCGGTAACGCTTGAGCCAGAAACTAATGCATCTTCAGCACTGCGGGGATGAATCCTGAGCTCTATCTCGGCCGGAGCTTGTCCCAGCTTCGGCGAATCATCAATACCATTTAGTTCCGTAGTTTCGCGGTCAGCGTTGAGTGGTCGTTGTCCCTTATTTCGTCTGTAAACGGTCGATGGAAACAGGAAAGCGAGCCCGATGCAGAGAAGTCCTGACGCGATGAAGGCGAGGAACACGACCTTTCCGTACGCTTCGGGAAAGAGTTGGAAGTCACGTAGGGCAGTGTGGATAAGCCCGAGGACGGTCCCAAAAATAAACAGGCCTATCCCTAATCTGATCGCATTAAAGTTTGGTTTATTGACCAGCTGCCCGGGATCCGGCCCTTCGCCCGTTACGATCGTCGCGATACCGGAGAGCGAGAGCCCGCAGGTCCTGCAATATGCGGTGCCGGCTTCGAATGCGCCGGAACAACGTGGGCAAAACATTTTTTCGGCCATAATGTATCGTACGAAGGATCCATCCCGATTGTTCAGGACTATGGACGATCAACCAGCGTACGCCGTTCAGGGGATTCGCCTTCCTGATCCAGGCGGTAAATTGCGGCTGGTGTGAGGGAGGGCATACTGGTTCGTAAATCGTTTGCCGAACCGATCTTAGTTGATGTACTATCAGCCGGTTAATTATTTGACCTATTCGAGCGAACTGACTATGGCGGTAAACGAAGCTTACGATTGGAGACGTTCGGACAGACGGCTTTTCGGGCTCATTGCCATCTTGTTTGTTGCGGTGGTTCTCCTCGGATTTGGGCGGACCTATTATCTGAAATTCGCGTTTGAGTCGAGGCCGGTGTCTTCGATGCTGATCCATCTGCACGGGATGGTGATGGCTGCCTGGGTTCTGCTTTTCGCTGGCCAGGTTTGGCTGATCCGTTCGAAGCGGCATCGTCTGCACATGACGCTCGGGCTGAGTGCGGTGGCCCTGGCCGCGGTTGTAATGGTCACAGGCTTCTTTACAGCGGTCGCTGCTGCAAAGTACGGGACCGCGTCGGCTCCGCCGGATATCCCGCCCCTTGCGTTCATGATCGTGCCGGTTGTTGACGTGGTCCTTTTCGGACTTTTCTTCGGAGCTGCATTTGTCTACCGGAAGCAGCCGGCTACACACAAGCGTTTAATGCTGCTCACAGTGATCAACTTCCTTCCGCCCGCACTGGCTCGCTTTCCTTTTGACTGGGTACTTTCAGCCGGGCCGTTGTTCTTTTTTGGCGTTCCGGCGGCCGCCGCGATCGCATTCATTGCATACGATAGGATCCAGACCGGACGGGTCAACAAACCTTTTCTGATCGGGGCCGTAATTCTGATCGTTTCCTATCCGCTTCGACTCGCCATTTCAGGCACGCCTTTATGGATGAACTTCGCCGGATGGCTGACCACCTGGGCCGCGTGAGCTTTTTTTGGTTCTAGTCTCTCAATTACTCAGCCGATCGAGCTTGGGAAGTTGGAAAAAAGGCGTTTACATTTGTTCTGGACGATCAAAACGCCGGCTCCTCGTAAATACCGTACACATCCCGTAGGGCAACGCTGATCTCCTCCACGGTCGCATAGGCAGCGACCGATTCGATGATGAAAGGCATTGTGTTCTCGTTATCCCGGGCGGCGATCTTTAGCTGGTCCAGCGCTTTTTCAACAGCACCGTTATCTCGTTTCGCTTTGGTACGGGCGAGCCGTTCAAGCTGATGATCGCGGACGGATTCATCGATCTGAAGAATGTCGGTCTTGTGGATCTCTTCGCCCATGGCGTATTTGTTTACGCCGACGATAGTCTGCTCGCCCCGCTCGACCGCTTTCTGGTACTGGTAGGCCGATTCCTGGATCTCACGCTGCGGGAATCCGGCCTCGACGGCTTCGACCATGCCGCCGAAATTATCGATCCGGTCGAAATAATCCAGACAGCCGTCGATCATCTTCTGGGTCAACGATTCAACGTACCAGCTTCCCCCAAGCGGATCGACGGTGTTCACCACACCGGTCTCTTCGGCGATGATCTGCTGGGTCCTAAGAGCGATCAACGCAGCGTTATCCGTGGGAAGGGCTAGAGCTTCGTCGTAGGCGTCGGTGTGAAGCGACTGTGTTCCGCCGAGCACGCCGGCGAGGGCCTGGATCGCAACCCGGGCGATGTTGTTCAGCGGCTGCTGGACGGTCAATGAAACGCCGGCGGTCTGCGTGTGGAAACGCAGCTGCATCGTGCGCGGATTCGTCGCCCCGAAGCGTTCCTTCATCGTCTTTGCCCAGACGACGCGGGCGGCCCGGTACTTAGCGATCTCTTCAAAGAAATCGTTGTGTGCGTTGAAGAAGAACGAAAGTCGGGGGACAAATTCATCGACGTCCATTCCCCGATCGACCCCATACTGGACATATTCGACGCCATCCCTCAAAGTGAACGCAAGTTCCTGCAGAGCGGTCGCTCCGGCCTCGCGGATATGGTAGCCGCTCACCGAGATCGGGTTGTACTTAGGTACGTGCTTCGTGCAGTACTCGAACGTGTCGATCACCAGTTTCATCGCCGGTTTGATCGGGTAGATCCATTCTTTCTGGGCGATGTACTCTTTCAGGATGTCGTTCTGCAGCGTGCCCGAGATCTTGTTGAAGTCGGCTTTTTGTTTTTCGGCGACGACCAGGTACATTGCCAGGAAGATCGGGGCGGGTGCATTGATCGTTTGTGAAACCGTAACGCCTTCGAGCGGAATGCCGTCGAAAAGCACCTCGAAATCCGCAAGCGAGGAGACAGCCACGCCGCATTTGCCGACCTCACCTTCCGAGAGAGGGGAATCGGCGTCGAGGCCCATCAAGGCCGGCAGGTCATAGGCAACAGATAGCCCGGTCTGCCCCTGAGACATAAGATATTTGAAGCGGCGATTTGTTTCTTCAGGCGACGAAAACCCGGCGAACTGCCGCATCGTCCACAATCTGCCGCGGTAGCCGGTCGGGTGAATGCCCCGTTTGTAGGGAAACTCTCCCGGAAAGCCTACCTCGATCCCGTCGGTGTCTGCGTCGGTGTAGAGCCGTTCGACCGGCTCGAGCGAAACCCCTTCAAAGCTCTTCTTTCGCTCCGGCATCTTGTCCAGAACTTTCTGAAGCGTCTCCTCTTCCCAACGCTGCTTTTCGGCTTCAGCCTCGTTTTTTGCTTCCTTGATCTCCGGTGTCATAAGTTATTCAAGTATAAGCAACAATTTTACCACATGGCCGCGTGACATCTGAGCGAGGCGGGAAGGCATTGCACCCGACAAGGGTCCTACAAACCGGTATGTTCATTCCATTGTTACGAAGCATCACCTGAGCCCGAACTACTTCGCATCCATTCCTGCATCTTGTCGATCTCCTTCGTTACCGTCCGTGATCCGGCAAGAAGGATTAGGGTGAGCAACACGCCGAGGGCCGGGATGACGTACATAGCCGTGTGCAGGCCTTCTGCACGGAAGGGTTCCAGAGCGGCCTGTGTCCAGGTCGGCATTAACGACGGATCGATCGCACCTGCCCGCGATGCGGCCATTCGGGTGTAGTAATCACTCAACAGCCCTGTACCGTACGGCCCGAGTGACGCACCGAGCACATACATCGCAAAGAAATAGACGGCCATCGCGGTCCCCCGTGATGCCGGTTCGGTCACGTCCTGGATGGTGGAATAGACGGTCGAGTAGTAGAAATACATAAGGGCACACGCGGTTCCCATCAGGACGAGAAACAGCGTGGTCGAACCCTTCGATACACTCAACGCAAAGTAAACCGTCGGCACCGAAAGCAGGATCGCACCCGCACCAAGCAGCATCCGGCCGTCCTTTCGCCGCTTCATCGCCCAATCGCCGATCAGCCCGCCTATCAGCAAACCCGGAGCTCCCATTACGCCATAGACCAGCATCGAGACGAAATTCGCCTGCTGGATATCCAGCCCGTGATAACGCATCAAGAACGGGGTGATAAACGCCCCGATGGCGTACATGTTGAAATTATGAACGGCACCTGAAAGGATGATCCAGATCATCGTCGGCGACCGGAGCACGTTCAAATAAGGCGAGCCTTCCCGGCGTTGGGCGCCGATGGCGTGGGTTTCGGAAGCACCTCGATGAGGTTCGCGAATGAACAGGACGGCGATGGCACAAAGAACTCCGGGGATGCCGGCTACCAGAAAAGCCGCTCGCCAGCCATACTCCTTTGCGATAGTTCCGCTGACCGCGAAGCTCAATGCGACACCGACCGGAAGGCCGAGCATAAAAATGGCCATCGCCTTTGCCCGCCAGTTTGCCGGGAACAGATCGCCGATCAGCGAAGCGGAGGCCGGTGCGCACGATGCCTCACCCACGCCCACGCCCAACCGCAGCACGAATATCTGCCAAAAATTCTGAGCCAAACCCGAAGCCGCCGTCAGCAAACTCCAAACAAATACACCGACGGACAAGATGCCTTTCCGCCCGATCTTGTCCGCCAACACACCCAGCGGCACGCCGACAAAGGCATACAACAGCGTGAACGCCGTCCCGAGCAGGCCTAAGCTCGCGTCACTTAGCCCGAACTCTTTCCGCACCGGCTCGCCGACCGCACCGAGGATCTGCCGGTCGAAAAAGTTCATCGTGTTGATCGCGAAAAGCACAATCAATGCATACCAGACGGCGGTTCTTTTTTGGGTCATAAGGTCAGTTAAGAACGTGATCTACCAACTTGTCGATCAAGGGCATGAAGATCTCACCTCCCCTGAGTTCGTTCCGCCAGCGTAACGGAATGTCCTCGACACCGAAGTTCAAACCAGCAATTCCACCTGCTACGCATGCCGTGGTGTCGGTATCATCGCCGAGAGAGATAGCTGCCTTTACAGTCGCTTCGAACGAAGCGTTATAACAAGCCCATTTTGCGGCCTTTAAGGTATCGACGACATAGCCGCTTCCAGTCAAGTCGTAAATAGCATCACGTGGCTCTATCTTGCTGTCCAACTCACAGTGTTCCGGACCGTCGGATGTGAACAGGGAATAAATTATTTCGACAGCATCTTGCCACGCGTCATCTCGGTTCTGAAGGACCCGTCTCGCCCACAAGCAATACAATCCGCAGCAAAGTTTCGATCTAAGGTGACCATGAGTGAGTGCCGATTGGTTGAAGGCATCCGAAACAAGTTCCTCGTCCGAGCCCTTGTGCCAAATGGCAAGGGGCAGCACCCTCATAAGTGATCCGTTTCCGTTCGAGAATTCGTCAACTCCGCCGGCTAGCAAAGGTTCAACACCCGCTTCTAACTTGCCAATCGAATCGTTGGTCTGAATGCCGATATCAAATAGCGAGCGTCCAACAGCCATGAAGCCTTCACTTTTCCAGGCACACAGCCCTCCTGCAAAATGGGCAGGATCAAATCGCTTACATTCCAACAAAGTATGAAGAAGAACTAGTGCCTGGGCCCCATCGTCAGAATAGGTCCCGGGTAAGACCCCGGCATGGGAACGGCGGAACCAATCCGGTGGTTCGAACTCGATCTCGTTTGGCGGCGGGATCGATTGCCGGTTATGAAATTCATACGGCACCCCGAGAGCATCACCGATGAGTAAACCGAGAATTCCACCGCGGACTCTACTTTCCAATGAAACGGACATTCGATCAGCGATTCCTTCCCAGCCTCTCATGCGAATCGACCCAATCGCCTGCGATCGCTGCCGCACCCAGCGAGATCTCTCCGCACAATACGGCGGCTGCGACGATCTCGGCAAACTTCATCACCTTTCCCTTGCCGAAGCAGCCGAGCATCTCCAGGCATTCGCGTTGGGTCGGCAAACCCGTGCCGCCTCCGTAAGTGGCAACTATCAGCGACGGGATAGTGATCGAAAAATAGTAATCGCCGTCATGGGTGATGTCGGCATAAACAGCCGCGGCGGAGGATTCGGCGACGTTGGCCACGTCCTGGCCGCAGGCAATGAACATCGCGGTGATGGCGTTGGCCGAATGGGAACCGTTATTGTTCACTCCGGCCATGTAGGCGCCGAGCTGCGATGTCAGGCGAGCGGAGAACAAACGCCCGGGCGTTATCCGCATTATCTTTTCCAACGCGTCACGCGAGATGGTCGCCTCGGCGATGACGCGTTTGCCTCGGGTGTGCAGGGTGTTCACCGAGCTCGTTTTCTTATCGGTCGCCATCGAGCCCTCGAGCTGATATCGCTCAATGCCGGGATATTCCCGCATTATCCATTCGCACGCCGCCTTGGTCGCCTTCGTGACCATATTCTGCCCGGCGGCGTCGCCGGTCGTGTAATTGAACCGCAGGTAAAGGAATTTTGAGGCAGGGAATTGCTGGATGTTTCGCAGACGTCCGACTCCGGTCGTAGCATCGGCAGCGGCTTTTACGCTATCGAAATTCTGCTCGACCCAAACACCGAAATCCCTCGCCTCGCGTGCCGATCCGAATACAAAAGCCGGTGCCCGCTGCATCGCGTCATCGACTACCGTCACCGTAACGCCGCCCGATTCACGCAGCACCTTCATCCCGCGGTTGTAGGAAGCCACAAGCGTTCCTTCGGTCGTCGCCAGCGGCACATAGAACTCGCCCTGAGCATGTTCGCCGTTCACCAGCAACGGCCCCGCCAAACCGATCGGCACCTGTGCAACGCCGACAAAGTTCTCGATGTTGCCCGTTAACTGTACCGGGTCGAAGGAGTGACCACCCACATGCGTCAACTCCGCACCCGAAACATCCTGCACAAACCTACGCCGCCGCTCGGCTATTTCGTTTGTATAGTCGTTCTCAAGTTCGCGGGGAATTTTGGTCATCAGTGAGATCGTTCTGGTATTGGATTGCGAAAACTCGCTCCAGTATACCTTTTGTCTCCCGGATGGCTAGTCGCAGTATTTCTTAGTGACCTCGCGGAAGTGGTAGCCCATAGCGGCGAGGGTCATGCCGTGGGCGAAGTCGTGCGTATGGTAACGAATGAGGCGGTAGAAATAGCCCCAGAAGTCGCTCCGCGAGCTGTCGCGGATGCCGAGGGTATAGACGACGCTCAGCAGCGAGCGGACGTCGTCGATCAGGCTCGACGTTCGGGGTTCGATGCGGCTCTTGTGAAAGCGTGAGAGGCAATCGAGTGCCCGGCGGTAGTATTCCTTTGGGCTGTAGATGTTCCGAAGTACCTGTTTGTAGCCCTCTACCAGCCGATCCAGGTCCATTCGCGGGACGAAGTTGACGGTGCAATCAGTGTTGTTGCCAGTGCTCACATCCAGCAGGCGGCCTTCCTTTTCAAGCCGCCGCCAAAGCTGTGTGTCCGGAAGCGCGGTCAGCAGGCCGACCATCGCCAGCGGTATCCCGCTTTCACGGATGAACTTCATTTGCAGCTCGAAAATGTCCTCGGGGTCGTTGTCGAATCCGACGATAAAGCCGGCCATCACTTCCATTCCGTGGGCTTGTATCTTGTGGATGGATTCGAGCAGGTCGCGGCGTGTGTTCTGTCCCTTTTGGGCTTCCTTCAAGCTTTCTTCGACGGGTGTTTCGATGCCCAGGAAGACGCGTCGGAAACCGGCCATTTCCATTTGCTGCAGGAGCAGATCGTCTTCGGCGAGGTTGACGCTCGCTTCGGTAATGAAAGAAAAAGGATGACCGTTCGCCCGCGACCATTCGATAAGGTCTGGCATAAACAGGCGGACGTTCTTTTTGTTGCCGATGAAATTGTCATCGACGATAAACACCAGCCCGCGCCAGCCGGTCGCCTTTACCGCATCCAGCTCGGCCAGCATCTGACTGTTCGATTTGGTACGCGGCACGCGGCCGTAGATCTCGATGATGTCACAGAACTCGCAGTTGAAAGGACAGCCGCGTGAATACTGGACGCTCATCGCACTGTACCGGTCCATGTCGATGAGCGAAAGATCAGGCCCCGGCGTAAGTGCGAGCGAAGGCCTTTCGGCGGCCTGATAGATCTTTCTGGCAATGCCGAGTTCGAGGTCGTTGAGGAATTCGGGCAGGGTTGTTTCGGCCTCGCCGATGAAGATGTGGTCGGCGTCAGGCAGCCGTTCCGAACTGGTCGAAACATACGGCCCGCCGACAACGACCTTTTTGCCCAGCGATCGGCAAAGATCGACCACCTTTTCCAGTGACTCACGCTGAACGATCATCGCACTAATAAAAACGATGTCCGCCCATTCGATGTCCTCCGGCCACAACTCCTCGACATTTATGTCAACCAGCCGCCGCTGCCAATCGGCCGGCAGCATCGACGAGACCGTCAACAGCCCCAAAGGCGGAAAGGCCGCCTTCTTACCCTCTAATCTCAATGCATGCCGAAAACTCCAATAGGTATCCGGGAACTCAGGGTAAACAAGCAGAGCTTTCATAATTACCTCAGCTTATTCCTCTTAAGTTTCAAGAGCAAGGGCTTTTGTCAGGGTGTTACGAAAGTAATACAAAGCACCCGCGATCTCGCGAGTGTAGTCGTTCTCTTTATCCCGTGGGATCTTCATCTTGTTTCCGAGCGTTCCGCGGCGTTCGGGCCGCGTTCCGAGCTTCTTCGGAACGTGCAAGCCATTGATAACAATACGGATACCGTCGAATTTGGCCCGCGTTCGGCGAATTTTGCGAAAAACTTTTTCACGGCATTTTTGACGGCTGCGAAGCGTCGTTACAACGTACCAGACTTCGCGAAAAACACAAAAAAGCACCGCCGGCCGTATAACCGGGTGCCGATCCTCAGTGCGTTGGCGGCGCTCCGACGCCCGCTATCGAGATTTTACCAACTCAACCGCGCCGGACAATCGCACGATCTAAGAAACGCACGAAATGCACGATGCGAATGATAGGAACGATCGGAATGGTTTGGAAGGAATGGAAGGGAGTTGAGATCAAAAATGTTTGGACTTGCTCCGAATTCCCGGAAGGGGATAAATTCAGTAGCGTCGGGTGAAACCCGACGAGACAGATCACAAACCGTTCGCCATTTCTTCAAAAAACGATGGCTATATGGCACAAACTCACGTCAGCGTATACCTTCACATAGTTTTCTCGACCAAGAATCGATTTCCGTTCATCACGCCGGAGATCGAGGCACAACTCTTTGCATACATCGGCGGCATATTAAACGGATTCGAATCGGTCTTGTTGGCTGCAAATGGGACCGCCAATCACGTCCATCTGCTGATCTCAATGAGCAAGGCGGCGACGATCCCAGACCTGATCGGCACGATAAAACGCGAATCGTCGAAATGGATGAAGACGAACGGAAGTATGCTGTCAAAATTCGCCTGGCAAGACGGCTACTCCGCATTCTCCGTCGGCCATACGCAGATCCCATCGGTCAAAAAATACATCGCCAACCAAAAAGAACATCACGCCACGAAATTGTTCGAAGATGAAATGCGAATTTTCTACAGAAAGTACGAGATAGATTTCGACGAGCAGTACGTTTGGGGTTGAAGTGCGTCCCCTTCAGGGACGGGAACGGGTTGAGAAACACTGTCGTCGGGTTTCACCCGACGCTATTAACTGTGTCCCTTTCAGGGACGGTCGTGTCCCGGAAGGGATAAGTGTTATTCGACGCTATGAATGGGTCCCTTTTCAGGGACGGTTGTTTCCCCGAAGGGGATAAAGTTAATAGCCTAGGGTGAAGCGAGGTACGAGCGTAACCCTACGACCGTGTGCAGAATTATAGGTGGCTCCCTGAAGGGGAGCAACAGATCGGATAGCGTGTCCCTTTCAGGGACAGTCTTTTCCCGAAGGGGATAAAGCTAATAGCGTAGGGTGAAGCGAGGTGCGAGCGTAACCCTACGACCGTCTGCAGAATTATAGGTGGCTCCCTGAAGGGGAGCAACAGATCGGATAGTGCGTCCCCTTCAGGGACGGGATCGTGTAGGGACCGCTGTCGTCGGGTTTCACCCGACGCTATTGAATTTGTCCCTTTCAGGGACAGGAAACCACCAACGTTATGACATTCGAAACCGATCCTAATGCCTGTAACTGTTAAACATCCGTATCGAACACTTTGCCGAGGTAGTCGGTTAGTTCGGTGGTTAGTTTGTCGCGGTTGCGTTGGTCAATGCCGGCGAGTTCGCGGGCGAGGGCTTTTTTGAGGTCGGTTTGCATTTGGCGGGCGATCTGGATGCGTTGGGCTTGTGGGGATCCGGCACCGTGCATTGATTCGGTCAGGTAGCCGACGGCGTTGCGGCCGAGGGTCATGTTTTCTATTAGTCGCAGGATGCGGACTCGCGATTCGGTGGAGACGCCTTCGCGACCCTTGAGATATTTATCGAGCAGTTTTCCGACCTCTTCGCTGCGGAGGTCCTGTTCACTGGGCATCGTCACGACCAGTCCGCCGGCAAGGTCCTGAGCGAAGCGGCTTATATGATAAGGGATCTTTGTCACGTGGTGCTTGCAGACGTTTGCGATCATGTCGTCGTTGATATAGGCACCGGACTGGGTCGGTTTCGATTGATAGCTGGATGCGATGCCGGTAGCGTAGATCGTCTCATTGAGGTGCGTCATCTCGACGATCTTGTCCTTTATGTGCGATGCGTTCTCGACACCGTTGTACTCGGCGATCTGTGCGGCGGCACCGATAAGCACATCGCCTACACCCGATTTGCACACGTAGGAACGGCGGTGATAGCAGGTGAACCGCTCGACCAGCATTGAGGCAAACTCAACCTCGCCGTCCATAAAGATCAGCTCGTTCGGGATGAACACACGGTCGAGGATGACCATCGCTTCCTGCCCGCCGTACCGGGCGTTGCCCTGGTCGATCTCGCCGCCTTCCATCGAACGCGTGTCGCAGGATTGGCGGCCGTAGATGTAGGTGATGCCCTCGGCGTCGACGGGAATGGCCCCGACGATGGCGTAGTCTTTGTCGTTATCGGTCAGCCGCATTGTGGGCATCACGATCAGCCAATGCGAATTAAGACAGCCGGTCTGATGAGCTTTTGCACCTGAGATGTAAACGCCGTCATCAGTGCGTTCGACGACGTGGACGAACAGGTCAGGGTCGGCCTGCTGATGCGGTGCCAGACTGCGGTCGCCTTTGACATCGGTCATCGCCCCGCCGATCACAAGATTGAGCCGCTGCATCTCGGCAATGAACTCCTTGAGCCGGTAGTGATATTCGGTGTTGTGCGTGTCGTCGATCTCAAAGGTGACGGAGAACAGCGAGTTCAGAGCATCCATCCCCACGCAGCGTTGGAAGCAGGTGCCGGTCAATTGGCCTAATCGCCGCTGCATCTTGTTCTGCAGCACGACGTCGTCGCGGGTCATCGCGATGTGGAGAAAACGGTTGACGCGGTCGGCGGTGATGTGCGAATTGGCCGATGCGAGGTCCGGTTCGCGCATGGCGAGATCGTATGTTTCAGCGACGGCGTTGATGCTCGGGCGGATCATCGGGTGATCGACCGGCTCCGGCACGAGCTCGCCAAAAAGGAACACCCGAAGGCCCCGGCCCCGGAGAGATGCTATGTAATCTTCGCCGCTGACAATTGGCTGCATCGGTTGTGTGGTCTCAGACATCTAATCTTTTTGTGCTCAATGACGCGGCCTGAGTCCCGATTGCAAAGGCCGTGTTAAGTCCTTACAATTGCAAAATGCTTCGAGCGAGAACACTCGGTATTCTAGCACTATTCGCCTTGCTGCAGTTGCTCGGCGGCTGCGGCGGGACGGCCGGGACCAACTCCGGCGGAAATGCGAATACGTCGGTGCCGGGGCGGCCGGCGAACCCATCGGCCAAGCGGGAAGCAGATGGCGTGAAGGACAGTCTTGAAGAATTAGAGGCCCTGATCACGCTCCCTTTCCAGCCGGAGGACCTGGTCTGGAAAGAATTTGTTGCCGGAACGAACGGAAATGTGCAGGGACGGCGGCTGTTGGCTGTCTTTCAGTTTTCGCCGAAGGATGCAAAAGAGCTGATCGACCGTTCGGCCAAACTCGGAGCGGGTTCCCCAGCCCAGATCCCGGTTGAAAAGTGGTTTCCGGCAGAGCTGATCGCCCAAAGCGAGATGAGCGGTGACGAAGGGATCGCCGTCACTTCGTACCCGGCGGACGAATTCTTTCGGGACCCGTTCTTAAAGGGCACGCTCTCGAATGTTGATAAGACGGATTTTTTCGTCCTGGACCTTTTTGTGAAATAGCCGGGCGGGTTCGGGCTGCGGGTTCGGTCAATACCCCGGCCGGAGGCCGCAGCTAATGCCTGGACCGATCGGCTTACCCCTAAAATGCCGGCCGATCCGAACGATCTCGATCCTCGGTGAGAAAGTCCGAAATGCCCACCAGAATAGCACCCACGCTGAAGCTTTTATGTTCTCGCGAATTCGTGTAGCATCGAAAAAGACGCCGAAAACGCCAAGAATGCCGTTCCAACGAGCCCTCATTCCGGTAATTACTGCCGTTCTACTGACAGCGAGCGTAAATGCCCAGACTCCCAATCCGGTCGAACGGCAGGTGACGAATCCCATCACCGATACGCCGAACATCAATCCGGTCGCTCCCGAACAGATCATAAAAGCGCCAAAGACGCGAAAGACCGACGACGACGATGCACTTGCCGCCGGCGAGGTGGTCGTGTACTCAGAGAAGCAGTCTGTCGAGGGGGCCGAGGGGGCGAGGATCCTGACCTACACGGGGAATGTCGATGCCCGCTACGGCCGTTATCGGCTGCAGGCGGACAAGATCGTCCTTTACGAGGCCGAGGACAAGATGGTTGCCGAAGGAAGCGTCATCTTCGACGACGGCGACAACCAGCGGCTGACCGGTGCGCGGGGCGTGTTCAACCTGAAGACGAAGCTTGGGACCTTTGAGGATTCGACGGGATTTACCAATCAAACCAACGACGGGACGGTTATCTATTTCACGGCGGAACGTGTGGAACGGACCTCGCTGGATACGGTCGTCGTGACAAAAGGGAAGTTTACCGCGTGCGACGAAGCGGTGCCGAAATGGTCGTTCACCGCCGACGAGGCCGTGATAACGCTGAACGACAAGGTCAAACTGAAGAACGGCAAGTTCCGGATCAAGGACGTGCCGCTGGTGCCGATACCTTACGCCTCGATCCCGATCAGGGAAAAGGACCGGGCATCCGGGTTTCTTACGCCGTCTTTCGGTTTTTCGGGAAACAAGGGGCTGAAGGTCGCGACCGCTTACTATCAAACGCTCGGCCGTGCGGCGGACATTACTTTCCGCGGCGATCTATTTACATCGCGCGGTGTTGGGTACGGATTCGATGTGCGTACAAGAACGAATGACCGCTCGTACTTCAATTTCGGGTTCTATGCGGTAAAGGACCGTATCTTCGGGGCCAAAGAGAGCCCGCAGACCCCGGACCAGAGCGGCTCAAATTTTTATGCCGAAGGCGTTCAGTACTTCTCGAACGGCTGGACCGGTGCGATCGACGTGCAGGTAACTTCGAACCTTGCGTTTCGCCAGGTATTCTCAGACGGGATCCAGCAGATCATCTCTCCCATCGAGGTCTCGCAGGGATTCGGCAACAAGAGCTGGAATAACTACACGCTGAACTTTCTGGCACGCACGCAAGTGATATCCATTCCGAATGTGACGATAAGCACGCGAAACCTGCCAAGCGCACACTTTGAAAAGAGGCCGTCGATGCTGTCCTTTCTGAAGGGCGTGTACTTTTCGTTCAAGACGAGCGTCGAGGGTGTTTCCCGCCGCGAACGGGTTGCCGACCTGAGCCTTTATCAGGCCGAGACGGGCGGTGACCCGATCCGCACGCCTTTGATGAACCTGCGTTATGACGCCTATCCGCAGTTCACGATCCCGATCCATACGAAATATTTGAACGTCACGGCGACCGGTTCGATGCGGGTCACCTATTATTCCAATTCGTTCAACGACATGCGGCAGCTTGTGGAGAAGGACGTGCTGAGAAAGTATGGCGAGTTCGAACTTGATGTCCGCCCGGTCGCGCTTGCGAAGAATTACTACGGCAAGTCGGACGAGTTCAAGTTCCGGCACGTGATCGAACCCTACGTTACATATAAGTATATAAAGGGGATACAGAACTATTCGCGGATCATCCGCTTCGACGAGCTCGACACGATCACCGACACGAACGAGATCGAATTCGGCATAATCAACCGGATCTACACACGCCGCTACGCCGAAGCGTTGACGCCCGAGGCGAGGCGGCAACTCTCGACGATCAGTGCCGGAAACGGGGCGGTGCTCGCTTCCACACGGATCCCGGGCCGCGATGCCGAGACCCCGCGGCAGCGCGAACGGACCGATGCCGTCTCGGCGATCCGGTCGATCATCGCCGACGCCCAGAGGAAACCCGATGACCTTTCGATCCAGCCGTACGAGATCTTCAGCCTCGCGATCCGCGGCAAGTACTTTTTCGACAAAACGTTCGGCGGGGCTCTGGTTCCCGGACGGCGGAACCAGATAACCCCTATCACTTCGTTCACTTACTACACCTTCGGCGGCGTTGCCCGGCGATTCTCGCCATTGAGTGTCGACCTGACCTACCGCCCGCAGCGGACGGTCTTTTTCAGCACGAGAATGGATATAGGCGTGCAAGGCGACGCGCTCAGGGCCGCGTCCGCGACCCTCGGCTACGAAAAGTCGCTTGTAAAGATATTTCAGACCTTCTATTACACGCGGGCGGTCGATCTGGTGCCTTCGCTGGCTGACCAATTCAGGGTCGGAAACGAGAAGCCGGGCGATGTCGCATCGGAGGGATCGGCGAACAACGGGCCACTGACGGCCGCGGGATGCCCGACCGGGATGATGACCTGCGACGGCACAACCGCCGCGAACGCTGCGGCGGGCACGCAAACGACCGTCAAGGAACCGGGCACGCTAAGGGGCTCGCAATGGAGCCCGTCGATCTTTCTCGGCGATCGGGATAAGGGACTTTATGCCGGGGCGGCACTTTTCTTCGATTTCGAGAATCGCCGACAGGCGCGTCTTTCGCCGCTGATCTCGTCACTGTACACCCTCGGATATGCCTACGACTGCTGTGCCCTCGCCGTGCAGTTCTATAAATTCAACGTCGGCGTCCGTAACGAGAACCGCCTGATGTTCAGTTTCCGCTTGAACGGCATCGGGACGGTCGGAACCACCCAATACGGCCCGGGCTTCTAGCCAAAGAACTCATCCGAGACTTTAATTACCCCTGCGGAAATGACTGAGTGCAAGGGAGTTATAGTATTCAACCGGAGCTAACGAATCGGTGAGTTCAGGGGCCGCGGGGATGTCATTGTTGAAGCGGCTTCTGAGCATTTCGGCGAGACGCGGAGCAGGTTCCGTCACGGGGCGGCAGCTTGTTTTGCAAGCGACGAGTATCACGTTCTGCAGGTCTTCATCCGGCCGTTCGGGTCGGACCTTGAATAGCTGAACTTCTGCGAAAACCGAGCGATAGGTCTCAAGCTCAGCCGAGAGGAATCGGCTGGCGGGGCCGGCGAGCGAAGAGCCTATATTGATAATGACGACGCCGTCATCGCGGAGGACGCGATGCATCTCGCGAACGGCCTCGACGGTCGTCAGGTGAAAGGGGATCGAAAACAGCGACCCGAAAGCGTCGACCATCACGGCGTCAAAGGTGCCCGCCGAAGCCCGGTTCAAAAAGGTCCTTCCGTCCTCGTGAAAAATTCGCAACCGGGGATCGCCTTCGAGCTTAAAGTATTTTCTGGCGATATCGGTGATCGCGGGATCGATCTCTACGACGTCCATCCTTGCCTCGGGATACGATCTTAAATATTCACGCGGAAACGTATATCCGGCCCCGCCGATCATTAGAGGGTTGCGGTGGCCCGGAACGAAATGATCGATTAGATGATAGAACTTTATGTACTCGAATTTGGGCGAACCGTCATCAAGGTACATGGCCGACTGGCCAAAATAGGGGTCGGTCGCGATAAGCCGGTATTCGCGGCCCGAAGGTTCCTCGGCTGTCTGATACACACGGACGCGGCTGTACCGGGTGTCAATGTCGACAAGCCCGTTCGATGCGTAGAATTGATAGGCGCTTAGTTCGCTCCCGGCTATTCCCAGCGCGAACAGCGAAAGCACCGCAAGGTTCGTCCGATCAAAGATAAGCGGAACAAGTAGAAAGCTGACGAGAAACAACGACGCCGCGATAAGGTAAAGCGTGCGGGTGCTGCCGACGAACGGGATCAGAAAGAATCCGGCCGCGAATGTCCCGGCAATGCTTCCGATGGTCGAAAGGGCGTACAATCGCCCGACGGTCGAACCCGAAGAATCCAGAGTGTGAGTGCGGAGCTTGACCGCGTAGGGCGTCACAAAGCCCAGGAGCACACTTGCCGGGGCGAAAAGAACGGCGGCGGCGACGACGGATTGAAGTTCGAGGGGTCCGCCAAATGCACCGATCATCGCGAGCACGGCATCTTTGATCAGGATCGTGACCGACACAAGCCCGCCGGCGAAAAATATCGCCGCGGCAAGTATCTTGACGTCGGGCCGCCGGTCGGCCATTCGTCCGCCGAGCCAGTAACCCAGGCTCAAAGCCGCCAGGATCACCCCGATCAGGCTCGTCCAAACATAAGTCGAAGTCCCGATGAACGGCGCGACGATCCGTGACCCGATGATCTCATAGACCATTACAAGGGCACCGCAAAGGAACACCGCGAATTCAAGGGAGAATCGAAAAGCCCGCATAGACCGAGTATAGCGTTTTATTGCCGCAGGTTAAGGGTAAGCGGACCGAAACCCGCCGGGCGGGAAAGGCGCAAAAAAACGCGGTGTCGAAGGAGACACCGCGCGGATCCGAATTGAGCGACCTGCTTAATTAGCAGTTACGGTTAATTCCTCTCCCTCCGGCCTGACATACGTCAGCCAGTTGGCGCCGAACGGGGCCGGGCGTTCACCGATCACGATCTTGAAGAATTCCTCCTGGAGCCGTTTTGTGATCTCGCCGCGTTTGCCGCTGCCGACCTGGATGCGGTCGACCGAACGGATAGGGCTGATCTCGGCGGCGGTGCCGGTGAAGAAAACCTCGTCGGCGAGATAGAGTGCGGCCCGCTGGATGGTCGTTTCGACGACCTCGATGCCCATTTCGCGGGCGATCTGAACCACGGAATCCCGAGTGATCCCGGGCAGGATCGCGGCCCCGAGCGGCGGAGTGATCAGTTTGCCGTTGTTGACGAGAAAAATGTTCTCTCCCGAGCCTTCGGAGACGTACCCGCGGTCGTCCAGAGCTATGCCCTCCGAAAAGCCGCCGAGCTTCGCTTCCATCTTGATGAGCTGCGAATTCATGTAATTCGCACCCGCTTTAGCCATCGCCGGCAGGGCATTCGTGTTGTAGCGGTTCCAGCTTGAGACGCAGACGTCGATGCCGTTCTCGATCGCGTCGTCGCCGAGGTACTTACCCCATTCCCACGCGGCTACGTAGCACTCGATGGGGTTATTGAGCGGATATACGCCGAATGCAGGCTTATCCTCGTCGAGGCCGCGGAAGATGACGGGCCTGAGATAGCAGTGCTCCATTTCGGTGGCGCCGATCAAACTGACCGCGGCATCGCAAAAGTCGTCGCGGCCGTACGGCGGGTCCATCCGATAGATCTTTGCGGAGTTAACAAGACGCTGCATGTGCTCCGGCAGGCGAAATACCGCCGGGCCTTTTGCCGTGCTGTAACAGCGAATTCCCTCGAAGACGCTGGAACCGTAGTTGACCACGTGCGACATCACGTGAATGCGGGCATCATCCCAGCTAATAAACTCACCGTTCTTCCATACTTTGGGCGCAATTTTCATCGTCAATAGGATATTACAATGACCCTTAATAGGCAAAATAACCAAAGATTATGTTTACATAATCACATAGCCGAAATAGCGAAAAAGGCGACCGAAAGGCCGCCTTTTTAACACTGCTTCCAAATGCTCCTAGAGGATAAATACCCGAGGCGCGGTGTCGTCGAGCCGTGAAAGAAAAGGAACACTGTCCGCGTTGATGGTCAGGATCACCGGCTGGTCGCCCACACCGTTGAGCTCCGGCGGAATATCGAAATCAAGCGTGTAAACACCGGGAGCTTCAAGCGTGGCCCCGCCCACAACACTGGAAGGCGGAATAGTCACACTACCAATACGGATCGCAAAGATCGCCGTTGAGTTATTGCCCGCACCCGTTATCCGCAGACGGAGACGGCTTGCGACGCGGCGGCTGCCCTTGATCCGGACGGTAGTGACGGTGAACGGTTCGGTCGTATGGACGCGATTGGTCACGTTCGATATTCTTGCCCGTCCAAATGGACCAGGCTCCGGAAGGTCGGTAAAGATGTCCGGCCGTGCGGCGACGATCGCTACGTTGCTGCGTATTTCGACACCGTTGTTGTTAATGATCAGCGGAAGGGAACGGCCGACGCCGGTCCCCAGGATCCCGGGCGGCACAACGAACACGATCCCGTTCGGGCCGACCGATCGGATCCCGCAGGCAGTCCCGTCCAGGGACATCGAGATCCCGCTTAGTTCGATCGGCAAGGTAAAGCTCCGGGCAAGCGATGCTTCGGCCGTCCTTGCCGTGAACGGCGGCGTCTTGGTCGTATCATAACTGAGGATGGCGAGCATCCCCGGTGCGAGCCCATAGACCGCCTCAGGTGTAACGGGCGTCGGCGACGGGACCGGCGTTGGCGTGGGTGTTGGCGACTCGGAAGGAGTCGGTGAAGGCGTCGGCGTCGGCGAAGGTGTCGGCGTTGGGGACGGCGTGGGCGTGGGCGTCGGGGACGGCGTGGGTGTAGGCGTCATCGTCACGGCGAGCCTCGACGCTCCAGTTGCAAAACTAAGGGCCGCTTCCGCTTGGCCGATAACGGCCGGCCGGTAAAGATAATATGCCTCGGAATTTAAGTCGAGGTTGCCCGTGCCGACCTCCGTCAGGGCGATGTTGAATGCGATACGGCTTGAAGAGTCGCTCGGAAGCGGCTGCGTCGATGCCAGGAACGCGATCGAGATCGGGAATTTCGATATCCGCGTAAACTGCGCATCCGGCGGTGCCGCGGCCAGATCGAACATATAGATCTGCGTCGGCCGCGTCGACTCCGGATTGAATCCGACCTCGGTCGATTCCGCGACCTCACCGTTCGGCTTTATATTGAGCCGTGTTTGAAGGAGCAGCGTTGACGGCGACCCGTTCTCGTCATAATCGGTAAAGCCCGGGTAATTCTGTACGTCGCCGCCCTGGGCCGCCTCATCGGCGTCACTCCGCGGGGCAATGCGGCGGAATGCGTTGGCCGGAGGCACTACGGTCGCATCGAATACGTAAAGGGCGAACGAGGTCTGGTTGACGTTGCTGTGCTCGCCGGCCAGGTCCGCATAAGAGTTGAATGCGATGTACCGTCCGTCGCGGCTTATCCTTTTCCCGAGGTCAAGAACGTTGACCGGATCACCGGGATTGGTCGGTGTGGTCGTCGTGATCTGAAGCCCGCCGGAAGGACTTCCGGCCGTTAGGTCGGCATAGAAGATCTCTTCGTTGCGGCTTGTTGAAGGATTGCTTCCGGTATCGAAATTCCCGTTCGATCCCGGATCATAGATCGGATCGTCTCCGGTGCTGGCAAACACGACACGCGAACCGGAGCCGGAGATCGAAGGATTCTTGTTGTAAATGGGGTCGATTATCGGCCCTCGCGGGGTCTTTGTTACCTGGTTCGTGACCCCGGTCCCGCGGACGTAGGCGAAGATCTCATCGTTGTCGTCCGTTGGGAACGTGTTGCCGACCGCGGGGACGAGGTTTCGCGTCGAGGCGAATGCAAGGATGCTGGCATCGTCATTGACGGCGGCATCGTGGTTGTCATCGGCCACGAATGCTCCGACAGTCAGCGTCGCCCCCGTCGGCAAACGGCTGGGCGGCGTGTTTGTGACGCGGATGAAATTGCCGCCGCTGAGCGTCGTTATCGGCAGCTCTTCTCCGGTCGTAAGATCGGCGGCGGCGTAAGCCGGGATCTCGTACAACCACATCTCGAGGTTCGCATCATTCGTCAGCGGGTTATCGCCGGGCGTTGGTGTAGGGGTAACCGTCGGACTAGGTGTCGGAGTCGGGCTGGGGTTCGGGGTCGGGGTCGGACTCGGCTCCGGGGTTGGCGAGGTCAGGGCATCGCCGTCGAAAAAGCCCGGGTTCGTCGAATCGGGCACCGCCGGGGTCGAACTGGTGGCATTCGAACTGAAGGCGATCCAGCGCCCGTCACGGCTGATCACCGGCCTTCGGTTCGTGATCTCGACGCGGATGTTCGATGGAACGAATCCGAATGCACGATTCCAGAGGACGCTCTTAGTATCCGTGATCTGAAAGATCCGCCGCTGGGCGAAATCGAAAAGGAATATCTCGACATTTCCGTCTTCATTGCGGGGATTTTCGGTCGCCAGATTCCCCCTCGATTCAAAAACGACGAAACGGCCGTCGCCGCTGATCGCACCCGCAAACGATTCTGCCGCCGAATTAGAGATCTGCCCGACCAGCGTGTTCGGCTGAGGGAGCGGCGTCGGCGATGGCGTCGGCGTCGGAGATGGCGTGGGCGTCGGAGTCGGCGTCTGACCAAGCACCGCCGATGTGGAAGTGAGTAAGAGAGAGATAAATACTAAACAACAGCGAAGCGTCACAAGCTCCTCCCTAAGTAAATGATGAAAAATTTCGACCGAACGCTATATTAAGTATCGGAAAAATAACCGTTGCGCAAAACATTGCATTTTAATGGTTACAAGTGCGTTCTGCAACCGGTTGGGGGGTTATGTCGTTGTCCGGTATCGTAAAGCAAAACCTTTGATGCACAAGGATATAAAAAGAGTTGTCATTTTACATTTCACCCCAAGCGTTAGAGACTTAGCCTCGAATGACGCATAAGCCGAGAACAGGTGAATTGAGCATCATGCTGGTGGCCGGAGAGCCCTCGGGCGACCAGCTTGGCGCGAAACTCGTCGATTCGCTGAGGCGGGCGGCTGGCGGCCGGCGCATCGAGTTTTTCGGGGCCGCGGGTGTCCGGATGCGTGAAGCAGGCGTCGAGCCGGTCGTGGATGCCGACGGCCTTGCGATCATGGGGATAGCGGAGATCGCCGAAGCACTTCCGACCTTTTTGCGGGCGTTCCGGAGACTTCGGGCTGAAGCCGAGCACCGAAGGCCCGACGTGACCGTCCTGATCGACTTTCCAGATTTTAATCTCAGGCTTGCTAAAGCATTGAAAAACAAGGGGCATACGGTGGTCTATTTCGTCTCGCCGCAGCTTTGGGGATGGCGCGAGTACCGATACCGAACGATCCGAGATCATGTTGACCTTTTGCTCGCGATCCTGCCCTTTGAGCGTGAATGGTATGCAGCCCGCGGTGTGGAAAACGTCGAGTATGTAGGACATCCGCTGGCCGGGAACGTGATTCCGTCGATGAGCCGGAACGAATTCAGAAGCAAATTTTCGCTCGATTCCGAACGGCCTTTGGTGGCCCTTTTACCGGGCAGCCGGCACAAGGAGATCTCGCGGATCCTTCCGCCGATGATCGAAGCGGCGGCTCAACTCGCTCGAAATGTCGAGGGCGTGCAGTTCGCGATCGCCCTGGCACCGACGAGGACCGAGGAAGAAGTGGCCGCCGCGACAAAGGAGGCTTCCAGAGGTTCTGCGGACCGGCTGCCTGAGTTCACCGTGGTAAAGGGGGTCACGTACGATCTGCTGAACGCATCCGACGCCGCCGCCGTCGCGAGCGGGACAGCGACGCTTGAGGCGGGCCTGATCGGCGTTCCGATGGCGATCGTCTACAAAACATCGAAACTCAATTACAAATTGGTCAGGCCTCTTATCAACGTCGAGCATTTCGGCTTGATCAACCTGATTGCGGGAAAACGGATCGTGAGGGAGCTGATCCAGGATGATTTTACCCCGGGGGCCCTCGCCGACGAACTTCGTTCGCTGCTCGAAGCCGCGACAAACAGCGCGGTGCGGGACAGCCTGGCCGCGGCGGCGGCACGGCTCGGCGAAGGCGGCGCTTCGGATGAGGCGGCGAAGGCGATCCTCAGGATCATCGACGCAAAGCGCAGTTACTCATCGGTCGATCCTGATCCCGGCCACGGCCCGCTTTAACAGCCCATCGGCCATCGCCGGCCACTTCGAACGGTCCTTCCCGCCCTCGGCAAGATCCGCGGCCGTTACCCCGAACGGCGTCAGGACTTCAAGATAAATGATCATCAGTTCCTGCCGGTTGTCAGGGGTAAGCATTGCGACAAGCCGCTGGGTCATCACCTCATCGCTTGCGATCTTAAATCCTTTCTGTGTTAGAAATTCGCGCGCCCGGTTGCCGTCGGAATCCGGGCGGCCCCGCTTGGGATCGATCTTTTGCGGCGAAACATCTGCGAAAAAGTCGTAGCCTCCAATGTTGACCTTTTTCGGGCTGCTGTAGTCGTATGCGTGAGTGTTCGACGGCAGGTAGCCCTCGAACTGGATCCAGTACATCCTTGTGACGTTCCCATCAGCGTCCGCGTCCACGTAAAAATGCTGTTCGGCCCGCGCGACGTCGTAAAGAATAAATGCGTGGCCTCCGGCGTATCTGAATCCTTTTGGGAATCGAAGTGTTGCGGCGGGTAGTTCCTTCGAAATGATCGCGTTTCCCTTGACCTTACGCTGGACCGTCAGGTCGACTTTCTCGGGACCCTGGGCGAAGGAGACCGCAGTGAAAACGAAGATCACAAATGCAATTGTAAATTTCATGGTCGGCACCTCTTCGAAAAAAATACTACGCCGACGCCGCATGGAATGTTTCCGCAATTGATCTACGCTCACGCGGAGTCACGGAACCGTGCCGACACTTGAACAGGCTGTTTTCAGGGTAATCGGGTCGGGGGAGCTATGAACGAAAGTTGTTTGGCGTGATCATCCGCCAGCCCGCTTTTCGGCCGCGCTGACAGCTTTTTGAAGAAAGGTTTCGATACCCTCGATCCGAAAGCCAAGGCGGCCGTCCAGGCGGCGAAGGACGGCCGCGGACTCACTATCCAAAAGGTCGAGATCGGACAGGTCGATCGTGACATATGTGTCGAGGTCGGTCTGAATGTCGGACGCGATCCGTTCGAGCAGAAGGGCGTCGTCCAGCATCATCTCGCCTTCCACACGCAAAACCGTACGCTGATGTTCGGTATCCTCGATCTGTGTGATGTGCGTAGGCATCGTCTTCACCTGCATTAAACGACAAATCGCGCTTAAAGGCAAGAATTTGCTTTATCGCGACGTTCTTCGCGTGACGATGAAGACGCCCGCGAAGATCATCAGAGACGCGGCAATGAACGCGGGGCCGATACTCTCGCCAAGGAATATCGCGGCCATTATGAAACCGATCAGCGGCTGAAGGTAAATGAAGACAGCGACGGTCGAAGGATCGACGCGGGCGATCGCCCAGGCATTCAGGAAGTAGGGAAGTGCTGTCGCGAGGACGGCCGCGTGAATGATCGCCGCCCAGATAAGCGGCGGCATCGACGATAGCTCGACGCCGATCGACGTATAGGCCCCGAGCGGGACACAGACCGCCGCTGCGAACAGGAAGATCCAGGTGATGGACCGCATCGGCCCGTTGCGGGTGACGACGTCTTTCGATGTTGCAACGTAGGTCCCGAACGAAAGCGAGTTTGCGACGATCATCAGGTCGCCGATGGTGGTTTCGCTGGTGAACGATGCTTTTCTCGGATCGATCACCATCAGGACGCCGGCTGCTGCAAACGCTATCCCGACAAGCTTTAACCAGGTCAGCTTTTCGCTTCCCCACAGCCAGCCGATAAGGATCGTGAAGATCGGGATCGTCACCGCGAGAAGGGAAGTGTTCGAGGCTTTTGTAAACGCCAGCCCGCCCACGAAAAGAAGTTGATTAAAGGTGACGCCGAACAGGCTTAGGATCGCCAGCCTCAGATAGTCGGAACGACGTTGAAGCCGAAGATCCGATCGCCAGCGTTGAAAGGAATAGAGGATCAGGGCCGTGATCCCAACCCTGAATCCAACCAGCGTCGTGCTCGGTATCCACGCTAGGATCGCCTTGCCGATCACCGGAAACGTGCCGAAAGCCGCCTGAACCGTGAGCAAGGCGAAGATCGAGTTGCGGTAAGCGGCCTGCTGTTTCATTCAAAGGGTCTGGCGAACCCGTCCCGATCTTGTGGACGATCGGTCAAAGCAGCATCATTGCAGGGCTTTCGAGCATCTGCTTGAAGGTCTGGAGGAATCTGGCGCCCGTCGCCCCGTCGACCACCCGATGATCGCACGACATCGTTACGTTCATTATCGAGCGGACCACGACAACTCCGTCACGGACGACCGGCGTCGGGTTGGCCCCGCCGACGGCGATGATCGCGGCCTCCGGCGGGTTTATCAGGGCCGTGAATTCCTTAATGCCCATCATCCCGAGGTTGCTGATGGAAAAAGTGGCGCCGGTGTATTCCTCGGGCTGGAGTTTCTTTGATTTGGCTTTTCCGGCGAGGTCCTTGATCTCGGCCGAAAGTTCGGCAAGGCCTTTCAGATTCGCCCCGCGGACGACCGGCGTGATCAGGCCCTCGTCGATGGCGACCGCGACACCGATATCGGCCTGCTCGTAAAAGCGAATATGTTTGTCCTGAAACGAAGCGTTGACCCATTCGTGCTTCATCAGAGCCATTGCGGCGGCCTTTACGATGATGTCGTTCACGCTGATCTTGGAATCGTCGTCGAGATTGGCGTTGATCTGCTTGCGTGTCGCGAGGACGTTGTCCATCTCGATCTCGACGGTCAGGAAGAATGTCGGTATCGGGCCGAGCGATTCGACGAGCCGGCTGGCGATGACCTGCCGCATCCTCGATGTAGCTTCATCGCGGTAGGGCGAGGCCCCGACGATCGTTGAAGGCGTGAAGGGCCTTGCGGACGAGGGCGTCCGCGTTCCGCCGGCGAGAGCTTCCTCAATATCGCGTTTGATGATGCGGCCGTTGGGTCCGCTTCCAGTGATGGAGCGAAGATCGATGCCGTTGTCGGCCGCCATGCGGGCGGCGATCGGGGAGACGATCATGCGGCCGTTGCTTGGCGCTGATCCTTCTGCTTTAGCTGGCGTGCTAACAGGCTGCGTAGAACCACCCGCTATCGCAGGTGGTACTGACTCTTGCAGCACGACCCCACCAGCTACCACAGGTGGTACTGACGGTTCTTCGAGTTTCTTTTCGGCGGTTTTGGCCGAACCGTTCGACGAAACCTCCTTGAGAAGCGCAGAGATGTCTTCGCCGGCCTTGCCGACGATCGCGATGGGCTCGCCAAGTGCGGCCGTGTCGCCCTCGCCCTTTAGGATCTTCAGCAGCGTGCCGCCGCTCAATGCGGTCATTTCCATCGTCGCCTTGTCGGTGTCCACTTCGGCGAGCGTCTCGTTCGCCTCGAAGGCGTCGCCCTCGCTTTTCACCCACCGCGCGATCTGGCCCTCTTCCATCGTGGGCGAGAGTTTCGGCATTAAGAATTTTTCGGCCATAAAAGTTTAGTTTGCGGTCGCGAGCAGGGAATCGGAGAGTTCCTTGGGAACGTCCTGAACCTTTATTTTCGCCGCCATAGCGGCGTTACGCCATTTACCCTTTTTCTCGAAATAAACATAGGCGAGATCCACGCCCTTACCGTTCACGCGGATCTCCCAGTAATTCTCGCCTTCGACCTTGAAAAGACCGATGCTCTGGACCGCTTCGGAGCGAACGGCCTTGTCGCCGCACGGAGCGCAGTAGTGCCTGATCCACTCGGCTCCGGCCAGTTCCTCAAGAGCCCTCGCTGCCTCGGCCCGCGAAACCCACGCGGCCTGATCGGCGTAAGCGGAGACAGAAGCAAACGCGATCAAGAAGAGAAATATTGTACGTTTGACCGGCTTTTTGTAATTCATAACTTTCTTTGGGATGGCGAAACCGAATAAGTCATTCGCCGCACATTTCAGGCATTTCGCCGGGATGCGATCATCCGAAGCCTTTCATCCCGCGATAACTTACGTATGTTATATCCCTTTTCATCATAGGGCTCGAGCTTTTCAAGCCAAAGATCCTCGAGAAATTCCAGATCCGCCCTATAGTCATAATTCGGGTCGTCTCTCGGTTCCAAGGGTTCTAGTTCTTCAAAGTCGAACCCGGATTCACCGAATTCGTTCCAATCAATCTGCAAGGGCCGGCATCGGTGCATACCCGCGTTCAGCTGAAATCGATGGCGGTTGATCTTCCCGGGGACATCCATTGAAGAATCGACAAGAACGCGCCCGTTTGCCCGGTTCCTTATCTGGAAAACGCCCATCGGACGATGAGAAAGCTTGTAATTCAGCTTTGCAGCCTTCTTCTCCATCTAAAGGTAGCAAACCTCTTTTACCGCGGCGAAGATCTTATCGACGCTTGGCAGGGCAAGCGCTTCGAGATTCTTGGCATACGGGATCGGGGCCTCGGCGGTCGAAATTCGTTTGACCGGAGCATCCAGGTGATCGAACGCGTGTTCCATCACGGCGTGCGAGATCTCCGCGCCGACCGACGCGAAAGCGTGTGATTCTTCGGCAATGACCAACCGGTTCGTCTTCTTGACCGAGTTGACGATCGTGTCTATATCGAGCGGTTTTATGGTCCGCGGATCGATCACCTCGACGGAAACGCCGAGCTCTTCCTCTGCCTTATCGGCCGCCTGGATCGCGAGCGGCACGGTCATCGAACGTGCGACGATCGTGCAATCGGTGCCCTCACGTTTTACGTCGGCTTTACCCAACGGGATAAGGAAATCTTCGTCCTCGGGCACCTCGCCCTTCAGGCCGTACATCCGCTCCTGCTCCAGGAAGATGACCGGGTTGTCGTCCCGGATCGAGGATTTCAGCAGGCCTTTCGCATCCGCGGCGGTCGAGGGCATCACGACCTTCAAGCCCGGGAAGTTGGCGTACATCGCCTCCAATGCGTGCGAATGCTGCGAAGAGACTTGATAGGCCGACCCGTTTGGCCCGCGGAAAACGACAGGTACTTTGAACTGCCCGCCGGACATGTATCGCATCGCGGCCGCGTGATTGATTATCTGGTCGGCGGCGAGGATCGAGAAGTTCCAGGTCATGAACTCGACCACAGGCCGTAGGCCGGCCATTGCCGCCCCGACCCCGACGGCCGCAAAGCCAAGCTCGGTGATCGGAGTATCGACGACACGCCTGTCTCCGAACTCCTTCCAAAGCCCGCGCGTGACCTTGTAAGCGCCGTCATATTCGGCGACCTCTTCACCCATGATGAAGACGTTCTCGTCTCTAGTTAGTTCTTCGCGAAGAGCCTCATTCAGCGCGTCGCGGATGGTCAGTAAAGCCATAGTGGTCAGTGGTCAGTGGTCAGTGGTCAGATCTTCTGCTTCAAGGAGCGAGAAAGACCGTTTATCAACCGACCTGTTTCAGAAGCTATTTCAAGGATCTTGGAGGAGTCAGCCAATTCAAGATACTTCAGATTCTCCGCAATTAAGATTTGTGTTTCCACCTCCATTAACGACCCGTAGGCCATCGAAAGGTGATGCAAAAACTCCTTGGTTGAGTCGCGACCTTGCCCTTCAGCTATATTAGACGGAACCGAAACTGCAGCCCTTCGAAGTTGACTGGTAAGTCCATAGATCTCATGTTTCGGAAACCTTTCTGTGATGTCGTACACGGTCGTGACCAATTCCATTGCCTTCTGCCAGCCTATTAGATGTCGGTAATGTTGGACACTCATATGGGACTGACCACGGACCACTGGTCACTGACCACCGCTCACGCATACACATCCGTCATCAGCTCGCTCTCATCCGGCAGCGGGCTTTCGTCGGCGAATTTCAGGGCATTTTCGACCACTTCCGCCGCCTCGGCCTCGATCTTTTCAAAGTCTTTATCGGTCAGCACTTTTGCTTCTTTCAAACTTGTCTTGAACAGTACGATCGGGTCGCGTTCCTGATATTTGGCGATCTCCTCGCGGGTCCGGTAATTTCCGGGGTCCGACATTGAATGGCCCATATAGCGGTAGGCACGAACTTCGAGGAGCGTCGGGAGCGAATCTTTTCTCGCCCGCTCGATCGCACGCTGCACGGCATCGCGAACCGCCATCACGTCCATCCCGTCGACGAATTCGTTCGCCATCTCATAGGATTCGGCTTTCTTGGCGATGTTCCGGGTGCTCATCGCCCTTTGCTGCGATGTTCCCATACCATACTTATTGTTCTCGCATATATATATGATCGGAAGTTTCCAAAGCTGGGCCATGTTTAGCGACTCGTGAAAGATGCCCTGATTAACGGCCGCTTCTCCGAAAAAGCAGAGAGTTACCTGGCCCGAGCCCTTATACTTCGCGGCGTAGGCCATTCCAGTCCCGACGCCGATCTGGCCGCCGACGATGCCGTGGCCGCCATAAAACTGATGCTCCGCCGAGAACATATGCATCGAGCCGCCCTTGCCCTTAACACAGCCGCCGATCTTGCCGTAAAGCTCCGCCATCACGGCTTCCGGCGAGATCCCCTTGACCATCGCCTGGACGTGGTCACGGTAGGACGTTATGACCATATCGTCGGGTTCGAGGGCCATGATCGAGCCGACCGCAATGGCCTCCTGGCCGATATATAAGTGACAGAAACCGCCGATCTTGCCCATGCGATACACCTCGGCGCACTTTTCCTCAAAGCGGCGGCCGAGGACCATCTGATAAAGCATTTCGCGGAGGAGCTTTTTATCGGTCTTCTTGATCGCTTCGATCTGAGAAGTCCGGCGCTCCTGGAATTCAGCCTTCGCCAATTCCACGTCGGAAAGGTCCGCCGACCCGTTCTCACGGGCCTTAGGGCTCTTCTTTTTCGCGTTTCCTGCCGAGCCGTTCCTGACCTCGGCCTCTGTTCGCCGGCTCGTTCCTGATCTTGCCAAGTGTGATACCTCCGTAACCTCGCGGGCACTGCCGTGAAAAATGCGTAAGAACAAAATTATATTAGAGTTAAGGATTTTTGTACAAAATTATCCGGCGGCAACCGCGGGATCGGGCCATCGGCACGCGAGCCGGGCCGGTTTCGTTGACAATCAAAGGAAAGCGGTCGAAAATTAGCGGGATACCGATGAATCGAATACCTATTTCTAAACTGGTCGAAGAGTTGCGGGAGATACCCGACGAGGAATTTGTCTGCGAGAACGTTTACGGCCTGCTTAGCCGGCGGCCCGTCGATGTCGATTCGCTACAGAAATACGTGTTCTGGAGCAACGATTTCTATACAAGAAACCTGATCTACAAGGACGATCGGTTCGAGATGATGGCGGTCTGCTGGGAAAAAGGCCAGGCCTCGCGGGTCCATAACCATTTTGATCAGCGGTGTTGGATGATGGTCCCGGTCGGCAGGTTGATGGGCCAGAATTTCGCCGTTGAGGAGATCGATGAACCGCGCGGTTTCTGTAAGCTGACAGAGACCAACAGGTTCGAACTTTCCGATTGCATGGCGGCGAAGGTCGACCTGGAAGAGCCGATCCATCAGGTCTTGAACCTTTCGGAATTCGACGAGCGGGCAGTGAGCGTTCATATCTACTCAAAGCCCTTCGACCGGTGTCTTTCATATTGCCGCGACACGGACACCTTTAAGGAAGTAAGGCTTTACTACACCAGCGTCGACGGCGTTCTCTGCGAAGGCGTCACGCTTTAGCCGCGATGGGAGCCGCAGCCCTGATTCGCGGGCGAAGGCCCCGTACCCGATAACGTCCTGTTCTCGTTCTAGCAACTTCGGCCGATCCAGCGGATACACTGTGGGTTCCTGCTTGTGCAGCACAAAGGCATCATCAAGGTCCTCCTCGTCACGGCCTGCATTGTTTACCTGGGGCTTCGTATTTGGCGGTTGTGCGATTCGTGCCTCTGGTTTGATGAGATCTTCAGCATTCATGCGGCCGAGCACGACTGGAACGGCCTGTTCCGGTTCATCGCGCAGGACCTGATCCATCCACCCTTATCGTACCTGCTTCTGAAATTGTGGATGCTCGTCACCGGAGACTCATTCACAAGCGTCCGGATATTCCCGTTCTTCTTTTCGGCGATCGCGATCATCCCGTACTGGCTCTTGTGCAGGGAATTGAAGGTGAGCAGGCCCGCCGCTGTCGCGGGGCTGTTCTTTATAGCCGTCAACGGTGCGCTCATCAAGTACTCGCAGGAAGTCAGGATGTACGCTCCCTTTTTCTTCTTCTCGGTCACTTCGCTGTGGCTTTTTGCGAGATTCTTTTTCCGGGGGAAGAGCTTTTGGATATTGGCCGCGGCTAACGTCCTCCTTGTTCACACCCATTACTTCGGATGGTTTGTCATCGCGGCCCAGATCGCGGCGGCGATCGCGATACGCCGGCCGAAGATCCCGCGCACGTTGTTGATGGCCGCTCTGACCGCGGCGGCCTCGGCCCCCTGGCTGGTATTCGTCGTTATTAACAAGGCGGCCGATCATTCGCTCTCGGAGAATATCGGTTGGATCGAACGCCCGTCATTACGGCAGATCTTCGATCTTGTTATCGACCTGATCGACCCGGTCTATTTTCAGCTGAGCAGTGCCGAGCCCTCGGGGAACCTTCTCATTGCGATCCCGGTGCTGATGGTCATCGCGGCGGCCAAGATCTTTTATCTCACCGAGGGCCGCGACGCGGAAGAGAAAGAACGTCTCCTTTTTCTTGCGATCTTTGCGGCCGTACCCGTGGTGCTCGCCCTTTTTCTGAGTTGGGTGCTCCCGTACTCGATCTGGGGATCGCGGCACCTGATCGTCATTTTCGTTCCGGTCCTCCTGCTGGCCGGTATCTTTATAGCGGACGTAAAGGCAACCCGGTTGATGCCGTCGGCGGCCGGCTTTTTGGTCCTGCTGATTGTCGCCGCGATCGGTGTGGATCTTTGGCGCGGAAAACGCGAATACATCTGGTGCGCTTGGGAGCAGCTCGCAAAAGAATGGGTGCTCTCGCCATCGGAAGGATCAACTCCGACCCTTTTTGTCTTCGAGGATGTGGCCGCCTACGATTACTGGTTTGCGACCCGTGATCTTCCGAATCGCAGGATCGTTCTGATCAAGGGTGTCGAGGGGACCACGAACGACCCGGCATATTTCCTCCCAAGAGGGTTCGATGGGGTCACGGTCGGCGACCTGAGCACAGTTGAAGGCGACGAGATCTGGGTATCGTTCAGGCAGACGACACGGCCGGATCCGCTCGGGGAACACGACGCTGCCGAGCGGCGATTCGAGGTGCCGGTCACTAATTTCGAGAATCTTGGGTACGTGGTCGAAGATGTGAAGATGAAGGCTGTTGGACCGCACACCGCCTATCTTGTAAGAATGAAAAAAGCCCCGCCGGCAGCGGGGCCGTCAAACTGAATTTGTCGGAGCGAATCTTACTTTCGTTTCCACCTAACTCCGTCCTTGGTGTCTTCCAGAATGATCCCTTTTTCGGCCAAAAGGTCGCGGATCTCGTCGGAGCGGGCGAAGTTCCGGTCGCGACGAGCGGCCTGTCGCTCCTCGACGAGCGCTTCGATCTCGGCGTCGAGATCAGCGGACTCTTCTGGGCCGAAGATCCCGAGGACCGCGTCGAATTTTGCAATGGCGTCGAGAACGTCATCGCGTTCTTCCGAGGTCAACCCGCGTTCGGCGACGGCGGTATTGACCTCGCGGACCATGTCGTGGACCGCGGCAAGTGCGGCCGCGGTGTTAAAGTCGTCGTCCATGGCAGTCTCAAAGTTGCGGAGTGCCCGAGTTACAGAGTTGCGGATAGTCGAAGAAACATCCTCAACGTTCGTGCTTGCGCCTTCTTTCTCGGGTTCTGTCACAGCAACTTCGCGAACAACCTGCCGAAAATTTCTCAGGCGCTCGATCGTAGATTCCGCTCCCTGCAGGCCTTCGAATGTGAAATTCAGCTGCTTTCGCGTCGGCACGCTCAAGAGCAAGTACCGGATAGCCTGCGCCGAATAGCCTTGCTCGCGGAGGTCGCGGAACGTGAAGAAGTTTCCCTTCGATTTCGACATCGTGACGTCGTCGATCTTAAGGAACTCACTGTGTATCCAATACTTAGCGAAGAGCTTGCCGGTCGCACCTTCCGACTGGGCGATCTCGTTCTCGTGGTGTGGGAACTGAAGGTCCTGGCCGCCGGCGTGGATGTCAAATGTCTCGCCGAGGTACTTCATCGACATCGCGGAGCATTCGATGTGCCAGCCCGGGCGTCCGCGTCCGAACGGAGCGTCCCAGCCGGGCTCTTCGTCCTCGCTGACCAGCTTCCACAGGGCGAAATCGCGGGCGTCTTCCTTCTCGTATTTGTCCGTATCGATCCGTTCGCTTCCGCCGGTGATATTACCTTCAAACTTGATCTTTGAGAGCTTTCCGTATTCAGGAAAGGCGGCGATGCGGTAATAGATCGAGCCGTCCGATTCGTAAGCCTTTCCGTTGTCGATCAGCTTCTGGATGATGTCGATCATTTCGGCGATGTGATGCGTTGCCCGCGGCGTGACCTCCGGCCTTTCCATGCCGAGGGCATCGAAATCTTCCCAAAAAGCCTTGATGTAAGGCGCGGTGAATTCGTCGATCGTCACGCCCTTTTTTGCAGCCTCGTTGATGATCCGGTCGTCGATGTCCGTCAGATTGAAGACATGCGTGACCTCGTAGCCCTTGAATTTCAGGTAACGCCGCAATATGTCGCCGAAGACGAACGTCCTGAAATTGCCGATATGAGCGAAGTTCCACACGGTCGGGCCGCAGATGTACATCCGGACCTTTCCTTGTTCCAACGGGTGAAATTCTTCCTGCTTCCTTGTCAGGGTGTTAAAGAATCTGAGCATAGATCTTGGCCGATCGGCAAAAATTTATTCTAACGCAACTTGCGGCCAAAGGAACGCCCGGCCGCCGTTGCTGAAGGACGAAATATAAAGACTAGCTGTTTGAAATGAAGTATTTAGCTGCGACAGCAGCTGAGGATATAGAAGGACAGGTAATTGAAGGCCGAGCGTTCCATTGTATTGCCTTTCGATATAAGAACGCCGCGGCGGGCGAAAAGTTTCATTTTTGTTCCTGTGCGGCCGGCATCTCGAGCATCCAGATATCGGATTCCAGATTTGCCGCCGTGTAATAAATAAGCTTGCCGTCCCGGCTTATGAACGGGCTGCGAATATCGACCAGGGGATTAGTGAATAATTCCGTGACCATCCTCGTTCTTATATCAGCCGCATAAACCTTGTTACCCGTTTCGTAAAGAATGTGGCGGCTATCCGGGAACCAACTCGCGATGGTGTTCAAATTGGGAACGACGATATGGTAAGTGCCGGTCTCAAACGAATAATAACCGATGTGACGTGCATCGTCCTTGGCCAAAACACCGGCCAGCATCGTGCCGTCCGGCGACCAGTCCCAAACGACCATCCGGTCGACCTCAGCGGTTTTCGGCAGGGTCACGGAGCCCTTCTCTGAAAGCGGGGCGTCGGCGTCAAATATTTTCGTAACGTTTTGGGAATAGATCGAGAGCTTCTTTCCGTCCGGCGACCAAACGGGGAAGCCGGTGGCCTCTTCCTCGCTTGGCTGATTCGTGAACTGGACAAGGCCCGTGCCGTCGGAATTCGAGATCCACACCTGCCCGCCGCCGTCACGGTCCGAGGCGAATGCGATCCTTCGCCCGTCGGGCGACCATCGGACGTAGCGGTCAAACGGCTCGTCGTTGGTCACGTCGCGCCATTCGCGGCCGTCACGGCTCACGGTCACGATGTCGTCCTGGGTGCGGCGGATCAGGCGCATGACGAACTGGGTCCCGTCGGCGGACAACTCGGGGCGGGCGATCTCGCGGTCGCCCTGGGTGATCCAAAACGGCTCGCCGACGGTCTTTAGCCCGGCAATGTCAAAATCGACGCCCTGGATGTTGGCCTGATCATTCGTCTGAACATAAACGAGCCTGTTACCGTCGCGCGAAAAGGCGAGGTGACGGCTGTAGGTTGACGGCGTCGCCACCGGTTCCGGATCGCCGAGAGCACGGCCGGTCACCTCATCGATCGGGACCCGCCAGAAATTCATGTCGCCCCGGTGGCTGCTGACAAAGTAGAGGAACTTGCCGTCGGGTGACCATACCGGATTCCAGTTCGAGACGGCGAAATCCTTTGCGACGATGACCGGTTCGCCGCCGCCGGCCGGAATGGTCGCGATCCCGCGGCGGCCGTAGGTGCCGGAGTGGAACCAATAGGCGATCCGGTGCCCGTGCGGCGACCACGCAGGAAATGTCGCCTCGGCATCGATGAGCTTCCTCTTGTTTCCGGTCTGGACGTCGATCACCTGAAGCGTTTGCGGCCCCGAAGCCCGGACTGTGGGCTGATCACGGCCGAAACTGCTAACCACGATCTGTGTTCCATCGGGGGACCAGGATGGATGATAGCCTTCATCGGAGAGGCGGCGGACATTGTCACCGGTCAGCTCCATCAAGTAGATCCCACTTAATTCACGCTGCGATCTGAAAGCGATCAGCTCACCGTTGGGCGAGACCGCGGGCTGGGTGTTGTTTGCGTTGGACCCGGCCGTCAGATTGACCCTGCGCTTTCCGCCTACCCTTTGAATGTATATGTCGAAAAAGCCGTTCTCGCGTGCCGCATATACCACGTCCTTTCCGTCAGGAGTGAGGCTTGGAAAATATTCAGTGCCGCGTTGGTTCGTGATCTGAGAACTGCGTGCGGCGGTCCAATCGGTGCCCGTATATGCCGAGCCTGTGCGGGTCGCCATATAATAGGTAGCCACGGCCGAAGTTGCAATAAGCAGCAGGGCGGCCGCGGCATATACATACCACGGACGCTTCGACATGACCCGAACAATGGTCCCCGAAATGCCGGACTGCATGGACCATGACTCCGACGAATCGACTTCCTGCTTAACCCGCTTGAGGTCGGCACGAAGTTCCACGGCCGACTGATAACCGTTTGCCGGGTCCTTTTCGAGCAGTTTGGCTAGGATCGCATCCATTTCCCGGGGTACTTCGGGATTCAGGGAACTGCATGGGGGGACTTCCTGAGTCAGTATTGCCTGAAATGTTTCCTGTTTGTTCGCACCCTTGAACGGGTTTTTTCCGGTAAGGAACTCATAGAGCACGACGCCGCAGCTCCAAAGATCGGTGCGGTGATCGATCCTGTCGTCGGTTATCTGGCCCGGCGACATATAAGCCGGGGTCCCGATGATAACTCCCTTGGTCGTTGCCGCAAGGTCACGTATGGTCTGGCCGCCCGGGTCGGTCAGCTTCGCGAGCCCGAAATCGAGGATCTTCGCGTATCCGTCCTTCCGGATCATTATGTTCTCGGGCTTAATGTCCCGATGGATGATGCCCTGGCTGTGGGCTGCCGAAAGGGCGTCGCAAAGCTGGATCGAATTGAGGACGATATTCCTTATCTTGAACGAGCCGCCCATCAGCTCGCGAAGTGTCTTGCCTTCGACGAATTCGGTCGCGATGTAATTGACACCTTCAAAGTTGCCGACGTCATAGACCGTCACGATGCCGGGGTGATTCAAAGTTGAGATGGCCCGGGCCTCGAGTTCGAAACGCTTTACGCGTTCGTCGTTGGAGACGAATTCTGGCGGTAGCAGTTTGAGCGCGACCTTGCGTTTGAGCTTTTCATCGAAGGCGAGATAGACCTCGCCCATCCCGCCGGCCCCAAGAAGCCTTTCGATCGTGTATGTCGCGATGCGTTTATTTATGAAGGCGAAGGCGGAGATCTCGGTGTCAGCTCCCGAAACGCCTTCGGCGGCCATGTGCATGGCAGATTTCTGCAGGAACGCCCCGGATTCACCCTGGGCCTCCAGCAGTTCGAGCACGGCTTTGCGAAGGTCCAGGTCGTCGCCGGCCTTTGTTGAGACAAAACTTTCCCGTTCGGCTTCAGGCAACTCCATCGCCGCGTCGAGCAGGGAATCGATCTGTCGCCAACGGTTCGCGTCCATCAGTCCGCCTTCTTGTTGAGTTGGAGAAACAGCCAGGCCTTGGCCTTTTGCCACTCACGCAGCACAGTGATCTCGGAGACGCCGATGACCTCGGCGATCTCGTCGGTTTTCAGCCCGCCGAAGAACTTCAATTCGACGATCTTTGCCTTGCGTTCGTCAAAGGTTGCGAGCTCGGTCAGAGCCTCGTCAAGAGCGACGATCTCCGGGTCCTTGCCTTCGGTCACGGCCATCGCCTCTTCGACGGAAACGAGGTAGATCGGAGCTTCCTTGTTACCCGGCCGTTTACGGGCAAAATCGACCAGGACACGCCGCATCAACTGTGCCGACACCCCGAAAAAGTGTGCCCGGTTCTCAAATTTCGCATTTTTCCAGTCGATCAGGCGGACGTAGGCCTCATTGACCAGGGCCGTCGTCTGCAGTGTGTGGCCGTCGCGCTCTTTCCGCATATGACGGTGCGCTATCCGGTGCAATTCGGCGTAAATTACCGGCGTCAGCTCTTCAAGGGCCTCACCGTCGCCCGCACTCCATCTTTTGAGAAGTTGTGTAACTTCCTGGGTACTTTCTTCTGCCATCCGGTCCCCGCCATTCGGCAAATTGTCGCTTCAAATTTACCACAGTAAAAAAAATCTACCGAAGGACTGATAGTTTTCTATGCTGCTGACCGCATTACCCAACAAGAAGAGCGATCTTCGAATAAATAATAGGGAGACGGACTATGTCGAATATCACATTAATAATGACGCGGAAACCTCTTGAGGAAGTGAATTTTGGAAAGAAGAACGGACGTTGGGGCCGGATGGTCGTCGTGATGGGCGGCGAGGTCCTCTCCGGCAGCGTTGAAGCTCCGATGAACTTGCCCGACGTGTTCTCGCCAAGCGCAACAACCAATGCCGGCGGAGCTTTTACCGATTATACCGATTCTGAAAATACTTGCGGAGAGGGGACGACCAAATTCAGGATCGGCTCACAGGGGATCAGGCTGGATACTTTCGGCGGCCCTGTCGAGGTGATCGGCCGGTTCGACATACTCGAACGTTTCAGAACGGACAGCGATAAGAGCAAATTCTATGTCCAATTGAAGCCAAGGACTTACAAGCCTTATCAGATCAAGATGGACATTTCGAAAACTGTGAAGGAATTGAACGGAACCGGCCAATGCTTCAGGGTTCTTAATCATGACACCATGAATTCGAAGGGCGGCATGGCCGGCATCCTTATCCACGAGGCCCCGCATCCGGGATGGCTGATCGGATGCATTGGCCCTCGGCCGGCGAACTACCGTTTCGTCAATCACGACAAAGGCCCGTCGCGCTCCGCGATGCAGAGCATCTTCAATATGATGGGCGGCTTTAAGTCGGGGAAAAAAGCCGAACTTCTGACGCTGGATATTTAGTGCAGTGACCCTTGGCGGGGTGGATCTCGTCGCTGCACGATTGGGACCTGGATCGGGCTTATTTATCACCAAATGAGCGGCCAGGTCCCTTATTTTATTTCGGCTTGCGGGTCGAGTGCGGCAACGTCGGGTTCGACGAAACGTGCACGTGCCTCGTCGGAAAAGAGGAACTCGCGGCTGTAAAACCGCAGCGGATAATCCTTGTCATATTTGGCAACAAGTTCATTCACCTTTTCAACGAGCGGCGTGCCGTTCTTCGATGCGTTAAAATCCGCGACCGTCCGCATCCAGAAAACCGTAAGCGTTTCGTGATAGGGCATCTCTTTCGTCAGGTCCACCTTGAACGCCTCAAGGAGCCTGAACAAGCCGCCTTTTATTTTCTCGACCGCAGTCTCAAGGTCATAGTCAATTACATAATGGAGCGCGACCACCAGGTGATCGGCATGCTTCCAATCGCCGCGGGCTACCGTGGCATCCTCAAACGATCGCACGATCGCCGCGATCTCATCCTCGTTTGTACAAAAGTCTTTCATCATCCATCTCCTAGATCATAATTTCAGCCAATAAAAAAAAGAATGACCCGGCCGTTTGGCCCGGGTCATTCCGTTCAATGTCCGAACCTCCATCCTATCCGTTTACTGTTGGTTATTCAATCCGCTGGCCGCCTTTAGTCCCGTACTCGCAACGATCCGGGCGGCAGCGTTCTCGGGTGAAAGCTCCGTATTGTCGATCACAATGGTGTCAGCATATGGGATCGGCTCCGTCAGGTCGTAGGTTTCGAGGAACTTATTCATCATTTCCACCGTGTTAGCTTTTCGGAACTGGAGCCTGTCTTCGAGGACGACACGGCGTCTCAGTTCATCCGGTTCGCAGGTGAGAAGTACGAAATGAACCTCACCGCCGTTTTCGCGGGCTGCCTTTTCGACCGCCTCAACGTGCATCTCGTCCAGGCCCTTCGCGTAACAGAAAGTATAGATAAGATCGACGCCACGCCTCGCCGCCTCCGCGACCGTTTCGACCCGGATAAGTTCGACCAGTTTATTGAAAGGTTCGGAAGCGAATTCAAAGACGGGTAGGATCGCATCGATGCTCAGGTGGTTGTGAAACACCTTGAATCCGGTCAGCTTCGCAACCTCCTTTGCGACCGTGAGTTTACCGACCGCCGGCGGTCCATAGATGAAGAGCAATTTCATAACATTTCCACCCCATTGGACAACTGAATAGCCGATCACGAACGGTCCTGAAAAGACGGGTCCGTTTGCGAACTTGCAATAAGAAAGAAGCGGCCGATCGATCAGACCAGCCGCCCTCTCAACATATTAGACGCAAAATGAAAGGAGATCAGGCCGCCGCACGGTTCGCGGCCTCGTCATTATCGTCCATGAACAGATACTTCTTCCACTCAGGCCGCGATTCGGCATAGTGGCAAAGAAGGACGTGATCCAAGCCGAGGCGAAGCAGCTTTTGCGACGTGAGCAGCGGCATGCGGGCCTGCTCGGGCGTACGGTTGCCCTTTCGCTGGTTGCATTTTACGCAAGCGGTCACCAGATTGGCCGGCGTGCTTTCGCCGCCCTGGGCCCGAGGCAGGATGTGATCGAGCGTCAGGTCCTTCGCATGACGATGCTCGCCGCAGTACTGGCAGCGGTAGCGGTCACGGATGTAAACCCGGGCACGCTTCATCGTGGTTTCGGGGCGGTTACGGCGGACGTGGATGTAGTGGCGAAGCCTGATCACCGATGGAACGGGAAATGTCGTCGAGGGCGAGTGCAAACAATTGTCGCCGTCGTTTTCCTCGACATAAACCGCGCCGCGAAACCAAAGGCAGACAGCACGAGCCACGCCGACAGTACCGAGAGGCTCGTACGAAAAGTTCAACAGTAATACTCGTCCGGTCAACAAACTCATCTTCCTCCTTTCAGGCTCGGGTCGTATTTGCCGGCCCGCCATCGGCGGCCGGCCCGTCATCATTTCCTTACCTGTAATGTAATATCAAATGTTTATTTTAGGCAAGCACAATATATGGGCGTTAACGAGAAATTAATCCTACATATTGAATGACCGGATCCCGGGCTTCCGGAACACGGTCTGCTCGGCTCGGCCGATCTGTCAGCGGCACAGGCCAACGTTCTATGCTATTTCCGATCGTTAGATGGCTTTAGGTCGGATTTCGGTGTATAACAAACCCTCAACCCAACCATCTGGATTTTCGACAGCTGCCGAACGGTCGGCGCTTTTCCGTGAGGGCAATATGATAAGAAACATACTTGCAGTTATCGCCGGCCTTGTGATCGGCGGCATCGTAAACATGGGGATCGTTATGGTCGGCCCGATGGTGATCCCGCCGCCCGCTGGTGCCGACCTTACCACCGTCGAAGGCCTGAACGCCGCGATGCCGATGATGGAAGCGAAACACTTTATCGCGCCTTTCCTTGCCCATGCGTTAGGCAGCCTGGTAGGAGCGATGGTCGCGGCAATGATCTCAGTCTCAAGCAAAATGACCGTCGGCATCATTGTTGGCGCGATAACGCTGCTTGGCGGTATCGCAGCGGCAATGATGATCCCGGCACCAACCTGGTTCATCGCCATGGACCTTCTCCTTGCATACATTCCGATGGCATGGATCGGGGCGAAACTCGGTGGGGCCGGGCGGGCCGGATGATCTGATCGAAATGAAACTTTGGACCGGAATTGAACCGGTTCTCAGTACCCGTATCGAGGTCGGTCTAAGAGTCCCGGACTTTCGGTTCCGTCCGGCGACGGCGCCCCGAACGTGGCGACAGGCCGGCATTGACCTCGCTCTCCCCGGCTGATAGGATGGCCGAAAACACACCAGGGAGGTTAAGAAAATGCCGAATTTGATCACTATAACCGGTGCGACCGGCCACGTTGGGGGCGGCATCGCCGAGCGTCTGCTCGACCGCGGCCACAAAGTTCGAGCAATTGCCCGAAGCGAAGAGAGGCTTAAGCCGCTCGCCGAAAAAGGTGCCGAAATATGGGCCGGCGATCTTGCCGATACCGAATTTCTGACAAAAGCGTTCGAAGGCGCCGACGCCGTTTTCGCGATGATCCCGCCGAATCCCGCTGCCGAAGACTTGCGGGCCGACTACCGAAAGTTTGCTGACAGCATCGCCAGATCGCTCCAGGCGGCCGGCACTCTTAACGTCGTCGCGCTAAGCAGCGTCGGCGGCAGCCTGCCGTCGGGCACCGGGCCCATCGCCGGGCTTCATGATTTTGAGGAACGATTGAAGCAGGTCGCCGGCCTATCCTTGACGGTCTTGAGGCCGACCTACTTCATGGAGAACCTTCTCTACATGATCCCTCTGATAAAAAGTGCCGGCATCAACGGCGGTGCGATCAAGGGAGATGTTCCGGTCGCTATGATCGCGACGGCCGACATCGCCGAAGCGGCCGCCGGGATACTTGCGGGGCCGGGATCGTCGGGAACCGAGGTCCGCGAACTTCTGGGCCCGAAGGACCTGACATTTAGCGAAGCCTCCGGGATACTCGGCGCTGCGATCGGCAAGCCCGATCTGCAATACGTCGAATTCTCCGCTCAGGATTATCGGGGCGCGCTTTTAGGGATGGGCTTTTCGCCGAGCGTGGCGGATTCGTACTTGGAAATGGACGCTGCCATCAGCAACGGCATTATCCAGAAAACCACCACCCGCGACGCCCAAAGCACGACAAAGATCACTCTCGACGAATTTGCCCGCGACGTCTTCGCTCCGGCATTCAAGGGAGCAGCCTCCGAAGCCAAAGCGTAGATTTCAACGAAAATCGTTGAGATCTGCCTGATCTTTCCTTTTGCCGTCGCCAACGGCGACAAATATTAAAGCATGGGGAGCAGCGAGTAAAACGAGTGGATCCCTAGGAACACGATAAAACGGTTTCCGCTCGCTGAAGGCGAGCAACAAACGTTCGAGGATGTTCGTCGCCTACAGCGACGGAAATCTCTATCAACTTAACCTAGGGTTTCGTTCGCCATCGCTCACTCAACCCTAGGCTATATTATTTGTCGCCGTTGGCGACCATGCATCGTTAATTCCGTGGCGACGGCTGACAATAACCGATCTTTTCCCCGAGCCCACCCTCGGCGGAAAGGCGAATCTATGTATAGGTAGTGACAATGAACATTACTCATTACCCTTGTGACAGTGCTGGGCATAATTTGTACGAACCGGGGATCGAACCCGGAGCGCCGCCTCGACGCTACCATTGGCGAGTAATAATCGCTTATTCAACTTTCAGCCAGTTGACGGCTTATACATACGCCTTCGCTTTTCCGCCTACCGTCGCCGGGATTTTCACCCGGCGAGATCGGTCTTCCAGTTAAATTCCTGGATCTTCGCGTCCAGTTCGCGGTACTGCTTGGCGAGCGCGTCCGCCTGCTTTTGCGTGCGGCCGACGTTCACAGTAGCGACGAATTTGATCTCAGAGCGGCTGTAAAGCTGCTGCGTAACCGTTGCCGCGTCTACCAGCCCGCTGTAGACACCCTTGCGAAGCAGGAGAACATCCCGCTCGGCCAGGGCATCGGTCACCGTTCGGCCCTTGGCAAACTCGGTTGCCGAATTCGTCTTGTTGATACGCTTGATCAGCTTCTCAAGCTCGACCGCGGAGCCTTCAAGCTCCTTCAAAAGTGCCTCCGGCTTCTCCGCCGGAGCGTCGCCTTCCTGGACCTTTGCGTTGTTCGTCAACCGGTGACGAAGCTGCTCGATCCGCTTCTGTATATCCGATCGTAGAATAAGTGCTTCTGCTATTTTCATTGGTATTTCCTCCTTCTAAAATTTTGGCTGTGATCGTTTGGTCCGATCAAAAAACCCTTGCTTAAGTGTGCCGCCTATGCAACAATGTGCAATCATCGTTCGATCGGCGATGTGCTCTTTGAAAATGCATGGCTCGTCCTAACGCGCTCTCAAGAAATAGGAATGGGAAACGTGCCGGCACCTAAATCCACTCGTTGCAATAGCTTACGATGGAACAGCGGCCGAACGTCTCAGATGCGCGGTGTTTTTTTGCAAGTGAGACGATTTTTAGCTCAAATCATACTGATCACACAGGTTAGCCCGTCTCAGGGTGAGACGGTCGTGAGACGCCCGTGGTCGGTTAGACTTTGGCTCAAATGACCTGCTTCAGTTCGGCGACGAATGCGGAAGCCCGCGCGTGAGCTAGGGCTTAACGATCGACTTGATAGTTAAGCCCTCCCTGACGGTCGGGCCTCTGCATTTACCCCTTGACGCAGATGACCTGTTTTAGCTCGGCGACGATCTCGACGAGGTCGTCCTGAGCACGCATGACTTCCTCGATGTCCTTATAGGCAGCGGGGATCTCATCGACGACGCCTTTGTCCTTTCGGCACTCGACGCCAGCGGTCTGCTTCTTCAGATCATCGATGGTGTACTTCGCTTTCGCCTTAGTACGCGACATCTTTCGTCCCGCACCGTGCGAGCACGAGTTGAACGCCTGGGGATTTCCCAGGCCGCGGATGATGAAAGACTTCGCTCCCATCGAACCAGGGATGATCCCGTAGCGTCCGGTTTCGGCATTTATCGCACCCTTTCGGGTAACGTAAACCTTATCGCCGAAGTGCTCCTCGACAGCGACGTAGTTGTGATGACAGTTAACGACAATTTCGATCTGCGAACGCTCCCCTCCTGTCTTAGGAGGGGTGGCCGCCGCCTCGGCGGACGGGGTGGTGGCGATCGCGTGGTCGATGTCGAGACTTGCATTAAACATACGATTGATCGATTTGATCAGACGCTTCATCATGATCTCACGGTTCTTCATCGCGTACTTTTGGGCCCAGTCGAGGTCGTGCCAATAGGCCTGAAACTCGTCGGTACCCTTGATGAAGTAAGCCAGGTCAGGCGACGGAAGTTCGTTCAGCTTATGAAGCGTTTTCGCGGTCGCGATGTGTCGTTCGGCAAGTTCTTTACCGATGTTTCGCGATCCCGAATGCAGCATCAGCCAGACGTTGTCTTCGGTATCCAGACAGACCTCGATGAAGTGGTTACCTCCGCCGAGCGTTCCGAGCTGGACCATCGACTTCCGCTTACGGTCCTGAATCTTCGGGTGAAGATCTTCGAACGTATCGAATCCTTCCCAACGCGACGCTTCGTCAACCGATTCCTTGTAGGCATTGAAACCGGTCGGGATGGCCCGCTCGATCTCGTGTCGGAACTCCGCCATCTTGCGATCGAGAATCCCGCTCTTGAACGGTGTCTTTACGGCCATCATCCCGCATCCGATGTCGACACCGACGGTCGCCGGAATAACAGCGTCTTTGGTCGCGATGACCGACCCGACCATCGAACCTTTCCCAAGATGAGCGTCCGGCATCAGGGCAACGTGCTTGTAAAGGCACGGCAGACGCGAGACATTGCGGAGCATATTCTCTTCCTGATAGTCCAGCCCGTGAGTGACCCACGAAAGGACATCAGCCTGTCCTCCGCTGATATTTAGCTTGTTATATGGCATTGTTCCTCCTTGATTGTACGAAAAAATGGTTGCGGCGGGAGGATTTGAACCTCCGACCCAAGGTTTATGAGACCTTTGCTCTTCCGCTGAGCTACGCCGCCCTGGAAGGATGAAGGATGAAGGATGAGGGACGAACGGTTAATCGTGAATAATCTTTGTTTCATCCTTCAACCTTCCGCCTTCATCCTTTTCAGAATGGTCCGCCGGGTGGGATTCGAACCCACGCTCCCTCGCTTAAAAGGCGAGTGCCTTAACCAGCTTGGCCACCGGCGGGCAAATAGAGCAGACCTCCCAGTCTGCGGCGACAAGCTGAAAAAGCTTGTCACAAAAACGGTAGGCAAACGCGGTGCGGGGCCGGCTTCGTCGGACAAAGGACGAACAGGCCCGTTGCGGGCCAAGGTATGTATTAGTTCATTCCCTTGTCCTCACCGGTCCCGCGAGATCCGCGTTTAGTCAGGTAAGACGTTGTGATGTTTGAAAACTAAATAATTCCAACCAGTGCCGGCCGCTTGCCGATCGAAGCGGCCGGGTGCGACGGGTCGGAGAATCAGTGAACGGCCGACGATGCGCGAGCTTGCTGCTGCGTCGAGTGGCGTTCGTTTATGATCGCGATCTCCTTCTCGATCGCATCGCGGAAGGCGGCTATAACCTCGGCGAGTTTATTCGCCTTGTAGAGGCTGTTGTCACGTTCTTCCGCGGTCGCGAGCGAGAAGTGAAGTTCGATCTCGTCGTGGCAGGACGCGAGTTCGAAGTGAACGTGACCGGCGGCCTCGCTGTGATCGCTGCAGCACCGCGAAACCTCGCTGGTGTCTTCGACGGAAGCGATTATGTAGGCTCGCCATGTCGGGAACATGTTCAGAAACTCCTTCTTTTGAACGTGGTATTTCTTGCTCATTTTCTTTTCCTCAATGTTGATGTGCTGAAAGATGTTGGTTTCTTGCGACGAACTTTCAGCGAACTAGGAAAAGCTGAACAGTCACGTCGCGATAATGTTGCAACTCGTAAGTGCAGACATAGGTTTTGCCTCCTGTCAGTGCCGCCTGCGTGAGCGGGCGGGTTTTTTGAGTGATTGGTGGACGCTCTTGGTATCGCGCCAAGCTCTTCGGCTTTTCGGGCCGCCGCTGATCTGTCTCAGCTAAGCGTCCTTTTGTGAAACTGGCGGGACCGAACGGATTCGAACCGTCATCGTCTTCGTCGACAGCGAAGTGCATACGCCTTTCTGCCACGGCCCCTTCGTCAGTGGTCAGTTACCAGTGACCAGTGGTCAGTCACTCGGAAGTCTCTGATCACTGACCACTGAACACTCGCCACTGTTGTTTTGGGTGGATCGACCGGATTTGAACCTGCAACGGCCTCATTCACAGTGAGGTGCTCTGCCGATTGAGCTACGATCCACATGAAGTTTTGAGTACCAGCTTTAGCTGGCAGTTCTTTTCGCGTTGGCCGGCTGAAGCCGGGACTCGAAACAGTTGGAGCGGGTAATCGGATTTGAACCGATGATTAACGGTTTTGCAGACCGCCGCCTTTGGCCGCTTGGCTATACCCGCCCGAATTAGTTTCGAGTTTCGAGTTCCAAGTCTGGAGTCAAAAGAAGTTGATCCCGAAACTTGAAACTCGAAAGTCGCAACTAACAAAGTGGTACACGCGGAAGGATTCGAACCTTCAATATCCGGTTTCTAAGACCGGCGCCTTTGCCGTTTTGGCCACGCGTGCGTGAACTGGCCGGGACTGAGATTTGAACTCAGAACCTTCTGTTTACAAGACAGATGCTGCTTGCCATTTGAGCTATCCCGGCGGGAAGTATGGTCAGAGCGGCAGGATTCGAACCTGCGAACACTTGCTTCCAAGGCAAGCCCGTATAGCCTTCTGCGGAACGCTCTGGTAAATATGTTGGCTTCGGGGGAAGGATTTGAACCTCCATCTACTGGTTCAGAGCCAGCCGTCCTGCCGGTTAGACGACCCCGAAGTAGTGCTGTTATATTTTGCCCAGTGTCTGAATATACGATCAGAAAACTGGAAAAGGACGATTGGGAGATCTTCAGGCAGATCCGCCTCAAAGCCCTTGCGACAGACCCACTTGTGTTTGGTTCGAACTACGACCGAGAGGCAGATCAGTCAGTTGTCCAGTGGCAAGAATCGCTTAAGGATGAGGCAGTCGCGATCTTTGTACTGTTCGCTCGGACGCTGCCGATGGGTATCACGGGCGTATCGGTCTACCGGGACGACCCGAGTAACCGCACTGCCATTCTGTGGGGATCGTGGCTGGACCCAGAAATTAGAGGAAAGGGACTATCTAAAATGTTCTACAAGGCGAGGATCAACTGGGCTCGAGAGCATCCAACCGTCGCACGGCTCATCATTTCCCATCGGGCGTCAAATCTTGCGTCAAGATCAGCCAATCAGAAGTTTGGATTCTCGCTTACCCACGTAACCGAAAAAGTTTGGAACGATGGGATCACCGAAGACGAATTTCACTACGAACTGATCCTCTGACCTGGTAGGGAAGGCGGGACTCGAACCCGCTAGGGCCAGCTTGAAAAACTGGACGCGCGACGCTTTGCATTCATCCCCGTGTTTGAAAATTGGCGAAGACGGAAGGATTCGAACCTCCAACCCCCTCGTTCGAAGCGAGGCGCTCTGATTCCGTTGAGCTACGTCTCCAAAAAAAGAGTGACTAGGGACGAGTGACAAGTGATGAGCAATGCTATCGGCTAGTCACTCGTCACTTGCCCCTTGTCACAAATAAATGCGGCTATTCAGTTGTCAAACATCGAAAGTAAAAGGAGCGGCTACTCTCGGGCTTCCAATATCCCCGGCGTAACCGCTCCTAAAAATCACCGGACGATATGCTCGTCCTGCTTTCGATGTTTCGGGAGCGGGAACGCCGCTCCCGCTGTTTTAATCTGGTTCTACCGCGCGATCCGTGCCGCGCTGTTTGGGTTGATAATTCGGCTGTTCGAGTCCGAAGCAGACCGCTCCGTCCCAGGCCATATCGAACCGCATATCTAACGCGGTCGACGTGCCTGTGAGGGTCGTGATGCTATGTATCGATCTTCGAATCATCAAACTATCTCCAAAAAAATTACTCCGCCGGTGCGAAGCAGGGAGGATTATAAACACAGGTCAAAATTCCGTGTCAAGCAAAAATTTTCGCGGTGAGCAAAAAAGTTAGAAATGGCGATAGCCACCAGGCTGCAGTACCTCGAACTCTTCGCTACCGATAACTTCAATCACCCCTTCATTTGCGGTGATCTCACCGATACGGTAGATGTCCGATTGGCCGGGCAAAGAAATTTCAGCGTCCTTTGATGTGAACAGAAGCTCGAAATCCTCGCCGCCGTTTAGCGCCAATGTAAGGGCCTGGTCGTGGGCGACACCGATCTTTGTCAGATCAGGGCAGATCGGAATGTCATTCGCGTATAGACGAGCACCGACGTGGCTGGCATTGCAAATGTGTCGTAGGTCAGAGGAGAGCCCGTCGCTCAGGTCGATCATCGTGTCCACGAGGCCCGCTTCCCTGAGCTGGTTACCGATCTCGATCCTGGGCACCGGTCGCAATTGTTTCGTTATCAAAGCTTGCCGGGCGGGGTCAGCCGTCCCGTATTTGATACCGGATTCGAGCATCATCAGGCCGCCGGCTGCTCCGCCAAGCGGACCGGTGACGAAGATCGAGTCGCCGACCTGGGCCCCGCTCCGCAAGATTGCCTTTCCGGTTGGTACCTTGCCGCCGACGATCGAATCGAAAACGATCTTTCCGGCCGTTCGCGAAACATCGCCTCCGACCAGTTCGACGTTGTGACGACGGGCCAGCGTAAACCATCCTTCGTAGAATTTCTCGAGGAAATCGCTATTCCAAACCGAGTCGGTTACGGCGAACGACAGCATCGCCCACGTCGGCTCGGCACCCATCGCGGCAATGTCCGAGAGTGAAACCGCCAACACTTTCGCTCCCAACAATCCGGGCGAGGTCCAATTGAGACGAAAATGGATGTCCTCGACGAGTAAATCGGCGGTGATCACGGTGTCTGACTCGTCGTTTTTCGGGAGGATCGCACAGTCGTCGCCGATACCGCGAAGGCCGTATTTCGCCTTAATGTTCTTTATGAAGTCAAACTCCGAAACCATTTCAACCTATTGACACAAACCACGTAAATACATACAATAACGGCGACTAACCGATAAAGAACTTTAACACACAGTCTATCGTAATGAATCGGGAACCTGTAGTAATACCTGAGAAAATATACTTCAAGATCGGCGAGGTATGCGACATCCTCGACGTTCAGGCCCATGTCCTCCGTTATTGGGAGACGGAATTTCCGCAACTCGCCCCGCAAAAGAACCGATCTGGCCAACGAAGCTATCGACGGCGGGACGTCGAGATCTCACTTCGGATAAAAGAGCTGCTTTATGATGAGCTCTACACTATCGCCGGGGCACGAAAAAAGCTTCAGTCGGAGTTGAAGGAAAACGGCAAAAGCAAGCCTGACGCAGCGGCTGAAGGTCCTGCAAGTTCACCGGCCGCGGATCCGGCTCTTTTCGACCTCGAATTGCCGGAGGAGACACTTTCGCGAGCGATGGCGTCTGAAGGCCTGTCCAGGGAAGGCCGCGAGGCGCTGCGGGCGCTAGGCGCACAATTGCTTGAGCTTCGTGAGATGTTGAAGACCGATCAGACGGAACGGGCGGCCGAACACCTAAGAAATCAGTGAGTTGACAAAGTCACCCGCCAAATCTAAGCTAAAAATCGAAATTTCGGGACGTAGCGCAGTCTGGTAGCGCGTTCGCTTGGGGTGCGAGAGGTCGCAAGTTCAAATCTTGTCGTCCCGACCAATAAACATGGGGCTTTCAGCGATTGCTGGAAGCTCCATTTCTTTGACTTGGTTGCAGGTTGGTTGCAGTATTCTTTTTGTCCTCTTTTTCCGCTCATAACTTTCAAAGATCATCACTCTTGATCAGGCTGGTTTATAAACATCCTTTGTGTGGCACAAAACTGCGTCGAGTGGCTCGTTTTCGCGACTTTTGTGGCCAATGCCGGTTATTTTCATGGCTTTTTGGCGAGGCACATTTTTTGCCAATTGGTGATCGGAGGTTCAGGAAATGGTTGAAATTATCACGATAGAAAAAGCTGAGCTGATTCGTTTGATCGATACCTCTGTCGCGGGAGCAATCGAGAAAGCAATTCACTCATCTCAGCCGCCCCAGATTATGACGAAGTCCGAAGTCGCAAAATATCTGAAGAAATCTAGTGCAACGATCAATCGATGGATGCGAAAAAATGGTTTACCGTTCCACGGAGTGGGCCGGCCAACTTTTAATAGAACTGAGGTGGATGCCTGGTTAGCGAATTACTAAGCGTATGTCAGTTTTTAAGAAGTATAACGGTAAGCGGATAAACGCTAAGCATCCGGCGTATGCAGCAGCTCGCTGGTGGGTATACAGACGAGTTAAAGGGCATAAGACTATTCATCAGGTTATTCCGACAGCCCGTACTAAGGAAGAAGCTGAACTCGCCGAGCGCCAACTGGTCAAGCGGCTATTCGACAGATCTTTCGGACAAGCGGATACGACTTTAACTTTTGGAGACTTCGTAGAAACAACCTATCGAAAATATGTAGAGCAAAACAACGTCAATAAGGGGGCGAAGAATCTTTACATAAAACTCCTTTTGAAAAACCTAAAGGATCAACCTCTGCACACCATCACGCCACAGGATTGTCGCGATTGCCGGGACAAACTTCAGTACGGGAAAAACCAGCGAAAAAAGAAAAGTTCGATCTCTCCTTCCTCCATCAATAGGATCATGTCGACTTTGTCGAAGATCTTCAGTCTCGCTTGTGAGGAAGACGTTCTTGATCGCAATCCGATGCAGTATGTAAAGTCCCTTCCAGAGCCGCCACCACGAAAGCGCCTACTTACGACCGAGCAGAAGAAAGCGTTGTGGAAGGAGCTCGAATCCGATCAGCTGCTATACAGGCTTGTCCAATTGGCCGTTAACATGCCATTGCGCCGCGGCCAGTTATTGGCTTTGAACGAGGATGTGATCGATTTTGAGAATCAAAGGGTATGGGTAATTGGTTCGAAGGGACGACCTCCGCGATCCGTACCGATCAATGCAACCGCGGCATCGGTTTTACGGGACCTAATCGCCGACAAACAGCTTCCATTTCCAATTGTCGATTTCCGAAAACGCTGGCATCCGGCTCTCATAAGAGCCAAGATCAACAAGCCAGACGGCACAAGAGAAGAAAACTATCATTTCCACGACTTAAGAACCTACTTTGCCAGCGAATTAATTCGTAGAAATACAAATCCCCTCATAGTCCAGAATCTCTTTGCCCATTCGGACATGAGCATTACAAACATCTACGCGGAAACCGACGCGGAGCTTATGCTTGAGGCAGTAAAGCGACTTGACAGTTAGTTCGACTCATTAATCTGGCGGGAGAATTTTAGTTATAATCGAGTTGGAACAAAACGTCGTGGCCCGAAGATGTTATTCCGCAAGAGAGCCGCGGTGTGGGAGACGCTGCCCTCACCATTCCGCAAAAAGGTTGATCGCCTTCTTGTAGTATACCGCTACGATAGAGAACTGACGATTTTCGTAACCCGGACCCAATCTGGTTCCTCTGTCAGGTGACACCACGAAAGACGCACCGCAGTCTGGATAGAATCGTCGTCTAAACCCATCGCTTTTAGTACATGACTCGGTTTATACAGGTGAGCAGTGCACGCCGAGCCATTGGAAATCGCAATTTCGTTCTTTAACGCGAGCATTAAAGCCTCAGAATCAATCCCAAGAAAAGACAAATTCACCACGTTAGGTAAAGACATCTTCAGATCGCCATTTATCACGGGATTCAAAGGAAGCAATTCGCATAATAAGCGGTCTCTAAACTTCTTACAATCAGCTTGACGTTGACTAAAGTTCTTAATTGCCAATTCAGAAGCTAGTCCAAGACCAACGGCAAGATGGACCGGGAGAGTTCCTGGACGTAGGCCTTGTTCTTGCCCACCACCAACCATAAGAGGTTGTATCGGAAGACGATCATAGCCCCGTCTACGGACGATTAAGGCACCGATTCCTTTAGGAGCATATATCTTGTGACCGCTAATGCTGATTAGATCGATGCGACGACTTTGTAATGTCGGAATGTCTTTACCGAAACCCTGAGCAGCATCGACGTGCAAAAATGCCGGGTGCCCGTCCAAGATATTAACTATGTCGGTGATCGGCTGAATAACACCGGTTTCGTTGTTAACATGCATTACGGAAACAAGAATCGTATCTTCCCTCAGCCGGGCCTTAATATTCTCAGCGGACACGCTCCCGTCTAAATCTGGAGCGACGAGAGTAATATCAAACCCTCTTTTCGATAACATTTCAAGGGGTTCGAGCACCGCCTTGTGTTCAATTTCGGTACTGATAATGTGGCGTTTGCCCGTCTCATTAGCAAATTTTTCGAGTCCGAGAATCGCAAGATTGTTACTCTCAGTTGCTCCGCTGGTCAATATGACTTCCGACGGTTCGCAGGTAACTACCTTCGCAACTTGTTCTCGTGCTTTCTCTACGGCTCGTTGAGCTCGTAAGCCAAACTCGTGAGTCCGACTCCCGGCATTGCCAAATTCGTCGGTGAGGAAATGCAAAACTAAATCCACGACCGCCGGTTCAATGGGTGTCGTAGCATTACAGTCTAGATAAATCATTACAAATCAACCCGCAAAACATGTGTGTATCAAAAAGCAAAATGTATGTTATATTCTATTGACAAAATAACATACAGACCATATAAATACAATTAACCTTCAATCCCGTGATAGAAACGGAAGCGACTGTTTATGCCGTCATCCTTTGAATATATTTTCCCAGCCATTAGGGGCATCCAAGCAAAAAGGGAATATTTTGTCTCAATGTGTCCCCTGAGGTTAATACCCAAAATCTTCATTTTTGATGAAGAAGAATTAGCTCCTGAGATTCGAGCGCAAAGGAGGTTGAACCGGACCCGGCTACCCGAAATGGCCAACTACATCATTGATAATCCGGATGATTACACCTTTTCTGCTATTACAGCTTCAATTGACGGGGATGTAGCATTCGAATCCTTCGGGACTTCCGAGAATGGGAAAAGCGATAAGCAAATCGGTAAGCTGTCAGTCTCCATGTCGGCGCGCTTCATTATTAATGATGGTCAACATAGAAGGGCTGCGATTGAGATGGCAATACAAGAACATCCTGAGATTGGCGACGAAAGTATTGCGGTGGTTTTTTTTGTAGACAGGGGACTAGATCGATGCCAACAAATGTTTGCTGATTTGAATCGGTATGCTATTCGCCCTTCGAAATCGATCGGCGTCTTATATGATCATCGTGATCAAATGGCAAAACTGGCTAAATTAATTGCACTAAAAACCCCATTGTTTAGAGACGTAGTAGATATGGAGAAAAGTACGTTGTCATTGCGTTCTCGAAAGTTATTCACATTGAGTGCGATCTATACCGCAACATGTGCAATGTTTTCACCAAATGACGAAAGTAGTCTGGATCTAAAATCGCAAGTAGCCGTCCCATTTTGGTACGAGGTAGCACAAAGTTTCCCGGAGTGGCATCAGGTATTGGAGCGAAAGATACCCGCAAGTGAAATCCGAACTAGATATATTCACTCGCATGGAATCGCATTACAAGCAATAGGAAAAGTGGGCCATATTCTTCTCCGCGAAAAGCCACGAGAGTGGAAAAAAAAGCTATCTAAACTAAGGAAAATCGATTGGTCTCGCTCGAACACAAGACTTTGGGAGGGACGTGCCATGATCGGAGGTCGTATTTCCAAATCAGAAGCGAGCGTGACTTTGACAGTGAACGTAATAAAGAAAGAAATGGGATTGGCTCTCTCGGTCGAAGAGCAAAAACGTGAGTACGCATTCCTACAGGGGGAACATGGCAGATAGTTCAAATAACTCGACGTCGGCATTTAATGCTCTAGGATTTAGAAAGTCGGTAGACGAACTACTGGCCGAAATAACTAATATCTATCTTGCTGACGAAATACCGTGGGTCGTTGGGTACAGCGGAGGAAAAGACTCTACGGCGGTACTCCAGCTAATTTGGACGGCTCTTTCAAAGCTTAGCAAAGCTGAACTCCATAAACCTGTTCATGTTATCTCCACCGATACGTTGGTTGAAAATCCGATAGTTGCGTCATGGGTTGGAAAGTCCCTGCAACACATACAGGCCAAAGCTACTGAAGACGCCTTACCAATCTACCCGCATCGGTTGACTCCAAAAACTTCGGACACGTTTTGGGTGAATTTGATCGGCAAGGGGTACCCAGCGCCAAAGACCAAGTTTCGTTGGTGCACAGAGCGCTTAAAGATTAAGCCGTCAAACGAATTTATAAAAAAAGTTGTCAAGGAAAATGGTGAAGCAATAGTGGTATTGGGCACCCGTAGGGCTGAAAGTTCCACTCGGGCCCAGTCAATGGACAAGATGGCGAAACGTCAGTCACGGGACAAGCTTAGCATTAGACCGAACCTCATTAATTCGTTGGTTTATGCTCCGATTGAGAATTGGTCGAATGACGACGTTTGGCTCTTCTTGATGCAAGTCCAAAATCCTTGGGGTTTTACCAACAAGGATCTTTTGACGATGTATAAAGGGGCTTCCTCGGACGGCGAGTGCCCGCTGGTGGTTGATACTACCACGCCGAGTTGTGGCGATAGTCGATTTGGTTGCTGGGTTTGCACCGTAGTTGATAAAGATAAGTCTATGGGGGCGATGGTCCAGAATGACGACGAGAAGCATTGGATGAGACCCCTTCTCGACCTTCGTAACGAATTGGATCCAAGAGATGAAAGTGGAAATCGCAACGATAGAGATTTGCGCGACTTCCGAAGAACCAACGGCTCCGTGACTCTTCATAATGACACCAATGTTCCTGGTCCATACACGCAGGAAGCAAGAGAGAGGTGGCTTAGAAAGCTTCTGTCTGTTCAGAAATGGATACGCGAAAACGGGCCAAAGTCAGTTTCTGACATTGAACTTATTACGATGCCTGAGTTAAGAGAAATTCGTAGAATTTGGGTAATTGACAAGCATGAGATCGAGGATTTGCTTCCGACTATATATCTTGAAATCACAGGAACGGAGTTTCCCGATTCAAATATTGATGACAATCTACCGTTTGCGGCCGCTGAAATGGAATTGTTGAAAGAAAGCTGTGGAGGAGACCGTATTTTGTATGAGTTGACAAGAGAATTAATTGACGTTGAACGGCGCTTTAAATCTGCCACGAAACGTGCGGGACTATATGAGGCAATCGACAAAGCTTTCAAGCGAAGCTTTTATGAAAACGCGGACGACGCTCTTGATAGAGCTATTAAACGGCGAGATATTAAGGAAGAGCAGACGGAACAAATATTCGCCTCGATCCGTGACACTCATGAAATTAGACCTCTGGCCGAACAACGAAAGAAGCCGTGATAATAGAAAAACTAGCACTTCGCAACTTCGGATTGTATAAGGGGTATCAACAGATTGACCTGACACCTCATCGTCCTGAAAAGCCAATAATACTCGTTGGAGGGTTAAATGGCGGTGGGAAAACCACATTTCTCGACGCGATTCAATTGTCCCTCTACGGTCGACGTGCGCGATGTTCAAATCGGGGAAGCCTTTCGTACGACGAGTACTTGAAACGCTCAATCAACTACCACGTTGACGGAGAGCAAGGCGCGTCAGTAGAGATTCAAATTACACAGCACGCGGTAGGTGAAGAGAAAACTTATCGCATCAACCGCTCGTGGTATGTACGTAAGGAAAAACTGACCGAAAAAGTCTCGGTAAGCGTGAATGGCTCCCACGACCGTCTCTTAAGCGAGAACTGGAATGAAACTGTTGACGAAATTTTCCCTGCAAGTCTGTCGCACTTATTCTTTTTTGATGGAGAAAAAATTGAAGAATTCGCGGATCTTGAAAATTCGAGACAGTCTGTGGGTAAAGCGATAAGCGCCCTCTTAGGACTAGACTTAGTAGAACGCCTTAAATCCGATTTAGCCGTTTATGATTCCAGACAAAAAATTAATCTTGGAACTGTTGCCGATCGAAAGCGAATAGATAGCCTCAAAGAAGAGTGCGAGAGAATCGAAGAGGCTCGTTTAGAGTATGTAAGTAAAAGAGCTGAGAAACAAACGAAAGAAATTGATCGTCTTGAACGAGAACTTCATTGGTTGCTCGAAAAATATAAGAGCGAGGGCGGCGATCTGATTGGATCAAAGCAATCGCTCGGCGATGACCGAGATGACCTCAAGCGCGAATTACAGACCATCAAAGCTAAGTTATTTGAACTTGCGGCTGGGGCTGCCCCTCTGACACTCGTCCGCTCGCTTATCGAAAAAACTCATGCCCAATCAAAACAAGAAGAGCTTTCAAAGGAGAATCGAATACTTCGTTCTGTATTAGCGAAGCGTGATAAGGATCTCATAAATGTTCTTAGGAAAAAACAGCCGGACATTAATCTTTTGGATATAGTTAAGGAGTTTCTTCAAACGGATCGCAAAGAAAGAGACGCTAGTCTAGTTGCGGATTCGTATGTAGAACTGAGCGAATCCGCTATACGACACCTCGACTCATTAAACGACGGCCATCTTTTTAGCGACATTGCAAAACCAGTAAAAGGTCTTTCAAGACAATTTCACCTTCGCCAAGAACGCATTCTTGACATCGACCGCAAACTCGCGAGTATTCCAGACGCAGAAAGATTAGGGGGGCTCTCAGAAGAGATCGATAAAGTGCGATCGAATCTTGAGAACTCCCGAATAGATGTATCTGCACTCGAATTAGAGATTGGCAGACTCGCCCGTGAACGGCAGTTGAAGGAACGCTTGTTACAACGCGAAATAGAGGAGGTCTTCGGGTCAGAACTTGATCGCGACGATGTAGATCGTTCACTATTGCACTCTAAAAAGGTAAGAGAGGCTATAGAAAAATTCCGGGAAATACTCCTTCAAAAGCAACTGAAGCAGATCGAGAGTTTGGTATTAGACAGTTATCGACAATTATTGCGGAAAACAACGCTAATTGAGGCCCTATGTATTAATTCATCGGATTTTTCTTTGGAGCTACGAAATGCAGAGGATCAAGTTGTTCCTGCTGAAAGGTTATCTGCTGGTGAGAGACAATTATTGGCGGTCGCGTTGCTTTGGGGACTTGCGAGGTTTTCGGAACGCCCACTCCCAATAATAATTGATACGCCTCTTGGCAGGCTCGATGCAAGCCATCGACAAAATCTTATTGAACGGTACTTTCCTCACGCCAGTCACCAGGTAATCCTTTTATCAACCGATCAGGAAATTGATTTAGGGTTGTACGAACAAATGAAACCCTCGATAGGGCGCAGTTACACGTTGGATTACGATGATGAAATGGGGGTAGCTACGATCAGAGGTGGTTACTTTGGAAAAGACGACGATCTTGCGTCCGGGGTTGAGCGTGATTCCTTATTCGTGACCAAAGGAGCCCTGTAAACAATTATGGCTATAGAGCATATTCGACTTTCTCAACAGGCGAAAGATCAGCTCGTCCGGCTGAAACGTGTCACTGGTATTTCGAACTGGAACGTCCTTTGTCGCTGGGCGTTCTGCCTTTCGTTGGCGGAACCCACAATTCCAGCACCCGCAAAGATAGTTACCGACAGCTCTGTTGAAATGACATGGAAGGTATTTGGCGGTGAATATAACGAAATCTACCTCGCCTTACTTAAAGTCCGGTGTCATGAGGATGGTTTTCCCCGCACGGAAGACACATTGCACCAACAATTCAAACTTCATCTGCACCGCGGGATCGGATATTTGGCAAGCAAAGCGAGCAATAAACAAATCGAAAATGTGGCTGACCTTTTAAGATTATGTGCTTGAATAGAGGCTGCAATTCAGGGACGAAATACCTTTAGAGCTATACCGATCAGCAAAGCTTGGTGTGCCGAGATTTCAATTGTTGTCCAGGTTGCCTTTGCTCCAATCTCTTGGGTCAATTCGACTGAAGATGCAGAATAAACTGGCTTCTTAGTAGCAAAATCATCATTGCCACTTGTCGAGTTGGGTTTCGGATCCATAATTGTTAAATTGCCGAGGGTATTCTTTAAAGGCTCCAAGGTGGCGTCGGTTGGAGCAGCCCTTTTGGGATAGACATGCTCAATTGATGTTCCCGTGAAATCATACACTCTACTCTTGTCCGAACATTTAGGAATCCCAACCGCACCCGCTTTGTACCATTGATAATAGTATTCAATGCTCATTAGGAAATACTTAAGGGGTTTATTACCTCCCGACTCTTGATACTGGAGCGCTGCCAGCCCGCTTTGAAACACCGCATCTCCAGCTTTAGTATTAATAAGCACATCGAGTTTTGTCTTTAAATGGTTAACGTCATACGTTCCAGGATTCGTTCTGATCGCTAGCGATTCCTGAAGATAAATCGCCTTAAGAGATGCGGCGTGTTGGTTAGCGATTAGTTTATATCTAAAAAACGTACGCTCTACCATCTGTACAATTTCTGAGAACTTAGTGTGAGTAAGGTTTGACGCTGCCAGAAACAACGGAATCGATAACGAATGATCCAGATCCACTAGAAGAAGGTTTAACCTAGTAATATCCCATCCCGTGATGGGCCGTCTGCGTTCAAATGGCCATTGTCCTTGAACCAACTTCCTGCAATGCAAAATATCCTTATAAAGCCTTTCTACAGTGGAATGAAGAGCTTGGGCATCAGCAACGGTGAAAGTTCCCAAATTGTATTGTTGATGCTGAGGGAAAAACTTATCAAGGAACATGTCAAACAAGACATTTTGGGCAGTTCTTGTTCCTTGGTAAGATTCATAAATCCAATTCAAATAGTTGTTCGTTTCTGAAGGGGGATCGACCAAAATCTTGTCCCACAAAGCCTCTACAGCGTTTTGCTCGTTGTCGAAGTTCTCTAGAATCTCCAACGTTTTCGCCCTTAATAAGTCACCGTCGGTAAGATTTGCGCCTCGATCGTTAATTACTTGAAAAAGAGTGTACGCATCTTTCCTTTTATCGACCACCATATGAATGACGGTGAAATCACCAAGCAACACCGTTTCCACTATTTTCAATTCACTGATTTTTTCGTTGAGCGTAAACTGCTGATTAACAATCGCTTTGATATTTTCATCCAGAGATGAATAAGCCTTTTCAAGCCGTTTATGAGAATCCCTCAAACTCGAATCGCACGGCATTCTTCGGATCAAGAGTCTGTAAAACGAATCATCTGCCTTCGACAACGTGAGAACGTCGGCAGTTTCGAGATTGTTGTTGACTTCCTGTTGGAACTCAAAAAACCGATGAGTCAAATCTTGAATGCGCTGCCCTAGAATCAACTGTTCGCTGGTTTGCCCGGCGTTCCCAGCGTCTATTTCTAATTCTTTATATGTCGCAATTAGGGAGGCGGCAAGCAAACACAAAGTTGCGATCCGTTGTTGACCGTCGATTATTTCGTATTTGTGTTGGTTAATAACTCCCGCTACATCATGCTCAACGCTTAGTATCCCGCCTAGGAAGTGTTTCACGTCATGCCCGGCTTTTCGTTTATCGATGCAGCTATTGAGGTCTTTTATGAAATCGCTAATCGGATCCGCTTCCCATGCGTACGCCCTTTGATACTTTGGAACATAGAACATCGGACGCGAACGGAAGAGTTCGCCCACAGTCGCGTAAACGGGTTTGATGTTCATAGTGTTTTAAGCAATCAAATGCGATAGATTGTGAACTCGAAGAATAGGTGCTAAGACCCTAATGCTTTCTGCGTGATTCAATGACAGTTTTGCAAATTCGGCGACCCTTTCAAGTTCCGCCGAAATTAGCTTTCGCTCATAATCATTAGTTTCAGAAGATCCATCGGGCATTTTTACAACAAAATCATAGATTTCTGCAAATTCCTTGCCCGGAGATCTGCGCAAAATGCGGCCGCGACGCTGAATAAACTGCTTCGGGTTCCGGCTGCTCGCCAAAATGTAAGCCGTTTTACACGCCGGAATATCGATACCTTCATCGAGACATCTCATAGCAACCAGAGCATCGATCAAGCCTAACCGAAAACAGTCCAATAAATCGACACGGGCATGAGTTGTCTCTTGACTAGTGAAAAGAGAACTCTTCCAGTTAAGGTCACGCAGGATCGAAGTTACTAGTTCCACCTGTCTGCTGGTGTCTCCCGAATCTTCATCCTCGGTATTTCCTTCGCCGCAATAGAAAAGCGTCAGTGGTTTTGGCGATGAATTCGCGAGCAGATCTTTTAGCGCTTTGAATTTATTCTTCGCCTTACCTATCAAGCGTGAACGCCGAAATAAAAGAATCTTCATAGCGTCGTTTCCGTCTGTAGCTCCAGAATTCTGGTTCATTGCTGCAAGTCGGGAAATCTGTTCACTTAATCCTTGATATTCCTCGGCCTCTTCAGCCGTGAGATCCACTAGCTCTACATAGTATTTGTAAGGGGTGAGCACACCTTCTTCCAATGCTTCGGCAAGAGTGTAGCGGGCAACAATCTGTCCGTAGTAATCCAGTATTCGATCCGTAGCATCCTCATTGAAATAGTGTTCGGGAGTCGCGGACAGACCGAGCCGCATCGCAGCCTGTTGCGGTAGCATAGAATTGAGACCCGAACTGCCGTGATGATGGCATTCATCACCTATCCATAAAAGATGGCTTCCGTTTACCTGTTTAAGCAAGTTCTGAAATCGTTCTGATTGTAGCGTTCGATTCACGACGACCACGCAAACGAAATTTGTCGCTCCCGTTTGATAAAACGAAATCGCGTCACTAAGCTCCCCAACCCAGTTGGCCGAGCTCATGTAACAGGAGATGGGGAAAATATTAAACTTCCTGAGAACGGCAACCCACTGATCCGCTAGATTCTGATACGGAACAGCAACGCACATAAAAAGGCGTTGCTCAGCTTCATAAATTTTCACTGCTCCGTAAATCGAAGTGATCGTCTTCCCGGCTCCCGTTGCCAGTGCCATCACACCTGTTAGTCCCTTGGCGCGCCATGCCTCTAAAGCCTCTCTTTGATGTCGTTTCAATTCAAATTCCTCGCCATAGAGGGTCGGGGGAATTACCGGACCCGACGGTTCATGAACTTCTTCTGGCTTGGAAAACTGAGAATCCCGCCAGAGATCCAGTTCGATTGATGGCGTTAATATTTTGGTCGTTTTCTTTGCAATGCCAATTAATTTCGCTTTCGCTGCTTCCGGAAGATCGATTGTTACGGTGTTGGGAGTCTTGTTTTCCCATAGATCTTCAAAACCCGTTATAAAAGGTTCGCAGTAACTGCTCAACTGGCTGTTCCAGTTAGGAAACACAGTAATCGACTCAAAGTTAAAGTCAGGTAATAGAGCATTGCGTGTTTCGTTAGCAGATCCTTGAAATACTATCTTGTCACCCTGGGCATCTGTAAATACGCCGATTTTCTCGTGATACATCCCTTGGGTCTTTAAGGCAACTTTTATGTCGAGTCTTCCACACGCAACTAACCATGAGAGGAGCTCCAGTCGCCGGTTGAAAATTGCGTCATCAACGCTCTCGATTACTTGAACGAATTGTGAGCCGAGCCTACTGATAAGGTCACGCATCTCATACCCATCGAGGAGTGCCTGAACCTCTGAGGCGTCTAACTCGCCGCCCACAATCAAACGCATGTGTCCGTCATTTTCAACGAAGGCCGATAAGCCTTGTGCGGCGTAGGAGAGCATGCTAGCCGAAAAATACCCTACGGCCCTATCGTATTTTGTAGATTCGGTCAGCGCTGGAATGTAAAAATCTCGTAGGATGTGGTCAGTATCGGACCTGTAAACCTGTTTAAATGGGAAATTTCTGAGCATTCAACTTCGTAGTGGTTAGAAAGATATTTGAGACAGCGTTACTTCGGAGTCATCTCCTGCGGTCAGAAACCCATACTTACCGAATGCGCTTATGATGGCCCGATCACCAACCGTATCTTCCGGCTTCTCGCGAAGCCACCCAGCAAGTATCTCGAGGCCGCCCTGAGCGAATTGCTCAAAAATCGCCACCATCTGCTCCTCGTTTTCGACGCGAAGAATATCAGCGTCTTTTTCGTGAGCGAGAGCTATCAGATATAAGAGATCAATCGCTTGGTCACTATTCTCGAAAATGCGGCCGTCAACTGCTTCGAACTGCTGGCGACCCAACGAAGCTTTTTTCCCGTATTCAAAGCCCAGCACCGCCGCGAAGCAGATTAGACTTCTCATGGAATCAAATACAGGCTTTCCTGTAACTGGGTGCGTTAGGTGACGAATCATCTCCTCATGTGTGTTGCTAGCTTTTATTCCACGCATATTAATTAAGCCTCACGATTCTGGTCAAAGCCTTTGGTTGGGAGTACAACGAAGTGGTATGAGCCTCGCCGTTATGAACCAAAACCGTTGGTTTCCGTTCGTTTCGGGGACCCGCATTCTCAGAGACAAGCATATACTCGGCTCCGATCGATCCCTTAAGGGTAGAAACCACCTCTTCCGTACCTTGAGTTGTGGATACAAGTAGCACCAATTGTTCTACTAAATTCGGCATCCACGATGCGGTACTTTCGCGGTAGGATTCATCCAGTTGGCCAAAAGGAGAATCCAAAACCAACGGTGCTATTGTGCCCGGCTTAAGAACCAAGTCCTCATCATCTACTCGCTCTGCGGCAAATTTCACCAGAGATGCAATAAAAACTAAGCTTAAAAGTTGATTCTCACCAGAACTTTTGGGTGTGGACCGTCCCACGTAAATCAGTTCTATCGAAAAATCACTATTAATTTTGCATTTGTATTCGCGGTGGGCGACGCGATCGAGAATCTTATTCACCTGAGCCTCTATCTTTTCGCGAGCCTGAGTCTCATATTGTTTCAAAAGCTCCTCTAGGAATTTTACCGAGCTTTCAAGCAATCTGCGACGAGTCAGAAGTTTGAGCGCCTGCTTGTTGGACCGTGCGGCTCCCTCCAGGGCCTTTTCGAGTGACAGCTTTTCAGCTTCGAGCTTGCGAATGCCCGCATCCATTTCGCCAAGTTTGCGAACCTCTTTCTCAATCTTGAAGTCCAAGTCGCGCCGTGCTCGTTCTTTGGCAACAATATCTTCGAGAGGGAGATTTTGAATTTGTTGTCCTAGATCGTCGATTACCTGTTCCAACTCGGCACGTTTTGCAACCATCTTGGAAAGCCGATTCTGAATCGACTGAAGTCCCGAAGGTGCTTCGGTCGCCTGCTCCCTTAGGAACCTTATTCGGCTTCTTGCTCGTAATGCGCGATCAATGACTTCCGCGCTTGCGGCGTCGACAAGTAGTCTGGCAACGGCTTTCCATTCCTCCGTGCCGGATTTAAGGCCACGTCCACAAATACAACTTTCTGCTTCAAGCAAATCCTTAACAACGTCCTCATTATAGGGACTTGGTATTCGTCCTTTTAGTTTTGCTTCGTCAACGAAATCTAGAGTTTCCGTTGTTAGCTTTCGGCTCACTAGGGCAGTCGATCGTTCACCGACCCATCTCATCGCTTCATCCTTCGTCGTCTCGATGTCGCCCTTCAACACCGCCAAGTCTTTTTCCTTGTCATCACGTTGTTCCTGAATGAGCCGGCTACCTTCCAAACCGCGAAGTTCTGAGACTATTTGGTCCCGGTGGGATCGGAAAGTAGCAATATCGCTTTTGAAATTCTTTTTGTATTCAAGAGCTTGTTCAAGTAGCTCGATCTTTTTGGACAGCTCGTCTTCAATCGCTTTAAGCTTCTCGTCCCCTTGAAGTTGACCTAATTCTCTGTCCACGGATTTTCTGATGTCTTTCAGGTCGTTGATTGCAGTATTCGCAAGGGCAACTCCAAGGATGTTCCGAATGGCATCACCGACCGCCTGATGATTGGTCGCCGATGAGAATGCCTCGGCAGACTCACCATCGAAGAAAAAGTACTTTGCCATCTCTGGTGGAACGATCGATTCGATAAGCGTCTTTGGCGCAGGATGGGGGCTGAGAGCCCCACTGCTTTCGACCCGGAAGGCCGTAAAACTAGTGTCATCAGCTCGACTACTAAAGTTTCGATTGACGATGTATGTTTCATTTTGGGTCTGAAATTCCACACTAACAGACGCAAATGTTGTGCCTTCTGATTCGGCTTCAAAGTTGAGGATCTTGTCGGGCTGTTCAAACTTTGTGGTAGTTTTATTGAAGAACGTCCATAGAATCGCGTTTAGCAGAGTTGTTTTGCCGTAGCCGTTTTCGGCATGGATAAGTGTTACGTTTTTTTCAGGGTCCGTCGCGAAAACGAGTTCCTGCTTCCCGTAAAATTGTCGAAAGTTTTCTAACTCGATTCTATTTATCTTCATCGCTTAATTCCTTGACAACAAACTTTTCAAGACAGTCTCGGATATCGCTTTGGCGATTCGACTTCTGATTCTTCTGGTCGGTTCCATATCGTCGCTCAGTCATCATGACTTCTTTGACAAATTTCTCAGTTTTTTTTGCGTCAATTTCTTCCATAAGGTTATAGGTCCCAAACGCCCCGTCGAAAAGGATATTGAATAGCCAAGTTATTCACTCGTAAAGGTTTAATATTAAAGCGCCGTAAAACTCTTAAGTTGTCAAACGTTTATTAACGATAAGGTAGATTAATGTGGACGACACCCGCCCTAGAGGCTATCTGAAATCCCCAAGAAGGATAAACCCTCCCCAGAAATACGGTTCGTGCGTGCCGTTTGACTTGTTTCGGATCATAGAAATTGATGCGGCCTGTAAAGCCTTTGCCGTTGATTTGCCTTCGCGGTAGTGCCTGTAGAATTCTTGGGTAAACTCCTCGGTCGAGCGGTCATTCGCCTCCCACTGAGCAGATATCACCGACGAACTTCCCGATCCCAGAAGTGCCCATGCGATACTTACGAGTCCTTCACCGTTAAGCACATTGCTTGTTTCGCACGAGGCGAGAAACGCGAGGTTCTGCTTTTTGAGACGAATGCTTAGAAGGTCTTGCACGGTGATATGCCCCGGATCCTTGCCGTTAGCCTTAAACGCCAAAAAAGACGCCAGTGGTTCATCCGGATTGACTTGTGCATGCATCGAGAAGTGTAATATGTCGGTTTCAAGGGCAGAGCCAAGGAACTGCATTCGTGTCGCACCGATCAAAGGTTTCGAGCCCAAAATGCCAGCGATTTTTGCGGCTTCGCGATTAACGTATGCCAAATAACGGTCTTGAAATGAATCATTAGCAAAAATCTGAACGGTTTTTCGGATTGGAGCCGGCTGTCTGAGTTCGTTCAGGAGCATTGATACAGACGGCGCGTAGGTTACGGTTCGATGTTCGATTAGGTAGGATTTACGATCAGGGCTTAATGCATGGAACGGAATCTTCCACAAGGCTTTGTCCGGCACGATCACGATATGGTTCGCATCAAGCGACAATGGAGCAAGTAGCTTGTCATAGATTTCCTTTCCGTCGTTCTTGAAGAAGATCCTATCGCGGATCTTTGTTCGGGTGGATTGTGCTATCAGACCAGCCTCGCTCTCTGAAAGCGACAATTCGACCGAGCGGACTGGTTTTCGGTCCTCGATTACATGAGCTCGTAGCTGGCCACCGACGGTGAAATAGTATGAGACAATCGCGGTGTCACGGAGCAGATTTTTAGCGGTAAGCAATTCCCGGTTGAGTTTTCGTTCAGTTACGGTTTGAGGCAAAGAGAGCGATACGGTTTTCTCAATACCCGCCAATTTCTCTCGCACGTTTCCTCCATCAACTAATTGAGTTGAGAGATCCTCCACAAGTTTGCGGGTCTCGCTATCTAGATCGGCTTTACGCCGAAGGGCCGAAGTCTCGATGCGATCACGAAGCACACGAGCCTTTGAGTAATCGGCAAGTTCTAAAGCGGCAGTTGCGTTGTTTCCGCTATCTTTAATTTCTGCCATCAACCTGTAAACGGAATGGTACGTCTCCAGCATCGACAACGACAAAATGGTGTCCTCTGTCGGTCGATCACTTTCGATGATCGCTGCTGAGCGGCTTGCGTACCCAATGGCCAATTCCGGTTCATTTAATCCCCAGTATCCCTTGGCCAGACTAAAATAAACGCCCGGCAGGTCCTCGCGAAAGTTACCTTCTTCGGTGAGTTTCTCTAGAACCTTCATTTGTTTGATTAATCCGGCCCAGTCTTTTCTTTTTTCGGCGAGGACTGCCTTCCAGTGCGGAATAATATATTCGGAATGAGCCTTGAGCGATTCGAGTTCCTTGAAACTTTGATCGGACACCTCCGTTCGTCCTTGTAGGCCAGCGATAACCGCTTTTCCCAAAATTGACTCAAATTGAAATCTTTTTTTCCGATCGACGCGATCAAGTGTGGTGAGATGTTTTTCGGCGCTCTTTACGTCACCGTCGTATAGGGAAGTGAGTATAATTGCAGTGAGAAAGAGACAGCTCTGATACTCGTCGTTAGCTGCAAACGCGAGTCTCAGGCCCGTTTCACGCATTTGCTTTGCTCTTCGCTCCTGAGCCACCGCACTTAGAAGCCCTCCGAACTCGTAGTGTGCGAGGCGGTGACGGAATTTGAATTCGGTTTTCTCGCTGATCTTGACCAATCTTTCTCCGTACTCTATCGCTCTTGCATAATTGAATTTGGATGCCCACGAGAGGCTTAGATGTCCAAGGACATCGAGGAGAGCGGATGTAGGAAGGCTGCTAGCCAGTTTCTCGGCTTTTTCAAGCCAGATGATCGCAGCCACGTCGTACCCGGACGAGTACATAATCCGGCCGATGGCGAGATGATATTCGACCTTGATTTGCGGATCGGAAGGAGCAGCTACCATAGCGCTGCGGGCGGACTTTATCGCAGATGGAAAGTCCCGCTGGGCACGGAAATGCGTGGCCCTAGCCAGATACGCTGCCGCAATTCTTCGAGGCTGTCTTGAGATTTCAGCGTCTGCCATGGCTTCTTCGAGAGCCGTCGCCGCTTCTTCATACCTCTCCAGCCGCATCAGGGCCAGAGCATAAAATACGTTAATTTCCGAAGAGGTGGCCACTGCTCCGGTCTTGCGTGCTTTCAGAAGAGCTTCAGGGGCTTGGCTCACAACCTCGTCGAATTGTCCGTTGTTGAAGAAAGTTCGTAAAGGCGAAAGGGCTTTTGATTGACCTTGGATTCCAACGGCCGCAAGAAGTAAAAGTAGCAAGCCGGGTAATATTGACCGGCTTGCTGTCGCGAATCCAGGGAAACACCATTTCGAAAAGCTCTGGTCCATTTAGTTATCTCGAGGGCGGCAGTCACCGTTGCCGTTATCACCGCCCTCACTATTCGGACGACAGTTCTGGCATATTCGGAGGGGGCAGCTTTCACCGCCGAACGCCGATAGGACCTGTTCCAAAACGAGCGTGAGGAGTCCCGGAGCGGCCCCAGTAGTACCCGCTATAACCGGTCCGGTCGCAAAGATATTGCCGACCAGACCTATCGAAAGCACCAGCATTAAGCCAAGTGATTTTATTTTCTTCATTTGTTTTCTCCTTTTTTGTTTAGTTGTTGCCTCAAAAACTCATACATCGCTGTAGTTACATAACGACCGGCCACGCCGTGTCCTGCTTCTTTCGCATATATGAACCAAACTTCGTTGCCCTTTTTCTGCAGTTGGGACTTGAGGTCGAGAACGTTTTTCTCGGGATTTCTTGAATCCAGCTTTCCCCTAGTCATAAACAACGGAGCTCGGCTCCAACGATCTACGTTGTTTAATGGAGAAAGATCATCAAGTTCTTTCATTAGTCGCTCGTCTTTCGGATCGCCGTATTCGTTGATCGAGAACTCTTCAATAGAACTTTGGGAAAGTAAGCCCCTAATTGAAACCAACGGATATTCGGCTATGACGGCTTTTACCCGCTTTGGTTCTAGCAACCCTGAGGCAAGAGCAACAAAGCCGCCGTAACTCTCACCGCGTACAACTATCCGGCCACTGTCAAGCTCAGGATGTTTTTCGACCCAGTCCAGCAAAGCGGAGATGTCCTTGACCGCGTCACGCCTTTTGGCGCCGTTGTCGGCATCCATGAACTCGATTCCAAAGCCTCTCGATCCGCGAATGTTGGTGTGTATGATCGTTAGCCCAAGATATGCCGCGAATCTCAGGGCCTGCGAATTGAATACCGGGCGATCGATGACTTGCGGTCCGCCGTGGATAAAGATGAGTACCGGAGATCTTCCCTCAATTCGTTGGGGCTTGATCATATAGCCTGATATTTCGAGGCCATCGAAGGACTTCCACTTTATCACTTCTGGTCGACGCACCTTGTTCTCAAACCGGGCTGGTATCCTCTCTTTTGTCCAGGCCGTAGTCCTTTTGGACGAGATGTCGAAGACCTCTATTGAGGCGGGCTTAGCAATATTCTCAGTTGTGTACGCAATCTCCGTATTCGAAAGCCATCGGGTGTTCCAGATAACATATGAACCGCGAATGAAAGGTGGCACTGTCTCAGTGATCGCGTTCTTCGCTAATCTGCCGACGCGCATGTTGTCAATCCCATCGCGCATCTCCTGAATTAAGAAAGACTTTTTATCCGGTGAAATCTTTACGTCCTGCAGATTTGCGATACCATTTGGCAAGCTTACACGCCTCCTGCTTCCGTTCTTAAGGTCCATCGAGGCAAGACAAGTCTCTGGACCGCATTCCGCCGACCCCTCGGAAAGCCAGAAGACTCGGCCTTGGCCGAAAAATCCTCTTGTCGAGTTACCTTTATCCTCGACGGTGGTCAGCTTTTTCGAAATCAGGTCGTAAATATAAAGGCTCTGGTTACTGGACGATTTCCAATATTTGAGAAGCACCTTGTTTTTCTCCGAGTCAATAACATTCCAGATGCCGTTAAGGTCAAGGTCGTAGCAGGTGATTTTTGACAGGTCGTGGCTGCATAATCGAGTTGCTTTCTTTTCGTAATCAGTCTGCGCATAAAAGATCGTCTTTCCAGATTCATCCCAAACAAATGATTCCACAGACTCATCCTTGCCTGAAAATGAGGAAAGCTTGCGCATATTTCCGTTTTCATCCCGGAGATGCAATTCAAAGTTATCTGCATCTTCCTTATCGTCGATGAAGGCGAATACGCCACCTTTCGGGCTTACGCGAACCATATTCGGGGAACGGCCGTCGATCAGGTTTTGCGGTTTTCCCATCGGCGAACCGAGCCGATAAATATACGACTTTTCATCGGTTACCAGTATCGAGCGATTCGTCCGGTCAACGTCCCAGATTAGGTTGCTTCTTACTTCCGAGGGATCGAAAAAGAGGTGTTCAACATCTGCGTTCTTTATCGTTGGAATTCCCTCGATAGCAAACGAAGGTGGTACCGGAAATTCGTCGGTCACCTGACCAGATGCCGAAATAACAGACAAAAAAACGATCGAAAGCAGTACAAATGTTGTAATGAAAGTGACGGGGATCCACGACGAAGCGACTTCATATCTATTCATATTATGAGTGAACGGGTTCATGGCTTTGCCTCCACGCAGCGTACGGATGCGGCTGTCGTCTTTTGTACAGAAACGGCACCGCTTGATTTTGCGTTATTTGTTAAATCGCCGACCTTGAAATTCTGTGACTCGCTTACGATCCTTTCCCCACTTTCAAGGGTCACGATCAGGCGCAGGCTATAGACAGTTTCATTGTCAAGTTTCGCTGAAACCACATGGGAGGTTCGGTCAACAGTCTCAAAATGGTCTATCAGCTTTTCGTCGAGATCAGACAGGTAGACATTGAGTTTGACTGTTCCACGGACTTTGTTCCATCTTAGCAGCAGACCTGCTTCGGTAAGTCGGGCTTCAAGACCGACAGATCTTTGGCCTCCACACGGTAGCTTGCCGCGAGTTTCTGAGTTTCGAATCTCCGGAGCTTTGGTCATGACCTTTCGGGTTGTTACTTGACGCGTCTTTAGATTCGACGGCGGAGTCGTTACATCTGTTTGAATCGTTGGTCTTGTGGCCGCATGGTCTCGCTCGCCGGAAGCTGTACCGACGACTGAGCCTTCCGGCTTCAATTCAAAGAATGTTTCTATTGGAGGTTCATTGCTTCTTACAACGATATCCCCGGACGAATTTAACCCCTGAACGCCCATAAAATAGATCCCGGCCAAGAGTAGAACTGCGAATCCCGCAAAGGCACCTACTCTTGCAAAGGACAGTACCGGTAAATTGAGAAATCGGTATTCTTGTTCAGATTCATCCAATCGAGGGATGTCAGCACCGAGAACACAGTCTCGAAACTCCTGCGGAGTAACAGATGGCAGTTTTGCTCGACATTCTTTACAGGCGAGAAGATGGCGGCCGATCTCAATCGATCGCGAAGAAAAACTCTCTTCCCGAAACATAGCGACCTCAGCAGCTGATAAGTGATCTTGATTCATTTATTTCATCAACTCCTTTAGTCTCTTCCGGGCATCGCATCTTGCCTTCTTGATGGCACCCGCGGTGGTCACTCTTTGCCTCTTACTGGTCGCTAGATTCGCTATTTCAGCAATTTCAGGGTCTGTTAGAGGCATTCTTGCTGAAATAGATTCCCAAGATTCCTTCGACAACCCGAGCGTTTCTAACAATTCATCTTCCTCGATTCCATACTGGAAAAGATGAAGTACAAGATCTACTGAACTGAAAAGAAGTGCCTGCCTTTGATGCAGACTTAACTTGCAAATACCTTGCCACGCAATTTCAACAAGTTGAAAAGTTTCTGCTGAGGATGAGGTTTGCGAGCCTTCATTCACCTCGACGTCATCAATCGATACTTCGACGTGTCTTCCGCGATTTGATAGATTTCGATTTACTTCGTTATGGGCGGTACGCGCAGTGAAGGACAACCAATCTTCCTCGGCCATTCGCTCACTTTTATCCCCGAACTTGGTGCGCCACTTCCAGAGTCTCAATACGATCTCTTGCGAAATATCGGGAACGTCATCAATAGGCACGGATCTACGCCCAGCGATGACTTTTCGAATTAATTTTAATGATTCGGCGACGAAGCCCTCGCGATCGTGTGCGTCGCCAGGTCCGCCCGTGGGTGGGGATCCTGGTGATGTCTGCAACTTGGAAACGATCGAGTTAGCCAAAATTGTTTTCTAATCGCCCAGGTTCGTTACAAGAATCACATTGGCGTGTAACCAATGACCATTTTGAAGGTTTGTAGTCGTACGACCTTTGTTAGGAGAGACGGCTTTTCAAAGATTTAAAAAGACTATCCTCTTTCCAATCAGGCAATTAGCTCCTGTTTTTCTTTAGTATTTAATGTTATACACCTTGCAAAATGAGAATGTAAACATAAATTTTCTAGCAAAGCTCGATTTTTTGATCTCTTGTTTGCTTGGTGAAACAGGAACAAGCAAGACGCGTACCGCGAAATTGATCCGTAAGTTAAGGGAGCGTTCACTGGGGCTGCAAGTTCATAGCTGGGCAAGTTTGAAGCGGCCAATGGCGGCACACTATTCCTTGGATGAAATAGATGAACTGGAGCCAAATATTCAGACCAAATTAGTCAAGGTTGTTGAAGGAAAATCGATCACTCAAGTTGGGGCCAATACCTCACGGCCGGTCAATGTCCGCATTATTTATGCGACCCATCGCGACCTGTCAGTTTTTCGAGAAGATTTTAGATATCGCATAGCTGCACACTCAATCCACCTTAAACCCGCATTGATTGGTGCATAAACATTCCAGCCTTGGTTTGTTTTTGCACCAACATGGATATTCTTGAACCAGGTCCAGGTGGGCATGGTAGCCCTCAACCTTATTCGCTGATACCACACACGGGACGTAAGATGTGCGCTCATCCTGTTAGATTACACAAATGCAAAATCTCCCGAAAAGCAAAATCATCGTAAACTACAAATGAGCCGGAAATGAAACAACCGGCACTTCGTAACTACACTGAATGCTTATTAAACGGGGTTCGATGGGGTAGAAAATATGAAAATGTCTACGATCAGGGATATAAAAGCTACTTGGGTCTATGATAACCGTGCATATGTCTATGAAATAGTTTCGGAGACGTTTGTCGCAAACGATCAACTGGGAACAATCAGATTCGAGTTGCGCGAAGTAGACGGTGAAGACTCGAATCTCGAAATAGTGATTATTCTAAGGGATCAAAATCAATATCATTTCAAAACGGACTATTATGACGACCCAACCGAAGAGTTGTCGCTGAAGGCATTTCAGTCCGAAAGCGAATTGATTTTACACTACGATGGAAGACATGGCCTCGCTTATTTTCACCTTATACTTGGCGAGTAGCGTTGCTTGCACAACATGGCCTATAGTGCGTGTTTGAAGGATATCTATTGAGTGTTGTTGAATAAGCCATGCCGTTTTCATTGCCTAAAACATACTATGATTTTCGCACAGAGGAACAGCCCTTGATCACAGAGTGCGTTCGTCAAGATTTAAGGTTGATTCAAAAGGAGGGTCTGAGCGGTCCTTTCTTTGATCCCGACATACTTAAAGGCTTCGATCGATATTTTGACTATGCTTTTACTAACATCGCACAAAAAGCGAAAAATAGTTTTAGACAATTAGCCGGATTCGACGAGTTGTATTTCCGTCGCCTGTGGGAAGATTTCACTTCCAAAAACACCGTCGGACGAATTGAGTTTTTTCTTACCGCTGATTATTTAGTGCTACTAAATTTTGAACTTTTTGGGAAGAAGTCTTTATTCTTTACAGATAATCTTGTCGAACACCTAGTCCATACCGAGCTTGATGCTCCGTCAAGCAGTATTAAGCTTCCTTTTGAGTCCTGCCTTTTTGTTATTACTGCTAAATCAGTAATTGAGGCAATTTGGCAGTTGAGGGGAACATATCCTGAATCATTCGAACCTCTAAATATTTTCTTGACGGAAGCAGTAACGAGTGCCGATGAAGGTGGTATTCGAAAGGTGGTGTTTGTTTGTTATCAAAAGATACCCAACGGCGAGCCGTTTTTTGTGAAGCGGTCGCTTTTGATTCGAGAGGATTGGTCAATAAAACACATGCTTCGGACAGATTGGTTAAGTATTTCGCCTGAGTCTAAAGACGAAAAGTCATTTGCATTAGATGACGATGACTTTTATGAGAATCGCGGCGTCTTGTTGTTTTATAGAGTCCTTTTGAACTGCATTCTTTATCTTGAGTCGAACGACGCTGAAATAATCAAGAAATTATCTCCTCATCGTCGAGCAGCGTCGATGAATCGAAAGCAAAAACGGGAGATATTGTTTGATCCCCCGAATTCAGATCGGGAAATATCTAGACTAGATTATCACTTGATTGGAGCTGATATCCCTCCTCTCATAATTCAGAGAATTGTAGTGGAAGATGATGGCACTGAAAATGTTAATGATGCACTCGAAAATGATCGTCGCAGCGAAACAAAGAGACTCTCCATTCGATTTATTGTAAGAGGTCATTGGCGTAAGCAGCCATTCGGCAAAGGATCGGAAGAAAGAAAATTGATCTGGATTAAACCACACTACAAAGGACCGGAAATGTCGGAACTCATTAATAGACCTATACTTGTAAGATAGAAGACAAATCCCAAGCCTGAAGGGCTGAAACCATGATTGATAATGTTCTTTTAGCGGTCCGTAACTGCCTACCAGACCGAACACCATTTGAGGGCTAAAGCTCTGAATTACGTAATTCGTACTGCCTTTATTCCCTCTAGTGTCAGTGATTACCCTCAAAAAATTGACTACAAATGATGACCGATAACGCCTTTCGGCCAACAGGAAACGCTGCCGCGAATCTCAAAGTCCTTCCGTTGCCCATCATCACTCGATAAACAAAACAAATAAACAGCGGCTGAAAAGGTGTGCCTTCGGAGAAGGATTTGAGGGTGTCACTCAACGTGATCCTCGAAAAATTAAACACACAGGAGAATTAAGAAAATGTCAGCAAATATTTCGATCATCGGCAATCTCGGCAAGACTCCGGAAACTAAGATCACGGACAACGGAACACTCGTGGCGAGCTTTTCAATGGCCTCGAACTCGTTCAGGAACAGTGCGGAGGGACGCGTGGAGAAGACGGACTGGTTCCGCGTGACGGCATTCGGAAAGCAGGCGGAGACACTTGCTCGATACGTGCGAAAAGGTAGTCGCCTTTACGTTCAAGGCCGCCTCACCTTTAACCCGTGGGTAGATCAGAACGAATCTCCTCAGGCGGGAGCGGAGATCGTCCTGCAGGAGTTTCAGTTCCTGTCGGGTCGCCGCGATGAGGAAGGAGACGGAGTTGCAATGCAGACGGCACAGACCGCCCCGGTCGAACTCCAGCAGGCCGCCGCTTACTGATCAAATCTATCGGTAAATGAACAACTGCCGCTTGGGGAGATAGCACTCTTCAGGCGGCAGTTCTTTTTTGTAAAAGGAGTCTGCAATGGGATACCGCGTTGTGACGATGAAGTGGATCACCAGAGGTATCGTTAGGGCGCATCGCGACTGTATCTTCCTTTTCGGAGATAACCTCGCCCGGCGTGGCTTTGGCGGTCAGGCTGCGGCTATGAGAGGCGAACCGAATGTCATTGGAATACCAACCAAGAAACTCCCCAGCAATAGCGAGAATGCCTTCTTTACGGATGCAGAATTCGAACAAAACAAAGCGGCGATCGATAAGGCCTTCGAGCGTCTGTCGGTGATATGTTCAACGACCGACCAAGTAATTGTTATTCCCACAAACGGCATCGGAACTGGCCGGGCTCAACTCGAAAGCCGAGCACCGCTAACATTCGCTTATCTTCAAAAGCATCTAGGAGACCTGTCTTTATAGCCAGCCGATCTCGTTTCCCTTAACACACTTCTCCTGCACCTTGCGAGGGATTTTCAAGCCTGAATTAGGGTGCTTTTTATTCAGGGTTTTGAAAATGCGGCCCTTAAATACACGCGTTTTCGATTCGGCGCTATGCCGATCAAGAGAGGAAGTTATGGCAGAAAGAATCAATATTGAACAGCTCAGAAAGCACGCTCCGAATAACCATATGTTGGCATTCATGCCCGTCAATACCGGCTCGCCGATGCAGGACTGGTGTGCCCATCTTTCATCGAACCCGATGCGCAGACGCGAGCTTGAAGAGTTCTCGATCTTAGGTGATGTGGTTGTCAGGATAGCCGATGAACTTGAGCCCGAAGCTCTGGATCGCGTAAGGATAATGTCTCGCGAATATGCAATGAAAGTTCTTTCCGACGAGACGGACGCAAAAGAATTTGTCCGATGCGTTAAGGCCATTGCAAGTCCGGATGCCGGGCAGTTTGAGTATGAGCAAATTGCCTCTTACTACTACGGTGAGATCCGACGCAGAAGCGTAAGCGAGGTTCTCAAAGAAATGGCACTACTCGGTATGCAGTTAGAGGCCGTTACAGCCACCTTGTCGGACCGTGAGATAAGCTTCGAAGAGTCGATATTGACCGAGCAAAGGCTTTGTGTCGCGGACCAGAGGCGGGTTCAAGAAGTCGCAAAAAAACGCAAGCCGCTCCCCCCAAAATGCCCGAACTTCGACGATGAAATGCAGGCTGTTTTGAGACGTGTCGGCCGTCAGAAGGTCAGCCGCATGATATTCGATGACTTTGCGGAATTCTATCTCCAAGATGGCAATAAATCTATCGAAGAACTTGATCGTGATTTCACCACTTACGAACAACTTGAGCAGTTCGATGAGAACGGATTGATCGGTATAACGATGAGTTCAAGTCAGCGTTCGGTGGTCGTTTTTGACCTTGATTGTGAGATCGATGCGAATTGTCTTCCGTATGAATCGAGAGGCCTTTCCGCACAGCTTCCGAAACTATTTGTCGGCCATTCTTTGGGTGGTAATGCCGTTCAGGAAGGACGTCGAATGATCAACTGTGCTGGATGGTCGATGCCTTCGAGACATCCGTTCTCGGATCAGGAGTTCGAGGAATGGCTGGCACTGTCACTCGATAGAATCTATGACGGCAAAGCGATCCGTTCCGCACGCCGTATCTATACATTCGGCAAAGGCAGCAGTGTCGAGATTCTTATCGATCAGGAGATCAATCCTGATTTTGAAGAGATGCAGTACGCGGCTTCAGTCCTTCGTCTTTTGTGGCAGCGTCAATACTCCGATTTCCATCTGCGGAGCCTTCGCCACGACGCCTATCAGGAAACCTATCTTGCGATCCGCGGCACGACCGATACAGCCGACGTAGCAGACCTGAAGAAGAAAGCCTACGCGGATTTTAAGGATCAGAAGAGGCTCTCCCTCAAGGAGTTCACGGCTCTCAACACGGTCGCAAAATCTCAGGAGGGCAGGCTCAACGGGCAGCTTTCAAGGGAGGCTCGACAATGGCTGCGAAAGATCGAAAAAGCAACCCACGGACAGCTACGGTTCTTGAAGTTCGGACTCTACAACGACGCAGCGGCAAAGGCATTTAAACGTCAGGAGAAACAGAAACTCTGGGATGCGGTAAGGGCAAGAGAGGCGGAACTGAGCGAGAGCGTACACGCCAGTCGCACGATCCAGAGGAACCTCTTTGCGCAACCGGTAAGTCAAAGATCACACGTTCAGGTTGTGCCTTCGGCCTGAAAGTTGTTGAGAAGCACATAACGAAAGGAGCGGTGGCCAGTCCCGTAAGCAGTTCGCTTCAAAGTCCGTCTTAAGTGGCTAACTGCCGTTCCATTCGGAGAAAAACTAAACCAAAAAAGGAGCAAGAATAATCCATGTCAGCAAATATCTCGATACTCGGAAACACAGGCCGCGATGTGAGCCTGCGATATACAGAAAAGGGCACGCCGGTCGCGAGCTTTCCAATCGCGTCCAACTCGTTCAAGAACAGTTCTGAAGGGCGTGTTCAAGTCACACATTGGTTCAACGTCGTCGCCTTCGGAAAGACGGCTGAGACGATAGCCGAGCACGTAAAGAAGGGCACGTCCCTGCTTGTTCACGGCAGGCTTTCGTTCAGCCCCTGGAGTACGGATAAGGGAGAACCCAGATCGGGTGCCGAGGTGTCGTTGTTCTCGTTTGAGTTCGTCGGTTCGAACCGTGGTAACGATCAGGAAGAATCGGCATTGAACAGCAACAGCGACGAGCCTGACGTTCCGGAATACACCGGCTCAACTGCTCCTGAGACTCCCGTCGAAGAGGGGTTCGTCGATCAATTCTGAGATAGATCGCTTCGCCAACAAGGGGCAAGGCCTCAGAGCTTTGCCCCCTTCTTCAGTAGAAAAAACAAGAGGTGGACAATGAGTGTTGTAAGGTTACTTGAAAACAAAAGCGGTATCAGAAGTTCGGATGATTATACGCCTCTGGTGAGGATCTATGCCGATGCGTCATGCTTGAGAAATGGTGCGATCGACTCGTCGGCGGGATGCGGTGCGGTGATGATTGATCACAATCGCCTGGAGATCAAATTGGTAGCCAAATACCTCGGACAGGTTACCAATCAGCAGGCTGAAATACTTGCGTGTATAAAGGCTTTGGAACAACTGCATCGCTCTTGCCGGGTCGAAATCGTGTCAGACTCAAGATATGTGATCGACACGATGGCTGGGCTTAATAGAATGCGAACTAATCGTCTGTTCTGGACGCGTCTCGTGAAAGCCTGTTACGGTCATCACATCTCCTGGCGTTGGGTAAAAGGACATTCAGGAGTAGCTTTTCAAGAAGTGGCAGACCGTCTGGCTCGCAGTTCGGCAAAAGTTTGCCGCGATCTGTCGGGAGAGGATCTGGAGGAACTGTCCGGGCATCTTTCAAAGGGTTCCGAACAGTTCGACATCCGTGATTTTGAGATGGAGCTTGAGAAGGTTGTTTCCAGATACGGAATAGCCCATCAATCCTTCATTCCGGGTGCAAATTTAGACCGCATCGGAACTCTTCCTTCAGCCTTCTCTGCCTAGAGTCTCCCTTCTAAGTCTTAATTTTAAGCCAGCTTTTGAATGCGGGATCGCGTTCGAAAAGGTGGTTTAGCGCGTACTCGACAACATCGTCATTTGTGATCTCGGTGTTCATGTTGGCTGTCGCGAACTGAAGATACTGCTTGAGTTTTTGTTCAGTTGCTTCGAGTACTCTTGTATTCAATTTGACGTAAGTAAGCCGGTTGATCTGCAGAAGTGGCCGCTCGAGGGACGTTTTTGAAGAGGGGGTGATATTAGGCTGTTCGTTCATTAAATTGGTCTCCTTTTGGTTCGGTAAAATAGCTGTCACAAAGATGAGATCAATCGGCGTGCCGTAGCAGAGCAGCGGGAATTTAATAGCAAAGGGTGGCGTATGGGAGCACCACTTTTGGCGTAAAAAAGAGGCGGTTCGAGGTGCCTTGTAAAAAATGAACATTACAGCTGTGGTTGTATGACAGGATAGACCAGAATCCGACCATTGTAATTCGCATAAACCCAATACTTACAGTGAATTACGCCTTGTCACCGAAATTACAAACCGAAATTTAAGCGAAAAATTCATTAAAGGCACGAGCTTTGCTTAGCTCCAACCTGTCCGAAAAATTACAAAACGACGAGTTGGTGACAAAACGGCACAGCAAAAACCGGAAAAATGAGAAAGCGTGACAAAGAAAGAATTGCGAAGAATATTGATGTTAAGAATGAACCGAAACAGGGCCGTCCGATAAGCGTGCGGCCATATGAAGAAGATCATGGAAAGCTCGAAGAGATCGCAGAGGAAACCGGTGAGAACAAGGCCGCCATAGTCCGTCGAATGATCCATTTCGCATTGAACGACAGGCAGAAGCAATTTGCAGCAGGCCAGTGTCAGATGAAGCTTGATTGGCTTGTTAGCAAGGGACGTGACAATGAGTCCATAAATTTCTCACTCAGCGGCAACTTTGCCGAGATCCGGGATCGGGTGGAACACTTGGAATTAGAGCTCGAAAAAGTATCTGAATTGCTTCAAATTACCAAGTCTCTTACGACCGAAGTCTACTCAATGTCGAGCATGTCGATCTCATCAATGAACCTTGTCTTTACCAAGCTAATTGAGTTCGCGTCACCCGATACAAAAGATCGAAACGATAGCGTCATTATAGCTTCAACTGCGATGGCGGAACTGATTGAACACGCTGTAACGGATCTTAAGAAATGCCTTCTATTTCATGAGCATGTTGTCAACGATGACTTGAAGGAACGAAGCTATCTCGGTACGAAGGTAGAAGTGCTCAAGAAGCGGATCGAATCCATGCCTAATTTGCAGAAGCAGCAAACAGATCCCTCATGAGAATTATCGCAAGCGTCCAGTCAAAAAGAGGCAGTTCGCGCGGGCTTGTGCACTATCTGGCTCACAGCAAGATAGACCCCGACAAAGAGCCGGAAAAAGGCCGTGAACTTTTCAACGCTTTCACCGACCAGTTAGACGTCCGGAACGCCAATAACTTTCTAAAGTCGAATTGCGGAAAAGGACGACCATCCAACGACGAACTCCATCATTTGGTTCTTTCATTCAGGCCGGAAGATTTTCATGATCTCGGTTCGACTGACGAAGTGCGAAAGCGACGACTAAAGGCCGTTGCCCGGTTCGCGCTGAGTCAGCTTGAAAAGAGTCTCAATAGCGAAAGACTCGCCTGGGCCGGAGCCGTTCATCTCAATACGGCAAACCCGCATGTGCATATCGCCATTCAAAAGAACTATCTGACGAAAGATCTTCGAGCCCGATCATTAAATAAAATTCCGCGAGAGGCGCTTCCACACTTTGAGTCAATCAATGGAGAAAAGCAGATCGTCGAGGGGATCTTTATCGAATCCGCCAAGACGAAACTCGAGGAATTGATAGCTGAACGCGGTCCGTCACAGAGACACGTCAAAGACCAAAATTCATCGAGAACGGAGGAAAAGACCAAAGTCCATAATATCGGTCGAAACTTTGACGAACGAGAGACATTGCGACTTGGGATTCTGGCCGAATACCAACTCAAATTTAAAGAGGAAAGAATTGCCTTCCTCGTCGAGCATCGTCAGAACTTGAGATTTCCGGTTTCCGATCCGAAAACTGGAGCGAAACACAAGTTTTCATTAGTGGAACTAGAGTCGGCGAGCGGTGGACTCAGTGACTTAGATAATACTGCTGAGGCTCGACAGATTAGGGCGATAACGCACAGCATCTTGGTAAAGGAGGAGTCGGAATTCTTTAAGCTAAAGGAAGACACGGCCGAGGTGAGAAAGGAAGCCGACCAGGTAAGAAAAAACCATAAGAAAAAAGGAACCAGGTTGCCCGCACCCGCTTTCAGTAAAAAAGAGTTGGACGATCTTCAAAATCAGTGTCTTGTGAACTCGAAAGTTAGGGAATACCGATTCCTGGAACAGATCCGCCTTGACCTTGAGACCAGAAACGAAATTCAAGCAAGAGATAAGGAGGATCTTGAACGCCTTGCCGCTCAAAAAATTCTCTCGGAAATGAGATTGCAGCATCGGGAAAGGAAGCTGATGGACCTCCGCGACAATGCCTATTACAGGAAAACTTCCGTAGGAAAAGAACGAATCTCATTGGCTATGATCGATCGTGAATCAAAGGCTAGAAATAGCAAGAATGGGTCGGTTATTCAGAGCATTCGCGTCGCGATCCAATCTTTGACGAATAAAGAAAGCCGCTGGTATACCAAATCAGACCAAAGCCTACTGACCGAAGCGGTGACTACCAGTTTGAACGAGCAGTCGATGGATCTGCAAAAAGATCTTCAAACGGGCCGAAAGGTGGTCGGAGTTCTGCACGACGTGCTGGACCGACACGGAATGCAGAAGGATCTTGAGCCAAGGTTTTCTGCTGAGGAAGTTCTTGAGATTGATGCCCTTGCCAGAAATCTTAATCAGTCAAACCAGTATTCGGCGAATTGGAACCTACAAAAGAAGTCGATTGGAGAATTTGAACGGCAAAAGCCCGATACAAGAGGGATCGTTGAGGAAACGATGGTGGGTCACGGTAACGACCTCGTCGCTGGGCGGACGTTCGCCCGAGAGATCCTATGTAATATCGAGTTGAACAAAGCAAAAGAAGACCTCGCATATTATCGAAAAACAAAGCTATTTCACAAATTTGCAATCGAGGGCAAAACGAACGGGTCAATGAGTTATCTGAGTCTGAACGATGTTGATCTACCGCGAAAAGGATCGATCCTTGATCACGGACTAAATTTGTTGTTAGAGAGCAGGGATCACAGATTGTTGAGGCACGAACTCGAAGGCCGGGTGAAGGCGCGTGAGGCCGATCTAAAGGCCAGCCTCGTTGCCGCAAAAGAACTTATGCTTGAATCTGGCAGGGAAGCCGCAACATTCAAGCAAAACTCTTGGTGGCAAAGTTCTGGGGAGCCGGATTACCAACCAGTCTTTACGGTTAAAGAGGTAGCGGACATTGAGAAAAGGATCGCAGCCAGCCCCGATACTAAGGAGGCATCCAGGTTAAAACTAGCTCTCGAACACTCTGTTAGCCACAATTCGAGCACCTATGACCAGATTCTTCAAACTGCTATGTTACCGGACCCAAAATCTGTCGCGGTTAAGGATCAGTTATCTGACGCCCAAGAAATAGAACAAAGAACAGTCGTTCGGCACAAACCAGATAAGCGAGAGATCATCATAGAAATGGGACGATAATTCGGCTCCATGTCTTATTGTTTCGGCACATTATTTGCCCTTTCATAGCTCGGTAAGTCCGAGAGGAGGATTGGGTAAGTCATGAAATTCGATTTGAGCAATAAAGTAATAGCTCGCCTAAGCAACAGCGACTCGCAATCGCCAAACAGAAGTTTGGACCTGGGGAATATTATTACTCCAGAATTGAGTCTTCTTTCGCCCAATCGGAACGAAATTGCACCACGCGGTGGAGGTCGCGATGCCGCTCTTATTGCTTACTCCGAACGGCTTCGAAGTAGTTACAAGCAGAATGAAGGTGGACTCAGGGACGGTATGGTCCTGCTTAGTGAAGCATTCAGGAATGGCCAACCAATCTCGATCACATGCTTTTGTCGAGCGGGGCAGACGTGCCACGCGGATGTCGTTAAGCTCGCGATCGAAAAGGTTGCAAAGGCAATTGATGCAAAAGAACTAAATCATGCCGCACGATCCACTAGTGTCCAAGACGCAAGCTTTCGACCATCGAATCCCCGAACAGAAAGAGCGATCAACGAAATAATTTCCGTCAGCAAATCGGACCTTCTACTATCCAAACTCGACGACACCAATGGTCGTAACAGGAGCGAGCATGCTTCATTCCTCAACGCCGAATCACAATTTCTTCGCGACACCTACGAACGTGGCGGAACTGTTCAAAACGGTGTACTGATAATTCCGAAGGAGTCGCATGATCTAAAGTCACCGCTTCAACTGGCAACTCTTGGATACGGAGTAGGCCGACTTGAGGCACTGGTCGGATCAGAGAAAGCACGAGAGGCGGCTCCCCGAATCCTGGAATACGGGAAGACTATCGCGGGAAGTAATGCGGATCGAGAAACCGACGCGAAGGTCTTTCGTTGGATTTACGACTCGCTAGACGGAAAACAGGAACTGTTAGATCAGGTTAGAGACGAGGCGAAATCAGAATCAGTCGTGGAACGGTTCGATAGGACGCTGGCAGAAATCGCGAAGGTGGCTGACGAGATGGAGAGATTGGAACCATCGGACCGTTCGATGCCATACGAGCAGCTTGTCGAATCGAATTCGCAGAACATGGAACATTCTTTCGGTGAAGAGCCCGAAGAAATTGCTGAATCATCTGAACATCTATCGACCGAACGGGATCCTGAACACGGTCAGACAACTCTTGGGTTCGAGCGAATTGAGCTTGAAAGCACGCATCTGAATCTTCTTGCGACCGAGATGTCGGTCGACGAACTCAAACACTGGTCCGAGGTTAAATTTCCGGCGCTCAACGAGGCTCTTGAGAACGGGATTCCACCCTCCACAATCCTGAAGCTGTTTAGGGCAAAATCGGATAAAACGATTGAGAACGGTGTGAAGGGAAAGGAGCTGGATTACGAGGACCTGCGTTTCGCGACTGCGTATCTTGAACACCAACTCAAACAACCTGAAACGAGGCTTAGACATTTCAACGAGCGATATCGAGACTACGCCCAGATGTTGGACCGGTGTCAATCACGTGAAGAAGTGATTGAAGCATCGTCAAAGATCAGAATTGAAAATGCTTCTGTAGGTTTTAATCGTCAGCAGGACGGCGGAGATCGAAAGCCTACAACCTCACCCGCGCTAACTTCCAATGAGATGCAAATGTTGTTTACCGAACAATCGCCTCGACACTTCACGTCAGAAATGACCGTAGCGAAACTCAGCCATGCAGGTGATGGCGCCGCCACAAAAGCGCGAACTGAGGCTTTGAAAAGAGGTGAGATCGCTCCAAGCCCGGAGGCTCTCCAATTGGTCAATAGTCTGGAATCTCGAATGGAACGGAAATATCTTGACGAGTCCTTGTCAGCGACAAAACACTTCCTCCAGAGTCTCAAAACCCCGAATGAGGAACTTCGATACAAGAATAGCTTCGATCACAGCGAACTTTACCGAAAACTGCCGCCCGCCGAAAGGGATTTTGTGTATCAGCGAGCAACGGAGCAAAAAGATCATCTAGAGACAACAGCTCGCAGTGGCTCAGAAAAGCGAGATTTGCCCACCAGCCTTGTTTTTGAGGGACTTCGAGAAGAAATGAAGCGGGAGCTACTCGATTTATCGCTTTCAAATGTCGACTCAAGAGTAGTTCTGAATCGTACCACCGTGATTTTCGAGGAACACTTGGGTAATGGTAGAAATAATTCATTGAATTTGGAGGCCCAACAGCTGTCGCAAGAGCTGAGCGAGATCGTCGTTGGGAGAAATGCTCGGAATTCACAACACGAAAGAGATCCTTCAAGGCCGAAGGTCGTGCAGGAATTCAAGCAAAGCGTCCCGAGCCGTGACCATTCGCCTGTCCCGACAAGATAGTTTACTGATCTCGGGGCGGAATTTTTGCGATCCGGCCCGTCACACCGCAAGTTCACCATGTGCGGTCGGCCTACCGCTTTGTTTGCGTCTCCCCGTCCTGACACTAGTCGGCACCGACACCTTCTCAACAACGCCAGCGTAGTTGACTAGCGGTATGTCCCATTGGACAGCATTGCTTCGAAGGTGCCGGCGAGATAAAGTCTGGTCGGCTGTCCAGCCGGACTATAGCAGGTGGCCTCCGCTGGCTTCCACATCCTGAGCGGTTACCCAGCCGAAATCGTCCGATACGAGGTTAGCGACAACCTTCGCGATATCTTCGGGAGAGCCAAGCCGTCCGAACACTGACTGTGCTGCCAGCGGTTCGATCAACTCAGGGTGCCGGTCGAATGCTCCGTCGCCGAAGTTGGTAATCGTCGGACCGGGCGATACGGCATTGACGCGGATGCCTCGCGGTGCGAGTTCCTTTGCAATATAGCGAGTCCAAGTCGAGAACGCAGACTTGAGTGAGCCGTAGACCGAATAGCCGAGAAAAACCTGCGACTTCGACGAGCTCGTGACGTTCACGATCGATCCGCCGTTTTCCATATGTTTTACAAGCTTCTGCGTCAGAAAAATCGGACCCTTGAAGTTCGTGTTCATGATCAGATCGAAGTATTCCTCGGTCATCTCATCGAACGCCATCGGTCCACCGGCTCCCCCGTTGTTGATCAGATGGTCGAACGTGGTTCGGCCGGATAGATCGTGGATCTTTTTTTTCAGCTCCGCTTCAAAAACTGTGAAACTTGAGCGATCAGTCAGGTCGAGTTTCATCGCTATGGCTTTACCGCCAGAACCATCGATCTCTTCCACCACCGAATGAGCTCTATCGGCGTATGTGTTGTACGTAAGGATGACGCCGATTCCGCGTTTGGCGAGTTCTAGTGCCGTTGCCTTTCCAATGCCGTTACTTCCGCCTGTTACGATTGCAATTTTCATAATTATTCTCCTTTTTGAGGATTTAATTCTCGCTCTTCTCTCGGCCAGAAACTAGATGCATTCGTGTCAAGTTCTTGCCTAAACCTGCCGAAATGCTCAAACACGATTTATGGAGAAGGCTTAAATATGATGTAGTATATGCCTAATCATGCCAATACGCTTCGAACTCAATAAACCTCTAGCGGCAATCATCGAGATGACCCAAGGGGCGGATACGCATCCGATTGAAACACCTATTTCTGGACTGTTCGTTATCGGAGGCGATGTGCCTGCTCATCAGCTGGCTGCTTTGTATCAGCCGATGATCGGGTTTGTTCTACAGGGAACGAAGCGAATGTTGATCGGCGAGCACAGTATCAACGTTAGCGGGCCGGGCTATTTCCTTCTCCCGATGCACTTGCCCGTAACGGCGACAGTTCACTCGGACGGCAACGGCAATCCCTACCGGTCGATTGGGTTAGATCTTGACCTCACTATATTACAAGGGCTGCTTCGCGATGTCGGCGGTGGTAGGACAGACAAGCCGGTGCCGTTTACAGCGTGCCGTATGAACGGTGAGATCGCCGATGCTCTGTTTCGATTGATGCGGCTGGCCGAGCGGCCCAGCGAGATCTCCGCCCTTGCATCGGTGTATAAGCGTGAGGTCTTTTATCGAGTGCTCACCGGGCCGCAAGGAGATTCTCTCCGGCAGTTCGCGTTGCGTGAAAGTAACTTTTCCAGGATCGAACGAACCGTTCAGTGGTTAAGAAGGAACTTTGATAAGTCGATGGATGTCCGCGATGTTGCGCGGGAAACGGGAATGGCCGTGACGACCTTTCATCGCCAATTCAAGCAGGCGACTGGCCTTAGTCCGGTTCAGTTTCAAAAGCAGTTGCGGCTATTGGAAGCTCGCAATCTTATCGCCCATGAGGGGCTCGCCGTTAGCAATGCAGCTTACAAGGTCGGCTACGAAAGCCCGTCACAGTTCAACCGCGAATACTCGAGATTTTTCGGTAGCTCGCCATCGAAGCATTCGAAGCAAATCAGAAAAGAGGAGGCCGAGAGGCTGAGCTAGTTCATGTTTCAATGGAAAGCTGATCCGATTGGCAGGTTGTTAAAGGGGCGACAGATATAGATAAGGATAGAGAGAGTTCACGCCAGTTAACCCGAATCATTTCATCGTCGCAGACGCTGAGGTCTTTGATTGTTCGACAAGACCCAGAATGTTCAGATTATGCGACGAAGGAGTAACTGACAACTTCTCTACATCAGGAATCGGCACTGCCGGGCCTTTCCAGGTTCTGTGGGATCTGGGAGTTCCAATCAGATGGAATGTGGGTGCGTCATCGCGCAGCCTTCCTATAGGTATTGCCCAGAGGGTGAAACGATGTGGACCGACCTTTGTGTACAGGTAGAAGTAATTCCGATGGAACATCGAACGCCCACCGGACACATAATTTCGATCCTTCTTTTTCCAGACCACACCTTCCAGATCTTCGAGCTTTTCCGGAAATGAGCCGCGCTTTTCATGAAATTTCAGCAGATCCCGATTCATCGCTCCGCTTGAGTCAAATGGTGTTTCCGCAGATCGCTCTCGCTCCTCGGACCACAGGGTATAGACATACACTCCGATCAACATCGTCAAAGCGAGCGGAGCCAATATAAGAGAGATCTTTAGCCGATTTAACATCTATTTTAGATTGAGGCGTGTTCGATACCAAAGTAATTTCTATTGCTTTGAACAGCGATTGACCGCAAGTCATTTGGAAGATCGTTGAGCGCGTTGCAAACGGGATCGCTTTTATCGGGTTGTTCTTCCTCCTGATGTTGGAGATCATTTTCTGACTTTTGGCGGCTCGTGCCAACCAGTTCACGCAGTCGTTCGGTTGTACAGATTCGATCGACCCCGGCGGAAATGATTTCTTTCAAAGTGGCCTTGTCATGCTTGGTAGGAAGACCCCGCTCGGCTGGAGAGCTTAGCATGAACTGAGGATCGACATCGCCTAAATGAACTTCCGTAGGGGTGCCTTTCGTTTCAGCACGAAAGATGTTTTTAGAAGCCGCAAAAGGTGGATATGCTGCTCGAATGGGCGGAGCCGTGTCGCTGATAATTAGTACTTCGGAATGAGCGGCTGTTTGTCTTATCTCATTCGGCTGCATCAGCGCACGCTTTTGCTCTGCATACCTCGTATTGTCCTGCTTCTTTCCCGGAAAGTCTTGAAATGTCTTCGAAAAGATCGTTGTGTCGCCAAGTTGTTTTGAGGCGTATTCGGCGGTTACGTCGTCCAGGCCAGGAAGAAAGATCTTGGTCATTATGGTTCCAAGAATTGCATTCGCCTGCTCTCGTCCGTATTGGTCATACATCTGAGGCAGGTCCTGATACCCGAGACCCAATCCGACACCGCGACCGCGTCCGATGCCTGAGATTCGTTTCACTTCGGAAACGTTCAATTGGTAGGCCTCATCAATCAGAACGAAGCAAGGAAACTCAGGTTCATTAACACCATCGAGCCTCATTTCCATTACTGCCTGGCCGATGAAGGTAGCTATCAGCTCCTTATAGACGTCAGCGGCGCCTTCCGAGACGACGAGATAGATTGCCGTACCGGATTGGCGAAGATCTGAAAAGTCTATCAACCGGCAACCAAGCGCAGTTTCGCTTTTTGCCGGCGGCGTCGTTACCATCCGGGCAGGAGCAAGAGTGAAAGGACGCAATTTGTTATACAGACCGATCAGAATCGAGCCACGGGTCTGAATCGGAGCCTGTCGAAAAGCCAGATAAGCCTGCTTTGCGTACAGACTAGGTGAATTCAACATCGTTTCGTTGAATGCCTCATCGCTTTCACCGGTGAGAAATAAAAGAAAGTCTGCTGCGAACGCGGGAATCGCTTTCTCCCGGTAAACCTCTGCTATGTGCAGCAAGATCGCAGTCAATGCTATTTGTTCAGCATCGCCCCAGAACGGGTCCGCATTCGTGCGGCGACGGCCCTCTATCCCGATCATCATTCCGGCAATCTGACATGCAAAAGCCGGATCGTTCCTACATTTGGGAATGAAGTTCCATCGATCGCTTTTTGTCGGATCGTTGAGGTCTAAACGATAGATCGTTTTGGCAGAGTTTGCCGTTTGGGCAAAAAGCTCGCCTTTAGGATCGTAAACTAAACATGATGACTTCTTTAGGGTCGCCCGGATCATCGACATGAAGAATGTCTTTGATTTCCCGGAACCGGTTGGGCCAAACATAACAAAGTGGCGGAGCCACTGACTCGCGGGGAGAAAAACATCTCGGCCCCGAAAGGCTTTTGCAAGGGGAAGGGCATTTGCGGGTAACGGCAGTCCTTTGATCCGGTTCATCAAACCACAACGGATCAAGTCAGAGGCCTTTGCCCACCTCGCAGAGCCGTGGGCGGTGCTCATGCGTCGAACGCGGTAAGCCCACATCAGCGAGTACGCATCTACAAATGAGCCAGCGACACATATCAACGCCATCGCCCAAAAGACCAAAGTGATCAGCCCATAGACGTCCAATAGAATTCCCGCATACAGGCAAAGTAATGACCCGAGTAGCCCCAGTGTGATGAAGAACAGGCACATTCCAATGTCCGCTGACCATTGCCAAAATGCCTGATACGATGGCAGGTATTGCTCATTTGCTTTCCGTGGAATCCCATAGGAAGCGTCGAATTTCTCAATCCATTCGCGAGAAAACATATCGTAATTGCCTACCGTGCATTTAGTAAAAAAGCACTTTGCTCCTTAAGCGAATCTATGGTCGTAGAGTTAAGAGACATCACATCTCCCCGCCAATGCCGGATCTTCCATCCTGAGGCACTCAGTCGTTCCGTGGTCGATAGAGCGGCCGGGATTGCGTTATCGCGGAGAGCCTCAAAGTAAAGAACTGTGTTGGGCTCGCTTTGCGGAAGCGGAAATCGGAATAGCAGTTGAGAGCCTTGATCAGATCTAGGGATAGCGAGAACTTCGAATGAAAGAGGTTCGCGCCGATAGGCGATCTGGAATGTGCTCTGTTCGGAAACAATCGTCCCACTGTTGTAGCGAAGCCCAGGCGGTAGTAGTCGAGCCCTTTCAAGATGTCGCGTAATTTCTCCAACGCTGCCCGGCAGGTTCCCGGTTTCGGTATTCAACGACAACACCGACAACGAGACCGCCATTCCGAATGCGGATGTTTCCCTTAGTCTTACAGCGTTGTCATACTCCGGGCCGGAAAAAGGGTTTTTTATTTGCGATTGGGCTGTAGACAAATCCTCGTCAGGTTCACTATCACGAGCTTCGATGAATCTGACTTGGGCCGCTTCATTCTGAGGCGACAGGATTCTGAAAGTTCCGTATATTCCGACGAGGCAGAGGACAACAAGAACGCCGACGTGTTGCGACAAACCGATTGACTGTCTGGTCGTTCCGAGCCTTTTTTTGATCCTCGAAAAGAGACCCAATTTGTTTTCTGATTTACTCATACTGAAAAGCCGGAGAGTTGCGGCCACCGAAGCTTCCAATTGGAATCTCGCGAGGCAAGCCATGAATCGATATCCGGGTGGAAAGCGTTAATCATCGCGAGAAGATAGTCGAGCTGAAGAGTGAGCAGTTCTCGGGATGAACCTGTCTTTACGAAATAACAAAAATACCTAACAAGGCTCTTAGGGCTTAGCGATTCGATCGAGTCCCTTTCGAATGCAGTTACTATGTCGATCGATTCACGAACGCTAGGATGATCCTCCAAACCCGCGATTCCGCGAACCGCATCGATCAATTTCGTAGTCAGAGCCAACTGGACCGATGTGGCGCGTTTGTTTCTCGTGGATAAGATCTCAAGTTCCTTCTCCAGTGACGGGCTTGAGAAACGGCTATAGACGTGTCTCGAAATAAACGGCGAACTGAGTCTATGTCGAAGATCGTTTGAGGTCGTGATAACTATAGGTCTTGACTGCCAATCGGAAATGCCGACGGTTCCGCCTTCGTATCGGGGAATGTAGATCAATCCGCGTTCGAGCGGCATAAGAAGGGAATCTTCTATGCTCGCTCCAAATTTATCGCTTTCATCGAGGATCAAAACCGGCGGCGGTTTTCTTGGAGCACTTGATGCCGCGATTGCCGCAAGATCATAAGCCATACCAACTTCGCCCAGAATCAGAAATCGGCGCTGCCATTTAGATCGTCGAGCGTTGTCTAGAAACTCGGCCTGCTCTTCGATTGGTAGCTGTTTGGCGAGAGCAAGGTGTTCTCTCATCCAAACTTCCTGCTCCTCGCCGTCCCAGTCATAAAGGATCTCTTCCTGTTTCAAACCGTCCCGTCCGGCCACAACGCACATCGAAAGATTACAGGCCGCAGCTAGTGCTTCCGGAAAAGCAGTCTTTCCGCTACCCCGGGTACCCGATATTAGCCAGGCACGGCCGGATTTTAAGCTTTCGCAAAAATCTTGGAAGACCTGTTCCTCCGGCACGTATCCGCTGCGAGCCATCAGTTCAAATAGATCGGCTTGGCGTCCTGCTGATACGAGGTCTCGGGGATTTATCTGAGGCTGGCTCTGGTCAAATGGGATCATTCCTTATCTGCTCCCCTCGCTGTGGTGGTCATTGATGTTGTCGGTTCAGGAAGTTGGGTCACAAGAACGTAGCCGCTGGTTCCTGCTAATACTTCCAGGAATGTGTCCTCGCGCTCGGTTCCAAATAACGATTCGCTGGTATTCTCGGACAGTCGTTCCGATCCACGACGAAGCGGTTCGGACAGGACAATCGTCCCACCTGAACGGAATGAGCCAACCGAACCCAATATTGACCCGGCAGTCTCCTTCAAGCCTCGGAAGAATCGCGCCCATTTTCCGGTGATCCTCTTCCTGTTTCCCTTGATGCCGGAAGCACCGTCGGTTCCCATAAGTTCACCGCCGAATTTCACGAGCTCACCAGAAGCCGGATCGATGAGCCCAACAACACTCACGAAAGCTCGGACGGATTCGCCACCTCGTAGATTGCCAATAAGCATTGTGCCCGCGGGGTATGAGTATCCCTTACCTTCAATCGGCTGCGTCAGCTCCATCCGAACGACGCCGCCAGAACTTCTAAGTGTGTAAATAGCTCCAATCAATCGGACGGGAAGCAAGGTCCCAAATGGTATCTGTCCACTGCTCCTTGCCTTCTTAGGATCGGTAGCAAGAGTTGCCGACGATGCATTTTGAACAGGAGTCGCGTCATTTCTTGCTTTGGTTATTCCGAAGAAAAGCGATCGACCCACAGGCTCGATAGATGTGTTCGGCTGGGTGAGTTGAGGGCTATTTAAACGCGGCCGATCTTCTTTGTTCCTAGTTTCCGAAGTTTCGTCCCGGGGGCCATTTGTTTCCTGAGAGGCGAGGGTAGTGCCGATGTTAGTGGTCGGGGATCCTCCAGATCGTGAGTCTGCCATAGAAACGATATCGCCGGGTTGGCCGGCGTTTGTTTCGGGTTTCTCAACCGTCATTATCTCGGACGTCTGGTTAGCTACAGAGTCTTTGCTAATATTGGGTTCTTTAGAGGCGACCATCGTTAGAGCCGCTTTGAGCTTTTCATCCTCCGTCATCGGAGCAGACGACGTATCTTTCCCGCCGGTGCGGTTAACGGATTGCGGTTTCTGTGTGGCGAAGAATCCCATTCCGAAAAACCATGTAATAGCTACCCCCATGAGAAAAAGAAATACCGTGAAAGCAGCGACGCTTTTTAGTGCTTTTCCGGTTCGTGAGCTTTTGCGTTGCGAATCAGCTTCAGGAGCCAGGTCGACGGAGTCCAGCTCCTCATCCTCCGGTTCGTCAGGCTGATTTTCAAGAAGAAGATTTTCACGATCCTCATCTGCTTCGATGTCAGGCAAGGCGGTTGGAATTTCTGCGGTATTGGTTGATAAGGTTTGCATCGAATTCCTCCTTTATTTTGATCCGTTTAGAACCGCCGAGATCGGCGCGTCGGCGGCGTTGCTCTGGGCTACGACAACTCTGATCTTTTGATTGGTTCCGAGAGTCGGTGCTTTATAGACGAGCGCATGAAAAGTCGTCGAACCCGGCAGAAGGAGTCCTTCAAATGCGGTTGTTTCCAGATACCGAATATCGAGCTTCGAGGTCAGAAGGCTGTTGCCGTCCTTGTCGAGCGTCTGTATCTGAAGTTCCGGGGAACCTTGTACGAGCCTGAGGTTGGATGTTGTCGAGTTTCGAATGCCGATGATAACGAGCCGGTTCTCGGCATCGAGGTCCGTAATTCGCGTCAGTGAAAGCTCCAGTCCGTGGAGCTGTGGTGTCCAAGTTCCGAGGTGTTTCTTGGGATCGCGAAGGACATCCGCCAGCCTCTTGTTCGAGGTTTTCGATATTTCGGAATCGGTCATTGCTCGCTTTGAACTGACTCGTTTTGTATCGGGCAGATCCGTGAACGCGGCTTTGGCAACTGAGGCGATTTCGGAGTTCGAAGATTCCGAACTTCGCGGTTCTGGGACTTGGACGGTCCCGACAAGTTTCGATACTGCTCGCGAGTTGATCGGTGAGACGCTGGCCGATTCGCCGCCAAGATTGAAAGCGAGGCCCGCAATTTTTCGTGCCGACACAACGGCGTCCCTGTCATACGTAATAACGCAGCGGTGGGCGTTCTTTTTAAGCTCACTAACGGGCACAAGTTCAAGGATGAGAACTAGACCGGATCGCATCTGTAGGCTGATCGCGGCCGAGGTCGCGCCGTCTTTCGTCGGAACGAATCCTTCCCCCGGATAGATGGTTATCGATCGGTCAGTTTCCTTTGTAGGAGACTGAAACACTGATGCAAGCTTTGGGTTGCCTTCGTGTATGTAGTAGATCCCGTCTGACGCAGGGAACTCCACAATTGTGACCGCATTTTGAGCAAGCCCGAGCCGTACGATGGTCGGCTGTCTTGGATTGACCGTCACCGTTGCTTCTCCCGATAGAAAATCGGGCTGCGGGGCATTCACAACCGAAACAGGTTGCGTGCCAACGGGAGCAGCGGAAACATTCACGGACTTTTCGGCGGGATCCGGCTTGGACTCTTGCGAGACGGGCCGGACAACCTTTTTGGGTTTCGGTTTGTTTGCGAACTTTCGAGTCTGAGCCTCAGCATTTCCGGAAATCACGGCGACGGCCACAAGCGCGACTCCCAGCAACTTCATAAAATATTCAGCGGGTTTATATGTTCTTGTTTTTTTCATGGGTTAAATCAGGTTCCTCCTTACTTGCCGCCAGTTGTTTCGCCAACGGGTTGATTTTGTGGAGATGTTTCCTCAGCATCTCCGATGAGCGTTATAGGGGAGACGGTCTTCCCATTCACGGGTTCGACCCGAAAGCGTAGGATCGTGAATCCCGTTCTCAGGTTGTTGTCATTGCGTATCGGTGCTGACGGACTGTCTTTAAGAAGGAATTTGCATTTGAGCTGAACGGACTCTTCTACGTCCTGGCCTGAGGCTTTGCGTCGTATCTTTCGCGTACCGATCGCACGGAGGATGTATGGGTCGCTTTCATCCACCGACAGATCCTGAAGTTCCCAGGAAGAATTCACGCTTTCTGTCTTTTCGGCAGCAAGGACGCCATTCTGTTTTAGTCGAGTGGCCATCGCCATCGAAAGATCGGGGTCGAGCATTCGGAGGAGTTTGTTGACTTGTGCCTCCCGCGTCGTTTGTTCAACTTCGTAGAGGGCGGTGAGAAATTCTTTTACCAGATACTTTTTATCCGTCGATGTTGGTGTGTCCGGTTCGATACTGACAGTTTCTGTTGAACCGTAATCCCGGTTGTTTAGCTCAACAACTCGTCCACTGGATTTATCAACGACGATACGATCAGCCTTTCTGAAGATCAGAAACATATTTACGCAGCCGCTGAGGACAAGGGCAAACAACAACACGCCGAGGATCTTCAGGAGAGAGGCGATGGTTACGATGTCGTCCGGATCGCGGGTGAGATATGTAAGCGCATCAGCACGCCTGCTTAATGGATCAGGTGATTCGATTTTGGTTTCATTTGCTTTCATAGGATTTTATCTCAGTAGGGCTAATGGCAAAACTAGTGCCAAACGCGAAATAGCCGTACTTTTGCGGGTTCGCTCTTACAGCATTCTTGACCGGTCGAAAAATTTGCCGAACGGTGCGAAAGTCGTCCACAATCGACTCGAAAATTCGCCGACTACTGACTTGGCTTTGATATCTGGAGTTCGCCCGCAAAGGTTGACCGGGCGCGTTCAGCCGAATTTCTTGGAAGGGCCGGGTCAATAATCACGGGTCCGAAATCTAGTTGTGAGAGGCGGTTCAAATTGCCGTACGACATAACGCTTCGTTTACCCGTTCGCGGATCATAGAACACCGATATAGCTTGGCTTTCCTTAACCTCAACTATTTTTGATAGCCCTTCTTTTCGAGCGTTTTGTTCCGGTCTGAATGTATTTGTGGGCACGCCCAGCCGACCTTGACTTTGAAGCCAACGATAAACCTCCATCCCTTGTGTGACATATCTAAGGGTCTCTTTGTAGGGCGGGACACCGTTGACCATTCGTCTTCTAGAAGCATTGATAACTCTTCCATTTACCCTTAATTCGCGGCCATGAAGGTAGGCCGAAACAGTCCCTTCGCCAGCGTTATAGGCTGCCAAAACAGACTCGAGTTTCCCATCAAATAGGCGTCCCAGATACTTCACGTACTTGGCTGCCGCTAGCAGTGAAGATGACGGTTCATATGGATTGGCTAACCCGAATCGGGCTGCCGTCGCTGGCATGAACTGCATGAGCCCCTGAGCATTCTTCGGGCTGGTCAGCCAGGGACGGAAGCGAGTTTCGTTATAGGCGATCGTCCACAGAATTAAAGGATCGACACCTTCATTTCTTGCCGCCTTTTCGATAGTTGGCTCGAATAATCTTGCTCTTGAGAGCACGTCCATTCGGGCAAGTGAAGTCCGAGAGATTGTTTGTTTTTCCTGAGAGGCAACTGTCAGAGGAAATACAAGAACAAGCACTGAGAAGAATGTGATCGAGCGTATGGTTAGTTTTTTCATGTCGTCGGTTATGGCAACCGATGTGCCAGCGATATCTTTCGCCTTGCGGCACGACCCTTGCAAAGCGAGTGAAATCATTGACGCTTCCGAATTCGGGAACGTTAAGAAATCCATTTAGTGAGGACGATTATGAAAAAACTACTGAAACAAATTAAGGGCTTGGCATCGGCATTGGCTCCGCTCGGCCTGATCTTACTTTCCACAAACCTGAGTTCGGCCCAGGGCCCGATCTTCACCGGCGACGCGAGCAACCTTTCGAACATCATCCGCGAGTCGCTCAAACTCATGGCGATCATTCTGTTTTGTCTTGGAGCGGTCGGCGTAGCCTGGTCGATCTACAACAAAATGACCGGAAAGGAATGGGGCAACCAGGCGTTTGGTTCGCTTCTTTCGTTTGCATTCGGAACGATCGTCGCGGTGTTCTGGCAGCTCGCTCAAGGCCGTACTGTTGGGGTCGATACCAATTTTTAGGAGGCAGCCAAATGAGAAGACGCGCAACGCGGCCTAATGTTTTTCGGGGCTTGAAACGGTTCGGAGTCTATTCGACCGATTGGAAGTTTATCTTGATCCCTACGGGTATCGCCTATCTCGTTCCGTTCGTATTAGGTCTGTGGGTCGGCTATTTTCCGCTGGGCTTTCCGCTGGGACTGTTCGTGTTTCTGATTCTTCTGGGAGTCTTTAACTACCTGCGACTGAGCAAGCCGACCTATTGGCTTTCTCAGAAGTTCGACGCCGAGATCGACAGATGGGCGGCATTTCGACCGCCTCTGCAAGGGGATCTAAAACCAACCGATTGGAAAGCACCCAACAGGAAATAAACATGGACACAGAAAACCTATCATTCACACAGATCGCCATTTCATTCTTCGGAGGGCTTCTTTCCGTGGGACTCGGTCTTACAGCAGGATTGAGAATCTTGCCTGCCCTTAAGTTTCACAGAAGCGGTCCGAAGGACTTGCTAAAACGGGGCCGCGAGAAATCTCAATTAGCGGCCGAGCAAGCGGCACGGCTGTTTCCAACCGAAATAGCTGGACTTGATGGAAATACCGTCTGCTACAAGGACGGCAGTTTCGGAAAGGCATATATTTTCGAACCCGCGAATAGCCTTTACATCGACGGAAACGTCACTGAACAACGAATCGAGGAACTGAAAACTATCCTGAAATTCGAGAAGCCGAAGAACACGATCATTCAGTTTAGATTCGTAAATTCGCTGGATATAGGTGAAGTTCTTCGAGACCATCTGTCGTCAAGAGATTCAGCGACTTCCGATCCCGTAGCCGGAGTTCTCCAGGCAACCAATCTTTCGCTCCATGAGGAAGCGATCAGATCAGGTGAAGTTATGCGCCAGACCGCTACTGTCTGGATTCGCGTGCCGGTCAGAGCTCCGGACGATAAGGGCGTGTTGTCGTCTCTCTTGCCATCGCTTGTAAAGGATGCAAAGGAATACGGAATCGCACGACTACTCCGATCGCCCCTCGTAAGGATAAGAAATCGCGAAAGTGAATTGATGGTGCAGAGAGAGGTACAAAGTGAAGCCGCGTGCAAACTCAAAGCGTTGCGGGTCTTTCAGTCATTCGAAGCCAACTTTCCGCGAAATTTACAGCTTCGAGAGATGACCCGAACCGAGATGTTCGAAGCTCTTTTTACGAGCCATCGCCGGGAGCACGATTCGTTCCCAAATCTGACAAGAACAGATTGCGTCGATCTAAGGAGATATCTTTGCAGCACGAATATCGAGAGCACACGCGAGCAGTATGTCCGGCATAGCGGGACGCCTGTTAGTCTTGTCAGTCTGAAAACACTTCCAAATGGCTTTGTGACTGCGGATATCATGCGCTATCTGACGGCGACGAGGGCTTTGGGATTTCCGCACGAGATCATCGTTGATTTGTTGACGACTGAAAAGCAGGTGGCCAAGAAGGACCTTCAAAAGCGCATTGACCGGATCGATGGCAGCCGCAACACCTGGCTCGGTTTCCGAAATCTCAAGAAGGATGCAGTCGTGATCAAGGCCGACCTTGAGAACCTACTCGAACAGGTCGAAGGCGACAATGAAGAGATCTGTAATCTTCGCTTGAACGTCATAGTATTCGCCGGCCGGTCGAAAGGAGCAAAGGAAGCTCGGCGGCAGATTGAAATACTCGACGACCGGTGCGACGCGGTAGTTTCGGCGATTCGAAAGAAGATCGGTGCCGATGCTATAAGGGAGGACGCAGTGAGGCAGCGAGCGATATATCCGCGAATGCTTGCTGGTGAGCTTTCCTCGCGGCCAACCGGACAGGAACTCACGGAGACGGCGGACTCGGTTATATCATTTGTCCCGACCGAAACTAGTTGGCGGGGAAGCCGCCGGCCGCACAGCATCTTCACAACTCCGAATGGCCAGATGTTCGGTCTCGATCTTTACGACCGAGCTCTTATCAAGTCTCCAACAGTCATCGTCACTGCAGCATCCGGTGAAGGCAAATCATTCCTGGCTTCGATGCTGATCACGGATATCAGAGCGCATCGAGGAAACGTAAAAGTCCGAGTGATGGACTACCGGCATTCGTTCAAGCCTATTTGTCGGCTTTTCGGCGGCCGTCATATCGAGTTCAACGAAGCCGATCCGAAACCGATCAATATCTGGAACTATCCGGGTATCGAAAAAGGAGTCCGACCCACCAAACGTCAGCTTTCAATGGTGTTGATGGATATCCTCATTCTTAGCAAGACGGCAAGGACAGATGCGATCACGAGTGCTATTGCCGCCACTGTTATCGATGAGGTCTATAAGATGGCGATCTCTCGCAATGGAGCGGGCAGGCCGAAATTCCAGCCAACGCTCGGGCATTTTCTGGATGTTCTGAAGACCTACCATTGGGACCCTGCACAACAGGGCCAGGCGAGCGAGCTGTACTTAAAACTAAATGTTCACAGAAAAGACCCGTGGCTTAACTCACCAACCCATCCAGATTATGACGTTCCATCGATGTTCGACGTTTTCGAGCTCTCCGGAATTAGCGGCCTCGATGAAAAGATACGTGAGAGCGTCGGATTCAGAATCAGCGCCCAAATCATGCAGGAGATAGGCGAAGAAGACGAGCGGAAGCAAAAGACGCCAATCCTATTTCTTTGCGACGAAATGCGCGAGATCAACAAACACTTCCCGGCGATCCAGGAACTCATCGCGGAGGCATCAGTGACCGGCCGTAAAGAAGGTCTTGTTACCGTCCTATTCTCGCAGGCTTACGAGCATTTTACGGGAACTGCGGAGCGTCCGAATGAGATCGGAATTGATCTTGTAAAGAATTCCGGCGTAAAGATGATCGGCAAGCAGATCGGCGGCTTCGACCGTTTGGCCGCTGACTGCGAACTTGCCCCTGAGACGGTTGCAGCGATCCGTGCGATCAGAAACCAGTACGGAAGATACACCCAGTGGGTTTTCGTTATCGGCAGTGGAGCGGACAAGATCGTCCAGATGGCCGAGATCCGTCTTTCGCCCGCGATGCTCTGGGCTAACACGAACGACACGAACGAAGCGAATGCGCGAAGACTTGTCGAGAATATTCGGCCCGACCTGCCGCCTGAGATCGTCGTTTCGTGGCTTGCCTCGAAGTATCCGAGCGGATTGACCGCCGTCGGACTCACGGAAATATCTTCTTTTGACCTAAGTGAACTGAACGGTTTGGAGGTAACAGCATGATCGGAAGTAACGAAACAATAAGGCAGATCCTTCTGGGAGCAGTTCTTTCTTCGATCTTCATCGGGATCGACGTTCGCCCGGCCCGGGCACAGTGGACGGTATTCGATCCGTCGCAATACGTTCTCCAGGTTGAAAAGAGAGTCGAAGAGGCGGCGCGGTGGCTTGAGACCATCAACCACTATATCGATACCTATGAACAAGCGGTCAAGCAGTACGAAAAGATGGTTGAAAGCGTAACTAATCTGCGGGGGATCCTCGGGAAGGTTGAAGAGCAGGTCATGCGGCACAAGCAGCTGATAGCTACCTACGCAACTATCGGACGGCTTATCCGCGGGACCTTCGAACTAAAGAAGCGAATCGAGGCGACTATAACCAGCCAAATTCATTCAGTCGTCAATATTGCTCGACGTTTGAAGAACGGCATCTTCGATATGGACGCAAACAAACGGGACCTTGATGACTTTCTTCGGCATTCGATCGGTCGAAGCGCAGATGCCCACCTCAAGAATCTAGAACGCCTCGCAAAGCTCGATTCTGAACTCGAACGGATGCTCTTTGACCGTGAAAACATGCTTCTCGATCTTGCCAAACTTTATGAAGAACGCGAGAAGATCGCTGATGAAACGCGAGCGATAGAGGCTAATCCCGCCGCCGATCGGGATGGAGTTCAATCTCTAATAGATCAGATGCTCGCGATCAATCTTCGCATATCAACGGTTGAAGGACAGCTGCGCGAGCTTGAAGCGAAGATACAGGCAAAATTTATTGCCTATGGTCTTAAGATCGAGCAGATGACAGAGTTCGGAAAAGAAATACGCCGAAGCACTGAGATGATGACTGGGATTACACGAGCTTCGGACGACTTTCTTCGCGAGCTCGAACGCTATGAAGTATGGAATGACGACGTCTATGAAAGCCCTCTTCCATAATCGCAGCAAAATCGGATCTAAAAAGTAAAACAAACAAAGCCATGAAAAACGCGACTCCATTTCCTCACGCTTTAGCGACAGCTCTCTTCGTTCTCGCCTACCTCGTCTCGCCATACCTCCTCGCCAATGTAGCGGCCGGGCAAACCCGGCCGCGCCCTCCTCGCGTCGAAGGTCAGACCCCAGTAGGCACAATGAACGGGCAGCCTGTGACGGCGAATGACCTAATAATGACGATCAACTCGGATTCTCCGTTTATGCCGCCGCTCGATGGAAGTCCAGCACCGGCACTTCGTGAATTCGAGAACAAATACCCCGCGAACCCGGTTGCGAGTCCATCTCCCGGGCCGGTCGTCCCCCCAAAACCTCCCGCCCCGAGTTTCAGCGAACAGATCAAGAATCTCATGCGGACTGGACAGGAATGGCTATTTCAATCCGTTCTCAATACCATCATAAAGCCGCTCATGCCGATCCTTATGTTTCTGGCGTGGATCATCGCGAGTTTTGTTTTGATCCTCGCATTTATTCGCAGGTTCCATGACAACCGAGGTCTAGGACCCGAGCAACTCGTTGCATGGGCGATCCGGTCGATCATTTTCATGGTTTTGATCGGAGCGAGTCCCTTTATCATCGACGGCCTTACGATAACGGGTAAGTTCTTTGCGCGGCCAATTCGCGCTTACAACCGTTCACTAGTCACAGAATTCGACGACAAGATGAAAAAGTATGTGAAAGCCAACTTTGCGGTCGAGGACCCTAACGCACTCCTTGCTGAGCGTCTTCCGAATGGTGAGCCCGGACTTGTCGGCATCATCATGGATAAGGAATCGACCGTAAAGGACATTACCGGGGAACTGAATATCCTTGGGTGGAACCTGCCAAAGATGTTCACATTTATGGTGATCGGCCAAAACATCATCAAGTTCGGCGGACTTTTTCTTGCGATCGCTGGACTGTTTATCTTGATAGGACTGAAACTCGCCGCGCCCGTGCTCGCCGCTTTTGGTTTTGACGAGAAGTTTGCGGCTCAGATCTTCTATCCGTTCTGCTGGGGCGTGGCTACATTTGCTCTCGCATTTCCGATAGTCAAGGAAGTGACACTATATGTTTGCTATGGTCTCGGTGTTCTAGCGCTTTCAATCTACAACGGTGAGGCAACGTTCTCACTTGATCCAGTAACCGCCAAGATCATAACCAACGGTGCATATGATCCAGCGTCAAGTGCTCTTATTGTCACTGCGCTGTTCTTCGTTTCCAGTCTCTGTTTCATACTCGTTCCGTGGCTCAGCTATCGCGTCCTTCGCGGACAGGTCTATGAGGGTGTCTCTCAGATCTCGATGGGCTGGATGCTTTCAAGTATGGGAACCGCGCTTGAGACGTACGGACTAGTAGCCGGGGCCGCAATCAATCGACAGGCCGAAAACACCCAGATTCAGGGCATCTACAATGCCGAGCAGACGGCCGCCAGAAAATCCCTCGAAGCCGCTAACCAATCAACGGACGCTCGTCTGGTCTCGTCGGTTGCCGGAGTCGAGGGCGGCCTTACCACTAGTTTGGGACAGCTCCGGGCAAATCAGGTGACGCAGACATTGCTTGCCGAGGCTAGCAAGAACTATGGGTTGAGCAGCAGTGCAGCGGCAACTAAGCGAGAGATCGCAGGAACCCTAGCCGAGGCTCAAGGAGCTAAAGAAGCTAGAACCATCGATGGAATGAAGGAAGTCGAACTGCGCGGTCATGGCAACCTTGAGCGATTTGGAATGAAGACGTACGAATTCACACCCGGCGGCTCCTCGATCGCCGGAACTACCGTTCCGATTCGTACGGGGCAGGAACTCTTCGACTGGTCGAGAAATAAGCATCCTATCCAAGAAGTAAACAAGCAGATGGACTCTACGACTCGCAGTAACATCGCACTTCAAAATAACAACACTGGCATTGTGGCGGACACGAAGGTAGAGGCAAGTAATGTTTACCAAGGTGAGATCAACCAAGCCCTCGAAACTCAGGCTTCACAAAGCAAGCAGGCTTTCAATACGGGCGGTTCGATTGCGTCGTCGAGCACCAGACAAGGTGCCGGAATCCAGCTTTCAGGAATTCGCCGCTCGGCCGACATGGAGAAAGTATCAAACCAACTAAACTTTGACGGTCGCACCGAGGCGGCGTCGATAAATCAGACAGCTGCGATGGAGGCTGCGCGACTGAGAATGGTTTCAACCGTTGTGACCGGATTTTTCCGTGATATGGATCGGAGATTGGAAGAAATGAAGCCAAAGTACTGAATTCTCACGACCTGTTAACCCTAGGCCTGACGGCCCGCGTTCGCCATTTTCAGGTTATTACACTTGTGGGCATGCTAACTTTTGTCTCTGGATCGATTTTATTTTAAGCGACTTTAGGGCGAGTTACGGCTTGGTATTGTGTTTGACGTAAATTGAGATTACCGACCCTTGTTATAGTAGGAAAAACATAGTATTTTTTCCTACAGGAGTGTTGGGTTGGGTATGGGGCAAACGGTTGAAAAACAAGTGCTTGCGAGGGTCTATGGGCATGGGAGGGGTTGGGCCTTTTCCCCAAAAGATTTTCTGCATCTAGGCAGTCGCAAAGCAGTCGATGTTGCCTTGATCCGTCTAACCAACGCAGGGACAATCCGGCGGGTAATTCGAGGGATTTATGACTACCCGCGATTTAGTGACTTTCTAAATCAGCAACTCGGCCCCGATATCCACCAGGTCTCATTAGCTCTTGCAAGAAAGTTCGGGTGGTCAATCCAGGCCGGATCGGCGGCGGCATTGAACCTGATTGGCCTTTCAACTCAAGTCCCCAGTCAATATGTTTACTATTCAAACGGTCCCGACCGAGAGTACACGATTGGCAAGACCGCTTTACAATTCGAGAAGACCGCTATGAAAGAGACTCGTTTTCGAATGGAAGAAACGGGGATCGTTGTGCAGGCCATAAAGGCACTAGGTCAAAAGGGGATTACGAGCGATGTGCGGAGAACGATTCGCGAATGGTTAGGGCCAAACAAATTGTCAAAGGTTCTAAAGGACGCGGAACGTATCACCGATTGGGTTTACGCCGAGATAAAAGAGATTTGCACTGAAGGCATGTCCACGGGGGACACCAATGGATAAGGTTGCCCTCTTACCCGCAAATGAGCGCAATGAATTATTCGAAGAGTCCGCGCGCCGCCGCGGGGTTCTACCGGCTATCACGGAAAAGGACTTCTGGGTATGTTGGGTACTTAAAAAACTTTTTGAATCAAAAGAGATCTCTCAGCACCTCGTTTTCAAAGGGGGAACATCTCTCTCAAAGGTTTATGGTGTGATTGATCGATTTTCCGAAGATATTGATTTGATCATTGACTGGGGCCTACTTGGATATGGCAAAGACGGAGATAACCCCTGGGCAGAAAAACCGACTTCTTCAAAACTGGACAAATTCAATAAAGAGTTCAATGAGCGGGCGAAAGAATACATCAGAGATTCTCTGTTCAATGAAGTCGCGGGCCTATTAGCTGTGTGTCCGTCTGTCTCCCTTGCGATCAGGGAATCTGACGGGCAGATAATAGACATTACTTATCCTTCTTCGTTCAAAGCAGAGAGTCTTCGACCTGCGATTCTGCTTGAGATCGGTCCATTGGCATCTTGGGTTCCGTCCATAAAGGGTGAGATCACACCCTTCGCCGCAGAAGACTTTCCTGAAGTTTTTCAGGATCCAAAGTGTGTCGTAACCACTATTACGGCTGAGAGGACTTTCTGGGAGAAAGCAACAATTCTACACCAGCAAGCACATAGAAAAACCGACATGCCTAAAGGGTATTCGCGACACTATTACGATCTGTTTCGCCTCTCAGCGAGTCCTTTCAAAGATAAAGCTCTCGCCGATCTCGATTTACTAACCGATGTCGTGAGATTCAAGGAGCGATTCTATCGTTCGTCATGGGCGCGATACGACTTGGCAAAGCCGGGTTCGTTCCGGCTTTTGCCAACGGAGCAAGGGGACACAGAGCTACAAAAAGATTTTCTTGCAATGCAGCCGATGATATTTCGATCGCCGCCAACCTGGACCGAAATAATCAGTGGACTAGCCAAACTTGAAGCGGAAATAAATGATGGAACGGTCTGAATTTACCTAGATTATTGAGTTTTGTCTAACCGAACCGCCTGCTCCTTGGTCATGGCAAGATGATCTCCAGATGTTTGGCGAGTACTGATTCAAGCTCAAGTTCTTTTGCTGCTTTTGCAAGTTTGGCTTTGGTTGTCTTTCTTGTTGCAAGGGCTTCGCGGGCGGCTTTTATTGCTGTTCGTTCACCTATTTTTGTGATGAATTTGAGAGCATCTAGGACCGCCCGTTCGACAGTGACGATTCGATAGCCCTTTTCATCCACGATCTGTTTGTCGAGCCTCGTTTTTGTTCGAATCAGTTTATAACCGGTTTCTCGGGTTCGTTTCTCCGGAGGAACTATTACCCAAACTTCTCCCGGCACTTGTTCCGCAAGATTGTAATGATAGAGAGCTGAAAGGCCCCCAATTGCTGAATCCGGTCCAAACTTTGAATACGCGATCTGGAATCCGACATCTTTATCCAGCGCGGCCTTGGGATGGAGGTAGATCCCGCGACCGAGACGAACGAGGTGCTTTGCAGCGACAAGCCGGGATATGTCTTGCTGACTAATTCCCACGGACTTACCTTGAGCCAGTGTGAAGACTCCGAGTTTTTTGATTTGTGGCTGCTGTCGCTTATCCATCATTAAAAGCATGCGGTGAAACGTGACATTTGTTAATAGAGAATATCACAATACACCACATCCCTGATCGGCTCAGATGAGCTAAAGTCAGTGATTCAAATACCTTGCATCGAAGAAGGCGCCGTGAGAAAAAAACAAAAAAGCGGCAGGAAAAGCTGGAAAAGCTGGAAAAGTGATGATGACTGGATACCAGCGAGTATCGAGAAGATCTCCGTGCCGAATTTGCGGAAAACCGGACTGGTGCAGCACGACCAAAGATCACAACATTTCATTCTGTGCCCGTTCCGCTACAAACGCTGACAGACTTAGCGGCAAAGGTTGGGGGATCTATTATTCCGATAGTCGAAGCCCATCCCGAGCCAGCTATACTCTGCTACAAAAACAACTTTCACGCTCAAAATCAATTTCCGTAGCACCAATCGAAATCAGGCATAGGATCTATCAGAAACTCATTACGCTTTCCTCATTCCCGGCGAATGGCGAAATAATTTATGGTGAGGAATGGCTGTTTAGACAAGGGCCGGAATTCGGACGCTGCGGAATACTTCCCAAATTGGTTACCGAAAGGCATCGTCTAGTTCGATTGCTTATTGAGTTTTTCGTAAAAGAAGAAGGAACTATTCCGTCTTTTGAAGGCGTTCCAGGATTTTGGCGAGTATCGAACCGAAGACCACGACTTGGTAGTGATTTCGACTATGACGCCGATCTTCTTTTGATTCCGTTCCTAGATTCGAATGGTTTGATTCACGCTTGCCAGCTCAAAGCTATTGGAAGATCGAAGAATACGTTCGGAAAGTACCAATGGCTATCGTCGATCGGAAAGCGTGAAGGGTGTAGTTCTGGCACACCGCTTCATCACGAGGGCTCAGTAGGTTTCAGAGCCAAGACGCCTAAGACGGTACTTGTTACCGAAGGTGTCCTCAAAGCCGCTGCGGCTCAGCACTTCCTGCCGGATCGGTACGTCGTCGCTAATGCAGGAGTTGCAACGTCGCACAACGAAATTGTTCAAGCGGCACGGCAAAAGATACTGGAAATAGCCTTCGACGCAGATTGCTTCACAAATCCACATGTTGCGAGAGCAATGACATCATTACTCGCTCTGCGAATTCGGGAACAGCGATTTCTGAACTGCAACAAACCAACGAAGATTCTCGCGTGGGATAGACGCTTCAAAGGTATTGACGACGCGCTGATCGCGGGAGGCTCTCTTAAATATCTGGAAGTTTCCGATTGGCTTGGATTGCTGACGCCTGAATGTTTCGACGAGGCTAGCCATCAACTCGCTGGAATCTTGCCATAGGAAATTAGCGGCTGACAGTTTGCGTCATGATCGAGCCAACAGTTTCCTATACCTCATTCGGAGCTCTCATCGAACAAGTCGCCGGGTTTGTTGACAGCGAAAGAAAGATCTCAAACAAGGAGCTCATTGAGATCTGCAAGGGTTATGGTGGCTTTGATCCCAACGTTGATGCTCATATCTATCACGAGATAGCTGAAACTGCGTTGAACCTACTCATTCTGAAGAAGTACGGACATGATCTACTCGCATCAGCGGATCCGATCGAAGGAGTTTCGACGGTCTTAAGACCTTTACAAAAACAGCTTCCAACGCAGACCTGGCGAAGTGAAACACAGATAGCCTATCAACAGTTCTCGACTCCAGTTACTATTGCGTATCTAGCCGCCTATCTTTTGAACATTAAGCAGGGCGAGACAGTGCTTGAACCTTCATTTGGTACGGGTTGTCTTGCGGTATGGGCATCTGCTGCTGGAGCCGAAGTCATAGCCAATGAGATCGATCCTAGAAGGAGATCGCTGGCTGATGTTTTGGGCCTCCGGCCGAATTGGGTCGATGCAGAGTTCATCGACGATCTTATTCCTGAGCATTTACTCCCTGATATCGTTCTCGCTAATCCACCGTTCTCTTCGACTGGCCGCCGTGTGAAAAGTAACAGTCGGGACTTCGGTTTTCGTCATATCGAATCGGCATTACGAAGGCTAAAGAAAGGCGGGCGATTCGCGGTGATACTTGGTGAGAGCGGTTCTCCGAGATCCCGCAATGGAAACCGGTTCTGGGAATATCTTTGCCCTGACGTACAGGTAAAAGCCTCCATCGAACTGCCCGGGCGTGAGTTCTACTCCAACGGGACGAGCGTCAAGACGACGCTAATTATCGGCACCAAGGCGCCTGCGATCGATACGCCGTTGAGTTTGGAACTTGAAGCGACTCCACATATTGTCACTCGGTCGGTCGAGGATGCCTTCGAGCAGGCCATTTCGTTAAATCTCCGTTTATGACCAATAGAAAAAGCAATGTATTCCATTCAAGAACGAAGTTCTGAAGGACTTCCTGCGCCAGTACTTATTTCGAGTGATACGACCGGAACAGTAGAACATATCCAACCTGATCTAGACATAAACATTTATTCCCCGCGATTTATTGTCGGCGGATCGCCACATCCGGGAGCAATTGTTGAACCTCCGGGTCTCGCCAATGTTGAACCGCCACCTCTTCGTTACCGGCCACGGCTTCCAAAGTACCTGTCAGAGACCGGAAAGCTCTCGGCAATGCAATTAGAGAGGATCATCTATGCGGGACAGGCACATGAGCAGCGTCTTGCGGACGGTTCGCGAGCGGGCATCAGCATCGGAGACGGAACGGGAACCGGCAAGACGGCAACATTAGCCGGGATAGTTCTCGATAACTGGTTTCAGGGAAGACGCCGAGCTGTTTGGTTTTCAGTAAAGGCCGATCTGATCGAAGCTGTCTCCGATGAGTTTAAAAGACTGGGGCTTACTCCGCCGATCAAGCTGATAAATGACTTTCCGACCGATCAGGAGATAGACATTCAGGACGGAATTATTTTCTGCACATATCGATCGCTAATAGCCAGATCGAAAAAGGGCAATAAACGGCTTGATCAGATAACCCGTTGGCTTGGACCTAGCGGAGTCGTGATCTTCGATGAAGGTCATAAGGCTAAGTACGCGTTTGCCGACGACAGGGGCAAATCTACACAAACTGGAGCCGCTGTACTTGAGATCCAGAATCCAGAAAGATTCCCCGATGTGAGAGTGGTCTATTCGTCTGCAACTTCGGCAGGCGAGGTAAGACACCTCGCATATATGTCACGGCTCGGGCTTTGGGGCGCGGGAACTAATTTTCCGATAGGGTTCGAGCAGTTTGCCGAAGAGATCGAGTCTGGCGGTGTCGGTGCGCTGGAGATGGTATGCCGCGACCTTAAGGCAATGGGACGATACCTATGCGGCAACCTGATTATGGGAACCGATCCGGAGTCGGGCTTGTCGGTCGAGTTCCGCGAGGTGATTCATAAGCTCACTCCTACTCAGCGGAGTATGTACGACAATATGGCCCAGGGCTGGCAGGAAGTCGTTCGGAATATCCATCGAGCCCTGGATCTGACTAACTCCGGTAAGGCGACCCGAAGCAGTGCTCTCAATCAATTCTGGGCGGAGCATCAACGCTGCTTTCGCAATCTGATCACGGCATTCAAGGTTCCGACGCTGATCCGCGAGATCGAAGATGCCCTCAGCAGAAAAGAGTCCATTGTGGTGTCGATAACGGGCACCGGCGAGAGCCAGACCAAAAAGCAGATCGAAAGGGCGGCGGATCAGGAAGAAGCGATTGACAGTCTCGATTTCAGTCCGAGAGAAACTCTTACTCGACTCGTCTCAAATTGTTTTCCGACCGCGTGTTTTCAGGAAAGAACCAATCCATATAGCGGAACGATCGAGTACGTCCCTCTCGTTGACGCTATCGGCCAGCAAGTTGAGAGTCGTGCAGCTTTGCAACTAAGAGCCGAGCTATTGGATAAGCTATCAATACTTGAGGTTCCCGAGCATCCGCTTGATCAACTCGTGAACTATTTCGGGGTAGAGAACATTGCCGAGATGACTGGCAGGAAGAAACGCCTTATCCGGACGGCGAAAGGCACGCTGGAGTATCGGCCGCGCCAACTTGATGGTGTTCCTTCAAAGCTTATCAACCTCCATGAAAAGAATGCCTTTCAGAATGGTGATAAACGGATCGCGGTAATGTCTGAAGTGGCATCGACCGGAGATAGTCTTCACGCGGGTAAAAGTGTCGGCAATCAGCAGAGACGTCTTCATATCGCTGCGGAGCTAAAATGGTCGGCCGATAAACAGATCCAGGACTTCGGCCGCACACATCGGACAGGTCAAGTGGCGCCGCCAGTGTATTTGCTCGTTTTCACGGAACTCGGGGGCGAGAAAAGGTTCTCTTCTACTATCGCCAGAAGACTTGGCAACATGGGAGCCCTTACAAAGGGTGACCGCCGAGCCGAGAAGGCCGGGAACCTTGATAAATATAATCTTGAATCGAGAGAAGGGCGTTCGGCGTTAAGTGTTGTACTCACCGGCATCATGAGAGGCCGCGAGATCGAGGGGCTCGATGACCCGAAACAGGCGCTCAGAGATATGGGGCTTGTTAAAACGGTCGATGGTGACGAGCAGATCCCCGACAGCGAAAAGACAAATATTCCTCGATTCCTAAACAGGCTGCTGTCGCTGGAGGTGGACCGGCAGAATGCTCTCTTCGACTATTTCTATTCAACATTCTTAGAAACCATCGAATACCTGAAACAGAAAGGAAAACTCGATGACGGAATGGAAGACCTGAAGGCGATGTCAGTCGCCGTCTCGGGATCGCCGCAGGTTCTGAACTCCGATCCTTTGACCGGAGCAAAGACTGTCTATTACAAATTGGAACTTAAAGTCGCGACAACACCGGCTAGATATCAGGACATGGCGGCCAGTGATATACACCAGTTCTATCAGGACCGGCGAGACGGATCGTTCATATCGGTCAGAAGAACGCTTTCTCATACCGATCCCGAAACGGGAGAGCGGTATCAGATGTTCTCGATCACAAAGCCTTCCGGCCGCAATACGGCATATCTTCGCGAGAGCGAATTAAATCAGCGATACCGGATCGTTTCACGAACCAAGGCGGAAGCCTGGTGGATCAATGAGGAGAATAAGATTCCTGACTTTGAAGACAGAACCGTCCATATTCTCAGCGGTGCATTGCTTCCCATATGGAAATATCTAAAGACACTCAGCCACGATGCGCTGAATATCGTTCGAACCACCACCGATGACGGTACGAGGCTTGTCGGCGTTAGGATATCGGAAGAATGGCTCAGAGATATCCGACAGCACTTTGGACTTCGATCAAGTATTCCGACAACCGCTAACGAAGTACTGCGAGTAGTCGATTTTGAGAATAACAGCGTTAATCTGATCGGTGATGTCAGAGTGCGGTCATCGCGGTTCCAGGGCCAACTGCTCACAGAAATTTGTCCTTCCACTTTCGAGCAGATCCGAGAATTGCGCGGAATGGGACTCGTCAATATCGTACAGCACGGGCGACAGAGATTCTTTCTTCCACAGGAATCGCCTGGGATCTCTCTCGAAAAAGTCTTGTTTCTTTATCCGCCCGAATCGACTGATATTAGTTTCTTGCCTGAAATGTCGGGGGAATCTGGTATTTTCGAGAAAGCGACTGCGATCGAACTTGATGCGTGGATGATCGAGCCGGACCTTTGGGCGATTGATGAACTTTCCGTTGCCGAGGGTTCGGCTAGCGAACGCCAGAGAGTCTATTACGGCGAACAGCGACAACTAGACAACGACCGACGATCGTTGGACTTCTCGGGCGGAGTCTAAATTTGTGGGTATAGGATTTGGGAATTGCACACCTTCCATCAAATTAAAAAAAATGTTCATTAGAAGTAACTTTTCCGGCTAACGAGGGTTTTTATTGATGTAGGTCAAACAATCGGAATTAGAAACCGCCCCGGGCTTTTCAGACGAAGCGTCGGAGCTAACGGATCAAAAAACACATTCCGCATTGCTAAGGACCTTTGAAGCGTTATTCGGAGGATCATTGCTAATGGACAGTCAGTATGTTTATGCGAACACAGACACCGCGTCGTCGGTCTTTGAGGAAAAAATTGCTCTATACGCGCGAGTTCCGCATTACGTTCTCATCACCGGCGAGAGAGGCACTGGCAAAACGACGATAGCCCGACAAATCCACGATCTTAGTATTCGGTCTGAGCGGGAGTTCGTTGGAGTAAATTGCGCAAGTTTCTCATCAGAACTTTTAGAATCCGAACTTTTCGGCTACGAAAAAGGTGCTTTCACAGGCGCCGTCGCTCCTAAGGCCGGACTTTTTGAGACTGCCAGCGGCGGGACTCTTTTTCTCGACGAGATCGGCGAGTTATCCCTAAGTCTTCAGGCAAAATTTCTAAAGGCGGTAGAAGAAAGGCGTATTCGTCGTGTCGGCGGGACGCGGGACCGAGAGATAGATGTTCGAATCGTAGCCGCGACTTCCAGAGATCTGCAATCGATGGTGAACAGCGGCTCATTCAGGGCGGACCTATTTGATCGCTTGAATATTCTACAACTTGAAACTTTACCTCTCAGATATCAGAAGGAAAGGATTCTAGAGACATTCCTGGATCAGTTGGAAAAAGAGAGAACGACGATGGGTATAAAGTTGCCGTTCAGAGTCGAAAAGGATGCTCTTTCCGCAATCCAGGAACTCGAGTGGAAGGGCAATTACCGCGAGCTTCGCAACTTTGCCACCCGTCTCGCTGTGGAATCTATTGATGATGTGGAAATCACTCATCAATGTGTCAATCGTATGGTGCGCGACAGAGACAGATGCCCGCATGTTGAGCTACCGATAGCTGATGAAAATGGAAGTTTTCTGACAGTGATTCTCGACCCCGAAACTGACGATTTGGATAGCGTGTACGTCAAGTCGGCCGCAATATTCATTGAACACGCCTTAAGACGATCCAACGGGAATTTGCGACGTGCGGCGCGTTCGATCAATACTACTCATTCAACGATTTCGCGGATACTTAAGAAGAACCAGGAACGGTTCGTTTCGCCGTCAAACCCTCCTACATCTTTCGCGGCTGCGGCGTAAAACTAAATACAGGCTTATCGGTATAGAGGTTCGCGAGGTTTCGCGAACCTTTTACCTTTTTATTCGACAATCATTGGGGAAACAAAAGAGCGGTAGATAGGATTGTGGAGATAGAGATATGGAAATTCTGAATAGCGGTTCGTTCATCCCGCTTGATAATCGCGAGAAGGTAGAACAACTGATCTTCACTGCCAGAACGCTCGCAAATGAGGTTAGTCAAAACGAGGGATTTCAAAGCAGCGGACAGACGAATCAGCAGATCGGACTAGAACTCTGGAAAGGTGCCGAGTATATGACCCGGTCGCACGAGGAAGTAACGATCCGGAACATTTTCCTGAGCAAGTTTTTGGAACGGCTTCGTGAGATCGAACGTGAAACCGTTCAATCAACAACTAGACTAACCGCGGCTCCGATTCCGACGGGAATAGAAACCGCTATTCCATTCAATACACCGATATTGGCTGTACCGCAGACCTATATTCAGACCGAATCTCCGGTAGAGGCAAAAGACGAGTTCCTAGGGATCGTCGATTCGGAAGAATCAGTCAACCAGCGACCATCGTACGCAAACGAGTGCAAGCCCGAATGCGAGGAAGAGATCATTTCGATGTTGGACTCGTCTGAGGCCTTTGCAAACGGCGAGGCGACGGGTGACCCACGCGAAGAACAAAATTCTGCCCCAACTCCTGTATCTAATAACGAAGTCGAGGAAGTCCAAGAATACGACGCGGTTAAGTCTGCTTCAGAGGCTGAGAACGTTCCTGAGCCAACAACCTCGATAGAAGCGTTCGTTGACTCAGGCACACTCGCTACTGTACAGTCCGTAAGATCAGTTGTTCTATCTGAAAAGGAACCGTATAACTTTGACACCTGCACCGTCACGGCCGTGGTCCAGTTGCTGCCCGAATCCAATGGTTCAAGAGGCTGCATTGTCAGTGTCCGTTCGCATGATTTTGCTCCGCAGATCACATTTACGAACCTTTTTAACGAAAGCAGTGAGCTAAATCTATCTGATCCCATATCGGCGGCCCTCGAACAGTACAGAAACTCACTCCCTCTACTTGCGGCCGAGAAGATGAAGAAGGAACAGGCGGCAACCAAAAAGCGAAGTCCCAAGACTGTTGCGAAGAGCCCAAATAAAACTCCCGAGCAAGCGGTCACGAGTTCCGACACAGATTCAACTTCAAGTGCGATACAGCCGGAACCAGCGAAGGATCAGCAATCCCTTTTCGCTTCATAGAAAATTATGGAAAACGAAACCAATATTCCTCCGGAGGAAAATACATTGGGGCCCACGACCAGCGCCGAAACGGAATCGACGGAAAGTACGAATGCGACAGACCCGGTTACCGATCCGAAGGCGACGATTAAGATCGAGGGACAGACGTTTGAACTTGATGCAGCTCTCGCACAGGAAGACAAGACTTTGAAGGTCGTGCTTCGGCCGCATTTTGCTTCGATCGAGAATGCGAATATTACTCGCGAGGTTAAGGACGGCAAACTTAGCGTCACCATCGTCAAGCGAGCGCAACATAAAGGGTATGCAACCTGATGAATCGCCTCTGGGTTTACTGCGGACTGAGAACGAGCAGATCAATCCCGCCATCATTCTTGCGGAACGTTTAATGCGACGAGAAGCAGCCGAACTATTAACGGTCGAGGAAGTAGAAGAGGCTGAGTCGATCCTGGCCATTGGCGCTCAGGAGATCGACGAAATCGAATCGCACCGAAAGGCGTTTCAGAAGAGCCCTGCGTCAGCGATGGACTGTGTTCCGATTGGATTCTGAGGTATGGAGGCTCCATGACCGGACTAGTATTGGCGGCGACCGAGAACGGAAAGGCAATTTCTGCTTTTGGCGAACGCCTAAACCGCTCTCTCGAATATCTTCGATTTAAGGCTAGGAGTTACAACGCCAAATATGCCTGCGAAACAGTCTCCAGAGTAGTATCGGAACAGCACAAATACAGGCTTTATATTGATATGTTTCCAGATGAGTGGGAACGATCGACAAAGAGCCTCTACGGAGCAGGTTATTTCAAGACGTACAGTGAGCGGACGAATGAGTTCTTTCAGCTCGTAAATGATAAATGCTTTCCTTTGCTCGAATACTGGCATGACGATCCCGAGCTTGAACTCGAACGATTTGCGATACCTCCGATGAATTTCGACCTTTGCTGTGAAGAAGTTGACTTCGCACACTTGCGGGACAGTTACTTAGCCGGTCTGTTGTTCTATTTCATTGAAGATGATGAGATCTGGAATTACTTTTCTGAAAAGTACACTTTCGATAGGGAGTCACTACCTCCGATCAAGACGGCACATCAAAATATCTGGAAAGAAAAGCACGGTGAAAAAGCAAAATCTTTCAGCGATCTGATCCGCCTAGTGGATCACTCCACCGGCAACCCGTGGCTGGACATTACTAACTGCCAATATCCGGATTTGTTTGAATGGGACAAAGAGACTGTTGAATGGTTGACCGAGGCGTATAAGGCCGCAAACCTGTACTTCAAGAATCTCGAACAGTTAGACAAAAGGATCGAAGAAGATGCACAGACATTCTTTTACGAGCTTATTTCGTTCTGGAATACCGGAAAGGTTGGGCCTGAGGGGCAAAGGTAAGCGATGAATAACACCTTGCAAATGCCTGCCGATGCCTCAGCCGCTCTCTTTTTTCTGCCGGGCCAATATCTCTTTGCAGACCTCAAAGAATCATCTGTGTCGTTGAAGGCTCTTTCGAGCGACCAGGTAGCTAGAGCATTTAGAAAGGTCCATACAGACACAGGATGGCTTGGTCGGCGGGTCTTGCGTTACCGTGAAGCTCCAGAAGGTAATGCGATCTTATCGTATGAACCGGCCTCGATCCGAAAGATAACTGTCCTTCTTTCTAACAAGGGAATTGTTGAGATCTCAGTCCCGATGCCCCCTCTCATCCTTCTTGGTAAAGGACGGGAATATTATCTTTGGGCCGCTGCTTCATCTCATATATCGGCTAATACCAACCTTGCCGACGCTCCGCTGCCGAATGTCGGTTCCGGTAAGATCTGCTTTGGAAAAAACGAAGTTCCTGAGACCCATCCTTCTACACTCAGCGACGTTTGGAAGCTAATTTTCGACACGCCGTTTAATGCAGACCACGCGAGCGAACGATGCCTTTCCGAACCACAAGATGTACGTGAACTTCTTTGGAAACTGGCGGCTGACAAGGCGAAGAAGTTTCCGAAGTCCGAACTGATCTTATCAAGCACTACGATCGACGACGCCTGGGAAACAATCGTTGAACAGCGGCGGTACGACTCCCGGTTCTGAATAAAATTATGGAAAGAGAAAAGGAGTTCATCGGTCATCGGATCGCAAAAGAACGATTTGAGCCCGTAGAAAGCATTCTCTACGAGTACCTCCTTGCCGGAAACGGAGTAATTCTCAGGGCTCAGCGTGAGGAGTTTTCAGTTTCAGTTCCTCTGGTGTTTAGAGAAATTAAGGGCCTTCCAGCCGCATTTGTAGGTATTAGATGGTACAAGACGAAAGTTCCAAGTCGTATTTGGGACGAGATTTGCCTGCACGCACAGACCTCCAATTCGAAGGAGAATTTTAGAGAAGAACTTTATCTTGTTTACTGGGATAGCGAGCGAAACGCGTGGCAGTGGAGTACGTCGAGCAGGGACAGGACATATGCCTCGACCATCGCCGATGATAGACGGCCCGAATACTCCGAGGCCTGTATCGAGATCCATACGCACCCAGATGGGGCATACCAGTTCAGTACTGCAGATGACCGCGACGAATCGGGAAAGTTCCGAATCTTCGGGATAATTGCGGACGTTCACGATAAACCAAAGATCAGATTCCGCTGCGGGATCTACGATCACCTTTTCCCAATTCCATTTTCCTGGATCGGCCATCTGCCAACCGGTGTTGTCGATCTGAATGAGGTCGAAGCTTTGCTTCAGATGATGTTGTGATGGATATAGATCTTAGCTTCTCGAAGGCGGCAGTTGTGATGCCTGTCGAATACAACAATCTTCGATTTATCGTCGTGGGTGCCGGTGGGACAGGTTCTTTTGTCGTTCCTGCTCTAGCCCGATTGATCTTCGAACTAAAGCAGCAGCAGAACAAATCCGCAGAAATGCTGATCGTTGACCCGGACGTGGTAGAAAACGGAAATATTCCGCGCAGCAATTTCTGCTTTGCGGAAATCGGAAGATACAAAGCCCAAACGCTTGCAGAACGGGTTGCTACGGCATGGGGAATTGAAACAAGTTTCGCATGCGAGAGTTTTGATTCGGAAAAACATCTCAAAAACTCTAACAGCGATTTTAGGAGTCTGACGGTCATCGTTGGCTGCGTCGATAATTATCTGGCTCGCCTAGAGATGCATCGAGCACTCGAGGAGTTTCGAAGTTACGGTGAATCGTCGAGGGTCTGGTGGATAGACGGCGGAAACGGTAAGACATCGGGCCAGGTGTTGCTGGGTTCGACGACAAAGACACTCAAACCCGATCAGTACTTTACGGGAACTAGTATCTGTCGGGCACTCCCAGCACCATCGATTCAGCATTCCGATCTTCTCACGCCAGAAAAAGTTGAAGTCAAGAGCGATGCATCATGTCCCGACCGGGTTAGGCTCGGTGAGCAAGGACTTAACGTGAATCAACGGGTGGCGATTGAAATGGCCGAGATGCTTATATCGATGCTTTTAACACGGACCCTCAGGCGATTCGCAGTTTACTTTGATCTTGAGAGCGGTACTACTAGATCCGTCTACTGTATACCGACTGCCGTGTCCGGTGTTCACTCCATTTTTTAAGGTCAACTCTATATGTCGGAACTATTACCAAGAGAACTTAGGAACGCCTTGCCAAAGATCAGCGAACAAGAAGGGCACAGGAATCCGATGGTTTATGCCGTATTCGAATTTCCGTTGAGCGGATGGGCTTGGTTCGTGACAGAAGGCGCCGCCACTAATGACGACTTTTGCTTCTTTGGTTATGTCGTTGGACTCGAAAGCGAATGGGGATACTTCTGTCTCAGTGAATTGGAAACCGTTGACATAAACGGGATCAAAGTCTGTCGTAATAAGAATCACGTACCGCGGCCCATATCCGAGTGTCTGCAGCAGTATGGAATCGTTGAAAATTGAGCGGTGGGCAGGAGGCGAATGGAAACTCAAACTTCTGCCGGAGTTGCCGGCTCGCAGACACTGCCCTCATTAGCGTCCTCGGTGCTCCGGAACGTGTTCGGTGGCTCTCGGGCGGAGGGCTCACAACTAGGGGAAATCACACAAAGTCCTTCGGTAGAAGTTCCATCTGAAATTGCTCAGCAAGTGCTAACCCGCCTGGGAACCAGGAAGGAGCGAGCTGCGGCGGAACTGGGTATCAGTGCCGGAGAGGTTGAATCTCTTCCTTTCGATCTGTCGACGCTGGAAAGTGAAGGTATCTTTATGAACATCGATTGCCGAGGGTTTGGAAGTCTTGTTCGGCAATTGGAATGGAAAACTCTCGGAGTTCAGCTACCTGAGAACGCGGCCGTCAGGGTAAGTCCTCCGAGAGCTGGATTGCTGCCTGATGTATATCGGAATCGCCTGATGCGAGGCGCGGCTCAGGCTCATAACGCTCTCAATAAATTCGGCTTCAGGTTCACGCTTTGCGAGACCGTCTGGGGAACCAGCGAATATAAATGGATTCCTTGGACAGCATTCGAGTCATTCGAGAACGCATATCTTCACGCCTGCGAAACTCTCGCCACTGCAAAGAGTGAAGTCCTTTCAAAATACGACGAGATTCTCACTATCCTTCAGGACAGTTTTTATCAACTTGCGAGAGATTCTGCTGACAGGTTCGACGCGACTAGCAATGAGCCTTTTGATCGAGAGGATTTCGTAAATGCGGTCGCCGCACAAGCCATCGGAATGGTTCCGACACGCGAGATGATACGCGATGGCCTTGTAATAACAATGAAGCCAAAGGTGATCATTCTGGGATCGGAGATGATCGCTGAGCGAAACCTCGCAAAATCTCTTGCACTCGAAACGACTCGTATAAATTCTGAGCAGACGAAGATCGATCTTGAGATCGATGCCAAACGCCGTATCGAAGAAATAAAGGTCGATGAGGTTACTGCTGAGACCCGAAGAGAACGCGAAGTGAAGGAGCGTATCCGCGAGATGAAGATCGAGGCCGCCCAGCGTGAAGCCGAAGACGCAGTGTCTCCGATCAAGGAAGGCTTTGCACAGATAACAGCGAAGATCTTTGAATCAGCATCGGAAATGGCAGAAAGAATGAAGGATGCGGAGTTCGTATCGGGTTCATTGGCAAAACGAGCACGTCAGATGTGCGAATGGTATCAGCTGATGAACTTCACGGGCAATACCTCTCTCGAAAACGTACTCGAACAACTACAGACTGCCGCCGGCCGAGAAGCAAAGCAGCGTTCGCCTGAAGAGATGCGAACGGCTCTAAGCGATCTTCTTAGAATGACATCAGTCCATTCAAAGAAGCTGCTCGATGAAGACCGACTAAGCGCTCTCGAACTCTAGATCAACGAAGACGAGGTCTTAAAAATGGCAAACTTCGACCTGAGCAAATACATTCCGGTTCATGCACGCATAGCGGAGTTTTATGAAAAATACCCGGACGGCCGGATCGTTACCGAGATAATACGGCTTAACGAAGACAGCGGTTTCGTGTGTATTAAGGCCGGTGCGTATCGAAACCGAGATGACGCCGAACCCAGCTCTACCGGCCATGCCTTCGAGGTCCGCGGTCAGGGATATGTGAACACAACGTCTTTTATCGAAAACGGTGAAACAAGTGCTGTTGGCAGGGCTTTGGCAAATCTAGGGTTCAAGATCGACAACGGCATCGCATCAAGAGAAGAAATGCAGAAGGTCGAAAGAATGACCGAGGCACCTAGGCTCACCGGCAACAATGGACGAAACGGTCACAACGGGCGTCTTGTCATACAATCCGTTTCTTAAACTGCCCGTAAAACAAACAATGTCTGAATTAGAAACCGGTGCCGACAGCATCCGGAAGTTCCTGCATGAGCTTGATATCAGGATCAGAGCCCGGTACCCGCTCATCGCAATAAATACCTTCGAAGAAGACCGCGTAAGAGAGGCGTTGGTCGATCTTGTCTTTCAGGAGCGGCATAAGGAAAAGTCTCTCTACTTTTGGAGCCGTCCAAGCGGCCTTCAGAAGGTAGTCGATCCGAAAGAGGGTCTACTAAGCTCGCCTCAAACGATCGGTGATACGGAAGATCCCGAAAGCCTTCTTGGCTTTATCAGCGAGCAGAAGACAGGTATTTTCCTACTGTGTGACTATGCACCCTATATCTCGCCTTACGGGCAGGAAGACGCTTTGCTTGTTCGAAGGCTTCGTGAGATCGCCTGGAAGCTGAAATCGACGAAAGCCACTGTTCTCTTCGTAGGACCGAATTTTCCCGAACTAAAAACACTTGAAAAAGAAGTCACGCAGATAGAACTCGACCTTCCGAGAGAGTCGGAGATCGAAGACTCCATCGAACTGCAGTTTGAGAACCTGAGGTCTAACGGCCTCGATATTAGCCTTACGAAAGAAACCCAGGATGCACTACAGCAGTCTCTCCTTGGTCTAACAGCAGTCGAGATCAGCAATGTGGTAGCTAAAGCAGTTATCAGTTGTAACGGCCTGAATCAGGACTCGATCAATGTCATTCTTGAAGAAAAGAAGAATGTCATACGCGGTAGCGGTTCATTGACCTATGTTCATCCTGAACCGGCAAGCAACTTAGGTGGCTACCAATCGCTACGAGCAATTCTTGAGAGAGCGGCCTACACGTTCAGCCCTAGAGCAAAAGCACGACACGTCGAACCCTGCAAGGGCATACTGCTTGTCGGTCTTCCCGGGTGCGGGAAGGATCTCTGTAAACGTGTCGCTTCAAGTATTACGAATCGGGCACTGCTTGATCTGGACTTCGGCTCGATCATGGGCGAAGGTGGCGGTGTTATCGGTTCGTCGGCAATGTCGATAAAGCGGGCGTTGTCTATCGCCGGAACGATCAAAGGCATTCTCGGTATCAGCGAATTCGAGAAAGCGGTCTCAGGAATGAAGTCGTCCAACAAGACGGACGGCGGTGAGACAGCGCGAACAATCTCTTATCTCCTCAACTGGATGCAGGACAATCAGGATGTTCTTGTATTCGCTACTGCCAACGACGTACGTGAACTCGAATCCGAGCAGTTCAGGATCGGTAGGTTCTCATATATACACTTCGTCGATCTGCCGGAGACAGAGGACCGAAAGGAGATATTCAGGGTTCACCTTAAGAAAAGAGCACTCGATGCCGAACACTTTGATCTCGACAAACTCGTAGATAAAAGCAAAGACTTCTCTGGCGCGGAAATAGAAGGTGCTGTACAAGACGGGGTTCTAGAAGCTTTCATCGATGGCGACCGACAGGCCGAAACCCGCGACATTATTAAGGCCGCCGAGAGCATCACGCCCACAGCTCAGATGATGAGCGAGAAGATCGAAGAGATCCGCAAATGGGCCCGGAACAATATCAAAGGCGTAGGTTCTCGAATCGAAAATACCGGTGTCGCCGGAAGCCGCGCCGATCGGATCTATGAACTCTAACTACGGAGAATTTTAATGAGCAAATATATGACCTTTGAATCCCAGTCATTCCCGAATCGCGAATTGCTTCTCGATGCCCTTGCAGAATGCGGATTCGAGTCGCCCACTCAGGGGGCCAATTTACCTCTTGAAGGTTGGGACAAAAGAAACCCTCGGACTGCCGACATAGTGATCCGGCGTCGAGATGTAAACGGCCGATCACTATTAGGCGATATCGGTTTCCAGAAAACCGCAAAAGGGTATGTGGCAATCATCGATGATTTGGATCTTGCCTACCGTCTTGGGAAAGACTTCGTGATCAGGCTTCAGAATAGCTATCACGAAGCAGCGGCTCGAAAGATGGCTAATAAACTTGGCGGCACCCTCATCAAAGAGCGAGTCGGAAAGACGATCAAGATCAGAGTGAAATTCTGAACAAGGAGAGAATATGCCTGAAATCGAAATCACCATCGACACCGAAACCGGGAAGTGCGAAACGCAGATCAACGGCATCCAGGGTGCGGCATGCGAGAAGACGGCCCAGCAGCTTTGGCAAGTACTTGGAACACCTACAACCGATCGGAAAACAGCCGAATTTCATATAAAGTCCCAGACAAAACGGCGGGTTGGATCACATGAATAAGGAACTCATTTTTGTTGTGGAACCAGACGTAGGACGCGTAACAGTTGAGATCTCGCAGACCTCGACGCAGGCCGTAGACGAACTTGCGAATGATCTAGGTGCGCGAATAAACCTGAACTGTGCCAAGCCGGCTGAAAACAAAAGACACTTGCCGGTCTTACAACCGCGCGATACGCCGTGCGACCAGATTCAATCTACCTATCACTCGATCTGGCTGTACAGGCTTTATCACCATTCAGTTGTTGATGGCCCGGGCCGACGCAGTGTAGTCCAGACCGCTGGATGTTCAATTCGATGCATCGGGTGCCACGTTCCTCAAACTCATCGGAGGGAAAACGGAACGCTGACACCACTTCACGCAATCGTTGATGAGATCATCGCAACACGTGATGTTCATGATGGTGTCACGATCCTCGGTGGCGAGCCGTTCGATCAGCCGACTCCAGTTGCGGAACTGGTCTCGAGGCTAAAGCGTCATGGTCTCCATATTACGATCTATTCGGGTTACACACTCGAAGAGCTGATCGGTCGAAATGATCCCAATATGGATTTCATTCTCTCCCATATTGACTTGCTCATTGACGGCCCGTTCCTGAGTGAACTCGGCCGTGGAGCTGGCGAGTATCGGGGGTCGCGGAATCAAAGACTCTCAGCATTCTTATGATTGTGTATTGCGATGAGCCCATTCCCTAAGGCCTGATTGTCAGACCGAGGAAGCTTCCAGCTCTGGAGTGTTAGAGCGTCAAGTCTCTGCTTGTGTGTGCTCGCATTACCTAAGTGTCCGCAATGTCTATTTTACACAATCGCAAGCTTTTCGGGTAGGGATGTAATAAGTTCCGCCGGAGTCCACCGTTTCGGTAGCAGGTAAACAAACCCGCCGACGAAAAGCGTGTTCGAAGGCGATCTGTCGTGGCCATCCTCGGCTTCCGGCGCCGTTTAAATAGCGTTGAGGATGACTCGTTCGACATCACCCTGTTCAATTTCGTCCATGAAGATGCGGCGGCGTTGAAGAGATTTGTTTAAGCGATCTGCTACTTAGAATTTGCATTTGCGTTTCTTTCATCTCCATAATTACCTCCCTTCGTTTTCGCTTTTTTGCATAGTACATTTGGACTCCCTGGGGAGCAGTGTTCGTGTGTCATTTCATGACTCGGTTGGCGGGGAATAATTGCGTGATCTTTAGCAATGTCTTATTCGAAGGAAAATAGTTTATAGAATAGAACCTAGGGCAGATCACTCTAGCCAGGAAAGATCCGAAGAATATGAGAGAAAACCGAAGCTGGTGGCAGAGAACCAAATCCACTTTTTTAGGAGGTTTGGTCAAATCAACTATTGCGGAGGATTCACTGCCGTCGCACGATAAGATAAACACTCCGGTTGAACCATTGGATATGCTTGCGAAGTTGAGTCAGTATTTTTTGCTACTGGGCGAGCCAAATCTGCAACTCAGCCCGCGATGGTTAGCCGATCGACTCGAAACAACAGAGCGCGAATTACTGGACACTATGGCCTATGCACTCCGCGACGGAATTGTGGAATTGCGTTGGGAGGTCTTCTGCTCTTCATGCGGTGGTGCTGCGGAAACATTCGCTTCGCTTACCCACGCTAAGAGTCAGATCGACTGTCTGGGCTGCGAATCAATGTTCGAACTACATTTGGACCGTAACGTAAATGTGACTTTTTCAGCAAGCGAACGCTTTCGACGGGAACGCGGAGACGAACCGGTTTTGATGCCTTCTAATAGCCTAGAATTCGCACCAACAAAGGGACTTGACCTGCTGCTCATTCCGTCGTTTCATAAACTATTTTCAGGCGAAACACCGTCCGTAAACGAATCTCTAAGAATAGGCTACGTTACAGTCTTGTTCACGGACCTACGCGGTTCGACGGCAATGTATGCCGAACGAGGCGACACGCAAGCGTATAAGATGGTGCGCGAGCACTTCGATATTTTGACCGACGAGATCGAGCGTAATCGGGGAGTTTTTATAAAGACCATCGGCGATTCAGTTATGGCTTCTTTTGCGAAGGGTGCGGACGCGATCAATACCGTGTTTGAATCGCAATCCGCGCTCCGGGCCCGGACCGCCGAAATGGGCGGCGAATTGGTACTTAAGGCAGGAATTCATGCCGGAGCATGCCTGGCCGTGAACCTCAATAATAGTCTGGATTTTTTTGGTACGGTGGTAAATACCGCAGCCCGGCTTGAGGGGCTTTCGCATGGAAATGACGTGATCGTCAGCGATGTCGTATTTGAAGAAGCCAAAAAGGAAATAACGCAATTTTGTACCGTCGAGGATATTGACGCGCAACTTCGCGGACTCGCAGATACCGTTCACATTAGAAGATTGTCGGCATGCTAGGTGATCTTTATTTAAGGATGACCCGCTTTCAGCAATCGAATTACTGCCGTCTCGGCCCCAGTCGGGCCCACATATTACCGTTTGACTGCTCGGCGACGTGAGTTTCCATGATATTCAAAGAAAAGATCCCAACGAGTTTTCGGATATGTCAGTCGCAAGGTACAAAGTGGGTGCTTATTAGCTCGTGAAGATCACCGGCCAATTCTTTTCGGTTAGAATTGCAAAGCGGCGATGAACAGAAATGGACTGACGCTGAAACGCGTTCTAGGGTAAAAAGACGCCAAAGATGTGTGATAAAAGCGGTTTCATCCCACCAGCAGACCATTGTACTTGCCTTAAATCCGGCCTGCTCGACCTGGTACGAAATCGCGGCGGCGTAAACCGGAAAGTTCCTTTTGGCTGCAAGATCAAAGAGTGATGAATTGAACTTCAATACTTCTTTACCGTTTGTGCTTGTACCTTCGGGGAAAAAAGTAATGGACTCTCCCGCATCTAGTCTTTCAAAGATTTCGCCTTGAACCCTCAATACATCGCGGTGATTATCCCGATTGACAAACACCGTACCCATATCACGGATAAACCGGCCGGCTAGGAACCATCCTTTAACATCGCTCTTTGCGACGAAGATCGTTTCCGCAACTGAGCGGATAACGGCTATATCAACATAGCTTAAGTGATTCGCAACTAATAAAAACGGTGGATTTGGGGGTTGTCCAATGACTTCGATCTTCAGATTTGAAAATCGTAAAAAAAGTGTTGAATATTTGTGGAAGATCAGCCGTCGCCAGGCAATCTTGTTATGAACTACAAACATACCCAGCATCCAGATCAGATAGGTGCCGACGCCGATTCCAATGAATAAAATCAGCTTTATTGTAGCGTTGATAGAACTTCTTTTTGATATTGCCGACATATAGGGACTTAAGGCTTTCCAAGACTTCGCAGGACAGGCGGATAATTCAAACGAAAGTCCCAAAATCGTTCCCGTCATCCGCCTGTTCGCGAAGATCTCCACTTTCAGTTCCAAAAAAACGACATTGGAAGCGAGAGTAGAAAAATTGCCCCTTGTTCGATGAAAACTCAATTCCCGGGCACAATTACCAATAGACATAGGCCCTAGCGCTTGCTGGTCGCTTTTCTATCGAGGGCATATTCATTAAGGATTAATGCCGTCATCAACCGGAATATATTGAAAACGCTTCAATTTATTCCGCATATGAAAGAAATATAATTGCCGCCGCTCCGCGGAATAAAATCGCCGAAAATCAGCATCTCTCCGATACAAACAAGTTAGAGGTGAAATATATGAACACTAGATTGAGGCAGTTTATTTTGGCAGTTTCGGTGGTTTCATTTGCAGCGGTCGGATGTGTTTTTTCACAGGATATCCCGGCCGCACAACCAAAAAACAAGATAGCGAAGGGTTGGAAGACAAATGTCGATAAGAGATCTATCGACCTGGACGAGTTAATGTCGGGCGGTCCGCCGAAGGACGGTATTCCGGCTATCGACAAACCTAAATTTGTCGCGATCAGTGATGCCGCTAATTGGTTGAAGTCGAATGAGCCCGTCATCTCTCTAAAAGTAGGAGACGAGGCGAAGGCATATCCGTTACAGATATTGATGTGGCATGAGATCGTCAACGATGAAATTAGTGGAAGGCCGGTTACTGTAACATTCTGCCCCTTGTGTTATACCGCGATCGCGTTTGACCGTCAGCTTGACGGTAAGGTGCTTGATTTTGGTGTTTCCGGTATGCTGCGGCACTCGGACATGGTTATGTATGACCGACAGACCGAAAGTTGGTGGCAGCAGATTTCCGGGGAAGCCATCGTCGGCGATCTCAACGGCAAAATTCTCAAGCAATTTCCGAGTCAGATAGTGAGCTTTGGGCAGTTCATGAAGGCCTTTCCGAAGGGACTCGTTCTTTCACGGGAAACGGGATTCAATCGCCAATACGGAACTAACCCTTATAAGGGTTATGACGATTTAGCCAAAACTCCGTTCCTGTTCCGAGGTAAACCTGACCAGCGTTTGCTACCAATGGAAAAAGTAATAGCGGTCGAATTCGGTCGAATTTCGAAGGCATACCGTCACGCCATTACCAGAAGGCGAAGGGTACTCGCCGACCGCATTGCATCGACCGATATTGTGATCTTCCACGCCGATGGGGCGGCGTCTGCTCTCGACGATGGGCAAATAAGTAATTCGAAGAGTATCGGCTCAACCGGAGTTTTCGTTCCCGAAATCGACGGAAAGAAATTGGCATTTGTATATGACAGCGACGAATTCGTTGACGAGCAAACGAAATCACGATGGAATATCTTCGGGCTTGCGATCGACGGGAAACTAAAAGGAAAACAACTCAAGCAGATCCGTTCAGGCGACTATTTTGCATTTGCGTGGCTCGTTTTCAAGCCGTCAACTGAAGTTTACACAGAGCAAATCAAGTAAAAACAAGAAAAGGATGAATCCATGGAATAAATCTATGTCAAAATGACATCTCAATTTTAAGTAGCGAATCTACGATCACTTGTAAGAAGCGGTGTTGTGCTACTGAAGAGTTTCGCTTAATAAGATTCGCCAACAGCTATTAGATAAGTCCCTTTCCTTAAGTCCCTTTAATAGGTCCCGTTACAAGTCCCTTGGTAAATCCCCCGACGGCGTAGATTTGTCTCGCCGGAAGGTCAAAGATCACAAATCAAGGAGTTTTTGCAATGAGAAACAGATTGATGTACTTACTGTTTTCGTCAGTGTTGTTGTTTGGATCGGTGTTAGTTTCACAGGCTCAAGAGCGGACAGGAAACATCGAAGGCTCGGTTATAGATCAAAACGGCGCGGTGGTGCCAGGTTCGGAAGTCATAGTAAGCGGAATTGACATTGGTTTCAACAGGAGCGTTCGGACTGATTCAGACGGAGGTTTCCGACTTTCGCAGATACCACCCGGTCGATACAGAGTATTGGTCAATTCACGTGGATTCAAGAGCATCGAATCCGAGGTGGTCGTTAGCCTCGGCCAGACTCAGTCGGTCAAATTTAGTTTGATGGTTGAATCAAGTACGGCCACGGTTGAGGTTTCGTCTGGCGATATTGCGAGCATCGATACGGAGAACAATAAGATACAGACTAATATCAGCGACCGTCGAATTGATCTGACGCCAAAGGCAAGCATCAATTTTGCAGGCGTTCTAAGAGTGTCGCCAGCAGTCCGAGAGGAGCCGCTTGGGGCAGGATTTCAGATTGACGGATCTTCGGGAGCGGAAAACACATACATCGTCGATGGATTGGAAGTGACCAATTTCCGTAGCGGACAGTTGCGAAACGTGCAAAACGTGTCGAACGATGTCGTTAGCGAAGTACAGGTCAAGACGAGCGGATTTGAGGCGGAATACAGTGGAGCTACTGGCGGTGTAGTAAACGTTGTTACCAAGGGTGGCAACAATCGGTTTCATGGCAATTTCGGAACCCAATTTCAATCCGATAGACTCGATGCAGACACTCGACCAATTCTGCGTGGCCTGACGGATTCAATTCAATACATTTCGCCTAGTCGAGATGGACTTAGAACTTTTCTGAATCCCCCAGACAGCGAATTCACAAATTTCTTTCCGACGGCTAATTTGAGCGGACCTATCTTGAAAGACCGCTTGTGGTTCTTTGTAAGTGCGGCACCTCAATTTTTCGACACTCAACGAACTTCGATCTTCCCAAACGGAACAAGTGAGACGAACGATGTGAGTCAAAGAAACGACTACTACTTCGCGCGACTTGACGGACAAATAACGGAAAAATTACGAGCAACAGGCACGTACTCATATACGCCACAGACTGTAAATGGCGGAATCTTGGGATTTGGTTCGACGAGCGGAATCGGGGATCAGAGTCAAAAGGGCGGCCGCGTTAATGCGTCGAATTTTACATACAGTGCAACGTATTCGCCAACGGCAAATTGGGTAATTAGTGGACGCGGTGGGCGAGCGTTCCTAAATGAAAGGGATAATTCGTACGGTGTGCCGTCCGGATTCCGTATTCGATGTTCAGGAAGTGCCACTGTTCTGGCTAGTCTACCGGGATTTGGCTGCGGAGCCACTAATAGTATCGGTTTCGATAATATAGGTGACACTACCAATACCTTCAAAGACGTCTCAATTCGCAACACCTTTGATCTCGACGCACAGGTCCTGGTCAACAATTTCGGCGGACGTCATATTCTCAAATTTGGGTACCAGTTTAACCGCGTAGAAAATGACGTCGATTCCGGGTTCTTTAATACTGGACAACTTCGTTACTTTTTTGGACAAACGGCCTTTGGTGTTGGAAGCCCGTTAGGCAACATCCAGCTGACACAATTCGGTACGGCAGGTGCCGCTTCCAGCAAGAATCAGGGACTCTTTGTCCAAGACAGTTGGCAGCCATTTCACCGCCTAACGCTTAATTTAGGAGTCCGAATCGAGAAGGAAGACGTTCCGACTTTTGGAGCTGTCGGGGTCCCGATCGAGTTCAATTGGGGCGACAAAGTCGCTCCGCGAATTGGCGGTGCGTTCGATCTCTTTGGCGATGGAAAATCCAAGATCTTTGCGAGCTATGGCTGGTTTTATGACCGATTCAAGTATGAATTGCCACGCGGCTCTTTTGGCGGCGATAAGTTCCTGCGAACCTTCCTGCCCATATTGCCGGGTGACAACATCAATACTTTTACCAGTATTCAGAGCGTCCTAAATGCCGTTAACCCACGAGGTGGCATCACGCTCGATTTTCGCGTTCCATCGAATGATCCTTCGGATAATCGAGTTGATCCGGACCTCAAAGCTCAGCGAATGAGTGAGGTAACCGTCGGGTTTGAGCAGGACCTGTCCCGGTTTGGAAGATTCTTTAAGGATTCCGTGGTTAGGGCTAGGTATACCCATAAGCAGCTCGACGAGGCGGTCGAAGATGTCGGGTTTTTTGATAACGCAGGCAACGAAAACTTCTTTATCGCCAATCCGGGCAGCGGTATCGTTAGTCAACCATTCGCTACTGGCATCCCCGCTACGCCCAAAGCAGAAAGGAAATATGATGCCTTCGAAGTTACTTTCGATAAACGTTATGCAAACAACTATTTTTTCAGCGGAACCTACACATATAGCCGGCTGAAGGGCAACTTCTCTGGTCTGGCGAGTTCTGACGAACGAGGTCGATCCAGTCCGAATGTGAACCGATTTTTTGACCTGCCATTCCTAGGTTTTGACATCAATGGCACCCGTGACAACGGACGATTGGCGACGGACAGGCCGCACGCAGTGAAACTATTTGGCGGTTATACATTTGATTGGCTGAAAAGTGTCAGTAATTCGACCGACATTACGTTCGCGTTTTTGGGAACGAGCGGGACACCGATTTCCACGCAGGCGTCGCTGTTCAACGCGAACACGTTCGTTTTCGGACGAGGTGACCTCGGGCGAACGGATAACTTCACTCAAACTGATTTTGCCGTCACTCATCACTATAAATTCGGCAATGACGGAAAATACAAATTTTCTTTTGAGGCGAACTTCATCAATCTCTTTGATGAGAAGAATGTCACCGATGTTTACAACATCCTGACAGCCAGCGATGTTTCTGGCCAACAGTCAGGCTTCAATCTCTTCAATAATTGCCCGGGCGGGGTTTGCGATGAATTGAATACCATTCGGGCCATTTTCAATGGCGGTATCCAGTCGCAGCTTTTGAATTTGGTTAACAACCAGGTTCAAATTGGAACTGCAAATGGTCAGCCCGTTTTCGAGACCATCACCCGAGATGCCAGGTACGGACAGCCACTCAGCTTCCAGTCCGGAAGACAGGTTCGTCTTGGAGTTCGATTTGCCTTCTAAGTTATTTTTCTTAGATAAGGAAACAAGGGGGAGGAAAAGGGAGTCGCAGAAATGGACTTCCTTTTCCGATTTTTGCGGGGCCTGAGCAGCATCTAACAATTGTAATAGAATTCGAATCGAGACGGGACAGGCTCTCAACGCCATCTCTCTTTCCCGTTTTTAGCCAGAATCCACTAACTAGCTCGAACGACTCCTGAAGAAAATTTGGCTGCTCGGAATAAATTCCTGAAAAAAGTAAATCTTTAACTGCCGGAGCTACGCAAAGTCCGGAAATTTAACGGTACGGAGAAAAGAAGTGATTGTAAGAGCAAAGACAATAACCGACTCAAATTTCGAGCAGGAAGTAGGTGGGGCGGACGTGCCAATTCTTGTGGATTTCTGGGCAGAATGGTGTGGACCATGTAAAATTCTGTCCCCAATAGTAGAAAAGATCGCGGAAGAATACGGTGACAAGGCGGGTATTTTTAAGATGAACGTTGATGAAAACACAGTTGTGCCGCAGAGGTTGGGTATTCGTGGAATCCCAACTCTCATCGTTTTTAAAAACGGTCAAGAGCAAGAAAGGCTTGTCGGAGCGGTTTCGCAAGAAGCAATATCGAAATTGATCGACAAATATACCTAGTGATGCAATTCAATTTACATAGATCAAAACGCGAAGTCCACGGCCACTTTTTTTGAGATGGGAATAATAATCCATCGATTTGATATCTTTGTTTAGCTGAACATGAAAAGAAGGAAGGTCAAATACTATGAGTAAAGGAAAAAATATCACTTCGTGGATCATCCAAGCGCTGGTTGCAGCATTGTTTATGATGATGGCCGTACCAAAGTTAATGAGCGACCCGGAAACGGTAGCTAATTTTACCCGATGGGGCATGCCCGAAAAGATCTATCTGGTGATCGGGAGTTTCGAGATACTAGGGGCGATCGGACTTTTGATCCCGAGGACCTCGGCATTTGCTGCGATTGGATTGATAATGATCATGGTAGGGGCCTTTTTTACGCACGTTACGCATAACGAAATGATGATGGCACTAATGCCGCTGATAGTTATGGCGATGCTGGCGTTCGTCGTGTACGTGCGAAACCCATTTAGAAAACCTGCTGTGTCGCTAGGTGGCGTATGAGTAAGTTCTTTTCCAGCAAACTAGGCAGCGTCCTTTTCTATGGGATGGTCGCATTGGCTCTGTATTTTGGGAACGTAGAATTGCAGAGTTTTTGGGGGCGTCAGGCGCTTGCCAACACGGGGCTTGTAAATGTTCCGTTCGCGGATGCTTTGGTTCGGTCAAAGACTGAGAACAAGCCGATCCTTTTAGATATTTCTGCAATTTGGTGTTCCAACTGTCGGAAGCTGGATAGCACGGTGTTCTCGGACATTAGCGTCAAGAGAGCTATAAACGAACGCTTTATCTTTAGCCGCATCGAATACGAGAGTGAGGAAGGCCAAAAATTCCTGGAATCGCATGAGGTCTCGGGATTCCCAACTGTTTGGATCCTCAACGGTGAGGGCGAAGTCATAAAGAGAGTTGGGATCACTTTTGAACCATCTCAATTTATGCAGCACTTGGAGTTCTAATTCATCTAGTCAGATTTGCTCGATCGTGGTTCAGGTGTAGCTTTCTTTTTATTGGGGACCAGATACTTGGTGCGAAGAAAATATTTAAGAAAAATTGTACTGCCGATCGCTTTCGTCGCGGTGTTTTCTGCGGCTGCATTCACCCAAGTCCGGCCGTCAGGTTTGCCTACTGGCCGAACAACCGATAAGAAGTCGGCAATTGAAAAGACATTGAAGCTACTCAGCGGTGTCCGGTCGGAGTCGTATCCCGAAATTTCCGAAAAGGATATCAAACTCGAAACGTTCAGCAGCGATTCCGATTTTTTCAAGGCGCGGTTTTCATTCACCCGATACTTAACGCTTCGGCATCTGAAAACGATCATATTTGTTAACCCTGCGGTTTTTGACGGCGACGTTTCGCATAATGCCCTCAGGGCCATCTTGACTCACGAATTAGCTCATGCCCTCTATTACCAGACCCGGAATCGACTCAGGTTGCTAGGCCTCTTGAAATTGACGACTAACGATTTTACGGCTGAATTTGAACGTAGAGCCGACCTGATCGCTATTTCTCGAGGGTATGGCAAGGGACTTATCGAATATCGCGAATGGCTTTATAGGAACATACCTAAGAAAAAACTTGAAACAAAACGGCGCAACTACTTTACACCGGAGGAAATAACTATTCTGATCGAAGCCTTCAAAAGGAATCCGTCGATCTTCGATAAGCTGTCGAAGAAAGTGCCTCGGAATTTGGAAGAGACAGTCGAGGCTACGAGGTACCTTGAATCTCAGTGAATCCGGAATTCGCTCGGAAGTCGATGTTCCAATTTGTATGATATGCAAGAGCAAGTACTAACGTTAGCTGCATCTGTAGGCCCCGAATTAGAGATCTCAACTGAACGGTATGAGGTGAGATTTGCCCAGACTCAAAAGGACATAGAATCGGCGCTAAGGCTCCGATATGAGGTTTTTAATCTCGAACTTGCTGGCGAACTTCAATCGGACATTTCTGACGGTATGGAATACGATGAATTCGATTATCATTGCAGGCATCTGATTGTTATCGAGAAAAAGACCCAGAAAACCGTAGGAACATACCGTGTTAATTCAATAGAAACTGCCAGTAAGGTCGCGGATTTCTATTCGTTTAGCGAATTTAGCATTGAAGACCTTCCCGCAGACGTGCTTGAAAAGTCGGTTGAGATTGGACGGGCCTGTATTGCCTTTGAGCATCGGAATACAAAGGTGCTCTTTCTACTTTGGAGAGGGTTGGCCGATCATTTGAGAGAAACGAATAAGCGCTTTTTGTTTGGTTGCTGTTCGATCTTCACAACGGATTGTAGTGTTGGGATGAAGGCCTTTCATCACCTAAAAGACCAGGGATTTTTTCATGACGTCTATGGCGTAAAGCCGCGCTACGATAAGGCGTGTACCTCGGAAGAACTTGCTGCAGATTCGACGGTTGTTGAGCTGCCGAGTCTATTCAATATGTACCTTAGAATCGGAGCTAAGGTTTGTGGTCCACCCGTGATTGACAGGGCCTTCAGGACGATCGATTTCTTCGTGGTGTTTGATGTGCAAAATGTGAACGAGAAATATCGGAAAATGTTTTTGGATGACCGTCGTTCTCAAACAAAAACTCGCTCATCAAAGTCGAAATTGAATGTCGCGTCAAATCTCAGGACAGTTGAACACCTGGTACCGTAGTCTGGCGACTTGATGAAAATCGCCGAAAGCAGTTTTTCGCGTTCGTAGCCGATACCCGTATCAGGTAAGCTCTCGTCGTCGGCCGGCGTCTCATCACGCAGCATTTCGAAAAGCGGCTCGACAGAGATCGTTACCTGGTCCAAATTATCGGATAATGCATTCTTTCCTTTATCAACCTTAGGCCACGGCGTGTCTAGTAATCTGTTGCTCAAGCCGTAGATTCCTTTCTCTAATTTCTCGACAGTGCCTATGCGGTTCGAAAAGTAATACAGCTCATTTCGTCTTGCATTCATTTCGCCGACAATTAGGTTAAATCCAGCAAATTCGTGCGCTTTTTCACGAGCGATCGTAAGAAAATCTTCAGCCGGAACCTTCGATCTCAGAAAATCGGCAACTAGACTTCCTCGTGAAGTGCCTCTCTTTTTTTCGTTCGGGTCCCGATAATTTGTCACGGCGGCAAATCTCCCGCCTTCGGTCACCCCCAGCCACGTTCCGCCGGAGACGGTGTCCCGGCCGGCCAAAATCTCAGGGTGATCCGGCCAACGATGCGACGATTCTGTGGGGCGTGAATAGTACTCGTCGCGATTTGCCAATAGGATCAACGGGTAATCCTTTCGTACATGAAATGCTATATATATGACGCACATTTGGAGTTACAGATTGAGCAATGGCGTATCGTCGGTCGCGGGCTCATTAATAATTGGAGGCCGTTTGAAAATAAGACTCACCAGAGTTCGGACAGACGTGGGGGTGGCCCCGAGTTTTCGGTTTTGGATCCCGATCTCAAAGGCTATCGCCCATTGTCTGAACAATATCCTATACGCGTCGATCAACGAGAATTTGGGATCGTAGATATTTGTGGATTCACTCGTAACACCGTTGAGTTCGACCACACGAAAGTTTTCTCCATTCTTAAGATCGTCGAAAGATCGAGTCCGGATATCGAATCTGCCAAAGTAAAACCCCTTGACGCCGCGGGCAATACTATCGATCTTCTCTAACAGCAGTTCAGTTTGTAACCAGCCGCCGTCCAGGAAGATCGCCCCCATCGAGTGCGTCCCAATATTAATTATCTGAACTTGCTCATCCTTGTCGGGAACAATATCCAGGCGGCTGCTGTTTTGCGAGAAATAGCTTTTTGCGAGACAAACGGCTCGCCGGTCGCGCAATATCAGTTGCTCAAGATCAGAGCGGCCGTCGCCGCACAGCACCGGAAATTCTTTCTCCGTGATCGAAAAGATCTCGCCTTTCGTTTGTTCGGGATATCGATAGTAAAAGATGCTCGCTTCTTCACCGTCGAAGTATTCCTGCAACACAAAATCAATTTCAATCTCTCTAATGTGAACCCCGAGCTCGATCTCATTCTGGACGATCTTAACTCCTTTGCCTCGCTCTCCTGCATCGGGCTTTAACACGACCGGATACGACACTGAATTCTCCTTGATGAACTGTTTTGCTGTTACGAGGTTCTGCTCAGCAGAGAGTTCGGCATGCAGAAGCGTATGCTTTAACAAATATGGAAGAGATTCACTGTTCGTGCCTAAACCAATATAAATGTCGTTCTTCGATTCGCCGATGAAACCGCCAGAAGGAATTCCAGGATTTGCACACGTAAAAACCGTGAGGCTCCGGTGCTTAAAGCTTAAGAACAGCACGTAGAGGACAACAGGAAAATAAAATACTCTGATCGGCCAGAATTCCCAATTTAGAATACGCTTTATCCGGCCGACGAACATTCGGCGATTTTTCCATGAAGCAAAATGAAAAATGAGCCTGACGACTACAAACAAGGCGACAACCTCTACTATCAAACCGCCGGAAAGAAATGTCCCTGAAGCGTATGCAGCCGAGCCGACAAGAATCGGTGTCCACACAAGTGCCGCGATGAGGAAATATAGGAAAAATTTCCAGAAATCGGTCCGCAGGAAACCGGCCGCGAGGTATGTCGGTAAACGAAGGCCCGGTAAAAAGCGGCTAAGGAAGACGGCGGTGGCTCCGCGTTTCTCAAGCCAAGCGGATGACTTGGAAATCGACCGTTTGGAAACAAAACGCCTGAAGAACCCGGTTTCCACAACACGCCAGCCGAATATTCTGCCGATCCAATAGAGCAGAATGTCGCCAACGAAAATGCCCGCAATGCACGCCGACACGCCAAGTGCAAATGAGATCCTGCCCTGTCCGGCGAGAGCACCGGCCGCGAGACAGGCCGCATCCTCACTAACAAATGTCCCGAAAAAGAAAATGAAGAAAACCAAAACGGGAGAAAATTCGCCAATTCTTGTAAAGTCGGAATTCAGGATCTGAGCAATGATTTGGAAAAGATCAGACATCGTGTTTTCGCAAAAGGTTTCCGACGATAGGAATTTCTCCGCGATGGATGAAAAGAATAGTCGAGCTTATGACAAATACTAAAACCGCCAAGCCAAAAAGCAGGCCGCCGTCATCTTGGACGATGATCCCAAGTTTTGTCAGATGCGAGAAAATAGCACCAGAAATTGTAGCAAGTGCAATAATAGCCCCGAGCCAGACCGCTCGCAGAATAAACAGGAGAATGACGGCAACCAGCTCAACTACGCCCGAACCGACACGCCCAACGACCTCCAGTTCTGGCCCCATCAGGGTGGAAAAAATGAACTTCGATTCCTCTGCACCGGTAAACTTGAAGAACAAGGTTTGAAGCAGAATCACAGCTACGATCAAGCGGAGGGCCCAACTGACAATCAAGGTCATTGTTGACATATTTTATTAATTTAAGCACTCCGTTCAATGTCCCAGCATTGGAAACGAGCGGTTTGATTGGCAAAGCCTAAACAGCAGATCTGTTAAGCAGTTTTTTCTCTTCTGCCCAAAATTCCAGAGTTGATGGAGCCACCCCAAATCCATCGGGAACATGAATATTGAAGACTTTAAGCTTTTCAGCAACCATCGCGTGATGATGAACCGTGTGACTATGGAGGAATTCGATCTCGCGCAGAGCACTCGATAGGTGCCACACGGTACTGTCAACCTCCGAACGAATATGAATCTGTCTCTCCAATCGCCCGTTCGGCAAGGATCGCAAGTTCTCAATCATCAGGCTAATTCGCTCAATTGCATGCAGCCTGTTCTCTTCGAAAAGAGGATCACGCTCGCGTCGTGTGTAGTCTATCTTGCCCGATCGTAGACCGATCAAGCAATTATCTACAAAATCGTAGTTATGCCGAAAATGGGCTCCTATGCTCCGCTTTTCTTCCCAACCCATCGTATAGGTTCGGTCGTCTAATTTTCCGATCAATGTCATCGCCTGGATGAACTCGTCTGTTAAAGCCTCAAGCAAACGGGGTGTTGCAGCCGCGTTATAAATTGTATCTACACTCGGTTTCGGAACGTTCAAAACATGTCTCCTACTTATGACCTAAATAAAAGATGCGCAATTCTCTCCGGTTTATTCCATTCAGGGTTTGGAATGCATTTATTGTAAAACACGGCGGATAATTTGCATCGACCTCATCTCCACCATTCTAACTCGGCTTCAAAAAGAAGGATCGTTTTCGGAATAATATCACCGCTTTTGAACATTTCTCGACCGACAGGGGAATTCTGTCGGGAGAATAATGATGAAAAAGTTGCAATTTCCACGCTGGCCTAAACAAGATGACGAAATCACCACCACAAGGCATCGTTCGCCGACCGCTTTGTTTCTGATAGGTCTGTTGTTTTTGACGGTGCTAACAGTCAAAGAAAACGCACAAACCGGTTCACAGGCTCTTGAAAAGGATCAGACCGCAAAGCTGAGAAAGGATTTGGTCGAGGCCATAGATCCGTTTAAACGGGCGGAAGCTGCGAGGCTTTTGGCTCAGGGCGGGGATAAGCGTTCGGTCAAATTGTTAATGAAGTCAACTGAGGACCCGGATGCAAAGGTCAGGGTGCAGGCGATCCTCGCTCTCGGACAGCTTCGAGCCCGAAGCGCGGTGAACGTACTGATTCAAATTCTGCAAGCCAGAGATGACTTGCGAGAGAAATCTGCCTCGGCATTCTCGCTTGGGATCATAAGGGATCGACGAGCTGTCGAGCCGTTGATCGGTGAACTGAAAATAGCCGGCCCTCAACTTCAGCAGAACATTGTTGTTGCTTTAGGACTTCTCGGCGATCCACGAGCAGTCGAACCTTTGCTTGCATTGCACCACGATGAAAATCATGAAACCTGCGCCCCGATTGCGATAGCCCTGGGACAGATCAAGAGCGAGGTTCCAGCGACCAAGTTGTTCGAATGGCTAAATAGCGATGATGCAGAA
>JBFXJZ010000008.1:0-162339 GCA_050174305.1 Pyrinomonadaceae bacterium | reverse complement strand
CAATGGCATTGCAGAGGTCAGGGGTTCGATCCCCCTCGACTCCACCAAGACTTTGATCATGAAAGGCGCGCCGTGAGGCCGCCTTTTTTGTTGGACTTCAGAGGGGCCTTCCCGGTGAAATTGGCCCGAAGCGGCACCGCACCCTCGGGCCTGCGAGAGAGGCGCCGACGGGCCTGCAGCGGGTTCGATCCGATTGACTCGACGGAATCAAAAAGCTTTGAATTTAGATGCTTTCGTTATACACTCGTCGGAAACACTCTAGAAGTTCGACTTTTTACAACGTTGTTTGACCTTGCAGGGGCGTTTATCCGGCTGTTCGTTTTTCGGTTCAGGTATGGCCGGGGCACGACCTTGTAAGATCGAAACCAACCGAACCCGCGGACGGTCTCGCCGCCCGGCCGCAAAGCCAACTAAAGAAAACGCAAAATTTGATCTCTCAGGGTGTTGGCAAAATTTCGCGTGCAGCTGCGTCAAGAGGGTAAATCCGAGAAAGCGGCAGGGCAGATCATGCGAAATGGAATGACCGGCAGGAGAATAGAAGAGGGGCGACGACAGCCACGGCCCCCTTTCGCCGGGCTTCGAAGCCGAAAAATTTTTTGTCTAGATAATCGGAACTAGGGCCCCAATAGCGCTTTATCGGGAGGTAGTCAGTTAAATGGAAGGTTATGAAACCGGTGCAGGGACCGCACGGCAGGCCGTGAAAATGGACATGCCCGCGGACCAACCGCAGACACCTATCGACGAAGTGATAAGAACTGCTTACGATAATATTGGCCTTGAACGACTTGAAACGGTCCGCGCCCTAGTGCCCAGAGTTGGCATGGGCGGCCTGTCGCCTGTACTTCTGAATAAGGTCCGGCCGCTGTTGAAGCATACCCACCTTGTGAAGGACGAGTACCTTTTTCAACAGGATGACGAGGTCGATTTTGTTTATTTTCCCGAGAATGCCGTGATCTCTGAGTTCCAGATGCTGGCGGACGGACGGACGATCGAGGTCGCCGTCACCGGCAACGAGAGCGCGGTTGGGATATCGGCCGTCTGGAGCACTTCTTCGGCGGTAAATTGCGCTCAGGTGTGCGTTGGCGGAGATGCTTACCGCATCGAAAAGGATGTGCTCGAACGTGAGCTTACGTACAGCCGGCCGTTGCAGCGTTGGCTTCACGATCAGATCAACGCCTACATAAAGCAGATTTCCCAAAAGGTGATCTGCAATACGCACCACGCGGTTGAAGAACGATTCTGTACATGGCTGCTGATGCTTCAGGACCGGAGCCGAAAGAACAAGTTCAACCTGACCCAGGAGTACATCGCCGGCGTCCTCGGCGTTTACCGGCCGAGCGTCACATGCATGGCAAAATCGCTTCGCGAGAAGAACGCTATCGACTATGTCCGGGGGCAGATCTTCATTACCGACCGAGCCAAGCTGAAAAAAATGTCCTGTTCGTGCTACACGGAACTTCCGCCCCGACGGGTGTTCTGAATGACCAGGAACACGTCCGAATTCGTATTATGACAACAACCCCCGGGGAGCTTGAGCCCGGGGGTTTTGCTTTCTCCAGCCTTTGGCCGTCAACCCGCATTCCGTTACCCACAGCGGGCTCTTAAGCCGACTCAATCAGATCGGCCGGAGGGGTCTCCGCCGAATAGATCGCGTTTCAATTAACCTTTTCGGGAACAGTCGGGAGACGCCTCCGGCCGCAACTCTGTAACAATCTTTTATCTTCGATTTAACCTGCGAATAAGCGCTTTGTAACATCCGGCCGTTACCATCGCTACTTACATCGAGTAATTCCGCTTTATGCAATTGGTCCTACGAGACCAGACGGTGGAACTGCGCAAACCCATTGAATGCAACACAGTTACGCGAAGGTAAGAGTGTCCCATAGAGAGCTGAAACGGCCGACGGCCGCACGGCAAGCGATTTTGCCGAACGCTCGATCGTTCGCCTCGCAGGTGGAGTTCTCGAGTTGGAATGGAACGAAGTTTGGCCGGTACCGATCCTTCGTGCCGGTGTCCGCGATCGTTAAAGAGTCACCTATTGAAGTCAAAGGCGCTTTCGTAATGACCCCATTGTTTTCGTCGGCTTTCCAGGGAACCAAGATCGACATTGATCTCGCGGAAGATCCGAGGCCGCGCAACCGAATGTCGGACCAACTTCGCGCGATCTGCCAATACGCATGTGTTCGACGCGAAACGTCGATCGGGCCGAGCATCCTGATCATCCGCTTTGTACTTGGATTCTCGCCCGAAGATACGGTGAAGATGCTCCGGCGGACCATGGACGCCATTAAATACCGGCTAGCGATGACCCGGCGAGAGATAAACGTATTTCTCGCCTCGCCGGAAAAGCTAAGAAGCGTCGCGAACATACAAGGCCGGCTATTCGGTGAGATGGCAATGGTCGAAAGCGGCCCCCACATTCAGGAAGAATTGCGTCGACTTGTTTTTTCGAACCCGATCGGGGAATGCCCGGCCCCCGGGGAGATCGAAAAGTTCTATTCGGCCGGAACTTCGCCTTTGCCGAGAAAACGGCTGGCGCATCTGGCCGGCTGCAAAGTTTGCCTTGAGAGGACGGCGCTGAGGCTTGGGATCGCCGTTCCGTGGGATTGAAAGCCTCGCGTTCCGATTGCCTCATCACGAAGTGAGCGGCCGCGAGGATCCTGTTTTAAGTGTTGAGCGACCGGCCTGCGATCAGCGCCGGTGCCAGAAACGGTTTTCCAGCTGTTTAAGGAAAGTCTATTTACGAAACGAGCCCTGACCCGGGGTTCACGCTGCCGGTCTGCATTTATCGGTAAGAGATCAAGGAGTGATGATGAGAACTTTTACTACGTTTATCGCCCTATACCTGGTGATCCTGGCAAACACGATAACGCCCGTGCTTGCCCTGGAAGCGGCGGCTAAGAATGAAGCCCAGTCACCGTTGCTCGATGGCGTAATTCCGGTGCTCGAATGCATCGATGTGATCGGGCCGAATTCGTATGTGGCCCACTTCGGCTATCTAAACAACTTCCCAACCGTCGTCAATATCCCTATCGGGCCGAACAACTATTTTCGATCGAACGTTGCGAACCTGGGCCAGCCGACATCGTTCCAGCCCGGGCGGCAATTCGACGTCTTCCAGGTGCCGTTTGCGAAACAACTCGGCTGGGTACTGACGAGCCCGAACGGCTCGAGCGTGACTGCCTTGGCGTCGGGAAAGTCGCGGGTCTGCAACGCACCGCCGCCACCGCCGCCGCCACCACCACCGCCGCCGCCGGTACCCGATCCCGGCAGCCAGCTTTTGATAAGTGAGATCCTGATAGATCCGCCGTCGAATGAGACGGACGCCTGCTCCTTTATCGAGATCGGCGGGCTCGTTCAGGACGCGTTCGTTCTTCCGAACACTTACTTCATTTCGGTCAACAGCGATGCGGGGAATTTCGGATTCGCTAGCCAGGCCGTGCATTTCGGGGGCAAACAGGTCGGGGCGAACGGGACCATAACCTTGGTCAATCAGTTGAGCATGTGCCCGAACCGGATGTACGAGTACGGCACGACTCTGGTGCCATACTTCGCACCTTCCGGGATCGGCCAGGGGTCGGAGACATACCTGATCGTCCGTTCGACTGCGAACCTGTTTTCGGGGCAGGACCTCGATACGAATGACGACGGGATTTTCGATCCGGGTCTCGGGATTACGGTCATCGACGGTTTTGCGTTGCTCGTAAATCCCGAAGAAGAGCCGGTTTACGGTGCCTCGAGCGGCGTAAAGAACATCAGCAACACAAGGTCGCTCGATCAGCCGGATGCGGTCACAAGGTTTGTCGGAGATACCCGGCGGTTCGAGCCATCGGCTTTCTTTTTCGGTGAGATCGCAGATTCACCTGATGAGTCGGTAAGGTATGTGGCGCCGCTGAGTCCGAATGTACAGACGATCTGTCCCGTGCTGACGCCCGGTGCGCCGAACGTACAGCCGAATACATGTCCGGTACCTCCGCCGACACCAACGCCAACGCCGACACCGACACCAACGCCGACACCAACGCCGACTCCAACGCCGACTCCGACGCCGACACCGACGCCGACACCAACGCCGACGCCGACTCCGACGCCAACGCCGACGCCGACTCCGACGCCAACGCCGACACCGACACCGACGCCGACGCCGACACCGACACCAACGCCGACACCGACTCCGACGCCAACGCCGACACCGACACCGGTTCCGGCCGGGCAGCTCTTGATAAGTGAGATCGAGATCGATCCGCCTTCAACCATCAGCGACGCGTGTGAATTTACGGAGGTCTTAGGTCAAATGCCGGGTGGCGTTGTGCCGGCGAACACGTACTTCCTGTCGATCAACAGTGATGCCGGGAATTTCGGGTTCGTAAGTCAGGCCGTCAACATCAGCGGCCAGGTCGTCGGAGCAAATGGCACAATCACACTGATCAATAACTTCAGCGGTTTGTGCCCGAACCGAGCGTTCCCGGCAGGTACGACGCAGGTTGTGTTCACGTCACCGCTCTTTATCGGGGACGGATCTGAGACCTATCTGCTTGTTCAAAGCACGGCTCCGATCTCGTCCGGTCAGGATATCGACGGCGATGACGACGGGAATTTCGACGCAAACTTCGGCATCACGGTACTCGACGGATTTGCCCTGCTGGTCAATCCGGACGAGGAGTACGTCTATGGTGCGTCAGTGGGGGTCGTGAATATAAGCAATGTCACGACGCTCGATCAACCGGATGCGGTCACAAGGTTCCCGACCAACCTGACTCCGTTTGCGGCGGCCGCATTCTATTTCGGGGAACTTGCGCCCGCGCCTGACGAGACCACCGTCTACGCGGCGCCGTTGAGTCCTAATTTTCCGCCTGGCGGGTCACTGACCCCGGGTGCGCCTAATTCACCTTAAAGAGACGGCTCCGGCGGCCCCTCAAAAGGCTGCCGGAGCAGTTGATCCGCGCGGGCGAGCCCGGACAAAGCCGTTCGCTTGCATGAGCCAAATAAGCAATTTTGCACAGTTAAAAATCTTAGGAGATGAAAATGAAAAAAGCCTACAAAATAGTAGTAAGCATTATCCTTATGGCCTCGTTCGGAGCGGCCGCCTTCGGCCAGACCGGTTACTCGATCACCGACAATAACCGTGACGTAACCAGCCTGGACCAACAGTATTATTCGTTCGACCTCGCTACCGGACAGGGTACGCTGATCACGAATCTTGTCGTGAACGGACAGCAGATCAGGCGCGAGTATGAAGGTTTCGGTTCGATCGGCAGCACCCTCTTCGGAATGGCCGAATTCGATACCGAGAACTGCGGAACCGGTTCGGACCCGATCACCGGTCTGTCTGCGGACCTGCGGATGTTCAGGACCAATACGGTAAACGGCACAACGCCGCCGCCGTATCCGCTTCCGAACACCGTACAGAGCGCGATCGGACCTCAGATAGGGGAACTTTGCGCTCCCGCCGGTTTCACCGAAGCTGCCGGGGCCTATAACCCGATCGACGGATTCCTTTACTACATCGCGTCCGACGACACACTTCCCGCATCGGCTCCGCGAAGCCGGATCTTCCGCGTCAGCCCGACGACCGGGTTGGCGACCCAGATCGGTGCGGCGGCGGGGATCACCCTGACCGCGGGCAGCGGCGGTGACGAGAATCCCTATTTCGACGGCCTCGCTATCCTCCCGGACGGTCGTGCATTCGCGACCGAAGCACGGTTCACGAACAATCCGGTCCAATCCGGTGATCCGGCTGTCGCGGACAATGGCGGCCTTTACCGTGTCTTCCTGACGGGACCGAATGCCGGCCGGGCGACCTTTGTGAAATACCTTTTCAACTCCGATGTCAACCGTGATACCGGGCTCGCGAATAACGGCCTTGTGCTCTATGTGCTTCTCGAGGACGGACGCGTCTACACGACGGACAGCTCGCCGGGCGGCGCGATATTCACGCCGGTGTTCCCGAATGGAAATCCGGCAGGTTCGAATACGCTTTCGACCCCTGGCTGCCTGAGACCGATCCAGTTCCCGGGCCAGTTCTGCGGTGACTTTGAGGGCTTCGAGATCCCGAACAACGGAAACGGGCTCAGGTAAAGAGGCACTTCCTTCGGGTGAGCGGGTCACCCACTCAGCATTTTTCAGCAGCGGAACATTACTTCCGCTGCTGAAATCTGCGTTTTCGGTAAGAGGGCGGCCTCTGAAAATAAATACATCGAGGATAAAAACATGTTCAGAAAGATCGCGATCATGTTCGCAATCGTATTTTTCCAGGCGGCCCTTCTTATACCCCCGGCCGCCGCACAGGCGACCGACAACGGCAATCTCTCAGGGACGGTAACCGACCCTAACGGCGCCATCGTCCCCGGGGCCGTCGTGACCGTAACGAATTTGGCGACCGGCCTCAAGCGATCGGTTACGGCAGGTGCTTCGGGCACGTGGACCGTCTCGGTGCTGCCGCTGGGCAATTACGAGGTGAAGGCAGAGTCAGCGGGGTTTGATCCGGTCACCAAGCCCGTCGCCGTCGCGGCAAGCGTTACGACGACGGTCGACCTTCAACTCGGGCTTCAGCTGCAGGGCGAACAGGTGGATGTGGTTGCGACGGAGACCAACGGAACGATCCGTTCGGATAGCCCGGTCACGGGATCGCAGATCACCGGCCGGCGGCTTGAAAGTTTGCCGGTCGCGAATCGCTCTTCGTTCGGCGTCCTCGCGATCGATCCCTCGGTGTCGACAGACCTGACAGATCCCCTCTCCAACGGAAACGGAAATCCGGAAGTTTCGGTCAATGGTTCGCGAACGACAAGCCAGGCACTTGTTTTCAATGGTATCGACGCGACCAACTTTTCGGGCACCGGAAGTTTGACCGAGAACGTCTCGCCCAGCCCTGAAACGGTCGAAGAGGTTAAGGTACTCTCGAGCCTTTATGACGCTTCACTGGGCAGAAGCGGCGGCGGCAACATACAACTGGTTACCAAACGGGGAGGGAACGAGTTTACCGGTTCGGCGTACGCCTACGTTCAGAACGAAGCCTTCAACGCCAATGATTTCTTCTTTAACAGGGATGGGATCGACCGGCAAAAGGCCCGCAGATTCGAGGGCGGCGTGACCGTGGGCGGGCCGATCAAGCGCGACAGGTTATGGTTTTTCGGGAGCTATCAACGAACGGATGCGAGCACGGCGTATGTCCCCTCGGCACAGAGTTTCGTTGTGCTCCCCGAGGCCCTTGCACGGATCACCGACCGGTCGAATCCGGAAAACGTTCGTCTCGCATTTGTCGCTGCACAGCAGCAGGGCGGGGCGTTCAGCTCTTTCCGGAACGGCCCTTCCTGCATAAACGTCCTTTCGCCGACCAGCTTTCCCGGTTTGATCACAAGCACTTGCATCGACCCGACAAGCCCGGGCTTTCGCTTGCTCAGCACGGTCAACCCGGCGACCGGCGGATTCATGATCCCGAACCTTATTCAGGGACGCTACGAACCGCTATTTTACTCCGGTTCGAACGTCCAGGTACTGCTCGGCGGGGTCACACGGATCACGGATTTTTCAGCCTATGGGCTTCCGAACGGCCTTCCGATCCTTGACCGGAACGCTCAGGGCCGAGTCAGCGGAGGTACTCCGCTGGTCCGTGTCCGCAACGTATTTCCGGCGGACTTCGAGCAAGACCAGTTCACAACGCGGCTGGATTATCTTCTCTCGCCCGGCGGCTCCGACGGCAGCGGGCTGAACCAACTGGAAGGCACGTTCTTCTTTGCAAACTTCCCGGCGACCGATCCTTTCTCGGACGACACATTAGTTTCGCCGGTCCCGTTGATCAAGGACGACCAGAACCGAACTCTCGCGATCAAGGACACCCATTTCTTTTCGGCGACGTTGATAAATGAGGTCCGCTTCGGTTTCTTCACGCTCGACAATTCGCGGCGGCTGGACGACCGATTCCTGGCCGACGGCCTTACGAACGCGAGTCTCGGGATCGCAAATCCGGCGTCGCTCTTCGAGCCCGGCGCAGCCTCTCAGCGTGCGGCGAGGTTTGCAGGCCGTGCCAATTTCGCTGATTTCTCGCTCAATGCTCCGAATGATGTTTTTAACAAACGTAAGCAGCTTACGTTCACCCTTGCCGACAATGTCACGTACACATGGGGCAATCATTCGCTGAAATTCGGCGGTGAACATAAGAGGAATTTCTATGACACGTCGCTGCCCGAAGAGCAGGGCATCGAGTTCGAAGGCCTTTCGAACTTCACCGAACTGTTGACGGGTTTTGTTCCCGAAGCCGACGTCGCGTTCGGAGCGACAGAAAAGCAGTTCAGGTTCAACGACCTCAGCTTTTACATCTCCGATGATTGGAAACTCCATCCAAGGCTGACGCTTAACGTCGGCGTGAGATGGGATTGGTTCGGATGGCCGATCGAAAAGATGGGCCGGTTCTCGAATTTCGACTTTGACCGAGTTTCGAACCCCGACGATATCAGGCCCGGCTTCATTCTGCCGAAGAATACGGAGACGACCGGTTTCTCGGCGATCGACGATTCACTCCCTGGTATTGCAAGCGTCGATTCCAGGCATACCCTGAACGGCCAGGACCTTGACAATTTCGCTCCTCGGATCGGTTTTGCCTGGAAGCCGTTCGCAAACGACAGGACGCTCATCCGGGGCGGTTACGGGATCTTCTTTGACAGGCCTTCGGCTGCGTTTATCAACACGATCTACAGCAATTTCCCGTTCTTCCGCGAGATCGAAAAGAAGACCGAGTTTGTGCCGGCAACGGTCCAGGGAACAACGGCATTTGCGAATGAAGATCCGAGATTTCCATTCATCAACTATTTTCCTTTTGGCGTTTCGGGGCGTACGGTCGCACGATTCACACCCTATGTCCTGATCGACAGTTCCCCGGGCGGTTCGAGTTCCGTTTCCGGAGCGGAGCCGCTCGAATTCAGAGCGATCGACCGCGATCTGCAGACGCCGATGATCCAACAGTGGAATCTCGGCATCCAGCAGGAATTCGGAAGCGATTGGACGATCGAGGCCCGATATCTCGGAACGCGTGGGCAGCATTTGCTCCTCGCAGTCGGGTTCAATCAGCCCTACGACCTTAACGATCCGAATACGCCGGACTACATCTATGCGCGGCTCAACCAGGCTTGCCTGCTGACGCCGGGCTGCACGGTTCCGGCACCCTCGCCAGGCGTGAGCGAGCGCGACAGGGGAGCAAGCACATCGGCTTCCGACCTTCGAGCTTTCGGCGCCTGCAACGGTGCTTTTGCCGGCGTGGCCGGCTACACACCCTGCACCGGCGGCGGCCTGGGGGCTACCGGCGGTATCGATCTGAACGCCGGCAGCAACGCCGGCTTTGTGATCACCGACGCACTGATCTCGGCCGATGTACGCGTACCTTATCTTGGGTTCGATCCGACGGATGCGATCATTCTCCAATCTCGCGGGTATTCCTTCTACCACTCCGGGCAGTTGACGGTGAGTCGTCGTCTATCCAAGGGGGTTGGTTTTAGCGCGTCTTACACGTTCTCGAAATCGATCGATATCGGATCGACGGACCCTGGCAGCACGACGGCTTCCGGACGGCCGGATACCCCAAATCTCGGGCTCGTGGTACAGGGTGACCAGCGTAACCTTGATGCGAACCGGGCAGTTTCGGATTTTGACCGGCCGCACCGGTTCAGCGGTTCGTTCGCTTGGGAAGTGCCCACTTTCGGTTCCAAGTCGCGATTCCTGACCGGGTGGCAGGTCTCCGGCTTCGGCCAATGGCAATCAGGTTCGCCGTTTTCGATCTTTGCCACGAACGCAGGATTTGAGGTCCTCAGGACCAGCGGCGACATCGCCTCGCAATTCCTCGGGATCTTTCGAGAGGCGTCGGAGCGGCTTGTGCCGTTCGGTTCATTGAATGTTGCGGCAAATATCTTCAACGTTGGCGGTGCCAGCGGAACGATCTTTAATGCCGCCTTCGGCAGGCCCAATGTCAGAAGCCTCGCCTTGCTGCGGCGCCAGGGCAGCGATATCACCCGAGAGTATTTCAATACGTGTCAGGACCCGACGAATCCGTCGGAATGCGCTCTGTATGCCCCGCTGGGCGGGTTTGGGAACCTCGGCCGCAACACGCTTCGCGGACCGTCCCAGAAGAGGATCGATTTCAGTATTCAAAAATCGACACGTCTTACTGAGCGGATGCAGCTTGAGCTGAAATGGGACATTTTCAATGCCTTTAACATGGTCAATTTCGCGAATCCCAATTCAGACCTGAGCGATGAAACGGACTTCGGGCAGATCACGAGGACCGTGGGAGCCCCTCGCGTGATGCAGTTCGGCGCAAAGCTCAGGTTTTAGCAAGGACGTCCCGGTTACGAATGGGGTCTTTTTGATTGGAATGAAAGTAAGAAACATCGTCATCGTTAGTGCGATCGCAGCGGTCTCGATCGTCGGAGTCATCATCTGGCAAGTTTATGAACGTCAGGCCGAAGCCTCACGGCTTGAAGCAGAGATCATTCATAAGCTCACGCCTGAAGATCTGGAACTGTTGGTCCGGAGCCAGAAGGGCGTGTACGAGACCGTCGCAGCGACTCCGGAGTCCAAACAAAACTTCCTTAAGGGGCTTCGCGAATACCTTGCTTTGGCGGCGGCGGCCCGGCGGGAGGGACTCCACGGCGATCCAAGGTTCAAGGCGAATTTTGCCTTTAAGCGCCGGAATCTGATCGCCGAGATCTATGCCGAATCGACCTCCCAGCCAGGGACGGCGGGCTCCGGTATTTCCGAGGAGGACATCGCCGCGATCTGGTCCGACGCGAAGAATGAAACCCTCTTTGCTTCAGAGATGGAAGCTATCCGGGCCATCCAACTAGAGCAGGCGAGGCAACGGGGTCAGCCCGACAGTGCGGTGCCGCCGCTCGCGGCGGGCAGTTTGGAGAAGGCTCGAAGAAACTGGGCTCGTTCCAAGCTGCTCTATGACCGTGCCGAGGCCGACCCGGAATTCATGTCTCGCCGCGACCTCTCGCTCAGGGTCAAGGTGCTGGAGGCTGGGATCCTTTCGTCGGATTATCTTCGAAAGCACTGGCCCGACCAGATAAGGCCCACTGAGAATGAGCGGTCGGACTATCTGGCGGCCCACCCCGAGCTCGATGTCGCCAAGAAACTGCAAACCGCACGTTCCATTCTGGAGCGTGCCCGCAGCGGCGAGGAGCTTGCGAAACTGGCGGCTCAATTCAGCGAGGACCGAACCACCAAAGAGAAAGGCGGACTTTATACGGACGTGTCAGCGAATGAGGCGTGGGCCGAGGTCGTTGCGGCCTTGTCAGGACTTAAGGAAGGCGAGATCGCTCCCAGGGTGATCGAGTCCCACGCCGGTTTTCATATTGCAAAACTCGAAAAGAGGAAGACGGTTCGAAACTCCGATGGAAGCGAGACGGAAACCGTCGACTTCCGCCACGTCCTCCTACAACGCAAATTCCCGGACCCGCAGCATGACAACCCGGAGATCCCGGCCCCGTTCATAAGTGCCGAGGAGATAGCCGAGAAAATGGTTGAAATGGAAAAGCGGGACCGATTTGTGGCGGAGATCGTTGCCCGGAATCCGATCGAACTGCCCGCTGACGTTTAATTGGCCGAAATTGGCGGCCTTAGGTGCCTCGATCAGACCTCGTGAGAACTACCTGATCCGGCCATGAATTTGGGAGTGAAAAATGAAGGGCAGCCGCGGGCTGCCGGAATCAACTTGGTGAAAAACATGACAAATAATCCTACTCGAAACCTTTTTGTGATCTTTGTTCTCTCGATCTTCTTGATCGCGGCCGATCGTGTAAGCGGCCAGCAGCTCTTGATCAATGAGATCGAGATCGACCCGCCGTCAACCACCAGCGACGCGTGCCAGTATGCCGAGATCCGCGGCCAGGCGGGTGCCGCCGTTCCGGCGAACACCTATTTCCTTTCGGTAAACAGTGATGGCGGCAATTTCGGATTCGCCAGCCAGGCGGTCGGGATCGGCGGCCAGAATGTTGGTGCGAACGGTACGATCACGCTGATCAACAACTTCAGCGGACCGTGTCCGAACCGCGTTTATCCGGCCGGGACGACCCAGGTGGTCTTTGCATCCCCCTTATTCATAGGGCAAGGTTCCGAAACCTATCTTCTGGTCCAGAGCACAGCGGCTCTGATCTCAGGCCAGGACCTTGACACAGATGACGACGGTGCATTTGACGCAAATTTCGGCATCACCGTGCTGGATGGTTTTGCCCTGTTGGTGAATCCGGACGAAGAATACGTCTATGGTGCCGCAACGGGTGTAGTGAATATCAGCAATACGACATCGCTTGACCAGCCTGATGCGGTGACGAGGTTCGGATCCAACGTGACGCCGTTCACGGCAGCTGCATTCTACTTCGGAGAGCTTGCCGCCGCGCCGGACGAAACTACGACCTATGCCGCGCCGTTCAGCCCGAACTTCCCGCAGGGGGGTGCGTTGACGCCCGGCGCGCCGAACGGAGGGCCTCCCGCGAACGACGCCCCGGTCGACTTCGACGGTGACGGCAAGACAGATTTCGTCGTCGTCCGTCCGGCGGCCGGCGTTGGAACCCCGTTGACCTGGTTCACTGCGATAAACGGCGGCGGCCCGATCGGGACAACAACCTGGGGCGTCAACGGCGATGTGATCCTAGCCGGCGATTATGACGGCGACGGCCGCGACGATGCGTCCGTTTGGCGTTCGTCGAACGCGACCTTCTATATTATCCAGAGCGGGACATTCACTATCCGGGTCGAACAGTTCGGCGCCGTGGGCGACAACCCGCGTATAGTCGGCGATTACAACGGCGACGGGCGTGACGACCTGGCGGTTTACAGGCCCGGCGGCCAGGGCGTTTGGTTCTACAAGACCTCGCCGACCGCGCTGTTTGAGAGGGTCGAGTGGGGCGAGAACGACGATGCTCCTGCCCCGGGTGACTATGACGGCGACGGAAAGGCCGACTTTGTGGTCCACCGCAACGAAGGTGCCGAAGGGCGATTCTACAAACGCCTTTCCAGTGGAACATTCGACTTCCAATTCTTTGGAAGTTCGAATGACACGGTTGTACCCGGCGACTATGACGGCGACGGAAGGACCGATATGGCGGTCGTCCGGACCACCGGCGGTGTTTATGTTTGGGATATTGACCCGAGCGGCACACCGGGGTCACAAGTCATACGAGCTAATTGGGGCGTTCCGGGGGACATCACCGTGCAGGGCGACTATGACGGTGACGGATCGACCGATTACGCGGTATGGCGGCCGGGCAATCCTGGAACGTTCTATATGATGACGTTCGCCGCACGCTCGATCTCGACGAGTACGTGGGGACAGACGGGCGACGTTCCTGTTGCCGGGTACAACACTTTCTAGAGTTGCCAACCTCCAACGGCAGCCGGGCTTTGGGCATCGTCCCAGGGCCCGGCATTTTTTTCTGCGATTGCGTCGGTTCCGGCCATTCGCCCGAACGATCGAGGAATCGGGACCGACCGAACCGCGCAAGTCTGGCTCTATCAGAAAGGGAATCGACAAGCGATCGATTGGCCGCGTGCCGTCCGGACTCAGCCGGAATATTAACGTCAGATTAAGTTCGATTTAACGGTTCAGTTACCGGCGGTTTTTATATTGGTTCTTACCGCGAAAGTCGGTAAGTCATCGACCATGGATTCCATTGATTTGCGGCCGCGACCTGTTTCGCGAAATTACATCCCCGATCAACCCTTAGTCCTGAGTGATCCGATCTCCCGTCGTTGTGTCCTTAAGTGTCCCTTCCGACGGACCTTCAATCGACACTCCCTGTTCGACGGGCCCCTGCAGCGGGCCCGTCGCTTTTTTTGCGCAAATCCGCAGGAGAATATATGAACCGCCATCGAGTGACGATCACCGTCCTGGATAAGGATAAGACTCTCCGAATCGGGCATCGTACAGGTGTCTCACTTCACTGCCACACACTCTACTCAAAGGAAATGCTCGATTTCGTTCCGTTCTACGCACGACAGTTTCCGGGCGTCTCGTGGTGGTACGAGCGCGTTTGTGCAAAGTACGAGCGGGAGACGGGAGGTCCGCCTAATTTTTCCTCCGGCTACTGGGAACCGCCGCTGACGGCACGGGCACTGCTCGATTCGGAGACTTCAAGTTTGAACCAACTGGGCCTGGAAGGAATTGTCTCGATCACGGACCATGACACGATCCAGGCGAATCTCGACCTGATCGGGGAAAGCGAAGGATCCGCCGCTCCGATCTCGATGGAGTGGACGGTGCCGTTCGGCAACGCGTACTTCCATATGGGCGTACACAACCTGCCCGCATCGAGGGCCCGGGAAATAAGCGAACTGCTGCTTGGATATACGTATGCCGAAGCGCCTCCCGATCTTCAACGGCTCCGCGACCTGCTAGCCATGATGAACGACATGCCGGAGGTACTGATCGTCTTGAACCACCCGTTTTGGGACATCGAGATGGCGGGTCAGGCCAAGCATGACCGGGGCCTAAGGGAGTTCACTGAACTTTTCGGCTCCTTCATCCACGCGATCGAGATCAACGGGTTTCGGCCCTGGGCCGAGAACGAGCTGGCCCGCGGCCTCGCGGAGCGGCTCGGCCTTCCTATTGTATCCGGCGGCGATCGCCACTGCCTGCACGCGAACGCGATGATCAATTCGACCCACGCGGCAACCTTCGATGAATTCGTCGGCGAAGTTCGCCAGGACCGGCGGAGCAATGTCATTATCCTGCCCGAGTATCGGCTCCCGTTGCTGTACAGGCAGATAAGCTCGATCGCAAAGGTGCTCGGGCACTATCCACATTTTCCACCCGAACGGCGGCATTGGAGACAACGTGTCTACTTCGACGCCGGTGACGGCGAGGGCCTGCAGACGCTGGCCGCATCGTCGAACGGCACCGTACCGCTCTGGCAGACACTTTCAGTCCTTGCACTTACGTGGGCTGGCCATCGATCCCTGAGGCCGCTCGTAAGCGAGCTCTTCGGCACGGACCTGTATCTCGGGACCGATCGCAGGCACGAAGTGTTCGAACCTGCGTTCCAACCCATCGCAGGCAGCCAGCGGATCGGGGATCGGAGGGAAAAGATCGCGGCCTGATCCTCAAGTGCCAGCGAACGTACGACGCCGGCATTTAGAGGGGGCCTTCCGGCTGCCAGTTGGTTCGATTCGATCGTATTGTCCTCAAAGCTCCCGCTTATGCTGCGGCCCTCACGGCCACTCCACCGTCCTTTCTATCCGCAAATTGTCGTCTTATATGACCTGGATCATATTCGGCTACAGGCCTCCGCAATAAGATTCGAAATGTAGTTGTTCATTTCGTCGGGGGTTGAGATGTCATCGCTCAGAGTCCACGTCCCCGATGTGGACTATCACCAGAATCTGATCTCATGCCAGGTGGCCTGTCCGGTCAACACTGATGCTCGGGGTTATATTCGCGCCATCGCCGATGGAAGGTTCGACGAAGCATACCTGATCGCACGTGGACCGAACCCTTTCGCGTCCATTTGCGGCAGGATCTGCGGAGCCCCCTGCGAGATCGCGTGCCGCCGCGGAAAGGTGCCGCGAGTAGATGACGATGGGCGTTTTGTCGGCACCGACCGGCCGATCGCAATCCGTGCCTTGAAGCGTTTTGCTTGCGAATTCGCGGGCCCCGAAGCCCGAAGCACCGGCGAGATCCTCGATTCAGTTACGAAATTCATCCCCCCGATAGCCGCGAGGGCCGACGAGATAGCTGCACTGCTCCGTTCGGCCCTCGACGGTAAATTCATCAAGGCCGACGGCGGCAAGGTAGCCATCATCGGCGCCGGACCCGCCGGCCTTTCGGCGGCCCACGACCTTGCTCTCGTGGGGTTCAAACCGACCGTTTTCGAATTGGAACCCGTCGCGGCGGGGATGCTGGCCGTCGGCGTTCCGGCCTATCGGCTTCCGCGCGAACTGATCTCGCAAGAGGTCAAGGTGATCGAGGCGCTCGGCGTCGAGATCCGCACTGGGGTCAGGATCGGCGGCGACTTTTCCTTCGCTCAACTAAGAAAAGACCACGATGCCGTGATCATTACGGTCGGGGCAAAGTCGTCACGGAGCCTTGGGCTGCCCGGCGAGAACGGTCCCGGCGTCTACGGCGGCGTGGATCTGCTGCGGTCGGTTTCGCTTGGGGAAGACATAGACATCGGCCATGAGGTCGTCGTGGTCGGCGGCGGCAACGTCGCTTACGACGTTGCGCGTACGGTGATGCGGCAGATCGCATCGGATACGGCCCGTACCGCTGCACGGCTAGCCGGTACAACGAACGTCTATTTGTTCTCGCTAGAGGGTGCCGAAGAAATGCCGGCCGATACGATCGAGATCGTCGAGGGCGACGAGGAAGGCATCAAGCGTGAGAACGGTTGGGGGCCGTTGGAAATTATTAGGGCCGCCGACGGGCGGGTGACCGGGGTGAGGTTCCGACGGTGCCTTCGTGTTTATGACGAAGACCGGAAATTTGCACCGATCTATGACGACGAAGATACGCGAACGATCGCCTGCGATACCGTCCTGCTTGCCGTCGGACAGGCGCCGAAGCTCGATTTTCTGGAAGACGGCGGCGAGGACATTGAAACGATTGGCGGCGGATGGATCAAGATCGATCGGGCCACGCTTCAGACAACAGCCCCCGATGTCTTCGTCGCCGGCGATCTTGCCCACGGCACAAAGCTCCTGATCGATGCCGTGGCCTCGGGCAAGGCGGCGGCGAGGTCGATCTACCAATATCTGACCGGATACGAGCTCAGGCCCGAAACGATGACGTCGCATATCGTTCTCGACCGCTACCGGCGTGAACGCGGGTACGAATCGATCCGCCGAGTCGACGTTCCGACCATCGAACCGGACGAAAGGCTCGCGGACCCCAACCATGTCGTCGAGATCGGATTCAACCGGGAGCAAGCGATGCGGGAAGCCTCGCGATGTCTGGATTGCGGTGTGACGCCCGTTTTTGACGGAACGCGGTGCGTACTCTGCGGCGGGTGTGTAGATGTTTGCCCGACTGAATGCCTGAAGCTCGTGCCTCTCTCGGACATCATGTCGTCGGCCGAGATGGACTCGGTGATCATCGACGCTCTGGGAAGCGACACAGATCTGGCCAACAATTCCGCGATCTTGAAGGACGAGGACCGCTGCATCCGATGTTCGCTTTGCTCGATGCGGTGCCCGGTGGACGCGATCACGATGGAACGCGTGGCTTTTTCAACAGATTGGAGGACCGTATGACCACGAAACCTACGGAAAAGAGGTCAAGATTCGAGCCGGAGCCGATGCCCAGACGCGATTTTCTCGGGCTTGCGGCCCTGGCGTCGATGGCGGCAGCGTTCTTCGTTTCGATGTTCGGAATGCTGAAGCTGCCGAAAGCGGCCGTTTCGGCATCTCCGGCAAAAAAATTCAGCGTGGCCCTGCCGGACGCTCTTCCTGTTGGTGAAGCGTTCGTACCGCCGGGCCGCAGCGTTGCGGTGTTCCGCGACGGTGAGGGAGTGTTCGCGATCTCGACCGTTTGTACGCATCTTGGCTGCATCGTCAAGCCGAACGCGAACGGCTTTGAATGCCCGTGCCACGGTTCGGGGTTTTCCAAGGACGGTTCGGTGACGAAAGGGCCGGCACCGAAGCCGCTTCCGTGGTTGAAGGTATCAAAGGGCGGCAGCGGTTTTGTGATCGATGAGGAAGCGACCGTCAAGACCGGAACGAAGGTGTAGGAAATGGACGAAGCAAATCGGTCGGCGCTGAATGAATTTTGGGTGAACCTTAAGAGCGTTCCCTCGCAGATCTATCGCGCGATGTTCCGCGGCGGGGCACCGGTTTCCGATCGGACGCGATCGTCATTCGTCTTCGGGAATGTCTTCCTTCACCTTCATTCCGTGCGCACCCACCTGTGGAGCCTTCGATGGTCCGCAACGATGGGCCTGGGGATCATCACGACCACAGCATTCCTGATCACGCTGGTGACCGGTGTGCTGCTGATGTTCTATTACAAGCCTTACCCGGACGTCGCCTACCAATCCATCAAGGACATTCATTTCATCGTGCCGACGGGCCGGTTCATGCGAAACATTCACCGGTGGGCGGCGAACGTGATGGTCGTCGCGGTGCTGCTGCATATGGCCCGGGCTTTCTATACAGCGTCCTATCGCAAACCTCGGGAGTTCAATTGGTTCATCGGCTGGGGACTGCTCGTAACAACGCTTGCGCTCTCGTTCACGGGTTATCTACTTCCATGGGACCAGCTCGCCTATTGGGCCATCACGATCGGTGCGAACATCGCCCAATCGCCGCGTGAGATAACCGACGCGATGGGCATCACCCAATTCTTTGACATCGGCGCGCTCCAGCGTGAGGTGCTTCTCGGGTCCGACAAGGTCGGCGAGGAATCGCTGATCCGTTTCTACCTGCTTCACGTGATGATCCTGCCGCTGGTCCTGGCAATGCTGATGGCTGTTCATTTCTGGCGGATCCGAAAGGACGGCGGGCTGGCGAAACCTGTCGACGTCGATGCCCGGGTAAAGGCGGACGCACAGGAGCACTATCCGGTCTTTACCGAAGAGCCCCAGAAGACCTACCAGCTGGCCGCGGTCGTCAAAGGCCGCACGCCGGCTGTGGGCAGCGGGCCAGAGAACACAGTTCCCTCGATGCCGCATCTTTTCTATGCAGAGCTCGGGGTGCTGATGTTCACGACGCTTATCTGCCTCGTCCTCGCGTTCGTATCCGACGCCCCGCTAAAGGAGCTTGCGAATCCGCTCGTACCCGAGAATCCGGCTAAAGCGCCGTGGTACTTTCTCGGGCTGCAGGAGATCGTTTCGTTCTCTGCGTTCATGGGCGGCATCGGGATACCCATGCTCTGCTGGATCGGGCTCGGCCTGATCCCGTTTCTGGACAAAGAGACCGAAGGCACCGGCGAATGGTTCGGCGGGCCTGGCGGAGCGAAATTGGTCGGCTGGTCGATGATCTATGGTTTTGCGACGTCAATTGCGGTCGAGGCGTTCGCGATCAGGTTCGGATGGCTTCGCGAATGGTTCCCGGACATCCCGCAGCTAGTGATCACGCTGGTGAATCCGGGTACCGTCATTACCGTACTTTATGCCGGGTTTTCGATCTGGGCCTTAAGACGGTTCAATTCGACGCGTGCCGGGGCATTGGCTTTGTTCACATGTTTTCTGTGCGGATTTATCGTCCTGACGGTGATCGGCACTTATTTCCGCGGGCCAAACTGGGAATTTTTCTGGTCGCCTTCCGATTGGAGCGCTCATTAAAGCTATGAAGAAGAACAAATATTTGCTTCTGATATCAAGCCTGGGCGTGTTGGCTCTGCTGGTCGCGGCGGCCATCTCGGAGAACTTTCTCAAGGAGTGGCATGCGATCCAGGGCCAGGCAAGAACGCAGGAGGGGCCGATCGACGTCAAGCTGCGGCAGATCGTAAATCCCGACCTGAGAAAAGCGGACCGCTGCGTGACTTGCCATGTCGGTATGGCACCCGGGGAACAGGTCCTTTCGGATCTTAAGGTTGCACAACCGCACAAGCCCGTCGTGCATGATCCGGCGACGATGGGGTGCACGACATGCCATGGCGGCCAGGGGCAGGCAACTGAGAAAGAAGATGCACACGGCACGGTAGCTTTTTGGATGGAACCAATGCTGCCTGCGAAATATGCGTATGCGAGCTGCGGGACCTGTCACACGCCGTTGAACGTGCCCAACCTTGAGATCCTGTCTGCTGCGCGAAAGACCTTTGAACGGCTTGATTGCTATTCGTGCCACCGGCTCGACGGAAGAGGCGGAACCCTCCGGCCGGGAGGCGACCTGACGGGAATGGAAGGTCCCGATCTATCCCATGTCGGCCTGAAGGGATACGACGCTGACTGGTATCCCGCACATTCGCAGCGGAGTCTTGCCGCAACAGGCGGGGCGTGGAAAAACGCGTTTCGTGAAATAAGCGATGCGGACCGGGCCGCATTAAAGACGTTTCTAGACACTCAGATGGGTGCGTCACGGTTGGTAGAGGCACGGGCTCAGTTCAACTCGATTGGCTGTTCGGGCTGTCATGCCGTCGGCGGTTTCGGGGGCGAGAATGGCCCGGACCTTTCGCGGTTCGGTGAACGAGACCCGAACCAGCTTAATTTCCGGAACGTACCAGGCGACCGGACGCTGACGAACTGGATCGTTCAGCACTTCCGTTCGCCGGCGTCGACGGTGGCCGGCTCGCTGATGCCGGCACAGAAGTTGAGTGACGAACAACTCGACCTGCTGACGTTGTACATGCTTTCGCTTCGCCGACGAAGCCTTCCGGACGTGTTTCTCCCGAAGGACCGCGTGACGGCGATGCGCTTCGGCGGCAGGGAGTTTGCGACTGACCCGGCGACGATGTTCACGACGGTTTGTTCAAGCTGTCACGGGAAAGCCGGGCAGGGAACACGATTCGCCGGCTATCCGCCGAACCCGTCGATCACCAACCCCGATTTTCTGGCGCTGGCGTCGGACGATTTTCTGTCTGCTGCGATAAAACGCGGAAGGCCCGGCCGGCCGATGCTCCCGTGGGGCGAAAGGCAGAACGGCTTTAATGATGCGGAGATCGCGACGCTCGTCGCCTATATCCGAAGCCTTGGCGGAGGCGTGCAGTTTGCCGGCGACACGATGCCGGCTCGTTGGGTAAACGCCGACGCCGCACTTGGCGAGCGGCTCTTCACGTCGAACTGTGCCGGATGCCATGGAGCCAAAGGCATCGGCGGCGAGGGACCGGCTCTCGGCAATAAGGTGTTCCTGGAAACGGCAACCGATACATATCTGGTCGAGACGATCAGCCGCGGGCGGCGGGGCACGATCATGCAGGGCTTTGCGACATCATCGGCGGTCCGGCCCGCACTTACCAGGGCGGAGATCGAAGCGATCGCGGCGTATATCAGGACGCTTGGCAGCAACTGAATTGTGTGAGGAATTGATATGAAAAGCGAGATATCAAGACGAGAATTTCTAGCAAGGATTTCGGCAGCAGGGTTCGGCGCATTGGCCGTTTCGGCAACGAAGGCGTGGGCCCTTGACGCGATCACGAATCCGCTTGCGGCCTATCCGGACCGCGGCTGGGAGAACGTTTATCGCGACCTTTGGAAGTACGATTCGAAATACACGTTCACCTGCGCTCCGAACGACACGCACAACTGTCTGCTCAATGCTTACGTCCGCGACGGTGTGATCACGCGGATCGGGCCTACGATGAGATACGGCGAGGCGAAGGACCTTGCGGGGAACGGATCGACGCATCGCTGGGATCCGCGGGTTTGCCAAAAGGGCCTCGCCCTGACACGCCGCTTTTACGGCGACCGCCGGGTGAATCAGACGATGGTCCGGGCGGGCTTCAAACGCTGGCATGACGAGGGTTTTCCACGAGGAAAGGACGGCCGGCCCGACGAAAGCTATTTCCAGCGTGCCCGCGACGAATGGATCCGGATGTCTCATTCGGAGGCCGCCGCGATCGTCGCAGCATCTCTCAAGAATATTACCGAGACCTATACGGGTGAAGAGGGCATAAGACGGCTTAAGGAACAACACTACGATGAAGCGGTGATCGAATCGGCCAACGGCATCGGCACGCGAGTGTTGAAGTTCCGGGGCGGCATGCCGCTCTTGGGGATGACGCGAGTTTTCGGAATGTACCGGTTGGCCAATTCGATGGCACTGCTCGATTCAAAGGTCCGAGGTGTCGGACCGGACCAAGCTGTCGGCGGCACCGGGTTCGACAATTATTCGTGGCACACGGACCTTCCACCAGGACACCCGATGGTAACAGGCCAGCAGACCGTCGAATTCGACCTCAACTCGGTGGAATACGCGAAGACGGTGGTCGTATGGGGAATGAACTGGATCACCACTAAAATGCCCGATGCCCACTGGCTGACCGAAGCCCGGCTAAAAGGGACGAAGATCGTCGTTATCGCGTGCGAGTACTCCGCAACGGCAACCAAGGCTGACGACGTCATCGTGGTCCGGCCCGGAACCACACCAGCCCTGGCACTTGGCCTTTCCAACGTAATCCTTCGCGACAAACTTTACGACGAAAAATATCTGCGCGAGTGGACGGACATGCCCGTATTAGTCCGAATGGACACGCTCAAATATTTGAAGGCGAGCGAGATTGTCGGCGGGACACCAGCTGAACTAAAACAGACTTTTATTGTGAAAACCGGGGAGAAGGAGCCGCCGCCGATCCAGCAGACGACGCAGAATGTAGTGCCCGAAAAACTTCGAGCCGAATGGGGCGACTACGTTTTCTTCGACACAAGGCGGAACGAGGCGATCGCCCTCACAAGAGACGATGTCGGAACTTTCTCGAAGGCCGCTGATGCACTGTTGGAAGGCGCGGTCGAAGTTACGCTCGCGGACGGAAACAAGGTCAGGTGCAGGCCTGTTTTTGATCTGGTTAAGGAGTATGCGGACCATTTTGACCCGAAGACGGTTGAAGAGATTACCTGGGCACCGGCCGCGGCGATCGAAGGGCTCGCGCGTCACCTTGCGAAAGAGCCGGGTACGACACTGTTCGCGGTAGGAATGGGCCCGAATCAGTTCTTCAACAGCGATAACAAGGACCGCGACACAATACTACTGGCGGCCCTTACCGGCAATGTAGGCAAGATCGGCGGCAACATCGGCTCATATGCCGGGAACTACCGGGTTGCTCTGTTCAATGGAGCTCCTCAGTACATCAATGAGAACCCGTTCGATATAGAGCTCGATCCGGCGAAGGCCGCGAGGCCGAAACAATACTGGAGAGCCGAATCGGCCCACTACTATAACCACGAAGACCACCCGCTGCGAGTCGGCAAGAAGCTCCTGACAGGGAAGACCCACATGCCGGCGCCGACGAAATCACTTTGGTTCGCGAACGCCAATTCGATCCTCGGCAATGTGAAATGGCACTACAACACGGTCGTCAATATGCTGCCGAAGATCGAGATGATCGCAGTGAATGAATGGTGGTGGTCGACATCCTGCGAATGGGCAGATGTCGTCTTTGGAGTCGATTCGTGGGCTGAGCTGAAGCATCCGGACATGACGGCATCCGTTACAAACCCGTTCCTGTTGGTATTTCCCCGGACGCCGATCGAACGTATTTTCAACACACTAGGAGATATAGAGGTGTTTTCGCTCGTTTCGTCAAAGCTTGCCGAGTTGACCGGCGACCAGCGGTTCAATGATTACTGGAAGTTCGTTAACGAGAACAACACAGACGTCTACCTCCAGCGGATACTGGACCATTCAACAAATACAAAAGGATATAAATTCAGTGAACTTCATGCTAAGGCGCTGGAGGGGGTGCCGGCCCTTATGAACAGCCGGACCACGCCAAAGAACGTCGGCTACGACCAGTTGGTCGATTCAACACCCTGGTACACAAAGAGTGGAAGGCTCGAGTTTTATCGGGAAGAAGACGAGTTCATCGAGGCCGGGGAGAACCTTCCGGTCCATCGCGAACCGGTGGATTCCACCTTTTTTGAACCTAACATCATCATCGCCCCGCCCCACGAGGCGTTGCGGCCGCAAGGCCCTGAGGATTACGGTGCCGAACGTGATGACCTGAGTTGTGAAACACGCTGCGGCCGAAATGTGGTCTATACGTGGGAGGAAGCGAAAAAGACCGAGCATCCGTTGATCAAAGATGGGTTTAAGTTCATCTTTCACACACCAAAATATCGCCACGGCGCACACACCACGCCGATCGATACCGATATGAACGCGATCCTTTTCGGGCCGTTCGGCGACATATATCGGCACGACAAGCGAATGCCGTTCGTGACCGAAGGCTACGTTGACATAAATCCGACCGATGCCCGCGAACTAGGTATCAACGATGGCGATTATGTTTGGGTCGATCCCGATCCGGAAGACCGCCCGTTCCGCGGATGGCAGAACGACAAGCGAAATTACGAGGTCGCGCGGATGATGTGCCGGGCCAGGTACTATCCGGGCACGCCGCGGGGGGTCACGCGAATGTGGTTCAACATGTACGCGGCGACACCAGGCTCGCAGCAGGGAGCAAAAGAGCGCGAGGACGGCCTTGCGAAAAATCCGCGTACCAACTATCAGGCGATGTTCCGTTCCGGATCACACCAATCGGCGACGCGCGGATGGCTGAAACCAACCTGGATGACGGATTCCCTCGTACGCAAAGGATTGTTTGGACAAGGGATCGGAAAAGGGTTCCTTCCCGATGTGCATTGCCCGACGGGCGCTCCGCGCGAAGCCTTCGTAAAGATCTCGAAGGCCGAACCCGGCGGTATCGGCGACGAGCCGCTGTGGAGGCCCGTAAAGCTCGGGATCAGGCCGCGGACGGAGTCGGACGCAATGAAGAAGTATCTCGCGGGCGAGTTTACTAAGAGGAAGTAGGTCATGGACAGCCTGAAGATCCATCAGATGCTCAATTATTACCCGGTGATCGGGATGATCCTCGGAGCGGCCCTGCTTGCCGTCGGGCTCGTCAGGTCAAGCCACAGGATCAGGTTGTTTGCTCTGCGGCTGGTGATCTTCGCGGCGATCCTGACGACCTTTGTAGTTTTTGCAGGCGAATTCGCGAACTGGGATCCGACGGTCCGAACCGCGGCGGCGAATGAGGCACTGCGGCAGCACAGGTTGATGGGGACGGCTGCATTCGCGGTCACCACTCTGGCAGGCATCGTGGCATACGTTGCGATCCGGCGCACCGAAAACGCGGGCCGGAACGGCCGATGGGCCCTGATGACCGCCGTTGCCATTGCGGTTGCAGCATCGGTGCTGCTGACGACCGCGGTCTTTCGCGGCAGGCATGTGAAGTGGGCGGGAGCGATCATTTCTTCCATCAGCGCAATGCAAAATTCCGGCCGACCGGCCGGCGGCGGCCTGCGGCAGCCAACACTAAAACAAGTCGAAGAAAGGAGAACAATATGGCACGCGTAAACAATTGGCAGCTTGGAAGGGAGATGTCTTATTGGTATCCCGAAGCACGCCCGCAGAAACAGTTCGCAGCGGTATTCGATACGAACAAGTGCATTGCGTGCCAGACGTGCACGCTCGCTTGCAAGACGACGTGGACGAGCGGAAAAGGCCAGGAATATATGCTCTGGAACAATGTCGAGACGAAGCCATACGGCTTCTATCCGCTTGCATGGGACCTGAACCTGCTCGAAATGCTCGGCGGCCAGGAATGGGACGAGACCGGCGAGCGGCCCGTTTATCAGGGCAGCACGATCTTCGAATCGGCCCCGGCGGGTGAACGTGTGCTCGGGTGGCGGCCTGAGGACCAGGATTATTCATACCCGAATGTCGGCGAGGATGACTGTGCCGGACAGGTTGACGGCGGTGCAAGCCTGGCGGCATCGCACGACATGGCGTGGTTTTACTATCTGGCGCGGATCTGCAATCACTGCACATACCCGGCCTGTCTCGCGTCGTGCCCGCGCGGCTCGATCTACAAGCGGCCGGAGGACGGTATCGTGCTTGTTGACCAGGGCCGCTGCCGCGGTTATCAGGAATGTGTCCGCGGCTGTCCGTATAAAAAGGTCTTCTACAATGCGATGACCGGGACGAGCGAGAAATGCATCGCCTGTTTCCCCAAAATGGAGACGGGAATTCAGCCGCAATGCTTCGTGAACTGCATCGGCAAGATTAGGATGGCCGGTTATCTGAACACGCCGGAAAACGCACGGGAAGACAATCCGCTGGATTACCTGGTCCACATCAAGAAGGTCGCCCTGCCGCTGTTCCCGCAATTCGGGCTTGAACCAAATGTTTACTACATCCCGCCGGTTCACGTGCCGACATCGTTCACAAGCCAGATGTTCGGGCCGGGCGTCGGGAAGGCAATTGAAACGTACCGAAGCGCGGCGACCGACAGCGACCTCGCGGGCCTTCTCGGCCTTTTCGGTTCGTCGGAGCGGGTGATGACACGGTGGCGGCGGATCGGCGAGACGGTGACCGGACTCGACGATGACGGGAACGTGCTTGTGAACGTCCCGCTCAAGGAACCGGTGCATATCAGGCCTGCATACGACAAGCTGTATCAGGTGACGCGAAGCAATTGCCCGTGATGATCGAGGAGGGCAGCATAATGAGAGAAGTCAGATATTCAGTTTCAGTATTTATCCTGTCGGCCTTGATGCTGGCCGTTTCGTGCGGGAAGACGGAGGTCCCGACGCCGGATGTTCAGGCCGTCACCGCGGAAAGGATCACACTCGACCCCAACGACGGCATCTGGACCAACGTCCCGGTCCACGCTTCCCGGCTGATCCTGCAGGACCTGGTCGAGCCGCGTCTGATGGAAGCCTCGACGCAGGAGGTGAGGGTCAAGGCCATCACGAACGGCGGCCAGATAGCCTTCAGGCTGGAATGGGCCGACCCGTCGCAGAATGATCTGCCGAGCCCGAAGATGTTCATCGATGCCGCGGCCGTTCAGCTTCCGACAAAGATCGAGGAAAGTGCCCCGGCTCCACAGATGGGAGAGGTTGGTAAGATCGTTCAGATCTCCTACTGGCGGGCCGACTGGCAGGCGATAGTTGATGGCCGGTCGGACGAGATCACTGCGCTCCATCCGAACGCTTCCGTCGACCATTATCCTTTCCAGGCCAAACCGCTGGACAAAGACCCGGAGGCGAAGGCCCGGGCGGAATTTCGCTATTCGCCGGCACGAGCCCTCGCGAACAGCCGGTCGGGCCCGCGTGAAAAGCCGGTCGAGGACCTGATCGCCGCTGGACCCGGGACCTTGACCCCGAACCCGGCCGGAGCCTCGAACGGAAAGGGAATTCGCACCGCGGACGGATGGGCCATAGTGTTGAGCCGGCCAGTGCCCGAAGGACTTTCGCCCGCACAGCCGACACAGGTCGCTTTCGCGGTTTGGGAGGGCTCTCACGGCGAGACGGGCGCGCGAAAGATGCGCACCGGTTGGGTGAACCTGCTGATGAAACAATGAAATGAGGTGACAAAATGGAGAAGCGAACATCAGCGATGGAACTAATGCAAGAGGCGGCGGACTGGCGGCTGATAAGTCTTCTGTTCGACCGTCCGGCCAACGGCTGGTTCGATGAGGTGAAGATGCTCGGAGAGCAGTCCGAGGACAAGAGGCTTAAACGTGCGGCCGAAGCTGCCCGCGGCGAGGCCGGCGAGGGGGCGTTCCACTCGATCTTCGGCCCGGGCGGCCCCGCACCCGCCCGCGAGGTCACCTATCGAAGCTGGGTCCAGCCCGGGTATCTGCTCTCGGAACTCTCGTGCTTTTACGACGCTTTTTCCTACAAGCCAAAAACTAACGAGGCCCCGGACCATGTGGCCGTAGAGACGGGTTTCATTGCTTACCTCAAATTCAAGGAACTTTACGCCCTTGAGTGCGGCGACGGTGAAGCGGCTTCGGTCACTGCAGAAGCGGCCGAGAACTTTGTTGCTGACCATCTCTCAAAGATGGCCGGTAAGCTCTCGCGATCACTTTCCGAATCCGGATACGAATATCTGAAGCTGGCGGGGGAAGCACTCGTAGAGCGGACCGGGCCTGATAAGGACACGTCGGAGATTGCCGTTCTGCCGGTGCTGCAGCGGGAAGACGATGAGCTATTCGAGTGCGGTTCGCCGGCGATCTGATCAGATGCCAGAATAATGACCGATGATTAGCGCGGCAGCGGTGACGACACCGAAGACCACCTCCGCAATGCCGATCTGCATTGCCTTCATCTTGATTCGCCCCGATGAAAGCCCTTCTATCGCCCTGAACGAAAGCACCGCCATTGCGAATGCAGCGAGCATCGGGACCATTCGAAAGAATGCAAGCGAGCCGACGAGCACGAGGGCGGCGGCGTGGCTCAAGTGCGGCACAATGCGTGAGAAGCTCTTGCCTTTTTCCAGTCGGAGCCTTTCACGAACATAGATGATGGAGGGAATGAGGCGGGCAATGAAAACAAGCCAAAAGGCACCTGCCGCCACGATCCCGAACCCGCCTGCAAGCAGAATGGCGGGGGCCGAGGCCGAGATCGCTAGGGCTCCAAGCAGCTCGGGGAGCAATTGGCGGCCCTGCCCGGCCGCGTCAAAGTAGATCTGGACCGCCCCAAGTGGGATGACGGCCAGGAACGGAACGAGCGGCCAAAGCCCGGCGGTGGCCATCGAACCCAAAAGGCCCGCGAGAAAGAAGGCGCCGTAAAAAAGGCCGAACCGGATGGCGGCGGCCGCAAGATGGGGGTCATTCCGGGCGGCCCGGTTCTGGAGGTAAGCCTTTACGGGCTGGCGGGCGAGGAATGCACCGATGCACATAACCGCGATCAAAACCCCGCCGCCGGAAAATGCGATCGCGAGCGAGGCGACGATCGGCTCGAAAAGAAAGCCCCAGGCACCGTGCTCGACCGGCAAAGCGATCGACCTGACGCGGACCCTGGGGGCGAACGCATTTTTTAGAACAACCTCATTCATTCGGCATCGCTAGACGGAGGCTCGGGCAAAAGCCGCGTTCTCCAACTCGATCGCCTTCGGGAACAGCAAGTTATTCTCAAGGTGGATATGCTGGTGCAGGTCGCGCTCCAGATTGTCGAGCCGATGGAACAGTGCCGTAAAGCTCGGACATGCGTCCGAGGGCAATTCGTAATCGGAAGTTATTGACCGCATCTTCGCCAAGATATCGCCGACCTCCTCGTGTTCGATGGTCATCATCCTGACCGGATTCTTGACCGTTCCAAATGGAGGGACAAAGTTCGTGCCGCCGCGGCCCGACTTTGCCTCAAGTTCGACGATGTAGGGGAAGAGCACCAATTCTTCCTTTGTCATGTGCGGCTCGAGTTCGTCGCAAAGCGATAAGAAAAGCCGCCTAAGTTCGGTGAGATAAAGATGATGTTCGGAGTGCCGACTCTCGACCTTTTCCATCAGCGGCGTTAGCCGTTCGGCCTCGCTGCGGGTGAATGCGTGATGGGTCTCGAGGATGTGGCCGATCAACCCGGTCAGCGTCAGGTCCGCGAATCGTCCCGCGTCGTCAATTTTGCCTTCCCTGATAACGTGGTCGATCTTCTCGATGACGTCGGTCGGATGGGCACCGATCTTCAGGCATGCATCCGTGAAAAGAGTGTCGCCGTGGCAGCAGTAATCGATCTTGTATTCCTCAAAGATCCGAGTGGTGACCGGTGCTTCGAGGGCGATCTCGCGGACGGTTTTCGTTAGTATTTGTCGCATGTTGGATCCTCCAAATTTCTGAGACTCACCAACAATTATCCCGCTTCAGGACGAAGGTCGTATGATCCCGATCATAATGGCGCAGGAATCTGAGCTTCAGCAATCCGGGTGATTTGGCGGATGGGGGAATGCGTCGGCATTATCGCGATCTTTCTCTCGCGTTCGGCAGGCAAGGTCTTTTTCGATAAGGATCGCAAGCTCGGCGCCACCGCGGGCCGCTTGCGATCCGCCGAGCGACAACTCGTCACCCGCGGCCCACTCGACGACGGCAGATCTTGGGACGAAGATCGAAATGCCGCCCTCTCCGAATGCCGCCGAGTAGTTAGGATCGTCGGCGGTACGCAGTTCATAGATCAGGGCCGCGGCGTCCGGACCGAAATCGACCCGCTCTGCGACCCGTCCTTCGCGAACGAGGGCATCGACCTCGGACATGCCGAGCCGCAATCTTATCGAGTTCGCGTTCAACCTGAGTTTCATTTTCGGTACCTCCGTCATCGGATGTTACCGGATGCGGCCGCGGCGAGAAATGATCCGGATCATAAGAGTGAAATTCTAGGAGCGGACGAAATTCCGGAGACTCCGGGTGGAGTCAAGATGGATCTTGCCCTGGATGATCCTGAAATAGCCTCGGTCCGCAAGTTTGCGGATCGACCGGATCGTTGATTCGAGAGTCAGGCCCGCCATCTCGGCGATATCCTGTCGGCGGTGTGTGATCTTCTTTGTTTCGTTATCGCCGATCTCGCCCGCAAGTTTAAGCAGGACATTCGCGATCCGCTGCTCGGCCGAAGGCGTGGCGAGGATCTGGACGGTGTCCGTTCGTTCCCGCAGCAGGCCGCACATACGCTGCATGATCATTGCCGAAAATGTCTCGGATGACGACATCAGGTCGAGGAATACCTGGCGGGGAAGCAGAAGGAGCCGGCTTTCTTCGGCAGCGACGGCAGTGGCCGGAAAACGCTTTCCGTCCAGCGCGGGTGGGATGGCGAAGATCTCGCCGGGGCCGAACATCCCGATGATCACCTCTTTGCCGGCCTCTGGATAGCGGACCATCTTGACCCTGCCCGAAAGCACGATCGGGAGAAACTCCGCCCTGTCGCCTTCGGAGAAAACCAGTTCGTTGGTCCCGAATAAACGACTGTTTCCGAGCTTCAGGACTTTTTCTCTGGTCTCCGGTTCAAGTTCCCCAAGGATCGGGGCCGCTGTTTCAGCCATCGCTTTGCTCACTTGCGGCACGGTTGGCCGCCAACACCGTGCGAAATTTCTCTAATTATGATGCAGGTCATAAAAAAATCACAGTTCTCTGAGAGACTCATTTATATATAGACCGCGACCGGGATAGTCGCGGAGACAAATTCGTCGAGGTGTAAGAAGATGGCGGCCCTGAGATCGAAATTGCATTTCCTCGCCGTCCTTACGTTTGCTGCGGTGAGCATAGGGGCGCAAACAAAGAGCGAAGTGGACCGGGATGAACTGCAGCGGCGGATCACCGAACTCGAAAGCCAGATCAAGGCGATCGGTGCGGAGATCGCGGAGTTGCGAAAAAGCAGTCAGGCCGCAGCGATCCCTGGGAAAGAAGTCGCCGCCGGGCCCGCCCGCGATACGGCGCCGACGTCCCCAACGCCACGCCGTGAGAACCCGCCCGCGGCCGGCGATGTCAAGATCACCCCCTACGGGACGATCTATTTCAACGCATTCGGCAACACGGGCGGAGTTAATAACACAGACGTACCAATGTGGGCGACGGCAGGGACCAGCAGTTCGAGCTCCAGCGTCCGACAGACGAGGTTGGGTCTGAAAGTTGACGGGATCAAGGCCGGAAATGCCCGTGTCGCGGCGGTAGTCGAAGCGGATTTTTTTGGCGGCGTGCCGGGTGTCGGGATCGGTGAAAACTTCGGTGTCGTTCGTCTCAGGCTGGCAAATGCAAGGCTCAATTGGGAGAAATCGTCGCTGACCATCGGGCAGGACTGGATGGTATTTGCTCCGCAAAATCCCGTCTCTCTTGCTGCCGCCGCGATCCCTCAGCTTGCGGCCGCGGGCAACAACTGGGCTCGACTTCCACAGGTCAAGGTCGAGCACAGGTTCAACCCTAATATCGTCCTTCAGGCGGCGGTGCTTGCTCCGCAGACGGGCGATTCATCGCCCTCGCCGGCGTTTCTTATTCAGCCGAACAGCGGTGCCGCGTCGAATTTCCCCTTCCTTCAAAGCCGGATCGTGTTTTCAGGCAAGAATTGGCTCGGATCAGGAAAACCGGGCACGGTCGGGATCTCCGGGCATTTCGGCCGTTCCCGCATCTTTCAGGGAACGCCGAGCATAGGCCGGACGATCGATTCGACGGGGATAGCCGCGGATTGGAATTTTCCGTTGGCGAAAAGGGTCAGCATCAGCGGAGAAGTGTTCTTTGGCCAGAACCTGGGCGGCTTTCAGGCAGGGGTCTTTCAGGGGTACAATCCGGATCCGTTGGTGCTGAACGGTTCAAACCTTGAACCTCAGGGAGCCCGCGCCATAAGCACGCGCGGCGGTTGGGTTCAGGCCGGATTCACTCCGAATGTCCTGAAAGACAGGCTCACGGTCTATGCTTCGTTCGGCATCGACGACCCAAGCGACGAAGATCTTCTAAGTGTCGTCCCTCGCGATTGGCGAACACAAAATACGGCATTCGCGTTCGACGCGATCTACAGAGTAACCCCGCAGTTCTCTGTCGGCGCCGAAGTGCGTTCGTTTCGTACGACGTATTTCTTGTCCGGCACGCGTCGAGCAACCCATTTCAACCTGGCCGCCGCCTACTCGTTTTGACCACGAGACCCTAGACGGTCCCGATGCTGCGCAAGACAGCTTATCTAGCGATCAAGCCGCCCGACATATACGGCAGCGGATGGGTAGGATCCACCGCGCGAGGGGTCAGGACGGGCACAATACGCTTTTCGAACTTTTCATACAGCCGGACGTTGTCCTCTGCCGCCAACCGTAAGATCGAGTCCGATACGACGCCTTTCCTCGAGAGATCTGTTATCAGTGAGTCCGTCAGGCACTTTGACTGCTTCACCGTCATATTAAGAACCTGCCTTCGGAACTTTGCCAAAAGCTCCGGACCGCAGCATCCGTCGGGCGCATCCTCGACCTTCGTACCGAGTCGTTGCTTTAGCAACGAGACCCGGATCTTAAGGAATTCGTCCCGAATCCAACAAACCGATCTTGGAGCGTGGGCAAGATTTGATTAAGATGAAGCAAATTAGGACAGCGGTTAGCTGATCTGATCTTTCCCGGGGCCGCCGAAAATTCGGAGATAAGACGAGTATGAAGCACATTCTTTTCAGCGTTGTCATAACATTGGCGATCTCTTCAGTTGCAATAGGCCAGTACAAGAAAGGCAGTGTCGAGGACCAATTGATCCAGTTGGACAAGGCGTGGACATTTGCTGAGCTGAAAGGCGATAAGAAAGCGGCCGCGGATTTGATCGCGGAGGATTATGTCGGCACGACGCAGCGAGGCGAGATCGAAAACAAGGCCCAATATCTTGCTTCGGTAGTGCCGAATGCCGATATGGTGAAGTCCGATGAATACAGGATCGCCGTTTACGGCAACACGGCGATAATGACCCACCGGGCAACGGTTGAGGGCGTGAGAAACATACAGTTCCGAAGCACCCACGTCTGGATGAAGCGAAACGGAAAATGGCAGATCGTTGCTCACCACGGAAGCCGCATCGAGCCTCCCGATGAAGAAGGTCCCGATGACGCGGGGACCGAGAATTGAGGGGCGCAATGCACGAAGTGTTCCTCGTGTAACGCTTCACCAATAGCCCCGCTTTCGCTACGAAGAGGCCGTTTTCAATTGATCAAGATTCGTGAGGTCAACGGACCGTCGCTGCGACTTTGAAAGGTCAACCGGATCGGCAGGCTCGGTAGCCATGTCGATCGCGGCTGCAGTGAATCGAATAGACGCATTACGTTTGACACGAAGCCCCTACAGAGCCCTCTCACAGCCGCGGGTTAAGTCGACGGTTCCAATTCAACTTGGTTGTAGCAGGCCATTCGTATATCTAAATCGCAATCGGACAGAGCACCCCTGCATTCAAATTATCGGCAGGCGATCTCGGCAAGCCTGTCGATTTACTTTGAAGGCGGGCAGACTGTCTATTTCCCCTTAAATACTGAATCTTGCCATTGATCGTCCCCGAGCACGTCTGAGCGAAACGGATAACCGGCAGGACGCACCAAGATCGACACTGATCGGTACTGTTTCTATGGAGGAGGTCAATCATTTGCAGTCGTAAGCGCAGTGGGTCTCCGCAGGGAAGCACGGGCCGATCCAGCCCTTCGCGTTTCTGTGCCCCTGTGGCCCGTGTTTCGAGCAATGACGATATGGTCACATCGATCCCCGCCCGGCGAGATTTGAACTCACGACCTCTCGCACCCCAACCAACCTGAGGGCGAATCACAAGTTCTCACATTCGCTCAAAACGCCTTAAAAATGGGCGTTTTGCATGCAAATCACAACGTATGAATTGGTAGTCGTCGGCAACACTGCAACCATCTCGCAACCAACTTTCCGAAATTGGACCCAACTATCTAGCGATAAACAGGGCGTGCTGGACGGTTAAAGTAACACAGTCTAATCTCGAATGATACTAATTTCTTGTTGCATGGTGATTTGCGACTTTGAAATGTCCGCAGTCGTAATTTGAACAATCGGGTGCCCGATTCGTATAAGGAATTACAGTGCCGAGAACCCGACATGCATTTCTAAAGATTCAGTGGGAGTGAAAGATGATGGAGATTTATGAGTGACCATGGCTATGCAGCTAAAAAACCTTAATAAGCTGTTTTGTTTAGGCCTGCTATTCATGTCGGGTCACGTCACTGAAATTTGCGGTCAGGATAAGGCTGCAAATCGCTGGATATCCGATGAAAAGCCAGTCGGCGTTCGTTACTATAGCTGGGCGGACCAGTCGAGGCTAGACAAGCACTACGGAAGCCGAAGCTTGCGCGAAGTAAATGTACAGATCTGGTATCCAATAAAGAAGAGCCGTTCGATAAATAGAGAGCCCGCTTCATACATACCAAATAGCGAAAAGGTTCTTGGGCAGATCAATAGCCTTTCTGAGGACAATGCTCGGATTCTCGCAAATATCCCAACCGCCTCCTACCTGAATGCGGTGCCACTTTTTAAGGGATCTAGTCTTCCCGTCGTCGTGTTCTCTCCTGCGTTGGGTGGGCATACAAGTTTCTATACTTATTTGGCAGCCAGGTTAGCATCCGCCGGCTACGTGGTCGTTGGAGTAGATCACAAATACGATAGCTTGTTTATCGTCGACGAGAAGGGGCGAGTTGTTCCCAGGGATACTTCGTTTCACGACAGGCTCAAACTATTGAAGATTCCCGAGGAGATCACAGCAGACGAGTATAGAGAACGAAGAGGTGAACGAATAAGGGTTTTGGGTGAGGACTTGATCTTCGTTCTTGATCGTTTGAAAGGGGTCAATGCGTCAATTTTCAAGAATCGTCTCGATCTGGGGAGGGTCGGTCTCTGGGGGCATTCCACGGGAGGGGCTGCCGCGATCGATGCGGCAAAACTTGACGCCCGATTTGCCGCCGTCGTCAACCTTGATGGAACGCCGTCAGGATGGGCGATCCGGGAAGGCTTGCGACGACCGTTTATGCAGGTCGAAGACCTTCGAGATCTTTCGAGGCCGGGAAACCAGGTACAGTTCGACATGAGGCAAGAATTTTGTGCAAAAACGACGGCGGACTGCTATCGAATTCTCTTGGCAAATGCCAACCACAACAGCTATCTGGACACAAATATTCACCAAGCAACCAATGACGATCAACGTCGCAGTTTGAAGCGTATCATCGACCTAACAAGTTTTTTTATGGTGGACTTTTTCGACCGGTACATCCGAGGCCGGGCGCAAAAGATTCACAATGAGTATCCAAAAGAGGTCACACTTTTAGCCGATCTCGGAGTTAATTCGTCAAAATGATCAAGACCACAATAGAGCCAAGCGAATTTATTAGAACATTGCCGGATGATCTTAGGGCCAATATGGAAAAGCTCGACAAAGAGATCAACACTCTCATGACCGGACATCCTCGCATTCTTTGGACCGCGAAATTCTGGGGCGGAAGCGAGCAGAACATAATTGGTTACGGTGATTATTGATATGTGCGAAAGGGCAAAACCATTTAATGGTTTCACATCGGCCTCGCACCGCAGAAGAACTATATAAGCCTGTATATTAACGCGGTCGAGGACAACCAATATCTCGCCGAAAAATACGCGGATAAATTGGGCAAAGCAAAGATCGGCAAGGCTGCTGTCAGCTTTAAGCGGGTTGACGATCTTGATATGCAAATTTTGTTGGAGTTGATCGAGCTCGCACGAAATATTGCCACGGGGGATCGAACATGAGAATAGGACGGGCAGTCGGTGTCGCAGTTGTATTGTATGCGGTCACTTTAGCGTCTGCATCGCTGCTCGGTTTTCAGAATGATAGCGGTAGAAATGAACCCGTTTGGGTGGGGATCAAGCAGCGACCGCGGGAGAATGAAGAACGCCTGCGTCGAAACGTTCTGGCAATGAAGCTGTATTTCGAGGATTATCCGGACGCGGACAGGAAGAATGTGTTAAGCGTTTATGCTCGCGGCTCCGGTTATCCGGTCGGGGTCCTGGCGGAAGAACTGGAGAAATTGCAGCTCGCGGAAGCGAACCTGGTGGGGTAGGCGGGTATGACCTTTGGTGAATATTAGAGTTCCCGAAATTTGAAAGACGGTGACGTGTTTCTGACTAAACAAGAAGCGAAAGCTGCGTTGGCGCTAGGCCTACCGGCAACTTGAAGTCTAGTGGATTGCGATGATCGTTTCACTTCCGCTTTCGATCCCTGTTCCAGTCTTCGACCCACTGTGTGACACGGTCGTAATCGAAAAGAACCCGGTGTCACATACCCAACTCAGGCAGGCCCTCCTTTCTCAAGCGATGAACCGTGATAGACGATATCGCAACCGGGTGACGAGTTCTTTGGCAGCGAAATAACGCTTTTCCGGCTCAACGATTCGAATTTCCGATTCCCCTAATCTGCGCTCTCGACGATGAGCAAGTCCATGTCGGCAATTTCGAGAAGGTTGTCGATGGCAGTCTTAATTACACTCCCGGCGCTATGTATGAGCGCGACGATCTCTTCCAAAGTGTTTCCTCATTTTGATTTACATATTTCACACCAATCCCACCGTCTCGCACTCCTAAACGACTAATAGTAATTGCGGCTCACCTCAACTTTGTTCCCTAAACGGCCAGTCGAGTGTTTCATGGCCCGTGAACGAATTCATAGACCACCCGAGTTCGTTGCCACCGTCGCGAAACCTGATGTCTACAAAGTAACTCGCTTCAATATCGTCGAACTCGCCACTTTCACCCAACGAAGTGAGGATGTACTCGATAACTCGGTCCGGCATCCCGTATTCCGCATCGAACTCATAAACATTGCTATCTCCCAGGGACAAGTTGTGACGTTCGTCAACAATGTCAACGATGTTCCACCATGCACCGTCCCCTTTCTTGCTGAGCCTACATTCAACACGAACCGGAATCTTAACAGGCTCGCGAGCTACCGCGTCGCTAGTAGTAACGTCCCCAACCTCTTTAAGCGTCGGTTCACTCATGCTTGGTCGAATTTCTAAGATGGGTAGGTCTCAATTCCTTAACTCAGGAGCAATGCTCGCGGTCGAAGGAATACGGAATTCTTTTTTTGCCCCAGGGAATCTAAATAGCGAGGCCGCAGCCAGGTAACGAGATCGTTCGTAATGCTGATCGGAATCGAGACCTGGACGAGAAGAAAACATGTCATTAGTCGCAGTGCAATCGGCCGGTTCGAGGGCTGCCTACGATCGAACGCAACGCCACCGCTACGTTCAGTCAAGAAGATCGCAAATCGTGATCGAGGACGCTCGTTACAAGGTACGGTTTGCCGAGAACACGTCCGAGATCGTCTCCGCGTTGAGGCTCCGGCACGAGGTCTTCCATATGGAACTTCGCGGCGGCCTGCCGACGAGCGCCAAAAATATTGATCTCGATGCATATGATCTCGTATCGCAGCACCTGATCGTGATCTCGAAAAACACCGGCGAAACGGTCGGCACCTACCGGCTGAATTCCATCGAGGATGAGCATTCAGTTTCGACATTATATTCGGCGACCGAATTCACTATTAAAGACCTGCCTACCGATGTTTTGCGAAACGGGATCGAGATCGGACGTGCTTGTATCGCTAGGGAACACCGAAATACAAGAGTTCTGTTTCTACTTTGGAAGGCATTGTTGGAACATATCGAACGCGAAGGAAAGCGTTATTATTTCGGCTGTTGTTCGATCTTTTCGCAGGACGAAGAGATCGGCCGATCTGCATTTCAGCAGTTGGTCCGCAATGAGGCTGTGCACGAACGGTTCAATGTCCAGCCTCGCCGAAACGGCATCAATACCGGCAGCCGGGCAACTGCAAAGGCAAAGATCGAACTTCCGCCATTGTTCAATATGTACCTTCGCCTCGGAGCAAAAGTTTGCGGCCCGCCGATGATAGACCAGGAATTCGGCACTATCGATTTTTTTGTTCTTTTCGATGTGCGGGATATGAACGAGAGATATCGTCGAATGTTCAGTAAGTAACTGGAACACCAACTTACACAAAGACCCTCTCCTCAAATTCCCATTCCCCTTTGCGATCAAATCGAAGAAAGGTCGAACAGCGCGTCCCGTATCCGGGGGTCTTGATAAAGATCGGGGACAGCGCACGCTCCTGTTCAAGCGTAACCCCGGTCGACGGAAGGCGATCATCATCTGCGACCGTTTGGTCCGCCAATAGCTCGAAGAACTTTTCTTTCGGTGCCGCACCATCTTTGATCAGCTCCGCAAAGGATCTCTTACCGCGCACAATCTTAGGCCAGGGCGTATCAAGCAGGTGATTGCTGAGGCCATAGTTCCCAGTCGTTAACTGACGAACTCCCTGGCCTCGGTTGGATAGATAAAACAAAGCACTCCCGGCGGATTCAAATTCGCCGACCAGGAGATTGAAACCCGAGTACTCGTCCGTACGACGCTGCACCTGAGCAAGGTATTCGGCAGCCGGTTCGTCGCTAGTTAGAAAATCAAGCGCAAGTTCGCCGCGAGAACGGCTACCGTTCGGCGCCGACGGGTCACGATAATTAGTTACGGCAGCAAACCGACCGGTGCGAGTTACGCCGAGCCACGTGCCGCCGCCGACCTGGTCACGGCCGGCAAAGACCCGTTCATCGTCGTCCCAATACCGGGCCGGAGTCGTCGGGCGATCGTAAAACTCGTCGCGGTTGGCGATCAAGATCAGCGAGTGGTCGTCGGTTTGATCGTATGCGAATAAGATGAGGCACATTCGGGGTTTCCATCCTTCAAGGGCCGGCCGAAAGCAAGCCGAACCAGATCCGCGATCCGGGCAGGTCTTGCTCCGAGGCTTATGTTGGCGGTGCCGATCTCAAATGCAAGCCGCCACTGCCGAAATAATATTCGGTAAGCGTCAACGAGAGAAAATCGAGGATCGTAGATATTCGTTGATTCACTCGTAACACCGTTCAGTTCGATGATCGAAAGGTTCTTGCCGCGCCGCAGATCGTCGAGCGCCGGCACGCGAATGTCGAAACGGCCGAAGTAAAACCCCGGAATGCTGCGGCAGATCGTGTCAATGCCATATTCGAGTTCAGGTGTCAGCAGATGGCCGCCATCGAGAAATACGGCGCCGCGCGAGTGGGTGCCGATGTCGATCAGTCGAACACTTTCGTCCGCGGCCGGCACACGGTAAATGTCGTCCCTGATCTGTTCGAAATAGCGGTCCGCCATACATACCGACCTCGGATCGGCCAGAACAAGCTGCTCGATAGTCGAATTGCCGTCGCCACGGACTGTAGGAAATTGCTTGAGGGTGATCGAAAAGATACTTCCTTTTCTTTCGGTCGGCCTCCGAAAATAAAAAACGCTCACTTCCTCGCCGGGAATATAGGGTTGAACGATCAGATCGAAACCCGCATTCGCGATCGTTTGCTGCAGATCGTCAATAGAGTGGACGGCGCGGACACCGCGGCCGCGCTCCCCGACGTCGGGTTTTACAATAACCGGGAATTCGAGACGATTCTCGTCCACGAATTGCAAAGCCTGTGCGAGCCGTAATTGTGGATCCGCAGCGGCACGTACCAGTACGTATGGTAAAAGGGACTCCGTCGCCTCGGGTTGCGAGAGCAGCCGATAAATCTCGTGTTTCGACTCGCCCTTGAAGCCCCCAGCCGGGAATGAAGGATTTGCGGCGGTAAACGCCGTTAGGCTTCGGTATTTGATGCCGAGCAATACGATATAGGCGACGGCCGGCGCATAGAATACTTGCACCGGCCAGAATTCCCATTTGATCAGACGCTTGATTCGTCCAAGCACCCTTCGTCGTCCGCGCCAGGTTGAAAGTTTAACGGCCAGCCGGAAACCGACGAATATTACGGCAACCCCGATCAAAGCGTTGGTGCCGTACGCGAACGATTGCCAATATGCTGCCGCGAGTACGAAAAACGTGGTAGAGATCGACGCGGCGATCAATACAAAAAAGGCGAATCGTCGTGTTTCCGTACCGAGGGCACCCGCGGCAAGATATGTTGGCAGCCTCAATCCCGTAACGAATCGTGAGAGCATCACTGACGAGGCGACATTATTGCGGAGCCATTTCCCAGCCCTCTCTCGAGCAGCCGGCGCAACAAAGAACGTAACAACCTTGGTCGAGAAAATGCGGTCGCCCGCGATTCGTCCGATCCAAAAGAGCAGCATATCTCCGCTAAAGATCCCGAGTAAGCAAGCGGCCAGCGCCACGGGCAACGCCACGTCGTCGTTCGCGACCGCGACACCCGCGATCAGGCAGGTCGCATCTTCGCTTACGTAAGTGCCCAGAATGAGCAGCACGAAAACAACTCCGACCGGCAGATGCGGAATCGCATTACTTAGCTCGGCGAACAGATCCATTTCACAAGAACTGTCCGACGAGCGGAACCTCGCGTCGGTGGATAAGTAAGCTCACGGCACTCAGAGCGAAGACGGTCAAAGCGAGGATAAAGAGCAGACCGCCATCCTCCTTTACGACGATGCCCAGCTTGGTCAGATGGCTTCCGATGGCACCGGTTATCGTGCCTAAGGCGAGCAAAGCTCCGAACCATGCCGTCCCCGGGATCAGTAGCAGAATGACGGCGATCAGTTCGACCACACCCGATCCGATCCGTCCGTAAGCCTCGAGGTCCGGCCCCATCAGCGTCGAGAAGATGTATTTTGACTCCTCGGCTCCCGTAAATTTGAAAAAGAGCGTTTGAAAAAGTATCACTGCCACAATTAAGCGGCAGGTCCAGCTAATGATGTTGATATTTGATCGCATAGTTTTTTCGTTTCTTTTAGGCGGCCTCAGCACTCCTGAACCGCTTGGTCGAAGGCGCTAATCCCAGATCGGCGGAGACCTTGATCCCCAGCGTCCTGAGTTTCTCGGCGATAAGCGCGTGGTGGTGAACTGTGTGACTGTGAACGAAATCGATCTCGCGGCCTACGCAGGAAGGGAGCCATTGATCGGGATCCAGCTCGGACCTTACGGTCACACTTTTTAGCAGATCGCATCGGTCGATAGCCTCGAGTTGGCCGATCACCTCACGATACATCGCACAGGCGGTACGGCGATCGGTCTCGATCCGGGTCGCACGTTCGCGGTCGTTATAGTCAATGCGTCCGACCGCGATCCCTTTGAGGAGCGAAACGACAAAGTCGAGGTCGTGCCGAAACTGCTGACCAAGGCTGCCGGTGTTCGTCGATCTTACGAACGAGAGATCATCCACTGCCTCGATCGTCTCGATCGCGCGTTCCATCTCGCCAATAAGGCAAGTCATCGGGTCGTTCTCCGACCCATGCTTCCGAAATTCAGGTCTCATTTTAATGATCAAGGACCCGCTCGTCCCGTCGAATGAATTCCTGCGGAAGAGGTGAATATTCCCATTTCTCCGATGGAATACCGAATCGACTTAACGGGATTAAGCACGCTGAAACCGGGGCCCAATATCGGTGTCCGGTAAGCAAAGTAATAAATTCGGAGTGAACTTATTTATGTCAAAAATGAAAACGTTCGTGGGCCTGGCGATGATCGCGACGGTCCTTTTCAGTACGAGTGCATTCGCATTTGCAGCGTTCAAGAAGCGCACGGCCAGCTTTACCGTTCGAGTTGAGAACATCTCGGCCAAAGACGGCCTCGTCGCGGCCGACGGTTCAAGGTATCCGTTTGTGCTTTCGCCCGGGTTTTATGCGGTCAGCGGGTCAAGGCACCTCGAATTCTTGACAGAAGGGAAGAAGGCCCACAAAGGCCTCGAGGCCCAGGCAGAAGACGGCGATCCGGAGATGTTCGGCAAGTGGGTGATCGATATGGCGTTTGGCGGCCGGTACGGCGTTTTCAATATGCCGGTCGGCGCCCAAAAAGCAGGGCCGCTTCTTCCGGGTGACGTGTATGAATTCACGTTCAACGGCACCGAGGGCATGAAATTCAATCTGATAACCATGTACGGCCAGTCAAATGACCTTTTCTACGCCCCTGCCAAGGCTATCAACCTTTTTGATCAGCAGGGCAATCCGCTCTCTGGTGATATCACCGGCGAATTCCAGCTCTGGGACGCGGGCACCGAGGTCAACGAGGCTCCGGGCCTCGGAGCCGAGCAGGCTCCTCGCCAGAAAATGAAGAACAGCGGTACGTCGGAGAAGGGCGTTGTAGGCCCGGTCAAGGACGGCTTCTCGTACCCGGCGACCGGGGACGTATTGAGGGTAACGATCACTGCAAAATAGTCGAAGACCCACCCATCGATCCAGGGCGGCTCTGAAATTAGAGCCGCTTTAGATCATCCAGGAACTTTACGGAGAATCATTTATGAAAAATTCAATATTATCGGTGCTCCTATTCGCGGCCGGTTTGTTCGCTGCATTGGTCCCCACCCAGGCCCAGACGGTAGAAAAGCGTTCGATCACACTGGAAGGTGCCCGAACCGTTATTGCCGGAGCCAAAGAATATGCTCGCAAAAATAATGCGCCGGGCGGCGTGATCGCGGTCGTGGACGACGGCGGCAGCCTGGTTGCCCTCGAAAGGATCGACGGAACTTTTTCGGCGGGAGCAAATATCTCAGTCGGCAAGGCAAAGACGGCAGTGATGTTCAAGCGCCCGACGAAGGTCTTTGAGGACATCATCAAGAACGGCCGCACTTCGATGGTGGCCTTGCAAGACTTCACTCCGCTGCAGGGCGGTGTGCCGATCATGTTCGACGGTCAGATCGTGGGCGGTGTTGGTGTGTCGGGGGCCGCTTCAGCGGCGCAGGACGAGGAACTCGCGATAGCGGGTGCCGAAGCTTTGACGAAACAAAAGCAGCAGCCGGTGCTGTTCTTCGAGAGCGGCGCGGTTGCGGAAGCCTTCGCCAAAGGAGCGGTGCTTGCGGGGGCCGAGCGCGGAGAGAACTACATGGTTCACGCAAGCCATCGTGAAACCGCCGGCCAGAGCGAAGTGCACGAACTCGATACGGACATAATTTACGTGCTAGAGGGAACTGCCACATTTGTTACAGGCGGCACCTCGGTGGGATCAAAAATGACTGCCTCCAACGAGTTCAGAGGAAGCTCGATCGAGGGCGGTGAGGTGCGACGAATCAAGAAGGGAGATGTGGTCATTGTCCCGAAGGGCACGCCGCACTGGTTCAAGCAGGTGGACGGCACATTTCTCTATTACGTCGTGAAAGTCAGATAAAGATCAGTTTGCGAAGCTCGCATAACCGGGCTTCGCGAGCACTTTATTGCGGAGGAAAATTTATATGAAAGCATTGATATCACTCATTTTTGCCGTCATTGCCGTGACAGCCGGATCCGCCAACGAGGTACCTTCGGGAAAGCCGGCCGCGACGATCGATCTGGCTACGCCTGCGGGTGTCGCCGCGGTCAATGGCCAGTGGAAGTACAGCGATACACGGATCGTCGAGACCACATTCAGTTCGGTCGGATCCGACAACCAGCCGAGCGGCCCGCCGGTCAAGACATACGATTATGAGCCGCACGCGGGCGGGTCCGACTTCGACGATTCGGCCTGGCAAAAGATCGCGCCCACTGAATTGAGTGCTCGGCGCGGAAACGGGCGCATCTCATTTAACTGGTACCGGATCAGTATCACGATCCCGGATAGAGTCGACGGCTTCTCGACCATGGGATCGACCATTGTGTTTCAGACGGCACTCGACGATTATGCAGAGGTCTGGGTCAACGGAGAACTTTCCAGGTTTCTCGGTCAGAAAGGCGGGTCTGTCGTTGCCGGTTGGAACGCGCCGAATCGGCTTGTGATCGGGCGCGACATAAAGCCAGGACAAAAGATACAGCTCGCGATCTTCGGCATTAACGGGCCGATCTCGAACCCGCCGACCAACTTCATCTGGGTGCGTGAGGCCAAGATCGATTTCTATCCGACGGATGTGAGCGGTCCAGTCTCCCTCACGCCGAGCGAGGTAAATGTCGATGTCTTCCGGCACGATAAGGCCATGGACAGGATAGTCGGGCCGAATCCCAAAGTTTTCAAGCTTGCCGATGGGTTCCAATTCACCGAGGGACCGGTCTGGACGGCCGATGGCCTGCTATTCAGCGACCCCAACGCCAATACTATCTACAAGTATTCAAGAGACGGCAAACTCAGCGTCTTCAAGACGCCGAGCGGTTACTCGGGCTCCGACATCGGCGAATATCGCCAGCCCGGCTCGAACGGTATAACGCTCGATCCGAAGGGCAATATCGTCGTCAACCAACATGGAAATCGCCGCATTATCAGGCTGGGCAGCGACGGAACCGAGAAGGTCGTAGTCGACCGGTTTGATGGCAAGCGTCTGAACAGTCCGAACGATCTCGTTTACCGGTCGGACGGTACGCTGTTCTTTACCGACCCCAACTTCGGCCTGCCGAAATTCGGTGACGATCCGCGAAAGGAGGTCCCGCACACCGGTGTCTACTCCTTGTACAAGGGAAAACTTCAACTCCTGACGACTGAGTTCAGCGGCCCGAACGGCATAGCTCTGTCCGCTGACGAGAAATACCTTTATGTCGGCAACTGGGACGACAACCGCAAGGTCGTTTTTCCCTACGATCTGCAGCCCGACGGGACTGTCAAGAACGGCAAGCTGTTTTACGACTTCACTCCGATCAAGGGCGAGGATGCGATCGATGGCGTTAAAGTCGACGTCGAGGGGAACGTGTATGTTTCGGCCCCCGGCGGCCTTCACGTCCTTTCACCGGAAGGCAAACACCTTGGAGTTATCGTCATACCTCAGCACGTCCATAACATGGCGTGGGGGGATGATGACCGGAGAACGCTTTACCTTGCGGCGCGTTCCGGACTCTACAAGATCCGGCTAAATATAAAAGGTGCCGGAGCAATGCCAAACTGAATCGGGCTGAACGGCTCCATTGTTGCATATTGATTTGCAGGGCGATCACGATCCCGATCGTCCTGCAAACTCCGTCTCTTAAATACGTTGATCTCTCTCGAAGGAATAATAAATGTGATCCACTAGATATAAAGTCTGGCGGGGCACACGATGCAACTAATCCCAATTCTCAGAAACGTCCCTTTTCGACGCCGAGCCCGAATCATCGGAGCTTTCATCCTGGTCTCAGCTTTATCGGTATTCGCCGATCCTACTGCAATCCCTACGCCGTCGGAACAAGCGGTTGAGTATCATAACCTCAGCAATATCGTCTGGGGTGTCAACCAATTCCTGGCTCTGATATTAATGCCGATAGCGTTGTTAGTTCTGGCATCTAGAATACAGATCTCAACTAAACTCAAATTTGGTAAATATCCTAAATTTGTATTATTTGCGACGATCTTCTTCACTCTTAGTCGGTTAGTTCAATTCCCCTTGGATCGAATTCGCACCAACAAGCTGAATCAAATTAACGACGATACCGGCTTACCTATTTTGCAATGGTTTCTTAGTCAGCTTCTGCAATCGCTGCCTCTGGTCATCGTTTCGATTCTGGCGGCATTGTTTGTTTTTTGGCTGATAAACAGGAGCCCGCAGAAATGGTGGCTTTCGACGACCGGAGTCTTTTCGTTTTTATTCCTTCTCTTTTTGGTTGTTGAGCCTTTCACGATCAGCCACAAGCCGCTTGGACATACTTCGGCCGAGGTAAGAATTTCCGCACTTGCCGAACAGATCGGCATACCTAAAGATTCGATCGTTTTGGAGGATTGCGAGCCGTTTGATTCTTGTGAGATAGCCCACGTTAGCGGACTCGGACCCACTCGTTTGATCTTACTGAACAAAGGGCTGTTTGATGCTTATCCCGAAACCTGGGCGGTGCAAAGCTTCGCGCATGAGTCAAAGCACTTTGTCAAGGATGATAACTTCGTCGGTTGGATCGTTATGACCTTGATTCTGTTGGTCTTTTTCTTTTTTACAGACCGTATTTCCAGAACAATGGTTCGACGATTTTCCAGACAATTAGGTTTCACATCCATTGCTCAACCATCCGCTTTGGCGCTAATTATTCTCATTTTGAACATTATGTATTTGTCCGCCTTACCGCCGGTAAATATGTTTCGACAGCACGTTGAATTTGAGGCTGACCGCTTCGGTTTGGAACTCACACACGAAAGCCGGGTGTTGACAGAAATGGCTTCAAGCTGGACAACTAGTTCAACAATTCACGTGCCCGATCCGAGCCCTTTCTTCATGCTTTTTCGCAGTTCACACCCGTCAGATGCGGCTCGCATCACTTTCGCTAACGAATTTGTACCAAAGGGCAAAAAGGAATAACTAAGCTTCCTGTTTTGATTCGCCCTTTGTCCAGGCTGTATCGAATTCGACTAACAATTGCGGATGTTCGCCCGGAGCTGAAACGAAGATCACTGAATTAGTAAACTCGTTCTTCGTAACGCGATCAGATGTGCCGGCAGGGCAGGCAATGCTCGCCGGCATTTCCGGCATTGATGCGAGCGGAAAAGGATATGTCGCAGGCCGGCTGAACAGTGCCCTCGAATCGCGGGGCTTACGGACCGCATTGATCAACGTCGACGGATGGCTCAACCTCCCGCACGTCCGGTTCAACTCGGAAGATCCTGGACGTCACTTTTGCCACCACGAACTAAGACTCGACGAAATGTTCGAGCGGTTGATCCTTCCTCTTAAAGAAACACGGTCTATCTCGCTAGAGGCGGATCTGGCCGAGGAGACGGCCAGCGAGTTTCATCGGTTTGAATACAACCTCGACGGGATCGATGTCATCCTGCTCGAGGGCATTTTTCTTTTCAAACCTCAGTACGCCGGCCATTTTGATCTCAGGATCTGGATCGAGTGCAGCTTCGAGACCGCATTGACCCGGGCCGTTGAACGGTCCCAGGAAGGGCTGGGTCGCGATGAGACGATCAGAGCCTACGAGACCATCTACTTTCCCGCTCAGCGGCTGCACATTGATTTGGACCAGCCAAGATCAGCAGCACATCTGATCGTTCTCAACGACTAAGGCCGAACAAAAAACGGCGCCGGATCATCGGATCTCGGCGCCTAGTCTCTTGAAGGAGATGAGGAGGACGAACAAGAATGGCTTTTAGGCGGCTGCTGCGAGTTGCTGTGTGGTAATGCCGTAATCACGGGCGACTCCTGCAAGAGACTTCTTAAGCTGGGTCCGGGCCCGATTCAGCCGGGACATGACGGTCCCGATCGGGATCTCGAGGATCTGGGCAACCTCTTTGTAATCGAATTCGTGAACGTCTGCGAGCAAGACGACCGAGCGATAGTGCTCCGGAAGACGATCGAGTGCGTCGATCACTTCACGGTCCGTCAGGTATTCCGGAACCGATGGCGTGGCTGCAGAGAGCTCCAACACCAACTCGTCTGCCTCCTGGAAATACTTCGACTGCGTGTACTGCTTGCGTCGGTGGTGGTCATACTTATTAAAAAGGATCTTATATAGCCAGGCCCGGCAATTCGTTCCGAGTTCATAGCTTGCAAAAGACCTCCAGGCCTGCATAAAGGTTTCCTGGACCAGGTCGTCGGCGTCGGTCTCATTACGCGTCAGCCGCTTCGCCGTGCGATAGAGGTCGTCTACGTGCTGCATAGCTTCCATTTCGAAAACTTCGGGTGTGATCTCGGTCATATCAGTGCTCCTTAAAATATTTGGTACAAGTGCGTTCACGATAATTGGTCGCACGAGATATCGATTCCTTACAGATCTTTTTGAATTTTTTTTCCAAGGCCGCGTCAGCCCTTACCGTCAACAAAAAAAAGAGGCTTCATGGGCGGGCCTCTCGTTTATTTCTTGATCTGAAAGTTACCGTGCGGTAGCCAAATATTGACGCGTCTGGGGCGAGGCTTCGTCGGTCGACACCGTCGGCGAACGAAGCGTCAGGAACTGGACCGGATCTTTGTGAAATACGAGATCGAGCGTCCAATCGAGAGCGACACGCAGTTTCTTCTCGAATCTCGGCAGCTTCATCAGATAGATAGTCCGCCACAGCCACCAGGCAATAAAACCGGAGAAGTTGATGCCGAAGATCTGTGCGACACCGGTACGCCGTCCAAGGGCTGCGAGCTGGCCGATGGTCTCGAAAACAAATGGCTTTAGCGGGCTGCCGACCAGCGAGGCTCGGATATTATTTGCTAGGACCTTGCCCTGCCGGATGGCATGCTGCGCCGTTGGCGGATACGGCTTTCCGGTTCGCGGATCCACGATCCAGGCACAGTCGCCGACGGCCCAGACGCCGTCGTATCCTCTAACGCGCATAAATTCGTCGGCACACAATCGGCCACGCTCTTTGTCGCAAGGAAGCTCATCGAGCATCGGATTGGGTGCCGTGCCCGCGGTCCAGATCATCGTGTTGGTGGTGATGGTCGTTCCATCGGTAAGCGTCACCTCGTTGCCCTCGACCGAATCAACCTTGGTATTCAAGTGGATCTCGACGCCGCGTTTCGCTAGTTTCTGTTCAGCGTACCGGCCGAGCTTTTCGCTCAACTCAGGCAGGATCACCGGCCCGGCGTGGACCAGCACCACGCGGATCATATCCTCAGAGAGATTCGGATAATACTTCAACGCCTCGCGGACAAAATCGTTTATTCCTGCGATCGTCTCGACTCCGGCAAACCCTCCGCCGGCAACGACGAAATTGATCAGGGGCTTACGCACGATCGGACAGCATTCGAAGTCGGCCTCTTCGAGATTAGAGATCAGATGATTGCGGAGGTAGATCGCGTCGCCAAGGGATTTCATTGTAAGAGCATTCTCTTCCAGGCCCCGGTTACCGTAGAAATTCGTGATCGAACCCAGGCCGATGACCAGATGGTCGTATTCGAGCTCATGATGATGATGTTCTTTTCCGTGTGAAACGTGAACTACTTTTTGTTCAAGGTCGATATTTTCGACCTGACCGTTGAAGACCTGCACACGTTTGACCAATCTGCGCACCGGGCTGACGATGTGCGTGATGTCGAGATCGCTTGCTGCGACCTCGTGAAGCATAGGTGTGAAGAGAAAGAAGTTCTCGCGGTTCACAAGCGTGACCTCGACATCAGGATGGCGGGCGAGCGTTTTGTCTATATACAAGGCCGTATAAAGTCCGCCAAACCCGCCGCCCAGGATAACGATCTTGGTTTTGTGTTTCATAGTTTATTCGAGCGTTTCAAAACGCTTCTTTTGCCAATCACAGGCGCGGGCAAAAATATTCCTCGAATAAACCGGGAATAATGGTCGCGGCTATGGGACTAATAAGGTTACGGAAGGGTCAATAGGAGAGATAAATGGCAATACGCAGCCCACGGGATCGTGAAATTCTGACACCGCTTGCTTGCACGCCCAGATCGGTTCTTGATGACATGCGGCTAAAACGCGTAGTTCGGCGGGCCGTTATGAAAGACCGGGCACCCCAGCGGCTCATTGAATCGATTCGTCGAAGCATAAGAGAGGCCGGTTCTCAGTGATACAATGCAGACGGAAGCCATTCCATTATCAGAGCTTAACCACGACATGCAGCCGGCGGAACATACGTTGGACCAGGCCCGCGAGCACGCAGGTGTTCCGAACCCGAGTTCCTGGGTCGATGAACATGGCGACAGCCTTTTTAGGTTCGCAATGGTCCGTCTCCGGGATGAAACGCTCGCCCAAGATCTCGTGCAGGAAACGCTTCTCTCAGCGATCCAGTCGCTCGATTCTTATCAAGGACGTTCCACCGAGCGCACGTGGCTAACGGGCATCCTCAAGCACAAGATCATCGATCATTACCGAAAGCACAAGAATCAGGTCCAAATTACGGACGAGGAAACCGATCTGTCCGGCGTCAACAAGTTTTTTGAACGGCCCGACGCCTGGGATGGCCATTGGGTGATCAAGCTTCGGCCGGTGGATCCTGAGCAATCGCCTGATCAGGCGATGGAACGGAGCGAGTTCTGGGATATGATGAACAATTGCCTTTCGGCCCTTCCGGCGAAGATCGCGAACGTGTTTACACTGCGAGAGGTCGACGGACTGACCAGCGAGGAGATCTGCGAATTGCTCTGCCTGTCACCGAACAACTTTTGGGTGATCATGCACCGGGCACGTATGCAGCTCAGACGCTGCGTTGAAATAAAGTGGTTCCGCAGGGTAATTTAAAACAGGATGAAGGAAGCTCGCGTAAAACACACGAGATTTAATCTCTTTATCTGGCGCAAGCTGCCAGCGTGTAAGGAGATGGTAAAGATCATCACCGCTTCGATGGACGAAAAGCTCTCGTGGCGCGAGTGGATCCTACTCAAGATCCATCTATTATCGTGCGACCCGTGCGTCAACTTCATCAAGCAACTCAGGTTCATCAGCACCGCGCTTCGCAATAACGATGATCGCATTGGTCAGGAAGACGAGTCGGTCAAACTGAGCGACAAGGCCCGCAGCAGGATGAAAGAAGCTCTGGACAATCCAAGCTGATAACCTCGCATCGCCGAAATAGAAGAAGCGGGCCCGCACGGCCCGCTTCTTTTTTTGGGAATACAATCGCCGCATCCACGGCTATCTCCAACTAGGGCCCGGTCAATGACCTTTCCCGGGCACAGTTCGAGTATGCCTATATCGACAAACGACCACGAACACCCGCACACACAGAACCGATATGCGGTGATCCCGACCGCTGAGAAGTTGAATGCCGATCAGCGAACTTCGGGCAAAGGCGTCACCATCGCCTTTCTCGACTCGGGGTTCTATCCACATCCGGATATAGCGAGCCGTGTTATCGCCTTTCACGATATCCACGGTGAGGAAGCCCTATTCGACATGACCGCCCGCCCGCAGGGCCATCACTGGCACGGCACACAGACGGCCGTGGCGTGTGCAGGCGACGGCTCTTTGTCGGACGGTCTTTATCGAGGGTTAGCGAGCGAAGCGAAATTGGTGCTGGTAAAGCTTTCCAAAGACGGCCGGATCTCCGACCGGTCGATCGAAGACGGTTTGAGATGGGTGACCGCCAATCGCGAGAAATACAACATTCGAATATTGAACATGTCGCTCGGAGGAGATGCCGATCTTCCGACTGCCGAAAGCTGTGTAAATCGCCTCGTTGAGGAACTGGTCGCGTCGGGCGTGGTGGTGACCGTGGCGGCGGGTAATTCCGCAAACGCAAGGTCGATACCTCCGGCCAATGCTCCGTCCGTGATAACGGTTGGCGGCTACAGTGATGAGAACGGTTTCGAGCCGAACGGTTTTGACCTCTATCACTCGAGCTACGGTGAGACGGCCGACGGACTCGTGAAGCCGGAGTTGATCGCGCCGGCAATGTTCGTCGCCGCGCCGATCCTGCCCGGCACCGCGGATTACGAAAGGGCCGAGGCCCTTTCACAGCTAGCGGCTGCCCCCGATTACTTCTTCCCGGTACTCATGAATGAACTTTGGGAACTTACGGGACTCGACACATCCATTGTCGATACGCCGATTGATATAGCCCGGGGCCTGGCCGAACAAGAGCTCCGCCGATTGAAGATCGTCGCCACCCATTATCAGCACGTCGACGGGACTTCGTTTGCGGCGCCGATCGTCGCATCGGTCGTTGGCCAGATGATCGAAGCAAATCCTGGCATATCGCCGGCCGCTGTAAAAAATATTCTCGTATCGACCGCGACGAGATTGGCCGGCAAACCGACCCTGCGTCAGGGTTTCGGGATGATCAATGCCCCGAAAGCGGTGGAAATGGCCCGGAAAGAATCGCATCAGCTCGGATCGAAGGAGTTCTTCGCACCTAGGATCGAGAGCGACAGGATCGTCTTCCGGTTTCACGATGACGCGGCTCACAAGGTAGCTCTCTGCGGCGACTTTAACGGCTGGGGCATGAGTGGGGACAACTTTCGCCGCTGCGTGGACGGACTTTGGCATGCCGAGATCCGCTGCAGGCCGGCCGGAACCTATAGATACAAGTTTCTAGTGGACGGCTCGCGCTGGATCGAAGATCCGAGCCATGCCTTCAAGGAGGACGACGGCCACGGCGGTTTTAATTCGTTACTGACTATCGGTTGAGACTCCCGCCATCCGTTCCACGATCCTGATTCTGCCTCCCTTATTGGCATAAGTTCCCGACATCATGCCGTGGAATAAAACCACCGAAAGAAACGATTTCGTTCTGCGAGAGAGTGATGCTTGACCGACTAAAACAACATTGGCCCGAATACCTGATCGAGGCATGGTGCCTCGCGACATTCATGGTCTCGGCCTGCGCGTTCGGGGTGATCTTGTTTCACCCGGCGTCGCCTCTCGCCGAACTTGGCTTTGGGCGTGATGTGCTGATGGGTCTCGCAATGGGAGGCACGGCGATCCTGATCTTTCGGTCGCCGTGGGGACAGCGCTCAGGCGCCCATTTCAACCCGGCGGTGACACTGACCTTTTACCGCTTACGCAAGATCTCGGGTCCGGACGCGGCGTTTTACGTCGCGGCTCATTTTGTCGGCGGCACCTTCGGAGTTCTGATCGCCTGGCTAATTCTCGGCGATATGCTCGCGGCCGGCGCGGTCAATTTTGTGGCTACGCTTCCGGGCAGCGGCGGAACGGCGGTCGCCTTCGCGGCCGAGGCAGGTATCTCATTCGGAATGATGTCGATGGTGCTGTTTACAGCGAATTCTCCCAGATGGTCGCGGCTGACCCCGTATTTCGCGGGCGCCTTGGTCGCGGTCTACATCGCGTTCGAAGCCCCGTTATCCGGAATGAGCATGAATCCGGCGCGGACATTCGCTTCTGCGGCCGTAAGCGGGAACTGGACCGCATGGTGGATCTATTTCACCGCACCGCCGCTCGCAATGCTGGCTGCGAGTGAAGTATTCGTGCGGACTCGCGGCCTGGGGAAAGTGTTCTGCGCGAAGTTCGACCACTCGGGGCCGGCAAAGTGCATTTTCGATTGTCGTTATGGCGATATGGCCATTGTTCCAGGCCGATCCGCTGACCCTGGTTATGCATGCCGGGCGTCGGCAGATTAAACGCGCGCGACGGCGACACAAGGAGTTTCTATGATCAACGGACATTACGACGTAATAATTATCGGCACGGGAGCGGGCGGCGGAACGCTCGCGCGCAAGCTTGCCCCATCGGGCAAGAAGATCTTAATTCTCGAGCGAGGCGATTTCGTGAAGCGCGAGCCGGATAACTGGAATTCACGGGCGGTGAACGTTGAGGGCAAGTACAACACCAAGGAGGTGTGGTACGACCACATGGGCAAACCCCTACACCCGCATACAAATTACAACGTCGGCGGAAACACCAAGTTTTATGGAGCCGCACTTTTCCGGATGCGTGCCGAGGATTTCGGTGAACTCAAGCACTACGACGGGATCTCGCCCTCATGGCCGATAACATACGACGAGCTCGAGCCCTACTATGCGGAGGCCGAGAGGATCTATCAGGTCCATGGCACCCAGGGCGAGGATCCGACCGAACCATGGCGAAGCGGAGAATTCCCTCATCCAGCGGTAAGCCACGAGTCACGGATCCAACATTTGGCTGAGGACTTTGCAGCTGCGGGCGTCAACCCGTTCCATGTTCCGCTGGGCATTCAATTGAAAGAGAACGATCGAAGGAGTTCCTGCGTTCGCTGCGCGACGTGCGACGGTTTCCCGTGTTTGCTCAATGCAAAATCCGATGCTCACGTTTGCGGGGTCGAGCCGGCGATCGGATACCCGAACGTATCGCTTCTGACGAATGCACTAGTCTCACGCCTTGAGACCGATCCATCGGGACGCACCGTGTCGAAGGTCGTTGTCGAACGTAAGGGCGAGATCGAAAGCTATTCGGCTGACGTGGTTGTGGTCTCGGCCGGTGCCATAAATTCTGCCGCGCTATTGCTCAGGTCTGCTAACGAGAGCCATCCGAACGGGCTCGCGAACAGCTCGGACCAGGTCGGGCGGAATTACATGGGCCACGTCAATTCGGTGCTGCTGGCCGTCTCAAAATGCCCGAATCCGACCGTATTTCAGAAGACGCTGGGGGTCAATGATTTCTATTTCGGCAGCGAGGATTTCCCGTATCCGATGGGCCACATCTCGTTCGTAGGCAAGCTCGACGGCGTAACGCTTTCGGCCGGGGCTCCGGCCATCGCTCCGGGATTCGCGCTCGATCAGATGGCAAAGCACTCTCTCGATTTTTGGCTTACCACTGAAGATCTGCCGCGAAGTGAGAATCGCGTAACGCTGAACAAGGATGGTGCGATCGTTCTGTCGTACAAACCTAACAACCTCGAGCCGCACAACCGGCTTCAGGCGAAGCTCAAATCTTTAATGGCCGCCCAGCGGAAATGTGACATTCACGGGGGAGAGTGTCACCAAGGGCTTTTTGCCAGAAATCTTTATCTGGCGGAGCAGATCCCGTTAGCTGGCGTCGCGCACCAGAACGGAACGGTGCGTTTTGGGGATGACCATGCATCATCGGTTCTGGACAGAGATTGTAAAACACACGACCTCGACAACCTTTACGTGGTAGACGGAGGCTTTTTCCCCTCAAGCTCGGCGGTCAATCCGGCTCTGACGATCATGGCAAATGCACTTCGGGTCGGCGATCGCCTTCTCGAAAGGATGAACTAGGAATGCAGAATATCCAACGACTAGATCACAGGGAAATACCTATGGGTTGGCTTCTGATAGGCCTGCTCGCGCTCGCAGTTTTCGCTACGTCCGTCAGCGGACAGGCAGTTAGCCGTGTTGAGACCGTGGGATTCACTGTCTCCGACATGGACAAAGCTCTCGACTTCTACACTCGGGTCCTTCCCTTCGAGAAGGTCTCCGACACGGAAGTATGGGGAACTGAGCTCGAACATCTGTCGGGCCTGTTCGGAGCCCGGGCCCGCGTCGTAAACCTTAAGCTCGGCACCGAGACCCTGCAGTTGACCGAATATTTAACTCCAAAGGGTCGGCCAATACCGGTCGATTCGCGGAGCAACGATCGTTGGTTCCAGCACATCGCCATCATCGTGTCGGACATGGACAAAGCCTATGCGCATCTGCGGGCAAACAAGGTGCGGCACGCATCGACAGGGCCGCAGGCGCTGCCTTCGTACATCACGGCGGCAGCCGGAATACGAGCTTTTTACTTCAAGGACTTCGACGATCACGTTCTCGAGATCCTGTCGTTCCCGCCCGACAAAGGCGCCGCGAAATGGCACAAGCTAGCGGGCACGGGCCGGCTCTTTCTCGGCATTGATCATACGGCGATCGTCGTTGGTGACAGCGAGCGAAGCCTCGGATTTTACCGGGACAGGCTCGGTCTGAATGTGGCGGGTACCAGCGAGAACTACGGCCCCGAGCAGGAGCACCTGAACAATGTCTTCGGTGCGAGGCTGCACATAACCGGGTTGAACTCAGTCGACGCTGGAATCGCCGTCGAGTTCCTGGAATATCTCTCACCGGCCGACGGCCGGCCATTCCCCCGCGATACGCGAAGTTCGGATCTTTGGCATTGGGAAACTTCCTTTCGGGCAAAGGCCCTCGACGGGCTGCTCTCGTCATACCGGCCCGACTTTATCTCGACCGGGCTTGTAGATATGACGCGGCTCGGTCTGCCGTTTCGCCGGGCGGCCATGTTCCGTGACCCGGATGGACACGCCGTTAGAATAGTGGAATAGAGAAAAGAAGAATATGAAACTCAAAGAATTGATCATCGTCGGCATTATCGGTGCGGTTGCAACGGCCTCCGCTTGTTCAAGCCAGGACGGGATCGCCCGCGTCAACACGGACGCGAACGGTTTTGCCGTTCGAGGATATGATACCGTCGCGTTTTTTGCCGAAAACACGACGATCAAGGGGAGCCCGGCATTTGAATACGCGTGGAATGGAGCGAAATGGGTATTCGCTAACGCGGAGAACCTTCAAAAGTTCAAGCAAAACCCGGAGGCATTCGCTCCTCAGTTTGGCGGCTATTGCTCCTATGCCGTTTCGCATGGCTATACCGCAGACGGCGATCCAAGCACGTTCAAGATCGTCGACGGGAAACTTTACCTGAACTACAACGAGAAAGCGAAGGCGGCATGGGAGGCCGAACAGGAAACGCTTATCAAAGAAGGTGAGAAAAATTGGAGTGAATTCCAAACAAAAAAGCCCGAACATAAGAACTAGTCTCTAGTGCGGGAACAATATTAATTATTAGTTCGGTCATGGCGCGGACCTATCGGCCGACTCATTCAATTATCAGGACGGGTTTAATCAAACCGGCGCAAAGAGATCTCATTTATGAACGCGGAACAGAAACGACTGGCTGAATCAAACGGCAGAACAAAGCATTGGAAAAGGTGGGGTCCCTACGTCAGCGAACGCGCTTGGGGAACCGTACGCGAGGACTACTCGCCGGACGGTTCTGCTTGGGACTATTTTCCGCATGATCATGCGAGATCGAGGGCCTACAGGTGGAATGAGGATGGAATAGCCGGTATCAGTGACCGGCACCAGCACCTCTGTTTCTCCGTCGCCTTGTGGAATGGCAAAGACCCGATCCTAAAGGAAAGATTGTTCGGTTTGACCGGCAGCGAGGGAAATCACGGCGAGGACGTAAAGGAACTCTATTACTATCTCGATTCGACCCCTACGCACTCGTACATGAAATACCTGTACAAGTATCCGCAGGCCGAATTTCCATATCGCGAGTTGATCGAGGCAAACCAGCGGCGAAGCAAGCACGAGCGCGAATTCGAGTTGATGGACACCGGCATTTTTGATGAAGATCGGTACTTTGACGTCTTTGTCGAGTATGCAAAAGCAGACGTCGAAGATCTCCTGATCCGAATAACAGTTGCGAATCGAGGCGAAGAGGATGCAGCGATCAATGTGCTGCCGACAGTCTGGATGCGTAACACCTGGACGTGGTCGGGTGAGGCGCCCAATTGCGGTCTTTCCGCGTACGGCGACGGTTCTATTGCGGTCAAGTTGGACAAACTCGCGGACCGCTTCCTGTACTTCGACGGTGCGCCGGAATTGCTGTTCACCGAGAACGAAACGAACAGCGAGCGTCTTTTTGGTTCGCCGAATCGAACACCTTTCGTGAAGGACGGCATAAACGAGTATGTAGTGAACGGCAACACCGCCGCCGTAAATCCGGAAGGTAAAGGAACGAAGGCGGCAGCGAATTACAAACTCGTGGTCCCGGCCAAGTCGGCGATCACATTACGGATGAGGCTAAGCGATCAGGACCACTCGCATCGGGGCAAAAAGAAACCCCGCAGGGCGGAGCCCGGATCGCTATCGGCGTTCACCGACTTTGACGCTATTTTTGAGAATAGGCTGAAAGAGGCAGACGAATTCTACGACTCTATCGCCCCCAAACACTTGTCCGCCGATGCAAGGAGTGTTCAACGCCAGGCGTTTGCAGGAATGCTTTGGTCAAAGCAATTTTATCATTACGTCGTAAAGGACTGGATCGAGGGCGATCCCGCAATGCCGAAACCGCCCGCCTCAAGGGTTGAAGGCCGCAACAGCCATTGGGGAAATCTCTACAATGCCGACGTTATTTCAATGCCCGACAAGTGGGAATATCCGTGGTACGCGGCTTGGGACCTCGCGTTTCATTGTATCCCGCTCGCTCTGGTCGATGCTCAGTTTGCCAAGGAGCAACTCCTTCTTATGCTTCGCGAATGGTACATGCATCCGAACGGGCAAATACCGGCATACGAATGGGCCTTCGGAGATGTGAACCCGCCGGTCCATGCGTGGGCGGCCCTGCGCGTGTACCAGATAGATAAGAAACAGACCGGCAAACCGGACAGGGCATTTCTGGCAAGGATATTTCAAAAACTTCTTCTGAATTTCACTTGGTGGGTCAATCGAAAGGACGCCGAAGGCAACAACGTCTTCGAGGGCGGTTTTCTCGGGCTCGACAACATCGGTGTGTTCGATCGCTCGCAGCCGCTGCCGACCGGCGGCATTCTTGCACAGTCGGACGGTACGAGTTGGATGGGAATGTATTGCCTGAACATGCTCGCGATCGCCCTGGAACTGTCCGTCGAGGACGCCACCTACGAAGACGTCGCCAGCAAGTTCTGGGAACACTTTGTGTACATCGCCGACGCGATGAACAACTTGGGCGATGAGCATATGTCGCTCTGGGATGAGCAGGACGGTTTTTACTACGATGTCCTGCACAGGCACGACACGGGCTACAGCATGCCCATCAAGGTGCGCTCGATGGTCGGTCTGATCCCGTTATTTGCCGTCGCGACGGTCGAGCCTGATCTGCTGAACAAGCTTCCGAGTTTCAAGCGGCGGATGCAGTGGTTCATCGACAATCGCCCGGACCTTACGAGCCAGATCAATTGTGCACGTGTGCCCGGAGTCGGTGAACGCAGGCTGCTGGCGGTCGCGTTCCGGTCCAGGCTTGAAAGTGTATTGAAATATATGCTCGACGAGAGTGAATTTCTTTCGCCGCACGGCATCAGGGCACTCTCTCGATTTCACAAGGACCATCCCTATGTGCTCCAGGTCGACGGTGTCGAACATCGTGTCGACTATGAGCCGGCGGAATCAACGAGCGGACTTTTTGGCGGGAATTCCAACTGGCGTGGTCCGATCTGGTTTCCGGTAAATTACCTGCTGGTCGAATCGCTGCAAAAGTTTCACCACTATTACGGTGACGACCTCAAAGTGGAGTGTCCGACGGGCTCAGGGAATATGATGAATTTGTGGGAGGTGGCCGAAGAAATATCTCGACGAATGTCGCGGATCTTTCTTTTGGACAATGACGGCCGCAGGCCTGTTTACGGGGACAACGAGAAGCTGCAGAACGATCCGCACTTTCAAGATAACGTTCTTTTCCACGAATACTTCCACGGTGACAACGGCTCCGGTTTAGGCGCAAGTCACCAGACGGGCTGGACCGGGTTGGTGGCTAAGCTCCTTCAGCAGAGCGGGGAATAGAGGCAATGATCGAGCTGGGCAAAGACGCGATCGGAGACATCGAGGGCTCGTTCGGCCGCGAGTGGATCGAGACAAACGGGATCGGCGGTTATGCGTCGTCGACGGTCTCCGGCGCAAATTCTCGACGCTATCACGGCCTCCTGGTTGCGGCGACAAAGCCGCCGCTCGGCCGGGTCGTAACCCTGTCGAAATTCGAGGAGACCGTGATCATCGACGGCGAGCGTTTTGAGCTTTCCACCAATCAGTATCCGGAAACCATTCATCCGAACGGGTTCAGGTACCTGAAGGCATTCTCTCTGGATCCTTTCCCCATTTGGACATTCGATCTGGACGGGATCGAGATCAAGCGTTCTCTGTTCATGGTCTACGGCGAGAATACGACGGTCGTTCGATGGAGTCTCGGCTCCGTAGCTAATGAGCCGGACGTGGTGCTTGAGGTGCGTCCGCTGATGGCCTTTCGCGACCACCATCACCTTAATCGTGAACGTTCGGAATTCAATACCGACTATTCGATCGATAACGGCGTTGCGGTCATGCGGCCGCTGGCCGACCTCCCAAGCCTTGGTCTGAGCCACAATGCCCGAACCGTCGACCACGAAGGCCATTGGTACCGCGACTTTCAGCTTGCGATCGAGAAGGAGCGGGGCTTTGACTTTGCCGAGGATCTTTTTCAATCGTTCTGTCTGACATTCGACTTGCGAAATGAGGCGTGTGTTATAGCCTCGACCGGTGAGATCGGGACCACGGACACGTCGGCCCTCGAAAAGGCAGAATTGAGAAGACGCGCACGACTGATCGCGAAGTCAGGCGCGAAGGACAATATAAGCCGACAGTTAGTTCTCGCGGCGGACCAGTTCATCGTCTCGCGTGGAAAAGGAAAAACGGTGATCGCCGGATACCACTGGTTCTCCGACTGGGGCCGGGACACGATGATCGCCCTTCCCGGGCTGACTCTCTCGACCGGGCGGCCCGATGTCGCCAAAAGTATACTCACCGAATTTTCCAAACACATCTCCGAGGGAATGCTGCCCAATCGCTTCCCCGACGCGGGTGAGGAGCCAGAGTACAACACGGTCGATGCAACGCTCTGGTTCTTCGAGGCGATACGCGCCTATGTTCAGGCGACGGGCGATCACTCGTTCGTGCGGAGATCGCTGTACGCCAAGCTCGCGGATATTATCGAATGGCACATCCGCGGAACGCGCTACGAGATCAAGGTTGATGACGACGGGCTGCTTCATGCCGGCGAGCCAGGCGTCCAACTGACGTGGATGGACGCAAAGATCGGCGATTGGGTCGTCACGCCCCGCACCGGCAAGGCCGTCGAGATACAGGCCCTCTGGTACAACGCTCTTTGTATCATGCGTGGATTTGCGGATGAGTTTGGCGATACCGAGGGACGTAAGAAATATAAGGATCTAGCCGCCTGTACCAAGACAAACTTTCGTGATCAATTTTGGAATGACGATGCGGAATGTCTATTCGATGTGATCGACGGCCAGCAGAAAGATGCCTCCATTCGACCCAATCAGATCTTTGCGGTCAGCCTGCAGCACACGATGCTTGACCAGGAGCGAGCACGCAAGGTCGTCAAGAAGGTCGAGGCCGAGTTGCTTACCCCTATGGGCCTGCGTTCTCTCACGCCGAACGACCCGAGATACAAGCCGGTCTATATAGGCTCACCATTCGACCGCGACGCGTCTTATCACCAGGGAACGGTCTGGAGCTGGCTTATCGGGCCATTCGTCGATGCATATAGAAGAACGCATCCCAATAATGCCAAAACCCGCCGCCGTATCGAGGAGGTCACGGCTGGGTTGAGAGCTCACCTTACCGACGCCATGGTCGGCCAGATATCCGAGATCTTTGATGCCGACCCGCCGCATCACCCACGTGGCTGCGCCGCCCAGGCATGGAGCGTCGCGGAGCTTTGCCGAGTGATCGTCGACGATCGAAGTTAGATCGCCCGGTTGAAGGGAATAAATCGGATGCCTCAATTGCTTAAGTCAATGAGAACCGCACACGCGGTCATGAGAGGCCAAGATATGATAATCAACAGCAAACCGAGGCAATTCCACGCACCGAAAAGATCAGCCGAGCGCCACGCGATCATTCTCGCGGGCGGCGACGGCACAAGGCTTCGCTCGATCACCCGGCTTGTAACGGGTGACGAACGGCCGAAGCAGTTTTGTAAGATCTTTGGCGACGATACGCTTTTGGACCACACTCTCGAACGGACGGCATCGCTGATCGCACCGTCAAACACGTACTTCAGTCTTACGGAAAAGCATTGGCGCTACTTTTCAAGCGCATTGGCTAACGTGCCGGAATCACGGCTCGTCGTGCAGCCCGAAAATCGGGGCACCGCTCCCGCGATCCTCTACAGCCTTTTGCGGCTGGCCGGCACCGCACCGGATGCGCCGGTGGCGTTCTTCCCGTCGGATCATTATTTTTCAAATGACGATGCGTTCATGGCACATGTCGATCGGGCGTTCGCCTCGGTCGAAGCGGATCTAAGCTCCGTCGTGCTGCTGGGTATCGAGCCCGACAAGCCCGAGACCTCGTATGGCTGGATCGAGCCTGTCGATTCTCTATTCGGCGAGATGCCTAGATCGATAAGCGGTGTCGGCCGCTTTTGGGAAAAGCCCACTCGGCTTGCCGCGCAACGACTTTTCGCATCCGGCTGTCTTTGGAACAGTTTTGTAATGGTCGGCCGAGTGTCGAGCTTTATTGAAATGTTTCGGTCACATTTGCCGGGGCTGTACCGCACGTTTGCGGCCGCCTCTGCACTATTCGGCACCGAGCAGGAGACTGCCGTTGTCCGCTCGGTCTACGATTGGATAAAGGACACAAATTTCTCGAGCGAAGTTCTAGAGAAATGTGCCGGTGAATTGCAGGTGATGCGAGTCGGAAACGTCGGTTGGTGCGACTGGGGTGAACCCGAACGCGTAATAGGAACGCTTAATACACTTGGCCTTCAGCCGCAATGGATGCAGGCGATGGCCGCGTAGTCTGCGCCGCCCGCGGGCTGAGACCGCGATGATCAAAATCTGACAAATACTATGAAAGCAATAGCAGTAAGGCCAGGAGTCCCGAATTCCGTTCATCTCGTTGATATGCCAAAGCCGTCGGTCGATGAGATTGCCGGCGGACGAGGCGTACTCGTCAAAGTTTTGAGGGTCGGCGTCGATGGCACCGACAAGGAGATCAACAACGCCGAATACGGTGCCGCTCCTGAAGGCGACGATTTCCTGGTCATCGGTCACGAAGGTTTCGGCGTTGTCGAGGAAGTCGGGCAAGCTGTACACGAACTGAAAAAAGGCGATTATGTCGTCGCCACGGTTCGTCGTCCCGGCTCCAGCATCTATGACCTGATCGGCACGAACGACATGACGACGGATGATACCTATTTCGAACGAGGCATCAACCTGCGGCACGGTTATCTGTCCGAGTATTACGTTGACGATGCCGAATTCATAGTTAAGGTCCCCCGCGGGTTGAAGGACGTAGGCGTACTGCTTGAGCCGATGACCGTCGTCCAAAAAGGGATCACTCAGGTCTACGAGATCCAACGCCGCCTTCGGGTCTGGAAACCTAAGCGTGCCGCCGTGATGGGCGCTGGTACGATCGGTCTTCTCGCAACTCTTGTTCTTAGGCTCCGCGGGATCGAGGTTGTCACATTTGGGCGGACGCCTAAGCCGTATCTAAACTCCGATCTTATCGAGGAGCTCGGGGCCGAGTACCTCTCAACCGAAGATATCTCGGTGCCGGAATATTCAAAACAAAACGGGGGGTTCGACATCATTTTCGAAGCGACCGGTTTTTCGCCGATAGTTTTTGACGCGATGCAGGCACTTGCAAAGAATGGCGTTTTGGTCTTATCGAGTGTCACGGGAGGAGACCGTACGGTCGAGGTTCCGGCCGACAAGATAAATCTCGAATTCGTCCTGGGCAACAAGGTGATGGTCGGCACCGTTAATGCCAACCGCGAGTACTTTGAAAGCGGTGCGAGGGATATGGCTCAGGCCGTTCTCGAATACGGCGACTGGCTTTCTCGACTGCTGACGCATCCTGTCGCCGGTCTCGACAACTATTGGGAACTTTTCGACAAATTGACCAATTCGAAGGGTGCGATAAAAGTCTATTGCGAAGTTGCGAACGCCGCTGACGAACCGATGCCCGCAACCTCGACAGAAACCGCAAGGGCCAACGCTTGATGTGAAGGAACTTTGATCGTTAACGATTTCATCGTTTTCGCCCAAATTCCGTAAAGCCGGTCGTTCGCTTACGATAATCGACGGTCCGGCCATGAGCTACGCTGGCCTCAGCGGTCGTGCCGGTCGGACCCGAGAACATGACCATGATCGCAGGACTAAGCTAAGTAAGGTGTTTAGAAATGAAAAAGGACGGCCCAGTCGGCCGTCTTTCTGTTTTTATAACTGGTTGGATTAATGGAGATTATCTTTGAGACGGTGAAAGGACCTGAATGCAGGACCTGATGATTACTAAACAATAGCGGCGCGAAACTGCCGAATTCAATGACCGAGACACGACAAACGACAAAATTGCACCGAACCGATCTCGCAGGTGAAAATCTAGGTGAAACACGAAAAAAAACAGGTTCGAAACATCTATCGACCCGCGTGTATGTGATTCTAAATAAGAAGGTTAATGTGGAGCCACCCGTCGGATTTGAACCGACGACCTTTCGATTACGAATCGAACTTCGTGGCCTATCATCAGGCGATCGTCATATATCATGACATCGCATGAAGCCCGATAAATCTGCACTTATTTCAGATTGCTATAACTCTGTATATCATGATAAGGTATCTTAGTTGCACACATTTTGTGTGTGCATTTGTGTGCAGAGATGAGTTTCGGAGGCAACGATGGGAATAGAAGCCGGACCAAAATTAATTGAACTGAAAGCTAGTTCGGTGAGCGAACGAACAAAATGGAACCGAAAGGCAGGGAAGAAACTTGCGAAGAAGCTGTATGTCGCGAGGCTCTTTTATATTGACGAAACCGGTTCAAAGCGTGAGCGGTCGAAGGAGTTTCAAAAGCGAAAGGACGCTGACGACTATGTACGACAACAGCGTCAGAAATTCGAACGGTCAGGTGGAGCGGAAATCGTCGCGGAGAATATGACGTTCAACGATCTTGCCGATCACTACCTCGACCATTACGCGAAGAAAGTTGAATACGCGGAAGGAAGGAAGATCGCAGGTCTTCGATCGCTCGCTCCCGTACTCGGTTATATCGAGACGCTTCGTACCCGCTTTGGGAAGAGAAAACTAAAATCGTTAACGTATGGAGATATTCGCGATTTTCGGTCGGAGCGATTAAAGGCACCCGTGATCAAAAATGTAAAGCTCTTTGTTCCCTTGACTCCGGAAGAACGAAAAGCCCTCGCGACTAGGAAGAAAAATCGTATCGAATATGTCGAAAGGTCATCGCCGCGAAAGATTGCTTCTGTTAACCGGGAGCTTATGACCTTAAGGCGAATGCTCAATATCGCGGTAACAGAAGGCTGGATCCCAAGAAGCCCACTTACTGCTGGACCTTCCTTGATTAACATGGCAGATGAAACCATGCGGACCAGGGTATTGACGCCTGACGAAGAAGTCCGACTTTTGGAAGTCTGCGACTGCGACGAACGACGCCATCTCAGATCGATAGTTGTATGCCTTTTAGACACAGGTCTCCGTTTCAGCGAGGCAATAACGCTGACGTGGGACAACGTCGATCTCGCGGAAGATCTAATTCAAATTTCGGCCTTCAATTCAAAGACCGCGAAGCCAAAAACTGTGCCGATTTCGAGCCGCCTTCGAAAAGAGCTTGAACGGCTTTGGATAGAGCAACGAACATTGATTGACGCTCGCTCCGATCGTTCTTCACACAGAGTATTTGGAATTGAAAGCAATGTTAATCGAAGCTGGCGAACCGCTCGAAGATTGGCCGGCTTGGAAGGTGTGCGGATTCATGATCTACGTCATACATTCGGAACGCGGTTGGATCGAAGCGGATTTACACAGGCCCAAATCGCTCGGATGCTCGGTCACCAACAGGTACACACGACATTCCGCTATACAAACCCTGACCACGACCTTCTGAGAGATGTACGGGCGGCAGTTGAGAGTTTTAACGACACCACAGAGTCCGAAATGCAGCCCGAAGTTGTGCATTGAACCCTGTTGATACACAAAACTCTCGGTTAGATTTGTCAAATTTGATATACTAAGAACTGAGGTAGTTGCATCGTGCATCCGCATGTTGTGCAGGGCCTCAAGACAATCCCATACAATTTATCTTTCTAATCGACAGCGGATTCTTCGTGTTTGCTTACATCGTTGATTCGGATATTCTCACCCGGTTGCCAAACGCAATCGACAAAGACCTCTTAAGAACCACATGGACAATAGAACCTCCCACGACGTACCTGACACCAACATTCAAACCAATCTGGAAAACGCAGAGTCGCAAATCGCGTCCTACATTCCCCAAATTTTCACCGAGCCGGAAGCCGCCAAGTGGCTTAAGGTCTCTAGGATCACGCTACAAAGGATTCGCCTTCGAGGAGAAATCGCATTTTCCAGAATTGGCGGAACGCGTGTAATATATACCGCCCAACATCTCTCGGACTTTCTGAAGTCGCGGGAGAAGGCCGCCTTCCGCTCCTGTTAGCTCCTCGCTAACTTTACCTTCGTAAAAAAACGTCGAGTCTGAATACCAATCAGATTTCGACGCGTTCAAAACCGTCATTTGGCGGTCTGCTATTCGTGTACCTATGTATGTCACGAGCCGGACTACTAAGTGACTCAGCGAAACCCGGGTGGAACCCCGAAGAGAACTCCCATTATGCATTCAAGAAAAAATAACGAGAAGCGTAGCAACTTAGATGTCGCTACATCGGCCGCAGCAGTAGACCAGACGATAACTGGATTGACCAGAATAAATTCAACCGAACATGATCGCGTGCTCACCACAATTCTGCACCAACTCCAATCCGTGAACTTCCACAAGAAGGCGAACCTCGCCACTGAAGAAAACGTAACCCAAAAGCACTATGTTGTGATCGCAATCAATGAGCTTCTGCGAGTCGCGTCTATCCTACGGTTCGGACTCTGCAAGAGTGAGAACCAATACTTTGTTTTTAACGGAATGTTCTGGACTCAGATCAGCGGCGACGAGTTGGAAGGCTTTTTAGGGACCGCAGCCGAACGGATGGGGATTAATCCCATCACAGCCCAGCACTACAGCTTCAGAGAACATCTCATTAAGCAGTTCAACTCCGGAGCCGGGCGACCTTCAAACGGTATCTTCGGAGATCGAGTCTTGATCAATCTCATGAATGGAACTTATGAGGTTGGCATGACAGGCGGAAAACTGCGTGAGTTCCGGTCGGATGACTTTCTTAGGTATCAGTTGCCCTTTGAATACACGCCAAACGCCTCGTGTCCGAAATGGCAACAGTTCTTGGATCAGGTCTTACCTGATAAGTCGTGTCAAGCAATTCTGGCTGAGTACATCGCGTATGTGTTCACCGATCTCAAACTTGAGCAAGTGCTCTTGCTTTTGGGAAGCGGAGCGAACGGGAAATCAGTTTTGTTTGAGGTGATCAAAGCTCTGTTTGGTGAGGCGAACGTGACGCATTATTCTCTTGCTTCCCTAAGCGGCGATTATCAACGGGCCATGCTTTCAGGCAAACTGCTCAACTATTCATCCGAATTGTCGAGTCGGTTTGATCTGGATCTTTTTAAGAGACTTTCAAGCGGCGAACCGGTCGAGGCCCGCTTGCCATTCGAGAAACCGTTCATTATGAGGCGGTACGCGAGACTTGCGTTCAACTGTAACGATCTGCCTAGGGACGTTGAGCACAATGAAGCCTTTTTCCGGCGGTTTCTTATCGTTCCGTTCGACGTTACGATTGCAAAAGAAGATCGTGATCCACAGTTGGCACGGTCCATTATTAAGGACGAACTGTCAGGTGTCTTCAATTGGGTAATCGAAGGGCTCGACCGATTGTCTCGGCAGGGGCGATTCTCAGAGTGTGCCGCATCTCAGGCAGTTCTGGACCGTTATAGAAAGGAAACTGATAGTGTCGCACTGTTTATCGAAGATGCCGGATATTTCAAAGTGACCGAAGCAAGGGATGGAACAAGACAGGCTTCGATGTACGGTGAGTATAAATACTACTGTCAGAATAAACACTATACGGTGGTTTCTGACAAAACATTCGGTCGCCGGTTAGAACATCAGGGTTTCACAACCAAAAGGCTCGGGTCCGGAAAATTGGTCTTCGCGAGAAATTCCGACACGACCGACATGACGCTCACTAAACTAAAGCATTACAAGGCAGCCGCGAATGTCGCTAGTGTCGCTTGTGACGGTTTTTAGGAACATAACGCGGGAACTTAGTTACGGCGACCTTGAGTCGGGTCGCCGTTTTTCTTTTCCGTGGCCGAAATCACTTATTGACGCTCGATTCTCAGTCTTACGGAAACTAGGAAAGGTCCTTTTCGTTCAAAACCAAACGTGTGTCGTGTTTGGTTGCATTGCGTCCCGGTTATCAAGCAGAGTCGCCGAGATACCATTAGAAATGTGGTAACATCGGTAAGTTTTTCCCATGAACCAAACCGCTGAACAACAGGCCCGCGATAACATCGACGAGCAATTACGAGCTTGTGGCTGGGTTGTTCAGGCAAAAAGCCAGATCAACTTAGCGGCGAACGATGGTGTTGCGATTCGTGAATATCAAACGGATGTTGGACCGGCGGATTACGTTCTGTTTGTTGATAAGAAACCGGTCGGCGTTATCGAGGCCAAGAAAGAGGAAGAGGGCCTTCATCTTACCCAAGTTGAGGATCAATCGCTCGACTATGCACGGTCGAAATTAAAACACCTCAAGAATGATCCGCTGCCCTTCGTTTACGAAAGCACCGGCGAACTAACACGCTTCACAGACTATCGCGATCAGAAGCCTAGGTCACGTCCTGTTTTCGCCTTTCATCGTCCAGAGACGTTCCGAGCGTGGCTAAAGGCAGATACGCTTCGCAACAGTATCCTTGGACTTCCGGAACTCCCGACCGACCGGCTTCGCGCATGTCAGATAAATGCGATCAACAATCTAGAAGTCTCGTTCAAAGCGAATCGTCCGCGTGCCCTGATCCAGATGGCAACCGGTTCCGGCAAGACGTTTACGGCGATCACTTTCATTTATCGATTGCTGAAATACGCCAAAGCAAAGCGTGTCCTGTTTCTCGTCGATACCAAGAATCTGGGCGAACAGGCAGAGCAGGAATTCATGTCGTATTTGCCGAACGACGACAACCGGCTCTTCACCGAGCTATACGGCGTACATCGCCTCAAATCGAGTTTTATTCCGACCGACAATCAGGTTTATATCAGCACGATCCAGCGTCTCTACTCTGTCCTAAAGGGGAAGGAACTTGACGACGAAGCAGAGCAGACAAATCCAAACGAATTCAGTTGGCAACCCAAGGCACCGCAACCAGTCGAGTACAGCGAAAAGCTCCCGATAGAGTTTTTTGACTTCGTCGTAATCGATGAATGCCATCGTTCAATTTACAATCTTTGGAAACAAGTTCTGGAATATTTTGACGCGTTCCAGATTGGACTAACGGCAACACCGGATAATCGGACCTTTGGATATTTCAATCAGAATGTCGTCAGCCAATACACACACGAGCAAGCCGTGATCGATGGCGTGAACGTAGGCTTCAATAATTACCTAATCGAAACCCAAGTCACTAAGCATGGCTCTCGATTGAAGATGGGCGAGTATGTTGATCGCCGCGAAAAACTTTCTCGAAAAAAACGCTGGCAACAGCTTGACGAAGATGTTGAATACACAGGGAAGGAGCTTGACCGCGATGTCGTTAATCCCAACCAGATTCGCACCGTGATCAAAACATTTCGGGAGCATTTGCCCGCAATTTTTCCCGACCGGCTCGATGCCGATGGCAGTTTCGAAGTGCCAAAAACGCTCATTTTCGCCAAAACTGATAGTCATGCCGATGACATCATAAATATCGTTCGCGAGGAGTTTGAAGAGGGCAACCGTTTCTGCAAAAAGATCACTTACAAAACCGAAGAGGATCCGAAATCCATCCTGTCCAGTTTCCGTAACGAGTATTATCCCCGCATTGCTGTTACGGTCGATATGATCGCTACAGGAACGGACGTTAAGCCACTGGAAGTCCTCCTCTTCATGCGTGACGTTCGCAGCCGGAACTATTTCGAACAGATGAAAGGCCGGGGAACGCGAACGATCTCGCTCGACGATCTTAAGAAAGTCACCCCGTCAGCGAAATTTACGAAAGACCATTTCGTTCTTGTCGATGCCGTCGGCGTTCTCAAAACTCTCAAATCCGACAGTCGTCCGCTCGAACGAAAACCGAGCGTCGCTCTGAAAGATTTGATGCAAGCTGTCGCAGTCGGTAATCGAGAGGCTGATACGTTTTCAACGCTGGCTGGCCGTCTTGTTCGGCTCGACAAACAGATCAGCGACAAGCAGCGTGAGATCTTCAAAGAAAAGACCGGCGGCAAAACGGTGAGTCAGGTTGCCGCCGAACTTATCAGGGCACACGATCCGGACACGCCCGACATGCTTAGAGAACAGATCATTGCGGCGACGCCTGAGCTTGAACCTGAACAAATCGAAAAGGCAGTCGAACAACGTCAGAACGAAATTATCGAACAGGCTGCCGAAGTTTTCACCGGCGAATTGAACGAGTTTGTTGAGAATGTCCGAAAATCGCTCGACCAGATCATCGACAACATCAATCCCGACCGTGTGACCAAGGTCGGTTGGAACGAGGATGAGGCGGAACGTGCTAACGCATTGATAGGCGACTTTTCCGCGTGGATTGCCGAGCATCGGGACGAGATCACAGCCCTTCAGATCTTCTATTCCCAGCCCTACGGACGGCGTGAGTTGACCTATGCGATGATCCGAGACCTTTGCGAAATATTAAAGACGGAACGTCCGACCCTCGCTCCGCTAAAGGTGTGGCAGGCTTACGAACAGCTTGGCGAAAAGAACGGCACGGCGAAAAGCGAGCTTACCGCTCTCGTTGCTCTAATCCGAAAGGTTTCGGGCATCGATCAGAAGTTAATCGATTATTCAAAAACCATCGACCGCAATTTTCAGAACTGGGTATTCGGCAAACAGGCTGGTCCGCTCAAGTTTAACGAGGAACAAATGGCATGGCTTCGTATGATCAAAGACCACGTGGCAACGTCATTTCATATCGCACGCGACGATTTCGAATACGAACCGTTCGCTCCCGCTGGCGGTCTTGGCAAGATGTATCAACTATTCGGTGAGGATATGGAACCGATCATTGAAGAACTAAACGTGGCCTTGGCGGCATGAGCATGAACACACGCCCTAAGAATTGGGAAATAAAGAAACTGGGTGAAGTCTGCTTCACAACAAGCGGCGGAACACCGAGCAGAAAAAATGCCAAGTACTACGGCGGAACAATTCCGTGGGTAAAGTCCGGTGAACTTGATAAAGGCCTAATCTTAGACACAGAAGAAAAGATCACGGATGAGGCAATAAAGAACTCAAGTGCAAAGGTGTTTCCGAAGGGTACTCTCCTTATTGCACTATATGGAGCCACAATCGGAAAGCTCGCATTTCTCGGAATCGATGCGGCGACAAATCAAGCGGTCTGCGGAATCTATGAAAACGAGAACGTCCTTTCTAGATTTCTTTCGAATTTCCTTTATTTCAAACGTCCCAGCTTGGTCAAACAAGGGATCGGCGGTGCTCAGCCGAATATAAGTCAAGGGATTCTAAAGAATCTCGACTTGCCGCTTCCACCGATCTATGAACAAGAGCGGATCGTTGCGAAGATCGAAGAACTCTTTTCGGAACTCGACGCCGGAGTCGAAAGCCTCAAAAAAGCCCAAGCCCAACTAAAAACCTACCGCCAAGCCGTCCTCAAACACGCCTTCGAAGGCCGCCTGACAAACGAAAACGTCCCCGACGGCGAGCTGCCGGATGGTTGGAAACGCGTAGTGTTACCGGGGCTTACCGAAAAGATCTCGGATGGGCCATTTGGTTCTCACTTGAAGAGCATAGACTACATAGATCAAGGGGTTCGGGTAATTCGCTTGGAGAATATTGGTGTTCTCAAGTTTAGGGACGAGCTACAAAGTTTCGTCTCCGAGGAAAAATATGGAACGATTTCGAATCATACCGTTACAAAAGGAGACATTATTTTTTCGTCTTTCATTGTCGGCGAGACGCGGGTCGCAATTCTACCACCGCACATCGAACGTGCCATAAACAAATCAGATTGCTTTCTGGTAAGGGTCTCACCGACACAAGTATCAAATAGGTATCTCGCTTTCTTCTTGGCAACAAAAGAGAATTACAATCAGCTTGTAAACCAAGTACATGGTGCGACACGCCCGCGGATCAATACAACGCAATTGAAATCAAGTTTAGTGCCGATCTGTTCTCTTGAGGAACAAGAACGCGTGGTCGAAGAAATCGAAAGCCGTCTAAGCGTCTGCGACAAACTCGACGAAGCAATCGAAACGGGCCTCAAACAATCCGAAGCCCTCCGCCAAAGCATCCTCAAACAAGCCTTCGAGGGCAAATTAGTTTAGTCAATGAAAACGCATACCGACACAGCTTACATAAATCCACAGTTGCTCACGTGGGCGATCGAGCGGAGCGGTTTCTCGCGGAAACTGATTGAGAAGTCGACAAAGCTCTCAGAGGACCAGTTGTTTCAATTGGAAACAGGAGCCGTTCAACCAAGTTTCAGCAAAGCATTAAAACTCGCGGAAACATTGCGAATTCCCTTTGGATATTTTTATCTGTCCGAACCTCCGAAGCTCGAAATACCCTTACCGGATTTTCGATCAAGGAGTAGCGTCTTAGATTATTCCCCGAGTCCGGATCTTCTCGACGTGCTTTTCAATGTGATGAATCAGCACGAATGGTTTCGTGAATATGCAATCGAGCAAAGGCAGCCGAAAGTTGAATTCGTCGGACGATTTACGGTGAATGACGGAGTGAGGGCGGTCGCGACAGACATACAAACGACGATCGGCGTTGCTAACGGTAACCGAGCTAGAGCTTCCAGTTGGAGTGATTATTTGAGACTTCTAGTTAGATCGTCGGAAGAGAATGGAATACTTGTGCTCCGTAGTGGCGTCGTCGGAAATAGTACTCGAAGAAAGCTCTCAACGGACGAGTTTCAGGGATTCGCCATTTCGGACGATCTCGCTCCGTTGATCTTCATAAACGCTGCGGATTTTGAGACAGCAAAGATCTTCACACTTGTCCATGAACTGGCACATTTGTGGATCGGCAAGACCGGGATTTCACGAGCCCAGGAAGTCGAGATACCAGACGACATTCCGCTAGTCGAGAAATTTTGTAATTCCGTGGCGGCTGAGGCACTCGTGCCGGAGGAAGAATTTCTACAATTGTGGCATTCAGGACGGGAGTATGAAAACGTTCAGAAATTGGCCCGATATTTTTATGTAAGCTCCCTAGTAATCCTCCGTCGTGCGAAGGAGCTGAATCTGTTGGACTATGGCGGATTCCTACAGCTACTTGAAATTGCCAGGAATAACTTAAAACCAAAAACGAAGGGTTCGGGCGGCAACTTCTTCGTGACTTTAGAATCGAGAAACAGTCCGACATTAGTCAATGCACTTGTTCGCGAGACACGTCGAGGCACCACAACTTACCGAGAAGCGGCAAACCTCTTAAATATGAAAGTGAATTCCTTCGCAAGATTCGTGGAGGAGCAAGGGCGTTGACATACTGGCTCGACAGCGATGTGTTCATACAGGCGAAGAATAAGCCTTATAAGTTTAATCGTGTGCCTCAATTCTGGATATTTCTTTCGGAAAAGTTGGACGAAGGTGAAATCCGAGTCGCGAAGCTAACATATCAAGAAATCACCACGGGCAAGGATCAATTATCTGATTGGGCAAAGCTCCGTAAATCGAAAGGAATGTGCGTATCCCCCAGCAAGGAAGTTCAGGAAAAATATGCGGAGATATGTACTCATGTCGCATCTTCTGGTTACCATCAAAATCAAATTCACGAGTTCTTAAAAGGGGCAGACGGATGGGTGATAGCTCATGCGATGGTTGAAGGCGGTACAGTTGTTACACAAGAAGTGCGAGATCGGACAAAGACGGCGATAAAGATTCCGATACTCTGCAAAGCCCTAGGCGTTCGTTGTATCGACACTTATGAGATGCTGGATGAACTCGATTTTCGAGCCTAGTTCGCAAAAGCGTGAAATATGAAAAACGTAGAAAAAGCAGATCGTGTTCACCTTGGCCGCTTAGTGGAGGAAATAAAAAAAGGCCACTTTGTTATACCGGATTTTCAACGTGAGTTTGAATGGGAACCGTGGGATGTCCTTGACCTTGTGCGGTCGGTATTCATGGATTACTACATCGGAACATTGCTGCTTTGGAAAGGAAGTAAATCCAACTTCAAGCTGCTTAGTTGTGAAGGTATATATGCTCACAAAGGCAAATCGGACCCTCAACATATTGTTCTCGACGGGCAACAACGACTCACTGCGATCTTTTATGCTTTTTTTAATCCGGGCGTGAATTTCCCGCGTCGAAAAACCCCGATAGCCTATTTCCTTCGTATCGATTCACTTTTGGAGGAGGACTTTGAAAACGCGTTCGTTTATAACGCGACCACTAAGTATTACCAACAAATACTTGACGACAAGGACAAGCAGTTTGAGCAGCACCTTTTTCCTTTGGGTATGATGAGCGAAGGAACTTGGGGAACAAGCGACTGGATCAAGGGGTATCGAGATTATTGGCAGGCGAAAGTAGATACAGCCAAGATCGAAACAAATGGCGAAGGTGCCAGAGCCAAGGCTGAAGGCAAGGACGATGCAGACAAAGACCCCGCGGAGCAAAGGGCAAAATACGAAAAGTATGTAAGTGGTGCTCGCGAGTTTAAGGACCACATCGAGGAACTGTTTAACCAGTACTACGTCAGCTTTATCGAGTTGGATAAGGACATTGACGTTAGCAAGGTTTGCGAGATCTTCACGCAAATCAACAGCAAAGGAGTGCGGCTCGATATATTCGACCTTCTCAATGCGATATTGCGGCCAAAGAACATTTTTCTCAAGCAAATGTGGCACGAGGCCCAACCTGCACTTTCTTATACCGATGATAAGAAAATGAAGGTCTATATTCTGATGGTGATGTCAATTCTCACACAAGCATATTGCTCTGCAAAATATCTTTATTACCTCGTCCCCGAAGCGACGAAGACAATCAAGAAAGAGGATGGGACCAAAGAGCAGATCGTATTAGTTGAGAATGGCGATATTTTTGTCGCGAAATGGAACAACGCCGTATCTGCGGTAAAGAAAGCCATCGCGAGTCTGAAGAATCCTCGCGACTTCGGTGCAATTTCGGCGAGTTTTGTGCCTTACCCTTCGATCATTCCGGCATTCGCAGCCATTAAGAATTATGCCGACAACGCTGCTGCAAAAAACAAGCTCGATATGCAAGCGAAGATTCGAAAATGGTATTGGGCCTCGATCTTCACCAACAAATATTCGAGTGCGGTGGAGTCGACTTCGACGAAGGACTTTCAGGATCTTCGGAAGTGGTTTGAGGATGATGATGCGGAACCGGAAACGATCTCGGACTTCCAAGCAAAATATCGAACGATAGATTTGTTAGGTGAAGAGAGAAAGGGCTCGGCTATCTACAATGCCATTTTCAATTTGTTCGTAATTAACGAAGCCCGTGATTGGGCTACGTTCGATCTTCCGGAATACGATGCGTTGGACGATCATCACATCGTACCTTCATCCGCTTTTGGGGAGATCGCTGGTTCGTCAATTAATAGTATTCTCAACCGCACGCCGCTTTCGCCGGATACGAATAGGAATGTGATTCGTGCTCGGATGCCATATCAATACTTACGCGAAATGTTAGACAATAACGATCCTGAAAAGGTCTATCAAGTCCTCGCGTCCCATCTACTTTCAAAGAAGACGGTCGATATCCTGTTGAGAGAGCCGTTCAGCAAAGAAGATTTCAATGAGTATTTAGAAGAACGTAAGAGAACGATTTACGATGCGATTGAAAGCCGTTTGATCAAAGAGATCGTGCCTATACCGGCGGCATTAAAAGAACTGAACGAGAAGGTCGAAATGGTTGAATTTGCTCTCCGTAAATTGATCTGCGAGCGGCTAAATGCGGTAAGTAATTCTCCATTGCACGAGTTCACGCCGCAACAAATTAGGGAGAAGATAGAAGAGAGAATACGGAAGGAGATCAAGAAGACCCCCGGTTCTGATCCGTTGGACTACGCGACTTTCGAAAAACAAATCAGTTTTTTCGATCTTCAAGAATATTTTCAGATCATGACGCTTAACACGACTTGGGCGAATTTTGAAGCTGTTTTTAATGATCGCAACCAGCTTCAAATGCGGTTTAATCAGCTTGCCGGCCTTAGAAACGGGATTCGGCATTCCCGAGCGATTAGCGAGATTGAAAGGATGGATGGCGAAGCTGCTTTGGCATACTTCCGAACAGCACTCAGGTTGGTTTAACTATGGCCGATCAGGCGACAACTCAGACAAACACTTTGGTCTCCAAAGTCTGGTCATTCTGTACCGTCCTAAAAGACGACGGCGTTAGCTACGGAGACTATCTGGAACAGCTAACTTACCTGATCTTCCTAAAGATGGCAGACGAGTTGAGTAAGCCGCCACACAATCGCTCACTGGGGATCCCTGACGGGTTTAATTGGGAAAGCCTGACCTCTCGCCGTGGTGCGGAACTCGAAGGCCATTACACAACTCTGCTTCGTGAACTCGGCCACGAGAAAGGCATTCTCGGTCAGATCTTCACTAAGAGCCAGAACAAGATCCAAGATCCGGCGAAACTCTTCAAGCTGATCGACATGATCGGTAAGGAGACTTGGACCGTTCTCGGTGCCGACGTCAAGGGCGAGATCTACGAAGGCTTGCTTGAAAAGAACGCCGAAGACACAAAGAGCGGTGCAGGCCAATACTTCACTCCCAGAGCGTTGATCGATGCCATGGTCCAATGTATTCGACCGGAACCTCTCAAAACTATCGCTGACCCCGCTTGCGGAACTGGTGGCTTCTTTTTGAAAAGCTACGATTTTATCGCCGCTAACTATTCGCTTGATAAAGAGCAGAAGGAGTTTCTACGTTTCAAGACGTTCGCCGGTAATGAGATCGTTGCTTCGACGCGTCGCCTTGCTTTAATGAACCTCTTCCTCCACAACATTGGTGACATAGACAGCGATAATTTCATTTCACCGACCGATGCGTTGATCTCTGACGACGGAAACCGTTTTGATTTTGTTCTAGCAAATCCTCCGTTCGGCAAGAAGAGCAGTCAGACGTTTACTAATGAACAGGGTGAACAAGAGAAGGAAGATCTTACCTACAACCGGCAAGACTTTTGGGCGACCACGAGCAACAAGCAACTTAATTTCGTCCAGCACATTAAGACGATGCTGAAAACCACCGGCAAAGCCGCCGTGGTCGTACCGGACAATGTGTTGTTCGAAGGCGGTGCGGGCGAAACGGTAAGAAAGCGGCTTCTCGAAACTACTGATCTACATACCATCCTTCGTTTGCCGACGGGTATTTTCTATGCCCAAGGCGTAAAGGCCAATGTTATTTTCTTTGACGCGAAGCCGGCGGCAGCCAAACCCTGGACCAAGGAAATTTGGTATTACGATTATCGGACAAACATTCACCACACTCTGAAAAAGAACCCATTGAAGCCCGAAAGCCTTAAGGATTTTGTTCAATGTTTCAACCCCTCAAATCGACACAAACGCAAAGAGACCTTTAACGCCGAATCGAACCCCGAAGGCCAGTGGCGAAAGTTCACCTATGACGAGATAGTCGCTCGCGACAAAACAAGCCTAGACATTAGTTGGGTAAAGGATAAGTCACTTGCAGATTTAGATAATCTTCCAGATCCCGACGAGCTTGCAGAAGAGATCGTCGAGAATCTTGAAGCGGGATTATCTAACTTCCGAACCATTGCCGAACGATTAAACTCCCATTCACGGTTTCAAACTGAAGTTCGCGCGGACGTGAGAGAAACACACGAAGAGGATAAACCGAAAGCGTAAGTGTCGCCTCCCTAGATAGAGTAGCGATGTAATCGGAAAAAGAGCGAAGTCCGTTAAATAATTCAACCCGGGTATGCTTAGTAGGGTGTGTTTATTCTCGCGTCTTAATCAATGGCACGTACCCACACGTGAGAAAAACACAAAACAAGACAAGTAAAGCTGCGCATTTTGCCCCATTTCAACTCGGCAAGAATTGCCCGTGAACCGAAGTTTCGTCGGACATTAAGGCCTGAAAACGCAGTTTCTTTATCTGTATTGGGGTATAGGGGGGGGGTATTTTTGGCACTCTAACGATTGGTCGGTCCTTGGGACCTCCAACCTAATTTGTTGCCGAGTAATCCTGCCAGAGGCTTTTCTCGCTGGTCCTCATCGCAACTCGCAGGCACGATAGCTTTTGTGTGCGAAAGTGTGTGCAAACGAAAATAGATTCTTCAAGAAGCCTGTAAGTTGTTGATTTTAATGGAGCCACCCGTCGGATTTGAACCGACGACCTTTCGATTACGAATCGAATGCTCTACCAACTGAGCTAGGGTGGCTTAGGCCGTGAAGGCGGAATTGAAAAGAGCCGATCGGCGACGTCAGGGTCTAGGCCGAATTTCAAAATATAGCCGTCAGCTTGCTCGCCTGTCAAGCTAAAGGCGACCTTCAGTTCCCGGACCCGACGCAGAAGAACACATCGATCCGGAAAGTCTCGATCGAGCAGTTCGGCTGGGCGCATTCAACATCGATAACAATGCCGTATTTGCTCGAATGTCTAAGCACGGCTGCCGGCCTTAAGCCCTCGACCGAAGAGCATCGTTCAATTGACTGGTTTCCCGCGGCACTTGACCCCGTTCGAGCGACGCTTATTATTCCACGATTCTCATTCGTCGTAATTAATCCGACTATTCACGGATCTCGGGCCGGTAGGGAAACTTAAGCCCTCGGTTGATTCTATTAACTCGGGAGACTATGATTGCCTTGCCAACCCGACGAAACGAGCGTTTTATTTTCTGATGTCCGCAGAATTTACCGAGAGACTGAAGATCGCATTCGATCATGCAAAGATGGCGGATATTGCCCGCCGGCTCGACCTGCCTCACGCGACGATCCGTAACTACTTTCGAGGCCGGATGCCCGCCCCCGAGGTGCTGATCAAGATAGCGAATGAAACACATGTATCGCTCAACTGGCTTCTCACCGGTTCCGGCGAGATGTTTGCTCCCGAAGCTCGCCGCCAGCCGCTCGACGAGATCCTGGAGGACCGCGTAACCGAGATAGTCCGGCGCGTCCTAGCCGAACGGCAAATAGACCAGGCCGAGGACCTCGGTTCGATCGATGCCCCGCCGAAATTCGATGTCGAATCGGCCGTGCTCCGATATGACGATCCCGAAAAGGTAATGAGCGAGTGGTTCCTTCATGAAGGCCGCGAGTACCCAACCGATTTCGGTGTAGTCTTTTTCAGGGGATGGGGCAGCTTCACCTTCCAGGAAAGGCTGGACGCCGTGCGAGACGCAAAAAAGGTTCTGGACCGCACGCTGAGGGCGATGGAACCGAAGTAGGCGCGGGCCCGGAAACCGGCCAGGATCTTGGTGACCAAAAGCGACATTGACCTGTGTTGCATCTGTGCTATTCTGTAACAGAAACGCAACAGCCGCGTCTCCCAACCAATGAACCTGCTGGTAAAACGGATCGAAAAGCTGCATTGCCGCTGGAATGTCTCGGCGCTTACCGCGGAAGATCTGTACAAGTTGTGCTCGGACCATGATATTGAAGTGCTCGAGGTACCGATTCGCATTGACGGATTCTACTATTCGGTTATGGGCAGGCATTTCATCGCGGTGAATTCCTCGCTCGAGCCGCGGCGAAAATTATTCGTCCTTTTCCATGAATTTGCCCATTTCATGTTCCACGCACCGACCGGTTTACCGTCGGCCCGCTTTCACGGGATCGGCCGCAGGTGCCGAAAGGAACGCGAGGCGGACATGTTCGCCCTCTGCGCGCTGATCCCCAGACCAATGCTCGAATCTCGCTCGGCCGCCGATCTGATCGACGAAGAGGGATTCCCTGAGTCGATGGTGTTGGATCGATCCGAGCTTTTCAAAACGCACAGCATCTGAAGCTGACGTCTGGAGGTACCGGGATGCGTCTTGACATAATTGTCTGGAATTCTGTCTGTAAAACCGAATATAATGTCGGTTTGCTTCTCTGGGCTTCTACGAGGAGAAGTTCGCCTGACGTTAACCATTGCAAAATTCGATCGGTCCGGAGGCCCCATCTGTGGGAACTTTACGCTTAATTCTCCTTCTACTTGCTGCTGCAATAATTTTTGCGGCCTTCGGTTGGTGGTTTATTTCGGCCGATATCCGCCTCGGGAAGATCTTTGACGAGACGGAGCCGGACATGCCGCCAGTCAAGTCGCTGATCGATAAAGCGGAATATTTCCGCTTAAGGAACGAGCAGATCGCGATGTGGCGCGGATTAGACACCGCTGAGCAGGGCTCTCGCTCAAGTGCGATCCGCGACATGGAACGCGGCGAACGCGAGCGGGACCGAAAACGTGCGGAGCGTAACGAAAGGCCGACGGCGGTCGACCGCTGGCATTTCGTGGGGCCGGCACCGATACCGGTAAACGCGTCGACGTCATACAGCGGACGCACTGTTGCTCTGGCGGTCCACCCGACGAATCCCGACATCGTTTACGCGGGTGCGGCCCAGGGCGGTGTTTATCGCTCGCTGAACGGGGGTGCAAGCTGGACGCCGCTTTTGGACGATGCGTTGACACTCTCGATCGGTGCGGTCGCGATCGCACCATCCGATCCGTCAACGGTTTACGTCGGGACCGGCGAAACATCGTTCTCTGCCGACAGTTTTTTCGGGGTCGGCATTTATCGAATAACGAATGCGGATACCAACCCGGTCGTAACGGGTCCGTTGAATAAGAATGCGATCGGTGCCGATGTTTTTACCGGAAGGGGCATTAGCGAAATCCTCGTTCATCCGACGGACCCGAACCGCCTGATCGTGACAACCGCCCGGGGAATTGCCGGGATAGGGGGAAACACCACCGGGGCCACTCTGCCGAATGCCGGGGTCTTCAGGACGACAAATGCGATGGCGGCCGATCCCGTATTTGAAAAACTTGCGATCCAGGGAACGCTTGCGGCAGATCGGTCGATCGCCGATGCGGCAGCAGATCCGACAGATCCTAACCGCGTCGTCATTTCCGTTATTGGAAGCGGCGGCGACGGCGGGATCTACCTGACCACGAACGCATATGATCCGGTACCGTCATTCAACCGATCGCTTGCGACCAATGACGGCAATTCCCAGGGGAGGACGGAGTTTGCTGTTCACCGTGAAAAGGACGAATTGACCATTTTTGCCGCGTCGGGGGGAGCCGGCGGCACATTGTATCGTTCCAGCGATGGGGGGAGTTCGTTCGTCCCGTCGAGCGGAGGCAGCGGATTCTGCAACCCGCAGTGTTTCTACGATATCGCAATAGCCGTCGATCCGAATGACCGCGACAAGGTGTATCTTGGCGGATCTCCGGCCCTTGTTTTCGGACGTTCATTAAACGGCGGAACGAGCTTCATCAACAATTCTTCGAATCTCCACGTCGACACGCATGCGTTTGCGGTCGCTCCCTCAAACCCAGACCGGGTCTACTTTGCCAGCGATGGGGGCGTATGGAGGACGGATAACATCAACGCGACCCCGATCAATTGGATATCGCTCAATAACAGCTCCTACAGCGCGACCCAGTTCCAGGGGATCTCGCTTCACCCGGTTGACCGCAACTATACACTTGGCGGGACGCAGGACAACGGCACCCAATTCCTTGCCCCGGACGGCGTGTCATGGGTCCGTTCGGACGGCGGCGACGGCGGGTTTTCGGTGATCGACCAGAACTCGGAGACACCGAACGATGTGGTCGCGTACCATACCTATTTCAGCCAAACGAATACGCAGGTCGGGTACATGAGGGCGACGACGACGGAATCGAACGGAGATCCGCGTTGGACCTCTTTCCGCGGCTGCATCAATGGAAACTCCAACAACGGCATCAACTGCAGCGACAGCGTTCTTTTCTATGCCCCGCTGGTGCACGGCCCGGGCGACCCGTCGACGGTATATTACGGAACGACCCGGCTTTACCGCTCCGCGGATACCGGGACGACGGTGACCGACGTAAGCGGCGTGCTGCCCGCGAGGATAAGCGCGATCGCGATATCGCCACAGGACGACAACGTGAGGCTGGTCGGAACGACGGCCGGCACGATCTGGCTTTCGTCGGCTCCCGGTTCGACGACGATGACGAACATAACGGGGCCGATACCGTCGCGATATGTGGGCCGCGTCGCGATCGATCCGACAAATGCAAATGTTGCGTATGTCGGGCTTAACGGATTCGGGCTTGCCGCGGGCCAGCACGTTTGGAAGACGACGAACCTGCTTTCGGGGGCTCCGGTCTGGACCGCCGCGGGCATCGGCATTCCGGACGTACCTGTGAATACTTTGGCGATCGATCCGGCGAACACGAGCACTATCTTTGCCGGAACCGACATCGGCGTCTTCCGGTCGGCCGACGGAGGTTTAAGCTGGGAGCCCTTCAGCGATGGGCTACCCAGGGTCGCCGTGTTTGGGATGGAGTTTCATAAGACTCAGCGGTTGCTGCGTATTTCAACCCATGGCCGCGGGATCTTCGAATACGATTTTGCGGCCGAACCGACGCCATTCGATTATGACGGCGACCGCAAGGCAGACCTGTCTGTCGTGAGGCCGACGAATAATGTCTGGTATTTGCTGCGGGGTACCGCCGGTTATACGGCGATGCAGTTCGGCGAGGCAGGCGATCGAATGGTCCCGGCGGATTATGATGGTGATGGGAAGACTGATGTCGCTGTCTTTCGGCCATCGACGGGAACATGGTTCGTTTTTATGTCGGAGTCGCAGACATTCCAGAGTTTCGGGTGGGGGCAGAATGGAGATATGCCCGTGCCGACCGATCGCGATAATGACGGTAAAGCGGATCTTGTCATCTATCGGGAATCAAATAATACGTGGTACACCCGCTTCGCGAATGCGACGTTTAATCAGTTCCAATTCGGCGTTGCGGGCGACAAGCCGATGCTTGGGGACTTTGACGGGGATGGCATCGGCGACGTGGCCCTGTTCAGGCCGTCCAATAACAACTGGTACCTCCTGAAATCCTCGCTTGGGTACTTTGTCCAAACCTGGGGCCAGGCGGGCGATATTCCGCTGACGGGTGATTTCGACGGTGACGGAGCGACCGATCAGGCCGTCTTCCGTCCAGGCACCGGGCAGTGGTTCTTGTCGCAAACGACGGTAGGATTCTCGTCCCAGACTTGGGGACTGGCGACCGATATCCCGGTCGCGGCGGATTATGACGGGGACGGTCGCACTGACGTCGCGGTATTCCGTCCATCGAACGGGACGTGGTATATCGTAAATTCGTCAACGGGCATCTTGATCCTGCCGTTCGGCCAGGACGGCGACGTGCCGACGCAGGCCGCGTTCATCAATTAACGTCAAGCGAAGTGCGAATGCCCGTCTCATGATGCGGAAGCCCGCACGTCAGTAAGGGCGCAACATCCAACGTTGAGCATTTCGCCCTTACTTCGTGCGGGCTTCTGCATGATACGGCGGCCGCGGGCGCGTAAGGAAAGACCCCGGTCGCTACCGCTCCCGGTACTGACAGGAGGGGAACCGACGTTAGAGTTTGCGGTGCATGATGTACGCGTCGGTCGGGCCGAGGGTTTTGTGGCGGAAGGCATCCGGGATGGTCCCGATGATCTTCATTCCAATGCTTTCCCAGAGGCGGACGGCGGAGGTGTTCGACGCGACGACGAAGTTGAACTGCATCGCGGTAAATCCCAGGCGGCGGGCCTCGTCCAGCGAGTGTTCGGCCATCAGCCTGCCGATGCCGCGTCCTTGTGCCGAGGGCGAGACCATGTATGCCGCATTGCAGACGTGATTGCCGAGGCCGGGCTGGTTCGGCTTGAGCCAATACGTCCCAAGGATCGCACCGCCATCTTCGGCGACATAAACGTTTTTCTCCGGCGAGAACCACCAGCCGAGCATCTCTTGTTCGGACGAACCTGGCTCGAAAACGTAAGTGTCGCCCCCGGCCAGCACGGGCTCGATGATCTGCCAAACGCCGGGCCGGTCAGCGTCGACCGCCTTTCTGATCGTCACCATAGAAATTCAAGCTGACCAACGGATCGGACGGATCGTCGTCGGGAATCACGTCTCTTGAACGACGAGATCCAAAGAATCGAACTCCTTAGGGGCTCATTTTGAACCCCTAAGAAGTTCATGAACGCGCGAGTCTATTTCAGGTACTTATCAAACCATTCCAGATTGCTCTGCATTGCCGCGATCTGCATTTTCGGCTCCTGGGGCCCGTGCGGCTGCCGCGGGAGGACGATCATCCGGGTCGGAACGTTCTGTCGGCGAAGAGCGCTGTAAAGCTGATAGCCCTGTTCGATCGGCACGCGAAGGTCGGCCTCGCCGTGCTGGACAAGCGTCGGCGTCGATACTCCCTTGATGTTGAACATTGCCGAATGTTTCGAGTAGATCTGCGGGTTGTCCCAGAACTCCGCCTCGAAATAATCCGGAAGGAATGACGGGATATCCGCGGTGCCGTTGAAGCTCATCATGTTTGTGACGGGCGCCCCGGCAGAAGCGGCCTTGAAACGCTTTGTTTTGGTAATGATCATCGAGGTCATGTAGCCGCCGTAGCTCCAGCCCATGACCCCGAGGCGGTTTGGGTCGGCCACGCCCATAGAGATGACGTGATCGACGCCGGTCATAAGGTCGTCATAATCGCCAAACCCCCAGTCCTTTATATTCGCTCGCCGAAATTCGGTGCCGTAGCCGCTCGAACCCCGCGGGTTCGGACGGAGGATCGCGTAGCCTTTCGACATAAATGTCGCAAGCGGGTAAACGCCGCGGCCGCCGACATAGGAGCGCTGAAAAACGCCTGCCGGGCCGCCGTGGATGTTCAGGATCAGCGGCACCTTCTGTCCGGCCTGATATCCGTTCGGATAATGCAGCAGGCCTTCGATCTCGCGGCCGTCGCGGCTCTTCCATTTGATGACCTCGGTCCGCCCGACCTGCATCTTGGCGTAGTCGGCGTTCGCATTTGAAACAGCCCTCGATTCCATCACGCCCTGACGGCCGACGAAAACTTCGGGCGGTGAATCGGCCGTTTGCTTCACAAAGGAGTACCAACCATCCTTTCCGGCGAAGGGAGCGCTGATCACGGCGTCCTGGCTGTCCATCATCTGGATGGTTCCGGCATTGATATCCGCCCCATAAAGTGCGGTCCCGGTGCCGCGGGCCTCGGTAAACAGGATCCCGCGGCTGTCGGCGTTCCATGCAAGGATGTTCGGCTGGCCGTCGTGCGAAAGCGGCATCACTTTCGGCGTGCCGCCGCCGGCAGGGAAGACGTTGATCCGATAGCTCTGGGCCCAGCGAGTAGGCATCTCGGTCACGGTCATCGCGATCCACATACCGTCCGGCGAGTAGCTTGGATTCTGCTCGGAGGCAGCACTTGCCGCAAACGGTGTGACGGCGGCCGATGCAACGTTGACGACGCTCACGTCCGAGCTCGGCCAATAGTCGGCCAGAGGGCCGGTCACGTGGGCGAATGCGATCCGCGTTCCGTCCGGCGACCAGTCGAATGAGGTCACGTGCCGATCCACAGCGGTAAGCTTGCGGACCTCACGTTTTCCGTCGACACCCTTTGCCAGCGGGGTCACGTAGAGCCTGGCGAGCTTGATGTTCTCGTTGACCCAGCGAAAGTCGTTCCGCCCGCGGTTGTTTTTTTCTTCGTCGTCGCTCATCGGATCGGTCATCGTGAAGGCGAACGAGCGGCCATCCGGCGACCATTCGAAGTTGCCGACCGAACTCTTGCCATCGGTTATCTGCTCGGCTTCGCCCCCCGCCAAACGCATAACGTAGATCTGGTTTCGGTTGTCCTTGCGGTTGGATGTAAAGGCGATCATCGACCCGTCGGGCGACCATTTCGGGTTTGCCGACGACTTTTCGCCGAAGGTCACCTGATAGTTGCTGCTGCCGTCGGTCGCGGCCAGCCAGATCTGCGTGACGAATTCGCTCTTATCGGCGGCCATGACAGCTTCGTTGACTGTGTAGGCGACCCGCCGGCCGTCCGGCGATATCCGCGGTGTGCCGAGGGCATTGATCTTGACCTGTGTCTTGGGCGTCCAGGTATTTTGTGCGAGGGCCGCCTGTAGGCAAAATGTTATCGAGATCGAGAGAAACAAGAATTTGAAAAGGCGCATAGTCGAACCTCCGGGGAACACGTCGGCGAGTGAAGCCCGGCAGTTCGAGCGGGACCAGGATGCTCGCCGCGGAAGCTCAGGCTATTCGCCGAACTCTTGTTGTAAGGTAAATTTCCACAACATTCTATTCTGTTTTTCGTCAAAAACATACTCGCCCGAGAGAACCTGCCAGTGACCCATGAACTCCCATTTGCCCGGTGCCAGTTTATTGAACAGCGGCACGCCGACTCCAGAACCCACGGAGTCGAGAAGCGCCCGATTCTGCGGATCGAGCTTCTGGTCGCCACGGCGGCCCGAGCCCGTGTAGAGGATGGACTCGGCCGAACCGGCGTGACGGTCGGGGTAGCAGGGGTTTATCCGGCCAAAGTCAGTGAGCAGCGAGATTAGGCGCCCGCTTCGCTGATAGATCCCGTTTCGGATCCGATGCAGGCGGTTCACCTCGTCCCAGCTGTAAATGCTGCCGGCGATGAAGTTTTCGGCAAATTTCTCCATTTGCAAGAAGATCGGGGCTGCGACCATCTATTTCCGAGTATTTGCGAAATTCGATCTTAATACAAAAAGAAAAGAGCGGCCGAAGCCGCTCCTTTTAGACTTGTCGATGGAGGACGATCTCAGTCTTCGGGTGGCCCGAAGCGGTACACGAGGAACCCGACCGCACGTGCGGGCCTTCCGTCCAGCGACGGCCGGTTGAATTTCGACGCAAGTGCGGCCCGTTCGGCCTCGGCATGAAGAAGCTTGTTTCCGGTGCGGGCCCGTGCCGAGATCACGGAGCCGTCTGTGCCGATCAAAACTTCTACCTGCACCAGCCCGGAGGCCCCGGCCGCTTTCGCGGCACGCGTGTGGTAGGGCTTTTCCGCCGAGATGACCTCGAAATTAAGGAACAGATATTTGTCCCCGATGACCGGGCCGTTAAACGGCTTTGAGACGGTGAGCACGGCAACCGCAGGTTTCTTCGGCGCCGTCGCGGAGCCGCGCTTTGCGGGCGGCCGTTTCACAGCGGCTGATGCCCTTCGTTCGACGACGGGCCCGCCTCCGGCCGCTTCCGTTGGCTCGTCGATCGCGGCGATCGCGGCGCCGTCAAGCTGCGAGAATGCCGGTGCGGCGAACATACCGATCACCGCAAGAAGGAGCGCAGGTATAAGTGCCGATCTGATCATGAACCAAAGACGTACTCAGATCCCTTTTTTTGCGTTCTGCGGACCGCCTCGGCTGTTTATAAGCCGCCGGCCGCGGGTGCCGGAGTATCGCCGAATTCGCCGTATTGGATGACGATGAACGCCTTGTTGCTGCTGTTGATCCGATACCACGTCCCGTTGAACGGGCGATAAACCGCGATATCCGAAACAGTGTCGCCGTCGTAATCGGTGGGCACAGGAATGTCGCCGGGCTCGCCGAACGTTCGCGTCGTATAAGTGCTGGAACCGAGCATATACCAGGTGCCGTTTGACGGCCTCCAAACGGCATGGTCGGCCTTGTGGTCCCCGTCGAAGTCGGCCGAGACAGGAATATCGCCCGCCGCCCCGAATTGAGTCACCCAGAAGGAACCGGAGCTCACCAATTTATACCAGGTACCGTTGGAGGGCCTGAAAACGGCGAGGTCGTCGATCCCGTCACCGTCGAAATCGCCGGGGATCGGGATGTCGCCATTCACGCCGAAATTATGGACGCGGAATCCGCCCCCGCCGGTCAGAAGCCAGAACCATTGGCCCGTCGACGGGCGGAAGACGGCAAGGTCGGCCTTGTCGTCGGCGTCGAAATGGGCCGGCACGGGGATGTCGCCCGGAACGCCGAAGCTGACGACATCGTATGTCGAAGCGGAACTCTTGATGCGATACCAGACTCCGGAGCGGAAGACCGCGGGGTCGGTCTTTCCGTCGCCGTCATAGTCCGCCGCGACCGGCCGGTCGCCGGTTTGGCCAAACTGCTGAGTGTAAAAGCTGCCGGCGGAAAGATTCATATACCAGACCCCGTTTGTCGGCCTGAATACCGTCAGGTCGGCCCGCCTGTCGCCGTCAAAATCGAACTTCGGGCGAAACGCGGGAGGCGGGTTTGGAGTCGGTGTCGGGACCGGGGTCGGCGTAGGCGTTGGAACCGGTGTTGGCGTGGGCGTCGGGACCGGTGTAGGTGTAGGCGTCGGTACCGGAGTCGGTGTTGGCGTAGGCGTTGGGGTCGGAGTCGGAGTTGGCGTCGGTGTCGGAGTTGGAGTAGGGGTCGGCGTAGGCGTTGGAGTCGGGCCTCCGCTGCCGCCGATCATGCAACTGCCGTACTGGCCGACAAACGCGCCGATCTCGTTTCGGGAATACTGGCAGAACGAGAGTGCGGCAGAGCTCTGGAGGAACGCGTTCATAATCGTGTTTGCGCACCCTTGAGCGGCCTCTGCATGTTCGGCACCGAGGTTGTGGCCGAGTTCGTGGGCCGGGATAAGGAATTTGCCGGGAGCCCAGCTGACATAGCCGCTGACGCCGTAGGCGAAATCCTGAAAATAACAAACCGAACCGACGAATGCGATGCCGGCCGAGACCACATAAGATTTGCCTGAGAAAAGATGGGCCGTGTCGCGGGGATAGGTCTGCCGCGGGAAACTTGAGTTCCAATGCGACATGAAGGCCATCAGGACATCGCTCGAATCCGATCCGCCATAGGGGTCGGACGATGACCAGGCGTGCTGATAAGTTATCGATATCTCGATATCGAGGTCGCTGACGTACGCCCCCTCGACCATGTTGAGGATGCTCGTGATGTTGCTGTTCGCCGCCTCGGCCCCGCCGAGCGTGTTTACGTATTGAAGGTCGGCATCGGTCGCGATCTCAAGGTTCCGTGCCGCCGCGGGCGAATCGGCCGCCGAGCCGTCCGCGATCAGCGACTTGCCGTAATTCAGCTTCGAGGGCATGTCCGCCGCACAATAAAACTCGGTCCCGCCGATCACGTCTTCTTCACGGTAAACGACCAACTCGCCGGGGCTACCGGCTTCCGAGAGATCGGAAGAGGGCTGGACGAAATATCGCTCGCCGCCAAATTCGAAAAAGCCCTCGATTCGCCCGCTCTCGATCGTCAAACGTACTTCCGAATCCGGTTCGCCGGCGATCAGCCCGCGGTAGGTCGTAATTTCGGGCCGGGCGATCCGTACCGTTCCAAATGCGGTCGTGTTCTCGGCAAAGTAGCCCGGCGCGTACATATCGTTCAGCCAGAGCGTGAGTTCGATCTCCCGCCCGGCAGCGTTCAGCCGGATCGATTCGACCAGCCCGCCTCTGGCCGTGGTTTCCGGCCGGGCCAGTTCGAAGTCCTTCAGGCTCCGCTCGATATCGCGTTTAAGCTTTTGTTCCTGAGCCGCAGACGGTGTGGCCGAGAACAGCACACACAAAACGATCAAACCTAAAATGCAGGTGTTTTTCATGTCTATTCGTGTATTCCCTTGGAAAGGATAAAATGTGGCCTGTACGGGGGCGGATGCGGGCTAAGGCCACACCTTAAGTATAAAAAGTGCCATTATGCAATTTTTTCCAGAAACATTGAGCTGCCGCCTGGGGTGCGGCCGGATTTTGCGGGCGTAAAAATGATATCAGATCTGATCGGAAAAGTCTGGCGCAGACTACCGCGTCGAGCCCGCCGATCGATAATTAAATTCACACAGCAGCGTTTCACGGTCTCGGCGGCGGCCGTTATCCGAAACGACGACGGCGAGGTCCTCCTGCTCGAGCACTACATCCGGCCGCTTTCGGCGTGGGGACTGCCGGGCGGGTTCCTCGAACGGGGCGAACAGCCCGAGGCCGGCATCCGAAGGGAGATAAGGGAAGAGACCGGCCTGGAACTGGATGATGTCCGGATCGTCGACCTGCGGACCATCGGCTCACACCTTGAGATGATATTCGCCTCAAAGGCAAAGGGAACTGTCCGGCTCGATGCCGCCGAGATCAAGGATTTCGGCTGGTTCCGACCGGATCGGGTGCCCGAACAGATGAGCGGTCAGCAAAAGCGGGACATCGCACGTGTAATGGCGGACGGGTTTGTAAAAACGAAGCCCGATGATTAAGATTATCTTTTTTTGTTCGGTATTTTTATCAGGTTTTTTTAAGGAGACGTAAATGGTTGATCTGATCCCGAGCGGCGAATCTGTGATGAAGATCCTTCAGGACACGGGGGCCTATCGCCGGGGCCACTTTGTTTATCCGAACGGCAAACATGCGTCGCATTATTTCCAGATGCCCCTCGCATTCCGTTTCTACGACAACGCCCGGATCCTTTCGGTCGGCTTAAGCCGGATGTTCAGGATGGAAAAGGCGATAGCGGGCCGCCTGCCCAAGGTTTCGATCATCAGCCCGAGCCCGGGCGGGATCATGGTTGCGTTCGGCGTCCGCGAAGCCTTGAGCGCGGAGCAGATCTATTGGGCGGAGATGGAAGACGGCAGGCGCCAGTTCCGCCAATACATGGCCGATAATGAGGTACATCCCGCGATAATCGTCGACGACATCCTGCGGTCGGGAAAGGCGATCAGGGAAACTTTTGACCTGTGCAGGGAGATCGGGACCCCGGTCATCGGCTGCGGAGCGATCGCAAAGTTTGAGGACGCCCCGAACGAGATCGACGGTGTGCCGGTAAAGTCGCTTCTGAGCTTTGACGTGAATTTTTACGAAAATGAAGAAGAATGGCGGGTTTCGCGGAGTGCATCCGAAGCGTCAGAAGAACGTGTCCGTTATTGATCGATCTTCATGATGCTGTGCTGAAGCTCGCGCCGCTCAACGAACATCCTCAGGAACTTCTCGCGGCGGGTCAGGAACAACCAGATGGCCCTGGCCCAGCCGCCTAACTCCCCCAGCTGCTCCATCGTGATAAGTGCGACATAACCGCATGTGACGAACAGCGGGACCGAGAGAAGTGCGCTTGTCAGGCCGAGAAAGTAATACACAAGGCAGGCTGTGATCAGCCAGGTCAACGGCATGAAGACGAGCCCGGCCAGGACCTTCACCGTCGAAATGACGTCGTCGGCGCCGTGATGAGTGATCCGGCGAGCGATGATGCCGCAGAGTTTGTACGCGGGAAAGTGAAGGAGGGCACCGGCGGCTGCGATCGGCGAAAGAACGATCAGCGGCCAAGTCCGCCGCAAGGCCTCGCGAATGACCGAGCCCCTTCGATACTGGGCTAACGATAGGTGTTCCGGCTCCAGGCCGTGCTCGGCAAGCTTTCTGTCATAGTCGATGACCCTCGCACGAAGTTCATGGTCCCCGTCATCCGCGTTACTCCCGATCGCTTCGGAGATGAACTTCTTCAGGAATTCGACCTTTTCGCCCAGGTTTTCGTTCGGTTGGACCGAATCGAAGATCTCTTCGGCTAAGTGGGCCGCGTGGAGGTCGGCTTCGGTCTCGGCATTCAGCGTCACACCGCGAAGTGCATCCTCGATCTTTGCTGTAAGGGCGCGGACGGCTTCGCGGTCTGGCTGCCCATTCTCATCCGTCCCGGAGGCTTCGACCCGGAATGGCTCGCCGAAATGCAGCATGGCCTCGCTCCTGAACGTGGTCTTACTTGTATAGAAGAGGCCGACCGGAACGATGCGAAGATCAAGTGCGTCGCCGCTGCCGTCGATCGAAACGGCCCCGAGTGCGATACGTGCAGCTCCCGTCTTCGCCGGCAAAAGTTTGGTGGAATTATGCGAGACTCCCTCCGGAAACAGGGCGATCGATCCGCCTTTTTTGAGGAGATCCCTGCACAATTCGAAAGTCAGCTTGTTCTTCGAAACATCTTCACCAGCATCGATCCGGCGGTAGAGAGGCAGTGCCTCGACCGTGCGAAGAAGGAACGAGATCACCGGCATCCTGAAAAGGGTGGATTTCGCCAGGAACGAGATCTTTCGGGGAAGAGCGACAAAAACGAGAGCCGGGTCGACCAGCCCGTTCGGATGGTTCATCACGAAGATCACGCCGGTCCCGTCCGGGACGACATCGGCATTGACGGTCTCGATCCGACGGAAGAAAAGCCGCAGTGCGATGCCGAAGATCGCGAGGACTACTCTGAACGTAGCACTCCCGGGGCGGTTCAGGATCAGATCGGCGAGCGTAAGTTGCTTGATAACGAGCATCGCAGAAGCCTCACCTATCCTACACACCAACCATTTTCTGCCTTTCGCCTTCTGCCTTTCTCACATCAGATCTCGTGGCGGTTTGCGAGGGCCTTGTCCATCGTGACCTCGTCGACATATTCGAGGTCGGAGCCGACGGGCATCCCCATTGCGATGCGGGTCACGCGGACGCCGAGCGGTTTAAGAAGGCGGGCGATGTAGTTCGCCGTCGCCTCGCCCTCGGTCGTCGGGTTGGTGGCGACGATCACTTCGCGGATCTCGACGCCCTCGTTATTTTCGGGTTTCAGCCGCGTGAAAAGGTTCGGAAGCATCAACTCGTCCGGCCCGATGCCGCGGATCGGGGAAAGCGAGCCGTGCAGGATGTGGTAGAGCCCTCGGAAGGAACGGGTCTTTTCGACGGCGACCAGATTGTAGGGTTCTTCAACGATGCAGATGAGGGACCGGTCACGTTTGGGGTCGGTGCAATACAAGCAGGGATCTTTGTCGGTCAGATTATTGCAGACGGAGCAAAAGGTTATCCCTTCCTTCACGTCGACCAACGCATTTACGAACCGGTCCACCTCCTCTTTTGGGCGGCGGAGGACGTAGAACGCGAGCCTGGTCGCCGACTTCTGGCCGACGCCCGGCAGGCGTTTGAATTCATCGATAAGGCGAGCAACGGGCTCTGCGTAATCCAACATATTTCGAATGCGGAATGCGGAATGCGGAGGGCGGAATTATCGGGTTCGTCCGCGTGCCGAATTGATCGACAAAACCGAGATCGCGACGGCGAAAACGATCGCAAATCGCAGAACTGAGATCGCAAATTACATAAGTCCCGGCGGGAGCATGCCGCCGAGTTGGCCTTTCAGGGTTTCCTCGACCTTGCGGTGGGCCTCGTTCAAGGCTGCCACCGAGAGGTCCTGGATCATCTCGGTGTCGCCGTCCTTTACCAGGTCGGGCGAGATCGTAAGCGAGACGACCTCAAAATCACCGCGCATTTTCACGGTCACCGCACCACCGCCGGCCGAAGCCTCGACCACGGTGTCTTTCATCTTTTTGCCCATTTCTTCCTGCATTTGCTGGGCCTGTTTCATCATCGACTGAAGGTCGAATCCGCCTGGAAATTTCATTTCGTAAGTCCCTCGTTGTTGATAATTTACGTAAATTCAATCGTATATTCACGGGTTATCAATTGCAAATTCGTCATCCGCAACGAAGGGCCGATCGCCGGCGATTCCCGGACCGCTGTGGTTAGCCACAGTGGGCCAATGTGTCCGGCGTCGTTACCATCCCGATCGATATTTCATATGCTTCCAATGTCCTTGAGGAGGAATTGGACATTTATGAACGGCGAGAGAAAAAACGGATATTTCAATACAGGAATGGCCCTGGCGGTCGGGCTGATAATCTCATCACTTATTCTTGGCTGGTCGTACCGCGGATCGAAAAAGGGTGACGAAGCAATTACGGTAACGGGTTCCGCGAAACGGCGGATCACCTCGGACCTAGTCGTGTGGAGTGCAGGGGTCTCGGCCCAGGCACCGCAGCTGGCGGATTCGTACCGGCAGCTTGCGGACAGCATCCCAAGGATAAAGCAGTACCTTCAAAGCAAGGGAATACCTGAGGATCAAATGACGGTGTCTTCTATCTCGACCATGACGTTGAAGCGACGCGACAGCGACGGCAACGAAACGGCCGAGATAACCGGCTATTCACTTACACAGCAGATCGAGGTCCGCTCGAACGACGTCCAAAAGGTCGCGCAGGTCGCAAGGGAAGCCACGGAATTGATAAACCAGGGCATCCTGATCGAATCGACGCCGCCTAAGTACTACTACACCAAGATCGGCGACCTGAAGGTCGAGATGCTTGGCGAGGCGGCGAAGGATGCGAAGGACCGGGCGGAAAAGATCGCGTCGAGCACCGGAAATTCGATCGGTGCCGTGCGGTCGGCCCGCATGGGCGTGCTTCAGATCACCGCCGCCGATTCAACGGACGTTTCGGACTACGGCGTCTATGACACGTCAACGATCGAAAAAGACATGACGGCGGTCGTGAACGTTAGCTTTGCCGTGAATTGACCCGCGTTTTTCGGGGCATTCCGGGCTGGATTGGAGTAGAATGTCGGCAGCTATGAAACCAGCATTGCTGCCGATCATACTACTCCTTTTTTCTATCATCGTCGCGGCACAGGAGCCGCAGACGGCCGAAGAGTTCTTCAAGCGGGGCAATACCGCTCTCGACACCGGGAAGTTCGATGCCGCCATCGCCGATTACACCGCGGCCATACGTATGAGGCCAAATGCCTGGGGCGCATACAACAATCGCGGAAAGGCGCATTTCAAAAAGGGCGATCATCAGGCGGCGATCGCCGACCAAACGGAAGCGATCCGGCTACGCCCGGATTATGCGAACGCTTTCTACGAACGGGGACTGGTTTACCTTGACCTGAAACGGAATGACGAAGCACTTGTCGATTGCCGCGAGGCGATCAGATACAAGCCTGATTTCGCCGACGCACACCTGATCTGCGCGATCTCGCTGCATCGAAAAGGCTCGCTCGAAGCCGCATTGGCCGATTTCGACAAGGCCCTTTCGATCACCCCGAATAACGCAAACGCTCACGGCGGCCGCGGCGAAGTGCTTGTGGATATGGAAAACTACACGGCGGCGGTCGCAAGCTACACCAAATGCATCGCCATCGATCCCCAATTACGCCGTGCCTGGTACAAGCGTGCATGGGCGAATTACAAGCTCAACCGCCATGCCCTTGCCATCGCCGATTACACGACAGCGATCAAAATGGACCCTGCGGATGACGAGATCTATTACTTCCGTGCCCTTGCCTACAAGGAACTAAAGCGGCGGACCCAGGCGATCGCGGACCTCAAGCAGGCCCTTAAGCTCAACCCCGATTTTCAGGACGCCAAAGTCGAGCTGGACGCACTGACGCCCAAGTCCCGCCGCTGATCAGTGCTTCATTTTTGACGGCCGGAACCGCAGGAAGATCTGCCAGCCGCTGTGTGTTGTGCCTCCGTAATAGGGCGTTAAAGCGGGCGGATTCGAGTTGGCCGTCAGCATCCCGCCGAGGCCAACATCCACGCCCTTGTCCTTCACAAGATCGCGAACGTAGCCGATCGAATAAGAGCCTACCCAGAAGACATCGTCATGTATCGGGTCGCTGTGCGGGATGACCAACTCGTGGCCGTCCTTTTGCACCCGCTCGATCCGGCCGAACACCGCATTTTTCCCAAAGGTGTAATCGCTCTCGAAAAGGAACGAATTGGTAGCCTCGCCTTCCTTGTAATTCTGGCCCCAGACGAACGTTGAGGCCCAGTTTCGCGTCTCGCTGAACTTCTTGTTGTACATCGCAGATGCCGTCGTCCGACGTAGCGATTCCAAGTCGGGTTCGGCTCGTTCCGGGTTCTTCAAATACCCGTGTGATATCTGAAATGCCCACTCCGGGGTCGGATTGATCGAAAGACGGGCGCTGAACGAATTCAGCCTCAAGGTGTCGAAAGCCCAGCGGTTCTCGTCCGGCTCGGTGCCGTTGAAGGCGCTCGCCTCGATCTTCACCTTGCCGAAATTATAGCCGCCGGTCACAACGCCCCATGTGATATGCGACGCATCCTGCCAGTGGTGGCCGATCGGCGCGTCGGGGTTATTCATCCCCGAAGCCCGGTGCAGGAACATCGGCGGCCCGAGTGCCGGTTCGCCGACCACACCGCCGTAAACGAAAAAGGACTGGTTCTCGGCGGTCTTGAACGACAGCGAAGCGGCGAGTTCCGAGATAAAGTCGTGCGGGTGCTGGCGGTCGTGGATGGGCTGGCCACGGTACAATTCGCCGGACTGATAAAGCAGCGGATAGCCCCAACCTCGTTCGATCGCGGGATCGAGACTGGCCATCACGCGGACGCCGAGCTGGGCCCGGCTGCTGAGCGGCCGCGAATACATCGCCATGAACATATTCGGAGCGTCGAACCGGTTTCGGCCGCCTTTGCCGGCAACCGAGATATCGCGACTCGAACCGACCTGCGTGTAGCGGACGAACTGTGTGCCCATCAGCATCAGCATCCCGCCGTCGCCGTATATTTTCGACCAGGCATGCATCGGCGACGAATCGGGCAGCCACGAAGTGCCGGAGCCCTCGCGGCTCATCGGGTCGCCGACGTCGACGGTCGAGGACATCTTCATCGAATCGCCGCCGTCATTGGCCCCGCCGGACGGCATATTGCCGTGGTCATGCCCCGCCGGTGTCGGCGTCGGTTTGGCCGGTGTCGCGTGGCCCTCGTGTCCCGAAGCTGTCGGTGAAGGTGTCGGAGTTGGGGTCGGCGAATGCTGGTGTTGAGCTGCCGCCTCTGTAAAGAGAAAAAACAACAATAAAAAAAGACAGAAAAATTTCACGCTCGATCCTCCAGATCGTACAAAAACAAGAACTAGCCGCCCGCGCGATTCAAACGCGAACGGGACGGCAGATCAGTCAATGTTTGTTCGGATCTAAAGGCGCGGAGGCGCGCGCGAGGGCCCGGAATCGAGAGGCGGGGCCTTAGGGACCGCTTCAGGATAAGGATCGTTGTCAGACGATAAAAAGGAAGAAAATTCAGGTTCCGGGAGAAGGAATAACGTCGTCGGTTCGGCGGCCGGCCCGGCGGATGCCGCTTTCTTGTTTCCGGGTTTTGCCGAAATGGCCGGGACCGGGTTGCGTACCAGGCATTCGCAATCCGCTTGGGCAGTGTCACCCGTCGGCTCCGGCGTTTCGGCCTCGCTCGACGGATCGGCGTGTGAAGGGCCGTGGCAAGAAGCCGCTTCAACCGGTTCCTGTGCCGACCCGTGATGCGAGCAGGCACACGCCGCGACCGCCGAAAAAGCCATCGACAAGATCACCGGCAAAACCCAAAAGTTGAAAAGCCTGATACGCATCTGCAACCACTCTACTATACCCAAACTTGAAAGGATTCGTAAGCCCCGGTTAGACCGGTGGCCCGATCTCTCTTAACGCTTGCCCGACCGGTCATTCGCCGATGGCCGATGACATGAACGGGATCGACGAAAGCACCCCAGGATTCGGCAGGTGGAAATATCCCCGAGGCGGTCGCAGCAATGATCTTACCCGTTTCATGCGGTTTCGATTAACGGCATAGCGTGTTATAAATGAAACAGTGGCACGCTATGTTCTAAAACGGGCAGAAGGTTCGGTCCCCGAGCGGTTGACCCGCTACAAGAGCGAGCTGAACGAAGAGCAGTTCGCGGTGGTGACCGCCCAACCGAAGGCCACGCTTGTCGTGGCGGGTGCGGGAACGGGCAAGACGCGGGCGATCACCTATCGGGTGGCGTACCTCATCGAACAGGGCGTCTCGCCAAAGCGGATCTTGTTGGCCACTTTTACCAACCGTGCGTCGCGAGAGATGCTACGACGTGTCGAGGCATTGACCGGTTCGCAGAACGTCCACCGCGTTTGGGGCGGCACCTTTCACCGGATCGCGAATCTCATCCTTCGCCGCCACGCCGCCTCGCTCGGATACGACCAGAATTATTCCATACTGGACAGTGAGGACGCCCGCGATTTTATCAACGTCTGCATCGATGAAGCGGGCATCGACACAAAGGCGAAACGCTTTCCGAAGGCCGAGGTCATCCAGGACATCGTCAGCTTTGCGAACAATACGGACCTTCCGATCGAGAACGTCATCGCCGGTAAGTTCCCGCATTTCGAGATGCTGACCGCTCAGATAAAGCGGGTCGATGCCATCTACCAGTCGCGAAAGGCCGAGCGGAACGTGATGGATTACGACGACCTGCTGCTAAAACTGAAACAGCTTCTCGTCGAGAAGCAGGAGATCGGCGAGCTTTACGCAGAGCAATTCCAGCATATCCTCGTCGATGAATATCAGGACACGAACCGGCTGCAGGCGGAGATCATCGACCTGCTGGCAGTGAAGCACCGCAACGTGATGGTCGTCGGCGACGATGCCCAATCCATTTTCGCTTGGCGAGGGGCCGAGTTCACGAATCTCTACGAATTCCCGAAGCGGTACCCCGAGGCGCAGATCTTCAAACTCGAAACGAATTATCGCTCGACGCCCGAGATACTCGGGCTGGCTAATACGTCGATCGCCGCTAACAAGCGCCAATTTCCGAAAATGCTGAAGGCGGTCAAACGCTCGCGTGATCTGAAACCGGCGCTAGTACCGTGCTCGGATGTCGACCAGCAGTCGGTGTTTGTCGCGTCGCGCATCCTCGAACTTCGCGATGAAGGCACGAGCCTCGAGGACATCGCCGTGATGTACCGCTCGCACTATCATTCGATCGAGCTGCAGCTGGAATTGTCCCGCAGAAATATCCCCTATCGTGTTCAATCGGGCGTACGGTTTTTTGAGCAGGCGCACATCAAGGACGTGATCTCGTATCTGCGGGTGATCGCGAATCCGCGTGACGAGCTCGCGTGGAAGCGGATCCTCAAACTCATCCCGGGCGTCGGGAACGTGACCGCGAACCGCGTTTATGAGGCGACTGGAGGGCAAGCATCCTTGCTTGCCGAAAACAACGACAATACGCCGACCGATGGCGGCTTTATTCGAGTTCTTGATACCCTACGGTCTTCAGCCGCCGCGTCGCGCGGCGCACGCCGCGGCCTCGAAGACCTGATCAAGCTGCTCGAAACGCTTGTGGCGGACGAATTTCGCGACAGGCCGTCGCGGCAGATCAGCCACATCCTCGAGAACGGCTACGAGCAATATCTGCTTGAGAATTTCGAGAACGCCGACGCCCGCGCCGAGGACATCCGCGGACTCGCTCAGTTTGCCCAGCGATACGACACGACCGACGGCCTGCTGTCGGAACTGGCCCTGCTCGCGACCGAGCGGTTCAAAGAGCCGCAGCCGATCGTCGGCGAGGAGGTCATCGAAGGCGGCGGCGAGGACGAATTGCTGACGCTCACTTCTGTCCATCAGGCGAAGGGCCTTGAGTGGAAGGCCGTCTTCATCATCTGGGCCGCCGAAGGCAAATTCCCCTCGCCGCGGTCACTTCGCGAGATCGATTCCGAGGAAGAGGAACGCCGCCTCTGGTATGTCGCCCTCACCCGGGCAAAGGATGAGCTTTACGTTACCTATCCCCTGCTGATGACCGACTACAACCGGCAGACCGTGCTCCAGAAACCATCGCGTTTCGTCACCGAATGCCCGCCCGCCTTGTTCGAGGTCTGGTCGCTCGAGGAAGAGCCGCTTGCCTTCGACGCACCCGTGTCGATCGACGATCCCGCACCAAAAGACTTTCTGAATTAGTGCTTTGTTACAGTCGATTCAGCGAAAGACGAACGATCTGCTTTTTCTTGTTTTTCTTCTTTTGAGGATGAATTCTTCCTTTTGGCCCGAACGATCTATCCACAAAATAAGAAAAATGCACAAAAAAAACGGAATTCAATTTCCGGTTCAGGTGTTACGTCCCACTAATTCCTCGGTGATACTTATTCGATAGTGCTTTCGCGTTAACCAACGAGGAGGCACTTATGGCTGCAAATCTTAATATGTTCAACCCGCGGCTTGCCGACCGGAAACTTTTTCTCATCGCCGGTGTCGGCTTTCCGCTGCTCGTTCTCATAGGTTATTTCAAGTCTTATTACGGGAGCTTCCTGTTTGCCGACGCCCCGAAGATCGCGAACATGCTGGTGCATGCTCACGGGCTGGTGATGTCGGCGTGGGTGCTCTATTTCGTCGCCCAGGTGGCGTTGATCAGGTCAAAGAATGTGAAGCTCCACATGACAATGGGCCTTGCAGGCGTGGCCCTTGCGGTGGTAGTGATCGTCGTCGGAATGGCGACCGCCTATGATGCTCAATTGGTTCGCGGTGCGGCACCGCCGGGAGCTAATCCGCATTCGTTCTTCATTCTGCCCGTGTCGGATATGACGCTCTTCGCCATCCTGTTCGCAGGAGCCGTCTATTACCGGAAGCGGCCCACCGAGCACAAGAGCCTGATGCTGCTGACGGCGATAAACTTTCTGCCGGCAGCACTGTTTCGGATTCCGGCTGTCCCGCCGGAGTACTCAATTTTCTGGGCGTTCGGCGTCCCGGCGGCGATGGCCGTCGCAGCCCTCGTCTGGCATTCCCGCAAACACGGCAAGGTCAATCGGGTCTTTGCCGCGGGCGTCGCGCTTCTGGTGTTCGCTGTCCCGGCGAGGATCCTGATAATGGACTCATCGGCGTGGCTGGACCTGGTAGCGCTGATCGCTCCCTGAGGATTTCGGGTGACCCAATAAATAATGTCTCCGGTTCCGGACCGGAGGCGTTCTCCATTTTTAGGTGCGGGCCGCGATTGGTTCGGAGGGCCTTGAGGTCAAAGTCCTGAACCCGCGGCCCGTTCGACCGGCAGCCCGACCTGTCGCTTTAAGAGAACATTCTCCAGCCGTTCTCGTTCGGTCATCGGCGAAGGGTCTTCCCATTCCGTTCGGAGCAGGATGCCGTCACTATTTCCCTCGATCGCCAGGGCGAATTCCATCACGCGCGCCCAGACCTGGCCGAACGCGTTCTGCCGGTCGCGCACCTTTGCTAGGAACCGGGTCTCCGACCTCCTGAGTGTCTCGCCGCTCGGCTGGCCGCGCATATGCGGCATCAGGTAATGCAGCGGCGTCCCGGTCACGCTGGCGATATCGATCCTGAAGCTGTCCTTTACCTTCAGGAATTGATCGAGCTGGGCGGCCTCGAAATCGCCGAATTTCGAGTTCGGGTCCTGTGCGATCCAAAGATGCTCGACGCCGGAACGGAACGGGGCGACGGGTTTGCCCTCAAGGTCGTATTCGAGTTCGATCCCGGCGGCCCAACGCTGGCGGTAGGCCGAAAATTCCATCGCGACAAGCATATCGAGGACGGATTTGTTCAGGCCGTCCTGGATCGGGATCGCGTCTTCCAGCTCTGAGCGGCCGCTTTGGCCGATGTCTGCGTTGTTCGAGAAATGAAAAACGGGCACGATCCCGTAAGGATTCGGGACCGTGTTCGAACGCCCTCCGCGCGGCGTTCGGGCGGAGGTGTCCGGTACAAAGTCCGCCGGGTCCGGCAGCCAGGAACCGTTCGCCTTTGCCGTCACGTACTTTTCGATGCGGTCGGGAAAGTAGAGGTTCAGACGGGTGTGGCCGTCGGCCGACCTCCACGACTTCGCCGCTTTTATCACGCGGCCGGGTCGCTCCTCGTCATAAAACACGGCGACGTCGGCGGCGCGGTTAGGATGGAGCAACGCCCGGCCCTCGGCATCGGCCCACGCGATCACGTATGCGTCGCCGTTCTTTAGCACCTCCTTGTGAACCTCGCCGGAACGAAGGCACATCAGGTTTCGGTCCCATATCTTTTCGGTCAGCCGCTCGGGGTCCGGCCTCCCGTCGGCGGGAACGAAGCCCGTTATCGTCAGCTTGTCCTTGACCGCGTCGCAGACCGCCGGGCAAAGGTTCATCGCAAATGCGCGAAATTGCGCACCGAAGACGTTCTCGAATTTCTCAGTCGCAAAGCTCAGCCGGTGGGCCCCGCGATAATACTGCTCATACCTGCCGTAGCGGCCCGCATTCGATCGAAGCCGTTCGATCGCCTGTTCAATATCTTCTTTCATATTCGTCTCTCGTTCATTTCAGTATCGATGCCGCGGCGGCGCCGATCAGGATGTAGCCGACGCGTTTCCATGGCGAGTCCTTCCGCCGCTTGAGTTCGGCTATCGACTCCTCCTGCTTCGCGATCACGGAATCCTTTGCCGCGATCGCACGGTCACGGGCCTCTATCGATCTTCTCAGCGCGTCGGCTTCCAGCCGTTGAGTTTCGGCCAGGGCCGTCATCGTTCCTTCGAGCCGCTTTGTCGCCGTCACACGTTCTCGGAGCGCTCGGTTTTCCGCTTCGAGCGCAGCGACAAGCCTGCGTGTCTCGGCCAGTTCGTTCGCCGCTGCCGCACATGCCGTGACGGCGCGTGCAGCGTCATTCGCACGGGTGGCCGAGTTCGGCAAGCTTTCGGCAGAGCTCGGCGGCTGTGACGTCGATGCGCTCGATAGAGCGAGCACGGCGAGCAGAACCGCGGGCATCATCCGTGGCCAATTTAAGTTTTTCGATCTCTTCATCTTGTTGTGCGGCCATCCGCTTCATTTCGGACAGCCTCTCCTCCTGAAATTCGATCTTGCGACGATACTCGGCCGCCTCCGTTTCAAATTTTCGGGCCGCCGCAGCGTGCTCTTCGCCGGCAGCGTTCGCGTTGCGGACCTCTTTTTCCAGCCGGCCGATCCTGTACTCGGACCAAAGCCATGACCCGAAGCTGATAAGCACCAATGCGGCGGCCGCGGCCAGATAGATCTTCATCTTCAATGTCATTCTTTCGTCCTCCCGCTCGGATACTTGCGTCGAAGGTAGATCTGCAGCCCGACGTCGATCGACTTTCCGATCGCGAAAAGGACCACCGGGAGCACTACCGCCGACAGGATCGTCAAGGCCGTATCCGTCCCGAAGGCCATTACCAGCGGCGAGCCCGCGCTAAGCCAGGCGAGGATGATGTTCTTTGCGTCATTCATAGTATTCGTGCGGAAGTTGGTCGCCGTTCCGCTCGGCATTAAACAGTGCAGTTCGCCGAAGTTCTCGGATCCGGCCGAGTGCGACCTGTCGATAGAGATAGGCGAGCATCAGCAGGGCGGCTATGATGGCGACCGCAAGCCAGACCTCTCGCGGCAGCCCGGCGAAGAACGAAACGGCTCCCCAAAAGGCCTGCCACGCGGTGCCGCCGACCATCGTCCAAAGCGATTTGGCCGAATCCGCCCGCGTGAAAAGTATCCGGACGGCCGATTCGATCCGGTCGTACCGTGCGAAAAGGTCGGCGGCGTCCGCCCCGATCTGCCGGAGCGTCGAACGCGGTTCGCCCTGCGGCCGGGCCTCGCTGGTGGCGGGATGCTGAAGGTGAGGTTCGGCAGGAATGCTGGAGTGTGACGTTTCGTTTGAAGGTTGTGACGGGAGAGGCCCGGCCGCGGCGTCGGTTTCGCCCGTCATCGCGGGCGGGAAGTCATGCAGAGAAAGCGAATAGCCGTGTACCTTGACGGGCAGCTCAAGGCCCCAATTGCCCGCAAGGATCTGCATCAGGAAAAAGGAAGTTCGATACGAGGTAGATCGAAGCCGCGGGACGCTTCGCAGCCAGGTGTGACGCGCCTTTACATAGGCCGTGGTCCACGTCTTTTCCGGATCGGGCGAGTTTCGGCCGCCGGTGTTCACGCGGTCGCGGATCCGCTCCCACGAGCCGTGGACCATCGAATCGTAAACGACCGCCAGCGAGAGCGGGCGGTAAAGTTCGAGCCGGGCACATTCGCCGATCGCCGGCGACAGATACCGCTCAAACGCGACAAAGTGCTGTGCCTCGCGCATCTCGCGGGTGACCGCCGCCGCCCGAAGAGCGTTCTTCAATTGCCGGTCGCCGGCCGCCCTGGAAATTGCCGGCCGCGATGCCGAACGCAGTGTCAGGACCTTATCTTCAAATACGGCCCTCGCGACCACGCCGCCGTTCTCCAGGTATCGCGTCACGACCGCCGCCAGCGATCCCGACCGGTGCGTGAACTGGCTGATCCCGTACGAGATGCCCGCCCCGTCGTCGAGTACCGCCAGGGCCGCGTAGCTGCCGAACGGCCGCCCGGTCTCAAAAATGTTGACGATCGCCGCCGCCTTTAGCTTGTCGAGTTCGTTGAATGACATTCCCTACTCCTTTTGTTTCATCGATGCAAAAAGTTATTGCAAATAATACATTCGTGAGATAAAATAAAACGGTCGGACGATAACGGGCGACAACTATTGGTTCCGAGGTTTCCCGTCGCCGCTTACACACCGTCCGGCCATTTGCAGGTTAGAGCAGACCGGTGTATCGGGGAATCACAGATTTGAAGATGCGAACGATGCGAATGATCCGAACGATAGGAATGATTTGAATGGCAAGAAAAAACCCACAATGCAAAAAACAGAGCTAAAACAAACGTTAAATTTCCGGCCGCGTGTAAAAATGCGGCTTTCCGAGATAGAAAGGCTTATAAAGAAGCATCGAGTGATCGTCCCGCCGCCCTCGCGGCAGACGCTGATCAAACTATGCGAAGACGGCACCCTCGAAACCGCCGGCGATCGGCCGACACCTATGGGCTGGCTGGTTTTTGAGGATTCGTTTTTGGCTTGGTTGAAAAAGCTGGATTGTGTGGAGGAGGAAGTCTAGACGGTCAGAACCCGCCAGTGAAAGAACCGTCCTCCTCCTTCGAAGCTAAGCTATAATCGGAATTTACATGCGAAGGCGAATTCCGCAAAATGAAGGCCAACATTATAGGCTAACGGATGCCATAAAATGGGGAAAGGCGAAATCCGTTGGCGGCAGCCTATTCTCATGAATTCGCTAACGGACAAAAACAAAGGTTTTTGCCAACTATGAACAGGTAGTTTCTGGCACCCGGTCAACCTTTTGCTCGGCCGCTCCATCACAAAACCGTCACCCATGGAGGATGAAGTTGAACTGTACAAGTTGCCTGTTGGCGGTAGTACTCGGCATGTGTGGTCTGGGTGTCTCAAACGCCCGCGCACAAAATCAAGAACCAATTCGTCAGGACGTCATCTGTCCGCCGGCGGATCGCGGATGGGGCTACACCGTTTCTAGCCTCCCGAAGAAAACTGATGCCTCAAACTCGACGCCATTGCAAATACTCAGAAAGCCGATCGGGAGATATACGCAAACTGCTAGGGACCTGTGCATCCAAGGAAAGGTCCTGCTGAAAGTGAAGTTTCGGTCCGACGCGAAAATCGGGACGATTTCTGTCGTGCGGGGGCTGCCATATGGGCTAAGCGAAAAAGCGGTCGAGGCTGCGAAATTAATGCGATTTAGTCCCGAAAAAAGGCGTGGCAAAACTAGAACCGTAACGAAATTGATTGAATATAACTTTTTTATTTATTGATACGGACGGATGATCATCTTGTTCACCCAAATTGCCACAAACGAAGGATTGTGTCCAAGCCGGCTGGGCGCCGTTTAATGTGAGTTCTCCATAGGGTCAGCTCTTGATGTCGAATCTATGGCCGTTACTTTTTGCGAATATCACGGAAAGACTGGAGTCGATATCATTTGCACTCACCTTGCGGGGAAATTTGGGGACGCCGGGGCATCATCCGGGGTGATTCGGGCGACGTGTGCCGTGAAGGATGATGAAGGGGAGGTGATTTTTACACTTTCTTTGTTCTACTGCGCGGCGTGCGCGATGACCTTCGGGTTTTCTCCGTCTGATGCTGAGATTTCGGAACAGGCATTCAATTCGATGGAGGAGGCCGGTCCGTTCAATGCTATTTGCTATAAATGCTTTAGGGAAGCTTTTAAGGTTTCCCGCGACACCGCATAGCCTTAGTTCGTACAAAACTTCTATCCGGCGCATTCAGGGACAAAAACCAAGGTTTGAGTCCAAGTAAATCGAGTACGAAAACCCGCATCTGCTTTCGTTCGGAACCTCCAGATCATTCGCATCATCCGGATCATTCATATCATCCAAGCCATTCGCATCTTTCGGATCTGGATTCCGCTCGGGAAAAGTGCGACGGTGTCTAAAAAGACCCGAAGGGCAACTAGCCACACCATTTATGGCGTGGACATATGAAGCGATCAAGAGAAAGGGCGTTTTAACGTCCTTACTGTAAACGACTTAAGCCATTAAATTTAAGCCCGTTGAAACGGGCTAACAACTCGTCTGCAAAGCTAACCCCGCCCTAAAGGACGGGGTTATGGGCCGCTTCGCGGGGAACTTCTAAAGCATCCTCCGTCCGTATCATCCATTTCATTCCTATCATCCAAATCATTCGCATCGTTCGGATCGGGATTTCGTGCGGGAACGCATACGGCTAATCTCGGAGGCGTATGGACGATACGAACAACCTCACGACGCCATCAACGGAGCCGCCCACCGAAAACGGAGCGGCGGTTCCACCGGACATCAACCCACCTGACCCCGAGGCCGAGCGGCTTCGGGCCGAGAACACTGAACTTAAACAAGAGATCCGCATCCGCGACGCGCGTGAGCGGATGACCGAACTGCGCGCGGCGGCCGAGGCTGCCTCGCCCGACCTGCTGTTCGACGCGGTGCGCGGCGAGCTGCAGTTTTCCGACGACGGCGAACTGCAGAACGCCGCGGCGTTGCTGGCGCGCCTTAAGACGCGCTTTCCTGAGCAATTCGAACGTAAGCCCCCGGTTGGATCCATCGACGGCGGGGCCGGCACCGGATCACCCCGGCAGCCGGTCTCCGCGGCGATGCTCGGCCGGATGACGCCCGCCCAGATACAAAAATTGGATTGGGCGGAGGTGAAAAGAGTTTTGAGTTCTGAGTTCTGAGTTTCGAGTTCCGAATTTCGAATTCTGCCTTCCGACCTCTGACTACTGACTACTAAAACATCATGGCATTGACATTCATCCCCACAGTTTGGGCGGCGCGGCTGCTCACGGCATTGGAAAGCTCTCTCGTTTACGGCCAGCGTGAGGTCGTAAACCGCGATTACGAGGGCGATATAAGACAGGCGGGCAACACCGTCAAGATCGCGTCGATCGGCGATGTCACGATCGGCGAGTACACGAAAGACACCGACATCGACGACCCCGAAACCCTCAGCGACACCGACCTGTCGCTGGTGATCGACCAGGCGAAGTATTTCAACTTTTACGTGGACAGCGTGGACCGCGCTCAGCAGAACGTGAACGTGTTGGACGAGGCGATGAAGCGCGCCGCGTGGAAGCTCCGCGAAGCGGCCGACACGTTCCTTTCCGGCGTGATGGAGGCGGCCGTGCCCGCGGGCAACAAGATCGGGGCGGTGACGCCTGCCGAACCGACCAAGGACGACGCCTATGAGTACCTGGTCGATCTGGGCGTACTGCTCGACGAATCGGACACGCCGATCGATGGGCGTTTCGTGATCGTCCCGGCCTGGTTCCACGGGCTCCTGCTCAAGGACGAGCGGTTCGTCAAGGCGGGCACTGCCCGGTCCGGCAACGTGCTGGCGAACGGCGAGGTCGGCGAGGCCGCCGGTTTCCGCATTCTGAAATCGAACAGCGTCCCGAACGACGAGGGGGCCGAATACAAGATCATCGCCGGTCACCGGATCGCGACGGCCTACGTCGAACAGGTCTTGGACGTGCAGACCTTCCAGCCCGAAAAACGCTTCGGCGACGCCGTCAAAGGACTCCATGTTTACGGCGCAAAGGCCGTCAGGCCGACGGCCCTGGCGTGTTTGATCGCGAATAAGAGCTAGGACCTCCGGGCAGAAACGCGAGTGTAAACGAGCGTGCATACAAACGCTGATATAGAGCGGCGCCCTATTTGATCGCAAATAAGAGCTAGGACCTCCGGGCAGAAACGCGAGTGTGAACGAGCGTGCATACAAACGCTGATATAGAGCGGCGCCCCTATTTGGTCGCGAATAAGAGCTAGGACCCTCGGGCAGAAACGCGAGTGTGAACGAGCTTGCATACACACGCTGATAGAGAGCGGCGCCCTATTTGATCGCAAATAAGAGCTTGGACCCTCGAGCAGAAACGCGAGTGTAAACGAGCGTGCATACAAACGCTGATATAGTGCGGCGCCCTATTTGATCGCAAATAAGAGCTTGTACCCTCGAGCAGAAACGCGAGTGTAAACGAGCGTGCATACAAACGCCGATATAGAGCGGCGCCCTATTTGATCGCAAATAAGAGCCAGGACCTCCGGGCAGAAACGCGAGTGTGAACGAGCGTGCAAACAAACGCCGATATGGCGAGGAGCCCAAATGCACGCTCCCTAACGGTCGCGTTTCTGCCCGTAGAGCTAGGCTACAAACAACCCATGGAAACTTCACTTGAAAAACTAAAAAAACTTACCGCCTGGGACACCGAGCCCGCGTTGACCGAAGACGAGCTGGACGAACTGCTCCTGGCCGCCGCTCTCGAAGACAAGGCGGGCCTGCATCCCCAACACGAGGAATGGACGCCCACCTACGACCTGAACGCCGCGGCCGCCGCCGGCTGGCTGATCAAGGCCGGCCGTGCCTCGTCGACCACCGAGACCGAACCCGATTCGTTCTACGTTACCTCGAAGGTCTTCGACAACTGCTGCCGGATGGCAAAGATCTACCGCTTAAAAGGGCGAATGTCGGTCAGCGTGGTTCAGCCGACGGGCTGACGATCCAAACACAAGCCCCGCCGATCGGCGGGGCTTCATCGTCAGCGATCCTTTCGGTGGGCACGGATCACGTTCCACGTCGATCCGTCACTGTCGAAGATGGAATAAAGACCCTGTTCTTCCATTGGCGGGTCGCCGGAGTATTGGTCGCCTTTTTGCCAGAAAAGGCGGCCCTTGACAGGGCGGGCAGAGCCGGCGAAGGCCCAGAAGTTGGCACCGGCAACGATGGGTTGAGAGCGAACATAGGAAAACACCTTGGCAAAATACCGGTCGCGGAGCATCGTTGTCGAACGAATGTCGAACGACTGTCCGTCGCGCGGAAGGCCGAATTCCTCGATCACAAGGGGCTTGTTCAGACGCTTCGCGGCCGCGATATGCTCTTCGATATAATCGACGGTCTTTTCCATCGCCGCATCGAAGCCCTCGGCCATCCGCCCGTTCTCGAACCACGCCCAGTTCTTCGGCCAAATGTGGATGGTCAGGTAATCGATGTTCGGGTCGGCGTGGACCTGCTCGAACAGTTCGAGGCTTTCGGTGCCGATTCGGCCTTCGTGGCCGGTCGTGACCAGGTGTTTCGGATCGAGCCGTTTTATCAGGGCCGCCGTATCGGCCATCCATTTGCGGTAGGCGTCGTTAACGGCCGGCCGCATCGGACGCGGTTCGTTGGCGTGCTCCCACGCCATTATCGTCGGGTCGTCGACGTATCGCCGGCCGGTAATACAGTTCGTTCGGGAGATAACAAACTCCACCTGCTTCGCGTAGGAAGTCTTGCACGGCATGCAGGTGTAAAACTTCGAGGTAAGATCCCGAAGCTCGTCCCACGTCGGTTTTGCCGTGAGCCATTTGTCGGAGATCACATTGTTCCAGATCAGGTACTGCTGGAAACCGCCGCTCCATTCCCAGTTATTGCTGAAAAAGATGACGGCCTTCATCTGCCGTTTCTCCATTTCCGCCAGGATGAGGTCGAGGCCGTCGAGCACCGCAGCGTCAAAATTTCCCTGTTCCGGCTGCAGCGGAGGCCCGACCCGCGGCACTCCGTTCAGCGGCCCCGAGCCTTCGGCCCCTGCCATCAGCCGCAGGTTCGTCACGCCGTTCCGCTTAAGGAAGTCAAGCTCTTTTCGCAGCCTGTCGATGCCGCGTTTCTTATCCTTTTCAAGCCCGAGCAGCGGCCCGTACCAGTAATTCGTGCCAATGAAATAGTAAGGCTTTCCGTCGAGAACGAGCTGATGTCCGCGTATCTTTACAAAAGAGGTCGGCTGGGCGGCCGCGGACAAGGCCAGGAGGAGCACGGCAGCAAAAAACACGAAGGGGCGGCATTTCATACCGCCCCATCTTATCGAATAGGCCAAAAGAAACGAACCGATCGCGCCGTCAGCTTCCCGAAACCCGCGGCGGGGCATCGTTTTCGCGTTTCTGGCGGACGACGTAATTCGTCTTGCCGCGGACCACCGCCCCCGGCCGAGCGACCTGTATCTTTATCTGTTTGCGTTCGCCGGGGACGCGATCGGTGTTCGCGTAATAGCCTATGGAGTATCGCCGGCGAAGTTCTTCCGCGATGCCGGAGAAGGCGGCCTCGAGATTTGTTAGAGTATCGGCCTCAAATATCCGTCCACCGCTGTTCAGGGCGAGCGTGTCGAGATACATCTTGCCGCGTTCGTATTCGGCGGCCGACGAACCCCGCATTCGCGACATAAGTCCGGGCGGGAAGGTCACGCCGGGAATCGCCGCGATCTGCGGGCCGGCATTCATCTGTTCCTGCGTGTCGTATCGGATCGGGTAAAAGAGCGCATCGATCTCTTCGGCCATCGCGAGGGTGGATTCGAAACTGGCTCGCCGCGATGTCGTATCAACGCCGTCCGTGAACAGGACGACGGCCTTTCGGCCCGGGACGTTCTCCATTTCCAGCGAACCGATCGCATCGACGGCGTCGTAAAGGCTTGTTCCGCTTCCGAAATTGGCTTTGTAGATGGCCGAAAACAGCGTTTTCTTATCGGTGGTAGGCTCACAAAGTATCTTTGGCCGCTGGTCGAAGGCGACGACCATAACCTGATCGGCGGGCCTCAGCTGATTTACGAAGGTGACGGCAGCGTAGTGGATCTCGTCGATGTGATACTTCGTCGAAGGGCTTGTGTCGATCATCAGTACCACGGTGAACGGCTGCTCTTCGGACTGAAAATACGTCACCTCCTGGGCGACGCCGTTCTCAAAGATCTTGAAATCCTTTTTCTTAAGGCCCGGAATGAACCGGCCGTTGCGGTCCATAACGGTGACCGGCGTGGTCACCAGGTCGGTCTCGATCGTGATTATCTCGTCCTCCTCCTTTTTGGTGAATGGAGGCGGCGGGGGCGGCGGGACAGCGAAGCGGTCAGTGATAGTGGGCTGCTGCGTTGCCGTCTTACCTGGAACGGGCGTCGGCTTTGGCTTCGGTGTCGCGGCCCGCGATCGGGTCCGGCTTGTCTGGCCGATCATCGGGACCGTTACAAAGACGATCAGCGCAATTGCAAAAAATAGATCCTTCATCTTGAAACTCCTGGGATCGAAAAAAGACGGGGCGATCCGGGGTATAGATCGCTGCGAATGCGAATTAGAGGTCCTGTTGACGGCGGGCGCAGCCGCACTTTGGCTTGACCGTGCGATGAGGCATCGGTCTGAAGGCGGGAGATGCAGTGTCTTTTCCTCTTGAACACCGCCACAAAAACTCCTCTTGACGGCCGCGGCCGGCTCAAGCTTGCCGGTGCCGCGATTCGAACGGTTTGATCGAAGCGTCCAAATAATAATACACCGCCACGCAAGCTAAAATGACATAAATGGTAAGACGGCATCTGCCGCCTGCCAGTCACAGGTCTTTCGCAACAGGTTAGTCGATCCTTACCATATGCGAAATGCCGATGTGATGAACGGCGAAATAATCGCTTTCGACGGCGTCCTGGAGGGTGCGCCCGATCAGCTTCACGGCCGTTTACCGGGGCCCGATTCTGCCGAATTTAGCGAAAAAAGTGCCCCGCCGATCACGACGGGGCTCTCTAAGACCGGGCCGCGACCCCTATCGCGGCTCGATGTTCCACCAGTACTGTACAGGCAGTTTCTTTTGTGCCGGCCAGATCTGGTCTAGTGTCTCGGCCTCGAATAGTTCGCCGTTCTTCATTACGTGACTGATCGAATCGGTATTGCGGATGTCCACAAGCGGATTCTTGTCCATCACGATCAGGTCGGCCAGCTTTCCGGCCTCGAGCGAACCGAGATCGCGTTCGAGCCCGATCGCCTCGGCCCCGAAGATCGTGGCCACACGCAGCGTGTCGTGCGTCGACATGCCGCCGGACTGCATCGCCCAGATCTCCCAGTGGACGCCCATCCCCTGCATCTGGCCGTGACCGCCGATGCCGACGCGCCCTCCTGCTTTGACCACTTCGGCTGCACCCGCTGCGATCTGCTTAAAGCTGTATTCTTCCGGCCTGAACCACTGTCCACGGCGCCTCATCATACGGCTTGTCAATTCGCCCGGGATGTAGCGGGCAAGCCGCTTGTTATTGAGAACGTCGGTGTTCTGGAAGAAATAGTTCTCCGCCCACGGGCCGCCGTATGCAACAAGTATCGTTGGGGTGTAGAAGGTCTGGGTCTGGGCGACCAATTCGATGACGTCCTTATAGATAGGCTGAAGCGGGAGCGAATGCTCGTGGCCCGAATAGCCGTCGAGCATCTGCGAGATGTTGAGCTTCATATCCAGGGCGCCCTCGGTCGTCGGCGAGATCTTGTTGTCGTAGCACGCCATCGCGACCATCTGCCTCACATTCCGATCGCCCACGACATATTGTTTTAACGTATCTGTCTGATAGGCATCGCGGTAGCGTTTGATGTAATTGTCGACGGCTTCCTTGTTGTCGAGGCCGATGCCGGAGAAGACTCCCGGACCGGTCGTGAAAACGCGGGGCCCGAGGATCTCGCCGGTCTCGACCAGGTCGGCGTAGGCATAAACATCGGTGGTCGCGCTCTGCGGGTCGCGCGTTGTCGTTACGCCGTAGGCGAGGTTCGCGAGATATTGCCACACCTGGTCCTGATGAACATCACGCGGCGGCCACATGTGTGCGTGGACGTCGACAAAGCCCGGCACGATGGTCTTGCCCGTGACATCGATCGTCTTGGCACCGGCGGGGATCGTAACCTTGCCCTTGGGGCCGACGGCGGTGATCCGGTTATTGGTGACGACGATGTCGCCTTTTTCGATGACCTCGGCACCCTTCATCGTAACGATACGGGCGCCGGTCAATACGACCGTTCCCGATGGTTTCGGCCGTGAGGCGGTTACCTTTATCACGGTAGTGTCCGGCTTATCGGCGTCGATCTTCTGCCGAAAAAGACTGGTTCCCCACGACCACGAAACAGACTTTCCATCCGGGGCCCAAGCGATATAGTCGCCGCCGAGCGTGGACATTTTCTTGAACGGGAGGTTCGCGGTCGGACCGGAAAGGTTCATATTGATCGTCGTGTTGCCGGCCCGCGGCATCGTGACGATATAGTGACGGCCCTGAAGCTCGAGAAAGACTCGGCTGCGGTCGGGCGAGATCTTCATCACGCTGGCCGACGGCTGCTGCGGCGGGGTGCCCTTGCCGGTAACGCGCATGTGGACGCGGCGGTCCTGGCCGTCGAGTCTGATCGACGCGAGGCCGGCACCCGTGGTCACGTAAACGCGGTTCGGATCGTCGGAAAAATGGGGTACGCGGGCACCCTGCGACGGGGCAATTTGGACTGTTTCACCTCCCCCGGCAGGAATGTATTTCAGGTCGGTGCCGGGAGCACCGCCGATCCCGGTAACTTCACGCTCGCCATGATGGCCGTGAAGTGCTTCTTCCTCGGGCGACATGAATTCTTGCCCGAAACGGATGTCGGCATAGAGCTGGTCGTCGACAGCGCCGGTAATGAATACGATCTTGCTTCCGTCAGGCGAGTAGGCCGGATAAGAGTAAAACGCGGCCTGGCGGGTAAGCTGCCTCGGCTGACCGCCATCCGACGAAACGGACATTATCTGCCCGCCCTGGCGGCTCCATGTGACATAGGCGATCGAGCGGCCGTCCGGCGACCATGTCGGCATGAACTCGCCGTCAGCTCCGTTTGTGAGCCGTCGAGGCGTTCCCGACGGGAGGTCCATTACATATAGTTTGCTGAATGCCGTAAATACGACCCGCTTGCCGTCCGGCGAAACGGCCGGATAGCGGATAAGCCGGGCGTCGACCGTGGAGCTGTCATCCACCTTGTATTGGAAGTGGACCCGCGGCCCCGCTTCGATGTCGACATTGACCGTAAAAGGGATGTCTGTCGCCCTGCCGGTCGCGAAGTCAACCCGGGCTACCTTGCCGTTGATCGGTACGATCAGCGAACGCCCGTCGGGCATGAAATCGTAGCCGGGATAGGTGTCGCGGGTGGCCCGGGACTCCTGGTCGTCGCGCGTGACGTTGTCGATAAGCCAGCGTTCCTGGTTCGATTCGAGATCGCGGACACGAAGTGCCGTCCTTGTTTCAAACCGGGTCGCGTAGACAAGATAGCGTCCATCGGGAGAAAGAACCGGCCGCATTGCCGAGCCTTGTGCGTTTGTGACACGGCTGAACTCACCGGTATCGCGGTTAAAACGATAGACCTGCCAGATCGGGAAGCTCGCATTGTAGTTAAAAGCTCCGCTGCGTTGGGCGTAATAGATGAACTTGCCGTCAGGCGAAAAGACAGCGCCCATCCGATTGTTCGGCGGCGGGGGCGGCGGGCCCTGTTGGCCGGGGCCGGGAAGCGGCGGCGGAGGCGGGCCCATGCTCACGCCCGAACCGCCGTCCTTGTGATAGATGAACGGATGGAACGCCCCGATCGACTGGTCGGAACGCGAGGCGATGATGTAGTTACCATCCTCGCTCCACGAGGGCGAGACGTACATCGCACGCGGGCCGGTCGTGACGGCCTTCGCGTCGCTGCCGTCGGCCTTCATCACCCAAAGATTCTCCGAGCCGCTCCGGTCGCTCAAGAATGCTATCGTCTTTCCGTCGGGCGAGAACTTCGGCTGGCTTTCGAACGACATCCCGCCATGGATCTTCTTCGCGGTACCTCCGGCGATCGGCATCGTGTAGATATCGCCGAGCATGTCAAAGACTATCGTTTGGCCGTCGGGCGAGACGTCAAGCGACATCCATGTGCCTTCGTTGGTAGTGAATTTGATCGACCGGGCCGGCTTCAGCGGCAGCGGATCCGGCTTTTTCTCGTCTTTCTTCTCTTCGGCCTTGGCTTCGTCTTTCTTTTCATCCTGGGCAAATGCCGGGATCGGCATCGCCATTACCGCGATGATGAGGATCGCAAAAATACGTCTAATGGGCTCTGGAACGGACATGGTCTTCTCCTACTTTACTGAACAAATTTGGATACTGGTCAGGTTTGAACTGAATTGGATTACGCAGAATCGTGGAGATAGTTTCACCCGAAACTTCCGATTTCTCAATCGAGCGGGCGATTTAATGGTCCGAGGGCATTGACTGGCCGGCCCGGCCCTTCTCGCGATCGAGGGGCTAAAATGGCAGAATAAGGCTATTTAGATGACCAAAGATATAAATGTGATCGGCGGCGGATTGGCGGGCGTCGAGGCGGCGTGGCAGGCGGCCGAACTGGGCGCCCGAGTGTGGCTTTACGAAATGCGGCCGGTACAGCAGACGCCGGCCCATCGGACGGACAAATTGGCGGAGATCGTTTGCTCGAACTCGTTGAAGTCCGATGAGCCGGGAACCGCGCCGTTTCTTTTGAAGGAAGAACTTCGACGCGGCCGCTCGCTTGTGATGGAGGCGGCGGCAGCAACCCGAGTCCCGGCCGGAGCGGCGCTATCGGTGGACCGCATCAAGTTTGCCGAATACATTACGGAGAAGATCGCGGCTCATCCGAATATCGAGATCGTGCGGGAAGAGGTCAATTCAATCGCGGAATGCAGAATGCGGAATGCGGAATTCGATGCAAGAACTCCGACGATAATCGCGACCGGCCCGCTTACCTCCGATTCGCTTACGGCCGACATCATGCGGTTCACAGGCGACGACCAGCTCTATTTTTACGACGCGATAGCTCCGATCGTCTCCGCGGATTCCATAGATATGTCCATCGCGTTCAAAGCGGCGAGATACGGCAAGGGCGGCGACGATTACATTAATTGCCCGATGGACCGGGCAGAGTACGAAGCGTTCTTCAATGCCCTGGTAGAGGCGAAGTCGGTTCCTCTGAAACGTTTTGAAGAGACCCGCTGGTTCGAAAGCTGCCTTCCGATAGAGGAGATCGCCCGCCGCGGTGTCGATACGCTTCGCTTCGGTCCGATGAAACCGAAGGGCCTGCCCGATCCCCGGACCGGCGAGGAACCGTATGCCTGCGTTCAACTTAGGCAGGAAAACCTGATGGCCGACGCTTACGGGATGGTCGGTTTCCAAAATCATTTACGTTACGGCGAGCAGGAACGCGTGCTGAAACTGATCCCGGGCCTGCAGAACGCCGAGTTTCTCCAGTTCGGCCAGATCCACCGCAACACATTCATCAATAGCCCGCGGATCCTGAACGAAACGCTCTCGACCAAGGCTGACCCGAGCCTTTTCTTCGCGGGGCAGATAACCGGCGTCGAGGGCTACGTCGAATCGGTCGCGACCGGTTGGCTCGCCGGGATAAACGCCGTCCGCGTTTCACGCGGCATCGAAATGGTCACCGCCCCGACCACATCGGCGATCGGAGCACTCTGCCGTTATGTTTCAAATGTCGAGACCAAAAATTTTCAGCCGGTGAATATCACCTTCGGCTTGCTCGAGCCGCTGCCCGTGGAGTTGCGAAAGAAGCACCGCAATAAACGGGAGAGGCATGTTATCCAAGTGGAACGGGCGTTGAAGGATTGGGATGAGTGGATGGATAACCTAAACCCTAACGAGAACTTCCTGAGTTCGCCCGCTCGTTGAAACGAACGGCAATATTCCTGAAAACCCGAAATGGAACCAACGACGATCCTGTTCATCCTTGCCTTCTTCCTCGTCGCGATTCTTTATTCCTCGGTCGGGCATGGCGGGGCGTCGGGGTATTTGGCGGTGATGGCACTGATGGCGGTCGCTCCTGAGATCACGCGGCCGACGGCGTTGACGCTGAACTTGTTCGTAGCATCGATCGCCACGGTGCAGTATTACCGTGCGGGGCATTTTTCGTGGCGGCTGTTCCTTCCGTTTGCGGCGGCATCGATCCCGATGGCCTATCTCGGCGGGTCGATCCAGCTGCCGGCGAACGTGTACAAGATCGTCCTCGGCGTTGTGCTGCTGCTTGCGGCGGCCCGGCTCGCGTGGAATTTGTCGGGCGGCGAAGACGACGTAAACGAACCCCCGATCTGGCTGGCGCTGATCATCGGAGCCGCTCTCGGGCTCCTATCCGGCCTGGTAGGTGTCGGCGGCGGGATCTTCCTAACTCCGCTCCTGCTCCTGATCGGCTGGGCAAAAGCAAAGACCGCCGCCGGCGTGTCGGCGTTATTTATCTTCGTGAACTCGGCAGCCGGGCTTGCCGGGGCATGGGGTAAGATGCCGCAACTCCCCGGCGAGGTCTATTTCTGGATCGGGGCGGCAGTTATCGGCGGGCTGATAGGCGCGACCCTCGGCGCGCAAAAAATGGGAACCTTGACGCTTCGCCGGGTACTTGCCGTAGTGCTTGTTTTCGCCGGTGGTAAACTAATTCTGGTCTAGGCAAAGATTTGTGCCGGCCGATAATCAAAGTTGTCGTTGACCATGCGTTGGAGCCCACTTATTATTCTCATTCTGGCACTATCGGTTTCCGCCCAATCTGGCCGGGTGAAGCCGCCTGAGCCTACCGGGCCCGTTGTCAAGCCTTCGCCGAAGCCATCCGGCGCGTACAATCCGACCGATCTAAAGAAAACAGCCGCGGATCCCGCGGCAACGCCGACCCCGACACCAGCGCCGAGCGACGAGGTCATTCGCGTCGATTCGACACTCGTGCCCATTCCGGTTAGCGTTGTCGACCGTGACGGCCGTCCCGTAATGACCTTGAAGCTTGAGGATTTCGAACTGCGGATCGACGGCCGTCCGGTCGAGATCGGCGATATTTCGCGGTCAGAGACCCCGCTGCGGCTTGCGATGCTGTTCGACAATTCAGGAAGTGTCCTTTCGGCTAGGGAATTTGAGGTCAAAGCTGCCGTCCGATTTTTTGAAAGGGTCGTCCGCCCGGAGCGCGACCTTACAGCCCTTTTCAGCGTCGCGACCGCGAGCCGGCTTGAACAGGGATTGACGAACGACATCTCGTCACTCACGCGGGCGATCCAATCTTTCCCGCCGCCGATCGGGGCAACCGCCCTTCTCGACGGTATCGTCAAAGGTTCGCTTTATTTGGGCGAGGTCCAGGGCCGGCGTGTTATCGTTATCGTGTCGGACGGCGACGACACTTACAGCGACGCAACGCTGGCCCAAGCCGTCCGCGCGCTTCAAGTTGCCAATTGTCAGGTTTACGTCGTTAAGACGACCGAATTTGAGAATTTCAAGCGAACGGGATCCAGACGCGGCAACGCGAACGTCCGCCAGCTTGCCGCTGAGCGGCGAATGCTTGAGATCGCCGCACAGACCGGCGGAAAAGTGTATTCGCCGATCGATGAGGATGAATTGGACGAGGCTTTTCGCCAGATCGCGTCGGAACTTTCCCAGCAGTATGTACTCAGCTACTACCCCGATCCGGAAAAGGAGAGTTCGGGCCAGTTTCGCGAGATCACACTTTCCGTCAAGGCCAAGCCCGGGTATTCCGTGCGGACCCGCAAGGGCTATTACGTTCCCAGAAGATTCTAAGGATGGACACGTCCCGAAGGCTTGACCGCCAGATACCGTCATTCATCGAACACCTTCGCTATGCCCGGGGCATGAGCCCGCATACGCTGCGGAATTATTCCAGCGATCTCGCCCAGTTCGAGGCATTTCTTCGGTCGGTGGAAGGACGGGCCGATGTCGCGATCGACGAGGTCGACCGGCTGACCATACGTGAATGGATGGGGACACTCCACGCCGGCCACAAAAAGTCTTCGGTTGCAAGAAAACTGGCGACGCTTCGGGCGTTCTTCCATTACCTTGTACAGGACGGGCTGATAGAAACCAATCCCGCGAAACTGGTTGCAACGCCCAAGGTCGAACGCCGCCTTCCGGCCCACCTTTCCGTGGACGATGCCATACGGCTCATCGAGACGCCCGACACGGCGACCGACCTCGGCTGCCGTGACCGGGCGATGATCGAGTTAATGTATGCGACGGGCATTCGCGTCAGCGAACTGGTGAACATCGACCTTGCGGACCTCGATCTCGAGAACCGGATCGTTAGAGTGACCGGTAAGAGGAGAAAAGAGAGGATGGTTCCGTTTCACGATCACGCCCGACAGGCGTTGCAGACATATCTCGCGTCGGCGCGTCTGAATTTCCTCCAAAACTGCCCAGCCTCAAAACGCGATGAGCGGCCTGTTTTTCTGAATTACCAGGGTACTCGGATCTCAACGCGAAGCGTGGGCCGCCTTATCGAGAAGTACATCAAACAATGCGCCGATATTCACAGCATCTCGCCGCACGCGCTTCGGCATTCGTTTGCGACGCACCTGCTCGAGGCGGGCGCGGACTTGAGGGATATCCAGGAACTGCTCGGGCACGCCCGTCTCTCGACGACCCAGATCTACACGCACGTTTCGATGGAAAAGATGGTCGAGGTCTATGACCGTGCCCACCCGAAGGCATGACCGCCGTTAGCTGATGAAAACGATCCTGCTCATTCTGATATTCACGCTGGCTTCCGCGGCCGCTTTCGGTCAAACCACCGAGCGTCAGATCGAGGGGATCCGCAAGGTCTATTCCGAAACAAACGGGCTGATAGCCGAAATGCAGAAAGCACCCGAACTTTCGTCCGTCTTTGCGGTCGAACTGGTGGTCAACAAATTCTCGGCGCCCTATCCGGCCGTCGGCATTTATCAGACGGCCGCTGTTTTCTACTACACATACGGCGACAGGGAACGAAATCCTTATCCCGACAGGCTGCTAAAGGTCCGTACCGTCACACAACGCTCCGCACGGGAACGGGCCGCGGAATACTTTTTCGACAGTACCGGGCATCTGGTGTTCGTCTTCATTTCGGATCCGGGAGGCGAGGTCGAAGCGACACGGCTATTTTTCGCGGCGGGCCGGTTGGTGAAGCTGATCGCGGACGGCAAGGAAACCGGCGTGACGACGAGGGCCGCTGTTGCGGCTTCAACCCAGGCCAAGAAAGAGGTAGGCCGGCTAATTGGGATCTTCCGGTCGGCATTGGCATCAGATGACTGATCTCTTTACGGGATGGAGCTGGATCGAAGGAAGCCTCGCCTGCGCTAGTGATTCAGCCGCTAGGCGTCACTCACCGCCGGGACTGTCGGTGCTAAGCACAACGTCGGGGAACTCGGCGGCAAGTTCGGTACGTGTGGCAGTGTCGACCGCGGTCCTGACCGGGCGTGAACCGACGTGCGGCTTGAAGTTGCCCTTCTCATCGTAGAGCCTTCGATATTGGGCAGAATTCCTGATCACTCCCTGAACATAACCCTTTGTTTCGCGAAACGGAATGGCCTCCACAAATTCGTCCATTTCGGCGGGCAGGGACGCTCTCCACTGCGGCACGCGACCAGGGCCCGCATTGTAAGCGACGGCCATATATTCGATCCTTCCGAACTTATCGAGCTGGTCCCGCATATAGGCCGTGCCCAGTTCGATGTTGAGGGCCGGTTGGAACAAGGATTCGACGGTAATCGTTGCAGTCGATCCGTATTTTCTGGCCACGCTCCGGGCGGTCGGAAGTATCAGCTGCATGAGTCCGTAAGCATTCGCATGCGAACGTGCGCGTGGATTGAATACTGACTCCTGGCGGATCAGGCCGGCCACCTGATAGATGTCGAGGTTCCGATTCCGAGCCCACGATGCGATCTGGTCCCACGCAACATGTGGGTAGAAAACGTCCCACTCTTCCTGGCCCATTTCTTCCGGAAACATCTGCGAATAATCGGGATAGCTCTTTGCCAGTGCGAGCAGGGCACTGACGTTGTCGCCCTTGTTCCGGTGATGACGTGCCAGCGCGAGGTTGATCGACGGGGATGTCGGCGCCGTCTTCCTGGCGGCATTCAGTTCGTCGAGCGACCAATCGAAGAGTCCCACAGTGCTGAGTTCGAGGCTCTTCTCGGCACGCCTGCGTTCCCCGGGGCCCGCAGTCTCCGGAGCCACGGTCACCGTCTTCAAGTTCGCTTCAGCTTTTGCGAGCAGCGAATGACTGGGTGCAAGCGGCTTAACACCTCGTTCGTCGCGGCCGCCGCATTTGCCCTCGGACCGCATCGCACCTAGCCGCTGTTCGGCCTGGTATCCGTACCAGTTTGCCGAATAGCGGTAAACGACGGCTTCGTAAAGAACGCACGCTTCGTCCGTCTTTCCCGAACGTTCAGAATCGCGTGCGGCCCAATATCCGGCCCTTCCCCGATTGGTCGTGTCGCGGTCGACGTAGCGGGCAAGATGTTCTATCAGCAGCTGTGAAGACCGGCTGAACTCACCGGCTTCATGTGCGAGCCACGCGAGCTCGAACTGGGCCTGGGCCACCTCGACGGCGTTTGGATAGTTTGCGAGGGCCGCCCCGAGAAAATACTGTTCTTCACCTTTAATGCGTGCGTCGCGTGCAGCGAACCCTGCGTCAACCCAGGCTTTTACGGTCAGCTTTCCATCGGGAAATGCCCGCCTCATTTCATCGGCGGCACGCCGCGCGTCCGGCCAAAGCCGATTCTTCGCATATCCCGTCACAAGCTCGTAAAAGGCCGTTTCTTTTATCGGTGCGGATGTAGGGATCACGTTGAACACCGACTGGGCGTCAGCCATCTTCTTTAGGTTAACAAAGGCCTTTAGGCGCTTAAGATGAGTATCCGCCGTGACCTCGGCCGGAAATGCCGCAATGAGTTCAGCAAAGGCTTTATCCGCTTCCGCAAAATTCCAGGCCGCCAAGAGCCGGTCGGCACGGGCCGTGATCTCCTCGGCGTTCCGAGGTGTCAGCGACAACTCTGCGGCCGCAAGCTTGGCCTCGGCCTCTTTCGCTTCGGAGCTGCCTGCACCGTAAAAGTAGGTCCTTCGATAAAAAACGGTCGCGTTCGGCTGGTCGCCGAGCGCTTCATACGCCCGGGCCGCCGCGATCAGAGCACCGGGGTGGCGCTGTTCCAGCATTTCCGCGAGCACGCCGTTAACTTTCAGTGCGTCTCCGGAATGGACGGCAGATTCGGCCCAAAGGAGCCTGGCTTCGGACGCCCTGAGCGATCCTGGGTAGTTTGTGTAAAGCGTTTCGAAAACCTTCTTCGCCAAAGCGTGATCGCCCGTCTGCTGAAGCGACCGTCCCCTGAGCCAAAGCGCATAGTCGGCCAGCTCCGTCCGCTGTGCAAAAGCGTCGGAATCAAGCAGTTCCGCCGACCCGGCAAAATCCTTGTTATCGAACCGGATGCGGGCCCGGAGAAGCCTGGCGAGTGCTCCCGCACGTTTGCCCGAGAATTTCGATTCAATCGCCGCAACCGAGTCCTCGGCCGGCAGCTTGCCGTCCCGAGTCATTTGGCGGAGAGATTCGAGGGCCTGCTCCTCGGTCTGCTGGGCACTGCAGCTGACGGCCATAAGGCTGAGGAGGCCTGTCAGGACCATCAAAACAAAGGTTTTATTGTTGATCATCGGTATGCACTCTCCGGACGATTTGATGCGGTTGGAAATTTCGGCGCTGTATCGAACAAAAACACTTTGAAACGAGGACGGCTGGGTTTATGATAGCAAACATTCTCTTCCCGAAAAAGATTTCACTTTCCGGAGACTTCCCGATGAAAAGAACAGCCCCTGCCGCCCTGGCCGTCATTCTCCTTTCTTCGCTGGCTCTCTCACAGCAGCCGGCGGTGCGGCCGACACCAACTCCGGCAGCCGCGGAAGAGACCGGGGTCGTAAAGATCTCGACCAATCTGATACAGCTTGATGTCACGGTCACCGATGCCTCGGGAAAGGTGATCCGCGACCTTCGACGCGACGAGATTCAGATCTTCGAGAATGGGGCAAGGCAAGATATATCAGGCTTTTCATTCGTTTCGGCCGGAGGCGGTCAGGCCGACTCCATTCTGCCGGATCGCGGCCAGAACATCGCCGCGCCGCCAGCCGGCGGCGTTCGTCGGGAACAGATCCACCGGACGATCGCGATCGTCGTGGATGACCTGAGCCTTTCGTTCGAGAGCATCGGCCAAACCAGGAAGACGCTTCAAAGGTTCGTCAATGAACAAATGGAGACCGGCGACCTGGTGGCCATCCTCCGGACCGGTGCCGGCGTCGGCAGCCTTCAGCAATTCACCTCGGACAAACAGCGTCTGCTGGCGGCCATCGATAAGCTCAAGTGGAATCCGGTCGGCACCGGGGGGACCAGTTCCTTCGCGCAGGTCGAATTTATGTCAATCGACGCCCCGACCATCTCAAGCGAATCGGGCATGACCGAGGCTCAGTTGGCCGAGGAGCGGAATCGGCTGATCGCGTTCAACGATTTCCGCCGGAGCGTTTTTGCGGCCGGTACGCTCGGGGCGATCCAGTTTGTCATACGCGGCATGAGCGAACTCCCGGGCCGCAAATCGGTCCTGATGTTTTCCGACGGTTTTCGGCTTTTTGAACGAGACCGGGACGGCACCCCTCGTGTCGGACGGGTAATCGACCGGATGCGTCGGGTCGTGGACCTTGCGAACAGGGCGTCGGTCGTTTTTTATACGATCGATCCCCGGGGCCTGGCGGTAACATCTTTGACCGCCGCGGACGACACAAAGCGAATGTCGCCGGCACAGATGCGAGACGTTGTAAACACGCGCCGCAATATTCTTTCTGAAACCCAAGCGGGTTTGACATTCCTTGCCCGAGAAACTGGCGGGTTCGCGGTCCTGAATAATAACGATCTGTCGGGCGGTGTCCAAAGGGCGTTGGAAGATCAAAGTTACTATCTGATCGGCTACGAGCCGGATGAGTCCACCTTCGACGCGAAGCAGAGCAAATATAACCAGATTGAAGTCAAGGTCCTAAGAAAGGGGGCCGAGGTGCGTTATCGAAGCGGATTTTTCAATGTCGCGGGCCGGCCGGATGCGGCGACCGGTATCCCCGCCAACGCCACCCCGCAGGCGAAGCTTGAAGCCGCCCTAAACTCACCATTCTCTGCAAACGGCCTGACGCTTCGGCTGAATTCACTTTTCGGAACGGCCGATCCCAACGGGGCTTATGTTCGGTCGCTCTTGCACATCGACGCCAAAGACCTTTCGTTCACCGATCTGCCGAACGGGATGAAAGAGGCCTCGTTCGACGTACTGGCGGCGTGTTTCGGCGAAAGCGGGGAAATTGCCGACCAGATCGGCCGTCGATACACGCTGACGATCACGCCAGAGGTGCAGAAGAAGGTACTTAACGAAGGCTTCGTCTATCACTTCAAATTCCCGGTCAAGACGCCCGGTGCATATCAATATCGTGTCGCCATACGGGATTCGAAGAACGACCGTATCGGCACCGCGAGCCAGTTTCTTGCCGTTCCCGACCTGTCGAAGGGCGAACTAACGGTTTCAAGCGTCGTGCTTGAAAACATCTCGGCCGAAGACTACGAGCGATCGTGGGTCCCGACCTCGCCGCAGATCACCACGGATCCCATTACGGACACCGCACTTCGGCGTGTTCGGCCCGGAAGGGTGCTCCGATATGCGTTCGAGATCTACAACGCTCAGCTGGACGCCGCGAAAGCGCCCCGAATGACGATCAAGACGAAGGTCTATCGGGAGGGCAAGCTAATCCTTGACAGCCCCGAAAAGACATTCGACCTTCTAGGGCAGACGGATATGAAGCATCTTCGCGCTTTCGGGGCGATCGGGATCGGACGGGAAATGGAGCCTGGCGATTACACGCTTCAGATCGCCGTCACGGACGAACTCGCTCGTGGCAAGGCGAAAAAGGCCGAGCAGATCGTGCATTTCGAGGTTTTCTGATCGGGGACTTGGCCGGCTGACCCGTTCGGCGTTGGCCGCCTTGTTGGTGTCCGCTTCACCGGCTGATCGCTCCCCCTCGTCCACTCCTTGCAAATACACCGGGCGCTGGGCGTTAATTGTAGCTTGAACTCTGGTTTCCCGGCGGCCGCCTTTCATGCCGGGGTGTATTCCGTATCAGGTGAATATGCAGATCCGATCGATCGAACTAATCGAGATTAACCTCCCGCTCGTCCAGTTTTTTGAAACAAGCTTTGGCCGCACATACGAACGCCGGATCATCCTCGTCCGTGTCGAAGACACCGACGGTAATGAAGGATGGGGTGAGAACACCTGCGGCGAAGTGCCGGGATACTCGGACGAGTGGACCGATTCGGCGTGGGAAACGACCGAAAAGATCCTTGCCCCGATGGTCGTCGGGAAAGACGTAGCTTCAGCAGCGGACGTTTGGGGTCTGATGAAGCGGGCTCGCGGCCACCGTATGTCGAAGGCGTCGATCGAGACCGCCTGCTGGGACCTGGAGGCAAAGAAACTCGGGGTGCCCTTGTGGCGTCATCTGGGCGGCGTTGACAGGACGATAAACTGCGGCGTTTCCATCGGCATCCAGGATTCGGTCGCGCAGCTTCTCGAAAAGATACGCACCGAACTCGACGCCGGCTATCAGCGGATAAAGATCAAGATCGCCCCGCATTGGGACTATGATGTGATCATGGCGGTCCGAGAGAAGTTTGGCGACATTTTGCTGATGGGTGACGCCAATTCGGCATACACGCTAGATGACATTGGCATGCTCCGCAGCCTTGATGAATTCGGTCTGATGATGCTCGAACAGCCTCTGCCTTACGACGACATTATCGACCACGCGAAGCTCCAGGCCCAGATCAAAACCCCGATCTGCCTGGACGAACCGATCAAGTCGCCCGACGACGCCCGCAAGGCCGTCGAACTCGGTTCGGGCAAGATCATCAACATAAAGAACGGCCGCGTCGGCGGGCACACCCAATCGAGACTTGTCGAACAGGTCTGCCGCGAGAACAACATTGCGGCCTGGTGCGGCGGCATGCTCGAGTCCGGCATCGGCCGGGCCCATAATATCGCCATCTCCACCCTCGCCGGCTACACGATGCCCGGCGATGTCTCGGCCAGCAAACGCTACTGGCATGAAGATATTGTGGAACCTGCCGTCGAGGTCTCACCCGACGGTACGATCACGGCACCGGACGGCCCGGGGATCGGGTTTGACGTGAAGCGCGACCTGATTAAAAAGGTAGCTGTCCGGACTGTGCAGATTACGTCGAATGGTGTTTATCGATAAGGTGATGATCCTCGGATTGTATCGTATAAGCATTATGTCGAGGATCTCCTCGATCAACTAATCGAAATGGCTGTCGAATACAAACACGTTAAGTCGGAATTTGAACGGGGAGTTTTGCAGGGCAATTACGAACTACTATTACGGGCAATTAATTTGACTGAGGCTTTCTCAATTGCTGAGCAATTGCCAAAAAAAATATCTGAATTCGAGCCGGAGAGCTTGTTCGATAAATCTTAAAATTTGGCTTGCCACCGGCTTCGCATTAGCTACGTCGTCAAAATTATTCCTGACCCGTTTCAACCAACCGACCGATTCGAAAATCAGGTATAATCGGAGGCGGGTCAATATGAACGAAATAATTTTTCTGGTCGAAGAGGATGTAGAGGGCGGATACAATGCCAAGGCGTTAGGTGAAGCGATCTTTACCCAGGGTGCCAACCTCGAAGAACTTCGGTCAAACATACGCGATGCCGTCAAATGTCATTTCGAACCGGTTGCGAAGCCTAAGATGATCAGGCTCCATTTTGTATCCGAGGAAGTCTTCGTCGCATGAAGTTGCCTCGCGATATTAGCGGTGTTTCGCTAGCTCGAGCCTTAGTTGTCCTTGACTACGAAATATCCCGTCAGACGGGAAGCCACATTCGACTGACAACCATACTTAACGGCGAGCATCACATTACGATTCCGGCCCACGACCCCATCAAGATAGGAACACTTTCAAGCATTCTTTCTGACATCGCCCGACACCATCAGATCACTCGCGACGATCTTCTCAAACGCCTTCAGCTCTGAACTTGCCTGACCAATGTCGCTATTTAGCCTGGTGTCGACGGCAAGCTGTCCTGTGCTACAACCTTAGTGTGAAGCTTGTTCTTTTAATATTCGTCTGCTTCCTGATCGCAGTTACTTCGTCCGCTCAAACGGTGACGGGCGTTGTGGTTGACGCCAATGGCTCAACGGTGCCGAGCGCTGCGGTTACGGTCCGGGAGTTGAGCACGGTCATATCAAGCACGACCACTGACGCTGAAGGGCGTTTCACAATAGCGGATCTGCGACCGGGCCAAACACTATCCGTAACCGCACCCGGCTTTGCGGAATACGTTCTCGTAGTTCCAACGCCAATACCGCAAACTATAAATATTATCCTAGAACCAACCGGCGTCGCCGCAGATGTCACCGTTTCGATCACACGCAGTGAAACCCGCCTGAGCGAGACTCCGGCAAGCGTCGTCGTTCTGACGCGCGAGGATCTGGGATCCACGGCGGCTCAAACGCTCGACGACAGCCTTCGCCAGATCGCGGGATTTACACTTTTTCGGCGCAGTTCCAGCAGGACAACGAACCCGACAGCGCAGGGGGCGAACCTTCGCGGCGTGTCGGGCAGCGGGGCCTCGCGGGCGGCCGTTTTATTTGACGGGCTGTCGCTAAACGACGCGTTCGGCGGGTGGACATACTGGTCGCGGGTGCCGCTGATCGCCGTCGAGCAGGCAGAGGTGCTTCGCGGCGGGGCAAGCTCGCTCTATGGCTCGGGCGGCTTGAGCGGGGCGGTGAACCTTGTACCTCCGAGGTCCGATGGCGACGAATCCATCTTCAATTTCCGGGCCTCGGCTGGTACCCAACATACATACGACGGCAGCCTTTATTCTGCGGTAGGACGCGGAGGTTGGGTCTTCGATCTCGCGGCCGAGACCTTTCAGACCGGCGGGTATATCCCGGTTGTTGAAGAACAACGCGGGCTTGCGGACACGCGGGCGAACAGTCGGCACAATAATCTTTTTTTCTCCATCGAGCGGTCGTTTGGCCGACGTGAGAAGAAACCTCCCTCTCACGCAGGTGGTTCTGACCTGTTGGACCGCATCTTTGCTCGGGGCAACCTCTTCGACGAACGCCGCGACAACGGCACCTCTCTGACCTACAATCGGACATACTTCCGTCAGGCCGCCGGCGGGGCGGATATATCCAATAAGAGCATCGGCGAATTCCGGTTCCGCACATTCTTCGAGTCGCAGGTTTACGATCAGACCTTCTCGGCCTTCTCCGCAGACAGAAACAATGAGACACTCTCGCGACTTCAACGCGTGCCGTCCCAGGCTGCCGGGACAAGCCTTTTTTGGACAAAGCCTATCAAGAGCCATACGTTCGCCGCGTCTTTCGAGGTGCGGGAGGTACGCGGATTCAGCGACGAGGTCGGCTACTTTGGCGGTCAGGCCGGGTCGCTCTCGGGATCAGGAGGAAGCGAGCGGACATTCGCCTTCTTTGTCCAGGACAGTTGGGTCGCGAGCGAGAAGTTGAATCTAAGTTTTGGATTTCGCGTTGACAGCTGGAAGAACTTCGACGCACATACGTCCACGCGGCCGCTTGCGACGAACATTTCCTCCGAAACCCAGTTTCCGGACCGCAACGAAACGGCCTTGAGCCCGCGGATCGCAGCGATCTATCAGATCACGCCGAACGCCTCTATCTATGGCTCCTACTCGCGGTCGTTCCGTGCTCCGACGCTTAACGAACTTTACCGCGGGTTTCGCGTGGGAAACGTGATCACTCAGGCCAACGAAAATTTGCTTGCCGAGGCCGCTGACACCTTTGAGGGCGGACTGACGGTCGCGGCGTTCGATCGCAGGCTGAATATTCGCGGCAATGTATTCTTCACGACTGTCGAAGATCCGGTCGTCAGCGTCACGCTCACCACGACACCGACGCTCATTACGCGCAGACGTCAGAACGTGGGCAAGACCCGGACGCGGGGGATCGAACTCGATGCAGAACTGGCGATTCGCAATGACCTGCGGCTTTCGGCGAGCTATCTATATGCCGATGCGAGGTTCATCGACTTTCCGGCCGATCCGGATCTCGTTGGCAACTTTCTGCCGCAAGTACCCCAACAGCAGGCAACCTTCCAGCTCGCATACCGCCCTGCTTCGCGCTTTTCGATCGGTATTCAGGCCCGAGCGTCCGATGCTCAATGGGAAGACGATCTCAACTCACTCAAGCTCCGCCCGTACTTCACGATGGACGCGTCCGCCGCCTATCGCGTTCACAAGACCCTCGAACTCTTCATCGCGGCCGAAAATGTTTTCAATTCGCGATACGATATCGGACTCACCCCGATCCGGACCGTCGCGTCGCCGGCCTTCGCGCGTATCGGCCTTCGATTAGAGCTAGGCGGAAGGTAAACCGATCAGCTCAGCCAGAATAAGTAAAGGAAACCCATCGAGACGAAATAGAGAAGCACGGCCAACGGGAAGCCGACTCGGAGGAAATCCCTGAAACTGTATCCCGCCGGACCCATAACAAGCACGTTGACCGGGTGGCCGAGCGGAGTAACGAACGCCATCGCCGACGCGACCGCGACGCACATCACTAGTGCGCGGGCGTCGAACCCGGCCTGCTGTGCGATGTTGATCGCGACAGGGCCCATGATCGTCGCAACGACGGCCGTGTTCATTATCTGAACCAGCAGCATAGTTATCAGCACCAACGCAGCCCCAACCATGACCACACCCTGGCCGCCGAATGTCGCCGCGACGTACTGCCCGACGATCCCCGCGGCGTTCGTTTTGACCAGCGCGATGCCCATCGGGAGCATTCCAGCGACGATGAACACGCTTCTCCATCCGATAGAGGAATAGGCCTGCTCGGTGGTCAGGATCCGCGTCAGCATCATTGCAAGGGCCCCGCCCATCATCACCGGCCCGATGATCGCGGGAAACGCGATCGCCAGCACAAGCGTTGCAACGAAGATCATCACCGCGGCCCTCGCCTTTGCCGGAGCGGTCACCTGCGGTTCGTCGAGCGACATCAGCATTATCAGGTCCGGGTCTGCGGCGGCGATCCTCAACCGGTCGCGTGTGCCCTGGAGAAGCAGCGCGTCGCCAAACTGAAGCTTTTCCTCTCCCAGATTCGTCGCGATCTCGCTGTCGAGCCGCCATATCGCCAGAACATTCAACCCGTATTTTTCGCGAAAGTTCACGCTCTTCAGGCTTTCGCCGATCAACCGCGAACGCGGAGCGATCATCGCCTCGACGATCTCGACCTGCCGCGATTCCAGGTCCCGCTCCTTCCATTGTTCGGACGGTAAGTGCTCCATCAATGGCTCGACATCACGGCGCCTGAAATCCTCCTCGTCGCCTTCGAAGACCAGAACGTCGCCTTGCCGGATCTCCGTGTTCGGCGAAAGGCTGACCAACTTTCGGCCTTCACGTTCGATCGCGACGACGCTCACACCGAATTTTTCGCGAAGCGTGCTTTCCTCAAGCGGCCGGTCGATCAGGAACGAATTTTCCGGAACGCGGGCCCTGAACAGATTCCCGCCAAGGCCGTACGCCGCTACCAGGTCCGCGCCATCGCCTCGATTCGGTGCCTGCGTTCGCTCGAGCATCGATTCGCCTTTCAGCAAGGTCCTGCCATAGACCGACATGTAGATGATCGAGGCGATCACCACCGGCAGGCCGACCCAGAGGAATTCCGGGATGCCCAGGCCCGCAGATCCGCTGTCGCGAAGCAGCGAACTCAGAATAATGTTTGCCGTTGCGAAAAGCGTTGCTGCACCTCCTATCACCGTGCCAAACGCAAGCGGCATTAGAAGCCTCGAAGTGCTCACACCGGAGCGTTTCGACGCACCCGACACGGCCGGCAGAAGCACCGCGGCTGCGGCGATATTGTTCATGAACAGAGAGAGAAACGCTCCGACCGACATCACCACGACCGTAAGCCGCCGCTCGCTGCCGCCCATTTTCAGAAGGAAGGACCCTACCCAGTCCGTAACGCCGGTTCGTTTCAGCGCCTCGGCCAGGATGAAGATCGCGATGATGATAATGACCGCGGCACGGCTGAAGCCAGAGAATGCCTCGTCCGGCGTCAGGACGCCGCTCAGCCCGAGCGCAACGGCAACGAGAAGCGCGACCAGGTCCGCCGGGATGCGATCCGTCAGGAAGGCAATGATGGCCGCGGTCAGGATAGCAAGCGTGATAATAAGGGAATTGTCCATTCCTAGGCGACTACAAGTTTAATTGCACCTGCCGCCTGGTTACAATCCGTCGGAGTTTTTGAGCCCGTTATTTCATTTGTTAAGGTATCTTTTTCGATATGAGCAACAACGAACCCAACAAGATCATCTTTTCGATGGTCAAGGTCAGCAAATTTTACGATAAGAAGCCGGTCCTCAAGGACATCTATCTTTCGTTTTTCTATGGAGCGAAGATCGGCGTCCTCGGTTTGAACGGTGCGGGTAAGTCCAGCCTGCTGCGGATAATCGCTGGTAATGATAAAGATTTCAATGGCGAAGTGGTCTTTTCGCAAGGCTATTCCGTCGGGCTGCTTGAGCAGGAGCCGGTGCTGGACGAGGCGAAGACCGTCCGTGAGATCGTCGAAGAAGGGGCTCGCGAAACCGTTGATCTTCTAAAAGAGTATGAAGAGATCAATGCCCAGTTTGCCGAGCCGATGGACGGCGATGAGATGAACGCGCTGATCGAGCGCCAGGGCAAGGTCCAGGAGAAACTGGATGCGGCTGACGCATGGGACCTGGACAGCCGGCTTGAAATGGCGATGGACGCACTTCGCTGTCCGCCGCAGGAGACGCCCATCAAGAACTTGAGCGGCGGCGAAAAGCGCCGGGTCGCGCTTTGCCGTCTGCTGCTGCAAAAGCCCGATATCCTCTTGCTCGATGAGCCGACAAACCACCTTGATGCGGAATCGGTCGCGTGGCTCGAACAGCATCTTCAGCGTTATGAGGGAACGATCATCGCAGTCACGCACGACCGCTATTTCCTCGATAACGTAGCCGGTTGGATACTCGAACTCGATCGCGGCGAGGGCATCCCGTGGAAGGGGAATTATTCGAGCTGGCTCGAGCAGAAACAGCAGCGGCTTGCCCAGGAGCAGAAGACCGAAGACAAACGCGCGAAAACGCTCGAACGCGAGCTTGAATGGATCCGGATGTCGCCGAAAGGGCGTCACGCCAAATCGAAGGCCCGGATCAACGATTACGAAAGGCTCGTCGCGACCGAATCAGAAAAACGAAGTGAGGACCTTGAGATCTTCATTCCCCCAGGCCCGAGGCTCGGCGATACGGTGATCGAGACCCATGGTGTTTCAAAGGCGTACGACGACAAGCTTCTGTTTGAAGACCTCGAATTCGCTTTGCCGCCGGGCGGGATCGTCGGCGTGATCGGCCCGAACGGTGCGGGCAAAACAACACTTTTTCGCCTTATCACGGGCCAGGAAACACCCGACAGCGGCGATTTCAAGGTGGGCACGACGGTCAAGCTTGGTTATGTCGACCAATCGCGCGACGACCTCGACCCCAACAAGACCATCTGGGAAGAGATATCTGAAGGGGCCGACTTCGTCCACCTTGGCAAACGCGAGATGAATTCGCGTGCCTACGTGTCGCGGTTCAACTTCTCCGGCAGCGACCAGCAGAAACGCGTCGGCCAGCTGTCGGGCGGCGAGCGAAATCGCGTCCATCTGGCAAAGATGCTAAAATCCGGGGCTAACGTCATCCTCCTTGACGAGCCGACCAATGACCTGGATGTGAACACGATGCGGGCGTTGGAGGAAGCACTTGAAAACTTTGCCGGCTGCGCCGTCGTCATCAGCCACGACCGCTGGTTCCTGGACCGGATCGCAACGCACATTATGGCCTTCGAAGGCGATTCTCATGTCGAATATTTCGACGGCAACTACAGCGAATACGAGGCCGACCGAAAACGCCGGCTCGGACACGACGCCGACCAGCCGCATCGGATCAAATACCGAAGCCTGACCCGGGCCTGAAGCGGCCTCTTACTTACTTATCAGCTAATAGCTTATGGCGGGCAGATAACCTTGTTCTTTTCCGATTGGCAACCATCCTGAAGAAAGCGGGCCGGACGCTTGGACATGAAAGCTAGAAAAGATATAGCGAGCGTATTCGTTATTGCAGTTCTTTTGGTCGCCGCCTCATGCGGGGGGCCGGCCGAGGCTGAAAAACCCGCCGCCGTAGCCGAAGCGGGCCCCGCGAGTCCGGCCGAGCCGCCTAAAGGTTTCCAGCCGCCGACGGAGCCGTCGCCCGCGATCCCGGACCTTCAGGCAGAACTGCTCGACAGCCGCGGCAAGACAACCACGTCACCGCTCGGCAACTTCGATTTTCGAAATTTCACTTACCCGCTGCCTCGCGGCTGGCACCATCCTGACGGCGAAGAGATCACACTCGAGGACGGGAAGCTGGCGCCGAAGCTTCGCGACATAACGGACGAAATGTCGCCCGAAGAAAAGGCCGAGGCCCGCGCCGAACGGCGGATCGGGATGTCGTACGTGACCACGAAGTATCTGGATGTCGACAACGACGGCGAGGATGAAGCCGCAGTGGTCGTAAAGATCGAAACTGGCGGCAATGCCATCCCGCAGCTCGTTTACATTTTCGGCTGGAAGGACGGAAAGCCCGAGCTTCAGTGGAATTTCCGGACCGGTGACCGGGCCGACGGCGGCCTGAAAGATATCAGGGCCGAGAACGGCGAATTGGTCGTCGAACTTTACGGGCAGGACCGGTTCCTTCTCGGGCAGACAGAAACCGGAAAGATCACCGGCGACGAAGAGCAGCTTTGTTGCCCGACCCACTTCACCCGCACTTTCTATAAATGGAACGGAAAGAACTTTCAGCTTCAGCGTAAACGCCTGACCTTCGGGGTCGAAAACCCGGCCGCCCCGCCGGTCGAGAACCTCGGCGACATAATGAACGATCCCGCCAAGGCGAAAAAGTACCTCGAAAGCCGTTAAAGGCGGCTATTCTTCCGGCTCAATTCGATCCCTTCACAATGAACCAGCGAGTGCGAAAGTATTCGCATCCGGCGGGTATTGTTCAGCGCCGGAAACGCCTATCACGATCGGAAAACGTGATATATGTTCGGTCTGACCTTCGGCATGCATTTTGCCAAACACCCCTGTTGTTTGGAGGAATTTGATGGATCCGAATACTCTCGACCGGCTGCAGTTTGCCTTTACCGTCACTTATCACTATATTTTCCCGCAGCTTACGATGGGCCTTGCCCCGCTGATCGTCATTTTCAAGTCGCTCGCGATCTGGAAAAAGGACGAACGTTGGAACGAGGCCGCTAGGTTCTGGGGCAAGATCTTCGGGATCACGTTCCTTTTCGGCGTCGTCACCGGCATCCCCCTCGAGTTTCAATTCGGGACCAATTGGGCGGCGTTCTCACGGTTCGCCGGCGGCGTCATCGGGCAGACGCTGGCGATGGAAGGAACCTTTGCGTTCTTTCTCGAATCTGCTTTCATCGGCCTTTTCCTGTTCGGCGAGAAGCGGCTTGGGCAGAAGCTGCATTGGTTGGTGGCGTTCCTTCTGTTCGTCGGCACGTGGCTTTCGGGTTGGTTCATTATCGCGACCAATGCATGGATGCAGCACCCGGTTGGCTATGAGATGGCCGCCGACGGTTCGGTTCATCTGACCAGCTTCTGGTCGCTTGTCTTGAATGAGTGGGCGATCTATCAGTATCTACACAATATGGGCGGTGCGTTCGTCACGGGTTCTTTCGCGGTCGCCGCCCTCGGTGCTTTCTACATCCTTTCGAAGAAGCAGGTCGAATACGGGAAATTGTTCGTAAAGGCCGGGGTGATCGCAGGCTGCGCCGGAAGCATTTGGATGCTGTTTCCGTCGGGCGACTTGCAGGGCAAGATGATCGCCGAGCATCAGCCCGTAACTCTCGCTGCGATGGAAGGGCTCTTCAAAAGCGAGCAAGGAGCGGGCATCGTGCTGATCGGCCAGCCGGACATGGAAAAGAAGCGGCTCGATAACGAGATCGTCATCCCGAACGCGCTTAGTTTCATTACATATCGGCGTTGGGACGCCCACGTCCGCGGCCTCGACGCCTTTCCCGAAGATCAGCACCCGACAAATATCCCGCTTCTTTACTACAGCTTTCACATCATGGTCGGGCTGGGTACGATCTTCATCGCGGTCATGGTCATCGCCTGCTTTTGGCTATGGCGAGGGAAGCTTTTCACTTCGAATTGGCTGCTTTGGATCCTGATGCTGCTATTTCCTTTCCCGTTCATCGCTAATACGGTCGGGTGGATGACGGCAGAGCTTGGCCGGCAGCCGTGGCTTGTTTACGGCCTGCTCCGGACGGAGCAGGGCCATTCGCCGATGGTCTCCGGCGGCAACGTGATGTTCACACTGCTGGGATTCTTGGGGATGTACACGGTGCTATCGCTTCTTTACATTTTCCTGATGCTGCGGCGGATCGAGCACGGAGCCGATGAACTGACCCTGGCTGGAATGCCGGCGACATCGCCGGGCATGGATGCGGAGCCGGAGATCAAGGAGGACCAAAAATAATGGAAACCATCTGGTTCATGATCGTCGCGTTTATGATCGTCTGCTACGTCGTTCTCGACGGGTTCGATATCGGAGCGGGGATCGTTCATTACTTCGTGGGGAGGAACAACGCCGAGCGCGAGGCCGTGATCCGCGCGATCGGGCCGGTGTGGGACGGGAACGAGGTCTGGCTTCTTGCCGCCGGCGGGACGCTCTATTTCGCGTTTCCGGTGCTTTATTCGGCGGCATTCAGCGGCTTTTACCTGCCGCTGATCATGGTCCTTTGGCTTCTGATAATGCGGGCAGCGGGCATCGAGCTTCGCCATCAGCTCCAAAACGAACTTTGGGAGAATTTCTGGGATTTCGTCTTCGCTCTCTCGAGCATCCTTCTGGCGATCTTTTTCGGGGCGGCTCTCGGCAACGTGATCCGCGGCGTGCCGCTGAATTCCGAAGGGTATTTCTTTGAGCCGCTGTTCACCCATTGGGGAACGACCGGCGAGACCGGCATTCTTGATTGGTTCACGCTGCTTTCGGGCGTGGTCGCATTCGTCGCACTCGCCATGCACGGCGCCGCTTTCCTTGCCCACAAGACGGAAGGCGAAATGAACGCCAGGGCCCGACGAGTGATCAGCCTGGGTTGGTTCCTTTTGGTCCTGGTTACGATCGCAAGCCTTTTCGCGGTCATCTATGTCAGGCCGACGATCCTCGATAATTACTACGCGATGCCGGTCGGTTGGCTGATCCCGATCGGGGTTGCCGGGGCCCTCGCTGCGGTCAAGTACTTTAATTCGACCGGAAACGACAAAGCCGCGTTCCTCGGCACATCCGGCTACTTGGCCCTGATGTTGGGCGGGGCCGTATTCGGTGTATATCCGAACGTGCTTCCGGCACTCGACCCCGCGAACAGCCTGACCATTTACAATGCAAAGGCCGGCGCGTACGGCCTGAGCGTTGGGTTGATCTGGTGGTCGATCGGAATCGTGATCGCGATCGGATATTTCGTGTTTCTATTTAGAACGTTCAAGGGCAAGGTGACGGTCGGCGGCGAACATTGATCGCAACCGGGCGATAGAAAAGGCGGGCTTCGGCCCGCCTCCTCATGTCCGGTCACTTTATAATGCAAAGTACTTGACAGATGAAATAACTTGGCATATCCTCTATCCCGATGGGTAAAGTGTCGCCTGTTACGAAAGAGGAAGAGCGCAGCGGTCCGGTGAACCTGGGTGACCGGGCCATCGACAATCTTCAATTTATCCGCGAGGCGATGGAGCGCTCGACCAGTTTCACTGCCGTGCCTGGTTACGGCGGAATGCTGATGGGCGTGACGGCGGTCGCGGCCGCGTTCATTGCAAACGGCCAGTCGTTTCTTCGCGACTGGCTGATCGTCTGGGTAATGGAAGCCTGCCTTGCGTTCGCCATCGGCCTCCTAGCGATGTGGCAGAAATCGAAGCTGGCCGGCCAATCACTGCTATCGGCCCCGGCCCGCAAATTCGCCTACAGCTTTGCGCCCTCGCTCGTCGTCGGCGTGATCTTGACGGTCGGGCTTTGGAGGTTCGAGCACTATGGCGTGATGGCCGCGGCTTGGATGCTCTGTTACGGTGCCGCGGTCATAGGCGGCGGCGCATATTCAGTGCGGGCCGTGCCCGTTATGGGCTGGTGCTTCATAGGCCTCGGGGCCGTGACACTCGGACTGCCGAAAGGTTTCGGCGACGAGATGATGGCGTTGAGCTTCGGCCTTTTACATATCATTTTCGGGGCGGTCATCGCCCGACGTTACGGGGGATAGTTAATGGAACAAATTCTTAGCACGCAGAACAAAAGGCTGATCGGGATCCTGATAGCGGCGGCCGCTCTTCTGTCGGTCCCGCTGATCGCGATGCGATTCACGGGCGAGGTGAATTGGGGTCTCTTCGATTTCATCGTCGCAGGCGTCCTGTTATTTGGCGCCGCTGTCGCGATCGAGATCGCACTGAGGCTTGTCCGCGGATTCTGGCAGCGGGTCGCGGTTTGCGCCGGGGTCCTTTTCTTTCTTTTGCTTATCTGGGCGGAACTTGCGGTCGGGGTCATCGGGACGCCTCTCGCGGGAAGTTGATGAAAATGTCGAGTAAGAATTTCGCAACAAAATCGAATTCGAACGGTGCAAAGCTGAGAGCACTGCGGGTTGAAGAAGCGGCCGAGACCGTTTCGAACGAACTCGACAAGGTGATCCACGAGCGGATGCGCCTGGGCATAATTTCTGCCCTCGCGGCGAATGAAAAGCTCAGCTTCACCGACCTGAAGAACCTGCTCGACACGACCGACGGCAATGTCAGCGTCCACGCTCGAAAGCTTGAGGACGCGGGTTACGTCACGATGAAAAAATCATTCGCGGGCCGCATGCCGCTGACCGAATACAAGATCACGGCCGCCGGCCGAAAGGCGTTGGAGCGGTATCTTGACCATATGGAAGCGTTGATCAACGCGATGAAAAATGTATGACCACTGTGGCTGCCCACATTGTTTAGAAATTTCGGTGCCGTGATGATGAGCGGGACAAGGAGCAAGGTGGAAAATAACGGTTTCAGTCCAAGACGAAATACCCACGGCGTCGCGGCTCTGGCGTTTCTCTTGCCGAGCATCTTCTTCCTCTATTACACGGTGCGGCTTGTCTACGTGAACTTAACAATGGCGGATGCGGCGGAACATCGGACGGGTGGAATGTTGATCGGGGCGGTAGCCTTTCCCGTGGCCGCGATCGTTTTCGGAACTATCAGCTGGTTCTGCTACCGACGGTTCAGGGCATAGGCACTCTTGGATCAAATCGAACGTCGAGGCGTCAAATAATTCAGCGGTATGGAAGACCTGAAGATCAGCGAGGATCAAGCGCCGGCTATACGGCCGAAGTTCCTCGCGCGCCAGTTCTCGCAGCAACCAACACTCGCGCAGCAAAAGTTCGACTGGACGTTCGGCGTGATTCTTCCGATCGTTTGTGTCGCAGCCGACCCGTGCGTGTTTAGGTCGAGCATTGGTTTCGAAGTAAGCGGGCCCCTTGTGAAATTCAAGATCTTCGCCTACATACTCAGCTCCATTTCGATAATGTCGATCGCCGCGTGGCTCCTTTGGGGAAATAAGCTAGGCGGCTTTCGTCCGTTTCTCGGCGGCCTTTTCCTCGCCGCGGCGGCGGTATCGACCTTGGTCGGTGTCGTGCTTTTCCCGATAAGCGTGCTTGGCTCGTTCCTGATCATCGGTGTGCTGGGCTTCACGCCGTTGTTCTCAGGATTTGTTTTCTTGCGAAACGCGAGCAGGGCGATCGAAGCCTCTGTCAACGATCTCCCGCTTGGTTACGTCGTAAAAGCAGCGATGCTCACGGCACTGTACGCATTAGTTGTTCCATTTGTACTTAACTTTTAACAAGGCGGCCGAAGATCGCCGCTAAAGCGAATATCGTTATGACCGACAAAACAAGAACCGGACTAGAGATCATCGTCGCAGCCGCGTTGATAGGGGTCTGCGGGAATCTCCTCCTTCGCCAGATGCCGTGGGGCCTGAACGCATCGCTATTTGTGACGTTGTTTGTCGCGGCGATGGTGGCGATCTCATATCGGCACCGGCGAGAACTGTTGACCGTCCGCTCACTTTGCCTTCAGGGCGCGATGGTCTTTTTCGCGTCGATGTATCTTTTCCGCGACTCGGTCGAGCTTCGTGTTTATGACACGATCGCGATCATCGTGTTAATGGGCGTGCTCGTTTTGCCGAACTTCGGTATCAATCAACGCTTCGCCGGGATATTCCATTATGCGGCTGGCTTTATCTGGTCGGGGCTGAATTCGCTGTTTGCACCGTTCGTACTGCTCGGGGCAGATGTCGATTGGAAATCGATGCCAGGCAACCGCCTGAGCAAGGGAGTTTTCTCGGTACTTCGCGGGCTGGCGATCGCTCTGCCGCTGGTGCTTCTGTTCGGGGCTCTGTTCATGGCGGCGGACGCAGCGTATGAGAATTTCGCCAACCGCGTCATAAATTTCGACCTTGAGACGGTGATGTCTCACGTTTTTCTTACGTCCTTGTTCGCGTGGCTGTCGGCCGGTTATTTCAGGAGCACGCTGATCGAACAGTTCGCAAAAGCGGCCCCGGCCGTAGTTTCGCCGATCCCGAAGGCCGAAGAGGCAAAGCCGGAAACCAAACCGGATCCGGAAGCCAAAGTTGCGGACGACGGAGCGAGTTTCGTTGACAAATTCACCGCCGAACCGGCCGAAGACACGCCGTTCGCAAAGAACGCGAATGTTGTTGAACACATCAATACAAGCGACTCGCCGGATGAAAATGGAAAGGCGAAAGTCGAGGGCGACGGATCGGGCCAGTCTACACCCGAGCAAAAGAAGCGCGACTGGCAGAACTGGGACAACACGAAATTTCCGTCGGTCTTTACGCTTGGGGCGGTCGAAACGGTGCTTATTCTCGGCCTGCTCGACGTGCTTTTCCTTAGCTTCGTCATCTTTCAGCTTCCTTATCTCTTCGGCGGGATGGAGTTCGTACAGAACACGCCCGACCTCAAGCTTGCCGATTTCGCCCGCCGTGGGTTCGGCGAACTGGTCGCCGTTTCGTTCCTGGCGTTGCCGCTGCTGCTTGCGTCGCATTGGCTGCTCAGGCGCGACAATACGAAAAACGAGACTCTTTTCCGAGTGCTTGCTGGGGTCCAGATCGGCCTTCTGTTCGTGATCATGGCATCGGCGATGCAGCGGCTAGTCCTTTTGACGGGCGATCTCGGTTATGGCTGGACGACGGTGCGATTCTACCCGATGGTCTTTATGATCTGGCTTGCGGTCGTGTTCGTTTGGTTCGGCTGGACGGTGCTTCGCGGCCATCGGAACAATTTCGCCTGGGGCGCGCTTTGGTCGGCGATCCTAATGCTCGCCGCGACCAATCTAATGAACCCGGACGATTTCATTGCCCGCAAGAACATCCAGCTAATGCAGCAGGGCAGAGATTTCGACCCTTATTACAATGCACAATTAAGCGATGACGCATTTCCAGCATTAATAGAAGGGCTTCCGTCGATGTCGACAATTGACCAGTGTGAAGTCAAGTCGACAATGCACTACCGCTATCGCCGGCTAGGCCAGATGACGGATATCCGGTCGTTCAGTTTCCCGAACCGGGCGGCGTTCCTACTAATGAGGGAGAACGATGCGACAATGCACGAAACCGCAGATTGTCCTTCTCACCTGCAAAACGATGCTGACGGATACTGATTCTAAATTCTAAAGGCGCTTCACCCATCGGTGATAGAATGGTCGGCGTGGCGAGAGACCTGATCCGCGAATATATTTCCTATCTGCGTGTCGAAAAGGGCTTAGCGAAAAATTCGCTCGAGGCTTACGAGGGCGACTTGCGCAAACTCGAAATTTGGGCTGAAAAAAACGGCCTCGAGATAGGGTCTCTTACCCGCATCGACCTGCGCGAGTTCCTCATTGACCAGACGAAGGAAGGGATCTCCGAAAGCTCGAAGCGGCGGATGATCAGCTCGATCCGGGGATTCTACAAGTTCCTGATGATGGACGGGCACATTGCGGCCAGCCCTGCTGAAGACCTGTTTACGCCGCAGAAAGGCTCTTACCTGCCGCGCTTTCTGAATCCGGCAGAGATCGAACGGCTCCTCGCCGCGCCCGATGTCTCGACCGAAACCGGCCTCCGCGATCGCGCGATCCTAGAATTGATGTACGCCTGCGGCCTGCGCGTGTCGGAGTTATGCGGCGTGAAACTGCGCGACCTGGACATCGACGCCGGCATCCTGACCACGACCGGAAAGGGAAGCAAGACCCGCCGGGTGCCCGTCGGATCAAGCGCGATCGAGTGGGTAAAAAGTTACCTCAACCTCCGCCGAAAACACGAGGATCTGGACGTTCAAACACTTTTCGTAACGCCGCACGGCCGGCCGCTCAATCGGCAGATGATCCATAAGATGATCAAGGAATACTCCAAAAAATGCGGGCTTGAAGGCGTTTCGCCGCACACGCTTCGCCATTCCTTCGCTACACATCTTGTCCAGAACCGTGCGGACATCCGCAGCGTCCAGCAGATGCTAGGCCACGCAGACATCTCGACCACCCAGATCTACACCCACATCACCGATGCCCACATAAAAAAGGCCTACGAGAATTTTCACCCAAGGGCAAAGAAACAATAACGGCCCGCCGCCCGTATCTTTTCGTTGGGATATGGCAGCCGTTCCGGGTGTGCTATTGTTTTAATTCCAAACAAAAATATGCATCGCAAAAACGTAAGCCTTGAAGACGAAGATCGTTCTGTCGACGGGTCCCGGCGTTCCTTTCTAAAGCGGTCTGCGGCCGCCGGGATAGCGGCGGCGGCGGTCAAGATTGGCGATCCGGTCGCGGTCGCGGCCAGCCAACCGGTGATCGAGAACGGAGTTCCGGTCGAAAAGCTCAGCATCAAGTTCAGCGTGAATGGCACGGAACAGTCGCTCTCGGTCGACACGCGGACCTCGCTGCTCGACGCACTCCGCGAACAACTGCAGATGACCGGCTCAAAGAAGGGCTGCGATCACGGCCAATGCGGAGCCTGCACCGTGATCATAGAGGGGCGGCGGCAGCTTTCGTGCCTGACGCTTGCGGCGATGTGCGACGGCCGAAAGGTCACGACCATCGAAGGGCTGGCCTCGGGCGACAAACTCCACCCGATGCAGGCGGCCTTTATCGAGCACGACGGTATGCAGTGCGGCTATTGCACGCCCGGCCAGATCTGCTCGGCGATCGCGATGCTCGAAGAGGCGAACAACGGCGATGCCAGCCACGTGACCGAAAATATTGGCGTCGTAGCCCGAGGGCAAAAGCTCTCTAAAGCTGAGATCCAGGAACGAATGAGCGGCAATATCTGCCGCTGCGGGGCGTACCCAAACATCGTCGCAGCGATCGAAGAGGTCCAGGCGGGAGGTGCGAAATGAGGCCATTTGCTTTCAAGCGTGCCGCGGCACCGGCCGACGCCGTCAAGTTCGTTGCCGCCAATAAGGACGCGCGGTTCATCGCTGGCGGTACCAATCTGGTCGATCTGATCAAAGAGGGCGTCGATAGCCCCAACGAACTTGTCGATATCTCGCGGCTTCCGCTTTCTACGGTCCGTGCGATGGCGGGAGGCTCCATCACTATCGGTGCTCTCGCAAAAAACACCGACACGGCCAATCACCCGATCGTCCGAAAGGACTTTCCGCTGCTGACCCAGGCGATCCTTGCGGGGGCGTCGCCGCAGATCCGGAACATGGCGACCAACGGCGGCAATCTGATGCAGCGGACCCGGTGCCATTACTTCTATGATCTCGCAACACCCTGCAATAAACGCCAGCCCGGTTCCGGTTGCGCGGCGAAGGACGGCCTTAACCGCTATTCCGCCATTTTCGGCTGGAGCGATTCCTGCGTCGCCGTTCATCCATCAGATATGTGCGTCGCACTCGCGGCGCTCGATGCGATGGTGAACGTTCAAGGAATGGATGGAAAGACCCGTACCATCAAATTCACAGATTTTCACCGCCTGCCAGAAGCCTCGCCTGAGAAGGACAACACCCTGGCCCACGGCGAGTTGATCGTTTCCATCGACGTTCCAAAGAATAATTTCGCCGCCAACAGCTATTACCTGAAGGTCCGCGACCGTGCCAGTTATGCTTTCGCACTCGTTTCGGTCGCCGCGGCACTTCATGTAGAACGCGGCACGATCAGGTCGGCCCGGCTCACCCTCGGCGGGGTAGCACACAAACCGTGGCGTGCGGCCGATGCAGAGCGATTCTTGGTGGACAAACGCGCGGGAGCCGGCGTATTTCAAGAGGCGGCCGATCTTGCGGTCAAGGATGCGAAGCCGTTGTCGGAGAACGGTTACAAGGTCAAATTGGCTCAGCGGGCCGTAGCTAAGGCACTCGGGAGGGCGGCTAACCTATGATCAACGAACTCTTTCAGGATGGGCCGAGCCGCGTCGACGGCCGGGCGAAAGTGACGGGGAAGGCGACCTACGTTGCCGAACACCGGTTTCCGAACATGGCCTATGGCTATCTGGTTCAATCGACGATCGCCAAAGGGCGCATCGTCGAGATCGACGCCACCGAAGCCGAAAAGCAACCTGGAGTGGTAAAAGTGCTTTCGCACCTTAACCTGCAAAAGCTCGCCTTGCCCGAGCGGCCTGCCGGAACGATCCCGCGGCCATTTTATGCGCTGACGTCGCCGGAAGTGCTTTTCAATTCCCAGCCGATCGCCGTAGTTGTCGCCGATACGTTCGAACAGGCACGCTATGCGGCGTCGCTGATCAAAATCAAATACGAACAGGCCCCGCACCAGACCGATCTTGAAAAGGCGGTCCGCTCGGCATTTACCTCCGGCCGGGAACAGCCCGACCGGGGTACTCCAGCGGAAGCATTCGCGGCTTCGGAGTTTAAGGTCGAGGCCGAATACACCATCCCGATCGAGCATCACAACGCGATGGAGCCGCATGCGACCGTCGCAAACTGGACGGACGGCAAGCTGACCGTGTATGACAAGACGCAGGGGATCCAGGGGACGACGGGTTATTTGGCGTCGGCGTTCGGTATCGACCGTGCAAATATCCGTGTCCTTTCTCCGTTCGTCGGCGGTGCGTTCGGTGCCGCACTCCGACCCGGCCCGAACCTGATAATCGCTGCGATGGCTTCTCGCGAGGTCAAACGCCCTGTAAAGGTCGTTTATTCCCGCCGCCAGCTCGCGACGGCCCACGGCTATCGCCCGGAATCGATCCAGACGTTAAAGATCTCGGCGAACAAGGACGGAAGGCTTACTTCGATCATTCACGAGGCAGTCCATAACACTTCGGCCCACGAGAATTTCTCCGAGAGCCTTGTCGGTGTTTCGCGGAATCTTTACAGTTGCCCGAACGTCCGGACAGTCGCTAAGATCGCCCGAATCGACCTTCAGACCCCGCTGTGGATGCGTGCACCCGGCATGGTTTCAGGTGCGTGGGCCCTTGAATCGGCGCTCGACGAGCTTTCGTACAAATTAAAGATCGACCCGATGCAGCTTCGGCTGATCAATTACGCGGAGACCGATCCCGAATCGGGACGGCCGTTCTCCAGCAAGGAACTCCGCGAATGCTACAAACAGGCGTCAGAGCGGTTTGGTTGGAGCAAACGCAAGCCGGAACCGCGTTCGATGCGGGACGGAAAGCTGCTTGTCGGTTGGGGAATGGCGACCGGCACCTGGCCGGCCAGCCAGGCGCCCGCCTCGGCACGTGTGACGCTGAATCTTGACGGGACCGTCCGGGTCGAGAGCGGCACGACCGATATCGGCCCCGGAACATACACGACGATGACCATAATCGCCGCGCGCACTATGGGTGTCCAGATCGAGAAGGTCACTTTTGTCCTCGGCGACAGCGAACTCCCGCCGTCGCCCGGACAGGGCGGATCGACGACAACCTCCAGTGTCGGGACCGCCGTCCAGGAAGCGTGCGAGTTGGTCTTGAAACAGCTTGTCGAGCACGCGAACAAGATGGAGGGTTCGCCCTTCGTTGGGGTTGACCCTGAAACTGTTGTCGCCGAGGATGCAGCTATCCTCGTTAAGGGTAAACCTGAAACCAAACGAAAGTTCGCCGACATACTCCGACAGAACAATCTACAGAATGTCAGCCTCCTCCATCGTTCTACGCCCGATCAGGGACGCCGTTCGCGTTACACGATCGCCTCGCATGCCGCTCAGTTTGTCGAGGTTAAGGTCGATGAAGAGATCGGCCGCGTCCGCGTGACCCGTGCCGTCCAGGGAACTGCCGCGGGCCGCATCGTCAACCCGAAAGGGGCTCACAGCCAGGAAATGGGCGGGGTCGTCTGGGGCGTCGGAATGGCCCTAATGGAGAAGACGGAGATCGACCACAAGCTTGGCCGCATCATGAACCCGAACCTCGCCGGTTACCACGTTCCCGTCAATGCCGACATTGGAGAGATCGAGACGATCTTCGTCGAGGAAGTGGACGAGATCGTTAACCCTCTGGGAGCAAAGGGTTTAGGCGAGCTCGGGCTGGTGGGCATCCCGGCCGCCATCGCCAACGCCGTATTTCACGCAACCGGCAAACGTGTTCGCGACCTTCCGATCACCCCGGATAAGCTAATTTAATCCTAACTCGCACTTGCGCTCTTTGCCGGTGTTCGATATCATTGGAAATTTGCTAATTGGCTCTGAAAACGGCCAATAGCACCTGTATTTGAGACGCATGGGTGGTCGAGCGGTCAAAGGCAACGGGCTGTAAACCCGTCGGGTTAACTCCCTACGTAGGTTCGAATCCTACCCCATGCACCAGAAGTCGAAAGTAGAAAGGAGTAAGGATAAAGCAAACCGGTTTTACTTTATCCTCGGTCCTTTCTGAAAGCGGGAGTAGCTCAGTTGGTAGAGCGTCAGCCTTCCAAGCTGAATGTCGCGAGTTCGAGTCTCGTCTCCCGCTCCAGTTTTTGCCAAGGCGGTTTTAGAAAAGGTTCGCCCAAGTAGCTCAGGGGTAGAGCGCATCCTTGGTAAGGATGAGGTCACGGGTTCAAATCCCGTCTTGGGCTCCAGTTTTTTGAGATTTGAAATTTCAAGTTTGAAATTTGAGAGGAAAAGTAAGAGATGAGTAAAGAGAAATTCGACCGGTCCAAGCCGCATGTGAATATAGGGACGATCGGGCACGTTGATCACGGTAAGACGACATTGACGGCGGCGATCACGAAGGTGATGTCGAAGCACAATCCGAAGATGGTGTTCAGGTCGTTCGACAGTATCGACAATGCACCGGAGGAGAAGGCCCGGGGCATCACGATCGCGACGGCTCACGTTGAGTACGAGACGCCGAACCGGCACTATGCGCACGTTGACTGTCCGGGACACGCCGACTACGTTAAGAACATGATCACTGGAGCGGCGCAGATGGACGGGGCGATCCTTGTGGTGGCGGCGACGGACGGCCCGATGCCGCAGACACGCGAGCACATCCTGCTTGCAAGACAGGTGGGCGTGCCGGCGATGGTCGTGTTCATGAACAAGGTGGACATGGTCGACGACCCGGAACTGCTCGAACTGGTCGAGATGGAGATCCGCGAGCTGCTGTCGAGCTATGAGTTCCCGGGCGACGACATCCCGGTCGTGCAGGGTTCTGCGTTGAAAGCTCTCGAAGGCGATGCCGCATGGGAGCCGAAGGTCGATGAGCTGATGCAGGCTGTGGATGACTACATCCCCACGCCGGAGCGCGAAACGGACAAGCCGTTCCTGATGCCTGTGGAAGACATCTTCACGATCCAGGGACGCGGCACGGTGGCGACGGGACGTATCGAGCGCGGTACGATCAACGTCAACGAGCCGGTCGAGATCGTGGGGATCCGCGATACGCGGAACTCGGTCGTGACGGGCGTTGAGATGTTCAAGAAGCTGCTTGATTCGGGAATGGCCGGCGATAATGTGGGCCTCCTCCTAAGAGGAGTCGAGCGAAAGGAGATCGAACGCGGTCAGGTGATCGCAAAGCCGGGCTCGATCACGCCGCACACCAAGTTCAAAGCCGAGGCGTATGTGCTGACCAAAGAAGAAGGCGGACGCCACACCCCGTTCTTTACGGGCTACCGTCCGCAGTTCTACTTCCGGACAACGGACGTGACGGGCGTTGCACACCTTCCGGCCGGGGTCGAGATGGTGATGCCGGGCGATAACATCCAGATGGAGATCGAGCTTATTGCTCCGATCGCGATGGAGAAGGGCCTGAGGTTCGCTATCCGCGAAGGCGGCCGCACCGTCGGAGCAGGAACGGTGTCGGAGATTGTTGAATAGAGTTTGGAGTCCCGGCTTCAGCCGGCTGTAACGAAGGCCGCCTGAAGGCGGGACTCAAAACGAAGAGGTAAGAGATGGCCAAGGGAGCTAGAGACAATATCATTCTGCAGTGTACCGAGTGCAAGGAGCGGAATTACGTTACGACGAAGAACAAAAAGAACACGCCTAACCGGTTGGAGTTCAATAAGTTCTGCCGCCGCTGCCGCTGTCACCGGCTGCACCGAGAGAATAAGTAATTGAGAATGGATGATGGACAACGGACAATGGAAGAGATCTCAATTATCCATTTTCCGCTATCCATTTTTCATTGACTCACAGGGGTATGGTGTCAATGGTTAGCATGGAGGTCTCCAAAACCTTAGGTGCGGGTTCGAATCCTGCTACCCCTGCCATTTGCAGTGCCGGATCGAGGGCCGGCTGGCAGATCTAAAAGGCGGGCATATAAGTAAACCGTTGGTCGGGAGAATTGATCGTGGCTGAAGCTGTTGATTCATTAGAGAAAGGAAAACGTAAAGAGGGAGTTGGCGAGTTCATCCGGCATACCCGTGAAGAGCTTGACCGGACGACTTTCCCCTCGTCAAGCGACGTTAAGAACACGACGATAATCGTGATAATCGCGGTGATCTTCTTCGCAGTCTATCTGTTCGTGATCGATAACGCCTGGAAATATTTCCTGGACGGGTTTACCTGGGTCATCAATAAGATCGCCGGTTACTAGGGATTTCTGAAATGAAGCAGTGGTTTTTCATCCACACATATTCAGGGCACGAGAACAAGGTACTTGAGAGCTTGAATGCCCGCATCCGCGACATGGAGTTGGCGGACCAGATCATCTCCGTGATGCTCCCTAAGGAGAAGGTGATCGAGAAGCGGGGAAACAAGGAGCTGGTCTCCGAGCGGATGTTCTATCCGGGCTACGTCCTTGTCGAGATCGAGTGCGACGAAAAGGGCAAGATACCCGACAACGTATTTCACGTTGTAAAGTCGACACCGAAAGTGACGGGTTTTCTGGGCGGCAAGGCGCCGACGCCGCTGACCCAAGCCGAAGTGGACCAGATAGTCCACAATATCGAAGTTGCGACCGAAAAGCCGAAGCCGAAATTCATGTACGAGGTCGGCGAGGTGGTCAGGATCAAATCGGGGCCGTTCGCAAGTTTTACCGGCAAGGTAGAAGAAGTGAACGAGGACAAGAGCACGCTGAAGGTATCGATCACCATTTTCGGCCGCTCAACGCCCTACGAATTGAGCTTTTTGGAAGTCGAGAAAGTGACGTTTGCTGAGGAAGAATAATTGCCAATTGTTAATTGGTGATTGTTAATTGGTCGAGAGTGGTTCTTTCACCAATCTACAATTTCTACAGTGGACAATTAACAATTGAGGAAAAGAGGACATTCCCCTTCGGGGATCGTTAATCGAAAGTAATGGCAAAGAAGATAGAAGGCTACATCAAGTTGCAGATACCGGCGGGGAAGGCCAATCCGGCGCCGCCTATCGGGCCGGCTCTCGGTCAGCACGGCGTGAACATCATGGAGTTCTGCAAAGCGTTTAACGCCAAGACGCAGAACGACGATCCGGATATGAAGATCCCGGTCGTGATCACCGTTTATGCGGACCGCTCTTTCACGTTTGAGACGAAAACGCCGCCGGCCGGGGATCTGCTCAGGAAAGCGGCGGGTATCCCGAAGGGTTCGGGAACGCCGAACAAGGCAAAGGTAGGTTCGATCTCGCGCGACAAGATCCGCGAGATCGCCGAAAAGAAATTGCAGGACCTTAACACGACGAACATCGAATCGGCGATGCGCACGATCGAGGGAACTGCGAAGTCAATGGGACTTACGATCGAGGGGTAGAAAAATTTCGATTTGCGATTTGCGAATTTCGATCTCGAAAAGTGCAAATCGCAATGGTAGGGAGAGACTTGGATAGCGAAAGCCGATTCGCAAATCGTCATTCGCAAATCGCAATTCTCGTTAGAACCTGGAGGTAAAATGAAAAGAGGCAAGAAGTACCGTGCGGCTATGGAAAAGATCGAGCCGCAGCGGAAATATACACTCGACGAGGCGATCGAAAAATTGAAAGAGATCGCCTTCGCAAAATTCGATGAAACCGTTGAGCTGACGATGTGGCTGGGCGTTGACCCGAGAAAAGCCGATCAGCTCGTACGCGGGACCATCGTCCTTCCCCACGGCTTGGGCGGAGCGGCCAAAAAGGTCGTTGTCATCGCTCAGGGCGACAAGATCAAAGAAGCCGAAGAAGCGGGAGCGGACCTGGCGGGCGGCGATGACATCGTCGAACGGATCAAGGGCGGCTGGCTCGATTTCGACGCGCTTATCGCGACGCCCGACATGATGGGAAAGGTCGGCCAATTGGGTAAGGTGCTCGGCCCCCGCGGCCTGATGCCGAACCCAAAAACGGGCACGGTGACGATGGACGTCAAGACGGCCATCGAGGAAACCAAGGCCGGAAAGGTGGAGTATCGTGTTGATAAGACAGGAGTTATCCACTCGCCGGTCGGCAAGGTCTCGTTCGATAAGGCAAAGCTCGAGGAGAATACCCGAGTCCTTATCGGGGCGGTTATCAAGGCGAAGCCGACGACAGCAAAAGGCCGGTATCTGAAGAAGATCAACCTGGCGGCAACCATGAGCCCGGGCGTTCTGCTCGACGAGTTGGCGTACGTATAAGTGAGGAGGCGTACCGCAGGCTTTTGAACCTGCGGCGGCGACAGCCTGGAAAGGCCGTCGTACTGAAGAAATGAAAACAAGAGAGACCAAACAAAAAGATCTGGACGCCCTCACGGCATCGCTTTCGAACTCCAAGTCGGCAATGGTTGTCAGCTTTTCCAAGCTAACCGTTACCAAGGACCAGGAGTTCCGCAACAGCCTGCGTGAAGCCGGGGCGAAATATCAGGTCGTCAAGAACACTTTGGCCCGGCTGGCGGTCAAGGGGACCGACTTTGAGCAGGCGACCGAGCATTTCAGCGGCGTGACCGCGATCGCGTGGACCGAAAACGATCCTGTGGTCCTGTCTAAGGCGATCTCGAAGTTCATGAAGGACAATGCCGACATCTACACCTTTAAGACAGGTGTGGTTGACGGCAGGCTTGTCGATCTGAAGCAATTGACCGAGATCGCGAGCCTTCCTTCGAAAGAAGAGCTCATCTCTAAGCTGCTTTATGTGCTGAACGCACAGGCACAGCGGATCGTCACCGTAATTAATGCGGTGCCGCGTGACCTGGCGGTCGTGATCAAGCAGATCGGTGAGAAGGATCCTGCGGAGCGGGGCGGGGCTGTACCCGAGACCAAAGCGGAAGAATCGGCACCAGTTGCCGAGGCATTGCCGGCCGCCGAAGAGGCGCCGGAGGAAACGCCCGCGGCCGACCAGCCGGAAGCTCCGGTCGAAGCGGCTGAAGAGGCACAGGAAACGAAAGAGAACGAACAGGACCCCGGCTCGCCGGAGGCCGAACAGGCAAATGAGGCCGAGGAAAAGCCTGAAGAATAATTTAGTTTTGTTCTGCGGGCAGCGCTAGTGCCGCCGGCAGATCGGAAAAGCCGTGCTCAAGGAAAACGGGCGGGGTGGTTTGTCAGGCCACTTTCGCGGCTCGGATGGTTCGAAACGGAGATGCAACTTGCTTCGGACGATCCCATGGGTTCTAGCGGCAGAAAAAGCCGTGAATCGTAAATGGTAAATCGTAACTTGATCTCTCTATTCACGATTGACGATTCACGATCAACGGAAGTAAGAACCCTATTAGGAGATAGATAAAGAAAATGGCAATCACAAAAGACGATGTAGTTGAGTATTTGAAGGGGATGACCCTTCTTGAGGCGTCGGAGCTCGTTAAGGAGCTCGAAGAGGTGTTTGGTGTTTCGGCAGCGGCAGCGGCCGCTCCGGTCATGGTCGCGGCGGCCGCTGCCGGTGACGGCGGTGCAGCTGCAGCTGAAGAAAAGGATTCGTTCGACGTGATCCTGACGGCGGCGGGCGGTAACAAGATCGCGGTCATCAAAGTGGTCCGCGAAGTTGTTGCAGGCCTTGGACTTAAGGAAGCGAAGGACCTGGTCGACGGCGCCCCGAAACCGCTCAAGGAAGGCGTTTCGAAGGACGAAGCCGAAGAGATCAAGACCAAGCTTACCGACGCCGGCGCAACCGTCGAGCTCAAGTAATTTAATTGTGAACGCGGCTTCGGCCTGCTGCATCAAAACGCGGCAGGTTGAAGTCGCCTCATTTAATTGTTATTCTTTCGGGTAAGCGTTGGATCAAGTCTCCGTCGCGCACTCGTCTGCAATGAACGAAATGTCCCTTGACGCGCTCGTCGGCCGTTTCGTTTGGTTTTAGTTCGGTTTTCGCAGGACGTGGAGAGTCGGTGTCCAGTTTCGGCACGCTCGATAAATTTTATTAACGCAGGTTTACTGCTTTCATAAGCGGTCTGGGCAAACTTTACCCTTGACCGCATTTGCCGTCTTTTCTCGAGCATGTGGGAGTTTCATTCGATTGAGAAATCCTAGCAATTATAGTTCGAGAAATCAACAATTTTTTGCCGGCCATTAATATCACTATGATCAATAATCCTCTTCAGACAAACGCACATGGACTCGGACGCCGGACAAGCCTTTCGCCGGAGCGTGTGGATTTTTCGAAGATCTACACCACGGCCCAGATCCCGAACCTGATCGAGGTGCAGCGTCAATCGTACGAACGGTTCCTGCAGATGGACCTCATCCCGGAGGAGCGCGACCAGATCGGGCTTCAGTCGGTCTTCAAGTCGATCTTCCCGGTCTCCGACTTTCGCGAAACGGCAACGCTTGAATACGTCGAGTACCAGATCGGCAACTGGCAGTGCAAGTGCGGAAACCTTGAAGGCCTCGAGCACCTCCGTGCGAACTGCAAGGAGTGCGGTTCCAAGATCAAGGTCGATCCCTTCAATCCGGCCGAAGTGCTCTGCAACAATTGCGGCACGTTCAACGCGGTTCGGCCTAAGCTTTGTCCCAACTGCGGTGAGCCGGTGGGCCTAAAGCATAAACATGACCAGCAGGAATGCCAGGAACGCGGCATGTCGTACAGCGTTCCGCTGAAAGTAAAGATCCGCCTCACTGTCTTTGATAAGGACCCTGACACCGGGACTTCGACCATTCGCGACATCAAGGAAGAGGATGTGTTTTTCGGCGAGATCCCGCTGATGACGGACAATGGGACCTTCATCATCAACGGGACCGAGCGTGTGATCGTTTCGCAGCTTCACCGCTCGCCCGGCGTCTTCTTCAAGGGCGATCGGGATGAGTATCTCGCGAAGATCATCCCTTACCGCGGCTCGTGGGTCGAGTTCGAATACGACCAGAAAGGCATCCTTCACGCCCGGCTCGGAAAGCGAAAGATCATCGCAACGATCTTCCTACGCGCACTCGGCCTGTGGCTATCGCCGCAGATCGACATGAAGACCGTTTCCGACAACATTCTGGAAGAGGTCGTGAAGAATGCCGAGTACACCAATTCGGACATTCTCAGGCTCTTCTACGTCGTTGACGAAGTTGTCGTGGATAAGGGCAAGGTCTTTTTGACGGTCAAAGCCGAAGGTGATTCCCAGATCGTGGGGATGCGCGCCGAGCAGGACATCAAGGACAAGAAAGAAGAGGTTACCCGGATCGGCAAGAAGATCACTAAGTCGGCCCTCGCTGATCTGAGGCGGCTCAAGATCGACAAGGTCGAGGTCTCCGCAGCCGATCTGGAAGGAGCGTATGCCCTTTCGGATGTCGTGAACACCGAAACCGGCGAGGTCATCCTCGAGGCTAACAGCGAGATCCCTGCCGCAAAACTGCAGCAGATCATCGAAGAGAACATTAAAGGTTTCGAGGTCTTCTTTCCGAAAGACGACGTGATCGGCGAGGTGATCTCGCTCACGCTGAAGAAGGACGCGATCCTCAAGCCGGTCGACGCCCTTCTCGAGATATATCGAAAGATGCGGCCCGGCGACCCGCCGACCGTCCCGACCGCCTATCACCTCCTCGAGGGGATGTTCTTTGACGAGCGGCGCTTCGACCTATCGCGTGTCGGCCGCCTGAAGTTCAACATCAAGATGGGCCGGCCCGAAAAGGATCGGATCAACGATCCGCTCCTGGCCGCGACCGATTTCATCGATGTGGTGAATTACCTTCTCCGGATGAAGAGGGACAGTGACCATTACACGCAGGATGATATCGATCACCTCGGCAACCGCCGGGTTCGAGCGGTCGGCGAACTGCTCGAGAACCAGTTCCGCATCGGACTCGAAAGGATGGAGCGGGCGATCAAGGAAAAGATGTCCATTCAGCAGGACATGCATACGACAATGCCCCGCGACCTGGTCAACGCGAAGCCGGTTACGGCCGCGGTCCGCGAGTTCTTCGGCTCGTCGCAGCTTTCGCAGTTCATGGACCAGACGAACCCGCTGAGCGAGATCACGCATAAACGGCGCCTGTCGGCCCTCGGGCCGGGCGGCCTTTCGCGTGAGCGGGCGGGCTTCGAGGTGCGCGACGTGCACCCGACCCACTACGGCCGCATTTGTCCCATCGAAACTCCTGAAGGACCGAACATCGGCCTCATCTCGTCGCTGTCCTGTTTTGCCAGGATCAACGAGTTCGGGTTTATCGAATCTCCTTACCGAAAGGTGGTCGAAGGCCGCGTGATCGAGTACGTAAAGATCCACAACGGCGGCGACACGAAGTTCAAGCCGAACGAGCACGTTCCGCTTGAGGAGGTCGAGAAAGCGAATCGAAAGGTCGCGAAGGAGGGCGGCAAAGAGGCAGAATTCGAGCCCTATCCGTTCTACCTTACTGCCTGGGAAGAGGACCGCTACATTATCGGTCAGGCGAACATCCTACTCGATCCGAAGGGAAATATCGTGAACGACCGCGTTCAGGCTCGTTCGGTCGGCGGCGAGTTCATCATGGCAGACCGTGCGGACGTCCAGTATATGGACGTTTCACCGAAACAGCTTGTCTCGGTCGCGGCCTCGCTTATCCCGTTCCTTGAGAACGACGATGCGAACCGTGCCCTGATGGGCTCGAACATGCAGCGTCAGTCGGTGCCGCTTCTCAGGGCCGAGTCGCCGTATGTCGGGACCGGCATGGAGAAGATCGCGGCCCGCGACTCGGGAGCGGTCGTGATCGCAAAACGCGACGGCATCGTCGATTACGTCGACTCCGAACGCATCATCGTCAAGGCGGACCACCGCGTCGACGGTACGATCTCGCGTGAGGTTACCGCCGATATCTACTCCCTGGTCAAGTTCAAGCGTTCCAACCAGAACACCTGTATCAACCAGCGGCCTATCGTAAAGGTCGGCGAGCGTGTCCGCAAGGGCCAGGTCATCGCCGACGGCCCGTGCACCGACCGCGGCGAGCTTGCCCTTGGCCGGAACATCCTCGTGGCGTTCATGCCCTGGCGGGGCTATAACTTCGAGGATGCGATCCTTGTATCGGAGAAACTCGTAAAAGAGGACTACTACACCTCGATCCACATCGAGGAACTGGAGATCGAGGCACGCGATACCAAGCTCGGGCCCGAAGAGATAACCCGCGACATCCCGAACATCGGCGAGAACATGCTTCGCGACCTGGATGACTCGGGCATTATTCGCATCGGAGCCCAGGTAAAGCCGGGCTCGATCCTCGTGGGTAAGGTAACGCCGAAGGGCGAGACCCAACTGACCGCAGAGGAAAAACTGCTCCGGGCGATCTTCGGCGAGAAGGCCGGCGACGTTAAGGACGCGAGCCTGACCTGCCCGCCGGGAATCGACGGGACCGTCGTTGATGTCCAGATCTTTACCCGAAAGGGACAGGAGAAGGACGAACGCTCGCTCGATATCGAGGGGATGGAAGAAGAAGGCCTTCGCCGCGACCTCGAGGACGAGATCCGGATCCTGCAGGAACAGCGGGACGAACGTATCTACGAACTCTTCGACGGCCGCAAGCTGACCAAGGACCTTCTCGACGGCAAAGATGTCGTGCTAAAGAAGGGGACGGTCCTGAACCGGGAGGTCCTGGCGGGCATCGACCAGAAGCTTCTTAAGAAGGCCGAGGTGTCTGCGGGATCGATCGATATCATCGGCGAGGTCAAGGAATACGAACAGCGGACCGACCGGCAGATCAGCATTCTCGCGGACATTTACGATGAGAAGATCACCAAGCTGAAGCAGGGCGACGAGCTGCCGCCGGGCGTTATCAAGATGGTCAAGGTCTTCGTCGCGATGAAGCGAAAGCTGAGTGTAGGTGACAAGATGGCCGGCCGTCACGGCAACAAGGGCGTGATCGCACGTATCCTCCCGGAGGAGGACATGCCCTATCTTCCGGACGGCACTCCGGTCGAGATCGTTCTCAATCCGCTCGGCGTACCTTCGCGAATGAACGTGGGCCAGATCCTAGAGACCCACCTCGGTTGGGCCGCACGCGTCCTCGGGTTGCATTTCGCCACCCCGGTCTTTGACGGGGCCAGCGAGGAAGAGATCAAAGAGTACATCGGCAAGGCGAACGGCAGGTATGACGAACTCGATCTGCCGCCGTCGGTCGGACCGTCTGGCAAGACGCGGCTTTACGACGGCCTGACGGGTGAACAGTTCGAGCAGAAGGTGACCGTTGGGTACATCTACATGCTCAAGCTCTCGCACCTTGTGGACGACAAGATCCACGCCCGCTCGATCGGGCCGTACTCGCTAATCACGCAGCAGCCGCTGGGCGGTAAGGCACAGTTTGGCGGCCAGCGGTTCGGTGAGATGGAGGTTTGGGCACTCGAGGCGTATGGAGCCGCGCATATCCTGCAGGAGCTTTTGACCTGTAAGTCGGACGACGTCGCAGGACGTTCGAAGATCTACGAAACGATCGTCAAGGGCGTCTCGAATTTCGAGCCGGGAATTCCCGAATCGTTTAACGTACTGGTCCGCGAGCTTCAGTCGCTGTGCCTAGACGTTGAGCTTATCCAAGAGGATGAGATCGATCCGGAAGAGGTGACCGCAGGTGTCGACGCATTGGTAGGGGTCGATTAGTTTCAGGTTCCAAATTCCAGGTTCCAAATTGGGGACCCGGAACTTTGTGAACCACATAGAAACTTGGAACTTGAAACTTCAAACGTGGAACTTATAAGAATATGTTTCGATTCAATAACGATAACAAGACTCAACTGACCGCAAATTACGAGGCGATCCGGATCTCGCTTGCTTCGCCGGAAAAGATTCGTTCATGGTCGCACGGCGAGGTAACCAAGCCTGAGACGATCAACTACCGCACCTTCAAGCCGGAACGCGACGGCCTTTTCTGCGCAAGGATCTTCGGCCCGGTCTCCGACTGGGAATGCCTTTGCGGAAAGTACAAGCGGATGAAGCACCGCGGGGTCATCTGCGACAAATGCGGCGTCGAGGTGACGCAGTCAAAGGTGCGCCGCGAGCGGCTCGGCCACATAGAACTTGCGTCGCCATGTTCGCACGTCTGGTTCTTCAAGGGGCTGCCTTCGCGCATCGGCCACCTGCTGGACATCACGCTTCGCGACCTTGAAAAGATCCTCTATTTCGAGACGTACATCGTCGTCGATCCGGGCGAGGTCCCCGACCTTAAGGAGAAGGACCTGGTCACCGATGAGAGGTTCCGCGAGCTGACCCGCGACTACCCGAACCAGTTCATTGCCAAGATGGGCGCCGAGGCCATTAAGGACCTCCTGCAGAAGATCGATATCCAGGAGCTCGTTGACGAACTCCGGATAAAGATGCGGGAAGAAACCTCACAGCAGAAAAAGCTCAAGTTCTCAAAGCGGCTCAAGGTCGCGAACTCGTTCCTCCGCTCCGGTAATGCCCCGGAGTGGATGATCCTGGACGTTATCCCCGTGATCCCGCCCGAGCTTCGCCCGCTGGTTCCGCTTGACGGCGGCCGGTTCGCGACCAGCGATCTGAACGACCTGTACCGCCGTGTGATCAACCGGAACAACCGGCTCAAGAAACTGATCGAGCTGCGTGCACCCGAGGTGATCGTCCGCAACGAAAAGCGGATGCTTCAGGAAGCCGTCGACGCCCTGTTCGATAACGGCCGCCGCGGCCGCGTTCTGCGCGGGGCGAACAATCGCCCGCTAAAATCGCTTTCCGGCACGCTGAAAGGTAAACAGGGACGCTTCCGCCAGAATCTGCTCGGAAAGCGCGTGGATTATTCCGGCCGCTCGGTCATCGTCGTCGGCCCCGAGCTCAAACTCCACCAGTGCGGCCTTCCGAAGAAGATGGCGCTCGAACTTTTCAAGCCGTTCATCTACAACAAGCTCGAGCGTGATGACCATGCCGCGACCATCAAGCAGGCCCGCGAAATGGTCGAGCGGCAGGAGCCGATCGTTTGGGACATCCTTGAAGAGGTGATCCGTGAGCACCCGGTCCTTTTGAACCGCGCGCCGACGCTTCACCGCCTCGGCATTCAGGCGTTCGAGCCGGTGCTTGTGGAGGGCAAGGCCATCAAGATCCACCCGCTCGTCTGTACTGCGTTTAACGCCGACTTTGACGGCGATCAGATGGCGGTTCACATCCCGCTGTCGGCCGAGGCGCAGATCGAGGCAAGCGTGCTGATGCTCGCGTCGAACAACCTGCTTTCGCCCGCTTCCGGCCAGCCGATCACGGTCCCGTCGCAGGATATCGTGCTCGGCTGCTACTACTTGACGCTTTCGCGTGACGGGCTGCCCGGCGAAGGCAAGATATTCAACTCTATCGACGAAGTGCTGCTCGCGCTCGACGCCGAGCTTGTAGAAACTCAGTCGATGATCCGTCTGCGATGGAGGGGCGACCTGCTTGACCTGACGGTCGAGACCCACAATCAGGACGTGCTTCGTGCACCGATCCGCGAAAACGTCGATCGTGTCATCGACACGACCGTTGGACGAGCCATCCTAAATGAGCGGCTAACCCGCGACGGCCTGCCGTTTGTTAACGGCACGCTCAAAAAGAAGGGCCTGCAGTCGCTGGTCAGCTTCTGCCACCTGAAGCTCGGCCACGAGGCGACCGTCGCTCTGCTCGACGACCTGAAGGCGATGGGCTTCCTGTATGCGACCAAATCGGGAATGTCGATCGGCATCGACGATATGGTCACGCCGGCTAACAAGGCCTCGATCATCGAAAAGGCCCGCAAAGAGGTCGATAAACTTCAAAAGCAGTATGAAGAAGCGACCATGACCAACCTTGAACGCGAGAACAAGGTGACCGCGATCTGGTCGGAAGTGACCGATCATGTGGCGAAAGAGATGTTCAAGGCGATGCACAAGCGGGAAGACGAGCGTAAAGAGCTTAACCCGATCCTCGTCATGGCCGACTCCGGAGCCCGTGGTTCCGAAGCCCAGATCCGCCAGCTTGCGGGGATGCGCGGCCTGATGGCCAAACCGTCGGGCGAGATCATCGAAACGCCGATCGTTGCGAATTTTCGCGAAGGCCTGAACGTTCTGCAATACTTTATTTCGACGCACGGTGCACGAAAGGGCCTTGCGGACACTGCATTGAAGACGGCCGACTCGGGCTACCTCACACGCCGGCTGGTGGACGTGGCCCAGGACGTGATCGTCTCCGAGAAGGACTGCGGAACGATCAAAGGCATCTGGGCCGAAGCTATTATCCGCAACGGCGAAGAGGTCGAATCGCTTCGCGACCGGATCGTCGGCTGCACCTCGCTTGACGACATCATCGACCCGGTTGACGGCAACGTGATCGTTGAAGCGAACGTCGAGATCGATGAGGACCTGGCCGCCGCGGTTCAGCTATCCGGCCTTCAAAAGGTCCGCATCCGTTCGCCCCTCACGTGCCAAAGCCGCCGCGGCATCTGCGTGAAGTGCTACGGCCGAAACCTTGCGACCGGCAACACGGTCGAGATCGGCGAGGCTGTCGGCGTCATTGCCGCACAGTCGATCGGAGAGCCGGGAACTCAGCTCACGATGAGAACCTTCCACGTGGGCGGTACGGCTCGGCTCGAGCAGGAAACTAAACACGCAGCAGCGATGGACGGAACGGTCAAGTTCATCGGTGAATGGAATGTTATCCGCAATCGAAAGAAAGAGATGATCTCGATGAAGCGGCAGCCGTCCGAACTCGGCCTGATGGACGAGCGGGGCCGCGAAGTGGCCCGTTACCAGGTGGTTTACGGTGCCCAACTCCACGTTAAGGACGGGCAGAAGGTGAAAGAAGACGATATGCTGGTCACCTGGGACCCGTTCGCATTCGCGATCCTGACCGAGGTCGAGGGTACCGTCAAGTACCAGGACCTCAAGGAGGGCAAAACGGTCGAGGAAGAGATCGATAAGGTGACCGGACAGAAGCGGCTTGTCGTCAAGGATTCCGACGAGAAGAACCAGCCGCGGCTTGAGATCAAGGGCGGCACCAAGACGCTCAAGACTTATCAGATGCCGATCCGTGCAAACCTTTTGGTCGAGGATGGCCAGGCTGTGAAACCGGGCGATGTGATCGCCAAGATCCCGCGTGAGACCACTAAGACGAAGGACATCGTCGGCGGTCTTCCCCGCGTTGTCGAACTGTTCGAGGCCCGCCGCCCCGGCGAGACCGCAATGATGTCCGAGATCGACGGTACCGTCAAATTTGGGCCCATCTCAAAGGGTAAGCGAAAGATCATCATTATCGGCGACGACGGTGCCGAACGCGAATACGACATCCCCCGCGGAACCCACATCAACGTACAGGAGGACGATCGCGTTCGTGCCGGTGAACCCTTAATGGACGGCCCATTGAACCCCCACGATATCCTTCGAGTCCTCGGGACCGAGGCCCTGCAGCAGTACATCGTGAACGAGATCCAGGAGGTTTATCGCCTGCAGGGCGTGAACATCAACGACAAGCACATCGAGGTGATCGTCCGTCAGATGCTCCGATGGGTCAAGATCAAGGAGGTCGGCGATACGGACTTCCTGATGGAAGAGCAGGTTGACCGGTTCCGCTATGAGGACGAGAACCGCCGCGTCAAAGACGAAGGAGGCCAGTCGGCGGTCGGTGAACCGTTGCTGCTCGGCATCACGAAAGCATCGCTTTCGACCGACTCGTTCATTTCGGCGGCCAGCTTCCAGGAGACGACCCGCGTGCTCACCGAAGCGGCCATCTCCGGACGCGTCGATTACCTTCGCGGCCTGAAGGAGAACGTTATCATGGGACGCCTCATACCGGCGGGCACCGGTATGAAGTACTACCGAAACGTCAAGGTCGCCTATGATCCGACCGAGAACCAGAAACAGGAGGATGAGTTCGACGAAATGGCCAGCATCACCGGCGGCCTCGACCTTCCGACACTGGCCGGTGTTCCGGGTGTTGATTCGGATGGCGATGTCGACGAGGTTGACGACGATGTGACCATGGACGAATCGGAAGAGGAATTCGATATCGACGAGGCCATGAAGGTCGATGATCTCGACGAGGATGACGATGACATCTAACTGGTGACTTTGAGCACCGTTTTTTGGGTAAGGGCCGGGCCAGCGATGTCCCCGGCCCTTTCTGTGTCTTCTAAACCATTGCCGCACGCTGAAAATCTATTATCATCTAGACAAAATAGCCCCCAAGATCGGGATTCACAGGCTCAGCTAGAAATTCGCGATCAACTTTTTGTTGGATTTGGAATTGAGAAGAGTGGCGAACAGATCAACAGATGCCAGGAGTGCCTTCGCGGTCGCTATCGCGATCGTGCTCGGCTTCGGCGGGTTGGTACTCACTTTTTCCGACCTTGGACCCGGTGAAAGCTGGCCCCTCCGAATTACGGTGGCTGCAGCATTCTTCTTCATCTCGGGAGCTTTTGTCGGTTTGATTCAACCAAAAGCTTGGCCGATCGCCTTGTTGACGGCTTGGGGAGCTGTGTTGATGGGTGGCTTTATTACGCTGGTCGCCGCCGCGCACTATGGCCGCGGAGCGTTTGCCGCCACCGAGCCGCCTTTTATTACTTCCGCACTGATCATGATATTCGGCTCGCTTGGGTCGACGCTGCTTGGGGCCTTACTTGGGAAATTATTTGCCCGACGCCGTGATCAAATACCTCCACGATAGCACTTACCGAAGCGTTCGTGACTTCACCGGCTCTTACCTGTCCAGTTCCTTGAAGAAAACACGCTTGTCCTTCGCTCGACCTGTGCTAATATGCCGGCATCTCTTCCCGATCCCTTTAAGAGGTACATAATCGATGGCGAAAGTATTTCTCGCTTTTTGCGTCACGGGTCTGTTGTCGGTTTCGCTCTTCGGGCAGTCGTCAAAAAATGACATCGAGCGGCTGAAGAAGGAGGTGGGCCTTTCCGTATCAACTCTGGTCCTGAAACAGCGGCGGGCCGTTTCAAAGAACGATCCGACCAATATCTTTTTCCTGGTCGATGACAGCCGCGTTTCGGAGGATGATTTCCGGAGTTGGGTCGACGAATGGAATACAACGAAAGCCGCCAATTTCGGCGCGCTCCAGATCGTTTCGAAGATAAGTGAGGCGGACGTCGCGGCTGTCCTTTTCCGTTCGGGAGTGGCGAAGGTCGTCCGCGAGGAATCTGTCGGCCTGAATATCGGCCGGGCGGGACCCAAAACACAAAATAACGACGTGACCGTCCTCACGGAGGTCGGGAATTCCCGTGTAAATGCAAAAAGTTCGGTTCGCACTCTACCGAGCCCTATCTACACGTATTTGATCGTGCAGGGTGCCAATTCGGCGTGGCATCTGAACTATGCACGTGTAGACGAAGTGTTTTCAGAAAATCCCTTTCCTGAACGCCGGCTGCAGAGCGTGCTTGAGAATGCGTTGAAGGACCGCTAAGTCGCAACTGCGAACCTGCCCGGACCAAGCCGCTGCCCAGCTTATAGCATCGGGATAAAATCCGCTTCGACCCTTTCTTTCAGGCGTGCCGCGAGGCGCTTGCGATCGGTGTCGACGACCGTCTCGTCGCCGAAGGTCACGACGGCCGTGAAGCCAGGCAGCGAGAAAAGAAGCCAGAGGTGTTTGAGAAAGCCGGTATCGTCCCACCAGCAGATGCGTTCGCTGGGGGTAGGGCCGCCCTCAGGGGTCACGTACCTTACCGCCGCGTGAGAAACGGGCAGGTCCGTTCGCGCGGCAAATTCGAGGAACGATGAATTGAACGGCAGGATCATTTCGCCTTTGGTGCTCGTGCCCTCTGGGAACAGGATCACGCCCTCCCGCTCGTTCAATTTCTTCAGCAATTCGGCACCGGCCCGCGGGATGTCGCGTCGATTCTTCCGATCGATGAAGATATTCCCCATATTGCGGATCATCGGCCCGGCCAGGAACCAGTCCTTTATCTCGCTCTTCGCGACGAAAACGCCGTTCGCGGCCAGCCTCAGGGCCGGTATATCAACATAACTTACGTGGTTTGAGACAAGAAGGAACGGCGGTTTCGGCGGCGTGCCGACGATCTCCAACTCCATCCGCGCGATCATGGCGAAGAGTTTCGACCACCAATGGAATACGACCTGCCGCCAAAGTGTCTTGTTCGGGACGAACCACGAAACAACCCACCATGACGCATAAAGGGCAAGTGAAGCAAAAATAAAAGCTGCGAGCCGCAGCGTACCCAGGACAAAGCTCATTTAGAAAAGTTTGGTGACGGCCGCGGCAGGGTGCCGCCATCCGCATTCCGCGGCAAAACGCATTGTAACCCGTACGCGGCTTTCGGGCCAACGCGTCACCCGGCCATGCCTTTCGCGTGATACAGGGATGCGATCTGTTCCGTCACCTCCGCAGGGAAGCATACACGGTGGATCCGGTACCCTTCCTGCAGGCCCCGAACGGCCGAGCTGACCTCCGAGATCTCGCGGATCCGGGGATTCGAAAAGCCGTCCTCGACGTAGATCTGGTCCTTCGGCTTTGCCTCGTCGCGGATGTAGAAGTAGTGCGGGACGTCACCCGCCTTGTCCTCGATGAAATAGTGGTCCAGGTCGAATCCGGCCGCTTCGACCGCCGCCTTCGCTTTGGCAAGGAACCTCTCCTTCATCTCCTCGTCCATATCCAGGTCGAAGGCCTTGAACAGGCGGCGGTCGAGGAAGCGCCGTGAAAGATCGGCCAGAAGCGGGTCCGTGCTGTGCCGCCAACGTTTAATGTGGAAGATGAAATCGTGGTCATCGAGCGAAAGGTGCTCGTCAAGCTGAAGCTTCTCTCCCCTCAGGATCTTCTCAATGGCTGTGCCGGGCCCGTGCCAAACATCGCCGCCTTCGCGGTAAAGTTTCAGCGCACGGCGAAGTATCGAATGCAGGACCGCCTCGGCCGCCCGCAGCGTCCGGTGAAAATAGACCTGGCGGAACATGTAATACCGGGCCTGCAGATAATCCTCGACCGCGTAAACGCCTCGGGCCGAAACGTAGAGCTGGTCGTCCGCCTCGTTTATCTCCAGCGACTTGATTATCCATTCCAGGTCGTAAACGCCGTATTTGACACCCGTCATCAGGCTGTCGCGAAGGAGGTAATCCATCCGGTCCACATCAAGCTGGGACGAGACAAGCTGGGCGAGCGCCATCGGCCGGAATGTTCCGCGGATGATCGCCGCCGCCCGCTCGGGCAGCTCCGCGGAATACGAACGAAGAAGCGCTCCTGCTTCGGTGTCGGGGCTCAAAAGAGCGGCGATCGTAAAATCCTCGTGATGAAACCTGAGCACCGGTTCGAT
>JBFXJZ010000007.1:0-209481 GCA_050174305.1 Pyrinomonadaceae bacterium | reverse complement strand
ATCAGTGGGGCGAAGCCACGGATATTCCTCTGACGGGTGATTACAATGGAGACGGCCGAGCCGACTTCATCATCTTCCGTCCGTCGAATGGAACGTGGTATGTGAAGACGACGAACGACCAGTTCGCCATCTTCCAGTTCGGCATCCCGACCGACAAGCCGCTGACCGGCGACTTCGATGATGACGGCAGAACGGATGTTGGTGTGTTCAGGAACGGAACGTGGTACACGCTCGAATCGACGCGTGGCTTCCGCGTGACGCAGTTTGGACAGACCGGCGACATCCCGACACCGGCAGACTACGACGGCGACGGCAAGGCCGACATCTCGGTCTACCGCAACGGAACGTGGTTCATGCTGAGCGAGACGGCCTACACGGTCAAGCAGCTTGGAACGTCTACGGACGTACCGGTACCTGCTGACTATGACGGCGACGGCAAGGCAGACATTGCCATCTTCCGTCCGTCCGAAGGCAAGTGGATGATCAAGAAGTCGAGCCTTGGTGAGAGCGTCGCAAATGACGAACTCTCGCTCGGATCGGCAGCTGATTCCGCTGTCCAGGCTCAGTAGCCAACACAGACTCGACCGGGAGGCCCTCGACATAAAGAGGGCCCTCCGGCCGAACAAACCAATTAGGATCGAAAGGCGTGAGAGATCATGCCTTTCTTTTTTTGTGTCTAGGGACGAGGGCCGGGAAAGGATGAGGGATGAGGGATGAGGGATGAGGGGGGAGGAGAGGCGGTAGTTGTAAGAATGGTGAACAGTAAATCGTGAATCGTAAATCGGAAATCGTGAAGGAAACATGATACCAACGAAGGGCGAAGGGCGGGGCGTTAGGGGCGAGGAAAAAGCAAAAAAGGGTAGGCGAGCGATAAGTGAAGAGTTAGGGACGTGGAAAAAACAATGCGCGATAGGAAAAGGTACAAAGCTGCATTTTCATCCGGAAAAAACACGCAGACCCGCAGTATTGTTGAGAATCCGCCGAACGTCAAAAAGCCGCCCGGGTTGGCGGCTTTCGGTTAGAGATGGTGCCGTCTAGAAGATTTGAACTTCTGACCTATCGCGTGTGAAGCGAGTGCTCTACCGCTGAGCTAAGACGGCTTTGGAACTAGGTTGACGGATCGTTCTCGCTCGCCTTTTCACCCTCGCGGAACCGGATCGTCGAAAGAGCCGAGCTGGTAAAAAAGAACCGATTTCCGGTCGCCGTGATCCCGGATGGAACCTGCGGGTCGGCCCAGACTTTGTATGATGCAGGTGCGGCACTGGTCGGCTCGACGATCTCGATCGTGAAGATATATCCGTTAACTACCGGGGCGTCGCCGGCATACGCCGCATCGAGCGTGCCGGAGGCGATCAGATCGTCAAAGGTGCCGAAACGGCCTCTGTTCCGCGACGCATATTGGGCCTGGAACGTCCTCATCCGGTCAAGCATTGTGATGGCGGCCGCTTCGTTCCCCGATTTGATCATCGCGCCCCAGGCGATGCTGCCCACGCCGATAAGAAGGCCGATGATAGCGATAACGATCATCAACTCGATAAGGTTGAAGCCCCGCTGATCCCGGATACGATTGCGTAAATTCATATTATTTTGATGAAAACTCCTAACGGTAATTCCACGAATTCCGCAGGACCAAGTTTCAAAAGTTTAGCCGTATTTACGGTAAATATGCAAATTTTGGGAGGGAGGAGGGGTGAGGGACGAGTGAAAAGCGAAAAGTAAATTGAGAATGGTGAATGATGAATGGTGAATAGTGAAGAAGGAAGAGTTCAGATCGTGGAATCCGAGATGGGGGATCTGGGATTCGGACCATAAACCTGGAATTTCGAATTTGAGATCTGGAAATCGGGATTTGGAATCTGAAATATAGAGCTTGGAACTAGAAACCTGAAACTTGGAATCTGGAATTTGGAACCTGGAATCTGGAACTCGGAACTGAATGCGGCCCGGTCACTACGGTTTCCTGTTCTGGGGAGGGGACTATGTGTACGGGTGTTCGCCGCAACCGCATGTTTCCCGGCAAAGTTTTTGATTCACCGGGCATCAATTATCCTGTAAGATTGAATCCAGGCGGTTTTCGCCATCACTTCATGAGGGATTGGATAGTAAACGAAACGGCCGTCCGAACTGAAGGTGCCTCACGCCCTTTCGATGCCGAAGCCAAGATAACCGATCTGCAAGCCGCCGTCGAGAGTGTGATCCGCGGCAAGTCAGATGCGGTAAAGTATGGACTCGTCGCACTTTTTGCCAAGGGCCACCTTCTGATCGAAGACGTACCCGGGATCGGCAAAACCACGCTTTCAAATGCCCTTGCGCGGGCCCTCGCACTCACCGTCCATCGCATTCAGTTCACGTCAGACCTGCTTCCGTCGGACGTTATCGGGCTTTCAATCTACGATCAGCAGACGGGCGAATTCCTGTGGAAACCGGGGCCGATATTCTCGAATGTCGTGATCGCCGACGAGATAAATCGCGCGACCCCGAAGACGCAGTCCGCACTTCTCGAGGCCATGGCCGAAGAACAGGTTACCGTCGAGGGCATCTCGCGGCGTTTGCCCCTCCCTTTCATGGTGGTAGCGACCCAGAATCCTTCGGAACATCACGGAACGTACCCGCTGCCCGAGTCGCAACTGGACCGGTTCATGCTCCGCCTTCACATGGGATATCCGAACGCGGATGACGAGCGGAAGATGTTGTTGGACCGTGCGGAATCGAACCCTCTCGAAATGGTCCGACCCGTGATGTCCGGCTCGGAGGTCGTCGAGATCCAGAAACACGTCGGACAAGTGAAGATCGATCCGGCCCTGGTCGATTACCTGCTCGAGATAGTCTCGGCTACAAGAACGTCCGAACAGATCGAGCTTGGCGTCAGCCCGCGTGGAACGCTTGCCCTTTATCGATCGGCGCAGGCGCTTGCCCTGATCGAGGGCCGCGATTACTGCATCGCCGACGACATCAAGCGGCTTGTCATCCCCTGTTTTGCCCATCGCATTATCATCAACTCGCGTTCCGTCGGCCTGAAGAACAAGACCCGCGAGGCTGAACAGACCTTGAACGAGATCCTGGCCAGGGTCGCCGTTCCCATCTGAACGCCCTTCAAAAGCATCCATCAACGGCTAAACTTCATCATTAACTTTTGTTAGCATGTTCGTATGCGCCCGCGGCGGGCATTTTATCGAAAGTTGATGTCAAAAGCGTTATTTCTTCCTGTGATCCTCGTCTTGGCTCTTGGGGCTGTCGGACAGGGTGTTTCACCCACGATGGACCTGTCGAACTACGGCGTCCGCATCGAACCGGACAAGCGCGTGATGATCGTCCTGGCGACCATCGAAGCCGCCCGGACGACGAACGAGGCCGGCGACCCCGTGCCGGTCATCAAAACGCCGCTGTCGGCCGAAGGCGGCAAGTTCCGCGACCTTCTAAAGAGTGACCTTGCCGCGATGCCCGCGGACCTTCGCCAGCGGATCTCGACCTTCCTGATCCAGCACAAAAGGCGAAACGCGAATCAAACGGACGCCGAGATCATCGCTCCTTTCATTTCGATGGCGTACGCCCTGAGCCCTGCGCCGGAGCTTGCCGATCCTGTCGTGATGACCGACCTGCCCGGAAAGCTGCTCGACGTTCTCGACTTCGCCCCGCTCGTACGCGACTTTTACCGCCGGACCAGCATGAGCGGCAATATAAACGAATACATAAAGACATATCAGAAGTCGGCGGACGCCAACCTGCGAAGTTCGGCCCGCGAGATGGTCGGCGAGATCCTTATGTATTTGAATACAAGGCCTCGCCTGTCGGTGGTCGAGACGGTCAGGACCGAAACGCAACGCAGCGGAGCCCGGGGCACGACACTTAAGACCGTCGAACAGAGAGAACGCGAACGAAGATTCACGATCGTGCCGGAAATGCTTGCGCCCGTGGGGACCGTCAATTTCATAAATGTAAAGGACGAATATTTCGTCGTCATTCCGGCGGACCTGCCTGCCGGACGCGAACTCAGGGAATCCGAGGTCCGCCGCGGCTTTCTGCAGTTCGTGGTCGATCCGCTGGTTTACGGCCTTTCAAAGGACGTCGAGACGATCAGACCGATAGTGAAGAAACTGATCGACGAACGCCGAAAGGTAGAGCCGACCACCTCGCCCGATGTTTATCTGACCATCTCGCGATCGCTGGTTGCCGCGATCGACGCGAAACAGGCCGAGTTCGTAAAGGCGAAGGCTTTGACCACGCAGGCCCGGAAGCGTATCGACAGTTCAAAGGACGATGCCGAGCGGCGTTCGATCGTGCAGGAGCTCGAAAGGCTAAAGAGCGGCCTGGCCGATGAGACCGCTCTGAGGCTTTCTGAAGATTACGAGAAGGGGGCTTTGCTTGCGTTTTATTTCGCCGATCAGCTGAAAGGATTTGAGGATTCGGGATTCGATATCGCGTCGTCGCTAAGAGATATGGTGCTGGCCTTTGACGGGACGACCGAGGGGGACCGGCTTGCTCAGTTCGCTGACGCAAGGAAACGGGCACTTGCGGCCCGGGAATCCGGCAAAACAACTCAACAGGCGAGCGTCGTCGTCGAAGATCCGGTGACGACCAGATTGGTCGAGATCCAAAAGCTGATCGATTCAAGAAATTATCCGCTTGCGTCCGTTGAGCTGAAAAAGCTTCGAGACAAGAACCCGTCCGAGCCGCGTATTTATTACAACCTCGGCCGCGTGGCCAGCTTAACGGCCGAAGGGTTCGAGGACGCCGAAAAGCAGCAGGGAGCACTCCTGGAGGCCAAGGTCGCTTTCGACAACGTTCTGCGGACAGCGACGCAGACCACCGACCGTGCCTTGCTTTCGCTGACATATGTCGCTCTTGCGAAGATCTACGAGTTTTATGACGACAAGGCCTACGCCCTCGCCCTTTACAACAAGGCGATCGAGTTCGGGCCGGTAACGGGCGGGGCCCATTCGGAAGCACTTACGGCCAAAGCGAGACTGATCAAAGACCAATAAGACCGCGACAGGGTCGAATTGAAAGGGCAAAACGCTTACGGGCACGTTTTGCCTTTTTGTATTTCCTTCTGCTAGTTTCATTTCGATGCCAGACCCAAATTTTCGTGCGGGCTATGTAGGCCTGATCGGCCGGCCGAATGCCGGAAAATCGACGCTTCTGAACAGGCTGGTCGGCGAGAAGATCGCCGCCGTTTCGAACAAGCCTCAAACGACTCGCCACAAGATCCAGGGGATCGTCACCCTTCCGGAAGGGCAGATCGTTTTTATCGATACGCCGGGAGTCCACAGGCCAGGCTATTTGCTGAACCGGAGGATGATGGCCGCGGTCCACGATGCCATTCTGTCCGTTGATCTGCTGGTCTTGATGCGGGACGCGAGTGTTTCCACGGGCAACGGCGACCGGTTCGTGCTCGATCTGGTCAAAGATTCAGGCAAACCCGCGATCCTGATCCTTAACAAGGTCGATAAGATAAAGGAAAAAACAGCGCTTCTCCCGTTGATGGACTTCTATTCAAAGGAGTTTCAATTTGCCGAGATAATCCCGGCGTCGGCGCTGACAGGGTATTCGATCGATCTGCTGATGAAACAGATCGTGAAGCATCTTCCGCCGGGCGAGCCCATTTTCAGTCCCGACGAGATGACCGACCAACCGGTCAGGGTGCTGGTCGCAGAGATGGTCCGCGAGCAGATCCTCGCAACGACCGGCGAAGAGATCCCTTACGTCACCGCCGTTGTGACCGAGAAATTCGACGAGGAATCGGATCCCGATTCGGTGCAGATCTATTGCGCTATCTACGTCGAACGTCAGTCCCAAAAGGGAATAATCATTGGAAAAGGCGGTTCCAAATTGAAAGCGATCGGCACGGAAGCGCGCAGGTCGATCGAAGCGTTGCTGGGCAGAAGGGTCTATTTGCACCTTTTTGTAAAGGTGGTGGCCGGCTGGCGTGAAAGCGGCCGGGAACTTGACGAGATCGGGGTGCGGGAATGAGCGAGTGCCAACGCAAATGGTACGCGGCCACGTTCTCGGCCCCGGCGGAATATGAGGAGGTCCTGGAATTCGCCGTCGGCCAAATGGACGCGCTTGGCTCTGAGGTCGCGATGTCCCCGGCGGTCGACGCGCGGCCGTTGGAGATGACGGTATATTTCGAAGTATCGCCGGATAACAAAATGCTTCGGGAAAGCTTATCGGACGCCGCCCGCGTCTATGGCGTCGATCCGGGATCAATAGCTGGACCGACGATCATGAGCATCGAGGACCAGGACTGGCTGGCCGAGTGGAAGAGGCATTGGAGACCTGTGAAGGTGGGCAGAGTGGTCGTAGCCGCACCCTGGCACGATGTCGATGGACAGGACGCTATTGTGGTCCGGATCGAGCCGAGCATGGCATTCGGGACCGGCACGCACGAGACCACAAGATCGTGTCTGGAGGCCGTGCAGGAACTGGTCAGGGACGGGGACTCTTTTCTCGACGTGGGCACTGGAACGGGAATTCTCGCTATCGCCGCCGCGTTAGTCGCACCTTCCGCTGGGCATATCGCTGCTTGTGACATCGACAAAGAAGCCTTGAAGATTGCGGAGGAGAACGCCCGTTCGAACGGTGTCGCCGATCGTATCGAGTTTGTCGCGGGCACGGTTGCGGACATCGAAGGCGAGTTTGACGTAGTGGCCGCAAACCTGACCGCAGACACGATCGTCCCTATCCTGGACGTGCTCATCAAAAGAGCGAAGAGGGCTTTGGTCCTGTCTGGGATACTGGCCGAGCAAGAACGGATAATAGTGGAAAGACTCCCCGATGGAGGCGCATACCGGGTCGATCGCGACGGCGAATGGATCTCGATCGTCCTGACGAAATAAGTCCCTTAGGAATGCGGGGATCAGGGCCTGTCTTTTGAAGGCTGAACGGCCGGTGGGATGTCTCCGTCGTCGGGAATGGTGAGCAGCGGCACGCGCGGCCTTCGGATCCCGGAAGCAGGCCGGAGGACAGGCGGCGCGCCCCTCGAACCGCCGACGATGCCGAAAGGGGTGAGCGGCTGAGTCCGCTTGAGGATCGCTCCGCCCCGGCCGGCGACCCAAATATCGGAACCGCCTCTGTAAGCGATCGCCTGTAGCAATTTGCCCGTCACGTTCGGCTGCTGCAGCCAGGTCCGCCCGCCGTCATTCGTAAGAACAACGGTCCCGAGATCGCCCGCGGCGATCACCTGTTCACGCCCGAAACTGAAGACGGAGAAGAGATTCGCCTGGGACGGCGACTCGACATCAGTCCAGCTGAGGCCCCCGTCCGAGGTCCTCAGGACGAGACCTCTCGAACCCACGACCGTGCCGATCTTTTCGTCATAAAAGCTTACGGCGTACAAGCCTTCGGACACGTTCGTCTTAACCGGCGACCACGTCGCCCCGCCGTCCAACGTGAGCAGCACCATCCCTCTATCACCGACCGCGACACCGCGGGCCGGCTCGTAAAATTCAACATCTTCGAGCCAATTGACGACGCCCGATGTTACCGGCTCCCAGTAGGCACCGGCGGTCGTGGTGCGTATGATCCGGCCGTTGGCCCCGACGGCAAAGCCGTTCCTTTCGTCGATAAAATGTACGCCGTGCAAGTCGTCCGTAATTCCGGAGATCCCAGTGCCCCAGCTTGCGCCGCCATTGATCGTCCGCAGGACCGTTCCCCGATCACCGACCGCCCAGCCCTTGTCCGCGTTGATAAAATGAACCGCGTTCAGGCCGGCAGACGTGTTTGAAAACACCGGAAGCCATGCCCGGCCCGCGTCATTCGTTATCCAGATGCGGCCGGACGATCCGACGGCGACCCCGTATTCGTTATCAAAGAAGACCAGGTCGTTGACGTCTTCCCGGGCCCCGGCCGTGAGACGCTGCCAGCTGTAGCCGCCGTCGTCGGTCCGAAGGACAAGGCCGTCGGGGCCGACCGCCCATCCCGTGAACCGGTCGATGAAGAAATTGGAGACCAGTTTCGGGTTCGTTCGGATGTTGAACGGGACCCAAGTCAGGCCGCCGTCACCCGTAAGCCAGAACATTCCGTTCGAATCGCTCATAGAGCCGGACCGGTCGTCCGCGAAGGTCAATGAGAGGATGTCGGCGCGAGAGAAGTGCTCGACGCGTTTCCAGGTCGTGCCGCCATCGGTGCTTCTGACGATGCAGCCGGCATAACCGGCGGCGACGATCAGGTCAGGGCCCAGGAATTGAGCCCGCGACATCGTTGAGTTGCCGCAGGGTTTGGCGGATATCCACGCTTGGCCGCCATCCCGCGTGACCAGAACAGTCCCGGCCGATCCAACCGCGGTGACACGGCTTTCGTCGAACGCGGAAACTTTTAAGAGGTGGTCCTCCGTGCCCGACTTTACCGCTGCCCAGGTCGAACCGCCGTCGGACGACTTGAGGACCCGTCCGTAGGTCCCGACGATCCACCCAAAATTGAAATTTTCGCCGGAAAAGCTGATCCCGTTAAGGTGGTCGCGAACGTCGGCTTTGACCGCCCGCCAATCTCTTCCGCCGTTGTTAGTCGAAAGGATCGTTCCCCGTGTGCCCACAACAAATGCCCGTCGTTTGTCGAGGGCGAACACGTCGGAATAGCTCACATCGGCCGGGCCCGTTTGGCGTTCCCATGTGAAGCCGCCATTTTCGGTCCGAAGGATCGTATTCTCAGAGCCGACCGCAAATCCGTTCTCTTTGTCTTTTGCAAAATGGATCGAAGTGAGCGGATTGCCCTGGGGAAGGGGATTCTGCCACTCCCAGCCCATCGAGCCTCGCTGTCCGAGCGACGTGAGGGCTGCGGCCGCCATGAAAAATATTGCCGCGGAGACCCGGCAGGCTGCGGCGCGGCGGCCCCGTATGTTTGTCTTGCTAATGGCGGAATTCATCAAAGAATATACTGCTGAATGATCCCAAGGAGACGGCCGGATCAGATCTCCATAACCCCAAGGTCCGACGCAAGTTCGTCAAGGGCATCGGCATCCACCCAGCCCGCGGCAGCGATCTTGCGAGCCGCTTTGTCAGCAACCTCCTGGACCTCATGGCCGGCGTGGCCCTTTACCCACTCCCAACTTACTTCGTGGCGGGCCGCCGCACGGTCCAGCCGGGCCCACCAGTCATGGTTCGTCTTTCTTTTCCAGGTGCCCCCCATCGTTTCGACGACGTACCGGGAATCCGAGAGAAGCCTGACACTGCATGGTTCTTTCAGGTTCTCGAGGCCCAGGGCGGCCGCTGCGATCTCAGACTGCTGGTTCGTCGCCCTCCCAAGATATTCTCCGAACGCTTTCCAGATCCCCTTGAATCCCAGCACGGCGACAGCAGCAGCACGCGGGTTTCCTTTCCCGTTGCCGAGGCTCGAACCGTCGCATACTATGGTCACTCGTTTCATATATCCTCGGGGCGAAGTCTTTCTTTCGCACTCTCGAAAGCAATGCCGACAAGTCCCGCGACGGCCAAACAGATCACGAGATTCAATGCTGCGGACGGCAAGATCATTGAGTATTTCTCACTTTCAGTTCCAAGGCCCTCCAACATCATCGGAAACGGAAATCCCCACGACCAGGATCCCGCCCATACCATTTCCTGTTCTTCGAGAAACGCATAATAGGCGGCCTCCTGTCGATACCGATCGAATGCGTTGACGCCGATGAAAGCTGCCACCGTGACGCAAAATCCTGCGATGAACCAAGGATATCTCATCAATTATCGATCCGGATCTCATTATCCAGATACCCTTCGAACGTGTCGTCGTGCGAAATTACGAATAGCTGGTCGAAATGTCTGATCTGCCCGATCTGCTCGGCCAGATTTTCACGGCGTTCCGCATCCATGTTGGCGGTGGGCTCATCGAAGAAGGCGATCCGGATATCGGAAAGCTGTTTTAAGATGGCCAGCCTGACCGCGAGGGCCGCGGCCATTTGCTCGCCGCCCGAGAGGCTCTGGAACGGCCGTTCAAATCCCTCTTCTTCAAGCAGGATGCCGTAATCCTCGCCCCACTTCAACGTCCGCCCGGCATCGCCGGCAATGTCGCCGAAAAGACGGTTCGCTTCCACCGAAACGTGATGGACGTAATTCTTTGCAACGAGCGGGGCCGCATCTTTAAGCGTCGACCTGATGAACTCGGTCGCCTCGCCGACCTTCTTAAGTCGTTCGCGTTCCCGCCGGTCGTCCGCCATCGCTGACCGGATCTTGTAAAGAGCTTCCAACTCGCCGTCTAGTTCAGCGAGGCGGCGGCGTTTCGACTCCAGGGCGATCCGGAACTCGGTCCGACGGTTCTCTATCTGCAGAAGTTCAGCCCGTTCTGCCAGGTGCCGCTCACGGTCGTAATCCTTCGCTACATCGGCGACCGCTTTCTCGTCGCGTTCAAGGACGCCCGAAGCTTCGGCCAATTCCGCAACCAGCTTTTCATTCTCGGCCGCGAGAGCGGAGACCTGCCCGGCAAGGGCCTCGTTCGCAACGTAGATACGGTATGCCTCGGCGGAGTTGTCCCTGACGGCCGATGTCTCGGCGAATAGGGAATCGAGATCCTTGAAATCTTCGAGTTTCTCAACGCATAGACGGCGGTCGCTCTCAAGCCGTTCGAGGTTCTTCTCGCATTCACCCAGGTTGTCGCGAACAAGCGGCTCGCGGGCTATCTCTTTTTGGAACAGTCCTAATTTCGCCTTCGGGTCATCAAGCGTCTCGAGCCGCCTCTCCTTGCCCGCGACCTCATCCCTGATCCCGGTCAAGCGCTCCGCTTCTTTTTCGATCGTCTCTTTTTGGGCCTTGAGGGCATTCCCCTCTTCGGTTATCTCGGCCAGGCGCGCCTCGAGCAGAGTGATCTGCTTGCCGAACCCTTCGGCCTCGCGAGCGGCACGAAGCGCCTTATCGACCCCTGCCTTCTCGGCCATTAGGGAGCCGATCGTGCCAGTCAATTCGTCGAACTGGCTGGCGACGAACGACTCAAGGGATTGTCCCTCCTTCAAGTTCAGGCACTTTTCCGAGAGGATCGGGCAGAGGCCGTTCTTTATCTCACGCTGAAAGCTCTGATCGCGTTCGAGAGCGGCTTTCGCCCCGGCGAGTTCGTTGATGAGCAAGGTCGAGCGGCCCTCAAGAGCTTCCAGATCGGCGGCCCGGGCGAATCGCTCGGCCGCGGCCGATAGGTCCGCCGTAAGCTTTTTGTAGCTTTCGCGAAGTCTCGCAAGCGATCCGTCGATATCCCGAAGCTTACCGGCCGAGGCCTCAAGCTTCGCTTGCTCCCGCTGGAGGTCGCGGAGTTCCGTTTCCAGACGCTCCTGTTCGGCGGCCATCGGTGCAAGCGTCGAAGATTCTGTGTGAGCGGCCTGGATCCGAGCCAACTCCGCCGACAGGTGCTTTTGCTCGGCGGCCACCGAAGCGATAGCGGCGTCGGTCTTTGCAAGCTCATCGGCGGCCTGTTTCTGCATTCCGCGCTCACGTTCAAGCTCTTTCAGCCTCCCGACGGCCTCTTGATAAGCGCGATAACCGGGTTCTGCCTTTGCGGCCGAATCTGCCGCAGATCGTGCCCGGGCGAGATGGTCCTCGGACTGTTTGACGATCAGATCAGCCTTGATGTGACGCGACCGGCTTTCTTCGAGCCGGGACCGAAGCCCGGAAAGCTCATTTTCAAGGCCGTCCAAAGCCGCGACCCGCTCCCGTTTCAGGCCGACCTCTTTTTCGAGCACGTCGAAGGCCTCGGCGTCCGATCTTTCGGCGGGCACGAGCTCGTTCTTTTCGGCCTCAAGAAGCTCGATCCGAACGATCTCGCCCTCAGCACGGGCCAATTTAATATCGACGGCGGTGACTTGCTGCTCAACGAACCGCACGGTTTTGAGAAGTTCGTCGGAACTCCGCCGGTATTCTTCGACCTTCAGCAGGGAATCAAACGTTCTTTTACGTTCGGCGACCGGTGCAAGGAAGATCGCGGTCAGCGTCCCCTGCGGAACGCCGATAGCGTGCCTGAAGAGGCCGTCAAGATCGGTGCCGGGCTCGAGTCCGAGGTGCTGCCAGAGGAATCGGGTCACCTCTTCCTTTTTGTCCGCGATCCGCAAATTCAAACGCGGATCGAAAACGTAATAGCCCGCACCCGAATCTCGATAGACCGTGTAGTCGCGTTCGTCGAGCCCGCTGTTGATCGTCACGCGGACCACGGCCTTCTTCGAACCGCGACGGATGATCTCGTCTTTCTTGTATTCCAGCGTGTCAAAAAGAGCCCATGCGATCGCTTCGATGATCGAAGTTTTCCCGGCTCCGTTCCTGCCCGTAATGGCGGTGGTCCCCAAGCCGAACTCGAATACCGAGTCGACGTGGGACTTGAAATTTTCGAGTTCGACACGAGAAATATGCATCTTAAGACACGGCCACCGGCCGGCAGACTTCCACTGATCCGCGTTCTTCAATCTTAAAACAGGCAGGTGGAAATCTGTAATCGAGGCCGCGGCGACAGCCCTTGATCAGATTTCGTGTTACCTTATTTTCGGGAAATCGGTGTAATTATGAGGATCGAGATAGGCGACAGCGTTGTTGCGGTGCTCCATTCGCCTCGGGAGAAGCTTCTGGGGCTGGTCCAGGACCTGACGCCGACAGGGCTGTTCATACGCGGCGTTGACCTTGGGTATTTCGACGATTGGTGCCGGTCGATCGCGGCCGGCGAACAATACCTTCCGATGAGCGACTATTTTTTCCCGATGTGGCGGATCGAGCGGCTGGTCCGCGACGAGCCGACGAATGATTCGCCGTCGATGGCCGAAACCTTCGAACAAAGAACCGGCCGCAGCCTTGTCGAATTCTAATTAAACTGTGAGTGCTTTGATGGCGGTCGGCGATCCAGGGACCTTAGCCCTAGGTCACGGTTTTTCATTCACGGAACCGGGCTGTTTGGAGATGAGGATCCGTCCGCTGTTCGTGGTTAGATTAAGGTTCGCCCCTCCGTTCCCGATCATCGCAACGAAGCTCTTGCCGCCGGAGGAAACGTTCTCGGTGAGGGTCTTCAGCGGGATCTCCGAATTTATTGTCCCGTATCCGTACCACGCCTCAACTCGGCTCGACGTGTTTGCCGGCAGCGAAAGCCTGATCTCGCCGTTCGAGGTCTTGAAACCGTAGATGCCGCCCCGAAGGAGGACACCGTCGAAGATTATCGCCCCGCTGACCGAACTTGCCTCGATCTGACGGTGTGCGACATTTTGAAGGGTAACGGCGCCGTTCGATGTCGACACGCGGAAAGCTTCTCCGATCTGCCCGGACTTCACGCCGAAAGCAAGTATATTTCCGGTGGAGGTCTTGAGCGTTATCTGCCCGCTCGAATCTTCGACCGACACGTCGCCCTCGAAGGTCTCTGCCGAGATCCCGCCGGAGATGTTCCGGAGAGCTACGTTGCCGCCGAGGTTCTTGATGGTGACCTTTTTCAGGGAATCGATCCGTATTTCCGTTTCGCGGCCGGCAATGTTAAAGCTGGCGCCGAACGGTGCCTCGATATCGATACGGTCGCCCGAAATGCAATCCGTCCCGGCCGGAGCACCCGTTCCACGGCGTCCGATCATGACCCACACCGGCTGCTTAGATGTCGGATCCGCCTCATGCACCTGAAAACCGACCCCGGTGCCGTTCCTGACCAGAACACGGATCTCGTTGCGCCGCCAGCCATTAACGGTAACCCGAGCCTGGGAAATGCAGGAGATCCTCACGTTCACGTTAGGGGCGACCTGGAGGGCACGCTCTACAATGTCTTGCCGCTGCGGCACGGGGGGCGGAGCGGGCCGGGCCTTAGAAACGGGTTTTGGCGGGGCCGGTGGCTGTGCGTGCAGCGAAGTAAAAAATACACCACCGACAAGCGCGGCACATAACGCCGTTATAACTCTGGATTTCCTGATCTGCATCTACCTTTAACAGCAACGGCCGCTCCTATTGGAGGCTGGCCATAAGCTCTTCGCGTTCGACGACCGAGTTCAGAAGGTCGATCTTATTCTGGTACGAAGAGTAAAGAACCTGCTTGGCCGCCTGATTTTTCGGGTCCTTTTTGACGATCTCCTTCATCTTGTCGATGGCGTCGTTGACCACGGCAAGGTCACGTTCAAAAGCGACCCGCGACGACGGCGACATCACCATGTCTTTCCGGACGTCGATATTGTCCTTAAGATTTGCGATGGTGCGAACGTAACTTTCTTCTCCCGGCAAGTATGCATCAACAAGATATTCTGGACGGGCATTACCTTCAGCCGGGCGATGGTTGGCATTCGCAACCAGCTTACGGAGCTTTTCAGGCGAATGATTCGTCTCACGCACCAGCACCGGGGCCGCTTTCGGTTCAGCGGGTTCGTCCGCAACGGGATCAGTCGTTTCATTCGATACCGCTACGGGCCTTGCGGGCAAAGTCACCGCCGAATTCCGATCCGGTTCGACCGCGACCTTATCGGCAGGAAGAGTTCCGCCGCTCCACACAAGAAGGAAGAAACCGGTAAACATCAAGAGGCCGGCGGCCGCGACCAGCGACGGATTCGACAACAAGCTGAACACGCCCATACGTATTCGCGACCATAGCGGGACCGAATTCTTCTCTTCATTGATCGCCACCGAAATGTTGCTCCAGAGTCGCTGGGTCGGAACCAATGTGTTGAGTTCGCGATCAAGGATCGACTGGACCAGCGAATGCTCATCTTCCATGTTGGCAAGCAAAAGGGCGCACTCGTCGCATACCGCCGTGTGGCTGGTCAGGTCGAACGAAAATTCCGGTGTCGTTTCGCCATCCAGATAGGACTGGATGTCACCAATGTCAAAACACTTTTCGTTCATAAAACCTCCCTTCGGGTCTTGCCGTAAAACTTCAAAAATTCCTGCCTCGCTCGTGCAACGAATGTCCCGATACTCGATTCGTTAAGCGAAAGGCTTTCAGCGATCTCTCGATAAGACAGTCCCTGCTGTTTGAGGACCAGGCAGCTTCTCAGCGGCTCTCGAATTCGGCCCAGAGCCCGGTTGATCTCGCTAACCTCGACCTGCTGCTCGAACTCGCTCTCGACTGATCCCTCGCTATTCCCGGCAACATATTCTTTGACGTAATTCTCGTCGCGGGTGTTCGCCCTGATATTGCCGCGGACCGTGTTCTTTGCCAGGTTCAACGCCACCCGGATCAGCCATGGCCGAAGCATTTCCTCGTCCTTGATCGAATCCATGTGCTTGTACAACCGAATGAACACTTCCTGCGTCACGTCCTCGGCCAGACCGCTGTCGTGGACGATCGAGCGCGCGGCCCTGAAGACCGTCCTATGATGAAGCGTAAATGCTTCGTCGAACTCAATAGTCTGTCTGGCGGAAGCGGTCGCTGTTCGTTCGGACATTCTGTCCACAAAGATTTCCGTCGAGTCGCCCATTTTCAGCATCGATCAAATGCCATCACAAGAAAAACACCGGCACGCCCTATTTTATGACATTATCGTTAAATTTTCAGGTGTTTGGGCTTCGGCCGCGCCGCCATTCGCTCTTAGCTAGATCGTGATGGAAAGAACTTTCTGCATATCGATCGCAAAGCAACGGATCTGTGACTTAGTAAAAGCTAATGCAAGTGTTTAGGATTATTTGCGGAAAGCGAACTAACAAAAGGAGATAACCTGTACGCCCATGGGATCATCGGGGGCGGGCCGGCACGTCAGCAGGACATTCTGGCTGTCGGGTGTGTCGAGGAATGTGCGTTCGAGATCGAACGGAGCGGGCTCGATGCCTTCATGGTCGATGACGGGTTGGACGACGGCCAACCTCCGGAGGCACTCATGCAGATGAAGGCTGCCGGTACCGAATTCGCCTTCGCTGCGGTCGATCACAAGGCGAACGTCCGCGCCGGAATTGCAGTAGCGGGCCGCGATCGAGGCCGCCTGGCTGACCGCTGCCTCGAATTGGGGAAATTCGCCGGTCAGCCGGCCGGCATTCTCAGCTTCGATCCGTTCGCGAAGCGTCATTTTTGCCCGGGCATCCGGCATCACGCGGGTGTCAAAATAGATGGTTATACGTCGCTCATCGTCGGCCGCGAACTCCCGGACCATCAGGCTTCGGCTCCGGGCCGTCGCTTTCCAGTCGATCCGGCGAAGGTCGTCGTTCGGCTGATAATCGCGCATGGCAAGAAGATCCTGGCCAGAACCTCGCTTTCCGGACGTGAGCTTTCCGGCATCGAGCGGCATCGATTCAAGTTCGCCGCCAAGAGGTTCTACTTTCGGGAAAACAAGAAGTTCGGTCTCACGTGCCGCCAACCGGCGTCGGTGACGGAAAAACCCGAACGGAAAGCGGGTTGAAAGTTCAAAGTCCTTGATTAGAAAGCGGCCGCGATGCTCGAAAATATGAGTGCTTCGATTTTCAACGGACGAGTTCCGCGGGATCTGAATAAAGAAACTTAATGTCCTCCGAACGATCGGTGCCCGCGCGAATCTTTCGGCCAGGCGGCCCGGAAGTATTTTTCGAAGGTCTTCAAGCACCGAGGACTTCTCCCGCTCGCGTCCTCGGACCTCAGCGACCACGGAATAGCTGCTGAAGATGCGCTTTCGGTTGTGGATGCTGACCAGGATCGACGTTTCCTGGCCGGCGAAGATCGTCTCGGGAAACCGCATTTTGACGTCAAGCTTTTTAAGGCAAAGGCTCCCGGCAAAAAAACCCACCACCATCGATGATGCCAGGACCGAGATAACGAGGAAAAGAAGGTTATTCCCGCTGCTCCATGCCGAAAAGCCGACGATCATTAGGAGTCCGAGCATGACCGCACCGCCCGCCGTGAATTCAAACGGAAGGTTCAGTTGGCTGGCTTCTTTGCTCGCGTTCCTGGCAAGCGGCGGGACCACGAAGATCAGGATCAGCAGAACGAAGATAAGTGAAATGCCGGCGGAGATACCCGCGAGGCGCGAGTTCCCGTTCAGATGAGCGTAGTACGTGAGGGTGGAAAGCCCGATACCACCAAGAACGACGAGAAGCCCCAGTCCGGCATTCCGAAGGTCGCGAAGGCTGAACAGCTGAGTAAGGCCCTTAAGGTCCATCAAACTAACGATAGAACACAAAAGGGGCGGGCATCAAATAGATCTTTGGGAACGAGACGGCCCCGTTCGCGCAAGCGGAACAGGGCCCTGGTCTTTTGAGGGGTAAGATGATCCCGGTCCCGGCACAAATATGATCCACCCGGCCGGGAATTAAATTAATTGTAGCTGGCCAACGCCTCGGCCTCGTCCTCGTATACGTCAAAAACGGTGAGAAGCTTGGTGATGGCAAGTAGGTCCTGGATCTTTTGGGTCAGATTCAGGAGCTTCAGGGTGCCGCCTTCCTTATTGACGGCGGTAAAGCTGGAAACAAGCTCGCCGATACCGCTCGAATCGATATAACCAACTCCGCCAAGGTTCATCAAGATCTTGTTTTTTCCATCGCCCAGAAGGCGGCGAATGGCATTGCGAAGGGCAACGCTGCCTTCGCCGATCGTCACCTTTCCATCCAGATCAAGGATCGTTACGTCGCCGGCCTGGCGCTCCGAAATCGTGATATCAGCCATGTTTATCTCCTATTTGGTCAAGTTTCAGTTTGAATGCAGATTTTAGAACATTAGACAACAAAATGTCCAAGTAACCTATTGGCTTAGTTGCCATTTGATCATCTTTACGACCATTCCCCCGTCGTCGTGGTTCGACCACTCGACCTCATCCATAAATGAACGCATGAAGAGTATTCCGCGGCCATTGGCTTTGAGCAGGTTTTCGGGGTTGGTCGGGTCCGGGATCTCTTCGGGTGCGAATCCGGGGCCAAAATCGCGCACAAAGATCTCCAGGCCTTTCGGCGAACGCAGAAATTTGAGCTCGACCACCTTTTCCGGGTCAAACTTGTTGCCGTGCTTTACCGCGTTTGCGACCGACTCACGAACAGCCAAGTCGATCGCGGAGGCGAAATCGTCGCCCAGCCCGCACGACCTGACAAACGATTCGGCCTGGGACGCCGCCTCGTCAACCGATCCGATCACGCTCGGAAGCTTTAGCTCAATAAATTCGTTCACTAGGTAAATTATTTGTACGTTAAAGGTTAACGGCCGCCCCTGTCAAGACAACCGGCAGATTTGGGTTAAAATTGTGGATATGAGGTTACAGTCAGCCAAAATGGTCCGGGGCACGATCGACCTTCCTGGCGATAAATCGATCTCGCACAGGGCGGCGATCTTCGCATCTCTGGCAAACGGTGTGACAAGGATCGAAAACTTTGCCGCGAACGCGGACTGCCTGGCAACGGTCGAATGCATGCGGAAACTCGGCGTTTCGATATCCCGAGACGGGGGCAACCTAACGGTAGAAGGAGCAGGGAAGTACAGTTTGAAGCCTCTGCAAGGTGAACTCGACTGCAAGAACAGCGGGACGACGATGAGGCTGCTAGCCGGGGTTCTTGCGGGTCAGGAATTTGAGAGCGTGCTGACCGGTGACGATTCACTTCGTAAGCGCCCGATGCGGAGGATCATCGATCCACTAACAGAAATGGGTGCGCGGATCGCTTCTGACGACGAGCGGGCACCCCTATCGATCAAGGGCAGGCGGCCGCTTACGGCCCGGCATCACCAGCCGCAAGCCGCATCGGCACAGATAAAATCTTGCCTTCTTCTCGCCGGACTCTTTGCCGACGGGGAGACCTCGGTACTCGAACGCACGCCGACACGCGACCACACCGAACGAATGTTTCGATGGATGGGCGTGCCGGTGGCCGAAAAGGGAACGGTGGGCGGCACGGTACTTTCGGTCGAGGGGGATTCGAAACTAACTGCCCGGGACATCGTCGTGCCGAGCGACCTCTCTTCGGCCGCTTTTTTCATCGTCGCCGCCGCATTGCTCGACGGCTCAGAGCTCTTGCTGCCGGGAGTCGGGCTCAATCCGTCAAGAAAAGCGGTCCTCGACGTCCTTATCGACGCGGGTCTTGACATCGCCGTATCGGCCCGCCGTGAGATAAACAACGAGCCGATCGCCGATCTTGTGGTCCGCGGGTCGTCCGGGAGTGCGTCCGGCCCGCTCGTCATTTCGGGGGATATTGTCGCGAATCTGATCGATGAAATACCGATCCTTGCAGTCGCAGGGACCCAGTTGAAGGTCGGGGTTGAGGTAAAGGACGCGGGGGAATTGAGGATCAAGGAATCGGACAGGATCGCCGCGATCGTCGAAAACCTCAAGAGAATGAATGCGGACGTCGAGGAGTTTGCGGACGGCTTCCGAGTCGGGAGATCCCAGCTTAGCGGTGCCCGGATCGAAACGTTCGGCGATCACCGGATCGCGATGGCCTTTGCGATCGCGGCCCTATTCGCCGAAGGCGAAACGGAGATCATCGGTTCCGAGGCAGCATCGGTTTCATATCCCGCCTTTTTTGAAGAGCTTGCACGCGTCATATACTAGACCTCATGCCCCGTTCGAAAACCGACGCAGCCGAGAAACGCATCGCCTTGACCGGATTTATGGGTGTCGGCAAGACAAGCGTCGCCCGGCATTTGGCCAACCTTCTAAAATGCGGCCGGCTAGATCTCGATTCGCTTATCGAACAGAACGAACATCGCAGGATCGCCGAGATAATCGACCGCGACGGCATTGAAGCGTACCGAAGGATCGAGACCGCCAACCTGAAACTCGCGGTCAATGACAACCACACGCGGGTCCTTTCGCTGGGCGGCGGGACCTGGACGATCGCGGAGAATCGCGACATCATTCGCAGAAGCGGCCTGGTCAGCCTTTGGCTCGACGCGTCGTTCCACCACTGCTGGGCCAACATCAGCCGATCACGCAAAGAAAGGCCTCTTGCCCGCGACAAGAACGCGGCCAGGACACTATTCGACGAAAGGCAGGAGGTCTATTGCCTTGCGGACTGGCATTTCGTTGTGAGGCCTGAATTTACGTCCTATGAGATCGCCGGCCAGATAATGGAACAGGTCTTCTCTTAATTTTTGAGGCGCCCTGTTGAAAAATGCTTCGCGATGAATCAAGATACTTTATCGAAATTTTTAGGGCTGTGTATCGTGTTCAGGCGAGGCAAAACCTTTCGGCACGGACGGGGTTCGGCGGCCCGGAACAGATCGATCACAAGATTTTAGCCAAAACTTTGAACGAATTAGGAGGGAAAATGAAGATCAAGTTTCTTTCGATATTGGTTATTGCGACGGTAATTTTCGCCGCGGCATGCGGCAAGAGCGATGCTGACCTTCAAAAAGCGGTACAGGATAAACTCACCGCGGACGGCGTCACCGGCGTAACGGTCGCTGTGAGCGGCGGTGTCGCAACGCTTACCGGCGAGGTCAAAGATATAACGGTCAAGAACAAAGCCGGAGATTCCGCCAAGGCCGTCGAAGGCATCACCTCGGTAACGAATAACCTTACGACCAAGCCATTGCCGGTTGCCACGCCCGCCGCGGCCGACCCGGCTTTGACAGGCAAGATCACCGAAGACCTTAAGAAGGCCGGATGTACCGGGGCTTCGGTCTCGGTTGTCGGCGGAAAGGTCACCGTCACCGGCGAAGTTCCTTCCGCGAAATATGCAGAGTGCATCCAGGTCATCCAACAGTCCGGCATCACCGGGATCGACAATCAGCTTAAGCGCGGCAGCTAAACAAGGAGGAGAATGAAAATGTCAGCACAGGAAAAATATCAGACGCTTCTTGAACTCGCTAACCAGAACGGTACGACGTACGAGCTTAGCGAGGGTGATAATGGGACCTTGATCGTAACCGGTACGGCCCCGAGCGCAGAGGCAAAACAGCAGCTTTGGGACGAATATGAGAGGATCGATCCCGAATTCCGGTCCGGGGACCTGATCCTCAACATACAGACGGCTGAGGCAGCGGCCGCCGGCGGCGGTATGCACACTTACACGGTCGTGTCGGGCGACAACCTGACGAAGATCGCGGGCAAATACGGGATCCAATGGAAAGCCATTTGGGACCATAATCGCGATATCCTGAACCACCCGGACAAGATCTACCCCGGACAGGAATTGAAGATACCTATGTAATTGTCGGTGAAACCGATCTTGACTGGCCCGCCGTGCCATCTTCCGGCGGGCCTTATTTTTTCTCGAGGTCGCTTTTCAGGGCGGTCAACAATTCTACCGACGGCGAGGCGTACTTGTTTATCCAGCGGTCGTATATCGCTCTGATCGGGGCAACGTCAAGGTAATTCCAGCGGTAACGGCCTTTCTTTTGGGCGATCACCAGGCCCGCTTTTTCCAAAACACCGAGATGCTGCATAACGGTGCAGCGGTCAAGCGGCCGAAGCGCCTTGCAAAGGTCTCCCGTGGTCCTCGGGCCGTTCTTAAGAAGATCGAGCAGATCGCGGCGGCGGCGATCCGCCAGCGCCTTAAATACAAGATCTTCTTTTTTTTCGCTTGACATGTTATAAAAATATAACATATACTCGACGCCTAAATCAATCAAAGGAGCAACCAGCCATGGAATTAAAATTTCAGGTTCAGACAAAAATTCAGAAACCCGTCGAAATGGTTTTTGATGCGGTGTACGATCCGCGAAAGCTCGAACGATACTTTACGACGAAGCGGGCGAGCGCTCCTCTCGATCCGGGAACAACGGTGATTTGGGAGTGGGACTATTGGCCGACAGCGTATGAGGTCCACGTCAAGGAGATGATAAAGGACGAACTTATCGTTTTCGAATGGCTATCAAATGACGGAGACACGATGACGCGTGTAGAGATGCGATTTGAGCCTGTGGGCGAAAACGAAACGATGGTTTCGATACGCGAATCCGGCTGGAACGAAGATGAGATCGGCCTAAAGAACTCGTACGACAATTGCGCAGGTTGGACGCAGATGAGTTGCAGCCTCAAGGCGTACCTTGAATATGACATCAATCTAACGAAAGGATTCTATTGATCGCGAAACTCGATGGCGAGCCAGTCTGTAATTTGATACATTTCAGGAAATGTCTCTGACCACCGACTTTATCGTTATCGGTAGCGGTGTAGCCGGGCTGCGTGCCTCGATCGCCCTTGCCTCGACGGGGGCGCGTGTAACGATCCTGACAAAGGACAAGGCACGCGAATCGAACACCGAATATGCCCAGGGTGGGGTCGCGGTTGTGCTTTCAGAAGACGATGACGCGGAACTCCACGAGGGCGATACGCTTATTGCCGGAGCCGGCCTCTGCGACGAAGAGGCCGTCGAGATCCTCGTTAACGAAGGGTCCCGCTATATTCGCGAGTTGATCGACTGGGGGACCGAGTTCGACAAAGAGGGCGGCAAACTCGTCTTTACCCGCGAGGCGGCCCATTCGCGGCGGCGTATCCTTCATGCACACGGCGACTCGACCGGGGCAGAGTTTGTCCGCTCGCTGATCGCCCGTGCACGCCTTGAGCCCTCGATAAACCTCCTCCCTTTTGCCAACACTGAAAGTTTGATCGTCCAGGACGGCCGCTGTGTGGGCGTCCGCTATTTGGACCCGATACTCCGCGCACCTCGTGAAGTGATCGCCCGGGCCGTGATCCTGTGTACGGGCGGGGCCGGCCAACTCTATCAACACACGACAAACCCGCCGGTCGCGACGGGCGATGGAATGGCGATGGCCTATTTTGCTGGTGCCGAGGTCGCCGATATGGAATTCGTACAGTTCCACCCGACCGCGCTCAGCCTGGAAAATGCTCCGCGGTTCCTGCTTAGCGAAGCCATGCGGGGCGAGGGCGGGATCCTCCGCAACCTGCAGGGAGAGCGTTTTATGGGCCGGTACGACGAACGGCTCGAGCTTGCTCCACGGGACATCGTTTCCCGCTCGATCGTTGCCGAAATGAGACGTACCGGTTCGCGGCACGTTTTTCTGGATATGACCGGACTGGACGCGAAGTTCCTAAAGGAGCGGTTTCCAAAGATCTATGAAACGTGCAGGGTTTACGGCCTGGATATCTCGAAGGACCAGCTTCCGGTATCTCCGGCCTCGCATTACTGCATGGGCGGGGTGCGGACCGATCTTTGGGGCCGGAGCACGCTGCCGGGCCTTTATGCCGCCGGCGAAGTCACATGCACCGGCGTCCACGGGGCCAATCGATTGGCTTCGAATTCATTGCTTGAGGGGCTCGTTTTTGGGGCGAGGGCAGGCGAAGCGGCGACGAAGGACTATGTAGAATTTCGAATTTCGAATTTCGAAACAGGGAAATCGGAGAATGTATCTGCGGTAGGAGATCCGCGGCTGAGTATTTCGACTGCGGTCAATAAACGGGTTAAGCGAGCCATGTGGGAACGGGTCGGCATCCTGCGAGACGAGGAATCGCTGAAGCGAGCGATCGCAGAGTTCGAGCAGATCGCGGCTTCGAACTTAAGCACATCATCGCGAAATTTCGTGACGTTGGCGCTGTTGATCGCGCGGGCGGCCCTTTGGCGGGAAGAGTCGCGTGGAGGCCATTACCGGACGGATTTTCCGGAGCCTTCGGAAGATTGGAAAGTCCATTCGATCCAAAAATTGGGTGCCGAGATCCGCTCGGAGGAGAAGATCGATCCGTCAGGTGAAGCGGCTGCGACCCGCGCTCTATAGGTACCTGTCAGCAACCGCATCAGACATAAAGCCTTTTTTGCGTTATAATTCAAGGAAAATTACCTTAATTTCTCCGAACCAGTGAATCGAATATGACTCAAAGCGCAACTACGCTTAATCTAGCGTCCATCGTCACACACCATGCAAAACTGGCCCCGCAAAAAGAGGCTGTGGTCTGGGGCGATGTACGTATGACTTACGGCCAACTGGAAGCGATGGCTAACAAAGTGGCGAATGCCCTGACCGAGATGGGCATCGGCCACGGTGACAAGGTTGCACTTAACTGCCCGAATCTTCCTTACTTTCCGATCGTTTATTACGGAATAATGAAGGCCGGTGCGGCGGTCGTCCCGATCTGCGTGCTGTTCACTCCGCGCGAGATCGCATACCAGCTGAAAGACTCGGATGCGAAGGCGCTGTTTGCATTTGAGGGCACAAACGAGCTTCCGATGGGTGTGGCGAGCAAGGCCGCTTTCGACGAGGTCGATTCGTGCACAGATCTTGTGATCCTGCCCAAGGAGATGATGGGGCCGTCGCCGTTTCCGGAGCATAAGACGCTAACCCAGTTGATCGCGACGCAGTCCGACAAGTTCGAGAATTATCCGACGGCTCCGGACGACACGTGCGCGATCCTGTACACCTCTGGAACTACCGGCCAGCCGAAAGGCGCCGAATTGACCCACCTGAACCTATGGTCGAATATCGTGACGACGTACGGCATTCACCTGCCGATGCTCGATTTTACGGATGGCGAGCAGAAGACGGTCCTGATCACGCTCCCGCTGTTTCACACGACCGGCCAAACGGTTCAGATGAACACGAACATCTACGGCGGGAACCGCGTTGTGCTTCTGCCTCGGTTCGATCCCAAGGCAACGCTAGAGACGCTTGTCCGCGAGAAGGTGAATTTCTGGGTCGGGGTGCCGACTATGTATTGGGCGTTGCTGAAGTATGTCGACGAGACCGGCTTTGACATAAGCCACATCAAAGACAGCATGAAGGTCTGCACGTCCGGCGGGGCACCGATGCCCGTGGAGGTGATGAAGGCATTTCAGGACCGCTTTGAAGTGCGCGTCCTCGAGGGCTACGGGCTTTCCGAGACATCGCCGCTTGCTACCTTTAACCATTTCGAAAAGCCTTCGAAGCCGGGCACCGTTGGGCAGGCCATCTTCGGCGTGGAAGTTAAGTGTGTCGATGAGAACGACGTGGAAGTGCCTCGGGGCGAGCGGGGCGAGGTGGTTATCCGCGGGACCAACGTGATGAAGGGTTACTACAAGCGGCCCGAAGCGACGGCCGAGGCTTTCCGCAATGGGTGGTTCCACTCGGGCGACATCGGGATCATGGACGACGAGGGCTATCTCGCGATCGTTGACCGCAAGAAGGACATGATCCTCCGCGGCGGTTATAACATCTATCCGCGTGAGTTGGAAGAGGTGATCATGACGCACCCGGCGATCTCGCTGGTCGCGGTCATCGGCGTGCCGGACGACAAGATGGGCGAAGAGGTGAAGGCGTTCCTGGTGCTGAAGGAAGGGGCACAGCTTTCTGATGCGGATTTCATCGACTGGTGCAAGACGCAGTTCGCGGCCAACAAGTATCCGCGCTATGTCGAGTTTCGAGAAGCCCTGCCGATCGGTAACACCGGAAAGATCTCGAAGCTGATGCTTCGCGCGGAATTGAAGAAAAGTGCGTAGTTACGACGCCGCCTGGCCGGACGATCCGGGCGTCGAAGAAGCATCGGGTTCCGATGTTGATCCGAAAGTGCAGGAAGAACTAGTTGTCAAAGCGTTACGAACAGAGGGATGACCCGATATTTGAGAAGTTTTAAGTTAGCGGTACTGATAATTTTTTCGCTTGTTTGCCTGCTTTCATGCGGAGGCGGAGGTCGGAAGAATTTCGTGATCTCAGAAAGCAGGTCCTACGAAGCGTCGCTTTTTAGACAATACTGTGCTATCTGCCATGGCCCTGAAGCCAACGGGAAGACGCTTTCGGACGGAACGGTGGTGCCGGGCCTTCGGCAGGGAGAATTCAAGTATCGGAGTGCGGGCGAGATCTACCGGCATATTTCAGAGGGCGGGAACGGGATGGTCCCTTTTCGCAATCAATTGACCGAGCGAGAGATCAATATGCTGGTCGAGTTCGTGCAGAGCGACCTGCGGGGCGGGGTTCGCTGATGAGGCCGGGAAAGTTATGAAGGTATTGATCACAGGTGCGACCGGTCTGATCGGAACGGCACTGCGAGATTCGTTCGAAGAGAAGGGGTACGAGATGCTCCTTGCTTCGCGAAGCGAGCCGAAAAGCGACTCGTACGTCCAATGGGACAGTGACACCGGATTTGCCGATGAGGACCTGCCGCGGCTCGAAGGGCTCGATGCGGTCGTCCATCTTGCCGGCGAAAGCATCAGCGGTGGACTCCGTTGGACCGAAGAGAAGAAGCGGGCAATTCGCGACAGCCGTGTATTCGGCACACGGACGATGATAGAGGCTTTTGCGAAGTTGGACGACAAGCCGGACGTTTTTGTCTCGGGTTCTGCCATCGGTTTTTACGGCGACCGTGGTGACGAAGAAATGACAGAGGCGAGCCCGGCCGGCGACACCTTTTTGTCCGAGGTCAGCAAAGAATGGGAGGCCGAATCCCGTCGGGCGGAGGATATGGGCATCCGCACGGTCCTTCTGCGGACGGGAATCGTCCTCTCAAAAGACGGAGGTGCACTTGCGGCGATGCTCACCCCGTTCAAACTCGGCGCCGGCGGCGTGGTCGGCAGCGGTAAGCAGTGGATCAGCTGGGTGTCGCTGGATGACGTTGTCGGCATCATCAACTTTGCCATCGAGAACGAGAAGGTCCGCGGTGCGATCAATGCCGTGGCCCCGAATCCGGTGACCAATGAGGAATTCACAAAGACTCTCGGTTCGGTCCTTTCGCGGCCGACCATCCTCCCGCTGCCCGAATTCGCGGTCAACCTGGTCTTCGGCGAGATGGGCGATGCGCTGCTGCTCGATTCAACAAAAGTCCTTCCCAAACGGCTGCAGGACGCGGGTTACGAATTCAAATTTACCGAACTTCGAAAGGCCCTCGAGCATGCGATCGAATAGATCGATCTGACTATCTCACCTCTCGGTTTTATGGATAAGGACAGGCCTGCTCGGGGCGCAGTCTGTCTCGAACGGTGCGATCTGAAGGTTTAAGAGATACTCCCCATCCTCGACCTCGTTCGGCACATAGATCAGTTCGGTGATGGTTGAATCAATGCGTGTTGCTTCGTTGATCTCGCAGCTTCCTTCTTCCACATTCCAAAAGATCCGATGATTAATTAGCTTGCCCTCGTCATAGATCCGGTCGATCGACGGGAGGTCGCAGAGAAGGTGTGAAAAGCCGCGGCCGACGATCAGCCGCATCGCGTCCGGGCTGAAATATGGCGGGATATTTTGTTCACCATATTCAGCCGTGAGTTTGCGGTCGTCATTCGGCATAGTTCGAACGATCAGTGCTTTAGTACCTGTTCCGGTTGCTGCAGCCTCCATTTCGGACAAAGACGGTTCAACCGATCGCCTTGTGATCTCAAGATCGCCCGTTTCGGCCATATTCAACGGTTCAACGGATATGAGATAAGCCGGGATGATCACATCCTGTAAGCAGTCGCGGACGGAGATACGCTCGTGTGTGATGTGGCCGACGCACTCCGTATGGGTGCCGCTGCAATGCGGAATGAACGAGTACTGCTCGTAATTTACGCTTGAGCCGGTCCGCGTATCGCCGAGCGGTTTGGATACCGCGGCGCCGACGCCGAACGCATTAGGCTGCGGCCCGTTGAACCTGAGTGGAATTGAGATGTCGATGACCATTTTTGATAGTAGCTGTAATCGGCAAGCGGTAAGCAAGATGCTATGTCAGGGACAATTCTCGCATAACTTCGTCGAGGTTCAATTCATCTACACTATCGACCGCGGCGCAGATCTTCATCAAAAAAGCATCCTGGGCGTTGCCGCGACGCTGGGCCTCGGAATAGGGCATATCCTCGCGGAAAGTGACCATTGAATACTTCGAGAAGTAACCGGGAAATTGCTGTTCCAGCTTCGTTTCAAGCTCCCGTTTGCGCTGGAAAACCGGGTCGGCGACGCGGTCACGCATCTCGTAGAAATTTTCCTCGGCAAGATCGGCGATCGCGTCGGTATTCACTTTTCTCAGCCCCCCGTATTCTTCGTAAACGGTCTGCCAGGTGAAAGGATCTGCCGGGGTGGAAAGTTGTTTTTCGATAAGCTGGTCCAGAACGCGGACATCTTCGAAAGCGCAATTCATGCCCTGACCATAAAAGGGAACGACCGCGTGAGCCGAGTCGCCGAGGAGCAAGACCTTGCCGTCGGCGTTCCACGGCCAGCATTTGACCGTGCCGAGAAGGCCGGTCGGGTTGGCGAAGAAATCCTCGATTAGGGTCGGCATCAATGGGACGGCATCGGGGAATTCGCGGGTGAAGAAATCAATGACCGAGGCCTCGTCCGTAAGTCCATCGAAGGCGGGAGATGGAACCGCCCCGTTACCTGACGTGAGTGCCACGCCTTTTTCGTACGGAGGTGAGCCTGATGCACGCTCGTTCACACTCGCGTTTCCGCCCGAGCTACTATGTGCGAGGAAAAGGGTGCACGTGAAGCTGCCGTCAAAATTCGGCAACGCGATCATCATGAATTTATTCCGCGGCCAGATGTGAAGGGCGTTTTTTTCGAGCAGGAAATCTCCGTTTTTGCCGGGCGGAATGTGCAGTTCCTTGTATCCATGATCGAGAAAGACGGAGGTTGAGGAGAAACCGGGCATCTGCGATTCCATCGCCTGACGCACGGGCGAACCGGCACCGTCGGTCGCGATCACCGTCTCAGGCAAGAGCGAAGAAGCAGACTTACCCGACGCAGCGGAACCCTCAAATTGGACCTTGCCCGATTCCACGTCAAACCGCGTGCATCGCTCGTTGAAGTGGAACGTTACGTTGTCGTACTTATCCGCCTCGTTCATCAGTGCGATGTTCAGGCCGGAGCGGGAGATCGAATTTATGTATTCGCCTTTTCGTCCGCTGTAGGGCAGTAGTTTTGTCGCGCCCGAACGGTCGTGGATCATCCGGCCGAACATCGGTACCGCCTCGGCCAGCATGTACGCATCCATTCCCACTTCGCGGAGTGCGGCGATACCGCGATCCGACAAGGCGAGATTTATCGACCGGCCGGCCTCAACGGCGTCCTTTCGCATGTCGCCGCGTGCCTCGTAAACGGAGACCTTAAAACCGCGGCGGGCCAGGTAAATTGAAAGGAGCGAACCTGCGAGGCCTGCACCAATGATAGCGATATTATTGTCAGGCATGGAGGATACGGCCGGTTTCAGATCCAATTAGGTTGTTAAGGATGTCGGCAAGTTTACAGGTCCGTCATCGGGTTTCGGCCCGGCTTTTTCGACGCGAACGGCCGTGACCTTGAATTCCGGTGCGAGCGTAAAGCGGTCCCGAACCTTACCAGTGGCGTAATTCAGCATCACACTCGGGTCGTGGAACGTTGCAAAAAGCTCACCCTCACGTACCTTAGCGGTGATCCTGGCGGGAAGTTCCGCTTCCCCGTACTCGCTCTTGATCACAAGAGGCTGGCCGTTCGACACTCCGAGTCTTTCTGCATCCGCCGGCGATATCATCAATTCGTCGGTTGCGAGGAGTTCGCGGTTCGGCGTTCGCATCGTCATCGTGCCGGCGTTGAAATGGTAAAGCGTCCGGCCGGTGGTGAGCAAGAACGGAAATTCTTCCGATGCCTTTTCGGGCGTCGGGCGATATTTTATCCGCCGCAGTTCCGCCCTCTTTCCTAATGAAAAGCTCTCCTGATGCAGCAGCGTTTCACCGGGATGCGACTCATCCGGGCAGGGCCACTGGAGCCCGTGCCGCTCGATACGGGGATAGCTGATCCCGCGGCCCGCGGGCCAAACCGCACGAACTTCGTTCCAAATATCCTCTACCGAGCTGAAATCGAAATGCTCCCCCTTTCCCATCGCCCTGGCTACGTCGCAGACGATCTGCCAATCGGTACGGGCGTTGCCGCGAACCTCGACGGCCTGTCTGATCCGCTGGATCCGGCGTTCGGCGTTCATAAACGTACCGTCCTTTTCGAAGGATGAGGCGGCCGGGAGGAACACATCCGCGAACCGCTTGGCCGTTTCGTTCAGGAACAGGTCCTGGACAATGCAGAATTCGAGGCCCCCAAACGACTTCGCGGTCTGGTGGGAATTAGCATTCGATAGAAAAACGTCGTATCCGATGGCCCACAGTGCTTTCAGTTTTCCGTCGCGGGCGGCATCCATCATCTGAAGTTGGTTTAAGCCCTTGCCGGTGGGGACGCTCGCATTCCAAACTGATTCGAACAAAGGTCGGCCCTCGTCAACCGCGATCGAGCCGGTAAGGATGCCGGGATCGCAGCCCATGTGTGCCGAGCCCTGAACGTTATTCTGGCCGCGAAGCGGGTTAACTCCGGTCCCCGGTTTTCCGATGTTGCCGGTCAGCAGTGCCAGGTTCACGACGGTCATCACGCCCTCGGTGCCCTGCAGATGCTCGGTCATCCCGAGCCCGTGGAAACACATCGCTGGTTTTGCCGAAGCGTACAACCTGGCCGCAGCCCTGATCTGTTCGGCCGGGACACCGCACACGCCGGCGACCGCTTCGGGCGAATACTCTGCGACGAAAGCCGCAAACTCATCGTATCCGTCCACCCTTTCCGCGGCGAATTCCGCATCGGCCAGGCCTTCATCGATGATCGCGTGCGCGAGAGCGTTGAAAAGCGGGATGTTGGTCCCGGGATGAAGCTGAAGATGAATATCGGCGTATTTGGTCAGCTCCGTCCGCCGCGGATCGATAATGATCAGATGAGCACCAGCCCGGACCGCCTGCTTGATCCGGGCACCGGGAATGGGATGATTTTCGGTCGGATTCGCACCGCAGATCAGGATGGTCCGGGCGAGTTCGATGTCGTCAAAAGAGTTCGTCGCCGCTCCGGTCCCGAGCATCATTTTCATCGCGGCCGCGGTCGGAGTGTGGCAAACGCGGGCGCAGCAATCGACGTTGTTGGTCCCGAGCGCAACGCGGGCAAACTTCTGAGCGACGTAATTCTCTTCGTTCGTAGCACGTGCCGAGCCGAGGATCGCCACGCTGTCCGGCCCGTTCGCCTCGACGAAAGCGGTTAGCTTTGCGGCAGTAAATTCTATCGCCTCATCCCAGGCTACCTGCCGCCATTCGCCGTTCTCACGGATCATGGGTTCGGTCACGCGGTCGGCGGCATCAACAAAGCCGTATGCGTACCGGCCCTTAACGCAAAGGTGGCCGCTGCTGACCGGAGCGTCATTAACCGGCCGAACCTGGACAATACGGTCGTTGCGGGTTCCCACGGTCATTTCACAGCCCGTGCCGCAATAGGGACAGGTCGAGCGGGTCCATTTCACGGGCGCGCCATTCGCGATCACCGATCGATCCTCGAGTGCGCCGGTCGGGCAAACGTCCGAACAAGCTCCGCACGAAACGCAGCTGCTGTCTCCGAACGGTCCAAAATTATCGGGTACGATCAAGGAATCCTCTCCGCGGCCCGCGACCTGCCAAACGAACTGGCCCTGGACCTCGTCACAGATCCTGACGCAAGCGTAACAATCGATGCACCGGGACATATCGACTCGGATGTAGGTGTGTGAATCGTCGACGCGGTTCCCGTTGATGCTGGCGCTGAAATCGCTTTCTTTCACGCCGTATTGACTGCAAAGTTGGTGAAAGGGCCGGTCAGGGAAGTCTTGAAATGCTTTGACCGGGTAACTCCGGGCGAGCATCCGGAGGTTCATCTCGCGGGCGTGCTCGATGGCCTCGGAATGCGTCTCGATCGACATCCCGGCTGCGACCGGTGTCGTGCACGCGGCCGCTTCGCGTTCGGTACCGTCGACGTGAACGAGGCACAGGCGGCAGGCCCCGACCGGCTTTAGCCGGGGATCATCGCAAAGGGTCGGGATGCCGATCCCACATTGCCTTGCGGCATCGAGGATCGACGACCCTTCTGGGAAGTCGTGTTCGGTGCCGTTGATCGTCGCTTTGATCATGATGGAGTCTCCTTAGAATGGGGAGATCATTGCCAGCCGGAATCCCGATGAGTTCGACGTAAGACCATTTTAGCGCAAGCAGTCTCGGAGGATCGAAGCGAATCGAAAAACGTCCGTAAAAGAATTGTAGAGAGGTGCGGGCGCCACGCGGATAACATCCGGTTCACGCCAATCTGCAAAGATTCCGCGTTCGGCCAGTTTGCCGAAAAGGACCTTCCCGGGCGATTCGTCAGGGGGCACATTCCCTCCGGGCAGTGTTTCCGCCTTGACGCGGATCGAAAGCTGGCAGCCTCTCTGGGCCGGGTCGCTGGGTGTGATGATCTCGAGCCGATCGTCGCCGATCTCATTGATCAGAGTTTCTAGAAAGCCGGTCAACTTTGCAGATTTTGCACGCAGGCCGGCGATTCCCGCTTCGTCGAATATCTCAAGCGAGGCACGCAACGCAGCGAGTTGGAAAATAGGGGGGTTCGATATTTGCCAGCCCTCGGCACCTGCAAGCGGCACGAATTCCGGCCCCATCAAAAAGCGTGTTTCCTTATCGTGGCCCCACCAGCCGGCAAATCGCGGGAGGTCGAATGACCGGGCGTGCCGTTCGTGAACGAAGATGCCCGCGATCGCTCCCGGGCCGGCACTTAGATACTTGTAAGAGCACCAGGCTGCGAAATCTAGGTTCCAGTCATGAAGACTGAGCAGGAGGTTGCCAGCAGCGTGAGCCAGATCGAAGCCGACGATACAGCCTTTCCTATGCCCGGCATCGGTGATAGCTTTCATATCGAACGCCTGCCCTGTGTAGTAATTCACGCCGCCGAGCAGGATCAATGCCGTCGAATCGCCTTCGCGGTCAATGGTTTCGAGAATGTCTTCGGTCCTCAGCGTCGATTCACCTGTGCGGGGGGCGAGTTGGATCAGAGCGTTGATAGGATTTTCTACTGGATTCGTGTCTAAGCCCCCGGTCGCTACCGCTCCCGGTTCTGACAAGAGATCGCTCGCTTCCGAGCCCGGTCCCGCCTTGAAGCCGTGGAACCTCAATTGCGATTCGACCGCATACTGATCCGAGGGAAAGGCACCTTTTTCGATAATGATCTTGTATCGGTCACCTGTAGGGCGGTAAAAGGACACCATCAACAGGTGCAGGTTCACCGTCAGCGAGTTCATCGCGACGACCTCTCCAGGTAACGCCCCGACAAGCCGGGCCAGCGGTTCGGTTACGAACTCGTGATAGGGAAGCCATGGGTTCTTTGCGTGAATATGAGCCTCAACCGCGAGCCGGGCCCAATCGTCCAATTCCTGCTGAACATATGAGCTTGCCGTTTTTGGCTGCAACCCGAGTGAATTGCCGGTGAAATAGATCACATCACCGCCCGCTGCCTTCGGAAAATGGAACCGTTCGCGGAACCCGCCGAACGGGTCCGCCCCATCCATTTCCGCCGCGAGTGCGGCACCTCGGTCAATGCTTCGTTGAGCCTCTTGATTCATTCCTCTGAGAGTATTCTATCGGCCCGGGCCATTTTACTATACCTTTCAGGCGGCTCGCCGATCATTCGGCCGCAGCACTTGTGACGGATCGCCCCCGATCTATTCCCTTATTGATTTCACCCGGTGATTTTTGTTAACTATGAATTAGACCGTTCCGTATTGCAGCTTAATGATACGAAATTTCACGGAGCGTGATCATAGACCATGGGTTATTTAGTTTTACATAATTGTCCGACTCGTTTTATTGACCGTTCCAAGGGAAGGAAGTTCTCTCATTTTCTGGTTTTTGCCGGCATCGCGGTGATCAATTTCCTGGTCGTGCTGTTGGGTCTTCCATTCCTGATCACTTTGCTGATGGCCCGGCGCTTCCGGACCGCTAGCCGTTCGTGAAGGCCCCGGCGTCCAGGCCGAGCCAGTTCAATGCCGCGCCGTGAAAAAGCATTTCGATGATCGCCTCGTCGTACGGCATCGATGCGATCAGCTTGCCCGGCTCAAGTTCGCCTAGCGGGAACGGGTAATCGGTGCCGAGCATAACCTGGTCCGCACCGACGAGCCTAAGCAGGTAGTCGAGTTTGGCGGCTTCGTGCACCAGCGAGTCGAAATAGATCCGGCTGAGATATTTCCTCGGGCTGTGTGGATTGTCGACGGCGCAAAGGTCGGGCCGGACCCGGAATCCGTGGTCGATGCGTCCGATCGTCGCCGGGAACGAGCCGCCGCCGTGTGCGAAGCAGATCCTTAGTTTGGGCAAGCGTTCCAGCGTGCCCGAGAAGATCAGCGAGCAGATCGCACGCGAAACCTCCGCCGGCATCCCAACCAGCCACGGGAGCCAGTATTTTTGCATATCCTGCTCGCCCATCATTTCCCAGGGATGGACGAAGACGGCCATGCCAAGTTCCTCGCACGCACTGAAAAAATCGAAAAACCGCGATTCGCCCAGATTCAGCTGATTGACATTCGTGCCGATCTGAACGCCCGCCAGGCCGATCTCTTTGCAGCGTTCCAGTTCGGTAATAGCAAGTTCGGTACTCTGAAGCGGGACGGTGCCAAGGCCTGCAAATCGAAGCGGAAATTCAGTAACGATATCCGCGATATGGTCATTGAGGAACTTTGAGACTTCCAGGCCATGAGCCGGCTTTGCCCAGTAACTGAACATTACGGGTACGGTGGAAAGGACCTGCACGCCGATCCCTGAAGAGTCCATGTCATCGATCCGCCGGACCGGCTCCCAGCAATTATCCTCGATGTCGCGAAACTGTTTCCCATCATCGCGAACCATATGGGCAGAACACGGCTGATAATGATCCAGTGTGATGAATCCACCGTATCCGAAACGGTCCTTAAAGTGCGGAATGTCTTTGGGGAGGATGTGCGTGTGGACATCGATCTTCAGCATTCGCTCAATTTTAGCTATTGACACGCTTAAACAAAAGCGCAAGAAAAAGGCAGGAGGATTTGTGGCCTCCTGCCTGCGCAGTTTAGGGTTTTCTAACCCAATTCAGATCACCATTCAAGGTAGTCTTCATCGGTGCCGGGCCTGCGGCCGCCCGCACCAGGGATATTCGGCCCCTGGATATGCGGGATCTTCGCCTCGGTCATCAATGTATTCAGGGCCGCCAGGTCCTCGGTGATCAACCGCCGAACTTCGGCCGCCGCGGTGGGGATCTTGGACGACAGGAGCTCGATCTGGGCCATTTCCCACTCGGTCGGGGCGGCCGAAGTGTTCTCGATGGTAAAGAGAAGCTGCGTCGCACGTTGGCTGAGCGGCTGTGGAAGTTCGACTAGAGGCGGTCCCGCCGCGCTAATGTTGCTCGTTTGCGATGGCGGAGTGCCCCAATTTACATAGGCCTCATCGATCTTTTTGAGAAGGTCTTCAGCAGCCTTTCGGACGTTTTCGGGTACCTGCGGTGCTCCGGGCCGACGCCAGGACTCGATCGCCGTGTTCAGGTTTGTTCGCAGATTCGTAATGCTGAACTGGGCGATCGCGCCCTGTACAACGATCGGCTGGAATCTGGTCAGGGCGGCTTTCTTCTTAGCACGGTCTTCCGCAGAAAACACGATGCGGGGATCATCGATCACGGCGAATGTCCTCGACATTTCCGTATCGCCACGTTTTATCTTGACGGTATAGGTGCCCGGATCGACGCGGAAACCGAAGTTTGCCAGCGCTCCAAGGCCGCCGCCCCCGAAGCCGCCTCCGCCGCCGCCACCGCCGCCACCGCCCGGAGGTAGTTGCGGGCCCGGCGGCCGCGAACGCATATCCCACACAAAGCGGTTCAAGCCTTTGTTCGCGGTGCACTGCTGGCCTCCACCGCCGCCAAATCCGAACTGGCCGCCACCGCCTCCGCCTCCGCCGCCCCCGCCACCTTGCGGCCCGCCCGGCGTAGGCGTGGGCCGCGGACGCGTGCAGTTGACGGTCCGAAGAGTCTGTCCCTGGGAATCATGGAAAGTGAGCGTGACCGTCTCACGTTCGGCGAGTTCGTTCTTCAAGTAGAAGTCGATCAACGCGCCGTTCGGCGGATTTTCACCATAGAATGCCTTGTCGGAAGTCAGAGGGCGGTTGTTCCAAAGCCGCCACATTACCGAGCGCCGGGGCTCGAAAAGATGGGCGTTGCTGTTCAATACCGCATCGTTCAACTGTTCCATCGAGGTGATGTCGTCCATTACCCATATCGAGCGGCCGTGGGTTCCGAGGATAAGGTCGTTCTCCCGCGGGTGGATCAGAATGTCGTCCACCGGCACGGTCGGTAGGTTGAGCTTTATCTGCGTCCAGCTTTCGCCTCGGTTTGGCGAAGCGAAAAGTCCGAATTCTGTGCCCACGAAGAGAAGGTTCGGGTTACGTGGGTGTTCGCGGATAACATTTGCGATCCCATTGTTTTGGGGCAGATTCGACGAGATCGATCTCCACGTTTCGCCAAAGTCACTGGTGGCAAATACGTAAACCTTGAAATCGTTGCCGCGATGCCCGTCGAATGTAACGTATGCGGTTCCCTCGGCGGCCCGCGAGGCGATCACGCGGCTGACATAGGTGCCCTTGGGTACGCCGGGGACCTTGTCGGCGACATTCTTCCAATTTTGCCCGTCGCGAGTCACCTGCAGGTTGCCGTCGTCGGTCCCCGCCCATAAGACGTTTCGATTCAGCGGCGATTCCGCGAACGTCGTGATGGTCGGATAATTTCGAACGCCGTCGTGCCGGGACCTTGTATAGCGGTCCGGGACTTTCCCCATAACTTCGAGCTTGTTTCGGTCGACGCCGGTCGTCAGGTCAGGGCTGATCTTTGTCCAACTATCACCTCGATCAGGCGATCTGAACACAAAATTGCCTGGGTAATAGATCGTCTTCGAATCGAATGCAGAAATGACGATGGGCGTATTCCACTGAAAACGGTACCTATCTTCGCCTTCGCCTTCGCGGGGGCGGATCGACTTGCTCTCGCCGGTGGAGATATTGCGGCGTTGAACGTTGCCGTCCTGCGACTCCGAATAGACGATGTTTTCGTCGTTCGGGTCAGGCTGAGCGTAAAATCCGTCGCCGCCGCCGATCGTGTACCAATCCGAGTTTGTGATCCCCCGCGGGTTCATTGACATACTGGGACCGCACCAGGTGTTATTGTCCTGAAGGCCGCCGCAGATCAGATACGGCATCGCCATATTCACACCGATCTCATAAAACTGTCCGAGCGGGACTGTATTGGCGTAGTCCCACGTTCGTCCGCGGTCATAGGTAATGTTGATACCGCCGTCGTTGCCGATTACCAGGTGGTCGGAGTCCTTCGGGTTAACCCATATGCCGTGGGTGTCGGCGTGGGGAGCTCGTGCGAAATTGCTGGTCCACGTCCGGCCGCCGTCCTCGGAGTACTGCATCGTAACGCCGGCCAGCCATAAACGCTGGTCGTTGTTCGGATCGACGCGGAGTTTCGAAAAATACATCGGTCGGGGGACCGAGCCGATCTCAGCGACCCTTGTCCAAGTCTCACCCTTGTCGTTCGATCGATAGACGCCGCCGTTCGCGTGCTCGATTGTAACGTAGACGATGTTCGTGTTCTTCGGGTAGACCGCGATCGAGATCCGGCCCGTTTCGAGCAGGGTCGGCGGCCGCTGAGCAGGGGCATTCTCGGTGTCGTAGGGCATGCCCTTTGTTATCTTTGTCCATGTCTCGCCGCTGTCGTTCGATCTGTAGAGTGCGCTGTGTTCGCCGCTGCCGTTAAAGCCGAAAACGGTCCTACGGCGTTGATACATCGCCGCGTAAAGAATGTTTGGGCTCTCGGTATCGATGGCGAGTTCGGTCGCTCCGGTATCATCGTTCACCTTCAAAACATGGGACCAGGTCTTGCCGCCATCGGATGTCTTGAACACGCCGCGTTCCGGGCTTGGGCCCCAGAGTTTGCCCGTCGCAGCGACATAGACCACATCCGGATTCGTCGGGTGGACAATCACGCGTGCGATGTGGTGCGTTTCAGCCAGCCCCATGTTCTTCCACGTTTTTCCGCCATCCATCGATCTGTAGACGCCGTTCCCCCACGACGAGCTCTGCCGGTTATTCGATTCGCCGGTGCCGGCCCAGACGATCGATGGATTCGAGGGCGAAATAGCGACATCGCCCACACTCATCACGGCTTCTTTGTCGAATAGGGTGGTCCACGAGGTGCCCGCGTTTACCGACTTAAGGATGCCGGCCGATGCCGTCGCAGCGTAAATGATGCGGGCGTCGTTTGGGTCGACCTCGATATCGTTGATCCGGCCACCCATGGTCGCGGGCCCGATCTCGCGGAATTGAAGGCTGGAGATCGCCGCCTCGAACGCGGCGTTTCGATCGGGCATCGGAGAGGCCGCGGTGGCCGGCGTCGGCGTCGCACGGCCCCTGGACCGATCCTGGCCGGGAACCGCCGATACGAATACCAGTAAAACCAGTAAGCCCGTACAAAAAGCATCAAAGAAACGAATAGAACGCATCATTTTAACGAACCTCGCAAGTAGTTTGTCTATGACCCTGCAAACCGGAAAAGCTGGCTGAATTGTCGGTGAATCGATACAAATCTAGGGCAGTTCCCGGGTTTTGGCAATCTCGCAGGGCCTGCCGAGCTATAAAATATTTCGGCGAGGGCCGTGGGGGCGGCCTTTGCGTCGTTTGACAAGCAGGGGATCACCCGCAACGACGTCGTTCGGGCAACGAAATTCTTCCATTTCAGCAGCCCTGTCTAACCGTCGAAAAGCTGAAAACGAGCTGGGGGTAAGCGGTGTTTACATCCCGCGAAGACCTGCGTCTATCCCGTCGTGCTCTGAGAATGTTTGAATTTTGAAATTCGGCAAGCCTCAGTCTTCTAGCCAACAGAGGCGGTTAGCGTTAAGATGCAGGTGACACAACCTTCAACTTTCAAGGAGAACGTGATGAGAACTTTTGATCGGATGCTTTGTGCCGTTGTCGCCCCGGCTTTTCTTTTTCTTTCTTTTGCGAACGCTCAGGCGCCGTCGACGTCGGACGCGGAATTAAGGGTCCGGCGAAATTCGATCGAGGCCGAACTGCAGTCGATCGCTGTTGTCGAACGCAAGGTGATGGTAACCATGCGGGACGGAAAGCGAATGCAGGCGGATATCTATCGGCCGAAAGGAGAAGGCAAATTCCCGACAATTTTCTCGCGAACACCCTATAACTTCAATTGGTGGGATGTTCGGCTGGGCGCTCCCCGCGACATGTCCACGGTGCTCGACGCGGTTAAACGGGGCTACGCCTACGTGATCATGAACGAACGCGGGCGATACTTCTCCGAAGGGAATTACGACATCCTTGGGCCGCCCACGACCGACGGTGAAGATGCCGTCAAATTCATTACGACCAAACCGTGGTCGAACGGCAAGCTCGGTGCGATCGGCTGTTCATCGACGGCGGAATGGCAGATGGCCGTGGCGGCGAGGGACGTCCCGGGCTTTACGACGATGATCGCTCAGGGATTCGGTGCCGGCGTCGGACGCGTCGGGCCATATTACGAACAGGGAAATTGGTACCGCGGCGGTGCTGTCCAGATGCTCTTCATCGCATGGCTTTACGGCCAGCAGAATCAGATCCGTCCGAAGTTCGCGCCGGACACGACGCAAGAAGAACTTATTTGGGCTTCGAAATGGTTCGACCTTCAACAGCAGTCGACGCCTGTTGACTGGTCACAGGCGTTGCGGCATTTGCCTGTGAAAGACATCTTTGTCGCGGTCGACGGCCCAAAAGGCATTTTCGCCGACGAGATGCCCGTGCCGACGGGCGGCGCGATGATCAAGCGCACCCCGAACGATCCTGCTTGGTACAAGGGCGGGCTGTATCACGACAATATGAAGGTCAACATTCCGGGATTTTGGTTCATGTCGTGGTACGACGTATCTACCGGGCCGAACCTGGCGATGTATAACCACATCCGGAAGACCGCTGACCCGGCGATAGCCGACAAACAGTACGCGGTGATCGCTCCGGTCCTGCATTGCAGCTATACGCGTGCGACCGAGAACACGGTCGTGGGCGAGCGAAGCATGGGCGACGCGACGCTGAATTACAGCGAGTTGACGAACGGCTGGTTCGATTATTTCTTAAAGGGAATTAGCGAAGGCAATGACATAAGGACGTGGCCGAAGGTGCGCTACTTCACGATGGGCTCGAACAAGTGGCAGTCGTCCGACACCTGGCCCCCGGCCGGTGCCCAGCCGATGAAGTTCTATCTTTCGAGCGGCGGCAAGGCCAATACGCTGAACGGCGATGGGAAGCTTGTTTCTGCACCTCCGGACGCCGACGCTCCCGACAAGTTCAAATACGACCCGATGGATCCGGTCCCGTCGTACGGCGGCAACGTATGCTGTACGGGCAACGCCGTCCGCGGCGGATCGTTCGACCAGAGCAAGATGGAAGAACGTCCGGACATTCTGGTTTACACGACCGACGTTTTGAAAGAAGGCATCGAGCTTAGCGGCCCGATCGACGTGACGCTCTATGTCTCATCCGACGCAAAGGACACTGATTTCACCGTCAAACTGATCGACGTGGATGAGAACGGCAAGGCCTGGAACCTGGACGAGACCATCCAGCGAATGCGTTACCGCGACGGCTACGACAAGCCCCTCGTCTGGATGGAGCCTGGACAGGTGCATAAGGTGAAGTTTCAGCCGATGACGACCAGCAACTACTTCGCCCCCGGCCATCGTATCAGGATCGAGATCTCGTCAAGCAATTTCCCCCGCTTCGACCGGAATATGAACACCGGCGGAAACAACTGGGACGAGGTTAAAGGCATTGTCGCGAACAACGCGGTGCATCATTCGAAGCAGTATCCGTCGGAGATAACTATTTCAGTGGTGAAAAAGTAGAAGCGGCTAGCTCACAACAGGCGGAGGTTCCATGACGGTGCCGCAATTCGAGCACGTTCGCAGTTCTTTGGATCCGTAGAATTTTTTGAAAACGCCCTGGAACTGGGTGGTGATGTCCTCTAACTGAAAGTATTCCTCGTAGAGTTTGTTGTTGCAGCTTTCGCAGAACCACAGCAGCCCGTCGAGTTCGCCAGGGCGGCGTTTGCGTTCGATGACGAGGCCTATGGTGTTCGCACCGCGGATCGGGTTGTGCGGGATGCGCGGCGGCAGTAGGAACATCTCACCCTCGCGGATCGGCACCTCGACGGGCTTCCCGTCTTCCTGCACGAGCACTCTAACGTCGCCCTCGAGTTGATAAAAAAGCTCCTCGCCCTCTTCCCAGTGATAGTCCTTACGCGAATTCGGCCCGCCGACGACCATCACTATGAAATCCTCATCCTGAAACACGCACTGGTTACCAACCGGCGGCCGCAGCAGATGCCGATGGTCATCGATCCATTTTTTGAAGTTGAACGGTCGCCGGATCATTATCCCGCTATTATACAGCGAGTCAGGGAGCGAACTAAACGAGCGAGAATTCTTGCCGATAAGTTTGTCCGCTATTGAATTAGTAATGCGTCTCTAGAAATAGGCGATAAGGTATGCAAACCGACACGCCATTTATACAGGTGAATACTACTTATGAATATCAATGAAGACAAACTGAACGAACTGTTGGGTCGTTTTGTCGGCGACCTGGGTGCGACGATGCATGCCGGGTCGATCGTCATCGGCGAAAAACTGGGATTGTACAAGGCTATGGCAACCCCCAACGAACGAATAACCGCGGCGCAATTGGCCGAACGGACCGGTACGAACGAGAGATATATCCGTGAGTGGCTCAATGCCAACGCGGCGAGCGGCTATATCCAGTATGACGCCGCGAACGACAGTTATTATATGACCGACGAACAGGCGTTGGTGATGACCAGCGAGGACAATCCGGCCTATCTGCCCGGGGCATTTATCCTGGCGACCTCGGCCCTGAAAGCCGTACCAAAGATGATCGACAGGTTTAAGACCGGCGACGGGCTTGGCTGGCACGAGCACGACGCGGATCTTTTCTGTGGGACTGAGTTGTTCTTCCGCCCGGGCTATATTGCAAACCTTGTCCCCTCGTGGCTTCCGTCCCTCGACGGCGTCGAGGATAAACTGAAGGCCGGAGCAAAGGTCGCCGATGTAGGATGCGGCCTCGGAGCCTCGACGATCCTGATGGCAATGGCATATCCGAATTCGGAGTTTGTCGGATTTGACTATCATGACAAGTCGATCGAGCAGGCACGTGCCAAGGCAGAGGCCGCCGGTGTGGGCGATCGTGTCAAATTTGAGATTGCGGCATCAAAGGATTTCCCGGGCAGCGACTACGACCTCGTGACTTTCTTTGATTGTCTGCACGATATGGGCGATCCGGCGGGAGCCGCAACGCATGTCCGGAAGGCCTTGAAACCCGACGGCACGTGGATGATCGTCGAGCCATTCGCCAACGACAAAGCCGAAGATAATCACAATCCTGTGGGACGCGTATATTACTCTGCATCGACGCTGATATGCACACCCGCGTCGCGTTCGCAGGAAGTTGGGCTAGGGCTTGGTGCTCAGGCCGGAGAAAAACGCTTCAGAGAAGTTGCCGAGGCCGGAGGGTTCACGAAATTCCGACGCGCCACCGAAACACCCTTCAATTTGGTACTCGAAGCGAGGCCCTAACCCGAAAATCTTCGAGATCATTATTTCTTTACGCCGTCGTCAGGCAAGCTGTAAATCGGCTTGCCTGAGGCGTCGAGGAATTCAAGTTTCGCGGTTCCCGATGCCGTAACGAACATTTTGATCCGGGCTCTTCCGTTTGCGTCGTATAGAGTTACCTCTGAATCGCGATCGGCATTCTTGCCAACATAGACTCGAGTAGGTGAGTGATTATCAACCTTGATCTTGGAGAGCGCCGCGATTTTTGCCTCACCAGAGGGCATTTTGTCTATCTCTTCCTGGCGGATCAGTATCTGATCCAATGGGATCTCAGGCCGGTCCCAGATCTGCAGGCCGGTGCGGTATTTCCCGTTGTGGTCGTTGTAGACAAGAGCCATCGCCTGGGCCTGCTTGTGTTTGTCGAACGACAGGCCCTGATAGGCCCCGTACTGCCCCTTGCCCTCGACCGCTCCGAAGACAAGCCCGCCATTCTCATCGCCAAGGCCGTTGAAGAACAACATTCCGGCCGGCCGCTCGGTCTTGAACGCCTTGCCGTTGATCACGGGATCGGGCATCCGCGAGCTGTTTGCCGCAACCATCACAAGCTGCCCGTTCTTTTCACGCACGTTGATCCTCTCAACATCGATCTCGGCAAATTTTTCCCTTGATCGTGTAAAGGCCGTAACTGCAAGCAAAAGAAAAACCGCTATCGAAATAGCGGCGTAGATCTCCAATAATCGAAGGCGGCGATGGATATTTGTCATAGAGACTCCTTATTGGTGTGTTTGGCTATTACCGTAAAACACCATCATCGAACCCAATGTGACAAATTTACAAGGAAGCCAGCTTCTGTACCGTTCGCCAATTGCGGGCAGTGACGGCGATCTTCAGTTTCTTTTCGATCAGGCCGCGGCCCATCAGGCTTTGGGCGACTCCCATCGGCAGGTGGAGGTAGATCTCACCGCCTTTGGCGACGAACCGTTCTTCAGCAGGCGCGGCATCACGAAGCATTTCGAGTTGTTCACGCGAGACCTCCTGCTTCATGAATAAAACGTGCATCTCCTTATGGCTTTCGAATTCGCCGTCAAAGGGATTGTTTGCCAGGATGCCCTCGATATGTGATCGCTCGCGCACCACTACGGCCACCGGACGGCCCATATGATTTTCGACGGCGGCCTCGATCTTTTCTTCGAGTTTCAAGCTCGGTGTTACGCCATTGCTGACGCGAGGGCTTCTGCAATCGAATCCAACGTTGCCGCTGTTTATGTAGGTCGCGACGCCGGAAAAACCAAGAGCTTCGAAGATACCTCGAAGCTCTTCCATCCGGATCATCGCGTTTCCGGTTACGTTTATCCCGCGAAGAAGTGCGATGTACCTAGGCATGTTTCATATCGACGACGAACCGATAACGCACGTCGGACTTGATCGTCCGGTCATACGCCTCTTCGATCCGGTCGGGCGTGATCACCTCTACGTCCGACGTGACCCCATGTTCGGCACAGAAATCGAGCATTTCCTGCGTCTCGGGAATACCGCCGATCAGCGATCCAGCCAACACCTTGTTGCCGCCGATGACAGAAAAGGCATTAAGAGGAACCGGTTCCGTCGGCACGCCTACAACGACCATTACGCCGTTGAGCGTGACCATGCCGAGGTACATATTGTAATCGTGATTGGCCGAGATCGTGTCGAGCAGTATGTCAAAGCCTCCAGTCGCAGCCTTTACAGCCTCGGCGTCGCGAGTGTTTACAAAACCGGAGGCTCCGAGTGACCTGGCATCGGCCTCTTTCGAAGGCGACGTGCTTAATACGGTCACATCGGCGCCCATTGCCTTTGCGATCTTAACGCCCATGTGGCCGAGCCCGCCGAGCCCGGCGACCGCAACCTTTTTGCCAGGGCCAGCTCCCCACCGTTTGAGCGGCGAGTAGGTAGTAATACCGGCGCATAGAAGCGGTGCAATGCCCGACAGGTCACCCGAGGCGTTTATCTTCAATGTGTATTTTTCATCGACTGTAATTTGTTTGGAATAGCCGCCATACGTCGGAGTCGTACGATCCATCTCGGTGCCGTTGTACGTCAGAGCACTGCCCTTCAAGCAGTACTGCTCAACTCCGGCGGAACATGCTGGGCATTCACGGCACGAGTCAACGAAACAGCCGATCCCGGCAGTGTCGCCGACCTTAAAATTCGTGACATCGTCGCCGACCTGGGTCACCCGGCCGACTATCTCATGGCCGGGCACCATCGGATAGATCGACGGGATCATCGGTTCCCATTCAGCTTTTGCCTGGTGAATGTCCGAGTGGCAAATGCCGCAGTAGTCGATGTCGATAAGAACGTCGTGCGGGCCGACCTGACGACGAGCAAACTCAAACGGCTCGAATTTTGCCTCGGGCCCATGTGTCGCAAATCCTCGTGTTGAAATCCCCTGGGTAGCAGCTGCGGTCATAAAACTCTCCTTATTTATCTGTTATTGTTGCAATTACTTTAAGCTCGATCGCGATCGGGGTCGGCAACGCCCCGATCTCGACGGTGGTACGGCAAGGCCGATTCTCCGAAAAATATTCGGCATATACTCGATTATACACGCCGAAGTCATCTTTCATGTTCGTCAGGAACACCGTTACGTCAACGATCTGATCCCATGACGAGCCTGCATCTTCAAGAATGTATCGAACATTCCGGAAAACAGAGCGGCATTGCGTTTCGATGTCATAGGAAACGATCTCACCCGCTTCGTTTAGTTCAACTCCGGGTATTTTCTTCGTTCCTCGTTCGCGGGGCCCGACGCCGGAAAGAAAGAGAAGGTTGCCGACGCGGAGTGCGTGAGGATATAGCCCGACGGGCTCGGGGGCTCGATCCGAATTCATTATCTCGGCCATTCGCCGATATTCTACCGCAACGGACCGAATTTCAACTATCAAGGAGCTGTCGGCATGTTAAAATGCCGCGACCATGAGGCCATTCTTACCGCCAAACCGGCAGGGCATTGCACTTGATCTGATCGTTGTCTTGTGCAATCTGATCCTTTTTCCGATCGTCTCGGACAGGATCGATGCGCTTTTCGGTGCTTTCTTCGGTAACGATGCGCGTGCCGGGCGGACGCTGCCATTGCTGATGATCCTGGTCCTCGGAGGAAGGCTGGTCGGGCTCTACCTTAAGCGATTTCCGCTTCAGGCGAGGCTCTCCAAATCGCAGGATGCGTCTTTTCCGGTTGTCTTCTTCGTATTTAGTTTTCCGCTGATAGTTCTGACCGCTGCGTTCGTAATGTTATCGCTCACCGAGGCGGCGGGAAGCATAGGGATCGTCGACGTCGGGACGGACGGGTCACCACGAGAGTCACATTCGATCCAGATCATCGGTTCTCTCGCCATCTTGTTCCTGGCCGTGCTCGAGGCATATTTGATCTACAGGCTGTCACGCCCGTTGACGCCCGACGAACGGATCCGGCAGAGCAAAGGGCATTGGCAATTCCGTTTTCCGGCCGAATTCGCCGCCGATTTCGGGCTTTTCGTTTATATGATCGTTTGGCAGGTGTTCTATTATCAAGTCGCCGAACTTCTGACGACGCGGGCTGACGGCGCACCGCTTTCGGCCGATATGAAGGTGGTCAGCCTCTTCTTTGTCGCGATATGCTTTTTGCTGTTCTATCTGGCTCCGCGTGCCGTTTTTCTTATCGAAGACCGCAAGTATTCGGGCACGTGGCTGATGATCGGCCTCGTCTTCCTGAGTTCGTTGAGGAACCTGCTCTGATCACCGTTCGCCTTCGTAGACGGCCCTGGCACATTCGACAAAAAGGTCGAGGTAGTACCCGCGGACCTCTTCCGGCGATAGGCTGCGGTTTTCTTTTTCGGCGATGAACTTCATCAATTCGAATGCGACCTCTTCGCCGGTCTCAATTCTAATGGGCTGGGTTTCTTGATCCATAAAAGTCCTCAGAAAAAAGGTGAAATAATAATCGCTCCCTCAATCAGGCCCGAATCGGAAATTCTACTTAGCACCGGCCTGACCGCCTTTCTCCGCCCAGATCTGAACGAGGTTAACGAGCATTTCGGTCGATTTTTCAAGGCCTTTTCGCGAGTTCCATTCGAGCTTGCCGTGGAAATTATGCCCGCCTGTGAACAGGTTCGGCGTCGGCAGTCCGCGTGCTGTAAGACGCGAGCCGTCCGTTCCTCCGCGGATCGGCTTCATCTTCGGCTTCACGCCGGCCCGGGTCGAGGCCTCGATAGCATATTCGGTCAACTGAGGATGGTCCTTTAAGATCTCCTTCATATTCAGGTAGCCGAGCGTACTCTCGTATTCGATCCTGACATTGGGAAATTTTATCCGGGTCGCCGCGACCATCTGCTTGAGCATATTCTCTTTGGCCTCGATGCCGCTCAGGTCAAAGTCACGGACCAGAACCTTAACGGCCGATGTCTCGATGTCGAGCGTCGAACTGTACGGATGAACGAATCCAACGCGACCTTCGGTGGATTCTGGCAGCATATTCGGCGGGAAGCCGGAAAGAAAATCGCTCGCTGCGTACATCGAATTCACAAGGATGTCCTTTGCATAGCCGGGATGCGTCGATTTGCCGTGAAATGTGATCGTCGCGGTCCGGGCCGACCAGGTCTCGTCGGAGATCTCGCCCAACTCGCCGCCGTCAACCGTGTAGGCATATTTCGCCCCCCATCCTTCGATGTCGAACTGGTCCATCGGCCCGCCGACCTCTTCGTCGGGCGTGAACGCGATGGCGATATTCCCGTGCTTGATCGACGGGTTCTGCCTCAGGATGTCGATCATCGTCATGATCTCAGCGACCCCTGATTTATCGTCGGACCCGAGCAGGGTTGTTCCGTCCGCCGTGATGATGTCGTCGCCGATCAGATCTTTAAGAGCGGGGTTCTTGTCGACCGTGATCACCAATGACTTGTCATTCGGCAGTACGATATCGCCGCCCTGGTAATTTCGATGGATGATCGCATTGACGTTCGCTCCGCTGACGGCGGGGGATGTGTCCATATGCGAGATGAACCCAATTGTGGGGACCTTTGAATTGTCCGCAAGATTTCCCGGGACCATGCCGTAGACGATACCTTCGGCACTTATCCGGACCCTTTGGACACCCAACGCCTTCAACTCTGTTTCGAGCAACCTGGCCAGCACCAACTGCTTCTCCGTGCTCGGGCTTTTTGTCGCACCCTCGGCGGACTGCGTGTCGATCTTGATATATCGCAGGAACCGCGACATCGCGTCCTCGGTTGGAGGCTTCTGCTGCGCAAACGAGACGGAGGAAGCTGCCAGTATTATCAGCAAGGATATAACAGTGTTAATTTTCATATTCGCAGTAGCCTATCTGTGTCATGCCGGGCGGATCTTCTTCTAACGAGTCGGCCGGAATTCTTCGTAATAACTTCGATAACCGAGCAATCTGGCAGTCGGGGCCATCAAGAACCGCATAGCCTTTTGCACCAACAGCGGCGGGCCATCGGCCAACCATGAATCGGCTTCGCTGCCATAGACCGAAAGCTGCATCAGCATCTGCGGCGTGCTCGGCCCATCGGGAAACGAGTCCATAAATCCGTACAACTGCGTGAGGAGAAAGCCAAATTCGACCGGCAGCGTCCGCGGGTCGATGCTCTCTATGATGACGGTTTCGCCGGTTTCGTTGAACGGTTTATGACGCGTCATCGGCGGGACGGTAATTGTCTCGCCCGGGCCCAGAATACGTTTTTCGCCGTTGATGAGAATGCTGAGCGTGCCGCTCTTAACGGTGAATGTCTCGGTGAAATGTTCGTGAAAGTGCTCAGGCGGCCCGATAGCGTGTGGTTTAGCAATTAGACGAGTATGCAGCCAGCCGTCGTTGACGGAAAGGACCGTCTGGTCGAAACCTTCGGATTTGCTTACCAACCGATCGCCGGATCGAAAGTATCCGGTGAGATCAGGCGGTGTAGACGGCATTAAATAACGATCGATGAGGATGCCGCCGAGCAAATACGCGAACAGCCCTAAACCTATATATCCAAGAGTTTTTCCGATCTTCCTGATCACGGTCATATCATTTGTGTCTCCTGGTAATTTACGCGTGACCGGGAGTCACAAAGTATCTGGCCAGCTACTATTCGATCGAGCCCGGCCGATGCAGGAACAGCCTTCGCGATCAAATACTTACACAGATATTCTTCTCTTCGGTGAAGAATCTGAGCGCTTCAAAGCCGCCTTCGCGGCCGATGCCGCTGTCCTTCATTCCGCCGAACGGTGTGCGGAGGTCGCGAAGCATCCAGCAGTTTACCCAGACAATGCCGGATTCGAGCTTTGCGCTTACGCGGTGAGCACGCGACAGGTTTTCAGTCCAAACGGTTGCTGAGAGGCCATAGCGGACGCTGTTCGCGTACTTAAGAACTTCCACCTCGGTGTCGAACGGTTGGACAGTCACCACGGGCCCGAAGATCTCTTCCTTATTGGTCCTGCATTCGTGAGCAAGGCCCTCAATGACGGTCGGCTCGATGAACCACCCATCTGCACAGCGGCCTCCCACCACCCCGTCAGCCGAAACGGCTGCCACCCCTCCTCCGGCAGGAGGGGAGCCTAAAAAAACTTGCTTGCCGCCGGTCAGGACGGTTCCGCCCTCTTCTCGTGCAAGTTCGATATAAGACATTATTTTGTCGAAGTGCTGTTTGGAAACGATCGCACCGACATCGGTATCCGTGGCCAGAGGGTCGCCGACCTTCAACGCCGCGACACGTGAGGTGAAGTCGCCCTTGAACTGCTCATACATCGGCCTCTCGACAAAGATCCGCGATCCGCAAAGGCAGATCTCGCCCTGATTCGAGAACGAAGACCGGACCGTCGTCTCCAGCATCTGCTCGTAGTTGCAGTCGGCAAAGATAATGTTCGGGTTCTTACCGCCAAGCTCGAGCGAAAGTTTTTTGAACATCGGGCCTGCAGTGCGGGCGATCTCCTCACCGGTCTTCGTGCCTCCCGTAAATGAGATCGCCATTATTTCCGGATGCGCGACTATCGCGGCCCCGACCTTCGGTCCGGTCCCGTGAACGATGTTCAGCACACCGGCGGGCAAGCCCGCCTTTGAACAAAGTTTAGAGAGTAGATACGCCGTCATCGGAGTGACCTCGCTCGGTTTGGCGACGACCGTGCACCCTGCCGCGAGTGCAGGGGCGATCTTCCAGGTAAACAGGTAAAGCGGAAGATTCCAGGGCGAGATGCATCCTGCAACACCGATCGGATGCCGTAACGTATAATTTATCGCCCGTCCGCCCCCGGGAAGAAGAGTCTCATGCGAGCCGTTCGCAAGGTGCATCGCGGCAGTGGCATAAAATCGGAAATTTGCGGCGGCACGCGGGATGTCGACGCTTTTCGCCAGTGAAACAGGCTTTCCGTTGTCCTTCGATTCGGCTTGTGCGAGATCGTCTAGGTTTTGTTCGATCAGGTCCGCAATCCGCAAAAGCAGCGCGCAGCGTTCCTGGGAGGGCATTGCCGACCAGGCCGGGAACGCGGCTTTTGCAGCCTCGACAGCCGAATTCACGTCTCGCGCATCAGAATCAGGAATTTGCGAGTACACCGCCCCTGTCGCAGGTTCGCAGTTGTCGAGATAAACGCTCGATGCAGGCTGTACCAACTTACCGTCGATGTAGTTAAGTATCTCCATTAACACAGTTTAGACCACCAAGCCGCCTTCGAGTTCCACAGTTTTGCGTTCCCGTCGCAGCGCCCACGCGTTACCCGAACCGGCCTCGACGGTCGACGGCTGAGGCGTTATTTCGACTCGTTTACCGCCGGCCGGGGTAAGCAAGCATACTTTCAAACGCGGCCAACTTAGCTTATAGTAACAGCAAATTATAGCCCATTGCACCGCGTCATTCCGTCACACTTTTGGACATCGACTTAGCGGAACCGCGGCAGGGCGTTTTTAAGCCGTGACCCGGGATTTACCGCGACCGATCTTGAATTTGGGAGAATAACAGACGGAAATATGACCAGAGCATGTCCAAAGTGCGGCCAAATGAACCCGCCCGACGCCGCTTTTTGCCTGAATTGTGCCTCCAGCCTGGGGCCGACAGTCGGCGGCACCGGCTATCAACAGCAAAGTCCGCCGCATGTCGGCGGCCAGGGACCTTACGTCGGTTCGCCCCCTCAATATGGAGGCGGCCAGCAGTTTGGGATGCAGGGCGGAGGCACGTCGGGCGGCGCAAGCCAGCGCGCGATCATCTCGCTCGTTCTAGCGATCGTCGGCCTCGTTTGCTGCGGATATTTTACGGGAATCCCGGCGGCGATCATGGGATGGCTGGAACTGGACGCGATCAAATCGGGTAAAGCTCCCAAGTCGGGGAAGGTTATGGCCCAGATCGGGTTGTGGGGCGGCATCGCTGTAAGCATCATTTATTTGATACTGACAGTGTTGTGGCTGTTCCTCTCCCTGATACCGGTCGGTTTTTGATCAATGGAATGTAGAAGATGTCTGAAGTACCGAAAAAGCCGATCCAGTGCAGCAACGGCCACATCCAGCCGCCTGCCGGCTCACGATTCTGCATCTATTGCGGGATCGCCGTAGTCGGCAGCGTGCCCGGCGCCGGAGCCAACTCACCGATATCAAATACCGTGCCGATCCCGCCGGCCGCTGGCCACCAGCAGGGCGGCCAGCAGCCACAACCGCCGGGATACCCGCACGGTCAGCAACAGCAGCCCCAACCCCAAAATTACGGGCAGCCGGGACAACCCCAGTACCAGAATTATCCGAACCAAAACCAGCCGAATTATCCCGGTCAATACCCGCCGAATTTCCAGCCTCCAATTCGGCAGGTGCGATGTCATACCTGCGGCGACGATCCGAACTCTTTCCCAGAAAAAGTAGTCGTATGCAGGGATTGCCGGACACTGAAGCCGCTGGTTCCGGGCTACACGGTCGACAGTTCGGCGTTTGCTTGGGCGGCGGATGCGAAGGCGATGTCGGCGCTCCGTTCGATGACGCCGCTTTCGATGGCAGCAAAGTCCGTTTCGGAAAAGGTCGGGCGCCGGTGGATCGAAGTAACATTCAACGGTGTCCGGTTGAGCGAGCGACAAATGCCGCACATTTACGGCCAAGCCGTCAGGGCCGCACGCATCCTTGGAATGAGCCACATGCCGGACGTTTACCTTTCGGGCGAAAGGCCCTGGGACATGTTGACCTTTGGGACCGACAACGATTCCTTCATCGTCGTAGGTTCCGCCCTGGCGGGGAATTTCCAGGGCGTCGATATGCTCTTTCTGCTTGCCCGCGAGATGGGCCACTGCAAATCGGGCCACGCGCTTTGGAAGACGGTCATCCGGTTCTTCTTGGGCGAGCAGGGGCCGGCCAAGGGTTTTATGTCCGGAGGCATTTTTGCCGCCCTCAGCCCGACGGCCCTGTTAAGCGGTGCGATCGAAATGCCGCTTCTCGCATGGGCCCGTCAGGCAGAGATCACGGCCGACCGGGCAGGCCTTCTCACCGTCGGCAACGAAGACGTTGCCCGTCGTGTCCTGCTTTCGTGGTCGCTGAAATCCTCATTTATCTACCGTCAGATAAATATCGAATCCTGGATAGCCCAGCAATCGGTCGAGGACGATTCATATCTAAAGCTTTCGGAACTTACCACGACTTCAACGCCTTACATAGGCCCACGGCTCCGGCTTTTGAGCGAGTTCGCGCAGAGTGCTGAGCTGAAGAACTCGCTTCGGATAATCGCCGACACGATCAAGGCATCTGCCCCACCAAAACCAAAGCAGGAAGAAACGCCGAAGACCGATCCGGACGTCCTTCGGGTCAAATGTGCGACTTGCGGCACAAGTATGAGGGTCCCGATCACCGCCCTGGAAGGGAAGACGGAACTCCCCGTTAAGTGCCCTAACGCAAAATGCGGTGCGATATCGCGTCTTAAGAAAAACGCAAAGGCCGACAAAAACACGGCGGCCCGCGGACCAAAAAAACAGGAGACATTGAATTATGGCGAATGAGAACGAGATCACAATCACTGAAACGGCACCGGACGGAACGGAGAAAGAATTCGAGATCACAACCGCGGCGGTCGACGATCTGACCGGCGAAGACCAGGCATTCGCCGAGTCTGCGGTCGAAGCGATGTTTGATGACGGCGGATCGGACCAGGAAGCCATGTATATGGATTACGATGGCGACGGCAAGCTCGACACCGCCGCGGCCGATACCGACGGTGACGGACAGATCGACACTGCGGTCGCCGATTTTGACGGTGACGGCCAGGTCGACGCGATCGGGAAAGATACTGACGGCGACGGCGCGCTGGATGTTGCGGTATTTGATACCGATGGAGACGGCGAAGTAGACGCGATCGCGACCGATACTGATGGCGACGGCGAGTTCGACTCGTTCGATGCCGATGCCGACGGCGAGGTCGATTTCACCGTGGCCGCATCGGAGGGGCTGCCGACCGAAGAAGAGATCTCAACAAACTCGGTCGAATTCACCGTGGGAGACGATATGTTCCCAAGTACCGAGGAGTCGGCCGAAGATCCGCAGAGCGAGTCCTATTCGGCCGAACTGGAAGCGACGGTCGAGGAAACGACAGTCACTGTGTCAGAAGAAACCCTTCCGACGGCCGAGGAGATCGCCGAAACCCCGGAGTACGAGGCTTATTCGGCGGAGCTCGATGCGATGGTCGAAGAAACGACGGTCACGGCTCCTGATTCGATGTCGGCTGACCCGGTTTCGGGGACAGACTATTCGACGGCTTCGGAGGAACCTTCTGCGGCCGAGGTTGAGGCAGAAGCGGAACTCGCATCACAGCAGGCCCATGCCGATGCCGCGAGGGACGCGCAAGCAGCGGCCGACGAATTCGTCGAAAAAGGCGACTTTGCCGCGGCTGCGGATGCCCGTGAAGTGGCCGAGAACGAAGCCTATCAGGCCGGCGACAATTCGATGCTCGGCGCTTCGGATGCCGCCGAGTTGGACCATGCCGCCTGGAAGCAGGACATTGCTGAAGATTATCGCCAGCAGCAGCAGGAGCATATTGAAGAAGGTGATTACGCGGCCGCTAAAGAGGACGCCCAGAACGCGGGCTACGCGACCGGCGACGCCGATTATCTTGCCGGCGGGCCGGACCGCACGGGGCAATCCGACAATGACGCCTATAATTTGGATTGGGCTGTTCACCAGGAAGAGAATGCCGACTACTACGCCGATAACGCGGCGAAATATGCCGAGGCGGGCGACTTTGACAATGCCGCGCGAAATGCCGAACAGGCGGGTGTATATCAGGCCTCGGCGGATGATTTTGCTTCGCACGCCGATCAGGAAAGCTATAACTACGATCAGGATCCGTCCTCCATGGTCGAGACCGGCGGCACCTATGACCCGGGCATGGTCGATACCGGAATGGCCGGCTATGATGCGGGCGGAATGGATACGGGTTACGATGCGGGCGGGATCGACACGGGATACGACGCATCGGTCGCCTCCGTCGATACCGGCATAGACACTTCGGTCGATACCAGTGCCGCTTCGTTCGATACAACTACCGACGGAACCGTGTAACCGGTCATCGGCTAGATAGAAGAGGCCGTTGAGTCACTTAATTTTTCCGAACTTGCGCAGGGCTTTTAGCGTCGGTTCGAGAGGAAGTGCCTCAACGGTCCTTTTTTCTTTGCCTGTTACTGTCTTCGCCCTGAACAGTGAGTTGTAAATGGCCTCTTCGGTTGCTTCGATCGCCGCGAGAAAGAGCGGCGAGATCGCGTCGTTCGCAATCGTCTCAACCTGCCGGGTCCGTGACCCCGAACCAAGCGGCGTTATCCGGTTGGATGCCGCGGTCGAGAACGCGATCGCATAATCGCCGCTGCCGTTCGTCAACGCAGCCCCGGTCCGAGCAAGGCCCGCGATCGAACGTTCAGCAAGCCTTCTAAGTTGACGATGATCTAGAGGCGCGTCCGTCGCGATAACGATGATTATCGAACCGTCGGCAGAATCCGGAACGCGGTGTGCGGGATATGGAACTGAAGGACCCTGGTCCGAGCCGACAATATCCTTCAGAAAATACTTGCCGAGTTCCTGCCCGACCGGCGCACCATCAATGGTGAGGACGCCTCCAAAATTCGTCTGGACCAGAACACCGAGCGTATAGCCGCCGAGTGAAGCCGGCAGGCGGCGGGAAGCCGTACCGATGCCGCCCTTCCATCCGAAGGCGACGGTTCCGGTCCCGGCCCCGACCGAGCCTTCCTCGACAGCTCCGCCCTTTGCGTTCCTGATCGCCGAAAATACGTCATCTTTCGTGAAGTGGCGGCCGCGGATATCGTTCAGGAATCCGTCATTGGTCTCAGCGACCAGCGGATTGATCGATTGAACGTTCTCGTTTCCCTGCAGGGAAAGCATGTAGTCCATCAGGAAGTCGGCCGTTCGTGGGACGGCAAGCGTGGAAGTAAGCAGGATCGGGGTCTCGATCTCGCCGAGCTCGTTCACCTGTGTCGAGCCGGCCAGTTTACCGAAGCCGTTCGCTACATGTACGGCTCCCGGAACCTTCTCGCGAAAGAGGTTTCCCCCGTGCGGGAGGACGGCCGTGACGCCGGTTCGGATGTTCTCGCCCTTGATCAGCGTTGTATGCCCGACAAGAACTCCTGCTACATCCGTGATCGCATTCTGGGGGCCGGGCTGAAGGATACCTACCGTAACGCCGGTTGCCCGCGCGCGGGGACGGGGCTCCGCCTGCGGGAGGACGAAACTGAAAAGCGTTAGAAGGGCTACGAGAAGAGATATCGTTCGGATGCGATGTTTCATGAACCATAATCTATCACGCTTGGGCGCGAAAACGCCCCGGAGGCCATTCGACCGGCCTTCGAGGCGGGATCGTCCGAGCCGAGATCCTAGGCTGCCGCAACCGCGGCCCGTTCGATAGTGATCGGTACCGGACGCGAAATGGTTTGTGATACCGGAGAATGCGTGCGGGCGTATTCGATGATCTCGTCGAGTTCCGAATCAGAGCAGTTCGCCTTTACATCCATTTTGACCTTGATGTTCTTGTAACCGGGTGTAACGTTCGCATCGAGATCGAGGAACCCTTGCAGGTCCATGTCGCCTTCGAGCGTCGTCGAGATCGATTCGACCGTGATTCCCTTCGATGCCGCCACGATAACGAAAGTTGTCGTTACGCAGCCTGCAAGCGCGTGGAGGAGAAATTCGACAGGGTTCGCTCCTTCGTTGCTGCCCAAAAGGACAGGAGGTTCGCCGTTCACGAACTCCCAAGCCTCGGCGCGAGACGTATCTTCCTGGCCGGCTCCGTAGAACCCTTTGATCGTGGTGCGGTTCTCGCTGCCGTCGACCCACCGGTTTTGTGCCCGCCACTGGAAACGCGCCAGAGTCGGGTCGTTCTTGATCGCTTCAACAGTTCCGTTGAACTGGTCCATATCCAATCCGTTGATCTTCGTCGTTGTCGTCATATTATTAATGGCCTCCAAATTATTTATCAGGACGATGAAATGACTGTCCTGACCTAAGAGACGCATTTGGCGGGCGGATGCGGACAAAAGGTAAAAAATTGCTTATTCGGGATTCATGGATCGATGAAGGCGCCATGACAAAAACGCCCGGGCAGAAAAAAGGCCGGGCGTTTGCGGTTTGAATCCTGTAAAGCCGGTTTCGAGGATCAGATCCGGGCGAACGTCAGTCCCGTCTGGCCCTGGTATTTGCCTCCGCGGTCTTCATAGGACACGGAACAATCCTCGTCAGATTCGAAGAAAAGTATCTGCCCGATGCCCTCGTTGACGTACACCCTCAGCGGCAGATTGGCAAGATTTGCGATCTCGACGACCAGGCGGCCGGTCCAGCCGGCTTCAAGCGGAGTGGTATTGACGAGCAGTCCCGCCCGGGCGTAGGTCGATTTTCCCAACGCGATGCCGGTGACGTTTCGCGGCATCCTGAACGTTTCGACGGTAACGCCAAGCCCGTAATGATGCGGAGGCAAGAGATAGTAACAAGAGCCGTCGGAAGACGTTTGGATCTCCGGCTCGATCAGCGAGTAATGATCGTCGAACCGTTTCGGGTCGATCTCCTTACCGTGCACAGAGGAGAAGATGCGAAACCCGTCGTCGGCGAGCCGCATATCATAGCCATAGCTCGAAAGGCCCGCGGAGATGATCCGGTTCCCGTTCACTTCACGGACCAACTCCGGCAGGAACGGGTCGATCATTTTGTGGCTTTCGGCCATTCGCCGCAGCCAGACATCTGATTTGATCGTCATAAAAAGATGATAAGAAATTAACTTATCACCTCGGGAAATCAAACGCCAAACTGGAGTGAAGATCAGGGCTGAGCCGTCTGCACTATCGACATATTTCCGTCGCCGACGGTGAATTTCAGCGGCACGCCGCCGGTGCCGGACCTGGCGGCGATCGATCTTTCGGTAAATTCTGCACGCCGCTGCTTAGGTTTCAGCGCCGCGTATTTGTTGTCGATCGAGCCGCTGCGGAGGATGTTCGCGTCGACGTCAGCGTTCAGGCTGGGTGGAAGCGAAACGTTCATCGTACCCGAACCGAGCTGGACATCGGCAAAGCGCCCGCGCCAGCTCCGGCTGGGGATCGAGACGTCGACCGACCCGCCGCCGATGGTAGCGAATATTCCTCCGCCGAGAAGCTCGAGCTTCGCATCGGCGTCGAGATAGTTGATCCTGATCGTCCCATCGACCCCGCCAACGAACAAGCTGCCCTTTCCGCCGTCGATCTGCAGATCTGAGTATCGGGGTACCTTTACGACATAGTCGATCCTGAACGGTATTCCCATCAGGTGTTTGGGAAATTTCTTGATGGTCTTTTTGATGAATGTTTTGTCGTGGGTCCCGACACTTGTGATCACCGTCCGACCCAGCGTTTCCTGAAGAACAAAGCCGGTGACCTTAGATAGCAGGTCGAGGTCGGCTTCCGAATCGGCCGCGATCTCGATCGTGGCATCGACCTGGACTACGTTCTCAGACCAACCCTCCACACGGACCGATCCGGCGGGTGCCCCGACGACCACGATCGTGCCGCCGGAACCGAAGTCAAATTTATCGGCCTTATAGATCGTTCGTTTTACGCCCGGGACCGGTTGTGCCGATGCAGAGCCGGCGAAAAATGCAAAAGATAAAAGAACGAAAAGCAGGGCAGGAATAAGTCGATTTTTCATAACGGAAGGTTGGTGGGCAGCGGGAACTCCATTTACATCATAGACCCCGCGAGTGGATCGGTCAATATTCTTGGTCTTGAGTGGCAGGGGGCTAACGGCGAAGAAAGGCGATGTTGCCTCGTTGATTCGTAACGGTAAGGGTGGCCGCACCCTCGCCGGATTGGCCGGCTACCCGACGTCCGTCGCTGACAAAACGCATGTTATTGCTGCGAAACGGCCCTAGGTCGATGCTGCGCGTCGACGGGGCAGTCGCCACAAGCTTGAACGATGATTCTATCGGGATACGAAGGCTGATGGTGCCTTTCATCGACGAAAATCGAAACAGGCCGCCGTTTCGGATCAGGCCGTCAAAGAAAATATCTCCGATCCCGTTCTGTGCGTCGACGGAACCCGCGGCAATATTCGTCAGCGTGATATCGCCTTCCGAAGTGATCACAGCCCTTACGAACCCGCCGCCGACATTTGCGACCGAAAGATTGCCGATCCGCGTCTCGATATCGACGATCGAACTTCGCGGGACCTGTATCTCGAAATTCACATTGCCAACCGTTCGGCCCTGGTTCTCGCGGACGAGGTCTACGAGAATGGTGCCGCTGATCGTCTGGGGAACGACCAACGCGGCGGGTGCCTCAAGCCATGCAGAGATCCGGATCTCGGGGCGGTCCCATCCTTCGACGACGACCGTGCCGGAACGGTTCACGAGCGTGAGCCGCACGTTCTTGGTCGCCGGATAGGTCCGGTTAAAGCGCTTTTGGCCCACCGCCTCCGAGGGCCACGCCCCAAAGAAAAGAACTACGCTCATCAATATCCAGATCGTAGTTCTTCGGGCGTACTTATTGCGCGAGAAATGATGATCGCTAAGGGCCATTCGAAATATCAGCCATTATAATTCAGAAAATGCTCGAAGAAGGTTCACTTTTTCGGTCAATGCGGAATCCAGCATCTCACCGGAAAGCTCGTCCTGCGGATCCTTCTGCAGAATGATCGTGTACTCGGAAACCGCCTGATCGATCTCTCGGACGTTTCTGTCGAACGCGTCGCGAATGTGTGCGTCCCATTTCGAACGCCGTTCCATGACCCGCTTATTCCAATAATCTATGACTGCCTGCTGTTCCTGCAGCCGCCGCAGCCGTGCCTCCTGCGGGGATTCTATCAAGCCGACCTTGCTGAGGACCTTTTCAAATGTGGTCTCTTCAGCCCGTGAACGCGATACGCTGTCCTCGCCGGACGGTTCGAAATAGTTCCGGGTGCCCACGATCGTAAGCAGCGAACTAATAAGAGCAATGCCGATCACGGCCGATGCGAGCTGCGAGAAGGTATAACCGCGAACGGAACGCTTTCGGGCATCGGGAGGAGCATCGGGCGCCGGCCCCTCGCTTTCGATGATGTTGTTGATCCTGCGCCAGAGAGCGTCGGGGTTCGGGGGCGTTCGTTCATCAGCCGCGGGAACACGGCAAGAATCAAGAATGACTGCGAAATCCTCGCACAGCTTTGCGCATTCAGCGCAAACGGACAGATGGGTCTGGACCGATTCCGATATGGACCTATCGGCCTCGTCGTCCAGGAACTGGCTCAAATTTTCCTGACATTCCTCGCAAGTCATTTCAATAAATGGACAGCGCTCGTGTGGCCAATTTGACCGGACACGTAAGCACGGACAGACAAATTGAATTCGCCGTATTCAAACAAGATAGATTAGGCGACACACGCGATGGTTGCCTGTCAATCGGAAGTTTTTTGCTCTTTCTGTTTGACCAACAACCCGCGCAATTTCAGGCGGGCTTTATGAAGTTGGGACTTGGAAGTACCGACCGAAATGCTGAGCAGGCGGGCCACCTCTTCGTGTTCATATCCCTCGACGTCGTGAAGGATGAAAACATTGCGATACCCGTTGGGAAGCTCGGCGATCGCGTTCTTCAACGCGATCCGGTCGATCACCTGCATTTTCCTTGGATTGGATGATCCTGTGACAGTCTGTTCGGGCATTTCGCCATCTTCGGACGTACGCTCGTTCTTCACGCTTCGCCGGCGAAAATGCATCAGAACCTGGTTGACCGTCAGGCGGTGAAGCCAGGTTGAAAAGGCCGAATCACCGCGAAAACTTCCGATCTTTCGATAAAGTTGTATAAAGACTTCCTGAGTAAGATCTTCGGCTTCGGTTTGACTGTTTGTCATGCGGAGGGCGAGGCTGTACGAACGTCGGTGATAGCGTTGGTAGATCAATTCGAACGCACCGAGATTACCGCCGGCCGCCAATCTGCATAGTTCAAGGTCGGACAAGGACGGATCGACACCATCGGCTTCAAGATCGGCCGGTGCATGAAAAACAGGGACCTCAAGGCCCTTCTCATAAGCGAACGGTTGATCCTGTTCGATCGCCGCGGCTGTGGAATCCATCCTTAACCCTCGCAGACTATCCGAATTTAGAAGATCTTTCGAACCTATGATGACCTACCTCCGGCTGACGGTTGCTTTGGCGGACCTTGTCAGGTTTCCGGCCAAAATGGAGAATTACGTGATTCTATGATGATTTTGCGGAAAGGTAAAGAAGTTTTGTTCAAATTTTAAGAGGGGGCCCAGAAAGAGCCGGATCGTCCCACGGGGCGAGAACGGCGATCGCCGGCCCGTTCGAAGAGAGAAAAGCCCCGAAGAGATCCCTCGGGGCTTTGGCCTTGGAGTGGTTTCGTAACAGACGAACTTTGTTCGCCTCTAGGGCTCGGGTACGAAGTCTAATCCGGTCAACTCTTCGACCAGCGTGATCGACCTCGGCTCATAGCGGAACCGTTTATGCGAGACCCTTACGACGTAGAGAGTGTTCACCTCGAGGGCGTCCATGTAGAAGTAACCGAACGGGTTCGTGATGGCCGTCCTTGTGGAGCCGTCCGGGCCGACGATCGTGATCAACGCTCTAGGAGCCCCGCGTCCCTGGTCATCGAGTACCCGGCCGGACACCGAAACATCCGCCGCGGTGGTTCCGGCCGAAACCGGTTGGATCGCCGAGCCGAAACCGAGGCTTTCATACCCTGCGGCGTCGATCGAGACGAAATTGATCGTTATTGTGCGATTCCCGTCGAAGGGATCGATCAATACCGTTTGCAGCGGGTTGCCTGCGCTATCTGCCGGAATGACGACGCCGCCCGGCGGGAAGTTTCCCGCAGTATACGGCGTCCCGTTGATGGTGAGTGTCGTCACCTCATTCGGGAACGCGATGATCCGGATCGAAACAACGGTACCCGGCGACGGGTCGGATGCGGTGAAAGTTGCAGCAGGGACCGTAATATTATTGGTTCCGCCGGGATTGACTTGTGCAGGGGCCGTGCTGGTGCCTGCCGACGGACGCTGCTCGATACCAAAATTGGCGTTCGTCAGCGAGGAGGACGCGACCGTGATCGGCAGGTGGCCGTTAGGCGTTCCATCGCTTCCCGAACCGGCTCCTAGATTCTCGCCGGTGTTCACCCAGCCCGCAGGCAAAGTCGTTGCCGGTGCCGGGTCCGATTCGACACCCTGTACGGTCGAGATCTGCACTTGATAATTCCCGCTGACGACCGTCGGAAAACTGTATGTGCCGTTCGCATTGACCGTCACCGACGACACGACATTACCGTTCGGGTCAAGAAGATTCGCGAACAGTTGTATGCTGCTCGGAAGGCCCAGCCCGACGCCGTTCACTGTCAGGTCTGAAAGGCCGTTCGCGTCGTTGAACACTGTTCCGCTCACGGCGGCCGAAACGAAATTCTGGCCGAAGTTGATCTGGCAGGCCAGGTTCAGCGATCCGAAGCGATCCTCGGAGGATCCGCCGTTTGTGCAGTTTCCGGTGGTGGAGAAAGAGAATGTCCAATCAAATTGAGTGATATTGATATAGAGGGCCGCATTTGAATAGTTTGCCCCCGTGCCGATCCCCGATTGGGTCGTCGTCGGCCCGGTCACTACATTGCCCGCGATCGTTTGATTCGTGACCGCTGCCCTTAGGATCTGGTTGAAACCATTGGAATAGGTCACGGATTCCCTAAGGCCCCCGCAGGCTCCCGAACCGTCATTGTCGACCGAGGTTGCGGCGATCGTAATGACCCGCGGCGTTGTGGTCCCATTGTCCACAAACTGGATCCTGTAGGTTATGCTCCCGTTCCAAGGCGCATTCGAAATGAAGTTGTTGCTTTCCTGCTCGAGACTCGGCTGAAGGTTGTCATTGAAGCCGGCCGTACTGCCGGGCGTATCTGCGTTTCGGAACGTGGTCGGGCTGCTGTCGTGATTGTTCGAATAACTGAGAACGGTAACGAGAGCGTCGATAAACGTTCCGTCAGGTGCAACACCGACGTTGGGATATCGATAAACGACACCGACGGTGTTATTGGTTCCCGATTCGATCGTTCGCCCCGACGCATCAAAGGTCACCGAGGTAACCGATATTCCGTTACAAGGTATGGCCATCACGGATAGCCGCGAAGCAAAGTCGGAGCAGACCGTCGTTCCTGGCGAAGCATAAAAAACAGATCGCTCTTCAGCCGGGAACATTCCTCCATCTCGTCCGAACGCCGATACGGGGCTGGAAACTACGCACAGTAAACAAGTTACAAGGGTAATTATCAGATTCTTGGGTTTCATGGTCAGTCAGTATGAAGGTCCTCAATTCCGCGGAACCTAAGGGTTTATGGGTCTGAATCTATTGAACTTGGTCAACGAACGCGGCCGTAGCTTAAGCGCCTAGCCGGATGGAAGAAATAGTAAATTACACGAACGTAGGCAAAAATGCAAGTAAATTCTTCAACTTGACCCACAAATGTTAACAATTGACATTAGTAAATAAGTAGCCTTCGAATTTTTTTCTTTTAACGAACGCTTAAATAGTTGCCCGGTGCTTAAGATTTCGGACATGAGAAACCATTTTCTCGTTCATTCGGTCCGGCGACCGAACTTTGCGACGCGCTGTCCCTGCCGGCACCTCGATGGGTCGCCGGACATTTAAGAATCTGAACAAAATACGTTATTCTTGTTCGGCTTAAACATACCCATTTTTCAACGAGATCGTATGCTCTTCCTCACTCAGTCAGCGGCTGTTTACGGCATCGATGCCCTGATAGTCGATATTGAGGTCAACCTCCAACCGGTCCCTAAAGAGGGTGATTCGGCCCCTCCATTCACGATCGTCGGCCTGCCGGATACCGCCATCCGAGAGTCTCGGGAACGGATCAAGGCCGCGATCAAGAACAGCGGCTTCTTTTTCCCGTTTCACAAGACAACCGTCAATCTTGCTCCGGCCGACGTCCGCAAAGAAGGGGCGAGCTTTGACCTTCCGGTGGCCCTTGGGATCCTCGGAGCGGGTGGCGACCTGGGCGACATTGAAAAAGCCGGAACTATTCTCAGCATCGGGGAACTTTCTCTTGACGGCCGGGTCCGGCCGGTCCGGGGTGCTTTGTCGATCGCACTCGCTGCACGTGAGAATGGGATGACCGATCTGCTTGTCCCTGAAGAGAACGCGACCGAAGCGGCCGTCGTTCAGGGGGTGAATGTCTATCCGATCAGGGACCTGCGAGAAGCAGCGGGATTGGTCACTGACCTGTGCGGCCCGCAGGTCCCGCTACTTCAGCCGTTGACTCTGGACCTGAGCAAGTTCAGATCTGAAGACACAAAGTACAAAGCCGATTTCTCGGATGTTCGCGGACAGCAGACGGCCAAGCGTGCCCTCGAGGTCGCAAGTGCCGGTGGTCATAATATTTTGTTCATTGGGCCGCCCGGAGCGGGCAAGACGATGCTTGCAAAGAGGCTGCCCACGATCTTGCCGCCGCTCGAATTTGAGGAGGCTCTTGAGATAACGAAGATCCATTCGGTTGCCGGCCTGACAGGGAAGGCTGGCTTGGTGCGGGAGCGGCCGTTCAAATCGCCGCACCATACTGTGTCGCAGGCCGGCTTGATCGGCGGAGGGTCTATCCCGCGGCCCGGCGAGGTTTCGCTGGCCCATCTTGGTGTCTTATTCCTCGACGAACTTCCCGAATTCGATCGGAGCGTCCTTGAAGTGCTGCGCCAGCCGATGGAGGACAAGCAGGTAACGATCTCCCGGGCTGCAAGTTCACTGACTTTCCCATCGAATTTCACCCTGGTCGCTTCCATGAATCCGTGTCCGTGTGGTTATTTCGGCTCGACACGCGAATGCAATTGCTCGCCGATGCAGATCCAGAGATATGTTGGAAAGATCTCAGGCCCGCTGATGGACCGAATAGACATTCATATCGACGTTCCGGCGGTCAAATATAATGAGCTGCGCGGAAAGGGAACCGGGAATATCGAAGGATCCGGGACCGTGCGGGAAAGGGTGATACGGGCTCGAGAGATACAGAACCGGCGGTTCGGCGGCAACGGAATTTACTCAAACTCGTCGATGTCGGCGCCGCAGATCAGGCAATACTGTGAATTGGACCAGGAAAGCGAAGCCCTTTTGGAGAAAGCGATGCAGCGGCAAGGTCTTTCAGCAAGGGCCCATGACCGGATCCTCAAGGTCGCCCGAACGATAGCTGACCTTGCGGGCAGCGAACCGATCACGCCGTCCCATTTGAGCGAGGCGATAAACTATCGATCGCTCGACAGGAACTATTGGTCGTGAAGAATTTTGCACGGTCGCTTCATCTTATTCCAACCTAGCCTATTTCCAGCAGGGTGATCCGGAGAACTCCGGCTGAGCGCCGAAATGTCGCTCGTAACCCGGCGCGTATGTCTGAAGATTCCAGCGGATCTTATTAAATACCTGGCAATAGAAGGACTCGCCGCTTATCCGGTCATTCAGGAAGAGCATCGCGTTGACCTCACTTATATATTCCCGGCTTTCCCAGATCTCGACCGGAGTGCCGCCCATTTGGATCGCCAGGTCGACCAGTTTCTTGTCGCGAGTGTTAAGGCCGTTGCTTAGAAAGATGGAAACGTATTCCGGCATTAGCCGGTTTTGGAGCTGAAGATCTTTCATACTACCGGCGGATGCTTGATTTACATGTCCGAGCTCATGAGAGATCTTTGTAGCGGCAAGTATTCTGCCGTTTACCGGGATGGCCTTTGCTTCGAGCGAAAGGGAATTCAGTACGGGATAGTAGATCGGGTTCGGGAATCCCTCATCAAGCTTTGATCCCAATGTGATTGTCGCTCCGATCAGGCGACCCGTATCGTCCCAAACGAATTTGTCGGTGCCGGCACCTTTCTTACGGGTACCCGACACAACGATCCTGAGAATGAAATTCTTGTTGCCGGCGTATTTGTTCCACTGTTCCCGGCCAAACTCGGTGCTTAGAAGTTCGGATTTCCATTTTTCGAATCGGTCGCGGTACTTTGAAGGGACCTCTTCGCGAATGCCCCCATCGACCGGACGAGGGGCGATAGTCCACTCGAATTCGTGTGCATGGCCGACATATCCGTCAAACGATGTCAGACTGTCATTCGGACCCACTATCCCCGATCTCACCCCGATACCTGCCGGCCTCGCGTTTACCCGCATCACGGATTTGTCGGTTGAACCAACGCCCGCGTTCTCCGGCACGATCGTCCCTGTCATTAGAACGAACAAGATAAGTAAATGAGCGAGTCGGGAAGAAATGATCATCGGCGGCCTCCTGTAGGTTATCGAAACTCAGAGTCGAATTGTTTGGTTTTTGAGCAAAAAAATAACCCACCAACGACAGGGTGTCAAGAAATTCAGCACATCGGGTCGGCATGAAACTCGGGATCAGCCCCTCCGTTGCCTTGTTCGATCGGCGAATGGTTATTCGCCCGTATCGCCATATTGAGCGGATCGTGGTTCTTAGTAGGGCCGGGCAAAGTTCGAAATCGCGTTCGGCATCGATCGCAAACAGGTCAATTTGATTTCGTCATCGTTACGATTGGTCAAACCCATAAACAAAAATAAAGAAATTGGTAAAACACACTTGACAAGAGGAAAGTCGCTATGCATAATGGGTCAGCTTTCAAAACACTAGCTATTGTGACTTTTTTGACAAGACATTGAAAAGGCAACGATCGCAAATTTGTTTCGATACGATCTCGATTGGTTTGACCAATCAAGTTTCAAATGGAAACTCCTTGCTGGGATCGTTGCTTGTCGGCAGGACGTCTTGAGAAATCTACTTAGGCAGGTACCGATATTATGAAGATCAAGATCTTTTCCCGTCGCCGATGGGGACTCGTTTTTCTATGCGCCGTAACCGCGGCCGCATTTTCCCTGCCCGTTTTGGGCCAGGACTTTCGCGGCACTATCACCGGGACCGTTTCCGATCCTAACGGAGCCGCGGTGGTCGGAGCGACCGTGATCGTGAGGAACACGCAAACGAACATTGCGACGACCGTTACCACGAATAGCGGTGGTTCATATACGGTTCCGTTTCTACAACCGGGTATTTATAACGTCTCGGCGACCGGCAGTGGATTCAAGACCTCGTCGCGCGAAAACCTCCAAGTGAACGTCGATGACCGGCTCACCGTTGATTTCGGACTTGAGATCGGCACGTCTGCGGAGGTCAACATCATCGCAGACACAGAACTGCTTGAACGTGGTACCGTGACCGTCGGCTCGGCGGTGAGCCAGCGGCAGATCGAAGAACTTCCACTGGCAGAAGGCGCCCCGTACACACTTGCGACCCAGTCGCCCGGGATCGTTTACACCGGGGATCCGAATTTCCAGGGGCCGACCGCCAACGGCAACCTGGCCGGCTTCCGCAGCAATGGCACGGTAGGGAATCAGGTCAATCGCTCCGGCGGCAATGTGATCAGTCTCGACGGATCACCGAACCTTGCATATGACGGCCAGGTTGCATTTACGCCGCCATCGTCGGCGACCCAGCAGTTCAGGGTCCAGACGCATGCATTCGACGCACAGATGGGTTTTACGGCCGGTGCGACCGTGAACGTGGCGACGAAGAGCGGGACGAACAAATTCCACGGCGATCTATATCTCTATAACCGGGACAAGAGCCGTACCGCGAACAACTTTTTCAATAACCTTGCGGGCATCGACCGCCCGGAGCGAAAATATAATCGCTACGGGGCAACGGTGTCGGGGCCGATCTTCAAGAACAAGACATTCTTCATGTTCGCCTTCGAAAGGCAAAAGGATAATGTCGCCCAGACAACCACCTATTCGGTTCCGACGCTGAAAATGCGGCAAGGCGATTTTTCGGAACTCAGTTATCCGATCTACGATCCCGCCTCGGCACAACTCCTGAACAACAGCTGTACCCCGGGAAGTACCGGCAGCAGGGTATGCCGAACCCCATTTGCGGGGAATGTCATTCCGACCGCCCGCCTATATGCACCGGCCCTGGCTTTCATGCAGTTTTTCCCCGAGCCGAATCTCCCGGGCACCGATAACGGGACACAAAACAACTTCATCACTGACCAAAATCTGATCAGGCCATACCGTTCTTACATGGTCCGTATTGATCACAACTTCAGTGAAAGCACGAACATATTTGGTAAGTTTTATCATAGCCGGAACACCGAGGACCGCTATAACCTGACAATGGAGCCGGGATCAATTTTTCAGGGATTCGAGAATCGGCGCAACAATGGCGGCAATGTGGGTGTCACCTCCGCTTTGAACTCGAATTTCGTCCTGGATGTGCGCGGAAGTTGGGCGATGTTCAAACTAAGGCGATTTCAGGAAGGTAAGCCGACCGCCGGCGACCTCGGTTTCACAGGTATTCCTTCGAATCGACAGAGCTTTATTTTTCCGCGATTCGATTTTACCGGACCGGCGAACCGGATGGAGATCGGTTCACTTCGTGCTGACTACAACGACGGACGGTCGCGGCCGTTTGATGCATTTACGCTCCAACCGACCATCACACAGATCTGGGGAAACCATACTCTGAAGTACGGCTATGATTTCCGCCGACTGCACGAGACTTTTGATTATCAGGGCGACGCTGCAGGACGTTTCACGTTTCAGGGGACGTACACGATGCAGCATTCGAGCTCTGGAAACACCGAACGCGACCGTCCGGGTCGCGATTGGGCGTCCTTCCTGTTGGGGATAGCGACCGGCGGCCAGATCGACAATCCTCAGACCTACGACGTTTCGTCCGCTTACCACGGATTTTTTATTCAGGACGATTGGCGGATCTCATCAAAACTAACGCTGAATCTCGGCCTCCGTTACGAGTATGAGACAGGATACACGGAGAAAGAAGGGAGAATGATAGTGGGCTTCGACCGGACGGCGGCCAGCCCGATAGCGGCTCAGGTGCTCGCGAACTACAACGCGAATGTTCCGACCGGGGTCCCGGCAACTGTCTTCCAAAATCTTACGGGTGGATTCGCATTTGCAAATGGTGCCTCTCAGGCAAACCAGGAGGCCGACACGAACAATTGGCAGCCGAGGGTCGGTTTCTCATACTCGATCGATTCAAAGACCGTTGTGCGTGGCGGCTTCGGGATCTTCACGGCCCCGTTTCAACTTATCACTCAGAACGTGATCTTTCAGCCGGGGTTTTCAACGCCGACGGTCTTTACGCCGACTACGAACAATGGGCTCACGTTCGCGGCAACACTTCAGAATGCGTTTCCGAACGGCATTCTCAGCTCGCCGGGATCTTCGCAAGGGCTGATGACATTTGTCGGGCGTGACCTGACCGCGGTGGGCAACAACGGCCCTACGAGCATCATCCTCCAAAATGAGCGAGAGAACGCGAATTATGCCCGCTTTGTATTGGGGATCCAGCGAGAGCTCTGGGGCGGCGTCGGCTTCGAGGCGACGTATATCCACTCTCGCGGTTCCAACCTTGCGGTCAATCGCGAATTGAACTTCATCCCGCGCGACTGCGTCAGGGTGACGGACGGGCTGCCGTGCCTGGTCGATCTCGCAACCGCTAATCCTGCGACGATCGTGGCCGATCTTGCGGCGGCAACGACGTACCTGAATCAGACCGTTCCGAATCCGTTTCGAACCCTGATCCCCGACGGAGGCGCGTGGAATTCCAGTACCATTCAGCGCCGAAGGCTGCTAACGGCCTTCCCGCAGTTTGGCAACGTTTCAACCATCGAATACGACGGTTCGAGCAATTTCAATTCGATCCAGCTCCAGTTCACAAAGCGGTTCACCAACACGCTTTCGATGAACGGCTCATATACCTGGATGCGAGACCACCTAAAGGACCAGTACTTGAATCCGCAGGACACCGAGTTGACCGAGTACATATCGACATTCGAGCGGCCGCACAGATTCACATTCTCAAGCATTTTCGAACTCCCGTTCGGAAAGGGAAGAAAGTGGTTTAACGATTGGCACCCGGTGGCCGACGCGATCCTGGGCGGCTGGCAGCTGCAGGGCCTTTACGAATGGCAAAGCGGCGAACCGCTCCTTCTTCCAAACGCCTTTTACGACGGTGATATCACTCAGTTAGTAAGCATGCTCGGCAAGAAGGACTCCGACGGACGACGTTACGGCGTTGATATTCGGGCATGGGATAACAGCGGTTTCTCGGCCAACGGAACGGTACCCGGAGTTGCAAACAACTATACAAGCGGAAGTGCAATTTCGCTGCGAAATATTCCGATCACCAACGATGGGTTGCGAAATCAGCGATTCCTGAAATTTGATGCGGGTATCTCAAAGAATTTCCGGATCCGTGAGGGTATGAAATTACAGGTCCGGATCGAGGCGATCAACCTCCTCAACAACCCGTACTTTTCGGCCCCGAACCTTACGCCATCGAGCAGCAGTTTTGGATTCGTGGCAGCCCCTGTCCGGCAGCCGCCGCGTGACATACAGATCGGCGGAAGATTCACGTTCTAAAAGGGGCGCTTGTCGGTAAAGTTCGAGATGCGTCGCATGAGCGATTGTGCGGCGCATTTCTTTCAATCGAACCAGGGTCGAGCCTGAAACGGACGTATGGATCGGGTAATCTCAAAATTGATCGCGGTGACCGCAGTCCTGATGATATTCGCCGGGGCGTCTCGGGCGGCATGCGAATTCACGGTCGCTGCGGATGGTTCGGGAGACTTTCGGACGGTCGGTGAAGCGATCGAACGGGTGCCGGAAGGCAACAAGACCCGCTGCACGATCAGGATCAAACCTGGTATGTACGTTGAACAGATCCGCGTGCCGGCAAACAAGCCGTTTGTTTCGTTCATTGGTGAGGACGCCGAAAAGACGATCCTGACCTATAAGATCTCAAACAAGGATGTCGGTTCGACCTCGGCCGCGTTCGCGACGTACATCGGCGGGCACGATTTTCTCGCGGAGAAGATCACATTTGAGAATTCCTTCGGCCCCGGTTCGCAGGCCGTGGCCGTGCTTGTCGAGGCCGATCGGGCGGTTTTCAGAAACTGCCGCTTCCTGGGTTGGCAGGACACGCTCTACGCAAAGAACGGCCGCCAGTTCTACAAAGATTCCTACATCGAAGGCCATGTCGATTTCATTTTCGGCCAGGCCGCGGCGGTGTTCGAAAGCTGCCACATCCACAGCAAAGGCGACGGGTACATCGCGGCTCCGATGCGGTTCGCAACGAACGAACCGGCAGGATTTATTTTCGATAGGTGCCGACTGACCAGCAGCAACACGGTAAAGGGCATTTATCTTGGGCGGCCGTGGCGAGACTATGGCCGCACCGTATTTATCAACACCCAGATGGACGCCGAGATCCGCCCCGAGGGCTGGCACCATTGGGAGCCGCAAAGGCAGAAGACCGCGTTCTTAGCGGAATACGGTTCGAAAGGTAAGGGAGCGAATGACGAGGCTCGCGCGTCCTGGGCTCGGAAGTTGAATGATCAGGACATCAAGCAATTTTCGGTCGAATACTTTCTGAGCGGACGCGATGGGTGGGACCCTTATAAGGAGAACAATTCGGCGTGGCAGGAAAAGACACCGCCCGACTGGAAGCTTGTAACTTGGTCCGAGGTCTTCAAACAGCAGCCGCTTTGGTACCAAACCGACGAGGCGGCGCGTATTGGGGACCAACTGCTGCTTTTCCAGAAAGTAAACGGCGGTTTCGAAAAGAACGTCGATATGGCTTTGATGCTGACCAAGCCCGAGCGCGAGAGGTTGGCGGCAAGCAGAGACGACATCAGCGAAACGACGATCGACAATCGAACGACCTATCCTCACGCGGCCTATCTTGCGCGTCTCATCACCGCGAGCATGCTTAAGGCTTCGCCGCCGGCAAACCTGCCGAAGTATAAGGATGCGTTCAACAAAAGTCTCGACTATCTTCTGGATTCTCAGTATGAGAATGGAGGTTTCCCGCAGTTTTTTCCGCTCAGAAAGGGGTATTATTCACACATTACTCTGAACGACGATGCGATGGCAGGCGTGCTTCGGTTGCTTCGCGCCATTGCCGAAAAGAAGGAGGACTATCTTTTCGTTGACGAGACCCGTCGGGCCCGGGCTGAGGCCGCGGCCTCAAAGGGCACCGCTTTGATACTTAAACTGCAGGTCGAGGCCGGCGGCAAAAAAACGATCTGGGCGGCTCAATACGACGAGAAAACGCTCAAACCCGCCGCCGCGCGTGCGTTCGAACCAATATCGCTGACTGCGGGAGAAAGTGTAGGGATCGTCCGGTTCCTTATGCAGCAGAAGCCGACGCCGGAGATCGTCACCGCGGTTGAAGCTGCGATCAAATGGTTCGAGGCAAACTCGGTAAAAGGGATCCGGTGGGAGCGAAAAAACGGCGATAGGGTTGTGATCAAGGACCCGGCGGCACCGCCGATCTGGGCACGTTTCTATCAGATCGAGACAATGAAGCCGATCTTTATCGGTCGGGACGGAGTTATCAAATTCGACGTAATGCAGATCGAGCCCGAGCGTCGGAACGGATATGCCTGGTATGTTGACGGGCCGGCCGATCTGTTGAGCAAGGACTATCCGAAATGGAAATTAAAGGTCAAATGAATTGAGCGAATGTCCTTATTGAATTTTAGCTATTAGCCATTAGCTTTGAGCTGTGAGCTTCTTTAGGAAATATGCCGAACAGACGTGAATTTATCAGCAATTTGGCGGTCGGCGCCGCCGGTATCGCTATTTTCCCGAGCCTGGCATTCGGGCAAGCCGATCCGTGGAAGACCGAATATCCGAGGATCCTCGCCCGGATCAAGCCCCCGACTTTCAGGAAGAGGGACTTCAGCATTCTTAGCTACGGTGCGAAGGCCGGTGGCGAGGCGGATTGCCGCACAGCCATCAATAAGGCTATCGAGGCATGCACAAAAGCAGGCGGCGGCCGGGTCCTTGTTCCCGCCGGTGTGTTTTTGACCGGAGCGATCCGGTTGCGGTCGAACGTAAACCTGCACATTTCCAAGGGAGCGACCCTGAAGTTCGCGACCAATGCAAAGGCCTACGAGCCGGTCGTTCACACCCGTTGGGAAGGTATGGAGTTGATGCACCTTTCGCCGCTGATCTACGCGTTTGGCGAGACGAACGTAGCGATCACCGGCGAAGGCACGCTCGATGGCCAGGGCAAAGCGTTCTTCTGGAAATGGCACGGGAATCCGCGATACGGCGGCGATCCCGAGAAAATGAGCCAGCGTGCGGCACGCGCGAAGCTATACGAATATATGGATCGAAACGCTCCGGTTGAAGAGCGGATCTTCGGTGACGGCTACTGGCTGCGGCCGCAGTTCATACAACCGTATAGGTGTAAGAATGTGCTCGTCGAAGGCATCCGGATCGTCGATTCGCCCATGTGGGAAGTGCATCCGGTGATGTGCGAGAACGTGACCGTCAGGAACATTCATGTCGAGACCCACGGGCCGAACAACGACGGCTGCAATCCGGAATCGTGCAAGGATGTGCTTATCGACAACTGCTTCTTCGACACGGGCGACGACTGCATCGCGATCAAGTCCGGCCGCAACAACGACGGCCGTAGGCTAAACACCCCGAGCGAGAACATCGTTATTCGCAATTGCATCTTTAAGGACGGACACGGCGGGATCACGGTCGGCAGCGAGATCTCGGGCGGCGTGCGAAACGTCTTCGCTCACGACTGCAAGCTGAGCAGCGAAGACCTTTGGACCGCACTTCGTGTAAAGAACAACGCTTCACGCGGCGGAAAACTCGAAAACTTTTACTTCCGAAACATTACCGTCGGACAGGTTTCGCGGGCCGTTGTCGAGATCGATTTCAATTACGAAGAGGGTGCAAAGGGCGAGCACACCCCGGCCGTCCGGAACTACGTCGTGGAGAACCTGACCTGCGAGACGGGTAATCGAGCCGTGGATCTCCAGGGCTTGGACAATGCCCCTATCTATGACGTGACGATGAGGAATTGCACGTTCGGATCGGTCAAGAATCCGAGCATCGTGAAAAACGTGAAGGGGTTGAAGATCGAGAACTTCAGGATAGCCGGCCGGGTCGTGGAGAAGTTATGAACTTCCTCTCTGTATTTGTTTTCGGTCTGATCGTTTCCTCCGCTTCGATCGCGCAGGATCGAGCCCCGGTGACGATCTTCTTAGCCGGCGATTCGACGATGGCGGCCAAACTGCCCGAGAAGCGGCCAGAAACGGGATGGGGCGAGATGCTCGGCCGGCATTTCAAACCGGGAACGGTGAAGGTCGATAACCGGGCCGCGAACGGACGGAGCACGAAGACCTTCATTTCGGAAGGAAAGTGGCAGTCTATAATTGACGATCTGACAAAAGGGGACTTCGTGTTCATCCAGTTTGGACATAACGATTCGTCAAAGGACAAAGGTGAGCGATACACGCCGCCCGAGGATTATCGGAAGAATCTTATTCGATTCATCGATGAGGTGAGATCGAAGGGCGGCGATCCGGTCTTGCTCACGCCCGTGATGCGGCGAAGGTTTGATAAAGACGGGAAATTTTACGATACCCACGGCGAGTATCCGCAGATCGTCCGAAGTGTAGCGGCCGAGCAAAAGGTTCTGCTGATCGACATGCACCGATCGAGCGAGGCGGTGATCGTTAGGTATGGGGTCGAGGGCTCGCGAAAATTGTTCCTGCAGCTTCAGGCGGGTGAGAGTCCTAATTATCCGAATGGGATCGATGACAACACTCACTTCTCGCCGCTCGGCGCCGAGGAAATGGCGAAGGTCGTGGTCGAGGATCTGAGAAAGCTCTCAACAAAACTTAGCCGCTTTTTGAGGTAGGCGAATGTTGAGATATAGCTGTGGGCTCCAGGCCAATAGACGGAACGTTCAATTATGAAATTTATCCTTATCGCAGTAGTCATCCTTTTCTCGGCGTTTAGTGTCGTCCCACAAACGATCGCTGAAAGGCTTGCGGATACGGCGATGCGCCGGATCTGGGTCGATGACGGGAACCCGCCAGGGATCCCCCGCGGCTGGACCTACGAACAGGGCGTGATCCTGAAAGCCATCGAGCAGATGTGGTACCGGACCGGCGATCCGAAATATTTTCGGCACATCCAGGCCGGGATGGACTTCTGGATCAACGAGGACGGGACCCACAAGGATTATGAGCTCGAGGAGTACAACATCGACCATGTGACACCCGCACTCGCGATGATGACGCTTTACCGCGTTACCGGCCAGGAAAAGTACAAGAAGATGGTCGAGCTTTTTCGCTCTCAATTGAAGACGCATCCGCGGACCAAGGAAGGCGGTTTCTGGCACAAGAAGATCTACCCGTGGCAAATGTGGCTCGACGGCCTTTACATGGGTCAGCCATTCTACGCGGAGTATTCAAAGGTCTTCGCCGAGGACAATTGGGACGACATCGCGAACCAGTTCGTTTGGATGGAGAAGCACGCTCTCGACCCGAAAACGGGACTTCTTTATCACGGATGGGACGAATCAAAAGAGCAGCGTTGGGCGAACAAACAGACGGGCCAGTCTCCGCATTTCTGGGGCAGGGCGATGGGTTGGTACGCGATGGCGATCGTCGATACGCTGGACCATTTTCCGCAGGAGCATCCGCGGCGAAAGGAGATCGAAACGATACTTGATCGCTTGGCGACCGCGATCGCAAGGGTACAGGACCCGAAGAGCGGAGTTTGGTGGGACATCCTGGATCTTGGCGGTAAAGAGAAGAACTACCTTGAATCCTCCGCGTCCGCGATGTTCGTTTACGCGATCGCCCGCGGTGTTCGCGAAGGCTACTTATACGAAAAACACATGAAGGTCGCCGTTCGCGGATGGGACGGCATAAAGAAAGAATTCATCAAGACCAGCGCCGACGGCCATGCGGAATGGCATGGAACCGTGTCGGTTTCAGGGCTTGGCGGAAATCCATATCGCGACGGATCTTACGAGTACTATATGAGCGAGAAGATCCGTCTGAACGACGCGAAAGGCCTCGGGCCCGCTATCAAGGCTGCCCTGGAGATGGAAGCCTACGAAAAAGGCTGGCCCGGCCGCGGGAAGACCGTTCTGCTGGATAACTTCTTCAACCGCGAGATACGTAAAAGCAAGACCCACGGCCGTGATGAGGTTTGGCATTACAAATGGGACGAGATGCCGGACGCGGGCTTCTATGCGTGGGGCCGCATGATCAAGTCGCTCGGGGCGGACATTGCGGAACTACCCTCAGCTCCGACAGCCGCGAACCTTCGACAGGCCGATGTTTATATCATCGTCGACCCGGACAACGAAAGAGAGACGGCGAACCCGAATTACATCGAGCCGCCGCATGTTAAAGCGATCGCTGATTGGGTAAAGGCCGGCGGTGTCCTTGTATTGATGGGCAACGACGTTCAGAACGCGGAGCTCGACAAATTCAACACGCTTGCCCGGGAATTCGGTATTCAATTCAACAAGGACCGAAAGTTTGAGGTCATTAACAACGATTACAAGATGGGCGCTGTCGCGATCCCTTCGGGTAACGAGGTGTTCCCGAACACGAAGAAGATCTTCGTAAAAGAGGTCTCGACGCTCTCGCTTTCAGGAAGCGCAAAGCCGCTTGTGACCGCAAACGGAGAAACTTTGATGGCCATGGCAAAGCACGGCAAAGGTTCTGTTTTTGTGATCGGAGATCCCTGGCTATACAACGAATACGTCGATGGTCGTCGGCTGCCGCTTGAGTTTGAGAATTTCAAGGCTGCGCAGGATCTGAGCCGGTGGCTGATCGGGAAGTCGAGGAAGAAATGAGAAAAGTGATCATTCTGGCGCTTGTTTTGGTTGGCTTCACCTTGTCGGCGGATGCCCAAGGGCCGAGGACCCCCTCGAAACCGTTCGTCGTTAAGTCGAAGAAGCAGGTCACGGATATTGCGAAAGAGATAGCGGCAAAGGACGGAAATCAGCAATTCGACGTGTTCGCACAATCGGGAGTCCAGATGCGTGTTGCCGTCTTTCATGATGAGAAGCGTGAGAACGACCTGCATGAGGTCCACGACGGCTCGGACGACGTATATTACGTTCTCGAAGGCGAAGCGACGCTGATGCTTGGCGGCTCGTTAGTCGAGCCGGATCAAGTATCTCCGGGCGAATGGCGTGCAAAGTCGGCGACCGGCGGACAAAGGGTCGTAATTAAAAAAGGCGACCTTGTCGTTGTACCTCGCGGCACGCCGCATCAACGCACCGTTTCCGGGAAGGGATTCTCGATGATCCTGATAAAGGTCTTCAGCGCGGCCCAGCCGTAGGGGCGCCTTCCGGCGAATCTTCGACAAACACTCCCCGGAGCGATAGAATCTCTCCAGCGACCTAATAATGCAGAAAAGGATCCCGGCAGTTTTCAGCAATCTCAACGCGGCCAAGAACGGCACGACCGCTGAAGAGGTCTCCTCACGCCTCCGCGACATGATCCACAGCGGCGAGCTCCGGGCGGGCGACCGTCTTCCGCCCGAGCGCGATTTAGCGAAGCTCCTCGGCGTCAGCCGGCCTACTCTTCGGGCCGGGATCCGTTCGCTTACGACGGTCGGCATATTGCGATCGAAACAAGGTGCCGGGACCTTTGTCGCCGCGCGGGCCGAATCGCCGATGCTCGACAGCAGTCCGTTGAAGATGCTCTCGGCTCTCCACGGCTTTACTTCGGACGAGATGTTCGAGGCCAGGCTGGCGCTCGAAATGAGCGTCGCGGGACTGGCAGCCGAGCGAGCCGACAGCGAGCAGATGACCCAGCTTGCCGAACAGATAGCCGGTATGTATGCATCGCTGGACGATCCCGAACAATACCTTGTTCACGATATGCGGTTTCATCAAACCATTGCTGCCGCGTCGGGCAATCGTATCCTGACCGCATTGATGAACATGGTCGCGGCCACGCTCTTTGAAGCACGAAGCAAGACTGTCCATCGAGCGCTCGACCTGAAGGAATCAGCCGAACAGCACCACAATATCTACCGCGCGCTTCGAGAGCATGACTCCGAAGGGGCCCGAAAGGCGATGCGCGGCCATCTCCTGGAAACGCAGAAGGCCCAGCGGCTCGAAGAGTTGCGGGAAAAAGCGGAAAGGGACCGGGGTGCAAAAGAAACCGGTTCGGACCAATGACGCGGGCCCACACCTACGCGGTTTTCCTTATTGTTTTCGTGATAATTGCCGACGGGCCGGGTTTCGGACAGGCAACCCCGGAAACTCCCCGAATTTGGACCGCTGACAACCGCGACGGCACTTATTCAAATCCGATTATTCATGCCGACTATTCCGACGCGGATGCCATCCGCGTCGGCGACGATTTCTACATGACAGCGTCGAGCTTTAACGCTGTCCCCGGCCTTCCTATCCTGCACTCGAAAGACCTGGTCAATTGGACAATCGTCGGCCACGCCCTTCGCCGCCTTCATCCCGAGGAACACTTTCGGGCCCCGAGGCACGGCGGTGGGGTTTGGGCCCCCGCGATCAGGTTTCATAAAGGCGAATTCTACATCTTCTGGGGCGACCCCGATTTTGGCATCTACATGGTCAAAGCCAAAGATCCGCGGGCTGAATGGTCAGAGCCGCATCTTGTAAAGGCGGGAAAGGGGCTTATAGATCCGTGCCCCCTGTGGGATGACGACGCCAAGGCATATCTCGTCCATGCGTTCGCGGGGAGTCGGTCGGGCATCAAATCCATTTTGGTGGTGAACGAAATGGATCCGGCCGGCACCAGGCTTATCGGCGATCCGGTAATGGTCTTTGAGGGCCACGACGCAGACCCGACCGTCGAGGGGCCGAAGTTTCACAAACTCAACGGTTACTATTACATCTCGGCCCCGGCCGGGGGCGTCGCAACGGGCTGGCAGCTTGTGATGCGTTCAAAAAACGTCTTCGGGCCATACGAAAAACGTACCGTACTTGCCCAAGGGACGACGCCGATCAACGGCCCGCATCAGGGTGCCCTTCTCGATACCCCGACCGGCGAATGGTGGTTCATACATTTTCAGGACAAGGGCCCATACGGACGCATCGTCCACCTTCAGCCGGCCGTATGGAAGAACGGGTTTCCGGTGATCGGCACGGACGCGGACGGCGACGGCACCGGAGAGCCCGTCCTGTCGTTCCGCAAGCCGGACGTCGGACGCCAATGGCCAGCCGGAACGCCGCAGGATTCCGATGAGTTCAATGAACCATTCATCGGCCCTCAATGGCAATGGCACGCGAATCCGGACGGGGCGTGGGCGTTCGCATTCCCAGCGAGCAGCGTCTTAAGGATGAATAGTGTCCGTGTGCCCGATGGATACAAGAATCTCTGGGACCTGCCGAACCTGCTGCTGCAGAAATTCCCGGCTGAAGAATTCAAGGCGACCGCGAAGGTACGGCTAAACCCTCGATTCGATGGCGAGCGGTTCGCAATGGTCGTTATGGGGCTTGACTATGCGCTCGCGGGCGTCGAGTACCGTAACGGAAAGATACAGATCGCACAAGCGACCGCAAAGGATGCCGACAAAGGAACCGCCGAGACAAGATCAGCGGCCGCGGAACTGACTTCGAGAGAGTTTTTCCTTAAGGTGACAGTCGGGAAGAATGCCGTTTGCCGCTTCTCTTTCAGCACGGACGGAACACGGTTCACCGAGATCGGAGAGCCTTTCCGGGCCCGCGAGGGAAGATGGATCGGGGCAAAGGTCGGTTTCGTCTTCACCCGGCCGGGCGTATTCAACGATTCGGGCACGGCCGACATTGATTGGATCAGGTTTGAAAAGTAAAGGGCCGCGATCTCTCGTGGCCCTCCTTCGTTTAATCGTATCTTATGTTCGCCGGTTCGAGCTTCGGGGCAAGCAGGTGGATCACCGCCAGGGCGATCAGGTAGGCCGATGCCGCGATGATGAAGATCGGGACGTAGCTTCCTGTCGTAGCGAGAATATATCCAACCACGGGGGCGATGACCATTCCGCCTATCGCACCGAACATCCCGCCAATGCCGACGACCGAACCCACGGCCTGCTTCGGGAACATATCCGAAGTGAGCGTGAAGATATTCGCCGACCAGCCTTGGTGAGCCGCCGCCGCAATGCCGATCAGAACGACCGATAGCCATAGATTCGAGGTCATCGACGCGATCACGATCGGCAGAACGGCCAATGCGCAGACCAGCATCGCCGTCTTGCGCGACGCGTTTATCGTCCAGCCGTTCTTGATCAGCCGCGACGAGATATAACCGCCGCCGATGCTGCCGATATCGGCGATGATGTATATGACCGCGATCGGCGGCCCGAAGGTCTTGATATCCAGGCCGTGCTGGCGTTGGAGAAAATCGGGGATCCAGAAAAGGTAGACCCACCAGATCGGATCGGTCATGAACTTTCCGATCGCAAAGGCCCACGTCTGCCGGTGCGGGAAGAGGCGTTTCCACGGCACTTTCACCGCGGGTTCAACGGGATCGCTTTGAATATAAGCAAATTCTTCCTTTGAGAGTCTTGGGTGCTCTTCGGGTTTCCGGTATATCAGAAGCCAGAAAAAGAGCCAAATAAATCCGATGACGCCCGTGATAATAAAAGCCTCGTACCAGCCGTAAGTGTAGGCGATCCACGGCACGACGAGCGGGGTAGCAAGGGCCCCGACGTTTGTGCCCGAATTGAAGATGCCGGTGGCGAGTGCCCTTTCTTTTTTGGGAAACCACTCCGCGACCGTTTTTATCGAAGCAGGGAAATTGCCCGCCTCGCCGAGCCCAAGGAGGAAGCGTACGATAATGAATCCGACGACCGAAACGAATGCGGTTGACTCCGAAACCACGCCGAAAATAGCAAGCACCGAAGCGCCGGCGATCCCTATCGGCACGGCCCACGCGTGCGCCATCGCAGCCAAACTCCAAAGAGTGATCGAGTAGGCGAAACCCTTCTTCGTCCCAAACCGGTCCATCATCCTTCCGACCACGAGAAGGCCAAGCGCGTAAGCGGTCTGGAACGAAAATACGATCCAGCTGTAATCCAGCTCGGTCCAGCCGAACTCGGTCTGGAGGGTGTTTTTGAGGATCCCGAGCACCTGCCGGTCGATGTAATTCACCGTCGCGGCAAAGAACAAAAGAGCACAGATCAGCCAGCGATAATGCCCGACTCGCGTCACCGGGTCACCGATGCCCGCTATCGCGCTCCCGGTCGCCGAACCTCCCGATTCCTCGACCGCCGGCAGGAATTCGCCGTCATCCTGGTTCTTTTGGCTGTCTGCTATATCGGACACATTGCTCATATTTTCGTGCTCCTGATTCAACTTAAGGTAAGGATCCCGGGAGAGTGGTACTCGCGGCCGTCGATGACGGTCGTAATGACGGGAAAATCGTTTGAGGCCGTCAGCACCTCGATACCGAATTCATCGACGATGACGGTCTCCTCGACCTTCGTGCCCGTGATCGAAGGATTCCATGCAAAAGCCTGTCCGGCCAACACCATTTCGCGACATTCGGGATGCGCCACCCATTCGCGCGTTCGATACCCGGCGGCACCTCCCTGATGATGCCGGCCGATCTCGTCGCCGAAACCGGCCTTTTCATAAGCGTCGGCTGCCGCACGGTAAAGTTCGGCACCCGTGGTTCCGGGCCCGGTCGAATGCCAGAGCGATGCGTTGACGAAGGCAGCCGCCTCCGTCTTCCGGACAAGTTCGTCATCGGGCGGGCCGTTCGAGATCATCCTGCTCAAGCTCGCGATCAGTCCGTGTCTCTTTGCGCAGGCGACGATCAGAACGGTCTTGTCCCAGCGTTTGTTCGTCGGGACCGGATGCCGATATGCCGAGACCCGCTCGTCGGCTCCGACCAACGAGACCACCAATGAGATATTTCGGGCGGCGAACTCATGTCTCATGATCTCGGCGACCTCAAGCTCGGACTGGCCGGGCGAGATCGCCTTTGCCGCCGATACCATCGCTGCTCCAGCGTCGCGGCCAAGCTCTTTGAACCTGGTCCTCTCTTCATCGGTAAGTTGATATCTCAGCGCCGCAAGCTTTCCGTCAACGGCCGGCACGTCCTCGAACATCGGAATGTCGGTTGCAATCCAGCCGCGTCCACCGATCGTCGTCAGGGCTGCGTCGCGGGCCGTCGCGGCCGAGACCTTTTCGCTTTGCCACGAATATTCGACCGGCTCAAGGCCCAAACCCTCGACCTGTTCGGAAAGCATCCGCGGCATCTCGATATTGTTCGCTAACAGGAAGCAGCGTCCGTCGGCGGCTATAAGAACGGATGCCGCACCATTTTCGCGGCTCGTATCGATCGCGTTCGAGGCTCCGCAGGTGATCCACGCAAAATTGTGCTGCGAATTCAACACCACCGCGTCGAGCCCCTCGCTTTGGAGGAACTCGATCACCCGGCCCTTCTTTTCTTCAAATTCCGATCCGGCCATTGGTCAGGTGAAATTCGGGAGCTCCAACCAGCTTTCTACTGATTCACACCGCTTGCAAGAAAACCGCCGTCGACCACGAGCACTTCGCCGGTGACGAAGCTCGCGGCCTCCGACGAAAGGAAAACGGCGGCACCGGCCAGTTCAGTCACATCGCCGAAGCGTCCCATCGGCGTCCGCATCAGGAATTCCTGGCCGCGTGGGGTCTCATCAAGAAGTTTCTGATTGAGTGCGGTGCGAAATACGCCGGGCGCGATGGCGTTTACGTTCACGCCGTGTTTGGCCCATTCGATCGCGAGCGATTTTGTCAGCGAGGCGACCGCGGCCTTGCTGGCGGTATAGGCCGCGACCTCGAAGAGCGATACGAACGTGCCCAGCGACGCGATGTTTACGATCCGTCCCCAACCATTCGAGATCATATGCGGCCCGAAGATCTGACAGGTTCTGAGCGTGCCCGTCAGATTCGTTTCCATGATGGCGTTCCAGTCTTCTTCGGGGAATTCGGCGGTCGGTGCACGCTTGGTGATACCGGCGGAATTGACCAGGATATCCACCTTTCCAAAGGCGTCAATGCACTCAGCCAGGAGCGATTCGATCGAGCCGCGGTCGGCGACGTCCGAAACGCATCGAAGCGATCTCCGGCCCAATGCCTCGATCTCGTTAACGGCGGCGTCCACCTGATCGCCCCGGCGCGAACTGCTGACCACATCGGCTCCGGCCTCGGCAAGCCCCAGAGCGATCGCCCTTCCGATTCCGGACGTTCCGCCGATCACCACGGCGCAGCGACCATTCAGATCAAATTTGCTGTAACTCATAAGAATTGAAAAATGGTATCAATTCCGACCGCTATGAGCCAAAAGGTAATACCATTAGAGAAAAAAGGAAGTCTAGTCTCTTATAAACACTGCTTCGATGTCAAGTGCGGAAACGGCTGTATTTACCGAAAGAAGTTGATCAATAGACCATCTTTGAGTCAAAAGGGAAGAAGAATGCAAGATTTCCACTTGCGTTTAATTGGTTAAACCAATTACAATGCATTGGTCAGAACTTCGAATCAAATGAGACCTTTTGCAGAAAAGCGTATGGAACGACGGGACGAAGGCGGCAGGGTATGGCTCGGTTACCCGGGAGCCGGACAGATCTCGGCCGACACTGCCGCTGAATATACGTATTCGGTTCTTGAAAATGAAGTCGAGGTTGGAAAGGCGATGTTTGCGGAACTGCTTCGCATCGCCGAAAAGAAACAGGGTGATATCGTGATGGTCCTGCTCGGCGGCCGCGGGGCGCAGGCGATGTACAAGCTCATTCGCCCTTTGGCCGAATCGGGAGAGATCGATGAATTGCTCGGGCGTCTCCACGTTTTCACGCAAGATGCGCTGGCGCCGATGCGAATGAACAACACCCTGAGCTTTGTTCGCGATTTCGAGCGTCTTTTGGGCGATGCTTTTTTTGCGAAGGTCAAGAGCTTTACACCGATGGTGACCGAAACCGACGACGTCGAACGCGGCTTGCGGGAATATCTCGCAAAGCTCGACGCCCTCGGCGGAATAGACCTTTTTTTCCTCGGGCTCGGGCCCGAAGCCGAAGCGGCGTCGCATCTTTGCTATATCAAACCGGGCTGCGGCGCGTCGCTCGACGACATTGCCGGGATCATCCCGATCTCGAGCAGCATACTCGAACACCACATCAGCAAGTTCAAAGCGGGCGGGAGCGAGATCTCCGCCGCCGACGAGGCTGAATGCCGGGCCGCGACACATATCCTGACGCTAGGGCCGGCGGCGATCCTTGGAGCCAGGAAGATCGTCCAGTCTATCGTCGATGCATCCACCGCTCCGGCAAAAAGAGAGGCTTTCGCAAGAATGACCTCGACCCGGCTCTCTGAGGACCGGGACGAACTTGCGAAACAACTCGATGAGAATCCTGGGCTATGGATAAGGCTGCACGGCAACGTCAGCTCTTACGTCCTGCCCGATCTTTTGTGAATCCTGATGGCCGACACTTCGTCAAAAACCGTTGCCCCGCTGAGCGATCACGCGATCGTCGTCAATCGCGACGATAACGTTGCCGTCGTTAAAGCGCATGTAACCGCCGGAATGAAACTTCTGCTGCCCGACGGCGGAACGATGACCGTCAAAGGCGAGGTGACGCCCGGCCATCGATTTGCGATAGCGGAGATCCCCGCTGGCGAATTCGTCCGCCAGTACGGGCAGCCGATCGGGACCTCGCTGGGGATCGGGCAGGGCGAGTGGGTCTCTCACGCCAACATGACGGACGATGTGCCGGTCGTTCGCGATCTTCCTGAGCACATCGAGAATCCGCCGCCCGACTATTTTGAACCTTCGGAAGTCGGGACCTTCATGGGATTCCGCCGTGCCGACGGGCGGGTCGGAACGCGCAATTTTGTGCTGATCGTCCCGACGTCGATGTGCGCCAGCCACGAGGCCGGCCAGATCGCGATGATGTCGGAGTTCATGCATTACAGCCGCGAGAAGTATCCGAACGTTGACGGTGTGGTTGCGATCCCGCATAACAAGGGTTGCGGATGCCAGGACGGTTCAACGCTCGACGTGATGATGCGGACGCTGTCGAACTACGCCGATCATCCGAACGTCGGCGGCGTGATCCTGATCGACCTCGGCTGCGAAAAAACAAATCTCTCCTTTGTCGAGAAATACCTGACCAAACGCGAGAAGCCGATCGAAAAGCCGATGTTCAAAATCGGGATCCAGGATGTAGGCGGCACGCAGGCCGCGATCGACATCGGCCTCCGCGAGGTCGAACGGATGCTGCCCGAGGTGAACGGTTGCGTTCGAGAGGAGTTCCCGGTCAGCGAACTCGTGCTTGGGGTAAAGTGCGGTTCTTCCGATGGATTCTCCGGGATATCCGCGAATCCGTCGCTCGGCCATGCGTCCGACCTTCTGGTCAGGAGCGGCGGGATCGTTCTGCTTACTGAGGTACCAGAGTTTTGCGGCGCCGAACATATTCTCGCTAATCGGGCCAAGGACGCGGCGACGGGCCGAAAGATCTATCAAATGGTCGATTGGTATAAGGAATACGCGTCAAAATTTGGCGGCGTGCTCGGGCAAAATCCGAGTACCGGGAACAAGGCGGGCGGGCTTCTGAATATTACGATCAAATCGCTCGGAGCCATTGTAAAGGCAGGGACGACGCGGATCGAAGACTGCATCGAATATGCCGAAACACCTCGGTCGCGCGGGATAAACCTCATGCAGGGGCCCGGCTACGATCAGGAATCGACACCCGGACTCGTCGGTGCCGGTGCGACCGTCATAGTCTTCACGACAGGCAACGGCACGACGATCGGGAACGCGATCGCGCCCGTCATTAAGTTGGCGTCGAATAATCGTGTTTTTGAGAAGATGTCGCAAGACCTCGATATCTCTGCCGGCAACGTCATCGAAGGCACTGAGACCATCGAAGAGGTCGGCACCCGTCTTTTCGAACTAATAAGGCGTGTTGCGAGCGGCGAGATAATGGCAAAGGCCGAGATCCTGAAACATAGAGAATTTCAGTTCTGGGCCGAACAGACCGTTTCGCTATAATCGAAAATTATGCAGGAAAGAATGAAGTTGGAAGACATCAGCCGGGAGACCTGCGTGGTCAAAGGCACGCATCTTCGCAAAGGCCGCACAAATGCGGTCAAGCCTGGCCCGACCGCCTCGCGTAACCTCTTTTGCGGGAGGATCAGGATCGACGAAGGCGATGACCCGATAAGTTTCGAGACGGGTACTCACGAGACCGGGTTGATATGCCTGAATGGCAAGGCGAAAGTCACGGTTGATGAATCTGATCTTAACTTGGAGCGCTACGACGCTCTCTACATTCCCCGCGGATCTTCCGTTTCGGTCAGCAGCGGATCCGGATGTGATCTCGCCGAGGTTTCGGCGCCGGTCGAGAACCGTTATCCCATACAGTTTGTTTCATTTGCGGAGATCCGAAAGGACCCGGCACTGCATTTCATCGCAGGGAAGCCGCCTGTCGAACGCGACCTTAATATCCTCATCGGCAAGAACGTCGAGGCAGGACGGATCATGGCAGGCGTTACCTTCTCGTCAGACGGGAACTGGACATCGTGGCCTCCGCACGAGCACGAAAATATGCTCGAGGAGGCCTACCTTTACATCGACATGCCCGAGCCGCAATGGGGCATTCAGCTTGTTTACACCGACCGCAAGGAGCCCGAACTGGTCCAGGTCGTCCGCGAAGGCGATGTCGTCTTAATGCCGCAGGGTTATCACCCGAACGTTGCCGCTCCCGGCGGTTCGATCAACTTCCTCTGGATGATGGCGGCGAACAAGGAGGGCGTCGACCGGCAATTCGGCGTCGTGAATGTACAGCCGGAATACGCCGCCGGCGGTTCCGGACTGGAAGCCTCCCAAAAGTGATCGCGTCGCAGCACGGCCCGCTTGATCAGAGCGGGCCGGTTTTCCCTTGCAGTGTGCGTTCGCCAGTTAGCTGCGAGTGGACAGCAACGGCTGGACCTTAAGCAGGATTCCATTATTTCCTTTTCGCGTATTTTCTGGTTTCGTGGATAGATCCGACGGCCTGAAAGAAAGATCATCCACGAAACAAGAAAAACAAGAAACAGGTGATCGTCCATCTGCTGCCAAAGCGTATGTCATAGCCCGCTAGTTGGACTTAATCGGCCCCATCTGCAAGAATTAGGAACGCTGTAAATTTAATGAGTGCATAAGTTCCCGTAATTGCTGATGGTCGCTGCAAACCTCATCGGATTCGAAACGATCCCGCAAACATTACCGTCATTCTGTATCGAGTCATTTCGCCGCAACGCGAAGTCTGATGCTCTTGCTTACAAATTGGGCGAGGTTTGGACGTATTTGTCGGGCCCCGAGGCGATCGAACGGGTCAAACGGATCGCGGCCGGCCTTGCCGCACTCGGGGTAAAGGCCGGCGACCGCATCGCCATAATCTCGGAGAATCGTCCGGAGTGGTCGCTGACGGACCTTGCAATTTTGTCGCTGCGGGCCGTTACGGTTCCGATATATACGACGCAGGCGGTCGAGCAAATTCGCTACATCCTTGAGGACTCGGGAGCGAAAATGCTCTTTGTTTCGGGCAAGAAGCTTTTCAAGCACGCCGAGGCCGCGATCCAATCGGTCGAACGGATCGAGCGGGTCATATTCTTCGATCCAAACGATGAATTGCGCGAGAACGCGCGTTCGATGACCCTCGGGGATCTTGAAACGGCCGGGACCAATTTCGAACGCGATTCCGGACAAACGTTTGACGATCTTCTCGCACAGGTAAAAGAGGATGATCTTGCAACTATCATCTACACGTCCGGAACCACCGGCGAACCTAAGGGCGTGATGCTCGACCACGGCAATTTTGTCTCGAACGTCATTGCGATCTCAAAAGGGCTTCCGATCCGGAGCACCGACCGGTCGCTCGCCGTTCTGCCGTTGTCCCACATTTTCGAACGAACCGTTTTCTACGTTCTTTGTGCTAACGGAGTTTCGGTCCATTACTGTGCCGCGTTCGATCAGATCGCGTCCCACCTGCAGGAGGTCAAGCCGACGATCATGACGGCGGTGCCGCGGTTGTTCGAGCAGGTTTATCACAAGATCGTCAAAAAGGGCCGCGCGGCAGGCGGTTGGAAGACGAAGCTGTTCGAATGGTCGTTAGAGGTCGGCCAGGAATATTGGGCAGCGAAGGACATGCATCGCTCGGTTTCGCCTGCTCTGGCGGCGAAACACGCCATAGCCAACCGGCTGGTCTTTTCAAAATGGCGGACCGGCGTAGGCGGTGAACTCCGATTCTTCGTGTCGGGCGGAGCGCCGCTTTCGAAACGACTCTCCTACGCGTTCTGGGCGGCCGGCATCCCGATACTTCAAGGCTACGGGATGACCGAGGCCTGTGTCACGTGTGCGAATCGGCCCGAGGATAACAAGGTCGGATCGATCGGAACGCCTTTCGAAGGCATCGAGATGAAGATCGCCGAGAAGGACGGCGAGATCTTGATCCGCGGCCGGAATGTAATGAAGGGCTATTTCAACAAGCCCGATGAGACGGCTCGGGTCGTCGATGAAGACGGGTATTACCACACGGGCGACGTCGGGTATGAGGACGAGGACGGGCACTTTTACGTCACCGACCGCCTGAAAGACCTATTTAAGCTATCAAACGGCAAATACGTCGCACCGCTTCAGGTCGAAAGCCTTCTGAAGCAAAGCCCCCTGATCTCGCAGCCGGTGGTTGTCGGGTCGGGCCGAAAGCAGGTCGGCGCGTTGATCGTACCGGACTGGGAGGCTCTTAAGGAAACTCTGAAAGAAGAGGGATTCGCCGCCGAGGGCTCGCGGGAGGAGCTTTGCGAGAATCCGCACGTGATAAAGCGTGTCCAACGCGACTCCGTAGAACTAACCCGAGAGATGAGCGATTACGAAAGAGTAAAGCGTGTCTATCTCCTGCCCCGCGAATTCTCCATCGACAAGGGCGAAATGACACCCACCCTCAAGATCAAACGCAGCGTGATCGACGAGAAATACCAAGAAGCGATCGACGAGATCTGCGGCACTTGAACTGGTCGCCGATCGAATGGTCCGGCGACGGAGGGAAATTATTCTATGTCCTCCGCGGCCAGAATGACGAATCCGAAACGGTGTGGGCCCAGCCGTTTGGCCAGCAGGCGGCACGAATGATCGGCATTCTTCCGGACCGCGGATTGCGATATAACAGCAGCTTCGCAATTTCGCCGGATGGAATGACCTTTGGTGCGATACAGGGAAACTGGACGCTTGACGCCGCACTTATTAAGGGATTGAAATAGACCTTTCCCCCATCGCATTCCACTTTCCAGTAGCCAACCCGGCACTTGTGCTCTCCATGCGTACCCATGACAGGCGCCTGATCCCGATAAAGAACTTAAACCAACCGCGATAGATTCCCGTTTCCCGGTCCCTCATGAGCAGCAGATCCTTTCGGATCATTTTGTGATCGTTATAAACATAAAGGGATAAACAACATTTCCGTTTGTATCCTTGGTGTCAATAAATAGCCGGCCGCTACCATCTAGATCGACGATCAGATTCGAAACATTAGCAATAATGTCGCCGGAACCTAATGGCGTCACGTTGACCACTGGATATGCTGAGAAGTCGCCCGGTTCTGAAGGGGGTTTGAATGTGCGCGGTGGAAACGAGAGGAGATAGCGCCCCGCGGATGGCAACGAAACGGTAAAACCGCTTCCCCTAAGCACTGTTCCGTCAAAATTCAAAATGATCACGAATTGAGCAGCGGTATTTACCTGCGCCTGGACCGGCGTAATCACGGACGCCATCACAAAGGCAAATGCCGCCCCCGCAACTATCGCCATTACTATGCTCAAAACGAAATACCTGGTTGCAATGCTAGCGCGTTCCTTCATTATTCTTCCTCCTTTATTCTGAAATGTCTTGGGACTCTATTTATACCACTCTTCGAGCATGTTCGATTTTTTTATCGACCGCGGCCATCGCCAAACTCCGGACATTTGCGTTCCAATTCCTTCTTGCCTTTCTATTTATGAGAGTTTGATGAAAATGATAGATGAGGCCGCAAACACGTCTCATTTCAGTGCGAAATGCCCTCGCATGGCCGGGGTTATCCGTCCAAGCTCGCGCAAACACACCGGCTAGTTCTTTTCAAGAGCGAACCGGTCGCGATCAGAGAATTGTTGCTGGAGAAAAGGGAAAAGGCCGGGCTGCCCGATCTCTAGGCGTCCTCGTCCATCAGGCGGTCGAAGAAGGCATCGTCGCGTTTTTTGACGAGCAGGGCCTCGGCACTTAGCGACCGATCGCCTACGGCGCGGTGAAGCCGACCAGGGGATTTCCGTAAAAGGCGTCCGTCTTCCAGGCAGAGCGGTTCCAGGAGCCGTCGAGGTCACCAAGCACCTGGACGGGTACGATCAACCGGTCGCTGCCGAGCTTATTTCCCTTGGCAACACCGTTATCGACGAGTTTACCTTCGCGGTCAACCGCAAACTTGAGCGCTCGGATAAGCCGGCCGTTGTGCATGATCTTCAGTTCGTACTCGCCCGGATTCTCGCTGAACAAATGCAGACGGCCGAACATAGTCTCGTTGCTGTCGCGGGTTTTGTTCCAGGGGATCACGTTGTTGAACGTGCATTTGCGGCGGGTCCAGATGAATTGCCCTTCGGGCGAAGTAATGTGGGTCGGAGCGTTGCGGACCTCGTCAACGCTGCAATCCGGCACGCTGGTTTCCTTGCCGTTGTAATAAAGCTTGCCAATTTCCTTCCCGCCGAAAAATAGGTGCGGCCGGGCGAACCCATCCGATTCGCCTCGCGTCCAGAAGGCGACGCTGAACTTTGGCTTCGCCCATCGCTCCGGCCGATCGGGTTCCCACTGATAATCGCCTTCGTAGAAAAGATAGGCTATCGGAAGGTTCCAGTCGTGATCGACGTAAAAGACGAAGTGATTCACGGTTTTCGGCCCGGTTGTGTTTGTGCGGACCTTGCCGACCTGCATCTTACCGGCGAAGAGCGTCGTATCGGTGCCGGCAAGCTCGTTCGCCAGTTTTATCGAAAAACTGACGGGCCCCGTGTAGATGCTGCCCTTGTCTTCCGCTATCTGTCGCCCGCCGCACTCGGTCTTCATCGAAAAACCGGCCTGCGTCGCTTCCGTTTTGCAATCGAACTTCAACCACGGCCCGCTGCCGGGAATCGTGAACTCGGCATACAATCGACTGCCCCCGTCGACCGGCCCGTTAACACTGAACATCATTTCAGGAACCCAACTCCAAACGTCGTAGTTCTTCTTATAAGAGCTGAATGTAAACGCCCTGATCTGGATCGAGTCCTTCGCGATCATAGCCATCGAGGGTCGTCCAGCCCCTTTCCATGATTTCCCGGAGGGAAATAGTCCCGGCTCTGGAATCTTCGTACCGAGTCCCCCAAACATCGGTTTTTCAGAATTTAACTTGGCGAGTCTCAATGGAAATTGAGCAATCGTTTCGGGTAGGCAGATCAAGGCAATCAACATCGCACCAGTGATTGAAAGAAGATCCTTGTTCATCGTTGCGTTTCTCCGTTTCCGATCGAGACCGAGTTCACTCTTACAAGAACCGTCCCGCCGCAGTTCATGCTCCTACGTTTCTAGTCTTTCAGTTCTTGCGTTTGGGTAAGATCACACCCCGCACTTCATTCGCAGTAGCTCGTCCGCCATTGCCGGGCAATGTTGCGGTGCCACGCTGAGGAAGGAACTCACTGAACTTCCCACCATGCTTCGGCACAAAGCTCTTAACGTCTCCCTTGATCACATCATCGTTCACCACGCCTTTGACTCGTTCAACTTTGCCGTTTTGTCTAATAAATACACCTTGCTTATTCCAGATTTCCTGGTTAGCCGCCCAGACTTTGTGATTGAGTTCGTTCGCAAGTCGCTGTGCGGGTCCTCCAGTAGTACCCGTTCTGCACGCCAACAGGCGGATCTGATCGCCGGGAGCGAGTCGTGGTCGAATGATACCAGCAACTTCGTGGACGCTCACCTCCTTCCAGATCTCCTTCATTTTCTTGGGGTCGTTAGGGTGCGGTATTGTCTTCATCCAGACGTAAAAGCCAAAGTCATCACCGTGTATGACAACGTCGTAGAATCCCGACTCCACCTTCGAGCTGGCAAACGCTCTCTGCATTTTTGCCATATCTTCACCCATAATGATGGTTCTTCGACCCAAATGCTTTATTGGCAGCGACCCCGTCGGCACTGCCATACCAATGAGGGTCTTGCCAGCCACCCGTTTTGCAGATAATTCGGCAAGCGCTTTCGTTGGGCGGGAAAGAAGCTTAAACCCAGCGCTTGCAGCACTGCCAACCCTGTTTGTTAGTCCCCTGATCGCGCCGGCTACCAACCGAGTCCCCGGACTCCAAAAATCAAGCGGCGACATGACCGGAATTGCATGACCGTTATTTTTCGCGAATTTGTGACCCTTCGCGTCGACGACTTTCCCGTTCGGTAGGACCATTACATCAATCCCGCCTTCCCAAGTATTGGTCTTCCTAAATTCCACCCATCCCTCGGGGAGCTGAACGCCCACGTTCTTGAACTCATTGCTGCTTGGGTCGAAGACGTGGTGGTTCCATAGGTGTAACTCAACGTCGTTCGCAATGTACTCTTCTATGGTCTTGAAGTCGATCCCCTCTGGATGGATCAGGCGAAAAGCAGAAGTATTTGCTGTATGTCCAGTAACCTCCATCCAGGCATTCACGACCGGGTTGAACGCTGTCCCGGCGCAGAGCACACTGTTGGTCCGCTCCCATTGCGTTGCAACGCTGGCAAATCGCTGATCTCTTTTCGGGATGATGACCAACGGTTCCAGGCTCCCATCGTTACGAACCATCAACGCGGCGTATTGGCGATCGACCGGAAGGCCCGGCGCACGTTGCGGATATCTCGGACAACTTTGAACGTGATACTTGAAAAGGGGATCAGACATGATCTTTTGCTTTCGGTTAGGCGGGCCACCGGGATGATTCTGGTAACGCTCATCTTCGTTGTAGATCGCGAGACACATGGGGAGCGATAGAAAGGTGCGGTGGTGTTGTTCGAATGACATCTTGATTCTCCCCGAACGTGAGCCAGGATCTACTGACCCGGCGCGAACGTTCGTATTTTGAAATATCTCTACGTTTTTGCTCGCTGCCAGCTATAGCTCGTCGGGAACTTGATAGGGTTCTCTTTTCTGAAGGCGCCGTCGAGTTTCGTGTTATATTTCCTCTTACCTACGATCGTCGAAACTAAGACTTTTCGCTGATCTTGTCTTGAGAATTCGGTGAGAGATCGCTGAGATTTTTGTGAGAGTATTGGATGTCCTTGCAAACAGGTCACTTATTTGAGTTCGATGAGTATCGCCTGGACCTCGGCGAGAAGCTTCTCAAGCAAGGCGAGGCGGTAATTCCCCTTACGCCGAAGGTCTTCGAGACGCTTCAGGTGCTCGTAGAGAATGCCGGACGGCTGGTCGAGAAAGATCAGCTTATGCAGGAGATCTGGCAGGACCGTTTTGTCGAAGAAAGCAATCTTACCTACAACATAAAGATGCTTCGCAAGGCGCTCGGAGATAGTGCGGCCGAGCCGCGTTTTATCGAAACGGTCCCTCGCCGCGGATATCGGTTTATTGCAGAAGTGCGGCATCGGGTCAGCGAAAACGGATCGATCGATAGTTCGGTTCCAGCGGCAGATCCGGTCGATCCGCCTGCCTCCCAGGAACCCATCGATACCGCGATCTTGCCTTCAAGGTCAACGAAGTTGTTGCGTACGGTGATGGTCCTGCTCTGTGTTGGTGTTTTTGCGAGCGGCGTCTGGTTTGTTAGCAGCACTGACCGTCGGACGGACCACCCGGTCCTTTCCGAAGTCTTCAGTTTAGAGAACCTGTCCTCGAGCGGAAGGACCCGGAACGCGGTGATCTCTCCCGATGGAAAGACGATCGCTTACACTAACGGAGTGGGCACCGATCCGCAAAGCGTCTGGATCAGGCAGCTTGAAACCTCGAACAACATCCAGATCATCCCGCCGTCCAATGAATTCTATTACCACCTGACCTTCTCGCCCGACGGCAATTTCCTTTATTTCGTGCGCGGTGCCAAGCCGGGGAATGTTCCCGGTCAGTACACGCTTTACCGGATCTCCGTTTTCGGCGGCATTACGACGAAGATCGTCGACGAGGTTCAAGGTGATATAAGCTTATCGCCCGACGGGAACCGCGTATCGTTCGTGCGATGCCAATGGCGGGACGAAGAGTGGTGTTCTTTGTGGATAGCCGAAGCAGCCGACGGCAGCAGCGAAAGAAAACTCGCCTCTCGCCGAAGTCCTTTTCGCATTGGCGATAATCGCATTTCGCCGGACGGTCGTAAGATCGTCTTTGGCGTCGGTCAGTCTCGCACAGGAGCAAACGAATTCGGTTTGGCGATGGTCGACATCGAAAGCGGAGCCGAAAGCGAGCCGACCCCGGACAAATACTTCGACATAAGAAATCAGGTCTGGCTCCCCGATCAAAGCGGAATGCTCATCACCGCTCAAAGGCTGCCCGATAAGCACTTTAGGATATGGCAGCTAACGATGAAAACCGGAAAGACGGTCCCGCTAACCCGCGATTCGGAAGATTACTGGGGATTGAGCCTGGACAATGCTGCGGCCCAATTGGTGGCGACACAAAGGCGGCCCGATTTTCAATTGCACATCTACCGGGCGGATGACTTGACCAGGGTCAGGCAGGTCTTCGCCGATGCCGCGACCGTAAGATTTGCTCAAGATGGGACTTTGCTCGTCGCAGCGGGACGCCCGGGCAACGTCGATCTATGGGGTGTCGATCCGGAGGGCGGGACCGAAAGGCAGTTGACGAACGATCCTACCGACGATCTTAATGCCGTTTTCTCCCCGGCCGATCCCGAGATCTACTTTGCCTCTAATAGAAGTGGTGAAACTCATGTGTGGAAAATGAAGGCTGACGGAAGCGATCAGACGAAGATCACAAGAAACGAGGGCGGGTATCCTCTTGCTGTTTCGCCAGACGGACGCTGGCTTTATTATCATTCAGGTCTTCGGCGGACGCTTATGCGGGTGTCGCTCAAAGATGGCCGGGAGGAACTGATCGTTGATAAATTAAGACCCATCTTTGCAGTTTCACAGGATTGTGAGAAGGCCGCTTTTGTCGATGACCAGGGCGACCAGGCGATCCTGACGGTCGTCTCGCTGCCCGACGGTGCATATCTCAGCAGCTACACACTTGGCACCTCAAAGGACCAATTATCGGCGATCGAATGGTCCAGCGACGGACGCAAATTGTTCTATGTCGTGCGCGGCCAGAATGACGGATCCGAAACCGTGTGGGTCCAGCCGCTTGGCAAGAATGAAGCACGCATGATCGCCGATCTCCCAGATCATGGATTGCGAAATAGCAGCAGCTTCGCAATTTCGCCGGATGGAATGACCTTTGCAGTGATCCAGGGAAACTGGACGCTTGACGCCGTACTTATCAAGGGGTTGAAATAGTCCTTTGCCCCATTCCATTATCCACTATCGAGTAGCCAACCCGGCACTTGTGCCCTCCACACGTACCCATGACAGGCGCCTGATCCCGATAAAGAACTTAAGCCAACCGCGATAGGTCCCGGTCTCCAGATCCGTCCTGGGCACAAGATCCTTTCGGATCATTTTGTGATCGTAATGAACATCGTTGGCGCGACCACGTTTCCGTTTGAATCCTTGGTGTCAATAAACACCTGGCCGCTGCCATCCGGATCGACGATAAGACCGGCTATATTTGCAATAATTCCTCCGGTGCCGGAGGTTGTTATGTTTATCACCGGGTACGTCGAGAAATCGCCCGGTGCTGAAGGCGGTTTGAAAGTTCGCGGTGGAAACGAGAGGAGATAGCGACCCGTGTCCGGCCCGGCAACGGTGAAACCGCTTCCCCTAAGTACTGTTCCGTCACCACTCAAAATGATCGCGAACTGAGGCGCGGTGTTTACCTGTGCCTGGACCGGCGTGCTCGCCGACGCGGTCACAAGTGCGAAAGCCGCCCCGACGACTGCTGCGATCAAAATACTCGTTACTAATAACCTGGTTCCAAGACTGACTCGAGCGTTCATTTTCTTCCTCCCATCTTCCTTATCGATGTTTACTTTGGGCATTGCATACTCCCGGACAACCGTGTCGAGTAGCAATCGGCCTTTTGAAGGCAAAGATTAGTCCGCTCGGTCCCCTCTTGTCTTGAGATTTAGGTGAGAAATTGCTGAGAAATTTGTGAGAGCGATCATCGGCCCGGCGAACACGGCTCGATGCAAAGCGCATTGTCTTCGCTAAGGCCCAAATGCGTCCCGCAATCGCGCAAAGTCTCACCGGCTAGTTCATTCCGGGAACAAGCCAAACGCGATCGGAGATTGGGAATGCAGGATCTTGGGCTAAAGGAGCTTTGGCCGACTTTTAGGCGTCCTCATCCATCAGACGGTCGAAGAAGGCGTCGTCGCGTTTTTTGACGAGCAGGGCCTCGGCCAGTTCGAAAAGCGGCTGCGGTATCGGGGCTGCCGCCGGAGAGGCTTCTATCTCGGCCGCGGGAGGATAATTCTCATAGAATTCGACTTCCGCGGCGCAGAAGTCGCAATTGGCGAGGTGCCTTCGGATGTAGCCGCCGTCGATAGGGCCGATATCGCCTAATTGAAAGGCGAGCAGGTCGTCCGACGCCGGACACTCTTCACTTTTACAAAATTCTGCCATCACAAAAACACTACTTGCCGCGGCCCGCCGCCATCTCTGCTGTTAAGTGGATAACCGGGCACGGCATAAGCGCTCGCCTCTATATATTAGAGAAATCGGTAATCCCCGGCACCTTCCAAAACTGAATTCGGCCTCGAGCGCCTCTTCAGGCCCTTCCGCCCGCACCGGACAGCCATCGATGTTAAGACCAATAATACCTTGATTTATCCAGAGTGTTTACTAAATACACAACAATGCAAAAACTTGTTGCTCAAATCGACGATAATTGCTACTATCTAAATGTTGGCAGAGTGGCCCATCCGGCTCATTGCCCACCAGCCAGACAGCCGCGGGCTCGGCGGCGAACATTAAATTCTATCTACTCGACTAATCTTGCAAACGGTCGGTAATCCAATGGTTTACCGCATTGATCCGGAGTTCGCTTTCCCACACGGCCCTTGTGCTTGATCGACGGCATTGTTTACAAGTCCAACGCCCCGACCAGCCCTGAAAACCCCCGGATAACCTGGCAAGTTTCAATTATGAAGGCGCTCAACAACAAGGAAAACGTCTCCAAACCTGCCCCCGTACGTCAACATAAAGTTGGCAAGTGGAATGAGATCCTCACAAGTTCCGATGTAAACCAGATCTGGATCGAGTTACATCGGATCGTCTCGTCCCACCCCTTGGTCCGAGCGTCGAAGCGTGCCGGCTTCATCGTCGAAGAAGGCAAATACAACGCCTACACCGATCTGACGCAGGAGCTGTTCGTCGCACTGCTCAGTAAAGAGCGATTTCAGCACTACCTGGACACCGGGATGTCCGATGCCGAGGTCGAGGCCGAGATCAGCCAGATCGAGTTGACGAACATGCTGACAGCGGAGCTTCGGAAACGCTATCCGGAGTCTTACCGCCTGGCCCGCCGCATTTCGACACTGATCCAATCGAGCACCACCTTCAAGAGATTCGACAATATCAACAACCCCGAGGCACATCGCCGTCTTGCCGACCGGCTTTACGGACTTTCTGAGTGGAAGATCCAAAAAATGCACCGGGATGTTCAGGAAATGCAGGAGAGGGTCAAGGTCGTTCCGTTCCACAACCGTGACACGCGAATGGTCGGTTGCACCGGCGACGCGCAGATCGTGATAAGCAATGTCGAACTCGAAAAACTGATCATCCGCGTCTTTAAGGCGATCGATTCGCCGGTGGACGTTCGTTCTCTTCGATCGTTCGTGATGTCGCGGCTGCCGATAATGGACATTCACCTGGTCCCGGTCGGAGGCTCGGGCGAAAGCGACGACGACGACAAGATGTCGTTCGAAATACCGGACACGCGAGAAACGCCCGAAGAAGGATTTTTCCGAGGCGAGGCCGAGATCGAGGCCGCCGGATTCGTCGACAGTTTTCTTGCCAGCCTGCACCGCTCCGTCCGCGGCAAGGTCAAACAATACGACCGCATGATCAGCGTGCTGTGGCACTGCTATTTGGTCTCAAACGGCGGTACCCAGCTCGAGGTTGCCGAGATGCTCGGAGTTTCAGATTCGCTGGTGTCGGATTATCGAAAACGCATCGAAGCCAACCTCCAGCAGCTCTCTTTCGACGGCGTCAACGAAGCCCGGCAGTTCGAAAAAGCCCTGAAAAGACGGGTCAAGTCGATCCTCTCGGAAGTGAAAGAACAGGTCGTTGCCTAAACTAACGATCGTCAATTGGACCAAAGGCCGCCCCGATCACCGGGCCGGCCTTTTCGTCAAAAGCCCTCGGGCTGTGATTACGATACGTGATTCGCCCACTTACGAGAGTCGTTCAAACATCACTAACGGGTTGAGACAGGCTCCATCTCGGAAGCTATTCGGTAAGCGTTGCGATAGTAAACATAGGCTCTCTTGTACAGGCCCTGGGTTCTAAAGGTTTCGGCCAACGTGAATTCGATCGATGCCCTTGAGCTATGGGGCTGGCCGATATTGTTGATCGTTTGGCTCACAATCGCTCGTACGAGGTCGAGCAAGCCGCATTGGGTCGTTGTGCTCGTGCTTGTGCCAGCTTGGGCTTGGCCTAACGAATTCAAGGCGGGGAAGCAAACGCTGGCAGGAGTTGCATAGAGTGCTGTCGTCCCGATCTCCTCGTTTGACGAGGCCAGAGCGGTTTCGATCTGGGTCCGAAGAAGCAGGTTCTTAGATTCGGTCCCGGTCGCGCCGCCGCTATTGATGATCTGGGTGACCGCGTCATTAAGAAGGGCCGCGAGGTTCTGCGTATTGGCGTTGTCATTTGCGACGATCGCCGTCCTCGCATTGTTAACGTTGCTATTGATAGCCGCCGTATTGTCGTTTGAATTGGTGAGGATCTCACTCTTCGAGTTTGTAACGTTGCTGTTAATAGCCGCCGTATTGTTGTTTGAATTGGTGAGGATCTCGTTCTTCGAGTTTGTGACGTTGCTGTTGATAGCCGTCGTATTGTCGTTTGAATTGGTAAGGATCTCGTTCTTCGAGTTTGTTACGGTGCTGTTGATCGAGTTCTGGGCATTGGTGACCGCTCCGGTTATTGCTGTTTGACTTGTTCCGGCGGAGGTGTTGATCGCCGTCAAGATCGTGTCTTTGTTAGTGTTGTCGTTATCGATGATGGTAGGCAAAGCGCTTATGAAAAGCTCGGCGACGCCCGGGATGATTCGGTCATCAGTCAGATCGCTAATAAAAACCTTCACGTCCTTGGAGGCTTCAATAACATTACACCTATCAAAGATGCGGTTGTCCGTTTCACTGGCAACCGCGACTCCGGCGGCGGGTGCCCAAAGCCCCACAAGAACAACATTGAGCGGCGGCGGAATGATCACAAATGCAGCGTAGGCTCCGATCTCAAGGGCTTTTACGTCACGGTAATCGACGTAAGAAGGGACCCCAACCAACGATTGGCAATCAGTAGGTATATCGAGATTCGGAGCATCCAAGGCGTTCCCGAGGGTAGGACCTTTTCCGCTCAATCTCTGCGAAACCCGCCCCATCAAGGCGGCCGATTCGCGCCATTTCGGGAATTTCGTACTGAGCGCATTACGCAGTATTTCAAGTTCCTCGTAGGACAGTTTCTCAAGTTGTGCAAGCGCGGCTGAGCTTGTTTCAGGCTTGTATTTCAAAGAACCGACATTACCGGCCGCATCGGCCACCACCGGATTCTTCCGAATCCTGTCGAAGCTGGCGTTTATGCTTTTGATCGTTTGTGCCAGCTCGCCGCGAAAAAGCTCAAGCTCCGTTGAGGAAGGCACCGAACTAACCAAGCCTTGACCGAACGAAACTGCGGCTGAGCCGAGCAGAAAAACAAATATTGCTGTCGAGACGACAAGCCAATACCACAATTTGGCGATGGGGCAATGGATAGACTTCAGGTTTTTCATATTCATAATCGTGCTATTGATCGAGGGCGCTTACGGGATTCGATGTCGGCCACCAACCGATCGGGGGCCTTGTCATATTGATCCGATGGCTAAAACTGAAGAGAGCGAAGCAAGCATACCATGGCTGTCAACTCCCTTTGTCTAGCTAAGGTCAACTTTCGGAAAAGAGGCGGCCGCTTGTCTTTCGCGCAGGTATTTATCTCGCGAGACGTAGAGGTCAGCAATGTTTGCTATTCCCCGTTGCGGACCTTAGCCATGAGTTCGGCAAAGCGGGGGTCGTTGCGGAGGGAGTTGAGGCTTTTATCGCGTTCGAAGTGGGGCCAGTTCTGGTTACCAAGCTTAACAGCGCGGTTGAGCCACTTGAAGGCGAGGTCCGTTTCGCCGAGGATCGCGTAGGTCGACCCGACCCAGTACGCCATGTCATGGTCGGACCGGGAAAGACGAAGCGCGTCGTCGCTGAGTTGGGCGACGGCGTCTTCGCGGCGGCCCCTACCAATAAGAATTTTCAGGCGAGAATTAGGTTCAAGAACCCACAAGATCTCATCGATCCCGGCCGCGATCCGGCTCCCCTCTAATCAGTACCGGGTCTTGTCAGTACCGGGAGCGGCAGCGACCGGGTTCTTCGGAATTTGAAATTTGGAATCTGGAACTTGGAACTCGGTTCCCCGGTCAGTACCGTCTGCGTGAGCGGACGGGTTTTCATCTGATGTCGTGGTTCTCTGTAATTGCAGAAGCCCGCACGTCAGTAAGGGCGTAACATCCAACGCTGAGCATTTCGCCCTTACTCCGTGCGGGCTTTCACACCTGGCCCGAGATCAATTTATATACGCCGCCTGCGTCGGCACATCCCCGTCCTGCCCGAACGGCAGCACCAGGATCCCTGTGGTCGAATTCACGATGTACCAGGTCCCATTTGACGGCCTGAACACCGCGACGTCCGTGCGGCCATCCCCGTCGTAATCCGCGGCGACGGGGATATCGGTCGCCAATCCCCAGGTCTGCGACGAGAACCCTGCCGTCGTCTGCGAAAGGAACCATTGGCCGGTCGAGGGCCTGAAGACGGCCTGATCGGTCGCTCCGTCGCCGTCGAAATCACCCGTCAGCGGAATATCTCCCGCCTGGCCCCAAGTCTGAACAAAGAACCCGAGCGAAGACTTGAGCAAGTACCAGTTGTTATTCGAAGGCCTGAACAGCGCCACATCGCCGACCCCATCCCCGTCAAAATCTCCTTGCATCGGCTTGTCGCCCGCGACCCCGAACTGGAACTGGTTGAACGTTGCGTTCGCATACCGTGTGTACCACGTATTACTTGATTCCCGGTAGATAACAAGATCGGCCTTGCCGTCGTTATCGCGGTCGGTCGGCACCGGCATATCGCCGTCTACGCCCCAACCGAATGTCTGGAAGGTCTGCGACTGGGACATAAATACGTACCATGTCCCGTTCGAAGGCCTGAAAACCGCGACATCCGTCTTCCCATCGCCGTCGTAATCCGCGGGCACCATCCGGTCTCCAGTCACGCCAAACTCGATCGCCGTGTACCCCGCCGTTCCCCTCTGCAGGTACCACACATTATTCGCCGGCCTTCGAACAGAAAGATCCGACCTCCCATCCCCGTCATAGTCGAAGAGGGTTTTTTGGCTAACGGTAAGATCCGCTGCGGTTCGAGCGAGATAAGTTCGTCCAAAAGTCTGTGATCCCGAAAGAAGCGATGTAAATGCCCCTCCAACAAGGATACGACCACTCTCGTCCAATGAAATGGAGAGGACCTCGCCATTCGCATCAAGTCGGTCCTCGCGAAGTGTTCCCGACGGGTTCAGAACGGCGAAGTTTGCTCGAGGCTGGCCATTGTATGATGAGAAATTACCACCGACCAGTATAATTCCATTTTCGAGGACCTCGATCAGGTGTATCTTGCCATTGGCCCCCGAACCCGAAAAAAACGAAGGATCGGGCCATCCATCACTCTCAAATAACAATAAACTGCTTTGTGTTGACGTCTGAGACACGGCAAGAATTTTACCGTTTGGCAAGACCTTAAAATCGACGATCCTTCGGCCCGTCACAATATACTCGAGAAAGCCATTATCGATGGAGGCATCCGGGTTAAGCCTTTTGATGAAACCGTAACCGTTGACCGCGTTGTTCATGTTCCCCGAGATTAGAATTTTCCCATCTCCGGCCAAATGAATATCAAATATGGAAGCACTATTGTAAAAGCTAAAGACTGAAGACAGGAACGACATGTCGCGAGAGCCGGCCGAATTCAAACGCAGTGGTAAGGTCGGGAGCAAGGAGGGTTCTCCTGCGCTGTTCCCGACAAGAATGCGCGCGTCTGGATATACTATCGGTTTGATCTTCCCCACACCATTTGGAAGATAAAGATCAACGATCGGCGTTCCGAGCACGAATGTGTTGTCGATATCACCATTCTCGTTAACTCTTACGAAAAACGACTTTTCAACGGAATTGACCTTGTACCAAAGGGCCCCGGCCATCAGGATCTTCCCGTCGGGTTGTCTTGTGAATCCGTAAACGTCATCAACTTTCGAGAAGACATTCCCACTTGTCCCAACGGTCAAACCGAATGTCGGGTCGAGTGAGCCGTCGCTGTTAAGACGGGCCACACGATCAACACTGACCCCATTTACCTTTTGAAAATCACCACCGATTAATAGCTTGTTGTCCGGCAGCGGTAGAATTGCTCGAACTCGTCCATCGACAGTTGCAAGAAATCCGGCCCCGCCTTCGTTGAAACCTTCATCAACCGAACCATTCGGCAGCAAGCGCATGAACTTGTTCGAATCATTTCCTGTCGAGAAGTCTCCTATCCAAACAGAGTTGTCCGGAGCTAGTGCGAAGGAACCTGGAATTTCATTGAGGTAGACGTAAGGTGCAAACGAATCATCCGTTGTACCATCTGCAAATAGACGAACAAATTTCACGCCATAAGGAGATGGAATCGTGTAGCCCATTGTGATCCGTCCACCGTCGCCCACAAATATCTGCCTTGGCGAGTTAGTCGGACCGAAGCTAAAGTTCTGGAAAGAAGGGTCAGGAACGCCGTCGCTGTCAATACGACGTAGTTCATGCGAGGTTTTGATCAAGATTTTGCCATCGGGTTGGACAATAGTCCCTTTCAATTCATATGTGCCGATCGGCACTGGGGTCAGCTCAAGAACTCCGTCCGCATCGAATCTATATAGCCGATTTAGAGCTCCATTCCAATCAGTAGCAAAGACCTTTCCCCCAACAACAAAAGGGTGACCCTGAATATCCGGGATCGGAACTGCATCGAAACTCATGTCGACCGTTCCGTCATAATTCAGCCTTATCACATTCTCCATTACGGTCGTACCATTCCTTTCGATCGGGAAATGGCCTACCAGGATCAAACGGTCTTGGTCGTCGACGGTCTGCCCGTAGACGATTTCGGTTGCGCCATAGGTGAAGGTAGGGTCCACTACACCGTTGGGATCGAAACGAATGAAATTCGTCGGGAATACCCGAACATAGAGATTTCCGTTAGCCGTGGGCAAGATATCTGTGATGTTGGATCGCCTGGGAAATGCAGTGTTATTGAACGAATGGTCCAACGTCGCGTCCGGATTCAAGCGAATAAATCCGCCGACACTATCTCCGTTATAACTATTAAATGTTCCCGCCGCGATCATCTTGCCGTCCGGTTGAGGAACCAAAAAGTTTACTGTCTTAGAAACGTATCGCGAGGTTGCAACCTCAACGTTGAATGTCTGGTCCACCGTGATCTGTCCATGGACGAAGACCACTAGGGTGAGAAAAAAGGCAGCGGCTAATGGAGTGCTTATGATGTGAGAGACTTTCATCGAGGTCTAGCTAAAACATGATGTTGGATTACGATGGCGTCATGCGATTTTACTCAATCCTAGCCGATAACGTTTGTCGGGAGCAAGAAAAAACAAAAGGCCTGGAATCAGGATTCGGTAAACCGATCCTCAGCCGAAGTTGGATTAGGAGCCATCGCTCTGAACTTGAGCATCCCAGGTGATCATGTAAAAGACCGCCGACCATCGAAACGCGAAACGAACGGGGCAGGACGGAGAAGGCGCAGTCAAAGAAAAAAAACGACAAAATGCCTTGAGGATTGTGCGAACTATGATACACTGTTGCACGACAGGTGCGGGACACCTGCTTCCAGTTGCGCCTATCGGAGGCCTTTGATCTTTGAAAACTCGATCGTGACGGGCCGAAAAAGTTTTTTCAAAAAATCGCGGAATTTGGCCGATTCAGTTCAATAAGCGTCGTAACTGTAACAGTTGCACGTTCCGACGATGGCCCGAACGCGGCCGGAACGCGGACAGAACGTCTCGGAACGCGGAGAGCAGTGAGCAGGACACTGGCCTTTATCGGAATGTGAGACGGTCGACAGAGGTTAACCCTTTCATGACCAACAGTTAGCCGTCTCACTTGCAGACCCTTAAGTGAGACGATTCAAGCGATAATTGGGGGGGCTTAGGGTCAAAGGGATCTGCTAGTTCGTGAGCTTTCGATACGGCGCCGTGACGGATCGCTGGCTGAACAAGCGGGCTAGTCGCCGTTGCGGACCTTAGCCATGAGTTCGGCAAAGCGTGGGTCGTGGCGAAGGGAATTGAGGCTCTTGTCGCGTTCGAAGTGGGGCCAGTTCTGGTTACCAAGTTTGACGGCACGGTTGAGCCACTTAAAGGCCAGGTCCGTTTCGCCGAGGATCGCGTAGGTTGACCCCACCCAGTACGCCATGTCATGGTCGGACCGGGAAAGACGAAGCGCGTCGTCGCTGAGTTGGGCGACGGCATCTTCGCGGCGGCCCGCACCGGCGAGGTATATTGCGTAGAGCGGACGGATACCGTCCATTTCGGGATGTTCTTCCAACACCTCCGACATCAGCTTGATGGCATCATCGCGGTCGCCACGATAATAGTACACACCGGAGCGGAAGATCTTGAGCATCGGGTGTCCGGGTTCGGCCTTTTCGCCCTGCTCTATCTCGCGGATCGCACTGACGTAATCGCCCTTATATATAAATATCCGGGCGCGGTTATAGGCTGAGACAGCACGTGCCGCCGGGTCAAGCCGCGAGAGTTTCTCGAAAGCCCTCAAAGACTCTTCGTATTCGCCGTCGAGCCTGTGCATCACGCCTTTGACGAAGTATAGCGGTGCCTCGTTCGGGAATTGCTTTTGCAGTAGTTCGACCTCGGCCCTGGCCTTTTTCTTCTCGCCCCGGGCCATGTAGATCATCGCCATCAGCACGCGGGCTTCTACAACGTTTGGATCGTAGAAGAAAGCTTTGGTGAACGCAGTTTCGGCATGGGTGTAGTCGTCCGGTTCGCCCATACCCTTGAAGAAACGGTTGCAGTAGCACGCTCCCAGGCCGCTGTACGCCAAAGCGAAGTGTGAATCGAGCTCGATCGCTTTTTTGAAATTGGCGATCGCGGCTTCGCAGTCTTCGATCTCGAGTGTCCTGAATATGAACCGCCCAAAGTTGTCGCGTCCTCGCAGGTACTCTTCCCAGGCTTCCGCATTATCGGTCGCCCGCCGCTGCAGTTTTTCCTGTTCGATGTCGGAGAGTTCGAGCCGAAGCCCTTCCAGGATGCGCTGGGCGATGGCGTCCTGAAGGGCGAGGATATCGGACCCCTCGGCGTCGATCCGGTCGCTCCAAAGGATGTCGCCGGAAACGACGTCGAGCAACTGTGCCGTGACCCGCAATTTATCAGCTCCGCGAAGGAAACCTGCAGACAGTACGGCATGGACGCGTAGCTCGCGGCCGGCATCCCGCGGGTCCATATCCTTGCCAAGATATTTGGCAATTACCGAACTTGGGCGAACGATTATCGACCGCACCTGGGCGAGTTCAGTGATCACCGAATCTGCAAGTGCAAATTCGTAGAAGCTTGCTGCGGGGTCGGCCCCAAGATTTTTGAACGGCAGGATCGCAACGCTTTTCTTTTCCTGGCCGGTCGAAGTGATATTCGCGTCCGGCATGTAGGACGGCGGGTTCGAGACCGACGGCGAACGGCCAGAGGTTTGTTCCGGGATGGATTTGCCGGTGAACCAGTTCAGGGCACGCTTGAAGACGCCGCTTTCGGCATGCTCAGGTGCAAAAGTGTCCGACTCCATCAGTGCCGGGCCGGCAATGCTTTGGAGCACAGCCCGTAGGTCGTCACGCATCTTTGCGATGGACTGGTACCGGTTCTTGGGTTCTTTCGCGAGGGCTTTGTCGACTATCTGCTGAAGCTGAGGCGGGACCGGCTGTTGGCGGAGCTCGTCGATCGGTTTCGGTGTGCCGTGAAGTACTTGATGCCTTACGTCAATGACCGTTTTTCCCTGAAATGCCCAGATCCCCGTAAGCATTTCGTAGAGCAGTACGCCCGTCGAAAAGATGTCCGAACGGGCATCGGCGCGCTCACCGCGGGCCTGTTCCGGGGCAGCATAGGTCGCCGTTCCGTAGGGAATGCCCAATTCGGTGATCTGGGTCCGGTCGACCCCATCGGCCTCGGCCACCAGTTCGTCCTCGAGCAGTTTCGCGAGCCCAAAATCGAGGATCTTTGCCTGTCCGGCCTGGTTCACCATCACATTGCCGGCCTTAATGTCGCGGTGGATTATGCTCTTGGAATGAGCGTAGGCGAGAGCGTCGGCAACTTGGATGGAGATCGACAGGGCACTCTTCAATTCGAGCGGACGTCCCGAGACAAGCTGGCGAACGTTCTTGCCGTCAACATACTGCATGGCGATGTAGAAAACGCCGTTGGCCTCATGGAAATCGTAGATCGTGCAGATGTTGGGATGGTCGAGTTGGGAACAGAGCTGGGCTTCTCTTTCAAAGCGTTTGAAGTTGGCCGTTTTTACCGTCAGCTCGGGGGGGAGTATCTTGATCACGACCGTCCGATTGAGCTTGGTGTCGAGGGCCTTGTAAACAGTGCCTTGCCCGCCGGACCCGATCTTTTCCTGAATCTTATATTGGTTGATCTGAGAACCGATCATAATCTCGGCGGTCTGGCGACCATCCGGCAAAGTGACGGCGAAATGGTTTTAACCCGAACGAGCTCATTCGTTCAGGGCTCAATACACGGGTTCGCGTTTCAGCTTCAAGCGACCGGCAAACTGTCGGTCAGGAAGTTACGATCGTTCAGCCGCGGGGCGGATCGCCCCAACCGGAACCGACGTAAACACCGTTCTCGGCAAAGCAGGGCACCGTCGGGTTTCCGCCGGAAAGATCCAGCATCTCCCTTTGCCTCTCGTTGTCGTTCTGGGCGTCGTACTCTTCGAAATCGATACCCTTTTCCCGATAATGAACACGGGCCTGTTCACAGTAAGGACAGCCCGGTTTGGTATAAATTACCAAAGACATTTTCTGATTCTAGTCCACTCTAATAAAATAGTTTATCGGAGTTCCTTGGATGTTCCAAATGACCCTGCCCCCAATCGCATCCTGACGATCCGGCCTCGAAAGATAATGAGCCAATCGGATATTTTTGAACCATTTGAACAATCGATCACGGTCCGGGTTCAAGGTCGGACGATCGAGGTCCCGGAAAAGAATTCGATCCTGCGAGGGTTTCAGTTTCTCGATATGGAGGGAATTTCCGACGGGGAATTCTGCTGGAACGGCGAGTGCCTGAACTGCCAGGTCACCATCCTGAAGGACGGCAGGGAAAAGCCGGTGATGGCTTGCCGCACCTACGCTGCCGACGGGATGGAGATCTTAAAAATAAGCGATGAGATCCGGAGAGCGGCTGTCGACCTACTCGGTGAGTACGAAACGACCATTGAATAAGTTAGACCTGCTGATGATGCAATTAGTATTTGGGCACTCGTGGATCAACTTCATTTGACCACGCGGTAATGCCGCCCTTCAGGTTCTTCAGGTCGCCGGTGAAGCCGGCCTGCCTGAGCGCGTCAATAGCAAACGCGCTCCGACGTCCCATCTTGCAGTGGACGACTGTTTCGCGGGTGGGGCTGATCTCACCCATTCGTCGAATAATGTCGTTCAGCGGGATCAGTTTTGAGCCTGGGATACTCGCAAACGCGTTCTCTGCAGGTTGGCGTACGTCGATCAACTGAATATCGTCGCCTGCGTCCAACCGGCCCTTTAGTTCCGTTGCCGATATTTCTACGATCATTCTCTTACAAGGTCCCGATCAAATGTGTATTAACCAGATTTTACCCGAAAGCCTCTCCAGCTTCCAAGCAGGCCCTTGTCGGCGATCATACCTACCTACCGTTTCCGGTTTAGATCGCTCCTAATACCGCTGCGTCAAGGGAAGCGGGTTCGGCGACATTTACAAAACTTTACACGGAGATAGTTATTGTTGGTCCGCAAGTATTGTAGAATTTGCATCTTAACCTGATCGTTATGCGAAATGTGTTTTTTCTTCGGGATGGCAGGTCCATCAGCCTTCTTTTGCTGCTTGCGGCGGCTGCGTTTCTGGCGGGCTGCGGACGAACCGGTTCCGCCGATGGCCGAACCGCCACGACCGGCAACGAATCGGAGCCGCCTCCAATACAGGTGACGGTCGCGAGGGCCGAATCAAGAAACGTGCAGGCATTCATCCAAGCCACCGGAAGCCTTGTGGCCGATGAGGTATCGAACGTCGCGCCAAAGGTCGCCGGAAAAGTCTCGAATGTTTCGGTAAACGTCGGCCAGTTTATTTCACAGGGTGCCGAGATCGCACGTATCGATGACAGGGATGCACGGCTTGAGCTCGCTTCGGCCGAAGCGAGCGTCAAACAGGCCATCGCAACGGTCCGCCAGGCCGAGGCCCGGCTAGGACTTTCGCCGAACGGCCGGTTCGACGCTTCTTTGATCCCTGAGGTGCGGGCAGCGAATGCCGCGTACGAACAGGCACTCGCGGAATTTCGGCAAGCTGAAGCCAATGAAAAACGCTACCGGGATCTGGTGGAGACCGGGGACGTTTCAATGATCACCTATGAACAGTTCCGTACCGCACGCGATACCGCTAGGACCCGGGTGAACAGTGCTAAGGAGCAGCTCGACGCCTCAGTGAATACTGCCCGTCAGAGCAATGCGGCTATCCAAAGCGCACAGGCCTCGGTCGATGCGGCCCAAACACAGGTGAATTCGGCCCGGCAGGCACTCACCGACACGATCATTCGTGCACCGTTCTCGGGTTTTGTCAGTGACCGCCCGACGGCGGTCGGAGAATTTGTCACCTCGGCTTCGGTGATCGCCACGCTGCTTCGCACGAACCCGATGAAGATCCAGATCCAGGTGGCTGAGGCAGACGTTCCATCGGTCACGATCGGACGATCGGTCTCGCTTCAGGTGGATGCCTATCGCGACCGGCGATTTGCGGGTGTAGTCACGGCCATAAACCCCTCGATCGATTCGACCTCCAGGGCGGCCACGGTCGAGGCATCGATCGATAATTCGGATAATTCTCTTCGATCCGGAATGTTCGCGACCGCGCGAATTATCAAAGAAGGCGGGGGCCCCGGGGTGTTCCTTCCGAAATCGGCCATATACAATGACCAGCCGACGCAATCTTACAGAGCATTTGTGATAGTAGAAGGTATTGCTCGGTTAAGGGTCATCCAGCTTGGGCTGGAAGAGGGTGAATATCAACAGATCCTCTCCGGGATCGAAGCCGACGAGGTTGTTGCGACGAGCAGTCTGGAACAGCTCTATGAAGGGGCCAAGGTAGCGGTTTAACAAGGAGTCTTATGCAGTGGTTGGCTGAGATCTGTGTACACAGGCCGGTGTTCGCAACGGTCATCGTGCTCTTCCTCACGGTGGTCGGCGGATTCAGTTTTTTCACACTGGGCGTTGACCGATTCCCCAAGATCGATCTGCCGACGATCTCCGTTCGAACTTCAAATCCGGGGGCGGCGCCGGAAGAGATCGAAAACGAGATAACGGACATCGTCGAAGGTGCGCTGAACACGGTTCCCGGGGTCGAGGAGATGCGCTCAAGCTCGTCCCGCGGCAGCTCGAACGTAACCCTGACATTTAATCTTGAAAAGGACCCGGATGTCGCTTTTCAGGAGATCCAGCAGAAGCTATCGACGATCATAAACCGGCTACCGGAGACCGCCGATCCGCCGGTGGCGCAGAAATCGGATCCGGATTCCCAGCCGATCCTCATGTACACGATCAGCGCTCCGAGGCACGTGATCGAATTGACCGAGCAGGTCGAAGAGCTGATACAAAAACGCATCGAGAGCGCGGACGGGGTCGCTGAAGTGTTCATGTGGGGCGCCCGCTCTCCGCAGATACGGATCAATGTAAATCCGGATCGGCTGCGAGCCTATAACATTGCTGTCACGGAGGTGACGGCCGCGATCCGTGCGCAGAATCAGGAAATGCCGGGAGGCAATATCATCGAGGGCCGCCGTACGCTAGGGGTCCGGACGATGAGCAAGCTTGCGTCGGTCGAGGAATTCGCCGATGTGGTGATCGCCAGCCGAAACGGTTTCCCGATAAAGGTGCGTGACATCGGCAGCGTCGAGAAGGCCGGCGGTGAACCAAGCTCCGCAGCTTCGCTTGACGGTGTTCCGTCGGTGTCTGTCGGGATCAGAAAACAAGCCGGGGCGAATACGATCGCCGTGATCAACAATGTCAAATCGCGGATGGATAACATCATCCCGAACCTTCCTCCAGACATGAAGGTTGCCGTGATCCGCGACCAATCAGAATTCATTCAGAATTCGCTGAATGCGATCGAAGAGCACCTCATCCTCGGCGGTCTTTTTGCAGCGATAGTGGTTTTCCTTTTCCTGTGGAATTTCCGCTCGACGATAATCGCGGCTTTGGCGATCCCGGTCTCCATTATCGCGGCGTTTGCTGCCATCGCGGCATTCGGATATTCGCTGAACCAGATGACAATGCTGGCCCTGACACTGATGGTCGGCATTGTGATCGACGACGCGATCGTTGTCCTCGAGAACATCTACCGTTTTGTCGAAGAAAAAGGAATGGACCCGTTCAGGGCTGCGATCGAAGGGACGCGCGAGATCGGCCTTGCGGTCCTTGCAACGACTCTGTCACTTCTCGCGGTGTTTATTCCTGTCGGCTTCATGACTGGCATCGTAGGCCGTTTCATGTCCTCTTTCGGACTGACGGCCGCGGCGGCGATCGCCGTTTCACTGATCGTGTCGTTCACCCTGACACCGATGCTCGCGGCCCGGTGGATCAAGCGTAAGGCACCTGCTCGCACGAACCTGGGCGAATCGTCCGGCGAAGTCGAGGCCGGCGGCGAACCATCCGAGCCGCAGGATCATAGCTCCAAATCGGGCTGGCTCTATTCGAAGGTCGACGCGACCTATACCTGGCTTCTCAGGCTTTCAATGCGGTTCCGCTGGGCGGTCGTCCTGATATGTGTCCTCACGGTGGCATCCGCAGTCCCTCTGTACTGGTTTGTTGGAATGGCGTTCTTGCCGGATGAGGACGAATCTCTTTTCCAGGTGAACGTGAGGGGGCCGCAGGGGACCTCCCTGTCGGCGACACAGTCGATCCTTGACCGAATAGCCCGCGATATCAGGGCCGAAGTGCCGGGAGTGAAGAATACTCTGGTCCTGGCTGGATTCGGCCGCGGTTCAGGGGCGAACAACGGGTTCATCAATGTGGCTCTCTTGCCTGTGAAAGAGCGTGAAAAGGCCCAATCCGAACTCATAAATCAGACGCGGCAGATCGCTAGGAAATACTCGTCGAAGGATTACCAGGTCACGGTCTCGGCAGCCTCATCGATCGCCGGGAGCATCGGCCTTGGCCGCGGCGGTTCGGGGGTGGGAATGTACATTGCCGGGCCTGACATGGCCAAGCTTACTGAATACGCGAATACCCTCGTGGAAAAGATGAAACAGGACCCGGTCTACCGCGACCCGGACACGTCCATCGAAGTTGGGAACCCCGAGGTGCGCGTGACGATCGACCGGACAAAGGCTGCGGACCTCGGCGTAAGGGCCGGAGATGTGGCTCAAGCCTTGAATATCCTTTCGGCAGGACAGATAACGTCAACCTTCAGCGAAAACTCGCGTCAATACGACGTTATTGTCCGCGCGGAAGAAGCGTACCGGCGCGACAGAAGCAACTTTAAGTACTTCACTGTCGGCTCTTCGAATGGCGGTACGGTCGACCTCGAACGCGTGATCAAGATCGACGAAGGGCTGGCACCGTCATCCATCAGCAGGCTGAACCGCCAGCGTCAGGTGACGGTTTCGGCCGGGCTGCCGCCGAACGCTTCGGAGTCGGACGCGATCTCGAAGATGCAGCGGATGGCCGCCGAATTGAAAATGGGCCCTGAATACGTGACAGGGGTCACGGGCCAGTCTAAAGAATTGCAAAAGGCTTACGAGTCTTTCCTGTATGCCTTTTTGCTGTCATTCGTGTTTATGTATCTCGTGCTGGCGGCTCAGTTCGAGTCCTTCATTCACCCGGTGACGATCCTGCTGACGCTTCCGCTAGCAGTGCCGTTCGCACTTCTATCGACGGCGCTTGCCGGCCAGACCCTAAATATTTTCTCGGCGCTGGGAATATTACTGTTGTTCGGTATTGTGAAAAAGAACGCAATTCTTCAGATCGATCACACGAACACGCTCAGAGCGAAAGGAATGGCCCGTTATGACGCCATTATTCAGGCGAACCGGGACCGGCTGCGGCCGATCCTGATGACGACGATATCACTGGTCGCCGGAATGGTCCCGCTCACGTTCGGAACCGGTGCGGGCGCCGCGACGAACCGATCGATCGGTATATTGGTGGTCGGCGGGCAGTCAATGTGCCTCCTTCTAACCCTGCTTGCGGTGCCGGTCTTCTATTCACTATTTGACGATGCCGCTGATTCGACGATCGTCAAGGGGATCGGTGGAGCCATGACCCGAATTCGAGAAAGCATCGTCTCTCCGTTCCGGCGGAACAAGGCTGACAACGCTGTACTTGAACGGGAAGACAATTTGGAGGCCGGTTCTTAACCTGGTAGATGCAGTCGGCGAGGCCGCCTCTCGCTTCTTACGCGTCAAGGAAATTTCGCGATGTCCAGATCTTCGGTCACTTTCTTATTCGCAGTTATCGTTCTCTTAGGCTCCGCGGCTAAAGGGCAGGACCCCTCGCCGACGCCGACACCGTTCCCACTGCCTACGCCGATCATCCCGGATGCCCAGCTTCCGACGGATCCGCCGCCCATCGCTCCCAGTTTTCAGGCTCCGCCACGCCCGCTGCCGAGTTCTGAACGGGTCGGGGTCGACCTTGCGAACCAGATGCCGCTCTCGCTCGAACAGGCGATCGAGATGGCGCTCCGCAACAACAACGACATCGACATCTCAAGAAATGATGTTCAGATCGCCGAATTCAACCTTCGCGCCGCTCAGGGTGTTTACGACCCTGTGATGGGTTCCGAAGGCTATTACGAAAAGACAACCATCCCTACCGCCTCGCTGATCGGCGGTGCTGTCAACGGCGCTGTGACTCAGACGCGCTATTTTGGGAACGCGGGCGTGAGCGGTTCGGTACCCTGGTTAGGCGGAAATTATACGGCCCGATTCGATTCGACGCGGAACACGACGAGCAACACCAATTCTTTCCTTAATCCGCAATACCCGACGGTGTTGAATTTCACATACACCCAGCCCCTTTTTCGGAATTTAAGGACAGACAATAACCGCCGGCTGATCGAGATAGGCAGGAAGAACCTGAGTTTGAGCGACGTTCAGTTCCGGCAGCGAGCGATCGATGTGATCGCCCAGGTCGAGCAGGCATATTGGAGCCTCGCGTTTGCGTTGAGGAACCTCCAAGTCCAGATCGATGCTGTGAAACAGGCGCGGACACAGCTTGAAAGTAACCAAAGACAGGTCGAAAAGGGAATTCTTGCACCGATCGACGTCGTGGCCGCGACCGCACAGATAACCAATTTCGAACAGGGCGTTTACATTGCCCAAGAGGAAGTCACCAGAGCCGAAAATACGCTAAAGACGCTGCTGTTGTCTGATCGCAGTTCGGCAGATTGGAGGAGGCCGATCACCCCCGTGTCGCCCGTGAGCCTGGAACCGCCTCGGATGGGGCTCGAGATCGCGTTGACAGAGGCATTGAAGAACCGGCCTGAGATCAACGAACTTGAGACCAACCTCGCGATCAACGAGATCAACGAGAATTATTTCCGTGATCAGACGAAACCGCAGATCGACCTGGTCGGTTCTTATACGTCCCAAGGGCTGGCCGGTACAGAGACGGCGGCCGCGATCAATCCCGCAACAGGACTCAGCCGCGTGCCGCCAAATCTGGTCGGCGGTTATTTTAACTCGCTCGGCAACCTGATCGCCTTCGATTATCCAACCTACCGGGTGGGGGTTTCGATCAGCCTGCCGTGGGGAAATACGACAGCGAAGGCAAATTTGGGTAGGACCCTTGTAGAAAAGACTCGTTTGGGTAACCAACGGGCACAGACCGAACAGATCATCGAAGCTGAGGTCCGCAATGCCGTTCAGGCTCTTCGGTCGGCCGAGGCTGCGCTGGCTTCGTCAACCGCATCGCGGGCCGCTTCGGAACAGCTGCTTGCCAGTGAGGAACGCCAGTTTGCCGCCGGCACAACCACGACTTATCTTGTCCTGCAAAGACAAAATGACCTTCGTCTCGCGCGTAGCCGCGAACTTCAGGCACAGACGAACCTTAACCGGGCGATCTCGGAATTTCAGCGGGCGACCGGGACGACACTGACCGCGAACAACGTCACCGTATCAACTACCGGGAACCGTGATGTACGCATAACGAAAGGCCTTTCAAAATTCTTCAAATAGGAGTTGGCCGCCTCATTTATCTTATTGTCGAGACTTCCTCCACGAAACGTTGTCACCAGGAACAAAAAGGCCGCAGGCTTCGCGGGGCCGGTTCGGCCCACGTCTGATGGTCCATCGGGAAAAAAAGCGCGAAGGCCGATAGGTATTCGCACCTTTTGACATTTAGGCTCCGCCTGCCCTTTCTACGGGTTCGAAGGCGGTGCTTGCGCCTGCGGTTTGGGCATACTGTACGGGTCAGCGTTCGTCGCCAAGAAAGATTCGAGCTGGATCGGGTCCGCAACGGTCTTTGCCACCAAAGCTAGTTTCGTCTTGATGTTCGTCCATTGCGCGTTCTCGGTATCTGCAATGTCCTGGACGTGGCAGTAATGCGAACAGTTAAGGTGGCGCCGGTTCATGAATAGCTCGCCGTCACCTTTCTTCACTTTCTCGGCTTTATCGGCTTCGGCGGCTTCTGCGTCGATGGCGGTCTGGAACTTGCCGCCCAAACTCGTCTTGAATTTATTTATCTCATCCTTTTGTTTGTCTGCCCACTTAAGACATTCAACCATTGCGTCTCTAAGTCCGCCGGCACTGAGCATCAGGATATTATATCTCCGTTCCGCCTGGGCTAATGTCTCGGCGAGTTCGAGCCAGGCATCACAGGGCTTGGCTTCCTTTTGCTTTGCCGTATAGACGCCGTCGATCCCGGAAACTTTCTGGTTCAATTGTTCGATCGCCTCTTTCAGTTTCCACCGGTATCGGTCAAGGTCGCCGACATCGAGCTCTTTGAGCGTGAACTTGACCTTATCTTCGTCGGTCGTTGCCGCCGTGAGGCTCCGCTTGTGAAGGTGGGATCGAACCTTCTTTTCCACGGCTTGTTGAGCAACATTGATAAGGCTTGTGGCTATACTCGGGATGGGTATTGCCGAGATCCCGAGCCGAAGCAGCATCGTCCCGACCGCGGCGCCTTTCGACATGGCCGAGCCCTTCGTACTGAGAGCACTGCGCAGGGCGTGCAACTTTGGCGAATGCTTGACCCGCATGGCAACGGACTTGTTATTTACACGTTGTGCAGCATAATCCCAAATCGTTGGTAATGTCATTCTTAACTCCTTGAATTTACGGTTTCCAAGACAGAACGGACCGGGACCGACCAGGGGCGTGGGAAACGACCTCTTTACTTTCCAAGGTACCGAAGTGCGAGTGAACGAGTCGAAAAGTAACACGGCGCCGAAGGAACGTCAACAATAAAATTCTCGGGTACGATGACCTTAATTTTTTGGTTCCAGCGGCTCTACGGGCGCTGGCCCGCCCGGCCGGTCACTAAGGATCCGATGACGGCTTAAAGCAAGGTCATTTCCGGCTCACTTTGCTTGCAAAGCGTGCTATCATTTTCGTGTCCCGCCCGGAGGTGTAGCGAATCCATGCGAATTTTTTCCTCGATATTGATGACTATCCTGACAGCTGCGGTATTCTCCACCGTTGCTCTTGCGCAGGATCCGCCGGAGCAGCCCGAGCGGCCAAAGCCAAAGGAGGCGGCCGCTGAACAAAAGCCGGCACCGTGTCCAAAGCTTGCGGTCAAGGGCCCGGGGGGCCGTTCGGTGCGCGACGGTGCTCCGGTCATTTTCTCTGCCGAGATCTCAGGCGGCGACCCGAGCGTAACCCCGACGATCCTTTGGTCGGTGACGGCCGGTGTGATCAAGGCCGGCCAGGGTGAAAGGCGGATCGAGGTCGATTCGACGGGCGCCGGGGCATATCGACAGATAGATGCAGAGCTTTGGGTCGGTGGGTATGCCCCCGAGTGCCCGACGTCGGCGTCCGCAATGGTCAAGGTGGCCCCCAGGCCGACCATGGTCGATGAATTTGGCGAATTGTCGCCTGAAAAGGAAAGCGAACGGATAATCGCGGCTGCCGGGCACCTTGCTGAACCCGGAGATTCTCTCCAGATAATCGTTTACTCAGGCCGCTCGAGCGCTCGCGGTTTTGCCGCCGCCGCCCAAAAGCGGATGGCCACGCAGCTTGCCGACAGTGAGCTTCCGCTAAACCGGATCCGTGTCGTCGACGGGGGCTATAGGGAACAGCCGGCTTATGAGCTTTGGTTGGTCCCTGAGGGCTCAGAATCACCCCGTCCAGCGCCAACGATAGACCGCCGCGAGATCCAAACACCACCGCGGACGACGACCACACGCCGGCCTTAATACCTGTCATATAAAGCGACCTGCGATCGACCTGATGGCTGTGACAGGAGCGAGAAATGCAGGTTGCGGGTCCCGGTTTTTATTTGCTCATTGTTTTGAGGATCATAGCTTTCGGCGAAACCAGATCTTCGCGCGCATTTTTAAGTTCTCATTGTTCTCAAGGGTCTGAAGGAGGGGATACGTTACACTCCCTCGGCAGAGGTGTAACTAATCCTTTAGGTGCCGGACCTGACAATCTAAGGCTCCTAGAGGTTCTTCGGGGCTGTGTTTCTCCAGGCGGTCGCCAAGATCTGCCGGACCGTCGCTTCATCCACAATCGCGAACTTGACCATAGTCAAGCCGTTTTACCCCCAAGCAACCGTGGCGGCCTCGAACGCGGCCGGTTAGGCACGTTTCAAAAGTGCCTTTAGCTCCTGCCTCAGCCTTACCGACCAGTGCGGATCCCAGCGCGAAGATTTCCAGTCGTACGCTTCCGGACCTTCCCCTTATTTTTCAAGGAACAGCAGGGCAATTCAATCTTTTTAGCATTCGGTCGGGCAACACTTGTCGTTCCGGTGGATTGTGATCGGGACCTGATCACCGTTCCCCCGTTTCCAGCCAGGGGCTGCTGCACGATTTCATGAGAATTGAATATATCTGTCACGCCTGCCTATTGATAGAGACCGAGGATCTGCGGATAGCAACCGATCCATGGTTTGATGGACCCGCATTTTGCGGCCAGTGGCATGTCTTTCCGAAACCGGTAAACACTGAAAAATTGAACGCGGCAGATACTATCCTGATCTCGCATGGTCACGAGGACCATTTGCACGAGAATACGCTGCGCTCGCTTCCGAAAACCGCCCGGGTCTTCTATCCGTACAGCTTTTTCGGCGGAGCCAAGGAATATATAGAGGGGCTTGGGTTCGACAACGTTACCGAAGCTGTCACCCTGAAAGAATACAAGATATCGCCTAAGACATCGATAACTTTCATCATCAATTCTCATGACAGCATCATGGTCATCGAGAGCGGCGGTGAGGTCCTGGTGAATCTGAACGATGCTCTGCACTCATCGCCAGCAAAAGTAATTGATTTTTATCTAAACCTGATCCGCGAGCGGTGGAGAAAGATCGACTATGTTTTCTGCGGTTTTGGCGGGGCGAGCTATTTCCCGAACACAATGCACTTTGCCGGGAAAGACGATTGGGAACGCGGGATCGTCCGCGAGCAGTTGTTCGTGCACAATTTCTGTCGGATCGCGGACGGGCTCAAGCCAAGGATCGCGGTGCCGTTTGCAGCGGACTTTGTGCTTTTGTCGGATCAACAGCGATGGATAAACGAGGCCAGGTTCCCGCGGAACAAGATTGCCCGCTATTATGCAACCCACTTTGGACCAATCGGTCAGGGCCCGCGGATCGAGGATATGTATTCGGGCGACGTGCTGGAGAACGGCGAAGTGAAAAAGCGATCGCCATACCGGAAGCAAATGGTCGATAATGACCTGCTCCACCTTATTGACGTGCAGTATGCTGACGAGATCGCCGCGAGATGTGGCCGCCGGTTCATAGACGAAAGCGAGACCGAACAGTTGGTCGAGCGTCTGCAGGCGAATGCAGAAAAGCGGAAGACCCTCTTCAGCCCAAAGCGGATCAAGGACTTGAAGTTCAGCCTGCACCTCACCGATGTGTCCAAGAACCAATATGTCAACATTCAGGTCCAACCGGAGAAGGTCATCGTCGAGAGAAGCGGCGAACCGGCAAAAGACAGCCTGCTGACAATGAAACTGTCGAGCGAGATACTTCGATACTCGATCTCAAGCGATTGGGGTGCCGATGTCATTTGCCTCGGTTACGGGGCCGAGATCGAACTCTCAGCGTCAAAGCTCGGCGAGATCGACAAAGAAAATATCTGCATGAACCTGCTGGCGTGCTATCCCACCATCTCTGACCTCAAGAAGGCGCCGCTCCGCACGCTTCAATTCTTGTTGATCAACCCGCCGCGGTTTACGAGATACATAAGAAAGTTGAAAAAATTCAACCTTCAAAGTGAAAATTACAACCGAAAGACCTGGCTGGTAAATGACGTCGGCGAGATCCGTAAGAACTATGGCCTGCCTGACCTTGCCCCAGAATTCCGCCACGCAAGCAAAATGGGCCTTCAACGCGCCCGCTGATCGAGACCATCTCTGAAGTTCCTCACCTTCTCTCGCTTGGAACCCGACCGCGAGTGGTGGTTGGGCCTGGTACGCAAGACCTCAGTTTCTTTGCTTGGAAAACGATGCGGCCGTCAGAGAACGCATGATCTTCTGGATTGGTCGTTCAACGTCCGCCAGAATGCAAAGTTGAGCGGAGTCGGACCCGCTTTCCAGCCCACCAGCCGAAACCGCTTCAACCCATCAATAAACAAGGGGGGATCAAAGAGTTAGATCTTGTACCCACCCTTTGTCAGCATTGCTTCAAAACCTGTTTTGTCGACGGCCTTCAGGTAAGCATCCCGCGGTTCAACTATGTCTTTTTGGACGAGGCCGTATAGTGCGTCGTTGAGCATGACCATGCCGTGGCCGCGGCCGGTCTGCATGGCAGAGGCGATCTGAAAGGTTTTGCCTTCGCGGATCAGGTTCGAAATAGCGGGCGTGACGATCAGGACTTCCAGCGCGGCGACCCGCCCGCCGCCTTTCTTTGGCAGCAAAGTCTGGGCGACGACACCTTTTAGCGATTCGCTGAGCATGACCCGAACCTGCTGTTGGCGGTCGGCGGGGAACTGGTCGATGATGCGGTCGACGGTTGAGACGGCGGTCGTCGTGTGCAGCGTGCCGAAAACGAGGTGGCCGGTCTCGGCGGTCTCTATAGCGATCGAGATCGTTTCCAGATCACGCATTTCACCGACTAGGATGATGTCCGGGTCTTCGCGAAGCGCGGCACGGAGCGCGTCCTTGAAAGACATCGTGTGGTTGTGCACCTCGCGTTGGTTAACCAGGCACCTGATGTTCTCGTGAACGAATTCGACCGGGTCCTCAATGGTGATGATGTGGTCTTCGCGCGACATATTGATATGGTTCACCATCGCGCAAAGCGTCGTCGATTTTCCGGAACCGGTCGGTCCGGTCACAACGACCAACCCTTTGGACAGGTCGCAAAGGCCCATGATCGCGTCCGACAGGCCAAGCTGTTCGGCTGTGGTCATCTTCGACGGGATAATGCGGAAAACGGCACCCATTCCTTTCCGGTCCATGAAGATGTTCGAACGGAACCGAGCGAGCCCGGGTATCTCATATGCGAAGTCGCTGTCTCGCCTTACTTCAAATTCTTCCTTATTCCTTTCGGGCATGATCGAATGAAGAAGATCCTTCATTGAATCCTCGTTGAGTACACCCTCCGCGGACTCCAGCTTTTGGATTCGCCCGTCTTTCCTTATTATCGGCGGCATTCCGACCGAAAGGTGCAGGTCCGAGGCTCCGGCCTCCGCCATTGCATGGAAAAGGCCCTCCATTCTGTCGCGCGCCGGTTGATTCTGAGAACGCCGCTCTCCCACCCGACGGTCCGCGACCTCTGTTGAAACGCAGGGATCGGCCGAAAAGACGGGCTCAGGAGCCGTGGTCGGCTCCGGGTCATTATAAGAGCCGGGGGCTTCAACGGGTGGAATATAGGCCGGTTCCGCCTTCAAGTCTTCGAACGAGATCTCGCCGACCGAGTCAACGGCTGGGTTCTCGCCCCTCGAGGGGTCGGCCGAAACGGGATCAGGTCCAGGACTCAATTGTTCGCTCGCCGGTTCGCTCTGGAGCGGCATTCCTGAATTGTCGATCGGCTGAAGGTCGATCGGGGGTAAAGCGTCGGCCTGAACCGGGATCTCGATCGTCGGTGGTTCAAACACCTCAGGTTCCTCGGGAGAGCCGGCCGGTTCCGGGACTGCCTGAACGGCCGGCTGGGAGCCCAGCATCGGTTTGATCGTTACGTTGAACCCGGCCGGGGACTTCTGGACGGTAAAGCTGAACTCGCCATGATTGCTCGGATGCACGAATTGGACCAATTGCTGATTCGGCAGTTCTTGTTTGGTCTCGGCAGGGATCACGGGAAAGACCATCATGCTGATCTGCGATCCCTGCAGCGGCACCGTTTCAAGCTCCACATCCCCTTCGGCCGAGACCATGTAAGGGTTCGTGTTCGGTATCAACCGAAGCTCATATGCGGAACTGGAGACAAGTTGCTCTAGGTATCTACTTAGCTGGTCCATAGCGAATGTTTCATGGGATCGGGAGGGGTGGATATCCGGTGAGTGCAGGAGACTCAGCAGGAATTATAACACTGCTAAACAGCGTTTGTCACCAGTTTTCGGCTCATTGAAGGGGATCGCTCCCACGTGCCCGGAACCGATTTTCGTATCGTGGTGTGCTCTGCTATCTTTGTGGAAAACGTTCCTTCGAACCGGAGACAAAATATGAAGATCCTGGCCATCATGTTGATCGCGGCATTGAACAACGCAGCTTTCGCGGCGATCCCGTCATTGCCCGACCCTGCAGACGTCGTCTTCACCGGCGGAAATATTTATACCGTTAGCGAAAAACAGCCGCGGGCCGAGGCAATTGCCGTAAACGGAGGAAAGATCGTTTTCGTTGGCACCACGGCCGGAGGAAAGGCCTACATCGGCCGTGGGACTCGGGTTATCGAACTCAATGGCGCGACGGTCGTTCCCGGCCTGACGGATTCGCACTATCATTTGATGGGAGTCGGGTTGAGGGAGGTGAATTTGAATCTTGAGGGCACGACGACACTCGAAAGTTTTCTCGCGAAGGTAAAAGAGCGAGTGGACAAGACCGCCCCGGGCAAATGGGTAACGGGCCGCGGCTGGATCGAGACCTTCTGGAAACCGCAGGCGTTCCCGACGCGGCAAGACCTCGACCGAATTTCGCCGAACAATCCGGTCCTGCTGACCCGGGCTGACGGCCATGCCTCGGTCGCCAACACGGCCGCTCTCAAGGTCGCCGGCATCGAAAAGAGTACGGACGATCCGTTTGGCGGCGAAATACTGCGGGATAGATCGACGGGCGAGGCGACCGGAATGCTCATCGACGCTGCTCAAGGGCTCGTTCGCCGCCACGTCCCTGGAATGACCGAGGCCGAACGGGCCGACGCCCTTCGCCTTGGGATCCAGCGTACGCTTTCGCTGGGCTGGACACAGGTTCATACAGCTGGCGGCAGCTTTGCGGACGCCGAACTCTACAAGAAAGCCATTGCGAACGAGCGGGCCAAGCTTCGGATCTATCATGTGCCGCATGGCCCGGGAGAATCGGCAAACCGGCTGATCAGGGAAGGAGCGGCCGTCGGCAGCCACGACGGCAAGTTCACGATGCGTGGTATCAAGGTCGTTCTTGACGGCGCACTTGGATCACGGGGTGCGGCGCTGCTCGAGAAATATTCCGACGAGGATACGACGGGGCTGCTGACGGCCAAGCCCGAAGAAGTTCGGCCGATGCTGATCGGGGCCTTGCGAAATGGCCTCCAGGTGCAAACCCACGCTATCGGCGACCGTGCTAACCGCATCATCCTTGATCTTTACGAAGAAGCTTTCAAGGCCGTGCCGCCCGAACAGCGTAAGATCAAGGATCCGCGTTGGCGGGTCGAACATGCACAGATAGTGACCGACGAGGACATTGCGAGGTTTAAGAAGCTTAACGTGATCGCATCGATGCAGCCCTCTCATGCGATCGGTGATCTGTTTTTCGCCCCGAGCCGGTTGGGCCAGAAGCGGCTTGCGGGCGCGTATGCGTGGCAAAAATTCCTTCGTTCCGGGACGATAATTGCCGGCGGATCGGATGCACCGGTCGAACGAGGAGAGCCGATGATCGAGTTCTATGCGGCCGTAGCACGAAAGAGCCTAACGGGCGAATCGGGCCCCGGCTGGCATCCGGAACAAGCGGTATCGCGTCAGGAAGCGTTGAAAATGTTCACGATCTGGCCCGCGTACGCGGCGTTTGAGGAAGATCTTAGGGGTTCGATCGAAGTGGGCAAGTATGCCGATCTTACCGTCCTGTCCGCTGACATAATGACGATCCGCGAAAGTGACATCCTGAAAACGAAATGCGTAATGACGGTCGTGGGAGGCGAGATCGCGTACGACGGAAGATAGTTCGGATCAAACAGTTACGGCTTCCTGATACTCACCCCAAACCTTTCTCAGTGAATGGCTTATTTCGCCAACGGTCACATAGGCTTCGACACAATTCAGGATATGCGGGAGCAAATTTTGGGTCCCGGCAGCGGCTTCGGTTAACCCAGAAATTGCTTTTTCGGCCGCGGCGGCATTGCGAGTCGAGCGTACAGCTCTCACACGTTCGATCTGGTCGCGCTCGATCTGTTCATCGACCCTCAAAATAGGGATCGGCTCGGTCTCTTCGGATCTAAACCGATTGACGCCGACAACGATCGCATCTTCGGTCTCGACGGCCCGCTGATAGGCGTAGGCGGCGTCCTGGATCTCGCGCTGGACGTATCCCGTTTCGATCGCCCTTAGCATTCCGCCCATGTCGTCGATCTTAGCGATATATTCGGCTGCCCTCCGTTCAAGTTGAGTCGTCAGCTCTTCGATCGCAAAGCTCCCAGCGAGCGGATCGACCGTGTCGGCGACGCCGGATTCGTGGGCGATGACCTGCTGTGTCCGAAGGGCGATGCGGGCCGCGTTCTCGGTCGGCAGAGAAAGCGCCTCGTCCATCGAATTCGTATGAAGGCTCTGGGTGCCGCCAAGCACTGCCGCCATTGCCTGTATGGTCGTGCGGATCACGTTGACTTCCGGCTGCTGGGCCGTAAGGGATGAACCGGCCGTTTGCGTATGAAACCGAAGCATATGCGACCTCGGGTCCGCTGCTTTGAAACGATCTTTCATTATTCGTGCCCACAAGCGGCGGGCCGCCCGAAACTTAGCGACCTCTTCCAGCAGATTATTGTGGGCGTTAAAAAAGAACGAAAGCCGCGGGGCGAAATCGTCTACATCCAGCCCGGAGTCGATGGCCGCCTGAACATAACAGATCGCGTCGGCGAGAGTGAAAGCGAGTTCCTGGACGGCTGTGGAGCCCGCCTCGCGAATGTGGTAGCCCGAGATAGAGATAGTGTTCCAATTCGGCACCTCAGATGCACAAAATGCAAAAGTATCGGTGATCAGGCGGAGGCTCGGTTTCGGCGGATAGATGTAGGTCCCGCGGGCGATATATTCTTTCAGGATATCGTTTTGGATCGTACCGCTAACCTTTGCAAACGGTACACCCTGCTTTCGGGCGACGGCGAGGTAAAGGCAGAGCAGCGTCGACGCGGTCGCGTTGATCGTCATCGAGGTCGAGACTTGATCGAGCGGTATCCCGTCGAGGAGCACCATCATATCTTCGACGCTGTCGATAGCAACGCCGACCTTGCCTACCTCGCCGCCGGAAAGCGGATCGTCCGAGTCGAGTCCGATCTGTGTCGGCAGGTCGAAAGCAACGCTCAAACCGGTGGTTCCCTGCGAAAGGAGATATTTATACCGTTCGTTCGACTCTTTGGCGGTGGCAAATCCGGCATATTGCCGCATCGTCCAAAATCGCCCGCGATACATACTTCGCCGCACGCCTCGTGTGTAGGGAAACTCGCCCGGCGAACCAAGGTCGCGTTCGTAATCTAATTGTTCTGTGTTATTTGGCCCGAATTCGTTCGGCAGTTCGATACCCGAAGATGTCTCAAATTTCACGCGTCGCTCTTCCGCCATACTTCGGCTAGATTAGCATACAAGCCGGACGATTTTGACTTGCGGTGTGCCGTTCGCTTAGCATTTTCAGGAACGATGATTTCCGACGAAGAAGCAAGAGAACTGGTCCGGGCATTCAGCCGGGCAGCAAATCAGGCGGTCGAGGAAAGCCCCGAGGCGCAGCGTGCGCTCGAGGCGTTACGGGCGGCCGGCGTCGATGCCGTGCTTCGCGTGAGGATCGCGAGAACGACCGATTCACCCTCCTCCGATGAGGCCGACGGCGAAATAACCGGGTTCACGGATGCGGACCTTAAGGAACTCGGGCGGATGTCCATCCGGGTCAAATGAATGGTCTTTTTCATTCTTTCCGCACTTGAATTATTTTAACTATTACACGGAGATAGAAGACACATTCGTTCGGCGAAGAGGAAAAAACCTCCTGCTCTCGCCGATCGATTGGGCTTTGATCGAAGGATGGCAGCAGCGGGGCATTCCGCTGCACGTCGCCATCAGAGCGATCGAGAATGTATTCGACGGGCATGAGAAGCGGCCGAATACGCGAACGATCAAAGGCCTTCTTTACTGTCGCGAAGAGATCGAGGCCCAGTATGAGGAATGGATTCGTGCACAGGCGGGAAAGCAGGACGATAATGTTTCGAACGGCGAACCCGACGCACTTTTGGGCGAGAAACTCGACCGGCATCTTTCGGCCCTTGTGGACGGATTGAAGGGGTTGAATCTTGGCCCGCTGGCTGACGATATTGAGCGGGCGATCGAACGGCTCGACGAACTGCGCGCGAATCCGGGCGATGATGCTGAACACGTCGACCGTTCGCTCATAGACATCGAGGGGATCCTAAGCCGTGCCCTAATCGCCAACTCCGACAAGGACCTGCGTTCGCGTCTTGAGCACGAGGTTAAGGACCAGCTGAAGCCATATCGCTCGTCGATGGAGAAGGATTCATTTCAGAATACCTTCGAACTGATGCTGCTCAAGCGGTTGCGGGAAGAGTATGGCATTCCCCGACTGAGCCTCTTCTATTTATAAAAGGCGTTTGCGGCCACGAATTTCATTGGATCCCGAATATAAAGAGAACGATCTGATAGAGGTCACGGTACAGAAGATCGTGCCGCGCGGCCTTGGTCTGGCTTTTCTGCCCGGCCTGACAGTCTTTGTGCCCTTAGCGGCGGAAGGTGACCGGCTTGCGGTCCGGCTGAACGCCGTTAAAGGCAAAACAGCAACGGCCGAGATCGAACGCATCATCGAGGCGTCCGACGATCGTGTGACACCTCCTTGTCGTCATTTTGGGATCTGCGGGGGGTGCGACCTGCAGCACCTTCGTTATGAAACTCAACTCATGGTTAAGGTCGAGATCATCAAAGACTGCCTGACGCGGATCGGGAAGCTCGGCGTGTTTCCCGAGATCGAAGTTAGGGCTAGCCCGATGCCTTTCGGATACCGGTCGAGGGCCCAGTGGCAGATCGACGGCTCTCGGCGGACGGCCGGCTATAACCGTCGGGGCTCGCATGAGGTCGTCGATATCGATGAATGCCTGGTGCTTGTGCCCGAGCTCCAGCACCAGCTCGGATCTCTGAGGGCCGAGGCTGCGCTTGGTCGGTTCCCGGCTCAGCTCTCGAGGATCGATGCCTCGTCGGGTGACGGCGAAGCAGTCTCGCTAGATTCATCCGACCTTGTCCTCGGCGCCCACGAGATCGCGGTTTCCGCGTCAGGCGATCTTCTGCACTTTACATCGCGTGTGTTCTTTCAGGGTAACCCATTTCTTTTGAGGCAATTGGTCGAGACGGCAGTCGGCGATGCGACGGGCAAAACGGCTCTGGACCTGTACTGCGGAGTCGGTCTTTTTACGCTGCCGCTGGCACGCCGTTTCGAGTCGGTGGTCGGTGTGGAAGAAAGTGAGGAGGCTATCGGCTTTGCCCGGCGGAACTCCGCCGCTGCCGGTCTCGGGAACATTAATTTTCGTGCCCGACGGGTTCGGAATTATCTCGGATCCTACGATGGACCGAGGCCGGATCTCGTGCTTCTCGACCCCCCGCGTTCCGGGACCGAAAAAGGCACGGTCCGTTCCCTTATCGGGTTGGAGCCATCAAGGATCTCGTATGTTTCCTGCGATCCGGCCATGCTTGCAAGAGACGTTCGAACATTCACGGAGAGCGGATATGCGATCGATTCGATAGCGGCCATCGACCTATTTCCGCAAACACATCACGTCGAGACCGTTGTACTTTTGCACAGGGATCGCTGAAGTTATTTTGATTATTTTAGACGGACCGCAGTGCCGTAGGCGAGGATCTCGGAGGCGTTGCTCATGATCGAGCTTGTCGTAAAGCGAAGGTTAACGATCGCGTCCGCATCCATTTCAATGGCCGCCGTCACCATTCTGCTTATCGCGATCTGCCTTGCTTCTGTCAGCATTTGCGTGTAACCGATGATCTCGCCTCCGACCATCGACTTGAAGACAGCCATTATGTCCTTGCCCATGTGTTTCGTCTGGACCACATTGCCCGTAACGATGCCGAGTATCTCGTCGATCTCCCGTCCCGGGACGGTCTGGGTGTTCGTGTAGATCATTCGCTTTTTCATATTGCTTTTTGCGCAGCGTGAGCGGATGCAAAACTTCCGGGCATTCCCGGGTCCTCTAATTCCATACTGCGACTCTGCCGCGAATTGTAGCAGGGACAACCCGATCGCCGAAAATGCGAACTTCGAGCCTAAGCGGTCGTTAAACTTGTTGTGCCAACAGTTTGAATAAGAAGCGGCATCTAAACTAAACTTTTTTTATGGCCAAACGAAAGGGTGATGAGGACGGCGCATCGGAATCAATGACGAAAAGCACATTTGTGCGATGCCGTTATTGCGGGCAAAAAAATTCGGTTAAACCGGACTATAAGGACCGTTCGGCGAACTGCGGTAAGTGCAAACTTCCGCTCTCCAACGAACCGCATAAGAAATTCGCTGACCTCGGGAAGCATGAGTACGTACATCCGCTGGACAGCAAGACACTCGCGGCATTAAAGGCGATCCCTGGGATCGACAGCGCGCTCAAGAAATTGCTCGAGGTGACCGGCGAGTCGGCGATCCGCGTAATGTTTCTGGCAAGCGCCGTCAAGGTCACACCCAAGCAATGCCCGGACATACATGCAAAACTGCAGATCGCGTGCACAACGCTCGGGGTTGATATGCCGGACATGTTCATCCAGCAGAACCCGCTCGTGAACGCATTTACAGGCGGTGTCGAGCGGCCGGTCATCGTGCTCCACTCAGCCTTGCTCGAACGGCTTACTGAGGAGGAGACGCTCGCCGTGATCGCCCATGAGGTGGGCCATATTCATGCCGAGCATGTCCTTTATCTAACCGCGGCCAGGCTAATGGAAGCGCTGGCAAATGCTTCGGCGGCGAAATTGATCCCAGGGTCGGAGATCATCAAATTTATCATTTCCGCCGGCATCAACAGCGCCTTGCTCGCGTGGGCGCGTCGTGCCGAGCTGTCCTGTGATCGGGCGGCACTCTTGGTTACCCAGGACCCGCACGTGATCGGCAGGACGATGATGAAGCTTGCAGGCGGGACCTTTGCGTCCAAGATCGACTACGAACAATTCCTTGAACAGGGCAGGGAATTCCAGAAGAATTACGAGGAAAAGGCCCTCGACAAGTTCTGGGCAAACATTATCAATGCCGGCCTCTCGCATCCCTTTCCGATCTGGCGAGTTTCCGAGATCCTCGAATGGGTGGAAAGCGGCCAATACGCGGGGCTGATGGAAAAGTAGATCTTGACGTGATCATCGTTTTTACGACAACGCCCGATCGGGCACTTGCAAACGAGCTGGCCGACCGGCTTGTCCGCGAAAGGCTGGCCGCCTGCGTGCAGATCTTGCCACAAATGACGTCGGTTTATTTTTGGGAAGGCGAGGTTCGGCGCGACGAAGAACACTTGCTCCTCATTAAAACCACCGCAGATAAATATGCCGAACTCGAAAAATACATCCGCGCGAACCACACGTATGATACTCCTGAGATCGCTGCTATGAACGTCGATCAAGTGGATCCGAAATACCTGGAGTGGCTTGAGGGCTGGATCAACCGATAGCCGTGGGGACAGTTAAAAAGATCCGACTTGCTGATGCGGAGATCTCTATTCAGACCCGTTCTTTTCGCCCGCACCGGACGTGCGAATGATGAACTCGACCGCATCTTTCGGCGAGTCCGTAAGATGGATCAGCCCGAGGTCCTCGCTACTGATATTTCCTTCGTTCAGCATCATCGATGTGATCCACTGAAGCATCCCCTGCCAGTACTGCGAGCCGAAGAGGACAACCGGGAAGTTGCGAATCTTGCGTGTCTGGATCAGCGTCAGTGCTTCGAAAAGCTCATCCATCGTCCCGAAACCACCCGGAAAGATCACGTAGGCGTTGCTGTATTTGATGAACATCGTCTTTCGGACGAAGAAATATTTGAAAGACAATGATTTATTCTGATACGGGTTGGGGAGCTGCTCGAACGGCAGCTCGATGTTACAGCCGACAGATATTTTTCCGGCTTCGAACGCACCTCGATTCGCGGCCTCCATGATGCCGGGGCCTCCGCCGGTGATGATCTCGAAACCGTTCTCGGCGAGAAGACGGGCCGTCTCGCGGGCTGCTTCGTACATCGGGTCGTCCTCGTCCGTCCGAGCGGAACCGAAGATCGAGATCCCACGGGTGATCGTCGCGAGTGAATCAAAACCGCCAACAAACTCACCCATTATCCTAAACACACGCCAGGAATCCGATGTTTTATATTCGTCTTCCGGCTCCGGCGACCGGAGCAGCACCTCATCATCGGTTAACTGCCAGTATTCAGGCACTTTCTCCACTTGTTTGGCCTGGGCAACCGTCTGCGGCTCAGAAGGTTTCGTGACGTCTTTCTGCTTCCTAGGTTTGTTTGCTTGAGTTTCAGCCATTTGTTAGATCTGTGGATCGTGATCTGCGGTCATTATTGGTAACAGTATCGCAAATCGAAGATCGGCGATCGAAATTGTCTAGATTCCCATTATGTTGTATCCGCAATCGACATAGATCGTTTCGCCCGTGATCCCGCTTGAGAGATCGCTGACGAGGAAGAGCGCGGTGTTTCCAACCTCGGCGGCGGAAACGTTTCTCTTGAGCGGCGACTTTTCCGCAACATAACCGAGGAGTGAACCCATATTCTTGACGCCGCGTGCCGACAGCGTATTGATCGGGCCGGCACTGATCGCGTTGACACGGATGTTCTGTTTGCCGAGGTCGGCCGCAAGATAGCGAACCGACGATTCGAGGGCGGCCTTTGCGACGCCCATTACGTTGTAATTGTTGACGACTTTCTCGGCCCCGTAATAGCTCATCGTGACGATGCTGCCGCCTTCGATCATAAGCGGTGAAGCAGCCAGGGCCACCTGGGTCAATGAGAACGCACTTACTTCCAAAGCGGTCCGAAAAGCGTCACGTGTCGTCGTAACAAATTCACCTTCGAGCGCTTCCCGAGGGGCGAACGCGATCGAATGGATAAGAAAATCGAGCCGGCCGTACTTTTCTGCGACCGCAGCAAACGCCGAATCGACCGATGCCTGTTCGGTCACGTCACACGGAAGAACGAGTGAGTCTATCAGGCCGCCGGCGAGCTTCTCGACATTCTCACGAAGCCTCTCACCCTGGTAAGTGAATGCGAGCCGGGCACCCCGGTCTGCGCAGGCTTCTGCGCACGCCCATGCGATCGAGCGCTTGTTGGCGACACCAAAGATCATTCCAACCTTATTTTCAAGCATATCGTTATCGAAGCGGTCCGGTGGACGCCGCCGCCGCTACTTAGTCAGTCACATAGATCCGCTGAAGCGTCTCAAAATCGAGAAGCCTAATATCAACATCGACCGGCGTATCTTCGAAGAGCTGTTTGTTGAGCCGCTGCCGAAGCAAGGCGTCGTCGTCGGCCGATAGCTGGGTTATAAGTACAAGCATCAGACTGAGTTTCGCGCTAACACCCTGCTGCTGAAACCCTCTTTTTACCACCGCGATCTTACGCAGCATCGCGTCCACCTTGTCTTGTCTTATGTCCGGAGCGAGAATGAATGAAACATCGATACAGCTTACGATATTTTTCCTGATCAGGACCGCATTGAAAGGTATACCACCGATCGTGACGTGCCGCATCAATGGGACGCTTTCCTGGTTTTGGATCTCGCGTAACGCCAGATCCTCGGCCACTACATAGGTTGACTGGAGATCGTTGATCTGATCCGGGCCGACATTAAGGATCATTGCCAGTTGGCTCACTTCGACGTTCAGGCCCTCTTTCTGGACATCCGGCAGCGCAGCCGCCCAGCGAACGCCTTTCTCCGACAAGGCCGCCGAACTTCGGCCGCGGTCGGCAATAAGACGGCCGGCAACCGATAACGAGGCGGCCAGAGCAAGTGCCGAAACCCCAGCCATCAGCCAGCTCCCGGCCGCCAGGCTGAGGATCAGCAGGAGAAGCAGCCCGCCGGCGGCCGCTCCGGCAATAACGAGCCAGATGCCCGCCAGACGCGGTGCCCTGAAAACTTCAAACGTATTTTCCACGCGTTTGTCGACCAAAAGAGCGCTCAAGCCGCAGCGGTCCGTTCGAAAGGTATGTCGTCGAAATGGGTCATCTGTTTGAATTCCTTGAATCTTTCGTTGATCTCAGGATAATCCAATTCGTGCACCCGTTCGGTACCGAATTTCTCGACATTGAACGAAGCCATTACGGAACCATAGATCATCGCCCGTCGCATCGTTTCATCGTTGATCTCATTCTGCGCGGCCAGATAACCCATGAAGCCGCCGGCAAAGGTGTCCCCTGCGCCGGTCGGGTCGAAAACGCTTTCGAGCGGATAGGCCGGTGCCGCAAAATAGCCGTCCTTCGTAAATAGCGTGGCCCCGTATTCGCCCCTTTTTATCACGACCGCCTTGAGCCCCAGGTCCAGGATCGATCGTGCGGCCCTGTAAATACTCGGTTCGTCCGTTAACTGTCTTGCCTCGGCGTCATTGATGATTATGCAGTCGACCACTTTGATCGTCTCGATCACCGCATCTTTCATAGACGAGATCCAGAAGTTCATCGTGTCCATCGCGACGAAACGGGCGTCGGGGCACTGCTCCCGCACCCCCTTCTGAAGCATTGGAAGGATATTTGCCAGGAAAAGGAGTCTTGCGGACCGGGAGCGATCGGAAAGTTTGGGATCAAAGGTCTCGAAAACGTTCAACTGTGTGTCGAGCGTGTGGGCCGTATTCATATCGTAATCGTAACGGCCGCTCCAAAAAAAGGTCTTGCCGTCGGGTACGACCTCGATATCGTCCGTATTGATATGATGGCGTTTGAAAACATCCCATTCCGAGTCGGTGAAATCCCCGCCGACCACACCGACGGCGTTCACTTCAGTGAAGAAGCTCGCCGAAAGGCCAAAGTGCGTCGCTGCACCGCCAAGAACCCTTTCGCGTTTTCCGAACGGCGTCTCAAGCGCATCGAACGCGACCGAACCTACAACTGTTAGTGACATAAGTAAAGTGGTCGGTAGTCGGCGGTCAGTGATCAAACAAGGAAATGCACCTTCTTCTGACAACTGGCCACCGGCTACTTCGAATTGTTCATTTTACACGCCAGGGCGGGTTTTTGCGATTGACGCCGGCGTGAAAAAGGCAGATCTGGTTCCCGCTCGGGTCGCTAAGATATGCCTCGCGCCAAAGCCAGTCGCGGTCTTCCGGATCGCGATCGAAGCCAAGACCGAGAGATCTCAGTCGCTGGACTTCGGCATCAAGATCGCTGCATTCAAAATAGAGGACGATACGGGACGATCCGGGCTCCGCCAACCGCCCGGGTTTCGCTTCATGTACCGAAAGGGTGGAATCGCCGTCAGGGCATTCGAGGCGGGCATAGCGGGGAAGGGAATCGACAATAAGTCGAAGGCCGAGTTTCTTATAAAACTCGGCCGTCTCGACCGTGTTCTCACAATAGATCGTGACCTGGTTCAGGTTCATTGCTGGCCGGTATGAAGTTCTTTCAAGATCTTTTCCGCCTCTTCCTTGTAGGAGCTGTCCGGATTCCGTTCAAGCAATATCGAAAGATATGCGATCGCATCCTCGCGAAGCTTTTCGGGGGCGTATTTCTCTCGTTCACGCTCGATCTTGAGATTTACCTTTTGTTTTCCTTCGTTTTTTGAAAGATAGTAGCTGCTCAATCCAGCGAGATAGAGGAACTCCTCCATGTGCGAGAAGGCGGGATATGCCGCAAAGGTCTCCTCAAACCGCATCAGGACTCCTTTATAGGCCTTCTTCAATCGGAACGCCTGGCGGGCAACATCCAGGTTATGCAGGGCATCGGCCTCGAGGACAGGGTCGACCTGCGGAGTCACGTTTCGCTGGGCCGAGACAGTTTGCGTCGCCCCAACGAGCACTAAGAGTAAAAAGAAAAATGTCGTTCTCGCCTTCTTCATATTCAACAAACAGATGAGATCACGCGGTAATTAGTTTACTGCTTAGCTTTTCGGGCGATATTTTCCAACTATCGCCTCAAGTTTCTTCGCCGTCTCCGCAGGCCAATGTTCGGGGGCAGTAAAGATCGCGTTCTTGATCGCGTCCGCGAATTGGTTCGGCGTCTCCTTGGCGGCGACCCGTTTCACGGCATCCTTCAAAATCAATTGAGCATTGCGAACGTTCTTGTTCAGATATTCAACGACCATATCGATCGTAACCGCATCGTGGCCTTCGTGCCAGCAATCGTAATCGGTGACGAGAGCAAGGGTAGCATAGGCGATCTCAGCCTCGCGGGCGAGTTTGGCCTCCTGCAGGTTGGTCATGCCGATGATGTCCATGCCCCACTGTCGGTAAACGTTCGATTCGGCTTTTGTCGAGAACGCAGGTCCTTCCATGCAGAGATACGTTCCGCCGCGGTGGACCTTTACGCCTATCGCTCTACACGAAGATTCCAGGATATCGCCTAACTCATCGCAAACCGGATGGGCGAACGTGACATGCCCGACAATGCCTTCGCCAAAGAATGTAGATTCCCTGGCTCTCTCTCTCGTCCGGTCGAAGAACTGGTCGGGGATGACCATATCGGTCGGCTCATACCGTTCCTGAAGCGATCCGACCGCCGACACCGAAAGGATGTAATCCACCCCGAGCAGCTTCATCGCGTAGATGTTCGCCCGGTAGGGAACTTCCGCCGGCAGGAACTTATGCCCCCGTGCATGCCGCGGCAAGAACGCGACCGTCACGCCTTCGAGCTCACCGATTATAAATGCATCCGACGGATCGCCGAATGGCGTCTCGACCTTCTGCTCCCTAACATTTTGAAGCTCGGGCATTTGATACAGGCCCGAGCCTCCTATTATTCCGATGTTTACCTTCACCATATCACCGACCGCTCTTAGAGCCACATTTTCCCTGATCGAACGCGGAATCAACGGTAGTTTTTAATTCACCGTTCTTTTGTTTGGCAAGGAGGGCATCCAAATCGGCGTTCCTGGCCTTTTCGTTTTCCTGCACCATTACTTCGTAGGCCCGTAGCATACTTTCGAAACCGGCGAGTTGGGCGGCTTTGTCGTCGTTTTTCTGATCCGGATTCTCGAGCTTGAATACGCCCATACCGAACGTCTGCTGCATTAACAGCTCACTCTTGAACTTGTTCTTTTTCTCAGGGATAAGCTTCATCGTTCCACCACAAATTCCGACCGACACCTGATCGGTTTCGACCAACCACTTGAAACCCCATTCGCGGGCGGCCGCGGCGTTCGGATCAAAGGGCTTTCTTTCCAGCAGTTTCGCGTTACTGATGAATGACGCCCGGTCCTTTTCTGCACTGGACTGTGCGGACGCTGTCGACGCGCTCAAGCATACGAGCAGCACAGCGGCAATGATCAACAATTTTCCCATTTCCTTCGCCTCCTTTTTCACCTCGGAATGAATTTTCCTTTAATTTCAGTTAGTCGGCAAACAGGCATATCAACGTCGTGGTATAGGACGCAGTTTACGTTCTGCGAAACCATATCAGCTAGGATCCGCTTCTTAAAATTCAACGTCTCGACCGGATAAAGATCATAGCCCATCACCCACGCCGGATCCAGATGATGACGGGTTGGGACGAGATCTGCAAAACCAAACATCGTTCTGCCGCCGCGGTCGAGCCGCCATGTCTGCATTGTTTCAGAATGGCCGCGTTCGGTTTGCAATTTCAAACCCGGGGCGGGCTCATATTCATCGGGCATCAGTTCGAGTTGGCTCGTTTCCTGGAGAGGCTGCCAATTCTCGGACAAATAGCTTGCGCGGTCGCGTTCGTGTGGTGCTTCGGCGTGTTCAAATTCGCTTTTGGAGACAAGGTAGCGGGCGTTTGGGAACTGCGGCCTGGGTTGTTCGGGGACAACCTCGTCTACCGCCGATCCCGCGGTATCCACGCCTCTTTCGCATGGAGTGGAGCCCTGAAAGATCGTGTTCCCGCCTGCATGATCGAAATGTAGGTGGGTGTTGATGACGACGGTGATGTCTTCAGGCCGGCACCCGGTCAATTCAAAAAGTGACTGAGCGAACGGCTTTTCACGACGAATGCCGTACATCTCAATTTTTTTAGCCGACCATTTTTCCCCGATCCCGGTCTCGATCAGGATCTTCTCTTTGCCCGTGTCAATGTAAACGCAGTTCATGTTCAGGCGGACACGATTCTTTTCATCGGGCGGGCAGACCCGCTCCCAAACTACGCGAGGGACGACTCCGAACATCGCCCCTCCGTCAAGCCAGAATTCTGTGTCGGGAATTATCTCGACCCGGTAATCGCCAAATTTCATGGCTTGTGCAATGAAAAGGCCCGTGATTGTAATCACGGGCCCAGTGTGGATTTCTTCCTACTTCTTCGTCGCAGCGTTCGCGGCGGTATTCGCCGAATTTGCCGCAGGTTTCGGACCGCCCTTCGGTGCCGGAGCGTTCTCCGAATCGCCGGTCTGGAGTTCGCCATCCGGATTCATCGGCGGCATCTGATTCTGCATCTGCTGCCGCTTCAGCATTTCCTGGATCTGTTCCTCACTCACTTGCGGGATGTCGAAATCCTCGGGAACGCTGACCTGGTTCTGCGCGATCACATCCTCAAGCGCCTGTTTTTCTTTGTCGGTCTCCAGCTTGTTGCGAACATATGCTTTGACCGGCATCTCCCGTCCTTCCGGCTCGACCGGATCGCGGTACATCGTCGAAAAAAGGATGTGCCTAACATCGTAGGTCTCGGTCGGCTGACCCGAGGCATCCTTTGACTCGCCCTTTCGTTCAAGCTTGATGATATGAAAACCGAAATCGCTTTCGACGAGTTCGGGATACACCTGGCCCGGCTCCAGCGATAGCGCGGCTTCTTCGAACGGCTTAACCATGCGGCCCTTTGTCACGTCCTTGTAGAGCCCGCCCTGGGCCTCGTTATTCGCACCTTTATTGCCGGGGTCTTCGCTAAACTCGTTTGCCAATGCGGCGAAATCTTCGCCGGCCTTGGCCCGGTTCAGGATCTCCTGAGCTTTTGTCCGCTTTTCGGGGTTATTCAGCTCAGGGTGTTCCGCGATGTACTTGTCTACTTCTTCGTCAGTGACCTTGACCTTTTCAGCAAGCTTCTCCGAATAGAGACGTGCGAGATACTGCGCCTGCTGCAGTTTCACCTGTAAATTCACGCGGTCGATGAACTCCTTGGAAAGTTCGCCGGAGCGTGCCTTCGCATTGAACTCATCCTCGTAGATCTCGATCTTTGCAAAGAAATCCCGGGCCTGGTTCCGCTCCTCTTCGCTGATCTCGCGTTCCTGCATGGCCGGGTTACCGCTCTTGAGCACGGCCATCTTCGAATCGAGGAACTTCTGGAATTCAAGCTCACGATTCGCCGGCCCTAATCCGATCTTGTTCTTGAACGCGGCCCAGTAGCCCTGATCGGCCTGTTCAGCCAGGCCCCAAAATGCGTTTACCTGGTCTTCGGAAATAAATCCAAAGGGGGGCATCGGCCCTTTGTCCTGGTTGATTTCCTTGTCGTAGTTGACGGCGATGACTTCGGCACGGATATTCTCGAGCTCCTGCCGGTTCCCGGGCTCGTTGTGAAGGCCATCTTTACGAGCCTGGCTCGCGAAGGCGAGAAGCTGCTTAAGGTTATCAAGCTGCTGCTTCTTCATCGTCGGGTCCTGCTCGAATCGCTTGAGGACCATCGGGTTTGTCTTCGCGATATCCTTGAGGAGGAGTTCGATCTCTTCCTTTGTTATGCTGTTGAATGAACCGGTTGCCGAATGCCCGCCGACCTTATTTTTCCAGAACACAAGGCCCGCACCGATCCCCAATATGACTGCCAACAAGATCAGTCCTTTAGTTAGATTGCTCAATTTTTATTTCCTCTCTTCAAAGTTTCCCGGGGGCTTCCTCTGTCAGTCGCCCACCGTCAACGCCAAACCTTCATAATAACATTTGCACTCGGTCCAGCATAGCAAGTTAAGGCTTTTGCTGGACCAATTCCAAGAGTACGCCATTCGCAGAGCTGGGGTGGACAAAAGCGATGAGGCACCCGGCTGCACCTGTCCGCGGCACCTCGTCGATCAGCCTCGCGCCGGCAGCCTTCAACCGGACGAGGGCCGCGTGAATATCGTCAACCTCCACCGCAATGTGGTGAATTCCCCCGCCTCGTTTTTCAAGGAACTTAGATATCGGTGAGTCCCTACTGGTTGGCTCAAGCAGTTCGATCCGCGTTTCGCCCAATGGAAGCATCGCTACCTTTACTTTCTGGTCCTCAACGGTTTCGGAATAAACATTCTCGAGTCCAAGCGCGTCTTTCCAAAAGCCGAGCGCCTGCTCGATCCCGGACGTGGCAATGCCGATGTGGTCGATCTTCATAATCAGTCTCTATTTCGCAAGCAGTTCCTCTACTGCTGAATACGGGTCTTTTTCTTTTCTCGCGACAGCCGCGGACAGTTCATCCAGCTTTTCTCCGGTACCATCAGAACTAAGCACCCGGCTCAAAAGCCGTTCCTGTATTAGGTCGATGAGCCGCCACTTTGCTGTCGCTTTTCGCCTTGCAAGGCCTTGATCACCGCTTTTTGCATACCCCGCGAAACCTTCGATGGCCGCCGCAAGTTCTTCGATGCCTTTACTTTCCGTTGCGATCGTCTTTACGATAGGCGGAACCCAAAGGTCCGGACGATGAGCCAGTGCCAGTAGGGCCTCCAGCTCCTTCTGCGTCCGCATCACCCCCTCTCGATCGGCCTTGTTGATAACGAACACGTCCCCGATCTCCATTATTCCGGCCTTGATAGCCTGAATATCGTCGCCCATTCCGGGGACAAGAACCACAACCGACACATCAGCTGTTTTTACGATCTCTACCTCATCCTGGCCGACACCGACTGTCTCGACAATGACTTTCTCGAATCCCGCAGCATCCAGTACGGCGACGGCATCCGCCGTAGAACGAGCAAGCCCACCGAGTTTTCCTCGTGTGGCCATCGATCTAATGAACACATTCTTATCGAGGCCGAGGGCCGACATCCGGATACGGTCACCCAGGATGGCACCGCCCGAGAAGGGGCTTGAAGGGTCGACGGCGACGATGCCGACGCGCTCACCGCGGTTCCTGTAATAAAGGGCCAGCTTGTCGACGAGCGAAGATTTTCCCGCACCGGGCGCACCCGTAATCCCCAAAACGAGGGCGCGGCCGCTTTGAGAATAAACGGCCTTCATGATGGCCGATGCGTCGGGCCCGGCATTTTCGACAGTGGTGATCGCACGGGCGATCGCCCGCGGTTCGCCGGCGAGCACTTTTGATATGAGTTCGTCCAGGGTCACCTACTGCTCCGGCCTCGCATCGAAGCGAACAAGCACGAGCCGGCCGTTCTTCCAATCGTAGTAATAGTCGCCCGATGGTTTGTCCGCGGCGTTTTGGTCTTTTGACTCGTCCATGCCGGGAATCCCCCGAAGTATCAATAGGCGGCTGTTCTTTTGAAATTCGAGCGGCTGATCGGGATATTCTGCATTCGTATAACCCACGCCGAAGGCCGCGAGTTCCTCAGGCCAATGGACCTTGCCCGTCCGCCCGTCGATGATCGCTCCCGAGATGCACCCTGTTCCGCATCCCCAGGTCGCTAGAACGTATCGTCCGGCAAAATTGACACCCCGCCGAAGGGCCTCGCTCGGCCGGGTCCGGAACATTCGCGCATCCGGATCTTGAGCAAAATTGATGGACCTTACACGGGCTGTCTCTACGGCGGCCGGGTAATCGCTGAACCGCGGCGGTTTTCCCTGCGATCGAACCAACGCCGCGAACGCGCAGATCAAGATAAAAGAGAGCGATAGACTCTTCATTAGGGCGAATTTTCGCATTTTTCGGCCGAATAATAAAAAGGCAGGCCGCACGGACCCGCCTCTTGCCTCTTAGAAAAGATAAAGCCTACATCTGGCCTTCGTCGGCCGAGGGACCGTAGATCGACGGCACCGCGATATCATTAAGCCTTAAATAGACCGAAAGTTGGCCGCGATGATGGACTATGTGGTTCATCACGAATGAACGCATCACCGCAACTTTCGGAAGTGTGAAATAGACGGTGTCGCCGTTCCGCATTGTCCATGTGCCCATAAATTGTTCGTCCGTCGTATTTCGAAGCGTATCGATCGCCTCGGCAACGTTCTTGTCGAGATATTCCAGAAGATCTTCCGTCGATGCCGGTTCGAACGGTTTGTAATCCATATTGGCAAAATCGAGCTCATCGTGCTGAAGCGTGGCCGGCGTCCAGCCGAACATCTCGGCAACATGAGAGGCCAATCGGCCGAACTCCATCGACTTCTCATGCGGTTTCCAACTGAATTTGTCTGCCGGTACCCGTTCAAGGCACGTGCGGGTCACGGCCGCTTCGTGCTCCATCTCGGCGATCAACGCCGAGGCTATGTTGTTCGAAGATGCTGCTGCAGTAGTACTCATATGTTTATTCTCCTTTCGTCGATCAGATCGAGGATGAAATAATAGCATGGATGTTGCGTTGATGCAACATGAAACGGGCGAATGTTTCAGACAATAGTCAACGATCCAATGACCGCCACGCTAAATATAACAAGATCGGGATACAGATGACCAGGCTAATGATCGCCGGAACACGCCGCTCACCGCGGATAATGCCGATGACCGCAAGAATAGAGCTGACCAAGACGGCCCCGGCGCCGAAAAGCGCCGCATAGATCACTTGGTCGAGGCTGTTTACGAGAATCGCGAGGGAATCCTCGGTAGGATCGGCATACCCCGGCAGGTTGATCATAAAGAAGAGGATAACCGAGAACGTTCCGACGGCAAGGACCAAGAGTGAAGCATACCCAAAACTGGGTGACTTTCGCATTGCACAGGCGAACTTACACCTTTAGGAGATTCTTTGCAATAACAAGTCGCTGTATCTCGCTGGTGCCCTCGCCGATCGTGCAAAGTTTGGAATCGCGCCAGTATTTTTCGGCTGGATAGTCTTTCGTATAGCCGTAACCGCCGTGGATCTGAACGGACTCTTCCGCGACGCGGACTGCGACTTCCGATGCGTAGAGCTTTGCCATCGCGGACTTCTGCGTCACGGGCTTTTCGGCGTCTTTGGTCGCGGCGGCCTGAAGTGTCAGCAGTCGTGCGCACTCGATCTGCGTCGCCATATCTGCCAATTTGAACTGAATCGCCTGAAACTCGGCGATCGGCCTGCCGAACTGCTGCCGCTCTCTCGAATATTTCAACGCGGCCTCATACGCACCCTGGGCGATCCCGACGGAAAGTGCCGCGATGGAAATGCGCCCTCCGTCGAGGACCTGCATGGCCTGGAGAAACCCTTCGCCTTCATTCCCAAGGAGATTCTCCTCAGGAACGTGACAATCGTCGAAGACCACAGATGCGGTTTCCGACGCGCGCATCCCGAGTTTGTTCTCCTTCTTGTCCGATCGGAAACCCTCCATCGATTTATCGAAGATGAATGCCGAAATTCCCCGATTTCCTTTGTCCTTGTCGGTAACTGCCACCGCGACAAGCGTTTCGCACGATATGGCGTGGGTAATGAAGTTCTTCGAGCCGTTCACTTTCCAGCCGCCGTTCGAACGAATGGCGGTCGTGCGGGTTCCCGATGCGTCGGAGCCAGCTTGCGCCTCCGTCAGTCCCCAGGCTCCGAACGACTCGCCCCTTGCAAGCGGAACGAGATATTTCTGTTTCTGCTCTTCCGTACCGAAAGTGAAAATATGGTTCGAGCACAGTGAATTGTGGGCAGCGACCGATAAGCCGACCGACCCGCAGACCCGTCCGAGTTCTTCGATTATGGTGGCGTATTCCACATAGCCCATTCCGGCCCCGCCGTACTCTTCGGGAAAAAGGACACCCAAGAGCCCCAATTCAGCCAACTTCGGGCGAAGTTCGACAGGGAAGTGCTGCGTTTCATCCCACTCCATCACATTCGGACGGATCTCGCTTTCAGCAAATTCTCGGACGCTGAATTTGATCTGAAGTTGTTCTTCGGTAAGCTCGAAATTCATAGGTTTGTGAATATAACCAAAGGTTATGATAGCATAATATTTCGGAATAGCAATTCCGCAGTAATTCCTACGCGGGGGCGAGGCGGAAGCGCAAATCGAAAACGTAGAGAAAGCGTTTTTGATAATGACAATTCTGTCTCAAAACAGCGGGAAGGGCCTCGCGGGACGAGTCACACGCCGTACCCAGGATCTCGGAAAACTTGCGGCTGGCTGTAACAACTTTGAGGCCATCTTTGCGACCCAACGATCGGACTCAATCACTTCACCCCCATAACGAACGGTCGTCGTGAAAGCCCAAAAATCTTCCGCGCCTGTCACGATTGCGGTGGTCGATCGGCCTCGCCGTTTTGGATCTTTGGATCGAGTCGTTAAAATTGTATTCGGATGGAGTGGCGCACGAACATTCTGACGACGGATGAACAGGTCCGGGAGTTGATAGCGGGAACCCGGAGGATCGCGGTGCTTGGTATCAAGCCGGAGTCGCATTCGGCACAACCTGCATTCTATGTCCCAAAATATATGGCGTCGGCAGGGTTCGAGATCATTCCGGTGCCGGTTTATTATCCTGACGTAACCGAGATCCTCGGGCAGCCGGTTTACAGATCTCTGTCGGAAGTGCCCGGCGAGATCGATATGGTCAACGTCTTTCGACGGTCTAGCGACATCCCCAAACATTCTCTCGAAATACTTACGATCAAACCGGCTTCGGTGTGGTTTCAACTTGGTATTAGGAACGACGATTACGCTGAAAAATTTGCACGCGCCGGTATTAAGGTCGTGCAGGATATGTGTCTTATGGTCGAGCACCGCACCTTATTTCGACAAGCGGCCGCGTGACACCCTCCCCGCCCGGGCCGGAGGCTTTTCTTTAACTCTTTTCGCATTCTTGTTTGGTCTATGAAGCAGTGCCGAACGTGCGTGCTCTATCTTGACTCCCCGGCCCACATTCGGGTCGATTAGACTTTGTACCTCTTCCCCGGTCAATTTTCGGAACTTGCCTGCCGCAAGCCGTGGATCGCTCACGCCACCAATGGCGACTCGTTTCAGCTTAACGACCGAATGCCCGATCGCGTCGAACATCTTCCGGATCTGTTGGTTATGGCCCTCATGAAGGATGACCTGGAACCAGCCATTCTTGTCGGTTGACGGGAGTTCTTCGATCTCGGCCGGAGCGGTGACGAATCCGTCTTCCAACCTGACACCCCGCCTCAATTTATTTACGGCAGCCCGCGGCGGGATCCCTTTCACCTTCACCAGGTATGTTTTGGGGATCGTTTTTGAGGAAGCAACAAAATTTGAAAAGTCGCCGTCGTTAGTGAGGACGATCAATCCTTCCGTATTGAAATCGAGCCGGCCGACGGGATAGAGCTTGCCGTGGCCGTGGACAAGATCGGTCACTACGCGCCTTCCATTCGGATCGCTGACCGAAGACAAAACACCCTTCGGTTTGTTGAGGAGAACGTAACTCTTTGGCCTGCCCCTCAGCTTTTCGTTTATCAGCTTTCCCCGGACCTTAATGTGATCGGTCTCAGGGTCCGCTTTCGTACCGAGTTCCGTTACGATCTCTCCGTTGACCGTGACTTCGCCGGCCTTTATCAATTCCTCAGCCGCCCGGCGCGAAGCTATCCCGGCCTGTGCGATCAGTTTTTGGAGCCTTTCTTTCATCTTGATGACACGGCTAATCTGGCCGGCGGCGGATCCGGCGGGAACGCAGAGACCGTCCGCAGAACCGGGCTACTGAACGAGATCCTGGAAATCTTCGATGCTCGGAAGGTCGGTCAAGTCCTTAAGGCCGAAGTCGAGGAGAAACTCCTTTGAGGTCCCATACTGCATCGGGCGGCCGACGGTCTCTTTATGGCCCTTAGTTACGATCAACCGTTTTTCCAGCAGGGTTTTGATCGCCGATGCGGATTGCACGCCGCGGATCTCTAGAATTTCGGGTACGGTCACGGGCTGTTTGTAAGCGATGACTGCTAGCGTCTCGAGGGCGGCCAGCGACAGCTTCGCTGAGGGCCTCGTCTTAAGGAATTTCCTGACGTATTCGTGGCATTCGGTCCGCGTTGAGAGCTGCCAACCGCCCGCGACCTGCCGGATCTGGAGACCGGCGTTCCTCTCGTCGTATGCCTTCACCAGGTCTTCGATAAGAGCCTCGATCAGCTCGCGGTCTTCTTCGAGCACATCGGAAAGTAGACGGGTCGTGACCGGCTCATCCGAAACGAAGATCAGAGCTTCGACGGCCCTTGAAAGGTCTTCCAGTTCGCGTTTTTCACTTGCCTGAGCTGTCTTGGTCACCTTTTAACTCCGCACTTCTTTTAGAATGATGTCGCCGAATGTCTTCCGCTGTAACAATTTTACGCCCTCGGCCCGGACGATCTCGAGCACGGCGACGAACGCTGTAACCATTTCACGACGGGTTTCCATCTCGGTGAAGATCGCGATCACGCTTAGTTCGCCCTCCGACCTAAGCCGCGTCTTGAGCCTCCGGATCATCTCGGCAAGTGAGACCTCCTCGCGATGGATCTCCATCTTCACCTCTTCCTTGTGGCGGGCGAGCACTTTTTCAAAAACTGTCAGCAGGTCAAAGACGGTTGCGTTGATCTCTGCATTGTGTTCGTCCGAATCGATCTTGCCGCGGGCGAACACGGCCTGCTCGACGGTTGACTTCTCGTAAAGCATTTCGGCCGCGGCCTTGAACTTTTCGTATTCGAGCAGGCGATCGACCAGCTCTTTACGCGGGTCTTCGATCTCCTCGTCGTCCTCAGCGGACGGGTCGCGCGGAAGAAGCATCCTCGATTTGATCTCGATCAGTTGTGCGGCCATTACAAGGAATTCAGCCGCAACGGCGATATCGAGCTTTTTCATCAACCGGACAAACTTTAGATATTCGTCGGTGATCGTTGCTATCGGGATGTCGAATATGTTGGCCTGTTCCTGCCTGATCAGATAAAGCAGAAGGTCTAGCGGCCCGGCGAATTCGCCGATCTTGATCTTCAATTCATCACGAGACTCGGCAACGATCTCGGCCGTTTCCTTGTGAAAATCGAAGCTGTACTGTTCAAGCTCGGTCTGCATGGCTAAGGAATGTTAACGCAAATTGCATCGAATTATCGAACGGTGGCTGGACTTTAATTATTCTGCGCTCCATTGCAGCTTTGCGGGAAACAAAGATCTTCTCCCGCAAAGACGCAATGAGGCAAAGGAAGAGAAAGAAAGCTAGATATATTTGGTTTCTCTCAGGTAAATAATGTAATCGATCTGCGGCGGTTCAAAGCCATCCTCACGAAGTTTCAGCATTATATTGCCGCGGTGGATGGAGGAATGGAACAGTACATGAGTAAGCATTTCGCGGTAATTGTTCACTTTTTCGACTCCTTCGCTGGATTTATACCGTGACGTGTATTCCAGGCCCTCTTCGTCGAACCGCCGCAGCAATTTTTCAAACTTCTCAGCCGTTTCCCGGGCAAGTCCGCCGCATTCGTCCACCGAAAGCTCCGGCCAGAAATCGAAGCCGGTCGAATCCTTGCCGTAAAGCCGTTCGTAGTATTCCTTTTCGGTAATGAGCAGATGCGCCAGTATCTTCCGGGCCTTTTCCGAGTCCGCTTCCTTCAAGGTCACGATCAGCCGCCGGTTCGCCCAGTCGTTGTAGGCGAAGAGATGACGAAGATGCTCGATGGTGTGCATTCTGTTTAGAGTCCCGCCTTCAGGCGGCCGCAACATTCTCGTGAACGCTAGTCGTGGTAAAGAAATAGCCGCCTAAAGGCGGGACTCAAAACTAATCCGCCGCGTATTTCTTCAGATCTTCCAGCGAGACGACCGACAGAGCCGCTTCGTGGGTCGCTTTCAGATATACCCGCGGGGCCATTCCGGCTTCAAGAGCCTCCCGCCAGCGGAGCATGCACAGGCACCACTTATCGCCCTCCTTCAAACCGGGAAAGGCGTATTGCGGCATAGGGGTCGAAAGGTCATTCCCGACCGCTTTCGAGAAAGCGAGGAACTCGTCCGTCGCCTGGATGCAGACCGTGTGGCGGCCGGTGTCGTCCAGGCCGGTCCGGCAGTAGCCGTCGCGGTAGAACCCGGTCATCGGGTCGCTGCAGCAAAGCTCCAACTCGCCCCCGAGGACGTTTTTCGGCTTCGGGTTATGGCCGTTGCCGTTTCCGTTCGTAAAGCTCATAAGGAAGCGTCTAATTTACCATAAAGAGACCGGACATGTCGCCGGTCGTTCCGGCCGCGTTCCGAAGGCGTTCCGAGGTGTGACGGAACGTGGAAACCATTGATACAATGGGGGTTACCTCGATCATTCGATCGAATTCCGGTGAAATATTGAAAAGTTTTTTGTCCAAATAGTAAATAGTTGAAAACAAACATCTTATCGCCATTCAATGGAAAATCGGCCCGGAACGCGTCCCAGCACCCATATTTCGTCATTTCAAAGATCCTGCCGCCATCGCATATGCCGGCAACAGGATAATGTATCACACACGCGACATTTTTGAAAGCTATTTCTTGGATCTGCCGATCAGCTCAAGGGCCCGCTCCACGGGCCGAGCGACGACAGCCCGATCGCCCACTTCGATGATCGGCCGCTCGATCAGGGTAGGATCGGCGACCATAGCCTTGATGACCTCGGCGTCAGGGGTTTCTTTATCCAAACCCGCGGCCGCGGCTCCCCGAGTCATCTCGATCGGCCTGACGCCCGCTTTCTTTGCGAGACTCTTCAACCGGGCCTCGGTGAAGGGTTCATTAAAGTAATTGACCTTGTCGTAATCGATGCCGTTTTCACGAAACAGCGTCGCAAGATTGCGGCAGGTCGTTCAGGTGGGTTTTTCGTAAACGGTTATTCGGTCCATAGATCATTCAGGAATTACCGCCGCCTCCGCTTTTGAGGGCAGGTGTTCATTGAGATACCGCGTCAAAAGGCTGTAGAGATGCCGCGTTGTGCCCTGTCCTTCCGAGATGCTGTGCGTCCGATTCGGGTAGGGCATGATGGTGAACACCTTGTTAGCCGCGATCAGTCTGTTTATCAGATATTCGGTCTGTTGATAGTGGACATTGTCGTCGCCGGTGCCGTGGACGATCAGCAGATCGCCTTTCAGGTTGTCAGCGAAGGTCGTCGCCGCCGTGTTCTCGTAGTCCTTGGGATTGTCCTTGGGCAGGCCCATGTACCGTTCGGTGTAGATGGTGTCGTAGTAGCGATTGTCGGGCGCCGGAGCGACCGCCATTCCCATCTTGTAAACATCGGGATACCGGAACATCGCGTTGAGAGTGGCCACGCCGCCGCCGCTCCAACCCCAAATACCTACCCGCGATGCGTCGAGATACGGCATTTTTGCGAGCATCGCCTTTGCCGCCGCAGCCTGATCGGCCGAACTCAACACGCCGATCTTGCGGTAGATGCTTTTGCGGAAAGCCCGTCCTCGAGGCGACGGAGTGCCGCGATTATCGACGCTCGCCACGATGTAGCCCTGCTGTGTCAGCATCAGGTACCAGAGATATTGCGAGCCGGTCCACGAATCGTTGACCGTCGTTCCCGCGGGCTCGGTGTAAGCGTAAAAGAGAACGGGATACTTCTTTGACGGATCAAAGCCGGGCGGCTTCATCATCCAGCCGTCCAGGGCGACCCCGTCTCCGATATCGATGCGGAAAAACTCGGCCGGGCCCTTCGGAAGCTGGTCGAGCTGTGACCGAAGCTTCGAGTTGCCGACGATGTTTCGGGCGACCGACTTGTCAGAAAGTTTCAGAAGGTCGATGCGCGACGGTTTGCCGAATGACGATGAACTCTGGATCGCCCATTTGCTGTTCGGCGAAAAATTGTAGTTATTCCACCCTTTGAATTCCGCGGGCGTGACTCGCTCGTCGGTGCCGCTTCCGTCGAGCCGTGAGCGATAGAGATACCGCTGCGTCGCGTTATCCGGCGAGGCAATGTAATAGACCCAGCCAACGGTCTCGTCTACCGACTGCACGCTCATAGCATCGAACGCTCCGCGGGTTAGCGGACGGATATCGCGCCCGTCGGCAGATACCGAATAAGGCCGCCGCCAGCCGTCGCGTTCGCTGATCCACAGAAATCGCTTCCCGCCGTCGAGCCACTTCATCTCGGGCAGCGTCAGGTCGACCCAGGTGTCGTCCTTTTCTGTGAGTATCGAGCGGCTTTTTCCGGATTTGGCGTCGGCAACCAGCACCTGGAGCGTGTTCTGAAGACGGTTGAAATGCTGCAGATATATCTCCGACGGGCTGGACCAATCGACCGAAACGATGTAGTTGTTTCGCAGGTCACCGGGCGTCTCCAGCCATTTGATCGGGCCGCCGGCGGCAGCGATCACGCCCACGCGAACCGCCGCATTTTGGGTGCCGGTTTTGGGATACGGGATCTTCGTCAGTTTTGGATAAAGGCCTTGTGTGTTGTCGAGAAGGATGAAATCTTCAATGCCCGAGGCGTCGAACTGCCAGAACGCGATCGACCGGCTGTCGGGGCTCCAACGCCAGCAGTCGCGCAGATCGAACTCTTCTTCGTTAACCCAGTCCGATGTGCCGTTTATAAGCGTGTGCGAACCGTCCTTTGTCAGACGCGTGATCTTGCCCGTCGCAACGTCCTCGACGTACAGGTCGTTCTCTCGGACGTACCCAACCCTGGAACCGTCGGGAGAGAATTTCGCGAACATCAGTGTCGCGGGCTTTGCGTCGCCGCCTAGCTTCACCAGCCTTCCCGAATCGAGGTCGAGCACCCAGTAATCGCCGCGAGTGTTGTACCGCCAAACCTTCTGCGAGTTCGTGTAGATCAGCATCTTCTTGCCGTCCGCCGACCAATCGTAGCCGTCCATCTCGAGCGGCTTCGTTTCGCCTTTTGGGATCAGCCGCTCAGCCGAAAGCAGCACGTCACGCTTTTCGGTGTCGATCTGATAACGTACGAGGTCCATTGCATCTTTGACCTTTTCTGAAGGCTCGAATTTCGCGTAAGAGTCGCCGTCCTTGAGCCAATCGAAACCGCCGAAGCGTTCGGGACGAAATTCGGCGCTGGCGAAGATCCGGTCGACCGTAAGATTCGGATCGACCGCCGGCTGGGTCCCTTGTGCGTGCAGAACCTGCAGCGGTGAAAGTGCGAAAACAAAAAACGCAACCCGGAGAGCTGCGTTGAGACGGAAAAAATTGCGCTGTGTCTTCATAATATTTTCGGGAAACATCCGCCGTGCGGAGGCGGGACCGAGATCTTGAACCTGATACGGACGAAACGTTAACTAGGTTTTAGCACTAAGCTCCCCTCCTTACGAAGGAGGGGTGGCAGCCGCTTCGGCTGACGGGATGGTTCTCTAGGCGGCTTCCATAAAACCTACGCCGAAGCGGCCTGATGCTCGCCCAAGTGCGTCTCGATAAGGTTTTGCGACTCTTCGTAGCTGAACACCCGTGACTTGGTGACAAACCGTAGCCCGAGCGGGATCTCGAGTGAAAAGCTGGCTCCGCGGCCTTTGGTGACGTCGATGGTCAGTTCGGTGTGCTTCCAGAATTCGAACTGGTCCTTGGCCATGTAAAAATCGCACCCGGCCACCTCGCCAAGCCAGACATCGCTTGACCCGACCATGAATTCACCCTTCGGATAACACATCGGCGAAGACCCGTCACAGCACCCGCCCGATTGATGGAACATCAACTCGCCGTGTTTGGCTCGGAGTAGGTCGACGACGGCTGCGGCTTCTATGGTTATTCTGACTCTAGGAATATTTTCCATCGATATTTTCTAACATTGGTTTAGGTCTCGCCGAATCTTGACGAGTTTTTCGTTGTCGAAGTAAAACTCGAGCCACCCGTCGCCGTCGCCGTAGATCAATTTTTTCGAGCCATTCTCAATTTCCAATCGCCCTAGGCGTTCCATTTTGGCACGTACCGCCGAAAGATCTAAACCTGTGCTGACTCCAGGTGCGATCACCCATTCTGGGGATGTGATCTCGATCAAAACTACAATAGCCCTATCGCTTTCAATTTTATCAAGGTGAAATACAATTCCTTTGTAACTAATGACCGTCTTTTCTCCGCCACAGGGATTGGTTCCGCCTTTCTTTGTTGCTTCCGGTTTTCCAAACTTTCCGATCAGTTCGTCGTAAGTCGATCCGATCGCGATTCCGTTAACTTCATTCTTAAAGGTATTCAAATTTTCGTCGGGTGTCGTTTCCGCCTGTGCAACTGGCGGAGTCGGTTTAGCATTCGACGATGGCTTCTCATCGAGACTAACAGCGTGTTGGGTTCCATTCGAGCACCCGGTTAAACCTAAGGTAGATATGATCAACAAAATAATGACCGAAAGATTTGTAGGAGTGCCCCGCATATGATTCTGTTGCCCCTTCGGAGTTTTAAGGATTTCGTATCGCAAACTCCTTGATTGTTCTTAAGATCGATTCTGGTCGAAAACAAGCTTTGGCAATTTCGTCTTAGATGTCGGATCCCAGCCAGATGCAAAGGCGAACTCCACCACTTCCCGAACTAGTTCCGGAGTGACGGCATAAGAATCGCCCGGGTTGGTCTCGGGGAAATTGATCCAAGGATCTTTCCAGCCCTTTAGTTCGATCTCTGCTGATTGGACCGAGTTCGAGAGGCCACGTAATTTGATCGTCGCGGTTGTTGGAACGAAAAGCCATCGCAAATCATGTCCATTTACGGTGATGTTTCGCCAGCCCTTCATCAATTCGGCTTCTGTCGCCCCGACGGGGCGTGAATAGTTAATGGGAAACACTCAAAGCGCTTCGGATTGATCGTATATTTTTTGCACCGCTAAGGTGTTTGCGTTAACCCAAACATGATCGCTATGAAGGGCGGGACCACTTCGGTATGCGTAGACATCCCAAACGAAAATGTCCGCTACCCTGTCAAAACGAAGTTTCACAAAAATCTGTTTGTTTTCGGTAAGTACCTTGGCGTTGCGAGCAACAGTAACCGCATCTGAGCACGGCTGGATGATTGCTTTGTCAGGTGACGAGGCAATATTGGGTATCTCGACATCTCGTAGAAACTTGCCGGTTTTCTCAGTTCCGATTGCGAAAGCGTATTTATATGCTCCACCGACCCCTATGCGCACCTCAAAAGTGAAGTCGTACACGTCGATTCGCCTCAAATTGTCTAACGAAAGTCTTCCTTTGCTATCGAAATCGACTCCGCGAACGTGAGAAAAGTGTACGCTGCTCATGAAATCACTGCCAATTTTCTTCCGAAGTTGATCACGGACATTAGCAAGCACCATTTGATCCACGTCGGTTTCGTCATTCGAGTGCGAAGTAGCTTTTTCGTCGCGATCGAAGTTGTACAAAACCGACGAAGAATCGACTTTGCTGCATACTGATTTGCTCTGAATAGAGTCGGCGGCAACCGCTTGGGCAGCCGCCGCAGCAACTAGAAGTAGTTCCAAGGATTTGAAAAGTTTCATGCCTAAAAGAATCCCATCGCCTTCTTGTCGTACGAGATGAGCATGTTCTTCGTCTGCCTGTAATGGTCGAGCATCATCAGGTGATTCTCGCGGCCGAAGCCTGATTTCTTGTATCCGCCGAACGGAGCGTGGGCCGGGTAGTTGTGATAGTTGTTCACCCACACACGGCCGGCCTGGATCGCACGCGGCACTCGATAGAGTTCGTGTGCATCACGCGTCCAGACGCCGGCTCCAAGCCCGTAGAGCGTGTCGTTGGCGATCTCGATCGCTTCGGCCTCGTCCTTGAAGGTCGTCAGGCAGGTGACCGGCCCGAAGATCTCTTCCTGGAAGACACGCATCTTGTTGTTGCCCTTCATCACGGTCGGCTCGATGTAGTAGCCGTCCTCGAGGTCGGGGTTCTTGTACGCATTTCCGCCGACCAGCACCTCTGCACCTTCGTCCCTGCCGATCTGCAGGTAGTTCAGGATCTTCTCGTACTGGTCCTGGCTCGCCTGGGCCCCCATCATCGTTTCCGGATCGAGCGGGTGCCCCATCTTGATCTGTTTCACACGGTCGATGAATCGCGGGATGAACTTATCGGCGATCGACTCCTGCACCAGAACCCGCGACGGGCAGGTGCAGACCTCGCCCTGATTGAGAGCGAACAACGCAGCCCCTTCGAGGCATTTGTCGAAGAATTCGTCGTCCGCGTCCATCACGCTTTCAAAGAAGATGTTCGGCGATTTGCCGCCGAGTTCTAGCGTGACCGGAATCAGATTCTGCGACGCGTACTGCATGATCAGGCGGCCGGTCGTGGTCTCGCCGGTGAACGCGACCTTCGCTATCCGGTCGGATGTAGCGAGCGGCTTGCCCGCCTCGACGCCGAATCCGTTGACTATATTGAGCACGCCTTTCGGGATCAGGTCGCCGACCAGCTCCGCCCATACCATGATCGATGCAGGGGTCTGCTCGGCCGGTTTGATCACGACGGTATTGCCCGCGGCGAGAGCCGGTGCAAGCTTCCACGTCGCCATCAGGAGAGGGAAGTTCCACGGGATGATCTGCCCGACCACGCCGAGCGGCTCTTTGATGATCACCGAAAGCGTATTCTGATCGAGCTCGCTGGCCGAGCCTTCTTCGGCACGGATCACGCTCGCGAAATAGCGGAAATGATCGACCGCGAGCGGCAGGTCGGCGGCCGTCGTCTCGCGGATCGGTTTGCCGTTGTCCCAGGTCTCGCAGCGGGCCAGCATGTCGAGATTCTGCTCCATCCGGTCGGCGATCTTCAGGAGGATGTTGCTTCGCTCGGTCGCGGACGTTTTGCCCCATGTCTCGAACGCCTCGTGCGCGGCTTCGACCGCCGCGTTCACGTCCTCTTCGTTCGAACGGGCCACCTTCGTGAACGATCTGCCGTCCACCGGCGAAAGTACGTCAAAATACTCGCCGCTCTTCGGGGCGGTCCACTCGCCGCCGATGTAGTTTTCGTATTGTTCTTTGAATTTCGGGATGTCGAAAGATCTTTTGGTTGATTCCATGATGCCTCCTTTTGAGATGTGGTGAGACTTGCCCAGCGCAAGCCTTGGTCGCAATGTTAGGAATGAGTAAATTGTAGCACCGATTGCGTCACGTAGACACACCGAATACGGTAGTCTCTCGGGCGGACTAATTAGTATTCAAACAGTTACTGGTCGGTAATTGAATGCCGGGACGAATCAGGCGATGCCGGTTTTTACGTAAACGGCTTTCAGCGTCTCCGATGCGATGGACCGGGCCTTTTCGGCCCCGGAGGAGAGGATGGATCTTAGGGTTTCGTCGTCATATTGCCGGACGCGTTCCTGGAACGGGCGGAGGAATTCGACGACAACCTCGGCAAGTTCGGTCTTGAAGTGGCCGTAGCCCTTGCCTTCGAAATGCGCGACGCATTCTTCGGGCGACTTGTCCGTCGTAAGTTGGAAGACCGTCAGCAGATTGCTGATCGCCGGGCGCGTCTCGTCAAACTCGACGGTCGTGCCGCTGTCCGTCACGGCACGTTTGATCTTCTTCGTGATAGTGTCCGGGTCATCGAGCAAGAAGATCGAGCCGTTCAGATTTTCGTCCGATTTGGACATCTTCTTTTCCGGGTCCTGCAGCGATTTAATGCTTGCGCCAATTTTTGGGATGTACGGTTCGGGGACCTTGAAAGTCTCGCCAAAATCGCGGTTGAAGCGTTCGGCCAGGTCGCGGGTGAGTTCGAGATGCTGCTTTTGGTCCTGACCGACGGGAACGAGGTCGGTCTGATAGAGCAAAATATCCGACGCCATCAGCACGGGATAGGTGAACAGGCCGACACCGGCTCGTTCCGTATTGCCCTTGCCCTTGTCCTTGAACTGGGTCATGCGTTCAAGCTCGCCCATCCGCGAGATGCATGAGAGGACCCATGTCAGTTCGGCATGTTCCGGAACGTCCGATTGAATGAAGATCGTAGACCTTTCGGGATCGATACCGGCCGCGAGGTAGATGCGGGCGAGGTCGAGCGTGGCCTTTTTTAGTGTCGCAGGGTCCTGCGGGAGCGTGATCGCATGCAGGTTGACGATGCAGTAAAAGGCCTCGTACTCGTCCTGGAGGGCGACCCAATTCTTTAACGCGCCAAGGTAATTTCCGATGTGAAGCTGGCCGGTCGGCTGCGCCCCGCTAAAGATCCTTTTCATCATTTTCTCAATAGATGCCGACCAAGATATAGGCGAGGCCAAGGCGGAACGGGTAGATGATCATACTGAACACGCCGATATAGATAAGGAACATCAGGATCAGGAAACCGAATTGTTCCAACATGTTGAGAACCGGCTGGGCACTGTCAGGGAGGAAGGTAGACAGTATCTTGCTTCCGTCGAGAGGCGGAAAGGGCAGGAGGTTGAACACAAACAGCGAAAGGTTCAGGAACATCAGGTTGCTGACGAAGATCACCAGCGGATTCGTTGCCCGGCCAAAGAAATCGGCGGGCGTGAACCCTTGAAGCATAAGTATCTTCGCCAAGCCAATGCCAATAATAACTAGAATAATGTTCGCGAGGACGCCGGCGATCGAGACCATCACGTTCGCAAGCTTGTAGTTCGTCCAGTTTCGAGGGTTGACCGGCGTCGGTTTTCCCCAGCCGATAAGCGGAATGTTGCCGAGCGCTCCCCCGACCGCTCCAAGAATGAATGCGATGATCGGAATGAGCAGCGTCCCGATCGGGTCGGTATGGGCGACCGGATTCAGCGTGACCCGTCCGAGCATGTACGCGGTGTCGTCGCCGAACTTATGCGACATCCATGCGTGGCCCGCCTCATGCACCGACACGGCGAGCAGAAGCACGACCATAAAGATGACCAAATGGCTGATCAAAAGTGTGATATCTATGCCGCCCATCTATGCTCCGATCCTGCAAATAAGGGCCTTGAAAAAAGGGCCTCGACGGAATTAACCGATTGTTTTTACAATGGAATTGTGCCATTCTTTTAGCTCAAAGGAAAACTTCGAAGGAGAAAAAGTCGTTGGTCAAAACCATACTATTTGGCGGCGAATCGGGCTTATCCTACGCCGCAAACGCAGGTCTGACGTTATTAAGGATATTCACCGGGATAGCCCTGGCATTTGCCCACGGGATAGGAAAATTGCCGCCCGGGGAAGGGTTGGTGAACCGGGCCGGTGAGATAGGCTTTCCTGCTCCGGCGTTTTTTGCCTGGGCGGCCGCACTGTCCGAGTTTGCGGGCGGGATCTTTCTTGCACTCGGGCTTTTTACGCGGATCTCGAGCTTCTTTATAGCAGTGACAATGACCGTCGCTCTCGTCGGCGTTCACGGCGCGGACCCGTTCAATGTCCAGGAAAAGGCCTTTCTATTTCTTTTCATCGCTATCGCGTTCCTTTTGAAGGGTTCGGGCGACTGGAGCGTGGATAGTTTCTTGAGGAAGTAGATCGTGCGGCGGGCTTTTGAGCCTGTCGGACTGATAGATGGAAACGGAGATTCTCTGATCAAGATCAACAGGCCGGGAAGCCTGTTGTATTTTATGAAAAAGCACATCGTCTGCATCGCGAGCGAGCACAAAGGCAATGAGTTCCTCGATGAGGCGCAGAATGCCGGCTGGCACGTCACGCTGGTGACAAGAAAAAAGCTTCTCGACGAGGCGTGGCAGTGGACCGCGCTGAACGACGTGAAGACGGTTGAGGATGATGCTTCACCTGAAGATTACGTCCGTGCGATAACCAACATCGCGGGTTCCCGAATGATCGACCGCGTCGTTGGCCTGGACGAATTCGACGTCCTGACGGCCGCACGTACACGTGAGCATCTTCAGATGGGCGGTATGACCAGCTCGCATGCGCTTAGGTTCCGCGACAAGCTGTCGATGAGGACCATAGCCGACGCGGCCGGGATACCGTGCCCGGAGTTCACGGGCGTCTTTAACAAGCAGGCGGTCGACGACTATCTGGAGCGGGTGCCGCCTCCCTACATCGTAAAACCCAGATATGAGGTGTCGGCGTTCGGGATCCGCAAGTGCGAATCGAAGGAGCAGGTCTGGTCGGTGCTGAACGACCTGGACAATCGAAATAATTGGCGGGACCATCCGTCCCAATTCGTCCTGGAACAATTTATTACGGGAAATGTCTACCACGTCGATTCGGTTGTTGAGAACGGCAAGGTAATGGCGTGCGGCGTGAGCAAATACGGGACACCGCCGTTCAGCGTGACGCATTTCGGCGGGGTGTTCACGACCTCGATCGTGCCGTACCGGTCACGCGAGCGAAAGGAACTCGAGAATCTGAACCAGGTGCTTCTTGATGCGTTCAGGTATGACCGCGGGGTCTCGCATGCAGAATTTCTGCAAAGCGCGGAAGACGGGAAGTTTTATCTATTGGAGGTCGCTTGCCGCGTCGGCGGGGCGTACATCGCCAACGTTTTAGAGCATGCCTGCAATCTAAATCTTTGGCGGGAGTGGGCCAAGCTGGAAACAGCCACCGACGAGCATCCATACCAGCTGCCTAAATTGAGGAAAGAATTTGCGGGCATCGCGCTTGCCCTCGCAAATACTGACCAACCGGACACTTCGCATTACGACGACCCGGAGATCGTTTACCGGGTAACGAAACCGAAGCACGTGGGCCTTATCTTTCACTCGAAAAAGCAGAAGCGGCTCGATCAACTGATCGCAGCATATTCCGAACGGATCACCCAGGACTTCCTGGCCGTCGCCCCGGCAAAAGAACGCTACGACGATTGAGATCGTTTCACCGATCCAACTCGAATGTCCCACTGCCGTCACCTGAAGCCGACGGCATTTTGAAGCCCGGATCTTTTTCTCATCCTCTTTTCTTTTTCCGGCCGAATCGCTATCCTCAAACTTTTTATGACGCCTCGAATTTCGGACAAAGTAAGCGGGCCCGATGTGCTGGACCACAGCCTTGACGGGCATTTCGCCGAGCTGCTCAGATTCGAATCGACGCGCGAATTCGAGGAATCGCCCCTGCATTCGAAGGTTCGTGAAGAGGCGGAGAGAATTTTGAACGCCGTCGTGGCCGAGGATTTTTCTGAGGCTGAGGCCAGACGCGACAACGTACGGATGGAGGGTCGGGACATCTCGGCCCTAGCCTGGAACGTTGAACGGGGCACTGTTTTTGAAGGGATCGTGGCCGCACTTCGTGATCATGAAGGCCTGAACGAAAAAGATGTATTGCTGCTAAGCGAGCTTGATCACGGGATGGCCCGGAGCGGGAACCGTTTCGTCGCTCGAGAACTGGCGGAGCGGCTGGGACTAAACTACGCATTTGCGCCCGTTTACATTGCCCTGCAAAAGGGGAGCGGTGTTGAGGCGGCTGTTGACGGGGAGAACACGAGATCGATCCACGGCCTGGCGATGTTCTCGAAGTGGCCGATGCGAAATGTTCATGCGGTCCCGTTGCCGAACGGCAAGGACAAGATGTGGGGCAAGGAGAAACGGCTCGGCTGGCTCCGGGCGTTGATCGCCAACATCGAGCATCCGGCGGGTGCGTTTCGGGCCGTTACCGTTCATCTGGATGCACACTGCTCAAGGGAGCATCGACGGCGTCAAATGCAGATAATTCTCGACCACCTTGAAACGCTCGACCCGCTTCCAACGCTGATCGGGGGCGACTGGAACACGACAACGTTCAATTCGCAGAACTCGACCCGGGCGATCATGGGTTATTGGAGGCGCGTGTTCATGGGCCCGAAGAACGTCGCCCGGAATCACCTTCCGCATCCGGAACGTTACTTTGAAAGGCCGCTGTTCCGAATGCTCGAGGAAAGGGGCTATTCGTTCCGCGACCTGAATGAGATCGGGACAGGGACGCTTCACTATCACGTCGAAAGTATCGAGAAGAACACGAACCTTCGCGACTGGGTGCCGGAATGGTGTTTTCCGTTCATCTTCTGGGCGGCAAACCGTGTCGGCGGAAGTGTTTCGGGCCGCCTCGACTGGTTTGCGGGCCGCGGCATCGAACCGGCGGGCCCGTCCGCCGCACGGACCATCGGCGGCTTGAAGGACGAGAACGGCACGCCGCTCTCCGACCACGACGCGATCGCTTTGGACTTTCGCGTTTCAGAAGCTTAGACTCGACATTTCGGAGATAAATAATGGAAGTTTCATTTTCGCAGACGTTAAGTTTCAATGCCGAGACATTCGATTTCGAACCGGTCGCCAATGAGAACGGCAATGCCACGATCATCAAATTCGCGGTCGATGAAAAGAAGGTCAGCCCCGGAGACACGGTCGTAGTGATATCGGGCGAGGAGATCCATTTTCATGGGATGATCGGAAAGATCGAGGGCGGCTTTGCCTACGCGTCGGACCCGAAAGGTTCGTTGCTTCCGGCAGGGGTTCAGTAATGTTTCGAGTTCTGAGTTTCCAAATTCTTAGACTTGAAACTTGGAACCTGAAACTTTAGACTTTGCGTTGACCGGGGATGTAGCTCAGCTGGGAGAGCGCGGCGTTCGCAATGCCGAGGTCAGGGGTTCGATCCCCCTCATCTCCACCAAATTTGCCGATACGAAAGCGGGCTCTGAGCCCGCTTTGACTTTTTCAAAACGCAAGGAACCGGACAGTTTCTGATGTCGGGTTGCCGACCGACCGTCTCTTTATTCCAAATAGCCGTACATACTGCCTTCGAAAAGGCCGGGGCGGTCTTTTTCATACTTTAATAGAAACTCGCGGACGGCCTCTTCGGTACCGACAAAGATCTGATTCGCTCCCTTGAAAACGCGAAACGCCTTTTCACGTTCGGGGATGATCAGGGCTTCGATCGTCAGGCCGAATTCTTCCGCCATCTCAATTATTCTTGACTTGTTCATGCTCAATGCTGATATGGTTTCGGCTCCAAAGATTATCAGAAAGCTCCATCATCAGCAAAGAAACGCGGCATGCCGTTAACATCCCTGTCAGATACGCGGCCCGATGCAACAACGGCTTGGAGCACCTTTTTGCCCGTCCGTGCATCTAAGGCTCCTTTCGCCTCATCATAGTTGCAACTGACGGGCTTCGGCTGTCGTATCCTCCTTCGAGCAGTCATTTTTTCGCTGATGAATTCGTCCGGAAGTACCATTACCCGTGCATACGAATTTGAGGATTTTGTTCTGAGGCCATCGGAACGTCTTCTGTTACGGAACGGCAAGCCCGTGCCGCTCAAGGCAAAGGTGTTCGAGACTCTCCTGAACCTGGTCCGCAACCGGGACCGCGTCCTAAGCAAGGAAGACCTGATGAGCCTGATCTGGTCGGACAGGTGTGTCGAAGAGAGCAACCTGTCACAGAACATCTTTGTTCTCCGTCGAACTCTCGGCGAACGTCCTCGCGATCACCGTTTCATCGTCACCCATCCGGGACACGGCTACCGGTTTGTCGCGAACGTGCGTGAGATCGAGGCCTCGGACAAGCGGACGTCAAACGGTGCCGTGGCGGCCGAGCAAAGACGCCGGATCGAATCGATCGCGATCCTGCCGCCGGGTTCGTACGAGCCCGGGGCCGAGAATGAAACGCTCGGTTTGGCGCTTGCCGATACGCTGATAACCCAATTGACAGCGCGCGGGCCGGTTTCGGTCCGGTCCACGGCGGCGGTGATCAAATATATCGGTTCGGGGAAAGAACCATTGATCATCGGCCGCGAGCTATCTGTGGACGCAATTCTCAGTGGAACGATCTACAGGATCCGCGGGAATTTGCTTGTAAATCTCCAGCTTTCGGAAGTTTCAACCGGCGAGACCACTTGGGCGAACCGTTTCGAGCTTCCTGCATCGGAATTCCTGGAACTGCAAACTGAGATCGCGGATGAGGTCGTCGAAGCCCTTTCTGCCGAGTTGGCCAGGCCTCCCGACCGGGCCGTCCGGTCGATGCCGAAGAATCCCGATAACTACCAAAAATACCTGCGCGGCCGGTTTCTATGGGAACGGCGGACGGAGGCTGACATGCTCGAAGGCCTCGCGACTGTCAAAGAGGTCGTCGAACTGGAGCCCGAGTTTCCGCTCGGATATATTGGTGTCGCCGACAGTTATCTCCTGCTTGGCGAGTATCTTTTCCTCTCACCGGATGAATCGTTCCCGTTTGCCCGCGAGGCGGCAGAGAAAGCCCTCGAACTCGACCCGAACCTGGCCCAAGGACACGCTTCGCTCGCGGAATACTATCATTACTACGAGAAGGACCAGGCAAGGGCCGAGGACCACTATCTGCAGGCGAACGAGCTGAACCCGAACTACGCCTCTGCCCGGCACTGGTATGCATGGTCCCTGATGAGCTACGAGAGGTTCGATGAAGCGCTGGAGCAGATCGAAAGGGCCCAGGCGGCCGAGCCCAACTCGCTTGCACTTAGCACGACCCGCGGACTGCCGTTCTATTTTCGCCGGGATTACGTCCGGGCCATTCGCCAGTTCGAAATGGTGCTCGGGATCCAGCCGAACCTTGCCTATGCACGCTATTACCTCGGTTCGGCCCTCGTTCACAACGGCGATGCGACCGCGGCGATCCGCGAGTTCGAAACGATACTCGAGGCCGAGCAGCTTCAGCAAGCGATCGCCCTTCTCGGTTATAGCTACGCGGAAGCAGGCATGTACGACAAGGCAAGCGAGCAGCTCAGGCTGCTTGACGACCTGGGGCAAACCAGATATATCTCGCCGTATGTCCGTGCGATAGTTCATTGCGGGCTCGGCGACATTCTGGATGCCCTCGATCAGATGGAACTGGCATGTCAGGAGCATGCCCCGTGGCTGGTTTGGCTGAGGATCGATCCATTCCTCTCCCGGCTTTGGGGAGAACCGAGGTTCGAGCGGCTGCTCGACCGGCTCTCGCTCAGATGAACCGACGCCGGCCATATTACGGTTATCGAAACGCCCTCCCGATCGAAATCATTTAATCAAATTTAATATCATTTTCCGTGCACGGCGGGGCCGAAGTCTTGAACCCGCTTTGTCCTCCAAGCCCTTGTTTACAGGGCTTTTTCAATGTTCGGCCGCCGCCGAGGCCGTTGGCACAAGGCTTGAATCAATCGCATTGACCCTTGCCCGACCCTTCGAGGGACCGGGCGAACACAATAAGGAGTACCTATGCGACATATTTTCACCATCATCTTACTTGTGTCGGTCTTCGCAGCGGCTGCGATGGCGCAAACGACGACAGGACGGCTGGCCGGAACAGTTTCCGGCCCGGACGGACTGCTGCCGAATGCGACCGTCGTCGTCCGTGACAACAAGACCGGCAAGGAGGTTACCGCGACGACAACCGAAAGCGGTGCCTATTTATTCACCCAGCTCGAATTCGGTGCCTATACGGTGACGATCACCGCTACCGGCTTCAAGACCCTGGTCGCGAACGACGTCAAAATAGACGTCGGCCGCGAATACAGCCTTAATTCAACCATGGAATTGGGGAGCCTGGAAGAGAGCGTCACCGTGACGGCGGGTGCCGATATCGTCACCGCGACCAGTGCGCAGGTGAGCAGCACGGTCAGTCCGCAGCAGATACTCTCGCTGCCGCTGATCACGCGCAATCCGCTCGCGTTGACGGCCCTGCAGGCGGGAGTTGCTCCCGCGGCCGCGAGCCCGTTCCAGAACACCTCGATCAACGGATTGAGGACATCTCTGACCAACATCACGCGGGACGGGATCAATATCCAGGACACTTTCATTCGCTCAAACGCGACGGACTTTGCCCCCGGTCGTCCGTCGGTCGACGACACCGGCGAGTTCACCATTTCGACCTCGAACCAAGAGGCCGACCAGGGCTACGGCGGCGCACAGATCCGGCTTGTCACCCCTCGCGGAACGAAGGATTTCCACGGCGCCCTGTTCGCTTATAATCGCAATTCCGATTTTGCGGCGAACACGTTTTTCAATAACAGGTCAGGCCTGGTCAGGCCGTTCCGCAATCGAAATCAGTTCGGCGGAAAGGTCTCGGGGCCGATGTGGCTTCCGGGCTTCGGCGAAGGGACGCCATACTTCCATAAGGACAAGGGCTTCTTTTTCTTCAATTACGAAGGCATCCGCGATCCGCTCTCGGGTCGCTTTAACCGGACCATCCTCACCGATCTTTCGCGTGCGGGCGGGTTTGCCTTTAACCGGACGGCCGCTGGGGCACCGAATCAGTTCTGCCCAAGCGGAGCGGCGAACAGCGTCTGCACCATACCGAACCTCCTGTCATTTGCGGGCGGTGCGGGGCTTTCCGTGCCGGCAGCCATCGACCCTTTGATCCAATCGCGGATCATCGGCCAGCTTCCGACGCAGAGCAACTTCACCGGCGGCGACGGGTTGAATACGGCGGGCTACACGCTCAACCGCCAGCAGAACCAGACCCGCAACACCTACACGATGCGTTTCGACGTCGACCCGACGGAGAAGGACAATTTTAACGTGGTCTATAGCTACGTTAATGAGATCAACCTTCGGCCGGACGCCGACGCGAACGGCTTCTCGGCTACGCCGGGCGTCGTTCAGGCCTCAAAGAACAAGACGTTCGTCGCAGCCTATCGCCGCATATTCGGCCAGTCGTTCGTGAATGAGGTCCGCGGAGGGCTCTTCACAAGCGAGGTGCCGTTCGACAGGACCGACCCGCTTCCGGGTTTCCTTTTTGCGGCGACAACGACCGGACTACTCGCCAACACTTTCCAGTCGGGAGCATTCACGGGCGGCTCAGTGAGCAATCCGGAGAATACCTTCATGGACCAGGGCCGTAACACGAAAGCGTTCAACTTTCAGGACAACGCCGACATGGTCGTGGGGAACCACTCGATCCGTTTCGGCGGCCAGCTTCAGTACTTTAAGGTGAATTCCTATAATGACGCCGGCGTCGTTCCGCGGGTCGTGCTCAATGCGGGCAACGGCACGCCGGGCTTCACGACGGCGAACTTTGCAACGCTCGGCGGAATTAGCAATGCGCAGTTGACGACGGCCAACAACCTTTTGGCCCTGTACGGCGGGCTCTTCAATGTCGCCACCCAGACGTTCAACGTGGCCGACCGTACATCAGGTTTTGCACCTACCGGAACCTTCAGCCCGTACAGGTACTCGAACCACTCGCTGTACGTGTCCGACCGCTGGTCCGCGGCACGCGGGCTGACGATCTCCGCGGGCGTCCGTTATGAATTGTTCCCGGCGATGAAGCTCGCAAGCGGGCTCGCACTTGAGCCGGTCTATTCGGACCCGGACAACATTATTCCGTCGCTATTGTCGATCAACGGCACCACCGATTTCATCGGCGGCAACGCGGGCGTCGACAAAGCATACTACAAGACCGATTTCGACAATTTCGCACCGTCGATCGGCTTTGCATACACCCCGAACCCCGGGACGTCGTTCGGCCGATTCCTCTTCGGAGCGGAAGGACGAACGGTGATCCGCGGCGGATACAGCCGTGCCTATGGAAACGATTCGATCGTTACCTCGATCAACAATGCGGCATCGGGAAATCCCGGACTTGCCTCTACGGTTGCCACGCTCGTTAATCTGAACGGGCAGGTATCCTCCGGCAGCCCGAGCGTCCCAACGCCGGCATTCACCGCCCCGCCGAGAACGTACTTGTTCAACAACGGAACTAACAATTCATTCGGAACGATCTTCGCGATCGACCCGAATATCGAGATCCCGATGATCGAACAGTACAGCTTTGGAGTTCAGCGTGAGTTGATGAACGGGCTTGCTCTCGAGGTCCGTTATGTCGGCAGCCGCAGCAAGAATCTTGTACGCGGCATCGACATCAACCAGATCAACATTTTCGACAACGGCTTCCTGGCCGATTTCGAAAGGGCTCGTGCCAACCTTGCATTGACGGGCAACCCGTTCTGCGTTTCGGCCGGCTGTCAGACGCTCCAGATCTTTGTCGACGGCGTCGGCGGTCCGGGACGGCTCGGTGTTGCGGCCGGAAATGCGTCGGTAGTGGGGAGATTAGCTCGGAGCACGTTCGTCAACAGCCTGACGAACGGGACACCGGCGGACCTCGCCCTGTCCTACATCAACAGTGCTCTGAACCTGAACAACCATCCGTCGCACCTGAATCCGGGCGCGGTACCGTTCATCAATCTGGTACCGAATCCGGCCGGCGGAGCGATCGACGTGATGGTCAATCAGGCGAGCTACAACTACAACTCGCTTCAGGTCGAACTGCGTCGTCGGTTCTCGAAGGGCCTCTATTTCCAGGGAAATTATACCTTCAGCAAGAACCTTACGAACGCGATCGGCACCGGACAGACCCTGTTCGAGCCGTACCTGGACAACAACCAGCCGGAACTTGACCGTTCGCGGGCCGATTTTGACATCCGCCACGTCTTCAATCTGAACGCCATCTACCAGCTGCCGTTCGGCAGAGGGAAGAGCCTTTTGAACTACGGCGGTTTTTCCGACGTTCTGTTCGGGGGCTGGGAGCTTTCGGGGATCATGCAGTGGACCTCCGGGAGTCCGGTGACGATCGTCGATACACGCGGCACGCTGAACCGTACCGGAAGGTCGGGACGGCAGACCGCGGTCACCAGCCTGACGAACGCCCAGATAGCGGGGCTCGGCGGGGTCTACGAAGCCAACGGGCGGATCTACTTCATCAACCCCGCGGTGATCAACGCAACCGGGCGTGCGTCGGAAGGCTTCGGCTCGACGCCGTTTTCCGGCCAGGTGTTTTTCAACACGGCACCCGGACAGACGGGGAACATGGGACGGGCCATCCTGAACTCGCCCAAGTTCTTCAACCTGGATATGGCGTTGATGAAGAACTTCAGGTTCAGCGAAACGACGAGGCTCCAGCTTAGGGCCGAAGCATTCAACGTCCTGAACAATGTAAACTTTACGCCGCCGACTTCGGGCCAGCTTCAGTCGATAACGAGTACGACCTTTGGTCAGATCACGGGAACGACGGCAGCCAGGACCCTTCAGTTTGCGGCACGCTTTGAGTTCTAGCTTTGATCGAGCCAGCAACCTCCACGGGCATCGCAGAATTTCGCGATGCCCTTTTTTTGTCTTTATGTTGAAGCCTTCGAGGGGCGCAAGTATCGGCGATGTATACGGGGGCTGCCTAAATGGAAAAAAGAAAGGGCCGCCTTTTCGGGCGGCCCCAGAGGAAGGAACAATGGGCGAGATCAGGCGAGTTCCTTGATGAGGGATGCGATGTTCATGCAGGCCTCCCAATCCAGCTGATCGCCGGATACGACCTTCAATCCACTGTCGATGAGTTGGTTCGGCGGCGGCGGGGGCCCCTGCCAGAAGACGACGATACGCCAGTCGAAGAGTGCCGACGCGACGCTTATGCGCGTGATCCGGTCGGGTTTGAGCGAATACGAACCATCTTTGTGCTTTACGCAGTCGGCAGGCCCGATGACGAATATCGCCGCTTGGCACCGCTGCATCTCGTTGAGCTCGGAGCTTGGTAGGAGCCCGCTTTCATAGTCGACCCGCTCTTCGGCAGCCCCCTCGAAACCGGCGAGTTCAAGGAATGAGGAAAGTACCGGAAAGGCCGGTATCGGCCTGCTCGAAGAAACGAGGACCCGCCTGAGGGGTTCGACCGGGACGGCGGCAGGCCGCAGGAGAATTTCGGGCGACGGCCGCTCTTGTTCCGCCTCGATGGGCAGTTCCGCTTCGGAAAGAAAATCGCCGAGCTGTTCCATGTCGACCCGGAGCCGAGCCGGCTGGCCCCTTTTTCCGACCGTCGAAGTTCCGAGTTCCGCCGCATGGCAAATACTGAAGAAACACACGACGGCCGCTTCGAGGTCGTGGGGCCGGCCGTCGTCGATCCCGGCGATCGTCCTAAGTTCGGACCAGTAACGGATCACATCAGGGTGGGTCGCAAGATCCAGGCCGTCATGGAAGATGTGGTCAAGGGCGATGCGATAGGCCGGAACCGAGTTGAGGATCCGCCGATTTATCCGGCATTCCGGATCGATCACCTCGGCGAGTGCGATCCCGAGTTCGGTAAGGGACAGCCTCTCGTTCTCACGTTTGGCTATCCCCCAGAATTCGTATGCGGCTACCTTTCTGGCGTCAAAGATCCGGCGCGGCTCGGCATTCATCGCTTCGACGACGGTCACACCATTAGGCCGCCGTCGCAGAAATCGTACGAATTCCCGGGCATCACTCGCCGTTGCGAGAACCGGCAAAGCGCTCGTCTCAACGAGCGTCGCCGCCGTTCGGTCGTCAGCCTCTACAACCGGCGATCCGCGTCTGATCTCTTGATAAAAACGGCCGCTTAGCGGCTTCGTCAGGTTGGGGGTGGAATACGATGGGCGACTTCTTACTTGTAATCCCATACCCACCTCCTATTTCGACAACGACAATTGAGCCTTCCTTTCGATCGAAAATCTTTTCAGCTTCGCATGAAGCGTCGTTTTCTTGATCCCGAGAAGTTTTGCCGCGTAAGACTGATGTCCGTTCGTAAGGTAAAGCGCGTGACGGATCATATCGATCTCGAACTTCTGGATCTCTTCATTGAGTTTGAAGCCTGCTCCAAAATCGAATCGCTCGGGTTCGCCGAGGTCCTCGACCTCCGAGACCAATTTGACCGCAAGTTGTTTAAGAATGCTGATGCGCGGTGTAGAAGCCTGCCGCCACATCGAGCGCGGAATGAGTGCGTCGTTTGGTTTGTTACGTGTGGCCATATAAATCTACTTCCTTGGTTAAAATTCAAAATGTTCAAAAGAACACTTAAATGATGCCAAAACAGCCATTTCGCGTCTTTAATTTACGGTTAATTGTTCTCAATTGTTATTGAACGCCCCGTCACGGCATACTTACGTTTGGTCACACGGAACACGAAAATATGTGACAAGCCGCATTTCTGCGAGGCCCGGCAGGGACGAAGTGCGGGTGTGAGTGACGATCTGATGTTCGAAATGCCGGTATTTGGGACGGAAATTTGGACGGGTAGGCAAGGCCCTGACGATCCAGACCGAGGTAGTGCCAAAAAGGGGCCGCCTATTTATTCTTGTAGTTGTTGACGTGTTCCGGGATGGCGATACCGTCGTTCAGCAGCGAGTCGGGGACAGGCGTTCCTGCTGCCGTCGTTAGCGGGATAACGCCGGCCCAGACGTTCATCGCGTAGTCTTCATCGTCATCTTTCGGATCGCCGGTGCGGACCTTTGCCGAGGCTTCCTCGATCGGGAGTTTCAGGACTGAGGTCGCCTTTAACTCAAGTTCGTTCGGCCAGCGGATCTCCGCCCAGCGGGCCGGGATCAGATGTTCGGTGAATGCCTCGAGCGCCCGGTCCTTTTCGGCACTCTCTTCTACAGGGACGGCTTTCCCAAGGATCACGACAGAGCGGTAGTTGATCGAATGATGGAAGGCCGATCGTGCCAGCACCAATCCATCGACCAGCGTCACGGTGACGCAGATATCGATGCCTTTCGAAATGTTTCGCAGCATCCGGCTGGCCGACGAACCGTGGATGTAGAGGTCATCGCCGATCCGGGCGAACGCCGTCGGGATCACGTATGGCTGACCGTCCACAACGAATCCGACGTGGCAGATAAATGCCTCGTCCAGAATGGGATAGATCGTCTCGGGGTCGTACGCTCCGCGCGCCGGGAGGCGTTTTACTTTGGTTCGTTCGGATCGAGTAACCATTTGCAACACAATAAAATTACAAGACTGCTCACTGTAATTGAATCGAGAATTCTATGACCGGTGGGATTCTCTACCCTTCTGGCGGATCAATGAAGACTATGAATCGAACTAGGGGTAGTAGTCGATCTCGAACTTATCAACAAACTGAATCATCACTTGATTGGGTTTCGAAGAATGGATCCCGCTTCCGACCATCTCGATCACATTTCCGACGGTGTCAAATTTGTGATTGACGTAGGTCTGGAACCAACTGTATTTGGGCGACTTTAGATTGTTAGCAATGTATCGGAACTCTCTCAAGACTCGAGGTGTCTCGTAGATTGAAACTCGCTCGTAGGTCCTTCCCATTGCATCTTCGATAAATTCCCGCCTAAAAGTGCCATTGGAATTTTCTTCGGTGATCCTGGTTGATCTGGTTGCACCCGAACTACAAGTCTCTGTCAGATTAGTAATAAGGGCAATCGGATCAGACTCGACCTTTGTCGAATAAAGTGTGCAAAGATCACTTGTGATCGGATAATCGATATTGGAAACGAACGAAGATGCCTTATTGTGGATCGGCTGTCCCTTTAGGTCGAAATACTGAATTTCAACTTTTCTTACTCCATCTTTGTATGAAAAAATATGTCGCTGTTCTAAGTTTCCGTACGTTGAATCACGAATTAACCTGCCGTCAGTATCAAACTCTCGCTGGTACGCTATCAGTGTATGCGGAGCGACGGGACGCCCATCTCTGATCAAAAATTCTCGACTTGCCGTAACAAGCCTCACTTTCCCCTGTAATCCTGCAGCGGCGATCTGCGTTACTTCAGTTTGTCCGCGACCTGGAGCTTCGGCCAACAACAGGAATATGGCGAGTACTAGCAATTTCGGGATCGAAACTTTCACCTTCATCTAAGATCAACCTTAACCTTGATCGATAAGTCGGACCTTCCTGCCAAAAGGCAAAGGCATCTTAAGCCTCGGGACGATCCAGCTCAAGGAAAATATACTCGGCCGACATGACAAGCTCATCATCCAAGAGCGGAGGAAGTTCCGCTGCCGCCGAGTCTCGCAAGATCAACGAAGCGACTCGCTTCTTCGCGGCCGGCGGGAGTTTGATATCGGGTTCGATGATCTCGTCTGCGGTCGCTATCATAAAATGAATTATCGCACAGTTTAGTTTTCTTATCCCGAGATTTTGAATGCCCATTCTCCCAAGGACCGGAAAATTCTATGCAGCAGGGTTGCATTCGTAATATCATCAGGACCAGAGGGAAATTGAGCTCTGTGCGCGTGAATCACTGGATCAACAGATCGCGAATATTGCTTACGGCCGTTGCCGCCGGGTTGGTAGCTGTCTATGTCTGGCAGAGCCTTTCGTTCGCGATCTGGGGCCCGCCTGTCGAACTACCAAAGGCACAATCCGGCAGGATCCTGGAAGTTGAGATCGAGAGTGAAGAAACAGAAGAACCGATATATTTCTGTGACGAGTTTGCCGACGAGAACGAAAGGGCAAGCTGCCTTTATCAGTTGGTTTTTGAGGGACGAGACCTGTCTCTATACAATTCCGGGGGCCGGTTGGGCTGTGGAATCCGAGAAAAAGAAGCAGACCCGATATCATGCGAGCGATCGGTCGAAAAAGCACGAAGATTTATTTGGGAACATTGGAAGATGCGCAAACGCGGCTATCTATCAGTTGCGAGATCGTCCGGTGGGCACGAAGGTGTGACTCATTTCTTCATTGAACCTGGTTTCGAGGGCCGCTGGCGTATCGTGGAGAATAGGGTGCCGATGCTTAAGAATCCCGTCGATCCAGAACACTACTTGCTTGGCGATCTGATCGAGGTTAGATGGAAACGCGCCTCAACCGATTGGGAGACCAAATAGGGGTTCGAACCTGGTACGAACTACCTCGAGATGACTAACGTTACCGGCGATTCTTATCTGCTTTAAGCCTGCCTAATCAAATGCTCGTCACTTCGTACTCATCCAATCGTCACCTACGCCGAGTTCGACGATCAGCGGGACGTCGAGGGTCGCGGCTGATTCCATATTCGTTTTGATGATCTCGGATGCCGCCTCGACCTCCGCTTCAGGGCCCTCGAAGAGCAGCTCGTCGTGGACCTGCATGATCATTTTTGTCTCAAGGCCTGCGTCCCTTAAGGCCTTTGCAACATTGATCATTGCGATCTTGACGATGTCCGAAGCGGTTCCCTGGATCGGCATGTTTATCGCCTCGCGTTCGGCACGCGAGCGGACGGCAAAATTGCGGTCCTTGATCCCCGGAAAATAACGCCGGCGGCCGAACAGGGAAGTGACGTACCCTTTTTCGCGGGCCTCTTCGGGAATTCGGTCCATGTAGGCCCGGATGCCTTTGTATGTGGCGAAATAGTCGTCGATCACCTTTCGGGCTTCCTGTTTGCTGATGCCGACACGCTGCGAAAGGCCGAAGGCTTCGACCGCGTAGGCAATACCGAAATTCACTATCTTCGCCAGGCGGCGTTTTTCCTTCAGATCTTTTTCGTCGGTAGCACCAAACACGAGCCGGGCCGTTTTCGCGTGAATATCCTCGTTTTTCTGGTACGCCTCGAGCATCACCGGGTCCTTCGTAATGTGGGCGAGAATTCGCAATTCAAGCTGAGAGTAGTCAGCCGAAATGAGCTTATTGCCTTTCTCCGGGATGAAGGCCGCGCGTATCCGCTGGCCGAGTTCCGTGCGAACGGGGATGTTCTGAAGGTTCGGCTCGGTCGAGCTCAGGCGGCCGGTCGCCGCGACGGTCTGGTTCAGGACGCCGTGGATGCGGCCGTCGGTGTTGACCATCTTCGGCAGCGAATCGGCGTAGGTCGCTTTTAGCTTGTCCAGTTCGCGGTAATCGATGATGAGCTGAGCGATCTCGTAATCGACGGCAAGCTCGTTCAGGACATCCTTGCTGGTAGAGATCTGGCCGGTGGCCGTCTTCTTTCCCGTTTCAATGTTCAGTTCGGCGAACACCTCGCCGACCTGTTTCGGCGAGCCGATGTTGAACTCCCGCCCGGCGATCTCGTAGATCTTCTTTTGGAGGGACTCAAGTTCGCCGGAAATGAATTCCGAGAATTTGTTGAGAGCGTCGGTGTCGACCTTCATCCCCGCGGATTCGATATCGGCCAGCACGGGAGCGACCGGCAGTTCTATCTCGGTATAGACTTTGACGAGTTCGTCCTCGGCGATCTTTCCGCGAAGTATCGGTGTAAGCCGAAAGACCCAATCCGCACGTGTGGCGGCCTTCCAGCTTGACTCCGTGAACCCGTCCGGCACGTCGGCGGGCGGATAGGGATCGAGGTGGGTTTGGGCCAGGAATTCGATCTCGTGGTGCGGCCGGCCCGAATCAAGCAGATAAGAGGCGATCATCAGATCGTCGGTCGCGGTCCGTATCTGCGCCCCCATCTTTCTGAGCACCGCGAGATTCTTTTTCAGATCGTGGGTCTGCTTCTCCAGATAAGGATTTGCAAATGTGTCCGCCAGCGGCCGATAGGCGGCCTCGCTTCCGCCGTGGAAATTTTCAAGATCGACAAATGCCGACACGCCCGCGTCATACGAGATCGCGATGCCGAGCGGAGCCTTCTTATCAAAAGCGCTGTGCCACTTACCTTCGTTCGAATCGTCCACGTAAAATGAGAATCGTTCTTTCTCCCATAACGTCCGGATCAGCCTGTCCAGAGCATCGCGGTCGCGGATGACCTCGTATTTGCGCTCCGCCGCTTGTTCCGCTTCCTCCGGGCTGTTCATATCGAACAGCGTCGCCGCGTCGGCGAATTCCTTGGTCAGCGTGTTGAATTCAAGCTCGCGGAACAGGTCGTAGGCCTTCTTGCGGTCGGGTTCGCGGCGTTTGAGTTGTTCAAGGTCAAGCTCGATCGGCACCTCGCAATGCACGGTGGCGAGCTCGAGCGACATTCGGATGATGTCCTGATTGTTCTGCAGGCTCTCGCGATAGGTCTTGTGCGAGACCTTGTCGGCGTTTTCCATCGCACCAAGAGCCGAGCCGAATTCCTGGATCAGCTTCAGGGCCCCTTTCTCGCCGATCCCGGGTGCGCCGGGGATGTTGTCGATCGAATCGCCCATCAGCCCGAGCAGGTCGATGATCTTCGACGGCGGCAGGCCGAACTTTTCCTCCACCCATTTTTCATCGCACCATTCGATGGGCGGCACGGGCACTTTCCGTTTCAGATTCTGCGAATTCTGCCGCATCGCGACGATGTAAGGGTCGCGGACAAGCTGGCAAAGGTCTTTGTCGTTCGAGACGATCACGGCCTTCAGCTCTTTCTCGGCGGCCTTTTTGGCGAGGGTCCCGATGATGTCGTCGGCCTCGTATTTGTCGTATTTGATGATCGGCAGATTCATCGCTTCGCAGACTCGTTCGATGTAAGGAAGCTGCGACGCAAGGTCTTCGGGCATCTCCTCGCGGTTTGCCTTGTACGCTTCGTACGAATCGTGCCGAAACGTTGGTTCCGCCGTATCAAAGACCGCCGCGATGTAGTCCGGCCGCTCGTCGTTGATCAGCTTTCGCAGCATGTTCGTAAAGACGAACACAGCCTGCGTCACCTGGCCCTGACTGTTCCGCAAGGGCTCCTGCCGGGCCCCCATCGGAGCAAAGTAGGCCCGGAAGATGTGCGACATCGAGTCGATCAGAAATAGCCGTTTCATTCCGGTCAGTTTAGCGGAAATCGGCTCGATTCGCACGAATGAAGGAATCGGCGAAAACGGCGGGTAGGTCAAAGTTCGATCCTGTCCCTGGGAACTGCCTGATCGCGATCGTCGTTATATAATCGTGGATATGAAATTCAGTATCGGGGTTTCGGTCGAAGTGCTTTCGGCGACGCCGGGGACGCTTCGCTCGCTTCTCGGCGGGCTTTCGGATGAGTGGACGTCGTCATTCGGCGACCGCGAGAATTGGCAGCCGTACGACGTGCTGGGGCATTTGATCCACGGGGAAAAGACCGATTGGATCCCGAGGGCGCGGATCATCCTTGAACAAGGTGAAGACCGCGAGTTCGAGACGTTCGACCGCGTCGCCCAGTTCGAGAACTCCGAAGGAAGCACCGTAAATGACTTACTGGATGAATTCGAAAGGCTTCGGGCGGCGAATCTTGAAGTGCTGAAAGGATGGCAATTGACCGAGGAGCAGCTTGTTCTGATGGGCATCCATCCGCAGCTCGGGCCCGCTTCGCTGCGGCAGTTGATCGCGACCTGGGCGGTCCACGACCTCAACCACATTCGGCAGATCGTCACGGCGATGGCGAAGCGATACGATGAAGCGGTCGGCCCGTGGAAACCATACCTGGGGGTATTGAACTCAAAATGAAATTTACCATCGACGAATTTCTCGCAAAGCTTCCGCTGCCGGCCACCGAGAAATGGAAGGAGGGCATCTGGGACCTCGAACCGTTTGAGAAAAAGGGTGTACGGCTGGTTTTCTTCGCACCTCGCGGCACCGACTACCAGACCGCTCACGATGAGGACGAGTTCTACTTCATCGCCCGCGGTTCGGGCGAGATCGTGATCGGCGGGGAGCGGTTCGATTGCACCGCCGGCGACGCTTTCTTTGTTCCGGCCGGAGTCGAGCACCGCTTCGAGAATTTCTCGGAACATTTTGCCACCTGGGCCGTGTTCTTTTAAGGCCTCGCGGGCATTGTTTTGACTTCGCGCACGACGGGAAATTGCTTTCGACTAGGCGATGAAAAACTTCGTCCGATTTTCCCGATTCTGTGCAATAATTCTACGTCCGCGAACATTTTGGACGGCCCGCTGCCGAATGGTGCGGGGCCGGGAACAAGTCCTCTGAACTTACCGCAGATCTAACGCCGAAAGATCGGGGCACTGACGCGGGTTGCGATGAACCTTCCACAGATGGACAACCACGTTAAGACCGAGGCATTTTCCAACGACTACGAGAACGTGCTCCCGGAGCACTACCGCCTTATCCGAATGGTCGGCCGGGGCGGGATGGCCGAAGTTTTCCTTGCCGAGGACAGTCGGCTGGAACGCAGCGTCGCGATCAAATTCCTAAACAGCGAATTCCGGCAGGACCCTGAGCGGATGAGGCGCTTTAACCAGGAGGCCCGCGCGGCTTCGGCGCTCGCTCATCCCAACATCCTGATCATCCACGACATCGGCGAGAAGAACGGCGTTCAATATATCGTCAGCGAGTTTGTCGAAGGCGAGACGATCACGTCGCGCATCCTTATGGGGAAGCTGCCGCTGATGGACTCCGTCGAGATCGCGATCCAGGTCGCTTCGGCGCTGGCCGCCTCGCACCGGGCAGGAATTGTCCACCGCGATATCAAGCCCGACAATGTGATGATCCGACGGGACGGGACCGTGAAGGTGCTCGATTTCGGGCTTGCGAAAGAAACCCATCGCGGTGCTGCGGGATCTTTCGAATTCGACGCAAAGACGCTTGACCGTATTTCGACCTCGCCCGGCCTGATAATGGGGACGCCGCAGTACATGTCGCCGGAACAGGCCCGGGGGACGGAACTGGACGGGCGTTCGGACATTTTCAGCCTGGGAATAATCCTGTTCGAAATGGTCACGGGCCGCCCGCCGTTCGCCGGCGGCACAACGGCAGATACCATCGCAGCCATTCTCACTCAGGAACCCAGACGGCTTGAGGAATTCGTGCATGATCCGCCGCTTTCGCTGATCAGGATACTCGAAAAATCGCTTCGCAAGGATAGGGCCGACCGTTATGGAACGATGGAGCACATGCTGTCCGACCTCCACGATCTGAAGCGTGAATTGACCGACGCGTCCTACAGCGGCGGGATCACGGGCGGGACCGAGGCAAGGCATACGCGGCACGACACGGTTGGGGCAAGGCTGACGAAACGGATCGTGAGTTCGACCTGGATACCGGTCGTCGCGGTCACGATCGGGCTGGCCGTCGCGGCGTGGTGGCTGTACGGGTTTGTCGGCCGATCCGGCGTGGCGGAGCCTTCGGCGCTTACGTCCGTCGCGATCACCAGCTGGAGCAGCGGGCCGCGTGAACTCCTGATGGCCGCCGCGTTTTCGCAAGACGCGAAGATGGTGGCCTACGGAGCTACGACCACCGGATCGACGGAGATCTGGGTCCGCCCGACCAACGGCGGCGAGCCGATACAGGTCACGCGCAACGGCCTTTACAATCGCTATCCGGTCTGGTCGCCGAATGGTCAGGAGATCGCGTTTGTTACCGACCGGCCGGGCAATATCTCGATCTGGCGGGCCCCGTTCACCGGCGGGCAGTCGACGCTTGTTCTCGGCGAGGTCAAAGGAAACGCTCGCCCTTTGATCTGGGGCCGCGACGACAAGGTCTATTACCAGGAAGGTGCGGTGCTCTCGGCCGTCGATGTGAAGACCTCGACGTCTGAAAAGGTGATCGACCTGAGTACCGATGGTATTCCCGCCAGAATGATAGAGATCTCGCCCGACCTCTCAGCGATCGTTTATTCGTTTCTGGACGGACAGGTTTGGCGGGTGCGAACGCGGACCCTGGCGTCAGGGAAAGAAATCGAGATCGCGACCGCCGACCGCCAGATAGACTTCCTAGCCTGGAGTCAGGACAGTAAATACGTCGTTTTCAGCAGGGATGTCGGCGGTTTTTATCAATTGTTCACCGTACCGGCGGTCGGCGGCAGCCAACCGGTCCAGTTGAGCAACGGCGATCTTGATTTTTATGTCCAGGATATCTCGGCCGATGGAACACGCATCCTTTACGGCTCGGTCGCGGAGGCTTCGGACCTCTGGCTTGCCGCCCCTGGTGCACGGCCGGCAGTTGTGGCGAACGACCTTGCTTCGGAATTCTGGGCCGATATCTCGCCCGACGGGCGGTCGATCGCTTATCAGCATGTGAAATATTCGGGCCGGCCGAACAGCGGTGCCGTTGCGGTCAAGCCGCTCACCGGAGGCGAAGCTGCGAACTTTGTGTCAAGCGTCGGCTACCTGCCTGTTTGGTCGCCGGATAGCGAGTGGGTCGCTTTTTTTCGTACCAACGGAATGACGATCGAGTTGTGGAAAGTCCGGGCCAATGGCGTTGGTGCATTGAAAATTGCTGAGGGGCAGATCGCCAGGCCCGGGTATACCGTTACTCCTTATATCCAGGATAAGGCGAGCGGCCTAGCCTGGGCTCCGGACGGGAGTTCGATCGCCTTTGTTATGACTACGGACGGCCAGCAGGAGCTTTGGTCAGCCGCGGCGGACGGCTCGGGCATTCGCAAGCGCACCGAACGTTCGGAAAAGCGGGAATTCTTAGGTTCTCCGTTCTGGTCACAAGACGGAAAGATCATCGCCTTTGAGTCTGCAACGGCCGGCGTCCCCGCCGAACAGCGGCGATATGGGATAAGGATCCACGATGTTGCCGGTGCACGCGTCGAACAGGTTTACGAATCGAAACAATCATTCCGGCTGCTTGGCTTCGGGCAGGGCGGTACAAGCCTGCTTTTTGCCCGCGTCGCCGATACTTCGGGCACCGGGGCCGTGTCAAAATCGGTCGATATCCTAAGCGTGCCTATTGCCGGCGGGGCCGAAAAGAAGATCGCGACACTGGAAAACACATACTTAGCAAACATCCACCTTAGCCGCGACGGGCGGGTCGTCGCATTCGTGACCAAGGAGGGTGACGTTACGACGCTTTGCACGATCCCCGCAAGCGGCGGCAGCGTACAAAAGATCCTCGAAGAAAATGACCCCAAGATCATGTTCTCGAGCCTTGCCTTATCGAACGACGGGCAGTCGATAGCGTTTGGCAAACAGACCCGTACCAACCTGCTTTCAATGTTGGTCCGATCAAACCCACTAAACGGAGAACAATAATGAAAAATAACTTGTTTAGGATTGCAGGTGCCCTAGCCGTTTTGGCCGGGATCTTCCTGGCTTTCTCCTGCGGCGAAGCCCCCAAGAATACGTCTGTCAACACTGATTCGGCTGAACCCTCGGCCGTGACCTTTGCTTCGTGCGAACCCCCCGCAAATGAGACTAAAATTCAGTTTCTGAACAGAAGGATTGTAGAAGAGATGCCGGACGAACTGAAAGGTCAATACCGAGCCGGCAAGTTTGATTTCCAGCTTCGAACGTTCGATCCAGACGACCGAATCGAAATCAGGCTTCGCGGAAAGGTCTTCGGAAAGGGAAAACAAGGTTCAACCCTCGAGGACTTATTTGACGCCTTTGACGGTTTCCGAAAGGGGGCATGCATCGAGCGGGTAATCATAATGCCCGGGACACCGAACACGCCGTGGCCCGCGTTATCAACGGCCTCCGGGGATGGCTTCGAATGGTCGCTTTGTGAGTCTCCCGATGTTTACTGCGCTAACGGGCAGTGTTTGGCTAACTGTAATAGGAAGACAACGGAGGTTCCGGTTACTAATAATTCAAACTCAAACAGCAACTCGAATTCAAACTCGAGCACGAATTCGAACACTGTGAACAGTGGCGGTTAAACAACGTCATTTGGTGCCGCGCCGGTAATCCGGCGCGGCACCTACGTGAGCGGTTCACGGATATTTGCGTTCAGTGGCGCGACCCGTGTTCCATCGTCTCAAAAATTGAACGGAATCCATCCGATTGAATAACTCACCTAAAATCAATACTTTCCAGACACTAATTTCCAATTTTTCTGCAACTTTTCGCAGATCGGCGGTGTATTACTAGCAAGAGATGACGTTTGCATGGCGAAGGCCAAGCCATGCGATCCGATGCTCGTCACGATCCGTTTCGCTTTTTGTTTTCGAGCGGATGGTCGGGCGATCATTCGATTGATGGCCGATCCAGAGCGATCGGGCGACCTGCCCGGTCAAGCTCATTCCCGTTCGATGACATTAGCTTCCTTTGAATTTTTTAGAAAGGAGAGTGTCATGGATAGAGCAATTTATATCCGAACCGCTGCAGTTATCTGCATTATTACTTTTTCATCCGTTTTCGTAAGTATTTTTGACGCGAGGGCACAGGCCGCACAACCCGCCGTCTCGTTTGCCGAGGAACTGGCCGGGCTCGGGGTCAACCGCATCCACGAGAAAAAATATTCCGAGGCGATCGAACTCCTGAATCGGGCGATCGCGATGGACCCGGCGATAGCTGAGGCCCATATGAACCTGGGGACCGCGCTTCTTTTGTCCGGCGATGCCGAAAGTGCCTTGGCGCCGATCAAGAAAGGACTTTCGCTTTCGCCGCAGTCGTATCAGGGATTCAATCAACTGGGTGTCGTTTACGATAAGCTCGGCCGGGTTAGCGACGCGATCGCCGCGTTCAAGAGATCGGTCGAGATAAAGGACGATTATGCCCGCGGGCATTACAACCTGGGCGCCGCGTACCTTTGGGCAAACAAGCTGAAGCAGGCTTCGGTTTCGCTCAGGCGGGCGATAGAGCTGGACCCTGAGAACAACGACGCACGCCTGAACCTTGGTGCGGTTCTCGCCAGGCAGGACAGATACAAAGACGCGATCGCCGAGGTGAAAAAAGTCACCGACCGTGCCCCGGACCATGAGAACGCGAACCTCCTGCTATGCAATATCTACCTGATGGCAGAGGACCGCTCATCGGCACTCACGATGTATCAATCGTTCAAAGCCCGGGACGAGTCATTGGCCGAGAAGATGTTCAAGTCGATATTTCGGGGGCAGGTGGTTTACGTAAACAAAGACCAGCGGCGCTGACTCAGGCCCGCTGCAGGCGGCGGTTCAATAGTTGGACAGGGACCCGAGATATGAGTCAAAGTTACCTCTCATCTCGGAAAGCGAATCGCCGCCAAATTTTTCCCTGAATGAATTCGCCAGGACAATGGCGAGCATTGCCTCGCCGATCACTCCGGCTGCAGGAACGGCGGTGATGTCCGATCGTTCGAACGCGGCGGGGCTGTCATCCTTTGTGTCGATATCGACGGAATGAAGCGATCTTCGAAGCGTGGAGATCGGCTTCAAATAGCCTCGGACGCGGATCTCTTCGCCGTTCGTGATGCCGCCCTCAAGTCCGCCGGCACGATTTGTTTTCCTGAAAAAGCCGGTCCGCTCTTCCGCTTTTTCGTCGCCCGATCCGGGGTTTCTGTAATAGATCTCGTCGTGGACCTCCGAACCTGGCCGGCCCGCGTTGGCGACGCCCGAACCGATCTCGACCGCCTTCACAGCATGGATCGACATAAATGCCTGTGCGATACGGCCGTCGAGCTTTTCGTTCCATGAGGTATGAGAGCCAAGGCCTGCAACGACGCCCTTCGCCGCAACCTCGAAGATCCCGCCGAGCGTGTCGCCGTTCTCTTTAGCCTCGTCGATATGTTCGATCATCCGGCGTTCGACGTCCGGATCGACGCAAGCAAGCTGCGTGTCGCGTGGAATGCCCGCTATCTCGTCCCACGGCCTGAATTCCGGCTCCACCGCCACGTTTCCTAAGCGGATCACGTGGCTTCGGACGTCGACGCCGAAACCGGCGATCAGCTGTTTCGCCATCGCGCCGCAGGCAACACGCGACGCGGTCTCGCGCGCCGATGCCCTTTCAAGGATGTCGCGAAGGTCGCGGGCCGCGAACTTCTGTCCGCCGGCAAGGTCGGCATGGCCCGGCCGCGGGCGTTTGACCAACCGCGGGTTTTTGGGCTGCTCGGCAAGTTCTGAATCCGACATCACCTCCTGCCAGTGGACAAAATCGCGATTTTCGATCTTCAAGGCGACGGGCGAGCCGAGTGTTTTACCGTGCCGGATCCCCGAAAGGACTTCGACGCGATCCGATTCGATCTTCATCCGGCCTCCGCGTCCGTAGCCCTGCTGCCGCCGCCACAGCTCCTCGTCGACCAGCCCGATGTCGACCGGCATGCCTGCCGGCAGGCCTTCGATGATCGACACAAGAGCCTTGCCGTGCGATTCGCCCGCGGTTGTGAATTTGAAGAACATACAGGGACCGTTCTCGAGGTTTAGCTCGGCGCTCCGCCTGCTTCGACGCCGGCGGATTCGCCTTCGGCCTTGGGCGGTGAACTTCTCCCCGAGGCTATGAGCGCAATGCCGGTCAGGATCAGCATCCCGCCGAAAAACGTGCCGCGCGGAAGCGATTCGCCAAGAATGATGTTTCCCGCTAAAACCGCGATCAGCGGCGTCACAAGCGAGATCATCATCGCCCGGGTCGATTCGATTCTACTCAATAGCCAATAGTAAAGCCAAAAGGCCGCGATCGTGCCGGCGACCGAAAGATAAAGGACCGAAGCGACGGCCCGCCATGTCCAGTTCATCGAAAAAGGGTTACCTTCAGCGACGAGCGAATAGGCGACGATCGCGGGAAGCCCGCACAGCATTTGCGAGTACAGGATCCCGGCGGGATGCAGCCCCGAAGCCTTTGCCTTTATCAGGATCGAGGCCTGGGCCGCGGCATAAGCACCGACCACTATCGCGGCCGAGCCGGCGAAGGCCATGACGTTCTCGACACGAAGCTGGTCGACGAAGATCGCGGCAACACCCACGATCCCAACGATAACCGCGATGATCTTCAGTCTGGTGATTCGCTCCGACGGGAGGAAGATCCATGCCAGAAGAAGGCCGAAGACCGTGATCATCGCCTGAAGCACCGCCGCCAGGCCCGACGTGATGTATTGTTCGCTCCAAAAAACAAGGCTGTAATTTATCGAGAACTGAAGGACGCCCGTGAGTGCGATCAGCTTCCATTCGTTCTTGCTTGACGGGAGAAGCCGGATGCGTGAGAAAAACAACGGCGTTAGGATAAGAACTGCGGACACGAAACGGGCGGAGGCAAACGTTATCGGCGGCAGGTCTTCGAGCCCGACCTTGATGACGATCCAGGTAGTTCCCCAGATGATTGAAAGGACGAGCCAGACGAGGACCTTCATTTAATTCCGCTCAAAAAAGCTTAGATTCGATTCGCCCTGTTTCAAGATCCGCCATCGCCGCAAGATGCCGACCGCATCGGGCATTGCCGCTTTCGAATGATGTTCGACCACTACTAGCCCATCCTCGTTCAAAAGGCTGCTGTCGGACGTGCCGAATTCGAACAGGACATGCGAATATTCGTGGTCATAGGGCGGATCGAAATAGACAATGTCCCAACCGGCTTGAAACGTACGTGCCGTGTATGTCTCTGCCGGAAGGCAGACGACCTCGGTCGAACCTTCTGGGATACTGAGGTGTTCGAGGTTGTCCTCGATCAAGGCGCATGCCCTACGCGACCGGTCGACGAAGGTGGCGAACTCGGCACCGCGGGACAGGGCTTCGATGCCGATGGCCCCGGTGCCGGCACACAGGTCAAGAAACCGCGTTGTTTCATCGATCCGGGGCGACAGCACGTTGAAAAGCGTCTCTCGAAGGCGGTCGGATGTCGGCCGCGTCCGCGTATCGGCCGGGCTCTTCAGCGTCCGTCCGCGATAAATTCCAGCGATCACCCTCATACACGAGAACCGGGAACAGATTAGCAGGTAGCCTAGACATTTTCAGAATCGACCGGGGTCAATGCCGTCACCCTACCGACGAAAGCTGGAACCGGCTGTCAGCCAACACTTCCTCGATGAGCCTGGCGGTCTCTGTCGTGCGACGTTTTTCGGCGAGGAGCACCTCGGCCTCCTTCCGAGCCTCTGTAAGAATATCGACGTCGCGGACGATGTTCGCGATCCGAAAATTGCGGATGCCCGCCTGCCGCGTACCGAATATTTCGCCCGGGCCGCGTATCTCTAGGTCCTTTTCGGCGATCCGGAAACCGTCATTGGTCTCCTCCATGATCCCGAGCCTTTCTTTTGCCACCGCCGTCTTTTTGTCGCCGGTCAGAAGGACGCAGAAGCTCTGTTCCGATCCGCGGCCGACGCGGCCGCGAAGTTGGTGAAGCTGCGACAGTCCGAACCTTTCGGCGTGTTCGATCACCATAAGCGTCGCGTTCGGAACATCGACGCCGACCTCGATCACCGTGGTCGAGACGAGAATATCCAGTTTGCCGGAGACAAAGCGGCGCATGATCTTCTCTTTCTCGTCAGCCTTAAGCCTGCCGTGAAGAAGGCCGACGCTGCGGTCGGGGAAGACGCGGTCACGCAGTTCCTCGAACATCTTGGTCGCGGCCTTCAGGTCGACCTTCTCAGATTCTTCGATCAGCGGGTAGACCACATATGCCTGCCTTCCGGCCGCAAGCTCCCGTTCGATACCTTTGTAAACCCCTGCCCGACGGTCCTCGCCGACGACCACGGTCTTTATCGGCGTCCGGCCCGGCGGAAGTTCGTCGATCACCGACACGTCGAGGTCGCCGTATACCGTCATCGCAAGGGATCTGGGAATAGGCGTGGCCGTCATTACGAGGATCTCGGGGTTGTAGCCCATTTCGCGAAGCATCGATCGCTGAAGCACGCCGAAGCGATGCTGCTCATCGATCACGGCCAGGCCGAGCCGATCGAATTCGACCGATTCCTGGATGATCGCGTGGGTGCCGATCACCGCAGCCGCCTCGCCCGACTCGATGTCGGCGAGAACAGAGCGTTTGGGCGCGGCCTTCAGGCTTCCCGTCAATAGGACGCTTCGGTAGCCGGCCTTTTCGAAAAAAACTCCCGCATTTCGGGCGTGCTGTTCGGCCAGTATTTCGGTCGGCGCCATCAGGGCGGCTTGATAACCGTTGTCCATCGCCGCCAGCATCGCGACGAAGGCGACGATAGTCTTGCCGCTTCCGACATCGCCCTGGAGAAGCCTGTTCATTGGTTCGCCGGAACGCATGTCGGCCAGGATCTGACGCAAAACCCTGTTCTGTGCCTCGGTCAGTTCGAAGTCGAGCAGCGAACGGGCCCGGTCACCAAATGTCGAGTTGATCTCGATCAAAGCACCTTTGGCCTCTTTCTTTCGCATACCCCTCCTCAACTGAAGGGCAAGCGAGAGCCAGAAGAATTCTTCGAATATCAGACGGCGGTGGGCAGGGCTTCGGAACGCCTCGTATTCGGAGACCGGAATTCCTTCGGGAGGGAAATGGATCTCGCGGATGGCCCGGGAACGGGGAAGAAGTTTGTTTCGCTTGACGATCCCGGCCGGCAGTTTTTCGCTCACCTTTTTATCATCGAGCGAGCTGAGAACGGAGAACATTATCTCGCGGAGCCGTTTCGTCTGGAATTGGCCGAGCTTTCGATAAACCGGCACGGTTCGTCCCGCGTGGACCATCGCGAATTCCGGCCGGCCGAGGTCCTCAATGGGCCCTTCGACACCGTCCGCGGCATGCGCACTTTCTGGGGCGTCCTTTCCTTCCTCAAGCCCAAGCATTTCCGCATCCACCGGCGGGAGCATTTCCAACTCCTCGGGCTTGCTTACTTTTAGTGCGAAGGTGTTCCGGCGGCCGTCCCATTCCCACTTGCCGTAGGCGACAAAGCGGGTCCCGCGTTTGAACAGGCTGTCGTAATATCTGATGGCGGACGGCGCCGTCTTGCCGGATACGAACCAGAATACGACGACCGGTTTTCTTACCCGTTCACGGTCGCTGCCGCTCACTTCGTAAATGTAGAGCTGCGGCTGCCGAGGGCTTCGGTTCCGGCCTACACGGAACCCGCCCGATACACGTGTGAAAAGTTCAACGGAAGCCTCGATCCCATCGTGAAGTTCGTCGATCTGGATGAAATTGGAGCGGTCTTCCCATCTGGCAGGGTAATAACTCAGCAGGTCTTCGACGGTCGCAAGGGCCGCATCACTCTTACCCGCATGGCCGGCGACGGCCGCGGCAAGTTTCTTCGACATCGGCTTTGAGAGTCCGGCGATGCCGTGTTCGTGAAGGTCCTGCAGGAAAGTGTCCGGGGACAAGGTCATGACAGCTCAAGTCTCGAGGCTGAAGGGATTGAAGTCGGTGTCTTTGTCAAAATAGTCCTCGCTTTCCGTTCGTTTGAGCCAATTGACGAAGACGTAGGTGAACGGCGTCGCGGCCGCCTCCCATAGAACCTTGATCATATAATTCCCGATCATCACGCTGATAAGCTGTTCGTTGCTCCACGTTCCGTAAAATGCGACCGGGTAGAAGATAGCGGTATCGACGATCTCGCCGGCGATCGTAGAACCCACGGTCCTCGTCCAGAGGAACCGACCGGCCGTGAGAAGTTTCATTTTGGCGAGGACGAACGAGTTCACGAACTCGCCCGCCCAAAACGCGATCAGCGACGCAAAGACGATTCTCGGCGTTTGGCCAAAGATGAGTTCGATCGCAGAACTTTGCTCCGGCGACATTGTCGGCGATGACGGCATTTTCGTAATAACGAACGCCATCACCGACGCGAGTATCAGGGCCCCGAAGCCGGCCCAAATGACTCGGCGGGACCGCTTGTAGCCGTAAACCTCGGTCAGTACGTCGCCGAAGAGGTAGCTGAGCGGGAAGAAGAGTACGCCGGTCCCGAAAATGTAAGTCCCGATGACCGGCAGTTCGACGTACGAAACTTTGTGGACGCCTATGAGATTAGAACAGAGGATGGCGGCGACAAATGCTGCCATCAGGAGGTCGTAGTATTTGTATCTTCGGGCGGCGGCCAAGATTTTTCCGATCAGCGGTCCGCTTGAATATTATCAGAAAAAGAAAAAACTAAAGCGGGCCACGCACAACCAGTGCGGCCCGCTTCAACAAATTTTCTTATAGCTTGATCGCTGGAAACGCCGGTTAAGAAAGTCCGGCGACCCGCCGCGTAAGCCGCGACTTGTACCGGGCGGCGGTGTTGCGATGAATAAGGCCCTTGTTGACCGCCTTATCGATCAACGAGATCGTCGAACCGAGCGCCGCGACGCTGCCGTCTTTGTCGCTGCCCGCGATCAGGCTGCGAAGCCCTTTGATCTTAGTCCGAAGTTCCCCGCGATTGCTCCGGTTGATCGCATTCCTTTTTGCGGTCTGGCGTACGCGCTTCTCTGATGATTTATGATTTGCCATTGATCCTTCTTCCCGAAAGTACCTGTTTCGTTCATTAAAACGAAACTTTGAATATAGAAAACCCCGCCTATCTTGTCAAGGAAAGCAGGCCAATTGCGCCGTAAGCCGAGCAGCACGTAAAACAGGTTTGCAGTTGCCGGGAGCGGTCTTCGGATCAGCCGTCGGCCCGGAAGGCGAACGAATGCATCAGGTCGACCACCAACACGAATATCGGCGGGTAAAAGACGAATTCAGGCCTCAGCGTCGTCGAGAACAAGAAGGGCATCGTGACCGATACGAAATCGATCTGATTACCGATCAGGATCCCTGCACCCAGGCAGACAAGAAAGCCTGTAACAAGAAATGTCAACGCAGCGGCCCGCGAGTACGGCTTTGCCGGCTCTTTGTCTTCAAAGATCGAGTCGTGGAGTTCGGTCAGGTTATAAGTATACCGATCGAAGGCCTCGCGGATACGACGATAAAGATGGATCAACCCGGCGACGAACAGCGTGACGACGATGATCTTTCCGATCATCGCCGAAGTCGCAAAAAGCTGAGGTTTGAAGATGCCGACGACAAGCGCCGAAACAAAAAGGGCTACCGTTGGGAAGATGATCTTCTGCAAGGCCATCGACTCTCGCCGCTCTTCGGCGATCATCCGATTGATGATCTCGTTATACCGCTGTTCATAGACCATCCGCCGCCACTTCTGTGCGTGCGAATTCGACGACGCGAAGACCGAATCGCCGTTCGCCGAGCTTTGAAATCTTGCCTGAAGCAGGCGCTGATCGTAGCGTGCGCGTTCGGCCGGATTTCCAAGGACCTCGTACGCCTCGGCTAGGGCCGCAAAGGCTCTGGCCGTATGCTCGGACCCGTTGTTCTTGTCGGGATGCAGCTTCCGCGCGAGCCGCCGGTAGGCAGATTTGATCTCTGCCGACGACGCTTTTTGGGAGATTCGTAAGGTTTCGTAATAGTTGGCCATCCCGTGCGGCACGCATCAAGGGGAGCGAATGATGGCGGCAGCCTGAAACCGCTGCTCGCCAGAATATTAACACATGGTTTTGATGCGATTCCAGCAATAAAAGGATGACCTAATTCAGATCGTCGATCTGCAGGGCGATCGGCTCGGCGCCGGATAGCTTGACCGCGTCGATGACCTTTGCGATGCTGCCGTAGTCAAGGGCGGTCGGCGCCTTGATGAAAACGGCCCTCGGGGCCCTCTGCTCACCAGTCCCGTCCGTATCATAATTTACGGTTCTTTCCGCGAAGATCTGTATCAGCCGCTCTGTCGTTCTCTGCGGAGCATTGACCGAGCCCATTCCTTTTTCGCCGTTGATCCGCAGGGCAGAATCGGCTTCAACGACCACCACCAACGTGTTCGGGTTGTCGTTCACGGTCTTGGTCCGGTCAGGTTCGCTCGGGACTTTCGCCTTAAACGCGGACGGCTTGATCGGTGAGACCACCATGAAGATGATCAGAAGTACGAGCAGAACATCGATCAGCGGGGTAACATTTATCTCTGGACGGGCCATGCTTCCTCCTTTACTTCAGTCTTTGCAGTACTTAGACAGCAAAACAGAGCAAAAGTTCCGGCACGTTCAATTTTTTTGTTGAGGGTCAAGGCAAGAGGCCTGAAGCGGCCCGGAGTTCGGCAGCCTTCTTCCCGATCATCCTTTCACGGCTCTGCCCGTGCCGAGAGTTGGGAAGAACCCGCCACATTTACTCCAAGTGCCCGGAATAGCGCTTTAGCTTTTAGCAGCGACTCCTCATACTCCGCGATCGGATCGCTATCGATCACGATCCCGCCGCCGACGTTGAATCGTGCGACACCATCGCGTACGACCATCGTACGGATGGCAACGCTCGCTTCGAATATTTCGCCGAGCCCGAAACTTTCGGGGATCCGGCATCCGATCGCTCCCATCGAAAGGCCGCGCGGAACAAGTTCGATCTCGTCAATAAGCTGCATCGTCCTGATCTTTGGAGCGCCGGTGATCGAACCGCAAGGGAAAAGTGCTTCGAGGATCTCGGCCGGCCCGATGCCGTTACGAAGCACACCGCTTACCGTGGAGACAAGGTGGAAGAGCGTCGGGTGTTCGTCGATGCGGTAAAGATCGTCGACGCGAACGCTGCCGAACTCGCAGATCCGTCCGAGGTCATTCCGCATCAGATCGACGATCATCACGTTTTCGGCCCGGTCCTTCTCGCTCGCCGCAAGTTCGGTGCGCAGGCGCTTGTCCTCGGCATTATCGAGCCCTCGCGGGCGGGTACCTTTGATCGGCTCGGCGACGATCTTCCGCTCGCTGCCTTTGCTCTCGACCATGAAGAATTGCTCGGGCGAAACCGATATGACGGTCGAGTCCGGCCTTTCGATCAGAGCAGCGTACGGCGCAGGATGGTCCCTTCGCAGAGACAGAAAGACATCGGAAGGAAGGCGTCCGTCGGGCAAAGGAGCCTCAAACTGCTGCGTCAAGTTTGTCTGGTAGGTCTCTCCGGCCCGGATCAGCTCTTGTATCCGGCTGACCGCCTCGATGTAACCGGATCGTGTGAAATTCGAGCGAACTGGAGGCCGTCGATCGTCGGGGATGGCTGAGTGCTCCCGGCCCGCTTTTAGGAAACCACTGAGCGGCTCGATAGGTTCGTCGACGCGGCCGATCTGAAATGTGGCGCCTGTGTCGTAATTGTGGAAAAAAAGTCGATCGAAGAGGGCGACGTAAATGTCAGGTTCAGAAGATATTTGTGAATTCGCGGTCCCGTGGAGCCTTGCTCCGAGGTCGTATCCGATGGTGAAGACCGAGGCGAGATCCCTCGAGTCGATAAGCCGTTCCAGGAGGGCGAGACTCTCTCGAGCGTCGCGCCCCGAGATAACTTCCACATGAACGGGCTCCAAGCCCCCGATGAGCCGATTCGCCCCGACTCGTCCAACACCGCAGCTGTCAAGGATGTGCGCTTTCCGCCCTTCGGCCGCCGTTAGTGCCTGCACAAGCGCGTCCGCGGAAAGGTCGATCTGCCGCATCCTCGAATCTTAACACGCGTCAAATATTTCCTTTGACGCCCGATATGGAATAATATGTTCTACCCACACCGTTTTCGCTTTTTACCGAGCATATTATGGATCCAAACAACGAGGCCAAATATAACCTCATAAGAGGGTTAGGGCTTGTCGCGGCCGCGTCAATCATCATCGGCAACGTCATCGGCACCGGCGTCTTTTTCAAAGCCAGGGTCATGACATGTAATGTCGGCGAGCCGATATGGGTGGTCGTCGCCTGGATCGCGGCAGGACTCCTTGCGTTGGCGGGTTCATTGACTTACGCCGAGTTGACCGCGATGAAGCCGTACGCGAGCGCGGAATACGTGCTTCTCCGAGACTCGTACGGCCGAGTTGCGAGCTTTCTCTACGGCTGGATGCAGATCGTGGTGGCGAAAACGGGTTCGATGGCGGCACTGGCGGTCGCGTTTGCGATCGCCTTGAACAGTTACCTCGACAGTAAGCTTGGCTACACTCTTATGTCGATACCGGTCGGCACCGCCGTGATCGAGGTAACTACGCTTCAGATCATTGCCATCATGGCGATCATCATCTTCACCACGCTGAACAGCGCGTCGGTCGTCATTAGCGGACAAATAGCGACGTTCCTGACCTTCATAAAGATCGCCTTGGTCGTGCTGGTGGGCGTGGGGGCGTTCCTTTTTGTCTCGGGCGGAAGTTTTGGGAATTTCGGCCTCGAAGCGGCCGGGGCACAGTGCCTTGATGTAGCCGAGTCTCAAAGGTATGGCCACGCGAACTACTCTTTCTTTGCCGGATTTGCCGCCGCCATGCTCGGGGCCTTATGGGGATACGACGGTTGGAACCAGCTTACATTTGTTGCGGGCGAGGTAAAGGACCCGAATCGCAACATTCCGCTCGCGATCATCGGCAGCACCGTTATGATCATGGTTCTGTACGTCTTTGTTCATATCGCGTATTTTTACGTGCTCGATCCGACGGCGATCTCACTGGTGGACAAGGATGTTGCCGTGGCAAAGGTCATCGTCGAAAGGTTCTTTGCGGGCGATGCAGTAAGTCTGCTGACGGGCGTTGCGGTGGCGATCTTCACCATGGGCCTGATGATCTCATCGCTTGGGTCGCTCCACACTTCGATACTTGCCGGAGGCCGCGTCCCATACGCGATGGCAAAGGACGGACTCTTCTTTTCGCGCTTCAAGAGGCTCTCGATCAACGGCGTTCCGATCTCGTCGCTCATTCTGCAGGGTGCATGGGCGATCCTTCTGGTGCTCTCAGATTCTCTTTGGAGGCTATACGACCCGGCGAACGCTCTCTTCGACACCCTGACGAATTACGTTATTTTCGGTTCATTCATCTTTTACGCATTAATAACTTCCACGGTCTTCATTTTCCGCGTACGGCATCCGGAGGCGACGCGGCCATATCGAACATTCGGTTATCCGGTGGTGCCGGTGATCTTCCTTCTCGTTACGGGGTGGCTGCTTTTGCAGACGATCTATGACGATACGCGAAATTCTTTGATCGGCATTGGCCTGATCTTACTGGGATTACCCGTTTATTATTACTTAACTAATAGATCGGACGGGCAAAATGAGATCGAATCTGAAGACAATGGCGACAACGGATAGAAGAAGCGGCGGGGACCGCCGAACGGATCCCCGGAGAAACCTCTCGATCGACGTGGAGTGGGAGGCCGAAAGCGGTCGAAGTACAGGGACGCTCGGCGACCTGAGCGTGTCGGGATGCTTTGTGCTGTGCTCCGGGGCGGTGACCGTGGGCGAGCCGGTGAAGATCTTTCTGCCATTGGGCGAAGGGATGAAGGTGCAGATGCTGGCTACGGTCAGGAATTGCGTGGCAGAGATTGGATTTGGAGCCAGTTTCTTCGAGCCGACTGAAGCTCAACTCAACGTCGTAACCAATTTGATGGAGTCGTTCGGCGAAAAAGCATGATCCGGTGCCCGTAAGCTATGCTTCCTGCAGTGCGGCCAGAGCCTCGGCCGCGACTTCTTTATCGTCAAAATCAAACTTGTCCTGATCGATGATCTGATAAGTCTCGTGGCCTTTGCCCGCGATGATAACAACGTCGCCGGCGGAGGCCGCGGCAACGGCCGTGAAGATCGCCTCGCGGCGGTCCGGCACGATCCGAAACTCGGCTCCGGTTTCTGAAATTCCCGCCTCGATCTCGCCGATGATCTTCATCGGGTCTTCGGTCCGGGGGTTATCGGAGGTGAGTATCACAAGGCCGCTGTTCTCGCCCGCGATCCGTCCCATTGGGGCCCTTTTTGTCCGGTCGCGGTCGCCACCGCAGCCGAAGACGGTGATTATGCGGCCTTCGGTAAGTTCACCGGCGGTCTTCAAGGTGTTAAGTAATGCGTCGTCGGTGTGGGCATAGTCGACGACGACCGCGAAATCGCCGTCATTCGGAACGCGTTCAAACCTGCCCGGTGCCCCCGAACAAACCGAAAGTCCGCTGACAATCGACTCAAGCGAATATCCGAGTTCGACCGCCACCGCACTGGCCGCGAGCATATTGTAAACGTGCGGCCGGCCTACTAGGGGCGAGACGGCCTCAGCTTGACCGACCGGCGTTGAAAGCGAGAACGACGTCCCCTTAAGGAGTGAGACTTTCACATTTTCCGCATAGAAGTGGCCGGAGCTTTCGAGGCCGGTCTCTTCGGCTTCCCGCGATCGTTGGGAAAAGGTCAGGACCTTCTGTCCCGTAGCCGTCAGCTCCCGGACGAGCCTGATACCCCATTCGTCATCGATATTTATCACCGAGGCAGCAGGGGCGTCTCCGAGCCGGCCGTCGAAGAGCCTCTTTTTCGCGTCGAAATAGCGCTCCATCGTAAGGTGATAGTCCAGATGGTCGCGGGTAAGATTAGTGAAAACAGCGGCCCTGAAACGGAGCCAGTCGCAGCGATGAAGATCGATCGCCTGCGACGATGCTTCCATCACGGCGACGTCACACCCCTGTCGCACCGCCTCACGAAGAAAAAGATTGGTATCGGATGCCTCGGGAGTGGTCCGGACGGCGGGCCTGCTTTGAACGCCGATGCGGTATTCGACCGTGGTCAACATCGCCGATCGCTTGCCGGCCGCTTCGGCCAATGCACGGCAAAGGTACGTGGTTGTGGTCTTTCCGTTTGTGCCCGTGATACCGACCAGGTCCAATTCGTGGGACGGATGTCCAAAAACCTCCGCAGCGGCCCGTGCCAGTGCCCGACGCGAGTCCGCGACCTTGATCCATGCTGAAGACGATCCTGCAGGAGGGTCGGACTCCGAAATTATCCCGACCGCACCGCGGCGAAGAACGTCATCAACAAAACGATGCCCGTCCATTGTGGAGCCTTTGATGGCGACAAAGACCGTACCTGGACCGGCTTGCCGGGAATCGTGGGTGACCGATGTAACGGCAGCGTCGCCGGAGCCCGTCAATTCGGCATCGAGGGCCGCTGCCAGGGATCGAATGTCGGTAGATGCTGGGTCTGTGGAATTCACTTCGGTAATCGGCGGATTGCTCAGGAGATTATACGACAGCGTTCTAATTTGAACGAACAATCCTGCCGGATTTCCGTATAGACTTTAGATCCTGGAGGTGGTTCAAGATGAATTTCATTAAGTTTATACTAGCGGTCCTCGGCTTGATCTTCGGCGTCATGCTCTTCTTCTGGCTTTTCGGGCTGGTTACGTCGCTTCTCTGGTACGCCCTTGTATTTGGCGTCATCGGGGCGATCGGATACAGCGGCTACAGGCTGTTCAGAAAGGCAGAAGACAAATACGTGACCGGCGGTTCGACCGATTATTTGGAGACCCGCGACTTTGACACCTCGTGGGATGAATATAAGCAGAAGTATCTGTCGAAATGATCCGCGTTTCGGATGACGTCCTCAACGGCCGGCCCCGGATTCGGCCTGCGGCCGCTTCGCGCACGTCTTCCGTATTCGTTGAACGGTAGGGAAGGCTGCCCCCTCCTTTCCTGTTCACGAACGATACGAAATGAACCACTTGATTTTGCGGAGGCCAACAACTACATTCTAAAAGTGCCAGATCGGCCGAGGTGGCGAAATTGGCAGACGCACTAGACTTAGGATCTAGCGTCGAAAGACGTGCAGGTTCGATTCCTGTCCTCGGCACCAATCTTCAATAACGGGCCGGTGCTCGACATTTATGAGCCGCCGGCCCAATCGCTTTTGGGGGCTGCTCTGATCTGGTCCTACGCGGACATTCGGCGGCAGCCGTCATATTCGACAATCCAACGTCCATTCGATATTCTTCATTCAGGTCCGGAAAGGGGCCGGTAATAAATGAAAAGCGAACTCATAGACGTTTCACCGACCAGAAAAGAGATCAAAGTAATGGTCGAACCCGAAGCACTAAAGGCTGCTTATGCAAAAGCGAGCCAAAAGTACGCAAGGTCGGCAACGGTGCCCGGTTTCAGGAAGGGATTTGCGCCCGCTGATGTGGTTCGGATCCGTTTCCAGGAGGAGATCAAGAACGAAGTTCTAAGGGACGTCGTCCCGGAACGGATAACTGCCGCTATCGAAGAGCACAACCTTCAGCCGCTTACCGAACCGCATCTTCACATTGAGAATGTCGAAACGCTGAAGGTCAACGGATCCGAGGAAATCTGGGTTCACGCCCATGTCGAAGTGATGCCTGAGGTCGGCCGACCCGTTTATGAGGGGCTTGAGGCGGAAAGGATGATCCGGCCGGTCGCGGAACCGGAACTGGAATCGCTGATAGAGGACCGCCTTAAGGGCCATTCAGCCCTCATCCCGGTCGAGGACCGGGCGTCCGAAGAAGGGGACACCGTTATTGCCGATCTTGAGGGCCGGTTTGACGACGACCCGGAGGGGGAACCCATCACAGCCGATAACCTCGAGATCGTCTTAGGCTCCGGCGATATCGAACCTGCTTTCACCGACAATCTCCTCGGCGTGAAACCCGACGATGAAAAGGAATTCAGCGTGTCGTATCCGGCCGATTTCAGCTCGTCCGCCCTTGCCGGCAGAACGGTCCATTACAAAGCAAAGATCAATTCCGTAGGGCGGACCGAATTGCCCGAACTCAATGACGAATGGGCAAAGAGCCTTGACGAAGGGTACGAATCGCTTGCCGATCTACGGTCAAGATTAAGGGGCGACCTTGAGCTTTATGCGAAGGCGGATGCCGACGCACGAGTCCGCAACGACCTGATCGCAAAGCTGATCGAATCGAACCCGGTGGAGATCCCGGCGACGCTCATCGAGAATCAGGCCCGGAACCTTTTGAACAATTTCGCCCATGACCTTCATCAGCGCGGTGTCGACCTAAACCGCGTGCAAAGCGATTTCGTCAACAGCGCTTTCGAGCAGATGAAAGTTCAGGCGGAGCGAGACGTACGTGGGGCGATACTTCTGGAAAAGATCGCCGAGGAAGAAAAGGTCGATGTGACCCAGGCAGAGTTCGATGACGAGATCGGGAAATTGGCCGAGCAATACCGGATGAGCCCAGAGGAATTCCGCGAGATGCTGCAGAAACAAGGCGGTGAAAACGTCGTTTGGAATAATCTGCGTACCCGTAAGTCCATCGAGGCTTTGGTGGCAAAAGCTAAGGTTGTCGACAAGGAATGGGCCGAGGAACCAGAACCCGGAGCGGAACAGGAGAAGGCCTCGGATAAGAAAGGTAATGAGTCGAAGGCGGCTGCGGCTAAGGCACCGAAGAAAAAGTCCGCGAAGCCGAAGGCCTGAGTTCGGGGCCCTTTTTGCGTGCGATCGGCAGCCGCGGGCAAAAGGGATTTGCAATTCGTTCGAAAAGTTGTAAAATCAGACCCCTATTCGGCAAATGCCGCCCAATCAATCATCTAACGGCAAGCAGTTCAAGTTTTACTTAATCCCTTGACAACAGGCAGATAAGAGTTATGGCACTAGTACCAATGGTGGTCGAACAAACCTCTCGGGGTGAGCGGGCGTTCGATATTTATTCACGGCTTCTCAAGGACAGCATCATATTTATAGGTACGCCGATCGATGACCAGATCGCGAACCTTCTAGTCGCACAGCTTCTTTTTCTGGAAGCCGAAGACCCCGAGCGCGATATCAATCTTTATATTAATTCGCCGGGCGGCTCGATAACGGCGGGCATGGCCATCTATGACACGATGCAGTTCATCAAAAACGATGTGACCACGATCTGTGTCGGACAATGTGCTTCGATGGGGGCGCTTCTATTGACGGCGGGAACCAAGGGCAAGCGATTCGCACTGCCCCATTCGCGGATCCTTATCCACCAACCGTCCGGCGGTGCCAGCGGACAGGCGACCGACGTCAGGATCATGGCGGAGGAGATCCTGAGGATGCGAGAGATGACGTCCAGGATCATTGCCGACCATACGGGCCAATCATTTGATCAGGTTGAAAAGGATGTCGAACGCGACCGCATCCTTAATCCGAAACAGGCAAAAGAGTACGGGCTTATTGACGAGGTGATCGAACACCGAGAAAAATAACTGCGGAGTTCGGACTGCGGAGTGCGGAATAAAGTGAAATCCGCGATTCGCACTCCACAGTCCGCACTTGAAATATGGCAAATTTCAGACGGCCGGAAGAACTTTTATGCTGTTCATTCTGCGGAAAATCGCAGAACGATGTTCGCAAGCTGATCGCGGGCCCCGGGGTATATGTCTGCAATGAGTGCATAGACATATGCAACGAGATAATCAATGACGACGATCAGACGGAAAGCGCGGCTTCGACGCGGGCGAACATTCCAAAACCGCGAGAGATAAAATCATTCCTCGATGAATATGTGATCGGCCAGGACGAACCGAAGAAGCGGCTATCTGTTGCGGTCTATCAGCATTACAAGCGGCTCGAGCTTGCAAAAAGACGAAGCGACGTCGAGCTTCAGAAGTCCAATATCCTCCTGATCGGGCCAACCGGGACCGGCAAGACGCTTCTGGCCCAAACCCTCGCCCGTATTCTCAGTGTTCCTTTCTGCATTGTTGACGCCACCAGCCTGACCGAAGCGGGCTACGTCGGTGAGGATGTCGAGAATATACTTCTCCGCCTGCTACAGTCTGCGTCGAATGACGTCGAACGAGCACAACAAGGAATCATCTATATTGACGAGATCGACAAGATCTGCCGCAAGGACGACAACCCGTCGATCACGCGCGACGTGTCGGGCGAAGGCGTCCAGCAGGCTTTGCTGAAGATCCTTGAGGGTACCGTCGCGAACATCCCGACGGGCGGGGGCCGAAAACATCCGCAGCAGGATTTCATCCAACTCGATACGACCAATATTCTGTTTATCTGCGGAGGGGCGTTCATCGGACTCGAAAAGGTGATCGAGAAGCGGTTCCGCAATAAGTCGCTCGGCTTCCAGGCCGAAGTAAAATCCAGCCGGGAAAGACAGCATGAGGCACTGGCAAAGCTTGAACCGGAAGACCTGATCCATTACGGGCTGATCCCCGAATTCGTCGGCCGTCTGCCCGTGATCGGAACCCTTCAGGAACTGGACGAAGATGCTCTGGTGAAGATACTCACAGAACCAAAGAACGCGCTTGTCCGCCAGTATCAAAGAAAGTTCGAGTTCGACAACATCGGGTTGAAATTCACCGACGAAGCTTTGCGGGCCGTTGCCCATGAAGCTCATCGCAGAAAGGTCGGCGCACGCGGGTTGATGATGATCCTGGAAGAGATCCTGCTCGAATCGATGTATGTTCTTCCGTCCGAGCAGAAGGTCAAGGAAATTCTCATCACGAAGGAAATGGTCGAACGGAAGGCCCCGGTGTTCGACGTCTTTGGTCCCCGCATCGAAGAGGCTGCCTGACCGCCGTTTCATCTGTCGTTCTTTAACGCGCGAAACGAGTTCGAAGGGCAGCGGCCGCTCGAAAGCGCACTTATTCGGTCCAAGCTCAAACACCAAGTTCTAGAAAGTTCATTGCAATAGCAATTTAGTTTAACTGTGACTTGCGAGCCGCCCATTTATTGCAATTCGCTGTTAATTTTGAGTAAATAAGGTTATTCAAAGGTGTGACCCGTTAACGCAACTGAAAAAGGCTCGGAACCCCCTGAACCATGCAAGAGTTTGCCGACCAAATGCCCGCCGATATTCGTCGCTATCCGATGGTGCCGATCCGCGATGTCGTAATCTTTCCTTACACGAAGGTCGCGTTCAAGATCGGGAGGCCGAGTTCGGTTAGGGCCCTGGAAGAGGCGATGGCCGGCGAACGCGACATCTTTCTTGCGACCCAGCACGATGCGACGGTCGATGAGCCGAAGGCCGATCAGATCTTCCGGGTCGGAACGCTCGGCCGGATCCTTCAAGCTCAGCGGCAGGACAACGGCCAGATAAAAGTAGTTGTCGAAGGGCGTGATCGCGGGGAATCCACCAAGGTAGAGCAGGATGCCGACGGGATGTTCCATGCATTTGTCCGGCGGGTCGAATCTATCGACGAATCAGGATTCCGGACCGACGGCCTTCTTCAGCGGATCCACACGCTGGTCGAACAATTCTTGAGGGTCTCGCCGGATGCTTACACAGACGCGCTTCATGCCAGCCTCCGCGGGATATCGGCCGCCCAGATCTCCGATGCGATGAGTTCGCATCTGCGGATCAGCGTTGATGAAAAGCAGGAACTTCTCGAGACATTTTCGGTACAGGAGCGGCTGCAGAAGCTGACTGAAATTCTCGAAGCCGAGATCGAGAAGCGGCAGCTCGACCGGACGATCCATTCGCGGACAAAGAAGCAAATGGATAAGCACCAGCGCGAGTATTACCTGAACGAGCAGATCAAGGCGATCCATAAGGAACTCGGGCGGAAAGATGACAAGGCCGAACTGGACGATCTCAAGAAGAAGATCGAAGAGGCCGGGATGAGCGAGGAGGCCAAGAACAAGGCCTTGCAGGAGTTTTCGCGGCTTGAGGCGATGCCGCCGATGTCCGCGGAAAGCACGGTCTCGAGAACCTATCTCGACTGGCTTATCAACGTTCCCTGGAAAGAAAGGTCGGAAGAGATCGAAGACCTTGCCGAAGCAGAACGGACCTTGAATGCGGATCATCACGGGCTTGAGAAGATCAAGGAACGCATTCTCGAATTTCTGGCCGTTCGTCAGCTTGTAAAGAATCCTAAAGGAACGATCCTGTGCTTCGTCGGGGCTCCGGGCGTCGGGAAGACCTCGCTTGGACGTTCGATCGCCCACGCAACAGGGCGGAAATTCGTCCGGCTCGCCCTTGGGGGCGTTCACGACGAGGCTGAGATCCGCGGCCACCGCAGGACCTATATAGGGGCCCTTCCGGGGCAGATCGTCCAGTTGATGAAGCGAGCGGGAACGATCAATCCCGTTATCCTTCTGGACGAAGTGGACAAGCTAGGGCGCGATTTCCGCGGCGACCCGAGTTCGGCCCTGCTCGAGGTTCTTGACCCCGAACAAAACAATACGTTCCGCGACCACTACCTCGACGTCGATTACGACCTCTCGAATGTTTTCTTCATTGCCACGGCTAACGTTCTGCACACCATCCCGCCGCCGCTTCAGGACCGGCTGGAGATACTGCAGCTTTCAGGCTACACCGAAAAGGAGAAGCTCGAGATCGCCAAACGGCATCTCATCGCGAAATCGGCGGAAAACAATGGTATCGATTCCGAGAAAGCGAAGTTCACTGACGACGGGATCCTCGAGATAATTCGTCACTACACGCGTGAGGCCGGCGTAAGGAATCTGGAGCGCGAGATCGGTTCGTGCCTGCGAAAGATCGCCCGAAAGTACGTGGTCTCAGAGACCAAGGACGACTTCCGGATGGTGATCGATTCTGAAAAGGTCAAAGAACTTCTTGGTACGATCCGGTTCCGGAAACAGGACATCGCTCGAAAGAGCGAGATCGGTCTTGTCAACGGCTTGGCGTGGACCGAGGTCGGCGGCGATGTCCTGCAGGTCGAGGCAACACTTGTCGAAGGCAAGGGCGAGGTAACACTCACGGGCAAACTAGGCGAGGTAATGCAGGAATCGGCAAGGGCCGCCCTGACGTGTGTTCGCTCGAGGGCCGGCATGCTCAATATCGACCCGAAAGAGTTCAAGGAAAAGGACCTCCATATCCACGTGCCCGAGGGTGCGATCCCGAAAGACGGCCCCAGCGCCGGCATCACGATCGCGACCGCGATGGTTTCGGCCCTATCAAGAATACCGGCCCACCACGGCGTAGCGATGACCGGCGAGATCACGCTGCGAGGGAAGATCCTGCCTATCGGCGGGGTGAAGGAAAAGCTCCTGGCGGCCCACCGTTTCGGCCTTCGGACCCTGATCCTCTCGAAGGAGAATGAGAAAGACCTTGTCGATATCCCGGACGAGGTCCGCGAGGACCTCACCATCCATTTGGTCGATATGATCGACGAGGTCCTTGCTCTGGCCCTTGACAGGGAAAAGCTTGTTGACACACTTGCATCCCCGCCGCTTTGGGACCCGCACTCGGCCCCTCCGGAGATAACGACCGCGCTCGAATAGCCGATGCGGCCGCCGCGAGGACATATCTGACGGTCCCCATAAGACGATGAAGATCATTTCGGCGGAGTTTGAGCGCAGCTGCTTCGGGAAGAGCGACTGGGTAGCGGACGGGCGTCCGGAGATCGCGTTCCTGGGCCGTTCGAACGTCGGAAAGTCCTCGCTGCTCAATTCGCTGCTTGGGAGAAAGGGCCTCGCACGGACCTCAAATACGCCCGGAAGGACCCAGAGCATCAATTTTTTCCTGGTAAATGGGAAGTTTCACTTCGTTGACCTGCCGGGATACGGATACGCAAGGGTCTCAAAATCGATGCGGGCCGATTGGGGAGTAATGGCCCGCGAATACCTGACCGAGCGTGAAGAACTTGTACTGTCCGTGCAATTGGTCGATGCCCGTCATGAGCCGTCAGAACTTGATAAACAGCTGAACGAATGGCTGCATTTCAATAACAAGCGGCACATCGTTGTTGCGACCAAAGCGGACAAGTTGTCCGCAAATCAGCTAAAAAATCAGTTTCGGGCGATCGCCGGGACCTTCGGGGAAAGCAGGGTGTTCGTCTACTCCTCGCAAACCGGGAAAGGCCGCCCCGAATTGTGGGCGGAGATCGCCCAGGCTATTGAAAAAAACTGAAAAAGTATTTGCTTTATCGCTCTAAATTTTGTAATAATCACATATTCCTTAATTTGTGACAGAGCGTTTTGCTCGAAACAACTGTATTTACTACTTTTAGTCCATACGATTAACTCCGCCTAACAACTTCGAGCCCGAACTTTGGGGCTTTTGCAATACTAGTTTGGCACGTGACAGCGTCGATTCCAGACGCTTTTTCCCGGCAAAGACCGAAACAGATGGCTACCAAAACCACACCCACCCGACGACCGAAGACAGCGCGGCCTGAAAATGGCCCGGGCGACGAACCGCAGGATGCGGCCGCAATGCCTGAGACGGAAGAAACCAATAACGGTGAAACGCCGGCTGCTCCCCAGAAGACCGAGTTGCTAAACCTCGCGGAGCTGAAGGATATGTCCATCAGCGAGCTGACCCATATTGCCAAGGAAATGGGGATCGAAGGGGCGACGGGCCTTAGAAAGCAGGAGTTGATCTTCAAGCTGCTTGCAGCCCAGACCGAGAAGAGCGGACTTATTTTCTCGGAGGGCGTTCTCGAGACGCTCCCCGACGGGTTCGGATTCCTGCGTGCACCGGAATACAACTACCTCCCGGGGCCGGACGACATCTACGTCAGCCCTTCCCAGATCAGAAAGTTCGACCTGAGAACAGGCGACACGGTATCCGGCCAGATCCGGCCGCCGAAAGAAGGCGAGCGGTACTTTGCCCTGATCAAGGTCGAGGCGATAAATTTCGAAGCGCCTGAGCAGTCACGGGAGAAGGTATTTTTCGACAACCTGACCCCGCTCTATCCTGACGAACAGCTCAAGATGGAGATCGGGCCGGAAAATATCGCCGCCCGGGTCATCGACCTTGTGACGCCGATCGGCAAGGGCCAGCGTGCCTTGATCGTTGCTCCGCCGCGGACCGGTAAGACGATGCTCCTTCAGACGGTCGCAAACTCGATAACCGAAAACCACCCGGAGGTGACGCTGATCGTTCTGCTGATCGACGAACGGCCTGAAGAGGTCACGGACATGCAGCGTTCGGTCAGGGGCGAAGTTATCAGTTCTACGTTTGACGAACCGCCGACGCGCCACGTTCAGGTGGCGGACATGGTGATCGAAAAGGCAAAACGGCTGGTCGAGCATAAGCGTGACGTCGTCATCCTTCTTGATTCGATCACACGTCTTGCCCGTGCTCACAATGCCGTCGTGCCGCCGTCGGGCAAGATCCTCTCCGGCGGTATCGATTCGAACGCACTGCAGCGTCCGAAGCGCTTCTTCGGTGCGGCCCGGAATATCGAAGAGGGCGGCTCGCTCACGATCATTGCAACGGCGCTCATTGATACCGGCTCAAGGATGGACGACGTTATCTTCGAAGAGTTCAAGGGAACCGGTAATTCTGAGATCCATCTGGACCGCCGCTTGAGCGACAAGCGGCTGTTCCCGGCGATCGATCTCCAGCGGTCCGGAACCCGCAAAGAAGAGCTGCTGATCGAGAAGGAAGACCTTGCCCGGGTCTGGGTGATGAGAAGGGTGCTGAACCCCCTGTCACCGGTCGAGCAGATGGAAGTCGTCCTGGAACGTCTCGGCAAGACCAAGACCAATGCCGAGTTCCTGGCGTCGATGCAATCTTAGTTGCGATCGCCCAAAATTCAAGAGGCTGCCGGGGCTTTCGACCCCGGCAGCCTTTTTGTTGTGATTAAAGCACTTGCGGTCCGCGTACGGCGCGTTCGCCTAGTCCTTTGGTGCGTGTTTTTGAGACGCCACTAGAAACTTTCAAATTCCTCTTTGTTTTTTTTAAATTCGGTGCTATCTTTCCGTCATTCAAAATCACGTTTTTGAAAATCCGACTCGAATAACAAGACAGGCTCATCGAGAGTGCTTCATTTGATCTCTGCACCCGATCTTCATGGTGCGACCCGGCTTTTCGGCCGCTAACGGTGGGCCTTTCTCTTGGAGGAGCAACATGAAAATCAGACTTCTGCGCTTGTTGGCGGCAAGCGCATTGCTGGTGATCCTGCAATCGGCCGCAATGGCTCAGATCACCGGTTCGATAGCGGGCACCGTCGTTGACGCGAACGGTGCTTCGGTACCGAACGCGACCGTCACTATCACGAGTACGGCCGGGATGCGATTTACGGTCCAGGCAAATGAGAATGGCGCGTATCGGGTTCCGGCCCTAAGCGCCGGCGTTTACAGCGTCAGTGTCACGGTCCAGGGATTCAAACGAACTTTCATTGAACAGGTCAAGGTCGATGTCGGGACACCGACGACCGTCAACGTAACGCTTGAGGCCGGCGACGTGAGCGAGAGCGTGACCGTTACGGGGGCCGGCGGCGAAGTGCTTCAGACGCAAACGGCTACGATCGGTACCACCATCACCGGCCGGCAGATCTCCGAGACGCCGGTCGCTTCGCGGGACGCACTCGATCTGGTCGCTCTCCTCCCGGGCACGGCTTCGGTCGGTGCTCCGCGACGTTCATCGATCAATGGTCTTCCAAAGGGAGCCCTGGCCATCACGATCGACGGCGTCGACGTTCAGGATAACCTGCTTAGGTCGTCCGACGGATACTTCACTTATGTGCGGCCGAGGCTTGACGCTATCGAGGAGGTTACGGTCTCATCGGCTAATCCCGGTTCCGAGGCCGGCGGCGACGGAGCTGTCCAGATCAAGTTCGTCACGAAACGGGGCAACAACGATTACCGGGGGACGGTTTTCTGGCAGCACCGAGACGAAGGACTGAACGCGAACTACTGGTATCTGAACCGCGACGGCGCCCGTGATGACAATGGAAAGGCGTTTCGCCAGAAGATCCGTCTGAATCAGTACGGAGGAAGCTTTGGCGGGCCGATACCGTTCTTCAATTTCGGCAGCAAAGGCGGCTCGTGGTGGGACAATGGAAAGGACAAACGGTTCTTCTTTGTGAATTACGAAGAGTTCCGGCTTCCCGCATCGCAATCGAGGACTCGGACGATCTTCGCTCCGGGTGGCGAGGCAGGCATTTACCGGTATGTCGTCGGAAGCGAAACGAGGGAAGTGAACCTATTCACGATCGCCGCAAACGCGGGCCAGCTTTCAACGCCCGACCCGACCATTGCATCGATTCTCGGCCAGATAAGTTCGGCGGTCGCGACCGAGGGTACGATCACTCCGATCTCAGGTTCGCCGAATTATCTGCGTTACAACTTTTCACCGTCGGGGAATTCTACGAGGAAGTTCCTGGCCCTTCGATTCGACGTCAATATCAATAAGAACAACGCCGTTGAGTTCGTTACGAACCAGCAGGAATTCGTCCCCTCGAAAGACTTTCTAAATTCGCAGGACGAGCGTTTCCCGGGCTTCCCATGGTACACGCAGGGGTCGGTCCGCGATTCGTATGCGATCGCGGTGCGGTCCAATTTCTTGCAGAATATAGTTAACGAGGCAAGGTACACTATTTCAACCGGGCTTTCGACATTCAGCGATGGAATATCGCCGGCTGACTTCGAATACTCGCTCGGTTATCAACTGGCTATCGACGCCGCCGGGATCACCTCGCCCTATTCGCGAAATTCGTACAGTGATCGGAATACACCGACGTACGACTTTACCGACAATGTGACCTGGATGGCCGGTAACCACAGCATCACGTTTGGCGGCCAGTGGAAACTGATACGAAGAGAGGGCTCGGCGATCGGGCGTATTGTCCCGACGGTGAGCTTCGGGCTGGATTCGACCGATCCGGCTTACGGGATGTTCAGCGGGACCACTCTTCCGGGTGCGACCTCGGCCCAGCTGACTTCGGCCAGGGCCATTTATGCGACCCTCGTGGGCCGCGTCACTGCCTACACGTCGACCGCGTACTTGACGCCCGACGGCACCTATGCTGAGAATGCGCTCAATGAGCGGCTGGCCAAGCAAAACACGTACGGTCTTTATGTCCAGGACAGCTGGCGTGTTAATCGCAACCTAACACTGAACTACGGCGTCAGGTGGCAGCCGCAGACGGCATTCGTTGCCCTTAGCGAAGGAGTTTATACAAGGCTCGAAAGCCACGATCAGATCTACGGCGTGTCGGGTGCGGGGAATATCTTTATGCCGGGAACGCTTACGGGAACCGCTCCTCGCGTGGTACCGCTCGCGGTAGGTGAAAAGGCATATCCGGACGATATGAACAACTTTGCCCCGTCGATAGGTGTCGTGTGGAGCCCGGAATTCACCGGCGGCAGCTTTGCCCGCGGCCTTTTCGGCGAACAAGGAAAGTCCGTTTTTCGGGGCGGGTATTCGGTGGCTTTTGTTCGAGAAGGGTTTAACCTTTTAGAGAGCATTTACGGCTCGAACCCGGGCGGGACCCAGTCGCTTTCGCGGACGATCGCGAACGGCCTTATCACGGTCGGGACAAACCTGCGCTCTGCCGGAAATCCGAACCTGACGCCCGCGCCGGGCATCATCGGTACAACTCCGAATTTTCCGATCGCTTTGACCGTTTCAAACTCGACCAATTCGTTCGATCCGAATCTGAAGACCGGGGCGGTCCATTCCTTCAGCTTCGGCTATCAGCGAGAACTTGATCGAAACACGGTTGTTGAAGTTCGTTACGTGGGGAACCGCGGTATTGACCTTCAGCGGCAGTACAATATCAATGAGTTCAATACCATTGAGAACGGCTTTGCCGACGAGTTCATGCGGGCCCAAGACAACTTGTATGCGAATATCGCGGCCGGCCGCGGAAATACGTTCGCATATTTCGGGCCGGGCACCGGCACATCGACGCTGCCGATAATGATGGCGTACTTCAATTCGGCGGCGACATACGACCCGTCGAATCCGGCACGCTACTCGTCGTCAAATTTTTCCAACACGACGCTTGTTGCGGCGTTGTCCAGGAACGCACCGAATATCTTTGCGTTCAACGGCACAAGTTTCGAGAACAATTCAACACGGCGAAACAATGCGCTCGCCAACGGGCTTCCGATCAACTTCTTCTACGTTAACCCGACGACCGGCGTCAACGGGTCCTACACGGTCGATAATTCCAACAAGACCTGGTACGACTCCGGCGTTATCGAGATCCGGAGAAGGTTATCCGACGGCCTGCGTATCAATGCAAGCTACGTGTTTTCGAAGGCGATGGCCAACGCATACGCTTCGAGCAGCGTTGTCTTTGCCGGGTTCTCGCAAAGGCCCGGCGGCATCGATCTGGCCCGGAATGTCCAGGCATTCGACATAACCCACAATTTCAAATTCGATGGGACCTACGACCTGCCTTTTGGCCGAGGCCGTACATTCTTCTCGGATACGAATTGGTTTGTCGACGGCGTCCTCGGCGGGTGGACGATCCTCCCGACCGTCCGATGGCAGAGCGGCTCGCCGTTCAGCCTTGGCAACGTCCAGCTTGTCGGCATGACAAAGAAGGACCTGCAGAAGGCCGTCGGGGTCTACAAGAACACGATAATTGACGGCGTGCAGGTGGTTACCTATCTGCCAGCCGACATCATCGAAAACACCCGAAGGGCATTCAACATCAGTGTTCCGAACACGAATTCGAACAACGGCTATGGCACGACCTATGGGGCCGGCGGGCCGCAAGGTCGGTTCATCGCCCCCGCGGGCTACGGGAACTGCATCTCCAGGTTCGTCGGCGAATGCGGATTCAACAACCTGATCCTTTACGGACCTTCGTTCTTCAAACTGGACGCGACGCTCGCCAAGAAGTTCCGCATCGGCGAGAATCGAAGCCTCGAATTCCGGATCACCGCGCTCGACGCGCTGAACGCTCCGAACTTCCGCGTTGGCGGCTTCGGTGCGGATGTTATCGGGGCGGCGGTCGGCGGAGCGACCTGGGGCCAGATGGGCAACGGGTCCGCCTACCAGGATGTTTCAACGACAAACGACCTGGGCGGACGCCAGATCGACCTGATGATCCGGTTCAATTTCTGATCCGGGTTAATTGATCAAGGATAAAGCCGGAGGCGCATGCCTTCGGCTTTTTTTCGTCCGAATATGCGAGGTCGAAGGGTTGACGAAGCGGGCCAATCGGGTTTTACTTGAACTCTATTCCCGAACCAGATGCGTGTAGCAGTTATTTCCGCGGAAGCGGTCCCATACTCAAAGACAGGCGGCCTCGGCGACGTTGCGGGCGCCCTTCCAAAGGCGTTGAAGAAGGTCGGCGTCGATTCGGTGCTCGTGACCCCGTGCTACTGGCAAACAAAGGGCGAGCACCTTTGGGAAACCGCGATCGATGACCTGGGTGTACCGTGGAAAGGCGGTATTTACCCGGCGAAAGCCTTCTATAGCGAGGCAAACGGATCACCGACCTTCCTTATCGACGCACCGTCTTATTTTCATCGTGATTCGATATACGGCTTTCGCGAGGACCACGAACGATTCGCCTTCTTCAACCGAGCCGCGCTCACGCTGCTCAAGAGGATAGGCAAGGCTCCCGACATCGTCCATCTGAATGACTGGCATTGCGGGTTTGCCGCCGCAGAGCTCGCCGTCCTGCGTCCTCACGACCTGTTCTGGCACTCGACGCGGACGGTATTTTCGATCCACAACATGGCCTATCAGGGTGTGTTCGGGACCGAGGACCTTTGGAAGTTCGGCTTCGGCGGAGAGTTTGAGCGAAACGCGTTCCTCTCGAACGGCGCGGCTTCGGCGATGAAAGCAGGCCTTTCGCTTTCGGACACATTGTCGACGGTCTCAAAGCGATATGCTGCCGAGATCCAGCAGCCTGAGAACGGTTACGGTCTCGACTGGCTTGTCCGCCGACGCGCGCACCGGCTGATCGGGATCACGAACGGGGTCGATTACGAGGTCTGGGATCCAAAGACGGACCCAGAGATACCGGCCCATTACGACATCGACGATCTTTCGGGCAAGGCCGAATGCAAGCGGCGGCTCCTTGAGCAATTTTCGCTGCCGGTCCGGCTGGACCGTCCCATCTTCGCAAGCGTGACGCGCCTGACGGCCCAAAAAGGGATCGACCTGATGATGCAGGCCGCCGGCGAGATCGTCGGTTCCGGTGCTTACATCATTTCGCTCGGGTCCGGCGAAAAGTCTTACGAGGATTTCTGGCAAAGGCTTCGTAACCACGCGCCGTCTCAGGTTGGCGTTTACCGCGGTTACAATGAAAGCCTGGCGCATCAGATCGAGGCCGGGGCCGACATCTTCATGATGCCGTCGAAGTTTGAGCCCTGCGGCCTGAACCAGATGTACAGCCTTCGCTACGGAACGGTGCCGATCGTCCGCGCCGTCGGCGGGCTGGACGACACCGTACAGAATTTCGACTCGGTCAACGGAACCGGAAACGGCTTCAAGTTCGGGCCCTACCGTGCGGACCGTTTTGTCGATCGTATCTTCGAGGCCCTCTTTGCTTACGCCGATGCTGACGTGTGGCGAAAGATCCAGCGAAACGGGATGTCCGAGGACAATTCGTGGGAAAATGCGGCCCGTAAGTACGTAGAGTTGTACCGATGGACGCTGGATTGAAGGCCAAACATTTCGAACTCGACAAAGACCTCGTATTACGCAACCTTGTCATCGGCGACGAACCCGATCTCTACGCGGCGGTCATCGCAAATTTCGACCACCTGAGGACATTCCTTCATTGGGTGGTGCCGACCTTTTCGCGGAAGGACACACGCGATTTCATCCTGCGATCGAAACGAACGCTTGCCGAAGGTGCCGGCCAGAACTGGGGAATTTTCGCCGACGGGAAGTTCGCCGGAATGATCGGTTTCGTACGCTTTGACCAACCGTCGCGAAATGCTGAGATCGGCTACTGGATCTCACGAGAGCATGAAGGCCGCGGGCTGATTACACGTTCGTGCCGCAGGCTGATAGACTATGCCTTCGGCGAACTCGAACTGAATCGGATCGAGATCCACTGCGCGGCCGAGAATGTCCGGAGCCGGGCTGTGCCCGAACGCCTCGGGTTCACGCTCGAGGGCATGCTTCGCCGATCGCAATGGCGGCACGACCGCTTTTATGATATGGCCATTTACGGGCTGCTTGCCGGCGAATGGCCGTCATCGTCTAAATTATGATCATCGTTATAATCGGAGCCCAGTGGGGCGATGAAGGGAAGGGGAAGGTCGTAGACCTTTTGGCCGACAGGTTCGACATAGTTGCCCGATATCAGGGCGGCCACAATGCCGGACACAGCGTTTACGTCGGCGATAGGTCGTTCGTGCTCAGGCTTCTTCCGTCGGGCATCATTCATCCGGATAAGGTCTGCGTGCTCGGGAATGGGATGGTGATCGACCCCAAGGCATTTTTCGAGGAGGTCGACCAAATAGCCGAGCAGGGCGTAGTCGTGTCGCCTGAACGATTAAAGGTTTCCACCCGGGCCCATCTGATAATGCCCTATCACCGGGCTCTCGATCACACATCCGAGGAACGCCTGGGCAACGAGAAGATCGGCACAACGCTTAGAGGCATCGGGCCGGCTTATGAAGACAAGGCCGGCCGCCGAGGCATTCGCGTTTCGGACGCACTCTCGCCGGACCTTCTGAAACTCCGCGTCGAACGAAATCTGGAAGAAGCGAACCGGATCATCGTGCTTTACGGGAATCCGCCGCTCCGGGCCGATGAGATAATCGAGGAGATCTCGCCCCTGATCGAGCGTCTTCGTCCGTTCGTTGCCGAAACGTCGCATTTTCTGGCCGGTGCGCGAAAAGAAAAACGCCGGATCCTGCTCGAAGGGGCCCAGGCGACGCTGCTCGATGTGGACCACGGCACATATCCCTATGTCACTTCGTCGAACCCGACCGCGGGCGGAGCTTCGGTCGGCGCCGGGATCCCGCCGCATCATATTACGGGCGTGCTCGGCATCGTGCGAACTTACGCAACCCGCGTGGGCGAGGGGCCGTTTCCGACCGAGATGCTCGACGCCGAAGAGCCTATCGCTCATCTGATCCGCGAACGCGGAAATGAGTACGGCTCGGTCACCAAGCGTCCGCGCCGCTGCGGGTGGTTCGACGCGGTCGCCACGCGTTACGCCGCCGAGCTGAACGGGTTCGATTCGATCGCTTTAACGAAACTTGATGTGCTGGATGAACTCGATGAAGTCAAAGTGTGCACCGGTTATGAGTTAGACGGACGGGTTTCCGACATGTTTCCGGCCGTGTCGCAGGACCTCCGGCAGCTTCGGCCGGTCTATCGGACGCTTCCCGGGTGGAAGAGCTCGACGCTCGGCACGACCCGATTTGATGAACTTCCTCCCAACGCCCGCGCGTACGTGGAGTTCCTATCCGATACGGTCGGTGTTGAGATCGGCCTGATCTCGACCGGGCCGGAACGCGACCAGACGATAATAATGGAAGGCTCGACAATGGAGGGCTGGTTCGCCGGCTGATCCCGCGGACTATGGGTGAGGTGCAGATCGTCACATACGACCCGATCTTTGCAGGCGATTTCGCCCGGCTCAATTATGCGTGGATCGACCGTTTCTTTGAGATCGAACCGCATGATCGCGAGCTTCTTGACGATCCGGCGGCATTAATAATCGCTCCCGGCGGCCAGATCTTCTTTGCGGTCGAAGACGGGAAGGCCCTCGGTACCGTCGCTTTGATCGCTGACGGCGACATGTTCGAACTTGCCAAGATGGCGGTCGCGCCCGAGGCCCAGGGCCGCCGGATCGGGTCCCGCCTGATGGAAGCCTGTATTTCCTACGCGAAAGAGGCCGGGAAGGCCGCTATCTACCTTGATTCCAACACTAAGCTCGACGCGGCGATCCGCTTGTACCGGAAATTCGGCTTCGAAGAGGCCGATCTCGAACATGCGTCGCCTTACGCCCGGGTCAATATAAGGATGCGGCTTGCCTTAACGCCGTTGAATCATTAGAATCTAGAGTTCTGTCGGGTATCCGGCGGATACAGTGGTCCGATAGCTCAGTCGGTAGAGCAAATGGCTTTTAACCATTGGGTCGAAGGTTCGAGTCCTTCTCGGATCACCATTTTCGAATCACTCAGGGACATCCTTTTAAGGGGATGTCCTTTTTTTGATCTTGACCCGGACCCTGCGTTTCAGCGCTGGAAAAAAAATTCGAATGATGTTATAAAGTTGGCGACGAGAGTTATTTAGAGGTCGCGGCAGTATTTTGCGTTATGTATTCCAGCATACAGACGCCTTTGCCGTTATGTCCTAAACTTCTCGCAAAATTGCCAAACCTGAAAACGCAGTTTGTTTTCAACGCGGACGTTCCCGATGATGCTAAGGTGTGTGATCGGTGCGTCATTTGGGAACTTTAGCGGCTAGTAGATAGCTAAACCGTTTATGAACCCACTCAATTCACAAGGACTCGAAAAAACAATGGAGGATTCGAAGATGGACGAGATCACGACAAATGTCCCCAAGACATTTAGAGATCGCGTAAGCACATTCAGGTATTTGATCGTGCTTACGGCCCTGGCGGCGGTAGCCGTTGCGGGTTATACGTTCCTGCCTGAAGCCAATGTGGCTGCCCAGGTAGAAGACACGAAATCCGGTGTAGTCCAGGAAGGCCCTGAAGTGGCGACCCAGCCGATGATCGATTTTGCGATCGGAGCGTTGAAGTCGGCCTCGGGGTATGGAGTATATGCCGAGAGAGGAATCGTCGAGATCGGCGATGTAGAGATCAAAGGTGCCAAGGGCGACGCGATGCGGTCGGCCGAGGGCCGGAAAGCGACGAAGGAGTTGTCGAACGCAATTGATGCGATGAGGCAGCTGCCGTGCGTCGAGGTAAAGAGCGGAGACCTGACGGGGAAGAGCTTTGGCCCCGGAGTGTACTGCCTGAGCTCGGCTGAGCTGGCAGGCGAGATGGTCGTCGCGGGCAACGGAGATGCAGCGGGAACGTTCATCTTCCGTGTCGCGGGAACGCTCAAAGTAAAAGACGGATCGAGCATCGAGCTTGACAACGGAGCACAGGCAGGAAACGTGTTCTTTGTTGCCGAGGATGCAGAGATCGGCGGCAATGCGATGTTCCGTGCCAGCGTTCTTGCAGCTAACGACGTAAAGGTCGGCAGCGGCTCGACCGTGACGGACAAGGTATTTGCCCTTGGAAAGGTTGAGCTTGAGAACAGCACGGTGCAGAGCGGCGGCAGAGGCTGGATACAGATCTGTAAACGGCAGCAGCTTCCTGTTTCGGCAGCGAACGACCTTTCGAACTGGATATTCCACTTTGTTGTGACCGGTGTGGACGCGAACCAGCCGGGATCGGCAGAGAACCCGATGAGGGTACCTGTGGGATCGTGCTCGACGCCGTTTTCGGTGAAGGCCGGCCCGCAGACGGTTACGGAGTTGAATTCGGGAACGCTTATCACCCCTTCGACGGGAACGTTCACGGGCAACTTCGAGCTTTACAACGTGATCCAGGTGAACCCGCAGCCGCCGTCATTGCCGGGGCAGTCGGCACTTGGTTTGGTGAACCTTGCAACCCGCGTGGCGAACGTGAACATCGTGGAAGGCACTGTGAACGGCGTTTTGACGCTTGAGTTCTACAACCGCCGGACGATCACGGGCTTCATCGAGATTTGCAAGCGTGCCGCTTATGGCGCACCGGTAACACCGCCCCAGGGACAGAACGTCGAAGGCGGCATCCCGCTTCCGGGACCCGGGCTTACGGTTTACAACCCGCCGGGAGCGAACCCGCTTTCGGGCGGCGACCCCGATGTGACGGGATTCTTCCAGTACACGATCGAGGACGTATATTCGGTCAACCAGCTGAACCCGAACATCAAGACGCTCCAGATCTTCACGATCCCGGTCGGACAATGTACCGGCCCGATCGCGGTGACCAAGGGCGATCCGGCACCGTTCGGCAACCCGCGTGAATCTCTGGCATTCGTGTCTGAGCTTCCGCGTGCCGGATTCTATCTCGAGACCATCGAAGTGGTTCCGCCGGACAGGCGTAACAGCCCCGATATCCTCGGACAGATCGTCGGCGTCAGCTCCACCGGCGCGGATGTGTTCTTAAATGCTCCGGGCGGCGGTTTTGTTGACGTTCGCGTGATCGAATCGGCGACGTCGGCGAATGAAACGCTGGTGATCTTTGCGAACCGCTCGAACCCGAGCACGTTTAAGGTCTGTAAGATCGCCGGACCTGGTATCCCCATCAACACGCTCTTTACCTTTACGGTAGTGGGCTGGGGACCGACCGCACCGGCACATCCGCAGGTCGCCACCTACGGCATCGTCACGCGTACGTTCGACGTGCGTGCGGGCGACCCGGCACAGGGCGGAACCTGCGAACTGGTACCCGGCTTTGGTGCTAACCCGCCGAGCTGGACCCCGTTCCAGACGTTTGTGAACGGAACACCGGTTTACACTTATGAAAACGGTGTCTCGATCAACAACACGATACCGCAGAATCCGGGACAGCTTCGTGTCTCGCAGATCCGCCAGTTCGGATCGGCGTTCACGAACACTGCGATCGCGGGCTTCAGCCCGAATCCGCAGCTCGTTCCGGCAGCGGCAACGACCGAAGTCTTCAACAGCACGGGCACGGTCAACATTCCGGATGACGGCCCGGCGGTTGCGATCCCGGTCAACGTTCCGGATGCAGGCCTGATCGAGGACGTCAATGCGGGTATCCGCATCGACCATCCGTTCGCTGATTGGGACCTCCGTCTCGGGATCACGAATCCTGTCGGCTTTACCCAGGTCCTCAGGACCGAAGATCCGGGCGACGGCGGTGCCAACTTCGGCTCCGGTGCTAATGACTGTACCGGCACGCTGACCATCTTCGATGACGAGGCTGGCAGCTCGATCGCGACCGCATCTGCTCCGTTTGCCGGTTCATTCCAGCCTGAGGTCGGATCGCTGTCCGCCTATGACGGCCGCGGAATGAACGGTACATGGGGCATGATCGCACAGGATACCGATGCTATCGGTACCGGTGTTATCGGCTGCGGACGCCTGATCATCTCGAACTCCGCGTTTGTCGCTCGTGCAGCGGTATTTGCCCGTACACGCGAGGTGGTCGTCGAGTTCACCAACTTCCGGTTCAACCCGACCTTACTTAAGGTCTGTAAGATCGGAAACGGTGCTGCTCAGGGCCAGAACTACAACTTCACGGTTGCTCTGGTCAGCCCGGTCATCGGCGGTGCCAACCCTGGCAACATGTTCCCGGCGTTCTCAACGAACGTAACGGTAACAGCCGGACCGGCCGGTACCCAGGAAGGTAACTGTACCTTCGTTAACGGATCCGGATTGCTCGGCGGTGCCTTTAACCAGGGATCGACCGTAACGATCACGGAAGCTGCCGGTAACCTTGTATCGATCCACTGTCCGTCATGCGGACCGGGCGGATTGGCTGTTGACCTCCCGCTGAGGAGAGCGACGCTGAGCGGCCCGAACGGATTGGTTGCGGGTGTCAACGCAGTTGTCTTCACGAACAACCCGGATGCTCCGCCGGTAGGCGAGCGACCTGCTAGATTCGACTTCGACGGCGACAAGAAAGCCGACGCAGCCGTATACAAGCAGACGACGGGAGACTGGTCGTGGAGATCGAGTGCCGATAACAACTCACTGAAGACGCGTAACTTCGGTGTTGCAGGTG
>JBFXJZ010000006.1:0-263179 GCA_050174305.1 Pyrinomonadaceae bacterium | reverse complement strand
TAACGGTCGCATTCGGAATTACAGCTCCGTTTGCGTCGGCAACGGTCCCTTCAATGGATCCCGTCGTTCCCTGCCCGAACGCGAATGCCGAAAAGGCAAACACGAAGGCAAGAACCGACGCAATAAACTTGAAGTTCTTGTTCATTATTTATCTCCTGTTAGAAGTACTTGATTCAAAAAGCACGGAATGCGTAAACCGGGGGAAATCTAAAGAAAGACGTACCGCGCTTCTATCCTATTTAATGCGCAATAAGTATGCCCAAAGGACAGGAACGAGGTAAGTCATTTACTTGCAAATAATTAAGAGTTGCGGGTGAGTTCAACAGCACGAACAAAATCCAAATTATTGAATTTGTGTCTGAAAACCTGCATCTGGATCAAAACTCGATCAAGTGACCGAGTTTTTCCTTCTTTGTGCGAAGGTAGTGGGCGGCGGGTTCTCGGGTGGCGATCTCTAGCGGAATACGCTCCACTATCCTCAGGCCGGCATCCCGTAAGGCCTTTATTTTATCAGGGTTATTGGACATTACCCGGACTTTGCAAAGCCCGAGGTCGAAGAGGATCTCGGCACATTGCTGATAGGTACGCGCATCCACTGCGAACCCCAGTTTTTCGTTCGCCTCGACCGTGTCGGCACCCTCGTCCTGAAGGGCGTATGCGCGGATCTTGTTAATGATCCCGATGCCGCGGCCCTCCTGCTGCTGATAGACGATCGCACCCCGTCCTTCGGCCTCGATCATCTCCATCGCCTTGCGAAGCTGCGGGCCGCAGTCACATTTGATAGAACCGAACACATCGCCGGTCAGGCATTGCGAGTGAATGCGAACGAGCGTCGGGACCGAGGGATCCATCTCCCCTTTGTAAAGAACGACGAATTCTTCATCGCTGGTCAGCGACCGATAACCGGCGATCATGAAATCACCGATCTCGGTCGGCAGATGGGCGCTGGCAACCCTTGAAACCGTCAATACCCTGGCCGAACCGGGAAGATCTTTAGCTGAACTTGCCAAATCTAACACTCCGACACCCGAAACATTGCAACTCATAATTATATCGCCTGAACGCATATTTTGTGTAATAGTTCGCCGCGTTCAGGGATCCGGATGCAATAAAAAGGGCCACCCGGCGGCACCGCAAACCGCCAAGTGGCCTTATAAAATGGCCTTCGCCAAAAACTAATCCTTTAGATCTTCCGGCTCTTCCGATGCATCCTTCTCGTCGGCCTCTTCCGGCTTACTTTCGGCATTGTGGGCGAATACCGCTCCATCGCTGGTCCCGAATATGCGGGACAAAAGACCGCTGAGCACCTCCGAGATCTTCGACGGTTCGGCCGCTGCGGCGATCGGGGCCGGTGCCGGTGCGTCGGCAAACGCAAGGTCCAGCCTGATCAGTTCGGCCGTCACGTGGCGGCAAAACGAGCAATCGGCCAGGTGACTCACGATCGGCCCCGCCTCGCGTTCCGAAAGGTTCCCTTCGGTGAATGCTGCCAACGAATCGTGATCGAGATGCGGGCCTTTGGCAGATAGGTTAAATTCGGTCCCCGAGCGGGCCTTTAGGAATTGGCCGACAAGGCTTTCGATCATCGCCTCGGGGGCGTTATTTTTCTCAAGATTTTTCATGGTGAGTCCCAGCCTCCGATTAACAGACGTGCTCTTTCGGTAACATTTGCGTAAAGAAAAGCACTTTCGACAAAAAAATATTGCTGTCGACTCGGTTGGCTAACCGGCAGATAATTGGCTGAAAAGATCGCTGCCGGAGAGGTCCTTGGTTGCGAGTCCGAGGCAGATCTCGACTTCGTCAGGTTTGAGGCTGAATTTTTCGGTGAGTTCGCTTTTGAACAGACTGAGCACGCGGGCGTAACTCTTTTCGAGCCAACGCATTATGGTCGATTCGTGTATTCGCCCCGAGGGATTTTCATCCCTCGACCGCGATTTACGTTGGAACCATCCTCGCAAAGGTGAAGATTCATTCTCGACAAGCCTTGCGATCTCTCTAAGTTTAAGATTATCAACATGATAGAAAAGCAATAGCAGCTTCTCGTGGTCTTCGAGCGAGGCCATGGCCGAGGCGAGGGCCGAAACGGTCGCCTTTCGGTACCGTTCGCGGGCGAGATGGTCCATCATCTCGTCCTCGCCGCCCGGGGCCGTCTCGGCGAAACTCGCATGGGCCATACCTTCGCCGACGTTTTCCGTCATCTCATCGAGCGAGACCTCATCGTGACTTGCGCGGTGAAGATCGACCAGGGAATGCCAGATCACCGTCCGCAGCCAGCCGCGAAGGGATCCGCGACCCGAATAGGTCGAGAACTTCGACACCCGCTCGCCATCGACGATCTTCGTTCCGTAAAGCTCAACGTAAACCTGGTCGATCACCTCCTGGGCATCGACCTCGGTCTTGGCCAGGTGCCGTGCGACCCGTTCTAGATAAGTACGATGGGCCTGGTCGAACTCCCACCACGCCCGCTCGTTTCCGTTCGCGCATGCCAACGCCAGGAACAGGTCGTCGGCCTGGATCTGCGAAAGCAAGCTGTCGACATCGCCAGATTCAAGGTTGCCTTCGGCACCTAAGTACTTAAAAATTGTCCGGGTTAGAGAGTCCTTGAAGCAGTCGGCCGTGACTCCGAAATTCGGGGCGTTCTCCTGGCACCGAGCGTAGATCAGGTCGATCATCTCGTGATTTTCCGCTGACAGATCCGCGCTCGTTTTCGCTTCGGTAGGCATTATCAGTCAGACAGTATAAACCAAGAGCCCGTTAGGGTTCTAGTTATGGACGTTTTTGGGCCCGTCATTTGCCGCCTACGGGCCGTACGAACAGGCGTCGGACTGAAAGGCCCAAAACCGGAAATTGGCCGGCTTATTTCAGTTTATCCGGAAACGGAACGGTCACACGCCTCCCGTCGAAGCCGGCTCAAGCCCCGGCGGAGTGTTCCCACCCGGAAGCTGTGGATCGCGGTCTGAGTATTGAAGTTGGAAGAGCTTCCAGTAAAAGCCGCGTTCGGCGAGTAGTTCATTATGCGAACCGCTTTCGCGAAGCTCGCCGTGGTGGAAGACCATTATGCGGTCGCATTTCTGGATGGTGGAGAGCCGATGGGCGACGACCATCGACGTGCGGCTTTCCATCACGCGTTCGACGGCCTGTTGGATGAGCTGTTCGGTCTCGGTGTCGATCGAGCTGGTCGCCTCGTCGAGGATCAGGATGGTCGGATCGAATGCCAGGGCACGCGCGAATGAAATAAGCTGCTTTTGACCGACCGACAATCCCGCTCCCCGCTCATGAACTTCGAACTGATATTGCCCATCGAGGTGCTCTATGAAATCCGCCGCCTTCACCTCGTTCGCCGCCCAACGAATACGCTCGTCGTCGATATTCTTGTTACCCAGCCGGATGTTGTTTTCTACCGATCCGCTGAAAAGGAAAACATCCTGCAGCACTACGGCAAAATTCGATCGCAGGTCGTGGAGGTCCCAATCGCGAACGTCCACGCCGTCTAGAAGTACGTGCCCTTTTTGCACGTCATAGAACCGCATCAGCAAATTCGTCACGGTCGTCTTGCCCGAACCTGTATGCCCGACCAGAGCGACGCTCTCGCCGGCCTTGACGGTGAACGAGACATCCTTCATCACCCAGTCATTTTCTTTATAGGCGAACCACACGTTGCGAAATTCGATATCGCCGACAGCCTTACCGTGTTTCTTCGGCTGTTCAGGGCTTTTGATTTCGATGTCCAGGTCGAGGAGGATAAAGATACGGTGCGATGCTACGATCGCCGCCTGCAGCACGTTGAACTTGTCCGACAGATCGCGTATCGGCTGAAAAAGCTGAAGCGAGTACTGGATGAACGACGCCAGGATACCTACGGTTAGTGCCTGTCCGGCCGCCGACAAACCCATTAAATACTCGGCCCCGAAAAAGAAGATCACAAAGGCGATCCCGACCGCGCCGATAAAATCCACCAGCGGGTAGAAGACCGAGTAATAGTAAATGGTGTCAATGTTGGCTTGGCGGTAGTCGTCGTTGATGTCGTGGAAACCTTTCTTCGCCTTCGACTCCGCGTTCATCAACTGAACGGTCTGGGCTCCCGAGATGTATTCCTGAAGATATGCATTCAAACGAGCATTCCGCGTCCGCACGCGGTCAAAGCCTTCGCGGGCGTGCTTGCGGAACCAGTTCGTCGCGGCGAATAGCAGCGGGACGGTGATGAGCGAAGCGATGGCCAGCTTCCAATCGAGCCAGAACATCATACCGATGATCGCGAAGATCACGACCAGATCACCCAGCACGTCGATCACGCCCGAGGTGAAAAGCTCGTTCAGAGCGTCCACATCCGATGTCAGCCGCGTGATGATCCGGCCGACCGGATACTTGTCGTAATAAGCTACCTCCTGGTGCTGCAATTTGGTGAATATCTCCGTCCGCAGATCGAACATCACCCGCTGCCCGACCATGTTCAGCAGGATTTCCTGGATGTAGGAAAAAATGAATCGGAAAAGGAAGAGTCCGAAGAATGTAAACGCGAAGAGCCAGATCCGGTCGACTTGCTTCGGCACAATAAAATCGTCAACCGCCACCTTTGTAAAATAAGGCTGCAAACTCACCAGAATATTGGTGAACAAGGTGAGCGTTAGGGCGATCGCGACCAGCCTCCAATACGGCCTCAGATAACGGAGCAGGCGCTTTGCAACGCGGAAGTCGTAGGTCTTCCCGATCTTTTCTTCCTCGTGGTATTTCTCGACTTCGCTGGACATCGATAACTTTCGATTCTAGAGAGCAGCAATGCGAATCGCAATGCGGAAACCCGCGCGTAAGCAAGGGCTTGATATGAGCGTTGAGTATTAGGCCCTTGCTTACGCGCGGGCTTCCGCCCTAGGATATTTGATCATGCAATGCCCTATTGACCAGACAACATTGTCCATGGCCGAGCGGCAGGGCGTGGAGATAGATTATTGTCCCAAGTGCCGCGGCGTTTGGCTTGACAGCGGGGAGTTGGACAAGCTGATCGCCGCCGGGAGCGGGGATGCTGGATCAAGCCGCCGTCCGGAGCCACCACTGCAGCAATATCGCGAACAGCGGCAATTGTATCCGGACGACCGCCGCTACAAGGACGACTATTATTACAAGAAGAAAAAGAAGGATTCGTTCCTGAAGGACCTGTTCGATTTTTAAGCAATTATGGCAGCCGACCGAGACGTAACGAAAAAGTATCCAGTCAAGCAATTCATCCAGAAGATCCGCCGCCTCGCCGACGGCCTTGAGGCGGGCGAGCAATTCACCATCCAAATAGCCGGCGAACGCATCCGCGTGCCTAAGCACGCGACGGTGAGCGTCGAACACGAACGCGACGAGAGCACCGAGGAGATCGAATTCCAGATCACCTGGAAGAACGACGCCTAGTCAGTCCGGCTCACGACAAGCTTACTTCGTCTTTACAAACGTCGGCTTAACCGCCTTGAACACCTCGTCGGCGGCCGCTGCCGCCTGGTCGATGTTCACCTTCAGTTCGTCTTTGTCCAGATTGCGGATGCTCAGGTCGATCCGCACGAAAATGTCGCCGTCTTTGTCTATCCCGACCTTGACGCGATCAAGATCGTCATTAAACCGCAACAACTTCTGATGCAATTCGGGCGTCGGCTTGAAGTCTTTCTTCACTGCAACGATCGAGAACAGTGTTAGCAGATCTTCGCTGACCGAAATCACGACCGTGATATCCTTCTGCACCTTGCCTTCGAATGGAATGGTCCAAACACCATCACCGGCTTTCGTGAAGTTGAAGCCAGTCTCGTTGATCACCCGCGCGACCTTTTGCGTGTGCGATTCCTGCCCGTGAACGTTTATGCCAATCACTAGCAAGCACGAAGCCACTGCAAACATGATCTGCAGACGGAAATTTTTGTTGGTTCTCATAATTCACTTTTTGGGAGCAGGCCTTATTTTCGAACGGCTGTCCCAAGTCTCTCAACTCTGACATCCGGCAGTTTACACCCGAAAGCCTTCAAAGCTGACGATCTCATCGTTTCCGGGTTGCCGGAAGTGAAAAATTCATCCGGAGCTTGATCCGACAACCGCCAGCGGCCGGCCCTACGGGCCAACTCGGCAGCCGGGTCGATGAAGATCGTCGAAGGCAAAACGAATTCCCTCAAAATATTTGCGATCGCCGGATAATGCGTGCAGGCGAGCAGAATGTGCGAACAATTTTTCAGCGGCGAAAGAACTCTCCTGCACTCCGCGCGAAGCTCGTCGGAAGAAACATCGCCGCTTTCGATCAGGCCGGAAAGCGGCTGTGCGATGCGCTGTTCGACGCCGATGCCACGCTCGGCAAACGCTTTACGATAAACGCCAGACAGCACCGTCCTCCGCCCGCCGATCAGGCCGAGGCGTTCGGGTTTCAGTTTCGCCGTCATTTCAACCGCGGGGTCGATAACGCCTTCGATGGTCAAGCCCTGACGATCGAGGTAGGGAATTACCGTACTCGCCGCGTTGCAGCCGATAACAAGATGTGTAACGCCTTTTGATCTAAGAAAGCCGAGCACGATATTCAATCGCGCGACCAATTCCGTCCGGGACATCTTGCCATAGGGCGTCACACCGGTGTCGGAAAAATAAACGACCGAAACCTCCGGCCCGCGTTCCTTGATCAGCTTGTAAACGCTGATGCCGCCTATGCCCCAATCGATAATACCCAGTCGACCGTTCATTTCCGATTATTTGAGAACCCAGTCGGGCACGAGGATTTTGTCATAGTCGCCGAGCAGCGTTTCAAAAATTCCGTCGCCGTCAGCGTCCTTTATTGTATAAACGAATGGATCTTCGTGAGGATCGCTATTGGACGCAGGCGGGGGCGCTAGCTTTTTGGCGAAAACGGCGTACATAAACACCCGACTATTGACGCTGTACTCCGTGAAGCCGCCGGATCTAAGCCTTCCTTTCATATATTCCAGATTTGGACCGTCATAGTAAAAATTCTCTGAATACGACTTTGGTGCTTCATAGTCGTAAAAGATCAAGATCACCTCAAGCTCTTTTCCGTCTTTTGTTATCCCTTTATCTGTCTGTCTCTCAGTAATATCCTTTACAGCCCCGGATGGTATTGTCCACCCGCTCTTCTTTATGTAGTCCCTACCCTCAACGACAACCCTATCCCGTGGTTTTAGAGGAGACTTGCTCTCAACGCCTACAGGTGATTGATTCGAAACGGGTGTAGGGGATTCGTTTTCTGAGATTTGGACGGGCCCACTATTGGCAGCCGGATTAGTCTCCTCAACGGCTTTCGAGCATGACAAGATAGAAAACGCGATCGCTAGTAAAAATAAAGAAACCAATACTTTCATGATCGATCACCTATTTTGAAGTTAAGGATACGTCAACTTTGCCTCCACGCCCCGCTCTACAGGTCCGGAATCGAAAGCGACGATCCGCGAATTCCAGGCCATGTTCAGTATCTCCACCTTCTGCACGGGAAAGCGGCTTTCGAGATACCATTTCATCTCGTGTTCTGAACGGATCGGGTTGTATTCGAGCATCTTTTTCCAATCCGGGTGCGAAACCAGTTTCTTCAACGCCGCGTCAAACTGGGCGTTCGCTTTCTGGTTCTTCATCGTCCGCAGCTTGTCCTTCAACAGCCGCGGATATTCACGCGTAGCGACCGGCACGGTGACCATATCCACGATCAAAAACTTGCCCCCCGCCCGCGTCACGCGCTTTATCTCGTGCAGCAGCGGGTCCCAGTCGAGGTAGCGGAACGACATCAGTGAAATGACAACGTCGAACGAATCGTCGGCGAACGGGAGTATCGGGCCTTTTATCTTCTCAAATCTCAGATTTGAGATCTCAGAATTTTTTGCACGCGCCCGATCCAATATCGACGCCGATTCGTCAACGCCTACACCGCTCCCGATCCTCTCACTTAACGCGTTCAACAAAGCGCCGTTACCGCAGCCGATGTCGAGCACGTCGATCTTGCCCTCGGGCAGATGCTCATTCAGCCAACGCCATTCATCCTGACGCACGCGGATGTCCGTGAAAACGGCGTCGTACAGTTCGGCCACCTCGTTATAAGTATCGGCTCCGTTGACGGCCGCGGGCTCGAAGGTCTTCATCACTTCGGCCGACATGAACCCGAGCCGCTTCCGCATTGACGCCAGATAGCCGTGCGATTTCCTGCCCTTGCAGCCGATTGTGTAGAGCGGCTTCGCCGTGCTCTCACCGGCGGCGGCATATCTCGTTTTGCTTTTCGAGAACGTCGTGTACCAGAAAAACCCGTTCGCGGTGATATTGAAAGTACGGGCAAAGAACGGAGCGAACCAGCGAGCAGACCGGCAACAGTGAAAGAAGGCTGATGCGTCGTCTGAAAATGGGATATCCATTTGCTCCCACTCGTAAGGCGAGAACTGTTCGGGAAAATCGACGGTCCCGAACATCGGCCCGTACATCCCCGAATGGCCTACAAAATGAAACTCGCTGAGCATTCGGCCCGCCTCACGGATCTCGGTGATCGCCTGCAGAACATCGCGTTTGCTCTCGACGGCGCGGCAAACGACGTCGACCTCGGATCCGCCGGCCCGCCTCTCATCGGCGAGCGTTTCGGCAACGACAGGGAACTGGCCGCCGCCTTTACGGTACCGGGTCGTATAAACGATAAGGATAGCTTTCTCTTCAGGCATTAGATCGACATGGAAAAGCGTCGCCGGGAAAACGGGCGGAGGGATCTACCTTACTTCTATCAAGGTTCAGCGAACCACGTCCGACGCTAGTTTCCCAAATTTCTTGTTGGCCTCGGCCGCCGCCTGCTGAAGGATCCTTGCTTCCTTCGAGGGGATGTCTATCGTTCGACCGGAGCCGAGCACGACGCGGGTCGGCAGCCCGATCGCCGATTTCTGAAATAATTGCTCGAAGATCACCAGTGCCGCCAGATAAGAACCGGCCTCGGTCGGGTGGAATCCGTCCTCCGAGAACAATTGAATACTTCTGTCGATCGTCAATGCGATCAGCCAGGCCTCGCCGACGGGCAGCAGCGGCCCGTCAAATTCGTTGGCCGCCATCTGGTAAGATTCCCGGACCCCTTCAAAATCGTTTGCCCGGCTGACCGATGGCCACACCATATAGATTGCGGGCATGCCGCCGCCTTTGCGAATTTCGGCCGCCAGAAGGCCGCCGTATTCGAGCAGCATCGCGCGGCCTTCTTTCGAAGCCGATGGCCCCTGCTGCATCACGACGAAGTCCCATTTCTTACCGGTTAGAATTTTCCGGGTTTCTTTTCGATTCCAATGATCTTCGAGCCCGAAATTTGGTAGCGCAGCCATCTTGACTTCGAAACGCTTCATGCCCTTCGCCTTTGCAAACGCCTCGACGATCAACGGCATGTCGTTCGCATACGTCAGACTGTTACCGATGAACAAGATCTTTGGACCCTCCGGGGACTTCCGGATATCCGAATTGCCCTGGCCGGGGATCGAGATCGTGAACGACAGCAAAAACATGAGCACTGCCGCCACTGCCGGCCGTCCAAGATGCATGAATTTCAACCGCGTAATTTGAATATAAATACTCCTCAACCGAAAAAATTGTACCCCGTGCCCGCGAATGATTCGAACCCACGCGCAACTCATTGAATTTTCAGCGTCTTGGATGTTTAATTACTTTGGAAATATGCCTTCGGCCACCGACCGCACATCCCCTACACGCATTGGATCGCTCGTCTTTCGCGGCAAGACCGCGCTTCTGCAGCTTCGCCGGGCCGGGAGCGACGCTTTCGACAAACGCGTTTCCCGCCATTCGAAAGGCTCACGCTTATCGAACGATGCCGTGATCTCAACATCGCGGACGCCGCTTTGGACCGAGATCGAACCGGAAGAGCGTTTCCTGGTGGCGGGGAAGATCCACAACTTGCGTCTCGCTGCACGTCAGCTCGACGGCCTCGAAATTCCGGCCGGTCAGGTCTTCAGTTTTTGGAAGAACGTTGGCCGGGCAAGCCGGTTCAAAGGTTACGTCGAGGGCCGCGAGCTTCGCGAAGGATGCATAATTCCAAACGTCGGCGGCGGGCTCTGCCAAATGTCGAATGCACTCTACGACGCGGCACTCGAGGCCGGGCTCGAGATCGTCGAGCGTCATGCACACACGCAGATAGTCGCAGGTTCCCTGGCCGAAAAAGACCGCGACGCGACGGTCTTTTGGAATTATGTCGATCTTCGCTTTCGGTCCGAACAGCCTCTTCGCATCGAGGCCCGGCTCGATGAAAAGGACCTGATCGTTCGATTTCGCGGTGAGAAACTGAACGGATCGCGGCTGCACCAGATCCGGCGGATCGCGGTGCATAACGACACGCCGGCATCGTGCGCAACCTGCGAAATGGGCGACTGCCATCGCGTGGTCGACGCGGCTGAGCATCGCGATTTCGGGAAGACTGCATATCTCGTTGACGAGTTCTCGCCGGAGTTCGACACATTTATCCAGGGCTCGCGGACCGGCAAAGATGTCCTGCTCTTGCCGCTCGACGGAAAGCGGTTTCGAAAAGGGAACTATGCCTGGACGATCCGCGGCTTCGGCTCGGTCAAACAGAGCCTTCTTGTCACGGCCGTCCGTTCCTATCGATCGAGGAAGTTGGCCGCGCAAGGCCGGACGCGACAGCTAAACCTCCTCGCGATGTACGAGCGCCTCGCAGAAGGCTATGCCAAACGGCTCGGCTACGATGTGCTTCACGTCGTCGTACAGCAAAATCTCCTTCCTTTTCTATGGAAGAGCGGCCATCTTGGCGGGCGAACGTTCGACGTGTTGATGACCTCGCTTCCTATGGCCGAACTGCAGAAAAGACTCGACCGGGCAGCGGAGCTTCACCCTGAGAGCCCGACGCTCGGCGATTTCCGAGCCGATCCGGCCCTTATCGCGGCCGAAAAGGATGCACTAAAACATGCACGCCGGATCATCACCCCTCATTCGGAGATCGCCGCCCTTTTCCCAAACCGCGCAATGCGGCTTCCATGGGATCTTCCCGCGACAAAAGAAGCCGCCCCTCGTCTTCGCGGCGGCAAGCCCGTGGTCGTCTATCCGGCGGCCACCGTCGGCCGCAAGGGCTGCTACGAGCTTCGCGAAGCTCTCCGGGGTCTGGACGTTAAACTCATTTTGCTCGGTCCGCTGATCGAGGGAGCCGAATTTTGGGAGGGCTTGGATATCGAACACGGAGCCGACGATTGGCTGGCCCGGGCCGATCTCGAAGTACTTCCGGCACACGTTGAACACAAGCCCCGGCGCCTGCTGCTTGCGGCCGCCAACGGGATCCCCGTCATCGCGACGTCCGCTTGCGGTGTCGATGGCGTGGCCGGGATCCGCTCGGTTCCGCCCGGCGATACGGACGCGCTTCGAACTGCCATTCGCGAAGCTTTGGGCACTTCAAGCTAACACGGGTTAATCTGAAAGCATGCTCGATAATGCCAAACAGCGTGTTTACGACATACTCGTTGACACCGACGATAACGAATTGATCGACAGGGTCATTGCGTTCGGCCTCGTGCTTTTGATCGTAGTGAACGTTGCCGCCGTTGTGCTCGAAACGGTCGACAGCGTCTATCAACAATACGAGGCGTACTTCAAGTATTTCGAGGCATTCTCGCTCGCGGTCTTTTCCATCGAGTACTTACTTCGACTTTGGGTGGCACCGATGGACCCTCGCTACAAAGGACGGTTCCGCGGACGGCTTCGCTATGCCCTGACCCCGATGGCGATCATCGACTTCCTCGCGATCGCCCCAGCGTTCATTCCGCTTTTCTTCGCGGTGGACCTGCGTATCATCCGCGCACTCCGGATCTTCAGGCTGTTCCGCTTGCTTAAGATGAGCCGGTATGTCGAGTCGCTGAATTCGCTCGACGACGTGGTCCGGGCAAAGAAGGAGGAGCTTCTGGTCACCACGGTCATGCTCCTGATCCTTTTGCTTTTTTCAGGAAGCCTCATGTATCTGGTCGAGAATGAGGCCCAGCCGGACAAGTTCCCTGACATTCCGTCAGCTCTTTGGTGGGGGATCGCGACGCTCACCACGGTCGGTTATGGTGATGTGTTCCCGATCACGTCGGTCGGGAAGGTGCTTGGCGGGATGATCGCATTTCTCGGTATCGGCATGTTCGCCCTGCCGACCGGCATCCTCGCAAGCGGTTTCGCTGAAGCGATCCAAAAGAAAAAGCGGGAGCCGCAAAGATCGGCCGAGTGCCCCCACTGCGGACGCGAGATCTCACCGGGACCGAAGACTTAATGTGATCGCGAAAAGGCGACCGGACGATGCTCACTCAGTTCCAGCGTCCATTTAATTGAAAATTAATTCCCGCCGGTGCAACGAATTAAGCCTCGTGCGTTTCAAACGTACTGCCGGGCCCGATCCTGTCCGTGGAGGAAGATTTTCTTGCAAGTCGTCGTCAAGCTCCTACTTTTAGCCGCAGTGTTCTCGGGAGCCGTCATGTCTCAACCACCCGAACCGCTTGAGAATCGCTTACTTGAACAGGTTTATCTCGCGAAGGACGACGGCCTCGGCGCACCGGGTGAAGAGCGTTCGGAATTCGTGACAACCGATATTCCCATTCACTGCGTCGTAGTTTTGAGCAATGTCGAATCGGCAACGGTCCGGATGGACCTTGTTGCGGTCGGTGTTGCCGGCGTGAAGCCCGGGACGAAGGTCGTCTCAGCAAGCTATACCACATCGGACTTTCAGGACCACGTCTATTTTACCGGCAAGCCCCGCGGGCTGTGGGTCCACGGTGAATATCGGGCCGACATCTTCATCAACGGCACACTCGTGCACAAACGTGCTTTCCGTGTGATGCCGGCGGCCGCCCCGGCCGGTTCGGTGAAACGAACCGATCCCAAACGGTCCGGCCGGAATAGCTCTGCCGGGGTTGTGCGGAAAGTAAAACCCGACGAAGAGTAAAACCAAAAGGCCGCCCCGAAGAGGACGGCCCGTGGTCAAAACTTGGAAACGCGAATTACCAGCGATTAGGGCTTCCGCCGAAATCGTTGCTTCTCCCGCCGGCATAACCGCCGCCGCTGTATCCGCCCCGACCTCCGCCGTAACCGCCGCGATTGCGGTTCTCCTGCGGCTTCGCTTCGTTAACCTTCAACTCGCGGCCATCGAATTCTTTACCGTTGAATTCTTCGATCGCTTTTTCACCCTCTTCCTTCGACGACATTTCAACGAAGCCGAAACCACGTGAGCGGCCCGTTTCGCGGTCCTCGATAATGTTTGTCGACTCGACGGTGCCGACCTGGCCAAAAAGCTGCTCAAGGTCCTGTGTACTCGTCTTAAAAGGAAGGTTGCCTACATAAAGTTTCATCGTCATAATCTGAATTTCATACCCTTTCCCGATCCGGGATGTCCAAGAGAAGCGCAGAATGGGAACGGTCTTGCAAAAAGGAGACGATCCGCATCAGGTGCTCAATAAACGAGCAGCTTCCTATACCAATGACCAGCCTGCTCTCAAACTACCCAAAAAGACCGTCTTTAGCGGAGCGCGTCAAACGACGCGAGAGAAGGACGTAACGCCACTAATAATGCATTGAAAGTCAGCTAATTGCAAGCGGAAATCTTCACCGCGGCACACCAAATGGCGAACTCGATGCATCACACGAACATTGATCCGGTGCTGTGAAGTACCGTTACGATGGAAACCCTTAAGGCCTGAGAGCCGTTATACCCTGACGGCCGACGGGCGGTACGAAGCGCGGCTCGACAGCCGTGTTACGCATCTGTAAATTTGGGTTGAATTCGATATTAAATGCGGTTAGAATCGCACGGTATCGAATAAGGCTGCTGCACCCGCAATATCCCTGTTTGGCGACCTTTACACACGGACGGCTTCTTTGTCCGCTTTCGTCGCCAGGGGGGCAGGCCGTAACAACGATCCGGCGGGTTCACAGTTCTCGGCCCGAACGCCTTATCGGGCGCAAAGCGTTTCTGACCAGGTTCCAATTTCAAATGTAGATGGTCGGTCTTACCGATCCTTCGACGGAGGTTACTATCAAGATGACGAGAGTAATTGTTTTGATCACGATGGTCGCTGCTTTTTGTCTAGGGGCCTTGGCCCAGGCGGGAGGTTCGACGGCCGAAATACGCGGGCGAGTGGTTGACCCGAACGGCGCAGTCGTTCGCGGTGCGACCATAACGCTGACGGATCCTGCCCGCGGATTCAGCCGGACCGCCAACAGCGATGAAAACGGCGAGTATCGTTTCCTCTCACTTACGCCGGGCGTCTACCAGATCCGGGTCGAGGCATCCGGTTTCTCGACACAGGTGAAGAACGCGGTCCAGGTGACCGTCGGCCAAACTTCCGACCAGGATTTCGCAATGCAGGTCGGGGACGCGACGGCGACCGTCGAGATAACCGGCGATTCACCGCTGATCGAAACCGACCGGTCGCAGCAGTCGACGACCTTGAGCGAACGCGTCATCCGAGACCTGCCGATCGACCGCCGGGATTACCTGACGTTTACTCTGCTAGCGCCGGGCGTCGTTGATTCGAACGCCCTTGCCGATAACTCGGATTTCCGCGTCACCCAAACGCCCCAGAGCGGCCTTTCGTTCTATGGCAATAACGGCCGCGGAAACAGCGTTACCGTGGACGGTTCCGAGGCGAACGATCAGGGCGGGGGGGTCCGCTCGACCCTCAGCCAGGAAGCGGTCCAGGAGTTTCAGATCAATCGGAGCAACTACAACGCGGAATTGGGCGGGGCCAGCGGCGGAGTGATCAACATCGTATCGAAGACGGGGACAAATCGCGTCAGCGGCAGCGTATTCGGCTATTTCCGCAACCAGTCGCTCGACGCAACCGATCCGTTCAATATCGTCCTTGAGGGAAATACGACCCGCCGGATCAAACCGGATGCGAATCGCCAGCAATATGGATTTAGCTTAGGCGGGCCGATCGTCAAAGACCGTATGTTCTTCTTCGGCGGTTATGAAGGTCTGCGGAGGCGTGAATCGTCGGCCGTTCCTCTACTCACCGACCTCAGCATTTTCGGACCGACAGCCGCCCAAAGCGCGATCCTCGCCGCACTCGCGGGCAGTTTGGACCCGACGCCGGTTCCATGCGTCACGGGCGTTTCGGTCCCGAGGGCCGCTTGCGCGGGCATCCTTACGGGTGTTCTCAGCGTCGATCAGCCGGTCCAGGACCTCTTTCGTCAGAACAGCGGCGTGTTCCCGTTCAATTCTGATTCGCACGCAGCCTCGTTCCGCGGCGACTATATCCCGAGCGCATCGAACACGTTCTTTCTTCGTTACAGCTTCAACGATCGCGACGAACAGAACCAATCGACTCGTGCCCTTCTTGCTTTTTCACGCGGCAATAACGTCGATGTCCTAGACCACAACCTGACCGGGGGCTGGACGCACATCTTCAACTCGGGCATGAGCAATGAGCTTCGCCTTCAGGCAAACTATAACGAACTGACCGTGCTGTCGACCGATCCGCACGGCCCCGAACTGAACCTTGCCGGCTTCGGCTTTTTCAACCGCGACATCTTTCTCCCGAGCTTCAATATCGATCGCCGGTACGAGATCGTCGACAATTTTTCCGTCGTCAGCGGCAATCACCGTCTGAAGTTCGGCGGGAGCTTCCTTCTTCGTGACGGCTACTTCGATTCCAAGACGTTCTTCGGCGGCCGTTTCGGTTTCGGGACCTTGCCGGGTTCGCTTGTAAGCCCACAGCTTGCGACCACATCCATCAATGCCATTCAGTCGCTGGATCTCGGCCTGCCCCAGTCATACCAGCAGGGCTTTGGCGATGGCATCGTCGGCGGCAAATTGCCGTATTATTCCGTTTACGGACAGGACACGTGGAAGGCGCTCCCCAATCTGACGTTCAATTACGGGCTCCGATACGAGATCGATACACGCCGCGAACCCCTTCGGACCTTTTACGGCAACTATGGCCCCCGGGTCGGCGTCGCCTGGGACCCCTACAGCGAGGGAAAGACCATCATCCGCGGCGGTTACGGGATGTTCTATGCCCAGATCCCGTTCGTGATCGATTATGTGGTCCAGTCGCTTAACGAGATCGACGGCTTCCGCCAGATCCCGCAGGTTCTGACAACGATCAATACGGCCGGTGCACAGAGCGCCGTCAACATCTTTCGGACGCTTCGGGCACAAGGGGTGATCGGCATTCCAAACACCGTCCGGACCATCACGCCGGCCGATCTGGCCCAGTTCGGCATCAACGTCTCGCAAACGGGGCCGCGAAATCCGCTGACCGTCCTTTTCCGTGCGGATCCGACCTATCGAAATCCTCGGGCACAGCAGGGAAGCATCGGCTTTGAACAGGAGGTCACGTCCGGGACAAGCTTTTCGGCGAGCTACGTCTGGGCGTTGACGCAGTACATCACCCGAGCGCGAGACATTAACCTCCGGAATAGGCCGCTAGGGCCGCGTGGCATCCGTGAGTGGGGGGCCTTCGCCCCCGACTGTGCCGGCGCCGGGATCGTTAACTGCTTCATCAACCCGACGCTCTTTCAGGAGATCATCTATGAATCGGCCGCGTCGGCGAATTACAACGGCCTCCTCATCGAGTTCCAATCACAGATCGGCCGCAATTTCGCCTTTGCCGGAAACTACACGTTAAGCGAGGCCAACGATCAGGTCACCGACTATAACAGCGATTTCCGGGCTTTCGACCAAACCTTCGATGATCCCGAATACTCGCTTTCGGCCTTTCACCAGCGGCACAAGTTTGTGATCTATTCGGTCATTACGACGCCGTGGAGGAACGCTGCCGTTCGGGACTGGACGTTCACGCCGATCATCCGGGCCAATAGCGGCCGTCCGTTCAACCTTCTCGCCGGTGCCGACGTGAATGGCGATCGAAGCACCAACGGGGACCGCCCTCTGCTTCGGCTCAACGGCCTGGACCAGGGAGCGATCCCGCGGAACGTGGGCAAGGGCCCGGGCTTTATGACGGTGGACCTTCGCGTGATGCGGAGATTTGCCTTCAATGAGAACATGAGCCTAGACCTGACCGCCGAAGCGTTCAATCTATTCAATCGGTTGAATTTCTCATCGGTCAACAATACGGTTGGCACGTTCTGGCCGACCACCGTTGATGTTCGCGGAAATCACGACGTTGGGCCGAGCGGGCCGCTTGGCTTTACTTCGGCGTTCGATCCGCGGCGCATTCAACTCGGAGCGAAGTTCCGCTTCTAGCGTTGTGTTTTCTTAACAACTGATGAGGCGGTGTCGAGGGCACCGCCTCTTTTTAGCGCTATTCACCGCCCCCGAATTTAGCCAGCAGTTCGTTGATCCGGGGCAGCATCTCTTCGGCCGCCTTCTCACCGAGCTCGATCAACTCGTCCCGTCGTGCAATTTCGTCCGGCCGGATGTGCGCCACTTGCGGCTCTAACACAATGTCTGCCCGATAATGCTGGTTCTTTGACGCTCTCGCGATCATCAACATTGCCGATTGGAACAGGGTTCCCACAAGCGTTGTCGGCACGGTTCGGGAAGACCCGCCGCAACTCAAAACGTCCACCGCGACCACGATATCGGCTCCCAATTTCCTGACTGCCTTAGTCGGCATCGGGGTTGCTGCTCCTCCGTCGATAAGGCTCCTGCCGTTTTCGTCGATCATCGGAACGAAAACTCCCGGGATCGCGCAGCTTGCGCGGATCGCGAAACTCAAGTCACCTTTGTCCCTAAAAACGATCTCCTCGCCCGTCGCAAGATCGCATGCGACGGCGGCGAAAGGTATTTTCAGTTCTTCAAAACGGGTAACAGGGAAGTGCTTTTCGATGAAAGTTTCCATCGCCGAACTCGACAGCAACCCACGCGGCGAATAAGAGAAACCGGCGACGCGAAGCCACCCCACTTCTTTCCCGATCTCGACGATCTCATCAGCCGTCAGCCCCGAGGCGAACGCCCCGCCGACGAAAGAACCGGCCGAAACGCCGGCAATGAAGTCAGGCCTGATACTGTTCGCCGCAAGCGTTTTCAATACGCCGATATGAGCGAAGCCCCGGGCACCGCCGCCCGACAGTGCGATCCCTAGTTTTTTCTGCGTCATGTTAGGAAATAGCCAATTCGTCCGTCCCGCGGCAAATTCCTTTGATTTTAACTGGTCTTTATGAAAAACTTAACCACCCGATGAGCTTGCACGAATCCCAGCGCATCCAACGTCCCACGCTTTCATCCGACATTGCCGGCGGCGGAAAGGTGTGCCCGGTGTGCCATCGAGAAACGCCGGAAGAGTTCGTACCGATGCTCGTACTTGCGGACGATCTGCAGAAACTGATCCTCGCGAATGCACCCGACACTTCGGAATTCCAGGCGGTCTGTGCCCGCTGCGTTAGGCTTTTCGAGCGGGCGAAGGACCACATAATCAAGGAAGCGGCGATGCAGAAGGACGGCTCGCACGTACTGTCCACTCCGCTCCGGCTAGACGCGGATGATCGCTATACGGGCAAGAAGATCACGATCGCATTTCTCGATTCCGGCTTTTATCCTCATCAGGACCTGACGACTCCTTCAAACAGGATCCTCGCGTATCGGAGCCTTCTCGAAAAGGATGGCGAACTGGGCTCTCTGTTCCAGCCCGACGTTGCCAGCTGGCACGGCATGATGACCTCGGTCGTTGCCGCCGGCAACGGTTCATTATCAAACGGTTTCTACCGCGGGATCGCCCCAAAATCGAACGTCGTGCTGGTAAAACTTGCCCGGACGGGCAGGATCACCGACGACGACATCCAGCAGGGACTTGAATGGGTGATCGCGAATCGTGAAAAATATCGGATCAAGGTAGTCAACATTTCGGCCGGCGGCGATTTTGAAGCAAGCTACCTCAGCGATCCGCTTTCACAGGTCGTCGAGGAATGTTCCAGGCTCGGCATCACGGTGGTATGCGCGGTAGGGAATGCGGGCCATTTACCCGATCATCCGGTCTTCCCGCCGGCAAGTGCTCCGTCGTGCATCGCCGTCGGCGGCCTCGACGACAACAATTCGATGAACCGGGCGCGGCGCGGAATGTACCGCTCTTCGTACGGGCCGACCGTCGACGGACTGCAGAAACCGGAGGTGATCGCACCGTCGATCTGGGTGCCTGCACCCATCCTACCAAACACGCCGACTGCCCAACAGGCGTCGCTTCTCCAGCTTCTTGACGAGGCCGATGATGGCGACCTCCATAGCCTGATCCGCGAGCATCCCGGTGTGGATGATGAACTTGACGCAGCCCTTGACCGCCCGGTCCACAGTATCCGACAGATCATCCTACTCAAGATGCGGCGCGAGAATGTAATCACAAAGCACTACAAATACGTTGACGGCACTTCCTTCTCGGCCCCGATCGTCTCCTCGGTCGTTGCTCAGATACTCGAGGCAAATCCGAAACTGACCCCGCCCGAGGTTAAAAAGCTGCTCATTTCGACCGCCGAAAGGCTTCCCCATTACGAAGTCGACCGCCAGGGGTGGGGCGTCATCGACCCACGGCGCGCGGTCGAGGCCGCCCTCGCCTCTCGCAAATGATCTCCGTTTTCTCAGGTTCACGGCCGCGCCTCTAATTTTCCATTTCGCCGTGTTTTCATCTAAACTATCTAGTTTGCAATTTTAACGAAAACTTATATCGGAGAATCGAGTTCTTTTATGGCTATATCTGCAAATGACATTAGGAAAGGGATGGTCATCCTTCACGAAGGGGCCCCCGTCAAAGTGATGGAATTTCACCATCACACGCCCGGCAATCTCCGTGCGATGGTGCAGGCACGTCTTCGCAATCTGCTCACAGGAAACTCTTTCGAGTACCGCTTTCGATCGAACGATACGCTTGAACGCGTGGTCCTGGAGCAGCACAAGATGGAATATCTCTATTCAGACGGCTCGCACCATCACTTTATGAACCAGGAGAACTACGAACAGGTCGCCCTGACCGAGGAAGAACTCGGTGACGCGGCCCAGTGGCTGATGGCGGGCTTGACGATCGAGGTCGAATTCTACAACGGCACGCCGATCGGCGTTCAGCTACCGGCGTCGATGGAACTGACCGTCACCGAGACCGAGCCGCAGTTGAAGGGAGCCACCGCCTCGAACTCAAACAAGCCTGCGACGCTCGAAAATGGGGTCACTCTGATGGTTCCTCCGTTCATCGCCGAGGGCGAGAAGATCCGCGTCAACCCGGCCGAAGCCCGATATATGGAGCGGGTCAAATAGACTGACGTTGGCTTCATGCAACGGTTCGAAGTAGTTGATTGCAGGATGGGCTTTAGCTCCGATATTCTAATTGGGCTAAAGCCCGCAGATTTCTAAACCCTATTTACCGCTGGCTGAACCCAACGGCGATTCGATGTATCTTCTGTACTCGATCCTGCTTACGGCCGCTTTTGTGCTGATGCTGCCTCTCTTTTTGCTGAGGGGTCAAAAATACGCATCCGGCTTCAGGCAAAGGCTTGGGAACTACCCGGAATTCGATCAGGACGGCCGGCGAATCATTTGGCTTCACTGCGTTTCGGTCGGTGAGGCAAACGCGGCGAGGCCGCTTGCAGAGGCCCTGGTCAAAGAGTTCCCGGATCGACGTCTGATCGTCTCGACGACTACAAAGACCGGGCAGGAACTTTCAAAGCTAATCTTCGCCGAAATAGCTGATTCCGTCTTCTACTTTCCCTTCGACTGGAAATTCTCGGTGAGGAGGGCTCTTGTCCATTTCAAGCCTTCCCTTGTGCTGCTGATGGAAACAGAGATCTGGCCGCGATTTATCCGTGAGGCAAAACTCTCCGGGGCAAAGGTCGCGATCGTCAATGGAAGGCTTTCCGAGCGTTCGCGGCGTCGCTACGCCTTGGTCCGCGGCTTTATACACCGCGTCCTGGCCGACATCGACACCGCATTGATGCAGGGGGCCGGCGATGCCAACCGGCTCATCTCCATCGGGCTTGCAGCCGCAAAGGCTAAGGTCACCGGCAATATGAAATTCGATATCGCCGATGACGACCGCGACGCCGCGATCGCTGACGAACTCAACTCCCGATTTCACCTCGATGACGACCGGCCTGTAATAGTTGCGGCGAGTACACACGAACCCGAGGAGCGCTGGGTCCTGGACGCCTTTTGTTCGATCCTTGACGGCGAGGCGACGATGAAACCACGGCTCATTATCGCCCCGAGGCATCCTGAGCGTTTTGATGCCGTTGCTAAACTTCTGCGCGATTTTCGCGAGGATGATGCCTGCGAATTCAAGCGATACCGCTGGGTTCGCCGCAGCGGCGAGCCCGGCGAAACAGACGCCGCGGCGGACGTCGTCTTGCTCGATTCGATCGGCGAACTTCGGGCCGCCTATCGCCTCAGCGAGATCGCTTTCGTCGGCGGTTCGCTAGTTCCGCACGGAGGGCAGAGCATACTCGAACCGGCCGCCGCCGGGAACGCGATCCTAACCGGCCCGCACACGTTCAATTTCTCCGAAGTGGTCACGGTATTCTCTGCAAATAGTGCACTTATCCAACTTCCCGAACTTCCGTCTGAGAAGATCCCGGACGAGCTTTTCATGCGAATTTCAGATTTGCTCGACGATCGGGAAGTTCGGGCCGAACTCGACCGGAATGCCCGTTCGGTGATGGAAGCCAACCGCGGAGCCACGGTAAGAACGATGGACGAGATCCGCTCCCTGATCCATTGATGATCTACGTCTTTTACATTTTTGCCGCCGTTTTGGTCTGGCTCAGCTATTGGTCCTTTCGTGGCGGGATCGATTATCTGAACTACTTCAAACGCGAGCTTGCAATGCCGCCGTCGGACTGGGTGCCGATGGTGACGGTCATCGCACCCTGTAAGGGCATCGACGAAGGGATGCTTGCGAATTTCGATGCATTGCTCGGCCAGGACATGCCCGAGTTCGAGGTCATCTTCGTGATCGACGGCCCGGATGACCCGGCCGCAGGGGTGGTCGAGGCCGCGTGGCAGGAATCGGAGCGGGATGTAAAGCTCGTCGTTGCCCCCAAAGCCACAAACTCGAGCCAGAAGGTCGAGAATATCCTTGAAGGCGTTCTTCACGCCGATCCCCGGAGTGAAGTTTTCGTCGTCGTCGATTCTGACGCACGTCCGTCGCCCGGTTGGTTGCGGGCGTTGATCGCCCCGCTAGACGATAAAACGGTCGGAGCCGCGACCGGCTATCGCTGGTTCGTCCCCGAAGTTCCGACGATCGCTTCGGAACTTCGGTCGGCGTGGAACGCTTCGATCGCGTCGGCGCTCGGGTCGAACGAGAAAGGCAACTTTTGCTGGGGAGGTTCGATGGCGTTCCGCCGCGATACGTTCACGCAGATCGGACTACGGGAAAAATTGCAGGGTACGCTTTCGGATGACCTTGCCGTCACGAGGGCCATAAAGGGTGCGGGGCTTCGCATCCGCTTCGTGCCGCAGGCATTGGCGGCTACGGTCGATGGCTGCACACTTCCGGGCATGCTTGAGTTTACGAACCGGCAAATGAAGGTCACTCGGGTTTACGCACAAAACCTTTGGCTCCTTTCGTTATTCGGTTCGGCGCTGTTTTGCACGATCTGCGGTCTTGCGATCGCGTTCTTGATACTTGATCCAACGGGCGGGTTCTTATGGCCTGTCGCGGCCGCAACCCTTCTGCTGGTCGCGGGTTTCAGCGTCGGGAAGGCATGGCTGAGGCATTCTGCCGTCTGTCTCGCCCTTCCGCAGCATCAAAAGGCGCTTCGCCGCCAGCGGAAGTGGCAATTGACGCTTTGGGCCGTCACTCCGGTCATCTTCTTGATAAATTGTATAAATGCGCTTTTTTCGAACCGCCTGGTCTGGCGAGGCATCGAATACAAAATGCTGACTCCTGAAAAGACGCTTCTGATCCGCCGCGATTAAATAATGCTATCATTGAAAATTGCAGGAAAGCGGACTGCCGCCGTCCGCGATAGTTTCAAAATGCTTAGTTTCCTGGTTCGCAAGTCACTGATCCTTCTGGCTTTGGCCGTTTTTGTCTCGGCCGCCGCGGCCCAGCGACCGTCCATCGACGGAAAGGCCCCGGTCATCATCATTCCGGGATTGACGGGTTCCGATCTCTACAACAGCCGCACCGGCGAGCATGTCTGGTTCAGGCCCTCGCGCTCAAAAGACGATGACATCCGGTTGCCGATCTCACCAGACCTTGCCCGGAGCCGCGATCTTCTTGAGCCTAGGGACATCCTCCGCGGGATCAGGTTCTGGAATTTTGTCCCTGAGATCGAGATCTACGAGCGCCTTATCGGGGCATTGAGCATGAAAGGCGGTTATCGCGAGGGCGACTGGGAACGGCCCGCCAGAGGCGGCGACAAAGACACTTTTTACGTTTTCCCTTATGACTGGCGGCGTGACAACGTCGAGAACGCAAGGCTGCTCGTCCAAAAGATCGAAACTCTCAAACGAAAGCTCGGTAAGCCGCAGCTGAAATTCAACGTGCTCGCCCATTCGATGGGCGGCCTCATCGCCCGCTATGCCGCGATGTACGGCGACTCAGATATCCCCGCGGGCCGTCTGAACCCGGCCTGGTCGGGCGCCCGTCATTTCGACAAGATATTCATGCTCGGTACGCCGAACACGGGGTCCGTTTCGGCTTTGAACGCGCTGTTGAACGGATTCTCTTACATCGGCGGCGGCATAAACATCCCGTTTGTTCGGGACATAACTCGATTCGATGTATTCACTCTGCCTTCGGTCTATCAACTGCTCCCGCATAACGGTGCCCTTAAGGTCTATGACGAGAACCTGAAGCCGATCGAGATCGACTTGTTTGATCCGGCGGTGTGGGAAACTTACAACTGGGGCATTTGGAAAGATGACGATTATACGAGACGATTCTCGCCGGATGAGGTCCGCAATGCCCGAAGTTATTTTGACGCTGTTTTGCTTCGGGCGAAGAGGTTCCAGCAGGCTTTGAACGCTAACGGGCGGACGCGCGTGCCCGTGAAGTTCTATCTCGTCGGCAGCGACTGCAAGGACACGCTAAATGGGTTCGTGCTCCGGCAGGATGGGAGAAGGGACAGGTGGATAACCCAATTCAAAATCGACTCGTTCACTAATTCAGCCGGGGAAAAGATCACCGCCGAACAGCTACGCCCCCTGTTGATCGATAAAGGAGACAGCGTCGTGCTGAAACGTTCGCTGATCGCCAAGGATCTGACGGAAAATGGACTCGTGCTACCGATCGCCGCTGAGATCTTCCAGTGCGAGGGACATACGAAACTGGTGACCAGCACGGACGTCCAGGACAAGCTCCTCGACATGCTCGGTGCGGTCGCACCTTAACCTCCATTTATGCTAAAGAACCTGCTCGACGCCGACGAAGAACCGGAGCCGACACCCGGTCCGGCGGCGTCGAAACCCCATAAAACGGAAGTGATCGGGCTTTTCGGGCCCGAATCCGATCTTGACGAAACGGTCGATCACGAGCCTTTTGTCCTCTCGAATGCGGCCCCCGAATCGATCGCGGAGACCGCACGCAGGAGCGGACTTGCATGGTCGATGGGCATCGCATTCTTTTCGGCAGTCGTATTTATGCTGCTGATCGGATGGGGAGCCGATCTTCTCTTCGGCTCGTCCCCGTGGGGCAAAGTGGCGGGGATCGTGCTCGGTTCGGTCATCGGCTTCGTCCAACTCTTTAGGATCTCGTCGCAGATCTTCCGGAAATAGCACTTATCCGCTCGCTAAAGGGCCCCCTCTGTTTGAGTATTAACACTTCAGACTGTAAAATTTAAGTTTCGCAATGAGCGACGAGTCCGAACCTATTGCCCAGTCGGAAGCGACAATAAGGCCGATCTCGCACGGTAGGATCCTGAAGCTCATGGCGGTGATCGGTGCGGCGGGAATTCTTGCCGGTGCGGCCCTAGTTTCGGTCTCGTTCGGTGCGGGCGTGGCGATCGGTTGCGTGATCGCGTTCTTGAATTATTATTGGCTTAAGGGATCGCTCCGGCGCATCTTTGAGCAGGCCGCGGCGAGCCGCGAGCGTCCGCGGTTCCTGGCACTGCAATACATCACGCGTTACGTGGTCCTAGGCATCGTCGTGGCGATATTTTATGTGACCGGGGCCGTTTCGGTCGTCGGGCTGATCCTCGGGATGGGCAGTTTTGGTTTCGCGGTCGTTTTCGAAGGTTTATTGAATATTTTTAATGGCCCGGCATCTAGCGGGCAGATCGATCGATAATGTTTTTATTAGCAGCAGAAGGCGGACATCACACACCCCTAATTGTTGAGTTCATCAATCATTACCTCGGTGAGCCGGTCTACCACTTCCAGATGGAGTACACCAAGAAGATCTGGGACAAGTTCTTTTTGAACTTTGGCACCGACGCCGAAGCGGTCTTTGGCCCGTACACCGTCGAGAACGCAATACCGTGGTACACGATCATGTTTGTGATCGCCTGTATCCTCTCCGTGGTCATCATCAATATTTTGAAGGGCAAGCTGTCGGAAGACGATCCGAAGCCCGGTCAGATGACTCTCGAGGCGGGTTTTCTTGCGATCAAGGACCTCGTTGTAAGGGTGATCGGCGAGCACGGCTTTAAGTATTTTCCGGTCGTCGCGACCTTTGCGGTTCTGGTCCTGGTCTCGAACCTGATGGGCTTGTTCCCGCTGTTCATGGCTCCGACCGCATCGGTGAACGTCACCTTCGCACTCGCGATCGCTTCTTTCGTCTATTACAACTATGTCGGCATTAGCGAGAACGGTATCTTCTCGCACCTCGGCCATCTCGCCGGGCCTAAACTGCCGCTGCTGATGACGCTGATCATTACCCCGCTGATCTTTTCGGTCGAACTGATCAGCAACATGATCCGGCCCTTTACGCTCGGCGTCCGGCTTTTTGCGAACATGTTCGCCGACGAGAAGATCTTCCTCGAGATCACGAACCTCTATCCGCCATTCACGCAGTTCCTGGTTCCGCTGCTGCTGACCGGCCTTGGGGCATTCGTCGCCCTGGTGCAGACGCTGGTCTTCACGCTGCTCTCGATGATCTACATCAGCGAAGTTTCGCATCCGCCGCATGAGCATCACGATGAAGAACATGGCTCGGCGGCCCACCCCGCTCCGGCCGAGGCCGTTTGAGGCGGAGAAAAGTTTTGAACGCTCGCGTTCAATAGCCGGCGATCGTCCGGCAAGTTCGAAGAACAGTTGACAACTTGTGTTTATAGACTATCGGCCGCCGCACGGCGGTGATCCGATGATTGAACAGCCCGCACGCGACAGGCGCGCTTGACTCTTGGGGAGTATAAAATCAAGCGAATACCGGAAGCGAGGCGAAATAATAACAGAGTTCAAGTTGATCGAACAGGTTCTCCGGAGTTTCGTAAATATAAATAGAAAAAGGAGAATATTAGAATGAACAAGTTGAAATATCTATTCTATGCCACGCTTGCGTTGGCATTGATGGCGATCCCGGCGATGGCCCAGGGTGCTGCCGACAATGAATCGACCGTCAGCGCGGCCAAGGCGATCGGCGGCGGCATCGGATTCGGCCTAGCAGCTGGTTTGGCCGGTATCGGCCAGGGACTGGTCGGTTCGCGTGCTGCCGAAGGTGCCGCCCGCAACCCGGGTGCTGCCGGTACGGTGCAGACGCTTATGATCATCGCTCTCGCGCTGATCGAGTCACTCGTACTGTTCGCTCTGCTTATCGTATTCGTTAAGCTTTAATTTTGAGGGTCACTTGAATTTCGCGGGCGGGGGCATTTGCCCCGCCCGTGTTTTCATTGGGTCCGAACCTATGTTAAAAGGGACGTGTGCCCGTGAGGCCAGCTGAGTTTCTTGCAACCTTCCGCGGTGAAGAACGTTCTAAATTGAGATGTCCGAGCTGACCACAGGAACAATTGTCGCCGACAAATTCCGTATCGATTCGCCGATACGGACCGGCGAACTTGGCGTATTCTATCGCGGCCGCCATCTTTTTATGGACAAGCCGGTCACGTTGAAGGTCCTGCCGGGTTCGCTCGCCCTGGACGAGATCATTCGCGACCGTTTCACCGATGAGGCCCGGGCCGCGACTGCCCTCGCCAGCCCTAACATCTTGGCGGCGAACGACTTCGGTTCGGATAAGGATGGTTCCTTCTACGTTGTTTACGAGGGCTTCGACGGCGAGGCGCTAAAGAATTCGATCGGTGCCGGCATCCAGTATCCGGTCGAGCATGCCGCCGCTCTTATCCGCCAGATCGCGGATGCGGTCGGGACGGCTCATGAGAACGGTTTCATCCACGGAAACCTCACTCCGGACAGCGTCCTCGTTTCCCCGGCGGACGGCACCGTGAAGGTCTTCGATTTTGAGCTCGCCGGCCGCGCATTTCGCAGAAGCTCCGACGATCGAGCAAACGTCGGCGTCGCTTATCTTGCTCCGGAGAATTTCTCGGGTTTCAGGGCGATCGACGCCCGGTCGGACATTTACGGCCTCGGGATAATCCTCTTTCAAATGCTCGCCGGCGAAGTTCCGTTCAAGGGTGAGACGCCGACCGACGTGATGCTGAAGCATGCGGAAGAAGACGTTCCTGCCCTGACTGAATTCAGAAAAGACGTTTCGGCGGCGATGCAGGACTTGATCAAAAAGGCCCTTGCAAAGGATCCGGACGAGCGATATCAGACTGCTGCCGAATTCGTTGCCGACCTGGACAAGGCCGTTACGGCTTCGGGCTCCGGCACGTTTTGGAAGACGGCCGTCGCGGTCGTCTTCGGTACGGCCGCCCTGGCCCTTGCGCTGATCTATGGAACGTCGGTCAAGCAGACCCTGCCGGTCACCCAGCTCCAGCCGGACCTGAACGGACAGCCCGTCCAGCCGATAAACCCTGCGACCGGCGCCGATGAACTGGCACTTGCTGCGATGCCGATCGCCGACCCTTCGACGATGACCAATGCAGAGGTCATCGGCCAGCCGCCTTCGACGCTTTCGGGCGGCGATAACTATAACCCTTGGGCCACAGGGGCACCTCCCCCGGGAGCTCCGCTGCCGACCTATGTTCCGCCGGGCGGACAGGTTTACACCATCGACCCGAACACCGGCAGCCCGTTCATGCCGCCCGACGGCGTCATTCTGGTCCCCGTGCCCGTGAATACGGATACCGGGCCAAAACCTACGCCCTCGCCCAAACAGCCCGCATCGAACACAAACGCGCAGGGCAGTCCGGGCAATGAACCTCCCGCGAACAAGAAACCGGCCGATGATCCACGGCCATCGAAACCGGCTCCCGAAAAAGCTACGCCGTCTAAGCCGTCGTCCGATCAGCCGGAGACGGGATCAGACGAAACTCCATGACAGGTCGTAGAGCATCTTGACCGCAAGGGTGATAACTGTCGTCAGGAACACCCATCTCAAAAAGGATTCGTTCATCCTGGTTGCGAGGTGAGCCCCCGCATAGGCCCCTACGAACATAACGGCGGCGAGCATCAACCCTAGCTTCAGGTCGACCAACCCGTTCCATAGAAAAATAAGCGTCGCGATTCCCGATGAAAAGACATTCAAGAGCTTCGTCAGGCCGATGGCCTCGATGAAAGGCATCGCGGTGTATGCCGCCAACAGAGCCGTCAGCAGCGTCACATAGCCGCCGCTGTAAAGTCCGCCGTAAACCGCGAGCCCAAAGACCAGGCCCATCACAACGCCCGAGACCCTGCCTTCAACCGGCCTGGCGGCCTCATCGGCCCGTTTGCTACCCCTGAAGACCGTAAAAACGGCGACGGCGATCATCGCGATCGAGACCACTAGCTTGAGCCCCTGGTTCGTGATAACGCCGACGAGCAACCCACCCAGTGCCGAACCCGCCACCGTCAGCAGGATCATCGGCCAAGAACTTCTGACGCTGATCATGCGCTTTCTTAGGAAGGGAATCGCACCGCCCGCGGCCATGAACGTAAGGCCGAACATATTAGTCGCGACCGCCGTCTTTTCATCGATCCCGAACTGGAACATCACGGGCACGGTGATAAGCGAATTACTCCCGGTCACGACCCCGACGATGCTCGTCACGAGAAAAAGCACCAACAGGATGATCAAGGCGGTCAGCGTCATAGCTCGCAAAGAGTTTAACTGCCCGGCCAAGTTTTGGCGAAACCCGCCTCAGGATAAAAAAAGGCCCCGGCGTTTAACCGGGGCCGAGTTTGCTCCGCTTCTGCGTGTGATCAGAAGTCGTATCGCAGAGCGAACTGCAGGACTCGAGGATCGCTCTGGGACGCGGTGATCCGCCCGAACGCGGCCGTGTTGTAGAGCCGGTTCGGCGGGGCAAAGAAATTCGTGTTCGTCAGGTTGTAAGCCTCCGCACGAAAAGTGAGATTGTGGCCTTCGGACCATGGCATCTTGAACTTTTTCGAGAGCACCAGGTCGATGTTCCAGTAGGCCTGGCTTCGCAGTACGTTGCGGTTTCCGATCTCGCCGTGGCGTGGATATCGGAATGCCGCCTGGACCGCCGCCGGGTCGGCGAAGTACTGGATACCCTGGCCATCGTCACGAATATTTACGGCGAAGTTCGTATTGTTTCCCACAAGCACGGCCGGCACGCCCAAAAGGTCGGGCGTGTAGTAGCTCACGGGGTACGAATCCGAGAAAATGCTGAACGGGAGCCCGGATCGGGCGGTGAATATACCCGACACCGACCATCCGCCTATGAGCACATTCGCCCATCGCGGCACATCGCCCCCTATGGACCGCCCCCGGCCGATCGGGAGTTCCCAGATGCCGTTTGCGTTGAACAAATGCGGAAGGTTGAAATCGGCGTTGCCCTTTCCGGCATTACGGTCGATCGCGCTGTACATCAGGCCGCCGATCACCGCGTTCGTGACGCTCGACTGATTGTCGATCGCCTTCGACCAGGTGTAGTTCAGGTCGTACTGGAAGCCGTTGGAAAAGCGTTTCCTAAGGCTCACAAGCAGCCCGTCGTATTGCGAGAAGCCCTGGTTGGTGATGAACGCGTTCGAGGCGAACTGCCGGCTCAGCCCGATGTTCGAGTCGAGCAGGAAATTCGAGAACAGCGTGGAGACCAGGTCCGCCGTGCCGCCGACAGATACAAGGTCCGGAAGGAACCCGGCGATCAGTTCCGTGCAGTTCAACGGGTTGAACCCGAGGAAATTCTGACCGATCTGCGGGCACGTCATTCCGTAATTCGCCAATGCCATCGGGCCGATCTGGTTCTCGAGCCATGGCTGGGCCGTGATCGGGCTCCCGTTGTTCAGCTGAGACTGGAGGTTGTTGAAAGCCGCCAGCATGAACTGTCCCGATGCGCCGTCGCGGAAGTCCACGATCTGGGCCGCGTCCGATTGGGCCAGAAGCTTTCGCCCGCGGCGGCCGACGTACGAAACATCGAGAAGCATGTTGCCCGGGAGCTCGCGCTGGATGCCGAAACTCCATTGATAGGAATACGGGACCTCGAAGTTTCGGGCGATCGCGTAATTGAACTGTCCCGAAGCCTGGCCGAAAGGATCGGGCGTGAACGGCCGGACGCTGACCGGCGGGGTGTTCTGGAACGGAAGCGTTCCGATGCCGTTGAATCGCGGATCGTTCAGCAACGCTGTCCGCGGATTCAGGGCACCGAACGAGGTCGCCGCCGAATTGTCAAAGATGTACGACCCCTGGTCCTGGATGAAGCTCAGGGCACCGCCGACGCGGTCAAAGACCTGCGAGGCTCCGCCCCGGATCACCGTCTTCCGGTCACCAAAGATCGCGCCGAGAAACCCGCTTCTGAACGATGGGTTGTAAGCAAAGCCGAACCGCGGAGCGAAATTGTTCCAGTCGGAGTCGTACATCGGCCGGCCACCGTTTGCCTTGCCGATCAGGTCATAGGTCAGCAGCGGCTCGGCCGAGTCTCCGCCGATGCCCGCGTTGCCGTTGGCCACGCGGATCCTCAGCAGTTCGTCGAAATCGACGCTGTTCCCTGATTGGAAGCCGTTGCGTTCGTACGGAGCCGGATAGAAATGCCATCGAACGCCGGCATTCAACGACAGATCGCTTCTGATCTTCCAGTTGTCCTGAACATAGAGCTCGTATTCGTTATAGACATAATCTCGCGACTTGCCCGTCCCGAGCGGCTGGACATTACCGGAACGGTCATAAACGTAGTTCGTGTTCAACTGGGCGAGCCGTCCAAGCATGAACGTGTAGAAATTGTCCCAGTTTGTCGACGATGTCGCTCCCGCCCTGATGTCGGAGGGCCGGAGCGTCGCGTTGAGAGCGTTGGTGTTGCCGCCGAGGCCGAGGGTGGCGAAATTGAAATCGTTGATCAGGACCGACTTCTGCCTGATCGGCTTTAACTGGGCTCCGAAGATGACGGTGTGAGAGCCAGCCGTCCAGGTTGAATCGTTTCGAAACGTCGGTACGTTGACGTCCCTATTCTGGAAACTGATGTCTGCGTACGGGGCCTGTAGCGGGCCGAATGTAAAGATAGTCGGAAACGCGTCGGAACTCGGGACCGGAAAATCCCAGAGCTGACGCGAAATGCCCGCCGTGAACTGATTGGTGAACGAAGGTGTGATCACCCAGGTGTGGCCGCCGACAAACTGGTAGCTGTCGTCAAGAAGCTGTTCGCTGTCTGCGTCCCCTGGGAACAACTGGGCTGTGTTGGTCTGGTCGTTTCGCGTGAGGGTCAAACGGCCGAACGCTCGCTGAAGATCGGTGATGTTCACATCGATCCGGCCCGTGTAGGTGTTATTGTTCAACACTACCGGTGCGTTGAATCTGAGCAGTCCGGTGTTCAGCCCGTTCCCGCCGCTCGGGTCATTCGCGGCCGGGTAACGGCTGTTGATGAACGATAACAGCTGCTGATTTACGCCTACTCCCTGCGGGTCAAGCGTTGCCGATTGGGCCTGTGATGCGAACGAGATACATTGCGGGTTCGTGTCCAGGCGTATCTGGTTTAACGGGATCGCCAGGCACGCCGGTGTGTTGTTCATATACGCTATCCGCCCTTCTCGAACGTGCTGAAGCGGTACGACACGCGTGGCCGTCGTTTCGGAATCGTCCCGCCGGCCTTCGTAATCGAAAAAGAAGAACACGCGGTCGCGGCCGCTCTTGAACAGCGGCCCGTTCAGTTCGCCAAGGTTCAGATAGGGAAGTGGTCCGCTGATGCTGCCGCCGAATTGGTGCCGCTGAAGCCGCGGACGATCGATGCCGTTCCGGTTATTGAAAAAGGTGTTCGCGGCCGTCTTATCGGTCCGGAAATATTCCCTCAGCGAGCCGTGGAACTCGTTGCTTCCGCTCCGCGTGCCGAGCTGGATCTGCCCGCCGCTGCTTCGGCCCTCGGATGAGTTCGGGTTTGTGGTGACCGCCCTGAACTCCTGTACCGAATCCACCGGCAGGTTGCCGATAGTTACGAATGCCTGTCCGGTCGCGACGTCGTTTGAATCGATGCCGTCGACCGTGATATTGCCCTGGTCGGCGCGGGCTCCGGTAACCGAGCCGACGCGGTTCGTCGCTCCGGTTCCGACATTGTTGCCTATAACGCCAGGCTGAAGCCCGATCAGCGACGCGGGATTGTCGCGGAGCTGGATGGGGAGTTCCCTAAGCTGGCGTTCGCTGATCACGTTCCCAAGGCTTGGATCGGTCGTGTTCAGCGTCGCTTCCTGCGTCGTCGAGGTCACCTGGACCGACGCGGCGACGTCCCCGGCCGAAAGCTGTACGTTGTAGGTCTCGATCCGTCCGATGCCGAGCTGGACATCGCTGAGTACGAACCTTTGAAATCCCGCGGCCGAAAATACGAGAACGTATCCTGTGCCCTGCGGAATGTTGCGGAATGTGTAGACACCCTGGTCATTCGTCGCCGTGGTCAATTCACGGGAGGTCTTTGTGTCCGTCAGCTTGACCTCGACACCTGGAACGAGTGCTCCGGAGGTGTCCGTGACGACCCCTGTGACCCCGGAAGCGGATTGGGCGTTGGCGCCCAGCGTAAACAAAGCGAATAAGCAAAAAAGGACAAAGAGAGCCGCCGGGCCGCGTGCCCTGAGCCTGCTTGTGTTATTAAAAATGGGTTTGCCTTGCGATGAAGGCAGAGTATTTATTTCCTTTACCATGACTTTCTCCTCAAACTTCGTGAAGTCAGTTTGTCGGCGGCAGCCGGCAATACGCCGTGCCGTCCCTCAGAGAATCGAGGCAAAGGTCATTCCCGCTTTCTAAATTGCGTAAATAGGAGGGTTATGCGTCCGGGCCGTAGGAACGGCTGCTTCCGGCGTCCGAATTATCATATTTGATAATATCCGGCGATATTGGCGAACCAACCCGCCCGGCCGATCACGGAAGGTTCAAAACAAGAAAATACAGCCTTCCGGTTCGGGTTGCCGGAAAGGCTGTATCTTGTGCTTCGGTGTCGCTCAAACGGCCGGGCCTCGCATGCTGTCAAGCAGGTGGCCGCAACGCCGTTCATCCGGCAGATCTCGATCTCGGCCCGATTAAGAAGCTTCCATCCATTGTTTTATCGTGGCTCGGAGCTGCTCGGCGTCGGGGGCCGTGGGTGTAAGTTTTAGGTAGGTCTCCAATTCGGCGGCTGCCTTTTTCTTTTCGCCCTTGGCGCTGTAAATGATCGCAAGGATCCGATGAGCTTCTTTCATCTCTTCCTTGCCGAGCGTCAACGCGGCGTTCAGTTCGTTTACCGCCTCATCGAACAAGCCGAGGTTGGCGAGTGCCTGGCCGAGGAAATACCTGCAAACAGCCGACTTATCGTCGATGGTCTTCGCCTTTTTCAAGATCGGGACCGCCTCGCCGTACCGCTTCATCATCACGATCGCGATCCCGCGATTGATCATGGCAGGAAACGAAGCAGGTTCGATCTTAAGGGCTTCCTGAAAGGCAAGATCGGCGTTCTCAAGTTCGTTTTGCCTCAGATACTGGACCCCGAGTTCGTTGTGGGCCTGGAAGAACGCAGGATAGGCTTTGATCGCCAGCTTCAATTCCTCGATCGCACCCGGCCGGTCACCTTTTGCGGCGAGTCCGGCCGCATTCTGGAACCTGACCAGCGCCGGCTGCGGCACGTTGGCAAAGGCCGCATTGACGACCTCGTTCTTCACCTCGGGCTGCCCCTTTGGCTTGAGATTGATGTTCAGCGTTTGCTGAACCGCCGGGGCTCCGCGGAACTGTCTGATATCGACTTCGCTTTGATATGCTTCGAACTCCGGTTCCTTGTCGATGATCACCGTAAAACTGCCCGAAGGAAGGCCCCGAAATGCAAAGTTGCCGTTCTCGTCGGTTGTCATCGTACGGTCGCCTCGCGTGAACGACGAGAGCTTGACCCGGACACGACGGGCCAGCGGCTGTCCCCCTGGGCCGAAGACGGTGCCGACGATCGAATTGATACCGCCCATGTTCGTCTGGCTCGAGCTGTCCAGTATGGTCGAGGATTGACCGGACAGCACGCCGCCAAAGCACATGGTCAAAAGCGCCGCGGAGAAAAATGATGCCATCCTGCGGCTGATCTTAGGTGCCATAAACGCCTCCTTCCGCCGGATCTGTCCAACGTGCAATGGACCGGTCCCGACCGACCATGGCCCGGGGGTTCGATCCCTTCGCGATCCCGATCTGCGAACGGCGGAATACTGAAGATTATATATTAGAATCGCCGGCGGGCAATGGTTTTCGCGTCGTCGGCACATTCGATAACAAAAAAGAGGCGTTGCGGGACCACCCTGCAACGCCTTCAAAGGTCGAAAATGGACCCGGCGTTGACACGAGGCCAACGCCGGAAACCACAGCCTAGAACCTCATGCTCCCCTGGAAGTGGATGACCCTTGCGCCTCCATTCGTTCCAGTGATGCGTCCAAACTGCGTCGAGTCGAACTGAGTGGTGCCGTGTGCGAAGTTGACGTTGTTCAGGATATTGATGAACGTCGTCTTCAGCTCGAGTTTCACACGCTCCCCGATCGGGAAACGCTTCACAACACTCATGTCGAGGTTAAAGTACTTCCCGGCGTTGATGCTGTTCTTCGGGAAGTTGCCGAACGTTCCGGGGTCGGGCTGGCCCAGCAGTCCCGCCTGAAGCGTCGCACCGGTGACCCGTCCCGAAGAGTTGGTCGTAACATTCAGCAGATCCGGATTGAACCAGAAGATACCGCCCGGAGTCCGGTAGATACCTACGTTGCTCATGAACTGCTCGAACGTCATCCCGACAAGCTGGGCAGGAAGGTTTGCAGCTTCCGTACCAGCCCCCCAGGCGTTGTACGAGGTTCGGCCCGAGGTAATGAAGAACGGCGGGTTGGTCGACCACGTCGCGATTCCGCCGACCGTCCATCCGCCGAACACCTGGTTGATGAACTCGTTGGAGTTCAGCCACCTGCGGCCCTTGCCGAACGGAAGGTCGTAGAGCGCGTTGGTGACGAACCGGTGGGTCTGGTCGCTTGTCGAACGGCTCCAATCGAGGCTCTTGTCGCGAAACGTTCTGAAGTTCTCCAGCGTGCTCTGGTTGTTACCCAGGGCTTCCGGTGCATCCGTCAACGCCTTGCTGAACGTGTAGTCAGCCTGGAACTGAAGTCCTCCCGAGAACCGACGCCTGAGTTCGACCTGCAGCGAATCGTACTGCGACCCCGAATCGTTCGTCAGCATGCGGGCAAACAACGCATTCGGATTCGCCACAAAGAAGTTGGCGGGAATGCCGTTGGCAGGATTCTCACGGGCCGTGCGGTAGGTGTTGCTCCACTGCAGGGTCGATGCGATCGATCCAACGTTGTTGTTGTTCAGGTGGCTGATGAAAGTGGCGCTCTGGAAGCTGTTAGAGGCCGAGGCTCCGACAAAGAACGCCGAGAAGATCGGCAGCGGAACCGTTCCCAGGCCCGGGTTGACGTTGCCGAAGTTGTTCGGCGAACCGTTCGCGGCATTGATCGCCAGGTTGTTCTGAGCGTTCCTGAATTCGTTCAGGAAGCCGTTCTCAAAGATGTTGATCTCGTTATAGTCGACCGCACGCCAGACCCCTTTGCCCCGGTTGCCGGAGTAACGGATCTCGAATGCCGTGTCCTTAAAGATCTCGCGTTCATACCCGAAAGAGAACTGATGGACGAAGGGGATCCTCAGATCCGGGTCGATCGCCCACAGCCCGTTGTTCGGGTTCTGAAGGTTATTGTCCCGGTCCGTTCTCGGAATTGCGAACGTCGGGATCGGAAGCGGAACACCGGCCGCTGTCAGGACGCCTGTTGGAGTCGTGTTGGCGGTCGAGGTGATCAGGCCCGGATTCGTGGTTCCGACACCCATGGCATTACTGATTACCGTAAAGCCGTCGCGGATGAAGCTCATCGAATAGCCGGCACGGAGTGCGCTTCGTCCGGCTGAACCGAACAGAGCCTTGCCGATCCCGCTGTCAAAGCTTGGCGACCACGCAAACCCGACGAACGGGGCAAAGTTGTCCCAATCGTCGTTGTAAAGGGGGACACCGGAGTCGCCGCTGACAAAGTCAAGCGTTCCGACCGCCGGGGCCGCTCCGGCCGGGGCGTTCGGGTTAAAGAGGTTCCCAAAGCCCGAGATGCCGAAGATGTGGCGATGGTCGGTCAACTGGATCGCCAGGCCATTCGGGATCGTCGGGACACCCATGTATTCCCAGCGAACACCGTAGTTCACCGTAAAGTTGCTCCGCATACGCCACTGGTCCTGGGCATAGAGAGCGAGGTCCTTTTGCAGGAACACCCTTTCACGGGTCGCTCCGAGCACGAAGCCGGAGGTCGGGCTCGAGACGTTCAACGTCGCCGCCGAGCTCGATAGGTTTCCGGTCAAATTCGCGAAGATATTCCGTGCATTTGTCCGGATCGTTGCACTCGAACCGGGGAAGCTGGTGTCGAGGATGCCGCCGTTGTTGTGTGCCGGCGTTCCAAGCGTGATCGTCTGGTTGATGCCGGCGTCATTGAACGTGTAGGCGAAGATCCGCTGATAGTCGCCGCCGAATTTGAACAGGTGATTTCCCTTGGACCAGGAAACATTATCGCTGACCTGCCAAACCTGGGTATCGCGGCCCTGCGAAAGGAAGCCGCCGCCCGCATACGGCGAGGTGATGCCCTGGAAGCCGATGAACGGTTCGGTCGGGTCAGATTCAAGAAGGAACCCGACAGGGGCCCACTGCTTGCCGACTCGGAATACATTGTTGATGTTGCTTCCGAAGTTCGAGACGAGTGCTCCGGTCACCAACCACCTCGGGCCGCCCTGGGCCGAATTGACGCCGCCCGGGAAGGGGGCCTCAAGACTGTTGAACGTATCCGGTGACAGGATATTCTTGAAGTAATTGAACACGAACTCGAACTTATGAGATCCGAGGAATGTGTCCTTGACCAGTTGATGGTCATAGCGGGCAACATACTTGTCGTTGTTGCTGACGCCGCTCACGTTGAAACGATAGCCGCCGGTGTTGAAACCGTCGCCGGCATCGGCATTGTTAGGATCCGGAATGTTGTTCAGGATCGCCATCGTGATCGGGTTCAGCTGGTTCTGGTTGCCGATCGCGAGAAGGTTCACACTCTGTACGCCGTTCGAGCAGTTCGGGTCCGGAGGTGCCGTCGGACATGTCCTCGCATACCGGAAGATACCCTGCCTTGCTTCGGGCGTTAGCACTGTGCGGTTTCGGGTGACCGAGAAGTTGTCCCGGAATCCCTCATAGGCAAAGAAGAAATGGGCCTTGTCCTTTCCATCCCACCAGGGCTTGCCGCCCTCGCCGAATCCGAGGAAATAGACCGGGCCGCCGATATCAAAACCAAAGAAGTGCTGGTTCTGCCGCGGCCTTTCCGTACCTAGAGCATTGTTGAAGAAACTGTTCGCCTGGAGCGCGTCATTGCGGTTCATGTAGAAGAGACCGCCGTGAAAATCGTTCGTGCCGCCCTTGGTCACGAGAGTGACCTGGCCGACGCCGCGGCCCTGATCAGATCCGACCGTGCCGGTCGTGATGCTGAATTCAGCGGTCGAGTTCAGCGACGGCGTGCTGATCGCGAACAACGAACTCGTTTTTACGAAGTTGTCCATCGCGTTGATGCCGTCCTGTGTGACGTTGGTCGCCGTCTGGCGAAGCCCGGCGATCGACGATCCGCGGACGTTCGTGCCGGTAACCGCGATACCTGCCTGCAATCCGGCAAGTTCCAGCGGGTTGCGGGTCGGCAGCGGAAGGTCGACGACCTGCCGTGTGTTGATCGTGCTGGTCAAACTCGGACTCGCCGTGTTGATGACCTCCTGGGCCGACGTTACGGTCACCGTTTCACCTTCGAGGCCAACCTCCAGCGTGATGTTGAGCTGGGAATTCTGCGCAACGGCCACGTTGTTTGTCGTTGCGACGTATTTCTTGAAACCCGTATTTTCGACCGTTACGGTGTATACGCCCGGCTGCAGTGCTTCGAATGCAAAGGTCCCCCCACTGCTAGTGGTCGTGGTCCTCTCGGCACCCGTCGCATTGTTTCTAGCCGTGACAGTTGCCCCGCCCACCAACGCCCCGTTTTGATCGGTGACGGTGCCGGACATCGACCCTGTCGTTTGAGCCTGTACCGTTATGGAGCAAAGGGCACCCATAAACAACAGTACAAAGCCAAAAACAAGCTTTCTCATAATCGTCCTCCAAGTTGTTATTTTCACTGAATTTAGTGCAGCCTTAATCACAGTAGAAGGTATATAAATGACCCGGACGATCTTTCTGGTTGAAAACGACAATATGGGGTCTCCCGTGAGAGAAGCACCCGGTTTTGTCCATGATTCAGTCGATTATCTTGCGAAAAACGGGTCAGACACTTATGTCCCGCCCGTCATAGGCAATCCAAGTGCCACTTTCACGGTATAATTTGCGAAAGTCCGTAAGAGCATTATTTAGTGAAGGAAACAGGTGCTGCGAATGAACGCCGAAAAGCTCACCGAATGCGGATCATCGTGGTTTCCGTGCGATTTTTTTGATTTTCGTTCATTATTTTGGATAAACCAATTTTTATTTCGGATAAACCAATTTTTTGGGGAACGTCACGAGTGGGGAAGGCTATCGTAGGATTTGATCCTGGAATTGAGAATAGTCGCTTTTAGGCTGAGAATGCCGGCCTCAGCGTTTTCGAGGCCGCTGCCGGGCCACGGGCTGATTCAACGGTCTGTGTTCGCCGCCCGGAAACGCCTCCATGAATATAAAAGGGCGTTGCCGGACTTAGCCTGCAACGCCTTCAAAGGTCGAAAATGGACCCGGCGTTGACACGAGGCCAACGCCGGAAACCACAGCCTAGAACCTCATGCTCCCCTGGAAGTGGATCACTCTTGCTCCACTTCTCGTTCCAGTGATGCGTCCAAACTGCGTCGAGTCGAACTGAGTGGTGCCATAGCTGAAGTTGACGTTGTTCAGGATATTGATGAACGTCGTCTTCAGCTCAAGTTTTACACGCTCCCCGATCGGGAACCGCTTCACAACACTCATGTCGAGGTTAAAGTACTTCCCGGCGTTGATGCTGTTCTTCGGGAAGTTGCCGAACGTGCCGGCATCGGGCTGGCCCAGCAGTCCCGCCTGAAGCGTCGCACCGGTAACCCGTCCCGAGGAGTTGGTCGAAACGTTGAGCAGGTCCGGATTGAACCAGAAGATACCGCCCGGCGTCCGGTAGATACCGACATTGCTCATGAACTGCTCGAACGTCATCCCGACAAGCTGGGCAGGAAGGTTTGCGGCTTCCGTGCCGACCGGCCATGCGTTGAACGAGGTTCGGCCCGAGGTAATGAAGAACGGCGGATTGGTCGACCACGATGCGATTCCGCCGATCGTCCATCCTCCGAACACCTGGTTGATGAACTCGTTGGAGTTCAGCCACCTGCGGCCCTTGCCGAACGGAAGGTCGTAGAGCGCGTTGGTGACGAACCGGTGGGTCTGGTCGGCCGTCGAACGGCTCCAGTCAAGCGACTTGTCCCTCAAGGTTCTGAAGTTCTCCAGTGTGCTCTGGTTGTTACCCAGGGCTTCCGGAGCATCCGTCAACGCCTTGCTGAACGTGTAGTCAGCCTGGAACTGAAGTCCTCCAGAGAACCGACGCCTGAGTTCGACCTGCAGCGAATCGTACTGCGACCCCGAATCGTTCGTCAGCATGCGGGCGAAGCGGGCATTCGGATTCGCAATAAAGAAGTTGGCGGGAATGCCGTTGGCCGGATTCTCACGAGCGGCCCGGTAGGTGGCACTATTGGCCAGAGTCGCTGCGATCGAACCAACGTTGTTGTTATTCAGGTGGCTGATGAACGTCGCATTCTGGAAGCTGTTTCCAGCCGAGGCTCCGACAAAGAACGCCGAGAAGATCGGCAGCGGAACCGTTCCCAGGCCCGGGTTGACGTTGCCGAAGTTGTTCGGCGAACCGTTCGCGGCATTGATCGCCAGGTTGCTCTGAGCTCGCCTGAATTCATCCAGGAAGCCGTTCTCAAAGATGTTGATCTCGTTATAGTCGACCGCACGCCAGACCCCTTTGCCCCGGTTGCCGGAGTAACGGATCTCGAATGCCGTGTCCTTGAAGATCTCGCGTTCATACCCGAACGAGAACTGATGAACGAAGGGGATCCTCAGATCCGGGTCGATCGCCCACAGCCCGTTGTTCGGGTTCTGAAGGAAGTTGTCCCTGTCCGTTCTCGGAATTGCGAACGTCGGGATCGGAAGCGTCACACCCGCCGAGGTCAGGACCCCGGTGATCGGATTGGAGGCCGTGCTCGTCGAGGTGATCAGGCCCGGATTCGTGGTCCCGACACCCAGGGCATTACTAATGGTAGTAAAGCCGTCACGTAGGAAACTCATTGAATATCCTGCACGTATAGCGCTTCGTCCGGGCGAACCGAACAGAGCCTTGCCGATCCCTCCGTCAAAGCCCGGCGACCATGCAAACCCGACGAACGGGGCAAAGTTGTCCCAATCGTCGTTGTAGAGGGCCTTTCCGGTGTCACCGCTGACGAAGTCAAGCGTTCCAACCGCCGGGGCCGCTCCGGCCGGGGCGTTCGGGTTAAAGAGGTTCCCAAAGCCCGAGATGCCGAAGATATGGCGAGGGTCGGTCAACTGGATCGCCAGGCCGTTCGGGATCGTCGGGACACCCATGAAGTCCCAGCGAACACCGTAGTTCACCGTAAAGTTGCTCCGCATGCGCCACTGGTCCTGGGCATAGAGAGCGAGGTCCTTCTGCAGGAACACCCTTTCACGGGTCGCTCCGAGCACGAAACCCGAGGTCGGGGTTGCAACGTTCAACGTCGCAGCCGAAACACTAAGGTTTCCGGTCAAATTCGCGAAGATATTCCGTGCATTTGTCCGGATCGTTGAGCTTGAACCGGGGAAGCTGGTGTCGAGAATGCCGCCGTTATTATGGGAAGGCGTTCCAAGCGTGATCGTCTGGTTGATACCGGCGTCGTTGAACGTGTAGGCGAAGATCCGCTGATAGTCGCCGCCGAATTTGAACAGGTGATTTCCCTTGGACCAGGAAACATTATCGCTGACCTGCCAAACCTGGGTATCGCGGCCCTGCGAAAGGAAGCCGCCGCCCGCATACGGCGAGGTGATGCCCTGGAAGCCGATGAACGGTTCGGTCGGGTCAGATTCAAGAAGGAACCCGACAGGGGCCCACTGCTTGCCGACTCGGAATACATTGTTGATGTTGCTTCCGAAGTTCGAGACGAGTGCTCCGGTCACCAACCACCTCGGGCCGCCCTGGGCCGAATTGACGCCGCCCGGGAAGGGGGCCTCAAGACTGTTGAACGTATCCGGTGACAGGATATTCTTGAAGTAATTGAACACGAACTCGAACTTATGAGATCCGAGGAATGTGTCCTTGACCAGTTGATGGTCATAGCGGGCAACATACTTGTCGTTGTTGCTGACGCCGCTCACGTTGAAACGATAGCCGCCGGTGTTGAAACCGTCGCCGGCATCGGCATTGTTAGGATCCGGAATGTTGTTCAGGATCGCCATCGTGATCGGGTTCAGCTGGTTCTGGTTGCCGATCGCGAGAAGGTTCACACTCTGTACGCCGTTCGAGCAGTTCGGGTCCGGAGGTGCCGTCGGACATGTCCTCGCATACCGGAAGATACCCTGCCTTGCTTCGGGCGTTAGCACTGTGCGGTTTCGGGTGACCGAGAAGTTGTCCCGGAATCCCTCATAGGCAAAGAAGAAATGGGCCTTGTCCTTTCCATCCCACCAGGGCTTGCCGCCCTCGCCGAATCCGAGGAAATAGACCGGGCCGCCGATATCAAAACCAAAGAAGTGCTGGTTCTGCCGCGGCCTTTCCGTACCTAGAGCATTGTTGAAGAAACTGTTCGCCTGGAGCGCGTCATTGCGGTTCATGTAGAAGAGACCGCCGTGAAAATCGTTCGTGCCGCCCTTGGTCACGAGAGTGACCTGGCCGACGCCGCGGCCCTGATCAGATCCGACCGTGCCGGTCGTGATGCTGAATTCAGCGGTCGAGTTCAGCGACGGCGTGCTGATCGCGAACAACGAACTCGTTTTTACGAAGTTGTCCATCGCGTTGATGCCGTCCTGTGTGACGTTGGTCGCCGTCTGGCGAAGCCCGGCGATCGACGATCCGCGGACGTTCGTGCCGGTAACCGCGATACCTGCCTGCAATCCGGCAAGTTCCAGCGGGTTGCGGGTCGGCAGCGGAAGGTCGACGACCTGCCGTGTGTTGATCGTGCTGGTCAAACTCGGACTGGCCGTGTTGATGACATCCTGGGCCGACGTTACGGTCACCGTTTCGCCCTCGAGGCCAATCTCCAGCGTGATGCTGAGTTGGGAATTCTGCGCAACGGCCACGTTGTTGTTCGTTGCGACGTATTTCTTGAAACCCGTATTCTCGACAGTTATGGTGTAACTGCCCGGCTGCAATGCTTCGAATGCAAAGAGACCCGCGCTGCTGGTCGTCGCAACTCTCTCGGCACCCGTCGCATTGTTTCTAGCCGTGACAGTTGCTCCGCCCACCAACGCCCCGTTCTGATCGGTCACGGTGCCGGACATGGACCCTGTCGTTTGCGCTTGTACCGTTACGGAGCAAATTGCGCCCACAAACAACAATACAAAGCTAAAAACAAGCTTTCTCATAATCGTCCTCCAAGTTGTTATTTTCACTGAAATTAGTGCAGCTTCGGTCACGTTAAAAGGTGTATGAATGACCCTTCGAATCCCACTCATCGAAAATGACAAAGATGGGGTTCTTCGTGAGAGAAGCCCCGATATTGTTGAGTTTCGAGTCGATTAATTTGCGAAAACGAGTTAAACACGAGCGTTCAGCTACGTAGAAAGGCAATCCAAGTGCCACTTCTTCGGTAATTCAGCCGAAAAAGCCTAAGGGCATTACTTTGTACAAGGTACGGGGAGCGAAGTTAGGAAAAGTTGATGCTACATCCGCCGAAGGATATCGGGTTTTATGCGATTTTTTGGTTTTCCTTCATTATTTTGGATTTAGAGGCAATATTTTGGACAAACCAATCAGAATTTTGGATAAGGCAATTGCAAAATTGGATAACCCGATTATATTTTTTTGGATAAACCAATTATTTGGATGTCATGGGCGAGGCAGGATATTGTAGGACTTGATCTTGGAATTGAGAGTGGTCGCGTTTAGGCCGAGAAGTCGGGCCGCCCTCGACTGGTGTCCGCCGGTCTGGTCCAGAGCTCGGCGGATCAGATCGATCTCGAACCGTTTTACCTCGTCATAGAAGTTCACCCCGCGGGCAAGGTCGATATCGTCCGAAACACCTAAGGTTTGGCGGACCATTTCAAGAGCTTTGCCCGGATCGCGGACCTCCGGCCTGAGGCACTCGACCGTGATCTCATCCGTCGATGCGATCACTACCGCCCGCTCAATAATGTTCTCGAGCTCGCGCACATTGCCCGGGTAGTGGTAATTCTCCAGTAGTGATAGGACTTCGGGCGACAGCTGGTCCGAGATCTCTCTCGCGTTTTCAACGTTGTATTTGTGAATGAAATGGATCGCGAGCGGCAGGATGTCCTCCGGCCGCTGCCTAAGAGCGGGGAGTTCGATCGGGACGACAGAGAGCCTGTAATAAAGGTCCTCTCGGAACGTGCCGGATTTGACCGCTTCCTTCAGATCAACGTTGGTCGCGGCGATGATCCGCACGTCCACTTTGAGCGGCGTTGTATCGCCAAGCGGCGTGAACTCGCGTTCCTGGATCACACGAAGCAGCCGGACCTGCGTTTCCGGCCGGAGATCGCCTATCTCGTCGAGAAATATCGACCCCGAATCGGCCACTTCGAACAGCCCCTTCTTTGCCGCTACCGCTCCCGTAAAGGCGCCTTTCGTATGGCCGAAAAGCTCGGATTCGAGCAGTTCCGACGGTATGTTCGAGCAGTTCACGACCACGAACGGATTATCTACGCGCGGGCTTGCCTCATGGATCGCCTTTGCGATCAGTTCTTTTCCCGTACCGCTCTCGCCCGTGATAAGGACCGTGGAACGAGCCGGAGCGACTCGGTCCACAAGACGGAAAATGTCTTCCATCTTCTCAGAGCGGCCAACGATAGAGTCCCGTTTTACCGATCGCGTCATTACCTGACGCAAGGTCCGCCGTTCTTCTTCCTTACGTCTCTTTCTGATCCCTTTTGAAACGAAAGCGAGGATCTGGTCGTTCTGGAAGGGTTTTCGGATCACGCCGGTCGCTCCCTTCTCCCATGCCGAGATGGCCGTATCGAACGTTGCGAATGCGGTGATCATCAGGACAACGGCTTCGGCATCGATCCGGATCAACTCTTCAAGCGCGGTAAGCCCGCCGATCCCCGGCATCGACACATCCATCAATACGACATCGAAAGACTTTTCTGCATAGGCCTCGATCGCCTCTTCACCCGTTTTGGCAAGTTCGACGCGATATCCGGCATTCGCGAGGATAGTCTCCAAAACCTCGCGCATTATTTCTTCATCATCACAGATCAGTATCGAGCCCTTTTTTGCCATAACTTGCCGACTACCCCCGCAACACTAAAGATGCCGAAAATGGTGAAAGAGATTGATTATAGACAGACCTGGGCGAAAATCGAAAACGGTCCGCAGGTAGAAATTTTTTGGGTGAACACACCTCATCACCCCCGCACGGCGAACTAGGGACGGAATGGGATTCGCGGCGGCCTGATCGAGGCCTCCTCGATGCAGTAAATGAGGTAATATATCCCAAGAATGCCCGCCGTTTACGACAAATATGCCGGCAATTACGATCGGTGCTTCGCGCCGCTCGAGCGTCTGGGCCTTGCCGAATGGCGGCGCGAAGCGCTGGGCCTGATCCCTGCGGGATCCAGGATCCTCGAGCTTGGCTGCGGCGCTGGTGCCAATTTTGCATTCTATCCTTTGTCGCCGCTTGCCGTCTCTAGCGAGTTGTCGATCAAGATGCTCGAGGTCGCGAAACCGAAACTCGCGACAAACCATCTCGTCCAGGCGGACGCTCAAAGCCTGCCGTTCGGCGAGGATGAATTCGATTCCGCATTCGCGACGCTCGTTTTTTGCTCGATCCCCGATCCTTCTCTGGCGTTCGCGGAAGCCCGGCGTGTCCTTAGGCCCGGCGGACAGCTTGTGCTCCTTGAACACGTTCGTCCACCCGGCCTGTTGGGCCCTCTATTCGACGGGATCAACAAAATAAGCCGACCTCTCTTTGACGATCACTTTAACCGCGAGACCCTCTCGATCGCTCTCGATTCCGGTTTCAAAGCGAAAAAGGTCGTTCGCAAGCTCCTCGGTGTCGTTAACCTGATGGAGCTATACTCGACAAAATGACCGCGGCCGTCCGCCGACGATCTTACATCGTTGAATGCCGTTCAAGCCAAAATGAACCTTTCGAAGCCTCGTTCGTAATTATATAATTAGAGTCGGCGCGGACCATTCCGTCCGAATTGAACAGAAATGGCAACTTCAAAAACAGCAAAAGTATTGATCATCGGCGGAGCGTTCGCCGTCATCTTGTTCCTTCTTGCGGTGATCGGGATCGGCCTTCTCTTGACCTCGTTCAATCGCCCGACCGTGGCGCAAAAAAGCGTTCTCCTGCTCAACGTCAGCGGATCGCTGCCCGATTACACACCTGACGACGCGGTCGCACGGGCTGTCGGTTTTGCCCAGCCCCAGTCTTTCACGAGCCTGCTGACGCAGCTCCGAAAGGCTAAGGTCGACGACCGGATCAGCGCAGTAATGCTGGACATCAGCTTCCCTGGCATCGGTTGGGGGCGGGCGGAGGAACTTCGCGGCGCGATCGCAGATTTTCGAAGTTCGGGAAAGAAGGCCTATGCCTACATGGAGATAGGTACCAACAAGGAATATTTTATCGCCACAGCCGCCAACAAGATATTTGTTCCACCGTCGGGCGACCTATTCGTCACGGGCCTTGCCGCCGAAGCGATGTTCTTCAAAGGTTCGCTCGATAAACTCGGTATCGAGGCCGAGGTCATCCAGGTCGGGCCGAAGTACAAGAACGCCCCCGACCAATACACCAAGAAGGAAATGGGTGAGGGGCAGCGTGAAGTGATAAACGCCCTTCTCGACGAGTATTTCCTTCGAATGACCGAATCGATCGCAGAGACCCGGAATAAAGGCGTCGAAGACGTCAGGGCGATCATTGACGGGGCCCCGTACAACGCCCGACAAGCCCAGGAACTTGGCCTGATCGACGGAGCACTTTATCGTGAACAGGTTTACGATGCGATCAAGTCCGAGATCGGATACGGCGAGAATGAGGGACTCCGGACGGTTCGCGCGAGTCAATATCGTGACATACCGTCGGACTCACTCGGACTGAATAACGGCGAAAAGGTCGCTGTCATTTTTGCGTCCGGCCCCATCAATGTCGGACGGTCGAACGATGGGCCCTTCGGCGATTCCACGGTCGGCTCTGACACGGTGGTCCAGGCCGTCAACGATGCGGCCGCCGACACCACGGTAAAGGCCATCATCCTCAGGGTCGATTCCCCGGGCGGCTCGGCGCTGGCATCCGATCTGATGTGGTTCGCGATCGAGAATGCCAAGGAAAAGAAACCAGTCGTCGTTTCGATGGGCGACGTCGCTGCCTCCGGCGGTTACTATATCGCGACCAACGCTCACAAGATCGTCGCCCAACCGACGACCGTTACAGGGTCGATCGGGGTCTTCATGGGCAAGCCTATTGTAAAGGGAATGTACGATTGGCTCGGCATTACGAACGAATACATTCTTCGCGGAAAGAACGCGGGCGTGTTTCGGGTCACCGAAAAATGGACGCCGGAAGAGCGTGCCCGAATGGAAGCCCAGACCAACGGGATCTATTTCGACAATTTCCTCCCCAAGGTCGCCAGTGGGCGAAACCTTACTACCGAGCGTGCCAATGAGCTCGGCCAGGGGCGGGTTTGGACCGGCACGCAAGCCAAAGAAAATGGGCTCATCGACGAATTCGGCGGGCTTGAGAGGGCGATCCAGATCGCCAAAGAGCTTGCTCAGCTTCCCGCCGACAAGGATGTCCGAAGGGTCGTTTTCCCGGCGCCGAGGCCGTTCATCGAGACGCTTTTCGCCGAGGAAGATTCAGCTGAACTGAAGGCCCAACGGGCCCTGCTTCAGTCGTTGCCCGAAGATGCCCGCCGTGCCATTCGGTTCACGTCGATGTTCGATCGGATGAAACGAGGCGAGTCGATGCTGCTGATGCCGTTCGAATTGACTGTGAAATAAGCTCTCGGGTAGGTCCGCGAACGGAACTCCTTGAAGTGAAGCGCTGGGTTGAACTATAATCCCAGCGCTTCACTCTTTTCTGGACATAATTTTTTGGAGGGCAGTTTATGGTACGCATCATTCTGGGTGTCGTCGCGGGGTTCATCGTTTGGACGATCCTTTGGATCGGAAGCGATCAAGTTCTCATCAATCTATCGCGTGATTGGTACGGCGCCCATCAGTTCGGTTTCGAGAAGGCTTTGGATAATAACGAGCCATTCACCGCCGACACCACGATACTCGCGCTTCACATAATCAGAAGCATCATCTTTTCGCTGATGGCGGGCTTCCTGGCTGCCTTCATCGCGAACGAGAATCGAAAGGCCCCGCTCGCACTCGGGATACTGCTTCTTCTGTTCGGGCTCATGGTGCAGGTGATGGTGTGGAATTATCTTCCCGTTTGGTACCACGTGGTCTTTCTTGGATTGCTCGTACCGATGACCGTCGTTGGCGGCAAGCTTAAGTCGAGCGCTTAGCTGGTGGCCAATGTCGGATAGGCCCTGGGCTCATCGAGTGCGTTCGGTAAGAGCTAACGGAAGCGGGTTTGGTATAGCATCATCCCGATAAACCCTTCGGTTTAGCGAATCGACCTCGCTTTCGGCTTCCGTAAGGAGGTGCTCCGGGGGCAGGTCCTCGCGCTGTTCGTAACATGCGTGGGCAATGCAGGACAGCGGTTTCGCGGTGTGATGGACCAGACATCCCCGGCCGGGTTCGAATAGCGGACAGGAATAGGTGCCCGGTCCGCCGGCATCGATCTCATCGAGACCATATTCGGTAACCGTCCTGACGGTCCTCTCCATCACATCGTTCTTAAGAACAGGTTCAAGTTCGTTAATAGAGCGAAGTATCGCGGCGGCTTCCAGCCTCGATATCCGTACGTTCACAAAATGTGCGTCGGTGCAGCAGGCCCCGGGACTGGTGCATGCCGCGCAGCTTTTCGCCCGGGCCTCATATCCAGCCAGCCGTTCTCTGAATCGTCTTCGTATCGACGTTAATTTAGCGATCGCCGCGGTTTCGGAGAGCCATTTCATCCTTTCGAGAGTATCTCTGTATGATCGCCGGGCGGTCAAGGTCTCCCCGATCCTCCGACAATAGGGCCGGAATAGCTAGTGTTGTGAAAGTCGAGACTATATAATTTGACTTTATCCAAGATTCACCCTTTCAACCTGAGATGAGAATGACGATCAAACGGCCGGCAGCTGCCGTGCTGATAATTTTGGGGACGCTCAATGTTTTCGGCGACGATATTACCTTGAAGAACGGTGACCGGGTTTCGGGAAAGATCGTCGAGCAAACCGACGATTGGGTAACGGTCGAAACGGAGTACGCTGGCAAAGTGAAGATAGGCCGTGCGTTCATCACGAGGATCGTCGCGAAGGCGGCACCTTCGGCTCCGGCCGAAAAGGCGAACACGGCAACGGCTGCAAAAAAGGATGAGGCACCGCCTTCTCCACCGCCTCCGTCAAAGGCGAGATTGTTCGGCGGCCGCTTTATGGGTCTGGCCGACGGCTGGGAAGGCAATGCCAATATCGGTTTTAGCTATACTTCGGGCAACTCGAACATAACGACCCTCTCGACCGGTCTGCGGGCTGTGAAGAACGGCGGCAGCGATAAGCTCTCGGTCTATGTTCGAAGCCATTGGCACAGCAACCATGGCACCGGACAGCTTGTCACTACCCAGAACGCATTTTGGGGCGGAGGGCGTTACGACCGGAACCTGAAGAGGCGCGTTTTCGGTTTCGTTTCGTATGATTTCGAACGCGACAGGCCGAAAAAATTGAATTTTCGTTCGGTCGTTGGCGGCGGTTTGGGCCACCACGTTGTCAAGAACGATCGCACCGAGGTTGACGTGCTTGCCGGGGCCGGTTGGAACCGAACTTGGCAGGCGGGCCCAAATACCGACACCCCGGAAGCCCTTTTCGGCGCCGTCCTTAAACATAGGTTCAACGAACGTATTCGGGCCCAGCAGACCTCAACCTATTACCAGAATATGACCGCGCTTTCGAGCTACCGTTTCTTGTTCGATGCATCGATCTCCGCCGATGTTACAAAGAGGATCGGTTTTTTCGTCACAGTCGGCGACCGATTCAATAATAAGCCGGCGGGAACCGCAAAACGGAACGATTTTCTTTTCACGACCGGGATGAAATGGAATTTCGGAAAGAAAAAATGAGTCGGCCGCGTTGAAAATTCGTCCAAAGTCCAACAGAATAAAGGTTAAATAACAGACCGACAGACTATTCGATCATAGGGTGTTAATTATGCTTAAAGAAGGGGACAAAGCTCCCGATTTCACCGCTAAGGATCAGGACGGCAACAAGGTCAAACTTTCCGATCATAAGGGAAAGCGCGTCGTCTTGTACTTTTATCCGAAAGACGACACGCCGGGCTGCACAAAAGAGGCATGCTCGTTTCGGGATGCCGACAGCGTTTATAAGGAGAAGGGGATCAAGGTATTCGGCGTGTCGATCGACGACGAAAAGTCGCATCAAAAGTTCATTTCCAAATACAGCCTCCCATTTGACCTTCTAGCCGATACCGATAAAAAGATCGTTGAGAAATACGGCGTTTGGGGCGAAAAAAGCATGTACGGAAAGAAGTATATGGGCACGCTCCGCAAAACATTCCTGATCGGCGAAGACGGTAAGATCGTAAAGATCTTCGACAAGGTGAAGGTCGCCGAGCATGCCGATGAGGTGCTCAAGGCATTCGGCGAAAAAAAAGAGAATTAAGGAGTTATGCGAAGAGAATTATTCTTTTTCCTGATCTCAGCCGCTGCAGTTTCGGCGTGTTCGACCGAAACAAGTCAGAATAACGCCCCCGCTGCACGTACGGAAGCTACCCCTGTGGTCGTGACCGCTCCGGCTGCACGTCCCGAAACGCCTGGTGCGGCGAGCGCTCCCGTGGCCCGGCCCGTCGAGGCCGCCCGGATCTCGCTTGAAGAAGCCAAGAAGGAATTCGATGCCGGTACGGCCGTGATGATAGACGTCCGGGCCGCCGACGTTTACAACGCCGAGCGTATAAAGGGGGCGATCAGCATGCCCTATGAGACGCTCGACGCCAACATCAGCAAGCTTCCCAAGGGCAAAAAGCTGATAGTTTACTGTTCCTGAGGGAACGAACATTCCAGCGCCAGTTGGGTTGCTGAAGCAAAGAAAAAAGGGATCGAAAACGCTTACGCACTTATCGGCGGAACGGCCGCCTGGGCCGAAGCCGGTTATCCGATGGAGAGAGGAAAAAAACCGGCGAACTGACGCCCGCCGGCCGTTTCTGATCTTTTGATCCGAGGTCCGGCTTCCGTCGGACTCAAAGCCTTACAACTTTCGCCTTACTCCCATTCCTTATATCCAGCGAAAGTGCGTTCCGTGTATCAACGATCAGCGGAGCGAGTTCGCAAATGCGATGGTAGTCGATGTCCGAATGTTCGGTGCAAATGATCACACAGTCGCTGGAGCTGACCAGTTCGTCGGTGAGTTCGCTGTTATAAAGCGGCTCGGCCTCGCCGATCGTGTACGCGTGGTCGAAGGTCACTTCGCTTACGAACGGATCGTGATAGGACAATTCGGCTCCTCGTGATCGCAGAAGGTCGATGATCGACAATGCGGGCGATTCGCGCATATCGTCTATATCTTTTTTATATGCGACCCCGAGGATCAAGATCTTCGAACCGTTGACGGCCTTTTTCACATCGTTAAGGGCGGTCGAGACCAGTTTCACGACATACGCCGGCATCCCGGAATTGACCTGCTCGGCCAGGCTGATGAACTGCGAATCAAACCCGTGCTGTCGGGCCTTCCAAGACAGATAATGCGGGTCAAGCGGGATACAATGCCCTCCGATGCCGGGCCCGGGATAAAAAGGCATGAATCCGAACGGCTTTGTCGCCGCGGCCCTGACGACCTCCCAAGTGTCGATGCCTAGCGTGTTGCAAAGGCGGGCCATTTCGTTCGCCATCCCGATATTTATCGCCCGGAACGTGTTCTCCCACAGCTTGCAGGCCTCGGCGACACGTGCGGAGGACACCGGATGGACCTCATCAACGATCTGGCTGTAAAGAAGCGTCGCCGTCTCGGTCGAATCGTCCGACACGCCGCCGACGACCTTCGGAATGTTGTGCGTCTGGAACTGCGGGTTCCCCGGATCGACCCGCTCCGGCGAGAATGCGAGAAGGAAGTCTTCGTCCAGTTTGAACCCCTTTTCCTCGAGCATCGGCTGCAGGACCTCGTCCGTGGTTCCCGGATACGTGGTCGATTCCAGGATGACCAGCTGCCCCTTGCGCATATACTTCTGGATCTGCTCGCCAGCGGCGATGATGAAGGACATGTCTGGGTCCTTCGTCTTGCGAAGCGGCGTGGGCACGCAGATTATGATCACATCACAGTTCGAAAGCTCACTGAAGTCCGTCGTCGCCGAAAGCTTTCCGTCATCGACGCACTTCTTCACGTTCTCGTCCGGCACATCAACGATGTAGGAGCTGCCCGATCGGATCTGGCCGACCTTCTTCGCGTCTACTTCGAAGCCGATCCCACGGAAGCCCTTGATACAGAATTCGACGATAAGCGGAAGCCCTACATAGCCCAGGCCGATAACGCCGATGACGGCGCGTTGATTCCCTATAAGATCTTTTAATGAGTCCTTTATCATTTGCTATTGCAATTATTTCAAGCTATTTGTTCGGTGTGTAAGATCCGTCTAGACCAAAGGCAATTGGCCTTGGTCAACAACAATACCGATTGTGTTAAAATTTCGAATGCCGGTCAATTTCCGGCCCCCAGTTCCACCTTTTTGAGGGAAACTCCCTGATTCAGTTTATGTCGTTGCCGATCGAATCTGCCAACCCGGTCGTACGGGCCCTGATAGAAGGGTCGGCTCCGCGGCCTGCCGTTGTCGCCGCTTCGAAGGGGGCTCTTCCGCTGCCACAGGCAGATCTGCTTGAGGTCCTTGTAGCCTTTGCGCGTTCGGACGACGCTGAACTGTCGCAAAATGCTAAGGGAACACTAGCAACTCAGGACGAATCGGCTCTCGCGGGTGCGGTTGCGGGCGAGGATGTGTCGGTTTCCGTCCTTGATTTTTACGCCGACCGTGCGAACACTCCGGTTTCGGTCCACGAGGCGATCATCGCGAACCCAAAGACGCCCGCGGAAGCATTCGTTCGATTAGCCTCAAAAACGACCAGCGGTGACCTGCTCGAACGCCTTTCGCTCAATCAGCAGCTCCTCATCAGGACCCCGGCCCTTATCGACGCGATCATCGCGAATCCGAACAGCACCTCAGAAGCCGAACGCCGGGCCGCCGAAACAAAACGCGAGTTTTTCGAAAAGGAACGTGGTGCACAGCAGATCGCGAACGAACTTCGTGCCCAGGGCAAAGAGGCCGCCGCCGAATTCGTCGAGCGATCGGAATTTGGCCAGGACCTTGACGGGTCGGACCTTGACGCCGACGATGCGATGTTACTTGCTTCGATGATCGAGGTGCCCGACGAGGAGATCGACGACTCATGGTTCGGGCTCGAATACATCGAAGAGATTTATGAGGAAACGGCCGCCCAACGGCAGGCCGCGGTTGACTCGATCATCGGTTCGATCCGGCTGGATGAGAACGAGGTCGGCGCCGAGCGCGTTTCGGTGATCAACCGGGTGATGAAAATGAGCATGAAGGACCGCGTAAGGCTTGCCATGAAGGGTGACCGCGAGGCCCGGAATATCCTGATCCGCGACCCGAACCGGATCGTCTCGCAGGCGGTCGTCCAGAATCCACGGATCACCGAGCAGGAGATGGAAAAGATCGCCGCAATGCGGTCGCTTTCCGAAGACATCCTTCGGCAGGTCGCGAATGACCGCCAATGGTCTCGAAGCTATACCATCGTTCACAATCTGGCCCGAAACCCGCGGACGCCCATTGCGAACGTGCTTTCGATCCTGTCCCGCCTTCATCTGCGTGATCTTGCCGCCCTGTCGAAAAATAAGAACATTTCGGAGGCGGTCCGGCGACAGGCGCTTCGCCTTTCTCAAGCCCGCACCGGCAAATAGCACCGGCCCTTTCGGCCGGCCTTGGCTAATCGCGTCGGCACTTTGCTAAAATCTAGCTAAACACCAATGGCCGGAATTCTCGAAAAATTGGGCGTGACGCTGCGAATGATCAAGTTCGAGCACACGCTCTTTGCGCTTCCGTTCGCCTTTCTCGGGGCCATTCTTGCGGCCAACGGGCTGCCCACGCTTTGGCAGGTCCTTTGGATAACCGTTGCGATGGTCGGTGCCCGTTCGGCGGCCATGACATTCAACCGGATCGCCGATCGCGACATCGACGCCGCTAACCCGCGGACCGCCGCCCGCGAGATCCCCAGCGGCAAACTCACGGTAGAATTCGCCTGGGTCTTTCTCGCCGTTTCGGTCGGCATCTTCATCACCGCCGCTTACATGCTCAATTGGCTCGCGTTCGTCCTCTCGCCGATCGCGTTGATCAGCGTCCTCGGCTATTCATACGCCAAACGGTTCACGGCATGGGCGCACTTTTTCCTGGGCTGGGCACTGGCCATCTCGCCTTCCGCTGCATGGATCGCCGTCCGAGGGACGATCGATTCCGAGGTGCCGCTGTTACTTTCTCTGTTCGTGCTGATGTGGACGGCGGGTTTCGACGTGCTTTATGCCTGCCAGGACCACGACTTTGATAAGCGTGCCGGGCTTCGATCGATCCCGGCCCGGTTCGGCGTGAAGAACGCGTTATGGATCGCGCGCCTGTTCCACTTTCAGGCTTTTCTTGTGCTTCTCATTCTCTATGCTGCCTCGGGGTTGGCGTGGCCCGCGATCGCAGGGGTCGCGGCGGTCGGAGCGCTCCTTGCTTACCAACATACGATCGTCAAACCGAACGATCTTTCCAGAATGAACGCTGCATTTTTCACGACGAACGCTTTCGTGAGCGTGATCCTATTTGCAGCCTTTGGCGCCGCGGTCTTTCTTGCGGCTGCCGATTGATCAATTACTTTCCGCAAACTTCTTGAAATCCTCAAGGTATTTCATCGACTGCTTCTTGAACGCCCCCGGCATGAAGAACGCGATGATCTTCATGAACCCTTTGAACTGGAATTCGTTGTCCGAACGATAACGTGTCCTCGAATCGCCGATCGCCTCAAAGTGGTTGCTGACGACGTTGAATACCCCGTCGGCCTCGTAGGTCCCGGTAAACTCACGCGGCAGGTCCTTCGCCGTGATGGTCTCGATCATCTCGATCTTGCGGCCGTTCATATCGAACTTCAGCCGCGACTTTGCCCCGACCTCGCCCGGCGTCCCTTCCAGATGCTCGAAACTCTTGAGCCCGTCCATCCACTTGTACATATTGTCGACGTTGTCGAACAATGCGATCACCTCGTCCACTGGTTTTTCGATCTCGACCTCAACGGTATATTTCATTAGTCCTCCGGTTATTTTTCCTTTAAGATCAAACGCAGTTCACTGTCGGTCAACCCGACCCGCGTCCTTAATATCTCCACATATTCCGCCGCCGTGTAGAGCGGGTAGTCCGTCCCGAAAGCGATCCGCTCGGGGCCGAGCCGCTGGATGTAACGCCTCAGAACGGCAAACTCTTCGTCCGTCAACCTATTGACGCCTTCGCTGTCCTTGTCTAGCGCGACGGCTGATATATCGAAAGTGATACGGTGCTTTTTAAGTTCTGGTTCTGTGTCGAATTTATCTATAAAGGCGTTGAGAAAGCCCCGAGTCCGCTGGCTGAAACCGCCCGAAGTGCCGAAGTGGGCGATCCGCAGCCGCACAGGCGGAAGTCCTTTCAAAATCGAATCGACGAGCAGGTCCACATCCGGTTTGCCGAAACGCCGGTGGCTGTTGTCAAAATGAAGAAGTATCGGCAGCTTGTGCCTGGCCGCGAACTCGAAGACACTCTTAACCTTGCCCAGATGCTCGGGCACTGTTAGATAAACCTGATTCGCGTTATTGTGGAGTTTGATGCCGTCCATCTTCAGCTTAGTTCGGCACCTTTCAAGTTCTTCGAGTGCGTAATCGCGAAGCGGATCGACACTGCAAAACGCTCTGATCCTTTTCGGGTGCTTGTCGCGGGCGGCGGCTACAAAAGCGTTCTCCTTCTCCACCATTTCGCGATCGTTCTCGGTTCTGCCGAACTCCTCCGACGAATAAACATGGGCCATCGAGACAAGGTCGATCCGTTTGGTGCCGCTGTTATTCAGGATGGTGTCGATGTTGGAGTAATACTCGTCCGGCCTCGAAAAGGGGATCCCCTGGTCCTTCCAAACCTTGATCAGATGGGGGCTGAGGATATGAACGTGGCCGTCCGTCGCACCTGCGATCCGGCTGTCCGGACCCTGGCAGAATGCCGTCCAAGCGAATACGAAAAATAGCGAAAAAGCAATGAAATGCTGCATCGTTCAATAAACCTGAGCCGACGACAAATGGTATTCACGTCCCGGCCGACCTGTCAAACGGATAAGTGTCCGCGAATTTGCTAGAATTGCGTTAAGAGGATGATCGCCTTTTATTGATATGAAGATCCCGGTTCTTCAGGGAATCATTAAGCGGAGGATCCTGGTCAACTATCGGGCCGACCCCGCTGCGGTCGCACCGATCCTGCCGAAGGGGTTCCGCCCGAAGCTGCATCAAGAAAATGCGGTCGTGGGGATATGCCTTATCCGGCTTGAGAATATTCGTCCAAGATTTGCCCCGGCATTTGTCGGCATCAGCAGCGAGAATGCGGCCCATCGGATCGCCGTCGAGTGGGATCAGAATGGCGAACGTACGGAGGGCGTGTTCATTCCTCGGCGAGATACTGATTCGAACATCACTTCGATGGCGGGCGGGAGGCTTTTTCCGGGCGAGCACCATCGGGCTGAATTCGATGTGACCGAGAGCCAAGGTGGGATCGAATTTGCGATGAGGTCTCTGGACACGAAGGTCAGCGTCGATCTTTTGGGCAAATTCACTTCCGAGTTGCCGGAGGGGTCGACCTTTAAGAGCCTTGACGAAGCGTCGGAGTTTTTCCGACGCGGTTCCTTGGGATATTCGGTAACGCGGAAAGAAGGGCATCTCGACGGCATTGTCCTTGACACAAAGGAATGGAAGGTGCAGCCGCTGGCCGTCGAGAGCGTCGCATCGAGTTTCTACGGCGACACGTCCGTCTTCCCGAACGGCTCTATCGAATTCGACCACGCTTTGATAATGCGCGACGTCGAACATGAATGGCGTTCGGCTCCGGATCATCGGTTGAGTTAGCTTCTGTTTTATGCGGTTCTCATTTGACGAAAAACTGTTGGACATCGCGGATAAGATCGAGGACGGCGAGAGGTTGTCATTCGATGACGGCTTGGCGCTCTATAACACCTTCGACCTGAACGCTCTCGGCAAGTTGGCGGACACCGTCCGCCGCCGCAAGCACGGGCTGACGACGTATTACAACGTCAACCGGCATTTCAACCACACGAATATTTGCGTCGCCGATTGTAAGTTTTGCGGATTTTACCGGCGAGCAAGGCAGGAAGACGCTTATACCCATTCGATCGAAGAAGGGATCGAGATCGCCCGTAATGCTGTCGCCGAAGGTGCGACCGAGTTGCACATCGTCGGCGGGCTTAACTCGAAGCTTCCATTTGAGTACTACACCGATCTTTTCTCGTCGCTAAAACGGGAATTCCCGAAGCTGCATCTCAAGGCCCTGACGATGGTTGAGCTGGATTTCTTCGCACGCTTTTACAAGATGAGCGACGAAGACGTCATCAACAAGCTTAAAGCCGCCGGCATGGACTCGTGCCCCGGCGGAGGTGCCGAGATCTTTGCGGAGCCGACCCGTTCGCGCATCTGCGACCACAAATGCGACGGCCCGAGATGGCTCGAACTGGCGGGCAAAGTTCACAACGCGGGTTTGAAAACTAATGCAACGATGCTATACGGCCACATCGAATCGATCGAGGACCGCATCGACCACTTAGTCCGCCTCCGCGAGCAGCAGGACCGCACCGGCGGCTTTCAGTGCTTTATACCGCTCGCGTTCTATCCGCCGGGCACCGCTCTATCTTCACTTCCCGGTCCAGACGCGATCGACAATCTCAAAACGATTGCCGTCTCGCGGCTGATGCTCGACAACTTCGACCACATCAAGGCCTACTGGGTCATGCTCGGCAAATCCACCGCTCAAACCGCCCTCCACTTCGGCGCCAACGACCTAGACGGCACCATCACCGACGGAGGCGAACTCACACACAGCTATTCGGTCGAATCGAACAACGAAGTTAAAATGTCCAAACAGGAGATAATCGAAATGATCCGCCGTGCTGGCTTCGACGCCGTTGAAAGGGATACGGTTTACAATCGTGTGGAAACGATTCGAGCTTAAGTGACTGGCACGAGTAACAAAGCTATGAAATTGGCAGTTACGATTCTTACGTTGACCCTCGTATCCGGATTATTTGGACAGTCGACAAAACTCTCCGGTGTCATCTATGACCCGAAAGGGGCAGTAATTGTCGGCGCCGAAGTAAAAGTCATAAATGCGGCCGGAAAGCTGCACATCGTCAAGAGCAATTCGGAAGGCTCGTACTCACTGGAACTTTACCCGGGTCTTCACTCTATAGATGTCTCTCAACGTGGATTCATTTCCTTGCGAATTGAAGAGTACCTCGTTGTGCAGTCGGCGTTTGGAAAGATGAATTATGACTTCGTGCTGTTTGGGTCGCGGAACCACGAACCGTGCGGTTACACCGGAGTCGATTGTTTGAGCAAAGACGAGTTCGTGGACAAAATCACAATTGCACCATCTCCGAGTGTGAAGAAAATCAAGTATTAGACGCAACAACGAAGTGAAGATGACCAAGCAGGAGTCCCTCTATATGATAACCGCGCGCCTGGTTTGAGGCTGTGGAATGGGATACGGTTTACAATCGTGTTGCGGCCGGGAAGTAATGGTTTTCACGTAATTTGTCGCCAGGAATTGTGCTAGTATACGAAATATGACACGGACCTTTAATGCGGTGATCTTCGAAGAGGGCGAATGGTACGTTGCCCAATGTTTGGAGGTCGACGTGGCTTCACAAGGCGAAACCGAAGATGAAGCCCTGAAGAACCTCAACGAGGCCCTTTTACTTCATTTCACTCCGCCTGTGGCCACACTGCTGCCGAACGTCCGGCATTTTGAATTAGAGATCGCCGCTTGAAACCGCTCCCCTATCGAGAAGTAAGACGCAAACTTATTAAGGCGGGCTTTTCCGAGGTCGCACAGTCCGGCAGTCACGTCAAGTTTGCTAAGTCCGTTGCTGACGGATTGATCACCGCCACGGTTCCAAAACATCGGGAAGTGGCAAGCGGAACGCTCCGAAGCATCCTTCGGCAAGCCCACCTTACTGAATCTGAATTTGCAGAGTTGTGAAACCGGTGTCTACCCACTTCAACCTCGACCTACGTCTCATATTCGATGGCGACCTCACCCAAAGTTACTCCGTTGAATCGAACAACGGAGTGAAAATGACCAAGCAGGAGATAATCGAAATGATCCAACGCGCCGGCTTCGAGGCAGTCGAAAGGGATACGGTTTATAACCGGGTGGAGACCGGTGTAGGCTAAATACAAGGTGAGTGCTCATGTTCATTAAGATCGGCCCGAGAACGATGAATCCTATTAATAGCCTATTAACCATTTTACTTTTAGCTCTCACAGCTATGGGTCAGAACAGCCCAGTTCCTGAGACCGCATCGCCCACGACTGACCTTGCCGGCGAGTACTTGTATAGCAGCGGGTATGTTGGAGCCAATTACAAGCTTTTCGGAGACGGACGGTTTGAATACTCCAGCTTTTCGGACTGTTGCGATCCGGTTTGGCGTGAGGCGGGTACGTTCGTTTTAGAGGGCGATCAACTTCAATTAAGGCTTACTACCAAGACACTTAACGAGTACAACTTGCTCGACGCAAAACAAGCAACCAAAGCGTTTCGAAAACTCTACGACGAAAAGGGCGAGGTGAAGCCCGGCGAAATTGAGACTGAATACTCGATGCACGTCGTGCGATGGGGAAGTAGAATTTATCTTGTACCCCCGAAACGCCTCCACCTGTTTGTAGCGGCGATTTGCTTTGACGTAGAGCCGCGCTCTCGTGTAATCCATCGTGATTTTCTAACTACACAGTTTTTCCTGCGGCGAGGGGACGAGACCAAGGAGGTCGGTGGAGTACCCACACTCCCTGAATGGCATCTTTGGATTTTGCGGCAGTCACGGCTCAAGGCGACGATCACCCAAATAGTTGGAGCTGGGGAAGGGAAATCCTTTGTGATAGATAAGGGAAGCCGAGACGGAGTCAAAATTGGAATGGCTCTGGCCCGCGAAAATATAAAGCCTGACCATGACAGCTTTTTGTGGGTTGAATCGGTTAGTCAGACTTCGGCCCGTTTAATAAGCGTCGCGAATTTTCGTTCGCCGGATTTCGAGGTTGGATCGGTACTTGTATCAAAGGCCACCAGCAACGCCCGTTTCTGACTCTGCTTTGGCAGCGGATACAGTACACTCACCTGAATCCTGTCCGAGCAGGTTATGTGGATCATCCGAATGATTGGCGATGATCGAGTGCGCGGATCTGGCATGGACGGCGTTCTGAGGATGAACCGTTGGAGGTGGATAAGGATAAGATCGAGTGGCATCGATGAGGCTGTCGGAGGCATTGCCTCCTCTGATTTTTCTAAGGAAGCATAACGGTCATGCAAGCCTAACCGCACTGCATTGCGGCAAGCCGCAAAACCTCAAATGCTAGAAAATAAAGGATGAAAGAGACACAACCGAACAAGACGGTCGCATTGATCTCCGTCCTAGAGACGGCTCCCGGCGTGATCATTCCCCTGATCCGCGAGGTGCCGCCGGAGATCCTGAAGCGACGGCCGAGTCCTGAGAAATGGTCGGCTTTTGAGAATGCGATCCATCTGTCGCAGTCGGATGTTGCGTTTCGGGCGCGGCTCGATCTGATCTTGTCGGAACCGAACCCGGTTATCAAGACGATAGAAAACTCTCCCGAGGACGAGGCCGGAGCGATGCTCGAGGTCGACCTCGACGCCTCGCTCGACCGATACGTCCGCGAGCGCGCCTCGCTCGTCGAGAGACTCAAAAAATTAACGCCCGACGAATGGCAAAAGACCGCCGTCCACGAGGCATTCGATCATTACTCGGTCTTCATTATGTTCAGGCATCTGTACGTCCATGAGATGCACCACGCCTATTTGATCGAACAACTGATGCTCAAAAAAGACTGGGATTGACTCTAGCAAAATATGATTACCCACAGAACGACCCCGGAAATTGTGCTTTGATCCCCTTCATCCATCGTGCACCATGCCCCGGGAGGGTATAATTCGATCAGGATCTGCGAACAAATATGAAGAATTTGCGGATATTATTGCTGCCTCTCCTGGTCGCGCTTGCCGCCGTCGGACAGACCCCGACGCAGCTCCAGACTCCGGCCGAACCCGTCGATACGCGTTCGCGGCCCATTGTGTATCAAGTCCATAGGGCGTATGAGTTTGCCGAGGACGGCGTGACGTTTTCAAATCAGTTCGCTGGGGCCCGTCTTAGCAAGGTGGAACGCACCGGCGAGCGATCATACACCGCCACGATCGATCCGGAGAACGCGCCGATCAATATGAGCCCGTGGTATGCGTTTCGCGTCTGGGCCAACGCTTCCGGGGAGATCAGCGTCAAGCTCGTTTATCCGGACTTTGCCCGCCATCGATATGATCCGCAGATAAGCCAGGACGGCCGAAAGTGGCGGCTCTTGAATAAAGACCGAATCACAGAAGAAGGAAAGGGAATCTCGGCGACAGGGTCCGAGTCTCGACCTAGAAGCATCGTTATGAGGCTGAAGGTCGGGCGCAGACCGCTCTGGGTCAGTGCTCAGGAATTGCAGGATTCGCGTACTGTTTTTCAATGGATGGACGAGATCGCCGCAAAGCGCAAACTCTATATCAGCGAGATCGGCCGAAGCAAAGAGGGAAGGCCGATAAGAATGTTGACGATCGGCAAGAGAGATTCGAAGAAAATGATGTTGGTCATTTCTCGCCAACATCCGCCGGAGGTAACCGGCTACTTCGCGATGCGATCGTTTGTCGAGCGATTAGCAGGACGCAGCGATCTGGCCGATCGTTTTCGAAGCGAATGGTCGATTTACGTGGTGCCCCTTCTCAACCCGGACGGTGTCGATCACGGCAATTGGCGCCACAATATCGGCGGAATCGATCTAAACCGGGACTGGACCGTCTTCAACCAACCTGAAAATAAAACGGTTAGTGAATTTCTAAAGCGACGCGAGGCCGAAACCGGCGGCAAATTCTACTTCGGCATCGATTTTCATTCGACTTGGAACGACATTTATTACCCGATGACGAGACGCCACGAAGGGAATATGCCCGGCCTTGTGCAGGATTGGCTGGACAAGATCCAGGCGGCCATTCCCGGCTATTCGCCGGTCATCCAGGCGAACGACAGGCCAACCCCGGCGATAGTCTCGCGAAACTACTTCCTGAACTCACACGGCATGGAGGCAATAGTATTCGAGATCGGGGACAATACGGCCCGGGACTTCATTGAAAAAAAAGGCCGCGTCGGAGCCGACGAACTCATGAAACTCATGCTTTCCCGCGTTGGCGGCCCGCAATGAAGGCCCCTGATCCATACATACTCTTATCGCTTCCAAGTTTGGTCGCGACCCCATCATCGACCAACTCCACGCTGCATTTTCGGCGGCAGGTGTTTCTTCGGAAATTTGGCCACGACGGTATAGATCGGGTCGACCATGTTGGCGACGCGGACTGTCGCTACCTGGGATGTTAGCTGGTAAGCGTCGGGTTTTGAGAAGCCGTAATCCGCGACGAGCCAGTTGATAAGCTCCACGAACGAGATCCGCAGCGCGTCCGAAAGCGGTCGCGCGCTGCCTGCGACCATTATGTGGTCGGCGTCTTCGAGGCGGGGCCATTGGATGCGTTGGCCCTTAATAAGTTCAAAACGGAAAGCGACTTCCATCGACGTCTCAAGCCCCGATCCGCATATTTCGGCATCGCCCTGCAGAGCGTGGCCGTCGCCGAAATAGAACAGCCCGCCGCGATGTGAGACGGGCAGGTAAACGGTCGTCCCCTCGCGAACGTCCGCGGCGTCCATGTTTCCGCCGAAGCGTCCCGGCCACAAACCGCCAAACGCCTCTTCGCCGTCCGGCGCCGTAGCCACCCGCCCGAGCATTGGGCTTAAGGGCACAGTGACCTGCTTCATCGCACTTCCCGGCAGATCGACCGTTCCGGTCATTTTCTGTCGGTCGAGCCGCCAAACGTACCGTCCGCTTGGGAACGTGTCGTTCAAGAACGCAGTCCCGCCATCGGGCACGAGCGCTCCGAAATTACCGCCCTGCGTCGAAACCGCCGTGTCGCGATTCGGCCGAACACGCAATACCCGAACGACAAGCGTATCTCCCGGTTCCGCACCCTCGATCGCGAACGGGCCCACCTCGCCGGGCCATTTCCCGCCCGCCCGCTCGTACCACTCGCCCCACAGCGTCTCGCTCTCAAGCGAATCGCCGGGCTTGATCGTCAGCACCGGCGGCCGCACGGCAAAGGTCGGATACCCGACCGTCGGCTTGAAACGGTGCGTTGTTTGTCCCGGTACCAGTTGGAGCGGGACCGCAAAACTCAAAACAAGTATCAGAAGGCCGCGTGTCGACATATTCTTTGACCTCATTTGCTGAAAGATGGAAATGTGATGATGGCCGCATTATACTGACGGGACGTTGAATGGACAATTCGACGTCGTGGAGACTTCATGACGGTCAAACGTATGGACAATGTCGGTATCGTCGTGGAAGACCTCGATGCCGCCATCGAGTTCTTCACCGAGCTGGGCCTCGAGCTCGAGGGACGTGGCAAGGTCGAAGGTGAGTGGGCCGGGCGCGTTACCGGACTTGGCAACCAGAGCGTCGAGATCGCCATGATGCGCACGCCGGACGGCCACAGCCGGCTCGAGCTGTCGAGATTCCTCTCTCCGCCGGTCGTCGGCGATCATCGAAGAGCTCCCGTGAATTCGCTTGGATACCTTCGAGTGATGTTCGCTGTCGACGACATCGACGATACACTCTCCCGGCTCGGCAAACTCGGAGTCTATCTCGTCGGTGAAGTGGTCAATTATCAAGACATCTACCGCCTCTGCTACATCCGCGGCCCCGAAGGAATTCTCATCGGGCTTGCGGAGCAGCTCGGACAGCAGACCTCACGAACGGATCCGATCTAAAAGTGCCTCTAACGAGATATGAGAAAACTGATCGCAGCGATGAACATGACGCTTGATGGGTTTTGCGACCACACGGCAATGAACGCCGACGAACAGATCCATCAGCATTACACCGACCTGTTGAATAATTCCGATATCGTTATTTACGGACGCAAAACCTTCCAGCTTATGGAGTATTGGAAGTCCGTCCTTGAGAGCCCGACCGGCCAAAAGGACATGGACGATTTCGCGGCGGCGATCGACAATATCTCAAAGATTGTTTACTCCCGCACGCTCGAAGAAGTTGATTGGCGAAATACGGAACTGAAAGGTGAACTGATCAAGGGCGAAATTTTGGAACTCAAAGAGCAGCCGGGAAACGACATCCTGGCCGGCAGCCCTAGTTTGATCGTCCAGCTTGCCAACCTCGGCGTGACCGACGAATTCCAACTAAGTATTCATCCAACAATTATCGGCAGCGGACTCGCGTTATTCAAGGACATCAGCGACCGGATCGACCTGAAACTCTTAACAACGAAAACTTTCGGTTGCGGCGCAGTGACTCATTATTACGAACCAACCGTAACCACAAAATAAAACGAAACAGCTCCGCATTGTTTCGTGTCTGTTTGCGTCATTCGTGGCCAAGTTTTCATATTAAGGTTCCCATTTCCATCATAATTACGAAACCGTTCGGTTGCGCTTGACATATGCAACTGAATGGTTGCATAATGCTGTTCGCAGAGATGAAACGAGACGTTTTCCAGGCCATAGCAGACCCAACCCGGCGGGCGATCATTGCTCTGGTGGCGATCCAGGCGATGACGCCGAACGCCATCGCCGAGCATTTTGACACGACGCGGCAGGCCGTCTCGAAACACCTTCGCATCCTCACCGAGTGCGAGGTCGTGACGCACGAACAGCAGGGCCGCGAGATCTATTACCGGCTGGAGATCGACAAAATGAAAGAGATCGACGAGTGGCTCGAACAATACCGAAAGATCTGGGAGATGCGGTACGAGCAACTGGACGAGATGCTAAAGATCATGAAAATGCAGAAGCCCGCAGGTCAGTAAGGGCATAACATTCAACGCAGTAAGAGAGCGAAGGACGATAACTATGGAATTTATTGTAAACAAAGAAACGAAGACAGTGACGATCACGGCGGAATTCGATGCGGCGCGTGATCTGGTGTGGGATGCTTACACGAAGCCGGAACTTCTCGACAAGTGGTGGGCACCTAAGCCTTTCTTGTCGAGGACCAAGGTCATGGAATTCAAAGAGGGCGGCCGGCGATTTTACGCGATGGTCACTCCGGAAGGTCATGAGCGATGGGCGGTCCAGAAATACACATCCATCACTCCAAAAACCAATTTCAAGCTCTTTAATGCGTTTGCCGACGAGAACGAAGATCTTGAATTGCCGGGCTCCGATTGGGACCTGAATTTCACCGAGCAAGACGGCAAGACAACGGTTCACGTTTCTATCTATAACGAGTCGCTCGAACGCTTGGAACGGATGATCGAAATGGGCTTCAAGGAAGGATTCACGATGACGCTTGGACAGCTGAAAGATCTGCTCGTGACGATGACGCGGACAACCGCTGCAAGACAAGGAGAATGATCATGAATAGCATAGCTCAGAAGGAGGAGCGAAGAATGAAACCTGCTGAAGTGAGTACGCCGTCGGATCGTGAAGTGCTGGTGAAGCGGAGCTTTGATGCGCCGGTCGATCTGGTATGGCAGGCGTATGCGGAGCCCGCGTGGATGCGTCGCTGGCTAACGGCCATGCCCGGATGGACGATGCCGGTTTGCGAGATGTCGACCGATGTGGGCGGGACGTATCGCTGGCGCTGGCGAAATGACGAGATCGGACAAGAGTTTGGTTTCACAGGTGAGATGCTTGAGGTCGCGTTGCATTCGAAGATCGTGCATACGCAGATCTTTGATCCGGGCAATTTGGGTGAGTCGATGGGAGGCGAGCCGTCGATCATTACTGTCACGTTCAACGAGACAAACGGGATCACCGACGTGGCGACCTCGATCAAGTTTGCTTCCCAGGCGGACCGCGATGCGGCGATCTCGACAGGCATGACGGACGGAATGGAGATGAGCTACAAGCAACTCGACGGATTGCTGGCGGGGGAAAAATGAAGACAGCATCCGCTATCCTGACGTCGCTCTTGACGATTCTTCTTTCCGTTGTCGCATCGGCGCAGCAGAAGCCAACCGTCGGCTATGCGCCGGTCAACGGGCTCAAAATGTACTACGAGATCCACGGGAGCGGCGAGCCGGTCGTGATGCTCCACGGGGCGTTCATGTCGATCACGGGCTGGAGTGATTGGGTCAACGAACTCGCCAAAACGCGACAAGTGATCGCAGTTGAAATGCAGGGCCACGGGCGTACAGCCGACATCAAACGCGACATGAGCTTTGAAAACCTCGCCGACGATGTGGCGGAGCTGCTCGACCATCTTAAGATCCCCAGCGCGGATATCATCGGGTACAGTCTTGGCGGAGGTGTTGCAATGCAGGCTGCGATCCGCCATCCGGAGAAGATGCGAAAGATCGTCAGCATTTCGGCCGTGTTCCGCTACGACGGATGGGTTAAGGAGGGACGCGACGCGCTCCCCAATATCACCGCGCTGGTCTTCAAGGGCTCGCCGATGGAAGCCGAATACAAGAAACTGAGCCCCACACCCGATAAATTCGCGCAGTTCGTGAAGCACGTTATCTCGACGGCCGCGAAATCGTACGACTTCGGTGCCGACAAATTCAAGGCTACCAAGGCTCCGATGTTCTTCATCCACGGCGACGCCGACGGCGTGCGGCTCGATCACATCGCGGAAATGTACCGCCTCAAAGGCGGCGGCGAGATCCACGGCGACATGATGCCGCGTCCCGCCTCAAGATTGGCCATCATCCCAGACACCACACACGTTACGCTGATGGACCGCAGGGCAGTGATCATCCCGATGGTGAACGACTTTCTCGATTCCAAATCTTTAAGACAATAGTGGTATTCGGAACGAGACAGCTGATCGCTACGCGATCCAAGATGGTAAGATCATGAGAAAAATAACTGCATGTGAATTCATAACGCTCGACGGTGTCATCCAAAACGAGGAAAACGACGGCGACGGCTTCAATCATGGCGGGTGGTTTTTCGGTTATGCGGACGAGGAGACGGGAGCCGTTATACAAGAGCGGCTGGCCAGGCCGGGCGATCTGCTGCTGGGCCGCAAAACATTTGAAGCCTGGGAAGACTATTGGCCGACGCATTCCCACTTTTGGCCGAACGTGATGACCGCAACCAAATACGTCGCGTCAAACACACGTGACGCGAGCGATTGGCAGCCAAGTATATTCCTGAGCGGCGACCTTACCGAGAAAGTTCGCGAGCTAAAAGAGACCGACGGCCCGGACATTCACGCGTTTGGAAGCGCCGATATGCTCCAGACGCTTTTCAAAGCCGATCTCGTCGATCGCATCGAGCTAATGACATTCCCAATCACCCTCGGCTCCGGAAAACGCCTGTTCCAGAACGGGACGATCCCGGCGTCCTACAAGGTCACCGACAGCCGCATCAGTCCAAACGGAATCATTATCGCCACCTACGAACGCGACGGCGGTGTAAAAACGGGTGCGCCTCAGATAGAAGAGGATGCATGAGATTCGCCACAGAGGACACAGAGAGGGCAGAGCGATAGTTGCGTGATAGCTTTCGCTTAAATCTCTGTGATCTCAGTGGCTCCTTGATAGATTCTTATGATCATTGAGAAGCTAAATATTAAATGAGCGTAGAAAAACAGATCGGTGCGTACATTGCCGGCCTATCTGAGCCCAAACGGAGCGAGATGCAGAATTTGCACCGCATGATCCTAGGGGTAAAGCCGAAATGCAAATTATGGTTCCTGGATGGTAAAAACAGTGAAGGCAAAATTGTTTCCAACCCGAATATCGGTTACGGATCTTACACGATAAAATATGCCGACGGGACGAAGAAGGAGTTTTATCAGGTCGGCATCAGCGGGAACACGGCCGGGATCTCCGTTTACATTATGGGTCTCGAAGACAAGAAATTCCTCGCCGAGACCTACGGAAAAGACCTCGGCAAGGCGACCGTGACCGGCTATTGCATCCGGTTCAAGACGCTTAAAGACATCAACGTCGAAGTACTTGAGGCAGCTGTCAGGTACGGCCTCTCTGGTCAGAATCGGGAGCGATAGCGACCGGGTTCGATGACCTCCGGCCTTCGATGACGAGGAGGTGGCAGATCGAATGGCCAAGATCGTCGTTCCGGCGAACGAACAAAACCTCGACCGATTAACGGCCGAGGTCCTTAAATGATCAAACAATTTACGGACGGCGGAACGCAGGTTTTACACCCTCAGCGAACCGCGCCATCCGCGTGCGGCGTAATAGGATTCGGCACCGTTGTGGTAAGTCCAGACCTTTTCGTAACGGCGGTCGCAGAACATCGCCCCACCGAGGTTTCTGACATCGGCGTTGGTGGCGATCCAGCTTGAAGTCTTCAGATCGAACGCACCGAGTTTCTGAAGTTCGCGATATTCCGACTCGGTCAATAGGTTCACGCCCATCGCGGCGGCTGCATCAACGGCGTTGCCTTCGGGCTTATGCTCTTTCCGCGATTCCCACGCACTCTTGTCATAACACCGGCTTCTTCGGCCTTTAGGGCTTTCCGCCGAACAATCGTAAAACACGAATTCGCCTGTTTTCTTATCGAACCCGACGACATCCGGCTCACCGCCCGTGCGGTCCATCTCGGCCAGCGACCAGAGTTTCTCGCTCTTCTTGGCCAGCCTCGACGCCACATCGTCCCACTTCAGACCCTTATGGCGGGCCATATTCTTCTCGAACCGGGCCTTAAGTTTACCGATCAATTCGTCACGCTGGCCGGATGTTAATTTTCCGCTCATAAGTTTCGTTCGCGTTTCCCAAATGGAAGACCGGTGATCATCGGTCAGCTTTCTTTTGCCTCTTTTTCGAGGGCTTTGCCAACTTATTGAATTCGAGCGCAAGGCCGACCCAGAATTCGAGCTGGGCCCTGGTTTCCAAAACGCGGGATTCTACAAACGCGAACCCTTTCATCACCCGCTTTGTAAAATCCATTGGCCCGGCGCCGTCCATTTCCATTACCTCGCCGGTTCGTGCCGGATCAAAACGGACCATCAGCCGTTCACTCTCGACCCCAACGCACATTTTGCCGTCCACCATGAAACAAAGGCCGCCGAACATCCGTTTCTCTTCAACGTCCTGATGGGTTCGGGCGATTATCTCGCGTACCCGGTCTGCCAATTGCTCGTTAACTGCCATGGGATCACCGTCCTCGTTCTAACCGGGGTGCTACACCAATCTTCGGCTGTCCGGCCTCAAATACCACGACACCACCGTTAGGGCAAGCAGCAGGACCGGCGGGAAGATCTCGCCAAATCCATCGCCCATGACGAGGTGCGAAAAGACGGCCCCTGTCATCGCAAAGAAAAAGCCGGCATACGCCCACTCCTTTATTAACGGGAATTTCGGAACCAGCACTGCGATCACGCCGAGGATCTTCCACACACCGAGCAGGGTAAGGAGATAGCCCGGATAACCGAGCCGCGTCACCATCAGCTCCGCATCCGGCTGAAGCTTCAATAGTTGCACGATACCGGTCGAAAACATTCCGAGTGCAAGCCAAACCGTCGCGATCCAATAAATTATCTTCTTCGTTCTCGACATAGCGTGCTATCTTAATTCGTTTATTTCACATGTGTCCACGTTCGCGAGGGAGGAAATGTGGCTGAGGTCGAGGTTGGCGGTGTCTCGCCGCTGTTTATCGTGCGAAACGTGCCGGAAACGCTCGCGTTCTATCACGACAAACTCGGTTTTGAGGTTCCTTTTCAGGGACCGGAACCGGACGATATTTTCTTTGGGATCGTCCAGCGGGGAAGCGCGATGATCATGTTCAAGGATGTGGATGTCGACCCGGTGCCGAATTACACGCGAGATATTGGCCACGGCATCGCGAGCTGGGACGCATATGTTTACGTCCCTGATCCCCCCACGCTTTACGAAGAATTCGTCTCGCGCAATGTCGATTTTAAGATGCCCCTCTGCGACAACTCCGGCAACCTCCTCGGTTTCGAGGTGAGAGATATAAACGGCTATATAATTTACTTCGGCCGGCCAAACTAAAAATGATCCGGGAGCAACTCTTTGAGTTTCCAACCGCCGTGAAACGCGATCGTGCGGTAGATGCGTGGTTCGACGCCCGACGGGGCGAGCTGGGAGCGGTCGCCCGTCACTGGTTCGGGGTCATGCGCAATCAAGGTGATGATTTCCGCGAACTGCTGCACGACTATCATCCGACCGCGTGCGTCGGCGAAATCGCCTTCGGCTACGTTAATGTTTTCACCGAACACGTCAATGTCGGCTTCTTTCAAGGCACCGAACTCCCCGACCCGCACGGCTTATTGGAAGGCACGGGCAAATTCATGCGCCATGTTAAACTTCGGCCCGATCGAATTGTCGACGAGAGGGCGCTTACCGATCTTATCCGAGCAGCTTATGCTGACTTGAAGAACAGATAGCTCGCGCCGACCAAGGTGAACCCGCTTATGGGTGATGAACGTGATTTCGAAACGCTGGAGTCCTACCTAAAGAAGGTCCCGGGTGTACATCCGGCAATCGGGAAAGGAAGATTGGACGACGGCAATTGGTGGATCAAATTCGCGATCGATATTGAAAATCCACTTGCCTGGAATGTGGTTCAGGAATTGGGTTGCGTCTTAAACTATTTATCGGTCACGGAAAGGTTGCCGACGGTTTTCATGCCGGTGTCGCCTGCACCCTATTTGAATGGTGGGCCCGATGAGTTTTTATCGTGGGTGATCGAATCTACCGACCCGAAATTCAAACCCGGAACCTGCAAGAAATGGCTTGAGGGACGACTGCCAAACCCTGTCGACGACCTGTCACAGTGGACGAGCGATCACAAATGACCTTGTCTGGGAAAAGTAAACATACGAGTTCGTCATCCACGACGACCAAGGACATACCCTTTATTTTGGCGAACCGTTGTGACGGCGCAGTGCCTGCGAATGCACGTATCAATTAAAGCGGAGACGAGCCTGCGAAGCGGGCATCAAAAACATTGGTTAAACGTGAAGCCGAAGGCGGAACGTGTAGAAAGCGGTCGATCGATCGATGAGCGTGGGAAACACGCGATACCACTGCCGCATGTTTCACACGCTTCGCCTTCAATTGCAAGCTCGGTCTACAGGTTTCGCTTGGCTTCACCTGTAGCTATCGATATTTCGCGTGCTACGATTCTGGGCAACTGTCTGACGATGACAAGGCCAAATGCATCATCGTGACCGGCCGACCGGGATCTGGTAAGGCAACGCTTTGCAAAATGCTTCAGCCGTGACGAGATCAAGGAAGGCTATGGCTTCCGCTGGTGAAATCAAGCCGATTCAAAACCCGCCGCGTCCGTCAAACGATCCCCTCCAGCCTAGGTCAACAAAAAAAGTTCTTGACATGCTACGTTTATAGCACTATGCTACGTTCATAGCATTAAATCCACCGCGGGAATTCGAATGTTATGACTTCAACAAAGATCACAAAGCTCTCACGTAGGGAGCGGGAAATAATGGACGTCCTTCACAGCCTCGGCGGCCGGGCTTCGGCCGAGGACATTCGCCAGGGGTTGACCGATCCGCCGAGTTATTCGGCTGTTCGGGCGATGCTGGCGAAGCTCGAGGCAAAAGGACAAATACAACATAACGAAGAGGGTCTGAAATACGTATACACTCCAACCGAATCGCGCACGACGGCACGGCGGAGGGCCCTTGACCAGTTGATCGAAGTGTTCTTCGCCGGCTCGCCCGGCCAGGCGGTCGCTGCGCTGTTAAAGCAGGAAAAGTGGACGCCGGAAGAATTGGACGAACTCCACGCCGAGATAGATGCGGCGCGCGAGAAAAGGAGATAATATGACATCGGTTATTTCGGACCTCGTTCTTATACTTGGCGATTCGGTGGCCCTGACCATCCTCGCAAAGGCGACCGTTATCCTTCTGCTCGGCCTCGTTGCCGGGGCCCTGTCCGTTCGCGCCCAGGCATCGTGGCGGCACCTTGTTTTTGCGACGACCTTCGCCGCCCTGCTTGCACTGCCGATGGTCGTGATGACCATTCCCGATCTGCCGGTCGAGGTAGCTGCCTCGTCACCGGCAGTCGGATCGGCACCGTTTTCCGCTGCTCTTGCTTCAGCGCCGGTGACTGATCCGTCCGTGAAAAGTGCGGCGGTGCGTACAGTCGCCGATGAAACGACGTGGGCGATGCCGTCGGCAGCCACTTTGCTTCTGATCACGTGGATCGCGGGGGCGTTTTTCCTTTCGCTCTCGTTGGTCGTCGACCTCATACGAGTTCGTCATTTCAGACGGCACGGGCTTCCGTCCGACCGGCTGCGAGGCCTGGCCGAACGGCTCACCATCGAAGCCCGGATAAAGCCCGTGGACGTTTTGCTCCACGAAAAGGTCCAGGCGCCGGTGACGTTCGGCTTCCTTGATCCGGCGGTGATGCTGCCGGCCGATGCCGAACAGTGGAACGAGGCCGATCTCCGCCGGGCTCTCGTTCATGAATTCGAGCACATCCGCCGCGGCGATTGGATAACCCAGATCGCCGCACGTATCGCGTGCTCCTTTTATTGGTTCCATCCTCTTGTTTGGATGGCCTGGCGAAAACTTTGTTTTGAAGCCGAACGAGCCTGTGACGACGCTGTTGTTCGAACCGCCGAAAGCGCCGATTACGCTCAACAATTAGTATCCCTCTCGCGGCAGCTTACGGCCGCCCGTACACAACCTATGCTCGGCATGGCAAAACGCAGCGACCTTGCCCGCCGCGTCTCGTCGCTGCTCGACGGGACGAGAAGCCGCGAACGTGCAGGTCTGGCCGCCGCTGCATTTTCGGTGGTCGTCGGATCGTTCGTGTTGATCCCGATCGGCTCGCTTCGCGTTATCGCACAGGTCCAACCGCCTCCCGAAGTAAAGCAGGAACGGACCGCAAAGCCGGTCGCTGAACCCACGCCGCCGGCCAGGACAGTCCGGCGAGACGATGAAGAAGATGAGTATGATACTGATGACCGCCGGGGCGTCAAACGTCAGGATTCGGCCCTTCTCAAAGCAGCGGAGCGAAGATCACCCGAGCAAGTCAAAACGCTTATCGACGAAGGGGCCGATGTAAATGTCGTCATACCCGGCGACGGAACGCCCCTGATCGCGGCTGCAAGAGAAGGCGACTTCGAAATGGTCAAGCTTCTCCTCGACCGGGGTGCAAAACCGAACATCGGCGTCGGCGGCGACGGCAATCCGCTGCTGAATGCGGCCCGCGAAGGGCATCGCGATATCGTTGACCTTCTGCTCGACCGGGGCGCCGACATCAACGCCGGGGTCGAGGGTGACGGCAACGCGCTGATAATGGCCGCCGGAAGCGGCCACGCCGATATCGTTCTTCTGCTTCTGGATCGCGGGGCCGATATCCACAAAGTCGTTGCAGGCGATGAGAACGCGATCATAAAAGCGTGTGAACAAGGCCGACTCGAAATGGTCAAGCTTCTCGTTTCGAAGGGAGCGGATGTAAATTCAAGCGTTCGCGTCGATGAAATTCGTGGGAATAAGATCGTTGAGGAATATCGCACTCCTCTAAGCATGGCGCGGCGAGGCGGTCATACCGCTGTCGTCGAGTACCTTCTCTCTGTCGGTGCACGCCAATAGTGCGATTCCAACGGCACAAGAAAAGGTGGCCGACACCCGGCCACCTTTTTTTCGACGAAACGATCTTAACACTACGCCGCAACTGGATCAGGTCGAACCGGGCAAGATTCATCAGCTAGTCCCGGGCCGCGACGAGATCGCGTTCGAACTTCTCGCCGATGTCGGACTGGACATAGACCTCTGTTTCGGCCCTGAGTACCGAATTTGACCCGAAGATCAAGGCCACACCCTCTATTTCGGCGAGCCCCTCTAGAATAAAAGCCAAGAACTTATAGTTATCGCGGTTCGACCGTGATCTTCAGCGAATATTGTCCCTCGGTCGCACCTTCGGCACCGGCCACTCCGATCAGGATACTGTAAGGCGCGTTGACTGAAATATACTCGACCGACCGCGTGCCGTCGTCTTTGTTAGTAACGCGTCGCCCGCCGCCTACGTTCGCATAGAGCGGATAGCTCGCCTCGCATGATATAGCCGAACGCACATTCGGCGGGACCGCGTGATCGGCGGGGCGGGCTCCTTGCCTAAGGGCATAAAGGCTGAGCTTCGAGCCCCCCTTCGGCGTCAGGGTGATCTTCATTTTCGAAGCGGCCGGAAGCCCTACACGATAGAGCACGTGGTTCCCGTTGAACATCTCAAATCGAGTTCCCGGGAAGCAGGCGACCTGGCTGCTTTCGGCCCAGCGCAACGGTATTTTCTGGCCGGAGCTGATATTCCCGGTGATCTCGCCGGCAGGTGAATTTTCTGGCATGTTCAGGGCGGTCACTTTCGGTTCGGGTTCGGTTTGGGCCAGAACAGAGATCGATAGAAGCAAAGCGATCGTTGACGCCAATGCGATTCGTGTCATCAATTCCTCCTTAATTTTGTCTGAAACTGAATAGGTAACGGATGTTTCGGTACACCTATAATACCTTACATGAGCCGACGGGCCGAATCAGGCATTCGGCTGCCGTCAAGAAACGAAAAAAGCAGCCCATTGCAGGACTGCCTTTTCCAAATTGAGAAGTGCCCGTATCGCTACGTTGCCAGATCGAACCGGTCCAGGTTCATCACTTTCGTCCATGCCGCGACGAAATCATTGACGAACTTTTCGCCCGAATCCGCACAGGCATAGACTTCCGCATATGCCCGAAGCTCCGAATTCGAACCGAAGATCAGGTCAACGCGAGTCGCCGTCCATTTCTTCTCGCCGGTCGCCCGGTCGGTGCCTTCAAAGATCTCCTCGGTCTCGTCGGCTTTCCAAACCGTGCCCATATCAAGCAGGTTGACGAAGAAGTCGTTAGTTAACGCTCCCGGCCGGCTAGTGAAAACGCCCGTGCTGGACCCGTCAAAGTTTGCATTCATTGCGCGCATTCCGCCGACCAGCACCGTCATCTCCGGAGCCGTTAGCGTCAACTGCTGTGCCTTATCGACCAAAAGTGTCTCGGTCGGGACCGTGTATTTCGCTTTGAGATAATTGCGAAATCCGTCGGCCGCCGGCTCCATCCATTTGAATGAATCGACATCCGTCTGATCCTGAGTCGCGTCGCCTCTGCCCGGTGCGAAGGGAACGGTCACATCGAAACCGGCGGCTTTGGCCGCCTTCTCGACGCCGACGCTGCCGGCCAGCACGATCAGATCGGCGAGCGAAATATTGCCTGCCTCTTTCTGGATCTCTTCCAGCTTCGCGATCACCGGCCCGACGCCTTTGTTGACGTCCCAATCCTTCTGCGGTTCCACGCGAACACGTGCACCGTTTGCTCCGCCGCGTTTATCGCCTCCGCGGAACGTCGAAGCCGACGCCCACGCCGCCGAGACCAATTCGGAGACCGAAAGGCCGGAATCCGCGATCTTTGCTTTCAGAGCCGAAATTCCGGCGTCGTCAAGATCGGTAGTCGAAGCGGGGACCGGGTCCTGCCAGATCAGCTCTTCCGACGGGACTTCCGGGCCCAGGTAACGAGCCTTTGGACCCATGTCACGGTGCGTCAGCTTATACCAGGCACGGGCGAAAGCATCGGCAAAAGCCTGCGGGTCCTCGAGGAACCGCCGAGAGATTTTGCCGAATTCGGGGTCGAAACGCAGCGTAAGGTCTGTGGTCAGCATTGTCGGCTTGTGAAACTTGCCGGGAATGTGGGCGTCGGGAATGATCTCCTCGACGTCCTTCGCGACCCACTGGATAGCTCCGCCCGGGCCGGTGGTCCTTTCCCATTCAAAGTTGAACAGATTCTCGAAAAAGTTGTTGCTCCATTGTGCGGGCGTCTTCGTCCAGGTGACCTCGATGCCGCTCGAAACGGTGTCCGCGCCAAATCCGCTGCCAAGATTGCTCGTCCAGCCGAAGCCTTGTGCTTCGATCGGTGCTCCCTCGGGATCCGGTCCCTTGTGCGATTCAGGACCGGCACCGTGTGCTTTTCCGAAGGTATGTCCGCCCGCGATCAGCGCTACGGTCTCTTCGTCGTTCATCGCCATCCGGCCGAACGTGGCCCGAATGTCCTTTGCTGCGGCCATATAGTCGCCGCTGGCGTCCGGGCCTTGTGGATTCACATAGATCAGGCCCATGTGGGTGGCTCCGAAGGGATTGTCCAGATCGCGGTCGCCGCTGAAGCGTTTATCAACACCCAGCCACTCGATCTCGGCTCCCCAGTTGACGTCGTTGTCCGGTTCCCAAACGTCCTCGCGTCCTCCGCCGAATCCGAAGGTCCTGAAACCCATCGACTCAAGTGCGACGTTGCCAGCCAGAATGAGCAGGTCGGCCCACGAGATCTTCTTGCCGTATTTTTGTTTTATCGGCCACAGCAAGCGGCGCGATTTGTCGATATTTACGTTATCCGGCCAGCTGTTCAGCGGGGCGAAACGCTGCTGTCCGCGGCCGCCGCCGCCCCGGCCGTCGGTGATGCGGTAGGTCCCGGCCGCGTGCCAGGTCATCCGGATGAACTGCGGCCCATAGTGGCCAAAATCCGCCGGCCACCAAGGCTGCGAGTCCGTCATCAGCTTGACCAGGTCCTTCTTCAACTCCTTATAATCGATGCTGTTGAATTCCTTCGCGTAGTCAAAGCTCTCGCCCATCGGATCGGACTTTTCCGAGTGCTGGTGAAGCAGATCCAGCCTAAGCCGGTTCGGCCACCAGTCCTGGTTCGTCCGGCCCAGGCCCGCTACGGTCGACTTTTGGGGCTCACCCGAAAAGGGGCATTTGCCCGAACCATTTCCATTCCCTGAATTGTTTTCCATTCCTGACTAAACCTTCCTTTTCTTATTTTTTTATTTAGAGCAATCGGGACACGAACCGCGCAATGTAAGCTCGATCGATTCCGGCTTGAACTTCGAACGCCTTGCTGCGGCTCGCAGCAATTCATCCGGGATGTTCAACTCAAGATCGATAAGCTTTCCGCAGCTGTTGCAGATCGCATGGTCGTGTCGAGTCAAATTTCGATCGTAGCGGGTCGCATCGTTGCCGAAAAGCACCTCGCCGATCAGGCCTTCCTGTTTCAGATAACGCAGCGAATTGTAAACAGTAGCGAACGAGATGCCGGGCAGCAATCGTCGCGCGCTCTCAAAAACTTCGTTCGCGGTCAAATGGTCTTCCGCCTCGCGAATGACCTCAAGTACCGCCTTCCGCTGCTTCGTCAATCCCTGAATTCCAATATCTTTCATTGGGTGTTACTGTCAAAAGCAATTTTTATTAGAATAATTCCAATTCTAATAAGAGTCAAGGACCCCCGGGTCGCGGGCCTCGCCGCTGATTACACGCTCTGAAGATTCGGGTAGAATCGAGTCGTAGTGGCCAACGCCCGCCAAAACCTGATCAAGATCCTACAGCACGCCTACTCCGGCGAGGTCGCCGCGGCGTACGCCTATCGCGGGCATTGGAAGAGCCTTAAAGATTCACCGGAAAAAGAACGAATAAAGCAGATCGAGGCCGAAGAGTGGGACCACCGGCGGCGGGTCGGCGAATGGCTTGAAAAGCTCGGGTCCGCCCCGCGACCCTTGCGCGAAAAGGTCTTCTGGACGATCGGCCGCACGCTCGGCTTTACTTGTCACCTTTCGGGGTGGTTTATGCCGATGTATTTCGCCGGCCGTCTTGAGAGCAAGAACTCGGTCGAATACGAGGACGCCGCCGTCTTCGCAAAAGAACTTAAGATGGACGAATGCGTCGAGGACCTGCTCGACATGGCCCGAGTCGAGGTCGAACACGAGGTCTTCTTTCGCCAGGTCGTCACCGGTCACCGCCTCCTTCCCCTTATGAAACGCTTCTTCCGCTGGGGCTAGCCGGCCTTCCCAGTTTTACCGGCACCGGCCCGGTCCATTTACCGGGGATTTGCCCCCGGTGAAGAAGCCGGCACGCAAGTAAGGGCGAAATGCTCAACGTTGGCTAAATCGAACTAGCCGACTCGCTGACTTCTACAAAGGATCGGGCGTCACCAGTCAGAACCGGGAGCGGTTACGACCGGGGTCTTCCTCAGTCCCCTCAGGTGATGAACATTAAAGCTCAGGGTGAATCCCTTAGGTAACGAACTCTTCGTACCGGTCAATCTCTCGCTTGTCGCTTCTTCCGGTTACTCACATTGATCGTTTCGTTCAGGTCGAGGGTCAGATAGCCTTCACGAGAGAGGCCGGGTTTTGCGAAGGCATCACACCAAACCCCGCCTTGCAGGTAAGCCTGAAACCGGCCCGTGGCCTTATTTCTTCAGTGCTGGGACTTGAACCACTCGACAAACTTGGGAATACCTTCCTCGATCTTCGTTCGCGGGTCGTAGTTCAACAGCCGCCTCGCCTTTGAGACGTCGGCGTAAGTTATCGGAACGTCGCCGGGCTGCATCGGCTGGCGTTCGATCACGGCCTTTGTGCCGAGTGCGTCCTCGATCAGTTCGATCAGCCGTGACAGTTCGGTCGTTTCCGATTCGCCCAGATTGAAGATCTCATGCATCGCGCCGTCATAGTCCATCGACGCTCGAACGCCTTGGATAATGTCGTCGATATAGGTGTAATCCCGCCGCGTCGAACCGTCGCCGAAGACCTGGATCGGCCGTCCTTCGCTTATCAGGCGGGCGAATTTGTGGATAGCAAGATCGGGCCTTTGCCGTGCTCCGTACACGGTGAAAAACCGAAGGCAGACCGTGCGGATATCGAACAAATGCGAATAGGTGTGGCAGAGAAGTTCGCCGGCGGCCTTTGTCGATGCGTATGGCGAGATCGGGTTCGGGATCGGATCGTCTTCGGCAAAGGGAATTTTCGAATTGATGCCGTAAACCGAACTGGATGAGCCGAATACAAACTGCCCGATCTCGTGATCGCGTGCCAGTTCCAAAAGGTTCAGAGTCCCGTTGATATTGGTCTCGGCATAAAGTCGCGGTTCCTTCAGCGAGGGGCGAACACCGGCCCGGGCAGCGAGATGAACTATCATCTCGAACGAGCCTTCGTCGAACACCGGCTTCAGGCTGTCGAAGCTGCGAATGTCCGCTTCGACGAATTGAAAATGGCCGACTTCGTTTATCTGCTTCAGATTCTGCCGCTTGATCTCCGGCGGGTAAAAATCGTTCAGGTCGTCAACGATGGTGATGTTCCAACCACCTTCGCGAAGCAAGTGAATGGCCAAATGCGAGCCTATGAAACCGGCACCGCCGGTGATGATAAGGTTTTTATTCACGAAATATTTTCGGGCGGCCCGCGGATGAGCGTGCAAAACAGGCTAGAAAGTATCACAGTATCGATTGACGCGACAATTAAGGCCGCTCGATTTTGAGGGCAATGGCGGGACCAAGAATCGAGATCCGAATAAAAGCGCCCGTCCCGCGAACCCGTTTCGACCGCTCATAATAAAAGCGCCCGTCCCGCGAACCCGTTTCGACCGCTCATATGGACGGCCGCCGCACCGTCAATGAACCCCTCCGGCTCCTGGCACACGTTGATCCGAACGCTGTTTCTGCTTGTAAAATCGATTTAACGTTCCTTATACTTATCCGGGCCGTTAAATTACGGCATCGGAGTGATATTTTGAAACCAAAGATCCATCGAGGGAAGCTGACCGCATCAGGCTTTAGGTTCGCGATCGTCGCGAGCCGCTGGAACGATTTTCTAACGTCGAAACTTGTCGACGGCGCCGTTGAGGCGCTTGAAGGGCTCGGGGCCGCCGAGGATTCGGTCGAGATCTTTATGGTCCCCGGCTCGTTTGAACTGCCCGGTGCGGCAAAGAAACTCGCTGAAACGGATTCGTTCGACGCGATCGTCGCTTTAGGAGTGGTCATCCGCGGCGAAACACCGCATTTCGACCTGGTCGCCGGTGAGGCAGCCAAAGGGGTCGCAAATGTTTCAATTCAAACCGGCGTCCCGGTGATGTTCGGCGTCGTAACCGCGGACACAGTAGAGCAGGCCCTTAACCGCTGCGGTGTGAAGGCCGGTAACAAGGGGTATGAGGCGGCCCAGGCCGCCGTTGAAACGGCGAATCTTTATCGATCGATCTCGACCGGTCGGGAGAAAGAAAAGCCGCAGGGAAAAGCAGTTCCGCATGTCGTTTGATAAATCAGGCAAGAACTCGGGCGCCCGCCGAAAAGCTCGCGAATCAGCGTTGCAGATGATGTTCTCTGCGGACGTCGTCGGCGAAGATGCCCCGGTCCTTGCTCAAGCCTATTGGGACGAACTTGGCGACACTGAGCTCGACGACAAGTCCCGCCAATTCGCCGACGGACTCGTCCTCGGGGCCCTCCAGAACAAAAACGTGATCGACGACCGCATCCGGACCCGAGCGGAACATTGGCGGATCGAACGAATGGCTATAGTGGACCGGAATGTTCTTCGGCTGGCCGTTTACGAATTCTTGTTCGAGGACACACCCCACACGGTCGTTATCAACGAAGCTCTCGAAATAGCCCGCCGGTTTTCAACCTTCGAAGCAACTCAATTTATTAACGGTATCCTCGATGCGATCAAGATCGATCTTGAAAAAGATGCGCCCGCTGCAAAACAGAAGACGCATTCGATATCGAGTTAGGCCACCAGCACTTTGCCCGCCGGGAATGGGACCGCCGTTTGAATGAGATCGCGTTCTGAATAACGGGCCCGATCGACTTTACATTCCCGCCGTACGCCCTTCTCACGAAAAACCGTTCCCAATAGGGCGACTGCCGTGTGATCCGACACGTCTTAGCTATTGCACCCGGTTACGATAGAATGGAATCAAATCAATTCTGAGAGAATCGAGGTTTCAGTAACAGGGTGAGCGAAAAGAATTCCAATTTATCCGAGATCATTGCCGAAAACTTCGGCGCAAATGCGAGCTATGTAGAGGGCCTTTTGGCCAGGTACCGGTCCGACCGCAATTCCGTCGACGAATCCTGGCAGGAATACTTTGACGATCTGCAAGGAACGTCTGAGCCCGATCAGCCTGCTTCTTCGGGCCCTTCAACCGCTACTGCAAAGGCTTTTGAACAGTCTCCCCCGGCGAAGGTGTCGGAGAAGAATGAGTCGGCGGCACCGGCAAACGCAAAGCCCCTCGTCGGTCCCTTGAAGAAGATCGTCGAAAACATGGAGCAGAGCCTAACGGTCCCGACCGCAACCTCGGTGAGAACCGTGCCGGTGAAGCTCCTTGAAGAGAATCGAAAGTTGATCAATTCGAACCTTGCAGCTTCTGGCCTCGGGAAGGTCTCCTTCACGCATCTCATAGGTTGGGCGATCATCAAAGCTGTGATCGAATATCCGCGAATGAATCACGGGTTTGCGGTCGTCGGCGGAACGCCGAGCCGCATTGAGAACGAGAGCGTTAATCTTGGGATCGCGATCGATATCGAAAAGAAGGATGGTTCCCGAAGCCTGCTTGTCCCGAACATCAAGGGATGTGAAAAGATGAGCTTTGCCGAGTTCTTCGCCGCCTACAATGAAACCGTTGCGAAGGCTCGCGACGGAAAATTGGAAATTCCCGATTTTCAGGGTACGACCATTTCGTTGACCAATCCTGGAACGATCGGAACGGTCGCTTCGTCGCCGCGGTTGATGGCGGGACAGAGCGCGATCATCGCGACCGGTGCTATCGAGTATCCGGCCGAGTATCAGGCGATGACGCCGGCTTCGCTGTCCTCGCTAGGGATCAGCAAGACGATCACGCTAACCAGCACGTACGATCACCGTGTGATCCAGGGAGCCGAAAGCGGGCTTTTCCTTGCGAAGATCCACGAATTTCTCGTCGGCGATGGTCAGTTCTATGCAAGGATATTCGACGACCTCTCGATCAACGTTGCCCCGCTTCGCTGGTCGGTCGATTTCAATCCGGCACTTCTGGGTGGCGACCGTTTTAGCGAACTCGCTGAAAAGCAGGCAAATGTCTTGCAGCTTATCAACGCCTATCGAACAAGAGGGCACCTTCTTGCGGACATCGACCCGCTTAACATGACCGTCCAGGACTCTTCGGAACTGGATCTGGAGCAGTTTGGATTGACCATATGGGACCTGGACCGAGAATTCATCACCGGGGGGATGCATGACGAAAAGACCGCGCCGCTGCGACGGATCCTGGAGATCCTCCGGAAGGCATATTGCGGAAAAGTCGGAATCGAATACCGGCATATTCAGAGCAAGACAGAAAAGGATTGGATCCGGGCCCAGGTACGGGAGCATTTCGTTGATACGGTCTCGCTCGATAAAGATGTCAGGGTCGAGCTGCTTCGGAAATTGATCGAGGCCGAGCAATTCGAGCAGTTCCTGCATAAGAAGTTCCTTGGTCAAAAGCGGTTCTCGCTTGAGGGGTGCGAAACGGTGATCCCGATGCTCGACCGACTCGTCGAAGAGTCCGCCGAACGCGGCGTTGACGAGATCTTTATGGGGATGGCTCACCGGGGCCGTTTGAATGTCCTCTCGAACATTGTCGGAAATTCAGAAACGGGCGACCTGGCCGAACGGATATTCACTGTTTTCGAGGGGACCTCTCATCCATCGTTCCCGGCAGATGAAGGCGACGTCAAGTATCACCAGGGTGCAGTCGGCGTCAGGCCGACAAAGACAGGGCGGAAGATCAGGATCGAGTTGGCATCCAATCCGAGCCACCTCGAATTCGTCAATCCGGTGGTCGAAGGATCTGCCCGTGCCCGACAGGACCAGCTTCTCCGTGGCGAAGAGGCCGACGCTCGGTTGCGCGACGCCGTCCATGACCGTGTCCTGCCTGTGCTGCTACACGGTGACGCGGCTTTCGCTGGACAAGGGATCGTGATGGAGACCCTGCAGTTGGCCAATCTACGTGGTTATAGGACGGGCGGGACCATCCATCTCGTTATAAACAACCAGATCGGGTTCACGACATCACCGACCGCGGGAAGGAGTTCTATCTATTCGACGGACGCGGCGCAGATCACACAGATCCCGATCTTTCATATCAACGGAGACGATCCGGAAGCGGCCTATAGGGTGATCAAGATCGCCCTGGCTTACCGGCAGGAATTCAATAAAGATGTGGTGCTCGATCTGGTCGGGTTCCGCCGGCTCGGACATAACGAGGGCGACGAACCGAGCTATACTCAACCGCTGATGTATGCACGAGTCAAGGCCCATCCTGGCGTCCGCCACCTTTACGCCCAAAGGCTGATCCGTGAGGAGGTCATCACCGAGGAAGAGCTCGACACAATGACCAGGGCCGTCATAGGAATGTATGAAGGCATTCTTGAGAAAGCCAAACAAATTGCATCGTCCAACACCAAAAGGACCGTGCTGCCAATGCCGGTTGAAGAGGAGGACGGCTCGTCCATTGTCGATACCGGGGCACCGAAAGAATTGCTAAACGAGGTGGCCGAATCGATTACCGTGATCCCGGAAGGCTTCAGCATCAATCCGAAGATGGTTGGGCAATTGGGACGGCGAGCCAAAATGGGTACCGGCGAGATACCCATGGATTGGGGATTTGCGGAAGCAGCCGCCTTTGGGACATTGGTCAAGGAAGGCTTCCGGGTCCGGCTCAGCGGTCAGGATTCCGGACGCGGTACGTTCTCCCAGCGGCACGCCCTGATGTATGACACGAATACCGGCGAATTATGGTCACCGCTTGGCGAGATCCGGAATGCAAATGACCCGTTGGCCCGGTTCCAGGTTTACGACAGCTCGCTATCCGAAAATGCGGTGCTCGGCTTCGAGTACGGCTATTCTGTGAAGGCAAAGGATTCGCTGGTCATGTGGGAGGCCCAATTTGGTGATTTCGCTAACGGTGCCCAGGTCATTATCGACCAGTACATTTCGGCTTCCGAGGACAAATGGCAGCAGAGATGTCGGCTCGTACTGTTACTCCCGCACGGCTATGAGGGCCAGGGGCCGGAGCATTCGTCCGCAAGACTTGAACGCTTTCTTCAGCTTTGCGCTGAAAATAACCTGCAAGTGTGCAACCCGACGACACCTGCACAATACTTCCATCTGCTTCGCCGGCAGTCAAAACAGGAAAGCGCGAGACCGCTGGTAATAATGACGCCCAAAAGCCTTTTGAGGCTGCCGGCGGCTAGCTCCCCGATCGACGAGCTCATGGCGGGAGGATTCCGGCCCTTGATCGATGACAGCTTGGTCGAGGACCTTCCGAAGGTCAAACGGATAGTACTTTGCTCAGGCAAAGTATATTACGATCTCGAAGCGGGACGACAGGATTCCAATGATGGGCGCGTTGCTATTGTGCGGCTGGAGCAATTCTATCCTTTTCCAGGCAAAGCTGTTCGGGAGGTGATCGCCCGCTATCCGAATGCGACTCAGCTGTTCTGGACACAGGAGGAGCCACAGAATATGGGCGGCTGGAGCTTTGTCGAGCCCCGTCTGCGCGAAATTGCCTCGAACGAACTCAAGTTGCGGTATGTCGGACGGGTTCCATCGGCATCGCCTGCGACGGGGTCGTACGCGATCCACGAATTGGAACAAAAGGAGATCGTGGACCGTTCTCTACTGGAGGACTCTGAGGAGATCTCCTCAGCAAGCGAACCGGAGGTGTCTGAGCAGATCGCCCCGGCGTCGGCGTAGCTCGATCGTCCTGTTCGTCCGTGCTCAGGCTCAAATGATCGATGTCGGCGATACATCGAAGCGAATACCGCATCGAATTTCCCATATGAAGTTGAATCTTGTTTTGACTGCCTTCGTTTGCTTGAGCGCCCAAATTGCGGTGCTACCGGGTTGCGCCTCGCCGCCGGCACTGCGGATCGAACCCTCCCATTTTGCCGACGTCGCGTCTACACCGACGCCTAGAGCCGACCGAGATTCGATCTCGGTCGCCGCGGTTGGAGACATCATGCTCGGCTCGCCATATCCGAACGAAACCCGGATGCCGCCCAACGACGGTGTCGACCTTCTGAATGACATGGCTCCGATCCTTTTGGCTGCCGATATCGCGTTTGGGAACCTCGAGGGCCCATTGACCGACGGCGGTGTCTCCTCCAAATGCAGGCCGCCGCAGCCCGGCCAGCCCATACGGTGTTTTGCATTCCGAATGCCGACTAGATACGGCCGCTACCTGAAGGATGCCGGTTTTGACGTGGTGAGCCTTGCAAATAATCACGCCCTCGATTTCGGTTCGAACGGGGCGGCCAGCACCCGGCAGACGCTTGACTCGCTGGGCATCAGGCACGCCGGCAGTGATAAATCGAGCTTTTCGACCGCCGAGCTTGAGGTCAAAGGCGTTAAGGTCGCTTTCATCGGGTTTGCCCATAATGCGGTCGTACCGAACGTGAACGACCTAGTTTCGGCTGCACGGCTTGTAAGGGAAGCAGATCGGACGGCGGACATCGTCGTCGTCTCGTTTCACGGCGGCGCCGAGGGAACCGACAATCAGAATGTGCCAAATCGGACCGAAATGTACTTTGGTGAAAAGCGAGGAAATCTGCCTGCGTTTTCACGAGCGGTGATCGACGCCGGTGCCGATCTCGTAGTTGGTCATGGGCCGCACGTTTTACGCGGACTTGAGTTGTACAAGGATCGCCTCATTGCCTACAGTCTCGGAAACTTCGCAACCTACGGCTGGTTCCGCCTCGAAGCCGAGACGGCGTTGACAGCTATCCTGGAAGTAGAACTTGCACCTGATGGCCGTTTTCTTAGTGGCAAGGTCCACTCCGGCCGGCAGGAAGGACGCGGGATACCGGCGTTAGACCCGACAGGCACTGCGATCCGCAAAATGCGTTCGCTTTCTGAGGCCGATTTCGGGACAAATGCACCGGCGATCGGTGACGACGGCACGATCACGCCAAGGAAATAAACGATTCCGATAGGGTCCTATTTTTCTCCTTTCTTCTTTTCCTTTTCGAAGCGGGCGACGATCCTGGATGCGTGGTTCCGTGCAATAAGTGGAAGAGCCTCGTCGACTGCAAGTTCGCGCAGGAATGGTTCTAGCTGGTGCGGGTCGGAGATCTCTCCTCGCTTTATCAGCGAGTCGAGCCTGTCAAGAAGCCTCGGGGATTCGAGAGGTTGATTCTCGCGCGACACCGAGATATCGAAAATCCAGACAAACTGCTGTCCAAGTTTTCTATATTCGTCCATCAGGACTTTTGCGTTCTTGTTTTCGGTCCAGTTGAATTCGACCTCACGCGACCTGCCGTCATGTGAGAACGTGAACCTTATGTTGCCGAGGTGCGAAAAATCCTTTGAATACTGATACGATTCGGTCGAATCCAGGAACTTGAGGGCGTCGATCGCCCCGTTGATCCGGGCAAGCGTTTTGGGTGAGATGCTGACCGGGTCAATGATCGCTTCGTCGGAGCCGCGCTGTTTGAACTCGATAGTTCCTATGCCGTTTTCGTCATGTTCGATCATGATTCGCGGGACCACAAACTCAGGCTGCGAAAACTCATATTTGTACTTGGCCGACCCTGCCGTCACCGAGGCGGTTTCTTTGGCTCCGGGCACGTCCGACACTGGGGGTGCCGACTGAGGCCTTTCGTTCCTTTTTCCAGGTGTCGGCGAGGGGACCGCCGACGGTTGAGGGTCGGAGCCACGACTTGCAGCCCGGCCGTTTGCGGTGCCGCCGATAGGTCTTTTGACTTGGATCTGCGCGACCGTGATCATGGCCAGGCCCGAGAGCAGGACAGATAATCCGAAGCCCGCGGCTGCCCGTCGCACAGTTGTCATTGGAAAGGGTCTTGTCATAACGACTATAAAACAGGATGATACAGTCAGGTATGATGTGCAACAGACCGGGAAGGTTTGCAGGAGGGCAGGCCCGCGTCGATCAATCGAACTTAACCGAAACGATCTTGGAAATCCCCGCCTCTTCCATGGTGACGCCATAAAGAGCCCGGGCCGCTTCCATCGTGCGCTTGTTGTGAGTGATCACGATAAATTGTGTTTTCTCAGCCATTTCCGCGATCTTAGAAACAAAGCGGCCGACGTTCGCATCATCGAGCGGTGCATCGACCTCATCGAGAAGACAGAAGGGGGACGGGCGGTATTTGAAGATCGCAAGGACGAGAGCGATCGCTGTCATTGCCTTTTCGCCGCCTGATAACAGCAAAATATTCTGAAGCCGCTTTCCAGGTGGCTGAGCGACGATCTCGATCCCGGCCTCGAGGATATCCTCGGCCTCGAGCAGCGACATCTCACCCTTCCCGCCGCCGAAGAGCTCACTGAAGAACTCGGAAAAGTTGGCGTTAATGGCTTCGAAGGCCTCCTTAAAACGGGCTCGCGACCTGACCTTGATCTCGCGAAGGGCCTCCTCGGCTGAGACGATGCTGTCGATGATGTCTTGACGCTGCGATGTGAGGAAATCGAGACGTTCCTCCGCTTCGGCCAGTTCTTCGACCGCGAGCATATTGATCGCCCCGAAACCCTCGAGCCGACGACGCTGATCCTCGACCGACGTCCGCGACGTTTCCAGATCGAAGTCTGCCGGGACCTCAACCTCATCGACAAGCTCGGCGAACGGGCGATTGAGTTCCTGCTGGCATCTTTCGTTAATATTTCGAAGCTCGGTTACCGCTTCTGTTTTATTGACCTCAATGTGGCTTCGAGCATTGATCGCCTCGGCCGCCCGGCGATTCAGCTCGGCTAGTTCGTCACTCGCGGCATCGGCAGCAGTTCGTGCGGCGGCGACCCCGGCCAGTGCCGTCCCGAGCGACTCTTCCTCGTCCACGACCTCGTCGGGGGCCGATGCGATCCTCCCAGCGATCTCATCGATCGACGAGCGAAGCCGTAAGATGTTTTCATCGGTTTCGTCGATCTCGTTTTCGTTCATCGAAAGCCGGTTCCCAAGATCGGCCCTTTCGTCGGAAAGCCGGCGGAGAGCGAAAGCGACCGAACGCCTCCTTTCTTCCGACGTGGCCGCATTCGTGCGGCGTTCATTGACGATCACGGCATCCGCGTCGGCCCGGTTCCTTGCGGACTCGAGTTCCCTGGATACTTCAACCAACTCCGATTCGACGGCCAATCGGCGCACAACCGCCTCCTCTTCGCCCGAGGCGGCCAGGGCGAGACGATCCTCGATCTGCTCTAGTTCCGCTCTGACCTGCTCGAACTCAGAAATGACGATCCCGCGATGACGCTCGGCCCGTTCAATTTCCTGAAGGTTTGCTTTCTGCTGGATCTCAAGTGCGACCAGGCCACGTTCTACCTTAATTATGAGCGACTGAAGGTCGACCGTCTTTTCTTCTTGCTCGACGAGGGCGAGCCGGCTCTTCTCTAATTCTTCTTCAGCTGCAATGACATCAGATCCCAATGCGTACACCGAATCTGCCAAACCGGCCAACTCCCGCTTGAACGCGAGCAGCGACGAATTCTTCCCTTCATTCTTGACTGTGCCCGCGACAAAGAGCCCGCCTGCGATCGCGACGTCACCCGATGAGCTAACAACCATGCCGTCCTCGCCTGAAATGGTTCCCGTGATCGTGTCGACGAATTTGGCGTTCAGCTCCCTGGGGAAGATCTCGGTGAGCTTTTTGATAAGTCCCTCTGATGCGCCAAGAAGCGAGGCGATCGTGCCCGGGACCGTCCGGGCTTTCGGCCCCGATAGCGTTTTCACATCAAGGGCGAGAATTGAGACCCTGCCGATCCCCTGTTCCTTCGCCCATGCTGCGGCCTTCTCAGATTCGGCCTGCGAATTTACGATCACGGCCTGGAGAAATGGGCCAAAAAGGGCCTCGATAGCCTGTTCTGCCGTCTCGTCCACTTTGAGGTGGTCTGCCAGGACGCCCGCCGGCGATACCCCGATCATCTTTTGTTCGGCGAAAAGCCTTTGGACTTGCGGGTAATACACGGCTTTGGTTTCTTCAAGCTCCTGAAGCGTCTCAAGGCGATTTTTCTTGGCCGAAAGTTCCTCTCGCAATCGCCGAAGTGCCTCCTCCGCCGCCTTGAGTTTCTCCCGTGCGGAGGCAGCAGCCAAAATGACCTCTGCCTTTTCTTCACTGAACCGCTTGAGCTTATCGTTTTCGGTTCTGAGTTCTGATTCAAACCGTTGGGCTTCCTGGCGATGTTCAATGGTTGATCGTTCGGCCCGGTGCCTTTCAGCCTCGAGGCTCTTCAACCGTTCATTTAGTCGATCGGAATTCAGGTTCAACTGCCGCCTTAGTTCATCGAATCGCTCGATCGCGACGGTCTGCTGGATCAATGAAGCCCTCAAGGCTTCCAACCGTTCTTCAACATCTTTCGCGGTCGCCAGCTTTTCAGACCACTGAGATTCAGCCTCGGCAAGCAGCGAGCGAGATGCGTCCGATTCCGCACATTCTCTTTCTTCTTCCTGACGGAGCCTGAGGATCTCCGAATCGGCCAGTTTAATCCGTTCACCGATGGCCACCCTTTCAGCCCGCAAACTTTCAAGCCGGCTGCCAAGCGCTTGAAGCTGCTCGGATTGATAATGGAGCTCACGATCGGCTCGATCTCGGGCGAGCGCATTCTCCGCATGCAGGCGTCGAAGGGTGGTCAGCTCCTCTTCGGCCGCCCTTGCCGCGGCAGTGGCATCGCGAAAAAATGCCTCCTGCTCAGCCACCTTTGAGGCCAGGCCGTGTTCGGTCGCGGTGGCCCGTGCGAGTTCGTTCGTCAAACTATCGATGGCGTCGGAATAATAGCGCCCTTCTGCCGCAAACAGCTCATGAAGGCGGACACGGTAGTCCTCCTGAAGAGCTATGAACCGTCTGGTCTTAGCTGCCTGTCGGCGAAGGGAATTTGCCTGTTTATCGATCTCGGACACGATGTCCGAAATACGGGAAAGGTTCGATTTGGCAGACTCGAGACGGGCTTCGGCTGCTCTCTGACGGCTGCGAAACTTTGATATACCCGCGGCTTCTTCGATCAGAGTGCGGCGGTCCGACGGTTTTGCCGACAGAATCTGGCCGATCCGGCCTTGTTCAACGATGGCGTAATGGGCACCCGACAAACCGGTTCCGGCAAATAGGTCCTGGATATCTCGAAGGCGACACGAGCGGCCGTTCAGCAAATATTCACTTTCGCCAGAGAGGTAAAGTCGGCGCGTCACCGAAACGGCTTCGCCGGGTGCGAAATCCAGGGCGACCGAACGCGGACGCCAATGACGTTTGACCTTGACACGTGTCTCGACGGTTTGAGCAGACCCAACTTGAGCGGCCCGGACCAATTCTACCTCCGCCTCCCTGTCGGCAAGATCATGAAAACCGTTTGAGATGTGGTTATCAGCCCCTATCACCACGGCAACGGCAGGCTCAATCGATCCGGCATCGAGGCCCGACACGTCGACAGCACGCTCGTCGATCTCGGAGAGGGCCTCATCGATCTCGACCAATTCCTCGTCATCCTCAAGTATCAGATCCTCGTCGCGGACCAGGTGAAGGATGACCTCGGCCATACCGCCAGGTTTCCGGTTCCGCGAACCCTGAAAGATCACGTCTTTCATTTCGCCGCCGCGAAGGCTTTTCGCACGTTGTTCTCCAAGAACCCAGGAGATGCAGTCAGAGACGTTCGACTTGCCGCAGCCATTCGGCCCTACCACGGCAGTTATACCGTTTCCGGTAAAGACTATCTCGGTATGGTCTGCGAAGGATTTGAAGCCTGTTATTTCGAGGCGTTGGAGCTTAAACATTCTATAGTGCCGAGAGTTTGGTCGGGACACTATATTTTGGGGTAAGGTGGGATTTTAGTCAACCAATAAAATGATCCGCGGCGATTGGGTGGAGAGTCCGGACGTTTAGATCTTAGCACGCAAATCATGAGCGGCGTGTTAGTTAATCGCGAAGCGACGCTACCGACGTATGGCCATTGACCAAAGATCACATCAGCTCGGAACTTACGTCCCGAAGGCCTTGCTTTTCAGCTCTTTCGTTGTCGAGTTCGGTAAGAACGTCGAGGAGGAAATTGGTGTTGCTTGTAATGGTTATGATCACGGGAAATTCATTCTCGGATGTCGAGAATTCGAACGTGCCGCTGCTGATCTCAATGATCTCGCGGAACGCGGCCACGCCGTTATGCCCGTTTGCTTCGGCATCGACGATCTTGCCTTCGTTGAAGGAGACGTTGGCGAGATGCATCTCCGATTTGATCACCAGCAGGCCGGTCATCTTGGCGCTTTCTATTACCTGGACCGCGTCGAAAATGCTGACATAGGCGAGATTGCCCGCGAAAGTGACGTCGGTACGGATCTTCTGCGGCGTCTTGTCGCGATTGACGGCGAAATCCGGCCTGCGGGCCCTTCGTATCGCCTCCAGCCCGGGTGCGACGGAGATCCGCGGGTCGAGGAGTTTTGCCTCCTGAAGGCGGTCGTATGCCAGGTCGAAATCCTCGCGAGCGATATAAAGGCTGACAAGTGCAAGGCACTGGCGGGCCGCCTCCGTAAGGTTTTTCTGCTTGATGCAGATGTCCCGCATTTTTTCGCGCAATGAGATCGACCTCGGGCTTCGCTCGATGGCGTCGCGAAGCAGGCCGTGCGCTTTTTCCGGCGAGCTATATTTGATGAAAAGGTCGGCGTCAAGAAGGACCGATTCGATGGAGACTTCCGAAACGGGCACGCCCGGCCTTTCTGAGACTTGATTCATAGCGGCCATGAACAAAAATGTTCAACAATTTAAAACTACCATATTTGGGTATCAGTCCGCCATGTTTTTTTGCGGCTTTGCAATGAGTTTAGCTGTCCCTCGGGATGCCGATCAGAGGGCATTTGAAGACTGGTGCGCGGATCGCTCCCATCTATAGGTCGTACGCAATTTCGACAAGTGATCGTCGCGTGTTGTGTCTCGGGCCCGCATTTCGGACGGGTTGCTAGTTCCAATCTTAAGTTCCTCCCGTTTTTTAGATAACAAAAGCGATCGATAAAAAATGTCCGTATTTCATGTGCCAACAGGTACTTGCACACCTTTTTGCCAATGTTCAAGTGATATATGTGACGCTCGAGTGCGGCAGCAAATCTGACGGTAAATAAACTTGACAATAACAGACTCAATCTTTATACTCCATCTAGGCTCAAGTAGAACGCAATGATCTTTATAGAGCGCGACAATAAATCTAGTTACGTGGAGAAACTTTAAATGAGCAAAATCATAGGAATAGATCTCGGGACCACAAATTCGGTGGTAGCCGTTATGGAAGGCGGCGAGCCCGTGGTGATCACGAACAGTGAAGGCGGCCGTACGACGCCATCGGTGGTCGCTTTTACTAAGGACGGAAATCGGCTGGTTGGGCAGGTGGCGAAACGGCAGGCCGTGACGAATCCTGAAAACACGCTTTATTCGATCAAGCGATTCATGGGCCGTAAGTTCGACGAAGTGTCGGGCGAGATCAAACAGGTCCCTTATAAGGTTGAAAAAGCATCGAATGGAGACGTTCGCATTGCTGCCGAGGGCAAGCACTACAGTCCACCGGAAGTTGCCGCGATGGTGCTGCAGAAACTTAAGCAGTCGGCGGAGGATTATCTCGGGTCGAAGGTCGAAAAGGCCGTCATCACAGTTCCGGCATATTTTAACGACGCCCAGCGGCAGGCCACCAAGGACGCCGGCAAGATCGCCGGCCTCGAAGTGCTCCGCATCGTTAACGAGCCGACGGCGGCCGCTCTTGCTTACGGGCTGGATAAGAAAAAGGACGAGACCATCGCGGTCTTCGACTTTGGCGGCGGCACATTTGATATTTCCGTGCTCGAAGTCGGCGAAGGCGTTGTCGAGGTCAAATCGACGAACGGCGATACGCATCTCGGCGGCGACGACGTCGATGAAGTGTTGATCAAATGGATCATCGACGAATTCAAGAAAGATCAGGGCATCGACCTTGCGAACGACAAGATGGCCCTCCAGCGGCTGAAAGAATCGGCCGAGAAGGCGAAGGTCGAGCTTTCGTCGGCGATGGAGACGGAGATCAACCTTCCGTTCATCACAGCCGACGCGTCGGGGCCGAAGCACCTGGTGATGAAGCTGACCCGGTCGAAGTTCGAAGCTTTGGTCGAGCCGATCCTCAAGCGGCTGATGCCGCCGGTCGAGCAGGCGATCAAAGACGCCGGGCTCGAGCCGAAGGACATTGAAGAGATCGTACTTGTCGGCGGCTCGACACGGATCCCGAAGGTCCAGGAGATGGTCAAGGGTTTCTTCGGCAAAGAGCCGAATAAGTCGGTCAACCCGGACGAGGTGGTTGCGTTGGGTGCGGCGGTCCAGGCCGGTGTTCTCGGCGGCGAGAAGACGGACATCCTGCTTCTCGACGTCACCCCGCTGACGCTGGGCATTGAGACGCTCGGCGGCGTGATGACGCAGATGATCCCGCGGAATACGACGATCCCGACCCGCAAGTCGGAGATCTTTTCGACCGCGTCGGATAACCAGACGAGCGTCGAGGTCCACGTGCTCCAGGGCGAGAGGCCCATGGCCGGCGACAACAAGACGCTTGGGAAATTCCATCTGGTGGGCATCCCGCCGGCACCCCGCGGCGTACCTCAGGTCGAAGTGACCTTTGACATTGACGCGAACGGAATCGTGAACGTTTCCGCAAAGGACGTCGGCACGGGCCGCGAGCAGAAGATCACGATCACGGCCTCGTCCGGATTGTCCAAGGACGAGATCGACAAGATGATGAAGGACGCGGAATCGCATTCGGCCGACGACGAGAAGAAGAAGGCCGAGATCGAGGCCCGCAACCGGTTGGACGGCCTGGTTTACAGCGTCGAGAAATCCTTCTCCGAGAACAAGGAGAAACTGGATGCGTCGGGAGCCGGCGAGATCGAAGCGGCGATCGCGGATTCCAAGACCGCCCTGGCCGGAAGCGATGCGGACGCGATGAACAACGCGTTCGAACGGCTCCAGTCGGCCTCGCACAAGCTTGCAGAAGCGATATATACGCAGACGGCAAGTTCGCAGGCCGAAGGCGATCAATCGTCTGAGCAGGCATCGTCGGCCAGCGCCGGTGCCGAGGGCGACGGCGGGCCCCAATCGTCGGCGGACGACAACGTCATCGACGCGGAGTACGTTGATGTAGAAGACGAAAACAAGTAGAGACCGAGACAAGTGACGAGGGACAAGGGACGAGTGGTCGTTAATTTGCCTCTCGTCACGTGTCCCTCTAAACTTGTTCGGATCCATAATGGCCAAAAAGGACTATTACCAAATTCTAGGCGTCAAGAAGGACGCAAAGGCCGACGAGATAAAGAAGTCGTATCGCCGGCTTGCGCGTAAATATCACCCCGACGTAAACCCGAACGATAAGGCGTCTGAGGACCGATTTAAGGAGGTCCAGGAGGCCTACGACGTTCTTTCGGATGAGAAAAAACGAAAGGTCTTCGACAAGTTCGGCTATTTCAATGAGAATCTCGATCCCGACGCCCCGTTCGGTGCGGGTGCGGCAGCGGGCGGTGCTCCGGGATTCGATTTTTCGGGCTTCGATTTCAGCGGCGGCGGGAGCCGGACCGGTTCGGGGGGCTCGAGTTTCAAAGACATCTTCTCCGACCTTTTCGGAGGCGGCGGAGTTCGGCCCGAGCCGGAACCGCCTAGGGCGATGCCTCGCCGAGGGCGGGACATCGAGATGCCGCTTGCCCTGAGTTTCGAGGAGTCTTTTTCGGGGCTTACCACAAATATCACGGTGAATCGTTCGGAGCAGTGCTCGCGATGCCAGGGTGCCGGCGATACCGGCGGGCCGGTCGTGACCTGCTCGACGTGCAGCGGAACCGGCCAGGTGATGCGTTCCGGCGGCCGGCTGCAGTTCTCGCAGGCCTGCCCCGATTGCGAGGGGACGGGACGGCGGCGGACACCCTGCTCGCTTTGCCACGGAAAAGGCGTAACGCCGAAGACCGAGCAGGTGAAGATCAAGATCCCGGCCGGTGTGGACACAGGGTCGCGGGTCCGCATTCCGAAGAAGGGGCACGGCGGGCGATTGGGTGCCGCGCCGGGCGACCTTTTTATCCTTACGAACGTCGGGAAGCATAAGTATTTCACTCGAAAAGGCGACAACATCTACGTGACGATCCCGATAACCGTGCCCGAAGCTGCGCTCGGAGCCCGGATCGAGGTGCCGACCGTCGAGGGCAAGGCCCAGTTGAAAATTCCGGCCAATACGGAATCGGGGCAGAAGTTCAGGCTGCGGGAACGCGGTTTCCCGAGCCTTCGAAATCCGAGCCTTCGCGGCGACCAATTCATCGAGGTGAAGATCAGCTTGCCGCGGGTCATATCGGAGGAAACGAAGGAGCTGCTTAGACAGTTCGAAAAGCTGAATCCGGAAAACCCACGCAAGGCGCTTGGGCTTGATTGAGTTGCGGAGTTTTTGAGTTGCAGAGTTATTGAGTTGCAGAGTTGCAGAGTTTCGGAGTTGCAGAGTTACAGAGTTGCGGAGTTGGGGAGTTGCAGAGTTACGGAGTTGCGGAGTTGCAGAGTTACGGAGTTGGGGCGTTACAGAGTTGCTGAGTTGGGGAGTTTCAGAGTTATGGCTGGGTTTGAACGCTTCGAAGACATTAAGGCCTGGCAGAAGGCCTACGACGTAACGATGCAGATCTATCGATGTACTTCGAATGGCCACTTTTCCAGAGATTTCGGTCTCCGCGATCAGATCAGGCGGGCATCGGTTTCCATGATGGCTAATATCGCAGAGGGGCATGGGCGAAGGACAAATTCTGAATTTGCGAACTTTCTTAATCTTGCTCGCGGTTCGGCAACTGAAGTTCAATCTCATCTGCATGTAGCGGCCGGTTTGAATTACGTATCAGATGACGATTTCAAGGCCTTGTATGACGAATTGACGGAAATTTCAAAAATGACTCTGGCATTGGCAAAGTATCTGAGAGAAGGAAGAACTTCTTAACCTCTGCAACTCTGCCAACTCTGGAAACTCGGCTAACTTCATCATGAAGAAAAGAGTAAAGACCTATACGATCAGTGCGGTTGCGGAGATGTACGACATCCATCCGCAGACGCTCAGGTTGTACGAGCGTGAAGGCCTGCTGAAGCCGTCGCGTTCGGATGGAAATACGCGCCTCTACGTTGATGCGGACCTCGAGCGTCTCGAGGTGGTCTTGTCGCTCACACGGGACCTCGGGGTGAACCTGGCCGGGGTCGAGATCATCCTGAACATGCGCGAGAAGATGGACGCGATGCAGAAGGAGTTCGAACGGTTTTTCGAGTATCTGAAGACCCACGCGGGCGAGTTTTCGCAGAACGTGCAGAACTACAATCAGACGGACGCACTTATCCCGATCTCGCGCGTCCGGCGGGTCGATTACCAGTCTTCCGAAGAGATCTTCGAAGATGAATAAGCTTTGGCCGGAGACTTGTTGACGCAATTTAGGTGTCAAAGTTATTGGCCTATGTCGTAGGCTTCGGCAGGTTGAGGCGCTTCTCTTCCTTTCCTTGTTTTTCTTCTTTCGTGGATCCATCTTTCCCTTTCGTACGGAGTTTCTGTCCACAAAACAAGAAAGATCTACGAAAAGAAGAAAAGGGCTCCTGCTTCGGATCAGGCGGTTAAAGTCCATTGATATCATCGTTTTGAGGCTGCAAGCTGAACAGGCTGGAAAGCCTGCTCTATTAGTGGAAGGCCACAAGTCCTTTCGGTTGGCGACGAAACATCGTTACGGCCAGGCTGACGGCATCGACCTGGTCGTCGAATTTGCCGCCGGGAAACCGGCAGACCTCTTCAATAAACTCCCGATTCCACGGACCGCGTACCAGAACAACTTTGCCTTCCTCGGCCAGCGGTGCCCATTTCAGGGCCCGGGTCAGCTTGTCGGTGGTTACGACCACGCCACGCAGATTTGCTCCGCGAATCCGGCTTTCTTTTCGAAGGTCCTGGATTATCGCGTCGCCGTGAAGCGCCTTTTCGATGCCGTGTTCCGTGTCGGGTTCGGCAGCAAGCCGGGAGATGATGTACCGCCTTTGATCGGGATATTCAATGCGTTTTCGGAAACCGTCGGCGATATAGAGGTCTCCGGCGTCGTCGTAGGCAACGCGGAAACTGGAGGTGTAGCAGGACGATGTTTTTGTCGATACGGCGAGGTCGTAGCCTCGTTTCCAGATCAGGCCTTCGGGTGCGCGATCGACAATGCGGGTGAACCATGCACGCTTGAATATGCCGCCTTCGGCCGGTGTCGGGTGCTGTTGGTAGAGAGCGGAGAAGTTGTAGCTGCCGAGCTGGCGGCGGATGTCGGCGAGTTTCGATTCGTCGAAGCGGTCCGGGCAGAGGGCGACGCCGACTGGGCGGCCGAGGGGATCGGCGATCTCCGTCGCTGAAGGCGACGAAGATGATAGCCTGGGGTGAGCGAGAGAAACGAGCGTAACCCCAGGAACGATCGATGGGTTGTTCGCTCCCTGAAGGGGAGCAACCTCGAGGTCGGCAGGTTCGACCCCTTCAGGGTCGGGATCGAGGGTGGGCTCTATCCCAGGGTTGCGGCTTTCAGCCTTACCCTGGGCTATTATCTTTGTCCCCTTCAGGGACAAGAGGCCGGTCGCTACCGCTCTGGGTTCCGCAAGTGCGGGGAGGTCGATCACTTCCCACTGGTCGCCGCCGTCGTGCATTTCCTGAAGCAAACGCCCGGCGAGGTCGTCCACGTGCCAGCGGGTCTGGATGAGGATGACGGCGGCTCCGGGCTCAAGACGCGTGTAGAGGTCGTTGCGGTACCAGTCCCAGAGGCGTTCGCGGTAGGTTTCGCTCTCGGCCTCGGCACGGCTTTTTACGGGGTCGTCGATGACGATCACCTGCCCGCCGAACCCCGTGATTCCCGCACCGACGCCCACGGCTTTTACGCCTCCGCCGAGCGCCGTCTCCCACTGTGACGCGGTGTTGATGGTGCGGGTTTTGGGGAACATCCGCGTGATCTGCGAATTTCGATCTGCGATTTGCGATTGGTCGGGTTGTGACGCGGCGTCCGTGCCGCTGCCGGAGCATTGGGGATAAGGAGCCCGCTCGCGGATGACGCCGTCGATCTCGGCCGCCTGGATGTCGGGCGGTGCCGTCACCACCCCGTCAGCCCGGGCGGTGATATCTCCGGCAGAATGATCCCCACCCGCTACCGCAGGTGGTACTGGCTTGAGGCCGTTGCCGTCGCGAGAGAACCACCCCGTCTGCCCGCGAACGACGCGGGCATCCACCCCTCCTTCGTAAGGAGGGGAGTTGTCGGCGGACCGGCGTTGATCTTCATTCCGCACTTCGCAGTCCGCGTTTCGCAGTTGTTTGTCCTCTTCTTCGCTCAGCAGCTTGCGGATCGAGCGGGAGAAGCGGTCGGCGAGTTTCTGGTTATAGCTGCCGACGATGACCTTCAGTTTCGGGTCGTTCCACAGCCGCCATCCGGCGTAGCGGACCGTGACGAGTTCGGATTTTCCGTGACGCGGCGGCATGAAGATCATCAGGCGTTTGCAGGTGCCGTCCGTGACGCGCTGGAGGTGTTTGTAGATGTACTTCTGATAGGGCCAGTCCCAGGTCAGCTCGGGGGAGACTTGTTTGAGCCACGAAGGGAAGTCATTGCCGGGAACGCAGGCGCCCTCGCCTGCATGAGTGCGAAGCACGAACGACCGCCGGCCATCCCGGCTTTCCGATATCGCCCCACGCGGACGCCGCCCGACGGCGGCGTTGCAGGCAAGGGTGCCTGCGTTCCCAGGAGCGAGATGCTCGTGCCAGCGGAATTTTTCGATCCAGCCGGGTTTGTAGATGCCGTTGTCGGTTCGGCCGTAAAAGATGCGGCGGTGGAAGTCGGTGAACCCGCGGGCACGCATGTCGCGTTCGATCGCAGTCAGGTTCTGCCCGCCGTAAAAAAGGTAAAGTTCAAAACAAGCTTTGTAACGTTCGGTGTAGATCGTCTCGATCCCGGTCTTTTCAGTCTCCATAAGCACGGCGACTCCTCGCCATACCCGAAACTAGCCGAAATGCTTTCAAGCCGGAACGGTGATTTGGAAGATGCGAATGATGGGAACGATAGGAACGATTTGGATGATCTGGATGGTTTCGAAAGTCGATGCTTTAGTCACTTTACAAAGCCATTCTTTCACGGCAAAATAAGCCGTTCCAACTAGTTGAAATAGTAATTCTCCGGAGCTGGTAAAATGAGTACCTCAATCCTAAAGTGTGTCTTCGCAACACTTACGGTAGTTGTGATCCTGAGTGCCGCGCCGCTTTTCGGCCAGGACCTTGACGACGTCGTCATCTCGGGGCGGGTGACCGATCCCAACGGACTTCCGATCGTCGGAGCGACCATTACCGTGACATTGGTCGAGACGGGGACACAGCGGACAGTGGTGACGAACGACGACGGCCGATACCGCGTCATCGAACTGCCGCCGGGGGGCTATTCGGTCAAGGCGGCGCAGGGCGGATTCGGTGCGCGGGAACGGAAGGGATTGACCGCCGTGGCGGGCCAGAACTTACAACTAGACTTTCAACTTTCGCCGGCGGACGTGACGGCAGGAACCGATGTCGTGGTGACAGAGGACGACGGGCCTCCGGTCGACATAACGCGGACGATCGTGGGCGGCACGGTTTCCCAACGCGAGATCGAAGAGCTGCCGAACAATTCGAGGAATCCGCTCGATCTTGTCCTGACGCTCGGCGGGACGACCGAGGAGCAGCTTTCGACGACGGACCTGGCGGAAGACCGCAACGCGAACCCGAGCAGCTCGCCGCTGGAGCAGGGAAATTTTTCGCTTTCGGGCGGGACGGCTTATTCGAACAACATCACGATAGACGGCCTGGACAACAACGACGACCGGTCGTCGCGTGATCGCTTTCAGCCTTCGATCGAGGCCATCGTCGAGGTGCAGGTGATACAGAACCAGTTCTCGGCGGAATACGGTCGGGCGTCCGGCGGGCGGGTCAACATCCGTACCCGGGCCGGCGGGAACCGGTTTCGCGGGCGGGCTTTTTTGTTCTTTCGGGATGACGCGTTGAACGCCAACAGCTGGTACAACAACAGCCGAAATATCCCGCGACCGGACCTGCGTGAGCTGACGCCGGGGTTCTCGGTCAGCGGACCAATATTGATCCCAGGGGTCTATAACGGCCGCCGAAAGTCCTTCTTTTCAGCAACTTACGAATACAACAAGCTCGATGACACGACGCTGATCGATACCTACATTCCGGTCGTCGCGAATCCGAATTACACATTGCCGACGCCCACCGGCACCGAGCAATTCTGCGACAATTCCAACCCGAACAACTGCCCGGCGACCGCAGGCTTTATCTCGCCGTACTCGGTGCTTTATGCGACGCCGAACACGAACCATGTCTTTACGGGACGCGTGGATCACCAGCTGTTCAAGAATAATGAGATCACCTTCGGGATCCAGTTTGCCGACCGCAGCAATCGGAGGACGAACGGCAATTCGACGACCCGGTTGGAAGAGGCGTTTCAGGAAAAGAACAACAATACGTTCGCGTTCAATGTGACTGACAATCACGTTTTCGGGGCGTCGACGGTGAACCAGTTCAGGATGCAGTGGTCGCAGTTCAAGCCGAGTTTCCAGACGGCGGACCCGCTTGACCCTGTCGTGCTGGTAAGCTTCCGCGATCCGGTAGCGAATTCGGTCCGGACGCTGATCGCGGGGAATTCGACCACAAGCACGTCGCTGAATTTTTCGGATTCCCGAACCGAGAAACGCTGGCAAGTGCAGGATTCGGTCACGCACATTTGGAAGTCGCATACCTTTAAGTTCGGCTTCGACGTGCAGGATGTGAACTCGAGCGTGCTGGGGTTGGAAGATGCGACCGGTACGTTCAATTTCGGGAGCGTGCTGCAGTATTCGAACAATCAGGTGACGCGTTACCGGCAGAATTTCGGTACGGCTCAGGATGTGACGAATACTTACGTCGGCATCTTTTTCAACGACCAGTTCAACCTGGCCCAGCGGTTGACCGTCAGCGCGGGCCTAAGGTACGAAAAGGAAACGGCCGTCGAGGACGACATGAATCTAGGGCCGCGTTTTGGTATCGCATGGAACCCGTTCAAGAAGGGTTCGGGCGTGATCAGGGCGGGGGCCGGTATCTTCTACAACCGTGTGCTTTTGAGGACTGTCGCCGATTCGATACAGAACGCAAATGCGAACCTGATCAACTTTGATTCGAACACTATCGGAACGGCCGCGAGCGATCCGCGGCGGCAGGCGATACTCGCGGCGATCTCAAACAATTTTCCGGCCAGCTATGCGTCGATCGACGAATTGCGAACGTTGGTGACAACGGCGTGTGCGACCGTGACGACGACGTTCCCGTGCAACGCGAATACCGGTTTTGTTACAAACGTTTCCAGCGCAGGCAATCCGCTCCGCTCGGTCGAGGAAAACCTTAAGATCCCGGAGAGTTACCAGTTCAACGTCGGGTTCGAGAAAGAGATCGGCGGAGCGTTCGTTTTTGAGAGCCACTACACCTACAACAAGACCGCCCATCTGTGGAGGGATTACAATCCGAACGCGCCGATCCTGCCGGCCGGGTATGCGGATTGGACCGCATACCTACTTGCGAACCCGTTCGACCTTTCGCCGACGAGGCGATACACCTTTTATCTCGGCACGAACCCGGCCGACGGGAGCGGGATCCACACGGCGCCGAACGGGACGACCCAATGCGGCACGACCACGCCGAACTGCTTCGTAAACCTGAACACGATAAACACGTCGACGACCACGCCTGCGGTGGCGGTCACGGGCCAGAACTTCAACGCGACCGGCGGCCCGATCGGGATCGCACTCGCCGCCATCGCCCGCTTCAGGCCCGACCAGACCGTTGAAGAGACCTCGCGGATCGGGTCGCTCGGGAATGCGGTCTATAGCGGGCTGGTCATCGAGGTTCGAAGAAGGTTCCGTCAGCTCGGGTATGGGTTCGGTTCGTCGATGCGCGTCGCCTATACGCTATCGAGTACAAAGGACGACGGTTTGAACAATACAGCGAATGCCGAGATCAACGGCGAATTTTCGCGTGAGTGGGCCCGGAACCTCCAGGACCGCCGTCATCGGATCGCATTCACCGGCACGCTCGAGACGCCGTACTGGCTGGGCAAGCTGCGGTTCTCGCCGCTTTTAAGGTGGGGAAGTTCGGCTCCGTTCAACCTGAGCGCGGGCGGGACCGACCGGAATCTGGACGACGTAAGCACGGACCGTCTCAACTTTAGCGGCGACCTTAAAGACATCAAGTTCCGGCCGCCGGGATCGCCCGTTCCGGATGCTTTGATCGCGCAATTTTCGCTGCAGCCGATCGGATCGCGGAGCGGCAACCTGCCGAGGAACGCCGGCACGGGGCCGAGCCTGTTTGTTTTCGACCTGAGCGTGACGCGGGAGATCAAGTTCAGCGAACGCGGGCGGATCCGTCCTGTCGCGGAGTTTGGCAATATTTTCAACTCTTCGGTGTTTAGCTACGGGGCCGAGTTCATCAACTTTGCCGCTCTCAGAAACGACGGGACCGCCCCGACCGCAACACAGCTCTTGGCTCGCCAAAACTTCCTCGTTCCGACGCGGACGTACCGGCAGCGGACGATCCGACTCGGCATCAGGGTCGACTTTTGAGGATCTGCAGGTTTGGCAGCCGCGAGAGTTTTAGGGCTGGCGGCTGTGTTTTTGAATATGATCGGGCCAGTGACCCGATCATTCACCTTCTATGGATGGGGCCGCGTTCGATTCTTCTTCCTTCATCAAACGGGCGACGTGGAAGATGTAATGGACGCCGGAGACGACGGCAAAGATAGCAACGATCGTATAGACGGTCGGGAGATAAAAGCTGTAGCCGGCGACCGGAGACAAGAGGATCAGGCCCACCGCCACAACCTGTACGAAGGTGCTCGCCTTGCCCAGCCACGACGGTTTGAACCCCCGGAAACCTGTGATGATGTTGATCGCCGCGGCGACGGTGACGATAAGCACGTCGCGGCCGATGACGGCGGCGGTGACCCAGAAAGGTACGGGCAGATGCGGCGACGGCTGCATCACGTTTGGCATCGTCAGAATGATGAACGCGGTCGTCATCAGGAGCTTATCGGCGATAGGGTCGATGATGGTGCCGAGTTCGGATTCCTGCTTGAATCGGCGGGCAATAAATCCGTCGACACCATCCGAGATGCCCGCAACCACGAAAACCGCTAACGCCGCCGCTCCGTAGCCGTAATAGAGCAGGCTTGCGAAGACCGGAATTAGGGCCATCCGCAGGAAAGAGATCAGATTAGGGATCGTTAGGATCATCTGGAGTGCGGAGTCCGCATTTATTCAGAGCGAAGCTCGAGCATTGTGATCTCCGGAGGGCATTGGTAGCGGACGGGGAGGACGACGGTGCCGATGCCGCGGGTGATGTAGATCTGCGAATCGCGGCGGCGGTGGAGGCCGTTCGAGAGTTTGCGGCGGCGGATCAGCCGGCGGTTTTTGTCGCGGACGCGGACCTGGCCGCCGTGGGTGTGGCCGCTCAGGGTAAGGTCGATGCCGTAGCGGACGGCCTTGCGGAAAATGATCGGGTTGTGGGCGAGCAGGAGTTTCATCTCGTCCGGATAGGATCCGCGCAGGGCCGACGGAAGATCCGTCTTGCCGACCATGTGATCGTCCACGCCGGCGATCCAGAACGAGCCTCCATTCCCCTCGAATCGGAAGCCCTCGTTAACGAGCATGTTGATCCCGGCATCGCGGAAGCTCTTTGTAATAAGCTCCGGGTCGGTCCAATGGTCGTGGTTGCCGAGGCAGGCGTGAGTGCCGAATTCTGCTTCCAGGCCGCCCATCAGATCGGCAACCGGGCGGATGTAATCGGTCTCGTGCGAAACGTAATCGCCCGTCAGCACGAACATATCGGGCTTCAAGCGGTTGGCGATCTTCACCGTGCGCGCGATGTGGTCGAAGCTGGTGAACGGGCTGTGGTGGATATCCGAAAGATGAATGATCTTAAAGCCGTCCAGCTTTCTAGGCAGCCGTTTGATGTGCACTTCCACCCGTTCGAGCGAGAGGCTGTTCGCTTCGTCGATCGCATATTTAGCGATCTTCGAGAGATCGCCGGCCAATTTTCGCAATGGCGTTTCGGATGCGGCGATCCGATTGAACCGGTCGGCAAGCGTCCTTCGTCTTGTGAAAATGGTCTGCATCGGTTGTGAACAAGTATATCGAGCGTCAAAGGTTAGTCAAGAAGGGAAAAGTGCCGAAAGTGTCCGAATATAGCGATGGTGAGCTCACCTTTTGTCCTTCGTGTCTTTTTCTTGTTTTGTGGATATATTCTCCTGCCTGAAGAATGAGGATGATCCACGAAAGAAGAAAAACAAGAAAAACAGGAAACACCGGATCGATCTTTTACAACTCAGGTGCACGTTGCAGTCCAACTGGATAACAGCTCGCGGGCCGGGCGGCTGAAGCCGGTGAAGGTATCATTCGGCTGTCAATTTTAGAAAACGACGCTTGCCGACCTGCAATAGCACGCCGTCGCCGTCGATCGAAATTTCCGCGTTTGCGGCCGAGGCCTTTTCGCCGTTCACTTTAACGCCGCCTTGGTCGATGAGGCGGCGGGCCTCGCCCTTTGAAGCGGCCAGGCCGGTGTCCGCGAGCAGCTGCGCCAAGGCGTAAGAGCCGGCGGGAAAGGTCCGCTCTTCGATATCGTCGGGAACTTCTTTTTGGACGAAGCGGCGTACGAATTCCTCTTCGGCGGCGTCGGCTTCGGCGGCGGAATGGAAATCCTTGATGATGAGCTTTGCAAGATCCACTTTCAGGTTGCGAGGATTGGCCCCATTAGCGATTAGCGATTTGCGATTTGCGATCTCGTCGGGAGACAGATCGGTGAGCAGCTCATAGTACCGCCACATCAGGTCGTCCGAGATCGACATCACCTTGCCGAACATCTCGTTTGCGGGCTCGTCGATGCCGATGTAGTTGTTCAGCGACTTCGACATTTTCTGCACGCCGTCCAGGCCTTCGAGCAGCGGCGTGGTGATGATCACCTGCGGCTCCTGTTCGAATTCACGCTGGAGGTTGCGGCCCATCAGCAGGTTGAATTTCTGATCGGTGCCGCCCAATTCGACGTCCGAATTTAGGGCGACCGAATCGTAGCCCTGGACCAGCGGATAGAGCAGTTCGTGGAGCGATATGGGCTTTTCTTCGTTCAGCCGATTGGTGAAATCGTCGCGTTCGAGGATCTGTTTTACCGTTGTTTTCGCACAGAGTTTAACAAAATCGGCCGCACCGAACTTGTCCATCCATTCGCCGTTAAAACGAAGCTCGGTCTTTTCGGGGTCGAGCAGCTTGAACATCTGCCGCTTATAGGTCTCGGCGTTTGCGTTCACCTCTTCGCGGGAAAGCGGCGGCCGCGTGACGTTCTTGCCCGAAGGGTCGCCGATCATCCCGGTGAAATCGCCGATCAGGAAGATCACCGTGTGCCCAAGGTCCTGAAACGCCTTCAGCTTGCGGATGACGACCGTATGGCCCACATGGATGTCCGGCGCCGTCGGGTCAAGGCCGAGCTTGATCCGAAGCGGCTTTCCGGTCTTGGCCGACCGCTCAAGCTTCTTGCGGAGGTCTTCCTCGCGGATCACATCCACCGTGCCCTTCTTCAAAAATGACAACTGCTCGTCAATGGTCATAAGCAGGTAATTTTACGCAAACCCCGATGCATGCGCCACCTCGGAAGCGGATCGTGCGTTCTGATTTTCAGACCATCGGACATTTAGCGGAGTCTAAAATCTCGACCTGGGCAAACATGCCCCGCACGATATGCGTAAGCTAAAATTGACGATCACGGGAGTCTTCTTCTTAATTTCCGGACTAATATTCGCCCCCGATCCATACGCAACGGTCGCTGAGGGCCAGACCAGCGGCACCGGACTTTCGTCTCCCTCAGGCGTTTCCGCCTCTAACGGCGACTACACCACTAAGATCGGGATCACGTGGGAGCCGGTCCGCGGCGCGACCTCGTACAGGATCTTTCGAAATACGACGGACGATGCGGCAGGAGCGATAGACGTAGGTACAACAGCAGCACCGTATTTTTTTGATCCGACCGCAACGCCTGATACGCCATTTTTTTATTTTGTAAGAGCAGAAGACGGTTCAAATCTCAGTGATCTGAGTGACGGAGTGCAGGGTTTACGAGCCGTTGGAGTACCGAACGGTCCGGTTCCGCCCCTTGAACCACCCCCCGCCCCAGCCGGAAATCCGGTTACAGCGACAAAGGTTGCGTTGGGAAAAGTCTTATTCTGGGACGAACAACTTTCTTCGACACGGACGGTTTCGTGCGGGACCTGTCACATAAACGGTGCGTCAGGTTCGGATCCGCGTTCGGTGATCGGAGACCTCGCTTCGACACATCCGGGTGTCGACGGGGTTTTTGGAACGGGAGACGACGTGTCGGGTTCGCCCGGCGTGCCGCTTTCGAATTCGAGCGGTATTTACCAGTGGTCGGTTCCGAAGGGCGTTCAGGTTCAAGTGACTCCCCGCCGTTCGATGCCAGTTATCAATTCGGCATATTCGCCGTTGCTCTTTTGGGATGGAAGAGCAAGCGGGACATTTCTTGACCCGATAACAAACGCGACTGTACTTGCCACAGGCGCGGCGCTTGAGTCGCAGGCAGCGGGGCCTCCGGTATCAGATGTCGAAATGGCTCACACCGGGCGCGATTGGAGCGCGATCGCCTTGCAGATCCAAGATGCGAAGCCGCTGGCGTTGTCTCCGGAGGTGCCGGCACCTCTTCAAACATGGATCGGCGGCAGGACCTACCCTGAACTGTTTGAGGAAGCATTCGGGACCGCGGAAGTGACCCCGTCAAGGATCGCGATGGCGATCGCAACATACGAGAGGTCGCTATTTTCCGATCGGACACCTTTTGACCTTTTCGTCAGCGGCAATAACCAGCTCACACAGGCGGAGTTGAGAGGCCGTCAAGTTTGGAATACGACGACGTGCAACCTGTGCCACGGCGGGCCGACGCAAACTAACAACGCGTTCATATATACCGGGGTTCGTCCGCAGAATGACGATCTGGGAAGGTTTGGGGTCACCGGTCTCAACCCTGATCGTGGCTCGATGAAAGTGCCGAGTCTTCGAAATGTCGAATTGCGCGCTCCCTATATGCGCAACGGGCGATTTGCAACGCTTGAAGAGGTGGTTGCCTTTTACAATCGCGGCGGTGATTTCAATGCCCCGAACAAGGCTCCGGCGATGCAGCCTTTGAACCTAACCGCACAGCAGATGTCCGATCTCGCCGCGTTCATGAAGCGGCCGTTGACGGACCCGCGCGTTACCGCAGAAACGGGACCTTTCAGCCGTCCAACCCTTTACACGGAGTCGGACCGTGTTCCGGTCGTTTCCGGAACCGGCCGGGCCGGAGCCGGGGGCGTCGTTCCGCAGGTGACGGCGATCGAGCCGCCATTAGCAGGAAATCCGAGCTTTACGGTGGCAGTTTCGAATTCCCTGCCTGGAGCGGCCGCGACCCTGGTCATAAATTCCTCGGATCCGGGAATCGGATCGTCGATCCCTGCGACCGGTTCGTTTGCCCGGGCCACGACGACCTTGATAAACAGCGGCACCGGAGTCGGTTACGGTTCCATAAGTGTGGCGATCCCGAATAATCCGGCAGTTGTCGGCCAGACATTCTTCGGACGATGGTATATCGTCGACGGAGCCGCCGCGAATGGCTTTTCTGTTTCACAAGTATTTCAATTTACGGTCTTTGGCGAAGCGGTTTCAGCACATTCAAAAACTCTATTTGACTATGACGGCGACGGGCGGAGTGATCTTTCGGTTCGGAGGCCGTCGAATAATGTGTGGTACCTGCAGCGGGGGACGGCGGGGTACACGGCGCAGGAGTTCGGTGTCGCCGGGGACAAGATGGTGCCGGCGGATTATGACGGGGACGGGAAGACGGATGTTGCGGTGTTCAGGCCTTCGAATGGGACCTGGTATGTCTTTATGTCGCAGTCGCAGACGTTTCAGACTTTCGGTTGGGGCGTGGACGGCGATATGCCGATTCCGACCGACCGCGACAACGACGGCAAGGCCGATCTGGTGATCTATAGGGAGTCCAATAATACGTGGTACACGCGGTTTGCGAACGCGACTTTCAATCAGTTCCAATTCGGCGTAGCGGGCGACAAGCCGATGCAGGGTGATTTCGACGGGGATGGGGTCGGCGATGTGGCCCTCTTCAGGCCTTCCGATAACAACTGGTATTTGCTGAAATCTTCGCTCGGGTTCTTTGTTCAAACGTGGGGACAGGCGGGCGATATTCCGCTGACAGGTGACTTCGATGGCGACGGAGCGACCGATCAGGCCGTCTTCAGGCCCTCGACCGGCCAATGGTTCCTTTCGCAGACGACGGCAGGGTTCTCGTCGCAGACCTGGGGACTGGCGACCGATATCCCCGTTGCGGCCGATTACGACGGCGACGGGAGGACGGATGTTGCGGTATTCAGGCCGTCGAACGGGACGTGGTATATCGTCAACTCGACGACGGGAATCCTAGTTCTGCCGTTCGGGCAGGACGGGGACGTGCCGACGCAGGCGGCGTATATAAATTGATCTCGGGCAAGGTGCGAAAGCCCGTCTCATAATGCGAAAGCCCGCACGGAGTAAGGGCGAAATGCTCAACGTTGGATGTTAAGCCCTTACTGACGTGCGGGCTTCTGCATGAAAGGGCGGGCTTGTGTTGGAAGACAGAACCACCCGGGATTCCAAATTCCAAATTCCAAATTCCAGGTTCCTAAAACCCAAAACCCAAAACCAAGAGTTGGGTCATCATCGTGGTCTGCCGAAGCGGCGGCCGGTTTGCACACTCCCTAACGGTCGTGTTTCTGCCCGAGACGTGTGGGCTTTTGCATGAAGAGAGAACCACCCCGTCAGCCGAAGCGGCTGCCACCCCTCCTTCGTAAGGAGGGGAGTTGGGAACAAGACCCCGGTCGCTACCGCTCCCGGTACTGACACGGAACCGAGTTCCAGGTTCCAGATTCCAAATTCCAAATTCCGAAGAACCCGGTCGCTGCCGCTCCCGGTACTGACACGGAACCGAGTTCCAGGTTCCAGATTCCAAATTCCAAATTCCGAAGAACCCGGTCGCTGCCGCTCCCGGTACTGACAAGGAACCGAGTTCCAGATTCCAAATTCCAAATTCCAAATTCCGAAGAACCCGGTCGCTACCGCTCCCGGTTCTGACAAGACCCGGTACTGACCCCTTGTCACTCGTCACGCATCACTATGCATGGGCCGCTACCGCTCCCGGTTCTGACAAGACCCGGTTCTGACAGGAGGGGAGCTGGACTGCGGCCGGGCACTCCCCACCGGTCATGTTTCTGCCTTAAGTGCGTGGGTTGCCGCATGGCGACGAGTTCGTGATAGAATGCCGCCTGTATTTTTTCGCTTCACGCAACGCCTGAAATTCATCTAACAATCCGAAATATATGAAATATTGCCCGACCTGCGATACGCGCTACGACGAAGAGATACTGCGATTCTGTATGAAGGACGGAACGCCGCTGGTCGAGGAGGACGAGCCGGCATTTCTTGAAATGCCGAGTGAGAGCCTGGAGGAAGAAGACGATCCGGCGGAGGTGACGGTGATCCGGAAAAAGAACACGCCGCCACCGCCCCCGCCGCAAAACCTGATCGACGAGATCTCGTTCTCGCCGGACCGGCCGAACTCAGGCGAGCGCATCGTCGTGCCGACGATCGACGAACAGCCCCCGGCCTCGGCTTCGGCACCGCGGGCCCGCGAGATACCGCCATACCAACCGCCGCCGCAGGCCCCGAATACGGCCAAGGTCGTGTTCCTGACCATCCTGGGGACCCTGGCCGCGATGGGTGCCGGTGCCGTGCTCTTCTGGTTCCTTCAGGGCGGCGGGAACGAGAACGCCAACATCAACGTCAATACCAACATTAATGCGTTGATGGACAATACCAACGTAAACACAAATCTTGGTATCGACAGCAATTTCAACTTCAATATGAACGCGAACTTCAATACAAACTCGTTCGCGAATATGAATTCGAACGTGAATGCGCGGACGCCCACGCCGACACCGTCCCCACGGCCGAGCCCGTCGCCGACGCCGGAGCCGACCGAGACGCCCGAAGCCACGCCCGCAACGACGCCGACCCCGCGGCCGGCTGCGACTCCTGCGGCAAACACGAACAGGCCGCCGCAAACGCCGCCGCGAATGGGCCCTGTAAACGCGAATCGGCCTCCGGCGAACCGTCCGAACGGACGTTAGTTGTGCTTAGGAAAAACGGGCCGCGTCAGGCTTTCTTCATGGGAAGCGGCGACGGCTCTTCGCCTTCTTTAGGCGGCTCCCGCTTCAACATCTGATAAATGCTGACGATCTGGTCGATCCACTTTTTCGCGTCTTCATGCGACGGGTCGAGCTTGATGGCGCGGCGAAGGTCGCCGAGGGCGGCTGCGTATTGGCGTGCCTCGGTCAGAGCAAAACCGCGCTCGTAATAAGCATCGGCGAGGGCCTTCTTGGCAGCGGGGTCGTTCATGTTCGACTTTGCCGCGGCCGATGCGTCCCTGATCGCGTTATCGAATTTCGTCGTATCGATCGGGTCGCCGGTCGCGGCCGGCCTTTGCTGGCCGGGCATTCCGTTGGCGGCCCTCGGGTCGGAAGGCGGCTGATTTTCGGTCGTGTGGGCCGTTACGGATTCGGGCTTTTGGTTCTGTGAACGAGCCGCGTTCGGGTTCGCGTTCGATGTGTTTTGGACGACCGGTTGGCTGCCGGTGCACGCAGCAGTGACAACAAGAAGTGCGAAGATAAGTAGTTGTTTCATTGTTTTATTTTTAAGTGCGTATCGGGCCATCGGCGAATGGGCCGTAGGTAATCCTAATAAATTTCCGACGTTCCGGCTCCGCTTATCTGCGGCGGCATAGCCGCTCGACGAAACTGCATAGATCACGGAAAAGCGTAGCTTTTCCGCAAATAGAGCGGCAAGCCGCCGGATCATCTTTTACAGCCCACTAGGCGCCGTCCAAGTAAGGCCGCGATTGGACGATGTAAATTCGCCCGTTCAATATTCCCCATTCGATGTCCTGCTCGTCCTTGCCGAAAATGCCGCGGATGCGGATGGCGGCCCGGGCAAGGGCCCTGACCTGAAGGTCGGTGAGTACCCGGCCGCGAACGTTCGCGCATTTATCGGAGGTTGACCGCAGATCGCCGCCGGCGTCGAAACGAAGCGCACTCTCCTGCTGAGACAGCGTCATCACGACAACCGAGTTCGATTTGGAATTGAACAGAACCTGTTCCGGCAGGCCGGCATTATTAACGACGGCGGAATTGTGGCCGCAAACGGCGCTGATGTAAACCGAATCGCGGCCGTCTTCGGCGAACGGGTCCTTCGTGATCATCACGCCGCCCTTCTGCATATCGACGCCGAGCTGGATGAGGGCGGACATATAGACACGTTTTTGATCGACGTAGTTCCGCACACGGGCTTCGTACGCCTCAAATTTCCAGAGCGACGCCCAAACTTTCTTGATCGCATCGATCAGCTTGTCCGGATCGCGAACGTTCGGCACGCTTGAATAAAGACCGGCCCCGCTGAAATTCGGCAGATCTTCAGCATTCGACGAACTACGAACAAAAACCGGCCGTCCGCCGAGCTGCGTTCGCCAGCGTCGGATCACCTCCGCTCGCAGGTCATCGGGGAACTTTGCCGACTCTATCTCCTTTCGAAACTCCTCGAGTTTTTGACGCCGTACTCTTGGATTGTGGACGAATTCCAGGTCCTCCATCATTGCGGCGATATGGTCGTCGAGTTCGTGGAGCTTCATAAACTCGTCGTACCAGTGAAAGGGGACGGAAAAACCGTCCGGAACGATGATCCCGGGTATCCGGGCCCGGATTATCTCGCCCTGGTTCGCGGCCTTCGCTCCATATCGGATGCTGTCTTTTGCACGCATCTGGGCCAGGCCGGCCAGGCGTTTCGTTTCAAGATCGACCGGCGGAACCTGCTGGTCCGGCGAAGCGAAATCCGTCTTGACCTCTTCGGCCGACGCGGGTGCCAGCTTGTAATCCGTCAACGTCGCGTCGAGCTTATAAATGAAAGTGTTGTATTCGCGAAAGAGCTTGTCGGCGTCCTTGATGTAGATATTCGGGACGTTCCAACCCTTCGCGAGGATGTTGATGTGCGAAAGCGGCGACGAGGGCTTGGCGACGATTATCCCGCGGACGGGCGGGAGCGATTGCGGCAGTTCGCGGAGCACGATGATCTCATTGCTGCCGATCTCGACCGTGTCGTCGAGCTTGTCGATGATGTGGATGCGGCCGACCGCCGAGCCGGGGTTCAGGGCAAGATATTCCTGATTACGGTTGATCTCGTCTTGAAGGATGCGGTCGAGGCCAAGCGGGCCCGAGACGTCTTCCTGACGGATCGAATTCGGCTTGAAGGCGACCTTTTCGAAGAAGGCCGCGTTGATCGCTTCGTGGGCGGCTTTCAGGTGCTCGGCGGTCGCCAGGTCGCCTTCCCAGAGTTCCCAGGTGAATCTGTCGACGGTCTTTTGCCAGGCGATAGTCCCGACGATGAACCGACGGGTCGCGTCGATATAGATCGGCTTGAATACGTCGGCCCCGCGGGGGACCAGATAGGTGGCAAGCAGAAAATCTTTATGAAAGCGGTAACGCTGGGAGTTGACGAAGTAGACCTTGTTCTTTGCCCGGCGGTCGATCACGAACATCGCGTGGGGCAGGGCATATGGCGTATTTTGATGATAAGTGCGGGCGATCGAGTCGAAATCTACGCGTGAATCGATCCGAACGAGGCTGTTCTTTTTCGAATCGGGCTTGCGGTCGGGCATGCCGGCGCCCGGCTCCGACGGCGAGGGCTTGCGGGACATCTGCCCGAATGCCGTGCCGCCGATGGAAACGAACGGTCCCGAAATAAGCATCGCGACCACGATCAGCATGATGCCGGGCCGCGACAGCCGGAAAGCGTCCCCTACCGTAACCGCTAAATGGCCAAATAACCTGTTTTGCTCGATTCCCACCAAAAAACTCTTGCGCTTCCCTTTGTTCACGATTCTGAGGATTCCGCGGCCCGGTCGTCTTCACGAAGGCCCTCTTCGATCTCTCGCAGGCGATTACGTTCCTTGACCTGAAACCTGATGCTGAGGAAGAACGAGACCGCGGCCATCACGGCCGCGACGTACATCCCGTCATTGTTCTTGGCCCAATAAAAATAGGCGGCCAATACGGACAAAACGACCGCCGCAACCTGGAACAGCCTTTCGATCATTCTTCGGCGCTAAGTTCCTCCTCTACGATCTGCGCCGCCGTCCGCCTCCTCCGAAGCCTTTTCCAAAGGAATCGAAGGATGAGGAAAATCGGCAAACATATAAATATGATAAACGGCAGGATGGCAATTCCAAAAGTTACAAGGCCGAGCACGAAGCCGGTCGCAGCCTCGATCCCTGTGTTGATCGCGTCCGTGAGCTTTGAGAAGAAACCTGCCCCGCCGGCCGAGATCGCCGCCGGAGTCTGGATGCGGACCTTGATGGTGGAAAGGCTCGTTTGATTTTCGAGGAAGCGTTTGCGGCCCTCGATCTTTTCGATCTCGCCGCGGACTTCGGAGAGCTGACGCTGGACGTTGAGCGCGTCATCGACCGAGTTTGCGCGTTTCATGATCTCCATGAACTGCTCTTCGAGCGCACGTTTTGCCTTAAGGCGGGCCTCGATGTCAATGAACTCTTCGGTGACGTCCTGGCCTTTGACGGTCTCGATGATGACCCGGTCGGCCGACTTTCGTATTTCGTCGAGGGCTTCGTTGAATTTGTCGGCGGGCACGCGAACGGTCATCGTGACCGTGTCACGAACGGCGGAGCGGCGGTCGGAACTGCTTTGCTGGGTCTCGACGACGAAGCCGCCGGCATTCTCGGCGATCGCGGCGATCTTCTTCTGCGATTCCTCGGGGGTTCCGGATTCGAGGCCGATGTCGGCGTTTCGGATGATCTTGCGGTCGGTGGGCACGGCCGGTTGACGGGCGGTTTCGGAGCCGGTCAGGGAGATGTCGCTCTTGGTCGAGGGATCTGTATTACCGCCACCGCCGCCGGGATTGGAGTCGGCGGTCTCGAAGGCCGGTGATCCGTGGCGTCGTTCGGCTGAAGACGGTTCAGCGAGGCCGGCATCCCTTTCGCTGCTGATGCTGCCGGCGCAGCCGGTGAACGAGACTGTTACGAGTGAAAATATAAGGACTGCAAGAGAGAGTTTTTTCATTTCGATTCCTCCGTTCTAAAACGAACTTTAGAAGTAAGAACGAAGAACTCAGCCGGCCTTGCGTGCGGCTTCTTTGATACCTTCGCCGCGAAAGAGGGCCGCGGCACCGCTGAAGAGACGCCGGATGGCCCGGAAGACTTTCGGGAAGAACCAGAAAAAGAAGATCGCGAACAGCAGCAGGAAGATCGCGACGATGACGGGGGCGAAGACCGAAAGCACCGCTCCGATAAAGGCGATCGCGTCCTCGATCAGCGAGAGGACCCAATTCGATACAGGTTCGGGGGACATATTGGCGCCGATCCGCGCCGCCGCTTTTGTGCCGTGAGACGCGAAAGCAAAACCGCCGCCGATAAGCGTCGCGGGAATGACGATCGCCGGGTCCATATCCGCAACCGCCGCATAGGCCACGATCGCACCCGCGGGAACCCGAATGAATGTGTGGACCACGTCCCAAACGCTATCGACATAAGGGACCTTGTCGGCGAAGAACTCGACGATGTAGAGACCGCCCGCGATGCCGATGATCACCCAGTTGTCGAGCACATCAAGCCCGCCGGGAAGCTTTACGCCGCCGAGCTTTTGCAGCAGGCCGAGGACCGAGACGGTCGCGTAAAGATTGATCCCCGAGGTCCACGCGGAACCCAGTGCAAGAGTAAGTGTCGAAAACCATTCCATAGTGTTAGGGACGAGGGAAGAGGGACGAGGGACGAGTGAAAAGGGAAAAAGGACGAGGGACAAGGAACGAGGGACGAGTGACTGCGATCAACGCGAATTGCTTTTCGATTAGGAATTCCATTGAAGAAGTCCGCACTTCCCAGTAAAAGGCACACGCTACAGGGACTGATCCGCACTCGAAATTCGAGAAAGGAGGCTGCGTCGCAACCCATTTAACATCTTTCGAACTTCAGAAACCAATTCCAAACAGTCTTTGGTTTCAGCCTCAGTCGTCAACCCCAGTTCGATAGAAATTATAAGCTGAGTTTCAAGTTCCGCCAATGATCCTTCGGCATGGGAAACAAATCGGACGTAATCGCCGGTCGTTCTACGAGCTTGACCCTCAGCGATGTTTGAGGGTATCGAAACCGAAGCTCGCCTCATCTGTGAAACCAACCCGAACTTTTCCTCACTTGGAAAACGGCTGGTCAATCGATAGACATTCTTTACCAGGGCAATGCTCTTTTGCCATACGATCAGCCCCTTGTAGCTTCCGTTTTCGTTCATTGGCTCATGATATTCAGTAGATCATAATGCGAAAAACCAAATAGCTGGCTCCTAAGAGTGGTCACGATCAACTGACGCCGCCTTTTCCCTCGTCCCTTTTCCCTCGTCCCTCGTCCCTTGTCCCTCGTCACTCATCACTTGTCCCTTGTCACTCATCACCCGTCCCATGCCCCTCTTCACTGTTCTCGTCGTCCTTTTTAAGCCCGAATTTTTCGAGGCGATATTGGAGAGTGCGAAAGGTCAGGCCGAGGAGTTTTGCGGACTTCGTAATGTTGTTGTCGGTGCGTTCCATTGCCTGGATAATCAGGCTGCGTTCGACGTCCTCGAAATTCACGCCTTCGGGCGGGAGCTTGAATTGCGAATCGCCGTCAACGGAGGCCGGCTTTGCGCCTGCGGTCATTTCGGGCGGGAGGTCGTCGACGGTGACGGTGTCGTTCTCGCAGAGGAGGATCGCACGTTCGAGCGCCGACTCGAGCTGGCGGACATTGCCGGGGTAATGATAATCGTCGAGGACCTTTCGGGCGGCGGACTCGATCTTGATGTCGCGGTCGGTGCCGCGGGTGTGCTTCTTGACGAAAAAGTCGATCAGCACAGGAATGTCCGAACGTCGTTCCCTGAGCGGCGGGATCTCGATCGAAAGGACGTTCAGGCGGTAATAGAGGTCCTCGCGAAAACGCTTTTCCTCGGTCATTTTCAGAAGGTCGCGGTTGGTGGCGGCCAGGACGCGGACATCCACTGAGATCTCTTTGACACCGCCGACGCGGCGGATCTCGCGTTCCTGAAGGGCACGCAAAAGCTTGGCCTGGAGGGCGATGTCGAGCTCGCCTATCTCGTCGAGGAAAAGCGTGCCGCGGTCGGCGATCTCAAACAGCCCCTTCTTTTCGCCGACGGCACCGGTGAACGAGCCTTTTTCGTGGCCGAAGAGCTCGGATTCGAGGAGGTTCTCGTTTATCGCGGCGCAATTCACGGCCTGGAAAGTTTCGTTCGCCCGAAGGCTGTTCATATGCATCGCGCGGGCGATGAGTTCCTTTCCGGTGCCGCTTTCGCCGCGGATCAGGACGGTGGAGTTCGACTTCGCGATCTTGAGGATCAGCTTTTTTACCTTGTCCATCTCCGGCGAGACGGAAACGATCTCGGTGTCGAGGGCGGAGAGCTTGTTCAGCGCGCGAGAGATCGTCTCGAGCAGTTTTGCACTGTCGTACGGCTTTTGCAGGTAGTCGAACGCTCCGAGCCGGAGCGAATCGACCGCCGAATCGACCGAGCCGTGGGCGGTCAGAAGGATGACGATGATCGATTTATCGAAATTCGTCAGCTCTTTCAGAAGGTCGAGCCCCGACATCCCGGTCATCTTCAGGTCTGTCAGGACCAGGTCGAACCGGCGCGATTCGACGAACTTCATCGCCGCCTCGCCGGAACTCGCCGTGGTCACGTCGTAACCCTCGCCGGAAAGGATCGTCTCGAGTATCTCTCGTTGGTTTTTCTCGTCATCGACGACGAGTATGCTTTTTCTAGCCATTTTTTTTTGAGGGACAAGGGACAAGTGACGAGTGACGAGTGACGAGCGGACGTGTTCTCTCGTCACTTGTCACTATTCACTCGTCACTGCCTTTGGTAATTTTACCGTAAACATGGTCCCTTCGCCTTCGGCGGATTCGACGTCGATCGAGCCGCCGTGCATCTCGATCACCTTTTGGACGATCGCCAAGCCGAGGCCGGTGCCCGTTTCTTTTGTCGAAAAATAGGGTTCGAAGATCTTCGGCAGGTTGTCCACAGAGATCCCGCTGCCCGTATCCGAAACGTCGAACCTAACGAAGCCGTCGTCGCTGCTGATCTTGACGTTGAGGTGGCCGCCGCCGGCGTTCATCGCCTGGACCGCATTTATGAAAAGGTTATTGAAGACGGACCGGAGGTATTCGGGGTCGCCGTTGACCTTCGGTACGCCCTCGTGTTCGACGACGCTGATCTTGATGCCTTTCTCCGACGCTTGCCCCTCGACCAGTCTCAGTGATTCCTCGACGAGGGCTCGGGCGTCGGCCGGGCGAAGCGAAGGCGTGGCCGGCCTGGAATAATTGAGAAAATCGGTGATCTGCTGATCGATGCGAGCCACCTCGGCCTTTAACTGGGTCGTCAATTTCTGAAAATTCTCGCGTTCGCCGGGTTCCTCGGGTGCGAACTTTGAGCGAAGATGGTCGAGCGTAAGATTGATGTAGTTGAGCGGATTTCGGATCTCGTGGGCGATCGCCGAGCCGAGCCGTCCGATGACCGCGCTCTTTTCGGCCTGACGAAGCTGTTCCTCAAGAAGCATCGATTTCTCGAGCTCTGCGGTCATTTCGTTGAACTGGCGGGCCAGCCGGCCCATCTCGTCGCCGCGGTCCTCGCCCGGCACACGGACCGCGAGATCGCCGTCGCCGATCCGCCTTGCCGCGTCGGAAAGGTTTGCGATGGGGCGGGTGAATCTCCAGACCAGCCAGAAGGTAATGAGCGTCGAAAGCGAAAGCACCGCAAGGGTGACGAGAAGCGGACGCGCCGCCCGCCATGCGGCTTCGCTGCGGTCGTTCTTTAAGAGGACCATCACATACCAGCGTCCTTTGCTGGTGTCGATCGGGACGGCATGGGCCTCGTTATCGCTTTTCGAATTGGCCTGACGGTTCGGGAAACGCTGAAGGTCCTCTCCCAGCTTGCCGGGTTCCATCAGCGGAGGAAGGCCGGTCAGGTCCCCGAGCATCTTGTACGAGAGCGAGCCGTCCTCGGCTTCGGTGGGCCAATACTCTTCGTTGAGGCTGTCGCTGACCTGCCACTTGTCGTCGATGATGATGACGTCGATGATGCGGGAGCGGGCCTCGGCATCCAAAAAGCTCTGCCCCGGACGGTCGATGAGCTGGTAAACGCGTTCCTCGGGCGATGTGATCCCTGCGGTTCCGAGAGCGATGCCGGCGACGAGAGCCTTCGACTGCGCCACGGTCAGCTCGTCGTTCTCCTGCTGGGTCAGGTAGTTCAGATAGAACTGCACGCCCAGCATCGCCACAAGAAGCAGAACGAGGATCAGCAGCAGGCGGCCCCTGAATGTATTCAAAAATTGCATTTCAACCGATCCCGGGAGTGCAGATCATATTTTTTCTTGCAGGCACCGATAAGTGAATGTTATAGTCTTCGGTAGAATTTTCGCATACTCTGGAACAATCCAGCCACACCCAGCGGTTAATCGTTCCACAGTCACCCCAGTATTCGATAACAAGTTAGGAGCAGCGCCGAGGTAAAGCATGAAGTTAATGTGTTCCGTCAATCGTCTGATCTGTCTTTCGATATTTCTTGGCCTGAGTATTGCCGCCGTTTCATCGAACGCGAGTGCCCAAACCAGGAAGGCCCCGGCCAAGAAACCGGCGGCGAAGAAGACCGAGACTCAGAAGGGCGGGACCAAGGCCAAAGTTGCTCAGAATAAGAAGGCCTCGACGAAGTCAGCCGCCAAACCCGGTTCAAAGACCACCGCCAAGAACCAGCCGAAGAAGAAGGCCCCGGCGAAAAAGACAACTGCTTCGAAGAGTTCAACCGCAAAGTCATCTACGACAGCAAAGAAGGGCGCCAAGCCGAAAGCCGAACCGAAAAAGTCGTTAGCAGAAAGACGCGCCGAATCAGCCCGGAAGAAGAAGGAAGAGGCCCGCCGACAGGCGGCACTGGCCGAACAGCGTCGCCGCGAGCAGGCGGCACGCGAGGCACGGGCAAGAGCGCTGGCGTTCGAACGCGGGCTTCGCACGGAGACGGTCCAGAACATCGCAAATGACATCACGGCCGGCGAAGACCTGGACGTCCGCCGCGCGGCGGTGAACGCTCTCGGCTCGCGAGCGGGAACGGTCGTGGTTATGGAGGCCAAGACGGGCAAACTCCTGACGGTCGTCAACCAGGACTGGGCGATCCGCAACAGCTTCAAACCCTGCTCGACCATAAAGCTGGTGACGGGAGTTGCCGGCTTGAACGAAAATGCGATAACCGAGGACGGGGCCGTAGCCGGCAGCCCGAGCGGCATGAAGCTGGATTATGCACTCGCCAAGTCGAACAATGGCTATTTCCAAAGGGTCGGGGCGAACGTCGGCAATGAAAAGATGATCCAGTACGCCCGCGAGCTTGGGCTCGGTGTAAAAACAGGGATCAATGCCGAGGGCGAAACGCCGGGCAAGCTGCCGTTTGGGAACAATAACGCACGGATCTATTCGCACGGCGACGATTTTGAGGTAACTCCGCTGCAGCTCGCGGTGATGGTTTCGGCACTGTCGAACGGCGGGAAGAAAGTGATACCGCAGATCGCAAGGCCGAAGGTCGAAAAGACCTCGATCCGCGAGATGCCGAGCGGCCGGGTCAGGCTTCCGGCCGAGGCGATCGAGGGCGTCCTACCGGGAATGGTCGGGGCGGCCGAATACGGCACGGCGAGCCGCGGCGTGGACAAGACGCTCGGCATCGCGGGCAAGACGGGTTCGTGTATCGGAAAAGGGTCGTGGGTCGGGCTTTTCGCTTCGGTCGCTCCGATCGAGGATCCGATGTACTCGGTGGTCGTGATAACGCGGGGCCAGGGAGAGCGGGGCCGTTATGCGGCAGCGATCGCCGGCCAGGTCTATCAGGCATTGAGCCGCAAAATCACCCGTGATCCATCCAGCACATGGGCCAAACGTTCGGCCCCGGCGCGCCCGGACGCGGCCGAAACGGCCGCCGGCACCGTTGCGGACGAAGAGGAAGATGACGAGGCCGTTGCCGGAGCCGAAGGCCAATCACCCGAACCGATCATCGTCGGGCAACCCGCACCGTCGGTCCCGAAGCCCGCCGTCAAGAAGCTCATCCAGAAAACGAACAGTTCAACGCCGAAATTCCCGCCTGTCGTGATCACCTACGATAAGGACCCGGCAAAGGCAAAGCGCCCGCGGGTCGTGAAGAATTAGGCTCGAACGGCCCCCAAACCCGCTTCGGACCCACGAGATGACAGGCCCACTCCATTACACGACAAGTCCGTCGTCGGCCCGTGCTGCTTTGTTCGTCAAGGGCTTGACACATTCACCCGTTTACGTAAATATTTAGCTTTCAAATTTAGGCGATAAGCGCTTATAATTATCGGCATTTCAGAACATCTTGTCCGAAACAATTGCAACTTTTTTTTTGGCGGGTACATCTGAACCAACGCTACCGGAAAGTGACGAATTTCGGTACAGACGGGTTTGAATTAAGGGGTCGAGTTCTTCTTGGAGGGTATAGGTTAATGAAAAAGGTCTTTAGATTTTCGGGTTTGGCACTGCTTGGCATGGCGGTGCTCGGATTCTCGGCGACGGGTGCCGCGGCACAGTCGAATTGCGAGGACGCAGACGGTATCACGGCGGCCGATGCGAAGGTTCGTGACAACTTTGGAGACATCAAAACGCGGAAGATAGCCGTTGAAGCAGGCAAAGAATATTTGGAAAAGTACGGCGAATGCGAGGTCACCAAAGATTTTGTAGCGTGGCTGAAGCCGCAGCTTCCCAAATGGGAACAGCAGGTAAAGGAATATGAAGAGTACTTGTGGGTGAAGCCGCGGGTCGATAAGTTTGACGGCGGCATCAAAGCCGGCAAGTGGGATGACGTTTACTCTGCTGGCAGCGAACTCGTACAGCGCTATCCCGACAGGGTTGGGTTTATGCTTCCGATGGCGATCGTCGGGCTGCAGGAATCGTACAAGAACAATTTCAAGTACAACGAAGATGCGATCCGCTATGCGAAGATGGCGATAGCCAAGCTGAAGGACGGGTCGGCCGAGGTCAAGAAAAATCCGAAAGGCGAGCCGATGCTTGATAAGACAGGCAAGGAAGTTTACGGCCCCTTCCAGTTCGAGCGGAACAAGGAAGACGCCTTAAGCGAATTGACCTACGCACTTGCGTATATCAACTATCACGCGAAGAAGGACAAGAAGGCAGGCTTGCCTTACTACTACGAAGTTTCGCAGATGCCGGGCCTTTATAAGGAAGAGCCGAGGCTTTATGCGACCGTGGGAACCTATTTCCTTGACGAATCCGCGCCGATCGGCAAAGAGATCGTTGACTTGATCGAAAAGCAGAAAGCGGCCCCGACCGACGAAGAGAAGGAAAAGCTCGACGTGGATATCAAGGCGAAGGTCGCCCTGTATAACGGGTATCTCGATCGGTCGATCGACGCATTCAGCCGGGCATATAAGTTCGCCGATGACAAACTCGCCGCGGAAAAGACGCTGAAGGCTGAGGTTTACACGACGATCCAGAATCTGTACGAAAGGTGGAAGGAAACCAAGGACGGGGTTGATCAATGGATAGCGACGACCGTGTCCAAGCCGTTCCCGAATCCAACAAGTCAGGTGATGCCCATCCCGGTCGTCGAACCGGTGACCACCACAACTTCGGCGACGCCCGCGGCTACCCCGGCAAACGGGAAGGGAGCCGTCGCGACGAAACCGAAGCAGTGATAGCTTCCGTTTAGAAAATCTGAAGACCGGCCGGGCCAGGTGTCAAAACCAGCCCGGCTTTTATTTTGCACGCGAAGCCCTTAAAATCTAGTTTCGCGAATGGTGATCACTGAACTCGAAGATCTGGTCGGCCACGAATTCCGGGACCGGAGTTTGTTGGAGCAAGCCCTGGCCCACCGGTCCTGGGCACATGAGAATCAGGGTATTGATGCCAGTCGCCGGGATTCCAACAACGAGTCTCTTGAATTTGTCGGCGATTCGGTGCTCGGGCTGGTGATCGCCGAGTATCTCTATACGGCCCATCCCGGATCGGACGAGGGCGACCTGACAATGATGAAACATCGCCTTGTCAGCACCGAGACGCTGGCGAGAATTGCCGAGGATATAGATCTCGGGCGATTTCTGAAGCTCGGCAGGGGCGAAGAGAGGTCCGGCGGAAGGGGCAAGCCGGCGATCCTGGCGGATGCTCTTGAGGCGGTCTTTGGTTCGGTGTTCTTCGATTCGGGCTATGCCGCCGCCCGCGGAGCGATCCTGAAGGTCTATTCGGCCGAGTTGAAAAAGGCATCGACCCAAGGCTCGCAGGATTACAAGACGATGCTTCAGGAACGGCTCCAGGCCAGAAAGATGCAGGCCCCGGTGTACTCTCTGGTAAAGGCGGAGGGTATGCCGCATTCGAGGACGTTCGTCGTCGAGGCGGCATGGAACGGCGGACGCACGGTCGGCACCGGCCGTTCGATCAAGTCGGCCGAGATGATGGCGGCGAGCGAAGCGCTTGAAGTGCTTGAAAATGCTGAAGAATGATGCATGGATCAAGGTAGTGTCCCGATCGAGTGATGCTGTCGATAGGGTTAGAGGTCAGATCTTGAGCCCTTTGTGTTTGATATTTCTCTAAACACAAAGTACACCGAGCGAAGACACGAAGGTCACAAAGTGGGGTGACCACCAGAACTTTCGGAAATTATCCGCGTTTATAAATTGGTCTTAGATGATGGAAGAAGAAAAAAATGGATCGGCGCCCGCCGAAGAACCCGGGCGCAAACCGAAGGGACCGCCGAAGTCGGCATTTCGGGAATATTTCGAATCGTTCGCGGTCACCCTGGTGATGGCCATCTTCGGGATGACGTTCGTCCTGCAGGCGGTGACGGTGCCGACCGGGTCGATGCAGAATACGATCCTCGTCGGCGATTACCTGCTGGTCAACAAGTTCATTTTTACCCCGGGCGGCTATGAACTGCCGTTCCTGCCCCAGCGGGACATAAAACGCGGCGATATCATCGTCTTCAAGTATCCGGGAAACAAAGTGCGACCCGAAAAAGACCGAAGCCGGACCCCGCCGCTTCAGGCCTATCAGATAAATTACGTCAAACGGGTCATCGGCCTGCCGGGCGAGTCGGTCGAATTCAAGAATAATCAGGTGTTCATCAACGGGCAGCTGCTTCCCGAACATCGCATCGTCGGCGACGCTCCGGACGACCAATCGGCCCTGGAGACGAAACAGGTGGAAGAACGCAGCCCCGAGGACAAATGGGACGTTTACTACCGCGAACTTAACGGAAAGGAGGATCCGCCGGGGCTGAGGCGGCTGATGCGGAACGATTACGAGTTCGGCGTGGAAGGCAAGCCGATGCGTGTCCCGGATAACCACTTTTTCGTGATGGGCGACAGCCGCGACAACAGCGAGGACAGCCGATACTGGGGCTTTGTGCCGCGGGAACTGGTGATCGGCAGGGCGATGTTCGTTTACTGGTCGTGCGACCGGAGCGCGTCGAACGGAAGCATGATCGGGTGCCTGACCCATCCACGGCTGAACCGGATCTTCAAATTCGTCAAGTAGTTCCAAGTACCGGGTCCATGTTCCAAGTTCCAAGTCGTTAGGCAACGAGTAACCCGACTTGGAAGCTGGAACTCGGAACTTGGAACTGTGAATCAATGAAGCTAAATTTCAGCGAGGAAGTATCCGGAGCACTCCATTTCGACCGCCCGGTCGTCGCGCTTGAATCGACCGTGATCGCCCACGGCCTGCCCTTTCCGCAGAACATTGACACCGCCTACAAGCTGGAACGGATCGTGAGGGACAACGGCGCCGTACCGGCGACCATCGGCGTCTTTGAAGGCCAGATCACCGTGGGCCTGAACGACGAACAGATCGAACTGCTCGCGACATCGGCCGAATTGCGAAAACTCTCCATCCGTGACCTTCCCGTTGCGATCGCTTCGAAGGGCAACGGCGCGACCACCGTGGCCTCGACCGCGTTCATCGCCAAACTTGCCGGTATCAACGTATTCGCGACGGGCGGGATCGGAGGGGTCCATCGAGGGTCTGAATGGGATGTGTCGGCCGACCTTCCGGTGCTTGCGGAAACTCCGGTGCTCGTTGTTTGTTCCGGTGCCAAGGTCGTGCTTGACCTTCCGGCCACGCGGGAATGGCTTGAGACGCACGGCGTGCCCGTACTCGGTTGGAATTGCGACGAGATGCCCGCGTTCTATTCGCTGACGAGCGGTTTGGCCGTTGACGGCCGCGTCGAGAGCGAGCGGGAGGTCGCGGAGGTCATTAAGGCCCGCGAAAGCCTCGGGATGAGGCAGGCGGTCCTGCTCACCGTTCCGGTGCCCGAACATCTGGCCATCGCGGAAAAGGAAATGTCCGACGCCCTCGAACGGGCATTGACAGCCGCGGCGGACGGAGGCGTGTCCGGCAAGGAAGTGACGCCCTTTCTGCTTTCACGTATCAACGAGATCACGGCCGGCCGTTCGCTCGAAGCCAATATCGCGCTTCTGGAGAATAACGCGCGGATCGCTGCCGCGGTCGCCTGCCAGCTCGACCGCTGATCGGTTCGATCATTGCGGGGACTTCAGGCTCATTTTTGCTTTTATAGAATCGACCCGCCTTTGGGCCTCGACGGCCTCGGGCGATGCAGGGTGCTTTGCGATGATCTCGCGCCAGCTTGCGCCGTCGTAGTGGAACTGCTTCGTTTCTGGGTTGAAAAGGAAGATTATCCCGAGTCGCCGGTATCGGTCGAGCATGTTGAAATTCAGAAAATAGCTGTGCATCGGGGCTCCGCCGGCAGCCATCTCCTGGCGGCTGAGCCGGGCGGCATCGCGTGACAGCCGGAGGGCGGATTCCTCGACAATGTCGCCGTAGAGCAGAAGTATCGGGGCACGGAATTTGGAATCGGGGAAGAGTTCGAAGAAGGTCTTTGCGAGTTCGATCTGTTCAAATCCGCGAGTCGCCTGGACTAGCCGGGCCATTCGGGCGTCGTCGTCGGGCCGAAAGGTGCCGAAAACGGCGTCCGCCTGGACCCAGCCGATCGAGTTCGGAAGGGCCTGGACGCGGAAAAACTTAACGCCGTCAGCCTCGGCAACCGCGAGAATACGCACCTTGCGTCCGAGCCGCATCCGCTGGACCGGCTCCGAAAACAGGCTCGGCTTCGGACGCAGGACGGAAAGCAATTCATCAACGACCGTCGCATATTTGCCGACCTCAGGCGCTCGTGCCGGAGCCGGGGACTTTGCCGGGACGCGGGCTATTCGGCGTTGGGCGTCGACGCCCGAAACGAAAATGAATGACAGGGCCGCGGCCAAAGCCGCCAGGCCAAGCTGCTTCATAGCGCTACTTAAGTGGAATTCGAGACCGCATTCTTTAGCTTTTCGTTGATCACGTTGTGGTGAAAATGACAGATCGCCGCCGCCAACGCGTCCGAGACGTCGTGCGGTTCCGGGGCGCTCTTCAATCCGAGCAGGATCCGTATCATCTCGCCGACCTGGTGCTTTTCGGCGTTGCCGTAGCCGACCACCGTTTTCTTTATGAGCCGCGGTGCATATTCCGCGATCGACAGGCCACGCAATTCGGCGAGCAGAAGCATGATGCCGCGGACCTGGCCGAGCTTCATCGCGACATTGACGTTGATGGAATAGAACGCCTCTTCGATGGCGATCACCTCGGGGCCGTGCTCGCCGACAACCTTGTCCATTTCGGTGAAGATGTTCATGAGCCTCTTGGAAAAGGCATGCCGCGGATTTGAACGGACGACGCCGTGGGCGATAAGCGAATACTTGTTCGCCCTACCGTCGACGATGCCCCAGCCCAGCCTTTCACTGCCGGGATCGATACCCAAAACCTTCATTGCACAACTTTTCCGGGAGCGGACCAGTGACAAGATAGCCCAGGTTTTCACCGCATTGCAACCATTTGCGAAGGCAGGCACGTCAGCAAGGCCGGAGCGGCATCGAAAAGAGGGCGACCCCAGCGATGCACGCGCTTCGGCATTTTGTAAATCACTCGGTTAGAACTTATGATTCCCTAGATACACCAATCGCCCGAAGATCAGGAAAATGAGTGTTCAAACCGCGGCCCCACCGCCAAAACAATCTGTCCGTACCCTTCTGGCCGGGATCGTCGATTACGCCGGCCTGTTCCCGCCAACGATGGCCGCAATGGCGGATGCCGTGGCGAATTATGCCTCGTATCTTGCGAGTGAACATTCGTGGATGCTGGGGCGGTTCGTGGTTCCGGTCGCTCGGCTGAACGAATTTCTCGAGGCCGCGGAAGGGCATTTTACGGATGGAAGCCCTTGGCGGCTGAGCGTGCTGGCGGGCGAGGACATTACGACGACGATCCGAGACATAAAGCTTTTTAACGCCGAGAACGGCTCGCGGGCCGTCTGCGATTCGCTCGAGGTAAAGGCGTCGACGGTCTCGAAGATCGAGAACACGGTGGCGGCCCTTCCGGAGGAACTGACCGCGTATTTTGAGATCTCGACGGGCGAGAATTTCCCGGAGCTTGTATCGACGCTCTCGCTTAAAAGACAGCGGGCAAAGATAAGAACCGGCGGAACGGACCGCGAGGATTTTCCGGCGTCGCGCGACGTGATCCGCTTTGTGAGGACGTGTATGGCGGCGAACGTGCCCTTTAAGGCGACCGCCGGGCTGCATCATCCGATCAGGTGCTTTCGGCCGCTGACCTATGAGCCGGACGCTCCGCGGGGCACGATGCACGGCTTTCTTAACATGCTGCTGATGACGGGATTTGCCCGCGAAAGCTATCGTGTCGCATTGCTGGAAGAGTTGATGGAAGAGGAATTTGACGAGGCATTTGCGTTCCGAGATAACGGCGTAGCGTGGCGAAACGAGCACTTCCTGACCGCAGGCCACCTGGACCGGCTTCGAAGAAAAGGCATGATCTCGTTCGGGTCGTGCTCGTTCACCGAACCGGTCGAGGACCTGCAGGGCCTGAGGCTCTTATGAAATTCTGCCCGCGAACGACGCGAAAAAACGCGAAAATAAGAAATTCTTCATTTCGCGTCTTTTAGCGTCTTTCGCGGGCTAAACTATTATGTACGAGATCAACGAAACCCACGACCCGAATTTGCAAAGTTGGGTCGAATCCGCCAACGACCCGAATACGGATTTTCCGATACAGAATTTGCCGTTTTGCCAATTTGAAGGCTTTGACACTGGCGAACATTTTAACGTCGGCGTGCCCATCGGGGATCAAATGCTGGCCATGCCCGCGCTTCGCAACAGGGGGCTGTTTAAGGGTTCCGAAGCCGAAGAAGACTTTCAGAATGCGTTCGAGGGCAACGATCTTGAAGACCTTCTCTACATGGGAGCCGGCAAGATTCGACGGCATCTGATGAAGCTTCTCGACGTGAAGGCTGAGGAACAAATCAAAAATTCCGTCGCTGAATGCCTTGTTCCAATTTCGTCAATTCACAATTTTGAAATGCCGGTTGACCATATCGGCGACTACACCGACTTCTACTGCTCCATCTTCCACGCCACAAATGTCGGGTCGATGTTTCGGCCGGACAATCCGCTGTTGCCGAACTACAAGTACGTGCCGATTGGGTATCACGGGCGGGCGTCGAGCATTGTGATCTCGGGGACGGACATCAAGCGGCCGCACGGGCAGAACCGGAGCGACGCGGAGAAGCCGCCGGTTTTTATTCCCTGTAAGAATCTGGATTACGAGATGGAGCTTGGTTTCTTTGTCGGCACGGGAAACGAACTCGGCACGCCGATAAATATCAGAGATGCAGAAGACCACATCTTCGGCGTGTGCCTGGTGAACGACTGGTCTGCTCGCGACATTCAGGCGTGGGAGTACCAGCCGCTCGGGCCATTTCTTGCGAAAAACTTCGCTACGACTATCTCGCCATACGTAGTAACAATGGAAGCGTTAGCGCCGTTTCGCACGCCCGCGTTCGAACGCGACGCTGACGACCCGCAGCCGCTCGAATACCTGAGCGACGAGCAGAACCGGAAATTCGGCGGCCTCGATATCAATCTTGAGGTGCTGATCCAGACCGAAAAGATGCGGAACGAGAACATCGAACCGCACCGCCTCAGCCGCTCAAACACGAAAGACCTCTACTGGACCATCGGCCAGATGCTCACGCATCACGCGTCGAACGGCTGCAATTTGCAGACCGGTGACCTGATGGCGACCGGCACCGTCAGCGGCAAGGAAAAGAGCGAACGCGGGTGCATGCTCGAACTGACGTGGCGAGGCACCGAGCCTATCGAATTGCCAAGCGGGGAAACCCGTCGATTCCTGGAAGATGGCGACGAAGTGATAATGAAAGGCTTCTGCGAACGCGAGGGCTTTCGTCGCATCGGGCTGGGCGAATGCCGCGGTCGCGTCCTGCCGGCAGAGTAAGAGTTTTTGCCGCGAAGCTGGATAAGAGTTTTTTGCCACGAATTACACGAATAGCACGAATCAATTGCCTAGAAGTTTACCTTCCACATTAATAAAGCAAATCGGATCAGCTAAGCCAGATATCTCATGAAGTCTCTCATTCGTGTAATTCGTGCAATTCGTGGCTAAATCCCCTCCGTCGGTTTCGTGGCTAAATCTCGCCCGTCTGTTAGAATCCATTTGTGAGTACGGCACCGGCAGTTAATCAGGCTGAGATCTCGATCACGGCTTCGGACGGGCGTGAATTTCGCGATCTCCTCGCGGTCGAAGAGCCGCTGGAGATCCGCCTGCGCTTGCCGGACGGGTTGCAAAAGGCCGTGTCGATCACGATGCGGACGCCGGGTGATGATGCCGAACTTGCGGCCGGTTTTTTGTTCACCGAAGGCATCATAAAATCGCCCGAACAGATAAAACAGATCCGCCATTGCGGGCTGAAGATCGGGAAGCAGAAGGGCACGCTCGACCGTGTCGCCGCGCTCAACTCGAATACGATCCGAATCGATCTCGCGGACGATGCCGCCGTTGACCTAAAGAAGCTCGAACGGCATTTCTATACCACGTCGAGCTGCGGCGTTTGCGGCAAATCCTCGATCGAAGCACTCCGTACAACGGCAAATCCTGTTTCGGCAAACGGGCTGCGGATCGACGCCGAGCTGCTCCATTCACTGCCTGAAAAACTACGCGAATCGCAGGCCGTTTTCGAACGCACCGGCGGGCTTCACGCATCGGCGTTATTTTCGCCCGAAGGTGGACTCGACATTATCCGCGAGGATGTCGGCAGACACAACGCCCTCGATAAAGTGATCGGAAAGAAATTTTTGGATGGCGGGATGCCGCTCAACGATCGCATCCTGCTCCTGAGCGGGCGGGCGAGCTTTGAGCTCGTGCAGAAAACGCTGATGGCCGGTATCGCGGTCGTCGCAGCGGTCGGGGCTCCGTCGACCCTGGCGGTCGAACTCGCAACAGAGTACGGAATGACCCTGGTCGGCTTTGTCCGCGACGGACGGTTCAACATCTACTGCGGAGGACAGAGGATCAGGTAGAAAAACGAACCTTAGCGAGTGGGACTTACAGCAGAGAGCACTGAAGTTTGAAGCTCGCGACGACTTAGGGGCACACTCCCTACCGGTCGTGTTTCCGCCTTTGGTATGGCTGACGAATCGGAAGAACTCAAAGTATCTGAGCCGCCGAAAGTTTCCGCGGGTATCCACGCTGTAACGAATGCTCTGCGCCATCTTTACGGCAAGATGGGGCCAATTAGGGCAACGCGGGGAATGCTGAAGTTGAATCAGAAGGGCGGCATAGACTGCCAATCCTGTGCCTGGCCCGACCCCGAGCATCGAACGATAAACGAGTTCTGCGAGAACGGAGCGAAGGCCCTTGCCGATGAAGCGACGAAGAAAAAGATCGGCAGGGAATTTTTTGCATCGCATTCGGTCGCAGAGCTCGCGGCCGAATCCGACTTTTGGATCAACCAGCAGGGCCGATTGACGGAGCCGATGATCCTCCGCGAGGGCGGCACTCATTATGAACCGATCGGATGGGACGAGGCGATAGGGCTTGTTGCCGGAAAGCTCAATTCGCTTGCCTCGCCCGACGAGGCGGTCTTTTACACTTCGGGGCGGACATCGAACGAGGCCGCCTTCCTCTACCAACTATTTGTTCGTAAGTTCGGAACCAATAACCTGCCCGACTGTTCGAATATGTGCCACGAATCGACCAGCGTGGCGCTGGCCGAATCCATCGGGCTGGGCAAAGCTACGATCCGTCTTGAAGACTTTGAAAAGACCGATCTGGTGATCGTGATCGGGCAAAACCCAGGGACAAATGCACCTCGGATGCTCTCATCGCTTGCCGCCGCGAAGGCCGCCGGAGCGAAGATGATCGCGATCAATCCGCTGGCCGAGGTCGGGCTGACGAGCTTTGTCGATCCGAATCCGCAGCACGGCAATCCGTTGTCGGTATTAGGTTTCCGGCCGGCGAAACTCGCCGATCTGCATCTGCCGGTGCGGATCGGCGGCGATATGGCCGTTCTGAAAGGATTGATGAAAGTGATGCTCGAACGAGAGCGGGGCGAACCTGGCACCGTCTTCGATCGGGAATTCATTACGGCCAAGACCGACGGCGACGATGAGTTCGCCTCGTCGCTTAATGCGGTGTCGTGGGACGACGTGATCGAGGGCTCGGGACTTTCGATCGAGGAAATTCGGGAAGCCGCCGAGATGATCATCGAAGCAGGCTCGTTCATTACCTGCTGGGCGATGGGCGTAACTCAGCACACGGCTGCGGTGGCCACGATCCAGGACATCGTGAATCTCCACCTTCTCCGCGGAGCCATCGGGCGGCCGGGAGCGGGGCTTTGTCCGGTCCGCGGCCATTCGAATGTTCAGGGCGACCGGACGATGGGGATCTGGGAGAAAATGACCCCGGTCTTTCGGGCGAATCTTGAACGTGAGTTTGGGTTCAAGACGCCGGACCGCGACGGGTTCAATACGGTCGAAAGCATCGACGCGATGCGGGATGGCAAGGCCAAGGTTTTCTTTGCGATGGGCGGCAATTTCGCGGCTGCCTCTCCTGATACCGGTGTGGTGGCCGAGGCACTCGGAAACTGCGAACTGACCGTACAGGTGATCACGAAACTGAATCGGACCGCCCTGACGCCGGGCAAGTTGTCGCTGATCCTGCCGTGTCTGGGCAGGTCGGAGATCGACCGGAGCGGCGGACCCATTGAACAGTTCGTTTCGACCGAGAGCACGATGCTGAACGTGCAGATGTCGAAGGGCATTTTTGAGCCCGCCTCCGAGCACCTTCGGAGCGAGACGTGGATAGTCTGCCGGCTCGCGAAAGCGGTCCTTGGCGGCGAGAACGCGATCGATTGGGATGGTTTCGCAGGCGACTACGACCTGATCCGCGACGTGATCGAACGGGTTGTGCCGGGTTTTGAAAATTACAATGAGCGGATTCGAAAGCCCGGCGGATTCTATTTGCCTAATCCGCCGCGGGAGGGCGTATTCCCGACCACTTCGGGCAAGGCCTTATTCAGATCTTCGCCGCTTGAATTTGTCAGGGTCCCGACCGGCAGAATGTTGATGACGACCATCCGTTCACACGACCAATTCAACACAACGATCTACGGCCTGGACGACCGCTATCGGGGTATCGACGGCGGCCGGCGGGTGGTGTTCATGAATGAAAGTGACATCGCCGACTACGGATTGTCGGCCGGGCAGCTTGTCGATATCACCAGCCACTGGGACGACGGCGAACGGAATGTGAGGCGATTCACCGTGGTGCCTTATGTGATCCCAAAAGGCTGCGTGGCGGCCTATTTCCCCGAGGCCAATCCTTTGGTGCCGCTCGGCAGTCACGCGAATCGAAGCGGGACGCCGACCTCGAAGTGTGTCGTTGTCTCGATCTCTCCGGCCGCAAAGCAAGCAGATCCTTCCTGATGATCTTCCCTTTTTGTTCGACCTGATCGCAGGTTCCCAAACGCCGAATTTCCCGCGGAACATCACTCCGTCTAACTTCGGCTTCGCATCGCCGATCTGCACGCGGATTATCCTCATCGCGAAAAGTCCGTTAAAATAAAGGTTTTCGCTGCATTTCCAAGAATCAACTACGAATTAAGGGGAGGAATTGATGAAGAATTTTACCGCTTTCGCGTTGCTGTTCGTGCTGATGTTCGGATCGGCAACACGCGTGCTTGCCGACCGGATCACCCTCAAGAACGGCGACCGGATCACCGGAAAGATAGTTAAAAAAGACGGAGATAAGATCGTTATCGAGACAGAATCGGCCGGGGTGATCACGATACTTTGGGCGGCCGTGGACAGCATCGCCTCGGATGAGCCGCTGAACCTGGAATTGACCGACGGCCAGATGATCAGGGGGACCGTCGCGACCGTGGACGATGGCGTCGAGGTCGAAACGAGAGACGCGGGAAAGGTCGTCGTCGAAAGGGAAAGGATCACGACGGCGAGGAACGAGGCCGAGCAGGCGAAGTTCGTAGCCGAACGCGACCGGATGCTGACCCCGAGTTTCGGCGATCTGTGGACCGGCTCGGCGGATGTGGGCTACAGCATGACGACCGGAAATTCCAAGACCCGCGCCTTCACGGCCGGCATTCGGGCGGCACGCGAGACGGTGAAGGACAAGATATCCGTCTACGCCAACGCGGTGCAGGCAAGCAACTCGACGACCGGCGTGAGCGTGACCACGGCCAAGGCTCTCTGGTTCGGCGGCCGCTACGATTACAACATCAACAAAAAGATCTTCGTTTACGGCTCGGGCGATTTTGAGATCGATTCGCCGCAGCTTCTCGATCTCAGGATGGTATACGGCGGCGGCCTCGGCTACCGCGCCATCAAGAACGAGCGGACCCAGCTAGACCTGTTCGGCGGAGCGGCTTACAACCGCGAATATTTCCAGACGGGCCTCAAGCGAAGTTCGGCGGAATTGACCGTGGGGAATGAGTTGAAGCACAAGCTGAACGAGCGGATGAAGGTTTCGCAGCGGTTCGTCGCCTATCCGAACGTCTCGGAATTCGGCCGCTTTCGCGCCCAGTTCGATGCCTCGCTGCTGACCGACATAAACGGATGGCTAGGCTGGCACATCACTGTCGCGGACCGCTTCAACAGCGATCCGGTCCTTGGGGCCGAAAAGAATGACCTGCTGCTCTCGACCGGCCTTCGGGTCAATTTCGGCCGGACGAAGTAACGGCGGCGGGCCGTGCCGAACCCGCCCGAACACGATAGAATATAAAGGATGGAGCTTTTGCTCGACAAGTTTAAGGAAGAGTGCGGGGTGTTCGGCATTTTCGGGCACTCGGAGGCCTCGACGATCACTCAGCTTGGCCTTTTTGCGGTGCAGCATCGCGGCCAAGAGGCGTGCGGGATCGTTTCTTCGGACGGAAAAGATCTTCATCAGTACCGCTCAAAGGGCCTGATCGCGGACGTTCTGACCGAAGATGTGTTGATGAACCTTAAGGGTTCAGCAGCTATCGGGCATACAAGATATTCGACCGCCGGACGGAACACGATCAAAGAGGTCCAGCCGTTTTCGGTCACCTGCCAGCACGGCCAGATCGCGGTCTGCCACAACGGGAATTTGCCGTTCGCCGAGGCAAAGCGGCGCGAGCTTGAGCGGGCCGGTGCGATATTCTCATCCACTTCCGATACGGAAACGATCCTTCACGAGATCGCACGAACGCCCGCCGCGAATGCGGTGGAGGCGGCGAAGACGGTCCTCAGCTCGGTCGAAGGGGCGTTCTCGCTGCTTTTTCTGACACCCGATTCTTTGGTGGCAGTGCGAGACCCGCGCGGATTCAGGCCGCTTGTTTTGGGTAAGCTGAACGAGGCGTGGTGCGTCGCCTCGGAAACGTGTTCATTCGACCTGATCGATGCCGTTTACGTCCGCGAGGTCGAGCCGGGCGAGATGGTCATTATCAACGAGTCCGGCCTACATTCATCCAAGCCATTTGCCGAAAAGCCGCACGCTGTCTGCAGTTTTGAACACGTTTATTTCTCGCGGCCGGATTCGACAATTTTCGGGCGGTCCGTGAACGAATCGCGTCACAAGATGGGCAAACGGCTCGCTGTCGAGCACCCGGTCGATGCTGACATTGTCGTTCCGGTGCCTGATTCGGGAGTTGCCGCGGCGATCGGGTACTCCGCCGAGTCCAGCATCAATTATCGGCAGGCGATCATCCGCAATCATTACGTCGGCCGGACCTTCATCGAGCCGTCGCAGTCGATCCGATCGTTTGGCGTTCGGTTGAAACTGAATCCGATCAAGGACCTGATCAACGGCCGTCGTGTTGTGCTGGTGGACGATTCGATCGTTCGAGGGACGACATCAAAAAAGATCGTCCAGATGGTGCGAGAGGCCGGGGCGACCGAAGTGCATGTGCGGATCTCGTGCCCACCGACCACCCATTCGTGTTATTACGGTGTTGATACGCCGCATCGCCGCGACCTGATCGCTTCTCGGATGACCGAGGAAGAGATCCGCGACTATATCGGTGCTGATTCTTTGGGCTTCCTCTCTCTTGAAGGGATGCTTGAGGCGATCGGGATCGATCCTGCGTCGTCCTGCACGGCCTGCTGGAACGGGCATTATCCAACCCTGACAGCGAACAGCCAGACCGCATAAACCCTAATTTTCGGATCAATTTGACCTGCCGCGGGACGGTGTGATCCGGATAGGCGTCCGCACAGAGCGTTCAAGGGTCGGGATCGTTCGCTCCATAAGCCTAATCGTGTTCGCTTGGGACGGATCGCTTCGGTAGCGCCGGATGAATTCCTTGCCGGACGCGATCGCGATCTGCTTGCTCGCGACGTCTTCTCGGCTTCGATTCGTCATAAAGGCATTGTAGAGCCCGTCGCGCTGGGTGTTGTCCAGGACGGCCTGGCGTTCAGCGGGTGCCAACGCTTCTCGGATCGCAACGATCAATTCGGGGCTGGCATCCTGAAGCTGGAGTGCCCATTCTTCTTCGGTTGAGAGCGCGAAATTAACCCCCCGATCACGAACTTCCTCTATCAGTTCGCGGTTGGTCTTTTCGAGATTTTCCGGGAGGTCGCCCGCGAGGCGAAGCGAAACTCTTATCTCACGCTTCGTTACGGGCGGTTCATGATCGTCTTCCTGCGCGGCCGCGGGTATCGCGATTGCGATGCTCAACAGCGTGCAGAACAAAAGTCCGCTGGAGCTCATAAGACACCTTCCTACACTCACATACTAACATACGATGCCAACGTACCGCCAAAATTTGCCCAGGGCCCGTTTTTCGGCCGACGCCCGGCGGGGTATCTGTTATAAAGACGCCGAGTGAGCGAGGTTGGGTTACAACCGGAACTATTTCTTTTTTCATCTAAGTACGGTACACTGGCCTTCCTCAGATGGGGGCGACAGGCTTCGACAGGGGCTTGTATAGATCTTTGGATGCACGTCGGGCTTTTTGTAGGTGAGCCCGTTAACAAAACTTGCAAAACACAAATGCTAATCAAGAATTAGCTCTCGCTGCCTAATTAACTTTAGCTACAGCGATGTCTTGTCAGAAGTTTGCTTGATGCGACTGATAAAGGCATAACCCAGTTCAAGCTAGGGCACGTCCACCGCCTGCGGACGCGTCCGAAACGTTAGTCAGGCTGGTTTTCGGCAAGGTTCGCCCGTTTGCTTACTTGCCGAAAATGAGACTTAAGCAAACGGGCTAAACGTGTAGATTTCACTGGTCGCAACCTTTGGATGCGGGTTCGATTCCCGCCGCCTCCACCATCTCTTTCACCAAAAAGTTTATCGATTCAACGAAGTTGGCATTGAGCAACTGCCCCGGCAGTCGATCGATTCACGGGCTCGGCTGCCCTTTCGCGCTTTCGGCACGGGGATTCTTGGCTATAATTGCTTCGATGTTTCGGATCCGGAGATTCGCGATTATCGCCGCGTCATTTGCGATGCTCGTCGGGGCTGCCCTGGCTGTTCACGGCCAGATAAAGCGCGAGGTTTTTCGGAGCAATTTAACTGACAAGGCCGGGTTGACCGCCGCCGACCTAGGGCGTTTGGCGGCGGGCGAGGCGGTCGTCGCGGCGATAGAAACCAACGATAAGCAGGAGGTCGCGGTCATCGGGGTCGTGAGGGTCACGTCAAAGCGGTCGCTCTCCATAGAGGACCTCCGTTCAAGCTTGTCACCCCGGCAGAACTCTGAGGTAGGGGCCGGTGAACAGTTCAGCACGCCGCCGCGCATCGAAGACCTCAGCAGGATTCGTTTGAGGGACGACGATATTGAGGAATTGCTGAAATGCGAGGTTGGGAACTGCGACCTGAACCTTTCCGAATCGTCCATCTGGCGTATCCGCGACGCAGCCGCCCAGGGCGACGGCCAGATCAAGGACAAACTCACCAACATTTTCGCTCAAGTCCTTTTCGAACACCTTTCGGCCTATCAAAAGGCGGGCGACTCCGCTCTCGGCGATTATGCGAACCGGGGCAGAAAGGTGGTGCTGTCAGACGCTCACGCCAAGCTTTTTCGAGACACGCTCTTTCTGAGCGAGACGGCCCCGTCTCTGTACGAGGCGCTTGCGCGCTTTCCTGCCGGTGATCAATCAGCCGTCGCATCGGAATTTTTCTGGTCCACTGTCGATTTCGGCTTAAAGCCGATGATCACGCTTTCGCACCTTTCCTACTATCCGGCCGGACCTCAACCTTCAGACGTCCTCGTCGTGGCGACAAAACAGATCTACGCTAGCCGGTATCTGGACGCATCGTTAACACTTGCATTAATAGTTGCGGTCGGTGATGCCGAGAAAAAGGAGATGTACCTGGTTTTCACGGACAGGTCGCGGTCGGACGCGCTCGAGGGGATGTTTGGCAGCTTTACACGCCGCGTTGTGAAGACCGAGGCGGTGAAACGTGTGACCGACATCGTGGCCACAGCCAAGGCCCGGCTCGAGCAGACGGAGCATCCAGCCGCGCCGGATACGCCAGAACCGGCCGCCGACACGATGCTCTCTCGTGCGATCGGGTGGATCTCGACGCCGCTGGGTATCGCCGCAGTCGCGGCCGCCATCCTTTTGCTTGGGTTTATCCTGTTTCGCCGCAAAGGCGTTCGTTAGGCCCCCGAAACAAACCTGTCGTACGTTTGCGGCGTGCCGGCTGTCACCACGCGATGCCGTAATCGTCCCCGTGAGTGCTGGCGCCGCCCCACATCGAGCCGCCCTTGCGGTCGAAGTAAATTGCCGTGATCGGGCCCGAAGTTCGTTCCTGAAAAGTGAGCGTGTACCCCATCTTCACAAGCGCGTCACGGACCTCTTTCGTCGTGGAATTTGCGAGCAGAACGCGGCCCGGACGGATCTCGTGTGCTCCGAACGAGCTTCGCATCTGGAAGCTGTTGAGGTTCGGGGCTTCGGTCGCCTGCTGGACGTTCATGCCGAACTCGACCATGTTCAGGAAAAACTGCAGGAGGTTCTGGTCCTGGCTGTCGCCGCCCTGGACCGAGAAACAGAGATACGGCTTGCCTTCCTTGAACGCCAATGTAGGTGTCAGCGTGACCCGCGGCCGTTTGCCGGGTTCGATCACGTTGTAGGGGCCGTCCGACGCGTCAATGACGAATTGCTGGGCTCGCTGACTGAGGCCGATGCCGGTACGGCCGGCGATCACGGCCGGTATCCATCCGCCGCTCGGAGTAACTGAGACGACCCAGCCCTCTGCGTCGGCTGCCTGGACCGAGGTCGTGCCGCCGTAAAAGTTGTCGTCGGGGAAGCTTCCGTTTAGAGGATCGCCGAACGGCGTGTTCGCTCCCATCGATCCGGGCGGAGCCTGTGTCTGCTGGTCGGCGGGCACGTTCTTCCATGATTCCAGTAGCGCGGCAAACGGGTTCTTACCCTGCTGGAACGGATACGGGTCGCCCGGCTTGATGTCGGGGTCGTTCTTGTCCGGACGGATCAGCTTTGCGCGTTCTTTTGCATACTCTTTGGAAAGCAGCCCAGCACGCGGCTCCGCTGGCGGAAAATAAGGATCGCCGTAATAGAAATCGCGGTCCGCAAAAGCGAGGCTCATCGCCTGATAAACGGTGTGGATATATTTCGGGCTGTTATAGCCCATCGACTTGACGTCGACGTTCTCCAGGATGTTCAGGGCCTGCAGCATCGCCGGCCCTTGGGTCCACGTGTCGAGCTTATAGACATCGATGCCCTTATAGCTGGTCGAGACCGGTTCCTCGAGGATCACCTTCCATTTCGAGAGGTCCGACTCGGTGATCAGCCCTCCTTCCTCTTTTGTGCCGCGGACAAGTTCCTTCGCGATGTCGCCCTTATAAAAGCGGTCATAGGCGGCCATGATCGCTTCCTTACGTGATTTACCGGCCTTTAGGGCGGCCTGCTCCGCATCGACCAATTTCCGCAGCGTCGCCGCAAGGTCGGGCTGTTTGAATATCTCGCCTTCGACCGGGCCCTCACGTTCGCGTCCCGTGTGCGGGAGCATCACATCGCGCGAATATTTCCATTGTTTGAGCCACGATTTCTGCCGCTCGATCACCGAAGCCGTTCCCGCGTCCATCGGGTAGCCGTCGGCCATCTCGATCGAAGGCTCGAGCACGTCCTTGAGGCTCAGCTTTCCGAATTCGGCAAGCATCACGAAAATGCCGCCCGGCGTGCCCGGTGTTACGGCCGAAAGCGGGCCGTATTCGGGTGGATATTTCATACCCTTCGACTTGTACAATTCCGCGGTCGCTCCGGTCGGGGCCACCCCGAGGGCGTTCACACCGATGACCTTGCCGGTCTTCGGATTGTAGATCAGCGCCTGAGTCTCGCCGCCCCAGCCAAGCGTGTCCCACATCGTCGAGGTCGCCGCGATCATCGCACACGCGGCATCCACCGCGTTGCCGCCCTTCATAAAGATCCGCGCGCCGGCGGTCGCCGCGATCGGTTTTCCGGTCACCGCTACCCAGTGCTTGCCGTAGAGCACCGGTTTCTGCGGACGCTGGCTGAAGAAAGAATGCGGCATCATGACCGCAGATATTATGAACAGGAGGGCCGTGCGAACAAAACGCGATTCGGGTTTCATAGTTGAGCGATTATAGCGCGGTTCGCGGAAACAAGACGCTTACGACCAAATTCGATATAGTCTCAGTTGCGGATGAACACAGATAGCAAGTTGCCGATCGGCATTTTCGATTCGGGCGTCGGGGGCCTGACGGTTTATCGCGCGCTTCATGACCGGCTGCCGAACGAGCGTTTCATCTATCTCGGCGATACCGCCCGAGTCCCTTACGGCACAAAATCGTTGGCGACGGTCGAACGCTACGCGATCGAAAACTCCCAATTCCTGGCGAACCGCGGCATCAAGATGCTTGTCGTCGCGTGCAACACCGCTTCGGCTCTTGCGTTGCCGAAGATCCGCGAAAAGATCGGGATCGACGTGGTCGGGGTGATCGGTCCGGGCGGGCGGAAGGCCGTCGATCTGACCCGAGGCCGCGACCCGGCGAAGATCGGCGTAATTGCCACGGAAGCAACGATCTCGAGCAATGCATATGTCGAGGCGATCCGCCGAGCGTCCAACAGCGCCGAAGTTTTCCAATCCGCGTGTCCGCTATTTGTTCCGCTTGCCGAGGAAGGGTGGACCGACGAACCCGAGACGCGATCGATAGCGGCTCGCTACCTTGCCGGGATCAAGGAATTCACGCCTGATGCGTTAGTGCTCGGCTGCACGCATTATCCGATCCTGCGGGACGTGATTCAGCAGACCGTCGGCGAAGGTGTTATGCTTGTGGATTCCGGCGAGGCGACCGCCGAAGAGGTCGCCCGCATTTTGTCGGACCGAGGGCTTGCCGATCCAAATGTCATCCCAGGCAGGCGTGCCCTCTGTGACGATCTCGATCATTTCTACGTTACGGACGCGGCAGAACGGTTTGCCCGTGTCGCGGAACGATTTCTAGGCACACAGCCGAGCAAACTCGAGGCGATCGAATTGACCGCGGACGGCCGAGCCGAGTAGACAGATATCAAGTATGAGTTTAGTAAGACCAGACGGACGGGGCTTTGACCAGATCCGCAACACGAAGATCACACCGAACATCAACCCATATGCCGAGGGCTCGGCGTTGATCGAGGTCGGCGGCACAAAAGTGATCTGCACGGCGTCGGTCGAAGACCGCGTTCCGCTGTTCCTCAGGAACAAAGGCCTTGGGTGGGTAACGGCCGAATATGCGATGCTGCCGAGGGCCACAAGCACGCGCACGCAGCGAGAAACGCAGCGGCCGGCCGGCAGAACGCAGGAGATCCAGCGGCTGATCGGCCGAAGCCTTCGGGCGGTCGTGGACACAAAGCTTCTGGGCGAACGGCAGATATTTCTCGACTGCGATGTCATCCAGGCTGACGGCGGGACAAGGTGTGCGTCGATCACCGGAGCTTACGTCGCTCTTGCTCTCGCCTGCCGCAGATTGGTCAAACAGGCCGTCATCAAGACATCGCCCATCTTGAGCTCGGTTGCGGCTGTCAGCGTCGGCGTAGTTGGCGGGCGGGTCGTGCTCGATCTTTCGTACGCGGAGGATTCCGAGGCCGACGTCGATATGAATGTGGTCTGCACTGCGGCCGGAAAGTTCATCGAACTTCAGGGGACTGCGGAACGCGAGCCGTTTTCGCGGGAGCAAATGGATGAAATGCTGATCCTGGCCGACAAGGGGACCGAACAGCTTTTTGCCATTCAGAACAGTGCATTGGAGGGGTGACGATTCCCGACAGAGAGTGCGGGCTGCGTCACGCATCGGGGCCCATCCAGGTTTTGCGGCGACGAACTTCGGCCCGAGAGGCCCTTCCGGCGCTCGAAATGTGATGCGGGTTTTGACATTTCTTCTTGATACTCAGGGGCCTGCCTTGTAGAATTACGTTAATAAACCACATCCGGAATTTCGAAAAAATGAAAAAAGTATTATTTCTTGGACTGATCTCGATCTTCCTTAGCGGCAGTGTCTTTTCTCAAGGGACCAAACCGTGGAGCGAATGGTCGAAGGGCGATATTGAGAAAATGCTGAACAAATCGGCGTGGGCGCAAAGCCAGCAGAAAGGTGAAAGCCCGCCCGATATGAGAACTCGCACCAACGCCGGAAGCATTAATCCGACATTAGGCGATCCCGGTACCGCAAGAGTGCCCTCGGAGATCTACCTGCGAGTGCGGTTCCTCTCGGCAAGACCGATCCGTGAAGGATATGCAAGCCGGCTGCTTCAAATGCAGCCGAACGCGACGGCCGAGGTGAAACAGCAGGTGCAGACGTTCGTCGACAACGGTTTCGGCGATTTCATCGTGGTCGGCGTGAACGTCGACGGACAGAACCCGCAGACGGTGAATCCGACGCTGGGAATTTTGATGAAACTCAACACCGAAGCGATCGGCGACAAAGCGTATTTAGAGCGTAAAGACGGCAAACGGCTGCCGTTGGTGGAATACAGACCTCCGGTGGCCGATGACATGGGCGGAAAATTCGTGTTCGCCCGCACGCTCGACGGGGCACCGTTCATCACCCCTGAAGCCGACACGGTTCGCTTTGTTCTGAATTTGTCCGGCAACCTGAAATTCAATATGCGGTTTGACGTCGATAAGATGGTTTACGGCGACAAGCTTGAATATTAAGCCGAGAAAGGCGGCCAAATGGCGGCCTTTCAATATTTTACACGTCGAAGTGGTTTACTGCCGCACGGCTGCACGTATCTCTGCGTCGCGGCCAGCGGCACTCATTTTCTTCTAAGGACCTCACCCGGCAGTTTTCCGGTAACCTTTCCGTTTTCCCAAACCGCCACTCCGTTCACGAAGACCGCGTTCACGCCGTCCGAAATGATCTGCGGTTCGGCAAAAGTTGCCCGGTCGATGATCTTTGACGGGTCGAACAGGACCAGGTCTGCCTTCATTCCCTTCCTGATCGTCCCGCGGTCTTTCAGGCCAAGCCGGCGGGCGGGCAGCGATGTCATCTTCCGGACCGCTTCTTCGAGAGAGATCCATTTATTCTCGCGTACGAAGCGGCCAAGGACACGCGGAAACGTGCCGGTGCCGCGGGGATGGCGGCCGCCGATGCCGCCGTCGCTCGAAACCATGACCCACGGGTTTTGGTAGAACGTTTTTACGTCAGCTTCGGTCATTCCAAAGCCGACGACGCCGGCACCGCCTTTCTTGACGATGTCGATATATGCCTCGACCGGTGAGGTATTCGCGATCGCGGCCGCCTCAGCCAGGGTTTTTCCTTCGTATTGCGGATACCCGCGGCAGCTCGTGATCAGCACCTTGTCCGCACCGCCGATCGCATTTATTCCTTTCTGAACTTCGGCCGGGTCATCGTGTTTTCGGCTGGGGACGAGTACGGTGATCGTCGAGGCCCAGGCGGTGTAGGGATAGGCGTCGGCCGTGATATCCAACCCGCCCCGACGAGCCTCCTCAATGATCGCCATCGCTTCCCCGGACTTTCCCCACACGCTGCTGTTTCCCATCTTGATGTGAGAGATCTGGACCGGGATCTTCGCTTCACGGCCGATGCGGATCGCCTCGCGGATCGAGTTCAGCACGCCCTCTTCCTCGTCCCGCATATGCGTCATGTACGAGCCGCCGTGGCGGGCCGCGACTTTCGCAAGGGCGATGAGTTCTTCCGTGGTCGACGCGAAACCAGCGTCGTACTCCAGGCCCGATGAGAGGCCGAAAGCCCCGTCGAGCATTCCTCTTTCAAGCAGTTTGGCCATTGCGGCGATCTCCGCCTCCGTTGCAGGCCGGGCAAGGTCCTCTTTCATCACCTGCGACCGAAGTGTGCCGTGGCCGATGAAACCGCCGACATTCAAGGCGATCTTCCCCTGCACCTTCGCAAAATAATCCGCGATCGGCCACGGACTGCCGCCGTCGGGGCCGACGAACAATGTCGTGATCCCCTGCGAAACCTGATTCGCGGCCGTGCCTTCGCGGAGAAGGCCGGATTCGGAATGATTGTGGATGTCGATGAATCCCGGCGAAAGGACGAGGCCATTCGCATCGATCACCTCTTCGCCCCGAGAGGGTTTAAGGTTACCGACGGCAGTTATCTTGCCCTTGCCGATCCGAACATCGCCGCGAAAGCCGGCCTTTCCGGTGCCGTCGACGACGGTCGCATTTCTTATCAATACGGCCGGCGTCTGCCCGGGAACTGATTGGATAAGAAGGCTGAGAACGAGAGTAACAGCGGCGACGCACAGCAGGCGATCGATGGTCAGGGACATGCGAAAGATGATAATAGAAAGGCTCGCCGGCTTGCAATTTGGGAGCGGCCCGCGTTCGCCCTGAATGGATTCGCGCCCGGTGCTGTATAATTGCGTTTTTGATCGGCCCAATTCGAGATTATGGAAAACAGATCATTCAGCGGACGTTCCTCGATAGTGACCGGCGGTACGCGAGGTATTGGGAAGGCGATAGTCCTGGAACTGGCACGGCGAGGGTGCAGCGTCGCTTTTAATTATGCGAAAAGCGCCGACGAGGCGGAAAAGCTGAAGTCCGAGATCGAAGGGCTCGGATCAAAAGCGTATGCCGCCCAATGTGATGTCGCCGATACGGCGGCATCGGCTGAGTTTGTTAAGGCCGTCGCCGCCGAGTTCGGGACCGTCGACTTTTTGGTCAACAACGCCGGGATCACGCGTGACCAACTGATCATGCGAATGAAAGAAGAGGACTGGGACGCGGTGATTGACACCAATCTGAAGGGTGCCTGGAATTTCTCAAAGGCCGTCTTACGCCCGATGATGCGGAACGAGAGCGGCGGCTCGATCCTGAATATCTCGTCGATATCGGGCGTGGTCGGGATGCAGGGACAATCGAATTATTCGGCGTCGAAGGCCGGGATGATCGGCCTGACCAAATCGCTGGCAAAAGAGGTCGCGAGCCGCGGCATCACAGTTAATGCTTTGGCCCCCGGCATGATCGAGACCGAAATGACGACCGAAATGAACCCTGATTTTCGCGAGAAGATCCTTGCATCGATACCGCTTGGGAGGTTCGGAACGGTGGAAGAGGTCGCGGCGATAGCTTGCTTTCTGCTTTCCGAGCCGGCCCGTTACATCACCGGCCAGGTCATACAGTGCGATGGCGGGCTGGCCATCTAAATAAGAAATACCTTGTCAGTCGAAACCATCCAGGAAGAAAAGCCCCATCCTTTGGAGGAGGGCGAAGAAGCTCGCGAAGCTGCGCGTGAATCTTTCGGCGTCCCAGTTTATACCTGCGTTCTGATCACCTGTATCGTCGCCGTCACGCTGGTCCAGTTTTATGCGGGCCTTGAAGCGTCTGTCGATGCGGCCGGATTCGACAAGCCGCAGTTTGCCGCCGGCGAATATTGGAGGATCCTCACGGGAGCGGCTCTCCACGGCGGCTTGATGCATATTTTCTTTAACTCGTATGCCTTCTATAGTTTCGGGAGGCTTTTTGAATTCCTTTCGAATCGGGCTCATCTGGCGATCGCGTTCCTGCTCTCGGCCGTGGCGGGAGGCGTTTTGAGTTTCATTTTTAAGCCCGATGGGACCTCTGTGGGGGCGTCGGGCGGCATCCTCGGCATCGTCGGTTATCTGACCGTTTATGCATTTCGCCGCCGGCAATTTGTGTCGCGGGAATTCCGAAAGAGCCTGCTGATGAATATCGGGTTCATTCTGCTATTCGGCTTTGTTCTTTACCAGGTGGTCGACAATTACGGGCATATCGGCGGGTTGGTTTGCGGTGCTGTTTATGGATTTCTGCAGATCCCAACGGACCCGTACCGCGATCCGCGAGAGGCCGGAAAGTTTGCCGAAACGGCTGGTCTTGCTGCGATGGGCATTTTCATCGCGGTCTCTGCATTCAGTATTTATCTCATCCTAACTTTCGGTTCGTGATCTGAACTCTCAAATGCCTCGCGTCAGGGTCCATCAACACGTAAATCCTCTGGCACCGTTCTACCGTCAGGCGCCGACGCCGGTGGATGTCGAATCCGTCTTTGCCGATCCGGAAAGGCCGCTGCTGCTGGATATCGGCTGTGCCCGAGGCCGTTTCCTTTTGCGGATGGCCGCGGCCGAGCCGAAGTGGAATTACCTCGGGGTCGAGATCCGCGAACCTCTGGTCGAAGAAGCCAATCGTCTGGCATCGGAGGCGGGGCTGACGAACCTTCATTATGCGTTCTGCAATGCGATGCTCTGGCTTGATCGCTTGCTGGAGGGCCTGCCGGCTGGAATATTGCAGGCCGTCACCATCCAGTTCCCCGACCCGTGGTTCAAGAAGAAACACGCAAAACGCCGAATGGTAAATGAGGAAATGGTGGATACGATCGCCCGTCAACTAGCACCGGGCGGCAAGGTCTTTGTTCAGACCGATATCGAATTTTTGGCCGATGAGATGTTCGGGCTTTTTCGAAATGACGATCGATTTAGCGAATCGCAGATCACCGCAAATCCGTTCCCGGTAAAGACCGAACGCGAAAAGGCGGTCGAAGGTAAAGAACTTCCTGTATTTCGCTCGATCTTCGAACGTCGCTAGTACATCGCCGTCACTTTCATCGCATTCGCCTGAATACCCAAACAAACGGGTAGCTAACGAATTCGATCATGATCAGGGGCATTCGCTTAAGGTCGCGTAAAAGGGGCTGCTGGTCTTTGTCCTTAACGAGCATCGCTCCGCGACGCATCACAAAGAGATTAAAGAGGGCGGAAACCGCCGAGAAGGTCATCGTGATGATGATCGAGCGATTCACGTTACGGTCCCCGTTGAGCGTATGGAGGGTGTATTCGACGATGTGGCCGTAGATCGGGAACATCACCATTACGATCAGGTTGACCAACGACTTTGGCCTTGCAAGACGGAGTACCTGGCCGACCGAAGACGTAATGCCCGCATTGATCGTACGAAAAAGGAATTCCAGCGAGAAGGCACTCAATGCGGCCCTCCACCCGAGGGTAATGTGGGTGAAAAAATATATCGAACCGCGCATTACGCCGCTCAGTAGAGCGGCTTTCCAATGCCAGCGGAGGACAAGGATCTCCCAGGGGTGCCGAAAGCAATACTTTACGACATCCGAAATTGTTGGGTCTGCGGGTAGGGCCAAAAGCGTCACTGTCGAGATCGAGGTGGCCGGGTCTGCAATGGCATCCTGAACGGGGGCCTGCTGCTTCGAAGGAGCATTTTCTATTTTTTCGCAACGACATCTGGGGCGGCCGCGGCCGATGCGGACGAAGCCGATGGCATCGCGGTAGCCTCTCTTTCCTGATTCCAATAAGACCGGCACTCGATCTTGCTTCGGTCGCAGCGGTGCTGATACTTCCGGGCGATCTCGGTCACTTCCTCAAGCAGCCCTTCGCTCAACGTGGCGGGTTCAAGCCCGAGATCGAGGAACCGGTCGTTTGCGACATGAAGGTCGTTCTCATCGGCTTCCTGGCGTGGATTCGGCAGGAAATCGACCTCAACCCCTGTGATGTCCGCTACCAGCTTTGCAAGGTCACGCACGCGATAGGTCTCGGTCATTTGATTAAAGATCTGGACCCTGTCGCCGCGGGCCGGAGGGTTGTCGATCGCGAGCTGGATGCAGCGAACGGTATCGCTGAGATGGATAAAGGCCCGGGTCTGACCGCCCGTGCCATGGACCGTAAGCGGATAGCCAATTGCACCCTGCATCAGGAAACGGTTGAGCACGGTGCCGTAATCCCCGTCGTAGTCGAATCGATTGATCAGCCGTTCATCAAGCCGGGTGTGTTCGGTCTGGGTTCCCCAAACGATCCCCTGGTGCAGGTCGGTGATCCGTATACGGTCGTTGCGGTTATAGAAGAGAAAAAGCAGTTGATCCTGCGTCTTCGTCATATGATAGACGCTTCCGGGACTGGCCGGGTACAGGATCTCGTGTTCGTGAACATCGCCGTTGTTCCCTGGGATCTGGACCTTCAGATATCCTTCCGGGATCTTCATCCCAAAGGCTCCGTAACCGTAAACGCCCATCGTGCCGAGATGGACAAGATGCGCGTCCGTGTTCGATTCGACCAACGCACAGAGAACGTTGTTGGTCGCATTCAGGTTGTTATCGACCGTGTATCTTTTCTCCCGCGAACCCTTCATTGAATAGGGTGCGGCCCTTTGTTCGGCAAAATGCACGACGGCATCGGGCCGTTCCTTAGTGAACAGGTCCAACAGGAGTTCGTATTCCTTTGCGATGTCGATCTTTTCGGACCGTATCTCGTTCCCCGTCAGTTCTTTCCAAGCTTCGAGCCGGGTCTCAAGCGACGAGATCGGCGTCAGCGACTCGATACCGAGTTCGGCGTCGATGCGCCGACGCGATAAGTTATCGACGATTACAACGTCATGGCCAAGAGAAGAAAGATGAAGGGATGTTGCCCAACCGCAAAAACCGTCACCACCGAGAACAAAGATCTTCATAGAATTGCAGCGAACTAGATCACAACGCCAAAGACGGCATCATAAAAGGGTAACGCCGCCGCCGATGGCCGTTCATGATCGTTCGGATCGAAATAGAGAACCCGGCATCAAACATCGTTGGGGGGCAGCACAATGGATACCGTTCTGCACCGGTCTCGCATACTGTACGTTTGCCGGGTGCAAAGCCTAAATTCTATCATCTCTTAGATGGCTATAAAATCAGCCCACATAACAAATTACTTCCACAAGGACTCTGGCGGGATCAGTACTGCGTACAGATCGCTGCTCGACGCCGCCGAACGCCGCAAACGACACATGCTGCTGATCGTGCCCGGCGAATCCGAATCGGTCGAAGAGCTTTCGGAATTCACAAAAATATACTACGTCCGCGCGATGAGATCGCCGGTCTTCGACAAGCGGTACCGGTTGATCATGCCATGGCAATATATCCCGACGAACTCCGCCCTCAGGCATATCCTGCTCGACGAAATGCCGGACATGGTCGAGGTCAGGGACAAATACACGCTCAGTGCGTTCGGGACGGTGGTCCGGATCAATATGTTTCGAAGGCTGAAACGGCCAATGCTCGTGAGCTATTCGTCAGAAAGGATGGATGACAACGTCGGATCATTCATTTCAGGAGCGGGCCTGCCGCGATGGTTTGCAAGGCGATACATCGGAAATTACATTTTCCCCTCTTACGATTTCCATATAACGAACTCGCCTTATACGGCTGAGGAATACTTCCTTGCGACAAAAAGGGAACACAACCCCAACAGGCAGCACTGGTTCACCAACCTTTGCTGGCGGTCGGTAAGGAGCCCGCGTGTCCCGGTAGAAGATAGAATCCGTATTTCTCCCGCCGGCGTCGACGCCGATAGGTTCTCGCCCGAACGCAAAAGCGATAAGGTAAGGCGGGAGATGATCGAAAAGGCCGGTTTTCCGGACGATGCCGTTATCATGCTCTATGCCGGGAGGATATCGCCGGAGAAGAATGTCGGGCTTTTGCTCGATCTGGTCCGATCACTTGCCGGTTACAAGGAACGTGACCTTCGGCTCTTGATCGCGGGCGGCGGCCCGATGGCCGATCGGCTTCAGAGACAGGCAGACCGGGATGTCCCAAACCGCATATTCCAGCTTGGCCACCTGGATAAGGAAACGCTCGCAAATTATTATGCGAACGCCGATGTTTTTATCCACCCGAATCCGCGGGAGCCGTTCGGGATAGCCCCGCTCGAAGCGATGGCCTCCGGGCTTCCGGTCGTGGCACCAAATTCCGGAGGGCTTTTATTTTATGCCACGCAGGAAAATGCCTGGCTTGTTGAGCCGACCGGCGAGGACTTTGCGAGTGCCGTCAAGGCGGTCATGGCGGATCCGGCGGTCCGGCAGCGAAAGATAGAAAAGGGCTTCGAGGCCGTGGCGGAGAATTCCCGTTTCAAGGCTGCCGACCGCCTACTGGATACCTACGACGAACTGTACGACGATTTCACGCGTCGAAACGACCTTTATACCGACAGGCAGGCCGCGAAAAGGCACGATTTCGTTCCGCTCTTAGACTGACGGCAGGAGAGGGTCTGTCGATAACCGCAGGACCTGGGAACTCACTTCCAGTTCTTCTCTTTCTTGAATCGCTTGATGATCATATCCCGACGTAGTTTTGGCAGGCGGTCGATAAAGAGCGTCCCGTCGCAGTGATCCGTTTCGTGGAGAAAGCAGCGGGCGGCATAGCCTTCGGCCTCGTGCTCGAACCACTCGCCCTTCAGGTCCTGGGCTTTTAGGCGGGCCTTCATCGGACGAACGACCACGGCGGGCACCTTGCCGACCGAGAGGCAGCCTTCCTGGCCGGACTGCTCACCTTCCGTGTAAACGATCTCGGGGTTTGCGGCGATCAGTTTGATGCCGTCGCAATCCATTACGAACAGCCGCAAGTTGAGCCCGATCTGGGGAGCCGCCAGTCCCACGCCTTCTGCGTCGTACATCGTATCGAACATATCGGCACAGAGTTCGGCAAGGCCGTCGTCGAAATTCTCGACCGGCTTCCCGACCTGGCCGAGGACCTCTTCAGGGTATTCTGTGATCTTTCTGACCGGCATACGAAAGGGCAGAAACACGATCGGTATCGGGTGTGCCCGTTACCCACTTCAGTTTACGAGGCACACTCCCTACCGGTCGTGTTTCCGCCTTTGTTTATCGCGGAATATATCCGCTGCGGGCACCGCGGCGGAATCCACGATGGGCAAAGAATCCTTTTTCTTTTCGGGCCCGGCATTCCCAGCAAACGACACGCTCGTCGCCCGAGGCGTCGTGCCAGACGTTATAATGCTCGGTTTCGCGGTCACACTGGCTGCAACGCTGCGGCGGCTTTTCGGTGATCTTGGGGTCAAAGGAGTCGATCATGGTAAAAATCTTATATCCGAAGTTCGAACGATTCAAACGAAAAGGACGGCTCGTTCGGCCGTCCTCAGAGAATTCTCGACTGTAATCAATTTATTCCGGCTGGCCCTTGCATCCCGACGCGAATAGCGCCGGCTGTTTCGTACTAATGATCGGGTAGTTTTCGGCCTCTTTGTTTATATCGAGCCACGGCAGATATTCTTCGGGTATCGACATGTCCGAAAAGATCGCCTCGACCGGACATTCCGGGATGCAGGCGTCACAGTCGATACACGTATCCGGGTTGATAAGCAGACGGTCGGGAAGTTCGTGAAAAGCTTCGACCGGGCAAACCGCGGCACAGTCAGTATATTTGCAGTCAATGCATGGCTCGGTAACGATATAGGTCATTGGACAGGTCTTGGCTCCTTCCTTCTAAAAACCCCCGCGGGTGCAGCGAGGCGATCGAGGTCAAGAATCAGCAAAGGTAAACCGTAATATTCGACGCGTAACTTGTCAAATGAGGTGAAACAAGTGGTAGAATGCCTGCAATAATCGAATCCAGAAGTCCACTACAAACAGGTTATAACCGATGAAAAACATCAAAGCGGAAAGGGAATTATCGCTCGATTTCCTGCGTGTGACAGAAGCGGCGGCTATCGAATCGGCCAAGACTATGGGCCAGGGCGACCGTAAACACTCGGACCATGTCGCTGTCGAGGCGATGCGGCAGGTAATGGATACCGTTCCAATGCGCGGGCGCATCGTGATCGGCGAAGGCGAGCGGGACGAGGCCCCGATGCTTTACATCGGCGAAGAGGTCGGCGGCGGGATCTTTTCGGACGATGCGCGTGAAGAATTTCCGGAGGTGGACATTGCGGTCGATCCGCTGGAGGGAACAAACCTTTGTGCACTCGGCGCCAACAATGCCATCGCCGTTCTGGCCGCCGCCGAAAGGGGTGGCCTTCTCAACGCGCCCGATATTTACATGGACAAGATCGTCGTCGGCCCATCCTGCCGAGGGGCGGTCGATATCGAAGCACCGGTCGCTGACAACCTGAAGAATATAGCAAGGAGGCTCGGGCGTGAGGTCGAAGACCTGACGGTTATCTGCCTTGACAGGTCGCGGCACAAACAGCTGATCGCCGATGTTCGCGGAACGGGCGCCCGGATCCGCCTGATATCAGACGGAGACCTTTCGGCCGGCATATCGGCGGCGGTCGCGGGAACCAATATTCACGCCCTGATGGGAATAGGCGGTGCGCCGGAAGGCGTCATTACCGCAGCGGCGATGAAGTGCCTTAACGGTGAGATACAGGCAAAGCTGATTTTCGATCCCGAACGGCTTGGCGTTGACCGGACCAAGGTGCCGCCTGCCGAAGAGGTCATTGAGAGGATTAGGGGTATGGGGATCACGGACCCCCACAAGGTCTATGACACCAACGACCTCGCACCTGGCAAAAAGGTCATCTTCGCCGCGACAGGCGTGACAGACGGGGCTCTGCTCCGCGGCGTAAGGTTCTTTGGCGCAGGAAAACGGACACACTCCGTAGTGATGACCACCGACAGCAAGAGCATCCGGTTCGTCGACACCGTTCACGTCGAAGGTGGTCCGGATGCGGTCATCAGGTTCTAGTTGCCTGTTTTTCGGGGGTATTGACCGCAGATGAAGCAGATCACGAATGCCGAGCGGGCCGCTATGCCGACGTTGAGCTTGGTCGTCGACGTTAGAACGGTATCTTCAAATATTTAAGACAGGTAGTTAAAGGAGGTTGAGGTTGAGCAGTAACAACGGAAATGTGACAAATGGGAATACGTCCGCTTCGACCGACGGCGGCAAGCTGATCGTTCTAACTGCCCCGCTGACCGAGGCGATCGACCACGCCGGGTATTTTATCCAAATGGCGATGGCCTCGCTGCCGATCTGGATGGAAGGTGTTATCAACCGAAAGTATCCAAAATGGCGCGAGGTCGAGCATTACGCGGACGGCTCGGCAAAGTACATGCCGGCGGGCGTCCGTCTGGTCGAAACGTCGCTGGAACGTGTTTATTCAAAGGACGACATCGTTGCTTGCTATCCCGATGATCTGGAAAAATTCATTGGGCCGAACACGCGAGTCGTCGCGGTCTCAACACACAATCCGCTCGGCGTGACCTTTGCCGCCGGTGTATATACGTCCATCTTCGGCTCGTCGAAGATGCCGATCAATTCGCACTATTCCCGCGAGCTTTTTGCAAAGATCAAGTCGAGCCCGTATCGCGATAATTTCAAGGTTATAGTCGGCGGCTCCGGCGGCTGGCAGATCATTCAGACCGACCTTTATGAAGAGCTGGGCGTAGATTGCGTGGTGGAAGGCCGGTCTGAGTCGCAGGATACGCTCGACCTGTTCGAAAAGGCGATCGCCGGCGAAGACCTGCCGAAAGAGATAACGGTCGTCCACCCGAAAGAGCGTGAAGCGATAATGTTCCCGGACGCGAGGACCACCTTCGGGGTCGTCGAAATGACCACGGGCTGCGGCCGGCGATGCAAATTCTGCGTGCCCGACCTGAATCCGCAGATCGACCTGCCGAAGGACAAGATAATGGATGCCGTCCGCGCGAACGTCCGCGAGGGCAATACCCAGATCTCGCTGGCGACCGAGGACATGTTCATTTGGGGCCAGGTGCATACCGACACGCCTTTCTATTTTCCCAATCGCGAGGCCCTTCTCGACCTCTACGGCGATATCGTGAACACGCCGGGCGTCGAGCAGCACGTGCTTAGCCATTCGACGATCGCCCCGGCGGTGGTCGATCCGATCTTGATCAAGGAATTGTCGAACCTGCTTCTGCCGAAAAGCCCGATCCATTTCCCTTATTTGAGTTCGCACCCGGAGAAGAAGGCCCTCGCCCCGCTGATCGGCCTTGAGACGGGGTCGGTCCGCATGGCAAAGAAAGTGATGGCGAGCAAGGGCGTGCCGTTCGCTATCGATCATTGGCCGAGCGTGGTACTCGAAGGCCTGCGGGTGATGAACGAGAACAACTGGTTCCCGGCGATGACGCTGATCGTCGGCAACCCGGACGAGACCGACGAAGACAACATGGCGACGCTCGACCTGATCTACGAGATGGAACGACGCGGCCTGTTCGCCTTCCTGATCCCGTCGATCTTCACGCCGCTTCACGACACCCGAATGGAGATGGAAAAGGGCGTGACTGAAACGCGGCAGCTGACCGAACTTCAGTGGCAGCTGATGATGAAGTGCTGGAAAATGAACCTTCGCCCGGGGCAGTACAGCTGGTGGGGCCCGACGGCGTGGCGCGTTGGTTCGATCGGGATGTGGCTGTACAAACTCCGGAAGCTTAACGGACCAAATTTCACCTATCCGCTTCTGATGTTCTCGGGCCTGCTTAGCGAAAAACGGCTTGAAAAGATGGGCAAGATCTATTTGGGCAAGCCGCTTGAAACAAAGAACCGGGAAGAATTGATCGCGACGCTTAGGCCGAACCAGTTGAAATATCTGCGGGCCGATAATGGAGGACTTCCCGCAGATTTCGATCCGACTTTAGCCGCTGGCAACGGGCATTTCAACGTGGGCGCGGCCGGCTCCGCTTCGTCGCACGCCGTCGCGGGTGAACTATGAGTGATCCGAAACCGTTCGTACTCGACTTCAGCCAGGTTGGCAATAAAGATGTCGCCCTTGTGGGAGGCAAATGCGCTTCGCTTGGCGAGCTGTTTCGCGAATTGACGACGCAGGGCGTCCGGGCCGTCGACGGTTTTTCCACGACCAGTTATGCCTACGAACTGCTGCTCGAGACCGACGGCCTTCGCAAGAAACTCCAGAAACTGCTGAAGGGCCTGGACGTGAACGACCTTGACGAGCTGGCCCGTGTTGGCAGCGAAGCTCGCGCTCTGATGCGCGAAACGCCGTTTCCGCCCGAGGTGAGCGATGCGATCCGCGATGCGTACAAGTCGCTTGGCGATAGGATCGGCAAGCGGTCGTTCGAAGTTGCAGTTCGTTCGTCCGCGACGGCCGAAGATCTCCCCGACGCATCCTTTGCCGGCCAGCAGGACACGATCCTCAACGTCCGCGGCGAATCAAAGATCATCGAAGCCTGCCACGAATGCTACGCGTCGCTCTGGACCGACCGGGCGATCTCATATCGCACGGCAAAAGGTTTCGACCATTTCGACGTTGCGTTATCGATCGGGATCCAGCCGATGGTCCGTTCCGACGCGGCCTGTTCCGGCGTGATGTTCACGCTCGACACCGAGAGCGGCTTTCGAGAGGCTGTCGTCATTAATGGAGCGTGGGGCCTGGGCGAAGCGGTCGTACAGGGGATGACCACGCCGGATGAATGGATCGTCTTCAAGCCGACCTTGAAACAGGGTTTTCGTCCGATTGTAACCAGAAAGCTGGGCGTCAAAGAAGTGAAGATGGTCTTTGCCGACGACGGGACGGGCACGCAGGTCCGCGACGTGGTCGAAAGCCAGCGTAAACGCCTGTGCCTGGCCGGGTTCGAGGTGCTTCAGCTCGCAACGTGGGCGTGTGCGATCGAGGACCACTATTCAAAATTGGCCGGGAAACACCAGCCGATGGATATCGAATGGGCGAAGGACGGCGTAACAGGCCAACTATATATCCTGCAGGCACGACCGGAGACGGTCCACGCCCAAAAAGCGGAAAACTACATCGAGACGTATGAGCTGACCGGAATGCACGGCGCACCGCTGACCTCTGGAGTGGCGGTCGGCAACAGGATAGGGCACGGGCGGGCCCACGTGCTGCTCGATCCCGCAAAGCTCAATACGTTCAAGCAGGGAGAGATCCTCGTCACAACCTCGACCGACCCGGCGTGGGAACCCATCATGAAGAGGGCCTCGGCCATCGTGACCGAACGCGGCGGCCGCACGTGCCATTCGGCGATCATAAGCAGGGAATTGGGGATCCCTTGTATCGTCGGTTCGGGCGACGCGACTGAAAAAGTGAAGAACGGCTCGGACATTACGGTCTCCTGTGCGGAAGGCGACGTAGGGAATGTCTATTACGGAGCCGTCGATTTTGAGGTCAAGAAACACAAGATCACGTCGGACGAACGGCCCGAGACAAAGATCATGATGAACGTGGGCGATCCCGACCATGCGTTCAACGTTTCGCGGCTGCCGAATGACGGCGTCGGCCTCGCCCGCCTTGAGTTCATCATCAACAACCACATCGGCATCCATCCGATGGCCCTGGTGAATTATCCGCGGCTCAGGAACCGCGAGGACGTCGAATTAATCTCTCAGAGGATCTTGGAGGAAGACCCAAAGGAGTTCTTTGTTCGCTCTCTTGCCGAGGGTATCGGGCGGATCGCGGCCGCATTCTACCCGAAGCCGGTCATCGTCAGGATGTCCGATTTCAAATCGAACGAGTACGCGATGCTGATCGGCGGGAAGGAATTCGAGCCGAAAGAAGAGAACCCCATGCTCGGGTTCCGCGGTGCCTCGCGTTATTACGACGACCGGTACAAGCCGGGTTTCCGCCTCGAATGCCTGGCGCTTCGCCGTGTTCGTGAGGACATGGGCCTGACCAATGCGATCCCGATGATCCCGTTCTGCCGCACCGTGGAAGAGGGCGAGCGGGTTATCGCCCTGATGGCTGAGTACGGGCTGGTCCAGGGCGAGAACGGACTCGAGGTCTACGCGATGTGCGAACTGCCGGCGAACGTGGTCTTTGCGGACGAGTTCCTAAACGTCTTCGACGGCTATTCTATCGGTTCGAACGACCTAACCCAGCTCGCACTCGGCCTTGACCGCGACTCCGAGATGGTCGCTCACCTATTCGACGAGCGGAACGGTGCGGTCGAAAAGATGGTCGAAATGGCCATCGATGCGGCCAAGCGAACCGGCAAGAAGATCGGCATTTGCGGCCAGGCACCTTCAGATTATCCGGAATTCGCGGATTTCCTTGTCGAACGCGGCATCAATTCGATCTCATTGAACCCCGACACGGTGATCCAGACAACCCATCACATCCTCGAAACCGAACGATCCATCCGAGTCAGAGCGGGCCACGCGGCAGAAAGTGCATAACGATCTTTTGGCCGAGTTTTTACGGAACCCGGTGTTCGGTGGGCAAGCCGGCGATTTCAGGCCGAAACGAAAATGGGTAACGCCGAAGACTACATTCCGATCGCAAGGGCCGCCTGGACGAGGGGCCAAGCTCTCGCCGTTTGGCGAATCACCGTCGGACTGGTTCTGCTCTGGGTCGCTGCAATTGTCGCAGTACCGGCGGCACGCGAGATGGGCTTCGGTTTCGGGGACGGGTTAAATACGTTTTTTTCTTATATTTGCCATCAGATCCCCGAACGTTCGTTTTACCTCGGTTCATACCCGTTCGCGGTCTGCTCGCGGTGTTTTGGAGTATACTCAGGGCTGCTTGCGGGGCTGCTTTCATATCCGTTGTTTCGAAGGATCGAAGATACCGATCCGCTGCCGCGCCGCTGGCTTTTTCTTTCACTCGTTCCGATCGGGATCGACTGGTCTCTAAACATTTTTGGGATCTGGGAAAACACTCATTTTACACGGGTTGTGACCGGAGCGATCCTCGGGAGCGCGTGCGCCGTTTATATCGTCCCCGCTCTTGTCGAGATCCGGCAGAATCTGGCACTTCGTCGCCGCTCGGCCGGCTAAGAAATGTTGCATCCATAAAACTATTGACAACAGACGCAACATGTGAGATCATCCGTTCCGGACCCCTTAGATCTTTGAAATAAAGGGTATCTCTATCGCGTTTTCTGAAAGATCCTCGATAAGTTGCGTCAAAACGCCTGCGAATGCGGAGAATGACGGAAACGAACGCCGTTCGCGAAAGTCGTCTCACTTCAACGCGTGTTGAATTCGAAGTGAGACGGTTTTTGACGCTAAAGTAAATCAGCAGCTTTACTTAGGCCGTCTCACATTGTACCGCCATGTGAGACGGTCCGGCCGCCGTCGGGCTTGAGGGGCCGAGACAGTTTGGGCCGATATCAACCTGAACATTTGTTGACTTATCGGCGTATAAAGAGCAAGATAAAAAGGCTGAAATTAATATGGGATTCACACAGGAAAGTGCCGTTGAAAGGGCAAAGAAAGACCTTGCGAAACGGTTGAATTTGAGTGAAGGGGAGATCAGCGAGGGTTCGGTGTCGAAGGTCGATTTTCCGGATATGTCGCTCGGAGCACCCGCAAGCGGTGAAATGTCGGCCCAGATGATATCGACCGGCTGGCAGATCCCGCTAAAAGCGAACGGAAAGACCTACGAGTACCGGGCCGATAAGTATCAGCTCAGGCTTAAGGGTTTTAAGGGCGAAAATCACGTCATCGTCTCGTGATCGACGCTATGTAACTGATTCAGGAGCAGTAATTTATGAATCGAAGCAATATTTGGATACGGATCGGCATCGTGGGAGTGCTGATCGTCACGGCGGCCGTGCTCGGCCAGATAAGGCGTTGGCAGTCCAAGCCGCTGGTGAATATCGAGGTTGACCAACCGTCGGCAACCAAACCGAACGTTCGCGGCCGGAGTTTCGATGAGACACAGCCCGAGGTGCTTGTCCGCTTCAAAGAGGGCACCGCGCTCAATCAGATCAAGAAGATCGCCGGGCGGCTGAATGACCGGCTCGAGGACGAGATCGAATCCGTTAAGGGCCTCGTCGCGATCGATGACCTTGATAACGCCGATCCCGCGGCTGTAGCGGCCGAATACCGGAAAATGCCGGAAGTTCTCTATGCCGAGCCCGTTTTCACTATCGAGCTTGACGATCCCGGCCCGGCACGGACGTATCGCGACCTGGCAAAACGCGAACCTGCCGACGAGATCCCGAACGATCCCCAATTCGCCGAACAGTGGGCACTGAACAACCTTGGACAGGACGGGGGAAAGGCCCGGGCCGACATCGACGCGCTCAAGGCGTGGATGAAAACCAAGGGGAGCCCTGAGGTCGTCGTGGCCGTGCTGGATACGGGCGTTGACTGTTCACACCGCGATCTTGCCACGAACATGTGGATGCGGCCGGAGAGCGTGCCGCAATACATCGACGACGAACTCGGCGTTTTCAATGACCTGCAGGGCTTCGATGCGACAAACAACGTCAGCGACCCGATGGACGACAATGGACACGGAACCCACTGTGCCGGGATCGTCGGTGCCGAAGGCAACAACAATGAGGGGATCGCGGGCGTTAACTGGAATGTCCAGATAATGCCGTTGAAGTTCCTGGGCCGCGGCGGCTTCGGGACGACAAAGGATGCGATCGAGGCGATCAATTACGCCATCGATAGGAAACAAAAAGGAGTGAACGTCCGGGTGATCAGCGCAAGCTGGGGCTCGACGACGTATTCGAAGGCGCTTGAGGATGCGATCCGCGCGGCCGGGGAACAGGGCATCCTATTCGTCGCTGCGGCCGGCAATGCGTCTACAGACAACGACAAACGCCCGCATTACCCGTCGAATTATGACCTGCCGAATGTGATCAGCGTCGCCGCACTCGACCGGACCGATTCGCTGGCTTCGTTCTCGAACTTCGGAGCGAAGACCGTCCATGTTGCGGCACCCGGCCGCGAGATCGTTTCGACCTGGCTGAATGATGCATATCGTGAAGCATCCGGCACCTCGATGGCGACACCGCATGTTTCCGGGATCGCGGCTTTGGTGATCGCGGCCGAGCCGAACATCAGCGTCGAGAAGCTTCGGGAAAGGATCCTTCGTTCGGTAGATAAGATCGATTCGCTCAACGGCAAGGTTTTGAACGGCGGAAGGTTGAATGCCGCCAAAGCATTGTCGAGATAGCCGGGTGACCATTTGGTCTATCCAAGGTGCATAAAGGTACTTGAGCGTCTCTTCACCGACGTTTGAGACAGGCAAAAGCCCCGTTTTTCGGGGCTTTTTTGCATATTTGCCTATCGATCCGGCTCGTGGCACGTTCTTTGCTCTTAATGTTGATCGCAATGCTTGGCATTGCCTGAGACTAATAAGAAATGGAGAACAAGATGAACAAGATCAAAGGGTTGGTTGCGACAGCAGCATTTTCTTTGTTAATTTTGGGCCTGCCGGCAATTGCTTCAGCGCAGTGGGGCGGTTACCCGAACAATGGTGGGTACTACGGCAATTACAACATCAAGTCGAACGTAAAGAACCTGAAGGAGCGGGCAAAGGACTTTGAGAAGGCCGTCGACCGCTTCGAGGACCGCAGCGACCGTACACGACGCGGCGGTTGGGGGAATAGCGGCGGCTACGGCAATTACGGCGGTTACGGTAACAACGGTGCGTATGCCGACAACCTCGAAAGGCTGGCCGACCAGTTCAAGGAAGCTACGGACCGGCTTGAAGACAAGTACGGCAACGGCCGGAATCTCAATAACAGTGCCGACGAGGCCCGCCGTGTCCTCGATCTGGCGAACCGCATCAACACCCAGGTGAACAGCTTCCGCGGTAACAATATGCTCGCGGGACAGTGGAACAGGATGCGAAACGACCTGAACGCGATCGCGAATGTTTACGGCTACAATCGGAATACGCCGAGGAACAACCGAAACGGTCGAAACAACATTCCGTTCCCGTTCCCTTTCTAGGAAGGAGTTATCTTTAGGTCCACCGAATGGCAGGGCCATCTTCGGCCCGGGCAATCGTCGCCCGGGCTTTTTCATTTAGCCATGAAGGTGATAGTCGCTTAAAATCCTAAGCGACGCGAATATGGAAGGAACGCTTTATCTTGTGGCGACTCCGATCGGCAACCTCGCCGACATCTCGCTCCGCGCTCTTGAAACGCTTCGTCGGGCAGACCTGATCGCGTGCGAGGACACACGGCATTCGCGCAAACTGCTCACACATTACGAGATCACGGGCAAGCTCGTCAGCTTTCATCAGCATAATGAGCACGAACGTTCGGCTGAACTGATAAGGGCTTTGAAAGCGGGAAGCGATGTTGCCTTGATCTCCGACGCCGGCACGCCCGGAATAAGCGACCCGGGCGAGGGCCTGGTGTCTTCCGCGATCAAGGCCGGAATCCGCGTGGTCGCGATCCCCGGCCCGACAGCGTTTGTCAGCGCCGTCATAATTTCGGGCCTGCCCGCCGACTCGATCTTTTTTGGCGGGTTCCTTCCTTCAAAACGCTCGGACCGCCGAAAGCGGCTCTCCGAGGCCCGCGACATTCCAGCCACGCTCGTCTTCTACGAAGCCCCGCACCGGCTTGCCGCCTCGCTCGCCGATTGTCTCGCAGAACTGGGTCCGCGAAGGGCCGCGGTGGTACGCGAACTGACGAAGATCCACGAAGAGGCCCTCAGAGGCACCCTCTCTGAACTCGCCGATAAAATTTCCAATGCAAAGATCAAGGGCGAGATCGTTCTAGTCATTGACCGGGGCGGTAAGGCACCAGCTCGGCCTGTGCAAACCACCCTGACGGAACGGGTCGCGGAACTTGAAAAGTCGGGCATGGAACGGCGTGCCGCCTTGAAAACGGCCGCAAAGGAATTCGGCCTAAGCCGGTCCGAGGCGTACCGCCGCCTGCAGTTGTCCGAATGATCTTGGAACTTTCCCGACCCGCCGGTGTCTAATGCGTTGGATTTTTTTCAAGCCGGTGCAACGAAAAATCGTTTCGCTGTGTCTGAAAGTTAGCGCGCTAGTTGAACTGAAATTTAGTCAAGGAGTCTCTCGTATGTTGAGGATTTTGATCTCCGGTTGCGCTGTAGTTGTTCTCCTGCTTTCAATGCTCCTGCTGCCCCAGACGGCGTCGGCACGCAGGTGTCCAGTAAAAGAACCCGAAACTCTCCTCTCGCTTTACCAATCAAGCGATGCGATCTACGTCGCGGCTTTTGACCGCATGGCCGATGAGGCGATCGTCGAACAAAACGAAGATTACACGGCCGTCGATATATCTAAGCATTTCACGATCATCTCGACGCTTAAGGGCGAGACGCGAAAGTTCCTGGTCTTGAAGGAACGCGATTACCGTTATCCAAAGACATACGACGAAGTGGGAATGGAAGACGTGGAGGATCCCGACGATGCTCCGGTCCCGTTGAAGAACGGCGATCAGGTCCTTCTCTTCATAAATAATGGCGACGAGGAGGAGGGGCCGAGGCTTGCGGATTATCGCGACGGGCTGAAGCGGCTGGAAACGCGCGAAATGGGTGTTTACGAGACACGTATCCGCGAGCTCCATTCGATCTTCAGTGCGAAAAAGGTCAACGAAGATCAGGTGCTCGAATGGCTGATCCGCTGTGCCGAAGACCCGGCAACGCTTTGGGAAGCAAGCTACGAGCTTCTCTCAAGCTTCGAGGCAGCCGATTGGGCCGAACGTCGGGCCGAGCGTATCAAGGAACTCAAGGAAAGGAAGGAGCGGGGCGAAGTGATCGACGACGATGAGCTGATCATTCTCGGCGACTTCGAAGAAGCGGGCGAACCCGGCGAAAGGAAATTCTTCGATACGGCCGTTCTTCCCAAACTGCTCAGCGATCATCATAAGCAGCGTCTTGCCAATATCCTGTTCGAGTCCGTGGCCGAGGGCGGCGATGACCAAGAGGCCAAGGAACGGGAAGAAGTTCCCGGCGAGGAGGAGTTGATCGACCTGGTCAAACGCTGGGGCGACGATAGACTCGTGCCCTTCCTTCTGGACCGGCTCCGCGGCGATACCGGGGACCCATGGTACTCGGCCAGGATCATGGGGATGGTTGCCGAAGTGCTGGATGACGAGGATGCAAAGGCGGCGGCTGAGCGCTACGCAGAGATCTCCAGCGAGGATGACGAAGAAACTGTCGAGCCGGAAGCAGACGGGGAAGAGACCGAAGCGGTTATCGATGAGGAAAGTGCGGAGACGCCGGAAAATGAGGACCCGGAAGCCGAACAACCTATTGATGACGGCACCGGCGACGAGCCCATCGACGAAGCAGCGGACGACGGCCCTCCGGTAAAGAAGAAGACATACGGAGAGCTTCGAAAGGAAATGCTTGTCAAATTCCTTGAACTGTGTGACCGGCTGATTACCGAAAAGGCCGAGAACGCAGAAAGCGCGAATTAACTTTTCTTCACCTCGTCGACCTAACTACCCAACTTAAGAAGGGGGCCAAAGCGGCCCCCTTTCCCGTTTACCGTCGAGTAAGCTCCGGCGGCAATTGCTTGTCAACCGCCGGCCGTGTCGGCATTTCGGAAAGCTTCCACATGGTCAGGAAGATCGTTCTCGTAACCTTTTCCATCTTCTGATAATCGATCTTGTCGGCGGTATCACTTGCCTGATGATAGTCCTCGTGGACACCGTCGAACCAGAACACGATCGGGATGCCGTTGACCGCGTAATGGAAGTGGTCCGAGCGGAAGAAGAACCTTTCGGTGTCGTTCGGGTCGTCGTACTTATAGTTGTAATCGAGCTTCAGAAAAGCGTCATTCGTTCCCTTGGTTATTGCGCCCAGCGTGCTGCTCATCATTTCGGAGCCGATCACGTAGATCTCGTTTGCTTTTGTCAGATTCTCGTTGCAGCGGCGGATGCCTTGCCCGCATTTGATCACATTGTTCGGATCAAGGCTTCGGCCGATCATATCGATGTTCAATTGAGCGACGACGTTTTTGATATCGACAGTCGGGAACTTGTTGAAATAGTTGGCTCCCCAAAGGCCTTTCTCTTCGCCGGCGTGCCAGACGAGGAGGATCGAACGTTTCGGTCGGGTTTTGGAACGGGCAAGGGCCTCGGCGATCGCGAGTACGGCGACGGTGCCTGAGCCGTCATCGTCCGCTCCGTTCCAGATCTTATCGTCGCCAGGGGCGTTCGGATTGGTGCCGACGTGATCGTAATGAGCGCCGATCGCGACCATCTCATTCTTCAGTACCGGATCGCTGCCTTCCCATAAGGCAACGACGTTCTGTGTCCACTTATTCTCCTTAGAATGGTTAAAACTCAGCGTAGCGGATTTGGTCATCGCAACAGCATTTCCACCCTCAGGGTTCACAGATTCGCCCGCGAACAACTCGTCGCCAACCGCTTTTGAGACCAGTGCAACTGGGATCGGGACCGCCGGCGCGGCTTCCTGCCGCAGTTTGGTCGGGCCTGAAGCTCCCCGTCCCAGAATTCCCCGAAGCTGAGGCCAGAGGCCCTGGATCGCCGGGTTCGACACGATGATCACGCCGGCGGCACCCTTTGCGACGGCATTTGTTACCGGATCGGCCCAATCAACACCTTTTGTGCCCTTCACGTCGTCATCGGTAATGCCCGGCGGGCGTGGCGTGAACGAACGCTGCTCCGAGTTCGGCGTAACGAAGACGACGATCTTGCCGGTCACATCTATTCCCGAAAGAGAATCCATACCTTTCGATTTGATCATCCAGCCGTCTTTGCCGAAAACAAGCTGGCCGCTCGCCTCGGTACTGCCTTCAACCCGGTAGAAGTCCGTATTTAGGACAAAGGATTTTGTTCCAACGCGAAGGCTTGTATTCGCCGCGTTTCGCGTTTCGCTCGACAGTTCGATCTTTTGAAAGAAGCTGCCGTTGTCACCTGCTCCTTTGAATCCCCATTTTTGGAGGTTCATCCTGATAAACTCGGCCGTGATATCAAGACCCATCGAAGGGGTGTCTCGGCCGCCCATCGCGTCCGAGGCCACGAAATGAAGATAACTGCTCAATTGTGCGGCGGTGATCTCCTCAGCCATTTTTCGCTCGGCCGGTGAGATCTTTACCGTCTGAGCAAAGACGGCTGTAGGCGCGAGCAAACTGATAGTTAAAACAAAAGCAAAAAAGGTTTTTCTCATTTTTTCTCCGGATCGGGGATTCTGAAATCGTACGAATACAAAAATCTTACGCGAGACATGGTGGATTTGTTTCAGCTTCCAACCATAGTGATCTTGTTTCGGTCGGCGAGAGCGACCATCGCTTCGCGGTCGAAAATAAGCGTATTTCCGGCCGTGACCGAAAGGCACGTCGCTCCGGCCTGGATCATCGTTTCGATCGTCGGAACTCCGACCACCGGCACGTCAAAACGCATGTCCTGATCGGGTTTAGCCACTTTTACGACGGTCAATTTGCCGTTGGCAAGTTCGCCGGCCCGCCGAATGGTCGCGTCGGTGCCTTCCATGGCCTCGATCGCGACACAGGCCTTTGCACGAATGACAATGGTTTGGCCTAGGTCGAGGCGGGCAATCTCCGACGCAATGCCAAGGCCATACTCAATATTCTCGGCTTCGGTTTCGTTAGGCTTTCGTCGTGTCAAACAGCCTTTCGTCGCCAATTGGTCCTTTATGAAGAAGGTGGAATCGATAAGTTCGATGCCTTCCTTTTCCATTTCATCGGCGACGCCGCCGATCAGCGAATCGGTATTACGTTTCGGGAGTCTCCATAGCATCTTCACCATTCGCATATCCGGCAGAGCACCCGAGAAGATCTGGACGTGCTTTACCTGGCCCGCCATCATCGCCTTGTCGACCCCTTGTTTGCGAAAGTGAGAGATCATTCGGCCTAGTTGGCCGATACCGACCCACGAGACGTCCTCCGCGACTTCGTCAATACGCGGGTCGGCCTCCTCCCTTATCGCGACAACCGAAAGCTCGACACCCAGCTTTCGGGCGCCTTCGATGACAAGGAAAGGGAACTGGCCGTTTCCGGCGATGAGGCCGTATCTCATACCGTCAGGGTTATTATCGCGAAGCGCGAATTCGTTTGTAAATCGGCGGGCAGCCATTAAGCACGGTAAACATTTGCAGGAGGGATGCCGTATAATGCTCGAATTCACTTCCGAAATCTAAGTCCGAGATCAATATGAATAGAATCCTTCTAGCCGCAGCCCTGTTTCTCGCTTCCGTCGTTTTTGCCGCCGGCCAAACCGGTTCGCCCTATATGACCGAACCTTCTCTTTCTCCGGACCGAAAGGAGATCGCCTTCGTCTCAGGCGGCGATATCTGGACGGTACCGGCAGACGGCGGCACGGCCCAACTCCTGGTCTCGCATCCGGCGACCGAAGGCCGGCCTGCCTACTCACCCGACGGCCGGTATCTGGCCTTTATCTCGAACAGGACGGGGAACGGAGACATTTACGTCCTGGATCTTTCGTCAGGGGGCGTCAGGCGGCTTACCTTCGATGACGGTTTCGAGGGGCTAGACGCGTGGTCGAGGGACGGAGCGTGGATCTATTACTCATCGAACATCCGCGATATTGCAGGAATGAATGACATCTTTCGCGTCGCTGCGACCGGAGGAACGCCGATGCAGGTAAGCGCGGACCGGTACACGACCGAATTTGCGGCATCGCCGACGGCGGACGGCTCGTTCATCTTTGCGGTCCGCGGGATCGGGGCCGGGCAATGGTGGCGTCGTGGCCGAAGCCATATCGATGAAAGCGAGCTATGGCTGCGGACAGGCGACCGCTACACCCAGTTGACGGAACGCGGGGCGAAGCAGATGTGGCCGATGGCCACGGCCGACGGCTCGCGGGTCTATTTTGTTTCGGACCGGAACGGGAACCAGAATATCTGGGTCTGGCAGCGTGGCGGCCAGCAGCGACAGCTGACGAACTTCACCGATGGCCGCGTTCTTTGGGCATCGATGTCCCAGGACGGCCGGGAGATCGTCTTCGAACGTAATTTCGGGATATGGAAGATGGCGACCGACGGCGGTCGTGCGGCGGCCGTGCCGATCAGGCTAAGGGGAGCCGTCGCTACACCCATCTCGGAACGGGTCAATGCCTCGACCCAGATAAGGCAATTCGCGCTTTCGCCGGACGGTAAGAAAGTGGCGATGATCGCCCGTGGAGAGGTCTTTGCAGCGTCTTCCAAAGAGAGCGGCGATGCCGTTCGCATTACAAACACACCCGCCCCGGAATCGTACGTCTCGTGGTCGAGTGACAGCCGGCGGGTTATCTATTCCAGCGAACGCAGCGGATCGGTAACGCTTCACGAGTACGATCTTGGGTCCGAGAAGGAGACCCAGTTGACCACAGGCACGAATGACGACGTAGGGGCGGCTTATTCGCCGGACGGGAAGTGGATAGCCTTCGTCCGCAACTCGCGATCGCTGATGGTAATGGACACGGCGACGAAGCAGGCACGCGAGGTTGCCAAATTGTACACAGACCCGCCGCCGCTGTACGGCCAGGGCTCTATTGCATGGTCGCCCGACAGCAAGTGGATCGCCTACCTTTCGGTTCAGCCCGAAACAAGGTCGTATACGAACGTGGGCGTCGTTTCGATCGACGGAGGGCCTGCCCGGCCGATCACTTTCCTTGCCAATTCGAACAGCGGTCGGATCACCTGGTCGCCCGACGGGTCATACCTGGTTTTCGACACAAACCAGCGGACGGAGGACACTTACATCGCCCGCGTCGACCTTCAACTTAGGACGCCGAAGTTCCGCGAGGACCAGTTCCGCGACCTATTCCGGCAGGAGAATCCGCGTGACCGCCAGGCCCCGGCCCCTACAAGTTCGCCTGTGCCATCGCCCGCGTCTTCACCGCAGCCCGCAGAAAAAAAGGACGATAAGAAGACCGAGATCGTGTTTGACGACATCCGCCGCCGCCTAAGCATCGTGAACACAGGCGTTAACGGGGGAAACCCTATTATCAGCCCGGATGGCAAGACGCTCGCGATCCTCGCTTCGGCTGAAGGACAGTTCAATATTTACACGCGAACGCTCGACGAACTTGCGACGGATTCTTCATCGCGGCAGATCACATCAACCTCGGGGTTCAAATCGCAGGCGCAGTTCACGCCGGACAGCAAGGAGATCTACTACCTTGAGAACGGCCGGATCAACATTGCCTCGCTTGAACGGCGTGAATCGCGTCCGCTCAATTCAAGTATCGAGATCACGGTGAACTTTGCCGAGGATAAGATGGAGACCTTCAATCAGGGCTGGCGGTATCTTCGCGACAACTTTTACGACGACAAATACCACGGCGTTGATTGGAACGGCGTCAGGGGGACCTACGAGCCGCTGATCGCCGCGTCGAAGACGCCCGACGAGGTCCGCCGGCTTATGAACATGATGGTCGGCGAATTGAACGCATCGCACCTCGGTGTCTCGGGCGGATTCACGCAGCCGCAGGCGACCACGGTGGGCAAGCTCGGCCTGAGGTTTGACCGCGAGGAATACGAGTCGAACGGGCGTTTGAAGATCACCGAAGTGATCACGCTCGGGCCCGCCGCAATCGTTAAGGGCATTGCCGTCGGCGACTTTCTCGTCAGCGTGGACGGTACCAATATCGCAAAAGGCGTGAATCTGGACGAAGTTCTCGAAGGCAAGGTAGGCCGCCGCGTCGTGCTTCGGGTATCGTCGTCGCCGGACGGTTCCAACAGCCGCGAGGCCGTTGTGCGTCCGGTCTCGACGGGTGCGGAGAAGAACCTTCTCTACCGGCAATGGGTCGAAGCGAACCGGGCCTACGTCGCCCGGATCAGCGGTGGAAAGCTCGGATATGTTCATTTGCCTGACATGGGGCAGGGAACGCTGAACCAGCTTTACATCGACCTCGACGCCGAGAACCAGTCGAAGGACGGCGTGGTCGTCGATATTCGCAACAACAACGGCGGTTTTATCAACGTTTACGTGATCGACATCCTCGCACGCCGCGGCTACCTGACCATGCGCGAACGCGGTCTTTGGAATGTGCCTGCCCGCTCGGCTTTGGGCCAGCGAGCTTTGGAGAAGCCGACGGTGCTTGTCACAAACCAGCATTCGCTCTCCGACGCCGAAGATATGACCGAAGGTTATCGGACGCTAAAGCTGGGCAAAGTGGTCGGTGAGCCGACGTCAGGCTGGATCATCTATACGTGGAATTCTCAGCTATTCGACGGGACCACTGTTCGACTGCCAAGGCAATTGATACTTGGGGCGGACGGGAAGAACATGGAGTTGAATCCGCGGCAGGTGGATATCCCGGTCACGCGTCCGATAGGTGAAACGCTTACGGGGAAGGATTCGCAACTTGACCGGGCCGTTGCGGAATTGATGAACGGCCGGGCTCTCGATTGATCATTCAGAAAACGGCTTTATCTCGCCCGGTTTTCGGAGCATCTTGTTGACCTCGTCGAGATGCATCTCCTCGAGGAGGATCATTTCACGGGCGTATTCTTCGAGGGTGACGTTGTTGCCCTCGACGAGTTTCAGCAGGTCGTAGTAGGCCGCAAGCGTCGTCGATTCCTGTTCCAGGCTCTCGCGGAGGATATCGCCGATGTCATGCTTGTGCGTCTCCAACAGCGTGCCGATCTTCAGACTCGGGTGCCCGCCGAGCATCGTCACGAACTCGCCCGCCTTCTTCGCGTGAGCCAAGCTCTCATTCGCGTTAGCATCCAGCCACGAAACGATCGGGATGCGGTTATAACCAAAGACCATCAACGCGTAATGCGTGTAACGCACCACGCCCGCAAGCTCCAGTTCCATGATCCGGTTGAGGATCTCGATCGCTTTTTGATTGTCAATGTCGTTCATATTTTGCGGAATTATAGCGCAGCTTCGAATGAGTGTTCACCGCTGACGAGGGACATGTCAGGATCGGATCAGGTCGGCACGGAATACCTTTAGCTTTTCGTCGACGGACATTTCCTTGATGCCCTCGAAGACGAACCCGAGTTTCATCAAGAACTTTTCCGAAGCTTCGTTATCGATCGTAGTAATTGCCAGCAGTTTCGTAAACTTCAGCACATCGCGACTGTAGTTCATCAACGCACGCGCTGATTCGTATCCATAACCATGACCTTCATGTTCAGGTAAAAAAGCAAATCCCAGGTCGGGATGCGGAAGGGAATCCCGGCGAACAAATCCGCAAATCCCTACTGGTGATGGTCCGGCACCGGCATTCAGTTCGACGGCGTAAAGGCCGTAGCCATTTTCCTTATAGCTCTTACGGTATCGGTCCCGAATGAAAACCCTAGATTCCTCGACAGTGCGGACGTTCCGGTCGCCGATAAAACGGATGAACTTAGGGGAATTCAAAAGCCGATGCATGAATTCCGCATCTTTTTCTTCGTCCAGCTCACGGACGCGCAGGCGCTCGGTTTCAAGGAGCATCACGAAACGTGTCCGGACTCCGTCTGCTGTCTGGCATGATAAGAGCTGCGTGTCAGCGGGGATGATTCCACGTGCTTAAATCCCATTGCCTCGCCGATCTTTTTCCATTCGGCGAATTCCTCGGGCGTGACGTAGCGTTCGACGGGCAGGCGTTTTTCGTAGGGTTGGAGGTACTGGCCGATGGTCATGATGTCGCACGAGGCAGATCGGAGGTCTCGCATCAGATCGATCACCTCTTCGAAGGTCTCGCCGAGGCCGGCCATGATGCCGCTCTTGGTCAGCATTGACGGCATTTGCGTGTCGCGGAAATGAGCGGCACGCGATAAGAGCTCCATCGACTGTTCGTATTTCGCATCCGGTCGGACGCGGCGGTAAAGGCGAGCGATAGTTTCGGTGTTGTGGTTGAGGACGTCGGGGCGAGCGACAAGGACGTTATTCAGCGCCTGCTCATCACCGTTGAAGTCCGGGATGAGCACCTCGACCTTGCAGTCGGGATTCATCTCACGGACTCGCGTTATAGTCTCGGCCCAATGCATTGAGCCGCCGTCAGGCAGGTCGTCACGGTTGACCGAGGTGATGACGGCGTGTTTCAGATCGAGATGCTTGACCGCTTCGGCCACGTGGGTCGGCTCAAGCGGATCGAGGTCCAACGGCTTACCTTTGTTCACCGCGCAGAACCCGCAATGCCGTGTGCAGGTGTCGCCGCCAAGCATGAACGTGGCGGTCTTGTCCGTCCAGCATTCAAAGATGTTCGGGCATTTCGCCTCCTGGCAGACGGTGTGAAGATTCAATCCGGAGATCAGGTCGAGCACCGCGTTCTGATTCCGCGGATCGCCGAGCTTTATCTTCAGCCAGTCGGGCTTTTTAAGCCGTTCCCGCTGCTTTCGATTCAAAAACTGTTGGACTAAAACGCCTTCTTCTATCATGAAAACTATTAACCACAGATCAACAGCGATGCACACATGTCATTTCTGACCGGTGTGCATCGATGTTCGTCTGCGGTTCAAGAAATTCGCGAGACTATGCCTTAGCACTTCCGGCAGTCGTAAGCCTTCCGCTAACGGTGTCCCAATCGATATTGGCAAAGAACGCCTCGATGTATTTTGGCCGGTCTGCGGGGGCGTAATCCTTGATAAAGGCATGTTCCCACACGTCCATGATCAGGATCGGCGTGTAGCCTGCAACATTACCTGTCTCGTGAAGGTTGATCCAGTGGTTCGAGATCGCACCGTTGGACGGGTCCTGATAGGTCGCTGCCCAGCCGACACCCCTCATCTTGCCGGTCGCGACAAAATCGGCCTTCCAAACGTCGTAGCTTCCAAAGCTTTCCTCAGCGGCCTTGGCGAAAGCGGAATCCTTCCCCGGATCGCCGGTCCCGTTCTTGACCATGTTCTCGAAATAGTACTCGTGCAGCACCATCCCGTTGTATTCGAAACCGTAACGCCGGCGAAGCTCCGAAAAAGCCGCAGTTTTGGTCGCGTCAAGCTCGCCGCCGCTGATCAATTCGGCGATCTTTTCGTTCAAAGTGTTCGTGTTCGTAACGTAGCCTTCATAGAGTTTGAAATGCATCGCCAGCGTTTCGTTCGAAATGCCGGTCAGATCGCTGAGGTCAAAGCTCCTGGCCTTATAAACAGTGTTAAGTCCCATTTCCTTTCTCTCCTTGTTCAAAATAGCCGAAACTTCAGTATATCAGACGATCGCCGCGGTTAGGGTGTATCCTCGTCGGCGGGCCTCGGGCCGGCGTCGATGCCCTTGACGCTCGCCTGGTTGATCACGCGGACGTGAAGGTCGTCGATCACACGGACCTGGCACGACAGGCGCATATGGTCGGTCATATCGTCTTTCGTCGCCATTATCGCCTTTTCGGCGTCACGGATCGGGCCCGGATCGCCGTGAATTATCTCCACCCGGCAGGTAGTGCACCTGGCGTTCCCACCGCAGCGGTGAAGAATGTCGATCCCCTGATCCTCTATGCAGAGCACCAATTTCTTATTACTTTCGGCGTCAAATGCGACCGGCCCCGATGCGGTTTCCGCAGTGATTCTATTCATTCGGAAAAGTCTCCCGTTCTATCTGGTTTCTAACTACTGGTTAAAAAAATTTGTCATACTTGCCCACCCCAAAGCAAGCTTTACCACCGGCATGAGATCCGGGTTCGCCCGGCTCCGATGATCGGCCGGATCGGGATCGTGAGGTGTCATTTCCCGATCCTGACCTTTTCCCTGAACTGATTGATCGCCACATAAACGACCTCGGCCTCGGTAACCTTGACCTTCTGACCCTGGCTGCCGAATCGTTCGGCCTCCACAACGACGTGGATCGTTATCGATGTGCTGCCTACCTTAAGCGTCTCCGCATAAAAACTGACCAGATCGCCCATAAAGACCGGTTCATGAAAGATGACCTCTTTCATGGCAACCGTTACAAAGCGGTCGTGTCGCGTGTGCCTGACGGCCTCGACGCCGCCGGCAACGTCAATATAGCTCAGGATAATGCCGCCGAAAACGGTGCCGTGAGCATTCGTGTCCCGCGGCATCATCGTCAGACGTATCGCCGCATCGCGCGTATTTTCATCATTCATATGGTTTTGATCCTATCCTTTGTTACGCGCATTAACCGCTGATTAGGCCAATGACGCAGATCATTTCTGAAAGTATTGAATCTGCTTGATCCGCGTCATCTGCGGTTAAGTTTTTTCTCGGTCCAGTCGCGAACGGCTTTCCGGAGTTCATTCAAATGCTCATCGAAAAAATGTCCGCAGCTTTTGAAGATCACCAACTCCGCGTCGGCGGTCTTTGAGACCTCATCGACCAGGTTCTTCAGCTTTTCTACCGAGCCGAACTCGTCTGTGTCGCCGTGCACAAATAGGATCGGTTTTTTTAAGCCTGCAAGAATACCGTAATCATCGTACTTATCGACGGGTGTCCCAATACTGATCAACCGTTTGACTCGATCATCGTCCTTACCGACGGCCATACCGGTTCGCGAGCCGAACGAAAAACCGGCAAGCGTCAGGTCTTCATTCGGATACTCCCCTACAACATATTCAAGTGCGTCCCGAACGTCTTCCATTCCGCCTTCGATCTCGTTGTGTACACCGGTTGAACCGCCGACCCCTCGAAAGTTGAATCTTATCGTCGCCAGGCCCGCATCCACCAAGCCGGCCGCCGCCCGAAAAACCACTTTGTTGTGCATCGTCCCGCCTCCAAGCGGGTGCGGGTGGCAGACGAGGGCCGCTCCGAGACGCACGCCGGCCGGTTCTTTAAGGATGGCCTCGAGCCGTCCGTGCGAGGCAGGTATGAATAGGTTCCCTTTAGGGTACATCGTAAAATCCAGATTCTAGGTCGTTGCATGAGGATTCGCAAACGACCCCGAAAAACGGCGTTGTCGCCGCCAGGCCTGCCGGGCTGCACCGCTGTGCGCGGCCCGAAAGCTGCCGGCTATGGATAACGCGGCGGAGTTCGTGCTACCTTTTCATTTTGTATCTGAGCTTATATGGATGAGTTCACCCAGGAAAATACGGCGGCGGCCGAAGAAGTTAAGGCCCCTGAAAAAGCGAGTTGGGTCCGTTTTCTTGAGAGCGAGGAAGCGACACGATACGTTTATCTTGTATTTGCCTTCGTCGCCGTTGCGATGGTGATGAGCTTTCTCCAGTTTCGCACGGACGCGATCTGCTGCGGCGATTGGGACGGCTATTACCACATTCGCTGGAGCCAGTTGCTTTGGGAGAATCTCTCACAACTGAAGTGGCTGCCGACATTCGAGTGGCTCCCGCTCACGGTCCTGAATCCGGCCCATTACAACGACCATCACTTCCTTTTCCACCTTTTGCAGATCCCATTTCTATGGTTCTTTGAGCCGGTTACGGCGGCCAAGGTTGCGGCCGTCGTCTTCGCAACCTTTGCGATCGTTTCGGTCTACTGGCTGATACATCACTACCGGATCGAGTATCCGCTGATCTGGCTCGCGGCGATCTTTACCTGTGCCAACATGTTCTACTACCGGATGAACATGGCAAAGGCACCGCCGCTGACGATCATAATCACGATCGCCGGCATCTGGCTTCTTTTCGAGCGGAAGTACAAATGGCTCTTGCCGCTGATGTTCGCCTTTGTGTGGACCTACAGCCTGTTCCCTCTATTGTTTATCGCCTCGGTGATCTGGGCGGTGATCATCGGCTGGAACGAGAGAAAACTTGAATGGGAACCGGTCGCCTACACCTTTGGCGGGATGCTGCTGGGAAACATCGTAAATCCGTATTTCCCGAACAATATCCGACTCTTTATCGAACACGCGGCTACGAAGATCAAAGTCGGAAGCGATTTCGCGGTTGCTGTTGGCGGCGAGTGGTATCCGTACACGGGTATGGAACTGCTGACTCACTTTCCGGTGGCGATGGCCGCGATGCTGATCGGCTATATCCTCTTCGTGCCGCGGAACGGCAAATTGCCCGAAAAGGCGACATTCTTTCTCGTTTTCGTCACCATTCTGCTCGCGGCCCAATTCCGCTCAAAGAGATTCGCCGAGTACTTCCCGCCGTTCGCAGTTTTGTTCGCCGCTTTTAGCTGGCAGGCGTTCCGGTCCGCGGGCCAGGTCGTGCTTCCCGCCGATTTCCGCCGTGAGATAGAGCCCTATCTCGACACCGGGAAGTCCACGGCCAAGCAGGAGTGGGCGATCGCTGCCAAAAAGGCGATCCCTTGGGTACTTGGCATCGTCCTCGTCCTCTATTTTTATGTGAATACGGTGGGCCTTGGATGGCTTGGCGTCGATCAGCCGGGGTTAATGAACACGATCGCCGAAAACGACACCAACGACAAGTATCGGCGGTCGATGGTGTGGGCGACCGGGCTCGACGCAGAAGGCCGCGAGAATATCCCGGCCGGAAAGCGCATTTTCAACAGCAGCTGGGACGATTTTCCCAAACTTTTCTTCTTCAATACGAAGCACAGCTATGTTTACGGCCTCGACCCGAATTATCTTTATTCGCAGGACCCGGATCTTTACAAGCTCCTGATCGATATCACCGAGGGCAAAACGGAGGATCCGGCGCCGCTGATCCGGGAGCGATTCGGTGCCGACTACATTTTTGCGGACGCACGCGAAAATGAAAAGATGATCGCCAACGCCCTGGAGAGCGGGTGGGTGGAGATGGTCTATGAGGACGACGAGGCCCGGATACTGAAGATCCGCGATCAGAAGGGCAAGCCGCCCTCTGATTCGGACGAGGATCAGCCGGAGACGGAAGAAGAAAAGAAACTGCTCGACGAGATCGAGGCGAACGAACCGGTAAACGCCAATGTACCTCCGGATGAGGAGGGCCAATAGCCGCATCGGTGCATCAAATGTATCGCGGGCGTTTCTGCGGGCCCGCTGAGATCGGACATGTGATGAAGAGACTGGCCATTTTTCTTTGGCTCGCTGCGGTGACCGGATGCAGCCCGAATCCGCGAATAATGAATTCCGCGGCCGAGACCCCCGTGCCCGTGACATCGGCCCCGGTCGAAAAAAGCTTTGACAACGACCTTGAATCGATGCGGAACGCTGACTTCAAGTTCATTCTCGTGTTTCGAAAACGGGACGGCGAGGTGCTGGATTCCGAAGATAAAGCGTTCATCAATGCGAATACGCCGGCGGACGTCAATCGCCGGAAGCTCTCGGATAATGGAAAAGCGGTGATAATCGGCACGAACTTTCCGTTCCTCCCCGGGATGATCGAGAAGCTGACAAGTCGATTCGTGATGGAGGACCACTCTAAGGAAGACAGCGGCCCTCTGGAAGTGGACCCGAATGCGAAGGCGTCGCCTTCATCAAGCGAGAACAGGTGAGCAGCGAAGACATTCACAAAACGAGCGCGAATGCCCCGGGGCCCGATGGCGGCCGGACGAGAACAACGGAAGGCCCGCTACTGGTGTCGCTTGACAGGTCCTCAATGTCTTTCGGGACCGTGTTTCGCGTGGTTGCCGTCACGCTGGTGCTGCTTTTCATCGGCGGATTCCTTGCCCAGGTGGTTGCCTCGCTCAGCTTTCTCTTTTTCCTGCTTGTGGTATCGGTTCTTTTTGCTTATCTGATCGACCCGCTGGTAAAGCTGATCAGGCGGCCGTTCAAGACGCGAAACATCGAACAATTCATGCCGCGGCCCGTCGCGATCCTCATCGCGTACGTCATCGTCTTTACGGTCCTGGGCGTAGGTATCGCGAATATTGCCCCGCTCGTTGTCGAACAAGGAAAGGAATTCGGCGCCAGCCTTCCCGGTTATGCCAACGAGATCAAACAATCGCTCAACGACCTGAACCGTAGATTCGACCGGCTTCGCATCCCGGAAGAGCTTCAGACGAGGATCAACACCCAGGCAGCGGCGCTGGGCGAGCAGATCACGGCCGGCTTCGGAAGCTCTCTGATCTCTTTTGTCACTTACATCCCCTGGTTCGTCATCGTACCGATCCTCGCCTTCTTCTTCCTGAAGGACGTAAACCTCGTTCGGCTTGCCGTCCTGCGGGTCTTCCCGGCGGGCCCGTGGCGAATGCGTGCCGAGGCGGTGATGCAGGACCTGAACCTGACGCTGGCGGCCTATACGCGTGCACAGCTTATCTCCTGTGCCCTGATCGGGACGATATGTACGATCGGTTTTTATGTCATCGGCCTGAAATATGCCCTTCTGCTCGGGATCTTGGCAGGGATCTTCGAATTCGTCCCGGTCCTCGGGCCGGCGAGCATAGCGCTGATCGTGATCTCAACCGCCGCATTTTCGGATGACCCGTGGAAGGCCCTCTACGTATTTTTATTTCTTGCGGCACTTCGCGTCGTTCACGACTATCTGACGTACCCCCGGATCGTTCAGGGCGGCATTCACCTGCATCCGGTACTGATCATTCTTTCGGTCCTTGCCGGCGAGCAGGTTGCGGGAATTGCCGGTGTGTTCATGGCTATCCCGCTGGTCGCGATCGGTGTGGTCTTCTATCGCCATATTGTTGAGCACAAGGGCGGGAAAGGCCTGGTCGCGGATATGCTCGAACGCGAACCGGCTAAGGCCGAGGAGACACCCACGGAATGACGCCGACCACCTGGTTGATCGTTCTTTTTTTCGTATTCCTCGGGCTCAGCCTGTTGGTGTACTTTCTAGTTGTTCGGGCGTTCTACTGGGGTGACAAGAAAGGCCCGCCGACTAAGAAGCAGTGACGAGCGAGCGGAACAGATCCGGCTCGCTAAGCTCGAACTTGATCTCCACGGAAAATGTCGGGATCGAGAGCCCAAGTTTCTCCAATTTCACAGAATCTTTTCCGGTCGTCAAAAACGCTGAAATTCCGGCCCGCCGTGCCTCTGCTTCCATAACATCAATGTCTTCTTGGGAATAGTCATGATGATCGGGGAACGCCTTTTCAGCCTCGACAGCGAACAAATCGCCATTATGCTTTGCCGATTCGGCTTTCAGTAGGCCGAAGAATGCCCCCGGGTTGCCAAGTCCGCAGAATGCCAGCACTTTAACAGGACCGCCCGGACCATCGTTCCCAAGGTGGGCCTTCAACTTTTCAAACGTATCCGCCGTTCCGGGATCGTGCCCGCCGACCCGGACGATCCCGGTGACTCTGGTCGTACTTCGAATGATCGGTGCCGCGGCGTTTCGTTTCCTCAGCCTGCTTTCAATTTCGCCGGTCGGGCCGGACATTTCTGAACGCGTTATCACGATCAGGTCTGCCCGCTCAAGTCCGCGGAACGATTCGCGGAGCGATCCGGCCGGCAATATTCGACCGTTTCCGCAGGGGTTGGTCGCGTCAATGCAGACGATATCCAGATCGCGATTGACCCGGCGGTGCTGGAAACCGTCATCGAGAACGAACGTGGTGATGCCGAATCGCTCCTTTGCCCAGGCGGCCGCCCCTACCCGGTCGCGGTCGGCGACCACGACGGCCTTCTTCAGAAGTTTTCGCGCCAATTCGACGGGCTCGTCACCGCCCGCCGCGGCATCTGCAAGCACGGCTTCGCCGTCGGAGACAAGGACGCGTCTGCCAGGATCGCTCCGCCCGTATCCGCGGGTCAGGACACAAACCTTTTCACCGGCATTCGCAAGGATCTCTGCGGCCAATTCAACCAACGGCGTTTTGCCGGTGCCGCCGGTCGTAAGGTTGCCGATGCTGATCGTACGGGCTCCAAGGTCATGCGTGCGCAGGTAACCAGAATCAAAAAGGCGGTTCCGCACGTCCATGATGCGGCCATAAACGATCCCTATCGGTGCCAGCAGATTCACATGTGGAGGTTAACTGAACTCATGCGGAAATTACTAATTGTTCGCGTAGATCCGCAGAAAATTGGCGAGCATGAGTTTACCGTGTTCCGTGAGGATCGATTCGGGGTGGAACTGAACGCCCTCGACGGGAAGTTCACGATGCCTGAGGCCCATGATCAGTCCGTCCGGAGACTCGGCGGTAATTTGCAGCGAATCGGGCAGCGTTTCCCGCTCGACGATCAGCGAGTGATAGCGCCCGGCCTCGAAATCGCCTTCGACGCCGTGAAAAAGCCCTTCGCCATCGTGTTTTACACGGACCGGTTTGCCGTGGACCGGTTCGGGCCCGCGGACGACCCTGCCGCCGAAATGCTGGCCGATCGCCTGATGGCCAAGGCAGACGCCGAGGATGGGGACCCGGCCGGTAAATCGTTCGATCACTCCAAGAGTTATCCCGGCACCGTCGGGCGTTCCGGGCCCGGGTGAGATCAGGATGCGTTCCGGCTTTAGCTGATGTTCGATCTCGTCAACGGTGACCTCATCATTGCGGATGACCTTCATCTTGGCACCGAGTTCGCCCAGATATTGGACGAGGTTATAGGTGAACGAGTCGTAGTTGTCGATAACAAGAAGCATCACTAACAAACAATAACGGTGGCCCTGACGAATTTGATTTACTTCACCGGCTATCGAACATATGATATTCCAGTTGGCCATCGGAGACCGAATGAAAATGACAAGATCTGCCTTAACTCTCACGCTCGTCCTTCTTTCATCATCAGTATTGTTCGCCCAGGCGTTGCCGGCAAAGAAGCCCTCGGATGACCCCGAGGCATTAAAGAAGGATGCGGTCGCGTTCCTTCGGGAAACGATGGCAGATGTTAATAACCTCCGGACGCTCGAGAATCGTATCAGCTTTTCGGCCGAGCTTGCCGGCCTGATGTGGTTCCACGACGAGAAAGAGGCCCGGTCGCTTTATCTGAACGCCTTCGGCGATTTCAAGCAGCTTCTGATGGGCTATGACCAGCAGATGAATACGTTCGTCTGGGATGACGAGCTCGATACGGGTTATTACGGCCGCGGCGGCCTTTTTGGTGAGGTGACTGAAAAGGCGAAGCTGATGCGGCGATTCCAAGCTGCGCTGCAAGTGCGGCAGCAAATGGCGATGAGCCTGGCGGAGCACGATCCCGAGCTCGCATTTCAGTTCTTTTCCGACACGTTCGCATCGATCTCGAATCCGCGGCTCCGCGAGACGGTCGAATCGAGCGACAAGTACTTCACGAATCGCCTGTTGACCGAGGTCGCACGGACCAATCCGGGAAAGGCGGCCGAACTCGCGATCAAGTCGATCAAGGACGGCATCAACTACCAGCACATCGAGCTTCTCCGCAAGCTTTACGCAAAGGACGTCGATAAAGGTGCCGCTTTCGCTTCGGCGATCGTGTCATCGCTGAAGGTGAACAAGATCGAGGACGAAAACTTCTGGGTCGTCGGCTCGTTCATGACGATGGCTGATGAAGCGTTCTCCGGTTCGAAAAAGGAAGGCGGGAAGAAGCCTATGCTTACCGAAAGCGAGCTCCGCGAACTAGCCGACCTGTATGCTCAGGCGATGATGGACGCGGATCCTGAGTTGTCATACGGGCTTCAATTTCTGGGAATCATCGAAAAGCACAGTCCGTCCCGGGCCGTGCAGATCAGAAACCGGCTTCGAACCGGGCGGCCGGGGCGATTCGGGGCAGCCAGTTCGGCTAACGCAGCTGCGAATGCAATGGCGCAGGCGGTGAATACAATGGCTAACGCGGCAAATTCGGTGAATTCCATCTCCGAACGCGAACGCCGCGAACGTGAGGCTCGCGAACTCTCGGAAAAGGAACTTCAGGCAAATATCGAAAAACTTGCAAACAAGGAGCTGCCCAAAGTAGAACGGGCTCGGATCGTGGGACAGGCCAAGCGGATCGTCATGCAGACGGCCGGAATGGACAAAAAGGTCATGAGTCTTAGTGCCCTGGCCGCTACGGTCGCGAAAGCGGGCGATAAGGAACTTGCCGCCGAGATCATGAGAGAGGCCCGCGGGCTGGTGAACCCGCTTCCAAAGAACTATCAGGATTTCCTTCTCACGTGGCTTTTGGCGGCCGGATACGCCGAAGCCGAGCCCGAAAGGGCATTCCCGCTGCTTGAAGAGACGATAATGCGGGCGAATGAAACTCTCGCCGCATTTATAAAGGTCGGAGAGTTCATCGATGTTGCCGGAGAGATGATAGACGAAGGAGAGGTGCAGGTCGGCTCTTTCGGCGGCGGGATGATCCGCGGCCTGACTAGCGAACTCGGTATGGCCGATGCCACCCTCAGAACGCTCGCAAAGGCGGATTTCAAGAAAACTCGTGACCTGACAAGCCGTTTCGACCGCACGGAAGTGCGAATCCTCGCCAAGATGATGATCCTGCGTGCCGTGCTCGGGGAAAAGAAAGCTGCGCCGGCCGAAACGCCTGACGAAACTGAATCGAAGTAGTGCCTGCCCTAGAGGCGGCCCGGATGGCCTTTCTGATGATCAGGACAGGCTCGTGCCGAGAAGCCAGTTCCCGCCGTCAACGACCAGCGTCACGCCGTCGATGTAGCTGGCCGCGTCCGATACAAGGAAGAGTGCTGCGTTCTCGATGTCTGCGATCCGGCCAAAACGCCCAAGCGGGATCTTGCGGGTGATCTTCTCTTTCAAGGGTTCCGGCAGCAGCCGTTTCATCCCTTCGGTGTCCTCGATCGGCCCAGGGGCGATGCCGTTGACGCGGATCCCGTGGCGTCCCCACTCGACGGAGAGATTTCGGGTGATAGCGTCGACGCCGGCCTTGGCGGCCGAAACGTGTATCTGCATCGGCGTCGCAAGATAATGGAGCGTTGCCGAGATGTTCAATATCTGGCCGCGGGACTTCTTAAGCTCGTCAAAGGCCGCCCGGCACACGTTAAAAGTGCCTTTCGTGTCTATGTCGACGACGGTCCCGAAGCCATTCGGCGAAAGTTCGTCGGCCGCACAAAGGAAATTGCCCGCGGCACCATTAACGACGATGTCGATCTTTCCGTAATGCTCAACCGTCCGGGCCACGGCGTTCTGCACGTCGCTGAAATCGCGGACGTCGCCCGCCACGGCAAAACATTCACCGCCGGCGTCCTCGATAGTTTGCTTCATCGCCTTCAGGTTCTCGATCTTTCGGCTCGTGATCGCGACCTTCGCCCCATGCTCGGCAAACGCACGGGCAATGCCTCCCGTGATGCCGGTTCCGCCACCGGTTACGAACGCAACTTTACCTTCGAGGATGTTATCAGCGAAAATTTTTGTCATATTGGTAACGGATTCTAGCACGGAAGGCCGTCCATGGATTAGCCGGGACGGCCCGATAAACAATGCAAAAAGGGTGTGAAGCCAGGATCAGAACTTCAGTGGCGGTGTGGCCAAAAAGCGTGGCCATGCTCTGCCTGCTTCTCGCAGGCGCTTTCATCGTTGCTTGCGGATCGAAACCTACCGACCCCCGGACGGTCCTTCCAGCCGATTCACTTCTCTATCTTGAAACCGCCGACCTTGGCCGGGCGCTGAAAGCGGTCACATCGGGGCCGGAATTTCAAAGGCGTGCCGGATCGCTGCCGAACTTTTCGGCCATGGACGGCATCAGCCTGTCGATCGCCGTGACCGGCTTTCAGACCACGGAAGAGCGGTTGCCCGACCAGAACATGGTCCTCAACTTCAAGCCCCGATTTGTGGCCGTTGCAGAAACCAACGCCTGGAACTTCCAGGCATTGAGCTTCACCGAGAATCAGCTTGGCGGCTTCATTAACGAAGTTTACGGGGGCGAGGTCGGCCTGGTTTCGGAAGAAAAGCATGGCGGCCGCTATTTCACGTGGACGGCCGTTGACGGCCGAAAGGCATTCGCCTTCGTCCAAGGAAGCGTCATCGTTTTTGGGAACGATGAGCCGGGCCTGGAGAACAGTGTGAACATATTGAGGGGCGGAGGAGACAGCATCGCTTCCAACCCGAAAGTCTCTGGATTTTCGCGAGATTCGCTTGCATCGGGCTATGTATCGAAGGACGGCGTGGCGCAGCTCGCGAACATCGCGGCCGTATCCTTCGCGATCGATTCGGGCGAAAATGCCGACGCGATGGGTTTCGTCGCTCAGGTGATGCCGCAGATCGTCCGAAACTCGGTGACTGAGGCGGTTTGGGTGTCGAGAAAGTTGCCGGACGGGCGTGTCGAGGATGTCTACGACGTCTCGCTCGCATCTGACACGGCCGGAGTTCTTGTCGAGACTATTACCGCAGGCTCGGACACGGATCCGGGGCTGAAGCGGTTCGTTCCTGCTGACGCCCATTCCGCGACAAGCTACATGCTGAAGGATGCCCGGATCGCATGGAGGAGCGTGCTCCTGATGACACGCACCAAGGTCGACGATCTGTATGGAAATTTGCTGACGGCTTTTTCGCCGGCCTTTTTTGACCCTTACGGCGTCGGCGACGGGGAAGTGTTCCTGGGTTCGATCGAGAGCACGCTGCAAACTGTCAGGATGGATGCGGACGGGGACGAGGTCGCCGTCATTGCAAGGATGAAGGACCGGGATGGCGTCAGGCGTTCAGTGGCGAAAGGTCTGGACTTGAGCCGGCCGGCGGCGAACACCGACGGTATTGACACGTGGCGGACCGCGGATGGCGAGATCTCCGCGGCGATCGTCGGCGACTACATCGTCATCGGCGAATCGGCAGCCGTGCGCAAGTGCGTGGAGGCCCATAAAAACAACTCAGCCGCCGCGACGGAGGACACTGCCTTCGATTCGTCCGCACCCATCATGACACGAGGCCGCGACCTTGATTCGGGCCCGGCCCTGCTTCGAGCGTTGACCGGTGACAGGAACGCCGGCGGCGAGTTGGTCCAGGCTTATTCGACCGAATCAAGATTTGACCGCAACGGCCTTCGCCGCCGGACAGTGTCGGAGCTGGGGTTGATCGGGGTGATCACAGCGATGGCGGGGTCAGGCAGTTAGCTTTCCGCACGGGCGAACGTGGACTCTGCCGGCCCGGGAGAGATGGTCCATTCTTTGCACTGCTACCTTGGCGGTGACTCCGCAGGCCGTCACTTCCTCCGGGCATTTCGCTTCATTTTTCGGACATTCCTCTCGATCCATTTTTCGGCGTCCTCAAAGCGCTCGAATTTCCTTTCATCGCGGCGAAATGCGGGTGTGTGGTTGTAGCGGCGGCCGTTATGATGAACGGTCGGGTGGTGAATGTGCAGCATTTCGTGGAATACCACGTAATCGACAACGAACGGCGGGGTGGTCCTATCGTCCAGCGACCGGCTGACAACGATGGTCTGGTGGGTAGAATCATGGTGGCCGAGTATCCGGTAGGTCTTTCGGGCTGACCAGGTCAAAACGGGTTGCGGCAAGCGGCCTGCGAAATATGTCCTGTTCAGGCGATCGAAGATCTCGGCAAGGTCGAAGTGTTCACCCTTGTCGGTGGTGACCACCTTCCGCCCCTTCCGCCTCCGGTTTTCTGCCGCCAATTCCCGAAGTTCCGGGCCCCTTTGGTAGTCTGAGTAGACATTATTCGCCCATTTCGGCACTCGACGCCGAAAGATCTTTGAAACCAGGATAAAGGCGAGTGCGCGGTGGGCCTCCGCAGGCATGTCCCGGCAGATCTCGGCGATGCGGACATAGGCCGTCCCATTTCGGATGCGGATCGTGTGATTGATGCCAACGTAAGGGTAGAATCTGACCTCGACGGGGGGCGGTTCCCGACCGGGTTCGATCACCCGAAACGCCTCTTGATATACTTTACCCAATTGGTCTGTGGGAGCACCCGCTTTCGTGTTAATCACAGTTTAACTATTAATTCTTGACACAAATACGTGTCAGATGCTATTCCTTTTTATGGGAAGTTTATCGCCCGAGGGCGGTTCGCTTCAATCTCTCCGTGATAAGATGCCAGTCCTGGGACCAAACCCAAAAGTCGGAAATTCCATAAGTTTTCCCGACTCCCGCGGGCAGGCGATCCTCACCGCGATCATCAACGAACATTTTGTCACGGGGGAACCGGTCGGTTCCAAGGCAGTTGCGGAAAAATTTGCCAATGCCTCGGGTTTGAGCTCGGCGACTATCCGCAGCGTGATGAGTGAGTTGGAAGAGCTCGGTTTGCTCGAACAGCCGCACACATCTGCCGGGAGGATACCGACCGACCGCGGCTATAGGTTCTTTGTCGACAATCTGCTCGGAGTTTTGAGTATCTCGAACGAAGATCTTCAAAGGATCGGAGACGAGTTCGGCCTTAATGAAAAAGGCGAGACGCCGGACAGGCTGATGGAAAGGACCTCTCAGCTGCTTTCTGCTCTTTCAAATAACATCGGGATCGTGGTTTCGCCAAGCCTGGCGAGCGACCGATTGCAGCACATCGAGTTCGTGAACCTGAGCGACAACCGCATTTTGGTGGTCCTGGTTTCGGCCCCGAACATCGTCCATAACCGGATAATCCGGCTCAATATGACGTTGACCAGGGAAGAACTCGAGCGTACTGCAAATTACCTGAACGCGGAGTATGTCGGCCGCAGCCTTTCGGAGATCCGTGCGGAGATCCTGAGGCTGATGCACGAGGAAAAGACGCTCTTCGACAAGCTTCTCCAAACGGCCGTCATCCTTTGCTCTCAGAGCATCGAAGACGCAGAGGCCGAAACCGGAGAGGTCTTTGTCGACGGGACGTCCAACATCCTGACGAAATCCGACTTTGCGGACCTGGAAAGGCTCCGCGACCTGCTTGCCACTATCGGAGAACGGTCGCGTCTGGTCCAGATCCTCAACGAGTGCATCGCCCGCGACACCTCCGGCGAGGGGAAGGTTCAGGTTGTGATCGGAAGCGAGAACCGGATATCGAGCTTCAGGAATTGTGCCCTGATCTCGGCCCCATATCGCATCGGCGATGGAACGGCGACGGGTACGCTCAGCGTCCTCGGGCCCACCAGGATCGAATATGCAAGAATGATCTCGATCGTCTCATACGTCGCGAATTCGCTGGAAAGAGTGATGTCGCGGCATCTTGAAAATAATTGACACCCAACCCGGCTTCGAGTTCCGCAGAAGCCGGACCTGTTCCGAAGATCACCCCGCTCAACGAAAGTCCTCCCTGAAACTCAACCCGCAGATGGACCTGACAAAGGAAAACGACGATAAGCAGATCACCTTCGAACTCGCCGATGAGGACGAGTCGGCCGAAGATTCGGTTTCGGTCGACGAATTCATTCGCGAGCTGGAAGCGAAGGAAAAGGATCTGCACATCACCTCTGAAACGACCTTTATCGAACTCGAGTCCGAGTTCGACGAAGGCGAGGTGCCCGATTTTATTAAAGAGGAACTCGACAAGACCGTCATTGAGCGGGCAGGCAAGGTCGACACCAAAAGCAATGCCGCGGATCGCGATGCGATCAGGAAACTCGAGGCCGAAGTAAAGTCGCTCAGGTCAAAGGTCAGCGTCCTTGAAGAAGAGCGGGCGGAACTTCAAAAGAACTCTCAGCGGCGGACCCGCGATTTCGAGGCATACAAGGCCCGGAACGAGCGGGAGCGGCTTGAGACGTTTGAAAAACTGCTCTGCAACCTCGCGACCGAAATGCTCCCGGTCCTCGACAACCTGGAACGGGCGCTTCAGTTCGCGGCTGACAAGAATGACACGGAAAAAGGTGAGATATCCCAGTTCTTTCAAGGGATCGTCCTTGTCAACCAGCAGGTCAACGAGGTCCTTGCGGGTATGGGCATCGTGCCCATCGCGACGGTCGGAGAGGTCTTCGATCCGCATTTTCACGAGGCAGTCGCCGTGGACACGGACGGCGATCTTCCGCCGAATACAGTTACCGCGGAACTTCTGAAGGGATTCAGGATCGGCGGCCGGGTCATCCGGCACTCTATGGTGAAGGTGTCCAAGGCGGCCGAACCTCCTAAGCTGGTCGAAACCGAAGAGGCCGAATCTTCAGAAACCGAGACGCCGGCAGAATTGACCACGGCGGATCCGGACGAAGCCGTCGATACGGCCGGGACGGAATCAAGTGAGACATCTGAGCCCGAGTCAACGGAGGCGAGAGCTGACAACGCCGAAGCGACCGATCCGGCGGATGATCCTCCGGACGATATCGAGACCGAAGAAACGGGATTCGAGATCGAGCGGAACGGGGAGACAGAGATGATCGAGGGCGGAAAGGTATAGAACGAGTCTTCAGCGATACTCCCGCAATTCAATTGTCGAAAAGGAAAAAGGGCACATGAGCAAAGTAATCGGAATTGACCTAGGCACAACCAACTGCTGCGTTTCGGTCCTTGAGGGCGGAACGGTTCAGATCATCCCGAACAAAGAGGGCGGACGGACGACGCCTTCGGTGGTCGGGTTCACCGATAAGGACGAGCGGCTCGTCGGCCAGATCGCAAAGCGGCAGGCCGTGACGAATTCGGCGAACACGCTTTATGCCGTCAAACGTCTGATCGGCCGCAAATTCAACGCGCCCGAGGTTGAGAAGATGCGGCAGACCGTGCCTTTTGAGATCGTCGAAGCGCCGAACGGCGATGCACATATTAAGGTCCTTGACCGTGTTTACAGCCCGCCGGAGATCTCCGGCATCGTGCTCCAGCGGCTGAAACTGGCGGCCGAAGAATTCCTCGGAGATAAGATCCGCGAAGCGATCATCACCGTCCCGGCCTACTTCGACGATATGCAGCGGCAGGCGACGAGGGATGCCGGCAAGATAGCGGGCCTCGAGGTAGAACGTATTATCAACGAGCCGACGGCCGCTGCCCTGGCCTACGGCTTCGGCAAAAGTACGAACGAAAAGATCGCCGTCTATGACCTTGGCGGCGGCACGTTCGATATCTCGATCCTCGAGATCAAGGACAGCGTGTTCGAGGTTCTCTCGACCTCCGGCAACACGTTCCTCGGCGGCGAGGACTTTGACCAACGGATCATTGATTGGCTCATCGAACTGTTCAAGGCAGACTGCGGGATCGACCTCAAATCCGACCGGCTTGCCCTTCAGCGGCTCAAGGAAGCCGCCGAGCGGGCCAAGTGCGAACTTTCCAGCGTCGCCGAGACTAACATAAGCCTACCGTTCATTGCGGCCGATGCGACCGGTCCCAAACACATCAATGCGAGCCTGACCCGAGATAAATTCGAGGAACTTGTCCAGGACCTTGTGGACGCCTCGGTCGAGCCCTGTCAGAAAGCCCTCTGGGACGCAAAGCTCAAGCCGAACGACATCGACAAGGTGATCCTCGTCGGCGGGCAGACACGTTCGCCGATCATCGCACGAACGGTGAAAGAGGTATTCGGAAAGGATCCGTCGTCGGAGATCAATCCGGACGAGGTCGTTTCTATGGGGGCGGCGATCCAGGGCGGCGTGCTGACGGGCGATGTCAAGGACATCGTGCTTGTTGACGTGCTTCCGCTAAGTCTGGGTCTCGAAACCCGCGGCGGCCTTTTCGTAAAACTCATCCCGCGGAACTCATCGCTGCCGAAGACCGAAACCAAGACATTTACGACCGTCGTAGATAACCAGCAGACGGTCGAGATCCACATTCTTCAGGGTGAGCGGGAGATCTCGCGAGAGAACAGAAGTTTGGCGAAATTCGAACTCGTCGGCATCCCTCCGGCACCCCGTGGCACACCCCAGATCGATGTTACATTCGCGATCGATACGAACGGGATCGTCAACGTTTCCGCCCAGGACAAGATGACCGGACTTGAACAGGCAATGCAGATCACGCCTTCGTCGGGCCTCTCGCCCGGTGAGATCGACCGCCTGATCATCGAAGCCGAGACCTCGATCGAACGCGACAAGGAAGAAAGGGACCTGATCAACCAGCGGAATCAGCTTGAGAACCTCCTTCGGAACGCCCGCAAGGCGATGACCGAGGTCGGAAAGACCTTCCCGCTCGAATTCCAGCAGGAGATCAATGGTATTCTCGGCGAGGCCCACGAAGTGCTGAAATCGGCCGACCCGAACGAGATCTCACGTGCGATCGCGACCGTGGAATCGACCGCAAGCCGGATCACCGAGGCGATGCTGACAGCGGTCTAACCGCCGGCACGGCTGCGGCCGGGGCTTGAGAAATCGCGGCATTTGTCGCACAATTATTAGAGGCGTCAGTTCAATGGGATTGGACTGGCGCCTTTCGCGACTGGGCCGCGTGCCGGCGGATATTTTGGGCCGGCGAGATCATTTTTTCGGGGGCGGGCCCGCGCAATGTCGACAAGCGATGAGCAAACGAGATTATTATGAGGTCCTGAGTGTCAGCAGGACGGCTACCGAAGCCGAGATCAAACGCGCGTACCGCGTCCTCGCCGTTAAATACCATCCGGACAAGAATCCTGACGACGCCCAGGCCGAAGAGCGGTTCAAGGAATGCGCCGAAGCATATGCCGTTCTGTCGGACCCGCAGAAGCGTGCATCCTACGACCGGTTCGGACATGCGGCAGCCGGGGCCGGCGGCGGTTTCGATCCCGGTTTCTCGAACATCGAGGACATCTTTGACATGTTCGGCTTCGGCGATATGTTCGGCTCGCGGCCGGGCCGCCGGAACCGCGTCCAGCGTGGTTCGGACCTTCGGTATGATCTTGAGATCACCCTCGAGGACGCTGCGAACGGCAAAGATGAAAAGTTGAGCATTCCGCGGCTTGAGAAATGCGTGGAGTGTACCGGCTCCGGGGCCGAGAAGGGAACGAGTGCCGAAGCGTGCATCACATGTCAGGGCACTGGACAAACGCGTTACCAGCAGGGCTTTTTCAGTGTGATGCGTACCTGTGCCAATTGCCGGGGACGCGGGCAGATCATCAGGACGCCATGCCCGTCATGCAGCGGAGCAGGCCGGATCGAGAAAGAAAAGGCTTTGGAGGTCAAGATCCCGGCCGGGGTCGAGACCGGCTCGCGGCTAAGGATCGCGGGTGAAGGCGAGGCAGGCCCGAACGGCGGCCCTTCAGGCGACCTTTTCGTGGTCATTCATGTCAAGGAGCACGAGGTGTTCGAACGGCAGGGGGCGAACCTCTATTCGGCCGTTCCGATCACGTTCGCCCAGGCCGCTCTCGGCACCGATATCATGGTGAAGACGCTCGACGGCGAAGAGGAGGTCAAGGTACCCGCCGGGACCCAGACCGGCACCGTTTTTCGCCTGAAATCGAAGGGAATGCCGGTCCTTGGCGGCCGCGGGCGAGGAGATATGTTCGTCGCCGTCACGCTAATCACGCCGAAAACGCTGACCAAAGAACAAAGGAAATTGCTGGAGCAGCTTGCAGAGATCGAAGACACCGACTTTAACAGCGAGTCGTTCATCGAAAAGGTCAGGAATATTTTCGGTTAACGAAGATCACGGCGATCCTACTTCCGAACCGCAACCAATTCATAGACCGCATTCTTAAAGAAGAGCTTCTTAAAAACAGCTTCGGCCCCGCGGGAACCGCTATCCCGCCGGGCCTTTTTCATTTCTTCGACGGTCGAACTTTGACTAACGGGTGAAAGGGGAAGCGACGCGAAGGCGGATCTTATGCGTTCTTCGGTCAAATGAACCGTATGGTCGGCGAAGGGTGAGATCTCGAACTTTATCCCGAGGCCGTTCCACAGTCCGTGAAAGCGAGAAGCCCACTCATAGACGGGGTGGTGAACATTTGCCGTGAAATAGAGGATGCCGCCTTTCTTGAGGACACGGACGAGTTCCCGAACGATTGCGAGCGGTTCTTCGGCGTGGTCGATCACGTTGTCGCTCATGACGACGTCGAAAGTCTCGTCGCCGAACGGAAGCATCTCGCCGATCGCCGCGGCGGTGACGGCGTTCCGCTGAAGGTTTGGGAAGAGGCTTTTGTATTCAACGGCAAGCGGATCGATCCCGACAGCGAGATTTCCGGCAAGCCCGAAAACAAGTCCGTGCGCCCCGCTTCCGACCTCCAGGACCTTGTCGCCGGGTGAAATCGGCCTGACATCGGCGATCTTCTGCATCACCGCCTGTGTGTGGAGGAAGACGTTTCGTGCAAACGTGTCCGACTCCGTGCCGCCGGAGGCTTTCTTTTTCTGGTATTCAAGCTGCCGTTCGAGCGCACGGCGTGCCCTTTGTGTGCGCGCTCGGGCAAACCATCCGTGATCTTCGTTGGCTATCGGTCCGATCATTCCGTGTGGAGTAGATTCGAGGTGATTCAGGCGGCCAAACGCGACTTTACGGCCTCGCTCACGGCACGGCCGTCAGCGGTTTTTCCGGCCAGCTTTGCCATCGCCGCTTTCATCACGAGCCCCATATCTTTCATCGACGATGCTCCTGTCTCGGCAACCGCATCGGCGACAGCCGCGTCGATCTCTTCGGCGGAAGCGGCTTGCGGCAAATAGACCTCGATATGCATGATCTCCTTCGACTCTTTTTCGGCAAGATCGGAACGGCCGCCTTTCTCATACTGTTCGATCGAGTCCCGCCGCTGTTTCACCAATGACTGCAGTGCCTTCTGCACCTCCTCGTCGGTCAGATCGCCGCCCTTTTCTATCTTGCGGTTCATCAGGTTCGCCTTCACCATCCGCAGCGTCGAAAGGCGCTCGGCATCCTTGGCCTTCATCGCCTCGGTGATATCCGCAATTATCTTTTCGTTTAGAGACATTTGGTTCGGGGTCGTTCAAAAAAGATCGACTCGTTAAGGCACAAAGTTATAAGTAATTATCCCGCTGACCTTTACTGGCTGCCCCTGGAGCAACGTCGGAGAAAATCTTGCACCACAAGCAGCTATGGCCGCCGCAGGCCGCAATAGCGGATGCCCGGATACGGTTTGGGCGGAAAAGACTTCGCCATTTGTGTCGATCAAAACCTGGATCGATACCGCACCCGATGCCCTTACCGCACGGGCCGCCGGCGGATACGGGGGCTTGGGGAGTGACAGCGCTTTTCCGTTCAGCACGCCACCGGAGATCCGCTTGCCCGTATCTATGTATCCCGGAGAAGACGAACTGAAGGTGCCGTCATTTCTATCTCCTACTACAGTAAATTTATCCGGACCCGCGGACCCTGCGGACGCTGTCCCTGTGGTATTAACCGGTCCTACATAATCCGGTGGAGGGGCAGTGGCGGCACTGTAATCTCGATCCCCTTTTACAGTTATTTTGGTCTTGTCCTTCGAAGACTTTTCAGGTTCGCTGGGTTTCGTATCCGGTGGGACAGCGGTGGCAGAGTAGACCTCCTCTTTGCCGCTGCTTTGGAACTCAAATCGGACCCAGGATCGCGAAAGTTCGGGCTCGCCTGCCTTGATCGGAACAAATCTGGCAAGCTTTGCCGCTTCAGCTGCCGCCGCCCGAATTGCTGCAACGTCTGCACGCGTAACTTGTCTGCACACCGATCCCGGACCCGTTGCCTCTCCAACCGCGACAACGGTGCCGGCGGCATCGACCGTTACCGGGACGCTCACAATGCCGCCAAGACCCGTTTCGATCGCTTCTGGGGGAGTTGCCAAATTCGGTTTAGAAACGACCTCGCGGTCATAAAGAAAGGGGAGCACCTCACTACCGGTTTGAGCGCTTATGACGCCGGGGAGTAAGAGCAGGCAAATTGCGGTCAACTTGAGTCTGATCATACGCACAAGATTAGCATCGCGGCCTTCGGCGGGGCAACAACTTTGATCCCCGATCATGTTGGAAATTCGCGTTTCCTTTGACTGACACCATCACGGATCCAAGATTCTTTCCTCGTGGCATTCGGGGAGAGCTCTTTTTTATCCACAAAAGACACGAAACAGATCAAGGAGCAAAGAGGAGCGCAAACGGCCGACGGTACAAAGTCAAGACAATGCGGACCTTTCTGATGTACGCAGGTCTTCGGGCGTAGTGTTAGATCACTTTCGCGAATGAAACGACATCGAATTTAGGTTGGACGGAGATGTCGGCAACATTTGCTTGTGCTAATCTGGCAATTCGAAATTTATGAAGCTCAGGTGGCGATTCGGGGTTATTGCAGGCGTGGTGCTTGCTATTTTTTGTCTCTATCCCCAGTTCAAGATGCATTATCTGCGGGGCGATGCGTGGAACGGGCATTATGCCTATAACGACATCGACGAGGTCGCTTACGCGTCTTACGTGCGGGCATTGATAGATGGCCGTCCGCGCAAGAACGATCCTTACTCCGGCCGTGACGATTCGCCGGCGACGCCGCAGCCCGAATCGCTTTTCTCGATCCAGTTTGCAGCACCTTTCACGATCGCGGTCCCTGCGCGCATCTTCGGCATCGGTACGCCCTGGGCGATGACGATCGCCGGGGCCCTCGCGGGCTTTATTGCGGCGTTGGCGGGTTTCTGGCTGATCGCACGTCTGACCGGCAGCAATTGGTTCGGGATGGCGGGTTCTATAGCGGTTTTTGCCGGGGGAGCCCTCTTCGCCGGTGAGGGAGCCATTCTTGAGATCTTGTTCGACGGCTTCTCGTATCCCTATTTCCCGGGCTTTCGGCGATACATACCTGCACTTGCGATGGCAGGGTTCTTTCTAATGTGCGCGGCTCTGTGGCAGGTACTCGACCGGAAAGTGGGAGAAGAAGCTGGCGATGCCGACGGGTCGATCGCCGGGCGGGAATGGGCCCTTGCCGCGATGGCCGCCCTCTGCTTCGGCTACACCGTATATTCTTACTTCTATGTTTGGACAACGGCGGCAGCGTTTCTGGCCTGCGTGTTTCTCGTTTCTGCGGTGGAACGTCCGATCCGGTGGCAGCGGGATCTGAAGCTCCTAACCGCGATCGGAACACTGTGCGGCCTTCTTCTCCTGCCCTATGCTTACCTGCTTTCGAAACGTTCCGACACGCTCGACCACGTTCAACTGCTGGTCTACACACGCGCACCTGATCTTTTCCGCGTGCCGGAGTACATTGCTTTCGTCGTCCTCCTCATCCTTATCGCCGGCATCGCAACCGGGCGATTTACGATGAAGGACCGGTCGACCATTTTCACGCTTGCCCTTGCTTTCGTACCGTTTGTTATCTTCAACCAGCAGATCATAACGGGGCGGTCTCTCCAGCCGATCCACTACCAGGTCTTTATCGGCAATTACGTGGCCGGCACGGCCCTTGTTTTGGCGGTCGGGATGATCGCCCGAACTTATTTGACCGCAAACGGTACCGTGGCAAAAGTTGCCTGCACGACGCTTGCGATGGTCGCTACCGCCTGGGGACTTGTCGAGTGTCATTACACGGTGAGAGTTCTTGATGAAGCCAATATCGAACGGGACGCGGCATTGCCGGTAGCGAAACGGCTCGAGGAACTAGCGTCCGCCGAGCCCGATCCTCATCGAACAACCGTACTGGCCTTTGACATGATCCAGGCTGACGATCTTCCTTCTGTGGTTCCGCAGAACGTGCTTTGGGCGCGTCATCAGCACGTTTTTGCGGGCCTAAGCTGGGAGGAAAGCAAGGAGCGCTACTACCAGTTCCTGCACTACCAAAATGTCGATGAACGCCGGCTCGACCATTTGCTCAAGAACGATTTCGTTTCGCAGATCGCTCTTTTCGGCTGGGGCAGGCACACCGACCGTCTTAGTTTTGACGCGAAACCACTGACTTACGGCGAGGTAAATGACGAGGTCGCAAATTACTGGGCGTACAGGCAGAATTTCGGCATCGCCCAGGCCTCGAACCCGCTCCTCAGTTTCGTAGTGGTGAATAATGACGCGCGGACCGACCTTTCGGTCCTCGATCGCTGGTATGAGCGGGATGCCGGCGAAGTGATCGGGAAGTACACCCTTTACCGGGTAAAGCTGCGCGGGGAATAGGTGGACAAAAAAATGACCGCCTCTGAAAGGCGGTCGATATTTATTGCTATTTTATTATTACTACTTAAGCTGCCAACAGGTCGTTCGAAGTCTCGGCGAATACTCGCCTGCCGTTCAATGCGTCGTCGATTATCTCACGGACGGCCGATGCATCAGGATTAACATCCATTCGAACACAGGCCCGAAGATGTCTGATGATACCTTCCGTGGCGATCTCAACGGCATCGCCGGTCAGTTTCGAGAAACGACGAGCCTGGATATGATCGATCTGCAAGATCCTATCCTGCAGAGTCATTGGTTTAGCTGCTGCCACGTTGTTTACTCTCCTTGTAAATGATCTGATATTTCAAATAACCGTAAGTCTTAAAAAACTGGTTCCCGTCCGGGTGCTCATTTGTCGCACTCCATCCAATCGATTAGTTGAAGTTCTCAACCTATCCGTTGCAAATTAAGGGGGAATACAGTTTCGCTACCGACTTTGTAAGGAAATCGTAACAGAACAGGACAGATTTGTCACCAACTTTTTTTGGCGAAGCGTGAAAAAATTTTGAACCGTTAGAAACGAAAAGGCCGGGGCCCAATCAGGCTCCGGCCATTCCGCTAAAACCTTGTTAGAGGCCTATTTGCCTCCGACCGCATCCTTCATCGCCTTTCCAAGACGGAACTTCACGGTCGTCTTGGCCGGGATCTTGATCACCGCGCCGGTCGCCGGATTGCGGCCCTCGCGGGCCTTGCGGGTTGCCTTTACCAGCTTGCCGAAGCCGGGAAGCGTGAATTCGCCGTTCTTCTTTACTTCCGAAACGGCGAGTGCCGCGATCGCATCAAAAAGCCCTTTGACTTCGGTCTTTTTTAGTCCCGAGCTTTCTGCCAAAGAATTGACGATCTCCGTTTGTGTCATACGAGCCATAGTTTTGAGTAACCTCCAATCGGATTGAGAATCTTAATCTTGCAATTAACTTACAGATCTGCCTGCTTTTGGATACAGGGGAAAGAACAAATGACCTTCGGCATCCCGGTTGGGATGGTCGGGGCGGCAAGATTCGAACTTGCGGCCTCACGGTCCCAAACCGTGCGCACTACCAGGCTGTGCTACGCCCCGAATTGTCTAGTGCAACGCTACCAAGTGTCGAATTCTACAAGCGAAAAATAGAGTGGTCAAGTCAACCCCCCGTAAAACCAAGCAAATATCGCATTATTTTCATTCCGGCCTGTGCCCGGTGGCTTGTTCGGTTCTTGATCTCACCGCTCAGTTCGGCGAACGTGCGATCATATCCTTCGGGGATGAAGACGGGGTCGTACCCGAATCCGCCCGAACCGGACGGGACCGACGCTATCCGGCCGGGGCAAACTCCTTCTTCGAGTGCGAGGATCCGGCCGTCGGTATCGGCCAAAGCGACCGAGCAGACGAAGCGGGCCGATCGGCCCTGGCCGTCAACGGCATCGAGATCCTTGAGGAGCTTCCGGATCCTGTCGGCGTCGGATGCGCCCGGGCCGCCGTAGCGTGCCGACAGAACTCCGGGTGCGCCGTCAAGCGCATCGACCTCAAGCCCGGAATCGTCGGCGATCGCGGCTGTTCCGGCCAGTGCGGCATAGCCCGCTGCCTTTAGTATCGCGTTTTCGGCGAAGGTCGTTCCCGTTTCTTCTATCTCGCCGATCTCCGGAAAGTCGGCCAGGCTCACGAATTTGAAACCGGAAGCGGAGAAAAGGCGCTTCATCTCGCCTGCCTTTCCGGGATTGCGCGTTGCCAGAAGTATCGGGCCCATCATCGTCGCCATATGCCGAGTCGCTTTGGTGCGTCACTCGAAACCCGTTTTGTTAGAGGAAGTTAAAACCTTTTTATTGCTTACGCGTCCGTTTCTAGTGTATAAAATATATAGCGGAAAGTTCACTTTTCGCATTCCCACCCGCATATTCGTTTCAGGAAGCCCACTTGAATACGTCTCTAGAAACTGCGACCCAGACAGATACCCCGATGTTACAGCCCACTGTTTCGGCCAAAGGCTTCGCCGTGCCCGCCCGCATCGAACGCGACGCCGCCGAGCCGTTGTTCGAAATAGGCCTCTGGCTTTGCGGCCTGGAAAGCTTCTTGTGCAATTGGGACCGGATCTCACGTGATGCAGCAAGGTACGGCGATCCGGAAGCGGCGTGGTCGAGGGAATTTCGGCTCACCTATACTGCGCTGTTGAAATGTGCCGAACTCAACCATGAGCTGCGAGCCGGTTTGTCGCGTTCGCGAAAAGAACCATCGAGGAACGAGCACTCGGAGATCGACAATTACCGGGTGGCGGACTGTGACCGATTTCTGCTCGAGATCCGCGAGTTGATGATCCTCAATCGCAATCTGCTCGGCGGGCACGACCTGAAATTCGACGCCTGGAAAGCCTGGAACGAGTTATTGGTCGAAAGGCTCAGAAGCTCGCCCGCGGCATCGAAGTTCGCCTCCGGCTGGGGAGCCGACAGCGTTTCGCATCTTCCGGGCGATCTGAAGAAACTGTTGTCCAGACGAGGCCTGTCATTTTCAGACAGGGCGGACCTGACTGAGGTATTGTCTCGATTTGCGTTGATCATGCGATCGCTCGGGGTTATCGGTTCGATGCTTCGCGACGATGAACCGTTGAAGCCCACGGTGCTGATCTTCGCCAAGGTCCATGAGGTCTCGCAAAGCCTGATCAGTTTTATCAACAACCGCCTGACGCGATTTCAGGACGAAAGTGCCGAGCTATTCTCTTCGCTCGACGGGGCGTCCTACACGGCTTCTCTCGAATTGAAAAAGGTATATCAGCAGGAATTGACCGGCATAGTCGGGATCCGGCCCGCACCTTCGATCCATGCGAAGGTTGAGACGGCCTATGCCTCGTTGAACGACAGCTTTGAACAGATCCTTGCAGGATTCGCCCGTTTGGTCGATCCGCAGGTGGTGGTGACCGACCTGTTTCCCGGGATCCATCTTAAGCTCGAACGGTCACTTTCGCTTCGCCGGCATTTGTGGAAGGCCCTTCAGGCGGTAAAGAACGCCGAGGCCGACCCGCGGCCGGCTTTGGTCGACGCCGTTCGAAAAGAGCTCACCATTTTCATGGCCGAACCCATCGAATATCTATTCTTCAAGGACCGCGACACTCTGGAGAGGTTCGCTGAAGAGGTCATCGCGACCAGCGACACGAAAGACCTGGTGCCGATCCTCCATCGATTCGGGGCGTATCTCGAAACGCTTTTCGGCCTGGTGAATATGAGGACGGTCCTTGGTTCCCATCCATTTGTCGAGGGCAGGTAAGATATCTCACTGAGAGCGGAGCGTTGAGAGCGGCTTGCGGAAAAGCACGTCGAAGCTCGACGCGCATCCGACCAAAATAACGATCAGCGCCGTCGCCGCAATCCCGAAAACAAAGATCATCGGCTCGAACGTCCAATCGATCTCGAGGACGTATTTGCTGACCGCCCACGAAAGCACGGAAGCAAAGCCGGCCCCGATGATCCCCGCAAGCGATCCCAAAAGCCCGTATTCAGCGAATAGTACCATTGCGAGTGACGGCCTTTTTGCCCCGAGGGTTTTCAGAATCGCGTTCTCATAGATGCGCTGGGACTTTGTAAGCGCGATGGAGCCGATCAGTATGAGGATGCCGCTGAGAATAACGAAGCTCCCTACGAACGAGATCGCCAGGACGAAGTTGTTGACAAGCTTCTGAATGGTCGCCACGATATCTGCGACGTCGATTATCTGGATGTTTGGAAAGGCCGCCAAGAGGTCACGCTGAAGCCTTTGTCGTTCGGTCGGGGGTATCCGCTTGAGGACGGTGGCGGCAAACGTCTGCGGGGCGGAATCGAGAACGCCGGGCCGGAAGACAAAAATGAACGCCGTTCGCGTGTTTCGAAGGTCGATCTTGCGGATACTGCCGACCTGGGTCGTGATCTTTCGGCCCGAGACATCGAACGTGATCGAATCGCCGACGCCAACCTTCAGCCGCTGGGCCATCTGCTCCTCCACCGACACCTGCGGGACGTCCGCAGCCAAGGAATCCCACCAACCGCCGGCGACCACCGACTCGTTCACATCAAGATTCGCCCGATAAGTGACCGCGAACTCGCGCCCGATCTGGCCTTGCTGCTGCCGCACCTCCCTCTGCTGGAAGTTGAAGGCCTGTCCGTTGACATGCGAGATCCGCGCCCGGATCGTGGGCGTCGCTTCGGCCTTTTCACCGGTCCTGTCTTCGACCAAACCGACAAGCCGCTCAATTTGGCTTTTCTGAATATCGACGAAGAATAGGCTCGGTAGACGCTGGTTACGCGTGAGGTCAAATTCCCGTATGAGATTTGCCTGGAGCGATTGGACGGCGAGGACCACAAAACACCCAAGTCCGACCGCGAGAAGGATTATCCTCGTCTGGTTGCCGGGCCGGTAAAGCGAGTTGATGGCCTGCCTAAGGCTGAACGAGCCCAATACCTTCAAGCGCCGGAGTACCGAAGTGAGAAGCAGTGCGGCGAGGTAGAGTATGAGGGTGGTCACCGCAAGGCCGACAAGGAAGAAAGCTCCGATGAGGAATGAGCCCGCCTGCCAGACCGCCAGGCCCAACAGTCCTGCGAGCGAAACCGCCGCGAATGCCCATTTTGTCGGGTCAAGCCTCCTCAGATTTACGTTGTTCTCATCCCGAAGGAGCAGCCTCGGTTTGATGTTGCGGACCTGAAGCAATGGCAGAGCCGAGAAAAGTATCGAGATCGCAACACCAAGGATCAGGCCCTGCACCACCGTCCAGGCCCCGACGGTGTATGTCATCCGCTCGGGCAGCGTGTCGGCGAGGTTCAGTTTTGCGAGCCAAAGACCGCCCTGCGCAAGCACGACCCCGAAGAGGCTGCCGATAAAGCCCAGAGTAAGGATCTGCAGCAGATAGACCGAGATTATCCGCGTCCCGCCCGCACCGAGACACTTCAGCACCGCCACCGACTTCCGCTTTTGCTCAACGAACGCCCGCGCAACGTTCCAAACACCGACCCCGCCGAGAACCAGGATCAGGAGTCCGGTCAGCGAAAGGTAATTCTCCGTCCGGGCGAATTGTTCGCCGATATTCTCCTGCGTCTCGCGGTATGACTGAACACCGATCGTCGTTCCGCGTAGGGCCTCGCGAAGCTGACGAACCAGTTCCGTCGGATTTTCGGATGTGCGATAGAGGATCCTCCGCCTGACACGGCTCGAGTTTCGGGTGATACCGGCCGTTTCAAATGCCGTCTTTGCTACGAATACACGGGCACCGAGCCGAAATCCACTTGAACCCCCGGGTTCCTCATCAAATATATCGCGGACCTGAAATTCAGATTCGCCGATGCGGATCCGGTCGCCGACATTTATCTTCAGGTCTTCTATCAGGATCTTGGCGACGACCGCACCGTTGTCCTCAAGAAGCGCGAAATCGAAGGGTCTGCCGTCATCCAGGCGAAAGTCACCGACGAGCGGAAAAGGCGGCTCGATGCCCTTCAGTTCGACAAGCCGGGTGTTGGGGTTCGCCGGGTCAACGGGGCTGGCCATAGCATTGGTCGTGATCGCCTCGTTTCGCGCTTCGACGATCCCCGCCACTTCGACCAGCCTTTCGATCGTCGCGATCTCCGTCGGTGAAAAATCGGAGGTCGACGTAAGTTCGATATCGGCCGTCATCAGGGCCCTTGCATCGGTGCCGACGGCCCTGGTCAGGTTCTGGATGAGCGACCGAAGTGCGACGACCGAACCGACGCCGAGGGCGATGCAGAGAAAAAAGAAAAGCAGCCGCCGCCATGAGCTCCGGATCTCTCTGCGTGTCAGGTTGAAAATAAATCGCATCTTCGATCTGGGGTCCGCTCGAGCGGACATCGCAAATCTTGCTCGGCCGGGACCTGTCTAGATCTCCTGCACCACCTGGAGCCCCGGCCTACCCTCTCGGAGGGCCATCTCGTCGCTGATCACCCGCCCGTCGCGAAGAACGATCTGCCGTTCTGCCTGGGCGGCGAGCTGTGGATCGTGGGTAACAAGAACCAGGGTTACGTCGCGTTTGGAATGTAGGCCCGTCATCAGGTCAAAGATGTGTTTGCCATTCTTCGAATCGAGGTTGCCGGTCGGCTCGTCCGCCAACAGGATCGAGGGCTCGTTCGCAAATGCCCGGGCGATCGCCACCCGCTGCTGCTCGCCGCCGGACAATTCGGTCGGGTAGTGATGCCCGCGGTTGACCAGGTCAACGTCTTCGAGCAATTCGTGGGCCCGCTCGGCGGCGTCGCGAACCCCTCGGATCTCCATCGGGATCAGGATATTCTCAAACGCCGTCAGGCTGGGGATCAGATGGAACGACTGGAAAATGAAGCCGATCTTCTTGCTCCGGAGTTCGGCCAGGTCGTCTTCGCTCATCTCGGTAACGTTCTCTCCGTCAACGAGGATCCTCCCCTCTGAAGGCGAATCGAGGCCCGCGATCAGCCCGAGAAGGGTCGATTTCCCGCTCCCCGACGCTCCGGTCAACGCAACGAATTGTCCGTCAGGTATCTCTGCCGAGACGTCGTCGAGGATCGTAAGGTCCTCGGTCCCTGAACGCACGGTTTTTGTAACATTCTGTAAACTGATCATGGTCGAATAGAATCTTAAGGATACGCGAAGAGCGTCAAGCTCATATAATTGTTATCTTAAGTTTACGTGCCGGCGGGTTCCAGCCGTCGAGAACAGTTCGCAATTAATAAGGGGAAATTTATTCTGAGCATGCTTCATCATATTCGAATCCCTGCAGGCTTAAGTTTCATTTTTTTGATTTGGATGGCGGCCGGGTGCAGTTCGACATCGGTCCGACCTGCGGAGACGGATCCCGGGCCCAAGCCGCTGATCACGCCAGAGGCCTCGTCCGAACGGCCGAAGATCATCGCATTCGGCGACAGCCTGACCGCGGGTTTCGGCCTTTCCGAACGCGAGTCATATCCATATCTTCTGCAGGAACGGCTGAATGCCGAGGGCTACGATTACGAGGTGGTCAACGCCGGCGTTTCCGGCGACACGAGCCTCGGCGGGGCCGAACGCGCGGACTGGGTCCTTGAACAGGAGAATGCGGCGATCCTGATCCTCGAACTCGGTGCCAATGACCTTCTACGCGGAATGCCGCCCGCACGAATGAAGGAAAATCTCGATCGGATAATTCAAAAGGCGAAAGCAAAGAACATAAAGGTACTCCTTTGCGGGATGCTGGCCCCGCCGATCGCCGGGTCGGAATACCAGCGAGAATTCACGATGGCTTTTCCCGACCTTGCCGACAAGCACGATGTGGCTTTCCTGCCGTTCTTATTAGAAGGCGTGGCGGGAAACAAGAACCTGAACCAGGCGGATGGGATACATCCGAACCCGGAAGGCACAAAAATAATGACCGATAATATTTACAAGGAGTTAAAGCCAATGCTTCGAAAAGCTTCGCCGGCGGCTTAGGGCCGGGTGCGTTAGTTACATGCGAACAAGGGGGATTCCCGAGTTTAACTTTATCAGGGGATCCGATGTAAAGAGGTGACCGCATCATGCCGAATCCGGAAGGGTATCGGCAACGAAAACCTCTGCAGGGGTATTAATAATTATGAAGAGATTTTTACTATCGACCGTTTGCGGGCTGGCATTTTTCGCCTCTGCTGCCGCACAGGATGCTTCACCTACGCCGATATTGGCTGCTGACGCTACCGACATGCCCACTTTCGCGGCCGATAACAGTTCGATACCGGCGGCAAAACCATCCGCTTCAACCGCGACTTCGCGGTCCAGGAACTGGTATGTTCGTCCGGATTCGAAGACCCGGTTCAAGAGCTACATCAACAGCATGGTGGGTCCCGGCGCTCTGGCAAGGAGCGTGATGACGGCTGGCATCGGTACCTGGCAGAATGCCCCGGAAGAATGGGGTGACGATTGGGAGGGTTTCGGGCGTCGGTTTGCTTCCGGAATGGGCCGCGGGGCGATAAAGAACACGGTCATTTACGGTCTGGACGAGTCGTTGAAGTACGACAGCAAGTTTTACCGCAGCCAAAAACGGGACGCCGGATCGCGGCTAAAAAACGCCTTGCTTTCGCCGGTAACCGCTCGCGATAAGAATGGTAAGCGCGTGTTAGGCATCCCGCGGATCGTTGGGACCTATTCAGCGAACATAATCGCCCAGGAGGCCTGGTATCCGAAACGTTTCGATACCTGGGACGCTTTGAGGGGTGGTTCGATCTCGCTCACGATATCGGCAGGATACAACGTATTTCGGGAATTCATCTGGAAGAAGTGAGATTCGTGTGTGCCCGCGATCACTACCGGGACCGATCTTATGAATGTTACTGATCTGGAGTGCGCCCTTTGCGGCCTTCGACACGAAACCGGTGTCGTTCAAAACCTCTGTGTCGAATGCGGTAAGCCTCTACTTGTTCGGTACGATCTTTATAGAGCCGGACAGACATTGACCCGCGACTCCCTTAGCTCGAGGCAGAGTTCCCTTTGGCGGTACGCGGAGGTGCTGCCCGTTGAAGATCCGGCAAATATAGTGTCGTTCGGGGAGGGTTGGACGCCCCTCTTGAAAGCGAACGCGCTCGCACGAAGATTACCTCTCGAACTCAACCTTTTCATCAAAGACGAAGGTCAAAACCCGACGCAGAGTTTCAAGGCACGTGGGATGACGATGGCGATTTCGATGGCCAATGAGCTTGGCGTCAAGAAAGTGGCCGTTCCGTCCGCGGGCAATGCTGCCGGTGCGATGGCCGCCTATGCCGCCCGGGCGGGTATGGAGGCCTTCATTTTCATGCCCGATGACACGCCTGCCGCGAATGTGATCGAGTGCCGGCAAACTGGTGCTAACGTGACGCTTGTTAACGGCCTGATCACGGATTGCGGTAAGATCGTCGCCGAACGGAAAGAGGCCGAAGGCTGGTTTGATGTCTCTACTCTAAAAGAGCCGTATCGCGTCGAAGGCAAGAAGACGATGGGTTACGAGCTGGCAGAGCAGCTGGGCTGGCGGCTGCCCGACGTGATCCTTTACCCGACCGGCGGCGGCACCGGCCTGATCGGGATGTGGAAGGCTTTCGACGAGATGGAGGCGATGGGATGGATCGGTCCGGATCGGCCGCGAATGGTGTCGGTCCAGTCGGCAACGTGCGCACCGATAGTGCGGGCGTTCGAGGCAGGCGAGCGGTTCGCGGATGAATTTGAAAATGCGGCAACCGTGGCTTCCGGGCTGCGAGTCCCGAAGGCGATCGGCGATTTCCTGATCCTTGATGCGGTCAGAGCGTCCGGCGGGACGGCGATCGCGGTAACGGATGAAGAACTAGTCGCTGCCGTCGGCGAGATCGGCGCAGCGGAAGGCATTTTCGCGGCTCCAGAGGGGGCAGCGTGTCTTCCGGCCCTCAGAAAGCTGATCGAACGTGGCGAGGTCCGCGAGGGCGACGAGGTTGTGATCTTCAATACGGGTTCAGGAGTGAAATATCTCGAGGCTTTCGAATGAACGTTCTAGCCCATTACCTCGAGGAGCCTTTCGAGACCGGCCTTAACATCGCCGGAAATGTGTGCTCGTAAAGCTCGTCGTCCGCGGTCAAGCAGCACTTGAAAGTCGCCGCGTGCCTGTGCCGATTCGACTATTCCAAAGGAATATTTCTGGCCCGGGACCGGCAGGTCAACCGGGTCATCAGCGGTTATCTGCAGGAACACTCCGTTGTCCGGGCCTCCCTTGTAAGCCTGTCCGGTCGAATGTAGGAAACGCGGCCCGAAGCCAAGGCACGTCGCGACCTTGTATTGCACCAAAACGTTCGACCTGATCTGCTGGAGCACATCTTCGTGCTCCTGGTCCATTTCGATAAACGCGAGGATCGCGAAATAATCGTTCTCGGCCAGGTTCCAGAGGTGGGCTTCGAGAAAGCCGGCCAGTGATCGCTCATCGGCCGCATTTTCAAGCTCGGCCGCGTAATTCGGACGCGAGAAAAGCGAAATATTGCCGTCGTTGAAGAACGGTTCCTCTTTCGGCAGTTCGCCCGAGACTTCGTAGGCGTCGGTGATCTTTCGTGCCTCAGTCTTTGCTGCTTCGACGTCCGGCTGGTTGAAGGGATTCAACCCCATGATCGATCCCGCGACCGCGGTCGCAAATTCCCAGCGGAAAAACTCCTGCCCGATGCCGTAAAGGTCCGATAGCTCGATGTCTATCATTGGATGGCCTGCTTCTGCCAGATCGTTCAGGTCCGCCAGCATATCTTCGTCGACCTCAGACCCCTTCAGCGTGAAATTGACGAAGACACGGTCATCGCCGTAGACCTCCGGATCATCCAGGGCTTCGCGGTCGACGGGTATGATCGCCATGCCGTTCTTGCCAGTGGACTCCGCGATAAGCTGTTCGAGCCACGCGCCGAGGTCGTAAAACTCAGGCGGTGTCAGGATCGTCAGTTTATCCCGGCCTTCGCGATGGCAAATGCCAAGCAGTGTTCCAAGGATCGCGCCCGGGTTCTCGTTGGCATTGGTCGCCCTGCAGGCTTTGACCATCGCATCTGCTGATTTAAGAAGGCGTTCAACGTCAAGGCCCATCACGGCCGCCGCGGTCAGGCCAAATGCGGAAAGGGCGGAGAAACGGCCGCCGATGTCCGGCTTCCCAAAAAAAATGTGCCGATAACCATCGGCTTCGGCAGCTTTTTGCATCGACGAACCGGGGTCGGTGATCGCAAGGAACTGACGGCCGGCCCTTTCCTTACCGATCTTTTTTGCAAGGCGGTCGAAAAAATACTGCTTAAAGCAATTCGGTTCAAGGGTAGTGCCGCTTTTGCTGGCAACGATGAATACGGTCCTTTCGAGATCGAGCCTGCTTTCGGCCGTGATCACCTGTGCCGGCACGGTCGAATCGAGGATGTGGAAGTCGTCGCGGCCGAACGTGATCGCCAACACTTCAGGGCACAGCGACGAACCGCCCATCCCCATCAGCAAAGCCTGTGTGAGCCCTGCCGAATCGAGGTCCTCGCGCAAGGACCGATATTTTTCGAGGTCCCCGAGTTCTTTGTCCACGATGGTCAGCCACCCCAGCCAGTCGGCTTCATCGGCCCCGGTCCAGACGGCCGCATCCTTTTCCCAGATACGGGAGACACGCTTTTCTTCGATAGTTCGTTGAACTTCGGCGCGGTAGGACTGCTTCAGCTTCTCGGGCAACGAGTGCTTCATCAGGTTCGGCATAAACGCTAATCTACCATACGTATCTTATGGGAAAAAGCACGTTTACAAATGATTTCACAGAGAATTTTGTTAGAATTCGGGCTATGAGAATTGCGATCCTGCTCACGATCTTTCTCGTCACGCTTTTTCAGGCCGCGAGCGGCCAGAATTGTGCCGAAGCGGCCCGTATTGTTCCGCCGACGCTTTCGGACCAGTCACGCTCCGACTTTGAAAAGAAACTCGCCGACGCCATCGCGGCCCAGAAGGCAAAGCCGGATGATCCGGAGGCTCTGATCTGGGTCGGGCGGCGGACGGCATATCTTGGCCGTTACAAAGATGCGGTCCGAATCTTCACCGAAGGGATCGCAAAGTTCCCGGCCGATGCCAGGATGTACCGCCATCGCGGCCACCGCTATATCACACTTCGCTGTTTCGATGGCGCGATCCGCGACTTCGAAAAAGCGGCATCGTTGATAAAAGGGAAGCCGGACGAGGTCGAACCCGACGGCCTTCCGAACGCAAAGAATATCCCGACGAGCACCCTCCAGTCGAACATCTGGTATCACCTCGGGCTGGCTTATTACATAAAGGGCGAATTCAAGAAGGCATTGCGGGCATACGAACAGTGTGAGAAGGTCTCGAAGAACAACGATATGCGTGCGGCTACTGTCTATTGGCACTATATGACGCTTCGGCGCCTTGGCCGGCGAGCTGAAGCGGAAAAGCTGCTTCGCGGATTCGCGACCGACGTCGAGGTGATCGAGAACCGGGATTACCTTGACCTGATCAAACTCAACAAAGGAGAGGTGAAGGCCGAGGCCCTGCTCTCGAAGATCCGGGGCGATGCGAATACGCTCGGCTCGGCATCGCTGGGTTACGGGATCGGCAATTATTTCCTGTATAACGGCGACAAAGAGAATGCGATGACCATTTTTCGCAAGATCGTTGAAGGCGACCAGTGGGCGAGCTTTGGCTATATCGCGGCTGAGGCCGAACTCTCTCGAAGTGCATCCCGCGTGCCGGGCGCTATGTATGGATACGATTAATATTGCCCTTGCTCAGATCGCTCCGGTCTGGTTCGACCGCGAAAAGACCCTCGCCAAGGTCTGCGACCACATAGTCGAGACCTCGGGCAAAAGGGCCGAACTTGTCGCTTTTGGTGAGGGGCTTGTTCCCGGCTACCCATTTTGGATCGAGTATTCGAAAGAGACCGCATTTAACTCATCATTCCACAAGGCTTTCCACGCGGAATACATTAAACAAGCCGTTTGCATCGAACGCGGGGACCTGAACGGGGTCTGCGGATTGGCGCGCGACCATAAGATCGCCGTTTATCTTGGGATCATCGAGCGGCCGCCCGACCGCGGCGAGAGCGTGTACGCCTCGCTCGTCTATATCAACGAAAAAGGCGAGATCCGATCGGTACACCGAAAGCTGATGCCGACCTACGACGAGCGTATGACGTGGGCGACCGGCGACGGGTACGGACTCCGGACGCACGAACTTGGACCGTTCACGCTTGGCGGATTGAATTGCTGGGAAAATTGGATGCCGCTTGCCCGGACGGCGCTCTATGCACAGGGCGAGGATCTGCACGTCGCCGTTTGGCCGGGCAGCCGTCGGAATACCAACGACATCACAAGGTATATAGCTATTGAGTCGCGTTCGTTCGTTGCGTCCGTTTCGGGTTTGATGCGAAAAAGCGACCTTCCCGGCCACTTGCCCGGGATCGAACAAGTGATCGACAATTCACCGGAGTTTCTTGCCGACGGAGGTTCTTGCGTCTCCGGGCCCGACGGGCAATGGGTGATCGAACCGTTTTGCTCGGAAGAGCGGGTGCTGATCGCGTCGCTTGACCATACGCGGGTTCGCGAAGAGCGACAGAATTTCGACCCGACCGGCCATTATTCGCGGCCGGATGTTTTTGACCTTCGGATAGACCGCAGGCGCCAGACCACGGCGGTTTTCGCCGACGAACTGTCCGACGGGACATCCGAACCGGCATCGGGATCGAATACGATCTCAACGGCCGCACGAACGCTGCCGTGATAGGATGATGAGAACCGTGAGACCATTTTTGACCGTCGTTACCCTTTTGACACTTGGCTGCCTGCTGTCGTGCGGGTCGGTCCGATCGTCGGGCGATCCCGAAGCGATGAGCGTGCCGCAAAACCCGGAAACGGCCGAGGTTGACCCAGCGAAGTTGAAAAAGGCGGTCTTCGCCGGCGGATGTTTCTGGGGTGTTGAAGGCGTCTTTGAGCGGACCAAGGGGGTCAAGTCCGCACGTTCAGGCTACGCCGGCGGCACGGCGAAGTCGGCGAATTACGACGAGGTAAGTGCGGGAAGCACCGAACACGCTGAGGCGGTCGAGGTCGTCTTCGATCCTGCTTCCGTATCCTATGACCAACTCCTCGAAGTGTTCTTTAAGGTCATTCACGATCCGACCGAATTGAACCGCCAAGGCCCCGACGTTGGGCCGCAGTATCGTTCGGCTATCTTTTACGCCGATGAGGAGCAGAAAAAGGCGGTGTCCTCGTTTATCGCCGGACTGACGGAATCTCGGCTTTTCGAAAAGCCCATCGTCACGCAGGTCGTGCCGCTTGAGAAATTCTATCCGGCCGAGGATTATCATCAGGATTTCATGACGAAAAATCCCGATCATCCTTACATCGTCTATCACGATGTACCGAAGGTTGAGAAGCTCAAGAAAAAATACCCGGCCCTTTACGTAAAGGATTGAGTCGTTTCGTAGATCTGGTGCCTAATTCTGCGAGGATCGACCGTCACTTTTGATAACGGAAAGGGGGACTTAACCTGCTAACCAATCCAGCAACATCTTTTCCTGAAGATGGAAAGCATGAACGGGGGAGCCGCTTTTGTTCATCGGCATCTTGAAGAACACCGACAAATGCTCCTGAATGCCAGCCTCGCCTCGCTGACGGGCAAGATCGAGACAGCGGGCGATCTCGATCGCAAGCGGGGCCGCCAGGATCGAATCTTTACATAAAAAATTCACCTTGATCTGCATCGTCTGGCCGAGAAAGCCGCGAATGTCGACGTTATCCCACGCTTCCTTGTCGTCGCCGCGGGGACGGTAATATCGAATATCGACGATGTGGTCGTCGACGTGGTAACCGAGGATGTCGTCCAGCACGCTCTGCTTGGTCTTTACCTTGGACGCGAGCGAATCCTCATTCGATAAAGCAAGGCCGTCACGATTGCCGAGAATGTTTGTTGAGTACCAGCCGTCAACGTGAAGCGCCCGAGCCTTGAGGGCGGGTGCAAGGACGGTCTTGATGAAGGTCTGCCCGGTCTTTCCGTCCTTTCCGGCGATCGGGACATTCTGCTTTTCGGCGAATTGGATCAAGGCCGGGATGTCGGCGGACGTCGACGGCGTAAAGTTGCCGTACGGAACGCCTTCGGCTATCGACGCATAGGCGTAAAGCATTGCCGGCGAAACGTCGGGTGAATCGTCGTCCAGCGCTTTCTCAAACGCGGCGATGCCGTTCAAAGCGTCCGTGCCTTCAACCGAAAGCTTTTCGGTGGAGGCGAGATTGATCACGACCGCCGATCCACACGCTTCCTTAAACCCCGCGAGATCTGAACGCAGTCGATCGACCACCGCTCGATGACCGCCGGCGATCTTGTTATCGCCCTCGATAAGCGAAAGGAACCGCTCATTGCCGATAGCCGGCCACGGGCGGATCTGAGACAGTTCATCGCGAACGGCGGCTAGCTGCCTGTCGCTCAATACCGCGTGCCCCTCGGCCGCCGCCGCAAGGTCGTCGCCATTAAGGTCCCAGCCGGCAAAAGCGATGTCGGTGTAATCGGCAATTTCCTCAACTTTCAGATCCGCGAGCGGCAGCCCTTCATAGCCGATCATGCCTTTCCTGATCAGCGAAATGCCCGCTGCCATCGTCGTTCCGACGGCCCCGCCAATGCCGACCACGGCAATTCCCAATGCAGACTTAGCCATAATGAAACGCTAAGTTTACACCAATTGAGCGAGGGCTCGCACGCAAGCAAACGACGAAGAACCGGCCAAATTTCGAGCACGTCTCTCTTCAAGTGCTCGGGCGAGCATTTTCGGGGTGAGGACGGATCTTTTCCATACCGACATGCTGGCAAATAAATGCTGACGGGCAAGGCCCGTCGGGCACGAGCGGATCCGGGTCTCAACCCCGTATGCCGACGCGTTCATGGAAAAGGCCTAGTGGTCGTTCGCGCTCGGCGTCACATTCAAGTTATATGTGATGTCCCAGAAGAATCCCGGAAACTGATTATTTTCACCGTAAACTCTGATCCTGTGCTGGCCCGGTCTCATCGGCTTTAGGATCACGCTGTATCCATCCAGGATCCCGTTCTCGATCTCGAATCCACCCGGAGGGAAGCCGAAAAGTTCGAATATGTTGCCGTCCGGAACATTGAGACTGAAGGGACCTCCCGTAAAGCGATGTCGAGTAAAGTCGGTCGGCTGGTTATTTATCCAGAGCTGTGTGTTCACAACATTGTCGCCATAGGCCCGAGCACAAGCACGTGACTCGGTGGTCGTCGTTGTCCCGTCCGTTACCGGAGAACAGAACGTTCCCAGGATGGGTATGTAAACGCTCACGTCGGAAGGTACCGTACAGTTTCTGACCGCTGTACCTCCCGGGATGATGAACATTGAACTTAAATAAAACAATTTGCCGGATTGATCTTCGCGGCAGAACTGGCCTGTCGCATCGAAAACGGGGTTTCGATCGGCTCTTACGCGGAGCGTCCATTCCCAAAAGCTGATAAGCCAATCGACCTGGCCCCGTCCGTGCACTTGGGCACTCGGGGGATAGATCTCCGGTTGGACCGGGGCTCGGTTCTCGGACGCGGATGCTTTCTTTTGGCTAAGACCGGTGACCGCGAACCCGAACAAAATTAGGAATAGGAACATCTTTCTTTTCATCTTAGGTGCCTCCTTTGATTGACTGAATTTGGAAAATCCTTGCCCACCTTCTAGGATTAGGGCTATAATTTGGACCGGAAATCGCACATTGGATCGCCTCGAACCAAGGCTCGATCGCCGCTCCACCTCTTTGCTCTGCGAAGAGTAGCGGGTTTCGGGGCCGGAAATCCTTACGAAAACGTGAAAGATTTCTGAAAGATCGGCGTTTTCCAGGTTTCGCCGAATGGAAGCCGAATCGAACAAAACCTATGCTTTCGGCAGTTTCCTGCTCGACCCCAAGCAGCATGTGCTTTTGCAGGACGGTAAGGCAGTGCACATCACGCCGAAGGTTTTCGATACGCTAGCCCTCCTTGTTGCCAATAAAGGCGTCGTAGTTGACAAAGACACCTTCCTCTCCGAGCTTTGGCCTGAAGTGGTCGTCGAAGAATCGAACCTTACAAAAAATATTTCCGAACTCAGGAAGATAATGAGGCTGGACGGGCTCCCCACGGATTGCATCGAGACCATCCCGAAACGAGGATATAGATTCAATTCCGAGGTCAGCACGTTCGACGGACCTATCTCGCCGGTTGAAACGAGCACTGCCGAACAAACCGACGCCGAGAAACGACCGTCTTTCTTTTCTGTGAAATTCGGTGCGGCGATCCTGGCTTCTGCGGTCCTTATTGGAGCCGCGGTCTGGTACGGGGTTGGCCCGTATCAAAACGCCGGGATAAGTTCGGTCGCGGTGCTGCCGTTCGTTCATGACGGGAGCTCCCAGGAGATCGAGCTTGTGAGCAGCGGCATTCAGGAATCGCTCATCAGCCGCCTCTCTCAGGTGCCTGACCTTTTGGTCAAGCCGAGAAGTTCGGTCGCCAAGTACAAGGGATCACAACTCGAACCAGCCAACATCGGCACCGAACTTAATGTTGGAGCTATCGTCGAAGGCCGTCTGGTCCAGGAGGGGGACCTGATCACCGGCACATTCGACCTCGTGGACACATCGAACGCGACCGTGATCTGGAGCTCGAAGTTTCAGCGACGAATTTCGGATGCCTCCCTCTTGGACCGCGAGATCGCCGAGGAACTGTTGGCAAGGCTCAGGCCCGGCCTTGATGAGGGCCGGAAAACCTCGATCGCGAGGTCGTATACGCCGAGCAGCGAGGCCCGCATCGCCTATCTGAAGGGCCGGTTCCTCGGCGGCCGGCGTTCGTTAGAGGAGTTGAGTAAGGCCGAGACATTCTTCAAACAGGCGATCGCGATCGACCCTAACTACGCTCAAGCTTGGAGCGGACTTGCCGACCTTTATTGGTGGCAAACCCAGTCGAGCGAGGCGCTTAGGGACAAAGAACGGTTCAAATGGATGCGAGGGCAGGCGGTTCTGGCGGTGGATCGAGCGATGAGCCTTGAGCCGGACCTTGCCGAAGTTCGAACCTCGCGTGCCTTGATCAGGTTGAACAACTGGGATTTTTCGGGAGCGGAGGAGGACTTTCGCCGCGCGGTCGAATTAAGTCCGAGCTACACCTTCGCCCGCGGGCGATATGCGTTTCTGCTGACGCACCTTGGGCGATTTGAAGAGGCTTTCGAGCAGCTCGATAAAGTCAACGAGATCGCCCCGCTCGGACTTCAGGGTGGCGGTTTCGGATACGTCCTAAGGCTCTCGGGCCGGTACGAAGAGGCTCTGGATATCTGCGACAAAGCGCTCGAACTGTATCCGGAAGACCATACAACCTGGCACACAAGGGCGACGATCCTTACGGAATTGGGGCAGTTTAAGGAGGCGCTCGAGGCTGGCAAGAAGGCGTTGGAATTGGACAAAGAAGGATATAACCCGGTCTACGATACGCAGATAGCCATTATCCTCGAAAAAATGGGCGATCGTGTCGGGTCGGATAAGGTCCTCGCGAAGCTTATGGATGAGGTTCCATCCGGGGCCGCGTCGCCTTTTCGCATTGCGATCATTTTTGCCGCTCGCGGCGATAACGACAAGGCTTTCGAATGGCTGGAAAAGGCTTATAATGATCGGGAGCTTCTTATGACGGGTTTACGCACGGGTCCCCAATTTCGATCACTGCACGGTGATCCGAGATGGCCGGAATTGTTAAAACGGGTCGGCTTTCCCGATTGAGGGAACGAACCGAGTACCTCGCAGTCCAATTGTAAGAGCGCATCTATACATCGGCTCAGGCCGATCCTATCTTCGCTCTCAATTCGCGTTTCAGCAGTTTTCCGGTAGGGCCTTTGGGAATGTCGTCCACAAAGTATAGGGTCTTCGGGCATTTGTAATCGGCCAGGTGCTGTTTGCAGAAGTCGATAAGGTCTCCCGCGGTGACCTGATACTCATCGTGCAAATTTCCTCCAGGTCGCGTTTCTGCCCTTGTGTATCCTTCCTTAAGCACGACAAACGCGGCGACTTCTTCGCCGTATAGCTCGTCAGGGACACCGATCACGGACGCGTGGGCGACCGCCGGGTGCGTGTAGAGCACGTCGTCGATCTCGCGAGGATAGATGTTCTCGCCGCCGCGGATGATCATGTCCGACTTTCGGTCGGCGATGTAAAAAAAGCCGTCCGCGTCGCGATAGCCGATATCGCCGGTGTGGAACCAGCCGTTTGCGAACGCCTTTTCGGTCGCCTCAGGGTTATTGAAATAGCCCTTAAAAATGTTTTCGCCGCGAAGGACGATCTCGCCCAATTCGCAATCCGGGACTTCCGCGTCGTTTTCATCGAAGACCTTCATTTCGTTGCCGATCGGGAGGCCGCACGAACCGGGCCGCCGGTTCTCGTTCGGCGGGTTGAAAGTTGAACGGCAGGTTGATTCGGATAGCCCGTAGCCCTCGATGACCAGCACGCCGAACTCTTCCTCGAATTTCTTCAGCACCTCCGCCGGAACGGGGGCCGAGCCGCACATGGCAAATCTTAGTGACGAGGGACGGTAGACGAGTGACGAGTGCTTGATCCGCTCGTCCTCCTGTTGACGGCTCAATAGCATAGACAACATCGTTGCCACCGAGCCGAACGAGGTGATCTTGTATTTTTCGATGATGTCCCAAAACCGCGAGGCCGAGAATTTCGGGCTCACGACCGTCGATCCGCCGGCGTAAAGCGCGGTCATCGTCGTCACCGAGACCGCGTTCATGTGGAAAAGCGGCATCACGGTAAGCAGCCGGTCGTCGGGCCCGAAGCCCATCCATTCGGCGATCTGGCGGGCGTTCGCGATAAGGTTACCGTGGGTGAGAAGGCAGCCTTTCGGCTTTCCGGTCGTTCCGGATGTGTAGATGATGATCGCCTCGTTATCCGGCGTCAGCGGGACAGCATCGGGATGTGCCGAAGACTCTTTCGTCGCTTCTGTGACATCGTCAAAAAATATGAAGCCGGGCGACCCCAATTTTTCCTTGAGGCAAGCCGGGATGCTTGCCTTCCAGTCTGATCCAACCAGGAGCAATTTCGACTTCGAATTACCGACGACCCATTCGATCTCTTCACTCTTGAGCAGCGAATTCACCGGGCCGGCGATCGCACCGATCGAAAAACAGGCGAAGTAGGCGATCACGTATTCAGGCGAGTTTTTTAGCAGAAGGCTGACGACATCGCCCTTTGTGATCCCCCTTGAGGCGAGGAAGCCGGCGGTCCGCTTCACCGCCGCGTCGAATTCCCCATAGGTCCACTCGCGGCCGTCAGATTCGGAAAATAGAAACTTCTTCAACGGGTCCCTTTGGACCCGATCTTCCAATAGCTCACGGACATTTCTGAAAGCGTTCATTTCAGCTTCGGCAAGATGACTGCGATGGCGGCAGATCGCCCGGGAACAGGTTCTTCCCGTGTTCTGGTGTAGAATTGTATCCAAGAATCTGTTAAATGAATATTCGAGGAAATTCAGTGAAGAATTTGAACGCTCTGCTTCTATTGATCGTGATCGCGGCCCTCAGTTCGGGCTGCCCGACGACCCCGATCGCGAACGGCCCATCAGCAACCCCGCAAAATTCAAAGATCGATGAGCCGAAACCGGTAGAAACGGAAAAAGGGCCATCAAACTCGAACGGCGCCCCAGGTTCATTGGCCACCCCGACCGATGCCTACCGGACGGCCTACGAGATGCGTAAGAACAAGGATATCGAGGGTCTGAAGAAGGTGCTGTCAGCCGAAATACTCGAGTTCTTCACTGAAATGGGCAAGGTTAGCGACAGGTCGCTCGACGAAATGCTGATGGACCTGGCAAACAAACCCCAAGCAGACAGGCCCGAATCGAGGAACGAAAAGATCGACGGCGACCACGCTACCGTCCAGTTCAAGAACGAAAAGGGTGAATGGAGCGAGATGGATTTCGTGAAAGAGAATGGTGGATGGAAGCTCACGCTCCCAAAGGCCGATCCCTCCGGCCCGATCACAGAGGGAAACAGAAAGAACTAGAGGATAACCATCGAAAATGGCAAGTTATCGAAGTTATATCGACGGTGAATGGATCAGATCGACATCTGGAGTGACCGTTCCCAATATCAATCCCGCGAATGTTAATGATATCATCGGCAACGCGGAATTGTGCACACGCGAGGAGGCACGTTCGGCGGTCGAGGCAGCCTATCGAGCGTTCAAGGGCTGGCGAGAAACGCCGGCCCCAACCCGCGGCAAGATCATTTCCACCGCGGCGCGTCTGATGGAACAGCACAAGGAAGAACTTGCGTCCATCCTGACCCGCGAAGAGGGAAAGACGATAGCCGAATCGCGTGGCGAGGTCCAGCGAGCAATAAACATCGTCGAATTCTGCGCGGGTGAAACGCGGCGGCTTAACGGCGAGACGATCCAGTCGGAACTTCCGGCAAATTTTGCATACACGATCAAGGAACCACACGGCGTCGTCGCGTGTATAACGCCGTGGAATTTCCCGGTCGCGATCCCCGCGTGGAAGCTGGCCCCGGCACTCGCCGCCGGAAATACGGTCGTGATGAAAGCCGCGGAGGCGACACCCGCGACTGCCGTTCGGATCTTTGAACTTTTTATCGAAGCGGGGATCCCACCCGGCGTCATCAACCTGCTCCTCGGAAAGGGAAGCGAAGTCGGCCAGGAGATCGCGGATCATCCGGCGGTGCGGGCCATCTCGTTCACGGGCTCGACCGAGGTAGGGCTGCAGATCTATCAGCAGGGCGCCAAACGCGGGATACCCGTCCAATGCGAAATGGGCGGCAAGAACCCGGTCGTCATCCTCGAGGACTGCGATATGGAACTGGCCGTGGAATCGACGGCCCAGGGTGCCTTCGGGTCGACCGGACAGCGGTGCACCGCGACCTCGCGGGCCGTCGTTATCGACTCGATCGCCGATGAATTCGTCGAGCGGATCATCGAACGGGCAAAGAAGTTCAAACTCGGCGACGGCAGCAAACCATCAACCGACATCGGCCCGTCGGTCGATGAAAAGCAGTTCAACACGGTCCTGAAATATATCGATATTGGGCGTGAAGACGGGGCCGAATTGCTTACCGGAGGCCGCCGTGCGACCGGCGAAGGCCTGGAAAACGGCTATTTCATCGAACCGACCGTTTTCGATAAGGTCACGCCGGATATGAGGATCGCTCGTGAAGAGATATTCGGGCCGGTGCTTTCGGTGCTCCGGGTCAAGGACTTTGAGCAGGCGATGATCACGGCGAACGATTCCGACTACGGACTTTCATCGTCGGTGTTCACCAACGACGCGAACGCGATGTTTCGATTCATAAACGAGATCGAAAGCGGAATGACGCACGTAAATTCGCCGACGACCGGCGGTGAAGCCCATATTCCGTTCGGCGGCATCAAAGCAACGGGCGTCGGCCCCCGCGAACAGGGCTCGACCTCGCTCGATTTCTATACCGAGCTAAAGGTCGTTTATGTCGATTTCACGGGCCGGAAGAGGCAAGGAAACCTTTATTGAACTAAATTATCCGTGATGTCTTCCATCGGTCGATCATTGAATAGGTCGGTCGGCCTGAAGGGTTTACGCCCGGATTTGAATTACAAAATTCCGCGGATTTTCAGAGTGTACTGGCTAAGTGGGCGCAGAAACACGGATTCGAGGCTCATCCCGTTGGAGGGAAGGAACTGCTTCACGAAAATGGCGGATTCGAATTGGTCGGTTCATTCCTTGAAAGGGAAGATGCTGAGAGCTTGGCCCGGCAACTGAATTCCTTAGGACGGCTTGCAAATGATAAGACGATCTATCCTTTTGACCATCCTTGCGGTCTCGCTGGCCGCAAGTGTTTACGCCCAGCACGGCGATCACAAAGCCCCCGCCACATCCGCCGCATCGAAGCCGATCGAACTGGTAACGACCGACGCGATCACACATCGAAAGGTCGCAACAACGAATAAGCAGGCACAGGCATATTTTGATCAGGGCCTGACGCTGTACTACGCGTTCAACGATGGTGATGCGGTTAGGTCGTTTCGACGTGCGGCTGAGCTTGATCCTCAGCTCGCGATGGCTCATTGGGGCGTTGCCCTCGCCGCATATCCGCGCGGCACCGGAGGCGGAAATTCGAGTGACGAGAAGCGATTGAATGAGGCCCGCGAGGCAATAAAGATAGCGATGGCTCTGCCTGCACCTGTCAACGATCGCGTTTACATCGAAGCCCTTTCGAAGCTGCTGCCGGACCCGCCGGAATACAGCAGGAGCACGGCGCAGAGTGCATATCGAGAGGCGATGAAGCCGATCTACGCTGCGTCACCCAAAGATGCGGATGCGGCCGCACTGTATGCACTCGCCATCTTCTACGCAGCCGGGTACGATAACTGGTCGAAAGACGGGAAGCCGAGCCCGATCTGGCAGGAAATGATCGACGTGCTCGAAGCGGGGCTCAAACTTCATCCGAAGCACCTAGGGTTGACGCACATCTACATCCACGCCGTTGAAGAGTCGTTTCAGCCCGAGCGTGCGTTGGCGGCGGCCGACGCTCTTCGCGGGTTGAAGATTTTTACGCCCTCGTTCGGCCATCTGGTCCACATGCCGGCTCATATTTATGTGCGGACAGGGAACTTCCAAAAGTCGGTCGATTCTAACGAGCAGACGGCGAAAATGCCCACTGATACGCTGTCGGAGGAGTTCCGGCTCTGGCATTACAATCACGTTTTGAACTTCCTTCTCTTTTCGTATGCAATGCAGGGAAACTCAGCGATGGTGTCGAACACGCTCGATCGCAAGTTCGGTTACTACACGCCGCGATACTCCGATCAGCGGCCGCGATACTGGGTCCGGTTTAAGAAGTGGGATGAAATTCTAAAGGCTCCTGAACCTCCCGCCGACAGCCGCCCGGCGACGTTGACGGCATGGACGTGGGCTCGAGCGATGGCCCACGCCGCAAAGGGTGATGTCGCCAAAGCCGAATCCTTGTGGGCAAAAGAAACCGTGGATTCATCGGCACTCCGGACGATAGACGATGCGCGGGTCCGAGCGGCGATCGCTCGGCATCGCGGCGACAAAAAGGGTGAGATCGAGGCATTGACCAAAGCGGTCGCCGCCGAAGACACGCTTTCTTACTCAGAGCCTCCGCTTTCGATCTCGCCGGTACGCGAAAACCTTGGTGGAGCTTTGCTCCGCGACGGCCAGAACGCCGAGGCCGAGAAGGTCTTTCGTGAAGATCTTCGCCGCAATCCGGGCAGCGGCCGTTCGCTGTTCGGTCTGATGACCGCTCTCGAAGCTCAGGGAAAGAAGGACGAGGCTTCGGACGTAGGCAAGGAATTCCGTAAGGCATGGAAATATGCCGACATTACGCTGACTGTGAACGAGCTTTGAGCGGCGCGCTTGCTCGCCGCAGCCGATAAAGTGCTATCCGACCTCGAGATAGGGTAAAGTACCTTGCTGCTTTTTCGTGTTCGCTTTGCACGAGTCCTAACGATATGAATCCACAAGAACAAAGAACTTCGCTTTCGGATGCCGTCCGGAAGCATCGCGAATTTCTCTTCCCGGCCGTCGCGAATTACTACCAGGAACCGATCGCCCTGGTGCGAGGTGAAGGCGAGTACGTCTGGGACGATCAGGGCAACCGCTATCTGGACTGTTTCGGCGGCGTGCTGACGGTGAGCATCGGCCACGCGAATCCGCGGGTGAACGCGGCGTGGAAGGAGCAGGTCGACAAGATAGCCCATACCTCGACGCTCTATGCAAACCAGCCGCAAAGCGATCTGGCCGAGAAACTGGCGGAGATCTCGCCGGGCAAACTAAAGAAATCGTTCTTTACGAACAGCGGGACCGAGGCCGATGACACCGCGGTGCTTGCCGCAAAGCTGGCGACCGGCAATCAGGAGATCATCGTCCTACGGCACAGCTATGCAGGGCGGTCGGCGACCGCGCTCTCTTCGGTCGGACACAAGACATGGCGGCCGGTCGCGTCGCAGATCCCGGGGATCATTCATGCGGCGGCTCCTTATTGTTACCGGTGTCCGTTTAAGCTCGAATATCCGTCGTGCGGGGTCGCCTGTGCGGACGATGTCGAAGACATAATCAACACTACGACAACCGGATCGATCGCTGCATTCATGGCGGAGACGATCCTCGGCGTTGGCGGCTTCATCATTCCGCCGAAGGAATATTTCCCCAAGGTTGCCGAAATTGCGCGTCGGCACGGTGGGCTTTTCATTTCGGACGAGGTCCAGGCCGCTTGGGGACGTACGGGCGACAAGTGGTTCGGCATCGAGCACTGGGGAGTCGAGCCGGACATCATAACTTCCGCCAAGGGAATGGGCAACGGCGTCCCGATCGGCTGGACCATAGCGACGCCCGAGGTTGCCGACGCTTTTCCGGGCCTCACATTCTCGACATTCGGCGGCAATCCGGTCTCATCTGCGGTCGGGCTCGCCGTGATAAAAGTTATCGAGGAAGACGACCTGCGGACCAACGCCCGTGTCGTCGGCGATCATTTGAAACAGCGTCTGCTCGAGCTTCAGGAGAAGTACGAGATCATCGGCGACGTCCGCGGAATGGGCCTAATGCTCGGCATCGAATTAGTGAAAGACCGCAAGACAAAAGAACCAAATCCCGAGGCCGTGCTAAAAATATTCGAGGAAACACGCCGCCGCGGTGTTCTTATAGGTAAGGGCGGCCTCTACGGCAACGTAATCCGCACAGGATTGATGCTCAATACGACGAACGAGACGGTCGATCGGCTGGTCGAAGCGCTCGATGCGGGATTTGCATTGTGCTAGGAGGTAGATCTGAGTGAGGGAATTGGTGGTTTCTTTCGCCGTAGCAGCGGTCATCGCAGGCTTGGTCCATGCACAAGATCCGGCCGGTTCAGACCGCATCGTTGGAAAGGACCATTATGTGATAAGCAATGGATTAAGGATCTATCTTTGGGAAAAGTACCAGACCAGCCAACTGAAGACGATCCAAAGGACGAACAAGGTCGTCCTGCTCGTGCACGGAGCAACGTGGACCGGCAGGCCGGATTTCGATCTGCAGATACGCGATTACTCGTTGATGGATTTTCTGGCAAAGCACGGTTATGACGTCTGGGCGATCGATATCCATGGTTATGGCCGATCTGAGAAAACCGACAAAGACTGGTCGGATACCGAATCGGCGGCCCGGGATATCGGAGCCGCTGTCGATCACATCACGAAATTGAGAGGCGTCGAGAAAATATCGATCCTCGGTTGGTCGTGGGGAACGCAGACTTCCGGGCTGTACGCGATGAGGAGCCCCCAAAAAGTGAACAAATTGGTACTGTACGCGATGGCGTGGAAGGGACGGCCTGTCCCGAGCAATGTCTCACCGCCCAAGGAGCAGTACCGGACAAACACTGAGGAAGCGGCCCGCTCGGACTTCATTGCCGGGCAATACGAACAAGACGTAGTGGATCTTTACGTTAAGGAAGCACTGGCGGAAGCTCCCCGGTCCCCGAATGGCGTGAGGGTCGATTTTCTAACGCCCGGCAAGCTTCCGATCCTCGTGCCTGAGGAGATAAAGGTTCCCACGCTGATCATTTACCCGGAGAAGGATTTCTTAGCTTCCGAGGCCGAGACGCTGGAGTTCTTCAACAAGCTCGGAACGAAATACAAGACCTACTCCGCGCTCCCGTCAGGCGGCCACGCGATATTACTCGAAAAGAACTATCGTATGTTTCAGCAAACCGTCCTCGGGTTTTTGAACCAGCCTTAGAACAGGGACGCCGGCTCTAGCGATGGGGTTTAGATCGGCCGGAATTTTGGAGAACTATCCGATTGCCCTTTACGTAAAGAAGGCAAATTGGAGTCTAGAATGAATCGTGCCTTGAAGATCTTCTTGATCGTTCCGCTTCTTGCGTTTCTGCTTGTTCCGGCAATGGGCCAGCCCAGGGCCGGCGAACTGAAGCTCGAGCCTTACGTTTTCGAGAATTCACGAAATGAGAAGGTCGATGCCGAGTTTGGCCGCCTGACCGTTCCCGAAAACCGCTCAGATCCAAAGAGCCGAAAGCTTGAGCTTGCCTTCGTCCGGTTTAAGTCCACTTCGCCCGATCCGGGCCCGCCTATTATTTATCTTGCCGGCGGCCCGGGTGGTTCGGGAATCGCGGCAGCACGCGGGACAAGATTCCCCCTCTTCATGGCTATGCGGGAGGTCGGCGACGTGATCGCCCTTGACCAGCGCGGAACCGGCGCGTCAAGACCGAGCGTTTCCTGCCCTGGGACTTATGAACTTCCGCCCGACGCCATGCCTTCTTATGACCTGCTGCTTGCAACGGCGAAAGAGAGATCTCGTGAATGTGCGGCGCTGCTCAAGGCCCAGGGCGCGGATCTGGCCGGATATACCACCATCGAGAATGCCGACGATATCGAGGACCTCCGCGTCGCGCTTGGTGCCAAAAAGGTCAGCCTTTGGGGGATAAGTTATGGCACGCATCTTTCGTTGGCGACGATCCAGCGGCACGGCAAGTCGATCGACAGGGCCATCCTGGCCGGCGTCGAGGGTCTTGATAGCACGCACAAACTCCCGTCGGACATCGATCAGCATCTTGCCGATATTGCATCGCATGTAAAGTCCGACCCTGAGATAAGCAAGCAGATCCCCGACATGCTTTTGCTGATGCGAACGGTATTCAAAAAGCTTGAGGATCAGCCGGTTACCGTCGAACTGACCGACCCACAGACCAAAAAGCCGGTAAAGGTGGTGATCAACGATTTCGCGATGCGGTTGCTTATCGCTGCAACGGTGGGCTCCGGCGAGATCACCCGGTATCCGCGTTTCTTGGTTTCTGCTTCGAAAGGTGACTTTTCCGAGATCGCCCAGTACTGGCTTGGATTCAGCCGCCAGAATATCGGCTCGGCAATGTCTTTCGTAATGGACTGTGCATCGGGCGGCACCAAGGCGCGAAACAAACGGGTCGAATCTGAAGCTAAAAAGGCGATGCTCGGCAATCTTCCGAACATTCTGTTCCCGGACATTTGCGAAGCTTGGGGAAGTCCTGACCTTGGCGATGCGTTCCGCCGTCCGGTGCGGTCGAACATCCCGGTCCTCTTCATTAGCGGCACGCTGGACGGCCGAACACCCGTCAGCAACGCCGAAGCTGAAATGAAGAACTTCAGGAATGGCGTCCACCTTGTCCTTGAGGGTGCGTGGCACAGTGACCCGCTCTTTCTTTCTTCAGGACGGATAAGGGATATAATGCTCGAATTCATGCGGGGGAAACCCGTTTCGTCGACGCGAATCAAACTTGAGCCGGTCAGGTTCCTCCCTCTGAGATCTTGATCCAGGTTCCGGGCCACGTACGGGGTCCGGTCGAGGAGTTCCAATGTCAACGATAAATTTCAAATTAGGGATCGCAGCGATCTTATTGTTTTCATTGGTCGGCTCGGCCCAGCCGCCGGCCAGGGATAAGGTCATCGCCGGGGCCGAGCGAGCCTTCGAGAAAGCATCCGGGGCGGTGAAGATGCCGGCACCGGGCTGTGCCGTCGGGGTTTCGCTGAACGGCGAATCTGTTTTCGAAAAGGCGTTCGGCCTTGCTGAGATGGAGCACAGTGTGCCGAACACGCCTCAGACCGTTTTCGAATCGGGCTCCGTCGCAAAGCAGTTTACGGCATCGGCCCTCGTGCTTCTTCAGCAGGACGGCAAATTGAACATTGACGATCCCGTCAGAAAATATATCCCCGAGCTTCCGGATTACGGTTCGCCGCTGACGATCCGGCACATGCTTAACCACACGTCCGGGCTACGCGACTGGTTCTCGGTCCGCGGACTGAGCGGTGAAGGCTACGGCCAGCACATCGTGACGCAGGAGGTGGTCCTCGACACGATCGTTCGTCAGAAGGCATTGAACTACAAACCCGGAGCTGAATATTCCTATTCGAACAGCGGTTATCAGCTTGCCGCGATCATCGTTGAGCGCGTCTCGAAGCAGAAATTTTCGGATTTTGTGACCGAAAGGCTGCTGAAGCCTGTGGGAATGAAGAACACTTCCTGGCGGGATGATTTCAAGCGGATAGTGCCGGGCCGTGCCCAGGCCTACTCGAAAAGCGGCGACGGGCCATGGCAGATGAACATGCCGTTGATGAACGCGCACGGCGGCGGCGGGATGCTGACGACCGTCGGCGATTGGCTTAAATGGAACGCGATGCTCGACGCGAAGACCTGGAATCCCTCGCTGGTCGATGCACTCGAAACGCAGGGCGTACTTAACAGCGGGCAAAAGATCAGCTATGCGTTGGGCCTGACCGTCGGTAATTACAAAGGGAACAAGCAGGTCGCCCACGGCGGTGCGACCGCCGGCTATCGGACCGTGCTTGCACGATATCCTGACAAGCGCGTGTCGATCGCGGTGCTATGCAACGGGACCGAACCAAACGTGAACGAGCTTGCACAGAATTTTGCCGACGAGATCCTCGGGCCTTTCGCCGAACAGCCCGCCGAAAGTGCACCGGTCCCGCCCATCGAAAACGCCGAGAAATACGCCGGCCTTTGGAGAAGCGAGCGGACCCATGCCCCGAGCCGAACCACGGTCGTCAAGGGTGAACTTCGTTTTCGGACGACGCCGTTCAGGGCGATGGGGGACGGCACATTCATGGTCGGGCCGTCGAAGGCGCGCTTCAAATACGACCGCGAGGGCAAGCCCGTCTCGATGGAGATCGAGACCGCCGGCGACACCGTTACCTACACGCTCGAATCAGAATGGAAGCCGACGGCGGACGAGCTTCGGGCCATGGCCGGTGAATGGTACAGCGAGGACGCCGATGCGACCGTGAAATTTGAGGCCGATGGATCGAGTGCATTTTTGCTGGTAAAAAATGCACCGCGAATGACGCTCAGGCCGTTGTACAAGGACCACTTTGCCGAACAGAGCGGCCAGCTAGTTTGGTTCGACAGGAATTCCGCCGGCAAAATTACCGGCTTGCATATCGGGAACGACCGGATGAGGGACATGCCGTTTGTTCGAAAATCATAGGATCGCAAAAGAGAGGAGTTATGCAATATTTGAAAGTAATCGGATCGTTATTGATCGCTGCATTTGCCATTGACATCGCCGCGCAGATCCCGGACAAAGCCAAGGTCGTTGCAGGGGCTGAACGTGCCTTTGAACGGGCCTCGAAGGCTAATTCCATGCCAGCTCCGGGCTGTGCCGTCGGAGTATCGCTGAACGGCGAGAGTGTGTTTGAAAAAGCGTTCGGGCTCGCCGAGATCGAGCACAACGTGCCCAACACAGCGCAGACGATCTTTGAGTCCGGTTCGGTTGCGAAGCAATTTACGGCGGCGGCTCTGGTGCTGCTCGAGCAGGAGGGGAAACTGAAGATCGACGATCCCGTCAGGAAGTACATCCCTGAGCTTCCGGATTACGGTTCGCCGCTGACGATCCGTCACCTCTTAAACCATACTGCCGGGCTGCGAGATTGGGGCTCGGTGATGGCGCTGACGGGTGCGGGCCGCGGGAACCGTGTGATCACCCAGACCATCGCGTTGGATGTGATCTATCGCCAAAAGGGCCTCGATTTCAAGCCGGGTGACGAATATTCCTACTCGAACAGCGGCTACCAGTTGGCGGCCGAGATCGTTGAACGCATTGCGAAGCAAAAATTCCCGGCGTTCGTCGAAGAGAGGTTTTTTAAGCCCCTTGGTATGAAGAACAGTTCCTGGCGCGACGATTATCAGCGTCTCGTTCCCGGCCGTGCACAGGCGTATTCTCGGCAGGGACAAAATGCTCCGTGGCAGCTTAACATGCCTATCATGAGCGTTTACGGAAACGGCGGCATGCTCACGACGGTCGGTGATTGGCTAAAATGGAACGCAATGCTGGATTCGCGTTCGATGGGAGCACCGCTGGTCGAAGCGCTTGAAACACAGGGCGTGCTCAACGACGGCCGCAAGATATCATACGCGCTGGGCCTGCAGGTCGGTGAATATCGTGGATTGCGAGACGTCTCGCACGGCGGTTCGACCGCGGGCTACCAGACCTTCCTTGCCCGTTATCCGGATCAGAAAGTATCCGTCGCGGTCCTTTGCAACGGAACATCTCCGAGCGCGGGCGGTCTGGCGACGAGCGTCACCAACGAGATCTTCGGGCCGTTTCCGCAATCGTCGCCGCCGTCCGCCGCGGATGCGATCGAACTGAAGCCCGAGGAAATGCAAAAGTACGTCGGTCTTTGGCGGCATGAGAAGACGCGTTTTCCCGACCGCATCGTTCTTCAGGACGGAAAACTAATGATGGACGGCACTCCAATTACGCCTTTGAGTGATGGTACATTCCGCCTTGGTCCTTTGACGATCAGGTTCACCATGGGTGCGGACGGGCGTGCTTCTATCGCCGAAGCGAATAACGGCGGTGCAATAACCCGCTTCATCGCCGAGCCGGAATGGAAACCAGCCGCCGCTGATCTCGCGTCGTTCGCGGGCGAGTGGCACAGCGAAGAGGCCCAGGCGTTCCTTACCATTGCCGTCGAAGGCGACAAAGCTTTCGTTGTTCAAAGACCGGTCGCAAGATTTCAATTGACGCCGCTCTATAAGGACCATTTCTCGAGCGCAAATTTTGTCGTGTGGTTCACGCGGGACCGCTCCGGAAAGATCGACAAAATGCACATCGGCACTGGCCGATTGCGCGATATGCCCTTTGAGCGGCTGAAGCGTTGATCGGTTGAAGGGCGTTGTCGGGCCTTTCGCGTCGGGGAGTTTTTTGGGGTCACGCACGCGATGACTATCGTTTTATATAGGCTTCGACACCGTTCTTTGCCTTTCTCGTAGTCGTGCGATAAAGATAGCAATGGCTGAGGTTGGGCAGATATTCAAAGGCCCTGCACCAACTGTATTTGTCGCACTCTGCTGTACAGTTACTCAGCGTAATATTCCTGAAGACGTAGTTCACGTCAAAGCTCGCATCGATCCCCGTGTTCGCATATTTAGTGTAACGTGCCGGGTTGCCGGGGCCGGGTATCCGCGGGGGATCGACCGAAGTGATCGATGAAGTGAATGTACCCCGCGGGCCCCTGGTAAACACCAGTCGGCCGTTTCCAACATTGCAATTCGGGCCGATCGTCCAGATGTAATATCCGGCCAAAGTCCGGGTGCTTGCATCAAGACGCAATCGGTTGCCCGTCAGCACGGCCGTCCCTGTCGCATTGCCCGAACCGGTCTCAACCGCCCGATACCGGTTGCCGCTAAGGTGGGTAAAGGTCCAGATCGATGTACTTACACCTGGGGTCGTCTGCCGCCACCTGCCGACAATATTGCAAGTGACCGGCGGCGGTTCCACCTTAATATTGACAACGGCAAAGATCCCTCCCCGAGGGCCTCCGAACCGCGGGTCCGTCCAACTGTAATTTTGGTTGTTCATCCCGTGAACGTGGGTACGGCAGGCAGCACCGCCGTCCGGAGCGGTTGCGGCCGGGTTGGGGGCTTCCATTCTGATCCCATCGCGCGTCTGGCGATTGGACAATCTGCGGTTGTCGTCGATCAAAGTGAGCACGCCCTGAGTGCCGACGGGACATATCCTCGGGTAGTTTGAGCTGGTCACCTGGATAAGGAGCCGCAGTTCTGTAACTTCATTCGCGCTGTCAACACCCAGGCCGCGGACCACTCGCCAATTGGTGCGGTGATTCCTGTATCTGCCCGAACGAAGATTGTCTGAATGCGAGATCGCGCCGCCGCGAAGCAGCTGGCCATCTGATGCCCGGACAACGCCGCTTCCTGAGGTTCTCACCGGCCCGAGCTGCCACGGCCCGACATACCCGGGGAACGGCCGCTGGGGATTTGCATAACCGTTAAATGTGAACGTTATTTCTCCTGGAGCGGTCGTCTCGAAGCGAACACCCTCGATCGAATTATTCAGGTCCAGATCTGGCCGGGTCAGGAGCTCGGACAGCGGACCCGAAAGGTCCGTGCTGGATCGATCAGGCCGGGCAGCAGCGTGGTTGCGTTCGGTAGCTGCGGCCGAGCGTGATCCCGACTGGTTTACCAGAGCCACGACGACAAAGGCACTGGCCAGTAGGATAGTTCCGATCAAGACCCGCCTTGAAGAATTTGATGATTCGGCCTTCGGTCCCATAGGTTGGCTCCTCCCATCAGCTATTAGTTGTTATTTTGGATTCCATAACTATACCACATACTAATTAGCCCCTCGAAAGGCGCGGATAATTCGCTTACCAAGTACATTTCTTGACAGGGAATTTTTTCGTATGGTTCAGGCGGGGCCGATCAGGAAAGTTTGATCGGATGCACGTCGGAGCCGGTCGAATGCGCGACATGCCGTTCTTGTGGGTAACGAGGTGATCAATTGGTCCCGCCATCATCGAGGCGGGCAGGCAGGATCGGATCAAAGGAAGTCAAGGGTTATCTAGGCGCGAGGTCGTTTTGTGTGCAAACGCTCACCCCGCTTTCGCATGGATCGACCTGTGCTTTGAAGTAATCGACTATGTAGGTCGTGCTGAGATAAGCAAAGTATCCGATCAGAAAACAACAAAGACAGACGGCTATGGTCAGTATCTTGGTCCCTTTCATTTGTGGCGTCCTCCTCTACGAGCTGTATTAGTAGAATGATTGCTCTATGAATGGTCGGGACGACGCCGAACAACTCTTTGATGGACCAAGAATACCATATCCAAAATTTTGGACAAAGCTGAAATATTGTGTACTTGATCAGTCGGGGAAGCCTGTGGTCCATCAGAATGGATCAAGTAGCAGGAACCAAACCCGTTCTAATTCCGTTAATTAACATAGGTGTTATATCATCAGAGACGAAATTTGGCAGTTTTGTCTCCTGCAGATCCGTCGTTCTCCCGGTGAACGGAGCATGCGATGAAGAGATGTCCTCGATGTGCCACGGCACTCGAACACGACCTGTCAGCATGTCCAGCTTGCGGTCTAAGCGTCGGGGATGTTTCCGCCGAGACCGAGGTCCTTCCCGCCGACCCACAATCTGACACTCCTACAAGGCTCGAAACTGATTCAAAGAAAAGCAACACGCCCATAACCACCACGGGCGGCTCGGGGCGCTTTGTCGCGGGAACCGTGCTTGCCGGCCGTTACCGTGTTGTCGGACTGATCGGCAAGGGTGGAATGGGAGAGGTTTATAAGGCCGAGGACCTAGAGCTCGAACAGACCGTCGCGCTCAAGTTCCTTCCGGAAGAGCTAGCAAAGAACGAAGAACTACTCCGGCGTTTTCGCGGTGAGGTCCGAAACGCGCGCCAGGTTTCGCACGCTAATGTGTGCCGCGTTTTCGACATCGGTGAGACCGAAGGCCTCTATTACCTGACGATGGAATACATCGACGGTGACGACCTGTCGATGCTGCTCAAACGGATCGGCAGATTTCCCTCGGACCGCGCTGTCGAGGTCTCAAGACAGATCTGCATGGGCCTCGCGGCGATCCACAAGGCAGGCATCCTTCATCGCGACCTCAAACCGGCCAACATCATCATCGACTCAAAAGGCGAGGCACGGATCACGGACTTCGGCATAGCAGGGCTCGAAGACCAAGTTCAGGGACTGGAGAGTCGTATCGGCACGCCTGCCTACATGTCGCCCGAACAGGCTGACGGCAAGGAATTAACAAAACAAAGCGATATTTATTCTCTGGGCCTACTGCTGTACGAGATCTTCACGGGCAAACAGGCCTACGAAGGTGACTCGGTTCAAGAGCTTCGTGTAAAGCACGCCACGACGACACCAAAGGACCCATCGGATATCGTCGCCGGAATAGATCCGATAGTCGAAAAGGTGATCAACCGATGTCTTGAAAAAGACCCGCACAACCGTCCGGACTCAGCGTTAAGAGTGGCAATGTCGCTGCCTGGCGGCGATCCGCTGCAGGTCGCCCTCGAAGCCGGCGAAACGCCTACTCCCGAAATGGTTGCCGCGGCTCCGATGGAAGGAGCGCTGAGCCGGGGACTGGGTCTTGTCCTCACCGTTGTTTTTATCGGCTTATCCGTTGGCATGCTTTATGTACAGTCGATCTATCTCGAGACTGTCACCGCACCCTTGACCAAACCGCCCGAAGTTCTTGAGGAAAGGGCGAGAGAGATCGCCGCCCGCCTGGGGTACAAAGACCCTCCTGCTGACTTTACTTCCGGATTCGACCGCGACCACTCGATTCAGGAATATGCTGACAAGCAGCCTGACCGCGAGGCGTTTTGGGCGAAGTTCCGGACGGGACAACCCGCGTTTTTCAGATTCGATTACCGGCAGTCACCCAAACCGTTGATCCCAATGGATGAGGACGGAGAGGTTACCGCACAGGATCCTCCGATGCTCGAACCGGGCATGATCCGAATGGAGCTCGACACCACCGGCCGATTAATGAGGTTCACCGCGGTGCCGATCGCTCCCGAGACGCTTCCGGGGCCTAAATCGGAAACGGACTGGGCGATTGCGTTTGAGATGGCTGGGCTCAACATCGCCGATTTTGTACTGGCCGATCCCGAAGGAATACCCGTCTATTTCGCCGATGAGATCGTCGCTTGGCAAGGTCCATTGACCGGAAACCCCGACATTCAGACGACAGTACTGGGCAACGCCCTGAGAGGGAGGGTCACTGCATTTGAAATACGTGCGCCTTGGAGCGCGTCCACTCTTCCAACTGTTGAAAGGGAAGAGGCGGGTCAAAACTCGGTTCGCGACATCGTCGGGCTTACGATCTTTGTGATCGTAGTGATCGTCCTGCTTGCTGCTCTGGCGCTCGTTCGGCATAACCTGAAGAAGGGCCGGGGAGATGTAAAAGGTGCGTTAAAGCTGTTTGCTTTTACCTTTGTGACTTTCACTTTTGGCGTAGTGATCCTCACACATAAAGTAGGTATGCCAACCGAGGACATGCCGCGATTTGTCTCGATCGTGGCGATGAACCTCCTGGTCCCATTGACCCTGCTGGTTCTGTATCTCGCGATCGAGCCGGTGGCACGCAAGCGTTTCCCGGAATTGCTGGTCTCGTGGAATCGACTTTTGGCCGGAAGGTTCACCGATCCCCTTATCGGCCGAGACGTGCTGATCGGGCTTAGCGTTGGCGTAGCAATGGCGTGGTTCGTAGAGATGCTTAAGGCCTTGCTTGCAAAAGCGGGATTTGGTCAGCTCGAACCATTCCACTGGGCTCAGATCAATAATCTGGATGCACTCCACGGCGTCGACGTCGTTATGATCGTTCGTCTGTTTGACCTTGTGGGATTTCTTGCATTTTCCATCTTCCTTCTTTTCTGGTTTTTGTTTCTGTCCCTTCTGCTCAAAAGGAGGTACTGGGCGGTTGCCGTTACGGTTTTGATCGTTTCCGCCCCGGGGATCGGCGCTGCATTCGCAGGCCACTATATAGACCTTTTGGAGGTTGGAATACTTTCGGCGGTGACTATGCTGTGCCTGGTGCGCTTTGGGCTCGTCACTACGTGGATGATCGCTTTTGCGATTCCCAGAACGGACCTGTATACATTCGACTCGGGGAAGTACTTCGCAACAACCACTTTGTTCATTATCGGATTCCAGGCAGCCCTTGCGATCGGTGCGTTCCTGATCGCTACAAAGGGCCAACCCTGGTTCAAGCGGGATCTGCTGGAATGAAGATAGAATCGCGATCGCATGGTCGGCCGGGAGCGTTAGCGCTTTTTTTGTGATCGACTCCGTTGATTCACATCGTTTCACCAATGGTGCTATGCCAATTTGTCCAAAATGCTCGTCTGAAATTTCGTTGACGGGCAAGGTGTGTCCCTCCTGCCGTTGGACGGTCGATGCCGAGACGGCTGTACTTCCGTCCGACCCACAATCTGACACTCCTACAAAACTCGAAACAGGATCAAAGAAAAATAATACGCCGATAACCACGACGGGCGGCTCGGGACGCTTTGTCGCGGGAACGATCCTTGCCGGCCGCTACCGTGTTGTCGGGCTGATCGGAAAGGGCGGAATGGGCGAGGTCTATAAGGCCGAGGACCTCGAGCTGGAACAGACCGTTGCACTCAAGTTCCTTCCTGAAGAGTTGGCTCAGAACGATGAATTGCTTCGGCGTTTTCGCGGCGAGGTTCGGAACGCAAGGCAGGTCTCGCACGCGAATGTCTGCCGAGTATTCGACATCGGCGAGACCGAAGGCCTGTATTACCTTACGATGGAGTACATCGACGGCGATGACCTTTCGATGCTGCTCAAACGCATTGGAAGGTTCCCGTCGGACCGAGCCGTCCAGGTCTCAAGGCAGATCTGCATGGGCCTCGCGGCGATACACAAGGCTGGCATCCTTCATCGCGACCTCAAACCGGCCAACATCATCATCGACTCAAAAGGCGAGGCACGGATCACGGACTTCGGCATAGCAGGGCTCGAAGACCAAGTTCAGGGACTGGAGAGTCGTATCGGCACGCCTGCCTACATGTCGCCCGAACAGGCTGACGGCAAGGAATTAACAAAACAAAGCGATATTTATTCTCTGGGCCTACTGCTGTACGAGATCTTCACGGGCAAACAGGCCTACGAAGGTGACTCGGTTCAAGAGCTTCGTGTAAAGCACGCCACGACGACACCAAAGGACCCATCGGATATCGTCGCCGGAATAGATCCGATAGTCGAAAAGGTGATCAACCGATGTCTTGAAAAAGACCCGCACAACCGTCCGGACTCAGCGTTAAGAGTGGCAATGTCGCTGCCTGGCGGCGATCCGCTGCAGGTCGCCCTCGAAGCCGGCGAAACGCCAAGTCCTGAAATGGTCGCGGCCGCACCGAAGAACGGCATCCTTAGACCGCGTGTCGCCCTGGCTCTCTTCTCGTCGGTTGTCGCTCTTTTCGTATTGACGCTTTATTTCATGTCCAACTACTCGGATGCTGCGCTTTCTCCGATCTATAGATCGGCAGACGTACTACGCGAGGACGCACGCTCGGTTCTCGAGCAGATCGGGTATGAGACTAAGGACAGGCACTGGGTATCAGATCTCGAATTCGACACCGGCTACGATTTCTACGTGACCTTCACGGGAACCGCCGACAGTTTGGAACGGTTTAGAACCGGCCAACCGTCTGCGGTCTATTTTTGGTACCGGCAGAGCGGTGATCCCCTTATTCCTGGAGCCACGGCCGAGGTTGCCGAAGACGACCCGCCACGGACTAACCGCGGTTCCCAATATGTGAAGCTCGATCCCAAGGGACGGCTAATCGAACTTTTTGCCGCTCCAGAACTGTTGTCCCCGCATTCGCCCGATCGGGCCAGTCCCGACTGGGAGCTTGTTTTCAAGTTAGCAGGGATGGAGCTTTCGAAGTTCGAGGTGTCCGAGTCGGAATGGACGCCTCCCGTATTCGCGGACACCCGAAGGGCGTGGAGGGGCTACTATGCAGAGCACTCGGACTTCCCGATCCGAATCGAAGCAGCTGGTTATCAAGGTAAGCCCGTGTTTTTCAGGATCATTCCCCCTTGGGAGGAGGCTCAAGCTGCCGATCCATTCGTTACGTCATTTGACAATGCCGGCACATTCTTGGTCGTCGCGGTCGGTCTAATGATCTTTGTTGGAGCAGTGTACCTCTCGATCCGAAATGTCAGGGCGGGCCTTGTAGACCTCCGCGGAGCATCCCGTGGCTGCGTATATATATTCATTACGTCCGTTCTTTTCCAATTATTCAACGATGACCATGTAGCCTCGATCCAAGGTGAGATCAACGCTCTCATATGGATTCTTACAGGCGGTCTTGTTTTCACGGCGGGCTTCCTATTACTTTCTGTGGCTGTAGAACCGCTCGTTCGGCGATGGTGGCCTGAACTCCTCATCTCCTGGAATAGATTGATCGCCGGAAGATTCATGGACCCAATGATTGGACGAGATGTTCTGATCGGGATGATCGTTGGGTTAACAAGCATCAATGCCTTCTTTCTGGCTGGTCTTCTAAGGGATTATCTGTACGACAAGGATCTGACGCGATATGTAACGAACGGTATCTTCACACTTAATGGCCTTCCCCAATTCATTGCTTGGTTGATCGGAGCAGCACTTTTTCCGATATTCGCCGCTTTCGGTGTTCTCACGTTATTGTTGGTGTTTTACTTGATCTTCCGCCGCAAGCTGGTCGGAGTGTCCGTGCTCGCAGTTGTTTGGGCTCTCTTCATTTGCTTGCCTTATATTTTCAACAGAGGAATAGAGGCTTTTCTTTTACAGGCGGTGGTCGTTGCGGCATCCGTATTTGTTTACGCCAGATTTGGGCTCTTGACTATATTTGCAAGCACCGCGCTTTTGTACTTTTCGGCGGGCGCGATAACCTTCGATCCGGCGCGGCCGTATTTTGCCCAAAGCTTGATTACTGTCGGGATCATCCTCGCATTGGCTGCCTATAGCTTTTACATCTCCCTCGGCGATCAGAAGCTTTTCGGAGGACGCTCGATCGATGAATTGACGGGTTGAGAACTTTACATATTACTTGACCAACTTGGCCAAGTTGGCTAATATGGCCATGTTATGAAATCGGCAAACATAGCGGAACTGAAAAACGGTCTCAGCAAATACTTGGCCGCCGTAAAACGGGGTGACGAGATCGTCGTCAAGGAACGGAATATTCCGATCGCGAAGATCGTTCCATTCAGCTACGACGAAGATGATTACGATGCTGAAGAGCTCGACCTGATCGCCAGGGGAATACTCAAGCCGCCCATCGATCCGACTCCCCTAACAGACGACTTTTGGGATGACGACGAACTTCCGGACATACCGTTGGAAAAAGTTTTAAGCATCATTCGGGAGGAAAGGGATGAGGACTGAGCGCGCGTTCTGGGACACGAGCGCGATCATTCCACTCTGTTGTGTTCAGGAGTTTAGTCTTGGCGCGCGAAAGGCATTTCGTCATTTTCCCAAACCGGCCCACTGGTGGGGAACGCCTGTTGAAGTTCGAAGCGCATTTGAACGGTTGAAAATTAATGATGCCCTACCAAATGAGAGAAATGCGATCAGGCATTGGAACAAATTCAGGGCAAAAGCGATCCAGATCTTGCCCGACGAAGCGTTGCTTGCCATAGCAGAGTCAATTCCCGCAACTTATGGACTTCGCTCACCGGACGCATTTCAGCTTGCAGCGGCCCTTGTTTGGTGCAATGAGCGCCCGCGAAAAAGACCTTTTATCTGCGCTGACGTGCGGTTAGGCGAGGCTGCAGGCGATGCTGGGTTTGAAGTAGTTTCGCTTTCTTGAATCGCCTCGGCCTTTTGTTTGAGATAAAAGAGCGCTATGACGCTAAAAAGCTGTCCAACCTGCGGCCGGTCGTATGCAGACCAGTCTTTGAGCTTTTGTCTGGAAGATGGTTCGTTGCTCTCGGCTCCGTTCGTAGATGCCGATGCATCCGGTCCAGATTCGACAACGGTTGTTCGTTCTTCAGGTGGGGTGTCGCCAGGGCCCGGTGATGATCGAAAGTCAAAGTTCCGGGAACGAAAGGATGCGATCTTCGCTAAATTTAAGTTTGAGGGAAACACGAAGGAAGTGCATCCGATCTTGGATTCTGAACCGATTTACAAGAGACCGTAAAGTAAATGGAATTCATCCGATTTCCCACGCCAGATCGCTTTCGAGGTAACGGGTTTGCACACCTTTCACGCTCAGCATAACGTGATCATCCTTCAGGATTTTCTCAACGAGTTCGAGATAGAAAGTGGAGACCAACTGATTACTAACGCCGAGATGAGTCGGGGCGTGGGATACATCACTATGCGAGGTGGACGGAGATTCGAGTTTTCTTTTAAGAGCGAAGACTTGCCTACCACAGCGCGATTCTTAGATAGGTTTAGAGCATTTATCCGCAAGTGAATTTCTCGAACCGCGTCCAAGTGGTGGGAAAAATTTGATCTGGCATAGCATGAAATTGCCTCACTACTTTATAGTGGCGTTGTTAAGGGAATCCTAGGTTAAAGCAGTTGGAAAAGTTCCTCCAATAAGTTTCGGCTAATTCCGGATATAAATGAACCGGCCCAAACTTCTAGCTAAAGCCGGGGCAATTGATGCAATGAAGACACTCGATTGAATCAATGAAAACAATTATCAAATCCGGCCGCATCATCACCGCGGTCGATGACTACACCGCGGATATATTCATTGATGGCGAAACAGTTTCGATGATCGGAAAGTCACTCGACATCGAAGCCGACGTCACGATTGACGCAAAGGACAAGCTCGTCATTCCCGGCGGGATCGATCCGCATACGCATATGGAGCTGCCGTTCGGCGGGACGCAATCGTCAGACGATTTCTTTACGGGGACGCGGGCTGCGGCTCACGGTGGCACGACGACGATCATTGATTTTGCGGTGCAGAACAAGGGCGAATCGATGATCCAGGGCGTCGATAACTGGCACGCAAAGGCCGAAGGGAAGACGTGCATCGATTACGGTTTTCACCTGATCACGACCGAGTTCGAAGACGGCCAGGTTGAGGAAATGTACACGCTGATGGACGAGGGCGTGACCTCGTTCAAGCTCTTTATGGCTTATCCCGGCGTGTTCTTGGCGGATGACGCAACGATCTTTCGGGCGATGTCGGCGGCCGGAAAACGCGGCGGCCTGATCTGCATGCACGCCGAGAACGGCATCGTGATCAACGAGATCATCAAGCGATTCCTTGCCGAGGGGCGTACGGCTCCGAAATATCACGCACTGACGCGGCCGACGATCGCCGAAGCCGAGGGTGTTCACCGTGCGATCGCGATCGCCGAGATGGCTGAATCGCCGGTTTACATAGTTCACTTGAGCTGCACCGACGCTCTGAACCAGGTGCGGCAGGCGAGAGATCGCGGTATACCGGCGTTTGCCGAAACCTGTCCGCAGTATCTCTTTCACAATATCGAAGATTATGGGGACGGCTGGGACGGTGCGAAATACGTGATGACGCCGCCGCTGCGCGAAAAGCATAACTGTGCCGACCTCTGGCGAGGCCTGAAGATGGACGACCTGCAGGTGATCTCCACCGACCACTGCCCATTCTGTATGAAGGAGCAAAAGGAACTCGGCATCGGCGATTTCACCAAGATACCCAACGGCGCTCCGGGCGTCGAGAACCGCCTCGCTCTTATCTACAACGGCGGCGTTGTCGAAAATCGCATCTCGTTAAACCGCTTTGTCGAACTCACCTCGACCGCAGCGGCGAAGATGTTCGGAATGTTTCCGAAAAAGGGCACGATCGCCGTCGGTTCAGATGCGGACATCGTCATTTTCGACCCCAACGGCGAGACGACATTCGGCGTCGAGAACGAGCACATGAATGTCGACTATTCCTCATACGAAGGCTGGAAGATCAAAGGCAAAGTAGAGACCGTCCTCTCACGCGGCCGCGTCATCATCGAGAACGGCGAACACACCGGCAAACAAGGCGACGGGCAGTTTCTGCGGCGGGGTGAGTGTGTGCAAATATAGATCCGGTCTAGAGTATGGACAAGGAATTCAGCGTCGAACATCGAGAGGACCACATTCGCATCGAGTTGGGCCCTGATTTCGAGGTCAAACCCGAATACGAGGATGCATTCTGGCAACGACTTGGCGATGCTTGCCAAAAGTACGATACGCGCCGGGTCCTTGTCGAGGGGTTTGTGCCGAACGGTGAACGAACGACCGACGAGATCATCAGTGCAGGCCGAAGGACCTCAGCGATACCCCATTTGTGGCTTGCGTTCCACCTGGAGAATTTTGAACGAAATGAGCAAAGCGAGCTGTACGAAGTGATCGCGGCCTCCAGCGGTGTGCGTGTCAAGTTCTTTTCCGATGCAGAGAATGCTCTGCGCTGGCTCCGCGCGAACACCCCGAAATAGGCCGACGGACAATTCCTCAAACGCGGAACCTGTGCTAATTTGTAGCGACTAAGAAGGTACCAAACGACAACATGGGCGAAGGAATCAAGGTCGGCTCCTCGATCGGGCACTACCGTATTGTCTCCAGGATCGGCGCCGGGGGAATGGGCGAGGTCTATCTTGCCCAGGATACAAGGCTCGACCGCCAGGTTGCGTTGAAGGTCCTCCTCGATGAAGTTGCCGGTAACGAGGAACGGGTCCGGCGGTTCGTCCAGGAAGCAAAGGCAGCGTCGGCGCTGAATCACCCGAACATACTGACAGTTTTTGAGATCGGTATGTTTGAAGGCTCGCACTACATCGCGACGGAATTTATCAAGGGCGTGACCTTACGCGAGCGGATGCGGATTGGCGGCCTCGGCTTGAACGAAGCGCTCGGGATTGCCATTCAAACCGCCGCCGCCCTTGGGGCGGCCCACGAAGCCGGGATCATACACCGCGATATCAAACCCGACAACCTGATCATCCGCGACGACGGGCTGGTGAAGGTCCTGGATTTCGGCCTCGCCAAGCTGACCGAAAAACTAGATGCAAATTCCGACTCGGAGGATGCGACCAAGACCCTCTTCAATACACAGCCGGGCGTGGTAATGGGGACGGTGGCCTATATGTCGCCCGAACAGGCTCGCGGTCAAAAACTCGACCCACGAAGCGATATTTTCAGTCTGGGGATCGTTATGTACGAGTTGTTCACAGGAAAGAGGCCGTTCGAAGGCGAGAGCAGCGCCGATCTTATCAGCGCGATACTTAAGGACGAACCTCCGTCACTGCGGCATTTGGCTCCTGATCTACCGCGTCAGCTCGAACGGATCGTCGATAAGGTCCTGCGCAAGGATTGCGAAAACCGCTATCAGCACGTTAAGGATCTTGAGATCGACCTCGGGGATCTGCGTGACGAACTAAAATTCGAAGCAAAACTCAACAAGCCGACCGAACAAACAATGGTCGCGCAGCAAACAGGTACAGATGGACCTCGGCCGACGCTGACTGAAAGCATCTCAACGACCCGCCGTTTCACGTTGCTTCACGCGATCATTTTCGGTATTGTCGCTGCCGGGTTGATCGTGGGAGCGTGGTTTTTCCGTGCGAGTTTCGGCGGATCGGCACCGAACGCTGCAAATATCAAAACGACTGAGCTTGCCAGCTGGTCCAGTGCCGCAGGTGAACTTTTCAGCAACGCCGCTTTTTCGCCTGACGGCAAATTGATCGCGTTCTCATCGACAAGATCAGGCACGAAGAACATCTGGGTAACTCAGGGGACTTCCAGCGAACCGATACAAGTAACAAACGACGCTTTTTCAAACAAAGACCCGATCTGGTCTCCAAAAGGTGATGAGATCGCCTATTTCTCTGAGAAAGGAAACGTCTCCGACGGCCGCGCTAATTCAACCGGAGTCTGGCGGGTTTCGGCGCTTGGCGGCACACCAAGGTCGGTCGGTGCGATCAGCGACGCCAGCGCCGAACTTCGCCGTTGGACGGCGAGCGGAAAGATCTACTTTGAGTCGGCTGGCAACCTCCACGCGCTCGACATCAATTCGGGTCTTTCCGAAAAGGTCACCGCGCTCGATCCGGAGTTGGGTAAGGTCGATTCGATAACGATCTCAGAGGACGAGAATTCGATCGCATACATCAGGATCAAAGATGAAACATGGCAGTTATTCACAAGCGATCTTGCCAACTCGCGGCCATCCAGGATCGCCGACGGGACGGGCCATGTAGGCGGATTTGCGTGGCTTCCGGAAAAGAACAGATTCTACCTGAGCCTGATGGTAGACGGTGTCTTTCAGGTCTTCGTTATCGAAGGATCCGGGAGGCCGGTGCGGCTCACCTCAACTGAAAGCGACAGCATTGTCCTGGACCCGTCGCCCGACGGAACGTCTATAATCGTCAGTTCCGCAAAGGAAGAATCGGATATTTGGCGGGTGATGGTCGCCGATTCCGCAGAATCGCCTGTTTCGCGCAACGTCAATGCCGAACTGTGGCCGGCCGTGTCGCCCGATAGCACGCGGATCGTTTTTCAAACAGCCAAGAATCTAAGTCGCGGCAATAAGTTGTTTGAAACGGCTCTGATGGTCAAATCCCTTGCTTCGCGCGATGATTCACCGACTCAACTTGCTGAAAAAGGGTTTTTAGCTACATGGTCGCCTGACGGTTCCGCGATCGCATTTCTCCAAATACATGTCGACGGGCCTGAGTTATGGGTCGCTAATCCTAACGGCGGCGGCGAAAGGAAGTTGACATCGGGCGGCATCCCGATGATCGGTTATTCCGTTTCGCCTTATAACTATACGGAGGCAAGGGCCTTTTCGTGGTCACCCGACAGTTCAAAGATCGCTTATGTTTCAAACCGCAGTGGTGCAGCAAGCATCTGGGCTGTCTCTGCCCGCGACGGATCGGACGCTGCTTTGACCACCGACCTGGGTGCGGATCACTCGGTTTATAGTCCGGCATGGTCTTCGGATGGCAAAAGGCTCGCCTTTCTTAGTCAAAAGCTAACGCCCGATGCCAACGGAAAAAACCGCAAGAAGCTCAATATTATTGATGTTGCCAGCGGAAACAATTCGGTTGTCTTTGAAACCGATAAGATCACTCGCTTCTTAGGTTGGACGGACGATGAAAACGGCCTTATTATCGCGGAAACGGAGAGAATAAGCGGACTCCCGCCGGAAATTGCCGTGAAACGAATTGCGATAGGCACCGGCGAGGAAACCTCGATCGACCGGCTTAAGAATGCCTATTATTACAATATTGTTCTTTCGGCTGATAGAAAATTGTTGGCGTTCGCGGCCCGGAATGATGACATAGACGATATCTGGGTCGTGTCATCGAAAGGCGGGGGGCTAAAGAAACTGACAAGCAATAATGATTCCGCCTTGTATTTTTCCAGGCTGGCCTGGCTGCCCGATGGCAGCGCCGTCGTTTTCGGCAAGCAAACGCGATTCAGTTTGCTTTCAATAATCACCGGGATCGAATGAATTGGTTGCAAGGCTGATGAGATCGAGGCTGATCCAAAACGGAACCGCGATCCAGAGGATATTCGCCCAGGGCTTGTTGGCTGGCGTGGACTCGCCATACAGCTTCAATAGACAGGATGCCTTCGCGACCGTGATAACGGCACTTCAGACGTGCTGAATAGGGGCGATACGCGTACTCATCTACCGTCGGAAGGACCTTTCAGGGTGGGCCAAATGAAGTGTGACGTCGTCTTCATTCCGTATCGAGATAGGTGTATTATCAACTAGACCCTTCCACGAGGAACACCCAAGCGCAAGTTGCTGTACTTATTCTGCGGTCGGCCGAACTCAGGTTCGTTCGTCCCAAACGTTTCGGACAAGAAAGGAGGAAAGATGATTACTCGAGCTAATACGCCCACAAAAATGATGCTGCTGAGCGTCGCGGTTTTCGTTGCGACCCTTGCGATCGCCCAGCCTGCGTTTGCTCAATGCGATAAGTTGAGCGACGCTGAGATCGTCGCCAATATCTACGAAAAGATCAACAAAGACGGTAGCTTAAAATCACAGGTTTCACACATCAACGTGGTCGGGGTCGCCGACCTCGCGACCGTAAAGTTCCAGGGCTGGACTAATAGCAAGAGCGACTACGATAAGGTACTCAACATTGCCTTGAGCCTGAAGTGCCTAAAGGTGAACGTAAATCAATTCGAGTCGGCTCCACCCGCTGAGAATAGTCAGCAGCGGGTCGAGGGTGGCTGTGCGCCCGGTACAAAAGCATGTGGCGACGTGTGCATTCCCGAGGGCGACCCGTGCAATATCGGCGGTCGGATGAGTATTTTCAACACGTGTCGTTTTGATCAATATACCTCGCTCGTGTTTCTAGCACCGGCCGCTGCGGCCGACGAAGGTTGGGGCGTGCCAAACCCCCGGCGGTGATCAAAACAGGTCGTCCCGAAACTTGAAAAGCGTAATTTCCGAGGCCCGATCGAACAAGATTCGGTATTTTGCCCCGATCTTGTTCGTGGCGGCCGTCGCCGTTTTCGGCGGTTGCCTTTGAATCGCGGCAGTTGGCGGCGACCGGATCGATTCGTTCGCAGCCTTTGCCTTTGACGATCTCGGCGGTCCGAACAAATTTAGTCAGCCGCTTGTTTACCTGGCGTCGCTTTATGCCGCGATCCCCGAAAAACGCACCGAAGCGAAGGCGATCCTGACCAGGCTCGAATCAACCGATGAATACGTCTCGCCCGCACTGCTATCAATCATCTATTCAGCGCTTGGCGACCGGGACAGGGCATTTACGCTGCTTGAACGGTGCTTTATAGATCGCGATCCGCTCCTTCGGTACGTTCGAACCGGATATGAGTACGACGGCTTGCGGGACGATCCGCGGCTCGCCGACCTGCTCAAGCGAGCGGGACTTACACAATAGTGTGACCAGGGAGGATCGAATGATCTTAGCCGACATTGAACTTTCCAGAAAGCTCGAACGGACCGAAGCCCGTGCGAACGCTGATTTCGTAGAAACTCGTGCCCGGCTCGCCCCCTCCCACGGTGCCGAGTGGATCGAGGTCGGCGGAGCTTACGCGATGTTCGACGGGGTCGAATCGCCGTTGACGCAAACCTTTGGACTTGGGGTCTTCGAGGATGTTACCGACACGCAGCTAGATGAGCTCGAATCATTCTTCAAAAAACGCGGAGCCCCGGTTTTCCATGAGGTTAGCCCGATGGCCGACCAGTCGATCCTGGGACTTCTTGCCGAGCGCGGATATCGCCCGATCGAGTTGACCAGCGTGATGTGTCGCGAGCTTGACCCTGATCTACCGCTGGAACCGCGGACGGATTCACGGGTCACGGCCCGGGTTATCGACCAGGGCGAGGTCGAGCTATGGGCGCGGACCTCGGCAGAGGCATGGAAGACTGAGCATCCGGGATTGGGCGAATTCATGCTGAATTTCGGAACGGTCAGTGCCCAGTGTGCCGGAGCTTATCCTTACATCGGGCACCTTGACGGCACTGCCGTATCGACCGGAATGCTTTTTGTTTATGACGATATCTGCATTCTGGCGGGAGCAAGCACCGTTCCGTCCGGTCGAAGACAGGGAGCACAGAACACGTTACTCCGCGCACGGCTGAATTGTGCGGTCCAACAAGGATGCCGTATTGCGATGATGTGCGCCCAGCCCGGGAGCCAGTCCCAAAAGAACGCCCAACGCAATGGATTTGACATCGCTTACACCCGTATTAAATGGCAATTATTCGAATGATCTAGTTTATACTACCCGCATTCAAACCCATGAAACGCTGCCCTGAATGCAGAAAAGATTATTACGACGACAGCCTTTTATACTGTCTCGACGACGGGGCCGCTCTCGTGCAGGGGACGGTGACGGATGAGCCGGCGACGGCGATATTGTCCGGCGATCGCGTTTCGGATGAAGGTCTGACCCCAACGCTCAAGACCGGCGGCACGATCAGTCGAAGTGGGCCTGTCACGCTCCGGCTGCCGTCATTCTTTTCATGGGAAAGGCTGCCGTGGATACTCGTCGCGGTTCTTGCGATCGGAATGTTGGTCGCGCTCAGGTACGCGGTGCGAAATACGCAACAAACGCGGACGAATGAACTTAGCAAGGCGATATTTCACCTCCAGCCGCCGGGCCGATTCTCGGGCGTCGGTCAGCTTGCTATTTCACCCGACGGGAAAACGGTGGCTGTACTGGCCAGTTTTGAAGGAACAAACCGCCTTTGGGTGCGTCCGATAGATTCGTTGGAGGGACGCGCGGTCGCGGGAACCGACGGGGCCGGCGGCTTTCCCTTCTGGTCGCCCGACGGCCGTTCGATCGGATTTGTTGCGCGAAACAAATTGAAAAGGGTCGATCTTGCGGACGGGACAGTGCGTGATCTAGTGGAGGTCCCGCCGGATGTTCGCGGCTTTGGCGGAACGTGGAATCGTGAAGGGACGATCCTTTACAACCTCGGCGGAAGCATCGGCCGGATCGCTGCGACGGGCGGTGAACCACAACTGTTGCCCGGCTTCGAGCAGCGGCCGGAGGCGGTTGATCGCTGGCCAATGTTCCTGCCCGATCAAAAGCACTTTATCTTCCTGACCACAAGTTCGGCGGCAGATGCAAAGTCAAACGTATTCGTTGGCTCTATTGACAGCCCCGAAAGAAAGCTGTTGTTTCCTTCCGATTCGAGCGCCGTCTATTCACCGTCTCCCGACGGGCGAGGGTACCTGCTGTTTGCACGCGGCGACGCCCTGCTGGCGCAGGGTTTCGATCCCGACAAACTGGAACTCATTGGTGAACCCTTTCGCGTTTCCGATCGCATTCGGGTGAATTTCAATAGCAGGGCCTTTTTGTCGGTCTCGGAGAATGGGACACTCATCTACGACACGACGACCGAACTGGAAGACAGCCGGCAGTTGGCCTGGTTCGACCGGGCGGGCAAAGAGATCGAGACGGTCGGCCAGCCTGATGCGATATTCCGTTTTAAGCTGTCTCCGGACGAGCGATCGGTCGCGACAACGCGACGTGCTCGAGACACCGGACGTGTTGACGTGTTGGTTAGCGATATGGCGCGCGGTGCAAGTTCGCGGCTGGGCAGCGCCGCAGGCAACGAAACCCCTGAAATAATCTGGTCGCCCGACGGGAAATATGTGGTTTGGAACGAGATCGCCGAGGGTAAGTTCCGGCTAATAAAGAAACTGGCCAGCGGTGCCGGCGAGACAGAGGTGCTGCTCGAATCACCGGTTCGGGTATTTCCCTCAAACTGGTCGCCGGACGGAAAGTTCATTCTCTATTCTGCGATCGACAACTCAACGAGGAATGACATTTGGGTGTTGCCTGTCGAGGGCGATCGTACGCCGTCTTTATATTTCCGGTCGCCGGACGAGGATCGACAGGCAGTTTTCTCGCCGGACGGGAGATATGTTGCCTACATTTCGGGAGAATCCGGCCGGAACGAGATCTACGTTCAAACCTTTCCCGCTTCGATGGAGAAATGGACCATTTCGACGAACGGCGGTCAGGCTCCGCGCTGGCCGGCCAAAGGAAGCGAATTACTCTATGCGTCGGGCGACGCAAAGATAATGTCGGTCCCGATCAAGCTCGGGACATCGTTCGAGGCCGGTGTCCCTAAACCGCTGTTCGACGTTTCGATGACGCGTGCACCCCGTCCGGAGGATTTCGGCGTTTCGAATGACGGCCAGCGGCTGCTTTTCATCAGTCGAAGCGCCGACGCCAACTCTTCGCCGCTCGTGGTCGTACTGAACTGGTCCGCGGGGTTGAGTAGATAGATATGAAACGCTGCCCTGAATGTAGAAAAGATTATCTCGACGACAGCCTTCTGTACTGTCTCGACGACGGTGCCGCGCTTGTGCAGGGCAGCGTGACGGACGAGCCGGCGACGGCGATATTGTCCGGCGATCGCATTTCGGATGAAGGTCTGACGAATCAGCTAAAAGCTGACCGCACCGGGTCGAAATCTATTACGTTCAGCCTCCCTGCATTTCTCTCGAGACAAAAACTCCCGTGGATAGTCGCCGGCGCGCTTAGTCTTGTTGCCGCCGTGTTTGCATACGGATATTTCAACGGGTCTTCGAACATAACGTCAAAGGCGGTAAGGGTTGCATTTGAGCCCCCGCCCGAACTGGCCTTTAACGATACCCAACCGGATGCGGCGGTCATATCGCCGGACGGGCAAAAGGTCGCTTTTACGGCGAACTCGGCGGATGGGAAGAGTATGCTCTACGTTCGCAACCTCGATTCGACGGAAGCAAAGATTCTGCCGGGTTCCGAGAATGCACTAGAGCCATTCTGGTCGCCGGACAGCCGTTCTGTAGCTTATGGGTCAAACGGCAAACTGAAGCGCTCGGATCTGACGGGTGCGAACGCGCAGGTGTTATGCGATTCGGCCCGCTTGATCGGTGGATCGTGGAGCAAAGACGGCATTATCGTCTTCGCGCCCGACTATCGCACGACTCTAGTGCAAGTGCCGGCACAAGGCGGCGAGCCGAAGCCAGTCGAGATGAAATTCGATGGCGATGACGTTGAACGACATCGCTTCCCATATTTTCTGCCGGATGGTCGCAATTTCATTTTCTTTCGCGAGCAGAAAGGTATCTGGGCAGGCTCGCTGGACTCGCCGGAGATCAAACAGGTATCCGATGTCAGATCGGTAGCGGCTTACACTGCGCAGGGCTGGATGATCTTTCTCCAAAATGAAGCGCTGGTGGCGCAGGAATTCGATGCGGGAAAACTCGCGTTGACCGGCGAGCCGAAAACGATAATTACGGGCGCGAAAAACCCTCCAACTGTCCGGCGGTTCTCAGTTTCGGACAACGGCATTCTTGTATGGCAGGGATCGTGGCAGCGTGAGTATCAGCTCCTTTGGTACGACCGCGAAGGAAAACAAACGGGAGCGATCGATGCTCCGATGAAGAGCTCCGTCGGACAGAGCCCCATGCTTTCACCCGACGGGAAACGCGCTGTTGTGAGAAGGGCATCGGGAACGGGCGGTACAGGCGGAGTCGATTCGAATATTTGGATCCTTGATCTTGAGAAGGGGACGGGGCTAAGAATAACTTCGACGTTCAGCCAGACACCGGTCTGGTCACCGGACGGTACCCGCATCGTGTATAACACCGGAAACGGAATCGCCGTGAAAGCCGCCAACGGCTCCGGGGATGCTGAAATCCTTCTTCCACGGACCGCATTCACCGCGGCTTGGTCGCCTGATGGCCGTTTCATTCTTTTCATGGAGCGCGGCGTCAAGACACGAATGGATCTTTGGGTGCTGCCCCTGTTCGGCGACAAGAAGGAGTATTTATTGTCGAACACGCCCTTCGATGAGCAGACCCCCCAACTTTCTCCTGACGGACGCTGGATCGCCTATACCTCAGATGAAACAGGTACTCACGAGGTCTATGTCCAGTCTTTTACGGCGGACGGCAAATTGGGTCCTGACAAAAAGCTCATCTCGACAAAAGGCGGCAGACTTCCGGTCTGGCGTCGCGACGGCAGCGAACTCTTTTTTATCGCATCGGACAGCTCAATGATGGCTGCGTCGGTGCAAACCGACGGAACTGAATTTCAATTCGCCGCTCCAAAGCCGCTTTTCAAAACCCGAACGTTGTCGTTAGAAGGAGCGATCTTTCGCGAATATGACGTATCGCCGGACGGCCAAAGATTCCTGATCGGCACATTGACCTCCGACTCAAAGGCCCCGGCACCGACGTTGATCCTGAACTGGCCCGGGCTTCTGAAGAAATGACAATATGAAACGCTGCCCTGAATGCCGACGCGATTATTACGACGACAGTTTGGCGTATTGTCTCGAGGATGGGGCCGAGCTTGTGCAGGGTTCAGTTCCGTCACCTTCAGATTCACGACACCCGGGGACATCGTCCGACGGAGCGTCTCCTGAAAAGCCTACGGCCATCTTTCCTCGGCATGAGACTCCAGACGAGAATACAACCGCGCTTTTGAATGACGCAATTGGCATCCGGGCCCGCCGCTTCTCGACCAAATGGCTCGTCGCAGGGGCGGCGTTAATATTGGCCGCCGCCGCGGGGACCTACTTCATCACGCGATCACCCGAAGATCACGGCACATCGAAAACAGTGGCCCGTGCCTCGATGGATAATTTTCTTAGGGGAAAAGTCCTTCTTGCCAGCGAAAATCCGGCGGATATCGACAACGCCATTCAGCTCATGGAGAAAACCGTCGCCGGGGATCCGGAGTTTGCTGCCGGATGGGCTCTACTTGCACGAGCCTATCAGATCAAAGCGTTCTATTTTGCTGATGGAAGCGAACGAAAACGCTTGAACGTCGATGCCGAAGTGGCCGTCGAGAAAGCACTCAGTATCGACCCTGAACTTGCCGACGCCCACCTCGCACGGGGACTGCTTCTTTGGAGCCATTCCCGGCGTTTTCCGCACGAGCAGGCCGTCCAGGCATATAAGCGGGCCCTTGCCCTCGACCCACGATTGGATGACGCATACCATCAATTGGGGCTGATCTATTTGCACCTTGGGCTTTTTGACAAGGCCCAGGCCCAGATCGACAAAGCACTCGAGATCAACCCGGGTAACGCCGTGGCTCGTCTTCGATACGGCGTGATCGCCGTTTATGAGGGCCGGTACCAGGAGGCGCACGATTTTTTCAAGAGCCAGCCGCCCGACAGGACGCCTTCCATCCACGCCCTTCAAAGCGCGACCGCTCTCTTCAAGCTCGGCCGGGTGGAGGAGGCGGACAACTTGATCGAAAAATACCTGCGGGATTTCCCCAAGGATCAAGGCGGGTTGGGCACAAGCATTCGCGCGATGCTCTTTGCGAAGGCAGGCAAAACGAACGAAGCGGAACAGGCGATCGTGCGGGCGGACGAGATCGGCCGGGAATTTGGGCACTTTCATCATACCGCGTACAATATTGCCGCCGCTTACGCAATGCTGAAGCGGCCCGATAAGGCTGTCGAGTACTTACAGTTGGCAGCCGATGAGGGATTTCCGTGTTACCCGTTATTCGAACAGGACGATAGTTTTGACAATATTCGTGAAGCCCCGGCGTTCGTTGCCCTGCTTGCGAAAATGAAGATCCAGTGGAACCGGTACAACGCGACCCTGTAGATTTGAATGGAGCACTGCCCTGAATGCGGCAGGAGCACTTCGACACGGTCCTTTTTGGTGCCATCAAGATGGGTCACCGTCAAGGACCTCCAAGGGCTTCGCCTTAGCTTCCTTCAATTGTGAGGCGAGCGGCGTTCGACCGACATATCGGAGAGGGATCGATCCTTCGGAAATAAAACTATGAAAAGAAAAATAAACTTATCCATCCAGGTATTGTTATTTGCCGCGGCCGCGTTTGCCCAGAACTCAGTGGACACATTTGACCGGTACGCCGAAGCCGCGAGGGCCGAATGGAAAGTGCCCGGAATGGCGATCACCATCGTCCACGACGGCAAGGTCGTCCTGGCCAAAGGCTACGGCGTTCGCGAAGCGGGCAAGAACGTGCCGGTCGACGCTGACACGATCTTTGGTGCGATGTCCACGACCAAAGCGATGACGGCCGTGACCATGGCAATGCTCGTCGATGAAGGAAAGATCTCATGGGATGACAAGGTGGTCAAACACCTCCCCGATTTTCGCGTGGCCGATCCGTACATCACGGCGGAGATGCGCATCCGCGACCTGTTCACACACACCGGCGGAATGGGCAACGCGGATTTCCTGTGGGGCTGGACCCCGGAATTGTCCGAGTCCGAGATACTTGATCGAATGCAGTATGCCCGGCCGGCATATCCTTTTCGCGGAGGCTATACCTATCAGAACATAATGTATCTTGTCGCCGGGCAGGTGATCGAAAAGGTCAGCGGCATGCCCTGGGAGAGGTTTGTAACGGAACGGCTGTTCATTCCGCTCGGGATGAGGAACACCTTTGCAACGCACGGGGCGACAAGCGGCTATCAGAACCGATCGAGTTCGCACTACGAGGTCGAAGGGAAGACGATCGTCATTCCGGAGTCGACGGCGGATCCGATCGCTCCGGCAGGTTCGGTGTGGTCCACGGCCAACGATATAGCCAAATGGGTCGATTTCATGCTTGGGAATACGATCGTCAACGGCAAGCAACTTCTCAAGCCCGAGTCGTATCAGATGCTGCTACGGCCTCAGATCGTCGTGCCGCCGGGACAGTTCTATCCGACGGTGGCACTCACAAAACCGCATTGGACCACATATTCAATGGGCTGGTTCCAACATGATTATCGCGGCGAAATGGTCAACTTCCACACCGGAAGCCTCGCCGGCCGCACGGCCATCGTGGGGCTCATTCCCGACAAGAAGTTCGGCATCTACATTTTCGGCAATACCGATCATGCCGAGGTTCGCCACGCTTTGATGTATCGGGCGTTCGACACCTTCGTTTTCGGCGGCAGCGGCCGCGATTGGTCAAAGGAGATGAAGGTGCTGTACGACGGCATCGCCGAACAATCGAAGCGACAGGCCGACGCGCGTCTTGCCCGAAGGGCTGCAAATACACAGCCGAGCCGTCCATTGGCTTCATACGCGGGCCGGTACACCGATCCGCTCTATGGCGATATGAATGTAACGCTTGTCGACGGAAAACTTCGCCTGACCATCGGCAAGGGTGCCCGCTCCGCCGAGCTTGAGCATTGGCACTACGACACGTTCCAGACCAAGTGGCAGGAGAGCTGGCGCGGCCGAGGACTGGTTTCTTTCCAACTGAACCCGGCTACGGGCGAGATCGATTCGATCACCGTCGGCGGAGCCCAGTTGCGGCGCGTCGCCCGGTAAGATTGATCTCTTTGGCCAAATAGGCGTGAATCGGGCAACCTGGATGATCCGGGTCGACTAACTTACACAAAGTCGAGCCGAAGCTTCAGAAGCCCCTACGCTGATATGAACGAGGACCAAAACCACAAGACCCAGTGGCTCGCGCCGCTTGTTTTGGAAGGCGGCGTCAGCGTTCAATTCCGTGATCACCACGTTCACGTCCAGCTTGGGACGGATCTAAAAGTGAGTTCCGAAAAGCGGAATTTGATCTGGGGGCTTATCGGGCGAGCTTGACAGGAGAACGGCACGAGCCGGGTCCTGGTGGAGGGCAGGGCTCCCGAAGGTATATTCCAGCCGACGGAGGTGGTTGACGCAGGGCTAAAGGCCGCAACCGTCCCAAAACTTTGGCTGGCGTTTTGTTTCAGTGATTTCAAGCCTGACGAACTGAGCGAACTTTATGAGACAGTCGCCGGGTCGAAGGGCGTCAGGGTAAAGTTCTTTTCAAACACCGGTAGTGCCCTTTCGTGGCTTCGCACGAATGCAAGGTCGTAAATATTCGCGCCGTTCTTGGAACTATCCGAACGGCCCGATCCACAACCATGAGCGACATCATCGAACATCCTGACGGGCGTGTTGAACTGCAGCCGCAGGTTCTGGAAGAACTGGAAGCCTCGCCGCTTTACAACGCGGACCTTGCTCCGACGACTCTCGTGACCCGAACTTGGTCCACGTGGAACATTGCGGCCCTGTGGATCGGAATGAGCGTTGTGATCACGACGTATATGCTCGGCGGCGGGTTTATCGCGCAGGGAATGACGTGGTGGCAGGCGATGCTGACGATCCTGTTGGGCAATACGATCGTTCTGATCCCGATGGTGTTGAACGCACACGCAGGGACGAAGTACGGCATCTCGTTCCCGGTACTGCTGCGTGCTTCGTTCGGGACTGTGGGAGCCAACATCCCGGCGCTTCTTCGGGCGATCGTCGCATGCGGGTGGTTCGGCATTCAAACGTGGATCGGCGGAACCGCGCTCGACGCCCTTTTCACCGAACTATGGAGCGGCTGGTCGGGCATCGATGCGATGATCGGCGGCAACCCGCTCCACACCTGGCTTGCGTTCATGATCTTTTGGGTGACGCAGGTCGTGATCATACTTCGCGGGATCGAGGGCATCAAGCACCTTGAATCTTGGTCGGCGCCTCTGCTGCTTCTCGGCGGGCTTGTTCTGCTGATCTGGGCGTCCTCAGCGGCCGGCGGCCTAGGTACGGTGCTCGCGGGCACCGCCGCTTTGCAAACCCAGCAGGGAAGTTTCTGGGCGATCTTTCCGGCCGCTTTGACCGCCTCGGTCGGGTATTGGGCGACGCTAAGCCTGAACATCCCGGACTTTACGCGATACGCGAAGAACCAGCGGTCGCAGATGCTCGGGCAGGCCCTCGGGCTGCCGCTGACAATGACCGCTTTCGCGTTTATCGGGGTCGCGGTGACGAGCGCGACCGTCATTATCTACGGCGAGGCGATCGCAGATCCGGTAAAACTGATCCAGAAATTCGACAATTCGGTGGTCATTCTTTTCTCGATGGTGATCATCTTCATCGCCCAGCTTTCGACAAACATGGCCGCGAATGTCGTTTCGCCGTCGAACGATTTTTCAAATCTGAATCCTAAACGCATTTCGTACGTCACGGGCGGGCTGATCACGGCGGTGATCGGAATCCTGATGATGCCGTGGCAGTTAATGTCGTCGATGGGAGCATACATTTTCACTTGGCTGATCGGGTATTCGGGCTTGATGGGAGCGATCGGCGGCATCTTGATATGCGACTACTGGCTGCTCCGGCAGCGTCGGCTGGAATTGGCTGAGCTGTTCAGAACAAACGGCATCTACTCTTACGGCAGCGGGTTCAACTGGCGTGCTGTCGCCGCCCTCGTGCTGGCGATCGCACCGGTCGTGCCCGGTTTTCTCCGCGCCGCCACGACGCCCGGCGGCCAGGTCGCAGCCCCCAATTTATTCGACACGCTCTATACCTACGCATGGTTCGTCACGTTCGGTGTAGCGTTTTTGTTGTATTATGTGCTAACGAAAACGATCTCAGCGCAGAGACGCGGAGACGCCGAGAAAGAAAGCTAGGTAGTCCCTTCATGAGTAGTCCGTTTCTTTTCTCAGTGTCTCGGCGTCTCGGCGGTAAACAGGAATATGTCAAGAATGATCAAAGCCGGCCTGATACAGGCCCACAATGCGGCACCCGAGGGAGCGTCGATAGACGAGATCAAAAAGGCCAACATCGACAATCAAATGAAGTTCGTCGATGAGGCGGCAAAGCAGGGCGTTCAGATGCTTTGCTTTCAGGAGATCTTCACGACGCCTTATTTCTGCGCCGAGCAGCAGACGCGTTGGTACGAGGCGGTCGAGAAGATCCCGGACGGCCCGACCGTAAAGCTGATGCAGGATGTCGCGAAACAGCACGGCATGGTCCTGATCGTGCCGATCTATGAGGAAGAGCAGACCGGCATCTATTACAACTCAGCCGCCGTCATCGACGCCGACGGGAAGTATCTGGGCAAATACCGGAAGACGCACATCCCGCACGTGGCCCCGGGATTCTGGGAAAAATTCTATTTTCGTCCGGGCAATCTCGGCTATCCGTGCTTTGACACGGCATTCGCCCGCATCGGCGTTTACATTTGTTACGACCGGCATTTCCCCGAGGGTGCCCGATGCCTGGGCCTGAACGGGGCCGAGATCATCTTCAACCCGTCGGCGACGGTCGCCGGCTTGAGCGAATATCTCTGGAAGCTGGAGCAGCCGGCACACGCCGTCGCGAACGGCTATTTCGTCGGCGCGATCAATCGTGTCGGGACCGAAGCTCCGTGGAATATCGGCGAATTCTACGGCCAGAGCTACTTCTGCGATCCGCGCGGCCAGATCCTGGCCGAAGGAAGCCGCGACAAGGACGAGTTGATCGTAGCCGACCTGGACATGGACAAGATCCGCGAGGTCCGCAACACCTGGCAGTTCTTCCGCGACCGCCGGCCGGATCTATATGGGCCGATCGTTGCGGATTAGAGTATGAAACAGTCGGCTAGCCCGACCTCCATCATTGTTACAGCTCACGTCGTCAAGTTTGGTGTCCCATTCGGACTACTTGTCGCGTCTAGTCGGTTGGTCTACTTCTATTTCTTGTCGGACCGCGGAATTGATCTTGAGATCGTGGGAAGCTCCATCGTAGCATTTGTTTTGTGCATATTAGCTGCCGTGGTGTTGGGGCTCATTAGAAATAAGTAGTCTGGAGTAATCGGGAGCATGCAGCACCGAGAACGTTATTCTTCCGGAGCAAAATGGGAATCCATCGTCGGCTATTCGCGCGCGGTGCGAGTGGGCGACCGGATCTACGTTACCGGGACTACGGCGACCGACGAGAACAGCGCGGTCGTGGGTGTCGGCAATGCCTATCGGCAGACGGTACAGTGCATCCTGAACATTGAACGTGCCTTGAAGAATTTTGACGCGGGTCTTGAGAATATAGTCCGTACGCGGATGTTTGTGACGGACATTTCCCGCTGGGAAGAATTCGGCCGGGCACATGGCGAGTATTTTCACGAGATCATGCCCGCAACCACCATGGTTGAGGTTTCCGGATTGATCGATCCCGATATGCTCATCGAGATCGAGGCCGACGCGGAACTATAAAGAAGTTCCAAGTTTCAGGTTCAATGTTTCAAGTTCTTGGACAAAGCTTGTTTGTTGGCGTCCGCAGCCGTTATCTTGGAACTGAGGCCTGAAACGCGGAAACCCATATCGCGTGTTTGTCTGAACATATGTCAGATCACTACTGTTCACCGCTCGACATTACGCAGATCGAGGCGAATTTCGCCGACATCAACCCGCCCCTCACGCAGGCCGAGGCGATGCACGAGGCGAACCGCTGTCTTTACTGCTACGACGCTCCGTGCACCCGGGCATGCCCCACGCACATCGACGTTCCTTCGTTTATTAAGAAGATCGCAACCGGCAACCTGATCGGCTCGGCCCGGGTCATCTTCGACGCCAACCCAATAGGCGCCACCTGTGCACGCGTCTGCCCGGTCGAGGTCCTTTGCGAGGGAGCGTGCGTAGAAAAAACCCTTCTCCAGAAACCCATCGAGATCGGCCGGCTCCAGCGATACGCAACCGATCACGCGATGACAAGCGAAAAGCAGATCTTTACGAAAGGCGAGCCGAACGGCCGGTCGGTCGGGATCGTCGGTTCGGGGCCGGCGGGCCTTTCTTGTGCCGCCTATCTGGCCCGTCTGGGTTATGACGTCACGGTTTACGAGCGCCGCGAACTGCCCGGCGGTCTCGATACCTACGGAATGGCGGAATACAAGATGCCGCAGTCCGTCTCGCTCGCCGAAGCCGAGCATATCGCCGCGATGGGCGTGAAATTCCTTTTGAACACAGAGATCGGCGGTCGATCCGAAACACCCGCAGAAGTTGACGAAGAGGCGGATCAGGAACATGAAGAAACATCTCCGGCCCAGGTCGTATCGTTTGCCGACCTTGAAACCTGGCACGATGCGGTCTTCCTCGCGACCGGGCTCGGGCAAACCAACATGCTAAATATCCCGGGCGAAGATCTCGACGGAGTTTACGATGCCCTCACTTTCATTGAACAGGTTAAGACACGCGAGTGGCACGGGGTGCCGCTAGGGAAAACGGTCGCCGTGATCGGGGCCGGCAATACCGCGATCGACGCCGCGACCCAGGCGAAACGTCTCGGGGCGGAACGCGTGATAATGATCTATCGCCGCAAAGAAAGTGATGCCTCTGCCTACGATTACGAATTGGAACTTGCACGGCACGATGGGATCGAGTTCATCTGGCAGGCCGCCCCTATCGGCATTCTTGCGGACTCAGGCAACGAAAAAACGGTCGGTGTTCAGCTCGAAAAGACCGACGGTACGCTTGAACTTATGGATGTTCCCTGCGATATGGTGATCAAGGCCGTCGGACAGCAAAAGATGCGCCGATTCTACGAGAGTGTAGCCGGTGTCGAGCTGGACGAAAAAGGCCGCGTCGTCGTCAACGACCAGATGCAGACCTCACGGCCGAACGTCTTTGCAGGCGGCGATTGCGTCAATGGCGGCGCCGAAGCGGTCGATGCCGCCCAGATGGGCAAGATCGCCGCACATGGGATCGATGCGTTCCTGAACGGCCGCTGATCTACCCTATAAGAAGCATTCACCGAATGACCGAAGTTGGGCGGCGGTCCCGAGCACCTTTAGCTTGCAGTTCGGCTGAAAGACGTGGTCAGGCCCGGGATTCACGATCGTCTCACCGTTGTGTTCGACCGCAAGCACGATCAGCCCGCACCGGTTTCCGATGTTGCTTTCGCTCAGGGTCTTTCCCGCCAACTTCGACGGAAGCCGGATCGTCAGAAACTCAACGTCTTCGCCAAGGATCACGGAATCCCGTCCCTGAATGATCGAAAGGACCGTTTCCGCACCGATCGGGGCATAACTAAGCACAAAATCGGCTCCGGCCCGGTGGACGGCCTCGAGGTTGCGTGAATACGTGATCCGGCTAACGATCCGGACCGAGGGGTTCAGCCGCCGGCAATAGATCGAGAGATAGATGTTCACCGCATCCTGGTTCGTCGAAAGGATCACGACCGAACACTCGTTCAACCCGCCTTCCTCAAGCACGTGACGGTCGGCGGCATCGCCTATCGTTAATCGGTCCGGGATCGTGCCTATCACGCCCTTGAGCTCTTTCTTCGCCTCGACCATATAGACCGGGACGCCTTGTGCCTTCAGGGCCTGCCCGGCCGCCCGGCCCACCTTGCCGCCGCCGATGATCAGAACGGGCTCAAGCCGTGTTGAATTTCCCGGATCCAGTTTCGAGTTCAGCAGGCCGATCTGGTCTTCGGTCCCCACCGCGACCGCCACGCTGTTGTCGGAGAGCTGCGTTTCTGGCCTGGCCGGGACCAGGCGGCCTCGGTCCCAGACTCCGATAATGTTGACCCCCGACTCTTCGCGGAAGTTCGCCTCCGATAGCTGCAGCCCTGAATAGGGCGTGTCGTGGACCGTAAATTCGGCAACACGCCAACCGTTGAATGTGCCAATGATGTTTGCCCTTTCCTTGCCGACGCTTATCCTGTTTGCAAGCTTTTCGCCGAGGATCTTTTTCAGCGGAAGCACGTTCGTTGCACCGCTTAGTTCGAGAATGTCGATCGAGTCCTCGACCTCCGCCGTTGCGGCGATGGGAACCTGCGGAGCAAATTCACGTGCAGTAAGGATGATGTTAGTGTTGACCGTGTCCTCGGCGTTGGCGAAAACAAGGCGTGCCTTTTCCACGCGGATCTTCCGATACATCGACACTCTCTCGACATTGCCCTGGATCACGGAGATGCCGTCCTGCAGGTACTCGGCGGCTTTCGCGGCGTCGCTTTCGATGACGAAATACGGTATGTCCAATTGTTTCAGCCGCTTGATCAGATTCGGTGCGATCGAATCGAAAGTGCAGATGATCACGTGCCCTTCGGTGTCAGGCGGCACTTCCTGCGGGCTGCGGGCGTGGATCTGGGCTTCGAGCCACGGTGCATAAAAGAACCTGATAAACGTGAACGGGAGCATTATCAGAAGAAGCACGACTCCTGACAGAAGCACGACGATACTAAACCCGCGGCCCAGGTCGCTCTCAAAGGTGATATCGCCAAATCCGAGGGTTGTCATCACGGTCAGCGTCCAGTACAGGCCCGATAGCCATGAAAATTCACGGCCCTCGCCGTAAAGCATTATCAGGTGAAAGAGCACCGTGAAGAGCGCGATCACAGACACAAGGAAAGCCAGGTACTTGACGAGTGCCCCGATGTTCCGTCGGCTGTCGCGCTGATTGAGAAAGTAGGAGACCTGGCTGATGAGAAACTTCATCTTGGTTTACGAGCAAACGCACGCCTATTCACCGGCCGGGGGGCAGCGGCCCCTTTCCCGGAAGGCATGTTGACGAATTCGATACGGCTTTGGATGAGACAAAAGGCAATGAAGGAATTATGATTAAGTGTCAGCATAAGTTCAAGGTTCGATCCTACACCGATGAAGTGGATCGGGCCCGGTATAGCACGATGGGAGACGCATTTGAACCGCAGAGTTAAGAAGATAATCAAATACATTTTGGTTGCGGGCGTATTCGTGCTGCTCGGCTGGTTCTTCCCTATCCCTTTCGCGGCCCTCGTCCTTTGCGGCGTTTGGGACGTATCGCGAAATCGCGATCTTGACCTGAGCGTATTCAGGCAATATTTCCTCCGCAACGGCATCGGCACCTGGCTCGCATCCCCGATCAACATTCTTCTGGATATCCTTGCCCTGCCATACATTAACAAGGGCGTTTATCAATTGACGGACCTTCCGGAGGCATATCAGGAAGAGATCGGCGGCCTGCTGAAACGTGCAGACGAACTCGGTCTGGCAAACCTGCTTGAGGAAAAAACCGCCGGGCTGCCGCGGGCGATGTATTTCTTCAAGTGGTACGGAAAGAACATCGACACTTCGCTCAGCATTCCCGAATTCCACAACGATTACCGTTTCATTCGAACGATCGGCGTTTCGGCCTTTCGCGAGCGCGAGAGCACATCGCGGCACTTCGGCCCGTTCAGGCCGAGCCTGCGGGTCCTATATTGCCTGAACGAGGTCACCGATCCGAATGCTTACATTAAGGTCGGGCCGGTCGAGAATCACTGGAACACCGACCGGCTGTTCATCTTCGACGACACCCTGCTCCATCAGTCTTTCAACGAAACGGACAATCCGCGGTTCGTCCTTTTCGTCGATATTATCCGGCCATCGTATCTTCCATTCGTTTTCGACGCCGCGATAAGTCTGATCCGCGTGTTCTTCAAGGGCGTGAACGGTATCTTCTATAAGAACTGGAAGCTGATCAACAACTGATGCCGGGCTCGGGTCCGGCGCTCAGTAACTTGCCCGAAATCCCGTAGTTACAGTAAACTTCTCGGAAATCTCTCCGCTCTTAACGGTTTTCTTTTCGGTTCAAAAACTATGGAAGACGAAAACATCGGTGCCGCAAGGCCCGAATCATCCGGATTTGTAAACAAAGCTCTCAATCTGATCGAGACGGTCGGGAACAAGCTCCCTGATCCGGCCGCATTGTTTCTGATCTTATTGATAGTCGTCTGGATATTGTCGGCGATCCTCTCGACAATGACCTTCGCCGAGATCGACCCGCGGACAGGGAAGGCCCTCGTGATCAACAACCAGATGACCGGGACGGCGATAGCCGCGTTTCTGTCGAACATGGTCACGACGTTCACCGGGTTCCATCCGCTCGGAGTGGTCCTTGTAGCCCTGCTTGGCGTCGGTGTCGCGGAACACACGGGTTTTATCAACGCTTCGTTAAAGGCGCTTCTTAACGTCACCTCGCCCAGCCTCTTGACGCCGATGCTGATCTTCGTCGCGATCATCAGCCACACAGCCGCCGACGCCGGTTACGTGCTTGTCATTCCGCTTGGCGGGGTCATTTTCTATACGGCGGGGCGGCATCCTCTTGCGGGGATCGCGGCGGCCTTCGCCGGCGTTTCGGGCGGTTTCAGTGCCAATTTCATACCTTCCAGCCTCGATCCGCTGCTCTCCGGTTTGACGCAGTCTGGCGCTCAGATCCTGGATACGGCGCGCCTTGTCAACCCATTGGCGAACTGGTATTTCACGGGCGCATCTTGCCTTGTGATCGTTGCCGTCGGCTGGTTTTTGACCGACCGCGTGATCGAGCCCCGGCTGAAAAATACTGTCGTCGATGGCGATCCGGACGAAATGCCGAAGATGGAGACGCTCGGGCCCAAAGAGAAAAAGGGCTTGATCGCGGGCCTCGCCACTTTGGTCGTCGGCGTGGGCATTCTCGCCGCCGTCTCTATCCCCCAAAGTTCGCCGATGCGTTCGCCTGCCGCTCTCCGACTCTCCGATCAGTCCATCGAAAGGGTCAAGGCCGCCGGCGTCCCGGCGGACATTGCGGCAAAGGCCGGCCCGATGATCGGCCAGGAACTCTTTGGCAAGACGGCGTTTGATAACGCACTGAAGACACGGCTCGGCGAGGAAAGTGCAAAGCAGTACGGTGCCGTGTTCGCGGCCAATGCCGAACCGGTCCCGCCGCAGCTAACGGCATCTGCCGCGCCGCTGATGCAGTCGATCGTTCCGCTGATCTTCCTGCTCTTTATCCTGCCGGGCATCGTGTACGGCTACGTCGCCGGGACGGTCAAAAGCCACCGCGACATCATTAAGGGAATGAGCAAGTCGATGAGCACGATGGGCTATTACATCGTACTGGCGTTCTTTGCCGCACTCTTCATCGCTGCATTCGGTCAGTCGAACATCGGGGCCCTGATCGCCTTAAAGGGTGCCGGAGCACTTCAGGCCCTCGCCCTGCCGGCACAGGTAACGATCATCGGCATCATCCTTCTCACCGCTTTAGTGAATCTGCTGATCGGGTCGGCGTCGGCCAAGTGGGCACTGCTCGCTCCGATCTTCGTGCCGATGCTGATGCAGTTGGGGATGTCGCCCGAACTCTCTCAGGCCGCCTATCGCATTGGTGATTCGACCACGAATATCATCACGCCGCTGATGCCGTATTTCCCGCTGGTGGTGGTCTTCGCCCAACGGTACGTCAAGAACACGGGCATCGGTACTCTGGTCTCGCTGATGCTGCCGTACTCGATCGGTTTTCTCATCACCTGGGTCATTTTCCTGCTCATCTATTGGGGACTCGGGATCCCGCTCGGGCTGCAGGCACCGTACACTTATCCATGATGATCAAGGAGGAATGTAAATTTGGTAACGACAGTTCTTCTGCGCGTTCGCGCAAGCACCTTTGCGCTTCTACTCGTATCCTGTCTTCTGATGTTGGTCCCGGCCGGTCAGGTCCGCGGGCAATTGCCGGATGACAGCTTCACTTTTTTTAAGGCCGAGGTCGTAAACGCACCGGGAAACACTTACAAATGGTATCCGAATCCGGAAATAAACTTCCCCGGGGCCGCCAAAGGAAGCCCGCTGCGTTTGGTCGTGAAACGCGGCGGCAAAGAAGTTTATTCACACACGTGCCCGCTTGCCGGCCGAAGCGGAACGCAGACACAGGCTTGCTACGACCGGAACAGTTCGATCGCTGAGGTGGGCCTCTTCGACGTTGAGATCTATCTCGACAACGGCTCGACGGGAAATTCGAAGCTGGTGCGAAAGTATAAGATCGATGTTCGCAAAACGACGAAGCAGGGCGGCCGACGCCCGGAGTTTTACATTCAACGGCATGCGGACGCGGCGGTCGGCTACCTGAGCAAGAATCTCCGCAACGTGCTTTTCCTGAATACCGTCTTCTCGCCGGTCGAGGACTATGGAGCGACCTTCGGCTACTCGCCGATCCTTAAGTGCTCCGTCAATGGACGCCCCGTCGATATCGCCGACAGCGGGACCGCATTTCGACAGGCGAATGCACGTGTGATCAACGGGTTTTCCGAGAGCTTCGACGCCAAGCGGGTGATCCAACGCGACACTATTCGCTTCGATCAAATGGAGATCCAGCTGCCTTTGACGCTCGGCGCGGTCGTGAACCCTACGGTCGGCTATGGCCGCGGCTGGGTCGATGTGACGAAAACGCCCGGAAAATGGCAATGCGACATCTTCGGGGACAAATCGAATGCGAGGTTCCGGACGATAAAGTTTGAGGTCGCCGGCGGCAGCATTGTGCCTCACCCGGAACAGAGAACCGGGAATGTAAATCTGGACAAGGACAAATGGCTGATAGAGTTGGAGATCCCGCCGGGAGGAAGCGAGATCGACAAGCGGCTGCTTCCGTCGCCCGAAGCCGGATTGTTCTATGGCATCCCCTGGGCCACACCGGAAGGCAAAGCACTCGCCGCCCGAGTTCCGAAGAAAGGTGAGCCGTTCCCGAAATAACATATAAGGTCAAATGGACGTGTCCGTTGGAACCTGAGAAAAATAATTTGAATTGAGATCTGATTAGGAGGAGTTTGGTTGATGGTAAAAAATGCTTTTTTTGGTGCCCTTATCTGTCTGGCGCTGTTGCCCCTGGCTGGTTGTTCATCGCTAATGGAGCGCGGAAGCCTTGCTGAACCCACGAAACCGGAACCCCTAAAGGCGGGCGACACCGTCGTGGGGAAATGGGCGAAAAATTCGTTCTACGAAGGAACAGTGGAATCGATCACCGATTCTAAAGTCAAGATAAAATGGCCCGACGGCTCGAGTCCGAGCGAGATCGATAAGGGAGATGTGTTTGTGATCCCAAAGGCGGGAGCGAAACCCGACGTGACCGTCGGAGAAATGGTCCTAGCAAAGATCAATCCGGGGACATATTGGAGCGGCGCGGAGGTGACGAAGGTTGAGGGTGAAGTGATCACCGTCAAGGGCATCGACGTCGACAGGACCGCAAACCTTGCAACCGATAAGGTAATTAAGATCCCGGCCCCGATCGCAGCCGATCTGAAAGAGAAGTCAGGCTCGAATGACTTCCTGAAGTTGGCCCGATCAAAGAAGCCAACGATGCCCACGGACTACACTCCGAAGTCGGGCGAACAAGTGCTCGCCGAGTGGGCCACCGCCAGTTGGTGGCAGGGCAAAGTCCAAAAAGTCAGCGGCGACAAGGTCACCATAGCGTGGGAGGACGGGTCGAAACCTTCGGATGTGGAACTGAAGAAGGTAATGCCGTATCCGAGATCTTCAGACACTCAGGTTCCGCAGCCCAACCAATATGTTCTCGTCAAGCCTGAGAGCGGCTCGAAGTGGATTTATGCTCAGGTAACTTCGGCAGAGACTGGCGCCGTTCAGATCAAGGACGCCGAAGGGAAAAGTAGAACCGTGAAGCAAGGTGAGTTTGTCTTGTTGAATTAGTTGAGAAATGGAGGGGACCGAATGTTGAAACATAAAGAGTCACGGATCGATCTGCTCGCGGTTCTGCTGATCCTTGTCGTAGTCTCGCTTGGATGCCTGGGCCCCGGCTCCGGGGGCAATGCCTGCAAAGGCGTTGTTACGTTTGAAGGGCGAACTTTCGAAGGGACCGCTAAGGATGAGAAGCAGGCCGGCCTGAACGCTTGCAATAAATACTGCCTCGAGACCGATGGCGAATTCGACGGGATGTACCGCATTTGGCTTGATTCGCCAAAGGCCAGGGAATTCGAGCAAAAGCGAAAACGCAAACCGACGAAAGAAGATGCCATTATGGAAGACCCGCGGCTTCTCGATCAGGTCACCATAAAATGTGCCAACGCGTGCGTCGCTCAAGCGAACAAAGGAAAACACACGCTGGATGTAAAATGCCAGTAAGTCGATCGGGATCATTCCCGGGGAGGTTTACGCAAATGCAAAGAAACGATATCGATCGGGAACCTGAAGAGGAAGTTACAAACGGTGAGACCGCGGAAGACGACGACGCCGAGCATCCCGCTCCGGGCATCGAACACTACCCGGAACCCGACGCCGAGAACATAATGCCGGCGGAGGACCGCCCGGGAACGTTATAGAAAGAGGCTTTCATATGGCCGAATTAAACATCAACTTCGCTGGGATCAAATCTCCCAATCCATTTTGGCTGGCGAGTGCGCCGCCGACGAACATGGGCTCGATGATCGAGCGCGCATTTGACGCCGGTTGGGGCGGGGCGGTCTGGAAGACTTTGGGCGAGCCGATCGTGAATGTTTCTTCGCGGCTGGCAGCGATCGATTATGGGTCGACGCGGATGCTTGGGTTGAACAATATCGAACTGATCACCGACCGGTCGCTGGAAGTGAATCTGAAAGAGGTCGCGGAGTGCAAGAAGAAGTATCCGAACCACGCGGTCGTCGTCTCTTTGATGGTCGAGTCGAAAAGGGAAGCTTGGCACGAGATCGTGAAGCGTTCGCAGGACACGGGCTGCGACGGGTTTGAGCTGAATTTCGGCTGCCCGCACGGGATGAGCGAGCGTGGGATGGGCTCGGCGATGGGGCAGGTGCCTGAGTATACGTGCATGGTCACGGAGTGGGTGAAGGAAGTTTCCGAGATCCCGGTGATCGTGAAGCTGACGCCCAACGTCGCGCACATCGGCCCACCGGGACGTGCGGCGATGAAAGGTGGTGCCGATGCCGTTTCGCTGATAAACACCATCAATTCCGTGATGGGCGTTGATGTCGACACGCTTGTTCCGTACCCGAACGTCAACGGCAAAGCGGCCCACGGCGGCTATTGCGGGCCGGCGGTGAAGCCGATCGCGTTGAATATGGTGAGCGAGCTTGCACGCGATCCGGAATTCAATATCCCGATCAGCGGCATCGGCGGAATTTCTAGTTGGCGAGATGCGGTCGAGTTTATGCTGCTCGGTGCCGGCAATGTCCAGGTCTGCACGGCGGTGATGCATTACGGCTACCGCATCGTCGAGGACATGATCGACGGACTGAACAATTATCTCGACGAGAAGGGCTTCGCTTCCGTAAACGACATCGTCGGCAAATCCGTAAGCCGCGTGACCGATTGGGGAAACCTCGACCTCAACTACGACGTCAAGGCCCACGTCAACGAAGAACACTGCATCCGCTGCAACCTCTGCTACATCGCCTGCGAAGACGGCGCCCACCAGAGCTTCGAATTCGTCCAATCAAACGGCCACCGTTATCCCCGCGTGATCGAGGAAGAATGCGTCGGCTGCAACCTCTGTGCTCTTGTCTGCCCCTCACCCGGTGCCATCACGATGGAACGCCGCGACGACGGCTCGAATCCGCAAACGTGGAAAGAGCGCACGGCGGCCTAGTTTCCGGCTCCTTCCAATTTCGCGATCCGTTCCTTGACGAGATTCGCGTCGGGCGAGCCGGCAGGCATTATCCTTTCGAGCGCTCGCAGGATCGTGAATGCGGAGGGTTTGGTTGCCGGAGCTTTGCCGTATTCATCGGCAAGCCCGACCGCATCCCTAAAGAAATTGTTCGCAGCTTCCAGCCGCGATTTCTTCTCCGCCGCCGTTCTCGATGCATAAAAGTGCTGGGCCAACAACGACATCGTTGAAGCGGTCCATTCCGCGGCATTCTTATGGTCCTTCTCTTGATGGAAGGCCTTGATCATGTTCGTGCGTGCATCAAGGCTCCCGGGGATCATCGAATAGAACTCTCTCGCCTTAACGAAATTCTTATTCCCGAAATAGAAATTCCCAGTTGCCAGGATCGCGCGGGTTCGGTTTTCGACCGGGATGCCGCCGGCCAGAGCTATCTTTTCAAATAGCTTTTGCGCGAGTTCCGTCTGGCCCGCATTCACTAGCTTCCCGGCCATGTCGATCGAATCGGACGCACGCTTGCTTGCCGGGACCGTGGTCGCGGCGAGGTGTTTCTCGATCAAGCCGACGGCTTCATTGAAGCGTCTCGCCAAAAATTCCTTGTAAGCCAGGTCATAATTCGAGGCGGCAGCCGGCTGCTCCGGAGATGTCGTTGCGGTGCTGGCTTCGGAAGCGCAGGGCTTCGCCACCTCGCGGCCCAGTTCTTTCGCCTTTTTCTCATCGGCGGTCGCCCGGACCATATCGCCCTTTTTGCAATACGTAATTGCCCGGGCCCGGACGGCCTCGGCATAATCTGGTTTGATCGTAAGCGACCGGTTAAGGGCCGCCAGTGCGTCATCGAATTCGTCGCGATTATAGTGGTAGCTCCCGATGTTAAAGTGAGCGACATGATGTTTCGGGTCCATCGCAAGGGCCTTCTTGTAGTCGGCCAGGGCCAGATCTTTCTTGCCGGCCCGGTCGTACGCCGCTCCGCGGTTCACCCACTGGTCGGCGTTGTTCGGTTCCAGTTCGACAAGCTTCATTGCATCTTTTAACGACTCGTCGAATTTCTTTAGCCGAGCCAGGGCGTCGGAGCGTTCCTTATATGCTTTAACGTAACCGGGGTCCAGTTCTATAGCTTTCGAAAGGTCCTGGATCGCCTGATCGTAGTTTCCCATGTTGCGATGGGCAAGCCCTCGATTGTAAAAGGCCGTAGTGTATTTCGGGTCGATCGCTGTCGCTCTCGAAAAGTTATCAACCGCCTCGACGTTCTTCTTCTGCCGCAGGTACAGATTCCCCAGATTGTTGAATGCCCAGGCGAATTTCGGGTCGATCTCGATCGCTTTCTTCAGGTCGGCCTCGGCCTTTGCGTCCTGCTTCAGGCCGTAATAAAGATTGCCGCGGTTACGGTAGAACATCGCGGTCGTCGGCGAAAGCTCGATGGCCTTTGAATAACCGGCCTCGGCCTCGGCGGTCTTGCCCATCAGTTCATAGGAGTAAGCACGACCATTGTGGGCCCACGCATTTTTGGGATCGAGCGTGATCGCCTGCGTCAGATCGTTGACCGATTCCTGGTAGCGCTTCAGTTTTTCATAGGTGAGGCCGCGTTCGAAATAAGACCTGGCATCATTTGGCGCAAGAGCGACCACCTTCGACCGGTCGATCAATGCCAGGTCGAACTTCTTTAGGGCGGCGTATGAATCGGCCCGCTTGTCGTAGGCCAGAGCATAGTTCGGGTTCAGCCGTATCGCTTCCGAAAGGTCGATCGTCGCCCCCTGATGGTCGCCGTCAGCGGCCTTTGCGGTCCCGCGGGCAACATAATAGATATCCCGCGGTTCGATCGCGATCGCCTGCGAATAGTCGGCTATCGCGTTTTTGGCCCGACCCATCCGAAGGTACGCGTCACCGCGTATCCCGAAATTGGCCGAAACTTTGGGACTAAGTTCGATCGCTTTCGTCAGGTCGGCGACTGACAGGTCGTATTTTTGACCATAGAACCGTGCGATCGCCCGCCCGCTGAAACAGTTGCCCGCTGCGGCATTCAGCCTGATGCATTCGCCGTAAGATGCCTCGGCCTTCGCATATTCCTTGTTCTTGTTCTGCTGAAAACCGAGGGCATTCCAGCCTTCGGCCGTCGTAGGATTCTGGGCTCCGACAACACTCGTGAAGAGCATTGCCATCAGGAACGGCCGCAGAAATGAATTGATCCCTTTCTTGTTCATAATTTCGGGTCCGGGCGGGGGGGGGGGGGAGGCCCGGCCTCGCCAAAGGTGTGCTGATCTCAGCGGTGAATTACCTCTTTAAATGCTTTTTTTACGGGTTGCAACCCATCGTGACCTTTGCTCCGAGCTTGATCGCTTCGTTATGGTCGGCGATGGCTGTAATCAATAGTCCCTTCTTTCAG
>JBFXJZ010000005.1:0-349818 GCA_050174305.1 Pyrinomonadaceae bacterium | reverse complement strand
TTGATCCCTTTCTTGTTCATAATTTCGGGTCCGGGCGGGGGGGGGGGGAGGCCCGGCCTCGCCAAAGGTGTGCTGATCTCAGCGGTGAATGACCTCTTGAAATGCTTGATTTACGGGTTGCAACCCTTCGTGACCTTTGCTCCGAGCTTGATCGCTTCGTTCTGGTCGGCGATGGCTGTCATCAAGAGTCCCTTCTTGCAGAGCACCCGTGCCCGCATGATATATGCGTTGGAATGTTTTCGGTTCAGGTTGATCGCCTTCGTAAAGTCGGCGTAAGCGGGATCGTACGCAGTGAGATTAAAGTTCGCCAGCCCTCGGTTATAAAAAGAACGGTAATGGGTCTGGTCGAGTGCGACGCTCTGGTCCAGATCGGCCTTTGCCTGCGAATAAGCCTTTTTGTCCAGGTAAAAGGTCCCGCGATTGAAATATGCAAGTGGAAGGCTGGCCCTGAGACGGATAGCCGCCGTCATGTCCTCGATCGCCTTATCCAGCAGTTTTAGGCTGTAGTTCGACAATCCCCGGTTAAAGAAAACGCTGCCGTTCCGGGGGTCGAGGCGGGCCGCTTCGTTGAACTTTGCCATCGCCAGCGTGTGAGAACCCGCCGCCGCTAATTTCTTGCCGTCTTCAAGAAGAGTGGCTGCACGGACGGTCGGCGAAATGACCGGGCCCGCCGATCCCGCGGACAAAGGGGGCGTCGGCCTGACGGCCGGGGTCGGGCGAACAACGGGTGAAGGCGTCGAGCGGGTGACGGGCGGCGGTGAAGGCCTCGGTACGGCCGCGGTCGATTGTCGCTGCGGGCCTGCCGTGCTGCCGGCGACGAGCGATCGTTTCGGGAATCCTTTGCCGGCCGTAGAGAATGCCAGTGCGGCGAGAAGCGTCTTTCCCAACTCGGCGGCGATCTGGTCTCGTTGCGCGATGGTGTAGGTCGGCTTCGACTTCAATGCCGTGAGCCGTCGCGCGCTGAGCGTGAAACTGCTTGGGGTTCCCGCCGGGGCCTCGTTAAGCTTTTTATCGAGCGAGGCCAAATACTCACCCATAGACTTGTCGAAGGGCGGATAATTCGGAAACTTGTACCACATCGTCAGATCGGCGGCGATCTCGCCTAACGACATGCCAACTTCCCACTGCCATTGCGATCGCGGATCTACCTCGGGAATCGTTTCGTTCAAAATGTCGTTCATCGACCCGAACCGGTCGAATTGTTTGACCACAACGAAGCGCTGGACCGTCTTTCGCTCGGTTTCGGGCGGTACGGGCCACTCGACCGGGCTTTTCGCCCTGGCCGTGATCCCCTTCAGCGTCGGGACCACTTCAGGATCGTAAAATCCGAGCATCGTCGAACAGATATTCAGGTGAGCGGCCTCGATCGTCCCGACCCCGAGATTTACCATCCTCAATGCCTTAAAGCCAAAAAATCCGTTGACAAACGGCTCCATCGCGGCGCGTTTAGATTCGTTGAGTGGGTCCGCTTCCAGCATCTTAAGGTAGCCTTGGGCCAAGGCTCCGGCACCGTCATCGAGCCGCTTGCCCAGCGTGACCTTCTGTGCCGCGATAGCCTGTGCCGTCGTCAGAAGCAGCAACAGCCCGAAATACTTTCGAAGTTGCGCCCGGGTCCTGGATCCGGTGACACGGGAATTACATAAATTGAGGCTCATTTTTTCAGCTTGAACAACTGCAGCCGATGGTCTGGTTCGGAAATGTTTTCGAGTACTTATTTTATGGCCCGGGTGGGGAACCAACCCTATTATAAAAGAAATTCCGTTAGCTGCCTAGATTTGGCCGCCTCGCGCCTTAGATCGAACGGCGGCCGATCGCTCCCGCGGCGATCTGCCCCAGAGCAGCAACAAATTTATCAAAACCGGCGAATCGCGCGTCGTCGGTAAAGCCTTTCACGTATCGCGCGTAGATCTGCTGGCCGATAACGGCGATCTTGAATGTGCCGAACACATAATGGTAGAGGATGTTCGAGACATCGCGGCCCGACTCCTCGGCGTACATATCGACCAATTGCCGCCGGGAAAAGTTTGACATTAGCACGAAGGGGTTGAACGGCATTCGCATCATTCCTTCACCCGCGTCCGGCGACATCCAATATCCGAGCGTCGTGCCGAGATCCATCAACGGGTCACCGACCGTCACCATTTCCCAATCGAGCACTGCGGTGATGCGTGTCAGGTCTTCGGGGTCGAGCATCACGTTGTCGAACTTGTAATCGTTGTGTACGAGCGAAGCGCCGGACTCCGTGGGGATGTTCGCGTTCAGCCATTCGATCGCGGCTTCAAGTTCAGGATGCTCGTCCGTCTTTGCTGCAAAGTAGCGCTTTGTCCAGCCCTCGACCTGGCGGCGGGGATAGCCTTCGGGTTTTCCGAGTTCGCTAAGGCCGGCGGCCGCATAGTCAAGCGAATGCAGGTCCGCAAGATTACGGATAAATCCCCGGCAGACGGATCGCTGCACCTCCGGCGAATGTTCCATCTCCGTCGGAGCCGCCCCACGAATGATCAGGCCGCGGCGCCGCTCCATCAGGTAGAACTCGGCACCGATAACGGATTCGTCATCGCAAAAGAGCAGCGGTTTCGGAGCGGGCGGATAAACAGCCGAAAGTTTCGACAACACGTTGAACTCGCGACGCATGTCGTGGGCGGTCTTGACCGTGTTGCCGAACGGCGGCCGGCGGAGGACGAATTCTTCATCGCCGATCTTGATCAGGTAGGTCAGGTTCGAGCTTCCGCCCGGGAACTGGCTCACGCTTATCGAGCTCGAACCGGTGCCAATGCGCGAAGCAATGAAATCACCCAACCGGGCTGTGTCGATATCTTCTCGCGGAGCGATGGTTTCGGAGGCTGGACCGGCCATGCGGTAGATTATAGGACAGTACGGCGAACGGCGCTAAAATGCCCAACAATGACATCGATCAGCACACCTGTTTGGCGGCTTACCGGGCTGAGGGGAAGCGAGCCGGGTACGCTCCAATTGTCGGCCGGAAGACTTAAATACACTCCCGATGACGGGCCCGGATTCGACGTGCCGATGGAAGAAGTAAGCGGCGTCAATTTCCCATGGTATTACTTCAGCGGCGGTTTCAAGCTCCGCGTCCGCGGCGAAGAATATCGTTTTTCGTTTGTCGAGCCGCACAATGAATACGCCGATATCAAAAGCGGCCGTTCGCTGGGGAAACAATGGAAAGCTGCCCTCGGCCAACGCTGAGATTTTGTCAGGAAGTCGGGGTGGGAGCCTCTCTTTGTGTACTTCTTGACTTTCCTCGGCGCCCTTTGTGTTCGAATATTCGCCAAACACAAAGACCGCAAAGTCAGGACGCGAAGGACACAAAGTTTAGTCTATGAATCCATCAGCAGCACTATTCGTTTGGGAAACCGTCAGCGATGACCGCTCCTTATCCGCTGTCGAGGAACTGTGCTAATTTACTCAAATGAAGCGATTCAGACGAGCCATAATATTTGCAGCTAAATGCTGCATTCTGACGTTTTGTGTGGCCGCACTCCCTCTCGCACTCGCCGGGCAGGAGCGGAAACGTGCGGTCGCGGTAACGTTTGACGACCTTCCGGCGACGCACGGCGGCCTGGCTGAATACGAGTACGTTACCGAGAATCTGCTCGCAAAGATCAGGGCTGCTCGCGTCCCGGCGATCGGTTTTGTGAACGAGCGAAAGCTCTTCACTGCCGGCGAGATCGACCGCCGCACCGCTCTCCTAAAGCGATGGCTGGATGCCGGCCACGAACTAGGCAACCACACCTTCTCGCACGTCCCGATCGACCGCACTTCGTTCGAGCAGTATTCCGAGGACGTCATCCGCGGTGAAACAGTCACGAGAATGATCTCCGAAGCCTCCGGCAAACGGCTGCGTTATTTCCGACATACTCAACTCCGGACCGGCCCGACCGAGGAATACCGAAAACGGCTCAACGACTTTCTGGCCGGCCGCGGCTATACGATCGCACCGGTCACGATCGACAACAACGACTACATCTATGCGATGGCGTATGCCAATGCGAAAAAACGTGCCGACAAACAGGCGGCCGAAAGGATCGTATTGTCATACATCGACTACATGGACCGTGTCTTCGCACATTTTGAACGCATCAGTGTCGACCTGCTTGGCTACGAAGTGAAGCAGACTCTCTTGCTGCATGCGAACGAATTGAATGCCGACTATTTTGATAAACTCGCCGATATGATGCGAAAGCGGGGCTACGCCTTCATCACCCTGGAAGAGGCCCTTAAGGACCCGGCTTACAAGCTCCCTGAGGCCGTATCTCAACGCGGGCTCTCGTGGCTCCATCGCTGGACGCTCGCAAAAGGGAAACCGATGCGGGAAGAACCGTCCGAAGCGGACTGGATCGGACCGCTAGCTCGAACGAACTAAGATCATGAATTTTGAATACTCAGAAAAGGCCGGAGAGATCCGGGCACGGCTGACGGCCTTTATGGATGAGCACATTTATCCGAATGAACGGCGGTACCACGAGGAGATCAACGCCGGCGACCGATGGCAGCCGCTCGGGCTGATCGAGGACCTCAAATCAAAGGCGAAGGCCGCGGGCCTCTGGAATCTTTTCCTTCCGGATGTCTCGGGCCTCTCCAATCTGGAATACGCTCCGCTTGCCGAGGTCATGGGCCGCGTCACGTGGGCAAGCGAGGTCTTCAACTGCTCGGCTCCCGACACGGGAAACATGGAAGTGCTCCATCTTTACGGCACCGATGAGCAGAAAAAGAAATGGCTCGAACCGCTGATGGCCGGTGAGATCCGCTCTTGCTTTGCGATGACCGAGCCCGACGTTGCGTCGAGCGATGCGACGAACATCCAGGCGTCGATCCGGCCCGATGGCGATCATTACATTCTTAACGGCCGGAAATGGTGGTCCACCGGCGCGGGGGATGCTCGCTGCAAGCTCGCGATCTTCATGGGCAAAACCGACGAGTCGGCGCCGAAGCATCTCCAACAATCGATGATCCTGGTCCCGATGGACGCCGAAGGCGTGAAGGTAAAACGCAACCTCCTTGTCTTCGGTTACGACGACGCTCCGAACGGCCATTCCGAAGTGACCTTTGAAAACGTTCGCGTACCCAAGACGAACCTCCTGCTCGGAGAAGGGCGCGGGTTCGAGATCGCCCAGGGCCGTCTCGGGCCCGGCCGAGTCCACCACTGCATGCGGTTGATCGGCGTCGCGGAACGCTCTCTTGAACTGATGTGCGAACGTGCGAACTCGCGGGTCGCCTTCGGCAAGCCCATCGCCGAACAGGGCGTCGTCCGCCAGTGGATCGCCGAGGCCCGCCTCGCGATCGACCAGGCCCGTCTGCTCGTTCTTAACGCCGCTTGGAAGATGGACACCGTCGGCAACAAGGCCGCCCGTAAAGAGATCGCGATGATCAAGGCCGCCGTCCCGCAAATGGCCCTGAAGGTCGTCGACCGTGCCATCCAGGTGCACGGCGGCGGCGGCGTTTGCGAAGATTTCCCGCTCGCTTCTTTCTGGATGTATGCTCGGACACTTCGGCTTGCAGATGGTCCCGATGAGGTGCATCTGGAATCGATAGCGAAGATGGAACTCAAAGGCCGCCGGGCCGGTCAGGCGGCTTGAATCGCGACCCTTGAATGACAAAGCCGATCATCCACTTTGCCCATGCGAACGGTTTTCCGGCACGGACTTACACCAAACTGTTCTCATTCCTCGAGCCCGACTTCGAGATCCGGTTTCTCGAGCGTCACGGCCACGATCCGCGTCTCCCGGTCACCGACGGCTGGGATGCACTGAAGGACGAACTCCGAAACGCTGTCGAAGCCGACTTCATCGAACCGGTCATCGGCCTCGGCCATTCCCTCGGCGGCATTCTCCATCTTCTTGTTTCGGTTGACCGACCGGAATTATACCGGCGAATCATCCTGCTCGACGCGCCTATCATCAGCCGCCGTTCCTCGCGTGGTATCCGCATCATGAAGGCGCTCAATCTGATGGACCGCTTCTCGATGTCGCGGCAGACACGTGCTCGCCGAAATTTCTGGCCGAGCAGGGAAGCGGCCTATGAGCATTTCAAGTCGAAGCCGAAGTTTTCCGCGTTCGACGACGAGGTGCTGAGAGACTATATTCAGTTCGGAATGAAGGAAGCCGACGGCGGCTTTCGCCTTTTCTTCGAACCGCAGATCGAAGCTGCCATTTACCGTAATCTTCCGCACGATCTGCCGTCGCTCAGGGGCATGCTCAGCGTGCCGGTCACCTATGTCGGCGGCACGAATTCGCGCGAGGCGCGCCTTGCCCGGCTCAGCTTCATGCAGCGGCATTTCGACATCGATTTCCATTTCCTAGAAGGCAGCCACCTTTTCCCATTTGAAAAGCCGGAAGCGACCGCCTCTATGATCCTCTCGCTGCTCGGACATTGAACCCCTTGCTTCTCCTCCTACGCCATCCGGTCAATCTGACCGATAACAGATCTTTGTTAGTTCAACATGACAAATATTTGTTGACAGATGTTTTACATTACGGTAATTTAATTGAGTAACCGCCCTCCTGGGCAGTTCCCCTTCGCCACCCGATGCGAAAGAGTTTTCTGCAAAACAACAATTCGATCGGCCGCTCCTTGCGGAGCTGACCGGATCCTTACGAACGAAGCGGGAGCCTCGGCGCCGTTTGCACTTGGCCCGTCAACAAAATGTCCAGTCTAAATTCTCAGCAGGTTCAATAAAGGGTGGCTAGATCCCTTCCCGGAGCCAGACCCCGCCCCGTTTCGTTTTGCAGGAGAACAACCAGGTAGAAGATTCACGGCCGAGACGCCGGAAAGGAGCAAAAGAATAATGCTGTTCGGTAAGAAGAAAAGTGTCGCCGGTTTGGACATCGGCTCCAGCTCGGTCAAGTTGGTTGAACTTGACGGCAAATCGAACCAGTTGAGTCTGGTGGCCCTGGGCTACCAGAACCTGCCCGACGATACCATCATCGACGGCCAGATCATGGAGCTGAACGTCGTATCTGACGTCATCCAGAACGTCTGCAAGAATTTTCAGGTGAACGCCGATCAGGTCGTCACCGGTGTCAGCGGCCATTCCGTGATCATCAAGAACATCGTACTTCCGCCGATGAGCGAGGACGAGCTTGAGGAGTCGATCGACTGGCACGCCGAAGAGCATATTCCTTACGACCTGGCCGAGGTCAGCCTTGACTATCAGGTCACAAACAAGACATCGGATTCGACCAACGTCCTGATCGCCGCATGCAAGCGCGAGCGTATAGATAATGTACGTCAGGCCGTTCAGCTCGCAGGCAAGGAACCCTTCGTCATCGACGTCGACACCTTCGCCCTGCAGAATTGCTACGAATTCAATTATCAGCCCGACGAGTCGCAGGTCGTAACGCTGCTCAACATCGGTGCTTCAACGATGAACGTCAACATCGTTAAGGGCACCCGCTCGCTGTTCACACGCGACATCACCGTCGGCGGCAGCCAGTTCACCGACGTGCTCCAACGGAGCCTCGGACTTAGCTTCCAGCAAGCCGAAGCTGTCAAACGCGGTGTCGATCACGCAGTCGAGGGCCTTGAAGAAAAGGCCATCGAGCCGCTCATCACCAACGTGACCGAGATCGTCGCGATGGAGATCCAGAAGACCTTCGACTTCTATCGTGCGACGACCGAGGACAACGAGACGGTCGTGCAGAAGATCCTGATCTCGGGCGGCGGTTCCAAACTGCAGGGCCTGGCCCAGGACCTGTCGGCACGTCTTGAGCTGCCGGTCGAGGTGATGGACCCGTTCCGGAATATCAAAGTGGATTCGCGGAAGTTCGACCCTGACTATATGAGCGAGATCATGCCTGAAATGGCCGTAGCGGTCGGGTTGGCAATGAGGGGAGTTTAATCGAAATGATCAAGATCAATCTACTTAACTCGGTTACGGAAAGACAAGGCGGCGCCGTCCTTGCCGTCGATAAGAAGGTAGCGAGCCCCGCATCGCGGCTGCTCCTGTTGTCGCTGGCGACCGCTTTCATGCTTGTCGCTGTCGTCGGCTGGGACATCATCAGCACGCAGATGGCAAAGGCCGATGCGGAACGCCAGCTCGAAGAACAGAAACAGATCGCGGCCGAGCTTGAGGTCGTGATGAAAGAGCAAAAGGAACTCGAGGACAAGATCGCGGCTATCGACGCCCGGATCGAGGCCATCAAGATGCTCCGTGCATCGCAGGCCGGCCCCGTTGCTGTGCTCGAGTCGATGCGTGAGCGGATCTCGATGGTTCCCGGCCTTTATCTCCAGAGCATCGAGCAGACCGGCGACCAGATCACTATAAAAGGGAACTCGCCCGACGAATCGGTGGTCACCCAGTTCGGCCGCAGCCTTGAATTTTCCAACGGCCTGTTCTCGAACCTGAATATCGAGACACAGCGTCAGGAAATGGTGAACCAGGCGGTCGTTGCGACCGGCGGTACCGAGGCACCCAAGGTGCAGGTCGTGAATTTCACGATCAAGACGGCTTACACGCCGTCGAAGGCAGCCGGTGCTCCCGGCATGACCCCGACGACGGCCTCGGCCGCTGCCCCGGCAGGCGCCGCGAATCCGGCAGCACCGCCCGTGCAGGTCGCAAAGAACTAGACCGGCCGGCCCCGTACAAGATCACGGCAGTCCCTTTCCGGACGCGACACCTCATTCGAGAAGAAGGAAACGACAATGCTAGAGAAAATCAAATCGCTTAAATGGTACTTCCAGCTGCTGATCATGGTCAGCATGGCTTCTCTGCTCTATTTCTGTGTGTACTATTTCGTCACCAGCGAAACCCGGGCCGAGATCCAGACCCTGTCTGACCAGGTCGCTCAGCTAAGGGCAAAGAACGAAGCAGCCCGGATCGCTACCCAGCGGATCAACGAGTTTCGTGCCCTCTACGCGAGCAAGGCGACTGAGTACGAAGAACTCAAGGTCCTTCTTCCCGAACAGCGAGAGATCACGAACGTCCTCCAGGGACTTCAGGACACGGCCCGCGATTCGCGCATGATCGTGATGCGGTTCTCGCCCAAGGATGATACCCAGCAGGAAGCCATCACCGCGAAGGGAGTCGAGGTCGAGGTCCATAGCAACTTCAATAACCTGCGCGCCTTCTTTGACAAGATGGCAAAGCTGCCCCGGATCGTCTCGATCCAGAATTTCAAGATCAACCAGCTCGAGAAGCAGACGCCGGAAAAGACCGTGCATGCGATGTTCGAGCTCAAGGCCTACTACGCGGACCCCGAGGCCCTTAACAAGCCTGTGCCGCCTTGCGTGCCCGGCCAGCCTGCAGCACCGGGACAGCCGCCGTGCAAGCCGGCCGCACCCGGCGCACCCGCTCCGGCCGGCCAGCCGGGACAGCCCGGCGTCGTTCCGCCGGTGGTCCCGCCCGCAGTTCCGGCCGCAAGATAGTTGACCGCAACCTTCGCAGTAGAGAGAAACAGCAATGATCAATATAACGAACCTAAAGAAATTCTTGACGATCAGCTTGGCGGCCCTCGGCATGGTCCTCATGCACGGCCAGTTCAGCGACGCGGCCGGCCAGACCCGCGACCCGTTTGCAAAACCGGGCTGGGCCATTACCCGTGAAGCTAAATCTCCGGGTACCGGCGTCAAGAAATCGTCGGCTGTCCCTGCAGAGGTCCTCGTTCCCGGTATCGAACAGCGGATCGAGTTTTTCAAACGGCTTCGTGAGAACGCCGCCATGAACGGCCAGCCCCTTCCAAAGGTCACGAGCGTCCTCACGCTCAACGAAATGGCCGTCACAGGCATCTTCAAGACGCCCCGCGGATACGCCGCGATGGTTGAGGCCGTGCCGATCAAGCTTACCTACACCATCTATCCGGGCGAAAAGTTCTTTGACGGGCAGTTGGTCGCGATCGAAGAGAATCGGCTCGTTTTCAGAAAGGTGACGAAGACCGGCAAGAACAAGTTCGTGACCTCGGTCGAGAACATGGCTCTCCGAAAGTATTCGACCCAGGAAGAGATCCAGGGAACGGCCCCGGCACAGGCCGACGGCCGGCCGCCGGAGACCATCGCAACCTACAGGCCGCCGGTGCCCGCTGAAGGGGAAGCCGCAAAACCGCCCGTGCCGGTCGTCTCGCCGCTCGATGAGATGAACCAGCAGGAGCCCGAACCGGATTCGAAAAAGAAAACGGCCGCGGCCGGCAAGAAGCCCGTCAAGGTCGCACGCAAGAATTAGATCTCACCAGTTTTTTCCCTAACCGGCAGCCCGTTTGCGGCCCGGCGGGATCAATGCAGCAGCAAAACGAACGCCATCGCCGCGGCCGCCCATTGGGCAGCACGTAAGTGGATGGCACTTGCAACGGAGGAAACATGACTTCTCTTCAAACCATTGGCGGTATCGGCAGAAAAGCGGTTATCGCGATCATGATCATGAGCTCGCTGGCCCTGGCGGCCTCGGCCCAGCAGACCGGCCAGCCGCAGGGACAGCGGTACGGCGAACCCGGCTTCCGCGGTGAGCCGATCAACCTGAATGTCGTCAATGCCGACATTCGCGACATCCTTAACTACGTGACCGAGCAGTACGGCATCAACTTCGTCATCGACAAATCGGTGCAGAAAGTGCCGGTCACGGTCAACGTCAGCGACGTGCCCTGGAACATCGCAATCGATTCGATCATGCGGTCGCAGGAGCTTGGCATCCAGGTGAACGGGCCGATCCTCCGTGTTGCCGACGCCAAGATGCTTGCTTCCGAGGGTGAGATCTTTCGGGCACAGCAGAACAACCAGCTCGATTCGTCGCCGCTGTTCACGGAATTCATACGCCTGAACTACGCACGTGCTGCCGGAACGCTTACGGGAGCCGCGGGCGGGGCCGGGCAGACCAGCACGGGAACCTCTTCGGCTGCTAGTCCGACCGGCGGGTCGGGCGGCGGAGCCGGGGCCGGGGCAGGCCAGGGAGCTGACCAGGGCATTCTGGGCATCGTCCGCCGAAGGCTTTCGCGCCGCGGTGCGGTCGAGGTCGATGGCCGCAGCAACACCCTTATCATCACTGACGTTCGTGAGAATATCGACGCTATCCGTCAGCTCGTTACGCTGCTTGACCAGCCCGAACCGCAGGTCGAGATCGAAGCACGCATCGTCGTCGCCAGCCGCAACTTCAGCCGCGACGTCGGCATGCAGATCTCCGCACTGGTCGTCGGACCTCGCGGAATCGGCGCGGGCGGCGGCACGCTGCCGGGAACCGGCACAACACTTCCGATATCGCCGAGCCTTCCGATCGGTTCCGTTAACGGCAACCTCGCTTCGCAGATCGCCAATACGGCCATCGGGCTAACCACCGGCATCTTCGGAACCGCCCAGATCAGTGCTTTGATCACGGCCGGAGAAAGAAAGGGCCAGGCAAAGGTCATCGCCACCCCTCGCGTCACGACGCTTAACAACCGTCCGGCGGAGATCAAGAGCGGCACCAAGATCCCGATCACCACTATCCAGCCGGGCGGCGGCGGCGGCCAGGGCGGCTTTGCCGTGGCAACGACGGAATATGTCGATGTCCCGCTTCGCCTTGCAATTACTCCTCAGATCACCGATGTCGGCACCGTTATCCTGAAGCTGGTGGCCGAAAACGCTTCGACGGCGACGATAGTTGCCGGAGCACCGCCGGCGATCAACTCACAGTCGGTGACGACCGAGGTGACCGTCCCCGACGGCGGCACAACCGTGGTCGGCGGCGTCCTCTCCGACGATGAGCGTGACGGTGTCGAACGCACGCCGGGCCTCTCGAGGATCCCGATCTTCGGCAACCTCTTCAAGCGAAAGAACGTTTCGCGTGATACGAGCGAACTTCTGTTCTTCATCACGCCGCGCATCTACCGCCCGGACCATACCGGAGCGAACACGGCCGGGCAGGATCGCCCGAAGACGACGACTATCGTCCAGCCCGTGCCACTCGGCAATCCGGCATCGAACTCGGAACCGCCCGTCACCCCGAACCCGGTTCCGCAGGTCCCGGTCGTTCCGGCTCCTCAGCCGTCGCCGAGTCCGAAGCAGTAACAATTGCATCATCTGGAACAGATGACTTGTCCGTGAGGAGATCGTCTTGGGGCCGACTCCTCTCGTTTCCTCCGATTAAAAACCCGTCAGTGCTCATCGGGCACTGACGGGATCTTTCTTTGTACAACAGGCTTTCTTTGTACAACAGGCTTTTCAGCCTGTTGCCTAACCAAACAAGGGACCAGATCTAGCTAACGATCTTTATCGGCAAGATGAACAGACTAGAAAGTCTGTTCTACGAAGCAGCAAACCCGACTACGGAATATACGTGCTCGCAACCGGCACATCTCCAGCCACGCCGAACGAGGTCACCGTATAGGTCGGCCCCGCGGTGCCAAGAACATACCACGTTCCCGACCTAAAAACTGCAAAGTCCGTCAGTCCGTCGCCGTCATAATCCGCCGGTGCAGGTTCGTCACCGTCCTGGCCGAACGGATATACGTAAAACCCGAGCGACGAACGCCGGATATACCACGTCCCGTTTGAAGGCCTGAACACGGCGATGTCGGCCTTTCCGTCGCCGTCGTAATCGGCCTGCACGGGAAGGTCATCGGCGACACCGAAATTGAAAATAAGGAAGTTCGGCGTCGCGCTGGTCAGCATATACCAGGAGCCGTTTGATTCCCTGAAAACAGCGATGTCGGTCACGCCGTCACCGTCATAATCTGCCTGGACCGGCTGGTCGCCGGCTTCGCCGAACTGGCGGACCCGGTAGATCGAGGTCGAACCGAGGTAATACCAGGTCGAATTGGACGGACGGAAAACGGCCAGGTCGAACTTGCCGTCGCCGTCGTAGTCGCCCGGAACCGGAATATCACCCGCTTGCCCGAAAGGAGTGACGGTGAAGCTGCCGGTGCTCTTCTTCACGTACCATGACCCGTTTGAGGGCCTGAATACCGTGTGATCCGTCACCCCATCCCCGTCGTAATCACCGGGGGCAGGGATGTCGCCGGGTTCGCCGAACTGCGTCACTATATAGTTCGGCGGCGAGGTGGTCAGTGCGTACCAGGTTCCGTTGGACGGCCGATACACAGAAATGTCGTTGCTGGTGTCGTTGTCAAAATTCGATATCGACGTTCCGGAAAGCGATGCCGTTGACGAGAGATAGATGTTATCGCCGCTCGATCCGGCGTCGCTGTTGGCTCCGTTCCCGGCTGCATAGAACCTGAGCATACCGATCCGTTCAGCCGGAGCGGTCCAGGTGAACGTCCATGATTTGCTGCCGAACTCGGTCGGGGTTATGCCCTGCTGGGTGTGTTCTACGTATCGGCGTTCGTTACCGTTTACGAATCCGCTGATCACCTGAAGAGGCTGCGGGTTCGCCGCGGGCACCGTTAGCGTGCCTGCATTGGCGCCGTTCTGATCGATCGCGACCATTTGGAACCCGTAGATCACCGCCGTCCCATCTTCGACCGTGACGGTGATCGGCACTTCCTGTCCGGGAAGGTACGTCGCCGGAAGGCCCGCGATCGTCACCTGCCCGGGGCCTGTATTCGGCTGTGCACCGGTGTGGCAGGCGGTGCAGTTGTTTTCGTTAGGACAGTTTTGGCAATGCGGCAAGTAGGGAGCCGCCGTAAACGAAGGCGAAGGCCCGTTCGATGCCGCCCGGTACGTCTCGCCGGCCGGCCAGACACCGACGAAGAACGAAAGCGAAAGTACGACGGCACCTGCAACCAGGCCTATTTTCAACGATCTGAGATTCGAAGAACTGCGAACCATCTCCGGGCACCCCCCATTTACGGCAAAAAACAATATCTAACTTTAGATAGCGTCGTCGTCGAAAAAGTCGGACGAATTTGACCCGCGACGGTCAATGCACGTCGCGATCACCGCTTGCGCCGCCCCGGGCTCTAGGGCACATAATACCGCGGAACGGGCAAGTCGCCCGGCACGCCCCAGCCGCCCTGTGCCAGGCCCTGTGAAGACCGGACCTGGAACCAGATGCCGTTCCTATAGACCGAGGGGTCGTCCCTTCCGTCCCCGTCATAATCGCCCGGCACCGGGACGTCGCCCGTCTGTCCCCAGGAGAAAATGTCGAGGTTGAAGTTTGTGCTGCGGCGGATATACCAGAACCCGTTCGACGGACGCCACACTGCCACGTCATCGCGGTTGTCCCCGTCGTAATCCGCCGGCACGAGGATGTCGCCGGGCTCGCCCCAGTTAGCGGTCATCGTCCCGCCGGTCGAATTGGAGACGATCCACTGGCCGTTCCGATAAACGGCACGGTCGGTCTTGTCATCGGCATCGAACTTGCCCGGAACGGCGACGTCGCCCGCCTGGCCAAAGGCTGCCACGTCAAGCCCGCCGCTGCTTTTCACCACATACCAGGTATTGTTTGTGCTCCTGAATATCGCGACGTCGTCTTTGCCGTCACCGTCGTAGTCGCCTATCACGGGCTTATCGTTCGGGTCGCCCCAGGCAACGGTGTTTATCGTGAATGTACCGCTGTGCATTATGAAGAAATCGGGCGAGCCCCCGGCTGTCGGCCGGAAGATCGTGAAATCAGCCGTTCCGTCCCCGTCAAAATCGCCCGGTGCCAGCGTATCGGTCGCCACGCCCCAAGTCAGAACCGTGATCCCGCCTGTCGTGCGTGCGACGTACCAGTTGCCCTCGGATGGGCGGAAGATCGCAAGGTCGGTCTTGCCGTCGCCGTCGAAATCACCGCGCGACCGAACCGATGCCGGAGAGAACGAACAATTGCTCGTCGCGCGGACCACGACGGTGTCGACAAACCAGCCGGTCAGCGCGACGCTCGCATCGGTGCCGAGTCTCCAGCGGAGCCTGACGCTCTGGCCGTTGGCCGAAGCGGGAAGCTGGGCCGTCGTCGTGACGTATCCGTTGACCGAGCCAGTGATCAGGCTGGACAACCCTGACCAGCTCTGACGGCCGGCAATCGGGCTGTTCGTATTCGGGTTGATCGTGCCGTTATAGCCGTTCTCGAGAAACGACCCGCCGGCGGCCAGGATGTCCTGGAATGCACCTCCGTTGATGCTGATCTCAAGTACTCCGCCGTCGAATCCCGTCTCAAGGATGAACCTGTTCCGGAAAGTCACTGTCGCGGCAGCCGAGTTAACGTCGATGGGCGGCGAGACGAACTCACTGCTGCCTGTCGACGAAGGGTTACCCGCGAAAGCAGCATTCGGGGCGCTGTCGATCGAGGTCGTCGACGTCACCCAACCGATGCCGGCACCCGAGGTCGCGGTCGTCCATCCGGCCGGAAGGGCCGGGGCGGTCACGCCGTCAAAACTCTGCTGGAGCGTGATGCTCTTCAAACCGACTGCTAGCGGGAGCGCGAAAGACTTCGGCCCGAGGCTGCTGTTCACATTAATATTTAGCGGCAGCAGGGAACCGCAAGGCGTGTTGGCCGGAACGTCGAAATTGAACTGCCTGGTTACGGTCGATGCATTTGGAATTGAACCGTAAACCGCGGATCCCGCACCCGGGATCTCGCCCGTGACCGTCCCTGCAGATGCCCCCGAAACATTGCTCAGCGGTACGCTCAGCACCAGAGGTTCGCCGGGTTCGGCGATGCCGTCGTTGTCCCCGCCTGAATCGGAGAACGTGAAGGCCGGAAGCTGCAGAAGGTTCGGTTTCTCGAACGATTCGGTAACGCGGGTCTCGCCAAGTCCCGAACCGAGTACCTGAATGCTTGCGCCGACGCCCATGCCGCGGATCGCGAAGGCGGTCCAGACGTCTGCCGCATCCTGGAGTTGTGTGGTTGTCGATGCACTCCCGATCGCGGCCGCGATGATCGCATCGCGTCCCTGGAGGAACGTCGGGTTGATCGGCGAGATCTTCATCGCATCGAGAGTAAGCTGGAGAGCTTTTCTGTTTCCATTTGCCCAGCCAAGCCGTTGAACGAACAGCGCCCTCATCTCCCAAAGGGCGTTGCTCCAGACCTCGCCGGCCGCGTGGACCTGATCGGCATTGCTCGAGATGTGAGCACCGAACATCGCTGCAAAGGCCCCGTCGTTCGTGACCATCTTTGTCTGGTCGATGTCCGCAAAGGTCAGCGGGTTATGCGGGCGGTTCTGCGGCCCGCCGGTCGAAGACATTATCGCTTTAGGGAATCTTCTGATCCCGTAGTAATGGTTCGTAGTGCCGACCGCCCCGAAACCATTCAGAAGAATATAGCCGCTAAGCGGGTAGGTTCCGTTGAGCGGGTCGCCGGGTTCCGAGAGCATCGAATGGGCAAAAAAGTCGGACCAGCCCTCGCCCATCGATCGGGCCATTTGCGAATTCAGCCCCTCGGCATTCGCATGAAGGCGGTTCGTGGTGCCGTGAGTGACCTCGTGGATCATGATCTCGGCGTCGGCCGTGCCGTCGCGGTCGGGATCGGGGCCGGTGAAGATGAACATCTGCATCCTTCCCCGCGAACCGTCCGACGGCGTCGAGAAATTCGCGTTGTTGGTCGCAGCCGAATCCTGTCCTTCTGCCGAGATCCGGTCCAGCCCCGAACCCCCGCGGCCGAAATTGTCGTTCTGGAAATTCCGGGCCTGTTCGTTGAACCCAAGACGGTAAAGCTCGTCATGATAGAGGTTCATCACATAGAACTGTTGGATCACGGCGCCACGGCGAGCGGCATCGATGGAAGGGATGTCACCCGGGCCCGGGATCCCCGGCGGCGGGTTCCAGGCACTCGAAAAGACTCTGTAGGGGTTGCCGGCGGCATGCGATCCCGGATCGACACCGTCGGGCGGAGCCAGGTCGAGCCCTGACTCGACATTGTTCCCGTCGGTCACGTTGATCGAGTTGGAGATCCAGCCGAGATTGTTAAAGCCGTACGGCGACTCGTTCCCGATGCGCATCACGTTGGTACGCGGAAGGGGAAGCCCCTGGATCCCGTCGGCCGGATTGAAGACCGTCGGCGAAGCCGGTGCCGGGCTGTCGGCCGAGTTGATCATCGCGTTCGGGTTTGTGTAGACCTCGAACGTGGTCTGTTCCGTCTGGTCCTCGGTTATGTTCTTCCGCCACAGCATTTCGCCGTTCTCGGCGGCTACGATCACGTAATAGGCCCTGAGCGGCTGCCAGATCAGCACCTTCCACGCCGGTATCGCGACTCCCGGTTCAGTCGGGAAGTAGATCTTTTCGGCGGTCGGCCCCCATTCGCCTGCACCGTACTTTGCCTTCTGATCGGTCGAACGGGCGGCGTCAAGGGCCTTCTGATCGGCCGGGAGTTCAAAATTGATGTGGGCCGCGGCGGCGGCAATCGCTTCGTCGGGGTTGCCGAAATCGCCCGACACCCTTTGATGATCAAGGCCCGGAGCGAAATTGTTGATCACACGGATCAGTTCGCCGTTTTTTGTATAGGCCGCCTTTATCGACCCGCGAAAGACCGGAATGCCGTTGATATCCTGGGTATATTCAACGAACCCCAGGTTCCCGTCCGGGTTTTTGTAATCGGAAAAGAGCTTTAGTCCGTCCAGCTGTTCAGAGGTCGCGCCGATCAGGCCTTTGTTCTCGGAAAGAAAGGTTTTTAACGCCCGGGCCCGCTTTTCTGAGGTGGGCCTCGAAAGGAATGCCGGGGCCTGAGCGGTGTCGGTCCCGATAACCTCGGGCGTGTAGATCTCGGGGCTGTATTCGACCTTCAGCGTGGGCACTTCCGCCCTGAGGGCGTCCTCGCCGCGGAGAAGTTCGTCGCGAACGTCCGCGACCTCCCATGCGGTGCGGTTGGCCGTACCGCGAAAGGCCGCTATCTTCTCGAACGCTTTTTTGTCGGTCCGGATATCGTAATTTGGCAGGTCATCCTCGTGACTGCGAGTTGCCGTGAAAAGCCCCTTTTCGCCCTTTTGCTTCGCTGCTTCAGCCCCGAGCCCGAACGGCAGGGCCGCTGCCGCCGCGATCAGGCCTAGAACTGTCAAACTTAGCAGAACCGTCCGCCGAGGCTCGACGGCATTTGGATGACCCATGTGATATGCTCCTTTTTCAGGCCGCCGACCGTAAGGATACAGCAGGCTCATTAATATGACTATATAGTCGCAATCGCGTTTTTTTCCCAGCCGGGCACGGCTCAAGGTCAGCCGGCTTCGACATAGCAACGCTTAAAAATTACTATTTAGAATGGTTTAAAAAGCTGTGAAATTTCGGATAGCCCTATTGCGGTAGGAACTTCCATCTGACCCCTTGCAGCTTCCAAATGCCGTATACAAGTATTTTTTGTACCAAAATCGGCTATTCAAGTCAACGATATTCTGCCTTTGATGAGTGCAAGCGATCTCGACAAAGTGTTCGGTGAAAAGGGACTTATTGCCCGGTCCCACGGCCGTTACGAGTATCGGCCGGGGCAGATCGCAATGGCTGAGAAAGTGGCGGAGGCATTGAGCGAAAAAAGGCACCTGATCGTCGAAGCAGGCACGGGTACCGGCAAGACGCTTGCCTACCTGATCCCCGCGATAGCCGCGTCGCTGGAAAAGAACCAGCGGATCGTAGTTTCGACCGGCACCAAAAACCTTCAGGAGCAGCTGATGGAGAAGGACATTCCTTTTCTTCAGCGGGCGCTTCCGAGGAAATTTACTGCAGCGTACATGAAGGGCCGGTCGAACTACGCCTGTATCTATCGGATCAACAAGGCCGGCGATCAGCCGATACTCGAAGGCCTGGACCAGCTGGGGCATTTCCGGCGCGTCGCCGAGTGGAGCGCCGAAACGGTGACTGGCGACCGCCGCGAGCTAGACGATCTGCCCGAAGAACTGCCGTTCTGGAGCCGTATCAATGCTAAAGGCGATACCTGCATCGGACAAAAATGCCCTGATTTCGAACAGTGCTTCATAACCCGAATGCGGAACCGGGCTGAGTCTGCCGATATCGTCGTCGTCAACCACCACCTCTTTTTCGCCGATCTGAACGTTCGCGGGAACCAATTTGGAAAGGTGATCCCGGACTATACGGCGGTGATCTTCGATGAGGCCCATTTGATCGAGGACATCGCGGCCGACTATTTCGGTTTTCAGGTCTCGAATTTTCAGTTGGACGAATTGGTCCGCGACGCCGCGACGCTTCCGATAACGGACGCCGGCCTGACCCGCGAGATCGACCGTGCCGCCTCAAAGGTGCATGGCCTTGCCGAACAGTTTTGGGCACGTTTCCCCTCGGCTCGTTCCGACGGCCGATTCCCGCTGCTGCCCGACACTTTTTCGCACAGGACCTCGCAAGGGACGACCCGTCCGACGCCCGTCGGCGAGGCTTATGTGGCCCTCGAAGCGGCCCTCCAACGCCTCGACGCAGCTATTGCCGGCCCGGCCGAAAGCCTGCCCGAAGCCGAAAGCCTGCTTCGCCGGGCCCGGCAGGCGCGGTTCGACCTTGATTTCGTCGTCGCGCAAACGGAAAGGAACTTCGTTTACTGGATGGAACGCCGCGGCAAGGGCTTCTTCTTGAGGGCCTCCCCGGTCGATGTGTCCGAACTCCTGCGGGAAAAGCTCTTCGACAAGGTAGGCTCGTGTATCCTTACCTCCGCGACGATGTCCAGCGGCGGAAGGTTCGATTTTGTTCGAGGCCGCCTCGGGCTGGATTCGTCCCGGACGAGCGGTTTTGAGGCACCGAGCTCCTTCGATTTTGAGTCGCAGGCGATCGCATACTTGCCGAGGTCCATGCCCGACCCTCGCACGCCCGAATTCACCCAGCTTGCGGCCGGCGAGATCGTCAAGCTGCTGATGGCGACCGAAGGCCGGGCGTTTGTTTTATGTACGAGCAATCAGTCGATGCGGGCCCTTTATGAACAGGTCTCGGCTCGCGTTTCGTTCCCGTGTTTTGTTCAGGGTTCAATGTCGCGGGCTGGCCTGCTCGAGCGGTTTCGCGAAACGGCAAATCCGGTCCTTTTCGCAACGTCGAGCTTCTGGCAGGGCGTCGATGTACAGGGCGAACAGCTCTCGTGCGTGATCATAGACAAGCTTCCGTTTTCGGTGCCGACTGATCCCCTGGTGGCGGCCCGAGCCCGGTTCATTGACGAAAGCGGCGGCAATTCGTTCGCCGATCTAAGCCTTCCGCAGGCGATCATCTCGCTCAAACAGGGTATCGGCCGCCTGATCAGAAGCCGGTCCGACCGCGGCGTTATAGCCATCCTTGACCCGCGTCTTCGCACTAAACGCTACGGCCGCGAGGTTATCGAAAGCCTTCCCCGAATGCGGATCACTTCGAATATCGATGACGTCGCCCGCCATCTGGCGCGATCAGAAGAAAAAAAGGACGGAGCCCATGCCCCGTCCCTCTAAGATCCGACGTCGGACGAATCATTGATCTGAAGTAAGTGTGAAATTGACGACCTCTTCGCCCACCGGCAGCACCTGTGGGGTGAATGTAAATCGCTTCGACGTAGCCCCGATCACGTAGGTGCCTCCGGCCGGTACATCGAAAAACCTGTAGTAACCGAACGGATTCGACAGAGTGGTCCGGAGTATTCCCTGCTCGTCCGTCAGGTAAACCCGCGCCCTTGAGATAGGATGCCCGGTCTGGGTGAGCACACGGCCCGTCACCATAGTGTCTGCTGCCGTCGGAGACCCGATAGTTATGCTTCCAGAGGTCGTTGAAGCCGGGACCGCGAATTCCATCACCTGAACATCCGAAAAGGTCAGCGGCGACACTTGACCGTCTGTGCCGATGGCCGTGAAGTTCAGCTTGAATAGGTTGCTCGGGGGGCCGTCCCCATCATTGGCAAGAGGAGAGGTGTTGGTCCAAACCAATTCGACCACGCCCGGAACCGTCCCGTTGCAGGTGATCTGCCCGGAACTGCTGATCGTTCCGCTGATCAAGCAGCTGTTGAACTGAATAATGCTGGAATTATAGTGGACGTCCATCTGGTAGGAGATTATGCTTAATCCCGCAACGTTCGAGATCGTGAAATGGGCGTCGAAGATGGTTCCCATCGGCCGATGCGCTATCGGAGCCGTGATCACCACGCCGGAACCCTGCACGGTTTCCGCGTGTTTCGATCCGCGGGTCTTCTTTACCGCGGGCCCGTCCGTTTGTCCGAAGGACGGAATGCCGGTCAGCGAAAGCACGATGACCGCAATTGTCAGAGTAAAAACCTTCATCTGATCCCCCTTTTGAAAAGCATTTGACCGGGCGGGGAGAAGAAAGATCTTCTCCCCTTCCGGTCGAGTTGCCGATGAATGGCCCGCGGCCATTCACGGTTCTACTGACGTGCGATCAGGTCGATCCGCACTTTCTTTTCGACGAGGCTCACCGTTTGAGGGGCAAACCCCGATCGTTTTGCATCGACCGCGACAACGTAGGTCTCGCCCACGGTCAGCCCGCCGAAGGTGAACTGCCCGTTGTCGTCGGCCAGGACGGCCCTCATCTCGCCTCGGCTGTCACGGACCGTGACACGGAGTTTGCCGGCCGGAGCACCGGTCGGAAGAAGCAGCCGTCCGCTTATCGAAGCGCCTTCCGACTCCTCGATCGCGACCTCGCCGTCCTTGACCAGCACATCGATCTCACCTTCGTTGAGCATAAAGCCCTTGATGGTGAGTGCCGACCGCGAGCCGACCGCCCCGATGGCCGTGAACTTGAGGTTCACCAGCGGGCCGCCGCCTTCGATCGGGTGTACGCCGTACACGACGATCTTCAGCAAGCCCGGCTCGGGCGAGTTCGAGGTCACCATCATGCCTTCGCTGATGGTTCCCGCGAGGGTCGCCGCGGCCTTGCGAGGCTCAAGAACGTCCGGATCGTATTCGATATCGAACTGGTACGCGGCCACTCCCTTGCCGGAAATGTCGCGTATCGAGAGCGGTATCTCGACCTCAGTACCGGGGTCAGCCCTAAGTACGGGAGCCTCGACCCGGATGGCCTTCTTCGCATCGACCTCGCGGATTATCGCTTCAGGCCGCAAGAGCGGGGCAACCCAGTTGCCCGTCACTTCGCCCATCAGGATACCTACGTAATCCTGATTGGTCTGGGCCGTGTTGACGTTGGCGTAGTTGCGGCTCGTCGGGATGAACCGCCACGTGCCGGTTATGCCCGGGTTCGGAAGGTTAACGACCCACTGTGAAATGTAGGCGGCGTCCAGACCCGAAACCGTTCCGTTGTTGCTTACATCGGCCGCGGCAAGCTGATTCGCATTGAGCGTTATGAGGTTGACCACGTGCTGAGAGATAAGCGCAGCGTCGAGGCCGGTGATGCCGTTCACGTCCCCGGTCTTGGATGGCGTGACGGTGTAGGCACCGGCACCCAGTCCGCTGAGCGTGTAGGCACCGGTTACGACGGCCGAGGTCGTCGATTGCGGGACCGAGCCGGCCGCACTCAGCGTAGTATGCGGAACCGGACGGAACCCCGGTGTCGGCACCAGAGCGTTACCGTAGGAGACCACGCCGCTAATGGTCGATGAGATTATTGTCACCAAACCATTCGTGGTATTTACACACGGTACGCCTTCGTTGATGAGCATGCCTCCGAAGTTCATCGCGCTCGTAGTGCCGATCGCGCCGATCGCCTGGAACCTCAGGTTCATCAGCACGCCTGCACCCGCTAACGGCGTGTCACCATACAGATTTATGATCAGCGTCCCCGGAGTCGTGCTGTTCACGGTAAAGTTGAAAGCACTGCTCAACGTGCCGATCTGATCGATGCCGATGTACTGGAGCACCGCTGAGTTATACGTCAACGTGTAAGTGACGCTCAGAATTCCCCGGCCTGTCGTGTCGTCGATGTTGAGCGGAACAAGGACTTGCTGTGCCGTCAGCGTCTCGATGTTAGTCGGGATCGAGACGTTGTTACACGTGACCGCCGAGGCCGTCAGGACGACATCGTTTCCGGTACCGCCGACATAGCTGATCGTGAAGGTCGTACCGCTGACGTTGAACGTGGCGCTTTCAGCCAGGCCCGCAAAAGTCCCGGTCACCGCGTCAGCAGCATCGTTGTTCACGATGACGAACTGGGTGCCGTTCGGAATGGCAAAGCCCGTGGAAATGTTGAGCGTCGCACCATTCAGGTTCACCGTTCCTGTCACGTTGAACTGGTCGTGCCCGGTTCCCGGCGTCGTGCCGTTAAGCTCCATACTTACGTTGGAGCCCGGCGTGAACGACAGGTCACCGCTGTTGATGATCCCCGGGCTGAGGCCCGGTGCCACCGAAGCGCCCGCAGAAGTGACGCTCAGTGCTCCCGTGATCGTCGGCGACCCAAGTAGTGAGATCGGCTGATTCACCGTCACATTGCCGGTATAAGTCCCCGCCAATGCTGTAACCGAACCTCCGGCCGGCGCGATATTGATCGCCTCCTGGATATTGTTCTGGCCGACATTTGCCTGAGCGCTGTCGGAGTTTACCGTCACGTGTGTCGGATCGCCCTGGAATCCGGGCGTTCCCGGCTGGGTGTCGGTTCCGCTGTTAAGGAATGGCGAATAGTCAACCCTCGCCGATTCGGGTCCGGCGATAGTTCCTGTTTGGTTTGCCGGCGGAACTGCCGCACCGCCGTAAAGGACCGGGATCTGGCCCGCATAACCGGGTTCGAGGCTGGTCGTGGTCACTCGCGTGGGGTTCGTCGTGCCAAGATAGTTTCCTGACGCATTGATCAGCGAGATTCCCGGAGGCTCCCTGAACTCGATATCGCTGTACCAGTTTCCCGAAATGTTGTTGTTCCGGATCGTGATACCGGTCGGATCGGGGCCTACAGGTAATTCTTCCCTATAGAGGATACCCATCGTCCAGTTGTTGGTGATGAAATTCTCTTCGATCGTCGCGTTGTTGTTGTCGACGAGATGAACACCCGTACGGTTGAAATCGATATTGTTGCGATAGATCGTCACGAAATGCGACGACTGCCCAACATAAATACCGTTTCGATTCCCGGTGATCTTATTGTTTCGAATGGTTACGTTAGCGCTTGCTCCGACATTGATCCCTTGATTTTGTGCGTTGGCAGCCCAGTCGACGGCATTATTTCCGGTTCGCGTGATCGTGAACCCGTCGATCGTCACACCGGGTGCAGAAAGGATCTGGACCGTATCGGGCCCTCCGGAAGTGTGCTGCCCAATTATTGTCGAAACATCCACACCCGATCCGAGCAAAGTAAGATTCGCCTTGCCGGCTCCGCTGATCGAAACGTCTTCATTGTAGGTGCCCGGGCATACCTTCACGGTCGCCCCCGCAGTGGCAGCATTCACGCCGGCTTGAATTGTGGTATTCGCCGGGTCTGCCGCATCGCAATCCGTCGAGCTCGCAAATCCGTCGTCATCGACCATGATCGGAAGCGGCTCGAAGTCAAAAATGGTGGTGCTTGCGGTCGTTCCGAAAACGAACTTGTCAATGTTCTCGGTATAGCCGTCTGCATAGGGTTCACCCACCCGGATGCCGAGCCACGGGTCAGATACGCGGATCCTAACACCCGGATACTGGGTCAAGATCTGCGTCCAGGTCTTGGGTGTCGTGCCCGGTTCACCGCCGCCGCCGATGCCTATCGGCCAGGTCGGGCCGGAGTGACGCCAAAGAGCCGTACCGTTCTTGATCGTGTCCCATTCCTGCCAGGTATCCTGGGTTACTGCTCCGTTATCACTCGGAAGAAAGAGAATTCGCCGTTGCCAAATATCACTTCCGTCAAAGTCAACATTGAATTGCAGGTAGCCGGAACGACTTGGCGATCCGGGGTTGCCGGCTGACGGATTGAATGTCGAGTACTTCAGCTCGTTGATGCTTGCGAGCGGGGTTCCCGCAAACTGGTAAGTGGCGAGGTTTCGACGCTGGGTTCCCGTAACGCTTATCTGGGCGCTGCCGGCACCCATTGGCGCCGTTGCCGGGCCGTTGACAAAACTCCCGAGAGCGTTATCGATCGTATCGTTCTCATCGTTGTAGAAAAACCAGTCTGTCAGGTTCGGCGTCGCTGTAAGGTCGGCCGACGTTACCTTTTCCACGTTCGCGGCGACCACATTGGCCCGCATCGAGTTATCGATCGCAAGGTAGGGGAACGCCATTACGGCAAACCAGCCATACCGGTTTCCGCCAACTGTCGTGCCAATAATGTCTGACGGATCACTTAGCGTCCACGTTTTCAGCAGGGCGCCCGATCCATTAAATATGCTCAGATCAACAGCGAGTACACCGCCATTGCTATAGAAGTGATGTTTAAGTGTGAACCAGCCCGATGCATTGGTTACAACGAACGGGTCGCGGCCCGGATCGCGAGGCCAGCCCGGCGCATTATTGCTCGCGGAGCAAACAAAACGGTCTCCACTGCCGTTAGGACCGGCGTCGCTGTAGAATCCACAGTTGAAAATGAAGTCCCTTCGATGCGTGCCGGCGGGGTTGTTGATGGCCGACGTGTAGTCGAAACGCGTGTCGTTCGCGTATCCGCCCGCGGTGTTAAAGTAGATATCGACCGACGTCGTAAAACCAAGGGGCGGAAAAATCGCATTGTATCCACCCCACCGTGTGAAATCACCAGCGTTCGCTTCGGCATGAAAGCCGCCGGTCTTTGACGCGATACCGTTCGTGCCCGAGGCAACGCGGGTCGGGTCCGACGCCGGATCACCCCAGACGGCATCGGTCTCAAACCCCTGGCTCCATTGGGTGATCTCGGTCCGCTGGGCTGTAGTGTCCTTTTTGGTCTTCTTCGTTTTAACGCTGTCGTCCGTAGCCGAAGCAAAGGCCCGGCCAAAAAATGAAGTATCAAAAAAACCTGCAGCTGCTCCTTCAACGCAGATCGCGGCAAGGATCAATAGTCCGATCGCGGCAAAGGGGCCCGATCGTGAGAATCTTATTGTGATCATCTTAAGAATTGGATCTTTCTTCGACGAGTTCGAGAGCTTGTGGGTCATATGTTTCTCCTGTCTTTCTTGTTGAAGTGTTCGCAGCGGTCGGTCGCGGGAGCATCAAGGTATTGCGTGAGAAATTCCCGCGGCTGCGGTTCTGGACTGAGAATAAATTCCCGCCGGTCTATGGATCGTCGAATTTTCGGCGTTTTGGGACCGGCAAGAACAAGCGGTCTTCACCCAAACAGAGTAAGCCGCACATCCCGGTTTTCCGGGGAAAAGGATTCGATTGTGAAAGTTTCAGTCGAGACTACGGGATGAGTGTGCCGAAAACCGGCCCATTTGTCGTCACCCATACTGGGTATTCTTTGAAATTAATTAAAAACCGGTCCGATCGGCTATTAAGACAGGATAAGTTTCACCAGCGAGCTTTGCCGATGGGTATCGGTTTTTGAAAAGATACGCTTCAGGTGTGTCCTGGCGGTATTGGCGGAAATGTTCAGCATCGCGCACGCTTCCTGGACCGAGTGTCCGTCTGCGATCATCCTCGCCAAACGCTCCTCGGCCGGCGTCAGGCCGTACAGCCGGCGGAGGTCCTTCACCGGGGGCGTTCCCACATTCAGCAGCGGCCTGACGGTCATCATGACGCAGGCGTCATCGCCGATCCCAAGCACATGCCCCGGCTCGATCCTGGTCAGCTTCACTTCGAGGCTCGCAAGCCCGTCCGAGCCCGTCAGGATAAAGGTCTCGCTTGCCGCAGCCTGGTCGTCCGGGTCGGCGGACGCGATACGCCCGATCCTGCTTTTTAGCTTCCGGGATCGGGCCGGCGATCTCATTGCGAGTTCACCTCCCCGGTCCCGAGCGATCCCCGCTTTTTCCGCCAAAAGCCGTTCCGCCCTTTCATTCTCGAACAGCACCTTGCCGCTCTTGTTCAGGATCAGGACGCCCGGGTCGATCTCGGCGATCGCCCTCTTCAATAGGCCGTTCTCAGAGCCGTTCCTGAGTTGATTCAGGTAAAGGTCCATCGCCCGTCGCAGGTGTGGAAACACCTCTTCCATCATTGCGTGGGCTTCACTGTCCAGGTCCGCGCGTTCCTTCGGCCAGTTAAGTCCGATCGCAAGTGAGAATCGGTCGTCATCGTAGATCTTCTGGTGAATGAATTGAGGGATCGCATACCGGCTGAAGAAATCAACGTATATCCCGGAATTCAAATAGATCTCGTCCGGAAATCGCAGTCGCCGGTCAAATAATTCACCCGGAGCGAGATTTTCGAGTTCTTCACGAAACGGTACCTGGGAATAATAGACCTCGTTGAGCCTTTCGACGATCTCGGGATCGTGCGACCGGGCGATCTCACGATAGACGTTGGTTGACTTGTCGAAAATGGCAATCGCCCCACCGCCGCAAGCCACAGTTTCTGCAAATTCCGAGTAAAACGACTTCCAGCCCTCTTCCGTGGGATCGAGGGAGCTTTCATAGGCGAGACCGATCAGGTCAGAGACCTTTTTTTCGTTGACTGTGGGCATCAGCGGAAACAATAAAGATCTTTCAGGTCCATAGAATACCTGATTTTCACCGCTTTCCGAAACGCTCCGGGCCACGGCGGCCATTTTAGCCAGCAGCCCTTGCCTTTGCGAAAGCTTCCGATCAGCGTTCCCGCGTGGTTACGGGAGCCGCCGAAACAGGTCAGATTTCGCCTAAAGCCGATTAATTCCTATACTTAAGAGATATGCTAAGGAGGGAATCGTTCTCACGGAACCGGCGTGCCGCCCTGATTTCGCGAGCTTTCGTGGCCGCCTGGCTCCTGCTGGCGGCTTTCGTTGCGGGCGTCGCGGCCCAAAATTCAAATACCCCGGCGAACGCATCTGCGAACGCGCCCGCCGCGACCCCGTCGCCTACGCCGGTCCCGCTTGCGGCCGTGATAGCCGAGTCGGAACCCGCCCTTGCCAGCGTTGGGGAGATCGATTCCTTCATCCAGGGCCGGGCCATTCCCGTCGAGGTGATCGAAGGAATTCCGGCCACGCGTACGAAGATCAATGTCCTGCGTGAGTCCACAAATGCCACCCTTGCGGATACACCAACACTTGAAGAGATCAATGCCGCCGAACGGGAATGGAAGACGATCTTTGACAGGCTGAGTGCATCGGTCTCTTTGGTAAAAGCCGATGCTGTCGAGATCGAGAAGCGCATCGAAGAGCTGAGTTCGCTCAGCGCATTGTGGAAGGCATCTGCATCGGCTTTGCGGACACAGCCGGGCCAGAGTGTCGGTTTGGTGCCCGACGAGGTCCTCCGCCGCATTGAGTCGGTCCTGGCTTCGATCGGCGAGGCCGAGCGCCGTGCTGTGAGCAAGCGGACCGAGTTCCTGACAGCTGAATCGAGACTGTCCGAGCTTCAGGCGGAGGCCGAGGCAATGCTCTCATCGCTCAGGCAGCAGCGAGGGCTGCAGCTTGTGAACATCTTCTCAAGAAGCGACAGGCCGCTGTGGGCGGCCGATCCCGCCGAACTCCGCCCCGAATTTGTGGCCGGAGCAGCTTCGCGGACCTTCACGGTCCAATGGAACGACCTTTCGGATTACGCCGGGCGCCATCCGGGCCGCTTCGTTTTTCACGGCGTCCTGCTTCTTGCTCTGATCGCGGGCCTCCTCTGGGCGCGCAGAAAGATCGTGCCGCTCGTGGAAGAAGAGCCGAAGCTTCGCCGCCCGGCGGCATTTTTTGAGCTGCCCGTCGCTTCGGCGTTAATAGTTTCCGCTCTGTTCTCGTTGCTGATCTATCCCCAGCCGCCCGGGCTGCTCCGCACGCTTATCGCCGCTGCGGCTATCATCCCGGGCTTTCTGGTGGTCCGTCGTATCATCGAAAGTCCGTGGCAATATCTTCTCTACGGGCTTCTGGGCCTTTTCGTTCTTGATAGGGCACGTGAAGTGCTGCTCGACGCCGGGCTTGCCTATCGTGTGATCTTTTCGTTGGAAATGCTTGCGGCAGGCCTTCTGCTGATCTGGTTTTACAGGTCAAAAAAAGTCGCAGCAAACGTCGAGGCCAGCGCCTTCTCCGCGTTCGAGCGGATCCGAAGATTTCTCCCGGTCGGCGCCGGTATTTTTTTGGTTGCGTGTATAGCGTCGATACTGGGTTTTGTCACAGTTGCTTATCTTGTCGGCAGCGGCCTGCTCCGAACGGCTTACCTGGCCATCTTTCTTTACACCGCGGTACAGATCCTTGCGAGCGGCGTCGCTTTCCTTTTGCGGGCACGTCCTTTCTCGGGTTCGCGTGCCGTGCGGAACAACCGCTCCCTGATCGTGCAAAAGGTCAGGCGGATCCTCGCCTGGACGGCCGGCATCATCTGGCTGCTCGGCATCCTTAACAATTTCGCGGTCCGCGACTCCGTCTTTTCGGCAGTTGCCGATCTCCTCGGGTATCGATTCAGCATCGGCGAGATCGCCTTCAGCATCGGCGACATTCTTTTGTTTGCGGCGATGGTTTGGGCCGCTTTTCTGATATCGCGGTTCGTCAGGTTTATTCTCGAAGAGGATGTTTACCCGAGGCTCGGGCTTGGCGACGGGGCCTCTTTCGCTATCTCATCGGTATTCCACTACCTCCTGCTGATCCTCGCCTTTTTCATCGCTATCTCGGCGGTCGGCTTTGAGCTTTCCCGGTTTGCCATCGTCGCCGGGGCGATCGGCGTCGGCCTCGGGTTTGGCCTGCAGAACATCATCAACAATTTTGTGTCCGGCCTGATCCTTCTTTTCGAACAGCCGGTCAAGGTCGGCGATACGGTCCAGATCGGCGAGCACATGGGTTCGCTCAAATCCATCGGGCTGCGTGCCAGCGTCGTCAGGAAAGTGGACGGGTCGGACGTCATCGTTCCGAACAGCCAGTTCATTTCCGAAGAGGTCATCAACTGGACGATGCTCGACGAGCGCCGCCGCATCGACATCCCGGTCGGTGTAAAATACGGCTCGAACTCCGGCGAGGTCCAAACACTCCTGCTTGACGTTGCGCGGCGCTACGACCAGATCCTTACCGATCCGGCACCCGCGGCCCTCTTCACCGGTATGGGCGAAAGCTCGATCGATTTTGAACTTCGGGTCTGGACAGTCGATACTGACGGTTGGGTCGCACTTCGCAGCGAGTTGGTCGCCGATGTTTACAATTCGCTGAATGAAGCAGGGATCGGGATACCGTTCCCGACGAGGGACATCTACTTAAGGACCGGTGGTGGGGACGTCGAATAAGCCACATTCGCTCCAACCGAGGCCGCAAAGCCATACTCAACGCTCCTCTTCGGACGAAACGACTCGACCGCGTCTTTTGTCAAAGCCTCTCGTGAATGAAGATTCCAAACAATCTGGATACCGTTGGTGCATTACTGAGTTAAAATGTTGATGTGAGAATCAGCCGTTGGATAAAATTTCCACTGTTCTTTGCACTTCTGATGATCCTGCCGGCTCTGCTGTCTCCGGATGATTCGCCGTCCTTGTTGTTTTGGTTCGTTTTCGGAGCGTTTTTCGGATTAGTCATTCAAGCATTGAGCGATCTAAGAGCAAGGCAGAGATCGAAAGGGAATAATGACCCGAATATTTACAAAGTTCGGCAAGAAAGGTGCGTCACCGTTCTGCTTGAACCCACGAAGGCGTTTGACTTATGCCAAGATGCGGTCAACTCGTTGGACAGGATGAAATTAAAACGGGTCGACCGGGCAGCCAATGAGATAATTGCACGAAGTCGATCGACGTGGGACATCTTTGGCAGCGTCGTCACATTAAAGCTCGAGGCGATAGGCGAAAACCTTACGAACGTGAGAATCGAGACACGTCCTATTCCTCGAACTGCGGCGGTAGATTATGGAGAGTCGTGGGAAACGGTGGAAAAGATTGTTGAATATCTCCGTAAGAAGGATGCAAGAATTCAGGACAGGTTACTCGAAGAGGGCGCCAAAATAATTGAAATCGCCGCGCGGCGGCCAGTCGAGAAGATCATAGAACGGAAATCCCCAATCAACGGAAACTGAATGACAAACTTCTTCGAAGTCATGATCGAACGAGAGTTCTCTTCGGCCCATCAGCTCCGCGGCTACAAAGGGAAGTGCGAGAACCTCCACGGCCACAATTATAAGGTCGAGATCTTTGCCCGCGGCGAAGAATTGAACAACATCGGCCTGCTGATCGATTTCGGCGACCTGAAAAAGGCCGCTAATGAGATCGTCGGTTATCTCGATCACCGTAACCTGAATGAGCTTCCGCCGTTCGACGAGGAACTTAACCCTTCGGCCGAGAACATCGCCCGTTATTTCGTTGAATACCTGAACTCACGGATCGTTGACGACCGGGTCAAGGTTTACAAGGTCCGGTGCTTCGAAACGCCTTCAAGCGTGGCCACTTATCAGGTCGAGGACTGAGCGGCGGACCGCTGATCATCTAGCTGGTCTTAATTCTGTCGACATCCGGCGGCCGATTTCTGTATCATTTACCAATTCTCTTCGCTTTACTATGAGGATCCTTGCACTGTTTCTGACCGCGATCAGCCTTTCGGCTATCACGATCTATGCCCAGAATTCGGCCAACACGGGTGAGGTCCGTGGCAGGGTCAGCGATGGTGCGGGTGCTCCGATCGCCGGCGCCGAAGTGCGGCTCCTGAATCCCCAGCAATTTGCCGTGCGGACGGCCCGGACCGCTGCGAACGGAAAATTCACTTTTGCCGGGGTCGCGGCCGGCACATACGTTGTCGAGATATCCCGGCCGGGTTTCGCGTCCCGTCGACTGCCCGCGATCGCCGAACCAGATCGCCCTTCGGACCTCGAGATCGTATTGGAACCCGCGGGCCTTTCAGAAACGGTGACCGTGACCGCCGAGACCGGCCAGGCAGGCGACCGCTTCGAAGCGTCGCAGCAGATAAACATTGTATCGAATGATGCCGTGATCCAGCGGGCGACCGGCGTGATGGCACAGGTCGCCGAAGAGGAAGCCGGAACGACGGTCCAGCGGACCAGCCCAACGATCGGGGCCGTCCTCGTCCGCGGACTGACCGAGGTCGGGGTTTACGTCGACGGCATCCGTTATACGAACTCGACCCAACGCGGCGGCATCAACACGTTCTTCAACTTGAACGAGCCCACCGGCGTCGGCTCGGTCGAGATCCAGCGAAGCCCGAACACCGCCCAGTTCGGCTCCGACGGCCTCGGCGGCAACCTCCAGCTTATTTCACGCCAGCCGCAGTTCGGGTTCGACGATTCGCTGTGGCATGGTGAATTTCGTGGAAACGTCGGCACGGCCGACAATTCTTTTGGCGGAAATGCGGTCCTCGGCTACGGGACAAAGCGCTACGGCGTGCTCGCCAATCTCGCCGCCCGGCGGATCGGCGACCTGCGGCCCGGCGGCGGCCTCGACAGCCACTCGGCGATCACGCGTTTTCTCGGGCTTCCGTCCGACATCATCGGCAGCGACCGGCTTCCCGATACCGGGTTCATCCAATACAGCGGCACCATCCATTTCAGCTTCAAGCCCACCGAAAAGGACAACATCTCGTTCCGCTATCAGCGCAGCCACCAGGATGACGGAAAGCGATACGATCAACTCCTCGGCGGCGACGGAAACCTGATCGCCGAACTCAAGAACCTGATGCTCGATTTCGGGTATCTGCGCTTTTTCCGTGAAGGCTTCGGCTTTTTCGACAATTTTTCCGCCACCGTTTCGTTCAACAGCCAGCGCGAAGAGCGGATAAACCAGGGCGGACAGGGAAATCCCCTAGCGACGATAACCAACGACAAAGAAAGGACCACCTCCTTCGGGTTAGGCTTCTACGTCGATAAGCGGACGGGACGGAACCACCTTCTCATCGGCGGCGACCATTATCACGACCGTGTCGACGCTCCTTCGTTCAGCACCAATCCGGCCACCGGGGCGGTCACGCTCGTCCGGCCTCGCGTCCCGAACGGGGCGACCTATGATCTGACGGGAATTTATGTACAGGACGTGTTCGAGGCCATCCCCGAAAGGCTTCGCCTGAGCGGTGCCCTTCGCTACAATATCGCAAATTACCGCTCGCAAGCGGCCGATGCTCCCGTGGTCAACGGAAGCCCGCTGTTCCCGGACGATTCGGCACGATTTGCGGACGTTTCGGGCCGTATCGGGGCCACCGTCACGATCGCAAAAGGGCTGAATGCGGCATTCAACTATTCCCGCGGATTCAGGGCGCCGAACATCACGAGTCTTGGATCCCTCGGTCTTGTGGGCGTCGGCTTTCAGGTCTCGACCGCGGACGTTGCCGGGCTCGGAGCCACGATCGGCACGACCGCCGATGCGAACGCTGTATCGACCGGCGTCGCCGTCGGGCCGCTGCGGTCAGAGATCAGCAACAGCTACGACCTGAGCCTTCGCTACCGGGACAGCCGCTTCAGCGCCAGCCTTACCGGGTTCGTGATCGATTACAACGAAGCGATCGTCCGCCAGACGCTGATACTTCCGCCGGGTGCAGTCGGTTTGCAGCTCGGCAGTCAGGTGATCACCGAACAGAATGCGAACGGTGCGGTATTCGTCCCGCTGTCGACGTCGCCGGTGCTGGTCCAAACAAATTTCAACGATTCGCGGGTTTCGGGTGCTGAGTTCGAATTTGAATACCGCCTGTCGCGTGCCTGGCTGACGCGAGGGAACTACTCTTATTCTTACGCCGAAGACCTGGCCAACGGCGAGCCCCCAAACCTGGGCGGCGGCGGATTCCCGCCTCAATTCGCGTTTCTCGGCATTAAGTACCAGCCGGGCGACCGATACTGGATCGAGGTATATGCGAATGGTGCCGGCCGCCAAAGCCGCCTGTCGTCGCTGGATCTCGGTGACCGCCGGACGGGCGGTGCGAGGACCCGAAACCAGATCCAGAATTTCTTCCGCCGAGGTGCATGTGTTCGCGGCTTGACGACCGTCGGCTCAAGCGGGCAGTGCGGATCCTCCGGCGGCATCCTGATCGCGACCGGCGAGACGCTGGCCCAGGTACAGGACCGCGTCCTGCCTATCGGGTCCGTCATCAACGGTGTCCGCGTCATCGACAACTCAACTGCCGTTCCGCTATTCCGTTCGATCCCGGGCTACGTTCTTTTCAGCGTCCGGGGAGCGTACCGGATCACCGATACAATTGAATTCTCCGGCGAGTTCGAGAATATTCTGGACAAGAGCCATCGTGCTCCCGGATGGGGCATCGACGGCCCCGGCCGCGCCTTCACCGCTCGCCTGAAATACTCTTTCTAAGGCCGCCGCAACGGGGACGCCGTCGGTCCCGGCATTTTCTTCAAACCGAAAGGTCCTTCATCATAACGTCATTTATCCCGACCGAATCGCCGTAAGGAAACGTGATCGTTCCAACCTTGCGAAATCCGTGCTTCCTGTAAAAGTTCTGCCCGCGTCGGTTTTCCTGCCAAACGCCCAGCCAGAGCACATCGTGGCCGCGATCGCGGGCGGCGGCCTCGCAATGGGCAAGCAGCCGTTCGCCTATCCCGGTTCCCCAGACCCTTTCGACCAGATAGATCCGCTTCAGTTCGACGGGCCGTTTTCCCCCGACCCCATCGGCGGTCGATCCGTCGAGCAACTTCGCGTAACCGACAGCCTTGCCGCTCCGAAAAGCGATAAAGAACACGGTATTGGGGTCTGAGAGTTCATCTGTAACCTGTTCGACCGAGAACGATTCATACAGATAATTCGAAAGGTCTGCCGGCGTATCCTGTTCGAAATAGGCCTCGTAGAACGTGACCGTTGCGAGTGCCGACACCAGCAGGGAATCGTCGGCAGAGGCTTGCCTGATCTCGACCTCACTCAGCAGGGCGGGCTCATTCATTTTCGGTTCCGTCATCGAATTTCGATCTCGACGTTTTCGTTCGTCTCAACTTATAGCTTTTCAGCCTGAAATACGCGTTCTGATAGAGTATGTAGTTAATGGCCAATACGCCGTTGACCGAAAAAGGACTCGTGATCCGGTTCCGCGAAGGCCCTTGACCGGGGTTCGGAACCAATTCGCCGATTTCCGCGTAATTACAAAAGATAACCCAGACGTTCGGTCAAAATAAACTAATTTTAAGGAAAAGGAGATATATGAAAAGGCTTGATCTAAGGTCGATAACCGCTCTCATTTTAATGGCGGCGATGCTAGTGCCGTTCGGTTTCGTCATCGAGGCCGAGGCACAGAACGGCTCGCCCCGCATCGATTTCGAAAAATACACGCTCTCAAACGGCCTGCAGGTGATCCTGCACGTCGACCGCAAACTGCCCGTCGTGCACGTGAACCAATGGTTCTACGTGGGTTCGGCCAACGAGCGGCTCGGCCGCAGCGGCTTTGCGCACCTGTTCGAACATATGATGTTCCAGGGCTCGAAGAACGCGACCAAGGAATACTTTGAGTACGCCGAACAGGCCGGTGCAAACCTGCTCGAGGGCGGCGTGAACGGAACGACCAACCAGGACCGCACCAATTACTTCATCACCGTGCCCTCCGCCAACCTTGAAAAGGTGCTTTGGTTCGAATCGGACCGGCTCGCGACGCTGACCGAAGCGGTCGACAAGGCGAAGTTCGACAATCAGGTGATGGTCGTCCAGAACGAACGGCGCCAGGGCCTCGAGAACCAGCCTTACGGCCGAGCGTTCAAGCTCATCCTGCAGAACCTTTACCCGATCGGCCACCCGTACCATACGGACGTGATCGGCGAGCATTCCGACCTGACCGCCTCGACGCTGGACGACGTAAAGGACTTTTTCCGCACCTACTATTCGCCGAACAACCTTTCGCTTGTGATCGCCGGCGACTTCGATCCGGCTGAAGCAAAACGGCTTGTCCAAAAATACTTCGGCCCGATCCCGCCGGGGCCGGCCCTTGACCGTCCGGCGAAAGCACGGTTCTCTATGGCCACCGAGAAGGTCGTTGAAGTGAATGACCGCGTGCCGCAGGAAAGAACCTATTTCGCGTATCATTCGCCCGCATACTTCGATCCCGGCGACGCCGAATTGGAACTCGCGGCAACGATCATGACCGACGGCATCTCGGCCCGTCTGAACAAAGCGCTCATCTACGACCGCCAGTTGGCCTCGAGTGTTTCGGCGTTCCAGAGCGGCCAGCCGCTGACGGGGTTTTTCGCTTTGACGGTGACGGCTCGTCCAGGTTCAGATCTCGAGCAGATCGAGCAGATCGTCGATACCGAGATCGCACGGCTTGCTAAGGAAGGCCCGACCGCGGCCGAACTCGACCGTGCCAAGACCAAATGGGAGGCCGGCTTCATCTCGGGCCTTGAAGGCATCGGCGGGTTCGGCGGCAAATCCGACCTGCTGAACCAGTACAACACGTTTCTCGGCGACCCGGGCAAGTTCGAGGCCGATCTTGCACGCCGCCGCAATGCGACAGCCGAAGGAGTCCGTGCCGCGGTGGACAAGTACCTGAATACGAAGAACCGTGTGCTCGTCCGCTTCCGGCCCGAAACCTCAACGCGCGCGGCCGAGGTCGCCGTCGACAGGACCAAAGAACCATCGCTCGGCGCCGATCGCCCCTTCATTGCCCCGGCGGTGAAGTCGGCAAAGCTAGAGAACGGGATCGATGTTTTCGTTGTCGAGAAGCCCGAACTGCCGAAGGTCGTCGTCTCGTTCGCGACCAAGGCCGGCAGCGTTTCGGACGCCGACGGCAAGGGAGGCCTTGCGTCGATGACCACTCGCCTGACCCGCCGCGGAACCAAGACAAAGAATGCCGTCCAGATCGACGAGACGCTCGGCAACCTCGGCACCGCTCTCGGATGGGGAAGCGGCCGCGAGAGCTCCACTCTCAGCTTTGACGTCCTCAAGCGGAACCTTGATCCCGCGATGGGCGTGATGGCGGACGTCGTAATGAACCCGTCTTTCCCGGCGGACGAGTTCGACCGGGAGAAGAAGCTCGCTCTCGACGGCCTTGCCCAAACGGCGAACAATCCGAACGCGGTCGCCAGTCGTGTTGCAACGATGGTCGCCATGGGTGCCGATCATCCTTATGGCCGGCCTTCGGGCGGGCTGCCGGGGACCGTCGGCGCTATCACTCGCGAGGACCTTGTTCGTTTCCACGGCGCCAACTGGAAACCGGGAAGTTCGGCCATGATATTCGTCGGCGACGTCACGGTGGCCGAAGCGACCGAACTCGCCCGCAAGCACTTCGGCTCATGGTCCGGTGGTGCGGCACCGGCCGCGAACGTCCCCGCCATCCGACCGATGCCGGCAGGCAAGGTTTATCTGATCGACAAGCCGGGTGCGGCCCAAACGGTCGTCGCCCACGTCCTGAAGGGCATCGAGCGGAGGTCGCCGGACTATTATGCATTGTCGCTCGGCAATACGGTTTACGGGGGCGGCTTCGGCACCCGACTGAACCTCAATCTTCGCGAGGACAAGGGCTGGTCCTACGGCGTTTTCGCCTTCCCGCAGCACTTCTCGAAGGCGGGCCTTTGGATCGCCTCCGGCGGCGTCCAGACCAACAAAACAAAGGAATCTGTCGCCGAATTCATCAAGGAACTCCGCTACATCGCCGGCGAAAAGCCGATCACCGAGACCGAGTTCCTCAACGCCAAACAGACGAAGGTCCGCGGTTACGCACAGCAGTTTGAGGCGTACGGCCGGATCACCGGGCAGATCGCCGATCTCTGGCTCAACGGCCTGCCGATGACGAGTCTTCAAGCCGAGACTGATGAGATCGGAAAGCTCCAGCTCGGGACGGTGAATTCGGTCATAGCGAAATACTCGGCCGTGCCGGGCACCTCGCTCGTCCTAGTCGGCGACCTTTCGGTCATCGAGGCCGGCATCCGCGAGCTCAACCTCGGCGAGATCGTTATCCTCGACGGCGAGGGCCGCCCTGCGGCGGCCCAGGCAAACCGGTAGCTCGACCTCGAACCAGGGGCCGTCTCAAAAAGGCGGCCTCGTTTATCGTTCTGGTTTTCTTTTGATCTGATCCGTGCCTTTCGTGGAAAAACTCTTACGAAATTGTCCACCAAACACACGAAAGAAGATGTGAAAATGTCATCGGATCGACTTTTCAGACAGACTCTTTTTCTGATCCGAAAACCGGGTTAAGGAAAACGGTGACATGTCGATCGTGGTTCGGGCGATCAGGGACAGTTCGGCCAGCGATTCGCCGATCGCCGCCGAGTGCTTGAAACCGTGGCCTGAGCACGGCGACGCGACGATCACTTTCTCGCTGATCCGGTCGATCACGAAGTTGCTGTTCGGCGTCATCGTGTAAAGGCAAACGGCCGACTTGAGGCATTTTTCGCCGACGCCTTTCAGACGCCCGGACACGTATCTGTTGAATAGCTCGGCGGGCTCTTCGGCCGAAACCTCGCGGTCCGCATCGTCGGCGACCGTCGGTTCGTCGAATACCTCCGTCGCGATCTTGATCCCCCCGCTCGGGCCGCCGATCGCCGGAAATCCGTAGAAAAAGTCGTCCTCGCCACGCCCGCAAGCCCAGACGAAGATCGGCGACCGCCCGAGGGCAAAACTTTCGTACGCATCCGCAACGTCGAACCAATGGAGCACCTGCCGGTAAACCTTGAATAAGCCCAGAGAGGCGTCCGGGAAAAGCTCGTTGACCCACGGCCCCGCCGAGACGATAGCCCGGCCGGCAGTGTACGACCCGCGGTCTGTGACCACCTTGACGCCGTTTCCATTTTCCTTGATCCTCACGACGCGCTCGTTTCGCCGCAGCGTCGCACCGAGCTTTTCGGCCAGGCCGAGCTGCGCCGCCACACAGGCTTCCGGCCGCAAGAAACCGGCCGCGTCCTCGTAATAGGCGCGTTCGCCTCCGTCGACCGTGAATTGCGGAAATTCCGCCGCGATCTCGCCCGCATCGAGTGTGCGGTGGGTGATGCCGTACTTCACCGCCGCGTCGATCGTCGTCTGCAGGAAATCCTCGCTTCCGTGCAGCGAATGACCCGAAACTCCCGCGATGATCAACCCGCCCGTGACCGTCAGAAGGTCCTCGCCCGTCTCGGCCTCGATCTCACGCCAGATCTCGTACGACCGCAACGCAAACGGCACGAAATGTTCGCCTTCGCCGATCGCCTGCCGCGTGATCCGCGTTTCGCCGTGCGTCGACCCGAACGTGTGCGGCGGCGAGTAACGGTCGATCCCGATCACGCTCGCCCCCCGCTTCGCCAATTGAAAACAGGCCGCGCTCCCCATCGCCCCCAACCCGACCACTATCACATCAGCATTCATCCCACACAGTATCGGATACTTCGGCTCCGATGCAGAAGGCGGAATGCAAAAGGCAGGCGGCTGAGTGCTGAAAGCTGACCGCCGACCGCCTACCGCCTACCGGGAGTGTGCCGTCTCGCGACCTGTTCGTTACGGGCTCACAAGTGGCATCCGCGCTATATGCAGCTTCCCCGGACTATTGTAAGGTTAGTGTCTTGGCCCCCCTATTCCCGGTCTTTGAGGGATCGATGACAAAGGACGGAAATGCATTCTACGGAGGCGGCCTATCGAGAGCGGTGACGGACTATCGAGGATTCGTAGATGCCGCTAAGAATTTCAACATGTTAGAAGGAGCCCCAAAAGATATTGGTTAGGGCGTTAGTGTCGTTCACTTGTGGGTACTTTCTAACTAAAAATATGAGAGAAGACGCCCGCACCAATGCTGCGGCCGGAACGAATGTCGGCGGTGCTGCATACGTAAGTCCATTAGTGCATTTTGGATTTCCAAAGTCTACGCCAATTTTTGGCGGGCCACCGCCGGCTGTAGAGGTGGGGCTTGGGCCGAATACCGGAGCGAGTATTAAAAGCTCAACGGAATTTCGCCCGGCCGGGGTAAAATTCATGGATTATTTGCTGGGCAGCAACCGTGAGCAGACACGGGGATCTCAATAGCTTGGCTTCATGAAACTAGATAGATGGATGTTTATGCATTCTGATAACTTGCCCATTAGGCGAAACAGGCTTAAATCACATCGGATTCTCGCGATGCTTGCGATGTGTTTCCTTGTCTGCGCGGTCGGTTCGGGTTGCAACCCTCGCGAACTTCCAGCGTTCAAAAAGGTCGCTAAGGAAATCGACGAAGCGGGAACGAGGGCTGCTGAGGAAGCGATCAAAAAAGATCCCAAACTTAAGATGGTGAATGAGGTCTGCTCGGCGATTCCTTTGCCGGCCGAGGCCAAGTTCATAAGGAAAGGTGATTTAGACGATCAAAAGATCACCATTGGCGTGTACTACAGCAGCAGCACTCCCTACCAAGATCTGGTCTTCGCTTGGAACGGGTATTTCACGTCTACGGGCTGGAGACTAATCGGTCGGGATGAAAGCGAACGCCGAAAGATATTGGTTTACGAGAACGATGCATATGAGGTAAAGATTCAGTATGGTGGGATGGGTGAACCGACCGTCTTCAGCTTTGGCTGTACGCTAAAGAAGCATTGACCGGCCAATTCGGTCGCGGCTCATAAAAGTGAAAGAGACCGTTAACGGTACGCAAACGTGGCGTGAGGTGTTCGGATACGACCGCTACGACAACCAGACCGGCCACGACAAGTTCATCCGCACGACCGAAGTAACTCAGACCGACGAGACGCATCCGGCGATCGCCCCTGGCTCCGCCCAAATGCAGTGCGGTCGGGCTTGCCCGACCGAACGACGCCCACTAACCCGTTCTCCCTCGGAGGCTGAGCCTCCGAGTAAGAAAAAAAAGAAACAACACCCGACGGTCAGGCAAGCCTGACCGCACTGCACCGCGGCAAGCCGCCATCCAATGGAGAAGCCCGCGCGTAAGGCTTGCTTACACGCGGGCTTATCAAAAAATGGTCGGGGCGAGAGGATTCGAACCTCCGACCTCACGGTCCCGAACCGTGCGCGCTACCAGACTGCGCTACGCCCCGATAAAACTCCGCGCACCTGGGCGCGAACAACAAGTCTAGATAACGCCGGCAGGCATGTCAATCTAATTAGTTAGAATGCGAACCTTATCACGACGAATCCGCCTACAAGAAGCACGAGGAACACGACCGTCAGGATCTCGAAATACTTGTCGATGAACTTCTTGATCGGTGCCCCGAAGAAGTAAAAGAGGGAGGCGACGATGAAGAATCGCCCGGCCCGGCCGAGCATTGACGCACCGACCAAAGTCGCCAGCGAGATCTCGAAAGTCCCCGCCGCGATGGTGAAGACCTTGTAGGGAATGGGCGTGAACGCCGCCGTAAATATCGCCCAGAAAGCGTGTTCGCTGTATAGCTGGCGGACCGTCTCGTAATGGCCCATCGCCCCGTAAAACTGCAGTATCGGCTGCCCGATCGTTTCAAAGAACGCCCACCCGATGTAATATCCGAGAACGCCGCCGAGCACCGACCCGGCCGTGCAGATCAACGCGTAACGAAACGCCTTAGCCGGCACGATCACGGCCATCGCGATCAGCAGCACGTCCGGCGGGATCGGAAAGAACGACGATTCGGCGAACGCGATGATGAAAAGCGCCCATTCGGCATGCGGCTTTTCCGCATAGCCCTCGACCCACGCTTTCAACCTGCGGAGGTAATCAAAGATCTTCTTCAAGATTTTACTGCCTCCATGAACCTGTTTCTCGCCATCATCTTATGCATTTCCCGTAAATCCGGTCCCTTTCCATCCATGTTCACCGATAAGTGGCACGAACGCGCAGGGGCCGCATTTCTCATGCTCAAAACCCCGCTCCGTACGCCTGACACGGATCAGCTCCTGGTTCTTCATCTCGGTGCCGACCGGGATCACCAAACGCCCGCCGATCTCGAGCTGTTCAAGCAGCGGCTGAGGCACCTCGGGGCCGCCGGCCGCCACGAGGATCGCGTCGAACGGTGCATAGACCGGCCACCCCGCTGTGCCGTCGGCCGATTTGAGCGATACGTTGCCGATGCCCAACGAACGGAGCTTCTCGATCGCGTTCCGGGCAAGCGGTTCCAGCCGTTCGATCGCATAAACCTTTCGCACGAGCCCGGCAAGCACGGCCGTCTGATACCCCGATCCGGCCCCGATCTCAAGCACCCGCTCGCCGCCCTTCAATTCAAGCAGCTCGGTCATCCTGGCGACGATGAACGGCTGCGAGACCGTCTGCCCGGCCGCCAGCGGCAGGGCGTTGTCCTTATATGCCTGTGCGCTGAGAGCTTCCGGGACAAAGAAATGGCGGGGCACGCTGTTCATCCGGGCGAGGACCCGTTCGTCCGCGATGTGATAATGATCGCGAAGCCGCTCGACCATTCGTAACCGCGGTATCGAAAATTCGTCCATCGCCATCTGCCTGCTAGTCCCAGGTAAAATCTTCCCAGCCTCTCATTCCTTCGAGAGCGAGGTGATTGGTCAGGTCGCTCCGCATCGGCGTGACCGAAACGAAGCCTTCGTCGATCGCCTCAAAATCCGTTCCGCCCTCCGCCCGGAAGCCGGACCGCTCCTCACCGATCCAATAATACAATTTGCCCCGCGGGTCGATGTGTTCCGAGATCACCGGCCGTGCGCTCTTAAAGCCCTGTTTCGTGATCTTGATGCCGGTCGGGGCACCTTTCGGCACGTTCACGTTCAGCAGCGTTTGGTCCGGGATGCCGTTGTCGATGGCCTTTCGAGTCACCTCGCGTGCGACCTTCACGGCCTCGGTAAAATCGTGGCTGCGGGTGGCGACAAGGCTGAACGCCAGGCCCGGGACGCCCAGGATCGTGGCTTCCATCGCTCCGGCGACCGTGCCCGAATAGGTCGCGTCATCGCCCAGATTCGCACCGTGATTGATGCCCGAAACGCAGATGTCGGGCCTCTCCGTCGGCAGCAGTATCTGGTTCAGGGCGAGCGTGACGCAGTCGGTCGGCGTACCGTCCACCGTCCAATGGCGTTCATCGACCTGCCTGATCCGCAGCGGTCGGGCCAGCGTCAGGCTGTGCGAAGCCCCGCTTTGCTCCGATTCCGGCGCGACCACATAGATGCTGCCCAGATCGGCCACCGCCGATTCGAGCGCGCGGATGCCTTCGGCGTGGATGCCGTCGTCGTTCGTTATCAGGATTCGCGGCCGCTTGCTCGCCATCTTCACCAAAATGCGGGCCTCGAACGCGTTCTCATCGCCCCGGCCCGTCGCATCAAACAAAAAAAGTGAAAAGGCAGGAACACGCTGGCCGTGAATCTCTAAACCTTTTCACTTTTTAGATCAAAACCCGGGCAATTATCGCCCTGCCGGCGGCGGGCCTGAACCGGGACGCTGCGGGCCGGCTCCCATCGGCCGCTGCGAGCGGAAACGCCTTCGGTTACGCTTACGGGCGTTTTGCGATTTCAATTTCGCCTTCTGTCCCGGCGGGATGAAATGAGCGTGCTTCTTAAGGTCTTTGATGATCTCTTCGCTGATCACCTTGCGCTTGAATCGCCGCAGCGCGCTCTCGATCGATTCGTTATTGTTAACTGTAATAAATGCCATTTGCTCGTCTCACCCCCTTTCGGCCGAAATATCCGGGCGGTTCACTCCCGCCCCTTGCCCCGAAAGGCAAACAATAATTAGACACCTATCTCGGCCCAATTGCAAGCTGGCGGTCGGCGATAGCCGGCGGCTGATGCGGACGCTTCTTTAGCCTTACTTGTCTCACGGTGGTCGTCTCGGTCAGATCGAGGAGGAGCCGCGGGCCGTCGCGAGTGATCTCGGGGTTGACGAACCGCTCGGTGGTCTCGATGCGAATGCCGTAGTGCTTGCAGAGCGGAGCGGCCTGGATCCGCCAGCCGCTGGTCGTCGTCTTCACCGGGAACGCGGCCGGAGCGCTCGCCGAGTGGACGGGCTCAAGGGCGATGACGTTGTCTTCCTTACTGTAATAAAGATAAAAGGCCGGCGGCCTGCCCAGAAGGCGATAGCAATTGTCGTTCAGCCTGATCAGGCCCGCGCGATTGATCGTGACGTGCAGCCGATCATACGTCGAAGGCGTCGGCCCGCCCATGAATTTTTCCAGCTTTCCGATGATGATCATAAGACGCGACCGTGCAACGCTGTATCATAGATAGCACATCCGTTCCCCGGCTGTCAACACTTATTTCATCCCGCATTCCGCACTCCGCAGTCCGCATTGGCCCTTCTCCCTTCTCCCCTTTCCCGTCCCTCGTCCCTCATCTCTCGTCCCTCATCCTTCATCCTTCATCCTTCATCCTTCACCCGTCTCCCCCTCTCCCGTCTCCGCAGGCTCCCCTCCTTACAAAGGAGGGGTGGACGCTGCTATAAGCGGACGGGGTGGTTCTCTCCCCCAAGGCTCCCCTCCTTACAAAGGAGGGGTGGACGCTGCTCTGAGCGGACTGGGTGGTTCTCTCTCTTCATTCCGCACTCCGCACTCCGCAGTCCGCATTGGCGAGTCCCCTCTCTCTTCATTCCGCACTCCGGGGTCCCTCATCCTTCATCCTTCATCCTTCAGATGTCGTCCCCCGTTCGCTATCACAATTATGCCCCCCCGAACTGCCCTTTTTCCCATTGTGCCGATTTTCAAGTGCCCCGATCTCCAAAAACACCCGATTATTAGCACCAAACCCCGTTATTGTCCCCAAAACCGCAAAACCCGGCGCCAATCCCCGCCCCCTCCCTATCTATCTCAAAAGAAAGGCCTTTCTGCCATTTCAGGGGTAAAAGCCAACTCCGCTCCTTTTCCGGTCCGGCGCAAAGCGGATCCCGCTCTCCCGGTCCTGGTGGTGAGATCTCAGAACTCCTGTCGCATTTATCATTCACCATTCATAATTCACCATTTCCTTCGCTCCTCTCCCGTGACTATCGGAGGTATCTTGAACCCTGAACCCGCTTTCTCCTTTATCCCCTAACCTGTTTGAACAGTCGTGACTACTACGGTTATTCCCAATGCAAACTGACATTGATGTGCGAGTCAGTGATGTATTGATGTATACTCACTTTCAAGTTTTGAACCCTATTTCTCCCGGAGCATGCCAATGTCAGTCGAGGAAGATTTCTTCGAAGAACAAACGGAACAATCGAAGGTAAAAACAAGAATCGTAACTAAGTATTGTAGGGCCTGGTCGCGTGTACTTATCGGCTATCTGCGCAAAAGTGGCAAGCCGGTTCATCTTCGATTTGTGGATTTGCTTTCCGGCCCGGGACGATACAAGGATGGGGCGGCCTCAACGCCGATTAAGATTCTGGAGCTAGCGATTGGCGCAGATGATCTGCGCGATAGTCTCGAAACGATATTTAACGACCGCGACTACCGTTCTGAGCTCGAACGGAATATCACCGATATTCCGAATATCGACACGCTCAGGTACAAAGCCAAAATAAGTGGTACGAAACTCATAGACGAAAGCGACTTTTACACAACCGCCGGTATTGACGGCTCGGATCCTGTGCCTACACTTTATTTCATCGACCCCTGGGGTTACAAGGAAGTCTCGCGGGATGTAATTTCGAAACTGATAGAACCATTCGGCTGCGACTGCATATTCTTCCTAAACCTGAAGCGCGTGAATGCAGCATTCGGCGATCCTACAAAGAGGCAACCGCTCGATCGTATCTTCGGTCAAAAGGAAGCATCTGAACTTGCAACTCGACTCGATTCCGCGGTTTCAACTAAGGAACGACACGATTTGATTCTTAGCCAGTTGGAGGCGTCGCTCAAGGCAGGATCAGCGAAGTATGTGACTTTCTTCAGAATTCTTGACGAGCACGATAATGTCTCGCATTGTCTCGTTTCCGTGTCAAAGAACCCGAAGGCCTTTGAGATCATGAAGAAGATTTATACGGGAGAAAGCTCGGGTCACGTTGCGGGGTTGTTCGAATACAAGCCGTCAGAGATACTTCAACCTAGCTTACTTTTTGATAATGGCCTGGGAAACTTGAAGGCTCGACTTTTAAGCAAGTTTGCCGGAGAGCGACATCGTTTCAAAGCAATATACGATTCTGATCACGTTAATACGAACTATACCCAAGCAAATTACCGGGAAGCGATTGCGGAACTTGAGGAAGAGGACAAAATTTTTGTCGTACCATCTATGCAACAACGCGCTAGAGGAGCTATAATAACCTGTGGACCAGATACTATGATCACATTTCCGGAGCAAACGACCGATGGCCAGTAACTCCTCAATTGAATGGACCGAAGCTACTTGGAACCCAGTGACCGGCTGCAATAAGATAAGCCCTGGTTGCAAGAACTGCTACGCTGAGGTAATGGCACGACGCCTAAAGGCAATGGGGCAAGTTAATTACCGAAATGGTTTCCGATTGACGCTTCAGCCGCGAATGCTCGAACTACCGCTTTCGTGGAAGAAGCCGCAAACGATATTCGTTAACTCCATGTCGGATTTGTTCCACGATAAGGTTCCCTTTGAATATATTGAAAAAGTATTTGATATTATGCACCGTGCTCATTGGCACCGTTTCCAGGTCCTTACAAAAAGGTCAACTCGACTAGCAGCGTTAAGCAGCGAACTCGTTTGGGCACAGAACATCTGGATGGGCGTGTCCGTCGAGAGCCAAAAGTATTTATACAGGATTGATAACCTTAGAAAGACTGGAGCTAAGATCAAATTTCTTTCCTTGGAGCCGCTGTTGGGGCCCTTAGAAGGAATCAATCTCCGTGGTATTAATTGGACGATTGTCGGAGGTGAGAGCGGCTTTCGGTCGAGACCCATGGAAGAGAAATGGGTGACCGACATCCGACATCAGTGTGCCGTTGCGAATGTCCCGTTCTTCTTCAAACAATGGGGTGGCAAGAATAAAAAGAAAAGCGGGCGGCTATTGGAGGGACGGACTTGGGATCAAATGCCAGAAATAGCTACTACGTAGACAAAGATCGTTATTAGATTAATGAGCGATTACAGAGAGGCTAAATACCTTTCAGAAAATGACGAGCCCGTTCACCGAATCCGCTGCCCGATCCACGGATTTATTCACTTTTCTAAAAACGAGCGCAAAATCATTGATCATCCATTGTTTCGTCGACTGCGCTACGTTCGTCAGCTGGCGCTCACAGAGTTCATTTATCCCGGTGCATCCCATACTAGATTCGAGCACGCTCTGGGCGTGATGGATGTTGCGACTCGGGCATTCGATTCGATCGCGAGCAGAAATGGACGACTTCTCGAAGAAACGATAAAAGCCGTCAGCGGTTTCGAGGATCAGACGATGGCCAAGGCGCGACAATCGCTGCGTCTAGCCGCTCTACTCCATGATGTAGGACATGCTAGCTTTTCGCACGCTGCGGAGGGTGTTGTTTTCAAGAATTCCAGTCATGAGAAGCTATCAGTACTGATAATACGGGAAGCAGATTTGTTAGGGAAACTGATTGACCAGTCATTCTGGGATGGATGCTCAGCGGTTGTCAGTCTGTTAATCGAAGGCGGGAGAGACTTACCGCCACAGCTTCAAGTTCTAAAAACTCTTGTGTCCGGCGAAATGGACGCGGATAGAACGGACTATCTTCTTCGCGATTCTTATCATTGCGGGGTCGAATATGGGAAGTTTGATCATCGTCGAATGCTAGAGTGCCTGGATGTACACCAAATTGATCATGCGGGTGGCCTTGAAATCGCATTGACTCGTGATGGAATTCATACATTTGAGGCCCTAATACTAGGCCGGTATCAAATGAACACTCAGGTTTACTATCATCGGCTACGACGAATTTATGATTTGTATTTGATTAGATATCACGAAGCAATTAGCAGTGAAATTCCTGACGATCCAGGATGGATACTTGCAAACAACGATATTACGATGATGTCAAGAATCTTTGCTGACGCAAAAGATTCTGATGGAGAAAAAGCGTTGTGGGCTCGACGCATAAGCGAAAGAAACCATCACAAAATGGTTTTTGAAACGGGCCTCAACCTAAATGCTTCTGGGCTAAGTTATTTTAAAGAGCTTTTCCAGAAAGTCTGCTCCAAGTTTGGTGGGATTGAGTTTCTTCAAGATTTGAGCAAAGCGACGATCCACAAAATCTTGACTCCTGAGGATCAAGAGGATACGGGTTTGGTCCACTTATGCTTAAAGGTTTCACCAACCTTATATCGAGAGATTGGCGATGAAAGTCAGATCTTTCAGAAAATTCCAAGAAGATTTCAGCAAGCCCGCATTTTTGCGGATCTTACGGACGCGAAACCAGAGCTTCGACACGAAATTGAAACCTTTGCCACTACTGAGTGGCGTAATTTGGGGGGAAACTAAATGGCATTAATGTACACAAAAACTAGGGACCAGGCTCTCCTTGGATTTGTCGTTAAAGAGGGTTCAGAAATAGCTAGGAAAACGGGTGGTTGGTTGGGCAGAACTGCCGTACAAAAGATAATGTATTTCCTCGGGGTACGAGGAGTAGATATCAACTATAAGTTTGATATTTATCAATACGGCCCCTTCTCAGAACAAATTCTTTGGGATATTGACTACCTTCTAGCCGATGGAATAATTCAAGAAAAATCCACAAATCCTGAAAAGTTTTCGAATTATGGTCCATCGGATGCTAATGCTGAGTTGTTTAGTCTTTACGCTGACGATATAAAATCTGCGGAACTGGCCATCAAAGAACTTGTGGAAACTTTGGTTCCGATGAAACCAAGCGAGCTGGAACTAGTATCCACATTGGATTACATATACCGGGAACAGCTAGCCACAGGTAAGAAATCGGACCTAAAAGATGAGGTAGTTGCGCGATTCCAAGATATCAAAAAGGATAAATTCACAATTGACCAAGTTACGAAGGCGTATGACTCAATGGTAAGTGCGAGCCTGTTTAAGGGATGATCTAACCTTTCGATAGTACGAAAATTGATAGCTGCCGAACGGCGGATTCATTTGCGGTCTCGCAATCTCTTTGCTTCCTCACTCGTAAACTCGGAGCCGCACTGTACGCAGATTTTGTCTCCCGTATCTCCGCCAAGGTGGTATTCCTTTTCCAACTTCGGGTGATCGCATGGCTTGTCGCCCCACTTTTGTCTAAGTTCTTTGGCGCGTTCTTTTTGCATAATAGCTTTTTAAGTATATAGCCTTTCTTGTAAAGAGCCGATTTCCAACGAGACTTTTCTGACCTCTAACTGCAAGTTGCCCATCTGATCTCGCCATTTCTTTGCCTTACTTCTCGACCTCGCCGGACGGTGCTGGTGAGATAGCGAAATCGTAAATAAAAAAGCCCGACGTGTTCACGCCGGGCCCAGATCGTTACAATCAATAGCTGCTACTCAGCCACAGCCATCCTTCGAAAGGATGAAGGAGAAAGGAGAAAGGATGAAGGAAAAAGATCAAGAGGGGAGAATTCTTTCGCGGAGCCATTCGGCCAGTTCATCCTCGGAGAGGCTGCCTTCGGCTAGGGAGAGGAAGGTCAAGTACTTGTCGGCTGGTGGAGCGGTGAGTTGAAAGCCGTTTAGCAATAAGAAGGTGCGTGTTGCGACGAGGGCGGTTCGCTTGTTGCCGTCAACGAAAGGATGGTTTTTCGCTATCCCGAAACCGTAAGCCGCCGCGAGGCGGGCGATGTCGGCTTCGGGTTCGTAGGCGTGTATATTTTGCGGGCGAGCAAGTGCGGATTCGAGCAGCCCAAGATCGCGGACTCCTGCGCCTCCGCCATGTTCGGCAAGTTGTCGGCTGTGCATGGCGAGAACTGCATCCAGACGGAGCCACTTCATTTGGCAAGTTTCCTAAGCACGTCGCGGTCTTCGCGCATTACCTGCTCGGCGATCGCCATCTGTTCGGCGAATTCTTCGTCGTAGGCTCGGAGCTCGATGCCGTCGGGAGTTTCGGTAACGGAGAGCATGTCGCCTTTTTCGACGCGGAGGCGTTCGAGAATGTCTTTCGGCAGCACGACCCCGACCGAATTGCCGACGGTTGTGATCTTGAGTTTAGCGGTCATGTAAGGATTATAACGAGCGTTATAAACAGGAATCAAGCTAAATCTTGTCGTGGCGAAAGAGAAAAAGCCCGACGTGTCGACTCCAGCGCTAGCAATTGCGAAGAGGCACTGTCGGTTCGCTTAGTGTAAAGTGCTTCTATATGAACCCGACCAGGTCCCGTCCGACTGCCGTTTGGATCGGTTTAGCGATCTTGATGGCTTACATACCGCTCCTGATCATTTCCATCCTAGCGTCGCCGAGTGAAAGCGTGTTGGATGAGACAAACCTTGCGGATCAGATTATCGAGACCATTGAATTTTCTTTCGTGGTGCTTTCGTTGATGGTTGCATTTTGGGCTCTGGCTACACGCAGGCAATGGGGACGTTGGCTTATCGCCTTGCCACTTGCGTATATGCTTGGAACACTTGCGTACGGACTTCTGTTTTTGGAATTCAATCCTGTTGACAAGGAGGACCTGTTAATTGGGGCGGCCCTGGGCTCGTCACCATTAGTACTGGTGATTTTGCTTGTTTCTGTCGGTTCCAAAGTTAAGACTTATTTCTCGAGGTCAGGTCCGTCGGACAACGAGTCGTAACTAAACCTCCCTCCCGCGATTGGACTGATCGAAAAATCAAAAGCCCGCGATCGCTCACGGGCCTTAAAGAACCACCTCCCGGCTAAAGCCGTACTCCTCCTTCGTAAGGAGGAGAGCTTTGCGGACTACTCGGCCACGGCCATTCTTCGAAAGGATAAGGGATAAAGGATAAAGGATAAAGAAAGCCTCGCTGAAGTTCTTCAACGAGGCTTTTCTATTAACGATTAACGATTAACGATTTCCGACTACTCAGCCACGGCCATTTCTTTAGCCTTCTCTTTTTTCTTGATCCCGCCGATCTGGACGAGGTTTTCGCCCTTGATCTGGTTCTTTTCCATGACCATCTGCTGGTAGAGTTTGCGCATCATTTGCATTTCTTCAGCAGCAAGGAATGGCGACAGTCGTTGGAATCTACTTGTAGTAGGTGATCGTGCGAAACGTAGTTTCGTACGGTTCGGAGGATTCCCTACCATCCTTCACCGAGGTGTAGGATTGGGTTCTTTGCGTCCAATTGCCGACCGCATCGAATTTTGCGTAAGTATATGTTGCTCGAAGCCTGACCTCTTTGGGATTCTTGAAGACGTCAAACGAATCGAATCCAATCTCGTTACCCTTCTCATCGAAATGATGAACGTATCTTTGATTCAATTTCCCGTCTTTACTGTAGACAAGTTTTTCGATGGTTCGCGGCGTGTAATTGCGTCGGTAGGTCAACCACAACTCGTTGTAATTGGAAATCAGCGCTTCTTCAATTAGCTTGCCGTCTTTGTACTTGTAACGTCGCTTGTACTCGAAGCGCGAGTCACGCGGCCGAGGATCAGCCATTCCGGATCCCATGCCGCCGGACGAGCCCTCTGATTTTGAGGCGCGTTCTCCGTCAATGTATCCGTAGAAGATGGCCGAGGCTACGACTCCGTCGCGAACATATCTTGTAACAATCCGGTTTCCCCCTTCATTGTACTCTTCGATTCGGACCAGTCGCTTTTCTCCGTCCGGTTGCCCGGGCTTATGCCGAACAGTCGAGGACTCGATCGTTTTGACCTTTCCCTTGACTCGATCGTCCTCGAGGTCACTAACTTCTTTCCTGGCGACGGGTGCTTGGGGCAGTCCTGACCATTTGGAGTCATCAATCGGGCCTTGCGGAGCCTGAGCGTCAATTCCAACAGAGAAACCACAGAGAATTAACGGTAGGAGGATACGAAGCATCAGCCAATTATACTCAAACTCCTAACCAATTGAAATGGAATAAAGAAGGCCTCGCCGATCACTCGACAAGGCCTTGATGATGAGGAACCCACCCGCTTACGCAGGCGGTTCTGACTTACTCAGCCACGGCCATTTCCTTAGCCTTTTCTTTTTTCTCCCGCTTGATCCCGCCGATCTGGATGAGTGGTTCGGCTTTGATCTGGGCCTTTTCGAGCACCATCTGGTTGTAAAGCTTGCGCATCATCTGCATTTCTTCAGCGGCGGTCTTGGGGCCTTCCATTTCCGGCTTGTTGGGCCGGGTGAGGTCGACCTGATTCAGGACCAGGTTGTGCGATTTGTCGCCGAGCTCGACCTCTTTACCGCGTGCGAAAACCTCGTGGCGGCCGTGGTCTTTGTACCACTGAGCGACGGTCGCGTTCTGGTGCATGTGCTCGATGATGTTACGCCAGCCGATGCCGGTGTTGTAGGCACAGAACGAGATCTCGCCTTCCTGCGTGCCGTAGGGGATGATGCACATCTCGGTGCGGCGGAAGTCGTAGTTGAACAGGTCCTGGAACCACATTCCCGCGATGAAGAGGAAGTTCCACGGGTCCTGACGGCGTTTCTGGATGTCCTCGATCGTGCGGTCGGGGCCGACCTTGCCGTAATCCTTGCCTGAGAGGCCGAAGGATTTATCGAACTTCTTCAGGATGCCGCCGAGCGTAAGGCTGTTCGGGGCCCCGTAGGGGTTGTAGTTCTTCAGAAGGGCGAGGCCCATCATGATGTTTGAGAACCACTTGCCGCGGTTGGTGTCGGTGATGTGCTGCATGTCGGTGACCAGGCCCTGGATGTTCAGGAACTGCGGGACCGGAGCCATCTCCTTCGTTTCCTTGTTGACCATCACGGCCGTTCCGACGCCGCAGTTCGGGTGGCAGCCGCACGAAACCTGTCCCCAATCACTTTCGGGCCCGTGGACCACGTCGGCGAAATCGGCGAACGCTCCCATCAAGGAAAGCGGGAACCAATCTCTTGTCGGTTCCGTGATCCCGACCTGGCCTTTCACATCGTGTGCAAGGTGAGCAAGCGTGTATCGCTGCTGCAGGCGACGCTGCTCAGTGATCAGTTCATCACGGCCCGTGAAGCTGACCGGCTGGAACGCGATGAACGAGATCTTCTTCGGATTCTCAAGCGCGAAGCGGATGATCGATCCGACCTGGTCATTATTAATACCGTTGACCAACGTCGTCACGAGAATGATGTCAACGCCGGCTTCGTGCAGGTTGTTGATCGCACGCAGCTTGACGTCGAAGAGGTTGCCGATCTGGCGGTGCGAGTTGGCGTCGTTGCCGATGCCGTCGAACTGGAGATAAACGAATCTCAATCCAGCCTCGGCCGCCTCTCGGCAGAACTCTTTGCTCTTTGCAAATTCGATCCCGTTGGTCGCCGCCTGTACCGAGTTGTACCCGACCTTGCGGGCGTAGCGGATCGCGTCGAGGAAGTACGGCGAAAGCGTGGGCTCGCCGCCCGAGTACTGTACCGACATCTGACGCCGCGGCTTGATCTGGATGGCGTTGTCGAGGATCTCCTGGACATCTTCCATCGACAGCTCATGCACGAACCCAACCTGGTTCGCGTCCATGAAACACGGGTCGCACATCATGTTGCAGCGGTTTGTCAGGTCGACCGTGAGAACGGCTCCGCGGCCGTACTTGATGGTCGAGCTGCCGTGGTTGTGCAGTTTCTCGTCATTGTGAGCCTGCTGATCGCGTCCGGGGAAGAGGCCTTCGATATGCGTCAGGAACTCGCTGTCGATGGCCATCATGTCTTCGAAATGACCGTGCTGCGGGCAGTCCTTGATCATCCACACCTGGCCGTCACGCTCGATGATCTGCGCCTTGATCTCGCCGACCTTCTCGTTGATCAGCGTGCTCACGTCGCGGTCGCCGTTGATGATCGCTTCACGAGCCTCGATCACACAATTCGGGCAGAGGGAATCCGTCTGCCGCGGAAAGCCAAGCGTCGGCTTGGTCTTCTGCCACGACTTAAGGATCGGCTTGTCCGACCACTTCGGTATAAAAGACGGGTTCGGCTTGAACTGGTTGACCGACTTGATGGCGTTAAACGCCCCCGCCGCGACGTAAGTCAAACCTTTCTCAAAATGTTTAATAGGTCTCATGATATTTAGATGTTTTAAGGCTCCTGTCCCGGATCAAACCAAGCCTTCCGAACGACCACTGTCGGTCGGAGAGATCTCGGAAATGCGCTTGCAACGATAGAATTCAGGACCTAAGAGAGCGCTGGTCTCCCAGAAAGGAGCAAACTCTATGCCATCCGGCCGAACTTGAGCGGATTTACTTCTAACCGCCTATTTTGGGGTCTGGTCACAAGAGGAATCAATAAACGACACGATTTCGGCTGGGTCAAAATAACACAGATTTACCTTTCTAAGATATCGGACCCGTTTTGATACATCTCTAAGGCGAAAGCCGATCAAGGGCTCATCTTTGCGGAATGAACGTCCCGATTAAGATTTCGCTTAAAATGAGGCGCAGAGAGCGCTTAATTTTGGGAGTTGCTTGAAGTGAATTGCGTAGAAATCGATGCTTAGTCGAGTCATCCAATAATGTACACTATTTGTTCACTTTAAGCGCTACAATGAGAACCTACCTTAGAATGCAGTTTGTAAACAGCTGATATAAAAGATGTTATTGGAGACAAAGTTTCTCTTTACAGTCTCAAAATTCTGTGATACCTTTGCCCAACCTCAAGGGAAGTTGGTTCAAGTAACAAGAGCAAGTCGGGTTATCGATAACAATTCAGCGGGTAAATAGGATCTGGGCGTGTTTCAGAAAGTTGGTTCTTAGATCCAGTTTTTGGGAACTATGGCAATTCGTTTCGGTACGTCTGGTTGGCGGGCGATCATAGCCGACGAATTTACCTTTGCAAACGTTGGGCGGGTTGTCAAAGCTATTTGCGGCTCTTTGATAAATGAAGGAAAGTCTGATCGACCGCTTATGATCGTCGGCCACGACACTCGGTTCATGGGAGAGCGTTTTGCCGATTATGCCGCGAAGACGGCCTCGGAACTTGGGTGTTCCGTGCTTCTATGCGACGGGCCGGTTCCGACCCCGACGCTGTCCCACGCGATCCGGACAAATAAGGCCGCGGCCGGGATCAACTTTACCGCATCGCATAATCCCCCCGAATATCAGGGAATCAAACTCTCGACTTCTGACGGAGCTCCGGCGTTGCCGGAGGTGACCCGGGGTATCGAGCAGGCGATCGAAAGCGGTGCCTTGGTCGAGAAGAGTTCGGGCGGCTCCGTCACTGAGCACGACCCAAAGTCGGCCTACCTTGCGGACCTGGCCTTAAAGGTCGACTTTCAGAAGATCGCTGCTGCAGGCGGGCGTTATGCGTATGACCCACTCTGGGGGACGGGACGCGGTTATCTTGACAAGATCGTTCGCGATCACGGCTGCGAAGTGGAGACGCTTCATGATTGGCGCGATGTGACGTTCGGCGGCAAGTCACCCGAGCCTGGCGAATCGCAACTCGCGGAATTGCGAGCGGCCGTATCGGAAAGAGGTTTAACCCTTGGGCTCGCGACCGACGGCGACGGTGACCGGTTCGGGATTATCGACAGCAACGGCGAAATGGTACAGCCGAATTATCTGGTCGCACTGCTGGCCGACTATCTGGTCGAAAGTCGCGGCTGGACTGAAGGGGTCGCAAGGAGCGTCGCAACGTCACATCTGATAGATAGGGTGGCCGAAGACCGCGGCATCAAGCTTTACGAAACGCCCGTTGGATTCAAGTTCATCGGGGAATTGATAAACAGGGATGAGATCGTCCTCGGCGGCGAGGAATCGGCCGGGCTCTCGATCAAGGGTCACTATCCGGAAAAGGACGGCCTTCTGGCTTGCCTGCTTGCCGCGGAGGCGGTCGCCGCTCGCGGTGCGAGTTTGACCGAACAGCTTGAGGAACTCTTCAAACGTGTCGGCCGGCTTGAATCTGGGAGGATCGGCGTAAGGCTGACGGACGAAATTGCGGCGGGCCTTAAAGAAAAGCTCGCCCAGGAACCAGATTCGATCGAAGGAAAGAAGATCGTGTCGATAAACCGAATGGATGGCGTTAAGTTCATTTTTGCGAATGGCAGCTGGCTGTTAATGCGTCCCTCCGGGACGGAACCGCTGGTCAGGATCTACGCTGAAAGCGAGAACCGGTCCGAATTGGAAGAATTGCTTGAGAGCGGCCGCGACTATCTTTTAGGGTAGTAAGCCATTAACCAAGACGATCAGGATGACCAACAAAAAACAGGCGAAGAATGAAAAGCGGAGGCCCTGGGCGGGAATGTTGATCGCCGGGGTGCTTACGCTGCTTCTTTGTTTGACGATCAATTTCAGGGCCTTCTCGGAGCTGAACAAAGAGTCTCACGATAATGACGCCCTTAAGAAGCAGATCGAGGCCGTAACCCAGGAAAATCTTTCGATCCAGGAGGAGATCCACTATTTGAAGAACGACCCGGCCACGGTCGGTCGCGAGGTCAAACGATTCGGCCTAAAGCTGCCGAAGAAAAATGTTTCCGTGCCGGCAGACAAATAAGCGGAGAAGTTTGTTTGTCAGCACATTTCCGTCCACAACAATCCGCCTTTTGCCTATCAACTCCGCGTCGCCTTCAGGAAAACCTTCCAGAAAAAAATTGCGGCTTGTGTATCCAGAACACAAGCCGCACCACACTTTTAGGAGCCGATCGTTGATCGCTTGCGCTCAGAACGGCAAAGTGTTCGATCGCTTATCCACGAATTCGATCTCAAGATGTTCACAGGCCAGCCTGGTTGCCATCCGGCCGCGGGGCGTGCGGTTTAGGAAACCGATCTGAAGCAAATAAGGTTCGATGATCTCCTCGATAGAATCCTTTTCTTCATGGAGTGCCGCACATAGAGTTCCGAGACCGACCGGGCCGCCGTCGAACTTTTCAATGATGGTGAGAAGGAATTTCCGGTCCATTTCGTCGAGACCAAACGTATCGACCTCCATCCGGTTAAGGGCATCGTTGGCGACATGTTCGGTTATTCTGCCGTCGTGATCGACCTCGGCATAATCGCGAACGCGGCGCAAAAGCCGATTTGCAATTCTCGGGGTGCCGCGAGAACGTCTAGCTATCTCGTTGGAGCCCGTGGGATCGATCTCGATGCCCAGTATCCCGGCGGAACGCTCGACGATCTGCTGCAATTCTTTTATCCCGTAAAAATCAAGATGAAAAATGATCCCGAACCGGCCTCGTAACGGGGCCGTTATCAAACCCGGTCTCGTCGTCGCCCCGACCAATGTGAACTTCGGAAGATCAAGCTTTATCGACCTGGCCGCCGTCCCTTGCCCGATCATCAGGTCGAGGCTGTAATCCTCCATCGCCGGGTAAAGGATCTCTTCGATCGCGGGGTTCAGCCGGTGGATCTCGTCGATGAAAAGCACGTCGCCTTCTTCGAGGTTGGTTAGGATCGCCGCCAAGTCGCCCGCTTTTTCTATTATCGGCCCCGCGGTCGATTTGAGCGCCGAGCCCATTTCGTTGGCGACTATGTTCGACAGCGTAGTCTTGCCGACCCCGGGCGGGCCGGTTAGCAGGATGTGGTCCAGGGCTTCGCGACGCTTCAACGCCGCCTTCATGAAAACGCGCAGATTGTCCTTGACCTTCGCCTGGCCAATGTACTCCGCCAACTTGGCGGGCCTCAACGTGGCCTCGAAGCGCTTCTCTTCCGAGGTCAGGTCTTCGTTTCTGATGTCTGCTGCGGTTGTCGTCACAAATTAGGCGTTTATTCTCAAAAGACTCGAAGGACACGTATTAAACTCTTTGCGTGCTTTGCATCTTTGCGAGTCACTTTTTATTTGTGTTTGAAACGAAGCTTCACGCAAAGCCGCCAAGATCGCAAAGCCCAGATCGAAAAGTTCAATGTGGTTACTCTACTCGATCCCGGATAAACGCATTCGATCAATTGCGTACTTCGCGTCGTTGCGTGAAACATCTTTAACCATCAACGGAACTTCTCGCCAAGGCGAAAAAATCAAAACAACAACCCCTTATTCCACAATGCCAGGATATCCATCGACAACGCGACCGCGCAATGCAGGGCCAGCCCGAGCCAAATACTTCCATTGCGATAACTCAGCCACCCCAGGAAGATGCCCGCGGCGATCGCCGAAATAGTTTCCGCCGGCGGCTTTCCGAAGTGGATCATGCAGTACGGAACCGTCATCACAAATATCGAGTACAGTCCCAGAGAACGCTTCAGGGTGTGTACAAGAAAGCCCCGGAAAAAGAACTCGAGCCCAAGAAACTGCATGAAGTATATCAGTTCCCAAAGCAGGAATGTTTGGCCAAGATAATGCTCATCGTTATAGATACGAAGGAAAGGGTATTTCGCCGCAAAGCCTTCCGTCAGTGACATCAGATAGACCAACGGAAGCATTACGATCGTGCACGCGGCCAGGAGCTTCCAGAAGCCGGGCTCGATCTGCAATCTCAATCCAAAATCGCGGACATCCGCGTTCCACCAAAACCTAATGATCAGCAGCGGCCCGACCAGGTAGAAGACCGTCACGACCGCGACCCACCAGACAAGGCCGGGAAGATTGTTATCATTCGAGCTTGCGATCCACGAGCCGAGCCATTGCAGATCTGATCCGTGCAGGGCCTTTGCGACCGGCCCCGGGTCCTTCAAGTAATAAATGAAGGTCAAACCGAACGCCGTGTAAATAAGTGCAAGGACGGCCCGCCGGTCAAGGCCCGAAATATCGCGGCGGATGTGGTCGAGGACTTCGAGCATTTCACGGAACGAGAACTTAGTTTGCGAAGGCGTACGGATCGTTTGCAGTCCTGAAAGCGGCTGCCGGGACAGCATTCGCGGGTCGATCTGATCTCAGACAAAAGCGGCCATGTTCCATCACTTCGCAAGTTTTTGCAGAGCCGCCCGCAGGAGTTTCTGCACATTCTGTTCGATGCCCTCCTGACTTGCCTGCTGCAGGGCCCTTTCCGCGGCCGCCCTCTGATAGCCAAGATTGACTAGAGCAGAAAGCGCGTCGTCGAAAGCGGTATCCGAACCCGAACTCGCGGTTGGACTCGATGCGGTCCCCGCCGACGGGCCGGCCGAAAGCTCCGCAACCTTATCACGAAGCTCGACCACCAAGCGCTCGGCGGTCTTGCGTCCGACGCCCGGGATCGCGGTCAGCCGAGCCAAATTTCCCGTCCGGACGGCGTCGATGATCTCGTCGGCATTTAGTCCGCTAAGCATCGAGATCGCCGATCTTGCTCCGACGCCCTGCACCGACAGCAGCCGTAGGAATAGGTCCTTATCTCTCTGCGTGCGGAAGCCGAAAAGCTGTATGGCGTCTTCGCGAACGTTGGTGTGGATCCGTAGCTCGATCTCGGTTCCGGGCTCCCCGATCTCGTAGTATGTTGACAGCGGGATCGCAACCTCGTAACCCACGCCATTCACATCGACGATCACGGAGCCCGGCAATTTCTCTAAAAGTTTTCCCGAAAGGAATGCGATCATTGTTTCATAGCTGAAACGCAAATTGTATGTTATTTGTCTCTACGGGGCAACGGGTTGCACGTGATCCCGCATCCTGTTCTAAGAGCCGGTCAGCATTTGATGTGATGGCGAAGTGCCTTGGCGGCAACTGGAAATTGGGGATCGGGAACACTTTTTTCCCATTTCTGAACGAAAAGGCTTCCAAGTTCGCGGCGAACGCGTTAGAATGTGGTTGAGAAAGTTCCTGAAAGTTGAATCCAGGAGCCCATCGCCGGCGTAGTCATTGATAACTTGGTTTTGAGGTGAAGTAAATGCTGTATATTGGAGTTTTGAAAAGGGTCTTACCGTTCTTTGTGACGTTCGCCGCCGGGCTATTCATTGCCAGTTTCTTTGTTTCTGTTTCTTCGCCATCGGTCAGTTTTCCGCGCAGGGGACATAAATTTCAAGAGATCAAAAGGCTTCGTGAAGAGGTTCGCGATCTGAAGCGGACCAATTGCGAGCTTCGAAAGCAATTATCGGAAGCCCGACGAAATATGGACGAAACGTCCGCTGAAAAATTCGACCTATATTTTGAAAACGACGTACCGGCGCCGCCACCCCCGCCGAGGGCTCCTCGGCGAGTGACGGTCGAGAAATAGGCCCATTTTCTTAGGGTTTGCCCCAGGTTAACGCACGCCCCGTGTTTGTGTTAATCTGGGGCATCCTTATTTATGAACGAAGCCGAAGCCCGCACAAAGATCGTCGAGATCGGCAAACTTCTCTATGACCGAAATTATTTGGTCGCCTTTGACGGCAATGTGAGTGTCCGCCTCGACGACGGACGCATCCTGGCGACCCCGACGATGACCTCGAAGGGCCGTTTGACCGAAGACTGCCTGGCCATTACCGATATTGACGGGAAACCTCTCAACGACCGCAAAGCCTCGTCCGAACTGGCGATGCATTTACTTATTTATCACATGCGGCCGGAGATCAACGCAGTTTGCCACGCGCATCCGCCGCACGGAACGGCTTTCGCGGTCGCGGGTCTCGCCATCGACAAACCGATACTGTCGGAGGTGATCCTTACGCTGGGCTGCGTGCCTCTGACCGGCTATGGCACTCCATCGACCGACGAATTGACCGAAGCGATGAAACCCTTCGTCGCCGTCCATAACGCATTGCTGATGGCTAATCACGGTGCAGTCGCCTACGGCCGTCATTTGTGGGAAGCTTATGACCGCCTCGAGACGCTTGAGCACACGGCAAAGATCGCGATCCTCGCCAAAGCACTCGGCGGTGCTAACGACCTTCCGGCCGACGCGATCGAGAAGCTCATCGAGATCCGTGAAAGGGCCGGTTTTCTTGACGAATCGGCACGCTGCCAGTCTTGCGGCTACCTCCATCAAAATGGCCTCGCCGGTGCCGAATGCACGGTCAACAGCGGACCGGGCGGAGCGAAGATCGCATTTTCGCGCGAAGAATTGATCGACCTTTTGAGCCAGGCGGCAAGATTGAGTTAAACTAGCGCAACTTTCGGATATCTAGCTAACAATTCAGGAGTGAATCTAAATGCAGGAAGCATTGGGAATGGTTGAATGTAAAGGCCTTGTCGCCATGATCGAGGCCGCCGACGCAATGGTTAAGGCAGCAAACGTCCAGCTTGTCGGGTACGAGAAGATCGGGGCCGGATTTGTAACTGCGATCGTCCGGGGCGACGTTGCTGCCGTGAAGGCAGCCACTGACGCCGGTGCGTCGGCCGCCCGTCGTGTCGGCGAACTTGTCAGCGTACACGTCATTCCCCGGCCGCATTCGAGCGTGGACGAACGGCTGCCCGTTGTAATGAAATAGTCGATCGTAATTCGTGAATCGTAGATCGCGGAAGTTATTTGCGATTTACGATTTGCGATTCACGAAACCATGATCATCGGACGCATTTTGGGCACAGTCGTGTCCACCCAAAAGGATGAGCGGCTTCACGGTAAGAAACTCCTGATCGTGAAGCCGATAAACTTGGACGGCACTGACCAAAGCGGCTATGTCGTGGCGGTCGATACGGTCGGCGCCGGGTTTCACGAAAGGGTCATCGTGGTGGGCGGGTCCTCGGCCCGTATGGCCGAGGGCAACAAGGATTGCCCAGTAGATTCTGCAATTATTGGCGTGATCGACACACTCGATTTTATCTGACATCCGTGCTAGGAAATGACAAAAAGACCGCGGCCCTCGTGACGATACGGCTTGCACTCACCGCGGTCCTATTTATCCATGGGGCGGCCCGGATCGCCAATGGAACGGTCGACGACTTTGGCGGATTTCTCGGATCGCAAGGTATCCCGCTTGGCTTTTTCGTCGCCTGGGGCATAACGCTCTTCGAATTGATAGGGAGTGTTTTGATGGCTGCCGGCTTCTACGCGTGGCTGATCGCGACTGTCTTTGCGGTTCATCTTGCGGTCGGCATCGCGCTCGTACACTGGCGGGAGGGCTGGTTCGTTGTCGGTGCCGGACGGAACGGGATCGAATTCAGCGCCCTGCTGATCATCTCGCTTCTTGCGGTCGCATACGCAAATTACTCTGGAGGCAGGAAGTAGAACGTGCAGATCGCCCGCGTGGTAGGAACCGTCGTTTCGACGATCAAGAACGCCACACTCAGCGGGCGAAAGATGCTGATCGTTCAGACCCTGGACGCTGACCTGCAGCCTAAGGGCAAGCCGATGGTCGCGCTGGATGCGGTCGGGGCCGGCGTCGGCGAGTTAGTATTTTGGTGCCGGGGCAAGGAGGCTTCGTTCCCGTTCAAACGCGATGAAACGCCCACCGACTGTACCATCGTCGGCATTATCGACTCCGACGCCCACGTCAGGAACAAGTAACGGATTTGTCGTCAGATCATTGACCGAGAGCATTGACGACGGGACGTTCGGTATTAAGTCCTCTTTGGTAGCGAAACTCAAAAGATGCTCTTAGCACGTGTCATTGGCAACGTCGTCGCCACGCAGAAGAACCAGCGTTATGAGGGTTCACGGATCATGCTTTGCCGGCAGGTCACACCCGAAGGAGAGGACATGAACTATACCTGCCTCGCCCTTGATTCTGTCGATTCGGGTGTCGGGGACCTTGTGGTCATTGCCCAGGAGGGCTGGTCCGCCTCAACCGCTTCGACGGGCCGTCCCGGAGCCGCCATCGATTCCGCGATCGTAGGCGTCGTCGATCGTGTCGACCTGCTGCCGGAGCTGGACGAAATGGAAAAGGCCAACTGATCATGACCGACAAGAAGATACTTGCCGAACGGATCGCCCGCCTGCTCGACGGTGAATTGCCGAGCGGCGACCTGGCATCGGTCTTTGCAAGTATCGAGAAGATAAATCATCGCCTGGACAAATTGGAAAGCGCTCTGCCTCATCCCAGATCCGAAGCCTCGATCTCGCCATCAGTTCATCCCAGTCAGGAAAAATACGCAGTGCTTGAAGCCGTTGCCGACCAGATCATCGAAGGACTAAAAAATGAAAAGGCCTGCTCCTTCGAACCGGCGGAGAGGCCTTGTGATCATTGCTCTATGTGCAGCTCGCGGGGCTTCTGACCCCGAAGCGCTACTTATTCGCGGCCGGTGCGTTACTAGCCGGTGCAGGATTTGCAGGCGGGGCGGCGGGTGCCGAAGGAGCCGCAGGCTGCGTCCTTCTCAGCGAGTTTGCATCTCCCACGTTCGGCGCCGATCTAGCACCTGGTTCCGCCTGGAAGAACGGTTCTTCCTTGAAACCTAAGAGCCCCGCGGTCAGAACGGCCGGAAAAGAATTCCTCGTCGTGTTGTAATCTGTGACCGCCTGGTTAAAGTCGAGCCTGGCGACATTTATCCTGTTTTCGGTACCCGAAAGCTCGTCCTGCACCTTCATGAACGCCTCGCTGGACCGAAGTTGAGGATACTGCTCCTGAAGCATTAACAACCGACCGATCGTGCCGCCGAAGCTGTTATTCGCTTCGATGATGGCCTGTTTCTGTTCAGGTGTCTTATCGCCCTCGGCCCCTGCCCCAGGCGCCGTCTGGGCATTAAGAAGCCGGGATCGTGCGTCGGCGATCTGTCCGAACACTTCCTGCTCCTGGACGCCGGTCATCTTTGCCGTCTCAACGAGGTTCGGGATCAGGTCGGCCCGCCGCTGCATAGCACTTTCGACATTCGCCCATTTACCCTTGACCTGTTGCTGCTTTGCGGTGAGTTCGTTGTAACTGCAGCCGCTCAACACAAAGGCTGCGAACAACGCAGTCGATAATAAAATCGTACGTTTCATAATTGGTCTCCTTTCCACCCTGGCCCTCCGGCCTCTGGTCTTGTCATTTTCCACCCTTATCGACCGATTCAATGACCTTTTCGATCTGCTCGATGTACTGTCCGAATAACGCGTTCGCTTCAGACTCTTCGAATTTTTCGGTGAAGTTATTCTCACGAATATTGAAGATTTTTTCAAACACCGCCCCGTCCAGCCCAAGGTGCTGCGTGGTCAGTGCGACGATCTCGTGTTTCGTGGCAGGCGGTGCCACTCCGTTCAACAGAAGCACTGCCCTGAAAAGAGCAGAAAAGCTCGCCAGGCTTTCGCCCATCAATGTCTTTAAGCCCTCGACCGATGTCGAGGCCGGAATGTACTGCCGCCGGAGTTGGATCAGCTTGCTTCTTAGCTCATATTCGGCTTGATGCCTAAGGAAGCTGTCGGAGATCCTAAGATCGGCCAGGACGTCCTTTCCGTAGAGCACCTTTCGGGCCATCTCCATCTGGTGAAACTCGATCGGGAAGACGTCAGCGGCGTTTTGAAGCTCCGACACCGTGAAATAGACCGGTATCGGCTGGCCCATTTTGTGCCATTCGCGCACACATGCATGCGCATTACGCAGGTCGATCGGCGCGATCTTATGCAGTGCGACAAGGATGTTGTAATCCGACTGCTGAGGGATAAAATCCCCGGCAGCGGCCGATCCGTAAAGGATCACTGCGGCCAGATTCTTGCCGTGAGAATTTCTGAGATCGTCAACGAATTCTTCGATCTGATTGATCATTTACCAGTCACCTCCTGCACCTCCACCTCCAAAATCACCACCTCCGCCGAATCCGCCCCAATCCGATCCGCCCGACGACCATCCGGAACCCCAATCGCTCGATGATGAACTACTCGAGCTGTTGATCGCCGACCCGATTATCCACGGAAGAGCACTTCCGAAGCCTCCGCCCCAGTCTTTTTTGCCACGCCCGGAGCCTCGTCCCCCACCTCCGCGGTTCGAAAAGATGATCACCAGGAGGATGATCACAATGATAAGGCAGCAGAAAAGCGTTGAGAAGCCGGAACTGCCGTTTGATGTCGGTTCGGTCGGCCGTGCGGCGGGCGGGGCCGTCGTGCTGCCTTTTGATTCTATCGTGCGAACGTAGGCGTCGATGGTGTCGGAAATGCCTTTAGAATAGTTGCCCTTGCGGAACTCCGGGACAAGGTACTGCCGCTGGAGACTCCCGACCAGGCCGTCGGGAAGTTCATCCTCGAGGTCCTTGCTGATCTGCGTGAAATACTTGCGGTCGTCGATCGCGACAAAGAGCAGGCCGCTCGGGTTATCGTCCTCCTTCGAACCGATACCCCAGCCGCGCGCGACCGCGAGCGAATATTCGAAGATCGGCCGCTCGCCGGTTGTCTTGACCACCGCCACCGCAAGCTCAACGCCGGAACTGTCCCTAAACGCGATCAGCTTCTGGTTAAGCTGGGAAACGGTCGCCGCGTCCAGGACGCCCGCGTAATCGTTTACGGGTCCCGTCGGAGCCGGCAAAGGCGAAGTGTTTTGGGACCACGGCTGGGTGTTCTGGGCCAAAGCGCTCAGGCAGAAAAGCAGCATGAACGCTACCGCGGCGGCGAACTTTTGAATCATCGTGGTCGCTTCGTTCATAAGTGGTCCAAACACGATCCTACCAACTGCCCCCCGATCCGCCGCCGCTAAAGCCGCCTCCGCCCGAAAAGCCTCCGGAACTGCTGCCCCCCGAAAAACCGCCTCCGCCGAATCCACCACCGCCAAAGCTGATACCCGGTCGCGAGTACCCTCCAAAACCACCGCCCGGCCAAGGTGTTGCCTCACCGCTACCGCTGCCCGATCCGAATCCTTCCCAGGTCTTCGGGTCAAAAAGTTCCTTGCCGATCGTTGTCAATAAAAAGAAGATAACAAACCCGAGCAATCCTGCGACGATCAAGCCAAAGAAACAGATCGCTGCGGTAAGAAGCGGATCCTTGGCCGGCGGTCGGTACCCCGATGAGTTCGCATTTACGGCCGGCCGCGGAGCTTGAGTTGCGGTGCCGCGGATCCGGGCGATGTACGCGTCGAGCGTGTCAGAGATCCCCTTGCCGTAATTACCTTTCTTAAACTCGGGGACGAGATATTGCCGCTGGATGTTTCCCGCGATGCCATCCGGTATCTCGTCCTCGAGGTCGCGGCTGATCTGAGTGAAATATTTCCGGTCGTCGATCGCTATGAAGAGCAGGGCCGCAGGACTGTCATCCTCTTTCGATCCTATGCCCCAGCCTCGGGCGACCGCTAACGAATATTCGAATATAGGCCGGTCGCCTGTCGTTTTAACGATCGCGACGGCAATCTCGACCTTATCCCTGTCTTTTAGTTCCTGAAGCTTGGTCTCGAGACGCTCTTTTGTCGCGGCATCGAGCACGCCCACATAATCATTCACAAATCCGGTCGGGGCGGGCAGCGGCGACGTATTGATCGAGAAAGGTGCATCCGACTGGCCGAAAAGCAGTGTCGTGCCGAAAAGGATGGCGATCAGCACAAACGACGAAAATGCGGCTTTTGACGGTACCGGTCGAAAATTCATCTGGTTTGAACTGATTGTGCCAAATCACAAATGAATACGAAAGCGGATGCCGGACGGTTCCGTCTCACGTCTTTCGCACTTTCGCGATCGACCCGCGGAAAAGTTTGATCACGGTCCGCACGGTTTTGTCGGCACTGGCATAGGCCAAAAGCTCTTCTTCGGTCGGGGAGGTCGAAAGGTCCGGCATTTCGACATCCGGTTCAGGTTCAAAGATCGGGGCCTTGTAAGTCGCTGGTGCAAAGGCAGTTCCGGCGGGTCCCCCAACCGCCCGATCGCCCGGCGATCCCGCGCCCTCGTGAATTTTTTGCCCGAACAGCACCTCGGCAAGCTCATTCGCGTTTTGGAGAGGTTTAAGGTCGTCGCCTTCGGCCTGAAGCCTGGTTTCGAATAGCCTGTCGAGGCGATCGTCGGCGGCGTGTTCCAGATCTTCGGCGGTCAGGTCGGCCATCACGTGCTCGATGCTGTCGAGAAAGCTCAGGTCATACGAATATGGCGTCGGCTCGAGGTCGGCGTCAAAGCCAGGTACCGCATCATCGTCCAGATCGGGCTCGTCTGTTTCAAGTTCAAGGGGAGCGTTTTCATCGGAAAGATCGACCGATCCAAGATCGATGGGAGGCTCTTCGTGCGGTTCGGGAAGCGGCTCGGCCGGTTCGTGAGGGGGCTTGGCCGGTTCAGGCCGGGGTTCCGTAGCGAGCCCTAAAGTTTTTTTTTCTTCGCCGCCGGCCTGCGTGCCATCGGGGACCTGCTGAAGCCTATTCTCAAGGGCCGCGAGCCTTTCAAGCAGTGTTTCGACCGAAGTAACGCTTCGCATCTCGGTCAATTTTACAAGCCCCATCTCGACGGTGTATCTGGCATGCGAAGCCTCTCTGAGCTTCGATTCGGTCTCCGCGATCGAGTTAAAGAATCTGACCAGGTCAGACTCGGTAAACGGATCGGAATGTGCCGCCATTTCTTCGGGTGTAAGGGCCGCCGATTCGGCTAATTTTTCATCCCCGCCCGAGACCTTGAAGACGAGAAGATCGCGGAAAAGCCCCAGCAAACTACGGCAGAAATTTCGGAGGTCCTGGCCGCGAGAGGTCAGTTCTTCGACCACGTCGAGTGCGGCCCGCGGCTGTTTTTCGGCGATCGCGCGGAGCACCCGCATCAGCATATCCGACCCGGCAAGCCCGAGAGCGTTCGTCACGTCATCGACGCCGATCGTCTCGCCGGAGAAGCTGATCACCTGGTCGAAATTCGATTGGGCGTCCCGCATCGAACCCTCGCCCGAGCGGGCGATCTCGCGGAGTGCCTCGTCGGTGATGGCGATCTTCTCGGCGTCGGCGATCAGGCGGAGCCGGTCAAAGATCTTCTGCATCGCGATGGTGCGAAACTCGAACTCCTGACAGCGGGAGAGTATCGTTTCCGGGACCTTATGCAGCTCGGTCGTCGCCATAATGAAGACGACGTCCGGCGGCGGTTCTTCAAGCGTTTTTAGCAGCGCATTGAACGAGTTCCGCGAGAGCATATGGACCTCGTCGATGATGAATACTTTGAACCGGTCGCGGGCCGCCCGGATGTTGATGCTGTCGAGAATGGTGTCGCGGATATCGTCAATGCCGGTGTGCGACGCGGCGTCGATCTCAAGCACGTCCATCGAGCGGCTCTCCGAGATCTCAATGCACGAAGGGCACGCATCGGAAGCGTCCGTGCGGCAGGGTAGGACATTCGGTGTGTCCTTTGTTTTGTGACAGTTAAGTGCCTTTGCCAGCAGCCTCGCGGTGGTCGTTTTCCCTACGCCCCGGGCGCCGGAAAAAAGGTAGGCGTGGTGCAGGCGGTCATATTCCAACGCATTCCTGAGCGTCTGCGTAATGACCTCCTGACCGGTGACCTCCTCAAAGGTCTGCGGCCTCCATTTTCTGGCAATAACCTGATAGGACATTTTCTAAAGGATAAAGGATAAAGGATAAAGGATAAAGTCGGAAGAGAGGGGATGTGTCACGAGCCGCTTAAAAGCCGTTTAAGGCCCAAATTCACCGCGCCTGAACTCTATGAAAATGACCATTTGAGGGTTTTCGAAGGCCATATTGCATCAACGTTGAAACAATGCACCTCCGTTTCCGCCGGCACCGCGTCCGCCGCCACCACCTCTGCCGCCACGGCCCCGTCACCAACCCGACCGCACCGCATTTGGACAAAAAGAGGTTGACTGGCAATTCGGAGTACGATTCCAATCGCAAGAGATGAGGATCTCGGTCCCTCACATCACCTGTAATCACTCCCTTTCCATGAGTATCTTCTCGATCAGTGGTAGAGCCTCTTCAAAGGATGTGGTTAAAAACTGAGCGCTGTCTCGTGCCGTTTTCTCCTTCCAACTTTCAAATTCGTCCGGTTCGAAGCCAACGAAAAAGAGATTACCCTGGCTCTCAGCGATCGGTTTCCAGATGTGCACGTCTGGGGCATGGATTCTCAAACCTATAACTACTATTCTGTCAGCGCTCTCGACCGCAGAACGGAACTGCTCTTGATGAAAATCAATGTATTCCTTGCTGAATAGCACCTTTTTCTTCGGGTGATACGCTGCCACGCATGGGGCGAGAGAGTTCTCGTCCCGGCAAAAAGCTAGTACCTCTGCGGCTGAACTTGCGACCTTTACAGGTCCAACGAATGCAGACCCGCCTCTGTCTGCATCCTGAATAAACTTACAGTCGTTAAAGACGGCGCCCCGCGTATCGGGCAGGAAATTAACCGACCCGTGGATTTTCAGAAGGGGAATGTTGTTCTGCGGTGGCCGCGGAAACGCGTGGTACCCAATGGATCGTCGGCGGTGGTGTGCTGCCAATTCAATGAGTACGTCGTAATTTGTCGTTGCCAGAATCGCATCGCAGCCTGTTTCTTGTATCAATTGCAATAGGCTTATGTAGTGGTTGCCTGGCGCTGGTTCGAATTGCACAAGATACTTGGACATGTCCCGGAGCAATTCAGCTACATCCCCGGGCCGCTCGTCCCAGAACATATCCATTCCACGCTCGAAATTTTCGAATTCTTGAGCCAACTGCTCACTAACGCGAGCCGCAAGGCCTCCGGCGTTACGCATTTCAGCGAAAAGCTGTGAGCCAAGCGGTGGTCGACTCGGAATGCAGGGCCCGCTTCCGTGGCTTGCCCCGGCGCCGAACAGGAATAGCGTAGACATATCTCGATTTCCTCCGTTCGTTTACACCCACTAGCGCGAATCAGCTTGGTTTAATGCTATGAGCGCAAAGTGCCTACATGCAAGTCGGGTCTCGGGTGGTCGCTCGATTCGTTGTTTTTATCACCCTTGGTAGCTCGATTCCAGACCCGCAAACTAACGAAACAGTGATTTCCATTTGCGACGGTGACACCGTAACCTTTCTCTAGTCCGAGAAGCGGCAACATAAGATCAGAACGGCGGGGATCGATGCGCCGGAGAATGGGAAAGCTTTTAGTAAGAATGCGAGCCACGAAGAAATGCCAATTAGGCTCTGTTGGCGAAGGTTTTTGACGAGTTATCGAAAGTCTACAGATTGAAAACGCATGCTTTAGTATCAAGCCTAATATCCCAAAAATCTCGCGGCATATGAAAATTTCTATAAATTTGTGCAGATTCGATGGCTTCACTTAATGAGTCTGACGATATTTTATCCGCGGCCGAAATAATTCTGTTCAATAGATTTTCTTTGCCTGCGTCGGTACTGGCATATATAAGGTTAATATTTTGAGGCAATTTGAAGCCCGGGACCAGATCAATTTCGCCCTTTTCAATCTTCATCAAATCATCCAAATCGCTATCGACAATAGCTCCAAATGACATCGAAGGATCGTAGTACTGCGAAATTACGATACCCTCGATTACTTTCATCCACCCGTACCTCTCCGGTTTTGTCCCTTTCACCGCCAGAAAAATCAGCCTGGGAAGTACAACAATTTGTATCGGCACCCCTTTCTTAAGTACTCCATCCTTGTCGATTTGGTGATTGACAAAAACGCATCCGGTAACACACAGGAGTTTGTCTTCAAACTCCATATAGTTAGTGTCGACTGCAAAGTACCTATCATAGATTTCCGATTTGAAAGGGAATGCGACCTGGCTCTGACCGGGATTCCTGTGCTGCCTCAATATTTTCGGGGGTTTGCCATCTCGATTGTATCCCTCCGAAATACCTACCAAGTGTTTTTCAGATAGGTGTCCCTCGGAATCAAGAAATTTTATCGATTGGGTTTCCGAATCCCACTCAATCGTGGTGTCCTCCCTAAGCTCGATAGTAATGATTGGTACTCTCTTTTTCTTCCGGCTTTTTTTCGATCGCATTTTTACAACTTAACATCACGTAGCACGAGGTCAAATACCGAAATTCCGATCGCGTAAGGCAAGTCAGATTACCCTTAAAGTCAGTTGGCTGAGGTCCCCGCCGTTGGCTTCGCAGATTGCTTTGTAGGCTTTGTAATTAACGCTGATATTCACGGTGAAGATCCTCGGGGTCAGATATTGATTGGGGTTGGTAGCGACGGCCTCTTCAAAGGTTTCACAGCATTCTTCGATGAACTGAACGATTGCAGCCTGTTCACTTTGTTACGGCCGATCTTGTCGTCGAATAGAAGAAAGTATAGTCGCAACGTGATGTTCCCCGGGGGATCCGATGCGACGGGCTTTCAAGTCATTCATATCTTCCAGATCGTCCGGATCATTCCTATCTTCCAGATCGTTCGGAGCTTTCGTATCGTTCGGATCGCGGCTCTCGATCGGTCGGCTTTCGTGTACACTTCGAACCGGCCTACGGTTTGTCTCCGTAGGCAGCGCGTGGGTTCTTTGAAAATTTAACTTGGGTCCTGGTGTGGGTTCTTTGACTTTGGTCCACATGTGTGACGCGATGCGGATCTCGCAACTCGTTTATTTGCAATATTTAGCTTTTCAAAAGATGAAAAGTTTGTTGCAAAAAGCGGAACACGGCGTTAAGTCTAGCAAACGCAGTAACTTAGCGGTTGGACCAAGGCTGGAACAAGGCCGGAACACGGGTGGAACAAACTTTCGTCGCTGGACGGGAGCCGCAGAAAAGGCTTCAGATTCAGCCGCAACAAAGGCTGTGATCGACACCCCTGCACGGTCCCGTCGTCCCCCCGAACTTACCCGGAAGAGCGGTGAGAGGGGTTGCAACTATCCCCGAAATAAAGCATCTTAAAAGGATAGTCCTTCTCTTGCACCTTTTGGGTGTGCTCGTCAAAGACGGTTTTTGGATAAGCAGAGAGCGGGTTGTTAATAGTCAAAGAAGTCGCTCTTGCAGTTTTTTGAGCATCCGAACACCGACCCTTCGTTGTTTCCGTTTTTCTACGAAGTCATTCGATTCGACACTTCTCGAGAAGATCCCCATTCGGGATAAGGTAATAAATTATAATGTCAACGAAACTTTACGTAGGAAATCTTTCCTTTAACACATCGGCACAGGACCTTGAAGCGACCTTCGGGGAATTCGGTTCGGTCACCTCGGCCAATGTCATCGAGGATAGGGAAACTGGCCGCTCGCGCGGTTTTGGATTTGTGGAAATGTCCACATCGGAAGAAGCAAAGTCGGCGATCGCTTCGCTGGACGGCAAAGAGGTCGATGGGCGCAACCTTAAAGTAAATGAGGCCAAGGCCCGCGAAGACCGCGGCGGACGAAACCGTTATTGATCGGAAGGCACCTTCGAGAAGCCAAGAACGGTTGATGCCTCCGGTCATTAGCTTGACCGGGGGCGTTAACCACTGTCGGCGTGGCGTGGCCGGCCGACCAAAGTGAAACTGATAATTTTATGAAAGAAGAATTGATCGAAATGGCAGGCGTCGTAGTGGATAAACAGCCCAATGCGTTTTTCCAGGTAAAGTTGAACGGTTCGGAACACATGGTGCTTGCCACTATTTCGGGACGAATGCGAAGGAACCGCATCCGCATCCTTACGGGCGACCGCGTAGATGTCGAGCTTTCACCCTACGACCTTACGAAAGGCCGCATCACATACCGGCATAAATAAGATATTTTGGGGCAGATGTCCGCGGTAAAAGGTAGAACTGATAGTTGCGAAGTGAAAGCGAAGAAAAGGCTTCAGACTTAACCGCAACACAGACTGAAATTGCTACCGTTGCTCGATTCCTCGCCTAGCGGAGTTCACAACTCAAACCTTGTGCGGAGCCTGAAGCCCGAATTAAAGGATAAAGGACGAGAGTGGAAAAGTGCAAAGTAAAAAGTAAAAAGGATAAAGCACGAAGTAGATAAATTTCTTATCCTTCATCCTTTATCCTTTCGAAGTCTGGCGGAAAGGGTGGGATTCGAACCCACGGAACCCGTTAAGGCTCACAGCATTTCCAATGCTGCCAATTCAACCACTCTTGCACCTTTCCGCAACGAAGATCAGGGAATTTCAAAGAACCTTAAGTGAAGGATCGAAAGATCCTTAGTAAGCCAGAGCAACTATGCTTTTTCGGCCTCTTCATCTTCGCCGTCAACGGTTTCTTCAATAACGATGACCGTTTCTTCGACGACCGCGACCGCTTCTGCGGCCGGCGGGGCCTCTTCGCTCACAAGCCAAGTATATAAAAATCCGGCGAGCATTGCACCAAGGATCGGCGCGACCCAGAAGAGCCAGAGCTGAGCGATGGCCCACCCCTGCACGAAAACGGCGGGCCCGGTCGAGCGGGCCGGATTGACCGACGTGTTGGTCACCGGGATCGAAACTAGATGGATCAGCGTCAGGCAAAGGCCGATGGCGACGGGTGCCAATCCGGCCGGAGCCAGGCGGTGTGTGGCACCGAGGATCACGACCAGGAAGAAGAAGGTCATTACAACCTCCACCGTGAACGCCGACACTATGTTGTAATCGCCCGGTGAATTCTCGGCAAAGCCGTTCGCCGCAAATCCGCCGGCCAGATCGAAGCCCGGTTTGCCGATGGCGATGAGGTATAGGATGCCCGCACCGGCGATCCCGCCGAGTACTTGGGCAATGATGTAGGGAAGTATTTCGTTAGCGGGAAAACGTTTCCCGGCCCAAAGACCGATCGTGACCGCCGGGTTGAAATGGGCTCCGGAAATATGCCCGACCGCGTACGCCATGGTCAGAACGGTCAAGCCGAAAGCGAGCGACACGCCCGCAAAGCCGATCCCAAGGCTTGGGTAGGCCGTCGCAAGGACCGCGCTTCCGCAGCCGCCGAGGACCAGCCACAGTGTTCCAAGAAATTCCGCCGACAACCTTTTCGTTAAAGGCATGAGTGACCTCCTGTAAATTTGAATCGTCCGGGTATTACTTTGTTTTGAGCGGAATTGTCGGTTAAACGCGGCCGGTCGTCAAGGCAGGGGCAGATGTGCCGAGCTTAGAGACCGCATTTCGCGGGCTGGCCGGCAACGAAAGCGGCCGCAGGAACTGCAGCGAAATTAGCGTTCGGTTATTGATCTTAGGGCCGTGCCCGCGTCGCGATTACAACCGGGCCATCCGGCGACGCTGAAGGAGGTCGTTGTAGCTCTTCATAAGTTTGGCCGGCGAACCGTCGACCATCCATCCGGCTCCCATGCTGATCTGGCGGCGTTCGGTGTCGGTGAATTTTTTCCCGTCGCGGATGCGCCGCATCAATTCTTTGGCAGACTTAGTGAAATCGTCGCAGGCGCTTATATAAAGGCTGGCCATTGGCTTCGAGCCGTCCGCCCGGATCTTTTCGACGGTCCCGCTCCAATCGTCGATGAGCGTGTTGAGTTCGTCGGCCGAGATCTGTTCGAATTCCTTGTCCTGGATCGCGTTCTTGATCTTCTTAGCCTTAATCCCGCTCTCCATTACAAGGGCATCAAAAACTTTACCTTCGCCGGTTAGGCGTTCGAGTTCTTTGGCGGCGACCTCATCCTCGAGCTGGTCGACGCGGCCGACAAATTCCGAATTCGCGTCCTTGAAAGCCTTGAATGCTGCCATCAACGCCGGATGCGCCGCTTTGCCCTTGGCAAAGCCGTCGTCCTTGTAATCCTCTTGTTCGTAATAGTTATAGACACCGCGGATCTCGGCTATCACCGACTTGAGGGCCGAGACAAAATTGTCCGCGGCGACTTCGAGTTCCGGCATCGCCGGTTCAAGGGCTTTGGCGGAGGCGACCGCCTTTTCGCAATCTGCCCCGTCGCCGGTCACATCGTAAAGCCCGTAAACGAGTGTCTCCTTGCCGGTTGGGCCGGTATCTAGGTCTTTCACCCAACGCGAGTAGCGATTGTGGCTCTCGATGATGCGGTTCGAGTAGCGGTTGAAGCAGTCGGTAATGTAATAATTCGTCTTCTTAACGAGCGAATTCTCACTATCGGTGCGGCCTGGTACGGCGGGCGTCCCGCCTGAGACCGGCGTCGGCACGGGAGGCGGACTTTCCCCTCCCCGGTTCCGAACCAAATCGGCGATCCTTCCGCAGCCAAGGCCCGAAGCGATCACGAGCGCGATGACGAGAAATAGTTGTAGGTAAGGATCCGCAGGCCGTGGCCTTGTGATGTCGTCCATATTTATGAGGACGTGAGGATGATGAAAATTTGCTGGCGGAGAGGGTGGGATTCGAACCCACGGAACCCGTTAAGGCTCAACAATTTTCGAGACTGCCCGATTCAACCACTCTCGCACCTCTCCGCAGACTCAAAGAATACAGGATAACGGATAAAGGATGATGTGTCGAGTGTGAGGCGGCGGCGATCGGGGACACGGCGACTTGAGCTTCACAGGCGTCGGGCCTTGAAAAAATCCTGCATCAACGCGCGGCATTCTTCGGCCAGGACGCCGGGCGTTATCACGAGACGATGATTTAGACGCGGGTCGTCGCAAAGCCTAAAAAGCGTTTCTGCGGCACCGAACCTTTCATCGGCTGCGCCGTAAACGAGCCGTTCGACCCGTGCATTTATCAATGCTCCGGCGCACATCACGCAGGGCTCGATCGTCGTGTATACGGTTGTGCCGGTGAGGCGGTAATTACCGAGTTTTTCGGCCGCGGCCCGGAGTGCGAGGATCTCGGCGTGGCCCGTCGGGTCGCTGTCACCGATCGTCCGGTTGGATGCGGCGGCCAGAACCGAGGCTTTGCTATCGACGATGCACGCGCCAACCGGTACCTCGCCGCGGTCGCGGGCCTCAACGGCTTCGGCTATCGCCAGCCGCATAAATTCTTCATCGCTACGCTCCATTGTCCATGATTCTATCCTGCTGCGGCCGATCTTGCTAAGCACGGCCGACACGGTGAAATTCCTTGCATAGAGCCTTCGAAGGTGCTAATTTTCTTGATAGCGAAGGCACGCGCCGCCTTCAGGCTTTCCTTTCCCCAAGCAAGCTATGAGAGACGAGGCTCGGACCGCCCCGATGTCCGACGAAGATCTGCACATTACGAAAGTCCCGGAGTCCTTCCGAGCCTTTGCAGAAGAGGTCCACAAGCGGAACGTTAAGCCCAAAGCGACTCCGCAGACCATTGCGAAGAAACTTTCGCCTGCGGAATTCAACACCGCGATGGTCCATTTCTACCGCGGCGAGATCCAGCGTTCGAACATTTGGAGGAACCGGCTGGACGCGACAACGAATTGGGCGGTGATCACGGCGGGTGCAACGCTTTCGTTCGTGTTCAGCTCGCCCGACAACCCGCATTTTGCGATCCCGATAAACTCGATCCTGGTCTCGATCTTCCTCTTCATGGAGGCCCGCCGCTACCGTTACTACGAGGTGTGGGCCAACCGCGTCAGGGTCCTTGAGACGGGCTATTTCGCCCCGATGCTGTCGCATCGGACGATCCCGCCGGACCAGGAATGGGCCGAACATATCTCCGCCGATCTGCTGACGCCGCACTTCACGATCAGCGAATGGGAGGCCGTCGGGCGGAGGCTTCGTGCAAACTATCTCTGGATATTCGTGCTTCTCGCTCTCTCGTGGGCCCTGAAGATCTATATCCACCCGTCACCGATCCCGACCGTGTCGCCACAGGACCGCGAGCGATTCTGGGAGCTCTTCTTCGCAAGGGCCCAGGTCGGACTGGCACCGGGGTGGCTCGTCATCACGGTAGGGGCGATCTTCAATTCGATCATTTTCCTGATCGCCTTCGGCACGCTCAGGCTCAGGGATTCGTCTAGCGAAGTGCTCCCGCTCGATAGCCTGGAATGGCACCCGCTCAGGCAGGTCTCCGAATGGGCCGGTTCAAACCTCAAGCGGCGGCCAACCATTCGGCGTTCGAAAAAGGCCCGCCAGCGTATGCGTTCCGTCCATAAGACCGAGGCGTAAATTTCCCTTATCGTCGGCAAACTGTTATTTTTCGTTTAATTCTCCGGAACCAAGAGGGGAACGAGATCTTGTCGGCCTTTTACAGAAAATTCCGGCTCACTATCTCGGCTGACCTTGCGACCGGGGACCATGGAGGGTGCATGTCAAATTACCGACGTTCGTCAGTTTCGCCTTTTTTGTGGATCGTCCTCGCAGCACTTGTGGTATTCGCCGGCCCGCGGATTATGGCACAGTCGGCGGTCAAGCCGGCGGAGGGACCCAACTCTGCTGTCTCCCGGGTGAAGGCACAGGAGATCCAAAGCAAATTGATGGGCCGGAAGATGCCGTTCAACGTGCTACTTCCCAGGGGTTATGATGCCCGCGAAGAGAACGGGCGGCGTTACCCGGTGCTTTATCTCCTTCACGGGCTGACAGGCAACTTTACGAACTGGACCGAGCGCACAAAGATCCAGCAATACACCGAGCCTTTGAAGATGATAATCGTCACACCCGAAGGCGAGAACGGCTGGTATACGGATGCCTACTCCATAGACGGCGCTAAATACGAAAGCTACATCATCCGCGAGTTGATCCCGGAGGTGGACAAGAAGTTCCGCACTATTGCCCGGCGTGACCAGCGGGCGATCGCAGGCCTCTCGATGGGCGGATTCGGTGCCCTCAAATTCGGCCTGAAGTATCCGGAGTTGTTCAAGTTGGCGGGCAGCTTTAGCGGGGCCCTTGGTGTCGCGACGATCACCGAAAGCAAGTTTCCGGGTGCGATCGGTAAATCGATCGACGCGATCTTCGGCCCCGAGGGGAGCGAGGTGCGAAAAGCCAACGACCCGTTCGACATTATCCGGCGAGCCACGCCCGATAAAATTAAAGCGATGCCGTTCATTTACGTTGACTGCGGCACCGAAGATTTTCTCTTCCAAAATAATCGCGAATTTCTCGAGCTCCTTGTTGAGAAGGGCGTGCCGCACGAGTATCGCCAGCTCCCGGGTGCCCACGATTGGAAATACTGGGACAAGCAGGTGCAGGAGTTCCTGGAGATCGTGGACCGAACCTTTGGTTCGAGTTCAACGGTCGCCGAATCGGACTCACGTTTCGACCATCCGATACCCGAGATACGAAATGAAAGGCTTTCGCGTCCAGTAAAGGGCCTCCCTACTGCGGGAGTACAGGACCAGACGGTTGTGCATAATGCCGCCGCGGCGAGGATGCTGCTTGGCCGTCATTTGATGTCACTGCAGTGGATCAGCTGGGACTATTTCGGCCAGGCGACGGTGACGAATTCCCGCGGCATTTACCTCATCAAGGGCGAACAGAAAGGACGCGGCACGGACGACTTCCTTCGGATCGACGGGGTGATACGGTCGATCGATGCGAAGCAGTTCACCTTTGAAGGAACCATCATCACACAGATCAGCCACATCAACGGCGGCGAACCGTGTACCCGCGACGGCGAATTTGTTTTCAGGAGCACCGGCAGCCGTAAATACTGGCGCTTGATGGAAATGGACAATCCGTGCGATGGCGTGACGGATTACGTGGACATTTTCTTTCGCCGCCAGTGAGGTTCTGAGTTAGCAGTGAGCGGTGAGCAGTAAGCAGTCTCATGTGAACCGGGACATGCGTGCTGCTCATCGTTGATCTCTTATGTTGCATTTTGCCATCCACACGGCCCGTGAAGCAGGGAATCTGCTGCTTGAAAAGTTTGGGCGGATCTCGTCCGTGACAAAGAAGGGCGATATCAACCTGGTGACCGAGGCCGATCTGGCTTCGGAAGCCCTGATCATCGAAAGGATAAAGAGCTTTCATCCGAAGCATTCGATACTTGCCGAAGAGTCGGGCGAGGCAGTCGTGATGGGCGGCGATGCAAGCTGGAAGTGGATCATTGATCCGCTGGACGGCACGACCAACTATGCTCACGGCTACCCGTGCTTTTGCGTGACCATCGCGCTTGAACACGCCGGAGAAATAGTTGTCGGTGTGACCTGCGACCCGACGCGGGACGAGATGTTCGCGGCCGAGAAGGGCCAGGGAGCGAGCTTGAACCACAAGCCGATCAGCGTTTCGTCGGAGTCGAGGCTTTCGGAATCGCTGATCGTGACCGGCTTTCCATATAACTTTCGCGATATACCTAATTTTGAAAGGAGTCTGAAGGAATTTCTCTTAACGTCACGGGGCGTTCGACGCGATGGTTCGGCGGCGATCGATATGGCGTATGTGGCGTGCGGCCGGTTCGACGGATTCTGGGAAGAAGGCCTGAATCCGTGGGATGTGGCGGCGGGCAAGCTGCTTATCGAAGAGGCCGGCGGGCGAATAAGTTATTACGACGGGTCGCCGTTCAGCATCTACAAGCCGCCGATCTGCGCCAGTAACGGTTTGATCCACGACCAGATGCTCTCGGTGTTGCGGCCCAGGGATTAAGGTGTCCTACCTTGTGTGCGGGACCTGATCTTCGTGCGGGAAGTCGCAGATGTGCTAATCTAGCCGCAATCGAATATGTCGTGGTTCAAGAGAGACAAGCCCAAGATCGACGATGCGTCGAACGATGCCGAACGCAACGTGAGGACAGAGGGCATCTTCGTTAAGTGTCCGGAGTGCGAGAATCCGCTCTACAAACCGGAACTCACCGAATCGCTTCAGGTCTGCACGCATTGCTCCCATCATTTTCGGTTCCCGGCCCGGGACCGTCTTGCTTCGCTTTTCGACGACGGCATTTACGAGCGGCTGGACGAAGAGGTGACGTCGGCCGACCCGTTGAATTTTGTCGATACAAAGCCGTACAAAGAGCGGATCGAAGCCGCAAAGGCCTCGTCGGGCCTGCCCGAAGCGATCGTTTCCGGCAGGGGCAAGGTCGGCGGGCACCTGGTCTATGCCGGTGCAATGGACATGTCGTTCATCGGCGGTTCGATGGGTTCGGCCGTCGGCGAGAAGATCACAAGGCTGATCGAACGGGCGTTAAAGGATGGAGGAGCCGTCGTGATCTTTGCGGCGTCGGGCGGTGCCAGGATGCAGGAAGGAGCCTTGAGCCTAATGCAGATGGGCAAGATCTCGGCGGCGCTGGCGATGCTTCACGACGCCCGGCTTCCGTTCATCTCAGTGCTGACCGATCCGACGACCGGAGGTGTGACCGCCAGTTTTGCGATGCTCGGCGATGTGAATCTTGCCGAACCGAAGGCGTTGATCGGGTTTGCCGGGCCGCGTGTTATCGAACAGACGATCCGGCAGAAGCTGCCGAAAGGCTTCCAGCGAAGCGAGTTCCTGCTTGAGCACGGGATGGTTGATATGGTTGTTGACCGCCGCGAGATGAAGGACACCATCGTGCGAATGCTCGACTTTATGATGAATCCGGCGGTCGCGGCGAAGGCGTGACAAATTATGCTTACCCAGATCCTAAGCGAGCTCTACCAGCGTGACCTTTCAAGACTTAAGGCCGAGATCGAGGCCTATCCGACCGAAGAGAGCCTTTGGGTGACCGGGGGCGATATTATCAATCCGGCCGGCAATCTTTGCCTCCACATGGTCGGCAACCTGCGGCATTTCTTTGGTGCAGTGCTCAACGGCAGCGGATATGTCCGCGACCGCGACGCCGAATTCGCGACCAAGGGCGTTTCGCGCGCGGACCTTCTGGCAGGAGTAGACGCGGCCATCGCGGACATCGAATCGACGCTGGCCAACCTGTCGGACGAAGACCTTGAAAAGACATATCCGATCGAGGTTTTCGGATCGCCGATGACGACCGGATTTTTCCTTACCCATCTGGCCACTCACCTGAACTGGCACCTCGGCCACGTTAACTATCACCGGAGGCTCCTGGCTTCTTCAGGGTCATAACCCTCATGACCGCAGTTCTTTTTTGAGGATCTTACCGGTCGCGCTCATAGGGAGTGATCCGACGAATTCGACCGTACGCGGGCATTTGTAGACCGCGATCCGCTCTTTTGTCCATTCGATCAGTTCGTGCTCGGTCACGGTCATTTCTTCCTTCAGCACGACGACGGCCTTTACCTCTTCGCCCATCTTCTCGTCGGCGACGCCGATCACGGCCACTAGCGAGACGGCTTCGTGCTTGGTCATCGCTTCCTCGACCTCGCGAGGATAGACGTTCATCCCGCCGCGAATGATCAGGTCCTTTGTGCGGTCGACAATAAAGAAGAAACCGTCCTCGTCCTTGTAGGCAATGTCGCCCGAATGGAGCCAGCCGTCGCGGATGGTCTCGGCGGTCGCGTCGGGGCGGTTGTGATAGCCCTTCATCACGTTGTGGCCGCGATAGAGCAACTCCCCGGGTTCGCCGGGCGGCAGTTCGCTGCCTTCCGCATCGACTATTTTCACTTCGACGCCCCAGACCGGCGTGCCCACAGAACCAGGCTTGCGGCCGAACTCCCTCTGATTAAAGGTGACTACTGGCGAGCCTTCGCTCATCCCGTAGCCTTCATAGATCGGCACGCCGAAACGCTCTTCGAACTCTTCGAGCACTTTGATCGGTAGCGACGCACCACCGCTGACGGCGATCCTCAGATTTCTGGCCACGGAGTCGCGGACGGCATCGTCGGCCGGATGATCGAGCAGGGCCCAATACATCGTCGGCACGCCCGCGAATACTGTGACCGAGTGCTTTTGCATCGCATCAAAAACGGCGGCCGCGTCAAACCTCGGCACCAGCACGTTCGTCGTCGAGCGGTAAACGCCCGCCATCATTAGGACCGTCAGTGCGAATACGTGGAAAAGCGGGAGCACGATGATCTGGACATCCTCGTGAGACGTCTCGAGGAAGTCGGCGCAGAGCATGGCGTTAAGAAAAAGGTTCGAATGGCTCAGCTCGGCACCCTTGGGTTTGCCGGTCGTGCCGGAGGTGTAAATGATGACGGCCGTGTCGTCGGCACCCGTCGTCGCGGACTCGAACGCGGCGGGCTGGTTTGCGACGAGGCCCGCAAAAGTATCGGCACCATCGATCGGCGACGGTGCTCCCGGCTGGGCCGTGACCACGTAGAAATTGCCGCACGAAGCCGTCGCCGAGAATGCGGCGTGGCCCATTGTTCCCATCGGCAGCTCTGCCGTTCCTTCGAAACAGAAGTAGGCTTTCGCACCGCTGTCTTCGAGGTGATACGCGATCTCGTCGGTCTTCAGAAGAACGCTTAGAGGCACGACAACAGCCCCGGCCTTTAGGATGCCGAAGAAGATGATCGGGAAATATGGGAGGTTCGGGCACGAAATGGCTACGGTGTCGCCGGCCGCGATGCCCGCCGCCCGAAGGCCGTTTGCGACCTGATTTGCGGCCGCGTTGAGCTGACCATAGGTCAGGCTGTTGTCGCCGAGGGCGAATGCCGGTTTGTCCGGGTACTTTAGGGCGCTGTTTTCGAGCACCGCTGAGAGATTCAACATAGACTCATCTTGTTCTTAGAATTCGTACACTATGGCGTTGCAGTGCATCCCGGCGCCGACCGAAGCCATCACCGCCTTCATCCCCCTCTCGATCCGATAGGCGCCGAGGCGTCCTTTCCTGATCAGGTCGAGCATCGTCGGGATGGTCGCGACGGATGTGTTTCCGAGAAACTCTATTGTCGTCGGGACCTTTCCATCGAATTGCTCCGTCGCGACGCCGCACAGCTCCGCCAGGTTTTTCGTGATCGAGCAAAGCATTTTCGCATTCGCCTGATGAAACAGGAAGATCCCGACGTCTGTGATCGAGGTCCGGGCCTTGTCAAGTGCGTCCTTTATTACGAGCGGCACCCACCTTGTTGCGTATTTATAGACCTCGCGGCCGTTCATATGGAAGTAGCAATCGCCTTCGACGCCCCGCTTGTTCGACGGGCCAAGGTAGATGATGCGGTTGTCATCCTGGCCGTGCGAGTAGGTCGCGTAAGAACGAACTCCGCGGCTTCCGTCCTGTTCGCGGGAAACGACACACGCACCGCAGCCATCGGCAAGGATCATCGAATCGACGTCATGCGGATCGAGCATCCGCGAGGCGATCTCCAGCCCGACGACCAGGACGTGTTCGGCATCGCCGGCCGCGATGGCCTGATGTGCCTGGATGATGCCCTGCAGCCAGCCTGGACAGCCGAAGAGAAGGTCATAAGCGAAGCAGTTGTGGTTCGTGTCGTGAAGTTCGTGCTTCAATGCGGCGGCGAGATTCGGGACCGTGTGAAAGGCCCCCGTTCCGGGCACCATGTTCCCGGCATTGTGCGCGACGATGATTCCCGAAAGGTCGTCGACGGATATGCCCGCATCCTCGACCGCCAAACGCGAGGCCTCGGTCATCAGCCCGATCGAATCCTGGTCGAACGGAACATATCGCCGTTCGCGGATGCCGGTGATCTCTTCCAGCTTTGCGATGATCTCTTCGCTAGAGCGGTCGAGACGGTTGCCTTCTTTATCGTAAAACTCGTTCGGAAGGAATGACGAATTTGGCACAAGGAGATCAGGTATCACGCTTCCGGTGCCGGTAATAAAGGTGCTTGGTGCCATTAAGAGATCAGGGGGATGCCCGATTGGGCTTGGTTCTTGGGACTTTCCACAACTTTACGCCCAATTGCCGAAATTGCAAGCCGCGATTTGTCACGCCTGACGCGTCAGGCGAAAATTTCCCTGATGGATTTCGAATCGGCTGTCAGGTATCTTCTTTCGCTCGGTAACGAGGTCGAGACGATGAAACTCGGGCTCGAGAGCGTTCGGCGTCTGCTCTCTGAACTCGGTGAGCCGCAAAAGAAATATTTGAAAGTCCAGGTCGCCGGAACGAACGGCAAAGGCTCGGTCTGCGCGTTTCTGGATTCGATCTGCCGCGAGGCAGGGATCAAGGTGGGGCTTTACACTTCGCCGCATCTGATCTCGATCACCGAACGCATAAAGATAACCGGTGTTGAGATAAGTGAAGGAGACTTCGCGCGGCTGGCGACGCGGGTTCGCGAGGCGTCGGAAACGCTCGTCGCGGCCGGTGACGTGGAGAACCTGCCGACCTTTTTTGAGCAGGTCACCGCCATCGCACTGCTGGCGTTTGTCGAATCGGGGGTGGAATTGGCCATTCTCGAGACGGGCTTGGGCGGCCGGCTGGATGCGACGACCGCGGCTGACGCCGAGATCGCCGCCATCACCCGGATCGACCTGGACCATCAGGAGTATCTCGGTGACACGATCGAAGAGATCGCGGCGGAAAAAGCGGCGATCATTCGCGAAGGAGCTTCGGTCGTTGTCGGCAGGCAGGAGGATGCCGCTCTCCGGGTGATATTGGAAAGGTGTGCAGAGGTTGGGGTCACACCGAGCTGTGAAATCTATGGGCCTTGGCAAGTCACACCCGCGGGCGCGAACACTAACCGGGTCGACACAACGCGATTTGTGTATCCAAATGTGGTCCTCGGTTTGAAGGGCCGCCATCAGGCGGAGAATGCTGAAACCGCTCTCAACGTCTGTCAAACATTGGGGTATGAGTTCGGATTCGAATTCGGAGATTCGAATGCGGTAGTTTCCGGGCTTGAAAATGCTAGTCATCCCGGCCGCCTCGAATACATCGGCAGATTTTTGCTCGACGGAGCGCATAACATCGGCGGAGCAAAAGCGTTGCGGCACTACCTCGATTATGAAGAAGAACGGCCGATCACGATGATCTTCGGTGCGATGCGCGACAAGGACGTTGCCGAGATCGCAAAGATCCTCTGGCCGCGGGCTGAGCGTTTGATACTCACGCACCCCTCGAATTCTCGGACGTTTGCGGCGGAGGATCTGAGACAATTCCTACCCAATGAGGTTGATCCGGCCAAGGTGCACATCACGCAAAATGTCGCGGACGCGGTCCGAATGGCCGAAGAATTGACGCCGCCAGATTCGATCATCCTCGCTACGGGCTCGCTTTATTTGGTCGGCGAGGTTAGAAAAATAGCCCTAAGCCGTTAGCTGTAAGCGATTAGCCATTGGTTCCTGCTACCGGCTAATGGCTTACAGCTTTTATCAAAATAGCGTTTTCAGACTAAAATCATTTTATGCACAAGATCGTTTTGATACGCCACGGCGAGAGCCAGTGGAACAAGGAAAATCGTTTTACGGGCTGGAAGGACGTCGACCTTTCGGAGAAGGGCAGGGCCGAGGCGAAGGCCGCCGGGGAACTCTTGAAGGCCGATGGATATGTGTTCGACGAAGCCTACACGTCGGTGTTGAAGCGGGCGATCCGGACGCTCTGGATCGTCCTGAGCGAGATGGACCTGATGTGGATACCGGAGACGAAATCTTGGCTGCTGAACGAGAGGCATTACGGCGGGCTGCAGGGCCTGGACAAGGCCGAGACGGCCGCGAAGTACGGCGATGAGCAGGTCCTGATCTGGCGAAGGAGCTACGACGTACCTCCGCCGGAGTTGGATGAGACGGACGAGCGTTGGCTAGGCAGCGATCCGCGTTATGCCGGTATCGAGAATTTTCCGAAGACCGAATGCTTGAAGGACACGGTCGCCCGCGTTATCCCGTATTGGGAGAACGAGATCGGGCCAAAGGTGAAGGCCGGCAAGCGTCTGATCGTGGCGGCACACGGCAACAGCCTGCGGGCGTTGGTCAAGCATCTGGACGGCATCTCTGACGAAGAGATCGTCAAACTGAACATCCCGACGGGCGTCCCTCTTGTTTATGAGCTTGATGACAACCTGAACCGGATCAGCAGCTATTATCTCGGCGACCCGGAGGCGATCGCGGCGGCCCAGCAGGCGGTCGCGAACCAGGGCAAGGCGAAATAAAGTGAAAGTGTGAAAAAGGAAAGCAGGCGATTTCCTTTTTCACTTTTTCACTTTTATACTTTGGGACTTCGTATGTCCTGGCAAAAGGCCCTCTTTTTCATTCTGGTCCTGTTCCTATTGTCGCCCTGGGGTTCGCCGGCGGCGGCTCTCGCTTTGGGGTTGGTGATGGCGTTGACAGTCGGCAACCCATTCCCCGACCTTTCTGGCAAACCGGCGAAATATCTGCTTCAAACCTCGGTCGTTCTACTCGGGTTCGGGATGAACCTCTCGGCGGTCTATAAAGCCGGAAAAGAAGGTATCATTTTTATCGTTTGTGTGGTTTTCGGCGCCCTCCTGCTCGGCTTTTTAATAGGAAAACTTCTGAAGACGCCGGGACGGATCACGACGCTTGTGTCGACCGGTACGGCCGTCTGCGGCGGAAGCGCGATCGCGGCCATCGGCCCCGCTATCAAGGCCGAGCACGACGAGATGTCGGTCTCGCTAGGGACGATCTTTCTGCTGAATGCCGTGGCGCTGTTTCTGTTCCCGGCGATCGGCCATTCTATAGGGATGACCGAAGGGCAGTTCGGCCTCTGGTCCGCGATCGCGATCCAGGACACAAGCTCGGTCGTCGGAGCATCGTCGCTTTACGGCCCGCAGGCGCTTGCGGTCGCGACGACTGTAAAGCTTGCCCGGGCGCTCTGGATCGCTCCGCTTGCCCTTGCGTTGGCGTTCGTTTATCGCGACAGCGGCTCGAAGACTAAGATCGCCATCCCGTGGTTCATTTTCCTTTTTGTCACGGCGGCAGCTATCCGAACATTCGCTCCCGACAACACTCCGCCCAGCCTTTTCGACGCGATCGTCAATCTCGCCAAGGCCGGCTTTACGGTCACGCTTTTCCTGATCGGGCTCAGCCTGACGCGGCAGATGCTCCGCCGCGTCGGTTGGCGGCCCTTCCTGCTCGGTACGGTACTTTGGGTGATAATCGCTTCGGCGGCACTTTGGGCCGTGCTTAGGTTTGGATAAACGGCTTGGTATAATGCTCGTTTCGGCAATGTCCGCTGAAGTTGACCGTAATGAGCATTAAAGAGATAAGCGTCCGCGGTGCCCGCCAGCACAACCTCAGAAACATCGACGTCGACATCCCCCGCGACAAGCTGACCGTCATCACTGGTCTTTCGGGATCGGGCAAATCCTCGCTTGCCTTTGACACGATCTATGCCGAGGGCCAGCGGCGTTATGTCGAGTCGCTCTCGGCCTACGCACGCCAGTTTCTTGACCAGCTAGAAAAGCCCGATGTGGATTCGATCGAGGGCCTCTCGCCGGCGATCTCGATAGAACAAAAAACGGTCTCGCGAAGCCCCCGTTCGACGGTCGGCACCGTCACGGAGATCTACGATTACTTCCGGCTTCTTTTCTCGTCCATCGGCCAGCCCCACTGCCCACAGTGCGGGGAGCCGATAACACGCCAATCGGTAGATCAGATAATTTCAGGCGTAACGGCATTGCCGGAAGGCGAGCGGGTAATGATCCTCGCCCCGATCGTCCGCGGCCGGAAGGGAGAGTTTAAGAAGGAGCTCGAAAAGCTGCATAGGGAAGGTTTTGTCCGGGCGAGGATCGATGGTGAGCTGAGGCAGTTGGACGAAGAGATTCAGCTCGACAAACGGAAGAACCACACGATCGAGGTCGTCATCGACCGCCTGCTGATAAGGGACGACGTGGAGGAGCGGGTCGGCGAGAGCGTCCGCACGGCCCTGAGGCTGACTAACGGGGCGGTAATCGTTTCGGTGATCGACGGCGAGGAGCAGCTTTTTTCCGAGCGGATGGCGTGTGTCAACTGCGGCGTGAACATCGCCTCACTTGAGCCGCGTTCATTCTCGTTCAACTCGGCATACGGTGCCTGCAAACGCTGTCAGGGGATCGGGACGGTGATGGAGATCGATGCGGCCAAGATCGTTCCGGACCAGAGTCTGCCGGCCGGTAAGATGAGGTTCCTCGGCGATGCCGACAAGACAGGTTCGGCCTTTCTTCAATCCGCCCTCAACGCGATCATCGATAAATTCACCGGCGGCGACAAGCTAGAACCGCCGAAGGATACCGCCGCCAAGGCGAAAAAAAGCAAAAGCCAGAAAAAGTCGGCGGGAACCGAAACCACCGAGGCCGATGCCCTTCTCGCAAAGCCGTTTCGCGAATTGCCGGCCGAGATCTTCGATGCATTCTTTAAGGGGACGAAGAAACGCCTAACGTTTGTACACGGCACATACCGCTCGGAGCGGACGTGGCCGGGAGCACTAAGGGCGATGCGCGAGCGGATCGAGAATCCGCCGTCGGCGAAGATAAAGGCGGCGTTGGAGGAGATGATCGCCCCGGTCAACTGCCCGGAATGCGGCGGCCGCCGGCTTCAGCCGGAGAGCCTGGCGGTAAAGGTCCATGGGCTTACGATCGCTGACTATGTTTCAATGCCGGTCTCGGAGCTTACCACAGCAGTCGGGAAGATCAAGCTGAACGAACGTGAAGAAAAGATCGCCGGCTTGATCCTGAGGGAGATCCGCGAACGAAGCCGCTTCCTTGATGTCGTCGGCCTCGGCTATCTGTCCCTTGACCGGCCGTCGGCTACGTTATCGGGAGGGGAAGGGCAGCGTATCCGGCTGGCGACGCAGATCGGGTCGCAGCTCCGCGGCGTGCTTTACGTGCTGGACGAGCCGAGCATCGGCCTGCATCCCCGCGACAACATGCGTCTGCTCGAGACGCTGAAGAACCTTCGCGACCTAGGCAACACGGTGTTGGTCGTCGAGCACGACGAGGAGACCATCGAGCATGCCGACCACGTGATCGACCTGGGTCCGCTTGCAGGGACGCACGGCGGCGAGGTGGTGACCGCGGGGCCGCCGAAGGCTATAGAAAAAGACCCAAGATCGCTGACGGGCCAATATCTTTCCGGCAAGCTGAAGATCGAGATCCCGGATGTCCGAAGGCTGCCGAACGGCCAGCGGCTAAAGGTGCGGGGTGCGCGGGCCAGAAACCTTCGGAACATAGACGTCGAATTCCCGATGGGGCTGTTCACCGTCGTGACCGGCGTTTCGGGCTCGGGCAAATCGACGTTGGTCGAGGAGATACTCTACCCGGCGCTTTACCGTCACGTTTACCGGTCGCCGCAGCAACCGCTGGAACATGACGGGATCGACGGCCTCGACCTCGTCGATAAGGTCATCGAGATCGACCAGTCGCCGATCGGGCGGACACCGCGATCGAACCCTGCCACTTACACGGGCCTTTTCACGCCGCTCCGTGATCTATACGCGATGCTGCCGGAATCGCGGGTGCGCGGCTATAAGGCCGGGCGTTTCTCATTTAACGTGAAGGGCGGGCGTTGCGAGGCTTGCGAGGGCGACGGTCTGAAACGGTTCGAGATGAACTTCCTGCCGGATGTTTACGTGACCTGCGACGTTTGCCGCGGGCACCGCTATAACCGCGAGACGCTTGCGGTCAAATACAAAGGCCTCTCGATCGCTGATATGCTCGACACGACGATAGAGGACGCCTTTCCGCTGCTCGAGAACATCCCCGCGATCAAGCAAAAGCTCGTGACGCTGCTCGATGTCGGCCTGGGCTATGTGAAGATCGGGCAGTCTTCGACTACCCTTTCCGGCGGCGAGGCCCAGCGTATCAAGCTTGCGAAGGAATTGTCCAAACGAGCGACGGGCAAGACCATTTACATCCTGGACGAGCCGACGACGGGGCTGCACTTCGCTGACGTGCATAAACTGCTCGATGTGCTGCAGAAGCTAGTCGATACCGGCAACACGGTGATCGTGATCGAGCACAACCTGGACGTGATCAAATCGGCGGACTATATTATCGACCTCGGCCCCGAGGGCGGTTCCGGCGGCGGGCGCATCGTCGCCGCCGGCACTCCGGAAGAAGTTGCCCGGGTGCGAAAAAGCCATACGGGAAGGGCATTGAAAGCGGTCTTAAACTGAACCGCCGTTACGGATAAGATTCGAGCAAATTGAGAGTGAGTTGGGCACGAGTTTCGCGGCGGGAAAATGCCCGGATCATTGCGACCGTTCGGTCGAAATCCTTTTGAGCCAGGCCGCGCACGAACGAGTAGTCCATTCCCATAAGCACGTTTCCGCCATTTATCATAACTATCTCGCCCATTCGCACCGCGTGGCTGGATTGGAAACCGTTGACGACGACCGAGGCTTCCGAAAGTTCGTTTATCTGCTGGATCAGCCCTTCGGCGATATTGAATGCCTCGATCGGTTCGATGCGGACATAGGCATTGACCAATCGCAACATATGCTGAAGCTGCAGGCTGTCCTCAGGCCGGTCGGGAAGTCCGGCACGCGCCTTTTGCAGGATCCTTACCGAAAGCGGCTGGTTCTCTTTCTGGTCGCGTGAGAATGCACCGTCGGCAAGCGAGATCAGTGCGTTGAAGCGTGCATGGTCGGGGAATTCGTCGATGAGCGACTCGGCTTCCTGAAACTTGCCCTGGTTGATCAGATAATGGACGTATTGATAATCGAGCGCTTCCTGGGCCGAAGAGAGTGCAGTGTCGGCAAAGTGCTCGCCGATGATCTGCCGGGCCCGGGCCATATCGCCGCCCTGGACAAACCTGTTCGCCACCGACTGATACACTGTTCGGCGCGATTCAGCATCGAGCCTTGCCGCTTCGGCCATCGCCTGGTCGACCGGCGTATCGGTGGACGATAGCCGCCGGACCAAGTCAGCCTGCCCTGAACGGAATGGTGCGTACGGCGCACGCTGCGACGCTTCTCGAAGCCGGGCGACCGTTTCTGGCCGGAATTTTTCGGCGATCGAAGCCAACTGCTGTGCGTATTGAAAGGAATTCGTACTCCGCAAGTCGGTCACAATGGACAATAGTTTGTCGAAGAGTGCCCGAATATCCGCTATCGCAAAATTGAACGACTTGTCGGTCGCCGGCCGCTGTCGGACCGAATCGTTCAGGACCTGAAAGGCCGCCTGAAATGCGCTGTGGTCCGGCTGATTGCCGATCGCGTAGTTCTTCTGCACCAACTGGCCGATCGCTTCGCGGCCCAGTGTTGCCGCGGCCGCTGCGTCCTTTTCGTGCAGTTTTCGAAGAAGGTTCACCACCTCGGGCCCGACACCGCGCTTCAGGGCGGCCTTAAGAAATTCGATCGCTTTTTCAGGGTTTTGATCGGCTGCCGCACGGATAAGCCGCTGTTCGAGATTTAGTTCGTTCTGGACGAGGTAAACGTCATTGTTGCCGACGTTTCGGATCCGCTGATCGGCCGCGGGCCTGGCGGCAAGCGCCCTTTCGACATCGGGGGTCCGCGTCCGGTAAAACGCCTTCAGGGCAAGATCAGCGTCTTTCTGAGCGATCAGGTCGAGCACCTGTGGCCTCGGCATCTGCCCCTGTGCATAGGCGAACTGCGGATTGCGCTTCCTTTCGGCTTCGGCGAGGTTCACCGCAGCGATCAGTTCGTTGGCGGCCTCGTTGAAAAGCTCGCGGGCCTTTTCCTGGTCGACGCTCCAAAGCCGGATCCCGGTGCGGGCCAGCACCAGCGAACGATTCTCGGGCAGCCGAAGTTCGCGAGTTTCACCGATGATCGCTTCGGCAAGGACCGTTTTTTGGCGGCGCCTTTCCTTCGCGGCCTCGTCGTCGGCCTGGGCGAGGACCAGGGATGCCTGTGAAAGTGAGAGGATCAGGAACGCGAAACGAAGCTTTGTCATCGAAGTTCTCCGCAAGTTGTAGATCTTAATATTCTGAGAACGCGCAAGCGTCCAAAAGGTTGCACCGACAGCGCGAAAGATTTTCGCACGTAAATTGCAATATCTTTAGGCGTTTATTGGCTCGAACGTCGCTTAGACGGACAACTGGGAGTTCAATATATTGTAGGTCGGGCCAGCTTGCCTTATTGCCGAACTTTCAAGCGCACGAATCGCAACGCGCGGTCGCGGTCGGCGATTCGATCTGGTCCTGCGGCGTTCCGAGGCCTACTTGAACCAGTATGGCGTTCGCCGGGTCCAGACGGAATTTGCGTAACGGCGATGGAGCAGGTCAAAGGCCCGCTTTGAGTTGGTCCCGGTGTCGTCGTCCGTGCATCCGTAACGGGTCGATCGCACGGCGAGGTGGAGTATCTCGGGCGTTTGCCGATGTCTCGGATTGGCGGCAGCGAAATCGAGTGCCCGCCGGGTAAGCATGGTGGCGGATTCACCCAAAGCCTTAAGCTGGGCCTTTTCGCGTTCGGCTGCTGCTGTCTGTTCGGCGGACAGGAACGACGGGAAATTGATGCCGGACTTCGCGGCGTGATCCTCGACGCACCACCAATTGCCCCGAATGCTGTCGATGACCGTCGGCTCGGAATCCTCGCGTCCGTAACCGGTCTCGACATACGGCTGCACGACCGGATTGCGGAGGATCGCTATCAGTGCTGCAGCCTCGCGGTTCGCGGTCCCCGAGGCCGCGAAGTACCTTGAAAACTCGGGCATGTCCTGTTTAAGTTGGCCGCGAACGACCGGAGCCATCTCCCGCTCGACAGCCGCGTTCTTGAGGACGAATGCCCGTGTCCATGCAGCTATCGCGACCATCCTTTTGAGATGGGCGGGGAGCGAAGGTGAGACCGCGGCCTGTTTCAGAACGGACAGCGGCACCTTTTCGTTGAGAAAAAGGGCGCCGTCGGCGTCGAACATTACGCGGGATTTCCACGGGGCCAGGTCGCCCTCGGGTTCGGCAGGCTCCTCACTTTCGTACGAGTCCCACGTGAACATCGCCGGTTTTCGCTGAGCATAGCGGAGATATTCATTCAGATCGGACGAGAATACGACCCGCTGCGCAAGGAAAGAATTCTGGGTCGAAATTGGCAGTTTTGCGATGTCGCCAAGCTCATCGAACTTCGTTTTAGCAGGGCCGATCTTACCGGAGTCGAGCAGCAGTCGGATCTGATGAAACCGTACTGTGTGATACGCAGGACTGTCCGCTGCGATCTTATCGGCTTCGGCCAGCAGTTCCGCCGCGGCCGGGGCGGAAACTTCCGCCTTTGAGATAGCGGCCACGAACCAATGGAGCGAGCCCGTCTCCTTCCATTTATTGTGGGAATGATCGAAGCCGTCGGTCGAGTGATAGGTGAGGATCCAATCGCTCAGCGGGTCCGTCCTGAATTCGGCGGGCACGTCCTGAAGTTTCTGAACGTAGTTGTAATTGTATTCGCGTCCCGCGAGTTCGGCCTCTTTCTGCTCGCGCTTCCAGCCGACCTCTTCGGCCATCCCGCGGGCCCGGTCGAGAAGCATCGCAAGATCGACGAAGTCATTATAAAAATTGGGATTGTCCGATCCCGAGGTCAGGCTCCGGCTGAGTTCCAGACGGCGTTCTTGTGGCGTCGCCCGGAATTTTGCGAGTCCCGTCATCCGGGCCGCGGAGGCGTGGAATTCGGACATCGACGGATCTGCGATGATCGCCGCGAACGAATCGACGGCCTTTTGCAGCAGCCGACGGCGGTCATCGTCGGCCGCAGGGTCGGAGTCGGGCTCTCGGTCTTCGCCAATAAGGCTTGATTCGCGAATGTATGTGCGTGCCGCGACGAAGCGGGCCGTGTTTTTCCACGGCGACGAAGCATCGGCCGCTATCTTTTCAAAGGCCGCACGTGCTTCAGCGTTTTTTTCGCGATAGAGCAGGGCCGCCGCTATCTGATAAGCACGGTCGTGACGAAGCCACGCCGGGCCGTCATTGAATTCTGCGGGCAGCGGTGAATCGCCGCCGCAGTTGGCAAAGACGGCGTCCTGGCCCTTTAGCCATTCCTTCGTATGGTCGCCGATCCCGTGGGCCGCAATTCGCGATTCAAGGGTCCTGGCAGCATTCCTGAACGAGTCCGGAAGGCAGTTTATGTATGAGACGTAACCGCTGCGACGGTCTTTATCGAACTCGACCTTTTCGCCGGTGACCTTGGCCCGTGCCCGCCGCCAAAGCTCCTCGGCAGAAGGCTGCTCCTTGTCCGGGTCGACGGGCTTTTTCGGATCTTCGGGGCCGGCGAGGTAAAAGATCTTGTTCTGCATCGCGTTCTTCGCCTGGATCTTCTCCGACGCCGAAAGCGAAAGCCCGTTCAATTCCCGGTAAAAAAGAATGAGCGACATCGGGCGGAACGAGTTCGGCACGATCCCCGTTTCGCCGTTCAGGTAACGGTCAAGCGGCAGTTCGGGATGGCGTTTCAAGCTGAAGACGACATCCATAATGAACGGGCCGCAGGCGAGCGCCGGGGTCAATTCTGCGGAAAGGAACGTAACAATAAGGATCAGCGCGAAGGCTTTAGTTTTCATGGATCTTGTCTATTCTCGCCAGGTCGTCTGCATTCCATGCCGCGTCTTTGAATAGGTAGATGCGGCGGCCGGGTTTCAAACCGGACAACGGCGGCTCGTTGACCGAAACGCCGTAGCTGTTCCGGCAAAGGGGTTCATTCCAATCCGTGCCGCCCTTCAAGTCACGAAGGATCTCATTTCGCTGCGGACCAATATCGAAAAGCATCGGGACGGCATCGTCGATCGGCAGTCCCACCAGCCACCGGTCGCCCGAACACCACGACGCAAGGGCCGTGATCGTCAATGTTAGATCGGGCCCGATACGAGATCGGGTATCGATGATGAGCGTTCGATAAAACTCGCGTTCGGATGCGACAGCATCGAAATCAACCTGGATCGCACGTACCTCTGGTAATTTTACACTCTCCTGCAAGTGGACGATGACTGCTTCTCGCTGGGTGGTGCTGAGCGAGGGCCTCTCGTCGGATCTCCGCGACGACTCGATACGGGTCACGGCTATCACGTAGGAACCGGGGTTGATGGCGAGGGGCTGCCTTCGCGGAATGACTTCCACCGAATCGTTCTTAAGGATCAGGGTTTGAGCGAGGAAAGCGACGGCGTGGCGGCCCGGATCGAGAAATCGAAGGTCTTCGGGCCTTTCCCAGGCCCATATGACCGTCGAGGGGACGTTTCGCTCGCCGTTCGGCGCAAAACAGGAAAGGGCCAGGATGACCGAGACCAATGTGGCCGATCCGGCAAGGGGCTTCATACGCCCCTGATAGCGTCGATCATTTCGCGGACCGCCTGGTTGAGCCCGACAAATACCGCTCGGGAAATGATACTGTGGCCGATGTTGAACTCACTTATCTCGGGAATAGCCCCCAACGCCCGCACGTTCCTGTAGGTCAGGCCGTGACCGGCGGCAACGATCAAACCCAGGTCGATCGCGTGCGTGGATGCGGCGGCGATCCTTGCGACCTCGGCTGCAGCTTTTCGGGCTCCTTCCCCGTGGGCCGCCCGTGAACTGAGGGTTAGTTCGGCATATTCGGCCGTGCAAAGCTCTACCTGCTGGGCACCGGCGGCGTGGGCGGCGGTGATCTGTTCGAGCGACGGGTCAATGAAAATGCTCACGAAGATGTCCGCCGATTTAAGCTTTCCAGCCGCTTCCTGTACGGCCGCGAAATTTGTGACCACGTCCAGGCCGCCCTCGGTCGTGATCTCGTTTGGCTTTTCGGGAACCAGAGAGACGGCGTCGGGTCGGGTTTCTTCGGCGATGGCGATCATCTCGTCGGTCGCGGCCATCTCAACGTTCAGATATGTGGTCACCACGTCGCGGAGCAGTTCGATGTCGCGGTCCTGGATGTGCCTCCGGTCCCCACGCAGGTGGACCGTGATGCCGTTCGCTCCGGCCTGCTCGCACATAACGGCTGCGGTCACGATGCTCGGCTCGATGGTCTTGCGGGCCTCACGGATCGTGGCGACGTGGTCAATGTTAACGTTCAGCTTCGCGGTCATAGCGGAAGTTTAGCCACGAATTACACGAATGTCACGAATGAAGAACCGGGTTCGGCCCTTTGGAAAGGTCAGTCTTGATCTTGATTCAGCTCGTACTTCCCCTGACGGGCGTTCCGTCGTATCTGGCGCACCTCGTCGAACATGCGGATGCTGTCGCGTATGACATTGACCTTGCTGCGGTCGTCATTATTCCAGCGGACCGGCACCTCCAGAAGCCTTAGGTCATGAAGCCGGGCGACGTAAAGAAACTCTACATCGAAACCGAACCGGTCGATCTGCATCAAGGGAAGCAGCGGTGCGAAATTGTCCATATTGAATGCCTTGAACCCGCATTGCGTGTCCCAGAAGGGCATTCCGGTCATAAGCCGCACGACAAGATTGAAGACCTTTCCGCCCTGCTCTCGACGCCACGGCTGGTGGGTGCCGATCAGACTGCGGTCGAGAGCCCGTGAGCCGAACGTTACATCATATCCGCCATCGCGGATCGGGCCGATGAGCTTGTCCATCTCCGCGATCGGCGTCGACAGGTCGGCGTCGCTGAACAGCGCGATCTTTCCCGCGGCCGCTTCGAGGCCGGTACGAACGGCAAAGCCTTTGCCGCGATTCTCGCCGTATCGGATAACGCGGGTCACGGCGTCGGCGAACTCAGAGCACGCTTCCTCTGCAACCGCAGAAGTTCGGTCTCGCGAGCCGTCATCAACGACAAGCACTTCATAGGATAGGTCCGATCCACCCATGAACTGCAGTATTTTGCGGATAGAACCGCCGAGGCGCTCATCTTCTTCGAACGCGGGGATGATTATGGAAAGGTCCGGTCTCATCAGGCAAAATCTAGATGTTACGGTCTGTCGAATAAAATGTAAATCGGGCTGACGGTTGCGGCGGCGGTTCTGTTTCCCCGTTGGCCGGCCGTCAAGCGTAAATGTATGAAAAGAAACGTTTGCGGACCCATCGCCCGCCGACGAAAAGTGATCGCCCTTTTCGGTGTGGCGATGGGTTTTCGGAAAAGCCGGACAACTTATTTTGTGGTATATTCGTATATTGACCGGAGAATTGATCGATGGACCGGAAATTCCTCATTGCTGCTTTGCTTTTGGTCGCCCTTGGCGGGGTGGCCGGCGGCCTTTTCGGGCGTCTTTCGAAGACGTCGGCCAACAACGACGTCACACTTTCCAGCATAGTTTCCGACTATAAAGAGGCCCTTGATGTGATGGGTTCTAACTATAGCGGAACGGTCGATCACGAGAAGATCTCCGACGCCTCGATCCAAAGCATGCTGTGGGTGCTGGACCCTCATTCGGGCTTTTTCACACGCGAAGAGTTCAGAAAGTTGTATGAGGAGCAAGCTTCGCAATTCTACGGCATCGGCGTTTCGATACTGCAGCGGCGCGACGGCGTTTACATCCAATCGGTCGTGCCGAACACGCCGGCCGAGAAGGTCGGGCTCCGATACGGAGACCGGATCCTGACGGTTGACGGCAAGGACGCCCTTGAATGGACGAGCTCCGAAGTGTCGCGCAACGTCCGCGGGCCGAAAGGTACCCCAGTTAAGGTAAGGGTCGAACGGGTAGCGGCACCGGGCCCGATAGATTTTGAGATCGTCAGGGGCGGCGTGCCATTCCCGTCAATTCGTAACTTCTTCATGCTGCCGGACGGCGTCGGCTATATCGGCCTTGTCGGCGGTTTTCAGGAAACGACCGCCGAAGAACTTGACGAGGCTGTCAGCGCCCTACAAAAACAGGGAATGACCAGCCTTATCCTTGATATCCGGAACAATCCGGGCGGTCTGCTTCCTCAGGCGATCGAGGTGGTTAGCCGTTTCATCCCGGCCGGGCAGACGGTGGTGACCGTAAGGGGCCGTTCGCGTTATGCCGTTACCGAAGAATTGAAGTCGCGCGGATCGGTCACCTATGATGTGCCGCTGGTCGTCATGATCAACGGCGGATCAGCGTCGGCGTCCGAGATCGTCGCCGGTGCGATCCAGGATTACGGCCGCGGAATGGTGGTCGGCACCGACAGCTTCGGCAAGGGACTGGTTCAGCGTGTTTTCCCTCTACCTTACGGGACCGGACTCTCGTTGACGATGGCTCGTTACTACACGCCCTTCGGCCGCTCACTTCAGCGGGATTACTCGAACGGCTCGATCTACGACTATTATTCGCATTCAAACGGCGAAGCGGACGGGGTAGATGCGCCTCCCAAGCCCGCCGGCGAACCGGTCACGACCGCCAACGGCCGCGTGCTCTATGGCGGACGCGGCATTGAGCCGGATGTGGTCGTCAGACCGTCCGAAAACGGGAACGCGCGCTACCGGATCAGCGAATCCGCATTCTTCTTCGTCCGCCAGCTTGTCGCCGGAAGGATCTCCGGATTCGAACAATTCCGCGTCGATAAGCAGGATCATAAGCCGAGCCTGCCTGCCGAAGGGCTTCAGGTTAACGACAGGATGTTCGAGGCGTTTCGCTCATTTGTGATCAATAACAAAGAAACCGGCTTGACCGCCGATAGTTTCAATGCCCTCGCCGATTTCGCCCGAAGCCAGGTCCGGGAAGAACTTGCCACCGCGATGCACTCCAACGAGGCCGGCATCCAGGTGCTTCTTGAGACGGATCCGCAGGTAAGGAAGGCGGTCGAATTGATGCCCGAAGCGAGGAAACTGGCCCAGACGACGATCGCTCGCCGTTAGGGACTCGCTGGCACGAACATTGAGAAAAGAACGGACCTTAGTAGGTTCGTTCTTTGTTTTTTCGCGGTCCGTGCGTTTTCGGCCCGATTTTTCACTTTTTGGCTTTTTAACCTAAAATAAGGTTCAGGCACTCGTATGTACAAACAGATCGGCATCTTGACTGGGGGTGGCGACGCCCCGGGCCTAAATGCCGTCATCAGAGCGGTTGTCCGGACGGCGATCGGCGAGTACGGAATGAATTGTGTGGGAATCGAGGACAGCTTTGAAGGCATCCTCGGCGAGACCCACACGATGAAGCTGACATTCAAAACCGTTAGCGGCATCTTGCCCCGCGGGGGCACGATCCTCGGCACCCGGAACCGCGGCAGCTTCGTCAAGATGGTGGACGGAAAGCCGACCTTTCCGGAAATGCCGATCGGCGAGGCCCTTGCGAACCTAGACATCCTCGGGATCGAGGCGCTGGTCGTCCTCGGCGGTGAAGGAACGCTTGCCATCGCCGAACAGTTTCACAAACGCGGCTTTCCGGTGATCGGGGTGCCGAAGACGATAGATAACGACCTGGCCGCGACAGAGCTGACGTTCGGATTTATGACCGCGATCGACATCGCGACCGAGGCGCTCGATCGGCTGCATACGACCGCAGCGTCGCATGACCGGGTGATGATCCTTGAAGTAATGGGCCGAAACACCGGCTGGATCGCCCTGCATGCCGGCCTTGCGGGGAGTGCGGATGTGATCCTTATCCCGGAGATCCCTTTCGCTTTCGAGTCTATCGCCCAGAAGGTTCAGGCGAGGGAGAGATCAGGATCGAGGTTTACGAACATCGTGATCGCCGAAGGGGCGACCGAGGTGGGGAGGGGTGAGATCTACCTTGATACTGAAGAGATGCGTCTCGGCGGGATCGGTGATCATGTACGCCGCCGACTTGAAGATATCACCGGCAAGGAATCTCGCTGCGTCGTGCTCGGGCATTTACAGAGAGGGGGAAGCCCGAACGCGTTCGACCGGATGCTCGGCACAAATTTCGGTGCCTGCGCGGTTCGTGCCCTCGCGAGCGGTGAGACCGGGAAGATGGTCGCTCTTCAGGCGGGGACGATCGTTACCGTTCCGCTTTCGGAGGCCGTCGCCAATATAAAAACCGTGCCGACCGACGGCCAGCTCGTGAGGACCGCGCGCGATATTGGTATATCGTTCGCCGCCCCCAAGGAAATACCGGTCTCCTGACCAAAGTTCGGCAACTCCAGGGAGAAGACCCGGCCCAACTGATTATGGAAGACGTTAAGAAGAAATTGAAGGATGAGCTGTCATCGCTCGAGGACGAATTGCATTTCAAGCTCCCGAAAGAGATCCAGCACGCACGCGAATTCGGCGACTTGCGTGAGAATGCCGAGTATAAGGCTGCTCTCGAGCGGCAGTCCATTGTAAAGGCCCGGCTTGCACAAGTACGGCAGCGGCTCTCCGAAATAGAGTCGATCGATCTTTCGAAGATCCCGACAGACCGTATCGCCTACGGATCGAGGGTCCGACTGTTCGATATCGAAAAGGAAGAGAAAATTACGTACACGCTTGTGACGTCTGAGGAAAGCGATCCCGAAAATGGCAAAATATCGACCGTTTCGCCGATCGGCCAGGCACTGATGGGCAAGGAAGAGGGCGACGAAGTAAAGGTGAAAACACCGACGGGCTGGCGTTCGTTTGAGATCGACCGGTTGACCACGATCCACGAAGTTGAAGACGCGTAATTCAAGGTTTCAAGTTCCAGTTCAAGGAGACCTGATCTAAGAGGATGTTGGGAGCAAGCATCGGGCGCGGGGCAATGCGGATCATCAACGCGATGGTCCGTGGGCTTGCTTCGGCCGGCGTTCCGCCGAACGTGCTGACGACCATCGGCGTCTCGATCAATGTCTTTTGCGGCGTTCTTTTCGGGATGGGCGAGTTCTTTTGGGCCGGGATCGTACTGATCGCCGCGAATCTGTTCGACATGCTTGACGGCAACGTCGCCCGGTTGACGGGAAACGTTACTAAATTCGGCAGCTTTCTGGATTCGTCGCTCGACCGGCTTTCTGACATGGTCGTGTTCCTCGGCATCATTGCATTCTATGCGAGCAACACGCCGCAGCGGTCTCTATTGAATGTAATATTGGCCGGGACCGCGATGATCGCCTCAGTGATGGTGAGCTACACGACCGCACGCAGCGAGGCGCTCGGCGTCAAAGCGAATGTCGGCTTCCTGCAGCGGCCGGAGCGGATCGTTCTCTTGATAATAGGGGCCTTGTCCACGTGGGATTGGAACTCCGACGTGTGGTGGTTCAACCGGATGCCGCAGGTGTTGTGGGTGCTGGCGGTCGGGTCGGTGTGGACAATGATCCACCGAATGTACTTTATCTGGAAAGAATTTAAACGGATCGAGCAGGCCGCGGCAGGGTAAAGATGGAATATGTTGCCGGCATCTGGGAAGGGCTGACGCTTGGGCAGGTCGCCATCGGAGTCGGGCTATTCCTATTGTCGCTCTCGATCAGCTTTGCGGCCATCGTGATCGTGCTGGTAAAGATACCGGCGAATTATTTCAGCTCGCATTACCAGGAGGATTTTCTCCCGGGAAGTTCGTGGATCGTTCGTTGGGGGGCGGTCATCCTGAAGAATTTGCTCGGCCTGATGTTGGTCATCCTAGGGCTGCTGCTGTCGCTTCCTGGTGTACCCGGACAGGGGCTTTTGACGATCCTTCTCGGCCTGATCCTGATGGATATTCCGGGAAAGCGGCCGCTCGAAGCCAGGATAATTCAAAGGCCCGCGATCCTTTCGGCCGCGAACCGGCTTAGGGCGAGGTTTGGTAAAGAGCCGCTAGTCATTGATTAGTTAATGGGACTGTTGAGCTTCATCAAGAAACGAAAACGAGACCCGTTCGCCGAGCGGAAAAGACTATTGCTTGAGAACGGACGCATAACCGACGGCGTGATCATCGATACTGAAACGATGCCGAACGGTGACGAGATCGTTTATTACACCTACTCGCTTAACGGGGTTGAGTTTGAATCGTCAGAATTACTGAATGAGGAACAACTGCGGGACCCGCTGAAATTTGCTCCCGGGGCAAAGGTCGGCGTCCGCTACGATCCGAAGAATCAGGGTAATTCGACCCTGGCTTAGATAACGGATAGTGTAGATCGGACGGTCGATGTTCGGTCCCGGGTAACCGATCAAGGTTAACGGTCGATCTATTGTAGAGAACTTACGATCGCCCTAGAGGAACTCAAAGTTTTCTTCGATCTTGGGGTGACGGTCGACCTAAAGCCTTTCATTTACCAGGATCATTTATCCAATTTAGGGCCACTGACGACCGACAGTTTCCGGATCAACAATCGCCCATTTTCTGTTATCCATTATCCATTGTAAGAACTGTGTTCAAAAAGATCCTAATCGCCAACCGTGGAGAGATCGCTTGCCGGATCATCCGGGCGTGCCGCGAGATTCGCATTGCGGCGGTGGCCGTTTATTCGGATGCGGACCGCGACAGCCTCCATGTCCGCATGGCCGACGAAGCATACAATATCGGCCCGCCGCCGTCGTCGGAGAGCTATCTGCGCGGCGACAAGATTCTCGACGCCGCAATGCGCTCCGGGGCCGAGGCGATCCATCCGGGCTATGGATTCCTTTCTGAAAATGCCGGGTTTGTTCGACAGGTGCAGGAAGCTGGCCTAGTTTTCATCGGACCGCCGGCTGAGGCTATGGAAGCCATGGGCGGCAAGATGTCGGCCCGCCGCATTGCGATCGAGGCCGGGGTTCCGGTCGTTCCCGGCACGACGGAACCTCTCAAGAGCTTCGAGGAGGCCGCCGAAACCTCTGAAACGGTTGGATACCCCGTGATGCTCAAGGCGTCGGCGGGCGGCGGGGGGAAGGGCATGCGTCTCGTCGAGGGACCTTCAGAACTGCGCGCAGCCTTCGACTCGGCGAGATCAGAGGCTCTCTCGAGTTTTGGCGACGACGCGGTTTATATCGAAAAAGCGGTCGTCAGGCCCCGGCACATCGAGATCCAGGTATTTTCGGACACGCACGGCAACCACATTCACCTCGGCGAACGCGAATGCTCCATCCAACGCCGCCACCAGAAGGTTATCGAAGAGGCCCCTTCGCCGATCGACTCTGCCGAACTTCGCGAAGAAATGGGTCGATGTGCGGTGATGGTGGCGAAGGCGGTCGATTATGTCGGGGCGGGCACGGTCGAATTCCTTGTCTCAGACCTCGACCGGTCTTTCTATTTCCTTGAAATGAACACGCGGCTGCAGGTCGAGCATCCGGTCACCGAGCTTGTGACCGGGATCGACCTCGTCCGCGAGCAGATACGGGTCGCTGCGGGTGCGCCGCTGTCCTTCAGCCAGGAAGACGTCAAGATGAATGGGCACGCCATCGAATGCCGGATCTACGCCGAGGATCCGGACAATAACTTTCTCCCGTCGCCCGGACGGATCGAACGCCTCCATATCCCGCAGGGACCCGGCGTCCGCGACGACGGCGGCGTTTACCAGGGCGCGGACGTGTCCATTCATTACGACCCGATGATCTCGAAATTCGCCGTGCATGGTAAAGATCGCGTCGAGGCGATCGACAGGATGAGGCGAGCTCTTGCCGAGTATGAGATCGTCGGGATCAAGACCACTCTCCCGTTCTTTGTCGATGTGATGGAGGATGAGGAATTTACCGCCGGGAGGATCGATACGGGCTTCATCGAAGGATGGAAGCAGCGGCGATCCGTCGCGGAACCGACAAAAAAAGAAAAAGACCTTGCCGCGATCGCCGCGGCCGTTGCCTATGCGGTCCGCCGAAAGGCCGCCCCTTCGTCGAGTTCTTCAGCCTCGAGCAAATGGGTGATCGAGGGAAGGCGTGCCGCCCTTGGCAGGTGATCTCCGATCCGGCCGAACGCCGAAGCCGGGGGTCTGAAACGTGCCCGGCCAAAGAAAAAAGCGGACGGCCGAGGCCGCCCGCTCCAGATCAACTATGGTGAATGTCGGCCTTACCGTCCCGCCTTTGACGGGGCAGATCTGACCGCTGAACCAACCACGCTCTGTTCGCTGATAACGCCCACGAACGCCAGGCCTGTGACATTGTCCACCAAAGTGAACATGACCGGTTCGCTGTTGAAGACGTATCGCTTGTGCTGGACAGCAACGATATACAGGTCGCCCACTTCCAGTTCATCGACCATGAAGTTGCCCAGGGCATTGGTTCTTGCCGTCCGCAGTTCGCCGGTGGCGGCATTCGTAACCATGACAAGAGCATTCGCGATCGGGTTGCCTTTAGCTGTTCTCACCTGGCCTTCGATGAAGGCGTCGGCACGCGTCGGCGCTTTGATCCGGGCGATAGTTGCGTTAAGGATGTCGACATCCTGAAGTTGGAGGAGACTGTCCTCCGAAGGAATGTCGATCCCAAAGATGGTTGTGTTCGTCCAGTCGATAGCGTCCGTCTTGACGGTGCCTGAGATCTGATTTCCACGGGCAAGTGCCTGATTGTAAAGGATCTGGCCGTCCGGATAAGAGCCGCCGCCGACCGGGCCTAAATTGATCGTCGTCTGGAGTTTCATCTGGATACGTCCACCCACGGGCAGGATGGCACCCGGTGCCAGCATGTCCGAAGTAGAATCGTCACCTATGCCGTCATAAGCCGCATTCCGCGAACCGGTCGCACCGCCGCTCAGGACAGTCACGATGTTCGAACCGGGAACGAGCGTAAGGTTGCCGGTGAACTCGCCGTCGACAACGCTGATCTCGTCACGAATATTAAAGCCCGTGATGTCGATCTGGCAGTTGTTAATGAAGTCTATGGTCCACTCGAGCGTATCGCCGGCAACCACCGACGGGCCGCCCGGACGGATGTTCGACCTTCGAACCGACTTGTAGCCGAGCACGGTCGCCTGGGGCGGTCCGCAATTCTCACCAGCGGCGATTTCCGGAACATCTTTGCGGATCCCCTCGCCTGAATTGCCGCCGTCCAATCCGACCGCCAACTTCGGTTTGCGCGTAAGCGTGTAGCGGACGTCGACCATTGTCTGCTCGGTGGTCCTGTAGACAGGGACTTCCGCACCGCTCGAATTGAATGAAGCGATAAGGTCGCGAACGGACTGGTTGTCATATTCCGCCAGAATGATGAATAAACCGCCGGTAACGGTTTTGTTATCCACGCGGCTTGCGGTCGCGAAAAGGTCGCGGCCTTCAATTCCCATTTCGGGACTGACAGCCCACTTGACCGGTACGTTGTTCTCAATAAGAAGGTTTGCAAGGCCGTAGGCCCTGAGGTTCGAAGCTGTGCCGGCCGCATTACGTTTGTTTATCCCGTCCATCGGGATGACCAACGCACCCGCGTCGAGGCTCTCCGGCTGCGCCGAACGAACCGACGGCTCCTGTGCAAGGCCGGCGGAGGCCAAGACGCAAAGAACGAAGACAAACGTAAGCGCATGGAACGCTTTGCTTCGCATTGCCTGTAAATAAATATTGGTTCTCATAGTTGATCCGACTCCTCTCAATTTCATTCTAAAAGCGGCTTGTTACCTTTAGATCTTCTCCATCATCAATGGCCCATCAGCTGCCGCGTTGGATGGGACAAATAAATGCCGGCCATATCGGGCCAATGGCCAGTTATGGACGGCCAGTATTCAAAAGAACCAATGACGGCTGCTGCCAGCCTGCCGGTTTTTCGAGTAATCGTTGCTTACGCGAAGTTTTAACATAAGTCCTTTTGAAAGTAAATGAATTTCCTTTGGTCTCCATATCGCCGTCAGTGCCTTACTAACGTATCCTCGTCAGTTCGGCAAGAGATCCCCGCCGCCGGCCTCTCTGAGCCGCGTTTTATTCTCGGGACCTCGCTCTTGCGAAGATTGACGGCCCTTAATTTCTTTCCTGCAAGATATAGTTAATCAGAAAGTTGTTCCAAAAAATGTATGGATTTTACATTAGGCGCTAAAACTTGTTATGAACAGGGACCGTGAGCGGGGCCGTAGTTTCGAGGATCCGGTGGTTAAAACGAGGGACTGCACCCGTGGGAGATCCTTCTGTACCATAACAAAAAAGGCCACCCGATCTACGGATGGCCTGGTCAGCACATGACGTACGGTGCGGCTCTGTCAAAGCCTCCGGTTCTTTCGAATCTGTCCGATCCAGCCTTTGTATCGCTGAACTCAAGCGCAAGCGATAACGAAAGTCACTTAAAATAGAAAAAGGCCTGCCCGCCATTGGCGAACAGGCCGAAAAAACCAAATTCTCTTTCTTTTCAGCCGCAAAGTGCGGCGAACGTGAACCTATTTCGGCGTGCCGACAAACGCGGATGCCGTAAGATCCTCGCCCAGCGTGAACGTGAATGGAAGGTTCTCGAACGTGTACCTCTTGCTCTGGACATTGATCATGTAGAACCCGCCGACCGGAACGTCCTCAAAGGTGAAATATCCGAATGCGTTCGAGATCGCCGCACGCGGTTCGCCTCCGGAGACATTTTGAAGAATCACGACCACATTGCGAAGCCCGCGGCCGTTGGCATCGATGACGGAGCCGGTTATCGTCGCGTCGGCGGCCGTCGGGACGTTCGGTGCTGTGAACAGCATCATGTTCGGCGATCCGTCGGACATGCTTTCCATTTCGCCGTCGGTCGCTTCGCCCATGATCGCCGTGAACGCGTCCGATGGGGCGGCGCTCTGGTTATCTTCAAGATACAACGCGACCGCACCGGAAACGTGCGGAGCGGCCATCGATGTGCCGCTGACAGTATGGACAGCGGTGTCGTTCCAGGCCCAGGCCGATGGGATGCTGATACCCGGAGCGAAGAGATCGACGCAGCTTCCGTAATTAGAGAATGACGCACGGGCGTCGGCTTGTGTCGAGGCGCCGACCGTGATCGCCGTTGAAAGTCGAGCCGGCGAGTAATTGCAGGCACTGCCGTTATTATTTCCGGCCGCGACGACAAAGGTGATACCTGAATTGATAGCTCCCTGAACGGACGAGTCCATTATATCGGAACCCCATCCTCCCATGCTCATATTGGCAACCGCAGGCAGCTGACGATTTGCAGTGAGCCAGTCGATGCCTTCGATGGCCGTTGCGGTCGTACCGATGCCGTTACAACCGAGCACCCGGATGCCGTAAAGGCTCACGTTTTTCGCTACGCCGTAAGTAACGCCGCCGATCGTCGATGCCACGTGCGTGCCATGGCCATGGCAGTCGTTGCCATTCTGTCCGTCGCCGATCGAATCGTAGACGACAGATGCACGGCCCTGGAACTGTTCATGCGTGACCCGAATGCCCGTGTCGACGACATAGACATTCACGCCGTTTCCGGTCTTCGTATAGTTATACGTTTGGTCAAGCGGCACGTTCCGCTGGTCTACGCGATCGAGGCCCCAGGGGGCGCTCGCCTGAGCTTCGGCAACGGAAATGTATGAATCCTCTTCGACGAAGAGGACGTTCGGATCGCTGCTCAATGCGTGGGCGGCCTTTTCGGTCATCTCGACTGAGAACCCCTGGATAGCGTTTCTGAACACTTTGTCTACGGCCCCGCCGTACTTCGCCGTTAACCGGGCGGCGGCGTCAGGAGCTTCTTCGCCCTCTGAACGCATGGCGTCCGCGTTCAGGGCTACAATATAGCGGTTGGGTACCGGGTTGGCAGATCTCTTGAGTTTCGAGGTTCGACCCTCGGTCTCTGAGGGTAGGAAGGAAATTGCGGCTGCGGTGACGGCAAGAACCGTCAGGAAGATCCAGGTTTTTTTCATTTGTTGCTCCGGGAAATTCTAAATGTAGTGTTGGGATAGGTTGGACAGTCAACTATGGGGCTTGGGGCCGGTCCAAAAACAAGGTACAACAGACAACAACATGCGTCAACACTTTTTCTCGTTTTGACCTGAAAAATAGGGCTTTTCGGTCAAATTGACCGAGAAAAAACGCGATATGGAATTTCGAAAGCAAACGGGTAGAATGGAAGTGACAGTCAATTGGAACGCAGGAGGGTGCATGGAGGAACTTCTTCGGAAACTGGTTGGGACCAGGATCGACGTCAATTGCGGGACGAACATTTTTTATCGCGGTGAAGTGATGAGCTCCGCCGGCGGGATCCTTGAGCTTCGGGACGAGGACGGCCGCGAGGTGTTCATTGCCGAGGACAGGATCACGGCCATCTCTCCGTGCAAGGACCAGACATCGCGCCCCGGATTCATCATATAACCCGAACGAAGAAAATGCCCGGAATTGATCCGGGCATTCTCGCATTCATCTAAAAGGAAACAATGGATCGAACTGAATGATGATCTAGTTCGAGCGCGAGCCGATCATTCGCGAGGATCAGCCATGAAGTTCACATCGGTGAGACTGTCATCGAGTGAAACGACACGCTGCTTCTCGGGGAACGAGTACCGCTTGTGGCTGACGTTAAGGATATAGAGTTCATTAACGTCCAGTCCTCCGAAGTTGTAGAAACCGAACGGATTCGTCATCACGATCCTTGCTTCGCCGGTATTGCCGTTGATAAGGATCAGCTGAGCTTTCGAAATGCCCAGGCCGTTCGAATCGACAACCCGTCCGCTGATGGCCCCATCGCCCGCGGTCGAACCTACGTTGTCATAACAGAAGACCACCGAAACGATCGAGCCGGGTTCGCCGGGGTTAAGATCAGTGTCACTGGTACCATAGGGCTTATAAGGATAGGCCCATGAGCCGCCGGCGTAACGGAGGATCACGGCGGTGATAGCCCATTGCGAGGTCCAGCTCGTCACGGCCGATGCCGACGACGCGATCGAAAACTGAACGGTGGCGTCTTCAGCCCCGTCGACAACACGGCCGGTGCCGTCTGTAAAGTTATGGACGCCATTCAAGGCCGAGCCGGTAAGCGTCACCGAGTCGTTCTTGACGATGTGCGAAAAGGCCGGATCCGGTGAACCGTTCAGCTTCGCGCAGGTTATGTTAACGCTGTTGAAAAAGACCGGTGCAACCGAAGCCGCCGGTTGGTCAACGATGTTAGGGATGCTCTTGGTCATCCGGACCTTCTGTCCAAATGAAAGCGAGGTCAGGGCGCAAAGAACCAAAAAGGTCAGCGCGAGCCTCAAACTGCCAATACGGGTATCCATCATATTTCAATTCTCTCCTCTCAAGGCACAGGGTGCCAAAATCGAGCGCTCGAATACGGGCGCAAATAACTAAAACTACGCGAGTTCCAGAATCTTAGCACAGTTTTTCCGAAATTGAACCAAAAAAATTATCAAATTCGAATAACTTTTTTTCAGGCCCGAGAACCCGAAATCATGCTCTGGTTTCGCTAAATAGAACGAATAATAGACGATGCGGTTCCCTGATTTTGCCGAAGATCATCGGATCTGGGCCCAATCGGAGTCGATCCGGATCGGGGCGGACGGCAATCGGCGTCGTACGGGGCAGTAGATTCGGGACGGGAATACAAATGCCCGGCAGTTATTGGCTCACCGGGCACTTCTCAAATGAATTCTTGGATTCGGTTATTTTTCGATGGGCCTTTCGGTCGGAGGTGCCGGCTCCGGCAGCCGGCGGAAGCCGACGATTCGTTTTTCCCAATAGCCTTTGAAAGGGGAATAGGTGATGCCTTTGCTGGATGAGGCGTGGTAGAAGCCGTTTTCGTCCGCGACGATGCCCATATGGCCGAGCCGGTTCATAAAGACGAGTGTGCCGAATTTGTACCGGTCGTCGCCGGTGACCGGAACGCTCGCCTCCCAAAGCGAACGTGCGCTTGAACGGATGAAGCCGACGCCCGCATCGCGGAACACGGCCCATACAAATCCCGAGCAATCGTATCGGTTCGGGCCTGAAGAGCCGTAAAGATAAGGAATACCGAGCCGCGATTGGATCCCGCGAAGTATCAGGTTCGACGTGCCGGAGGAATAGACCATCCGGCCGGCGGCGATCGCGCCCATTCCGTTCATCGCGTTTGTCGCGCGAGACGATGCGGTCGCTTTAACAAGCGGCGGGGCGGTCGTTCTTTCCGGGATCGAGATGTCGTTGGTCAAGACGGGTCGGGAGGGACGGCTGGTCGGCTGGGTCGAAACAAGCGGCCTTTGGCTTTCGGGCGGAGCGGCCGGCTGATTGACCGGCTGGCTTGAGACGGACCTGACCACGCGTGGGCGGTCCGCTCCGGTAGATTGTCCGAAAGCTGTTGCGGCAAATGCTGCCGCTGCGAAACAGGCTGCTGAGGCCTTCTTTAGATCGATCAAAACGTGTCCTCCGGTTTCAGCGAACGAGGCGGCAATCGGCAATTGAGCTGCCCCAACACTGTGGCAAAAATCGGTCTTGCGGCGTGGTTACGATCCACGGCCGTTCCCCTTGTTTATGAACTTCTACTTTTCTGTTTTTCGGCAATTAGCCCGTGATGACTGGGCGGATCGGTGAACTGTCAAAACTTGTTGGCGGTTCGTTTGCCAAAAGAGAGACTAGCATTTTGGGATGATCGATTGCAAGCAGTGGCTTCGCCGGTGGGGAAATACGACAAGGGTCCCCTCCTTTTGAGGAGGAGACCCCGCCTACCAACCTGCCTTCCGAGCATTCAGTTGTCCTGTCGTATGTCTCAGGAGAAGGTCGAATCGCAGATAGGTTCCAAAGAATTTTCCCGGACCATTGCGTGGTTGAGAATTTCCGGGCCGATCGGGGATCCGGTCGGCCGGCTGTTCTTCAGGGCTTGTCCCGGGACAAAGGCCGCTTGTCCCACTACAGGGATGGGACACGCAAGCTCCTGTAACATAATGAGTTAACCGGAATTATTGGGTCTTGTCCCGCTGAATTTTCAAAGAACAGGACATTGCAGATACGAAACGCTGTATCACGCAACGCACAAGGCGATGATACATTGGTTCGGCTCCGCTGTCCATATATTTCTTTAGATGGCAGCGGGCGAAGAGTGTCGCAGGCAGAGCCTGCTTCATGGATCGTGGTGCAAGTCGCCCGGTGACACATGCCTGACGGCACTGCGATCGGGCAAGCCCAGGAAAGGGATCTACGAACCGACCAAGTACCGCGCGTTGCTGAGGGCAGCGGCAATGGAAAGCCGGCAGGAAATATATGCGCACGCGGGCCGGAATTTCCGATGTCCGCGCTATCGCGTGTGAAGCAAGTGCCCTGTGCGCCCACACGGGACAGGGCCATTTTATGGTGCAATCGGCGGTGAATTGAGCCGTTTTCGGGCGTTTTGAGCTCGAAATTGCGTGTTTCCGGGCTTTTGTTCATCGTTACTTTCTCCCCGACGCGGGACAGCTGTATTTTTGGCGCAAAATTGCCGTGTCAGCGAACCGCTCGGGACACCTGCGGCCAAGTGTTTTGTGGTACCTTCCGCTCTGAAAGCTCCATGAGAAACGTCCCGGACGGGATCCTCTTTCGAGATCGCGTCGTGGTGATCCCGTTCTGCCCAGTTAAATACTGAACGCCAGCAACATTTGAATAGCTCTTTGGCCTCGCCGGCAATGTCCGCGAATTGCCCCAAAGCGGGACAATGCTCGCCGAGGGGTTCGAATTGCGGGATTCGGATCGGCGGCGGCGGAGCCGCATCTCTAAACTTGGGCCAGGCCGGAAAAGCATAGCTTTTCCGCAAATAGACGGGCGGAGCCCGGCGGTACGCGTTGGAAAGAAACCGATAACTTCCAGCGGCTTTGCCGCCTTATTTGCGGTGAAGCTCTGCTTCACCGGAGAGGCAAATATTCATAGGCGGCTATGCCGCCGTGGGGCACGGATGAAAGTCCAGACGACTTTTGTCAGGGTTCTGGCTTTGCAGCAAGGATGATACGCTTGACGGTGCCGGGGGCCGTTCGGCCTTTCGGGTTTGAAAACTTCGCCGCATAGGAGGCCCTAATGTTCAAACCACTTGTTGTTTTCCTTATCAGCGTGATCACGTCGGTGGCCGTCGCGGGCCAAACTCCGGACACCCAAAAAGATGACGCCGCGAATGCCCCTAAACCGGCTGGAGCTGCACAGCTGCAGCGCAACCTGGCGTTCCCGGGTGGAGTCAGTTTAGTTTTTCTCATAAGGGAATTGGCAAAGGACCTTGATCACAACGTGATCTTCGATGTAGATTCCAGGCTTGAGAACCGGACTGTGAGGATCGATATAGAGAACGTCACTACTGCCGAGGCATTGAATTATATCCTCCTTCAGGAAGGCCTTATCTCCGAGGTTGTTGGTTCGCGGACCATCCTCGTTGCGCACCAGACCAGGACACCAGCGTTCCCTCTGATCGGTGCCGGACTCACACCGTTGGGCGACCAACTTGCCTATTTTTTCGGTGTCGATAGAGGGGTGCTCATCAATAATGTTTACGACGATTCGCCGGCCGCGAAAGCGGGTCTAAAAGCCGGAGATGTGATCACAGAGATCAACGGCGTACCCATCTCCGGTTCGTTCGGGCTTCGCGACGTCATCACGAAAAAGAACGGCGTGGACTTGGTGTTTAAGGTCATGCGCGATCGCAAGCCTCTTGCGATCAGCGTGACCCCGCGAAAAGCGATCGAATAAGCACGATATTTGCGGCCAGCGATCCTGCAAGATCTCGTCGCGGCTATGCCCCCGGGCGAATGCGGCGGCGGAGCCGCATTATGGAGTTGGGCCGCGCAAGAAAGTCCGAGACTCTTGCACAAAGACGGTCGCAGATTGAACAACGGGAGCCGAACTGAAGGTTTATCCAACACAACTTCGCCGCATCGCGCGGAACTCATTCCGAGAAAACGTCGGGTGAAACAACCCCTATGGATGCAAGCGTTAGCAGAATGATTATCGCGAATGCGCCGCTGACAACAGTTGAAAGCACTGTATACAGAAGAAACCAGCCGATAGAAATTAGCCCACCTCGGAAACCGCGTGACCTAAATAAATAATAGAGGAGCGCAAGAAGTCCGAAAACGATCGTCGCAAAAACAAAGTACCGATGCAGCCTGTAGCCTCGTTCCTTGCTGTCGATCCGGCACCAAGCAAAAGTCAAGATATTAAATCCTATGCCGGCGATCGCGTCTGTAGTCCGAGACAACCCCTTGTCGGCTTCGAAAACGGTTCCAAAGACAAGAAATGCCAACCATAAGAGAGGTACGAAAACGAAAAGTATCCACCGCTTTTTGGTTGAGATCCGATGGTTCGCGGGGCTGTCGGTGTCTTTGTTTTCCATAGGCATGTCAAAGGGTAGCACGCGGCCTCGTGAGTATTCGAAATTTCTGAAGGGGCGAACCGTTGACGGTTAGGACGGACGTTCATAGACCGGCAGATTAATGCTAATGTCTGAGCGCACGAAGTACGATCTATTTAATGTTCAGTGTTTCGCCCTTACTAACGTGCGGGCTTCTGCAAAAAAGCGTGCGCGTTTCTTCAAATGGGCGGGCTTCTGCAAAGTGAGATAGACCACAAAGTAAAAGAGACCACCGAAGGGCAGCCTCTTTCGCTATCCAAATCGAAGATCAGTTAAGCCGAGAACGAGGTGCCGCAGCCGCAGCCGCCGGTGGCGTTCGGGTTTTCGAAGGTGAAGCCGGAGCCCATCATGTTGGTGGTGTGGTCGATGACGACGCCGTTCAGATACTGGGCCGAGAACATATCGACGAAGAGCCGGATGCCGTGGCGGTCGAGGATGTGGTCGCCCTGACGCGATTCTTCTTCGATGTTCAGACTGTACTGAAAGCCCGAGCATCCGCCCGGAACAACGCGGACTCGGAGCCCGGCCGTTTCCGGCAGGTCGTCTTCGCCCTCGAAGAATTTCTTGATCTCGACGGCGGCGGACTCCGTCACGTTCAACTCGACTCCCGGTGCTGCTACTGCTGACATAATTTCTATCGTCTCCTGACAAAATTCAGGACCCGCCGAAGCGAATCCTTACCTTAATGTAAATATTAACGCACACCGGGGAAAACTTCAACTAATTACAGAGGGTGCGGAAGGGCGTTAAAACGCCCTATGGTCGGTTGGGGGGCGATCTCTACATTGCCCTGAAGGACGGTGCCAAGCGAGGCCGTCGGCGGGAACGATGAGATCGTCGGAAATTACCGGTCCTCCATGGGTTCTCCGCGAAAAACTCTGCGGCCTCTGCGTTAAACTTTTTCTTAACGCGGAGGCCGCGGTGGAGCCGATCGTGTCAGAACTTGAGCGTGATGCCGGTGCCGATCGAGCCTTCGAACCTGAAATCGCCGGACCATTCCTGGTGGCTGCTGTTGTTCAAGCCGACCGAGGCCTTTATCGACCACTTGAAGTTCTTGCGATTGATGATCGTCGCCCCGATGCCGGCGTTCAGGAACCCGTGCGTCGGGTCGAGAAGGCTGATATCGAACGCGTCGAGTATCCAATTCGGGAGCTTCCCCTGCAGCTTCGTCTTGAACAGAAGTTCGTTGACCAGGTGCGAGATGAAGGACGGCGAAAGGCCGACCGCGTCGCCGATGCCCGCGAGCGTCACGGTCAGGTTGTCGATGTGAACATTGCAGCGGACCTGGTTGATCTTTGGGAAATTCGCGATCGCCAGATGCATAGCGGAAATATCGACATTGATGTCCTGGCCAAGGCGGTTATCAAACGCGGGAAGCGCCCCGGGGCCCATCAGCGGGCGATCGTTGACGAACGGGCGAAAGATCTCGCGGTAACCGAGCCCCTCGGTGGCCCCAAAAGAGAGTGCCATCGCCCAATGCTTACTCCAATCGGTTCCGGTGCCTTCGAAGAACGCGGGCTTGCCGTCGGCCGTGGTTTTCCTCAGCGTATTGATCAGCTTTTGGCGGTCGGCGACGATAAAGTCTATGCCGTCCAGCGTGTTGCGATGGGCGACGACCGGGTAAAAACGCCGGACAAGGTGCTGGCCGCCCCTTTCGTCGGTGATGCGCTCGATCGCCTTGTCGTCCGAGACGATATGTTCATCCAGCTTGATCGCGGGCGTGAAATAGGTGAGCCGGTTGCTGATCTTCTCGAAAACGGCACGGTTCTCGATGTTCCGGATCAACTGCTGAGTGGTCTTGAAAGGGCTGTTGGCTGGAACGACCAACTTCGCCATATCGAGCTTCTGAATGACCTGAGCGGCGACTTTTCGCGGATCAAGATCGGGGGTCCGCGGTGAATTCATCGGCGGAATAAACCTACTTGGCAGCATTTGTGGAGTCCTCCTAATTTCGGATACGTAATTGACGCTCAAGCGGAGCGCCGTTTGCTGAAATAAATATATTGTTTCGGCCGTGCCGACGGCGGCCAAAAGGACGTCGCGGAGGGCACCAAGCCCTCAAACGCCCGGTCCCGCCTCGGCACTTTCCTACAGGCGGCACACTTGGGCCGGATCAAGGCCACATGGAGAAGACGCAAGGAGAACTTTAACCCGGCCAAAAAAGTGATTGACTGTACAAGTTGGCAAACGTTAAACTTGTTTTGACGATACATCCATGGTTTCGGCTGCCCGGCCGCAGATCTTTGTGATGCCGTCTCCATTTCAGGCCCGTTCGTTAGGTCCGATCCCGGACACGTCGGTTTCAGTTTTTCGATCTATCCGGCCAAAGCCGCCTGCGTGACGGCCCCCGAGGCCAGCCATCTATGATCAACCGAATTGACGACCTCCTGCGCATGGCGATGAGTTTCGGTTCGTCGGACCTGCACCTGCGTGCGGGTGCGGTCCCGGTCATCCGCGTCCAGGGCGAGCTGCGGCCGCTGGCCGGTGTAAGCAAGCTCTCACAGGACGAGACGCTGGAGATGGCGTTCTCGATGATGTCGAACCGGCAGAAGCAGCATTTCAAAGAAGTTTACGAGGTCGATATCGGATACGGAGTGGCGGGCCTGGGCCGCTTTCGCGTCAATATCTTTCAGCAGAGGAACTCGATCGGGATCGTCGCCCGCGTCATCTCCGATACCATCAAATCTTTCGCAGATCTCGGCCTGCCGCCGATCCTGAAAAAGATCTCGGAAGAACAGCGAGGCCTCGTGCTCGTTACGGGGACTACCGGCTCGGGTAAATCGACGACACTTGCGTCGATCGTGGATGCGATCAACCAGTCGCGAAATTGCCACATCGTGACGATCGAAGACCCGATCGAATTCCTCCACAAGGACAAGGAATCTTTCGTCACGCAGCGAGAGGTCGATGTCGATACGCGTTCGTTTGCCGAGGCCCTGCGCGGTTCGCTCCGCCAGGACCCGGACGTGATCCTCGTCGGCGAAATGCGCGACCTCGAGACGATCGAGACGGCGCTTGTGGCGGCCGAGACGGGCCATTTGGTGCTCTCCACGCTTCATACGCTCGACGCCCAGGAGACGCTGACACGTATCCTTTCCACGTTCCCGCCGTTCCAGCAGAAGTCGATCCGCATCCAGCTTGCGGGGCTGCTCAAGGCGGTCGTTTCGCAGCGGTTGATGAAGGCCGCGACCGGAGCCAGCCGAGTTCCGGCGGTCGAAGTGCTCATTTCGACGCCGCTGATCCGCGATTACATCCTCCACGAAGAAAAGACGCCTGCGATCCGCGACGCCATCGCGGCCGGTACGTCGCAATACGGAATGCAGACGTTCGATCAATCGCTATTTTATCTTTATCAATCGGGCCTGATCGCGCTGGAAGAGGCGCTTCGCGGCTCGACGAACCCGGACGAATTCCGGCTCAGGCTCGCGGGCATCCAGAATACGACCGCGATGGCCAAAGAAGAGATGGAAAGGATGGGCGGCGTCAGCAGCATCACCGATATGATCACGCGGATCTGACCGGTATCACAGTCCGCGTTGAGGAAGGGCCGTCTCAAACCGGGCGGCCTTTTCCGTGTTTCGACGGCCGCCGAGACCCGCCCGGGTGGCTTAGGGATCGCTCCGGTGCGACAAGATTGTTAATTCTTGAATACATTAAGGTTTTTCGACCGCTAAACCTTGACACCGGGGCGAAACCGCGTGTAAATTTTAGGTTTATGCGGCCCGACAAAATGTGTGCGAGATGCGGCTGGATGGCTACCTAAGCCATAGGCCTGGGCGCCGCGGAATTCAAATTGGTCTTCACTTTCAAGTTATACGAACGATCTGAAACCCGCCCGCCTTCGCAAACAATTCCCAGGACCCGCATAAAATGGCGAGAATATTTTTGGTAAGGAAGTCAGTTAACAATCAATGGTAAACGAGGTAACATCCGAGGCTGAAGAGACGAAAACCGGCGCTTCTTCGGCGAATCAAGAACCGACAACACAAGACGCGGCTGCGGCGTCGCCTACTCAGGCTCCGGAAGCGGCAACAACGGCAACAGAAGAGGCAGCGCCATCCGGCGATGTCGATTTCGGGGCGATCCTGGAACAATTCGAGCAAGAGCAAACCGCTTTTCATGCCGGCGACCTGGTCGAGGGCAAAGTGGTCGGGGTTTCCGATCACGGGGCGCTCATCGATTTCGGCTATAAGAGCGAGGGCCTGATCTCGTCCGAAGAACTTGCGGCGAGCAGCGAAGAGCTTACGGTCGGCGAAACGATCGAGGTCGTGATCAAGACGCTCCCGGGCGGCGATGCACCACCGACGCTTTCGCGGTCGGACGCCAAGCTGCGAAAGGTCTGGAACGACCTTGAAGAAGCATTCAAGAACGAGGCTCCCGTCGTCGCCAAGGCAGTGGACAAGACCAAGGGCGGCCTAAAACTCGACCTCAACGGGATCGAGGCTTTCATGCCGGGCTCACAGGTCGATTCGCGGCCGGCCCGCAGCCTGGATGCCTACATAGGCCAGGATATCGAGGCGAAGATCATCAAATTCAGCCGCCGCCGCAACAACATCGTCCTTTCGAGGAAGGTGCTGACGGACGTCCTGATCAACGAGCAGAAGGACAAAACGCTCGCCAGCATCGATGTCGGCTATGTCGTCGACGGAACGATCAAGAACCTGACCGAATACGGCGCATTTGTCGATATCGGCGGGATCGACGGCCTGCTTCACGTAACGGATATGTCGTGGGGCCGCATCGGCAACCCGGCGGACCATTTCAAAGTGAACGACCACCTTCAGGTGAAGGTGCTTAAGCTGGACCGTGAAAAAGAGAAGATCTCACTCGGTTACAAACAGCTGCTTCCCGACCCGTGGTCGACCGTTGTCGAGATGTATCCGGTCAATACCAAGCTGAACGGCAAAGTATCTTCGGTGACCGAGTACGGCGTTTTTGTCGAACTCGAGCCCGGCGTCGAGGGGTTGGTCCATGTTTCGGAGATCTCGTGGTCCAAACGCGGCTCGAACCCGAAGAAGATGTTCCACAAAGGCGATTCGGTCGAGGTGCAGGTGCTCGGCGTCGATACGGTCGACAAGCGGATCAGCCTCGGGATGAAACAGCTTCAGGATAACCCGTGGCATAACATCGAGGACCGGTATCCGGTCGGCACGAAGATCCGCGGCAAGGTGCGGAACATCACCGATTTCGGTGCGTTCGTCGAGGTCGAGGACGGCATTGACGGCCTGGTCCACGTCTCGGACATCACGTGGGCAAAGAAGTTAAAGCATCCGAAGGACCTTCTGAAGAAGGACCAGGAAGTGGATGCGGTCGTGACGCATATCGACGCCCCGGGCCAGCGGCTTTCGCTGTCGATGAAGGACCTGACCCCGAGCGCGTGGGAAGGTTTTGTCGCCACGCACAAGCCCGGCGATGTTGTCCGCGGGAAGGTCTCGCGGTTCACGAGCTTCGGCATCTTTGTCGAACTCGGCGAGGGGCTCGAAGGGCTCTGCCACATCTCGGAACTTTCTGATGAGCGGGTCGAGAACGCTGAGTCGGTCGCCTCGCTCGGCCAGGAAATGGATTTCAAGATCCTTAGGATCGAGAACGAAGAGCAGAAGATCGGGCTGTCGCACCGTGCCGTAGGCAAGGAAGATGAGCCGGTCGTCGATACGAGGGTCTATTCTTCGGAAGCGAAGGGCGGCATGGCATCGCTCGGCGAACTTGCGAACCTGATGAAAGGCGGGGCCGAAGAGGTCAAGCCGGAAATGACCAAGGAGGAACGCGAGGAAGCCAAGAAGGCCAGGAAGGAAAAGGCGAAGCAGGAATACGAGGCTTCGCTGGCGAAACAGGAAGAGGAGAGCGCAGCGGTTTCGGATGAAGCCGCTGCCGCGGAAACCGCCGACGCTCCGGCCGCTGAGGAGGCCGCAAAAGTTGCGGCCGAAACGCCTGCAGAACCCGCAGCCGAAGCCCCGGCTGAAGAGGCCGTCGAGGCGGCGGCCGAAACGCCTGCCGAACCCGCAGCCGAAGCACCGGCTGAAGAGGCTGTAGAAGCTGCGGCCGAAACGCCTGCGGAGCCCGCGGTCGAACCCCCGGCTGAAGAGGCGGTGGAAGCTGCGGCCGAAACGCCTGCCGAACCTGCGGCCGAAGCACCGGCTGAAGAGGCTGTAGAAGCTGCGGCCGAAACGCCTGCGGAGCCCGCGGTCGAACCCCCGGCTGAAGAGGCGGTGGAAGCTGCGGCCGAAACTTCAGATGAGACGACCGAGACCGCTGAGGCGGTTTCGGCGGAGCCCGAAGCAGCGGCGGCGGAGACCGGCGAGGACGCGGAAGCGATCGAAGAGACCGCAGAGAAGACGGCCTGATCCGGCCGGAGCAGATTAGATGACCGGGGCAGAAACGATGCCCGATCGAGGACGAACAAAGATGACGAAAGCGGACCTTGTCGAAAAAGTCGCGAAAGAAGCCGAAATGACCAAAAAGGACACCGAGCAGTTGGTCGAAATAATTTTCGACAGCATCGTTGAGACCTTAAATAGCGGTGAAAAGATAGAACTGCGCGGCTTTGGCAGCTTCCGTGTGCGCGAGCGCAATTCGCGAAAAGGCCGCAATCCCAAGACGGGCGAGTCGGTCGAGATCCCCGCCAAGCGTGTCGCCTATTTCAAACCCGGCAAGGAACTGAAAGAGCTGATCAACACCTCGAACTGATCACCGATGCCTGCCTATCGTTGGCCGCGGACGCATCCTTCGGCCAGGGGCTTGCCTTCAAACCTCTCCTTTGTCCAATTCACGAGATCGCCGACCAGCGGCGAGTCGCCTGCAACGAGAGTCAGGTGGTCGCGTCCGGGGTAGGTCGTGTACGCAAGATCGCGGCCCTCTTTACAAAGCCCTTCGACAAAACCGTTTTGAATTTCCGTGTGGACTAGTTCGTCCGTCTCGCCCTGGGCAATGAAAAGCGGCGCGGCCATCGGCGGCGTCGGCGTATTCTCGATCATGCGTTTACCGAGGTTCCCGGCGACGGCATCCATGGCGAAGATCGACCCGCCGAGCAGCAGGCTCTCACCAACCGCGAACAACGCCTTCGGGCCGGCCATGCACCGTTTTGCGATATCACCCGCCAGGAAGCGGGCACCGGGACGCACGTACTCATCGAACGAAACGTCGGGGTAGATCCCGCTGTAAGCGGTGACGATGTAGGAGGAGAGGATCCGGCCGACAACGTCCTTTTCACCCCTTTTGAAAAGGGCCATTAGGTCGGTCGCCGGTGCCGCGGCGGCGACTCCGTAGATGGCCTGTTCGGGCGCATACGCAGACGCCACGATACCGGTCCACATTGCCGCGTGCCCGCCCTGCGAATGGCCCCAGACGACAGTCTTATCGCTGACGCTCACCTCTTTCATCTCCCGAAGCGCACGAAGCGAATCGAGGGCCGAGCGGGCCTGTCCCTCGCCGATCAGATAAGGATGGGGGCCGGGTGTCCCGAGGCCGATGTAGTCGGTCGCGACGATGACCCAGCCTTCGGCGATCGCCTCGCGCAAGGCGGGCACGTTAGCGAACGGCTCGGCGAGCAGCGAAGGAGCACATCCGGGTGCGACGCCGGTCGTCCCGTGGGTCCAGGCGACGACGTCCGACGGAAGCCCGGACGAGACCTTGGGCGCGAGCACGATCGCGCTTGCCGGTGCGACCTTGCCGTCGATGCGGGTCGTCGTGTAGAGGATGCGCCAGCCGCGGGCGTTGTCAGGGACCTGGCGGGTGAATGGTTCCGTCTTAAGAAGTTTGCCCGGAAGCCCCGGAAGGGCTTCGGACTGGGTGTAAAAGGCGTCGGGATCAGACGGCCTGGTCAGCCACCCAAGAATGGCAAGGGCAAGTACCAGGACGCTTCCAACGCCGAGAACGATCTTCAGCAGCCGGATAAGCCATTTCTTCATAACGCATTCTTATGATTCATTTTCTCCGGTATTCGAAAAGACCCATGACGCTCCGAGAGCGAGCGTGATCAGCCCTGTAAAGATGATCGGAGGCAGAAAAGTAAACACGAGCATCACGGCGAAAGTTGCTCCGAAGACGACAAAATTTATCGCCGTTATTCCCCGCACCAGCCCGGCTTCTGCGTGCCGCCGCAGCAAGAAGACATTGATCGCACCGCCGAGAATGCACACGAACGAAAAACACGAGCTGAGCGCGGTGACCAGGTCGCTCATCGACCGGTGAAATCCCGCACCGAGGTCGATCCGATAGGTCGTCATCAGCGCGAGGAGCTGCCGCTGTGTATCATCGGCAGGTTCGGGCTGAACGAAAAGGCTCGTCGCGTGAACCGCCGCGGTCACCAACTGCAGGACCGCCGCCACCCAAAGCCAGAAAGTGTAACGTTTAAGCATATTACGAGCGTACGGCCGAGCCGGATCGTAATTCCGCCGCGTCAGTCAGCGGACTTTGCCTGCGACCGTCCCGGTTCTTGCGAGCGATCAATTGCTTCGTCCTCGATCTCGCCGCCTCGGCTGACCGGGATGTCCTTCGGGTCTTTGTATTTCATTCCGCCGTATTCGCGGGCACCCTCTTCGGGGACGATCTTGTACTGGCCGGAAGCCGGCGGGACGTAGCCCGGATAATCGACGCGGCTGTGATAGATGGCGACGAGAGAGCGGATCATCGCTTCGCGGATCTGGGTCAACTCGCGGAGCGTCAGGTCGCATTCGTCAAGCTGGTCGTCGCTCAGGATGGCGTCGATGATCTTTGTGACGATGAAGCGGAGGTTCTCAGGCGTTGGCTCAGAGAGCGAGCGGGCGGCCGCCTCGCAGCTGTCGGCGATCATCATTATCGCCGCTTCCTTGAACTGCGGTTTCGGGCCGGGATAGCGAAAGTCGTTCTCGTCGAACTCTTCATCGGGCCTGGCCTGGGCCTGTGCCTTCTTCAAAAAGTAATGAAGCGTCCGCGTGCCGTGATGCTGCGGAATGAAGTCGATGATCCTCTGCGGGAGGCCCATTTCGCGAGCGAGCTTAACGCCGTAGGTGACGTGGCTGATGATTATTTTCGCGCTTTGGGCCGGTTTGAGCCGGTCGTGGGGGTTCGCATTCATCTGGTTTTCGACGAAATGCTCGGGCGCCGCGGTCTTGCCGATGTCGTGATAAAGCGCGCCGATCCGCGACAACAGCCCGTTGGCTCCGACCACGCGGCAGGCTTCTTCCGCTAGTTGGCCGACGGCGTGCGAATGCTGGTTGGTGCCGGGTGCGCGAAGTGCAAGCTGGCCGAGGACGGGCAGGTCCGCGTTCGACAATTCAAGCAGCTTTACGTCCGTCAGGATGCCGAAAAGCGATTCGCAGATCGGCAGGAATACCGCCGTCGCGGCGGCCGTGATCATCCCGCTCGCCAGGCCGCATGCGATGGCAAGCAGGACCGTGTTCAAGATGAACGGCTGCTGGGTGTAGGCGATCAGGGCGAGTGCGACCGCGGAGCTGACGAGGCCAACCAGCAGGCCCGCGAGGGTCACCGTCCCGCGGCTGCGGTAATGCCCGATGCCGTAAACGGAAACGCTCGAAGCGATCGTCGCGTAAAGGACGAATTCCAGTCCCCTCGGGGCCAGAAGGCCGGCGAGAAGGGCGGTGAAAACACCCGTAAAAAGGGCCGTCCGGCGGTCCGCCAGAAGGTTCATCAGCAGGCTGCTGAAGGCGAATGGGACAGCGAATGCCCAGAGGCTCGGGTCGTTCAGCGGAGCCTTGACGTTCTGAGACGCGGTGAAATCGGCGAGGCGAAACATCGCGGCCATCATCGCCGTCTGGGCGATGACGATAAAGCCGAAGAGCGCAAAGGTCTTATGCTCTGACAGAGCCAGCCGGGGCACGATGCCGCGGTGCTCGATGAATTTCCATGCCCCCCAGAAGAGGCCGGCGATCAAAAGAAGCAGGCCGACAAAACGGTTCGATTGACGCGTCGATGCGGTGTAGCTGCGGACGGCGTTTATCTGGAGGAGCGTTTGGGCGTCGATCACGTTGCCCTCGTCGACGATCTTCTGGCTGCGTTTGAGCGAAACGGAGACGGGCTGGACGCTTTCTGCGATGGCCCGGCGGGCGTTCTCGGTCGCCGCCGCGTCATAGATAACGCTCGGCTGGATCAGCGGCGCCAGCGCCGCGTTGAACGCTTCGGCCTCTCGCTGAGAGAAGCTGCGGATCTCCGAGAGCTGTTGGGCGAGACGTTCGCGGGCCTCGGTCAGGGCCGTCATCGACATCTGCGGATTCTGCACGCCGCGCGATTCGGTCGGCCGCTGGCGGTCGACGATCATGACCTCGTTTGAAAGGTATTGGCGGTCCTGATCGGCATAGATGTCGCCGGAGCTGTTCTCGCGGAGGATCCGGACGACAGAATCAAGCTCGTTCGAGCTGAAATTCCGTGACCCGAAGACCCGGCCGAGTTCCGCCCCGCCGAGGCCCGGCCAATCGACGTCCGTACGGCTGTTCGATTCTCCCCGGTTCGCGTTCGCGGCCGGTGACCGCCGCTGCATGCTCTCCCATGCCGCACGAAAGTTCTGGACCGCCTCGTCGGCCCGTTTCGATTCAAAGGCGAAGTTCGGGATGACCGTCTCTTTCGCCGTTTCGCGGATCCGCTCGGTCGCTTCCTCGTCGACGAAATAAATGTCGGCGGGCGACGTAATGCTCTCGCGGGCGATGTCGCCCTCTTTGTAGACGTAATCACCGGCCGAACGCCAGATAGGATTGTTTATCAGGAGGGTCGTCACAACGCAGAGGAGACCGAACCCGAGCCAGAATTTCTGGTTCTCGGACAGAACGTTCAGCGGGCGCGTGACCAGGTCCCAGATCTTCTGGAGACGCCGCGTCGCCGAACTATTCAGTTCCTTTGTGCGTTTGTTCATTCGGTCTCCGGCCCGGGCCTAAACGCCCGCCGCCGCGAACCTCCTTACGCGGTCGCCGATCCTCACTGCAAGTACATTAAGTGTTTCGGGCTTGATAGCCGAAACTGACACGTAGGGGGCGTGGTTGTCAAGCGACAGGTGGCGCGTCAAGGCCTCGGCCGCCTCGGGCGCGGCGATGTCAGACTTGTTCAGCACGATGATCTGCGGGATCGCGTTCAACCCGAGCCCGGTGAGGATCTTGTCGACCGAATCGACCTGTTGAACGGCGGCCGGGTTAGCGGCATCGACCACGTGAAGGAGCAGGTCGCTGTCCGAGATCTCTTCGAGCGTGGCACGGAACGCAGCCACCAGCGTCTCAGGCAGGTCGCGGATAAAACCGACGGTGTCGTTGATTATCACTTCCTGTTCGTGCGGAAGCCTGAGCCTTCGCGATGTCGGGTCGAGCGTCGCGAACATCTTCTTTTCGGCGTAAACGTCGCTCCGGGTCAGGGCATTTAGGAGCGTCGATTTTCCGGCGTTGGTGTAGCCGACCAGCGAGATCAGCGGCAGGTTCCGCTTGGAGCGGTTCTTTCGCCGTTCGGAACGCTGGCGGCGGAGGCCTTCGACCTGTTTTTCGAGTTGGGTGATCCGGGTGCGAACGCGTCGCCGGTCGGTCTCGAGCTTCGTTTCACCCGGCCCTCGGCCGCCGATGCCGCCCGCCAGCCTCGAGAAAGCGGAACCGTGGCCCATCACAAGCCGCGGCAAAAGATACTTCAACTGGGCGAGTTCGACCTGCAGTTTTCCTTCTCGCGATTGGGCGCGCTGGGCAAAGATGTCGAGGATAAGCTGCGGCCGGTCGATGACCTTCAGGTCGGTCGCCTCCGAGAGAATGCGGACCTGCGTCGGGGTCAACTCGGAATCGAAGATTATCAGGTCGGCACCGAGCCGCATCGAGCGGATCAGAAGCTCTTCGAGTTTTCCGCGGCCGATCACGGTCCGCGGGTCGATCTTCGGCCGCCGCTGGACGATCTTGTCGAGCACGACGACGTCGGCCGAGCGGGCAAGCTCTTCAAGCTCGACGAGCGAGGCCTCGGCGTCTTCGGCGTACCCGTCGGTGGCCGATATAAGGATCGCTCGGTCGCGTTTCGTCGGGCGGCGGCGGGCCGTTTGCCGAAGCCGGGCCATCTCGTTCTCGAGCGATTCGATAAGGTTGGTGAAATCGGTGTCGAGCTGCGACGGCACGGCGGGCTTCAGGAATGCATAGGGCTGGCCGCCGTTCTCGCTGTACAGCGTGGCGGCGCTCGACGGAAGCAGGTGCGCCGAGTGAACAAGCCCGGGAAGGCCGGTCTCTTTGTCCACCTGGACGATCGACATCAGGTCGAGCCGGAGCAATGCAAGGTCCGTAAGGTCGTCCTGGGTCAGCGGCTCGCCGAGCAGGTGCGTGTGAACACAGCGCAGCCCGCGAAAGCGGTCCGTCGAGACGCGCGAACGCCCGAAATCGGGAAGTTCAAGCTGTTTGGCGGTGCCGACCATGACGTATTCGACCTTTCCTTTGCGATCGAGCAGGACCCCGATCTGCCGGCCGGTTTCCGCCGAGAGTTCCGACATCTGGCGGGCGAGTTCGGGGGAGACGATCTGCCTCGGCTGCACCCGCCGCGTCGCGAGCTTTTCTATCCGCCGAAGCTGGTTCTGTTTCAGGCCCTGTGTCGATCCGTAAATTCCGCTGATATCCTTTCTCCCGATAATTAACAAAAAGTTATACGTAGATTATACCAAATAGGTGAACCTTGAACTTTCCGGCGAGTTGAATACAATCGAAGTCGTGCAGCCCCGGACAAAGCGTCAGAAAGATGTTCTCGATTACGTGACCCGGTTCATCGAACGGAACGGCCACAAACCGTCGTACCAGCAGATAGCGATGCACCTTGGGGTTTCGTCGCGTGCCGGCATCCAGCGTCACATCGAAGCACTCGAGAGCCAGGGGCTGATCCGCCGGCGGCGTGCGGACGGAAGTTTCGGGATCGAACTTGGCGTTGAGAAGATCGTGAACGACCGGGTTTGCGGTGTCGAGCTTTTTGAGATCGGCGAGGACGGCAGGCGGTGCCCGGCGAAGATTGGCGAGACCATCACGATCCCGCGGATGATGATCGGCGAACTTAGCCCGGACCTCGTCTTCGCATTGCGGGCACCCGACGATTCGATGATCGAAGAACAGATCTGCGAGGGCGACTTCGTGCTATTCGAGGCGAGGTCGTACGCCCGGCGGGGCCAGGTGGTCACGGCCGAGACCGACGCCGGCCGGGTGCTGCTCGGCCGTTATCATCAACGCGGCAGCGAGACCGAGATCACCCCCGCGAACAGCGGTGCCGAGGCTTATGTACTGCCCGCCGACGAGGTGACCGTCCGGGGTGTGTTTATCGGCCTGCTGCGCTTTCCGGCCCTTGAGGAGGTTTGAGCGGCCTCCCATTCTTTTATGTCCCCTTCATCCCCGGACGCCGCGGCCGGCACAAAGAAACTCCTGGTCTACCTTTTCGGCTCGTTGGGCGATTCGATCGTCGCGATCCCCGCGCTGCGGGCCGTGCGGCGATATTTTCCTTCGGCGGAGATCGTCCTTCTCCAGAATTTCCAGTCGGGGGCCGTCGTCCTCGCATCTCAGGTGATCCCGGAAACGCTCGTTGACAGATATCTCAGTTACGACAGCAAGCTTGCGGGTGCCGGGCGGGTCGGCGTTTTCTACAGGCTTTGGCTCGAGCTTCGACGCGAACGTTTCGATGCGGCCGTTTCTCTCGTGATCAGCGAGCGGCCGGAAAAGGCCGTCGCACGCGACCGATTGTTCTTTCGTTCGGCCGGGATCCGCGATCTCTACGGTTTTCACGCGATACCGCGTGACGAGCTTTATCCTTTCACGCCGGACGGGCGGCCGCTTCGTTCGCCGAATGAGGCGGAGTTCAAGCTGAAACGGCTGGAGATCGACGGCATCAGCGGACAGATAGAGGACCTTCGGCCGCCGCTCTTCGTTCCCGCCGCCGAGACGCTCCAAAAGGTCAACGAGTGGCTTGCCGACAAACGTGATGGGCGGGAGGAGATGCTGGTCTCGATCGCTCCGGGGTGCAAGACGATCGCAAACCAATGGCCGCTGGAGAATTTTGTCGAGATCGGCCGCCGGCTCATAGAAAATGGCGGCATCGAGCCGATCGTCACCGGGGGGCCGGCGGAGTCCGCTCTTGGTGAGGAACTTGTAGCGGCCTGGGGGCGCGGCATAAACGCGGCCGGCGTTTTCACGGTCCCGGAATCGGCCGCACTGCTTGCGCGGTGCGGGATCCACATCGGCCTCGACACCGGGACGACGCACCTTGCCGCTGCAGTCGGCACGCGGTGTTTCGCCATTTACGGAGGGCGTAATAATCCCGGGCTTTGGTATCCGCTCGGCGAAGGGCATACGCTGATCCGCCGCCCGGTCGCCTGCTCGCCGTGCCGGCTGCACGAATGTCCGGTTCCCGGTCACCCGTGCATGACGGATATCACGGTCGATGCCGTTTGGGAGCACCTGCAGCCGATGCTCGATACCGGCCCGGGCGAAGGAGAACCCGCGATCCGCGAGATCGAAGTTTGACCGACACTCGGCACTGTATTTTCCGGGGCACCCCAAGTGCAATGCCTGCCGCCGATCGATATTGCCTTTAAGCTTGTACTTTTTTCTCTTTTTGATCAGTTTTGTTTATTTCGTGGAAAAAATAACCGTCCACGAATTACACGAAAAAAGAAAACGCGATCAGAAATCAAGATCAGTAAGCACGAACACGAATTTACATCACCACCAACCTCTCTCAGAATTTGCCAACCGATTTCTACAAAGTTAACCTAATTTTTTATGTTGCATAACGCCACGCCAAACGCCAGCTACAGCCTCACGCTCAGGCTCAAAATTCACAATGAACCGGGAAAGCTCGGCGAGATCACTACGGCGATCGGTAATGCCGGCGGCGATATCGAGGGCATCGACATCGTCAGCGTCGGCAAGGATTTCCTGGTACGCGACATCACTGTCAATGCCGCTTCGGAAAAGCACGATGAAGAGATAATCGCGGGGCTCGAGGTCATAGATGGCGTCGAGGTAGTCAACATTTCGGACCGCACGTTTCTGATGCACCTGGGCGGAAAGATCGAGGTGACCTCGAAGATGCCTTTGAAGACGCGAAGCGATCTTTCGATGGCGTACACCCCGGGTGTCGCACGCGTTTGCCAGGCGATCGAAAAGGACCCTGAAAAGGTCTTCAACCTGACGATCAAGAAAAACACCGTCGCGGTGATCACGGACGGGACCGCCGTCCTCGGCCTGGGAGACATTGGTGCCGCCGCGGCAATGCCGGTGATGGAAGGGAAGTGCCAACTGTTCAAAGAATTCGGCGGCGTGGACGCGTTCCCCATCTGTCTGGGCACAAAGGACCCGCATGAGATCGTCCAGACCATCAAGAACATCGCGGTCGGATTCGGCGGGATCAACCTGGAAGACATCTCGGCCCCACGCTGTTTCGAGATCGAAGAGAGGTTAAAAGAAGAGCTCGATATACCCGTCTTTCACGACGACCAGCACGGTACGGCCGTGGTGGTGCTCGCGGCGCTGATCAACGCGCTGAAGATCGTCGGCAAGAAGATGGAGGACATCAAGCTTGTGGTGAGCGGGATCGGAGCCGCCGGCGTGGCCTGCACCAAGATCGTGATGGCTGCGGGGGTCAAGAATATCGTCGGCTGCGACAAGACCGGGGCCATCTACGAGGGCCGCACCGAGCACATGAACTGGGTCAAGGACTGGTACGCCCGAAACACGAACCCGCACAAAGAAAAGGGCACGATCCACGACGTGATAAAGGGTGCGGACGTGTTTTTCGGGCTCTCGGCCCCGGGCCTGATCGGTCCGGAGGACTTGGAGACGATGGCCGCGGACCCGATAGTTTTCGCGATGGCGAACCCGGTGCCCGAGATCATGCCAGAGGACGCGGCCGGGCTCGTCGCCGTGATGGCCACGGGGAGGTCAGATTACCCGAACCAGATAAACAACGTGCTTTGTTTTCCTGGGATCTTCCGCGGGGCACTGAACTGCCGGGCGTCGCGGATTAACGAGAAAATGAAGCTCGCGGCGGCGGAAGCGATCGCCGGGATCATTGCCGAGGAAGAGCTTCATCCCGACTACATTATCCCGTCTGTCTTCGACAAACGCGTCGGCGAGGCCGTCGCCGCCCGGGTCGAAGAAGCGGCCTATGGATCCGGGGTTGCCCGGCGGGAAAGGGCGACCGCCGATACCCAGTTCCTTATCCATGGACAGGACTGACCTTCCGCCCCGTTACAAATTTTTTACATAGAGGTTCGCATTCCTGGTGTATCATTCAAGAGGCAAAGGCCGTTTGAACCGATGATCATAACCAGGATGCGCGAATTACCGATCGAGGAAGTGGCAAATGCCCTGACCCACGGGTTCGGCCTTCTTCTCAGCATCATCGGGTTCGCCGTACTTCTCGTTCTTGCGATGCTCAATGGCGGTCCATGGCTGATCGCCGGCTGTGTCGTTTACGGCCTGTCGCTGATAATCCTCTATTCGGCCTCAACGATCTATCACAGCACGACCTCGCCGGACCTGAAGAAGTTCCTTCAGGTGGTTGACCATTGCTGCATCTATCTGCTGATCGCCGGCAGTTACACACCGTTCGGCCTGGTGATCCTGAACGGACCGATCGGACAGATGCTGCTCGCGGGTATTTGGTTCTTTGCGGGAGCGGGTATTTTGCTCAAGATCATTTTCGGGAACCGGTATCCGGTCATCACGGTAACTTCCTATGTGATAATGGGTTGGCTAGGCGTCTTCGCCATTCAGCCGATGTTCGAAGCTCTCGGGGCCGCTCCCGTCGCTCTCGCCGTAGCCGGCGGGCTGGCATACACCATCGGCGTCATCTTCTTTCCGTGGAAAAGCATCCGGCATCACCACGCCATCTTTCACGTTTTCGTAATGGCGGGCAGCATTCTTCACTATGTTGCGGTTGCGGTCTACGTAGTTCCTTACGCAGCAAATTTATAGCCGAGGCCGTGGACGGTCTGGATAAAGTGCGGGTGCTTGGGATTTTCTTCAAGCTTCTGGCGAAGCCATGCGATGTGGACATCGACGGTCCGGGTTGACGGCATCGCGTCGTAGCCCCAAACCTCGTCGAGCAGATGGTCGCGGGAGTGAACGTGGCCGCGGTTCTCGATCAGGAACTGGAGCAGCTTGAACTCCATCGCCGAAAGCTCGACGGGCGAGTCATCCTTTCTCACTTCAGCGCGTTTGAAGTCCACCGATACGCTGCCGAACCTGTAAGCCTCGGCGGCCGTTCCGTTTCCGTTTGCCGCATTTGCGGGCGAACGCCTCAGCAGTGCCTCCACCCGAGCGAGAAGTTCGATCATCTCAAACGGTTTGGTCAGGTAATCGTCAGCCCCTAGCTTGAGCCCGAGTACCTTGTCGATCGTCTCGCCCTTGGCCGTGAGCATCAAGACCGGCGTCGAAACGCCCTTTTGCCGAAGGTCCCGGCAAACATCGTAACCATTCTTTTTCGGAAGCATTACGTCGAGGAGGATCAGGTCGAAGCGTTCGGCGCAGGCTTTCTGAAAACCCGATGCGCCGTCGGGCGCGGACACCACCTCGAAGCCCTCGCTCCGCAGGCGGTCCGAGAGCGTGATGACCAGGCCCTCTTCATCTTCGACCAGTAAAATGCGCATAAAGGGCTAGCTGAGCGGGACCTCGATCACGAACCGGGATCCTTTTCCGATCTCGCTCGTCAAACCAACTTTGCCCCCGTGGACGTCGATTATCTCCTTAACGAGCGAAAGGCCGAGGCCATTTCCATGGATCTGAGCATCGACGACTTCCTTGCCGCGGTAGAAAGGCTCGAAGATCTTTTTTCTTTCGGCGTCGCTGATCCCGATGCCGCGATCCTCCACCACTATCTTGATGGAATCGCCGCCGTTCTCGGTGGCTACCCGGATCCAGCGGGACCCGTTGCTGTACTTGACCGCATTCTGGATCAGGTTTCGTACCACGGTCTCGATCGCGTCGGGGTCGATCGAGGTTTTGGGCAGGTCAGGCGTCAGCGACGACTCGACCTCGAACCCGCTCTCTTTCAACGCCGGTTCGGCCTCTTCAAGCGCTCGTCGGACCGCTTCGGTCACGTCACCCAGGACAAAATTGTATTTTCGCTTTCCGGAACGGGCACCGGCGAATTCGAGTATCTGCTCGACCATCGCCGAGAGCTTGCGGCCCTCGTTCTTTATCAGGCCGCCGTAGCGGGCGACCTGTTCGCGGTCATTTGCGACGCCGTCGGCGAGGTTCTCGCTCGCTGAATAGATCACGGCCAGCGGCGTGCGGAATTCGTGAGACACGGACGAGACGAAATCGATCTGCCGCTGCGCGAACCGGCGTGCCCGGACGGCGGAAAGGACGATGGCGATGATCGAGCCGACCAGCAAAAGGTAGATCCCGAGCCCGATCGCAAAGCTTTTTCTGAATTCATCCGCGACATGGCCGGCGATGGAGCCTGACGTGTGCTGGATGCTGAGAGACCAGGGTTCCGGCGGCGATGTCGTCGTTATGACCGAAGCCCGAGCCTTCGCCGGACCTGCCTCGGTGCCGCCCGGGTCGACCTGGATCGTGAACGTGTCGGAAGAAGTGCCGTCGCGGCCGTTCGTCCTACGGGTGAAGCTCCGGCTTTCGATCCGTTCGCTAAGCATCATTTCCGGCGGCCTCTCCGTCCACATTCGGCCCGCGGCGTTCGTTGCGGAAAAGATCACCATGCTGTCCGGCGATAGGCTCATTAGCCGCGAGCTCGCGTCGGCTGCCGTAAGCTGTCCGCCGGTCTCAAAGACTGCGGCATCCGAATTGTTCTTGACCGAGGCGCGGAAATCGCCGTCGGGAAAATGCTCCGAGAACAACTCGGGCAGCATCTTGCCCGTGACCAGGTCGCGGTCGAGCATTATCACAAGCAGCCCGTAATGCATCGGCATGTGGAGGGCCGCCGGGTCGGCAATTCGTGTTTTCTCGATCAGGATCCGATGTTTCTGATCAATGGCATCGAGGATCGGGATCACGAAAGCGAAAGGTTCTTCGTAGAAAGGTTTTAACCAGGCCTCACTCCTGATCCCGGACGCGAATTCCGCGACACCGCCCGCGAGTTCCGCCGGAACAAAAGCACGGCCTTCGCGATCGTATCTGAGCGTTTGCTGTTCCACGCGGCCGAGGAAATAGACTTCGCGGATCAGGTCGGGATACCGCGCCCGCCCGCGCCAGTAATCGAACCGCTCATTGAACTCGGTCCAGTCGCCCTTGACCCAACCTCGGGCGTCCGCCTGGAAATTGAAGAACGCCGCCTGCATCTCACGATTGAACGCCTCGGCAAGCTTCTGCGTGTCGGCCTCGGCACGTTTCTCGAGCCGCTCGCGCTCGGCTTCGCTCGCCTGGGCCAGCCAGTTATACTGAAGACCAAGGAAAAGCGTCAGCACGAGCAGAACGCCGCCTAGAACTAAATTTGTAACCAACGAACCTTTCATAACGCCTAATAGATCGGCACGCGCAATTTTCCATCTTTGAAATAACGTTGTAAATGGTTTTAAGCGACATTTTACATTCTTAACAAACTCTTTGCGTCGTCTTAACCAATCGCTACTCAGGCAATGGAATAATCCGCATAGTCCCGAACAGGCCGCACATTCCAGGGGGAGTCGACGGCTACAAGGTTCATATCGCGGCCGGGGCGGGAAAAAGTCAAAAATTCTGGAGGCTAATAATGAAAAAGTTTGTGATTTCAGTTCTTTCGATCGCGGTCTTCTTTGCCGGCCTGGGCTCGCTGGCCGAGCGGGTCGGCGCACAGTTCAAATCGGACCAGAAGGCCATGGAAATTATCGGCATGTCGCGTGCGGCTCTGGGCGGCGAAGCGGCCCTTACCCAGGTCCGCAGCATGGTCATAACCGGCCGTACGATCCATCAGTTCAAGGTGGACGGGGCCGAGCGTTCCGAAACGGGCGAGACCGAGATCGCCATCCAGTTCCCGGACAAGATGAGCAAGTCCGTGAAGATGGGCAATGCCGACGGCACCGCCGGTAAAGAGTCCTCGACGAAGCATGAAATGATCGTCACCACCGAAGGCGGCCCGCACAAGGTCCGCGTAGCGGGTGAGAACGGTGAATTCACCACGACCGACGGCAAGAAGATCATTATCGAAAAGGCCGACGCCGGCGAATTCACGACGCAGGATGGCAAGAACATCGTCATTCACAAGGGCGAAGGCGGCAAGGCCGTGTTCACGGGCCCGGACGGAAAGAGCTTTGAGTTCAAGGTGAAACAGGGCGAGAACGGCGAGTTCGTGACCGAAGACGGCAAGCGGGTTGTTGTCCGTACGTCCGAGTCGAACGAGGACAACGTTTGGGTGTCGAAGGACGGCGAAGGGAAGAACATCTCAAAGGCCCGCACAGCACACGCTGGAATGGTCGGCGGAAAGGGAAATAACGAGCTTGTCCGCCTGGCACTTTCGCTCCTGCTTCAGGCTCCGGAAGGAATGCCGGTCAGTTACCGCTTCGTCGGCGAGGCCGATGTCGACGGGATGCCGGTGAACGTGATCGCTGCCGACGCGGCCGGTTCGACCTACAAGCTTTACATCGGCAAATCGAACAATTTGCCTCTGGCCGTCAGCTATGTCGGTATGCCTGGCCCGATGATGGTCCGCTTCAGCAAGGACAACGCCTCGCCCGAAACCGCGGCCCGCGATCATGCGGTATTCACCAAGAAGCTGCACGCGATGGAGCCGGTCGAAACGACCGTCCGCCTGACCGAATACCGGAGTGCGGGAACGGTCCTTCTTCCTTACAAATGGACGTCGAGCTCGGAAGGAAGCGTGAAGGAAGTTTTCGAAGTTACTTCCTACGACATCAATCCTGCTAACATTGCGGAGAGATTCGCGAATCAAAACGTGTTCGTCCGAACGAAGAAGGCCGACGGTATCCAGTAGGCCTGTCGGATCGATACAACTGGAAGACGGGCGGATCATCTCGGTCCGTCCGTCGTTTTCGTTTGCTAGTGAGACCGAAGGTGACAATGACCAGAAAACTCGTGAACTTTGCGATCCGCGGGGTGATCCTCTCGACAGCCGTTCTGCCAGTTTTTGGCCAGCAAAACGCAGCAGACCTCTTTAAAGAAGGGAAGTTCGCCGAAGCCGAAGCCGCGTTGGGCTCGAAACCTTCAACGTTCGAAGAACTCCGGCTGAAAGGGCAGATCGCGTTGTTCTCCAACCGCCTGAAGGACGCGTTGCGCTACCTGCAGATGGCGGCGAAGCTGAACCCCGAGGACAAACCGGTCAAGACGTTGATCGGACAGGCCTATTACCGGATGAACGACTTCAAGAATGCCGCGATGCATTACCGCGCGGCAGAACGTGATGCGATCGCGAAAAAGCTGGAGTATCTCGCCGGGAAAGAGCCGTACAGGATCACGGGCAAGGGAGACGAGACGACCGTTCCGTTCGTAAAACTCGACCCGCTGCCGGTCGTGAAGGCACGCGTCGACGGCCGCGAGCTTGCCTTCTTGATCGACACCGGCGGGCCAGAGCTGATCATCGACACCGCAGTCGCGAACGAGCTTGGGCTGCAGCTCTTTGGCGAGGAATCCGGCACGTTCGCCGGCGGACAGCGTTCGGGCGTTAACCATGCGGTCGTGGATTCGGTGGGCCTCGGCGAGTTCCGCATAGACAGCGTCCCGGTCAATGTACTGCCGACTCAGCGATATGCCTCCGTGCTAGGCGTGCCGCGGATCGACGGGATACTCGGGACGGTCCTGCTTTCGAGATTTCTGACGACGCTGGATTATCCCGGAAATAAACTTGTGCTGAGGAAGCGTTCACGGCCGCAGCCGTCTGCAGAAAAGGATGTTCTTGAGGCCCCGTTCTGGATGGCCGGCGACCATTACATCGTGGCGTGGGGAGCCTTCAACGGAAATGCAGAACTTTTCTTTGTGGACACGGGCCTGGCAGGGATGGGATTCGCGGCGCCCGACTCTACCATCAAGAAACCCGGGATATCGATAGGCGGCAAGCCGTTTGAGGGCTCGGGCGGGGGCGGAACGGTCAAAGCTCAGCCTTTCGTTGCGGACTCGCTTTCGCTCGGCCCCGTGAAGGCGGAGAAGATCGTCGGCGTCGCCGGTGTGTTCCCGCCGAGCTTGGAAAACTCGATGGGATTCCGGATCGGCGGCCTTTTGTCTCACACGTTCTTCAAGCCGTACGCGGTCACGTTCGATTTCGATCGAATGAAGATCGTCTTCAGGCGACCGCCGAAGTAGGCTTTTTAGCTACAACCGCCCTGATGGCTGAACGGGCCCCGTCGATCGCGGGTTTGATGTGCCGCTGGTGGGTGAAATGTCCGGCGACATAGATGCCGGGAACGTTGGTTTCGAAGGTCTCGGGGTCGTAAACCGGCACCTCGCCGTACTTGCCCTGTTCGGTCTCGACGCCCAGGCCCTTGAGCATCGTCAGGTCGGCGTCAGAGCCGATGAGGACGAAGACGACGTCGTTCTCGATCACGGCCCGCTCGCCATTCTCACCTTCAAGCTCGACCTCGCCCTCGCGGATCTCGATCACCTTGCCGAGAAAGAAGAGCCGAAGGCAGTGCTCCTTTAACTCTTCTTCAAGCGGCTGTTTGACCCAATATTTTATGCAGCCTTGCTTCGGGTCGTTGTTTTCCCAATCCGCACGAAAGATTGCCAGCGTCGTTTCGGCACCTTCCTGAGCCAGGAACAACGCCGCCTCGCCGGCGGAATTGCCGCCGCCCACCACCAGCGCATTCTTTTTCACCCACGGATAGGTCTCGCGGAAATGATCGTGCACCTTCGGCAGGTCTTCGCCAGGGACGCCAAGCGTCCGCGGATAGTCCATCGCCCCGATGGCGAACAATACATTCGTCGAACGATACTCACCCTTGCTGGTAACGACCGCAAAACTCCCCTCCTTACAAAGGAGGGGTGCCGACGTTTCGTCGGCGGGGTGGTTCTCGTCCCGTCGCACTTGAAGCACGGTCTCTTCTGTCCGGACATTCAGCTCGTTATCAAGCACAAACCGGACGTAATAAGAAAGCAGCTCTTCACGCGTCGGTTTTTCGCGGGCGGGTTTCAGGCCGCCGGGCTCGAACTCAAGCTCGTTCACCGTCGAAAAGACCGTCAGGCCCACGGGGTAGTTGTAGACCGTGTTGGCGATCAGGCCTTTTTCGAGGACAACGTAATCAAGCCCCGCACGTTTGGCCTCGTACGCCGCCGCGATCCCCGCCGGCCCGGCTCCGATGATGATCAGATCGAAAACCCCGTCAATGGATAATGGATATTGGATAGTGGACAATCTAATGAGAGCTCCTCACTTTTCGTTGGTCTGGTATAGGGGAAAAGACAGGATCCATTTTCCCAATGGGCTTGAATTCTATGGCCAAAATCGCTATTCGAATGATCTTTTTCGATATTGGTCGCACGATGAATAATTGCCAGGGCTTTTGCGAAGTCCTATTTCAGATTCCTTTTCGCTGTCTTTATCGACGCCGTAAGTATCCTAATTATTTCTTCGCAATCGCTTATCATGGACCCTGCCTGTTTGGCCGTGATGAATTGTTCGTCCCTCAACAACCGCAGCCAGTAATTGGTTTCAACAGCCTCCTTCAGCCCGATCGACAGCTTACTCACAAAATCAGGCTTAGATTGCGCCTGATTTGCCTCGGCGACGTTTGCACCTATCGAAGTTCCACACCTCAAGATCTGTTTGGACAACACGTACTCTTTGTGTTCGACCAGTAGATGCCGATAAAGCTTGATCGCGCGTCTGGCAAACGCATACGTTTTATCCGCTAAAACGTCTTGACCTGTTTTCGCATTATCCATTGTCCATTATCCGTTATCCATTTCACGAAGAACCTCGGTGAATTTCTCGATCTGGACGTTGGTGACCTCGAGGTTTCGTTTCGATTCGAGATATTTTTGCCATTCGCCGGTCATTGTCAGGGCTTTGAGCGTGTCTTCGTCGAGCGCGTGCGACATCACGACCAGCAGGTCGCTTAAGGCCTCGTGGCCGTCTAGAAGCGATTGGATAATGGTGTACGCAAGCTTTGCGTTCGGCAGGTCGATGTCAAGGTCGTTAGTGTTCATTTGAGCAATGTTCATCCTACTCGATAAACGGGAGGTTAGTAACGGTCGCCATTATTTCGCCCGCCTGAAGTTCGGTGCCGTGGGCAATGTAATCGTAGCGGACATACGCCAGTGCGATGGTCTTGTCGAGCTTCGGCGAATAGGCGACCGAGGTGATGCGGCCGGCGGGCTTGCCGTCGGGGGCGGTCAAGGATGAAGGATGAAGGATGAAGGAGGAACCCGAGCCGCTCGATTCCGCCCTCATCGTTCCACCTTCATCCCTCAGAACGAGTCCCGTCAATTGTTTGGCCACGTGGCCGCGGAAGTGGATGCGGGCGATGATCTCCTGGCCGATGTAGCAGCCCTTTGTGTAAGAGATCAGCCCGTCGAGCCCGAGTTCCGGGACGATCGTCGTCTCGTCCATGTCAACGCCGTATTTCGGGATGCCGGCTTCTATGCGGAGGGTTTCGTAAAGCTCATCGTCGATGATGACTGCATCGGGCAAGCCATTGATGAACGGGTCGGCATCGTCGGGTTCTGCGAAGACGCCCAGAGAACCACCTCGCGGCCCGCGAAAAACGGCCCTCGCTTTTTCGTAAGCAGGGGAGTCGCCGGCGCCTTCTACATCGGTCTCGCCGCCATGCGGCGATGCAGGCGAGGGCGCCTGCGTTCCCGGGAAAACTTCGAAATACCGACACCGCTCCGACAGATCCTCGACGAAGAAATCTCCCGCGAATGTGAACCGGAACAGGTTTTGATAGACCTTCTCACGGGTCGCTTCTTCCGTTTCGATCAGGAACCGGTCGCCCTGGCGGAGGACACGGACAAGGGCAAGAAGTCGGCCCTGCGCGTTCGGGAAGGCGGCAAGCATCTGCTCGCCGTCGCCGAGCGTCTTCATATCATTCGTGATCATCCCGTCGAGGAACTGAACGGCCTCTTTTCCCCAAACGGCGATCAGCCCGCGAGGCATTTCGATATAGCCGATCCCGCCGGAGCGGATGCGGTTGTAGGCATCAATGTCCATTGTTTTGATTATATTAATTCAGAGAGAACGTTGAAATGAGCCAACTGCATGCCGAGTCCACGCTGGGCGGCGATCACCTGCGGGCTCGGGTGATAAAGCGGGATCAGTTTGCGGCCGTACCATTCGAAGGAGCGGCCGGCATCATGTTTCAACTTCAGCGTGTGCGGCTCGACTGCCTTGATCGCGTCAAGCGCGACGCTTCCCAGCGTCGCAACGACGCCGGGATCGATCAGATCGACCGTTCGTTTCAGAAAGGACGAGCAGTTCGTTATCTCGGGCCGAGTCGGTTTACGGTTTGCATCGGTCGCGGTCCGGGGGCTGCACATAACAGAGTTGGTAATGAAGATCTCGTCCCGCGTAAGCCCTATCGAATCAAGCAATATCTGGAAATTCTCGCCGGATTTATCGCCGTAAAAGGGCCGCCGCGTGCGGTCCGCTCCCTGGCGGCCTGGAGCCTCCGCGATGAACATCACGCGCGGTTCAAGCGTACCGTTCAATTCGCTCAAAACAGCCGTCTTGTCCGCAAGCTCCGGGCAGATCCGACAGGCCCGGGCCTCGCGGCAAAGGGTCTCAAACTTTTGTGCTTTGGACAATCCCATACTCGGATTTGATAGAATAGCGTTTTTACGGACACTACTAGAAATCGGACCTATTCGGACCTATAATGAATCAAATTTCTGAAGAACGAGTATTGGATTCCCTGAAGCAGATCATCGACCCCGACCTGCGGAAGGACATTGTCACTCTTGGTTTCGTCCGCGATGTCGTGATCGATGGCGGCGATGTTTCGTTTCGGATCGTGCTGACTACGCCGGCATGTCCGGTCAAGGAGCAGATGGAGGCCGAGGCTGCCGCGATCGTCGGCGGGCTCGAAGGGGTCAGCAGCGTCAAGGTCACGATGGACGCCGAAGTACCGCAGGGACGCGGCGTCGCGAACAACGTCGCGATCCCGGGAATAAGGAACATCATCGCGGTCTCGAGCGGTAAGGGCGGAGTCGGTAAATCGACGGTTGCTGTCAACCTCGCCGTCGCCCTGGCCCAGGACGGGGCCCGGGTCGGCATTATGGATGCCGATGTTTACGGCCCGAATATCCCGCTGATGCTCGGCGCCGGGCCGGGCCAGCCTGAGGTGCTGAACCAGCAACTCGTCCCCATCGAGGCCCATGGCGTGAAGATGATCTCGATGGCCGTGCTGGTCCCGCCGGACAAGCCGATGATCCTTCGCGGGCCGATGCTCCACGGCGTTGTGCGTCAATTTCTGACCGACGTCAACTGGGGCGAGCTCGATTATCTTTTTGTGGACATGCCGCCCGGCACCGGCGACGTCCAGCTTTCGCTCGCCCAACTCGTGCCCGTGCAGGGGGCGGTTCTCGTCACCACGCCGCAGGAAGTCTCACTCTCGGACGTTCGTCGGGCGTTCAAGATGTTCGAGACGGTCAACGTGCCCGTTCTCGGAATCATCGAGAACATGTCCTACTTCATCGTTCCGGACTCCGGCAAGAAATACGAGATCTTCGGCTCGGGCGGCGGGCAAAGGTTGGCCGACGAGTACGGCATTGACCTGCTTGGCCAGGTCCCGATCGGGATGGAGGTCCGCGAGGGCGGTGATACGGGCACCCCGGTCGTCGTGCTGGCTCCGGATTCGCCGCAGGCCGCTGCGTTCCGCACCGCCGCCGAAGAGGTCGCCCGCCGCGTTTCCATCGAGGCGATGAAGCCGGAGCTCGTCGTAGTCTCGCGGGCACAGCAATAAGTCGTCTTTTTAAGTGTCTGATCAGTAGTGGTTTACGGCATCCCTAGAGCCGCTGTCCGGGCGAACGGGCGGCGGCCCTTTTCTCTTCAAAAAAGCCTCATAAAAAATTCATAATTTCCTAAATCTTTTTGATCGCATTTGGACTACTTTCTTCGTCAGAGGGCAGTTAATGCCTCCTGAACACGAATTGAAATAGAAGCTTTAAGGAGTATGAGTTATGTCCAACAGATCAATTAATGCTGCCGTACTCGAACGGCCAACCGCGGCAAAAAGGACCGGCCGCAGCGTGCCCGCACGCACCTCCGGTTTCAACAAGGCCGAGTTCGAAAGAAAGCTGGCCGCTGCCACAGCGATAGCCGGGAATGCCGTCAATCTGGCGTTTGAAAAGGCCGTCGCTCACATCAACGATCCCGCGAAATACCCGCTTCCCTCCGGTGGAAAATCGGTAGAGCGTGCATTCTTCGATTTCCTTCAAACGCTCTCAAAAGGCGACCGGAAGCGGGCGATCGAACAGGTCGACAAGACACGAAAGGCGAGCCCGTCGCAGCGGGCCGCGATTTATAAAGACCTCATCGAACTGGACCTGAGCTCGAAGGTGCCCATCGCGGAACAGGCCGCGGCGATGAAGACCGACGGTTCGCTCCGGTTTTCAGAGGCCGAGGTGGAGGAGGTCCTTAAAAGGGTAAGCCGCGTGGCCCTCAAGCCGACGCGCAAGGCCGCAAGCCCGACCGCGGCGAAGGCACGGGCGGCCGTGCCGCGAGGCGGTGTGCCCGCAAGGAAAGTTACATTCCTTGTGGACCGTCTGACCTGCAACAAAACGGACGACCTGAGAAAAGACGAGATCAGCATCGCCGGGTTCGGCTTTGACACGAACGGCACGGAGTTGAACCTTTCGCCCCTATTCGTAGGCAAATTCAAGGACGGCGAATCGATCACGCTGGGGGCCTCCGGGCGGCTTTTCAGCTTCGATATCGACGACACCGTGGCCTCGCAGTCCTTTACGGCCGCGATCTTTATCATTGAAGACGACCTGATCAAGGACGAAGATCGTGTTTTCAAACTTTCGAAGCTGTTGTTTACGATTTCGGCAGCTCTTGGCCTGGTCGCCGGTGGGTTGCTCATTGCGTTTATCGCAAACCCTGCACTTTTTCCGGTGTTCATTACTGTCTTGTTGACCGGCACTATTGTCGGGTTTGCCGCTAACAGGATAGTTCCCATGATGGGGCCCGATATTTCCCTTGCTGTCGACGATACGCTTCTGGTCGAGAAAAAGCTGGACGCCGGAGACGAATTTGCACGGGCGTTAACGATGGACGAGTCACTCTTCGTATCCCCGAAGTACAAGGGCAGTTATTCGGCATCTGCACGATGGCTTGCCGAGGCATGAACGGCCGGAGGGGCAAGGCTCTAAAGCCTTGTATCAAGCGAGGTTAATTGCCAGCGAGGAACCTCTCCTCGATGGGGCAGCCGGCGGCGACGCCGGCCCTTTTTTTATCGGTCCGTGGAATGGTTGAGCTTTGCGGAATTATTTGCCGCGAGACCCAATGAAAAGCTTGCTTCGGCGGGCGCTTCCGTGATACCTTTTTGCCAAAGTTCACGAACCTTCTCTTCAATGGACCGTGCAGGCAGCGGCAACGCTTTAATTCGCTTTGTCTGAACCAGGGGGAAGTGAGAGGGCGACTGGCCGCTGTCGAGCAAGGCGGCATTTTTGTTGATTGGCTCGATGCCCTGTGCCGGTGTTTTGTAACGGCATTTCCGGAGGTACCTAATGAACTCACGCAAACCCACAACAGCGATCTCGCTCTTTTTCGCAATTCTGACGGCAATTATTCTGCCGACGGGTATTGCCCAGGCGAAAACCGCCGCACTCGATGTCTGCCGGCTTTCTTCCGGCGGCTTTTCGTCCCTGAAAGTATCGGCGACGGGCTTTCCAGCGGTCCCTTCGCTCACAGCGGCCCCGGCAGGCGACGCCGGAACGCTGGTTCTCGACACGACGATCTTTGCGGTGGTGGAGAGCGATCTTTTTGCGTTCGTTGCGGTAAACCGCGTTGGCGGCAATTCCGGCGAGGTTTCCGTGAGTTTTCAAACCGCCGACGGTACGGCCGTCCAGGGCTCGGATTATCTGCCCAATTCCGGAACGCTTACCTGGGAGGACGGCGACAGCGCCTCGAAGGGGTTTCTCATCCAGCTTATCAACAACACGGTGCCTGAAGGGACCGAGACCATCAATGTCTCCATCAGCAACCCGACCGGCGGGGCCCTTCTCGGGACGCCGTCCGCAGGCGTGGTTTCGATCATCGATGACGACGCGGGAAGCCTTCCCGGCATCTCGATCAACGACGTTTCGCAGCCGGAAGGGAACGGGCCGAACGCGATGAACTTCAACGTAACCCTCAGCGAGCCCGCGGCAGGCGTCGTGACCGTCAATTTCTCTACGGCCGACGGAACCGCGGCCGCGCCGGGCGATTACACGGCGGTCGTCAACGGTATCGTCACTTTCAACCCCGGCGAGACCACCAAGCCCGCCGCGGTCACAATAATCGGCGATGCGACGGTCGAGCCGGACGAGAATTTTACGGTTAACCTGGCAAATGCAAGCGGTGCCACGATAGCCGACGGGCAGGGCATCGGGACCATCCAAAACGACGATGCGGTCGTTGCCGGCACGGTCCAGTTCAGTTCATCTTCTTTCACTGTGAATGAAAGCGTCGGCACGGCCACGATAACCGTCACGAGGACGGGTGCCGCCGGCGGGGCCGCTTCGGTCGACTACGCGACCTCGAACGGCACCGCGGCCGACGGCCAGGATTACACGGCTGCGGCCGGGACCCTCAACTGGGCAGCCGGTGATTCCACGGCAAAGACATTCACGATCCCGATCACGGACGACGCTCTTCTTGAGACGGCCGAAACCGTCAACCTAACATTAAGCAACCCGACAGGGGTCGCTATCGGCGCGACGCCGGCGGCCGTGCTTACAATTCTTGATAACGACACGACGCCTGAGATCACGATCAACGACGTGACCCAACCCGAAGGCAACGCTCTCAACCCGATGGCATTCACGGTCACGCTGAGCAGCCCGTTCGGCCAGCAGGTGACCGTCACCTACGCGACCGCGGACGCCTCGGCGGCGGCCGGTGCCGATTATGTTGCGATGCCTCAGACCGCGCTCGTATTTCAGCCGGGTGAGACATCGAAGCAGGTGATCGTGAACATCCTCGGCGATTTCACGGTCGAGCCCGATGAGACGTTCTTTGTCAATCTGACTAATCCGGTCAACGCGGTGATCACGGACTCGCAGGGCGTCGGTACCATCCAAAATGACGATTCGCCGGGAATACTCCAATTCTCGTCGGCGAATTATTCGGTGGATGAGTCGGGAGGCAACGCCGTGGTCACGATCACCCGGACCGGAGGCATCGCCGAGGGAGTTTCCGTCAGGATCGCCACCGTCGACGGGACCGCCGTCGCGGGTGAGGACTATGAAACCGTCAGGACCTTTATTAATTTCCTGCCGAATGAGACATCGAAAATGGTCAACATCCCGATCACGGATGACAGCGTGAACGAGCCGGATGAGGCCATCATTCTCGGCCTTGAAAGCCCGTCGGGAGGAGCCGTTCTTGGCAACCCGATCAACGCCATCTTGACCATCCTCGACAATGACGATACGCCGGCGGTTTCGATCAACAATGTTTCCGCCGCCGAAGGCGATATGGGCACAACGGCCTTCACGTTCACGGTTTCCCTGTCCGGACAGACGTCGCAGCCGGTCGACGTAACCTATTCCACGGCGGACGGAACATCGAACGGGCCGGGCGATTATGTGCCGGTCCAGCCGACGGCCCTCACGTTCGATCCGGGCCAGACCTCAAAGCAGGTCACGGTCTTTGTGAACGGCGATTACGATAATGAGGCCAACGAGACCTTCTTCATGAATCTGAGCAACCCGCTGGGTGCCACGATCGGGAACGGCCAGGGCCAGGGCCTGATCCTGAACGATGACGTCGGCGGCGCGTTCCGCTTTACCTCGTCGCAGTACCTGGTCAGCGAGATCCTCGGCTTTATCACCATTACCGTTCAGCGGACCGGCGGCCTTTCAAACGGAGCGACCGTCGATTACGAGACCTTGAACGGCACTGCCGTAGCGGGCTTTGACTATACGGGTGCGTCCGGCACGCTCGTGTTCGCCGGCGGCCAGACTACGCAGACGTTCAACGTTCCGATCCTCCCAGATGAGCTTTCGGAGCTTGACGAGAATTTCAACATCGTCCTTTCCAATGCGACCGGCGGCGGTTCCAGCCTCGGTGTCCCGAACAGCACGAATGTCTTCATCACCGACGCACCGCCTCCGTCGGACGCTCCGACGCTGTTCGATTATGACGGTGACGGAAGATCCGATCTTTCGGTTCGGCGGCCTTCGAACAACGTCTGGTATCTGCTGAGGGGAGCGGCCGGCTTTACTGCTCAGGAATTCGGCGTGCCCGGCGACCGGTTGACACCGGCCGATTACGACGGCGACGGGGTTACCGACGTTGGGGTCTTTAGGCCTTCGACCGGAACGTGGTACGCATTCATGTCGGAGACGCAGACCTTCCAGGCCTTCGGCTGGGGCGTCGACGGCGACCTTCCGGTACAGCTTGACCGTAATGCCGACGGCATGTACGACCTCGTTCTGTTCCGGCCGTCAAACAACACCTGGTACACGCGTTTGATGGGAAGCGGCGGGCTTAGCTCGACCATCTTCGGCGTCGACGGCGACCGTCCGGTCTCGGGCGATTTCGACGGCGACGGGATCGGCGATATCGCGATATTCCGGCCTTCGAACAGCACCTGGTACATCCAGCGAAGTTCGGCCGGCTTCCTGATCAGGACGTGGGGCCAGGACGGCGACATTCGCGTGCCCGCCGATTACGACGGCGACGGGATGACCGATCTTGCCGTATTCCGTCCGACCACGGGCCAGTGGTACCTCAGCCAGTCGACCGCCGGGTTCGATATCAAGAACTGGGGCATCGTCGGAGATGTACCCGTTTCGGCCGATTTCGACGGCGACGGGCGTGCCGATATCGCCGTCTTCCGGCCAAGCAATTCGACCTGGTACATCATCGGCTCCGCCACCGGATTCCTGATCCAGGAGTTCGGCGAGGCCGGCGACGTCCCGACCCAGGCGGCGTTCATCTACTGATCTGCCGCCGGTTTGACGTGATCGCGCCGGCTGGGCTAGGATATCCGCTGATGAAGCGTTTCTTCTATTTTTTCGGCATTTACTTTTTTACGCCCCTGGCGCGTAACGGGTGATGTCCGAACCTTTGGATCTGTAGAGAAAAAGGCCGTCATCCGGAAAGGATCGACGGCCTTAAGTTTTGCCTTTACAAAAGATGGACCGAACGAAGATAGAGACCCCGCGGGCGGCGATCGACCGCATCGACAGCGAGCTGCTTCGCCTGCTGAACGAGCGGGCCCGCATCGCGCTCGAGGCCGGTGCGGCAAAGAGTTCTGCCGAAGCATCGCTTTGCGACCCGAAACGCGAAACGGAGGTGCTGCTCAGGCTCGCATCGGAGAATCCGGGCCCGTTTGACGACGAGAGCATCGCGAACATCTTCCAGCGGATCATCGACGAATCGCTCCAGCTTCAGCAGCGTACATATCACAAACCGGTGGCCGAAACTTCTGCGGCGGCCGGTCCGTCAGGCCTTGTGCCGGCGGGCTCGCGGGTGGCGTATCTTGGCGAACGCGGGACGTTCAGCCACGAGGCCGCTCTCGGCATTCTGGGCGAGGGCTGCTCGGCGGTCTCGTTCCCGAATTTCGACGATCTTTTTCGTTCCGTCGCCGACGGCAAGGCCGACCGCATCGTCGCCCCGCTGGAAAACACTCTCGTCGGTTCGGTCCATCGCTGTTACGAGCTGCTGCTTAAGACCGACCTCTCGATCACGGCCGAGATCGTCCTGCCGGTGGCGCATTATCTGGTCGCTCCGCCCGAAGCCACCTTCGATTCGATCGAGACGGTCGAATCGCATCCGGCGGCTCTCGGACAATGCGAGCGTTTCTTCGCCGCCTATCCGCACCTGACGCGCGTCGCCGGCAACGACACCGCGGGCAGCGTAAAGCGTGCGGTTGAGAGCGCAGATCCGACTCGAGCCGGGATAGGATCTAGACGCGCGGCAGAGATCTATGGCGGAAAGATACTCAGGGAGCATATAGAGGACCATGCGGAGAATTTCACGAGATTTGGACTGCTTTCACCGAGCCCGATAGAGAACGGCAGCGGCGATAAGATATCGATGGTCTTGACGTTACGGCACGAACCCGGGTCGCTGCACAACGCCCTACGGGCTTTCGTCCGTCGAAATATCGACCTCTTAAAGATAGAAAGCCGCCCAATTAAGGATTCTCCGGCCCAATTCCACTTTTATCTTGATATCCGCCCGCCTTCGAGCGAAAACGAGCTCAAGGGCGCTCTGGACGAGGTTCGCGAACAGGCGGCGGATGTAAGGTATTTAGGGAGGTATCCGACCTTACGCCTCTGACGTTTGAGGGTTTTTGTCGTTGAGGTCGGTTGAGGGATTATTTAGATTACTGAATGGCTGCACGAAAGTCTCTGACAATCTTCTTTTTCGTTTGCTTTGCCCTAGCTGGTGTGTATTTTTTTGTTAAGTGGCAATTGGCGGCTGAAGAGGCAGAGATGACTTACTATGGGTTCCAGTTGGCCGCGGCTCAGACCAGCGCCGATCCGGGTGGCGATTGTGGCCTGTTACTGAAACGTATGCCGGGACTCGGTGACGTTATTGAACGACAGGATGACAGTACCGTTGTGCACCGTTGGTCTACCTACTATCGTGTCGGGCGATTCACGAAACTGTTTTACGGTCTAAGAGAAAATGGACACTACTGGGCCGACGTTGTTTGTGATTCGAAAGGCAATATTGTTCGCTCCTCCTTCGGACCCGCATAGCCTAGAACCGAATGGTTCGAGTTTAATCCCTCTGACGAAATATGATCCTTATCCTCAAACCGAACATCAGCCCGGAGTCGCGATTCTACAAGCGGCTCGAGGCCCACTTGCAGAACCTCGAGAACATCGAGTACCGCGTCCATCACGTCCAGGGGGCTGAGCAAAAGCTGACGGAGATCTACCTGATCGGCCACACGTCGGCGCTGTCGATCGAAGAGATGCGGGCGTTCCAGGCCGTGGATCATGTCGTCCGGATCTCCGAAGAATACCGCGTGCTCGGCCGCCACAAGGACGACAAGCGTTCGTCCAGCTTCAGCTACAACGGCGTCGAATTCGGCCAGCACAATCTGAACATCTTTGCCGGCCTTTGCGCGGTCGATTCGCCCGAAAGCGTCGAGGCGATGATGCGCGCACTTCATGAGAACGGCCAGGTTTGCACGCGGATGGGAGCCTACAAACCCCGCACGAGTGCCTATTCGTTCCAGGGCCACGGTAAGAATTGCCTGCCCTACGTCTTCGAACTCGCCGGCAAATACGGCATCAAGGTGATCGCGATGGAGGTGACGCACGAATCTCACGTCGCCGAGATCGACGCGGCACTCGATGCCACCGGCCGCCCGACGGGCGTGATGCTCCAGATCGGCACGCGGAACACGCAAAACTTCGAGCTCCTGAAAAGCGTCGGACGCCAGCGTGAATTCCCCGTGCTCTTAAAACGCGGTTTCGGTATCACGCTGGACGAATCGCTCCACGCTGCCGAATATCTCGCCAGCGAGGGCAACCAGAAGGTCATCTTCGGCCTCCGCGGGATGAAGACCAACATCGGCGACCCGCACCGTAACATGGTCGATTTCGCCCACGTGCCGGTCGTAAAACGCCTGACGCGGATGCCCGTCTGCATCGACCCTTCGCACTCTGTAGGGGCCCGCTTCCGCTGCCCCGACAACATCCTCGATATCCTTCACGTCACCGCCCAGGGTGTCATCGCCGGTGCCAATATGGTCCTGGTCGATTTCCACCCCGACCCGTCAGTCGCCCTTGTCGACGGCCCGCAGGCACTCCGCCTCGACGAACTCGGCCCGTTTCTTGAAGACGTCGCGATCGTCCGCGAAGCCTACGAGAAACGGAAAGCGTTGTTCGTGTAGATATATCCTCGGCTCCATCGCCTTGTAAGTGCCGGGAGCGGCAGCGACCGGGTCGACGTCTTTGGCCTCACAGGTAACAAGGTACTAGGCGACAAGGGCGGAAACACGACCGGTAGGGAATGTGCCTTGCTGCTCGGCTGCCGTGGTTGATATCGGGCAAGAACACCCGCGGGACCCCTTGGGATACCAGCCTTCACCGGCACCTGGCCATGCCGTGAACGACTCTGCTGTTCAACAGCAGTCTGTCGTGGTCTTAGGCGGGCATTTTTGTTAACCGTAGGAGCAAAAGACGCAGCAGTCGCCGTGTTTTGGGCGGAGGAGTGCCTTGCACGAAGGGCATTCGTGGAAAAAAAAAGCAGGCGTCAGTAGGCATAATCTCGACGGACCGGTGTCCGCATTGCGGGCATGTGAGCGTGGATTCAAGTATATTTTCTTCGTTCATCACAGAGTTCTTCACTTGCGTTTTCTTTCTGTCGATGAATTCAAATCAGCTTATGAATATCAGAAGTATACCCGACGGATCCGAAACGTGGCAGGTCGTCGAACCGCCGGCAACTATGCGCTGCCGGATCATCCGGGTGGCGAACGGGCTCTGGATATGGACTCCGACGACCGGAAAAATGTTGCTTTCCTTTGAAACTGTCGAATAGAATGGTCGGAAAGGGCTTCTCCCGCCCCCTATACCCTTCCAGAGGTAAGCCGAATGTCACTCTCAAAACTCCTTGCGATAGCGTTGATCTCGTTCTTTTCCGTTTCGGTTCCAGGCCAAAGCCTCAGTTTTGAACGTGACCGGCACAAGATGATCCTTTCGCGGGTCAAGTCTGACCTTGTGAAGAATTACTACGATCCGGAGTTCAAGAAAGTGGATGTCGAACTCAAGTATCAAGAAGCGATCGAGAATATCAAGAACGCAAATTCCGTCGGGCAGATGAGCTCGTCGGTTGCCCAGTTCCTGGCGGAATTTGACGACTCGCATTTGTTTTACTTGCCGCCTCAAAAGGCGAATACAGTGGATTACGGGATTGACTTTCGAATGGCCGGCGACAAATGTCTCGTGACCCATATCGATAAGGGGAGCGATGCCGAGAAGAAAGGTCTCCAGGTAGGTGACCAGCTCCGGGCGATAAGCGGCCTGGGACCAACGCGGGAAACCCTTTGGAAGATCCGATACTTTTTCTACGCTCTGTTCCCCCAGCCTGAGCTCAAGCTTGCCGTAATCAAACCGGACGGGGCCGCGGTCGAATATGTGATAGTGCCGAAGATAAGTTCCAGGCCTCGGATCACGCGGTTTGATATCAACGAAGCCATCAGGGAATCTGTTAGAGACTACAACAACGCGACTAAACAGTACTTCCACGACAAACTTGAGGGCGTCGTCATCTGGAAAATGCCGTCATTCAGCCTTGATCCGCAAAAAGTTGATTCGACAATCAACAACCTCAGAAAAAGTCCGGCGATCTTGTTCGACCTGCGCGGAAACGGTGGCGGCCGGGTGGATATGGTACTCAGGCTGATCGGAAGTCTTTTCGACAAAGACGTAAAGATCGGGGACGAAAAGACGCGTAAAGGATCAAATGAAGTTGTCGCGAAAACGATAGGTAAAGACGCATATGCCGGAAAGATAGTCGTACTGATCGACAGCGAATCCGCCTCCGCGTCCGAAGTCTTTGCCAAAGTGATACAGTTGGAGCGTCGCGGCACCGTAATAGGCGAACGGTCAGCGGGCGCGGTCATGAAATCAAGACAGTTCGGCCATCAACTCGGCGACGCGATCGTTTTTTCATTCGGCACCAGCGTCACCATCGCGGATCTTGTAATGACCGACGGAAAGAGCCTTGAAAAGATCGGCGTCACGCCTGACATCACATTGACCCCGACCCCAAGGGACCTCGCATCAAATCGCGACCCCGTGTTGTCCACAGCGCTTAGAACATTAGGCGTCGAGGTATCGCCCGAGTCGGCATTCGAGATATTCGCTCACACGCTCGATCGGCCGTAAGCGTTCCATTCGTTCATTTCATTTCGACGGCCGACCAGAAATGCTATTCGAGACGATCGGCGCGATCGAAAGGGTCAACACCCAGCCAGGCGGCCACCCATCCGTAGAAAAGAAACGGACAAATCCAGAACCCGTCGGTCGCCCTGTTCGACGGTCCGCAAGCCCTCCGTCTCGAAGAGCTCGGCCCGTTTCTTGAAGATGTCGTGATCGTCCGCGAAGCCTACGAAAAACGCCAGGCGTTGTTCAGGTAGAGATTTGATCCGCTATATCGCCGACTCTATTTGGTCCCGCTCTTCAGGCTCTGCCTGTTTACTTGAGGTAAAGCTCTGCTTTACCGTCGCACCGCCCCATTTCGGTTGAGGCTTTGCCTCCGGCGGCGGAGCCGCTTTCACTCATGGCTGCCGATCCGGAGAAGCGGAGCTTCTCCGCAAATAGAGCGGCACAGCCGCCTGAGAACGCTCTTCCTCGATCGTGACCAGCCCGCCGTTCACATCATTCGTTTCATCCATATCATTCCTATCGTTCGCATCTTCCAGATCACCGTTTCGCTATTTTCCCGGACGCGATAAATTCGCGCGGGCCGCCCATGCGGCGGCGGGCAAATATGAAAAGACGATCGGTTGAAAATGAAGAGGAAATGGCACGGGCGTGCCGCGAGCTTTACATAAAGTACCGGGGCAAAAAGCACCGGCAGATCGAGGTGGAGATGCGTTCGGGGGGTTGGCCGCAATTCAACCGCAGGCTGCTTTACACCAACGTCGTCCGCGGGATCGAATACGCAAATTGGATAGAGCGTTTCGGCTGGAAGGAGGAGGTCGATCGGCTTGAGCGCGAGGCAGAATTGCGCGAGACGGGCCAAACCACTTTTGAAGACTGGCTGCAGACGGAGCCGAGCGGGCTGAAATGGACCGCCCGTCATCACGCGTTTATCTGCGAGCATCTGCGGCGCGTCACCGAAGGAACGAGCCGACGCCTGATGATCTTTCTGCCGCCGCGGCACGGCAAATCGGAGCTTGTGACCGTCCGCTACATCGCGTGGCGGCTGATCCGCAACGCGCGAATGAACGTCATCATCGGCAGCTACAACCAAAGATTGGCGAACCGCTTCTCGCGGAAGATCAAGCAGCTAACGACGGGGCGAGTCATCCGTTCCCACCAGCGGCATGCGGCCGAAGAATGGGAAACGGCCGTCGGCGGCAGCGTCAAAGCGGTCGGCGTCGGGGCCGGGATCACGGGGTTCGGCGGCGACCTGATAATCATCGACGATCCGGTAAAAGGCCGGGCCGTCGCCAACAGCCGGACGTTCCGCGAAAAGATGTGGGACTGGTACCGGGACGACATCTCCACCCGGCTCGAGCCCCACGCGCCCATCATCCTGATCCAGACCCGCTGGCACGATGACGACCTGGCCGGCCGCCTGCTCAAAGAAATGAACGAGGGCGGCGAACAATGGGAGGTCATCCGCCTGCCCGCCCTGGCCGAGGCGAGTGGATCGCGGAATGAAGAAAAAGCTCGGTTGATCGACGGGGACCACAGCTCAAATCGTGTCGACGCGATCGAGACAATTCCGCAGTCCGCACTCCGCGTTCCGCATTCGCCTGACGGGGTGGTTCTCCACGACGACACAATTCCGCAGTCAAAAGCCCCGGTCGCAACCGCTCCCGGTTCTGACAAGAGGCCGCTCCCGGTTCTAACCCCTTGTCACTCGTCACTCGTCCCTCGTCACTCCGCATCGGTCACTACCGCTCCCGGTTCTGACAAGAGGCCGCTCCTGGCACTACCCCCTCGTCACTTGTCACTCGTCACTCGTCACTCATCACGCCGCACTCCGCAGTCGGAAGATCCGCTCGGCCGTGCCGACGGCGAAGCCCTTTGGCCGGGCCGCTTCGACCGCGAGGAGCTGCTCGCGGCCAGGCGTCGGCTCGGGACGCGGTCGTTCGACGCACTTTACCAGCAGCGGCCGCACCCCGAAGGCGGCACCATCTTCCGGGTCGAATGGTTCACCCATACCGTGGCCAAACACCCCGACGGCCTTCGTTGGTTTCGCGGCTACGACCTTGCGGCCTCGGTCAAAACGTCGGCCGATTACACGGCGTCCCTCCGCGTCGCACTCGACAAAAGGGACGGCAAGATCTATATCGCTGACGGCTTCAGAAAGCGGATCGAGTTTCCCGATCAGCGGCGGTACGTACTCGAACGGATGGCCGAAGAGCCGGACACCGTCCACTGCATCGAAGAGGCGCTCCACGGCAAGGCGCTCGTCCAGGACCTTCGCCGCAACTCGCAGGCGATCGGCCGCACGCTGCGGGGCGTCCGCCCCCAGGGCGACAAGCTGATGCGGGCCGAGGCGTGGGCTCCATACGCCGAAGAAGGCCGCGTCGTGCTGGTCAGCGGCCCGTGGATCGCCGAGTTCATCGACGAGGTCTGCCGCTTCACAGGCCGTGGCGACGCCCACGACGACCAGGTCGACGCCGTCAGCCTCGCCGTCCAGGCCATGAACATTCGGAAAGGATTCAACGCCTATTAACCGCGGACTGCGGCCTCTTGTCAGTACCGGGAGCGATAGCAACCGGGTTCTTCGACTGCGGACTGCGGAACTTGGAACTTGGAACCTGAAACTTGGAACCTGAAACTTGGAACTCGAATCCCCGTCAGTACTGCCTGCGTGAGCGGGCGGGTTCTTTTTTGGAACTTGGAACCTGAAACTTGGAACCCGAACCCCTGTCAGTACCGCCTGCGTGAGCGGGCGGGTTCTTTTTTGGAACTTGGAACCTGAAACTTGGAACTCGAATCCCCGTCAGTACCGCCTGCGTGAGCGGGCGGGTTCCCCAACTCCCCTCCTTACGAAGGAGGGGTGGATGCCCGCGTCTTCCGCGGGCAGACGGGGTGGTTCTCTATCTTCTTGTTTTTTACATACTCCCCTCCTTGTCTAAGGAGGGGTGGCCGCCGATTTGGGCGGACGGGGTGGTGACTTCTTCGGGCTCTGCCTGTCTATTTGCGGTGAAGCTGTGCTTCACCGTCGCGTCGAACCCTTCGGTCGAGGCTACGCCTCCGGCGGCGGAGCCGCTTTCATCTTTATCCAGCCCGTCCGGAAAGGCAAAGCCTTTCCGCAAATATGGCGGCGAAGCCGCATTCGACCGCTTATCTACGACCGGCACGAGCCCATTACTTCAGTCGCCGAAGGCGACAAATACTAAAGCCCAGGAAGCAGCGAACCAACGGTGAGCGGATCCCTGGGTCGAGTCCCGCGGGTCCCGCCGTCGCTGAAGGCGACGAATTCCCATCGCTCGCCTACAGCGAGCCGGGGCCCTTTTCATAATCACCCAGGGTTTCGCCAAAACCGCCTCAACCCTGGGCTTTAATATCCGTCGCCCTTGGCGAAAAAAGCTCCCCTCCTTACGAAGGAGGGGTGGATGGCCGTGTTTTCAGCGGGCAGACGGGGTGGTTCTCTCACTTCTTGCTGCTCCTTGCTCCCTGTTCCCTGTTCACCCCGGCCGCCGCCCACAGATCCGACCGTCGCGCTCACCGAGGGGCTGCAGGCAATCGCTTGGGGCCAACTTGGCCCATTCCTCGAGGACGCGCGGATGGTTAAAGAGGAGTCCGAAGGACGCCGGGCCCTGATTCGGTGTGTGGCGGCATTTGCCTTACTCACTCGGAGCCCCTTCTTCTGATCCTTTAAGTTTCAATGGGTTATTCGCCGGTGATTCAAAAATCTTGAACGATTCGGCCGAATTTCGGTAGAATAAGGGCTCTTTCGTCGAATTGAGGTGATGCATTCCGGCAACGCTTTGATCGAATAGGTCCTTACAATCTGGCACCGAACGGCCCTGCCTTAATAGGTACCATTGCGATTCTCTGGCATTAGAAACGAAAAATTATATGAATCTCCCTGGAATAGAGAACCGTGTCCGATTCATCTGTCGGTCTTTCCTTGCTCTCGCGGGTTTTACAGGACTCATATACGCGGAAACCATCGTGCATTCTTTCTCGGTACAAACTGAAACACTGACCGGGCCATCGATCCTTTCTCAATCGCTTGATCAGACCATCGTACGACGTTCTGGTTCGACGATGGATACGTTAAATGGAGGCTTCACCGACGGGGAGCCCGATCTCACATTCAATACAGGGACCGGGCCTGGCAACCCGACAGTTTCTAGCCTGGCTTCGCAGCCTGACGGCAAGATACTGGTGGGTGGACGCTTTACTACTTACGACGGGATCAGCAGATACGCAATTGCCCGCATAGATCAAGACGGCAGTCTTGACACCACATTCAATTTTCCCTCAAGCGCCATCGGAGATGTATTGACCATCGCCGTGCAGCCGGACGGAAAGACCCTGATCGGAGGAACCGTCACAACGTCCAGTGGAGTAAGAAGAATTGCCCGTCTAAATTCTGACGGGAGCCTTGACGCGACCTTTGATCAAGGGACTGGGCCCAATTCACAGATCAACACAATTGTCTTACTCAAAGACGGAAAGATAATGATTGGCGGCGGATTCACAAGTTATAACGGAGTGAACAGGCGCGGTATCGCACGTTTGGATCCTGATGGCGGCCTTGATACCACTTTCGATCCTGGCACCGGCATTGGTGGCAGCGGCGCGATCGTTTCCAGCGTTTTGGTGTGGCCGGACGGTAAAATTTTCATCGCTGGACGATTCGAGTCATTTAATGGTGTTGGTAGAAGCCGCGTCGCACGGTTAAATACGGACGGTAGTCTTGACACGACTTTTGACCCCGGTTCCGGTGTAGCGGGGAATTCCAATGTGGTCCACTCGGCAGCATTACAGGGAGACGGAAAGATCATCGTTGGCGGCCAATTCGATTCTTACAACGGGGTACAAAAGGGCGGTTTCGCTCGTATAAATACGGACGGTGGCCTGGATACGACCTTTGTCTCCGGGTCGGGCGTCGATTTTGGACGCATCGACGCTGTCAAGATCCAGCAGGATGGGAAGATTGTTATTGGGGGAAATTTTTCAATATATAATGGAACCGCGCGAAACAGGTTCGTTCGGATCAATACGGATGGAAGCCTGGACGTGAACTTCGAACCTGTGTTTGGAAATGATCTTGCTGGAGGAGGGGCTATGGTGGTAGATCTCCTACCTGACGGGCAGATCTTGATCGGTGGAGGGTTTACCACTTACAACGGGGTCAGCAGACATGGCATCGCCCGCATAAACGCCGACGCTAGTCTTGATGCGGCTTTTCATCCGGGAGCAGGACCGATTGGCGGTACTGACGTGGGTGCCGTGGCGGTTCAGCCAGATGGAAAGATCCTTATCAGCGGAGGTTTTACTGTTTTTAACGGCGTGGGCAGAAACAGGATCGCCCGCGTAAATTCTGACGGCAGTCTGGATACAGCATTCGATCCCGGCATAGGGCTTGACGTAGGGAATAACGCGTTCGCGATCCAGCCGGATGGGAAAATTCTCATTGCCGGGGGTTTCCCAAGCTATAACGGGATCGCCAGAAAAGGTATTGCACGCTTAAACGAAGACGGCAGCCTCGACACGACGTTCGACTCAGGATTAGAGATAAACTTTACGCTAGGTGCGATCGCATTGCAGCCAGACGGGAAGATCCTCATTGGTGGAAATTTTCAGGATTATGGCGGTATCGAAATAAACCGGATCGCCCGTCTAAAGTCAGACGGCAGCCTTGATACATCTTTCGATCCCGGCTCTGGGGCAAGTTCTTTTGTAACGGCGATCGTTATACAGCCCGACGGAAAGATCATGATCGGCGGTAGTTTCAGTTCATATAACAATGTTATCAAGGGCAGAATAGCCCGAATTAATTCTGACGGCAGCCTCGACACGACGTTCAATACTGGGCCAAGTGCCAACGCGGGCTTTAATTCGATCGTCGAGGACATTTCGCTGCAGCAGGATGGAAAGATATTTGTAGCTGGTGAGTTTACGGCCTATCGTGGGATCGATAGGAGCGGAATTGTCCGTATTAATGTTGACGGAAGCATTGACGCATCCTTTGATCCGGGGACAGGTGTAAGCCCGGTTCAATTTGTTCAAGCGATGAAATTGCAGGCCGACGGTAAGGTGATCCTTGCAGGAAATTTTCAATCGTACAACGGCGTCAGCAGGGTCGGGATCGCCCGCGTTAATAATGACGGCAGCCTTGACACAACGTTTGATCCTGGAACAGGAACCGGGGGCAGTTCGTTTGTGAATGACTTTGCATTGCAGCAGGATAATAAAATTCTACTTGTTGGTTCCTTTCGGACTTATGACTCAGTTACAGTAAGCGGCTTTGTTCGCATACTTAATAGTTGCTGTGGCTCATCGAATTCCACCCTTTTCGATTACGATGGCGATGGGCGGAGCGATCTTTCGGTACGTCGGCCGGCGAATAATGTTTGGTATCTGCAGAGGGGGACGGCGGGGTACACGGCGCAGGAGTTTGGGGTTGCAGGGGACCGGATGGTGCCGGCGGATTACGACGGCGATGGGAAGACCGATGTCGCGGTGTTCAGGCCGTCGAATGGGACTTGGTACGTGTATATGTCGCAATCGCAGACGTTCCAGACATTCGGTTGGGGCGTGGACGGTGATATGCCTGTACCGACCGACCGCGACAACGACGGGAAGGCGGATCTCGTTATTTATCGAGAGTCGAATAACACTTGGTACACGCGGTTTGCGAACGCCACTTTCAATCAGTTCGAGTTTGGCGTCGCGGGCGACAAGCCGATGCTTGGGGATTTCGACGGGGACGGGATAGGTGACGTGGCGCTGTTCCGGCCTTCGAATAACAACTGGTATCTGTTGAAATCTTCGCTCGGGTTCTTTGTCCAGACATGGGGACAAGCAGGAGATATTCCGCTGACAGGTGATTTCGACGGCGACGGGGCGACGGATCAGGCGGTGTTTCGGCCCGGAACAGGCCAGTGGTTCCTGTCGCGGACAACTGCCGGCTTCTCGTCGCAGACTTGGGGACAGAACGGTGACATTCCCGTGGCAGCGGATTATGACGGCGACGGGAAGACAGACGTGGCAGTTTTCAGGCCGTCAAATGGAACGTGGTACTTCGTCAACTCAACGACCGGCATCCTGATCCTGCCGTTTGGACAGGACGGAGACATCCCAACGCAGGCGGCGTTTATTAATTAGTATTTGTTCAAGTGCGAAAAACCCACACGAAGTAAGGGCGATATATTCAGCGTTGAGCATCCCGGGAACGCAGGCGCCCTCGCCTGCACCGCCGGTTCCTCCGGCGTCGGGGATGGCCGACTTGAGCTTCGGGCAGCGGCGTCAGCGTCCTTTCGGACGCTTGCAGGCTGGGAGCCTGCGGTCCCGGCGGTGGGATTCGAGTTCCAAATTCCAGGTTCCAGGTTCCAAGTTCCGAGTACCAGATTCCAAATTCCAAATTCCAGATTCCAAATTCCAAAAACCCAAAACCAAGATCGGGGTCACTACCGAGGTCAGCCGAAGCGGCGGTTCGAATTCCGCATTCATCATTCATCATTCATCATTCATCATTCGAAAGCCCCGGTCGCTACCGCTCCCGGTTCTGACAACTCCAGATTCCAAATTCCAAACATCCAAAACCAAGATCGGGGTCACCACCGAGGTCAGCCGAAGCGGCAGTTCGAATTCCGCATTCCGCATTCCGCATTCATCATTCATCGTTCGAAAGCCCCGGTTGCTACCGCTCCCGGTTCTGACAACTCCAGATTCCAGATTCCAGATTCCAGATTCCAGATACCAGGTTCCGAAGAACCCGCCCGCTCACGCAGACGGTACTGACAAGAGGCCGCATCCAGCATTCCGCATTCATCATTCATCATTCATCATTCGAAAGCCCCGGTCGCTACCGCTCCCGGTTCCGACAAGACCCGGTACTGACCTCTTGTTCCTCGACCCTCGTCACTTGTCCCTCGTCCCTCTTCCCTTGTCCCTCGCCCCCCTCGTCCCTTGTCCCTCGTCCCTCGTCACTCCGCCCCGGTCGTGCTATAGTCTTGCCTTTATGAGAAACGCCATACTCCTTTTTGCAGCCTTTTTCGCCGCCTGCGGCGGCGCCCAGCAGACCGGCGGGCCGACGGCTTCGACGCCTCAGGAGCCGCCGCCTTTATCGGTACGGCCTTCGCCGGTTCCGCGGACCGGCGCCGACGCCGAGCTTGAAGCCGCGTTTGCCGAGATCGCCAAGGAAGCGAACGGAAGGGTCGGTGTGGCCGCGGTCGTTTTTGAGACCGGAGCCAACGCGTCATTGAATCCGGACGAGAAGTTCCCCATGCAGAGCGTGTGCAAAGTGCCCGTCTCGATGGCCGTGATGAAACAGGTGGACGCCGGGAAATACAAACCCGAACAGGAAGTCGATATCACGAAGGACGACTTTGTCCCGGCCGGGATGCGGTCCCCGCTGCGGGACAATTTTCCCGACGGGACCAAGATCCCGATCTGGCACCTGATCGAATACGCGATAGCCGAAAGTGACGGGTCGGCGAACGATGCCCTGATCCGGTTGGCCGGCGGGCCCGCCGAGGTGCAGAAGTACCTGACGGAGATCGGCATCACCGATATGGCGGTCAAGAACACGCACAAGGAGTTTGCCAACGACCAGAAGATGCAGGCCGACAATTTCTCGACGCCGGCCGCCGCTCTCGCCCTTTTGACGCACCTGCAGACCGGCACCTCGCTTAACCGCGAGCGTTCGAAACTGATACTCGATTTTATGAACGAGTCGCGGCCGGGCCAGAACCGGCTCCGCGGCCTGCTGCCTGAGAACGCCTACGTCGCCCATAAGACCGGCACTTCGGCGACCGTCAACGGCGTGACCGCCGCCACCAACGACATCGGCATAATCGGCTTGCCGAACGGGAATTTCCTCGCGATAGCCGTGTTCGTCGGGGATTCGAAGGCCGACGAAAAGACCCGCGAGGCCGTCATCGCAAAGATCGCGAAGGCCGCGTGGGACAAGTGGGGGAAATAGGCGGGACGTATTGAGCGCTAAAGAAAAGACGGGCCGATCGAGCCCGTCTTTTTATTTGCCTATCAGGTGTTTTTACTGTTTGCCGGCCTTCATGTCGGCAATGCGTTTTTCTAGAGCCGCAGTGTCGGCACCCTCGGCCTTGCCGACCTCGACCGCTTTTTCGGCCACGGCAAGAGCCTCCATCGGCTTACCGGCAGCCAGCAGGATCGACGCCTTTCGCGAGTAGTTCTGGAAGTTCGCCTTGGCCTTGATCTGCTCGTCGATCGCCTTTATGGACTGGTCGTACCACTTGGCGGCGTCCGCCGGAGCGTTGTTCGCCTTGGCATAGTTGGCGGCCTGAAGCGGCATCTGCCAGTCGTCGGACTTGGCCGCGGCCACGGCGGCACGGGCCTTTGCGATCGTCAAAGCGGCCACATCCTTCACTTCGATCGTGAACGGCACGCGGACCTTCTCCCAGCGGATCGCGGCAACGAGCGTGTTGTCTTTATCGGGGTCGAGGCTGAAATCCAGCCATTCCTTGTGCTCGGCGGCCTGCGGCTTCGCTTTCACGCGGAGGGTGTCCTTCGCGGGATCGTAATTGAAACTCCCCCACTGATTCGCCGTGCCGTTAAAGACGATCGTCCATTCGTCGCGCTCGGGGATCGTGTGCAGGCTGTACGTGCCCGCCGGAAGCGGCTGCCCGTTGATCAGCACATCGTCAGTGACCGTAAACTGCGTGGCGTCGTTAGCTCCGGTTCGCCATATGTGTCCATATGGTACGATCGGCGCGCCGGCCGGGCGGAGATTCTGGTTGTCTAGCGTTGCTTCGCCCTTCACGTCGGACGGCCAATCACCCCAAATCTTCCGGCCCTTTACGCCGGGCCGGTAATAGGTGATCGTCACGTCTGTGATCCCGACCGTCTGCATAACGCTCGCTTTCGGGCTCGGCCGCGGGAGCTTAACCTGCGCCGCCGATTCAATTGACAAAAGAGCAATAAGCGCGACCAATGCGAATAAGGCCAATCGAACTCTGATAGATCTGAACATCATTTACCTCCGGAAAATCTTTTGTTATGAAAGGATTCGCTTCGATTATGCACGCGAACTGCGGGCTCGGCAAATCGCGGTCGGGTCGAGGTTTGCAATCATATAGACGAATACTTCGCTGAGGCGTGGCAGCACCCTCTGGCTGGCCGCGGTTTTGAACCCGATCGGGCACAGATCTAGGGTTTGGGCCTTTAAGACTGAAAATCTGGCATACGGGTTCCGGCCGGTACCGTCTGCACTATCTGGCAGGTCCGCGATCAGTAAGGCCCCACCTGAACAAGGAAGTCGGCGCGTTGCCGGTTAGGAAAGCAGGGTGCCGTAGATCCCGGTGTTGATGGCGTACGCGGAGTCGCCGGTGGCGGCGATTAGGCGGCCATCGCGGGTGAAGCAGAGGCCGACGATGCCGGGGCCGGCGACGAACTGCGTGACGGCGAGGCCGTCGGGCGAGATGCGGAAGATGCCGTGGCGGCCCGCGTAGCAGGCGGCGGCGTAGAGATTTCCTTCGTTGTCGAAGGCGAGCCCCTGCGGGCGGCCGAAACCGATCGAGAATTTTTCGACGCGGCCTTTTTTGTCGACGCGGTAGATGGCGTCGTGACTCGCTAGGCCCGGTGCCGAGACATAAAGCCGGCCGTCCGGCCCAAAAGCAAGGTGGAAGGCGGCGACCGAAGGTTCCAGCGTGGCGAACTCTTCGACCATCCCGAATTCGGGTACCCGAAAGATCGTGCCCGAGCGGTCGCCGACGAACATCACGCCCTCGGGGTCGAACGCAATGCCAGTCGAGATCCCCAAACCCGTTGCGTAAACAGGGTTTATCCCGCTCGGGCTGACGACGTAAACCTCGCCCTCGGCACGGTTTGTCACGTACATATTGCCGTCGGGGCCGAATGCGATGCCGGTCGGATTAAGAATGGGATCAGGCAGCTCGTCGATGAAACCGTCGGCCTCGATGCGGTAGATCGTGTTTGGCAGACGTTCGCCACGCGAGCCGGAACGGGTGACGATGATCGCGTCGTCCGAAGGGTCAACGGCCGGGTTGGCAACGATATGCATGTCCTCGGCGATCAGCGCCCCGACTTGGATGACCACGGGCTCGCTCTTTGAGCCGTCGCTTTCGATGTGGACCGGGGCTTCGCCGGGCGGCGTCGAAGGGCCGATGACGGCGAGTATCCGCCGGGGCGAAAGGGCCGTAAGCCTGCACCGCACGCCGCCGACATACACGCCGTGTTCGCCGTCCGGCGACGGCCGAAATCCCTCGCATTCGATCGAGATCTCGCCGCCAGGGATCGCATAACCCGGTTGCACGGAGGTGATCTTGCCCGCAGCGTTCATCGGTTTAACATTATGTATGGTGAAGGTTTAGAAACAAAACATGGATCTGCGGGTAGACGGCCGCGGCAGGCTTGGGTATAGACCGAAACGGGGTGCAAAAAGGCCCCCGGACCATGTGAAACGGAGGCCTTGTGCCGCAATAAGAGCAGCGGTTGTTATTCGTCGTCGTCGTGGGCCCTGACGCGGCCGGCGGCGACGGCTTCCTGAATGACCTTGTCCGCCAGGTTGTGCGGAAGCATGTCGTAGTGAGAAAACTGCATGTGATATGAACCGCGGGCCTGCGTGACGCTGTTCAGCTTTGACTGGTAATCGAGCATCTCCGCCAATGGAACCTTGGCCTTGATGACCTGCTGTTTGCCGCGGACTTCCATGCCACCGACACGCCCCCGGCGCGAGTTCAGATCGGACATGATGTCGCCGCTGACCTCCTGCGGGGCAAAGACCTCGACGTCCATTATCGGTTCAAGCAAGGCCGGCTTGGTCTTTTCCATCGCCGCCCGGAAAGCCTTGCGGCCGGCGGCTTTGAAGGAATGCTCGTCGGAATCGACGGTGTGATAGCTGCCGTCGATGAGGGTCACCTTGAAATCGACAAGCGGATAACCGGCCACGGCCCCGCCGGCGGCGGCCTCGAGGATGCCCTTTTCGATAGCGGGCCTGAAATTCTGCGGGATCGACCCGCCGAAGATCTTATCGACCCACTCGAAGCCGGAGCCCCGGTCGAGGGGTTCGAAGATGCACTTGCAATCGCCGAACTGTCCGCGGCCGCCGGATTGCTTCTTGTGGCGCCCCTGAACCTCGGCCGACATCGTGAGCGTCTCTTTGTAGGCGATGCGCGGCGGATGGAGCGACACCTCGACGTGATAGCGGTCGGCAAGTTTCTTGACGACCGTCTCGATATGAAGCTGCCCGGAACCCGACAAAATGAACTCTTTCGTCTGAGCGTCGCGATCGAAATGAAGCGACGGGTCCTCTTCGAGGATTCGATGGATCGCTCCAGAGATCTTGTCCTCGTCGGCACGCGACTTCGGCTCGATGGCGAAAGCGACGGCGGGTTCGGGATACTGCACGCTCGGGTAAACGATCGGTTTTGCCTTGTCGCACAGGGTATCGCCCGTTTGAGTTTCCTTGAGCTTTACGACGGCGACGATGTCGCCGGTTTGTGCCTCGGCCACTTTTTCAAGCGTCTTTCCGGTAATCACATGAAGTGCTCCGAGACGCTCGGCCGAGTCGCGAGTCGAATTGAAGACGGTCGCGTCGGAAGCGATCTTGCCGCTGACGATTTTCATTACGCTGATTCGGCCCGCGAACGGGTCAGCGATCGTCCGGAAGACGTAGGCCGAGAAGGGCTCATCGGTGCTGTACTTGCGAGTGATGCGGTCGCCGCTAAGGTCGGAGTTGGAAAAGCCGTATTCAACCTCATGAGTGGCCGGCGTCGGGGCGAATTCGACGATGTGATCGAGGAGGATCTGAAGGCCGACGAGATTCAGCGAAGAAACGGCGTAGACGGGGCACAGCTTGCTTTTCGCGATGGCCTTTGCAAGGTTTGGGTAAACGTCCTCTTCGGGAAGCGTGCCTTCCTCGAAATACTTTTCCATTAACGCGTCGTCTGATTCGGCGACGATCTCAATCAGGCGTTCGCGGGTGCGTTCAAAGACATCGCGGCCTTCTTCGGGCAGCGGGATCTCTTTCGCCTTGCCGTTATCGTCGAATTCATAGGCCTTTTGGTGGACGACGTCGACGACGCCGCGGAAATTGCCTTCCTGGCCGATCGGCAGGGTAAATGGGACGATCGACCGGGCAAAACTCGAGGTAGCCGTTTCAAGGGCGTGGCCGAAATCTGCGTGCTCCTTGTCGATCTTGTTGATCACCATGAACCGCGGAAGCATGAACTCGTTCGCGTACTGCCAAGTTTTTTCGGTCTGGACCTCGATGCCGTGGACCGCATCGACTACCACAAGGGCACAGTCGGCGACACGGACGGCCGGGCGGGCGTGAGCGACGAACGCAGCGTAGCCCGGGGTGTCGATAAGGTTTATCTTAGTATCTTTGTATTCGAGGTGGGCGAAATTGTTGTTCAGCGAGATCTTTCGTTCGATCGAGTCGTCGTCAAAGTCGGTTACGGCGGTCCCCTCCTCGACCTTGCCCCAACGCGGCGTTGCACCTGCAACGTAGGCCAGCGACGCAGTAAGTTGGGTTTTACCTGCGTCGCCGTGACCAATGACAGCAAGGTTTCTTATGTTTTCAGTAGCGAATGCTTTCATGGTTGGCAAATTCTCCAGTTCAAAAATTGATCTATGTGCATCTATAAGGAAATAGGAAGCCGGGGCCGGGGAGCCTGTCGTTCCTACGTCACGCTCATAAACGGGTGTAAGATGTTCGTAACACTTTAATTTAACCGACCACTTCGATAATCGCAAGATTTCGGGGCGTGGAAGCACACTTCTGAGGGCCGCGGGCGGTCATATGGGGTGAGCCGGGGAGAGGCGGCGGGACATTTGACGGGATAAGGTACAATTAGAAAGCCCCTCGCTTATTTGCGATGGATCTTTCGCAAAAAGAGTTCATTTCCATCGTCAGATATTTTCTGGTTCGTGTCCGGAACTTGAAAACGAGCCCAAAACAACGGATTACGAGGATAAAGATGAAAAGATCAGTTCGAAACGGCCATTTAGCAATCACATTCTGGATCATAACCGCTCTGGTCTTAACGAGTATGCCGGCGAGCGGACAGGAACTCGTCTCGGTGAGCGATATCACCGGCGGGTCCAGCGTTTTTGTATTCCGGACCAGTTCCAAAGCTTCTCCGCGGCGATTCGTGTCGCGAGGCCGGGCCGAAAGAACGAAGACCCAGAGGACAGCCACGGCGAAAAAGTTCAATAAGCAATACACGGCCCTGGCCAAGAAGGCCCCGAGGCGTACACGTACCGAATCGGTAAACCCGGACGATCCCAGGCTGCCGAAGGTGAAGACGATGCCGGCGGCCGAAGCTTCGAGGCTGTTTGCGGGTGTCGGCGAGTACTACATGGACCGGGACAATTTTGATCAGGCGATCGACTTTTTCCGTGAGGCCGTCCAATTGAACAGTGCGTATGCCGTCGCAAAAAATGGGCTCAGCGAGGCGCTGGCACTGAAGGGCAACGAAGAACTCGCCCGCGATTCGCGTGCGACGGCCCGGCGGTTCTTCGAAGAGGCCCTGACCTACAATGCGAATAACGCACCGGCCCACTTCGGGCTAGGCGAGGTCTTTGCCGCGGACGGCAAAGACCCAGACGCCCGTTCGAGCTACGAGAGGGCCCTCGCAAACGATAAGGAATTGACAGAGATTTACGTCCCGCTCGGGATCTTATACTTCAGAAACGGAGAGATAGCGAAGGCCGACGATCTGCTGACGAAAGCGATCGCGATCGCTCCGGAGGATCCCGAAACCCAATATTTCCTGGGCCTGATCCGGTTTTCGCAGAACCGGAACCAGGATGCCCTGGCCGCATTCAAGCGGGCGACTACCGACGATCCGACATACGGCGAGGCGTACTATCAGGCCGGCGAGACCTACCTTCGAATGAAGAAGCCGGTGGAAGCAGCGGTTGATTTCAACAAGGCGATCGAGCTTAAGCCGGATTATTTCGAGGCCTGGATGGGCCTTGGGGCGGCCAACTATGAATCAGCCAAGTATACGGAGGCCGTTACGGCTTACGAGCAGGCTGTCAAACTGAGGAACAACAACCCGGAAGCGTACGAGAATCTGGCCGATTCTTACCGACAGGTCGCAAATTTTGAGAAAGCCGAATCGAACTATAAGCTCGCAGCCCTTTTTATCGAGCGTTCGACGGACCTGAATAAAGAACAGGCGGCGGATATTTATAGCAAGAGTGCGTTCATGGTCGCAAAGCAGTGCGAGGTGAACATGGCCCGGGGTATGCGGTGCCGCTGGGGCGACGCGGTAACATATCTTGAAAAGGCGTCGCAGTTCAGCCAGGCCGGTGTGGACAACGCTAATCTGGGCTGGGCATACTTCAACGCGGCCCGCGAAGACCTGAGTTTCCGTGACAATGCGGCGGCGGCTCCGAAACTGGAAAAGGCAAAGGCTGCACTTTCAAAGGCGGTTTCGGGCAGCGGCTCGTTCGAGGCCGGCCCGCTTGTGAACCTTGGCCGGGTGCTTGCCGACATGGGGGACTATCCGGGTGCGGTCGATGCATTGACCAAGGCCGTTGCCAAAGAGCCGAACTGGGGATTTGCCCTGAACGAACTCGGTGCGGTCTATCGGAAGCAGAATAAATTCAAGGAGGCTGCCGCCCAGTTCAGGAAGGCCGCTTCGAAGGAAGACAAAAATCCGGTGATCCAGTTCAACCTGGGTGAGGCCGAACTGCAGGACGGCAACCTGGGCGAGGCCAAGAAGGCCTATGACCGACTGAAAAAGATGGGGAATTCGGGCAATGCGTTCGCGGCCCGGCTGGCCCAGCTAAGCGGTGGACGGATCAAGGGTTAACCCCCAGACTTCGGGCCGCGATCGTCGATCTTGACGAAACTAAAACTGGAAAAAGACGTCGCGCTGGCTCCGCTGACCACATTGAAGGTTGGCGGGCCAGCCCGTTTTTTTGTACGGTGCGAAACTGAGGAAGAGGTTGCGGCGGCCGTCGAATATTCTGAAATTGAAGGCATTCCGCTACTGGTTCTGGGCGGCGGCAGCAACATGCTGGTCTCAGACGCGGGGTTTGAAGGCCTGGTGATGCAGGTCGCGATCAAAGGGATCTCGGTCGAAGATGAAGGTCCGGACAAGCAAATGCGGGTCCTGAACGTCGGGGCGGGCGAAGATTGGGACGGGTTTGTTGCGTACTGCGTCGAGAGGGATCTGGCCGGCGTCGAGTGCCTGAGCGGAATTCCGGGTCTGACCGGGGCGGCTCCGGTCCAGAATATCGGCGCCTACGGGCAAGAGGTTTCAGAAACGATCGTCTCGGTACGCTGCTTTGACCGCGAGTCGAGGTCCTTTACGAAGCTCGGCAACGATGAATGCGGGTTCGCCTATCGGAAAAGCACCTTCAATTCGGATCAGACCAGCCGTTATATCATCGTTTCCGTCCGGTTTCGGCTGATCGTTAGTGGAACGCCGAAGATCGCCTACGGCGACCTGAGATCGCATTTCGGCGGCCGGGAACCGGACCTTCGGGAGATGCGCGAGGCCGTGATCTCGATACGGCGGGCTAAATCGATGGTGATAGACCCGGACGACCCGAACTCGAAAAGCGCCGGCTCCTTTTTTAAGAACCCACTGGTGTCGGCAGACACGTATAGGGAGATCTCGGCGGCGTTTCCCGTGCACGAGGTTCCGCATTTCAAAGGGGAAGGCGGATCTATCAAAATACCGGCCGCGTGGCTGATCGAAAAAGCGGGATTCCCAAAAGGATATCGCTTCAAAAACGCCTCTATCTCTTCCCGGCATACTTTGGCTATAATAAACTCTGGCGGCGCGACGACCGCCGAGATAATTGGTCTTAAGGACCTTATCGTCCAAGCGGTCAAAGAGCGGTTCGGGATCGAACTTGTCCCTGAGCCCACCTTTGTCGGCTTTTCCTGAAATAACCCCCGTCCCTGATACTTTTCGGCCCGTGCTCACGCGTAACTTTTGAGAGAGGCCGCACTAAGCAAAAAACATAAGATACGTCCGTCTCCGCACAGGACTATTTTTCCAGGAGGTCACCAATGCGAGTCTGCTTCGAATCCTTCAGAGTATTCATAACAGCCATTATCTTCGTTTCGCTCAATTTGTCTTTTGCCGGGCTGGCGGCCGGGAACGACATCGTCGCAACCGAAGATGTTGTGGCGGGTTCGAGCGTTTTTGTGTTTCGCGGATCGAAAAGTCGTCCGCAGGAAGCCGGAGCGGCCAGCGGAAGTAGTGGCGGGATCAAGCGCTCGTATCAGGCCAAAGTGAAAGGCCAGGTGTCGCAGGCACAGAATAGGAAAGCCGCTCAAGCAAAGGCCCGAAAGGAAGCGCTCGCCAAAGCTCGTGCGAAAGAACGTCTGGCACGGTTGAAGCTTTCGAATAACCTAGCCGCAGCCGGCGAAGCCAAAATGGAGACCGGCGACGTGGACGGTGCGATCAAGGATTTTCGGGCTTCGCTAAACGCCAATCCGAAAAACGCGGATGCTTCGACAGGATTGAGCGACGCCCTGACCGTTAAGGGGATCCAAACCAACGACGCGGGCAACAGCGACGAAGCTATAACCCTCCTGAACGAGGCCGCAAAGCGCGATCCGAAGAATGCGATCGCATACCTAAAACTCGGTGAGATCCACGACGCGGGTGGCCGGAAAGAGCTTGCGGCGGTCAATTACGATAAGGCCATCACGATCGACCCCGAGCTTTCGACCGCGTATTTGCCTGCCGCATTGGCCTACGGCGAACTCGGCCAGCACGATAAGGCAGAAGCATTATTCGTGAAGGCCGAAGCGGCGGATCCGACGAACGTCGATATTCTGATCGCTCGGGCCCAATTCCTGTCAGACCGAGGAAAGACGGCCGAGGCGGTCGCCCTGATCGATAAGGCGGCGGTTGCTGAACCCGCGAATCCGGCGGTCCATTATGTCCGTGGCCTGGCGCTGACGCGTTCGGGACAGGCCCCTGCGGCGATCGAGGCATTCAAGCGGGCAGGGCAATTGGATGGTGGTTTTGCTGCGGCCTGGATCGAACTTGGCGTTCTTAATTACAACGCCGGCGATTACAGGAACGCTCTGACCGCATACTTAAACGCGGTCCGCATCGACGGAAACAATGCGAAACTCAGGTACCAGCTTGCGAGCACGTACCGCCAACTCGAGCGGTATCCGGAGGCGAACGTGGAATACGCGATCGCGGCCAAGACGATAACCGACGATCCGAACCTCTACAGCGAATGGGGCTATTGTCTGGGTAAGGCTGCGGAATGGGACAAGGCCGCGGCCCGTTTGGAGACCGCAAAGACGATGAGCCCTACCGCCGAGGACGAGTCGAACGTCGGCTGGGCGTACTACAACGGTGCCCAGGCGGACAAGGCCGCAAAGAACGACGCGGCCGCGAACGAGAAGCTGGAAAAGGGCAAGGTCTCGCTCCAATCTGCGGTTCAGAAGGACCCGAATCTGGACGCTGCACATCTGAACCTCGGTTCGACGTACAATAGCTTGGGCGAGCACGAAAAAGCCGCCTTGGCGTTGAACGAGGCCATCAGGCTGCATAACGACTGGGCCATCGCACTCAACCAGCTTGGGCTGGCCTATCGGGGCTCCAACAATCTGCCCTTAGCACTGGCCCAATTCAACAGGGTTGTCGCACTGGATGGGAACAATGTTTCAGGCCTGTTCAACCTTGGCTCGACGCAGCACGCGGCGGGCGACAAAAAGGGTGCCAAACAAACGCAGGCCCGGCTGAAGAAGATCAGGCCGGACCTTGCGGACCAACTCGGCAACATCATTGCCGGGAAGGCGATCGAATTCGGGACTCAGAAGCTGAAGCAGAAGATTCGGATCCCGGGTTTTCCATACTAAAGGGCCGCTGCGGTTCGGGCATTACACAGATTTTTGTATACTAAAAATTTGTAAAAATGCCGAAGCGAACGGACATAAAGAAGATCCTGATCATTGGTTCAGGGCCCATAGTCATCGGCCAGGCTTGCGAGTTCGATTATTCCGGAACGCAAGCCTGTCGTGCATTGAAGCAGGAAGGTTTTGAGGTCGTGCTGGTCAATTCGAACCCGGCGACCATTATGACCGACCCGGAGATCGCCGACCGGACGTACGTTGAGCCGCTGACGGTCGAGACGGTGACCGCGATCATCGAAAAGGAGCGGCCCGACGCCCTTCTTCCGACTGTCGGCGGGCAGACCGGGCTCAATCTTTCGGTCGAGCTTTACGAGCAAGGCGTCCTGACCAAATTCGGCATGAAGCTGATCGGGGCGAACATCGAGGCGATCCGGGTCGGCGAGGACCGCGAGCTTTTCAAAAAGGCGATGGACGAGGTCGGGATCCCTTCTCCGAAGGGCGGGTTCGCTCACAGCTGGGAAGAAGCTCGATCGATCGTAGAGGAGACCGGGTATCCGGCCATTGTCCGGCCGGCCTTCACTCTCGGCGGAACCGGCGGCGGAACGGCCTACAATCCGGAAGAATTTGAAGAGATAGCTAAGAACGGGCTGGCGGCGTCGCCGGTGTCACAGATCCTGGTCGAAGAATCGATCCTCGGGTGGAAGGAATACGAGCTTGAGGTGATGCGCGACCTGAACGATAACGTCGTCATCATCTGCTCGATCGAGAATTTCGACCCGATGGGCGTGCACACGGGCGACTCGATCACCGTCGCTCCGGCCCAGACGCTCACCGACGTCGAATACCAGAACCTCCGCGACATGTCGATCAGGTGCATCCGCAAGGTCGGCGTCGAGACGGGCGGGTCGAATATCCAGTTCGCCGTCAACCCGGAAAACGGTGAGGTCCGGATAATCGAGATGAATCCGCGTGTGTCGCGGTCGTCGGCCCTGGCCTCGAAGGCGACGGGTTTCCCGATAGCAAAGATTGCTGCGAAGCTGGCCGTCGGATATACGCTCGATGAGATCCCGAACGACATCACGAAAAAGACCCCGGCGTCGTTCGAGCCGACCATCGATTACGTCGTAACAAAGATCCCGAAATGGGCATTCGAGAAGTTTCCCGGTGCCGAGGACGTGCTGGGCACGCAGATGAGGTCCGTCGGCGAGGTGATGGCCATCGGGCGGACGTTCAAGGAATCGCTGTTCAAAGGGCTGCGATCGCTTGAATCAGTGAAGCCGCTTCGCCTCGTCGATGTGCCCGACGAGGAACTGCAGCGAAAGCTGGCCCGGCCCAATTCACAGCGATTCTCGTACATAACTTATGCGTTGAGGATCGGATATTCGATCGACGAGGTCCACCGGCTGACGATGATCGATCCGTGGTTCCTGGACCAGCTTTCGCAGGTGATGGAGTTCCAGGAAACGCTGAACGCCAAAGCGCTGAACGAATACAGCGAGGCCGAGATAAGGACGGCCAAGGAATTCGGTTTGTCCGATCGCCGCCTGTCGTTCCTTACCGGCTCAAGCGAGGCTGAGGTCCGGGCCCGGCGGCGGTCGGAAGGCATCGTTCCTGTTTACAAACGCGTCGACACGTGCGGGGCCGAGTTCGAATCGTTCACGCCGTACCTGTATTCAACATTTGAACAGGAATGCGAGGCCGACGCGACCGACCGGCGGAAGATAATGATCCTCGGGTCGGGGCCGAACCGGATAGGGCAGGGCATCGAATTCGACTACTGCTGCTGCCACGCTTCATTCGCGCTGAGCGATGCCGGGTTCGAGACCATCATGGTCAACTGCAATCCGGAGACCGTCTCGACCGATTACGACACATCGGACCGCCTTTATTTTGAGCCGCTGACGTTCGAGGACGTGATGAACGTCGTTGAGGTCGAGCGGCCCGAAGGAGTGATCGTGCAGTTCGGCGGGCAGACGCCGCTGAACCTTGCCGACAGCCTGCACGCAGCCGAGGTGCCGATCATCGGCACGTCGCCGGATTCGATCGACCTGGCGGAAGACCGAAAGCGGTTCTCGGCGTTGCTGAAAGACCTGAACATACCGCAGCCGCCGAACGGAACTGCGACCTCATTCGAAGAAGCGAAAAGCGTTGCGGAAGAGATCGGTTATCCGGTCGTTGTAAGGCCGAGTTTTGTGCTTGGCGGGCGGGCGATGGCGATAGTTTACGATGAGCAATCGCTTGACGAATATATGCGGTCGGCGGTAGATGCCTCACCCGAAAAGCCGATCCTGATCGATAAGTTCCTTGAGCGGGCTGCTGAGATCGACGTGGACGCATTGGCGGACGAGACCGCGATCGTGATCGCGGGGATCCAGGAACACATCGAAGAGGCGGGGATCCATTCCGGCGATTCGTCGTCGGTGCTGCCCGCGCAAAAGATCGCTGTCGAGCACCTGGACACGATCGAACATTACACCCGCTCGCTGGCTAAAGCATTGAAGGTAAAGGGGTTGATGAACATTCAATATGCGGTTCAGAACGACCGCGTGTATGTTCTCGAGGTCAATCCGCGAGCGTCGCGGACCGTGCCTTTCGTTGCGAAGGCCACCGGGGTCCCGATCGCCAAGATCGCAGCGTTGTTGATGGCCGATGCGAAGACGCTTGCCGAGTTTGACCTTCCGGACGTACTGGCAGTGCCGCAGATCTTCGTCAAATCACCCGTTTTCCCGTTCAAGAAATTCGCCGGTGTCGATCCGATCCTCGGGCCCGAGATGCACTCGACCGGCGAGGTGATGGGTGTCGGTTCCACCTTCGGCGAGGCCTACGGAAAGGCGATGGAGGGAGCGGGGCTTAAACTACCCATTCCAAATTTTGGAACTTCAGAACTTGAACACGAACTCAGAGATCGGAAGTTGATGAAGGCGTTTATTTCGGTCACGAACGCGGACAAGGGCCAAGCGGCTCTGCTTGCACGAAGGCTCAAAAAACTTGGTTTTTCGCTCGTTGCTACCCACGGGACGGCGATGAGGCTTCGCGAGGTGGGCCTGGATTGCGAGGACGTCTTTAAGGTGAACGAGGGCCGCCCGAACATCGCCGACCTGATCCGGCAGGGCGACATCGCTCTGATCATAAACACTCCGCTCGGTAAGGCGTCGCGTTACGACGAGCAGGCCATCCGCAAGGCCGCACTCCAATTCAACGTGCCCTGCGTCACCACCATCACCGGGGCCGAGGCCCTGGTCGAGGCAATCGCAACCCGTCAGGGCGAAGGTGCCGTGACCGTTCGGAGCCTGCAGGAAATTCACGGAAGATCGAGCCACAGAGATTACATAGGACACGGAGCTTAGAAGGCGATTTTTCTCAGTGCACTCTGTGTCCTCGGTGGCGAATTGTTTACAATATCCAAACTAAAGTCATATGAGTGAATCGCATGAACGCGAGATCATCGGCGGGCATCTGCTGGTGATCGGCGGGGCAGAGGATAAGTACAACGAGCGGCGGATATTGAAGAAGTTTCTTTCGCTTGCGGGCGGCGAAAAGGCTGAGGTGCTGATCGTCCCGGTCGCTTCTGATTATCCGGAATTCGCGGCGGATGTCTACACACAGGCATTTCGAAACCTCGGCGTCGCGAACCCGCGCGTCTTGAGGGCGACCTCGAGACAGGACGTTTTTCAGGCCGATCCGAAAGAACTGCTCGACGGCGTGACCGGTGTTTTCATCACCGGCGGCGACCAGATGCGGCTGGTCTCGCTGCTAGGCGGGACGAATCTTGCCGCGGAACTGCGAAAGCTGGTCCGTGAGACCCCGCTCGTGCTCGCCGGCACCAGTGCGGGTGCGGCGGGGATGAGCACTTCGATGATCGTCCGGGGCGAGGCGACCTCGCATCCTCACAAAGGCGCCGTGCAGCTTTCGCCTGGGCTCGGCTTCCTGAAGAATCTGATCATCGACCAGCACTTCACCGAACGCGGCCGCATCAGCCGATTGATCACTGCCGTGTCTTATAACCCGTACAATCTAGGCATCGGGATCGACGAAAACACCGCGATCATCCTGGATGGAAAGGGCATTCTGGAGGTGGTCGGACGCGGTTCGGTGACGATCGTTGACGGGTCTTCGATCAGCTACAACGAGATCGCCGAAGTCGCCAATCACGAGTCGTTCAGCGTCTGCGGAGTAAAGATGCATATCCTCCGCGACGGGCTGGTCTATCAGTACCTCGAACGTCACCCGCTGCAGCCGCAGAGGGAGTTTCTGCTGCCGGATCTGGGGTGATCTTCGATCTGCAATTTGCAATTTGCGAACTTGCGGTGAAATTGCGATGACGGAAAAGGAAATGCTCGACCGGACAAAAACATTCGCGTTGCGTGTTCTAAATCTTGTTGCAGCACTCCCAAACGCGATCGAGGGGAGGACGGTAGGAGGGCAATTGGCTCGTTCGGGAACCTCGGTTGGTTCGAATTATCGGGCGGCGTGTCGCGGGCGTTCAAGGGCTGAATTCATCGCTAAACTTCGTGTTGCCGAAGAAGAAGCGGACGAAAGCTGCTTTTGGATGGAAATAATAGTTGAACGCAGAATGTTGCCGCCGGCAAAGGTGGCGAATTTGTTGAGAGAGGGTAACGAACTGACGAAGATCATCGCCGCTTCAAAGATCAGCGCTCGGAAGACAAGATAGATCGCAAATTGCAGATCGCAAATTGCAAATGACATATGGATATTCTCGAAATCAGAACCCTTCGCGGGCCGAATTACTGGAGCGGTTATTGGAAGAAGCTGATCATAATGCGCCTCGATATCGGGGCGTATGAAAAGAAGCCTTCGAACAAACTGAAAGGCTTTTACGACCGGATGGTCGATGTGATGCCGACGCTCAGGTCGCATGGCTGCAGCTATGGCGAAGAGGGTGGATTTCTTCGGCGAGTGGAAGAGGGCACCTGGGCGGGCCACATCATCGAGCATTTCGCGCTGGAGCTGCAGACCCTTGCGGGAATGGACACGGGCTATGGCCGCACCCGCGAGACCACGGAAAAAGGCATATACAACGTCGTTTTCAGCTACCACGAAGAGGAGGTCGGCCGGTACGCTGCACGGGCCGCCGTGCGTTTGTTTGTCGGGCTGGCTGAGAACAAAGATCCGCAGGAGATTAAGGCCGAGATCGCGGAAGATGTCCAGCGGATGCGCGAGATCCGTGAAGAGGTCCGCTTTGGGCCGTCGACCGGATCGCTTGTCGAAGAGGCCGAGTCGCGCGGGATCCCGTTTATCCGGCTTAACGACCAGTCGCTGGTCCAGCTTGGCTACGGCGTTCACCAGAAACGCATCCAGGCCACCACGACCGCGAACACCAACATGATCGCCGTCGACATCGCGGGCAATAAGCATGCGACCAAGACATTGCTCGGCGATATGGGCGTCCCGGTTCCCCGCGGCTATCGGATACGCGACATCGATGACCTCGAGGCGACCCTTGACAAGGTGGGGTTTCCGGCCGTGATCAAACCGCTGGACGGGAACCACGGAAAGGGTGCGACCGTCGGTATCACATCGGCTGACGAGGCCCAGATCGCTTGGGAAAAGGCCAAGGAATACTCGCGATGGGTGATCGTCGAACAGCAACTTCAGGGCTACGATTTCCGGGCCCTGGTCGTCAACAACCGGCTGATCGCGGTCGCGAAACGCGTGCCGGCACACGTAATCGGGGACGGAAAGCAGACCATCCAGGAACTGATCGACGAGACGAACCAGGACCCCCGCCGCGGTTACGGACACGAGAACGTCCTGACGCAGATCGAGGTCGATAATCAAACGATGCGGTGCATTCGCCAGGCCGGATACGAACTGGATTCGGTCCTTCCCAAAGGCGAGCAGTTATTCCTTAAAACAACGGCAAACATATCGACCGGGGGAACCGCGATCGACGTTACCGATGAGGTGCACCCCGAAAATGTTTTTCTATTCGAGAGGATCGCGAAGATCATCGGCCTGGACGTGGCCGGAATCGACGTGATCGCGCCGAACGTAAGCGAGCCGCTGCGCGACAACGGCGGCGGTATCATCGAGGTGAACGCGGCCCCCGGATTTAGGATGCATCTGGCCCCAAGCGAGGGCATCGGCCGAAACGTGGCGGAGCACGTGATCGATATGCTTTTCCCGACCGGAACGCCATTCCGCATCCCGATCTTTGCGATCACCGGGACCAACGGCAAAACTACCACGACCCGCCTGATCGCCCATATCCTGCGGAATTCGGGCAGCTCGGTCGGATTCACGACCACCGACGGGACGTACATCGGAAACGAAAGGATCGTTCCGGGCGACAATACGGGGCCGGTCTCTGCCCAATTGGTGCTGAAAGACCCGACGGTCGACGTCGCCGTGCTCGAGACGGCGCGCGGCGGCATCATCCGCTCCGGCCTCGGCTTTGACCACGCCGATATCGGGGTCGTGCTGAATGTGGCGGCCGACCATCTCGGATTGAAGGACGTGAACACGCTGGAAGACCTTGCCCGCGTAAAATCGGTAGTGCCGCGGGCGGTGGGCAAACGCGGCTATGCGGTGCTGAATGCCGAGGATGACCTCGTCTACAAAATGAAGGAGCTTGTGGACGGCACGGTGGTCTGCTTTTCGATGGACGAGAACCACCCGAACATTAAGCGCCGCGTCGAACGCGGCCGGGTGTCGTGCGTTTACGAGAACGGCTATGTGACCATCCTGAAAGGGAAGTGGAAGGTGCGGGTCGAAAAAGCCGCGAATATACCGCTGACCTATGGCGGGCGTGCGGAATTCATGGTGCAGAACGTGCTGGCCGCGACGCTGGCGTGCTTTGTTCACGGTGTTTCGATCGAGGACATCAGGGTCGGCCTGACGACCTTCAACGCGGGTACGGCCCAAACGCCGGGACGATTGAATTTCATCGAGGTCGGAAGTGTCACCGTTCTAATGGATTACGCCCACAACCCGGCGGGTTTCCGCGGGCTGGTCGACTTTATATCAAAGCTGCCGAACAAATACCGGACCGTTATCCTTACGATACCCGGCGATCGGCGAGACGAAGACATAATGGAAATGGGACAGATCGCGGGCGAGTTCTTTGACAGGATCGTGGTCCGCGAGGGCCACTACCTCCGCGGCCGCGAAGCGTCGGAGGTCGCTCGTCTGATCCAGGACGGGATCGCCAGGGCGGGCAAGGACCCGCAGGTGCGCGTGATCCCCGGAAGCCGGGATTCGATCCATCACGCGATCAAGAACGGAAGAAAGGGCGAGTTGGTCGTTACGCTTGCCGATGTCGTATCGGATGATATCGGATATGTTCAGGAGCTGAGGGACAGCGAGCTTGAGAGCCAGCAGCAGGCGGCAGCGAGTTGATCGGCACGATCGGTTGAGCGGTCAAAAGGCCAATTTATGGTCTCAAAGCGCGCAAAACCCCGGAGATTTCCTTCCGGTACCTTCGAGCGTTCCAACAGTCGTCCTGATTGTGTAAAGTTTTAACACTGCCACAACATATTGTCAAGTTTTTTTGAGATCGCCAAAGTGACGGTCCGTCCGATTCGTCCACCTTAGTGGATCGGCCCACACTAATCCAGTTTCCTGATGTCACAGTTTCGGCTGCCCGGCTTGAGGACTATTTCTACGGACGTCGATCCGGCAGCAGGCAGATCAGATACCTTGTAACATTTCGAACTCTGAACGATCTTTCTTGTTTCAAGGTCGTTGGAATCAAATAGGCGAGAAAGGATCCAATACTCCGTTTGTTCAAATATTTCCAGTTCAAAACGTCCATCGAGATCGAGGTTCATCTCATATCCGCCTTCGATTCGATCCGCGGCGGCCCGTCGCCGTACATGGAAAACGGTGTCGGCATTTATTGCGGGTTGTCCGTTTGCACGAATAACCCGTCCAAAGATCTTCCTCTTGGCGAGTTCCGGTTTCAGGACGATATCTCTCTGCGGAAGTATTTGGTTGTAACCAAGCTCGACATGCTTGGCTCTTTTTCGATCTAGGACGTTGGGATAAAACACCGGCATGTAACCGGAGAAAGGCGACTCAATGTAAAGCGAGTTTCCGATCTCAAACCCGATCAGGTATCGAGCCGGTGGGAGTCCTTTGAACACGTAGACTCCCTCATCATTTGTCCAAACCCTATCTAACTTCTCGGGCATGTCATCACCGTCCTCGTAGCGAAGGGATGTGACTGGAAATCGTTTCATCGGACGGCCGTCGGCGCTCAATACTCTACCTGATATGACCCCGTTAACATAAAACGTGAAATATCTGCTGGAACTACACCCGGAACCCAACACTTTGACCTTGCCGCCGACTCGCCGCGACCCCTTCTCAGAAACGAACTCAGAATCGATTTCGTCGGTCGAGACCAACCGTTCAGGTGCATCAACAAATACCTTGTAGCGGCCGCCTCGCAGGTCGCGGAAAACAAACTCCCCGTCCGGACCAATCGGAACCTGACTGATCTTCCCGCTGGCCGCCTCCAAGAAGACTTGGTCTATTTCCTTCGGCTTAAATGGTTCCATTTCAACCTTGTATCTCGCATCATACTCAAGCACTTTCCCATTTAGTACACCTTTGTCTGTAGGAGTATCCTTAATCGATTCCAGGTACGCCATCTCCTTTGATGCTTCCTTTAGTGGTTTGGTGCCGGAGCAGTACCAAGCAAAAATACGCCCAGATTCTTCATTTACGTTCGCAAAGATCAGATATCTTTCGCCCTGTTGCATCGAGAAGGCGCAAGATGACGATTGGTCGGTGATGATGTCAACCACACGTCTCCCATCCATTCCCTCGAAGTTCCTCTCGATCTCAACGGTATGGCGCGCGCTCCCTCGATCCGGCTCTACGTTGTTAATTTTGCCGATAAAAATTGCGTCCGCTCGCGCGTTCATTTGGCATGGACTTGAGATCATACAACTGCATGCGACAACAGTTTCAGCGAAGAAAAGAAATAAAGGGGTGACCAAGATTAATATCAGATAACTTTTCATACTAATTCGCAGCTGAGAAACCTGTAAGGTAGTCCTTCGAAGTTTATGACCTCTTCGCAAGAGCCTCACCAAATTGAAGGGACCTCGGATTCATCGAACTCGATCGAACGCCCGTCGGGCAGAATGTGGACGATCCTGTCGATCCCGCGGGCCCGGATCATCGGTGCGAGCATCCCGACGCGGTGGCAGTTGGCACGCGGCAGTTTGTGGGCAGAGAGCGGCTGCGATTCCGAGCACATGATCGCCGTCCGGAGGTCGTTCGCTATTTCGACGATGCGGTCGACGCCACGGGCAAGGTCCTCGGGCTTTGGCTTCGTCTTACCGCCGGTTTCGGGCAGGTGCTCGTAGCCAATGCCATTCTCAGCAAGCAAATCTCGTAAAACGCCCCCATTGAACTGCGGCCACCGCGAGCGGGCGACGCTCCGCACGTCGCACAGGAACGCGATCTCGTACTGCCGCAGCAGTTCGAGAAAGTAGTTGAACGCATGCCGCCCGTGTCCGATGGTGTAGATGGTGCGGTGCATCAGATGGTCCTGTCTAAGAAAGTTCACCTAGACGAGTCCTTTAGAATGCGGCCGAGGCCGTTGATGAGATCTTCTGCCTCCCATTTTGACCAGAGTTCGAACGCCGCGATGTAGGCCTTGTTCCTTTGCCGGGCGAATTGAGAAAGGAGCCACGACGCGGCGGCACGTTTCTCCTTCGAACCCTTTGCCGGCTTGCGTTCAAGGTACATCCGCAATTCATCCATCCAAACATCACAGTCATGCAGGTCGCCAAGATGGCCCTGCATTTGCTTGACCTCCGACGCGGCATCATCCAACCGGCCTTCGAAATGAGGAGAGTGGAGTTCGAGCGAATAACGAAGGCGTTTCGCTGCGATCCTCAGTTTATGGAGCTTTTTGGCGGCTGTCGGCCGCAGAAGCGCTCCGCTTTTTGAACGAAAGCCGTCGAGGTTGTCGGTGATAGTGATTCTTGCCTCGCGGCGGACATCAGGGCTGTCAAAAAGGCCCGGCTGCCGGACAGCCGCCCGGCAAGCCGCCTCAAGCTGTTTCTTCAGGCCATCGACCGCGTCATCGCCCAACGCCGTTGATGCCAACCGAAGAGCCTTAGTTCTCCGCTCACGATAATGCCCGATCAGTTCGGAAATACCCGCCGCAGCGTCTTCGGGAGCATCGGACGACGCCTTTTTGATCGCTTCGATAAGGACATCGAGGTCGCGGACAACGCCCAAACGGCCGGCCGTTTCCTTCAGGTTTCCTGAGAATTTCGAAAGAGTCTTGTCGCCGGCAACGCCGGTAAAATCTCGTATCAAGCTTCGAAGCCGGCGGATCGCAACACGGATATCGTGCACGCCTTCGATCTCGTCAGGGTCACGTGCGGCGTCGACAAATCTCAGGACCTCTTCGAAACGCACCCGCATTGCCTCGGCAAACCATTGCTGAGGATGTGCTTCCGCGATATCCGGAGGGATCTTGACAGCTTTTGCCATTTTGTACGGATTTTAACCCATAATGCGGAGTCCGGTCATTTCTCGCGGCGGCGGCGATTGGGCGGCCAAAGCGATTTGGATTATCCTTTTCGTGCCGATCCGGAGGGTACCGCCAAACGATGTCTGAAAAACACTACCGAAACTGCAACCTTTGCGAGGCCATCTGCGGCATTGAGATCGAGCACAAGAACGGCAGGATCGTCTCGATCGTAGGCGACAAACTCGATCCTTTCTCCCGAGGGCACATTTGCCCGAAAGCACTGGCGTTGAAGGATATCTACGAAGATCCCGACCGTTTGCGAAGGCCGGTCCGCAAGGTGAAGGGCGAGTGGCGTGAGATCGGCTGGGACGAGGCTTTCGACGAAGCGGCGTCGAGACTGCTGGAGATTCGGGCCGAATACGGGAACGCCGCCGTGGCGGTTTATCAGGGGAATCCGTCGGTCCACAACCTGGGCACGATGCTGAACGGACGCGAATTGCTGAAGGCGTTGAGGACGCCGAACAACTTTTCGGCGACATCAGTCGATCAGCTTCCGCATCATTTCGCTTCGTGGGCGATGTTGGGGCACCCGTTTTTGATACCGATCCCGGATATCGACCGCACGGGCCACTTTCTGATCCTTGGCGCGAACCCGCTGGCGTCGAACGGCAGCCTGATGACCTCGCCGGACATTATCAATCGGCTGAACGCGATAAAGGGACGCGGCGGGAAGGTCGTTTTAATTGACCCGCGAAAGACCGAAACGGCGCGTGTCGCGGACGAGCACCACTTTATCCGGCCGGGAACGGATGCTTTTCTGTTGCTGGCAATGGTGAATGTGTTGTTCGCGGAAGGACTGACGCAACCGGGAAGGCTTGCTGAATTTGTTGATGGCATCGATGTGCTGACGGAGGCTTCCGGCTGGTGCACACCCGAGATTGCCGAGACGCAGACCAGGATACCTGCTGACGAGATCGCGCGGCTCGCGAGGGAGTTCGCGGCGGACGGATCGGCGGTCTGCTACGGGCGGATCGGGCTTTCGACGCAGCGGTTCGGCGGGCTTTGCCAATGGCTCGTCAACGCGATCAACATCCTGACCGGAAATTTCGACCGGCCCGGAGGGGCGATGTTCACGACTCCAGCTTTCGATCTGGTCCGTGCGTCGAAAGGCGAAATTCACGGACGCTGGAAGAGCCGCGTGCGCGGCCTTCCGGAATTTATGGGCGAACTGCCCGTTGCGGCGATGGCCGAAGAGATCCGGACGCCCGGCGAAGGGCAGGTGCGGGCGCTGGTGACGAGTTGCGGGAATCCGGTGCTCTCAACGCCGAATGGCGGGCAATTGGATAAGGCCTTGTCGGGGCTCGAATTCATGGTCTCGATCGACTTTTACATAAACGAGACGACGAGCCACGCCGATATCATCCTGCCGCCGGCGACCAATCTGGAAAGCTCGCACTACGATGTGATCTTCAATAGTTTTGCGGTCAGAAACACGGCTAAATATTCGCCGCCGCTGTTCGAGAAATCAGATGGTGCGCTATACGACTGGCAGATATTTCAGGAGTTGGTGTTTCGGCTGAACGGGGCGGAGGGCGAATTCAAACCGGAGCCGCCGGAAGTGAAGCTCGGCTTGGGTTTGGCGTTCGGGAAATATGGGCTGTCGCTGGAAAAGCTGCTCGACGAACCGCACGGCATCGACCTGGGCGAACTTCAGTCTTGTTTGCCCGGGCGACTATTGAACAGGGAAAAAAGGATCAACATTGCACCGGAATTATTGGTCGCCGATCTCGACAGACTGAAAGCCGAGATGGCAGCGGAGGATAGTGCGGAATTTCCGTTCAGCCTGATAGGGCGGCGGCACCTGCGGGACTGCAATTCGTGGATGCACAATTTCGAGGTGCTTGTGAAAGGCCCGGACCGGTGCACGGTCATGATCAACGATACGGATGCGGCCGTGCTGGGGCTTTCGAACGGCCAGGTGGTCGAGGTTTCGTCGCGGGTCGGCACGATCGAATTGCCGTGCACGGTTACCGACGCCATTGGCCGCGGGACGGTCTCGATCCCGCACGGCTACGGGCACGGCCGAAAAGGAAGCCGGGCCGCGATCGCCGGCCAACACTCCGGGGCGTCGATCAACGACCTGACGGACGAGCTTGTCCTGGACGAACTTACAGGGAATGCGGCGTTCAGCGGTGTTCGGGTCAAGATCTCAGGCTGATCGCCGCCAGCGATGGAGGCTTTGCGGACGCGGGACCTTTAATTACTGATCCAAACTTCCTATCGACTGAGGAGGGCAGCGATCTCATCGACGGATTGAGGGTTCTCGAGGGCGGAGAGGTCGCCCGGATCTTCGCCGAGATAGGCTGATCGGATCACGCGGCGCATTACTTTGGCATTGCGTGTCTTAGGGAGGGCCGAGACGAAGTGAATCTTTGACGGGGCGAGAGGCTTACCCATGTCGCGCGAAACCAGAGCTTTCAGCTCGGTTTCGAGTGACGAGTGATGAGTGATGGGCGACGAGGAAGGCGATCCGTCACCAGTGTTCCCGAGATCCCCGGTCGCTACGTCAGAAGTTGTTGGTTCTTGCTGCGACGGTTTTTGAGTGGATAGTGATGATCCCTTCGGCCCTTCGTCGCTCGTCACTGGTCCCTTGTCACTCGTCATTACGAAAGCTACCATCGCGGTGCCTTTTACGTCATCGGGGACGCCGATGACGGCGGCTTCGGTCACGAGCGGGTGGGCGACGAGGAGCGATTCGACCTCGGCCGGGCCGACGCGCTTTCCCGCGACCTTGAGCGTGTCGTCCGAGCGGCCGAGGATGAACCAGTGGGCGTCCTTGTCACGCATCGCCCAGTCGCCGTGGACCCAGATGTCTTTGAAACGCCGCCAATAGGTGTCGAGATAGCGTTCCTTCTCCTGCCAGAAGCCGCGGGCCATCCCGATCCACGGTTGCTTGATGACAAGCTCGCCGACCTCAGCGGGTTTTACCGGTTCACCGTCTTCGTTGAGAATATCGACGTCCATTCCCGGGCACGGAGCCGGGAACGAGCACGGCTTGATCGGCAGCAGCGGATTGCCCATCAGGATGCCGCCCGCGATCTCGGTGCCGCCGGAATAGTTGATGATCGGCAGATTGGTGCTGCCGACCTTTTCGAAAAGCCACCACCACGGCGCCGGGTTCCATGGCTCGCCGGTAGAGGCGAAGACACGAAGGGAACTTAGGTCGTGGCGTTCAAAGGGTGCTCTATAGCTCCCCTCCTTACGAAGGAAGGGTACGGCTTCAGCCGGGGGGTGGTTCTCTAGTTCCTTATCTGCCCGTTTTGACATCTCCTTTGACGAGAGAACCACCCCGTCAGATTCGGCCGAATACGCCGAATCTGCCACCCCTCCTTCGTAAGGAAGGGAGTTTTCTTCGCTTGCTGCAAGAGATCGGATCAGCGTCGGCGAGATGCCGAGCACCTCGACCTTATGTTTTGCGCAGAATTCCCACATGCGATCGGGTGTCGGGTAATCGGGTGCGCCGTCGTAGATGCAGATCGTCGCGCCGTTGATGAGAGCTCCGTAGATCAGCCACGGGCCCATCATCCAGCCGATGTCCGTGTACCAGCAGATCCGCGTGCCGCGGCCGACATCCGTCCCGAACGCCATATCCTGCGCCGCCTTGATCGGAAAACTCGCATGCGTATGGGCGATGCCTTTGGGTTTGCCAGTCGTGCCGGATGTGTAGAGGATGATGAGGGGATCTTCGGCGGAGGTTCCTTCGGGGCCTATCTCATCCGCGCCCAGGAGGTCGATCATGTTATGGCTGATTCCGAATTGCCGTACCGTTACGTCCGTGAATAGCTTTTCTAAACGCTCTTGGAATTCGACAAATCTAAGCGGGCCCTTTGTGTCCTTGATCTGATCAAAATGTTCTTTTTCTGAAATAGCCGTCTTCGTCACAAGAACTTTCGATATGGAATTTGTCCTTCGAACCGCGTCGGCCGCGACGGCCATCATGTCAACGAACTTTCCACGTCTGTAGAAGCCTTCGCAGGTAAGAAGGGCTTTTGCTTTAACTGCTTGCATTCGGCTTGCAATAGCCTCAACCCCGTAACCTGAAAAAACCGGCACGGCGATCGCCCCGACGCGGTTAATTGCCAAGAGAGCTAGTACCGTTTCAGGAATCATCGGTAAATGTATGCCAACCGCGTCTCCTTTCCCGATTCCTAACCCTCTAAGTGTTCCAACAAGAATCGCCACATTATCAGCTAAGAATGAATATGAAAGGGCATGAGTGCTCCCGTCCTCGCCCTCCCAAATAACCGCAGGCTCATTATTCCATCCGTCCCCTAACCAGCGGTCGAGGCACATGGTGGTGATATTCAATCCGGCGCTGGACACACTCCCTACCGGTAGTGTTACTTCCTGCTCGCTTGTCGGCTGAGTTGAACCACCCGCTACCGCAGGTGGTCCTGACTTTGCGTCTTCGCGTCTCTTTGTTGAAAACCACGTAGGGAATTCGACGCCGTTCGACGTGTCAAGCAGCCTCTCATACGGCGGGTCGAATTTGATGTCGAGGAATTTGAGTACCTCTTGGGTGAAGCGTTCCACGTCGCGGATGGAGAATTCGTAAAGTTCGTCCCAGGTCGAGACGCCGACCTGGCGCATGAATTTCGTGAGCTGAGCGCGTTCGATGACGTCGGGCGTGGGTGTCCAGGCGATGGGCTGGTCTTCGAGGAGGTTAGTGTCGTGCATTTCTTCGTAAATCGTAAATGGTGAATCGTAAATAGTAAATCGCGGGTGACAGGCGAGATGCTAATTGATGGATCGGGCACTTGCCCCATCGGGCCAATTTACGATTTACTATCTACGATTCACGAAATGGACACATTAAAGGCATTACCCAACGACCTTTTTTCGGGCAAAACCGCGATCGTGACGGGGGCGTCACGGGGCGTCGGGCGTGCGACCGCGCTCCGGCTGGCCGAGGGCGGTGCGAACGTTGTCGTCAATTACCTAAGCAATGTAGCCGAAGCGGCCGAGACGGTCCGGGTGTGCGAGGAAAAGGGCGTTTCGGCGGTGGCGGTCCAGGCGGACGTGTCTGAGTTTGCGGGGGCGCAGGCCGTCGCTAAATCGGCGCTTGACGAATTTGGCCATATCGACCTGCTTGTGCTGAACGCCGGGATTTGGGAAGGGGCACCGATCGAGGAGATGACCGAGGAGACTTGGAACCGCGTCATCAACACGAATCTGAAATCTGCCTGGGCGATGACGAAATCGTGCGTTCCGGCGATGAAGAAACGCGATTCCGCGGCGATAGTGATGGTATCGTCGACTTCGGGTCAGCGTGGTGAGGCTAATTATTCCAACTATTCGGCCTCAAAAGGCGGGATGATCTCGTTCACCAAAGCCCTGGCGACCGAGCTTTGCCCAAAGATCCGCGTAAACTGCGTCGCCCCCGGCTGGATCGAGACCGCGATGGTCAGGCCGGCCTTCGATGACGAGGAATATTACCAGTCTGTCGTGAATTCGATCCCGCTTAAACGCGTCGCCGCCACCGACGATGTCGCCCTCGCGATCTGCTTTCTTCTTTCCGATTGGTCACGCCATATCACCGGCGAGATCCTCAACGTTAACGGCGGGGCCGTACTTTGCGGTTAGCACGGCACCTCACACATATTTTTGTCAGGCATTCCCCTACCCATTTGTTTCATCTGACAGGCTTTTCACCCCATTGTGACGTGAGGCACAACTCGTTTTCGGGAAAAGTGTTATCGAGAAGCTGGATCAGCAGGTGCCCGAAATGAACGTAAACAGCCTCAGCGATTATCAAAGCCATTTTGCCGCCCGTCCGAGCAGTTCTTCATATGTCGAGAACCTGATCGGCAACACGCCGCTTCTTGCCGTTCATTGCCATTACAAGGGCCGGCGGCGGACCGTTTTTGCGAAAGCCGAGCACCTGAACCTCTCCGGGAGCATCAAGGACCGGATGGCGTTTCACATCCTGAAGACGGCTTACGAAGCGGGTGAGATCCGCAAAGGGGACACCATCGCCGAGGCGACCAGCGGCAATACGGGCATCTCTTTCGCCGCGATCGGGCATGCGTTCGGCAATCCGGTACATGTGTTCATGCCGGATTGGATGAGCAAGGAACGAATCTCGCTGATGAAGAGCTTTGGTGCCGAGGTCACACTTGTCAGCCGCGATGATGGCGGATTCTTAGGCAGCATCGCGATGGCCGATGCGTTCAAATACGAGCATCGCCGCGTTTTCCTCCCGCACCAATTCTCGAACCTCTGCAACGCAGAAGCGCATTATCAAACGACCGGGCCCGAGATCTGGTCACAGCTCGCGAAGATCGGCTTCGAGCCGGACGCCTTCGTGGCCGGCGTCGGGACCGGCGGGACGGTGATGGGTCTTGCCGCATTTCTGCGGGAAAAAGACCCTGACATCAAAGTCTATCCGCTAGAGCCGGCCGAATCGCCGACGCTTTCGACCGGGCACAAAGTAGGCAGTCATCGGATACAGGGCATTTCGGACGAGTTCGTCCCGGCGATCTGCGACCTGGGAAAGCTGGACGAGGTGATCGCGGTCTCGGACGGCGATTCGATCCTGATGGCGCAGAAGCTGGCCGCGGACCTCGGGCTCGGCGTGGGGATCTCGTCAGGGGCCAATTTTCTCGGGGCGTTGATCGCGCTTGAAAGGCTGGGGGACGAGGCTGTGGTAACGACGGTTTTCCCCGATGACAACAAGAAATACCTTAGTACCGACCTTGTCCATCAGGAACCCGTCAAAAATGGATATCTGTCACCGGACGTCCGGCTTTTCGGGTATCAGACCATCGGCCGTGTCGATGCTATCAGCCACTAGGCGCGTCCCGCCGCCGTTGATCACCTCGAGTAAGAAGGCAGCCACGAATTGCACGAATTACACGAATTATCGAGGGCCGGTCTTTCAACGGCCCTCTCGTTGTACGGGCGCATCAAAAAGCCATAGGTGGTTTAAGTGATCGAGCCTATTTTCTCCTTCATTCGTGTAATTCGTGCAATTCGTGGCAAAATTCTTTTCGGTGGGTCAGCAACCAACTGTAATGAAATTCGGCGGCACGTCGGTGGGCGACGTGGCCGCATTCGAGCGCGTTCTGGGGATCGTTGCTTCGCAGGTTGAGCGTCGGCCGGTAATCGTGGTTTCGGCGATGACGCGGGTCACCGACGCCTTGCTGGCTGCTTTTGAAACGGCGAAGAAGGGCGAATTCGCCGAGGCGTTTACCAGTTTGGAGCCGCATTTTGAACGGCATGTCGAGGTGTCCAGGCATTTCATCCCGGACGGGACTGCCAATCCTTTTAATGGCGAGATCGATTTTGCACGCGGCGAACTTTCGGACCTCCTGATGCGTACCTCCCGGCGTTCGCTGCCGCTTTCGATGCTGAAAGACGCGATCGTCAGCTATGGTGAACAGCTTTCTTCGCGGCTATTGGTGGAAGTTTTGAGAGCACGAGGCGTGAACGCCCGGCAGTTCGATTCGCGGCGGCTGATAGTCACCGACGACGAATTCGGCGCGGCTCAACCCATCTGGGACGAGACGCGTGAGCTTGTAAGGCTCGACCTCTCTCCGGCGATCGAGGCCGGCGAAGTGCCCGTTCTGGGCGGGTTCATCGCAGGTAACCGGGCCGGCGAGACGACCACGCTGGGCCGCGGAGGGTCCGATTTTTCGGCGGCGCTCGTCGCGGCGGCACTCGATGCGGGCGAACTTCAGATCTGGACCGATGTTACCGGCGTGATGACGTGTGACCCGCGAATTTGCGGCGAAGCCCGGACGATCCCCGTTCTGAGTTACGAGGAAGCGGCCGAGCTTGCCTATTTCGGTGCGAAAGTCCTCCACCCGAAAACGATAAAGCCGGCGGTCGATCACGGCATTCCGGTCCGCGTCTGCAATACGTTCGAGCCCGCTGTCACGGGAACGATGGTGGTTTCGGAAAGCGGCCGTTCGCCGAACCGGATCAAATCGATCGCCCATAAGAAGAACATCACAATCCTTCGGATCACTTCGGCGCGGATGCTCGGGAGCTACGGATTTATGAGCGCCGTGTTCCAGGTGTTCGAAAAGTACCGTACCGTGATAGATGTGATCTCGACCTCGGAGGTTTCGATCGCGCTGACGCTGGACAACACCGCCGAGATCGAGAAGATAGTCGCCGACCTCTCGCGGCTGGGCGACGTCGAGGCCGATCCGGGCTATGCGGTCATCTGCGTCGTCGGCGAAGGGCTTAGGGCCTCGACCGGCCTGGCGTCGAAGATCTTCTCGACGATCGACGACGTAAACATCGCCCTGGTCTCTCACGGGGCGTCGGCCGTAAATCTGACCTTCGTGGTCAAAGAAGACCTGGTCCCCATGGTAATTCAGAAGCTTCACGGCCAGTTCTTCGGCCGCGAAAAGGACGATGCGGCGGCGGGCGAACAATAGGGACACATCACTTGGACTCCTTACTCCTAGATCTGAAACAGCACGATCCAGTATTGGCGATCATGGCAATGCTGGTGCTGGTGATGGCCATCGGTACGTTCGCCCAGATCGTCGCCGACCGCATCGGCATACCGGCGACCGGCCCGCTTCTGTTTGCAGGTCTGTTATTCGGCAAGGCGGGGCTCGGGCTTATCCAGCCGGAGGTGCTGGGCGAACTGCTCAGCGTGATCGTGAAAGCATCGGTCGCGATAGTCGTTTTCGAAGGGGGGATGCTGCTGAACATCTGGGATATCCGTCACACATCGCGGGCCGTGCTGGGACTGGTAACTGTCGGCCTGCTGATCACGATGATCGTGGGCGGGACGCTCGTGCATTTCCTTTTCGGATGGAGTTGGGAACTCAGCTTTCTGTTTGGTGCGATCGTTTCGGTGACGGGCCCGACGGTCATCACGCCGATCCTTGAAAAAGTGAAAGTGAACCGGCGCGTCAGATCGACACTGGAGAGCGAGTCGATAATTGCAGACCCGCTCGGGGTCATACTTGCGGCACTCGTGTTCACGGCAATCATCTCGCCCTCAGGCCTGCGGGACGCGCTTCCGACTGCCGCGAAAACACTCGGGGCGGGTATTCTTGCCGGGGTGGGGGTCGCCGTGGCCGTCTGGGTCGTGGCCGACAAATTCCGATTTCTGCCCGCAAAATTCAGCCGGATCGGCATTCTCGGCGCCGCTCTTGTTGCGTACACGCTTGCTGAACTGATCGCGCACGAGGCGGGCGTGACCGCGGCGGCCGTTTCAGGCATCGCGGTCGGTTCGCTGAATATTCCCCACAAAGAGAAGATCGAGGATTTCAAGGGCGATCTGGCGACCATCGCTATCTCGGCCGTTTTCATACTTCTGGCGTCGGGGCTTTTGATCAGCGACATCACGGCCCTCGGGCTGCCCGGGATCGCGATAGTCTTGCTGATGGTGTTCTTTGTCCGGCCCGTTCGCGTATTTCTTTCCACGTTTGGATCGGAATTGAAGACCAACGAAAAGTGGTTCATATCCTTTCTCGGGCCAAAGGGCATCGTCGCCGCTTCGGTCGCAACGTTTTTTGCATTCGAACTTCGCGATCTGGGTATTGTCGGGGCCGAATCATTTACCGCCCTCGTTTTTGCCGTTATACTTGCCACCGTCCTGACACAAGGCACGTTTGCGAAGCAGACCGCCAGGTTCTTTAAGGTTATGCCGAGACACATTCTCATCGTCGGGGCCGATGAAGCGGCCCGCATTCTCGCAAAACGGCTGGCCGAGGCGGGCGAATCGCTTTCGATGATCGACACCGACACCGAGAACTGCGAACTCGCGAACGATCTGAAAGAAACCAACGTTTTCTGCGAGGACGCAACCGATCCTAAAGTGTTGAAAAAAGCGGGGATCCGCGATTCAAAATGCGTGATCGTGGCGACACCGAGCGACAAGACGAACATCCTTATTTGTCAGGCGATCCGTGCGGAATTCGGCGACGTTCGGCTGGTCGCCCGGGTGAATTCGACCGCGAACGTCTCGGCATTCGAGAACTCGGGGATCGAGGCGATGAGCCCGCCCGAGGCGACCGCGACCATCCTCGAGAACATGGTCCTGCGGCCCAGCTTTTTCAATTTTCTTTCACTCGGGATGGGCGAAGAGCGGATGCGCGAGATCGTTATCAGGCCTCCGGTACTGGACGGTACGTCGCTCGCATCACTCGAACTGGGCAAGGTGGTCGTCGTCGCCATCCGCCGCGGCGAAGACCTCGTTACTCCCCGCGGGTTGACCCCGATCCGCCATAACGACGTGCTTACGATCCTTGGTGAGGAAGAGGACCTAGAGGATGCACTCGAGAGGTTGATGTAAATTCGCCAGGTGTTTCGATGATTCGATGGGTTTCAATTTTCTGCTTGCTGATCGGCATTTCTTGTTCAACAGCGACGCCGGACCAAGAGACCGTCAGAAATACCGCAGATCTCTTTCCTTCAGGAAATGCAGTCTTCGGAAGCAAATCTGTTAAGTACCGAGTGTATATCCCGAAAAGCCGCAACGTTGATGAACGTCTTCCGGTCCTTCTCTATCTTCATGGAGCCGACGATCGCGGTTCCGACAATGAGAAACAGCTCAATGGACTGCGCCAATTAATTCTGTCTGATCCAGAACTCTTTCCGATGATCATCGTGTTTCCACAGTGTGCGACGGACCGTTTTTGGGATTTCGACGGGCTCAATGATGCGAGGATTGTGTTGCACGATGCGATCCATAAATTTGATGGGGATGAGACGAGGGTTTACGTTGCGGGCCATTCCCTTGGCGCATACGGCGCCTGGAGTTTTGCCGCACGAAATAGAAACGAAATTGCTGCACTCATCCCGATCTCCGGTCGTGTACTTCCAAGGCCCGATGAACGGGAAAAGTTGGGAGACGATTTGAAAGAGCTTACAGATTCCGATGATCCTTTCTCTGCGATCGCCGGGCGGTTGAACGATCTCCCGATCTGGGTGTTTCACGGCAGAATTGACCAAGTTATTCCGATCAGCGAGGCGAGAGATATGGTAGCGGCCCTCAAAAAGGTCGGCAATTCGAAGGTTTTGTTTTCACAGATCCATGGGGGCGGCCACGATACGATCGGCTACGTATTCCAGAACCCGCAGTTCTCTGAATGGCTTACCAACAAACGGAACACAAATGTATCTTATGAAAACGTAAAAGTTACGGAAGATATCGTTTACCATAGTGTTCTGGAGTCGATCGTGCATGGCGACGAGCGGCCGTTCGGAGAATTTTCCGGAGCAAGTCATATCGTCCTAAATGGAGCGACCATCGCTCCGGACACGGCCGTAATAAATGCATTGCGGGGTGCCATCAACTCGTCCGTACTTCAGCATTTTGAAGAGAATAATAAAGTTGGTGTTCCGCTGCCTGACAGTGATTACGGCGTTCACTTTCCTCTCTATTGGCGGAAGCCCTCACGGTCTTTGGTTGAATTGCTTGACCGTGAGACCGCACGTGACCCTGAACTCGTGGGCGTTGTCGGCCTCTCGACGGTGGGATTCGATCGGGACCGTTCGCGATCCTTGGTTTACGTAGAGTTCGTGAATTCAGAAAAAGAGTTGAAGAAGAAGTTTATCTTGATGAATTGGCTTCGTGTTGGGCAAGGATTGCAAGGCAGCTCCGTACGGTGGATTGAAGCAGACAAATGAACGTATTCGAACTAACGAAATCACTTATGTCCGTTTCGTCGGTCTCCGGTGAAGAGGAGGCCGTGGGGTTCTGGCTGCGCGATTATCTGGGATCGCTGGGATGGAATGTCGAGCTTCAGGCTGTAAGCGAGAACCAGAACAACGTCATCGCGACGCTGAACGACTCGCCGCCCGTGTGGTTTTCGACGCACATCGATACGGTTCCGCCGTTCATCCCGCCGACCGAAGACGACGAAAAGATCTACGGCCGCGGAGCGTGCGACGCGAAGGGAATAATCGCAGCCCAGATCACGGCGGCCGAGCAGCTGCGGAAAGAGGGCATCGAGGACATCGGGCTGCTTTACACGGTCGAGGAAGAGCGTGCGAGCACCGGGGCCAGGGCCGCGAACCTGCATCCGCTGGCCGCGAAGTGCGAGTATATGATCAACGGCGAGCCGACCGATAACGACCTCGCGATCGGCTCGAAAGGCTCGTTTCGCTTGAAGATCAAGACCACCGGCAAGGCCGCCCATTCGGCCTATCCCGAGCAGGGCGATTCGGCGATCGACACTTTGCTCGACATTCTGAACGACATCCGCCAAACGCGGTTTCAGCACGATGATTTCTTTGGCGAGACGACCATCAACATCGGCACGATAGAGGGCGGCCTTGCCCTTAACATCATCCCGCCGAAGGCCGAGGCTGGCCTGCTGATACGCCTGACGACAAAGCGCGAGCCGATCGAGCAGACGCTCGAGAACATCGTCCGCGGCCGAGGCGAGATCGAGGTCCTCTCGTGCAGCGAACCTGTGAAACTGCACGCCGTCGATGGATTCGAACAGAAAGTCGTCCGCTTTACCACCGATATTCCGCATATGCCCAATTGGGGCAAACCGCTCCTCCTCGGCCCCGGCTCGATCCTGGTCGCACACACGAAGGATGAGTTCGTTTTGAAGAAAGATCTTGAGAAGGCCGTCGAGTTGTACTGCGACCTTGCGAAACGGCTGCTGGTCCGGTAGAAGAGGGTTTCGGTTCCTCACGGAATGGAATGCTATGAAGATCGCGCTTATAGGTTACGGGGCGATGGGTAAGCTCATCGATCAGCTTGCCGTCGAACGGCGGCATAAGGTCCCGGTGGTGATAGAGGGGACGGATGCGGGCCTTTCTGCGACCCAGCTTTCCGAAAAGCTCGAAGGCGTGGCAGCGGTCATCGATTTCACCGTTGCGGCCGCGGTCCGGCGAAACGTCGAGGCGTGCATGATGGCGCAGGTGCCGGTCGTTGTCGGGACGACCGGATGGCTCGATCAAAAGTCCGATATCGAGAAGTTGGTCTCCGATGCGGGCGGGGCCCTTGTTTACGGTGCCAATTTTTCGATCGGCGTCAATCTTTTCTATAAGATCGCGGCTTATGCCGCTAAGCTATTCGCGAAGTTTCCCGAATACGAAGCTTTCATCGAGGAACAGCACCATTCCCGAAAGAAAGACGCGCCGAGCGGAACTGCCCTAAAGATCGAGGAGATCGTTTCGAACAAGCTCTTTGGCGAAGATGCGGACGAGGGCGTCCGCGTTCCGATCGCAGCCACGCGCGCCGGGAATATTCCCGGAACACATCGGGTCGGGTTCGACGGCCCGGCCGACCAGATACTGCTGACCCACACAGCCCGCTCACGCGAGGGATTTGCCCTCGGGGCGGTCATCGCGGCGGAGTGGATCGTCGACAAAAAGGGCTTTTTTGAATTCACCGACGTGGTGGATCAGACCCTGAAACGGTGACGATAAGAGTAAAGATCTGCTGCATTCAGAACGAGCGGGAGGCTGCGGACGCGATCTCGTTCGGCGCTTCGGCGATCGGGCTGGTCGGGAAAATGCCCAGCGGGCCGGGGCCGATCACCGATGACGCGATCAAGCGGATCGCCCGGACGGTGCCGCCGACGGTCGACACGTTCCTTCTGACCAGCGAACAGACGCCGCAGGGAATCGTCGAGCATCACCGCAGGACCGGAACGAACACGATCCAGATCGTCGATGAACTTCCTGGCAAAGGATACGCCTCGATACGCGAGGCCTTACCGGACGTAAAGCTGGTTCAGGTCATACACGTGGTCGGCGATGAGTCGGTCGACGAAGCGTGTGAGGTCGCGGAACATGTCGATGCGATCCTGCTAGATAGCGGCAACCCGAAACTGGCGGTAAAGGAACTCGGAGGCACGGGCCGGCGTCACGATTGGCGGTTAAGCCGGAAGATCGTCGAAACATGCGGGAAGCCCGTTTTCCTTGCCGGCGGGCTGAATGCAGGTAACGTTCGCGAAGCCGTCGACACAGTCCAGCCGTTCGGACTCGATCTATGCTCGGGCGTGCGGACCGAAGACAAATTGGACCTCACGAAACTCGAACAATTCTTCAGAGCGATATCGAGGGCCTGACCGATTCCGGGTGCCCGTTCCGAACTGGTTCCAGAGGAACCGCACCTCTCCGATCTTTGCGATAAGGCGAATATCGAATAAGCTGGTCGGGGTTTTCCGTGAGCGAAGAGATCAGGTCCGTACTGGTAATAACCGGCGTAACGTTGTGCATTTTCGGTGTGATCACGTTTGTCGAGGTCTTTGTGCTGCGAGCTATTCAGCGACTCGAGGCCCCAAAGCATCTATATTTTGCGGCTTCCGCAAACGGCATCGGGTTTATCCTAACCATCCTCATTTCGGCGGTTCTGGTCTTCTTACTTATCGCATTCGGAGCGAGTGTGTTGGGCGGCGTCGGCCTGGCGATGATGGGAACATTGATCGGGATCATAGTTTCATTGGTGCTTATCCCGCTTTCACTTTTCCTCGTCCGGTTTTTTCTGTTTCGAGCCTTCAAGGTCACCGACACCAAGTTCCGAGTGCTGTATTCTTTGTTAAGTTCGGTCGGCGTTCTTCTTACGCTGGGAGTGATCTGGGCCCTCGTGATGATCGGACTTTCGGCGGTTAGCTAAAGGCTTTGTCGATGAAGAATTCCTTATTCTTGTAGCCCTTTCTTGGGATGGTCGTAGCGTTCATAGTACTGACGGCGGTCGAGATCGTGGTTCTCAGGGCTTCGAAACGGGTCGACGCACCGAAATTCTTCTGGTTTCCCGTTACGGCAAACATAGTAGGCGGGGCGATCGTCGGTATCGTCGTGGCTGCGGCTGTGATCTTGTTTACCGTTGGGTTTGTTGTGGCGTTCGACTCCGGATACAACGCTGGCCAAAAATATTTTTACTTTACGTTAGCGGCTCTGCTGCTTATCCCGATCCTCGTCTTTATTGCACGCACCGCACTCTTCCTGATCTTCAAACTGGGTAAACCGCCGGCCGCGCTGCTCTATTCGCTGTTGACGACGATCATCAGCATAGCCGCCGTCGGCGGTTCCGCGATGGTGTTCCTTGGGATCTACGAGAATTTCCTTAAATGATCATTTGTTCCGGTCGATAAAATCGGAAGGATCGACCCATCCAAAAGCGACCGGGCTGTAGCCGACAAAGACGCTGTCCCAGGATGGGCAGTGGCCTTCACGCAGTTCGAGATGCAGGTGGCAAAGGTAGCGGCCGTTCGCGTTGCCGATCTTGCCGATCAGCTCGCGCTTCTTTACCTCGCCGGACGTTTTCAGGATCTCATTCAGATGGCCGTAAAGCGACTGGACCTTCTTTCCGTCGGGCAGGGTGTGCGTGACGATGACGACGTTGCCCCAACCGGGGCCCGCATCCTCAGCGTAAGTGATCACACCGTTGGCGATCGCGTAAACCGGTTCGCCGCAGTCGGTATTGCCTCCGGAATTCTTGTTCCAATCTTCGCCCAGGTGGTTGTCCTTTCTAAAGTCGAGGGCGTTGTACCAATCGTCTTTTTTGTCCTTTGCCTGGGTCACAAATTCGGAACTTCCGACAGGATAAGCGAAAGTGTCGGCGATCGTGGCCGGCGAGTTCGAGGGTTCTGAATTCGAGATCGTTTGGGCGGAGTCGGTCGCGCATGAAGGAAAGAAGAGCGCCATCGAGACGTACAATAAGAATGTGATAGGTTGGGAGAGAGAAGAAATACGCCTAATGTTTCGTGTTCTCATCGCAGGCGGAACGCCCAAAGCCGCGTCTTTCCAATTCTACGTCAAGAGTATCGAAAAGTTCCTCGGCCACCTGCATTTTCCCCGGTGTGTGCTTCTCCTGCCGTTTGCCCTCAAATTCGAGAAAGAAATGGTCCTGGTCAGGTATCACGAAGATCGAGTACATTGAGCCCTTTCCGTTCCAGACGGTCTTTTCCAGTCTGGGTTTATGAAGCGGCAAAGGGACATTCGTGTCTTCGCCGGCGAAGATCGCGATCGCAGGCGATCTCATCGCCGAGAGGTCTTTGGCAGGATCGTATGCAAAGAAATATTTATACCAAGGGGCCGTCAGGTACCCGCTGATCAAGCCGCGGGCGAGTTTGAGGTCGAGCTTCTCCTTCGCGACGCCGTGGGCTTCGAGGAAATTCAATGCGAGACGGTCGAACTCCTCACCCTCGCTTCCGCCCGCGACAGCGAACCGGGCAAACTCGATAAATGCCTTGCGAACAGCCTCCGCATTTTTGGGGTCCGCACCGCGTCTTAAAAGGTTTCCTTCAAGTTGGCGGGCGACGACCTCGTCTCCTTTCAAGGCCGAAGGTGCGAGCAGGATCGACAGCGCCACGCCGTTGTGGTTCGCCGCGATCGCGGCTGCGATAAGTGCTCCCTCGCTGTGGCCAAAGAGGACGATCCGCTTCTTGTCGACTTCTTTTTGTTGGCCTAAGAATTCGAGGGCAGCCTGGTTGTCCTCAACACGGTCGGCGGTCGTGTATTTTTCCCAATCATTCGGCCCGTTGGACTTGCCGTAGCCGCGTGCATCCGTCCGTAAGACAACGAAGCCCCGGCGTGCAAAATGGTCGCCGATCATCTTGAACATCGGAGAATTCGAGATCATTTGATCGCGGGTGTGCGGCCCGTTTCCCGCTATCATCAGCACGGCCGGGAACGGGCCTTTGCCGGACGGGACAGAAAGCGTCCCGGCGATCGAGATGTCTTTGGCCGTCGAAGCAAAAGAAACGTCCCGATCAGCAAAACATTTTGCCGCTTCCTGCCCAAACGAAGCCGAACAGAAAATAAAAAGAACAAATGCGGGAAGCAGGATGGCTCGGTGTTTCATTATTTTCGATCCCGTTTCGAACGTTGGAAAAAAGGGAAGCCCGGCGTGAGGAAGACACCGGGCATCTTGTGCATTCTTTATTCAGGACGCAGGCGGCAGGTTAAAGGTTACAGAAATTCCCGTGGAAGCCGAGCGGGAAATGCTGCCCCGCGGCCCAAACACGGGCCTGGAATCCGAGCGTCTGCGCGTCACGTACCTCAAGGAAATTCTCGTTCCTGCCGCCGTCAAATCCTTGAACGAGGAGCCAGCCGCGGTCCTCGCCCGGTTTGCCGCCGGCTTTGGGGACAAAAACGGGCTCGGCCAGGGTTCGGCCTTTTCCGATATTGAATTTCGTCGACGTCTTCTTTTGCGTGTCGATCCTGGCAATGGCCGCGTCTTCTTCATAGAGCCGGTCGGCAGCATAGAGGTATCGGGCGGGCTTGCCGGTAAGCCGCATATCGTAGCGGGGAAACTCGACGCCTTCGATAAGATCGTCCAGAGGAGAGAAGGTCTTTGAATTCAGATCGACGACCGTTTGTTTAGCTTTCGGCCGGACGAAGTCCATTTGCGTATCGGCCCGCCACGAGCGGAGAAAATCGTAGATCCGCTTGTCGTTGTAAGCGACCATCTCAAAAGCGATCTTCCCCGGCTTCGGCTCATAAGCGTTGCCGTAATGATAGACGAGAGCTGGCGGAAGCTCGACCGTAACGGGTTCGGCCTTGCCGTCCGCATTATTTCGCGGAAATGCGTAAAGAAGCGAGGGTCTTTCGGCATCGTAACGAAGGTTTTCACCCATCGTCTTGCCGCCCATCATTCCCTCCAGGTCATAGAACTGCGGATGGATGATGATGACGAAATAGTTCTCCGTCAGCATCGCGTCGTGGACCATATTGAAGCCCTGCTGCGGAACTTTGAACATCGTCTCGGCCTTGCCGGTCTTATTTTCGACGCGGATCACGTGCATCGTTCCAGGCGGGCGTTTCTCAAAGCCGAAAGCGAACATATCGCCCGTTAACGGATCGAATCGAGGGTGTGCTGTGAAGGTCAGATAGCCGGGAACGACTCCGCCGAAACTCTCATAACCGAGATGGTCGAAAGTCTTCGGGTCGATCTTCGTGGGCAGGCTTCCTTCGCTCAAGCCGAGCAGGCCGCCACGCCATTCGACGATATTGACACTCGGCTGATTCTTTCCTCCGCGACGCGACTCGGGAGCCAGGGTACCGTATTCGCCAAAGATCATCTTTCCAGCCTTCCTTTCTTCGACACGTTCGGGTGAAGGAACATATCTCCCACGGAGAGACACTTTGCCTTCCCGGAATTCCCATCCGGCGACGTAGGCGTCACCGTCGAAAAGGTGTGTCAGGCGAACGCCAAAGCGTTCGGATTCACCCGGCGCGGTACGGAACAGCGTGCCGTTCAGATCGGCCGGAATTTTTCCTTCCACCTTCAGGTTCTGCCAAGTACCTTCGCCGCTTGCAGTCGCCGTGGCGAGCCTGCGTATCGAAGGCTTGCCGTCGCCGGCCATCTGTGAAAAGACCGAAAGATCGGCAAGCCCGACGGCCGCCGCACCCATCAGATATTGCGTAAACTCACGTCTCGAAAGCTGCATCGTCACCTCTTAAATATTTGTCTTCGTTCTTTGCTTACGAAGCGGAAACACCGCAGGTTCGATATTTCTGTCACCGACCGATCTGACGGGGCTTGAGCGGGGAGGGCTTCGGACTTGGCCGAAATAGGGCTACAATAGCTTGAAATTTTCGTTCAAGGGACTCTTTTATGACTTTGCGGCTGGATTGGATGCGCGGTTGTGCGACGGCGCTCGTAACGCCGTTTCGCAAGGACGGCTCGATCGACGACGAAAGTCTTTCGTCACTCGTCGAGCGTCAGATCAAAAACGGCGTAAAGCTGCTGGTGCCGTGCGGGACAACCGGCGAGAGCGTGACGATGTCGGAGAGCGAGCGGCTCCTCGTGATCCGCCAGACGGTCGAAATCGCCCATCGCAAGGCTGGACGCGTGATCGCCGGAACGGGCAGTAACAGCACCGCCGCGACGATCGACTTTACGCGGAAGGCACGCGAGGCCGGAGCCGACGCCGCGCTGATCGTGGCTCCCTATTACAACAAGCCGACGCAGGAGGGGATGTACGTTCATTTTTCGGAGATCGCGAAATCTGTAAAGGGTTTTCCGATAATGCTTTACAACGTGCCGTCGCGGACCTCGTCAAACATCTCGGCGGAAACTACGCTGCGGCTTGTGGCGGCCCACGAAAATATCGCGGCTACGAAAGAAGCCTCAGGGAACTACTCCCAAGTGATGGAAATCCTGCATAACCGGCCGCGAAATTTCAAGGTCTTTTCGGGCGACGACGCCTCGACATTGCCGCTGATCGCGCTCGGCGCCGATGGCCTCGTGTCGGTCTGTGCCAACGAAATGCCCAAACAGACGGCAAAGATGGTCGAGCACTCGCTTACGGGTTCATTCCATTTTGCGAGGAAAGAACATTACAAACTTCTGCCGCTGATGGAGGCGAACTTCATCGAGTCTTCGCCGGCACCGTGCAAGTTCGTGATGAAGGAAATGGGCCTGTTGGAAGAGAACCTTCGCCTGCCGCTTGTGCCGGTTTCGGAGGCGTCGCGGAAGGTGCTGCGGCATGTCATCGACGAAGTAATATGAAAATTTTTTCCGGTTTAATCTTACTTCTTATGGTCACACAATCCGTCACCGGACAACGCCCGAGGGCCCGCGATCTCGGCATCCCGTTCGCAGGGACGCCCGGGCCAATCAACGCCATCACTGACGTTAAGGGCTTGGAGGTCGGCTACACGACGCTCATTTCCGGCGATGGCGAGAAGGCCGTCAGGACCGGCGTGACGGCGATCCTTCCGCAGGGAAAAGACTTTCGCGGCCGCCTATTCGCGGCCTGGCACACTCTGAACGGGAACGGCGAGATGACCGGCACGACCTGGATCGACGAGTCAGGCGGGCTGGGTTCGCCGGTGATGATCACGAATACTCACAGTGTCGGGATCGTCCGGGACGCCGTGATCGAATGGGGCAACAAGAAGTTCAAGGGAGAGGGTTATTCAGGCGACTTCTCGCTCCCCGTCGTTGCCGAGACCTGGGACGGCTTCCTGAATGATATCAACGGTTTCCACGTCCGAAAGGAGCATGTCTTCCAGGCACTCGATTCTGCGAAGACGGGAGCGATCGCGGAGGGAAATGTCGGCGGCGGGACCGGCATGATCAGTCACGGCTTCAAGGCCGGCACCGGTACGGCGTCGCGTGTGATCGCGAACGCCGGCTACACCGTCGGCGTGCTTGTTCAGGCGAATTACGGCTCCCGCCAATTGTTCTCGGTCGCGGGGGTTCCGGTGGGGCAGGAGATCACCGACCTGGTTCCCGAACCCGGGAAACGCACGGCCGCCATGCCGCCGTTGTGGCACAACGTCGGTGACGGTGCAGGATCGATAATCGTGGTCGTCGCATCGGACGCACCGCTGCTTCCGCATCAGCTTGAGAGGCTTGTAAAGCGTGTTTCGCTCGGTGTTGGTGTGGTCGGCGGCCGCGGGGAGAATTCGTCGGGTGACATCTTTATCGCGTTTTCGACGGCGAACGCGACGGAGTTCAGCAAAGCGAGCGGCGTCGCGAACATCGAGATGCTGCCGAACGAGCGGATCAATCCTCTGTTCTGGGCAGTCGCACAGGCCACCGAGGAGGCGATCATGAACGCGCTCGTAGCGGCCGAAACGATGACCGGCCACAACGGCAACAAGGTACACGCTCTTCCGCACGACCGCCTGAAAGCGGTGATGAAGAAATACAACCGTCTCAGTGAGAGTCAAAAATAGCGAATTCGGATCCGCAGATCTTCGGGGTAACAAATGGCGTCAACCGGCTGTCCGTGTCAGGGAATAATTTTTGATCAATTGCCGGAATCTGCGTCAACCATTAAGAAACCGGACAGTAAGAACAATATGCATTTCATAAAGAAATTCTTCGTGCTAATTGTGGTTTTCTCGATCTCAGGACAGACGTTCGCGCAGTCAACTCCTTTTCTGACGGACGACCAGATCCGGTTGCTCAGGAGCGAGATCTCGGGCGACCGGGCGTTCGAGCACATTCGCGTGCTGACGCAGTGGCATCGCGATTCGGGGATGGAAGGATATTTCAAGGCGATGGACTACGTCGTCGGTGCCGCGAAACAGAATGGCCTCCAGGACGTTTCGATCATCAAGCAGCCGCTTGACGGGAATTACACAGCGAAGTCGGCGGAGCTTTGGATGGTCGAGCCGGTCGAGGTGAAACTTGCGGATATTGGTGACCACGCACTTTATTTGGCCGACAACAGCCGAGATGCGGACGTGACCGCGGAACTGGTCTACGCCGGTAACGGCAGCGAAGCCGCACTCGCCAACATTGATGTTCGCGGGAAGATCGTGCTTGTCAACGGCGGCCCGGGGCCTGCGATGACGAATGCTGTCTATCGAAAGGGGGCTCTCGGTGTAGTTTCTTATTCGTCGTCCGAATCGAAGAGCGCGATGGATTTTCCAGACCAGCTGCCGTGGACGCGCATCGGCGATCCGCCGCAGGGGCAGAAGGGTTCATTTGCGTTTAGCCTCAGCCCGCGGAAAGGAGACACGCTGCGGCGAATTTTGGAAACCTCCGGCGAGCAGGACCTACTTGCGACCGGGAAGCGCACACCGGGCGGACGTATCGTGCTGAAAGCAAAGGTCGATACGGATTTCGGCAGTGAAAATAAGAACACCGGCACGGGAATGGTTGAGGGATGGATCCGCGGTTCCAAGTACAAAGACCAGCAGATCGTCATCACCGCCCACCTGCAGGAAGAGCAGGGCTCGGCGAACGACGACGGCAGCGGCGTGGGCAATATCCTCGAGCTCGGCCGTGTTTTTAACAAGCTGATCAAGGAAGGTAAGGTCCCTCCGCCGCTGCGGGATATCCGGTTTTGGTGGTCCGATGAGATCTATTCCGAATACCGCTATTTCCGCGACAATCCAGGTTCGGAAAGGCAGATACTCGTTAATCTTCACCAGGACATGACAGGGGCGAAGCAGTCGCTCGGCAGCCGTGTGCAGCATTTGATCTACGCGCCGCACTCGCGGACGAGCTATCTTGACGCGCTGTTCGAAAGCGTTGGAAATTTCGTGATCCTAAGCAATAACGCCTATATCCAGGCAGGACGCGGCGGCGGTTATCCACGGCCCTTCTCGCAGCCGATCCTGTCGACTCGCGGTACCCGGGAGGGGTTCAACGCGCGTTTTGTCCCGTATTTCGGCTCGTCGGATAACCTTGTGTTTGTGGAAGGTAAGATCGGGATCCCGTCTGTGGCGCTGATCAATTGGGACGACCAGTACATCCATTCTTCGGACGACGACCTTTTCCAGATCGACCAAACGCAGCTTCAACGAAACAACTTCATCGTTGCCGCGATGGCGTTCTATCTAGCGTACGCCGAGGCGAAAGACATTCCCGTGCTGGCGGCAGAAACTTACGCGCAGGGCGGACGGCGTCTGGCGAACGATATGCATGCGGCGATGCAAGTCCTTAACGAAGGCGACAACTGGAAAGATGCCCGCTTGCTGATAGAACAGGGAGCCCAACGCGAATTGCGGGCATTGAACTCGATGCGCGTCATCGCCGGAACGGACGCCGGGGCAAACCGCCTTATTGATTCTTTCATCTCTTCGAGCGAAGGACGCGAAGGGCAGCTGACGGCCGAACTGAGCCGCTTTTATGAGATCAAGTTCGGTAAGGCTCCGGCGATGACGATGACTGAGTCGGAAACGGCCGCTTCAAGGAAAGTTCCATCGAACACTGCTTCGACCGAAGAGTATTTTGCAAAACGGCGAAATGTGCCGACCAGCCTGCACAGCCTGATGCGGAGCGAGACGATGAACTTCGTTGACGGGAAGCGAAGCTACCTCGACATTTACAAGGCCGTGAAAGCCGAATCGCTGGCCGCAGGCAAGTTCTTTTACGGTACGGTCACTCTGGACGACGTGGTCCGCGTGCTCGACGCAAATGTCGCTTCGGGAGCATTAGTTCTAAAGTAGGAGGTTCGATCATGAAGTCAGTCTTGTTGATGATGATGCTTGTTTTTGCCGGCACGGCGACGGCACAGCAAAAGGTCACCGAGGCCGAGATGAAAAGCGGCCGCGAAATAATGGAGACCTTGAACGCGTGGGCAGCGGCGGTCCGTGACCGAGACGCGAAGCGGTTGGAGGCCATCTTTGCCGACGATGTCATCATCACGACGTTTGACGGAAAGGTCCGCGGAAAGGCCGAGGAAATGGAGGCAATGAAGCCGAATCCGAATCTGCGGACCTCGTCGGTGACGAATGAAGATATCGGCATCAAGGTCTTCGGCGATGCCGGCGTCGTGACCGCCTTGACGCGGATGAAATTTGTCTCAAACGGTACCAAATCTAGCTTCGCGTTGCGTTACACGGCCGTGTTCGTCAAGCGTGACGGCCGCTGGCAGATAGTCGCGCTTCAGACGGCAAGGGCCCCGCAGTCCTCGTCCTAGCCAGGATCGATCAGCTTGCGAACGATGGGTGGAACTAACAATACATCGATCAGGGTAGGCGAAGCGGCCCCCGACTTTGAGCTTCCGACGGACAGAGGCGGCAGATGGAGGCTTTCGGACCAACTCGGGAGCGTAGTCGCTCTGCTGTTTTATCCGGGCGACGAGACGCTTGTTTGTACGAAACAACTTTGTTCACTTCGCGATCATTGGCAGGATTATCTGGACACGAAAGCGGAGGTCGTGGGCGTTTCGCCCGATACGGCCGAACAACACGCCGCGTTTTCGGCAAAGCATCGGCTGCCGATCCCGCTGCTTGCAGACGCGGACAGCGCGGTGACAGCTGAGTATTGCTCACACTGGATGTTTCCGCTGTTTTTTATGAGAGGGATCGTGATCGTCGATGCAAAGGGCATCATTCGAACCCGGCGGACGATGCTCCGGGCGTTCCGGCCGAGCGATCGGTCGGTCATCACCGCGATCTACGCGGCCCGCGGCGACGCCCTCGAAGAGAGATACAAGAACCTGGCGACGAAAGGGAAGGCTGAAGGGTGATAAATCGAAAAACACGGACGGGCCGAGGACCGGGTTCGGAAGAATTGAAAGAGAAGGTGGCGCTCTATGGACATCGATGACCTGAAAAATGTCGGCGGGACCTCCGGCGGGATCTGGGAATTCCTGATCGGGCTTGCCATGGCGGTCGCCGGCGGCTATATGCTGATCAGCCGCGTGACGGTCACCAGCGGCTTCTGGAACTGGGGCGGCTACAATACGTTCGGCCTTTCGCTGCTTCCGCTGATCGTCGGGATCGGGATCGTGTTTTTCAACGGCAAGTCCATCATTGGCTGGCTGCTTGTATTTGTCGGCGTGGTGATCATCGGGGCCGGTATCCTGATGAACCTGCAGATCTTCTTTCAGCCAACGAGCCTTTTCAATACGATCGTTATGTTGATACTTTTCGCGGGCGGCATCGGCCTAATCGCGAGGTCGGTCGTCGCGCATGGATAGTTTTTCGGGGCCTGTACGTCCGCAAAACCGTAATTCCGATCTTTGATGACATTACAAGACAAAATAGAAACGCTCTTTGACATGACCGATTTTGGCTCGGAGGATCGAGAATTGTACAAACAATTCAAGGCCGCCCTGCGTCAGGGAGAGATCCGAGCGGCCGAACGCGACGCGGAAGGAAACTGGCACGCGAACACGTGGGTGAAGAAGGGGATCCTGCTCGGCTTCCGGATGGGCAAGATGGTCGAGATGTCGCTGGCGACCGAAACACTGCAGTTCTTCGATAAAGATACTTTTCCGCTGCGGCCGATGTCGCTGGATGACGGGATCAGGATCGTGATGGGCGGCTCGGCGATCCGCGACGGCAGCTATGTGGCTCCGGGGGTCGTAGTTGTCCCGCCGGCCTATATTAATGTTGGTGCCTATGTTGACAAGGGGACGATGGTCGATTCGCATGCTCTCGTGGGAAGCTGTGCTCAGGTCGGCAAACGCGTGCACCTCTCGGCCGCGGCCCAGATCGGCGGCGTCCTCGAACCGGCCGGCGCGTTGCCCGTGATCATCGAGGACGAGGTCCTCGTCGGCGGCAACACAGGCGTGTATGAAGGCACGATCGTCCGCGAAAGAGCGGTCCTTGCAACGGGCGTTATCCTCACCCGCTCGACGCCTCTTTTCGATATTCCAAATTCACGCATCATCCGTTCGGAGGGCGATAAGCCGCTCGAGGTGCCGGCCGGAGCCGTCGTGGTCCAGGGCTCGCGTGCGATCAGCTCCGGCTTCGGCAAAGAGAACGGCCTGTCAATTTACTGTCCGATCATCATCAAATACCGTGACGAGAAAACGGACGCTTCGGCCCGTCTTGAAGACTATCTGCGCTGACAAAATATATTTCATAAATATGTGCCGTGTAGTTGACCCGGGACGTTCGCCGGAAACTTAGTTAGCGTTTATGGCCAGAGTTGAGGTGATCATCAACGCCGCTTCCGGCAGCGTGTTCGCCGGTGAGACCGAGGATGCCGTGCGTGCGGCATTTTCCGCACAAGGGATCGATGCTAACTTTCGGGTGGCGAAAACCGGTGCCGAGATCGAACGTTTTGCGGCGGAGGCGGCCGACGGGGAAGCCAAAGTTATCGTCGCGGGCGGTGGCGACGGCACCATCAGCACAGTGGCGAAAGAGGTGCATCGCAGCGGCAAGATCCTGGGCGTGCTGCCGCTCGGCACGCTGAACAATTTCGCGAAGGACCTCGGCGTTCCGCTCGGCCTTGAGGAAGCGGCCGGCGTGGTCGCCGCCAACGAGGTCCGCTCGATCGATCTTGCCGAAGTGAACGGGCGGGTATTCCTTAATAATTCGAGTATTGGCCTCTACCCGCAGATGGTCCGACGCCGCGTACGCCAGCAGCGTCTTGGGCGGGGCAAATGGTACGCGGCCTTTTGGGCCTGGCTGCGTGTCTTTAGGTACTCGCCGTTTTTGAAGGTCCATATCAAGGTCGGCGGCAAGGAGTTCGAACGAAAGCTTCCGTTCGTTTTCGTCGGGAACAACGAATACGAGATGGACCTGTATAACATCGGGCGCCGAAATCGGCTCGACAGCGGCAAACTGAGCGTCTATTTTATTCACCGCGACGGGCGATGGGGCGTGACGCTCCTGTTGATGCATACGATCGCAGGACGGCTCAGGCAGTGGCAGGATTTTGAGGAGGTCGATACCGAAGAGGTCACGATCGAGACGCGAAGGCGGCGCTTGTTCGTGGCGGTGGATGGCGAGGTCGAGCGGCTTCCCGCTCCGCTCGTCTACCGCTGCCTGCCCAAATCGCTAAGGGTCATCGCACCTCCGTCCCCATGAGAAGGATCGTCCATATTTCAGACCTGCATTTCGGCCGTGAGGATCCCGCGGCGGTCGAAGGCCTCGTTAAGAAGATCTGCGAACTGCGCCCGCATCTCGTCGTTGTGTCCGGCGACCTGACCCAGCGTGCCCGCTCCGGACAGTTCCGGCAGGCACGTGATTTTCTCGACCGTCTGCCCGTCCCTCAGCTTGTAGTGCCGGGAAATCACGATGTGCCTCTTTATAACGTTCTCGATCGTTTCGCCCAGCCGCTCGAGAATTTCAAACGCTTTATTTCGGATGACCTGTCGCCGATATTCGCCGACGACGAGATCGCTGTTGCCGGGGTAAACACGACCAGGTCGCTCACGATCAAAGGCGGCCGCATAACCCGGGCGGGAGCGGCGGAACTCCGGCGGAAATTGGACGGCATCGTCGGGCCGCAACTGAAGATAGTGGTCACGCACCACCCGTTCGACACCGAAGAGGGACTCGGGCGGGCCCCTGAAGCAATGGCGGTATTTGCCGATTGCGGCGCCGATCTTTTCCTGTCGGGGCATCTTCATGTGAGCGGCGTGACCAGTTCGACCCATCAGCTGGAACTTGAAGCCGGACGCTCGGTCCTGCTCGTTGCCGCCGGAACCGCCGTATCAGTCCGTGAACGCGGCGAGGCAAATTCTTTCAATGTGCTCGATTTCGACCCGCCATTCCTGAAAATCGAAACCCATCGGGCCGGGCCCGACGCCGGCGGCTTCAATCACTGTTCGATACAACGCTTCGAACGCGTGAAAAATGGATGGGCGGCCGTCTAAATTCAGTGTCTCCGGTTCATTCGTTCGGCAAAATCGCCTAAACTAACTGTTTGGAGCCTGCAATTTATGAATGGACCCGAAGAAAAAGAGGAAATAAACGAAGAACACCACGGATTGGTCGACCGGATCTCCGGCTTTGGACAGAAAGTGATCGGCGAGATCGAGACGTTAGGCGGTGTGCTAACCGCCGATCCGATGACGCAGGCCGAAGGTGAGTTCAACCTTGAGGTTGGCGACCTACGCGAAGAGATCGAAGAGGATCTGGAGGAGACGGCCGAACCGGACCGAGAGGAAGGTGAGGGCCGGGAATGAGCACGAGAGCGGAGACGTTCGATCGGGAAGAAGTCGTCCTGCCTCGGCGGATGCGGGGGTTACAGCCGACGCTGATCCGGCAGTTCTTTGAACGCGCTTTGCCCGACAGCATCAATTTCGGCCTAGGTGAACCGGATCTTCCGACGCCGGAGTTCCTGAAGAAGGAAGCAGCACGGATCGCGGTTGAGGAGCAGAACGGCTACACATCGCACCCCGGCATCCCGGCTTTACGGACCAAGATCGCGGAACAGTATCCGCATCTGAATTTGCCCGTGACCGGCGTGGTGGTGACGTGCGGGTCGCAGGAGGCGATGACCGATGCCTTTATGTGCTGCGTTGACCAGGGCGACGAAGTGCTGCTGCCGGATCCGAGCTTTCCGGCTTACGACGCCTGCACCCGGATCGCTGAAGGAACGCCGGTTTATTATCGAATGCCGGCCGACAGGGAATTTGCCTTCGATATCGATGAGTTCCGTTCAAAGATAACCGCGAAAACAAAAGCTGCGGTCGTGATAAGCCCATCGAACCCGACCGGGAAGATAATGACGCCCGACGATTATCGGCAGATCGCCGATGCGTTGGACGGAACGGGCATTTGGCTGCTTTCGGATGAGATCTACAGCGATCTGTATTTCGGCGAGCGGCCGCGGTCGGCCTCGGAGTTTTACGAAAGGACGATCATCATCAGCGGGCTTTCAAAATCGCTTTCGATGACCGGCTGGCGGCTCGGTTGGGCCGCGTGCTCCGACCCGAAGATGGTAAACGCGATCCAGGTCCTTCACGGTTTCACTACGGTCTGTACATCGACCATCACACAAAAGGCTTCGCTTTTGGCATGGACGGATGAGGCCGAAGCAGCGAAGAAGCACGCGCGGGATGTGTATAGAGGACGCGGCGAGTTTTTGGTCGATCTGTTCAATTCGGAAATGGGCCTGCACGCAACTTCGCCCGAAGGAGCCTTCTATACGATGCTCGACGTGCGGCAGTTAGGCGATGACATGGAAGTTGCCGAGAAATGCCTGCAGAACCGGGTGGTAACGGTGCCCGGCACAGCGTTTGGCAATGAGGCAAAGGGATTCCTGCGTATCTCGTTCTGCAACACCGAAGAGCGAATGGCCGAAGGCGTGCGGCGGATGAAAGAGGCTTTGGCGGTTTAGAACTCGTCATTACCTGGAGTTTTTTGATGATAAGAATCGGAGCCGGATTATTTATCGGGATCTTTTTGCTTTCGGCAGGCCAGGTGTACATGCAATCGCCGACCGAACCCCGGACACGAGCCGAAAAAAGCGGTTTTGAGGAAACCAGCCGATATTCCGAGGTGATCGAGTTCTTCGCCCAACTTGAGAAGAACAGCCCGCTGATCAGATCTGAGACCTTTGGAAAGTCGAACGAGGGCCGCGATCTTCCGTTGTATGTTATCTCCGATCCGCCCGTTTCCACTCCCCAGGAAGCCCGGCTCCTGAAAAGGCCGATCATCTTTGTAATGGCGAACATCCATGGCGGCGAGGTTGAAGGCAAGGAAGCAACCCAGCATCTCGCCCGCCGGCTTCTGTTCGGCGACCTAAAGGCCCTTACGAAGAAGCTAACGATCCTGATCGCTCCGATCTACAACGCCGACGGAAACGAAAAGATCAGCATGGAAAACCGCGTCGCTCAAAACGGCCCGATCGGCGGTGTTGGGGTTCGCGAAAACGCTCAAAGGCTCGATCTGAACCGCGACTACATCAAGCTCGATTCGCCCGAGGCACGCGGCCTTGTAGGCCTATTCGGCCGGTGGGACCCGTATCTGACGGTGGACCTTCATACGACGAACGGATCGTACCACGCATATCATCTGACCTACTCTCAGCCGCTTAATCCGAACACAGATCAGCGGATACTGGATTTTCAGCGGAACACGATGATGCCCGTGATCGCGGGCCAGATGCTGAAAAAGCACAATTTTCGAACTTACTATTACGGAAATTTTCGAAACTTTGCGAATAGACTGACGCCGGGTGAAAAGCCGGTTTGGGAGGCATTCACGCACCAACCGAGGATCGGGCAGAATTACATCGGGCTTCGTAACCGACTTACGATCTTGTCTGAGGCCTACAGCTATCTGTCATTCAAACGCAGGGTCGAAGTGACGGAGAGGTTTGTTGAGGAGATCCTTAATTTTTCGGCCGCCAATGCGACACAGATCACACGATTATTGAAGGCTGCCGATGCCGACACGGTCCGAACCCTTTCATCGAATAAGCCTGTCCAATATGGAGTGAAGTTCAAGATTGCGGCACTGCCAAAGCCTGTTAATATTCTGGTCGGCGATGTTGAGAAGGTGAAAAATCCTCGATCCGGCAAGGAAATGACCGCGATGATCGAGGACACGGTGACCCCGGTGCTGATGGAAGATCTCGGGATGTTTGAGGCCACGCAAAGTGCCCGCGTCCCGATCGTTTATCTTTTCAAACCGGATAAGGCGGTTATCGAAAAGCTGCAGCAGCACGGCATTACGGTCGAAGAACTGACCTCGGAAGTTGTCGCCGAAGTGGAGAGCTTTCAGATCGAAAAGGTCGAGAAGGCTAACCGGGCGTTTCAAGGGCATAATTTGGTCAGTATTTCCGGGTCGATTAAGACTGAAACCATCACCTTTCCGCCGGGCACCGTGATCGTGAGGACCGCACAGCCGCTCGGCAGACTCGTATTCTATCTGCTGGAACCCGAAAGTGATGATGGTCTCACGACCTGGAATTTTTTCGATCCGTCCCTGGACGCAGGAAAAACTTTTCCGGTTTACAAATTAAACAAAAAAATAAAAGTACCCGGACGAATTCTTCCAAACTAGGCGGCCAGACAAGGTCATATATGGCAAAGAAATATCGCGTTGGTATCCTCGGTGCGACCGGCACGGTCGGGCAGCGTTTTATTCAGCTTCTCCAGGGCCATCCGCAATTTGAGATCAGCGCCCTAGCCGCTTCCGACCGGTCGGCAGGGAAAGCGTACGCCGAGGCGTGTGCGTGGAAGCTGGATGGCCAGATACCGAATGAGGTCGGCGAGATCGTCGTCCAGCCCATCGAGCCGCCGCTGGATTGCGATCTCGTCTTCTCCAGCCTGCCGTCGTCCGTCGCACGAGAGACCGAAGAGGCCTTTGCGCGGTCCGGCCTTCCCGTGATAAGCAATTCGTCCAGCTACCGGATGGACGAGGACGTCCCGCTTCTGATCCCCGAGATCAACGCCGACCATTTGCAGCTTATCCCGATCCAGCAAAAGCAGCGCGGATTTGGAAAGGGATTTATCGTAACGAACCCCAACTGCGCGGTCGTGAGTTTTGCGCCGCCGCTGGCGGCCGTCCATCAGGCCTTCGGGCTCGAATCCGTGGTGGTCACAACCATGCAGGCGATCAGCGGCGCCGGATATCCGGGCGTGGCGTCGATGGACATCATCGACAACGTTCTGCCATACATCGCGGGCGAAGAACCGAAGGTCGAGACCGAGGCCCAGAAGATCCTCGGCACGTTCAACGACGGGGCGATCAAAAAGGCTGATTTCACGGTCTCGGCCCAGTGCTTTCGCGTGAACGTGCTGGATGGCCACACCTGTGCCGTTCGGATCGACCTTCGCAAGCAGGCGACGCTCGAGGACGTCGTGAAAGTAATGCGAGAGTATCCGTCGCTTGAACTTCGTTCGTCGCCGGAAACTTTTATCGAGGTGACCGACGAGCCCGCCCGCCCGCAGCCGCGGCTCGACCGCGACCGCGGCAGCGGTATGGCGATCACGGTCGGACGGATCTTCCCCGATAACGTTTTCGATTACCGTTTTGTTTGCCTGAGCCATAACACGGTCCGTGGCGCCGCCGGATCCGCGATACTGAATGCCGAACTCCTGATCGCACAGGGCCTTATCTGACGAGATGACCGACAGCCAGTCCGACTACAGTTTTCCAAGCAAAGTGTTGATCTCCGTCGGGATCGTATTGCTTGTCGTCCTGTTACTTGTCCTCGTCTATTTCGTTCTCGACGTGCTGCTCCTGATCTTCGCAGCCACCCTTTTCTCGATATTTCTTCGCGGGCTTGCGGACCTTCTTCACCGTTACGCGAATATTCCTGAAGGTTGGGCGGTCATCGCCGTTTCGCTTCTTTTGATCGGGATAATGGCAGGCGCGATCGCCCTTCTGGCGCCCGATGTCGCCGTACAGATGACCCATCTGAGGGAGGAACTGCCTAAATCCGCCACCGTGGTCGGCGATTATATCAGGCAATTCGGTTGGGGACGCGCGCTGATCGACCAGCTTCCGAGCGTCGAGACGGTCCGATCCAGCGTGAGCGCCTCGACCCTTCTGGCGGGCGTGGGTGGCTTCTTCTCATCGACCGTCGGCGCGATCGGCAATTTTTTCATCGGCATCCTGCTCGCCGTTTATTTTGCGGTCGAGCCGCGCGTCTATGTACGGGGATTCACCAATCTGTTCCCTCTGGACAAACGAACGCGGGCCCGCGAGGTCTTGTTCGCGATCTCGGACACGCTGCGGTGGTGGCTGATAGGCAAGGTCGGCTCGATGATCTTTATTGGCCTTCTCACCTGGATCGGCCTTTCGCTTCTGGGGGTGCCGCTTGCTCTGGCACTCGGCGTCATCGCCGGCTTACTGTCATTTATTCCGAATTTTGGGCCGATAATCTCGGCCATTCCGGCCCTGCTGCTGGCATTCATCGACAGCCCGATCAAGGCGGTTTATGTTCTCGCACTCTACGTCGGCGTCCAACTGATCGAATCGAACCTGGTCACGCCGTTCATCGAACGCCAAACCGTCGAACTCCCGCCCGCATTGACCATCGTCTTCCAGCTCGGGCTCGCCGTGCTGGTCGGCGGGTTGGGCCTGGTGCTGGCGACTCCGCTTTTAGCTGTGCTGATCGTCTTGGTTCAGATGATCTATGTCGAAGACATAATCGGCGACCGACAGACGGAAGCGAATGAGAAAATAGGGAAAGAAGAAATACAAGAGAAGGCCGGTCAGCTTGAGGCCGAGGAGCCGCCGGATGACGTGGCAAATGAATAGCGAAAAATAGCAAAAATTGTTATTATTTGACCATGAACGTATCATTAACACCGGAACTTGAGAAGTTTATCGAGAACAAGGTAAAGAGCGGCCGTTATAACACCGCAAGCGAAGTTGTGCGCGAGAGCCTGCGACTTCTGGAGCGGGAGGACAAGCTTTTCGAAATGAAGCGCGATGAATTGCGCCGCGAGGTTAAAAAGGGCATCGAACAGATCCGAAGCGGTGAATACATCGAGATCAGTTCCGAGGATCTGCCTGAATATGCAAAGGAGATCGGTCGTCGCGGACGCGAGCGAAAGGCCGCCCAGGTGGCGAAGCGAAAATAGAAGCGAATCAGATGGCAACTTTTCATCTTTCCCCGCTTGACGATGCCGATCTGGACGAGATCTGGCAGTTCATCTCGATGGATAGCGACGAGATGGCGGATAGATTCATCGCTGAGTTATTACAAAAGTTCGAATTGCTTGCCGCCCATCCGTTCGCCGGCGTAAAGAGTGTTGAACTCGGGGCTGATTCGCGAAAATTTCCTCATAAGAGTTACCTGATCTTTTACTTCCCAACCGAATACGGGGCCGAGATCTACCGAATCCTTCATGCGGCGCAAGACATCCAGGAGATCTTCACTGACCAATAATCAATGATCGAACGATACACATTGCCCGAGATGGGCGCGATATGGTCACTGCAGAACAAGTTTCAGAAGTGGCTTGATGTAGAGATAGCCGTCTGCGAAGTTCACGCGGAGGACGGGACGATCCCGGCGGAGGCCGTTGAAGAGATCAAGGCGAAGGCCGCATTCACCGTCGAGAGGATCGCCGAGATCGAAAAGACGACCGACCACGATGTTATCGCATTCACGACCAATCTCGCTGAGAATATTGGCGAAGCGGCCCGGTTCGTCCATTACGGATTGACCTCGAGCGACGTTGTCGACACGGCGAACGCGATCCTGCTGAATGAATCCTGCGGAATTTTGCTCGAGAAGATCGATGCGATGCTGCCGGTGCTCAAACGGCGGGCCTACGAATTCAAGGACACGCCGCAGATCGGGCGCACCCACGGTATCCACGCGGAGCCGACCTCGTTCGGACTCGTTTGGGCCCTTTGGTATTCCGAGATTTTGCGGAACCGCGGCCGGCTCGAACGGGCTAAAGAAGCCGTCTCGGTTGGCAAGATCAGCGGCGCTGTTGGGGCATTTGCCCACCTGTCGCCGGACGTAGAAGAACGCGTTTGTGCGAGGCTTGGACTGAAGGCGGCCGACGTCTCGACCCAGGTCATCCAGCGTGACCGATACGCGGAGTACCTCTCAACGCTGGCCATCGTCGCCTCGACGCTTGAGAAGATCGCTTTGCAGGTAAGGCATTGGCAGCGAACTGAGGTTCGCGAGGCCCAGGAGGCCTTCAAGAAGGGCCAGAAGGGCTCCTCGGCGATGCCGCACAAGCGCAACCCCATCCTCTCGGAACGTATTTGCGGGATGGCAAGGACCGTCCGCGCAAACTCGATCGTTGGGCTGGAAAACGTGGCGTTGTGGCACGAGCGAGATATATCGCATTCGTCGGCCGAGCGCATCGTGCTCCCGGATTCTTCGGCAACGACCGATTATCTGATCGCGAAGACCACGTCGCTGCTCGAAACGCTCGTGATCTATCCGGAAAACATGCTGAAGAACCTCGGGTTAACCCGCGGCCTGGTCTTCAGCGGTCAGCTCATGCTTGCACTCACCCAAAAGGGCGTTTCACGCGAAGATGCGTACGCCTATACACAGCGGAACGCGATGAGGGTGTGGGACGAGGGTGGGGAATACATCGACCTTGTAAGAAGCGACGCGGACATCGCTTCGTTCCTTTCGGAAGAAGAGATAGCCCGCGTCTTCGATCTGAATCACTATTTGCGAAATGTCGACAAGGTCTTCGAAAGGGTCTTTAGTTAGACCATTTTTCGGCCATACCGCCGATGATCGGGTACTTGAACATCTCGCCCTTGAAGGCCTTTACGGCACCGAAGATCATCCCGCCGAGCCATACTAGCCACAACGGCAATAGTATGAAACCCAGCAGTCCGAACGCACTCGAGACCTGCGAAAGGACCACGACTAGGATCGACAAAGCAAAGTAGATGACAAAGAAGCCCACGTGAAAGAGAACGGATTGGACCGCGTGGAACTTCACGAACTTGTTGTCTTTCTCAATAAAGATCAGGATAAGCGCGAGTATCCCGATGATCCAGCCGATAAGGGCTGCGATATTGCCGTCAAGACCGATAGCGGATTTTTGGGTTTCCATATATTTTGTTTAACCTTTTGCTGTCGTTAGATCTTAATTCGAGAAACGGTCGGCAAAATTGCCTATGATCGGGAGTTTGAAGATCTCTCCGTTGAAGCCCTTGATCGCAGCGATGATCATGCCGACAAGGACGGCAAGTCCTGCGAGGATCAAAACGAAATAGAGAAGCATCGAGATTATCGAAAAGATCGGGATGCCGATCGCCGCATCAATAAACACTCCGATGAAGGCAAACACTCCCCAAACTACGAGAAGGACGATCGGGGCGATAAAAAGAAGTATCGATTGCCACGCATGGAATCTCGCCAGCTTGTTCGTCTTGTCCTGGATCAGCGTGATAATGCTGAGCACCAGGCCAAGGTAGCAAACGAAATTAGCAACATAACAAAGGAGCGCCACCAGATTGGCATCCATATCAAAGACGGACTTACCGTGATTTTGCATAAAGTGTTGAATCTCCCGCGGAATCTGTACTTGAACGTAATGCTGATGAGGGTTCGTGTCGGGGAAAAGTTACCATAACCCTTTGATTAAGACAACAATTTAGGCCACAATCTACAATTTATTTTGGTGGCAAAAATGAAAGCAAAGGTATATGTAACTCTAAAACCGAGCGTATTGGACCCGCAGGGAAAGGCCATTCAGCATTCATTGGAACTGCTCGGCTACGACCAGATCGACGACGTTCGCCAGGGGAAATATTTCGAGATCTCGATCAAGCCCTCGACCGTCGAGGGCGATGCAAGAACCGCCGTCGAACATTTTGCAAAAGAAGTTCTGACGAACCCGGTGATCGAGGATTATAGGGTAGAGATAGTATGAAGTTTGGTGTTGTCGTTTTCCCCGGTTCTAATTGCGATCACGATGCCTATCACGTCGTGTCAAAGCACATCGGGCAGCCGGTTGACTTTATCTGGCACAAGGAAACAGACCTGAGCGGGTACGACGCTATCGTGATCCCGGGCGGTTTTTCTTACGGCGATTACCTGCGGGCGGGCGCCTTAGCGAGCTTTTCGCCGGTTATGAATGCGGTCAAGGAATTTGCAGCGGCCGGCGGTTTTGTTTTCGGCATTTGCAACGGTTTTCAGATACTGTGTGAGACGGGCCTCCTGCCGGGCGCACTAATGCGGAATGAGAACCTTCATTTCGTGTGCAAGCACGTCAACATCCGAACTGAAACGTCGGATACACCATTTACGAGCCAACTTGATCACGGCTCGGTGCTCTCGCTTCCAATAGCCCATGCGGAGGGGAATTATGTCTGCGACCAGGCGACGCTGGAACTGCTCGAAACCCATGACCGGATCGTCTTTCGATATTGTGACGAAGACGGCCGGCTGACCGACGAGTCGAATCCGAACGGTGCATTCTCAAATATCGCCGGGATCTGTAACGAGGGCCGAAATGTCCTTGGGATGATGCCGCACCCGGAAAGGGCCTGTGAGGACCTGCTTGGTTCGACGGACGGCCGGGCCATTTTCCTTTCCCTTGCACGATCGATCGAAGCTGTCGAGGTTGCTGCCTGACTGCGGCTGATCTAAAGCAGGGACGCCTACAAAAAGAAACCGCTCCACCTAGGGCTTCGATGGCCCGGGTGGAGCGGTCTTGTTTTGAACGCGTTTGAAGGGCGATCAGTTACGGCCGGTCGTGCCGATCTTGATGCCGCCGTTGCGTGTCACGACCCTGATCGGGGGGCCGCCGCCGTTGATCGCAGTGTTGATCTGCTTCGAACGGTTCGCCCAACCGCCTTTTTCATCTTCGGTCGTGACGTTCAGGGCCGGGATATCACTTCGCAGCCCGCCATTGACCGTTCCGGTCTCGACATTGGCCGCATACCCCTCGGGAAGCATCAGATTCACGCCGCCGTTGGTGGTCTGGACATCAAGGCCGGCTCCTTTCCAGCTGCTGCCCGAAAGGCTGACGTTGACGCCGCCGTTCGTCGTACGGCCGCGGACGTCGCCGGCAACATCGACCAGGCTGACACCGCCGTTCAGGGTCTCAAATTCGAGATTGCCGTCGACCGATCCGATCGAAATGCCGCCGTTATGGGCGTTAAGCTTGAGGTTCGTGTTGTGCGGCACACGTGCTTCATAGGACACGGACCATCCCTCTTCGGACGGCCCCTCGGCCTTGACCATGCCGCCGGCGGTATTGATCCGAATGCTCGCTGCGAGCCCGCGGGCCGCCTCGTCGGAGATGCCCCATGCCTGTACGCAGGCACGGAGGAGCACATCCGAGCGGTTCTCGCCCTTTATCTTGATACCGCCATTCCGTCCCGCATCGACAGCGAGCGAACCGGTGGACGCGACGTTCATCTCGCGAAGGTCGGCAACGGAAACCTTTTCTGAATTCGACCAGTTGGTGTGCGAGCAAAATTCTTTATTCTTTGCTTTGTAGTTGCCAATGGCCTCTTTATCGATCTTCACTTTGTCACCCTGCGAAATGACCACGCCGGCACAAACAAAGAGCATAACGGCGGTGAGCCCCAAATGCCCCGCCGCGGTCAACAATGACTTTTTGAACATGATGAATTTCTCCTTTCGATGAATTAAGTTCAAGAGAATGACCTGACTTGAAAGGAAAACACCCGCCGGCAAGAGTTTGTGACAAAAAAGTTTGGGAAGGAATTTTATCGTCTTTTCATTTAATGGAGGGATGGAACACTGTTAGAACTGGCCAAATGGACGGCAACGGCTTAACGAAAGCCGGTGGGAACTCCGCAGCCTTCGATCGGATCGCGGCGAAAGGGCTTAGCGCGGGTCAATCGCTCACCGAGATCGACAAACCGGTCTCTGTTATCCTGCAGTCGAGGACCTCGGCTCCCGGAGCATCGCAAAGCGCCGATTCCACGTCCGTCTTACGCCCGTCCTCGCAGAAGAATGCGATGCAGCCGCCGCCGCCGGCTCCGCAGACCTTTGCCGCGATCGCTCCATTTGCCAGGGCGGTCTCGATGACCTCGTCCATATGCGGGGTCGTGATCATAGGGGAAAGCCGCTTACGCTGCGGGTAGGAGGCCCTCAGAAGTTCTCCGACCAAGTCCCAGTCGTTCGCAAGAAGCGCGGCCCGCAGCCCGGCCGCTGTATCACGGATCCCCTCGAAGATCTCGAAAAGTTCGCGGTCCCCGTCAATGTGCCGCTTTGTTATTTCCCAATTGTTGGTTCCGGAATTTCTCGGCTCCCCCGTGTAAACGACGACCGTCCGTCCCTGCAGGGTGCCGAGGTCGAGATCAAGTTTCTCCCGGCGAATGCCGTCCGGAGCAAAGTGGATCGCAGCCGTTCCGCCGAACTGTGCAGAATAATAATCCTGAAACCCCGTCGGGACCTTGATGACCTGACACTCGATGTTGGCGGCGATCGGGATGAAACGGTCCGGCGTATACCGCTCGCCGACAAGCCGGTTGAGAGCTCCGATGCATGCGATGTTCAACGTCGACGAACCGGCCAGCCCGGCGCCCGCCGGGGCTTGCGATTCCGTCGTCATATGAAAGCCCGTCTGCGGCCTGAAAAAATAGACCAGCTTTGAGAGCAGCTCAAGCCGCGGCTCGTCCTTAAGTTCGCCGATCCGGTCGACGGTGGTCTCTAATCGGTCACCGCGGTCAACGGATTCCAATACGATCAAGCCGTCATCGCGGGTCTCTATCCGGCATTTCGCGAGCAGATCGATCGCAAAGTTGATCGTTGAGGCCCCTTCGTGAAACAGGAAGAGCGGCGGGATGTCGATCGTGCTGCCGGCCAGGTCGACCCGCGTCGGTGCGGAGGTTTCGATGATCATATCTATTTTCGGATCGGCCGGGCCGTTCGTACGGTTCAAGCCGCGGGGAAACCGATATAGTAGCTCATTTTCGGCGGCGGGAATAATGCGGGTCTATTTCTTTGCGGCCTTGCTTGTTTCTTTAGGCAATTCTTCAACCTGGCCCGAATCGCCTTTATGCGTATCACGCGTTAAATGAAGGCGCTCGCCGAGGTCGTGGAGCTTCTCCTGCGCGACCTCTTCGACGTGGTGCAGTTTCTCTTCCAGTTTGACAAGTGTCTCCGGCTCGACCTCCTCTACCTTTTCCGAGAGCCAGTAGCGTTCGATAGCATAGAATGTAATAACGCCGAATAGGATGATGAAGAAAGCAGCGATGCCGATCTGCTGGAAGTCACCGATGATGGAAGTGATGGCGCCGCTGAAAAAGTATCCGGTACCAGCCAGCAAAAGCACCCAAAGACTGCAGCTGATGGCATCAAGGATCAAAAAGCGGTGGAAAGGCATCTTGCCGATGCCGTAGAAAACGCACATCGCGACGCGGATACCGTAAATGTATTTGGAGATAACGATCGCGTAGTTGCCGAACTTATCGATCAGCCGCTCGATCCGCGGCTGGGCCATCTGGTAAAAGCGGTAGTCCTTCGCATTCTGGTGAAACACGCGACCCAGCGCATAACCGACGCAGTCGCCGGCCATACCACCCATCGTTCCGGCGACAAAAACCCAGAAAAAACCATAGGGACCGAAGAAACCACTGTGGGCCATCGCTCCCGACATTAGCAGGGTGATGTCGCCCTCAATCGTGCAGAGCGCAAATACAGCGTAGATACCGTACTGCTCAATGATCTGGGACAGCTGATCCATAGAACCGGCGGATCGACCAAAAAAACCGCGGACTCTCAAAAGAGTAGCCCTCGTGCCTGGTACAGTCAAACTTCTCGCCGTCCAAACAACGCCGTTTTCAAGGCGGAGCATTGTTTGACACGCCACTGTACTCTGTCTAAAATCGCGGTAGTTTCCTGATCGAATCTTAAGTTCAAAAATGTGACCCGGATGTCGGAAGACCCAAACATTGGTCGAAAAAGCCTCGGGGTCGAAGTTTCGGCTTCGAACCTGACCGCTGTGCTGGTCGATGAAAATGGAACCATCGGCCAGACGGCCCGCAGGAAAACGGCAACGGATGTGCCGACGGTGCGGCAGATCGCCGAACTCCTGGCGGAATTCGACCTCGGCGGGGCTTCCATAGACACGCTTGGCGTCGCGCTTCCCGGCCTGGTCCATCGCGAGACAAAGCGGGTCGCTTATTCATCGCATTTTCCGGAACATTCCGACATCGACCTTGCGGCAGCGATCCGTGAAGCCTGCGCGATGGAACCCGTGATCGAGAATGACGCTAACGCGGCCGCCGTCGGAGAAATGATCCTGGGGGCGGGGCGCGGCAGCCGGGACCTCTTTTATGCGACCTTAGGCGCGGGTGTCGGCGGGGCGTTCATCTCCGACGGTAAGATCTGGCACGGCCGGGCCGGATTCGCGGGCGAATTCGGATATGTCGCGATCAACTCCGAAGGGATGCGCCTGGAGGACGTAGCGTCGGCGGATAACATCGTCCGGCGGACGCGGGCCAGAATAAGGCAGGACAACACTTCTTCACTAAGCAGCTTTGACGAGGACAAGATCGCGATCACGGATATCCTTGATGCGGCCGGGTCCGAAGATGACCTTGCCAAGATGATGCTCGAGCGGACCGGCGAGTACGTCGGGACCGCGATCGCCAGCGTTATCAACCTTCTTAATATCGAAACGGTCGTACTCGGGGGCGAAACTATGGACGCCGGCCAGATCGTCGTTGACGCCGTGATCAGCAGGGCCAGGGAGCTTTCCTTCGGCCCGTCTTTCGCGAGTACGAAGATCCTGGTCGGGACCCTCGGCCCGAATGCCGCCGCCGCCGGAGCCGCCTTGATCTCGGCCGGCGCCCATTAACCCAAGGGCCGCGGAGTTTAGGTTTATTTGACTTATTAGAAAAGCTTATCCGACGGCGGATTGGCATGCCCTGAGTGCAGGACTAATCTGTTACCGATCGCATTTGCGGATTCGGGAAGATTTAGTAATATTAAGGGAGTTTTACAGTTAGTCTTCATAAGCATAAAAAATCAGGTCACTTCCCGCTCTTTGGTCTTGTTCGGTAGCCCAGGATATGACGGGAGTTTAGTGTATTGTTTACCGCGGATAACGCGGAGGGCTTAAAATGGCACAGTTCTTTAGCAAAAGTGCGAACAATATCGCCCGCATCTCTATGCTTGCGGGCGTAGTGTTGGCCGGGACCGCATTCTTTGTTTACACACAGGTGGCCCGCTCTTCGTATCTGACGGGCCGCTATGTGGAAAGACAGCAGCCGGTCCAATTCAGCCACAAGCACCACGTCGGCGACGACGGCATCGATTGCCGTTACTGCCATATGACTGTCGAGACAACGGCTTCCGCCGGCATGCCCTCAACGCAGACCTGTATGAATTGCCACTCGCAGATCTGGGCCGACAGCCCCTATCTCGAACCGGTCCGCGCTAGTTTCCGCGACAACAAACCAATCGAATGGGAACGGGTTCACGACCTGCCCGAATTTGCCTATTTCAATCACAGCATCCATGTGGCAAAGGGCGTAGGCTGCTCGACCTGCCATGGCCAGATCGACAATATGCCGTCGGTGTTCCAGGAGAACACCCTTCAAATGGAATGGTGCCTGGCGTGTCACCGCGAGCCCGAGAAATTCATTCGGCCAAAGTCTGAGATCTATAACATGCATTGGCAGGACGGAGACCTGTCGGCCGCGGAAAGGGTCGACCTAAAGGCTAAGAACAAGATCCGAAGCAAGGAAATGATGACAAGCTGCTCGGTGTGCCACCGGTGAGGGGGATGAGGGGCCTATTTGGCCGGGAGAACATTATCGTCCTGATTTTCGGTCGCTGAGAATCTGAAATGAAGAGTCCCGAAAGTAAAAAAGACCTTTCGTATTTGCGTGAACAGATCCTGTCCGGCGATCGGAAGGATTACTGGCGCAGCGTTGAAGAATTCGCCGATACGCCGGAGTTCGAAGAGTTCGTCAAGCGTCAATATCCGGCTCACGGCCAGGAATGGAACGACCCCGTCACGCGCCGAAGTTTCCTGAAGGTCATGGGCGCCACGCTGGCGCTTGCGGGGCTCAGCGGCTGCGTCATCCAACCGCCCGAAAAGATCGTCCCCCGCGTCCGTGATCAGGAAGACGTACTGCCCGGGAAGCCGCTCTTCTTTGCAACGGCTATGCTGATGAACGGAATTGCGACGGGTGTGCTCGCAAAATCGTTCGAGGGCCGTCCGATCAAGCTTGAAGGCAACCCGGAACATCCCGGGAGCCTCGGGGCCACAGACGTGTTCACGCAAGCGTCGCTGCTCGATATGTACGACCCGGACCGCTCGCGGGAGGTCAGCTTCCGCGGTTCGCCCAAGACCTGGCTCAACTTTACGACGGCTATCCGTACGGCCCTCGCCGAACAGAGCAAGAATGGAGGTGCGGGTGTCCGGATACTCACAGAGACCGTCACTTCACCGACGTTTCAGGACCAGATCCGAAGGCTTCAGGCGGAACTGCCCAACATGAAGTGGGTGCAGTACGAACCGGTCAACTCCGACAATGTTATCGAGGGAGCAAGGCTCGCATTCGGTTCACCCGCCGTGCCGGTCTACAACTTTGACAAAGCTGAACGGGTACTTTCGCTCGACGCCGATATCTTTTCCGGTTCAAATCCCCGCTACATGGCCGACCTCATTAAGGCCCGGGGACATTCGGACGGATCCAAGACGATGGGCCGGATCTACGTTGTCGAAACTGGCCTGTCGCTGATCGGTTCGAAAGCCGACCATCGGCTTGCCGTCAAGCCGAGCCAACTGGTCGAGATCGCGAAGGCGGCGGCTGCCGCGATCGGGGTCTCGGTGGCGGCATCCGCGAGTACTGACAATGCGGCCTGGGTCGCCGCGATGGCCAAGGACCTTTCCGAACACCGCGGACGATCGCTGGTTGTTGCGGGTAATAATCAGCCTGCCGCAGTGCACGCACTTGCCTATGCGATGAATTCGGCGCTGGGTAATGTCGGCCAAACGGTCAGTTTTATCGACCCCCTTTCGCCGTCCGAAAAGCCCCAGCGGGAGCAGCTTCGCGAGTTGGTCGCGGACATCGACGCAGGCCGCGTCTCGATGCTTATGATCCTGGGCGGTAACCCGGTCTACAAATCGCCCGCCGACCTCAAGCTGAACAAAGAACGCCTGGAGAAGGTGGGCCTTCGCGTCCACCTCGGCCTTCATTTCGACGAAACGGCCGAATTGTGCCACTGGCACGTTGCGGAAAAACACTATCTCGAATCATGGGGCGACGCCCGTGCTTTTGACGGCACGGTCACGATGATACAGCCGCTGATCGAACCGCTGTACGGCGGCAAGAGCGCCCTGGAGATAGTCCAACTCCTTTTCCGCGAAGAGTTTGAAAAGAAAGACCTTGACATCGTAAAGGGCTACTGGCAGTCGCAGAATCTCGCGATCACCGCCCCGGCCGCGGCACCGGCTTCGTCCCCTGCACCGGCCGCATCGCCGACAACCGCCCCTGCAGCATCGCCGACGCCGATGGCACCGGCAACCGCGGCCGCCCCTCAGGCTTCGCCGACACCTGCGGCACGCGAAACGATAACCATTGCCGAGGCCCCGAGGCCTGCCTCCCCGGTTGCCCCGGTTGGCGGCGGAACGTTTGAAGATAACTGGCGGCGTGTGGTACACGACGGCTTTGTGCCGAATTCGGCATCGCCGGCCAGAACGTATTCTGCGTCGGCAGCTTTCCTCTCGGCCCCCGCAGCGGCACCCGCCGCGGCCGGGCCGCTTGAGATCGCGATCCTGCCTGACCCAAGCATCTATGACGGCCGCTTTTCGAATAACGGCTGGCTTCAGGAGCTTCCGAACCCGCTCAACAAGGTTACCTGGGATAATGTGGCCCTTGTCAGCCCGGCAACGGCGACCCGGCTGCAGCTTAACCGCGGCAATGACCCGGACGAGATCTCCGGCGGTGAAAGGGGGACGGCCTTTATCAACACCTACGGTTCCAACATGTCCGCGGATACCGTGAATCTCACGTATCAGGGCTCCAAGATCGAGAAGCCCGTGCCGGTTTGGATCTCGCCTGGCCAACCCGACGACGTCGTTACCATTTTTATGGGTTACGGGCGAACACGTGCGGGCAAGATCGGGACCGGGATCGGGTATAACGCGTTTGACGTGATGCGTTCAGACGCGATGAACTTCGGATTCGGTGCGGTCGAGAAAACCGGTGAAAAGGCTGAGATCGCGACCACGCAGATCCATTTCAATATGGAAGGCCGCGACTTGCTTCGCATCTTCGACGTCGATGTGTTCGAAGCTGATCCGGCAGCCTTTCACCAGGAGGATTTCTACGATAAATCCCTCTACAAAACGGCTTACGATGAGGTTTATTCAAAGCAATATGCCACGCACAATAAATGGGGGATGACGATCGACCTAAATTCGTGCGTAGGATGTAACGCCTGCGTGATCGCTTGCCAGGCCGAGAACAACATCCCGGTCGTTGGCCGCGAGCAGGTCGAGCGAAGCCGCGAAATGCACTGGCTTCGGATCGATTCCTACTTTACCGGCGGCGATGTGAATAAGCCGGAGGGCCTGCACTTCCAGCCGGTGCTTTGCCAGCAATGCGAACAGGCCCCATGCGAAGTGGTCTGCCCAGTCACCGCGACCGTTCATAACCCTGAAGGGCTCAATGACATGGTGTACAACCGCTGCGTCGGCACACGTTATTGCTCGAATAACTGCCCGTACAAGGTCCGCCGCTTCAATTTCCTCCTCTATCAGGATTGGGATACGCCGCAATACAAGCTGATGAGAAATCCGGAAGTCAGCATCCGAAGCCGCGGCGTGATGGAGAAGTGCACGTATTGCACCCAGCGGATCTCGGCGGCGCGGATCGAGGCCCAAAAGGACGACCGGCCGATCGCGGATGGCGAGATCCTTACGGCTTGTCAGGCAGCGTGTCCTACCGGAGCGATCATCTTTGGTGACCTTAACGACCCGTTGAGCAAGGTCGCAAAGGCCAAGGAGGATCACCGTAACTATAATCTGCTCAACGAGTTGAATACGCAGCCGCGGACGACGTACCTGGCCGGGCTGAAGAACCAGAATAAGGAAATGCCGGACTACCGGCCGCTGAAGCTGCCTAAGACGCATGCTCCGGCGAAGAAAGAAGGCGAGAAGACGGCAGGGGGAGACGGTCATTAGTTAACTTGCCTGACCCACCTAAATGGCCGTAGGCCGGCGGGGAGGTTTTGCGGGCGCGAAAACGTTCAAATGTATGGCTGACCTAAAGGAAATTCAGGAACGGGTATATCCGCCGATGGTCGAGGGCGAGCATACGTTTGCCACCGTCTCCGACAAGATCGGCGATATCACGCTTAAGAAGAAGACGCCGTATCACTGGTTTATCGGCTTCGCGATCTCGTTCATGGTCGCTCAGCTCCTTCTTTTTGCGGTGACCGTCCTTCTGGCCCGCGGTATCGGTGTATGGGGCAACAACCAGCCGGTCGGCTGGGCCTTTGACATCATCAATTTCGTCTGGTGGATCGGCATCGGACACGCCGGAACACTGATCTCCGCGATTCTTCTCCTTCTTAATCAAAAATGGCGGACCTCGATCAACAGGTTCGCCGAGGCGATGACGCTTTTCGCGGTGGCCTGCGCCGCGATGTTCCCGCTGCTGCATACGGGCCGGCCGTGGCTGGCCGCATATTGGCTGTTCCCGTACCCGAACACGATGGGGATCTGGCCGCAGTTCCGATCGCCGCTTATCTGGGACGTTTTCGCGGTTTCGACCTACGCCAGTATTTCGCTGCTTTTCTGGTATGTCGGGCTGATCCCGGACCTTGCGACGCTTCGCGACAGGGCGAAGAACAAGTTCTTCAAATTCGTTTACGGCATCCTTTCGTGGGGCTGGCGCGGTTCGGCCCGGCACTGGCACCGGTATGAGATCGCATACCTGCTGCTCGCGGGTATCTCGACGCCGCTCGTCCTATCCGTTCACTCGATCGTGTCCTTTGACTTCGCCGTTTCGCAGATACCGGGGTGGCACGCGACGATATTCCCTCCGTATTTCGTCGCCGGTGCCATTTTCGCCGGTTTCGCCATGGTGCTGATCCTCTGTATCCCCTTGCGGGTTTGGTACAACATGAAGGATTTCATCACCGACACGCACCTGGTCTACATGGCGAAGATCATGCTTGCGACCGGGCTGATCGTGGTTTACGGCTATGCGATGGAGGCTTTCTTCGGATGGTACAGCGCGTCTGAGTATGAATGGTTCATGGTAAAGAACCGGATCTGGGAGGGACCGTATTGGTGGTCTTACTGGCTCCTGATCCTTTGCAACGGGATGTCGATCCAGCTCCTTTGGTTCAAGCGGTTCCGCGAAAGCCCGTTCTGGCTGTTCCTCATCTCGGTGGTGGTCAGTGTGGGCATGTGGCTTGAGCGGTTCGTGATCATCGTCACAAGCCTGAATCGCGATTTTCTGCCGTCGTCATGGGCGATGTACAGCCCGACGATCTTCGACTGGTCGATGTTCATCGGGACGATCGGATTCTTCTTCACGCTGATCTACTTGTTCGTGCGGTTCCTGCCGGTCATTTCGATATTTGAGGTTCGGACCCTTCTGCCCGAGGCGAATGTCCACGGGCATCAGCAGGACTTCGATGAGAGCGTGCTTGAGGTCGAATACACCTGGGAGAAGACGGATCCGCCGAATGAGTAACTTTTTTCCACTTGGCTGGAAGTGTTGATATGAAAGAGGATATCTACGGAATAATGGCAGAGTTCGATACGCCGACACAATTGGTCGACGCGGCGAACAAGGTCCGTGAAGCCGGATACACAAAGACGGACGCGTTCTCGCCGTTTCCGCTGCACGAGATCGATGTGGCGCTCGGCATCAAACGGAGCATCCTGCCGCTGCTCGTGTTCGCGGGGGGCATTACGGGGCTGCTCTCGGGTATCGCGCTTCAGGTCTTTGTCCATTACATAGACTATCCGCTGAATGTCGGCGGCAGGCCCTACTTGAGCTGGCCTTCGTTTGTTCCACCGGCTTATGAGTTGACGATCCTTTTGGCCGGCTTCACCGCCGTGTTCGGAATGCTCTTTTTGAACGGGCTTCCGCGGCCGTACCATCCGGTCTTCAACGTGCCCAGGTTTGCCCTGGCGACAAGGGAGAAATTCTTCCTGGTCATTGAAGCGGCCGACCCGAAATATGATCACGATGAGGTCCGTTCATTTATGGAAAGCCTCGACCCGCAGGAGGTATTCGATGTTCCTGAGTAGTAGGCAGTGGACAGTGGACATTGGGCGGCGGCGGAAGAGTCTTTACTGCCTGCTGTTTGTTGCCGTCTGCCTGTTGGCGGCCGGGTGCGGCGTGCGTTTCGATATGCAGGACCAGCCGCGGTACAAGGTCTATAAGAAGAGCGAGTTCTTTTCTGACGGGCTCTCGTCGCGCGACCTTCCCGCCGGCACGGTCGCCCGCGGTCTTTTGAAAGCGGACAAGGCCCTCTATACGGGCAAGATCGATAACCCGAACCCGAACGTTCAGGTGGAAACGACGACCAATGCGGCCGGAAACACGATCGTGACATCGTTCCCGAATGCGATCGATGAGTTTCCGGTGGCCGTCACCAAAGAACTCATCGACCGCGGACAGGACCGCTACAACATCTACTGCATCGTCTGCCACGGCCCGGTCGGGGCCGGCGACGGGATGATCGTTCGTCGCGGTTTCGGGGCCCCGCCGACCTATCATGACGACAGGCTCAGGAATGCACCCGTCGGTCACTTTTTTGACGTGATAACCAACGGATGGGGAAAGATGAACGGATACGCGGCGAGCATCTCGGCCGCCGACCGCTGGGCGATCGTGGCTTACATACGAGCCCTTCAGCTTAGCCAGAATCCCGACGAGAATTTAAAGATGAATGCAAGCCCTTCCGCCGCACCGAGTCCCGGTCCGGCGGCGAACAACAACACCGGCGGAGGTGGCAACTGATGGCGGATATGTCTAGTTATCAGGCACCGGCCGATCTGAACCGCCTGCGGACCGTTGCCCTAGGGGCCGGCGGGATAGCTTTCATTGTGTGGGCCGTCGGACTGTACTTAGATCCCGAACAGGCTTTGCTATCGTGGCTTCTCGGTTTCATATTCTGGGGCGGCATCGGCATCGGGAGCCTGGGGCTTCTGATTCTTCAATATCTGACCGGCGGGGCCTGGGGCGTCGTGATCCGCCGGATAGTCGAGGCCGGATCCCGGACACTTCCGGTGATCGTTATCCTGTTCGTACCGCTGGCTATAGGTGTGATGACCCACACCGCCTACGAATTTACGCACCTTCCGCCGGACGACTACACGATCAAGCATCGCGGGTGGTTCATGGCACCGGAAAGCTGGGTCCTTAGGTCGGCGATCTATTTCGCACTGTTCGGCGTGATGGTCTATCTACTGAATAAATGGGGCGGCGAACAGGACAAGACCACGAATTATGAGGACGCCGAACGATACCTTGGGAAGGCGACCGCGTTTTGTGGGCCGGTGATGGTCATCTACGCACTGGTCGTCACGTTCTCGGTGGTCGACTGGGTGATGATCCTTGATCCGCACTGGTTTTCGACCATGTGGGGTCTGCTCTTCGTGGCGGGCTGGGCATTGAGCTGTCTCGCGTTCACCATCGCTCTTCTCGCTTATCTATCGGAAAGAACGCCGATGGACCGGGTCGTCGGCAGGCGGCATTTTCACGACCTCGGTAAGCTGCTCCTTGCATTGGTGATGGTTTGGGCGTATTTCAATTTTTCTCAGTTCCTGATCATCTATTCGGGAAATATCCCGGAAGAGACGGGCTGGTACATTACCCGGATGTCCGGGGCTTGGGGCGTGATCGGGATCATGCTGGTGCTGCTGCATTTTGCTTTGCCGTATCTGCTTTTGCTTCGCCAGGACCTGAAGCGGAAGGCGAAGATCCTTGCGACGATCGCAATATTTATCCTCGTCATGCGGCTTATCGATATGTTCTACCTTATCGGCCCGAACCCGAGGATCAACATGCACGGACTTGAAAAGGGTGCGTTCATGCTCAGCTGGATGGACTTCGTTGCTCCGGTCGCGGTCGGCGGCATCTGGCTCTGGTACTTTTTCGGTCAGTTAATGAAGCGGCCGCTCGTGCCGGTGATGGACCCGTTCCTTGAGAAGGCCATCGAGCACGGCCGAGGCCACTAATTCGGAATAGTTTTGAAGCGGGTTAAAGAATTATGAGTTCTTCGAAACACGAAAAGCCCTTTGTCGATCTTGACCAGCCGTATGAACAAAACCTGATCGGGTTGAAAGGCATCGTTTATTTCGGCATCGGCCTGTTCGTGCTTATAGTTATTACGTTCGCGCTGATGCTAGCCTTTAAGGACGTCCTTGAAGATTATGCAAAGGAGACGAAGTCTTCTTCGAATCCGATGGCGATGAACGACCGCGAAAGCCTCCCGCCGGAGCCGCGGCTTCAGGCAGCTCCGGGCTTTTCGATCCAGAGCGATTCGGGGCCGATCAACCTCGAATTGAGAGAGCCGCAGGCGGAGTATCGAGAACTGCGGAAACAGTGGGAGGCCATCTGGAAAGACGGCCGTAAGGACAAGGCGACCGGAACCGTGATCGCCCTGCCGGTCGATCAGGCAAAAGCAATGCTTCTGGAAAAGAATTTGAAAGCGAGGTCGGGCCCGGCAGCCGAAAAGGCCTTGAAGGAAGCCGGGATGATCATCACCGATGCGAGTTCCGGGCGCAAGGCGACGCTTAAACGCCGTTGACCGGGAATCTTTAGATAGTGATTGTGAAGTATTTTCGATCCAAGAATTTGATACGAACCGGCGCGATCGCCGCGGTCCTTGCGGCTTTGCTTGCGGGCGATGCTGTCGGCCAGAAGAACGAGCATTACAGCTCGCCGCTTTATGCGCCGAAGAAATATGACCCGTCGCAGCCGACCGGCACAGGCCTGCCCGAGCCGTTGAAGAAGATCGGGATAGAGCAAAAGTTGGGAAGCCAGCTTCCTCTCGAGACGGTTTTTAAGGACGAATCGGGCCGGGCCGTAAAGCTCGGCGACTTCTTCAACAAGGGCCGCCCCGTTGTACTCGCTTTCGTTTATTACGAATGCCCAATGCTCTGCAACGAGGTGCTCAACGGCCTGACGGGCTCGCTAAAAGGGATCTCCCTAAATGCCGGCAAGGATTTTGACGTCATCGCGATCAGTATTGACGCACGAGAGAATGACAAGGAAGGCCTTGCACGCAATAAAAAGGAAAGCTATTTGAACCGTTACGGCCGGCCCGATACGGCGAACGGATGGCATTTCCTAACCGGGACTGAAGAATCGATAAGGGCGGCATCAAATGCGGCCGGTTTCGGCTTCGAATGGGACGAGGCAAGCCAACAGTTCGCTCACGCCGGCGGTGTGATGGTCACGACGCCTGACGGAAAGCTCTCAAGATATTTCTACGGCATCGACTATGCTCCCAGGGACCTGAAGCTCGGGATCATGGAATCGGCCGAGGGCCGGGTCGGAAATGCGGCGGAACAACTTCTGCTCTACTGCTTTCACTATGACCCGTCGACCGGCAAATATGGCCTTGCCGTGCTGAGGATAATGCGGGCCGCGGCCGTGCTCACGCTGATCGGGATGGGGGCAATGGGCCTCGTGTTTTGGAGAAGGAATAAGCGAGTTTCGAGTTCGTAGTTTCAAGTTCCGAGTTTAGGCATTCGTTAACTTGGAACTTGAAACTTATCACTTGGAACAACTGAGAGTATGCAAACGAATTCGTGGGTACCATTTTTTCCGGAACAAGCCTCGACGTTCGCCTGGCAGGTGGATGCCCTGTACTTCTATCTGATCGCGATCAGCGTTGCGTTTACGATACCTATCGTTGCGGCGGTCTTCATTTTCGGCCTGCGATATCGGGAACGGGAAAAATACGCAACCCCTGAGGAAATGCACGGCTCGATCGTCCTTGAGACGGTTTGGTCCATCATCCCTTTTGTCATTTCCATGACGATCTTTCTCGGCGGGGCGATCGTTTACTACAACCAGTATCGTCCGCCCGACGACGGGATGAATGTGTACGTCGTCGGAAAGCAGTGGATGTGGAAGATACAGCATGAGGGCGGGCAGCGTGAGATCAACGAACTTCACGTACCTGTCGATACGAACGTCAAGCTGACGATGACGACCGAGGACGTGCTGCACGATTTCTCGATACCCGCTTTCAGGACTAAGGCGGACGTTGTGCCCGGCCGCTACACCTATCTTTGGTTCAACGCGACCAAGCCGGGCAAGTATCACCTGTTCTGTGCGGAGTACTGCGGGCTGAACCACTCCGGAATGGGCGGGTACGTTTACGTGATGTCGAAAGAGGATTTTGCCGCCTGGCAAAGCGGGAACGTCTCAGGCCAGACGCCGGTCGAACAGGGTCGCGACTTGTTTGGGAACAAGCTCGGCTGTGCTTCGTGCCACGCCGGCGGGCCTCAGCAGAGGGGAGCAAAGCTTGAGGGCATTTTCAACAAAGAGATCAAGCTGGTCGGCGGGAGCACGGTCGTCGCTGACGACGCCTATATCCGCGAATCGATCCTGAATCCTGGAGCGAAGATCGTCGAAGGATATCAGCCGATCATGCCGACTTTCAAGGGCCAGGTGACCGAAGAGCAGCTTATCGCGCTTGTCGCGTATATCAAGTCTCTTAGCGGCGTGGCCGATACCGGCGGGCAGCCGGCAGCACCGGCCGCGACTCCGGGTGCGGCGGCCCCGGCGAATTCGGCCCCGCCGGCAAACAGGTAGGGCAATTTAAGTTTATGCAAGACGCAGGTTTAACAAACGAAGAGATCGAAGAAAAGCCGAAGCTGAACTATCTGACCAATGGTTCTACGCTTAAGTCCTGGCTTTTAACGAAGGACCACAAGCGCATCGCGCTGATGTATCTGGTATCGGTATCGGCCTTTTTCTTCGTCGGCGGGCTTTATGCCGCAACGATCAGGCTCGAGCTGCTGACGCCGGCAACCGATCTGCTGGAGTCCGGAACCTACAATAAGGCGTTCACCCAGCACGGGATCCTGATGATCTTTTTCTTCCTGATCCCGTCGATCCCGGCGATACTCGGCAACTTCCTTCTGCCGATAATGATCGGGGCCAAGGATCTCGCGCTTCCGCGCATCAACCTGCTCAGCCTGTATTTCTATTGGATCGGCGGTGCGTTGACGATCTTCGCCCTGCTTCAGGGCGGCGTCGATACCGGCTGGACGTTCTATACGCCGTACAGCACAACTTTCTCGAACACGTTCGTGATGGCGGTGGGCCTAGGGATCTTCATCAACGGCTTTTCGTCCATCCTGACCGGCTTGAACTTTATCGTCACCATCCATACGATGAGGGCCCCGGGGATGACGTGGTTCCGGCTTCCGCTGTTCGTGTGGGCCAACTATGCGACCAGCCTTGTGATGATCCTTGGGACGCCTGTCGTCGCGATCACAGTGCTTCTGCTTGCAATAGAGAGGTTTGCGCGGGTCGGCATTTTCGATCCGGCGATCGGCGGCGACCCGATCCTCTTCCAGCACCTATTCTGGTTCTATTCGCATCCGGCGGTCTATATCATGATCCTTCCCGGGATGGGCGTCATCTCGGAGCTGATCTCGAACTTCTCTAGAAAGAAGATCTTCGGATACGAGTTCATCGCGTTCTCCTCGATCGCGATCGCGGTGTTTGGCTTCCTCGTTTGGGGCCACCATATGTTCGTAAGCGGCCAGTCGATCTATGCGGGGCTCGTGTTCTCGTTCCTGACGATGGTCGTGGCAGTGCCGTCGGCGATCAAGATGTTCAACTGGACGGCGACTCTCTATAAAGGCTCGATCGATTTCAGCACGCCGATGCTTTATGCGATCGGTTTTCTGGGCTTGTTCCTTATTGGCGGCCTGACGGGGCTTTTCCTCGGTTCTATCGGCCTGACGGTCCACCTGACGGATACTTATTTTGTTGTCGCCCACTTCCATTACGTGATGGTCGGCGGGCAGGTGATCGCCTATCTCGGCGGCATCCATTACTGGTGGCCGAAGATGACGGGGCGGATGTACTCGGAATTTTGGGGCAAGATCTCGGCGATGCTCGTCTTCATCGGGTTCAACCTGACTTTCTTCCCGCAATTCATCCTTGGGTATCAGGGAATGCCACGCCGTTATGCCTCGTATCCCGAGGAATTGCAGGTACTTAACATCTTTTCGACCGCCGGGGCTTCGGTGCTTGGCGTGGGCCTGCTGATGCCGGTCGTCTACCTCGCACACTCGCTTATTTACGGTAAGAAGGCGGGCGACAACCCGTGGCTGCTTCCGGGCCTCGAGTGGAGAACGGCGTCGCCGCCGCCGACCGAGAATTTCGAGAAGATGCCTGTTGTCACCTGGGAAGCTTACGAGTTCGGTGAAGAGAACGGCCTTGATGTAGAGGAAGCCAGGCGGAGGGACCTGGCGACGGTCAGGTGATCTTCGATCTTCGATTTGCGATCTCGGTCGCATAGCTACCGGATGATCTTTAGAGATCGCAAATCGAAATTCGCAAATAGTTTATGTCGGCACACGCATCAGACAAATTCGTTTATCACGAACCGGGCCTGCAGCATCAGTTCGATGACATGAAGCAGCAGGAGGAGTCCGTGTCCATCGGGATGTGGATGTTCCTCGTGCAGGAGATCATGTTCTTCGGCGGGCTTTTCACGGCGTACCTGGTCTTCCGTTCGCGTTATCCGCTGGCTTTTGCCGAGGCGAGCAACCACCTTGACGCCTTCTGGGGCGGCCTGAACACGCTCGTCCTGATCGTCAGTTCGCTGACGATGGCCTTGACCGTCTATTATGCCCAGCGGGGCAACCGAAATATGCAGGTGATAATGATCCTGCTGACGATGTTCTTCGGTACGGTGTTTCTTGGCGTGAAGGTCATCGAATATACCGATAAATACAACAGCGGGTTGGTTCCCGTGACCGGTTGGAACAAAAAGATCCCGGAAACTGCCGGGACGGAGCATGCTGCTTCAAAGGACCCAACTTTCGCCCTGCCGCTGATCGAGACAAGAGCTGAGGCCGCTTCTGCAGCGGATGATCATAAAAAACACCCGAATCCAAAAGGTGAGTTTCAATGGAATTACGGGACGCACGTAGTCGATTACGGCCTAAGCAAAGAGAAGGAGACGGGCAAGCCTTATCTGACGGCCTCTGAGCGGATCGGGTACTTTTCAAACGGCGTTTTCGATCCGGACAAGTATCGCGACAAGATCCGGATGTTCTATTACATCTATTTCGTGATGACGGGGCTTCACGCTCTTCATATGATCGTCGGCCTTGGATTGATGTCCTGGCTGCTTTGGACGGCTTGGAGAGGCTATTACTCGGCCGAATACTACGCCCCGGTCGAGATGTCGGGCCTTTACTGGCACTTTGTAGATATAGTTTGGATCTTCCTGTTCCCGCTGCTTTATTTGCTGGGACGTCATTTCCTGGCAGGACACTAGGTTTGGAGAATTGAATGACTGAGCACCACGAAGAACATCAGCACGAGCATATGAATATACCGAAATACGCCGGTATATTCGTTATCCTCGTCGCAGGCACGATACTGACCTATGTAACGGCTCAATGGGACCTTGACGGGACTTTATTCGCCGGGGCGAATACCCTGCTTGCGCTGCTGATAGCGTTCACGAAAATGACCTTTGTGATGCTGTTCTTCATGCATGTCTACTGGAGCCCGAAACTGATCTGGTTGTCGGCGGTCGCAAGCTTCTTCTGGCTGGCGATAATGTTCGCTTACACGATGCAGGATTACCTGACTCGCGGTTCGGGCGTTTTCCAGCCCTGATCTTTCCTTGGTTTTCGACGGCGCGGCTGCGATGGAATGATGTCCATTCGCGGCCGCGTTATTTATTGGGCTATGAGCCTAAACTCTAGTCGTGATATTATCTTCCGTTTGATGTGTTTTTAGGCCGGAGTACGCGTATCTAAGCGTAGACAACAAGCCCGGAGGAATTCTCATCAGAGATTGGAGATGTTCAAAGCCAAAAGCGGCGCGAAGCTCGCCCTGACATTATTCGTATTTGCCGCCGTCGTACTTTCCGGCTGCAACGTGGTAAAGACGGACAAGAAGACGGCGACGCTTCTCAAGGTCGAGGATGCCGCGATGGCCGATCTGACGGCCGAGGTAAATCGCTTTGCCCGTGTACGATCGATACGCGCCCAAATGGACCTCAAATTCGAGGACAATTCCTTTGCCCAATTCGGCAATAAGGAGGTCTATCGGGCGGCCGACGGCGAGATCGTAGTCCAGCGGCCGGGAAGGATACTTTTGAACGTCAAGGTGCCGGTTATCAAGACGGATGTCGCCCAGATGACGTCTGACGGAAAGAATTTCCGCGTAGCCATACTTCAGGACGGTGGGAGCGGCAAATATAAGAAGTTCGTCAAGGGAACGAATGCCGCCGATTATTCAAAGCTTCAGCAAGACCTGGACGAGTCGATGAACGACGGGGCGATCAAGCAGAACGTGAACGCGTTCGCCAACCTCCGGCCTCAGCATTTTACCGATGCGATGCTGGTCCAACCGATCGACCTTTTGCATGCTTACACCGTCAGCACTATCTTCCAGGTGGAAGAGGACGAAACGGCACCCAAGAAGTCGCCGCTCCGCAAGGTAAACCGCGGCTACTATCTTTTGGACGAGTATGTCCGCGAAGCGAGCGGCGATCTGCGGATAACGCGGAGGTTTTGGTTCGACCGCGTCGGTGGGATAAGGCTCGCCCGCCAGCAGATCTTTGACCGCGAAGGCGAGATCGAGTCCGACATAGTTTACGGGGCCGAAGGGACGCTCGGCGATACGGCCGAGTTTGACCGCCTGCCGCTTCAGATCGTCGTCACACGGCCGCGTGAGAAGTATGCGATGAAGCTGACCTATCAAGTCCCGGCAAAGGTCAAGATCGGAAACGAGTACCCCGAAACCGCGTTCACCCTTGAAAATTCATGGGGCCTTGAAGAGCTCGACCTCGACAAGAAGCTGCAGGAAGTGTTGGCCCGAAAACCGCCCGGCGGTTCGCTGGCCAACCAGAACTCGAGCACGAGATTTCACTGATCAAGTTTGATGGACACCATTCTAAAGACCGATGACCTGAAGAAATCGTACAGGATCGGCAAAATGGCGGTTCCCGCACTTCGCGGTGTGTCGCTCGAGATAAAAAAGGGCGAATTTGTCGCGATAATGGGCCCGTCGGGCTGCGGCAAATCGACGCTGCTTCACCTGCTTGGCGGCCTGCTTTCGCCCACGAGCGGCACGATCATCATCGACGGCGAGGACATTTCGTCGGTTTCCGACGCCCGGCGGACTGACATCCGACGCCGCAAGATCGGCTTTGTTTTCCAACGCTTCAACCTTTTCCCGACCTTGACGGCAGAGGGCAACCTAAAGCTTGCCGAAAGGATCCATTCCGGCAATGGCGGCGGAAGCCATGCAAACCGACGAGAGGTGTTGCGGCTTCTGAAACTGGAAGATAAAATGCATCACAAACCGCTTGAGATGTCGGGCGGCGAGCAGCAGCGGGTCGCGCTTGCGAGGGCGGTGATCAACAATCCGGCGATAATCCTTGCGGATGAGCCGACCGGTAATCTGGACAGCGAGAATTCACAGATCGTGCTTGAAATGTTTCGCAAGCTGAATACGGAATTCGGCCAAACGATCATAATGATCACACACAACCCCGAGGCGGCAGCATTTTGCTCGCGTACGATCAACATGCGCGACGGGCACATCGTCGAGTCCTAGAAAATGGACCTTCTGAAGAAATTCATACTTTGGAGCTACAGCCGCGAAACCTCCGTTTACGTCATCTTTTGTCTGCTTATTGTTGCGTTCATTTTCCTGACGCCGAAATCATGGTTCGATAAGAGAGAACCGGCGGCAACCCGGACGTCTCGTTTGATCGTCAAAGAAAGAGATTTTTCCCAAGACCGGGCCGTGCTTGAGTCGCGGGTCCGCGAAATGAGCGGCCTCAAGGACGCCGAGATCCTCGAGACTAGGGAAAAACGGTCCGATTCCGGAGAAGTTTATTACGAGATCGACATCAAATGACCCCGCCGGCAGGCAGGGTACCGGACAAACGATTGCGGCCGCTCTGTCCCGACATTTATAAATTCATCATTTTTTATGAAAGTTCTTATTCCTAAGCTATTTACGATGGCCGTCTTTGCAGCGGCTTTTATTACTTTGGGCGTTGCCGATTCTTACGGCCAGGTAAACCGCATCCGCGAGATCAAGAGCCGGATGGACGAACATAACAAGAATCTGACCACTTTGCGGGCTCGTGTCACGATGGTCAAAAGGAACAATCAACTCAACGATAGCGAAACGACCATCGGCATCGCCATTTACGCTAAAAGGCCCGGCAAGGACGCGCTCGTCCGGATAGACTGGGAGCGGCCCGAAGAGTCTCTGGCCGTGATCGACGGGCAGTACACGATGTTTCGACCGCGGCTGAAGGTCGCATACAAGGGTTCAGTCAAGGACGCCACGAAACCGAAGGGTGATAAGACGACGAGCAATTCCGCCCTGGCGTTCATGAACATGTCAAAGGCCCAGCTCGACGCGAATTACGAGGTCGCATTGCTAGCGGAGAATGTCCGCTTGAGCAGCGGCGTCGTCACGTTCCACCTTCAGCTAACCCCAAAGACTCGAACGAGCTACAAATCGGCGGAGTTGTGGGTCGATAAGGACGGAATGCCGCAGCAGACCAAGATCATCGAGCACAATAACGATTCAACTACCGTGCTTCTCACGAACCTGGAAAAGAACGTCAGCTTGAAGAAATCGGACTTCCAGCTTTCCCTCCCGAAAGGAACCAAGATCCAGAAGAGCTAGCGTCAGAACTGAGTGAGCAGAAAGCTGCGGGCCCCGGGCGCAAAAGCCGGGGCCTTTCTGGTTATTTGAATTGCCTGTGAGCAATACCTATACTTATTTATTTAGTTTTCGAAGGGCCTGAAGCCCTGGCGACCGAGCGACCGAATAATGCCGAAAGCAAGCAGCTTTTCACGATTCACCCGAGGTGTAAGGCACACCGTACGTTCTTTTGCCTCGACGAAGCATCCCGTTTTGGTGCACATCGTGCCGATGCGGCGGTGCAACTTGTCGTGCACGTATTGCAATGAGTTCGACAAAACGTCCGATCCGGTGCCGATCGACGTGATGCTCGAACGGATAGACAAGCTTGCCGAATTCGGGTCGTCGGTCATAACCATCTCCGGCGGCGAGCCGATGATGCACCCCGAGATCTACGACATCATCGCCCGGATCCGTCATCACGGGATGATCGCGGGGCTTATCTCGAACGGCTACTATTTTCAGGTCGAAAAGATCAAGAAACTCAACGAGGCGGGCCTCGATTACCTGCAGATCTCGATCGACAATGTGACCCCGGACGAAGTCTCGAAAAAGAGCCTTAAGGTGCTGGACGCAAAGCTCGTGAACCTTCGCGATCACGCGAAATTCAAGGTGAACATCAATTCTGTGGTCGGGGGCGGTGTGGCGAATCCGGATGAGGCGCTCCAGATCGCCAACCGTGCCCGTGAATTAGGCTTTTCGTCGACGGTCGGCGTCATTCATGACGAAATGGGCCTGAACAAGGGCCTGACCGACCGCGAGAAAGAGGTTTACCACGAAATAAAGTCGAAAGGTGCACGATCCTACGCCCGCTGGAATTGGTTCCAGGACGATCTGGTCCAAGGCAAAGAATACGAATGGCGTTGCCGGGCCGGGGCACGGTACCTTTATATCGACGAGTTCGGGATGGTCAACTGGTGCTCGCAGCAGCGGGGAACCCCCGGTATTCCCTTGCTCGAATACACCCGCGAAGACATGGACCGCGAGTATTGGACCGAAAAATGGTGCGCACCCACCTGCACCATCCAATGCGTCCATCAAGTCGGCCACCTCGACGCCTGGCGCGACCCGCAGATATCGTCTTCTGATTACAACAAACGCAAGGGTAACGGCATCAAAAAAGAGACTATTACTCAGATCATAGGCGCGGAATAAGCGGCCGATCGTGCGTTTAATGGTCTAAGATGGCGGTGGACGGACGGCTCCCGTGACCAACGAAGAACACAATCGATATATTGCCTGGGCATTTCTGGCGAACGGCCTTTTTCAGGTCTTAATGCTGCTCTTCGTCTTTGTTTTCATATATTTTATTTTTGCGGTCAACCCGCCCGGCGGCGGCGGTGAACTTCCGCCCGCATTCCTTGCGTTCTTGTTTGGTTTTATCGGCCTCATTAACCTGCTGTTTCTTTCGCCTAACTTCATCGCTGCTTATGCGATGCTGAAAAAGAAGCCGTGGGCCCGCATAGCAGGAATTATTGCCGCAGCCCTTTCGGCGATGAATGTCCCAATTGGCACGGCCGCGACCGTTTATTCGCTTTGGTTCTTTTGCGGAGAGCAGTGGAAGGACGTCTATCCGGAAACTGCATCAGGCGTCCGTCGGGACCCTCTGAGCATCACTTCCGGCCGTGAGGATCGATGGGAGAGCGGCGTGGGTGAAGAAGAAGGGACCAACATCTACCGCACGCCACCGCCGCCGGATTGGCGGTGATTCTCAATGTCAGCCGGGTTCTTCCTGGTACCAGTCCTCGTGCTTAGACCATCCCCAGCACGCGAGGCATGATGTCCATATCCATTGATGAAGGCATGTAGGACACTGCCCGCCGGTCTCAAAGGTGTTCCAATCCGTGCCGCAGCCGTTATAGAAATATTCCGGATGGTCGCAGTCCCAGCATGTCCAGCGACTCTCGCGATCTGGCTGCCATTTGCATATCGGACAGCGGACGCCCTTCAGCCTCCGGTCAATTTCGAGCCGATCCGAGATACCGCGCACCGGTTCTCCGTCGGGAACGGACTTTTTGAATTCAAGCATCAAGATCCCGCTGAACGAAGCTATCGAAATTGAATACGGCAGGAGCATAGGCTAGTATTCCCCATCGGGGACGAAATTGAAACCGGACGTGCCGATGCTGAATATGGATGACGAAAAACTATTTATCCCGCTGCTCCTCGGAACCAATAGAGAAAGCCGCGAAAGCGAGACTGCCGCCCGCTGGGTCTTTGAAAAAATGCGCGAGGATGCGCGGATCGAACCCGCCTTTTTCGACGCCCGCGATTTCGACCTTCCGCAGGACGATTACGGGCCCGATATAAAAGACGCGTTTCCCGAATGGCGGGACGCCATAATCAAGGCTGACGGTCTTGTGATCGTAACGCCCGAATATAACCACGGTTATCCCGGTGTGCTCAAGAGCGTGCTCGACCTGCTGCTTCGCGAATACGTCCACAAGGCGGTGGCCCTGGTTGGCGTGTCGAAGGGGCCCTGGGGCGGTACGCGGGTCATTGAAGCTTGCGTACCAATGGTCCGCGAACTCGGACTGGCCGTCACATTCACCGATCTCCATTTCCCACGGATCACTGATAAGTTCGACGATGAGGGGAGGCTTCTTGATGAAGCCTATGAAAAGCGGGTCCGAAGTTTCCTTGAAGAACTTGTCTGGATGGCGTCTGCCTTGAGGTGGGGCCGCAAGAACCTGGAATCACGCTATCACTGACCGGCCCGGGTTCCCGGCTTTCGTTTCAAACGTCCTAATCCAAAAGGCCGCCGAGTTCGGTCCAGTCCTCGCCGCCCGATTGAGCCAGCGAACCTCCAGCAGTTTTCATGAAGGCGCCGAGTGGCGACGCCGTCGGGGCACCAATTCCATCGATCTGATGGTGAGTCAGGGACCACGTCTCGTCATAGGTGAACTGGAGGATCCCGCCGCCTGCCGAACGGGCATAGACGTTCAGCACGCCGCCTACAACCGCAGCGGAAGGGCTTCCCTCGATCCTCGACTCGCCGAACGCCCATCCGAGCGAGGCCCAGGTACCCCAAGTACCTCGGCGTCCCGGGGTTCGCCGGACTTCCCATAAATATCCGTCGTGTCCGCGGACAAAGGCTCGATAACTGCCATCAGGCATCCGGACAGCCGTCGGAATATCAGTCATCCGGCCTCCAACTTCGAAGATCTCCCAAGGCTCTGCACCAAGCTTTCGTGCGTGATAGAGCCGCCGGTTCCAGCTTCGATAGAAAAGGTCAAGCTGATCATTCTCCGAAGCGATCAGGGTCGGCTGCCCGAGGCCCTTGACGTCAGTGCTGACAACCTCCTTGGTATTCTCCGCCCCTTCCTGCCGAATGTGGTAGAAGAAGTAATCGTTACCGAGGACGACGACGTCATAGCTTCCTTGTTTGCGCGTGACCGCCGCCGGGTCCGAGATCACATCGTCCGCGAGCACACGCGGCCGCGACCAGATCGCCGGCGGCCTTGAAACGTGGACCAGTTGGTTCGCAGCAGTCCGGAAGAACATGTCGATAATGCTTGTGCCGCCGCGCAAGATTGCCGGTGTGCCGGTCATCGTGGGCAGCTTGCCGAAGCTCCAAAGCCCGTTCAAGAATACGGCGGGTGCCCCATCCAACCCGCGAGCCGCGGCCTCGTCGCCCGTCGACGTCGAGACGTAACGCCGACTCTTATTAAGCTCAGGCAGGATCGTGTCGTAGATCGCATCCCAGGTCACATTGTGCCCCGGTGCCGCTTCATCCACTTCGACAGCGAAAAGGTCCTTGTTGCCCAGTCCGATCAGCGTCTCCCTTACCTTTAGCTCATATTCCCGGATGGCCTCGTCATAGGTCAGGCCTCCGGCGAGTTCGGGATGATGGAACAGTTCGCTAAAGCAGCACCAGTCGTAGCGATTGAGGACTTGGATCTGCTTTCGGCCGGGCCCGTTCGACGCCATCACGTAAAGATCAGGGTACCCGGCGATCGAATAGAAGCCCGGGATCGTCTGTTCGGCGTCGCCGATCTCGGCGCCGACCCGAAGATACAAGGGTATCGAACCGGCGATCGAGATGCTGGACCGGATGCGTTCGTCGATCGCCGAGTAAACGGTCGTTGTCCAGCCTCCGCCAGAAAAACCGACCATGCTGAATTCGGTGTAGAAAGGAAAGTCGTCCGAATGCGGACGGGCACCCATATAGTTCAGGTAGATGGCGATCGGTTCCAGGAAATACTTTAGCGGGCTGCCCTTCGCAGGCTTTAGGTCCGGGCTTTCAAAAAACTCGTTGTGAGCTTCGAGCCCTCCGTCGTCCGAGACCTCGATCGACGTTAGGAACTGGGCGTTTCGCGGCATATAGACCGCCAGCACCGAGTAACCATCGCCGAGAAGCCCTTCGATAGTCCTACGCATTCCATAACCGACATCGGCCGGCAACTCACTGTCGTCAAAGGTTGGAATGTGGCCGAGATGGAGAACGACGAGCCGACCGTTCGAAATCTGAGGGATGAAGTGATGGGCGTAGTTGCTTACGCCGGCCTCCATCGATACCTTCAGCGTGTCAACGCGATGGAGGTCCGAAAGTCCCGGTATCGGGCTCAGATCGCCCTTGACCAAAACCTCAGGCATACGTCGAGCGGGGAGCCCGGTACCGCCCCAAACAAATTCGATCAGTTCCTGCCGCTTTTTTTGAACATCGGCCTGTGAATTGATGGTGATATTACGGTCGTCGACCAGGACCTGGCCGGCGGCAGGGAGTACGAAAATGGTCAACAACGTCAATGGGAGCAAAAGCTTTCGCATAACTCTCTGGCTTCCACAAGTTGGATCCGGAAGCGTAAATACAGAAGGCCCTTTGAGAAGCTTATTTTTTCGGGATCTCTTCTCCGATAGTCCAAACGATCACGGAACTCGACAGTCCCAGCCCTGAGAGCCGCCCCGCCATCATGATTATCGTCTCGCCAGATTGTACCACACCTCCTTTCAGAAGCGTCTTCTCTCCTTCGCGGAGCATTTGTTTCGTCGACCCGCCGTATTCATGCATGTAGGGGTCAACACCCCAGATCAAGGCCAACTGATTACACGCGTCGCGAGAGCTTGTCAGGCCGAAGGTCAGGAGCCCAGACCGAACGCTTGAGAGCCGGCGGGCCATTAGGCCGGATTCGGTGAAAACGGCGACCTTTTCCGTCATTATCTCTTTCGCGGCCAAAGCGGCCGCCTTGCAGAGGGCCTGGCTTGTCCTTCCTGTCGGCGGGAGCGAAAATTTCACAGGCCTTCTCAACTGGGCGGGCTTGACCGTTTCGGCTGCCTCGATGATCCGCGCCATCGTCCCGATCGCCTCCAGCGGGTAGCTTCCGGTCGCCGTTTCGGCCGAGAGCATAACTGCGTCGCTTCCGTCCCATACGGCGTTCGCGATGTCGGAAGCCTCGGCACGCGTTGGGCTCGGGCTGTCGATCATCGACTGAAGCATCTGGGTAGCGGTTATAACGAACTTATCGTTTGCGATCGCCTTCTCAATGATCTGTTTTTGATAGATCGGGACGAGTTCGACGCTGGTTTCGACACCGAGATCCCCGCGGGCTACCATTACGCCGTCGGTAGCCTCGACGATCTCGTCCAGGTTCTTGATGGCCTCGGCCATCTCGATCTTGGCAACGAGGAGCGCCCGGCCTGTCGGACGCGTATTCATTTTCTGGATCAGGTCTTTCACCTGATGGCAGTCCGCCGCCTGCCGGACAAAAGATAGGGCGACGTAATCGACGTTCTGTCCCATTGCCCATTCGAGATCGGCGTGGTCCTTCTCAGTCATCGAAGGGATGGGAAGCTTCGTATCCGGAAGATTGATGCCTTTTCGTTCGTTGAGCCATCCTCCGACCACGACCTTTGCGATGACGTCGGTCTCATTCGTAGCCTCGACCCGGAGTTCGATCGAGCCGTCGTCAATGAGGATGCGGGTGCCGGGGCCGACCGCTGAAGGGAGCTCGCTGAAGTTTGTCGATACCTCGGCCGCATCGCCTTCGATGTCGCGTGTCGTAATGATAAAAGATGCACCGGGCTTCAGCTCAACCGGAGCATGACCTTTCAGGTTGCGGGTCCTGATCTTGGGGCCGGCCAGGTCCACAAGGATCGAGAGGGCCCGTTTCTTTTTAGCGGCGGCCGCCCTCGCATTCGCGATCGCTTCCAAATGCTCTTGGCGGTTGCCGTGAGACATGTTGATCCGCACGGCGCTGATGCCCGCGTCGAGCATGGCCTCGATCTGCGGCTGCGTTCTTGAAGCGGGGCCCAGGGTCGCCAGGATCTTGGCTTTTCGCATAAACTGTCTCTCTTTCCGATGTTGTACTCTTTAAGACCACCCAAATCACCGCTTCCGGCGGTCAGTGAGGGCCCTTTCTTTTTCCAGGTAGTTCATTACGGTCGCAACGAACGTGGAATGCGACCACGTCAGGGGCGAGACCGACACGTGCTCGCCGGTGGCCGGGTCCATCTGTTCGGCAAGAACGCCCGACGGAAAGGCCGCATCGGCAACCCATTCCAATACTCCGATCGCGGGTTCAAGCTCTTCACGCGTGCGGGCGAGGGCGATGGTATGCTCGGCCATCCAAAGCGTGCAAATGAACCAGATATTTCCGGTGAACTTGTCCGACGACCTCATGTAGCCGTCGTTCTCAAAACGGGCGGTGCCGCCGCCGACCGACAATTGGTCGCGGATGGCGTTGATCGTGCTGACAACCCGGTTATCGTCCGGTTCAAAACAGCCAAAAAAGAACGTGCCGAAAAGGGAAGCATCGACGGTCGGATCGGTTTCGTATGAGCCGCCGCCCGTCTCGTTCAAAGCCCTGACAAACCTCCCGAGTTTCTCATCGTAAAGATGTGCCGCCATACCTTCTACGATCTCATCAGCCGCCATCGAATACTGAGCGCCGCGCTCGTGATCGGCGAAAAGTTTGGCGAAGTTCGCGGCCGCACGGAGCCCTGCCGCGACCGTCGCACAGGTGTAGGTGTGAATGCCGCGGCGATCCTCCCAGAGGTTCCAGCTCGGCAGGGGCAGCCTTAGATCAGGGTCGCGGAAATCCGACATGAAATCGGCGCTTTTGGTTACGAGATCCTGGTACAAACGGTGAGCGAACTCGATGTCGCGGTGCCGCCTGTAATGCTCCCACAATGCCCAGACGACCAAAGCGGTTTCGTCCTCCTGGATCGGGACGAGCGAACGGTCGGTTTCGGCGTCCCACGAGGCATGCCAACCTGAGGCCATGGTCCCGTCCGGGTTGTATTTTTGGAGAAAGAATCCTTTCGGGTGAACGATCCGGCCGCACAGGTCAAAAAATTTACGGGTCAAATGCGGATAGCCCGCCAGGTCGAGCGCATGGGCAACGAACGCGCCGTCCCGCGTCCAGAGATAGCTGTAGTGGTCGGTCGCTCGGGCGGTGACGTCGGAGTCGTTTGCCGCCAGAATCGCGCCGCCATTGTCTATCTGCGTATGGGCGATCAGAAGCGACCGCTTGAACATATTGACGATCTTCGGAGGGAGTTCGCCATAATCAGTTTTGTTCTTTTCGACCCAAGCCCGCCAGTAATTCTCAGTGTATTCAAAATAGCGTCGCGGCCCACGGGCAAGAACGTGAGAGTTCAGGCTTTCTACTTCGTCGTGGGATGTGCCGGCGGCGATCCAATAATGAAACTCGAATGCCGCCCCCGGGTCCAGGTCGGCGTAGACGGCAAGGGTCGAATCGACCGAACCTTCAGCGATCGGCCCGCGGCTAAGAAGGCCATCCTCGGCGTCGCGCCAGGTGCCTTCCTTATCGCGAAACGCCTTACGACCGGTAGCAAACGAATCGAACGGGGGGGCCGTGTTCATCAGAAAATACCGGTGTTTCTTGTAATGGATAAGCGAACGGGTGGCCGGATCGAAGAACGCCGTATCCCCGACATTGTTCTCATAGATACGAAAATCATGGTGAAGGAAAATACGGAATTCCCGCTTGTTGGCGGCCTTGTTCACGACCCGGACACTTCGGAGAAAGATATTCTCATGGCTCGCTACCGTGTCGTTCGAGACGATCTCGATATTCAGCTTCGGATTGGTGATCGAGACATCCGAGACCAGCGTATCGCGAAGATAACGAAGCTCACGATGCCAATCGTCGGAAAACAACCACGAAAACTCGTCGTCAACCCACACCCCGAATCGAAATGGGAAGCCCTCCGAGTGGTTTTCCTGACCAACATGAGGGAAATAAATGTCGCGGATCTGATACTTGCTGTCGAAATTTACCAGCAGCGTGCCATTTCCGACGGGAATATCTCGCATACTATCGGTCCGATCCCGACATTTCGGCGATCAGAAACATTGCCTTCCTGACGATCTCACGCTCGTTCTCGAATTTGAGGAACTCGAGGGCTTCGTCGGCACTGACCCACCGGGCCTCTTGAACCTCGTGGTCATGGTCATTAACGTCGCCGGAAAGATATTTCAGCAGGAACCAGTGTACGCTTTTATGGATAATGCAGCGGGCACCGTTGAAGCTTGCCGTAAATGTGTACTCCGTCTGCCCTAGTTCGCCGATCGCATCGGTCTCAACGCCGCCCTCTTCCCGGACCTCCCGGATGGCCGCCTCGACCTCCGTCTCGCCGGGATCGATCATCCCCTTGGGGAGCTGCCATTTGCCACCGGCTGCCGTCAAAACAATCACGATCTGGGTCTGATCGGGCCCGCTCCGGAATGCAACGCCGCCGGCCGAGACCTGTTTCCGGGCCGGATGCCTTTTGACGGGTCGGCTCATTTGCCGGGTGCCCCGTTTACCGCGGTTTCGACGGCTTTGTCCAGTTCAGCCTTGATCTCGTCGTTGAAGCCCGTAAGTTTCTTGACCATCCGGCCATCGCGATCAAAGACCGCAGTTTGCGGGATCGCCGTATCCGCCCCGAAAATGAAAGCCGAAAGCGCGTCCTCCGGATAGGCAAGCGGGTAATCGATCTTCAGTCTCTCAACAAACTCGGGGATCTTCGGGCGGTCTTCTTCGCCCCCGACATTGAGGCCGACAACATAGAGGTTCTCACCGTATGTCGCCTTTAATTGTTTAAGATGAGGGATCGCATCGAGGCACGGCTTGCAGTAGGTCGCCCAAAAATCAAGTATAACGGCCTTACCTTTCAGGTCCTTGAGCTTATGGATGCTGCCGTCGAGACTGGTCCAGCTCATTTCATGGATCGGCTTGGTGGGCCTGGCCTGGGCATCCTTTAACGGCACGTCGTTCACCGACACGGGCTTGTTCCCAACGGCGACCGGAGCCGCCGCCGGCCTGCACGAAGCACATACGAAGATCGTCGTCAAAACTAAGATAATTACGGGTCTCATCGGAAGATTTATATGGATATAATAACCAGCTTTGGCTAAATGGCCGAACAGCCGTGCTTTACTTTTTTTCGTTCCTAACGTGATGATTGGCATTATGGCCTATTATCCCGCAGAGGTCGGCCGGCGTTCGACGTCGCCTGAGAACGCGAGACGTCCACCAGGGGCGGCAGCGTCCGGGACCACTGCAAGCTTTGATTGCGGCACGTTTGTAAGGGTCTTCCTTTCGATCGAGCTGATCAACCGGACGATCACGGATGCCGGCTTTAGCTCGAACGGATGCGGATTTGCCGTCGCCGCTGCGGACGTCATTGCCGGGATGCTTCGAGGCCGCAGCCTGACAGAACTCGGTTCGTTGAGAGCCGAGACTCTGGCCGCCCCGGCCATCGCTGAACTAGGCGCTTTCCCACCCGACAGGAAAAAGTGTCTCGACCTGGCGATCGACGCGGTCCGCGAAGCGCTTGCAGATCACCGTGCGAAGTTTCTCCAGGAATTTCGAGGCGAGCGGCCTCTGGTCTGCACTTGCTTTGGGGTTGAGGAAGAAACGATCCAGGAACTGATCGCTGAAGAGCATCCCGCGTCGGTTGACGAGATCACGAGGCTTTGCAATGCCGGCGGCGGCTGCGGATCGTGCATAATGTTGTTGGAGGAGATGCTCGAAAGCACCGACATCAGGGGACGAAGCTGACAAGCGTCCCTGCATTTTTGTGTGCTATACTCGTTTCTATCACTGACCGGATCTAGCGGCAGGAAATTAATTGGTTATTTACGGGGGATAGGGGCTCCCCTGATCTTACAACTATTATTTTCAGATGGACGACCCGTCTAGTTTAGGCTTCCTGCTTTCCCTAATCGATATCTCGGAACCGATCACTACGCCGAATTTCGGCTGGTCTGCGTTCAACATTTTCCTGGTCGTTGCGCTTGTGGCTTCGAACGGATTCTTCGTTGCGAGTGAATTCGCTCTCGTCGCCGTGCGCAAGTCCAGGATCGAGGCACAGGCGGCCGACGGCGACCCTGCAGCCGTTCGGCTGTTGGGAATGCTCAATAATCTGAACGCCTACATTTCTGCCACCCAGCTTGGGATCACGCTCTCGTCCCTTGGACTTGGCTGGATCGGCGAGCCCGCCGTTGCACGGCTTTTGGAACCGGCTTTCCTTTGGACAGCAGAGGTGACGGGCGCCGCATTCCTTTCGTCGGTCACGGTGATCAAGACCGTATCTTTCGTTATTGCGTTCGGGTTCATCACGTTTCTTCACATCGTGTTCGGTGAGTTGGCCCCGAAAACGGCCGCTCTGGAGCTTGCCGAGCGGGTCTCTTACTTCGTGTCGGTCCCGCTCCAGATCTTTTACCGCATCTTCAACTATCCGATCAGGATGCTTGATTGGGCAGGCACCAAGACGGCCCGTGCCTTCGGACTGGAATCATCGGGAGAACATGGCTCGAGCTATACCGAGGACGAGATCCGACAGCTGATCGTGGCTTCCGAACAGAGCGGCCATCTGAACCGGGAAGAGCGGACCCTGATCGACAAGGTGTTCGAATTCTCGGAAACGACGGTGAAAGAAGCGATGGTACCGCGGACCGAGATCGTTGCGGTCCCGCTGAACAGTACGCTCGAAGAACTGGTCCGGGCATTCAGGCAGCACGGCTATTCGCGGCTGCCGGTGTACCGCGAATCCCTGGACGACATCGTCGGATTTGCTCACAGCAAGGACGTGCTGACTTACCTGCTCCGGCCAAAGTCGTTCAGGATAGAAAAGATCATCCAGAAACCGATGTATGTCGTCGACTCTGCCCGGCTCGAGGACGTTCTCCGCCAGATGCAGAAGGACAAGTTCCATTTTGGGTTTGTGGTCGATGAGCACGGCGGTGTCGAAGGGATAATCACCATCGAGGACCTTTTGGAAGAGATCGTCGGCGAGATATCGGACGAGCATGATGAAGAAGTGAATGAACAGATCCATGCGATGCCCGACGGCACGGTCGTACTCAGCGGGGGCGTCGCAGTCCGCGACCTCAACAAGCGGCTCGGCCTGAACCTGCCAGTTTCGGAGGCTTACACCACGGTCGCGGGCTTTCTGATGTCCGAGGCCGGATCGATCCTGAACGCCGGCGACCGGGTCACCTTCAACGGACACGAATTCACCGTTGAAAAGGTCAACAAGAGAAGGATCACCCAGGTTCGCTTGAGCGAGACCGGACAGGAAGAGACCGCCGACGCCGCTTAGACGTCAGTTGCCGGTTCGTAGAGAGTCCCATTATCGTTTAGAATGTGGCTGGTTTTTCATATCAAAGGGCCTCTTCGGCCTTATACAGGAGTATCGAGAATATAGATGAGTTTGATCGACCAAGTCTGGGCGCGTGAGATCATGGATTCCCGGGGCAACCCGACCATCGAGGCCGAAGTGGTCCTGGAGGACGGGACGACGGGCCGGGCAGCGGTTCCGAGCGGCGCCTCGACCGGCGAGAACGAGGCGGTAGAACTTCGCGACGGCGATAAGCTCCGCTATCTGGGCAAAGGGGTCCTAAAAGCGGTCGAGAATGTCAATGAGAAGATCGGTCGTGAATTGGAAGGCCTCGACGTTCTCGACCAGACACAGATCGACCAGGCGATGATCGAACTCGACGGTACAGAGAACAAATCGAACCTCGGAGCTAATGCGATCCTCGCAGTATCATTGGCCAGTGCCCGGGCGGCGGCAGCGATACAGGAAATGCCGCTCTATCGATACATCGGCGGGACGAATGCAAAGACACTTCCGGTCCCGATGATGAATATTCTCAACGGGGGTGCCCACGCGGACAATAACGTCGATTTCCAGGAATTCATGGTGATGCCGGTCGGGGCGGAGAGCTTCTCCGAGGCACTGCGCTGCGGCGCCGAGATCTTTCACAGCCTGAAGGCCGTGCTCAATTCGAGAGGTTATTCAACAGGGGTCGGCGACGAAGGTGGCTTCGCTCCCAACCTGAAGTCAAATGAAGAGGCCGTTGAGACGATCCTGGAAGCGATCGAGCGGTCCGGCTACAAGGCCGGACAGAACGTGATGTTAGCCCTGGATCCCGCCGCCAGCGAGTTTTACCAGGACGGCAAATACGTCTTTAAGAAATCGGACGGCCGAGAATTGTCGTCCGATGAAATGGCCGCATACTGGACCGACTGGTGTAGGAAGTATCCGATCATCTCGATCGAGGATGGTATGGCCGAGAACGATTGGGAAGGTTGGAAAAGCCTGACGGGATCTGTCGGATCGACGGTCCAACTTGTCGGAGACGACCTGTTTGTTACCAACGTCAAATTTCTTCAAAAAGGGATCGAGGTTGGGGCCGCGAACTCGATACTCATCAAGGTGAACCAGATCGGCACGCTCACAGAAACGCTTGACGCGATAGAGTTGGCACGCACCAACAATATGACGGCCGTTATCTCGCACAGGTCCGGCGAGACCGAAGACACGTTCATTGCCGACCTTGCCGTGGCGACGAACGCAGGGCAGATCAAGACCGGGAGCCTCTGCCGTTCGGACAGGATTGCGAAGTATAATCAGCTCCTGCGAATAGAGGAAGACCTGGGTGACTCGGCCCGTTATCCGGGAAGTCGGGCTTTTTATCAGCTGCATTAGATGGACATTCGTGCTGCCCTTTTGAAGGAACATTCCAAAGGCCAGACGATGAAGATCGTAGATCACATCGGCAGCGACCCTGAGAGATTTCGCGATCTGATGGATTGCTTTCTCGGCGATTCCTATCGGCTTTCTCAAAGGGCCGCGTGGGCGGTGACATATTGTGCCGAGAAGGACGGCGATCTAATAAAACCGTACCTGAAGAGATTGATAGAACAACTCGAGCGTCACGACGCACATCCTGCGATCCGGCGAAATGTCGCAAGAACGCTCCAGTTTATCGAGATCCCGGAACGGTATCGCGGCCGGGTCTTTGACGCGTGTTATCGTTTGGTCGAGGATATCAAGCAGCCGGTCGCGGTCCGAGTATTCGCAATGACCGTAGCAGCGCAGATCGCGGCGAATGAAAAGGTGCTCTTGGATGAACTCCGGCTCGTCGCTTCCAAGCATCAAGATCGAATGTCCGCGGGGTTCAAAAGCCGGTTTCGTCGATTATTCGGTCCGATCTAATGGAGTTTTTTCCGGATAATGGTGCCCGAGGTTCGATCCCGATCAAGACTCGCAGTTTGAAGCTTGAAGGGCAGAGGATGGCTAAGTGCGGCCATACCGAACTTGATATAGTTCGAAATTAAGAGGAGGTAACCGAATGGCTTTGCAGACATGTTTGGGAGCGATGTTGAAGTGCAGTTTCGGGATGGCGCCGAGTTCATTCGTCGTTCTGCCGAAGAATCGTGTCAATACCAACATGGTGCCGGACGCGAACATAATGGACCACATCCCGTTGGTCAATATAATGCCCTTCGGAATGTGCAGTGCACCGTCGAATCCCGCGGTCATTGCTGCTACGGCAGCCGCATTGGGAGTTCCGACGCCGGCCCCATGCATCCCGGCGACTCCTGCACCCTGGATCGCAGGTGCTCCTACGGTCAATTTGGCCTATTTCCCGACGCTGAACAACACGAGTCAGCTGATGTGCATCTGGGGAGGGGTGATCACATTCACAACAGCGGGCGAATTCACCGTGAACGTGCCTTAGCCGCCAGTACTATGGAACTGTTGCACGGCGAATTTACCATCAGCACCGACAAAACCCGGCTTGACGCCGATTTGATCCAGAATTTCCTAAACCAGGAGTCATACTGGGCCCGGACCCGAACGCCCGAACAGACGCTTACCGCCATCGAGAATTCGATCTGCTTTGGCGTTTTTCACGGCGAACGCCAGATAGGTTTTGCACGTGTCGTCAGCGACCGTGCGACATTTGCCTATCTCGGCGATGTTTTTATCCTAGAAGAATACCGCGGCCGGAGCCTCGGGAAATGGCTTATGGAGGCCGTTGTTTCGCACCCCGAGCTTCAGTCGCTTCGTCGATGGGTTCTCGCGACCCGCGACGCCCATACGCTCTATGAAAAGTTCGGGTTTCAAGACCTGGTTCACCCCGAGCGCTGGATGGAGCGCCCGGCTCCCGATGCCTACTAAAATTCTTTCCAAGACGTCCGCCCATTGAGCTATAATTTAGAAATAGCTGTCGATCGACAGCACTCACCTCCCCGAAACCTATCACGAAGCCGACCTTTGACCTCAGACCTCTTCCTATGTTTTCAAGAACCCGACGCCCTGCCGCGCTGATCATTTTGGACGGATGGCCCGTTCCTGATGGTTCGTCCACGAATTTACTTGCCCGGGCTCACACCCCGTTCTATTCGGAGCTTTGCGAACAGTTTCCGCGTTCAGAGCTTGCTGCCGCGGGGCCGTATGTGGGCCTGATGGATGACGAAGAGGGCGGCCCCGAGGCAGGACACAGGATGATCGGCGCAGGCCGCGTTCTTATGGCCGATTCTGTGCGGATACGGAACGCGGTCGCGTCCGACGAATTTTCGCGGAATGCCGTCCTGCGCGGAGCTTTGGAAAAAGCGGCCCGGTCCGGCAAGTGTGTCCATTTCATTGGCCTTCTTTCGGATGCCGGTACAGAGTCCCACCAGGACTCATTGTTCGCCCTCCTGCGGATGGCGAGATCCGTCGGCGTCGAACGACCGTTTGTCCACTGCATTCTCGACGGCCTGGACGTCCGGCCGCGGACCGCCGATGTCTATGTTGAGGCACTTCAGGTCAAAATGGCTGAGATCGGCGTCGGCAGGGTGGCTTCGGTGTGCGGCCGTTTCTTTGCGATGGACAGCCGCCAGAACTGGGAGCGGACGGCCCGCGCCTTCACGATGCTCGTCCATGGTGAGGGCGAAAGGGCTCGCGATCCGATCTCCGCGATCCGTGCTTCGTATTTGCGGGGAATTTCCGACGAGTTCATAACCCCGGTGGTGATCGAAAATGAGCTGGCCGAGCCGGTCGCGACGGTCCGGGACGGGGACCTTGTGATCTTTTTCAATCACGGAGCCGAGGCGATGCGTCAACTGGCACGATCGCTAACTGTTTCCGACGCTGTGGGGCTGAAAGGGAAAGTCGACACTGTTTGCCTTACGGAATACGACGCCGATCTTTCACTTCCGGTCGCTTTTGGGCCTGGACACGCGCGAAATACGCTGGGAGAGATGTTCGATCTCTGCGGTGTCCGAAACTACAGGATAACGGAAAGCGCAAGGGCCGAACATGTGACCGAATTCTTCAATGGCCGCGGGCACGCACGCGGAGAGTTGGAAAAGCGACTGGTGCTGCAGGCAGAGGAGCAACAACCGCTCGAAACCGGGCCGGAGTCGAAGAGCTTCAAGATCGCGGACCGTGCCATCACTTCGCTGGAAGGAGATCCCGAGGCTGCGTTGATCGTAAATCTTCCGGCCGCCGATATCGCGGCCGACGGGGCAGACAACGGTCGGGTCATCGAGGCGATGCAGTACGTCGATACTTGTCTCGGCGGAATTCTGGAAAGACTTCGCCATCTTGGCGGGGCCGCGATAATCACCTCGTCGCATCCCGCAACCCGCACTGCCGGAGTTTCCGAAAACAAAGCGCACAATTTCCGAAATTCGCGAGTCCCGGTTCATTATTTTGACCCAAGCAATTCCGCGAGCCACCAATTGCGACCCGATGGGTCGCTTGAGGACGTGGCTCCGACGCTTCTGCGAATGATAGGTATCGATAAGCCCTCAGACATGACCGGCCGCGACCTATTGAGCAATTAAACATAACAGAACATTCAATACAGGCGGGATCGGCCGAAATGACATCGGCGGCTGTTCGTGATAACCTTCCTTTTCCCAAAATTTTGCTTTAATTCAGGGAAGCTTTTATCACAATGGTCGAAGAGTTTGCTTTCGACAACACGGAAGACCGTCGAAAGCGGCGTCAATCGGAAACCGGTTGGGTCGAAGTCATTGTCGGGTCCATGTTCTCAGGGAAATCTGAGGAATTGATCCGTCGGCTCAATCGCGCCTCGATCGCCCGGCAGAGGGTCCAGGTTTTCAAGCCGATCATCGATTCGCGTTACTCGATCGAGGAGATCGCATCACATTCGGGGCGAAAACACCTCTCTGAGCCTGTGTCCACGTCTGCGGACCTGAAGGCGTCTGTAAAACCCGACACGGAAGTGGTCGGTATCGACGAAGGACAGTTTTTCGACACCGGGTTGATCGATGTCGTGATCGGGTTGGCAAACTCAGGCAAGCGGGTGATCGTCGCGGGCCTGGACCAGGATTATACCGGGAAGCCTTTCGAGCCGATGCCGCAGCTCCTTTGTATTGCGGAGTATATTACGAAGATCCACGCCATCTGTGTAAAGTGCGGGGCGACCGCCAATTTCACACAAAGGACCGTCGAATCGGACGCCCGGGTCGAGGTGGGGGCGAGCGATAAGTACGAAGCGCGGTGCCGGCAATGCTTTGTGCCCCATTCGGATGCTCCGACGATCCATCCTTCCTGACACATACCTGGACCGAGCCGTTCGTTTATTTTGATCCTGTGTTTCCCGTCACTGCCGCTTGCGCATATAATGGGCGCGCTACTCTGGCCGACAGAAGGCCTTTACACCTAAAAGCTCGGTCAATGCCGTGACCGAAAGAGGGAGGCAGTTTATGAACGAAACGGAAAATACGAAATTGGTGCAGCTAGCATACGAGAAATTTGGCAGCGGGGATATTGATGGTTTGCTCGAGTTGGTTAGCGACGAGATCCGCTGGACGACGCCGGCGGTTGAAGGGGCTTCGCATACCGGCCCCCGCCGCGGAAAGGATGATGTTGCGGAGTTTTTCAAGCTTTTGTCCGAGAGTGAGGATTTTGAGCGGTTCGAACCGCTGGAATTCGTTGCACAGGACGACAAAGTGGTCGTGCTTGGTGAATCGTCCGCCAGGATCAAGTCGACCGGGAGAAACTTTGAATCGAGCTGGGTCCACATCTTTCACGTTAGGGATGGCAAGATCTCGGAATTCCTTGAGTTCTTCGATAATGTTGCGGCAACAAAGGCCTACCAGAAGGCTGCCAAAGCCTAAGCCCTTAGAAATTCGAAAAACAGGGCCCGCCGTTCGAGCGGGCCTTTCTAACCTAGTTTCACGTTCCGTTCCCACGCGGCCTTTCGGCCAGAGCTCGAAGAAGTTCCTTTTCCCGTTTTTCGAATGTATAAAAAATACTTTCAAGATCGATAAAACTGTTCTATAATCCGGCTCATTATTGGCCCGCGGTTCTCCCGCCCACAGGTCTCGGAACAGTTTACCCTCCGGGGCCGGGACGACATTGAAATGAATGAAGAAGCAAATGCCGATCTAATCAGGAGATGTTACGACAAATTCGGGCAGGGTGATATTTCGGGGTTGCTCGAACATCTGTCTGACAATATTGATTTTACGGTGCCCGAGGTTGAGAATGCCCCTTACGGAGGCCTTTGGCACGGTCGCGCTGAAGTTGAGCGGTTCTTCGAGCTGTTGGAAGGCGCCGAACATCTGACCGACTTCGAGGCCCGCGAGTTTATTTCGCAGGGAGATCGGATCGTAGTATTGGGCCGGTCGACGTCGACCGTGCGATCTACGGGGCGGCACTACTCGACCGAATGGGTGCACGTGCTGACGGTCAAGGACGACAAGATCACCAGTTTCGTCGAGTTTTTCGACACGGCCGCTGCACTGCGGGCATTTCAAAAGGTGACGACCGCCTTGAGTTGAATTTGCTCGCGACCAATTGACTGTATTTATCAAATGGATGCCGGACGTCTCTCTACCTGCAACTTGGGGTGCGTTTCGCGCGGTCCCATTGATCTGACCACGTCTCTCCCTACTTACCGATCTTCATCGAATATAGGATCGCAGGAAAATCGCTCTTGTGCTTGTCGAAATTCGAACCCTTCGTTGAAAGGATTATGTTCACCTGCTGGGTCTGGCCGTTGTATCGCCTGTATCCGATCCATTGATGCCGTCTTGGGTCACCCTTATCCTCGGGCATAGCCTCCACGGTCTCGACTCCTGGTATTCCGTCGATCTCAACGACCCGCACCATTTCGTACTTGCCGTTACGGGCCTGCATCTGGGCGGAGTTGAACGCCCCTATCAAAGCGATATCGAGCGGGAACTCGTCCCTCAACGTGCTGATCGTCGGTATTAGGAAGGCCCCATCCGGAGAAGAAAATAAGGCCGTCTCCTTTTTCATCTCAGTTTTCTTCCACCCGCTTGGCAGCCGCCAGATCATGCCTTGATCGTCCCACGCCGCTTCCGAAGCCGCATCGGCAACAGATCGCTGTTCGGGCGTCAGGACCGCTTTCTCAGCCGGCGGTGGCTTCAGATCCTGGCCCGGCTGGGCCGGACTCGTCTGGGTACTGTTCGCAGGAGTGTTCGCCGAACCCGTAAGTTGTTTGATCCGGTCGCCCAATCCGCAAAAATTCAAAGCGAAGATCAGCATGCCGATCGTGGTCAATGATCTCATTCAAAAGCCTCCATAGCTGAGTTGATCCGAAAAAACAATTCTCCATGTATCCACCGCCAAAATCAAAATGCAGGATCTGGAACCGAAATTCGGTCCGCTTAACTGGCCGGGCCGCGGTAGGCGAAGTTACGACCTAGCCGGGGGACGCGGCCCTTCGCTGATTTTCGAAATGAGCGACGATCTCGGCGGCGGCCTTCGAGCCGACAAAAGGTTTCAGTTCCGCCGCAGGGGTCTTCGCGATCCTCTCAATTGATCCGAATTCGCGCAGCAACCTCATTTTCCGTTTCTCTCCGATGCCCGGGATCGCCGAAAGTTCAGACGTGAAATCTCGCCGTTCCCGCCGCTTGCGGTGAAACTCGACCGCCGTCTTATGGGTTTCCTCGCGGATCTGCAGCACGAGCCTGAAGGCCAGTGAATTCCGGTCGAACGGGATCGGCGAATCCTCTCGCCCTCGGACAAGGAGATGGGAGATCTCGCTGTGTTTCTTCGGCGGTTTCACCAGTCCCACGAGCATTATCTGTTCAAGGTCCAGTTCACTCATTGCGGCGGCCGCCGCCGAAAGCTGGCCCTTTCCGCCGTCGATAAATACAAGTTCCGGAAGCTGCCCGCCTTCGTCGAGGATCCGGCGGTACCGCCGGAAGACGGCCTCGTGCATCGACGCAAAATCATTCGCGCCTTCGACGTCTCGAATAATGAACCGCCGGTAAGCCGAGCGGGCGGGCTTGCCGTTCTCAAAGACGACGATACCCGCGACATTCTCAGAACCGGAGATGTTCGAAATGTCGAAGGATTCGATCCGCTGCGGGAAATAGGGCAATTCAAGGATCAGCTGGAGTTCCTCGAGCACCTTCTGAGAGTCCGGCTTCAGGACCCTGAAACGCTGCTCAAACGCGATCTTTGCGTTCGTCTCGACCAATCCGATCATTCGTCGCTTTTCCCCGATCTTCGGGTTTAAGATGTGCACCCGTCGGCCCAGGCGTTCACTCAGAAGTGTCTCCAGAGCAGGCCGGTCGGCGAAATCGTTCGGCACGTGTATCTCTCGCGGCACGTAGTCGGTCGAGTAATACTGGACCAGAACGTCGCCGAGAAACTCGCCCGGATCAAACCCGTCGCCTTCCGGAAGGTCCTCCCAAAAGAACTCACGCCGCCCGACCACACGCCCGCCCCTCATCGTGAAGAGCTGAAGAGCAAGCCGCGCCTCTTCGCGATGAAAGCCGAAGATGTCTACGTCACGCTCGGCCGTGTAAGCCATTTTCTGCTGCTCGCTCAACGCAAGCACAGCCCGGTGGAGGTCGCGATACTTCGCCGCAAGTTCGTATTGTCCCGCCTCAGAAAAATGCCACATCCGGTGCTCCAGGTCGGCCGCGAGTTCCTTGTTCTTTCCCTCGAGCAAGGTCTTCACATCCTGGGCCGCCTCCTGATATTCGTCTTGCGTGCAAAGGCCCTTTACGCAGGGGCCAAGACACCGTTTCAAGTGGTATTCGAGGCACGGCCGCGGCAGCCGCCCGTCGATCTCTATGTCGCAGGTCCTCAGCTGAAATGCTTTATTGACGAGTTCGAGCGTCCTGCGGGCCAGCGAGGCGGGCAGCATCGGGCCGTAATAGCTTGCACCGTCGCGTAGGATCTTGCGCGTTACAACGACCTTGGGGAACGGCTCATTCGTCATCTTGAGGTGAGGATACTGCTTATCATCCTTCAACATGACGTTGAAGCGGGGCTTGTGTTTCTTGATGAGGTTCGATTCAAGGATCAGAGCCTCAACCTCGTTATCGACGACGATGAACTCTAGGTCCGCGATGTTCTTCTGAAGCTGCCTTGTTTTCCAGTCGGTCCCGCGGCTCGTCTGAAAATACTGCCTGACCCGGTTGCGAATGTTCTTCGCCTTACCGACGTATATTATCTTTCCGACCTTGTTCTTGTGGATGTAGATCCCCGAAGAGGTCGGCAGATTCTTCAGCTTTTCTTCGAGCGTCATTAACTGGATTTTATCTTACGCAGCGGGGAACAACGAAAAAGCCCGTCTCGCCGAAGCAAGGACGGGCTGTGTGGGCGACGTCTGACGCCGGGCTATTTCTGAACCGCCGGTAGCAACATGCCGATCAGAATAGCGATAATGCCTACATTCACAATAAGAAAGCTTGTCATGATAACGATTCTCCGTATGTTTATGATCGCGGACTCTTTTGACCGCATTTGAAAGACGGAGACGTTCGCACTTTTTGCGGATCGAAGTCCGATCTCCGATAGATTTCTTATTCGGGGCGGACACTGAAAACCGCAAAAATTGATAACCTTGTCACAGATCGCCGATATGGAAACGGACCACGAACCAGAAAAGAACGGATCATCGCGCCGTACCCTGCTCACCCGTTCAGCGGCTGAGGCCGCGTTGTTCATCCGAAAGGGCGGCGTCGTTGCATTCCCGACCGAAACGGTTTTCGGCCTCGGGGCCGATGCGTTTGACGAAAATGCCGTTGCGAGGATCTTCGAAGCGAAAAACAGGCCTCCGGACAATCCCCTGATCATCCATATCGGCGAGAGGTCCCAGATAGAGATGCTTGCCGAAGAGGTTCCCGAATCGGCCGCGGCCCTCATAGATAGATTTTTTCCCGGCCCGCTAACGGTCGTTCTGAAGAAAAAGGACGCCGTGCCTTTGATCGTGTCTGCAGGCCTGGAGACCGTCGGTATCCGTATGCCGGGCAACGAGATCACATCGGCTTTCCTGAAAGAGTGCGGCGTCCCTGTCGCCGCACCTTCGGCGAACATCTCGGGCCGTCCGAGCCCGACCGATTGGCGTGCCGTACAGGAGGACTTGGACGGGCGGATCGACTGCATCCTGCAGGGCGAAGCGACCGAGGTCGGCATCGAGTCGACGGTTGTCGATTGCACGAAGCCGATACCTGAAATTCTGCGGCCGGGAGCCGTTTCTATCGAGGAACTCAGGCGAGTCGTTCCAGCGATCCGCGCGAGCGATCTCGACGCGGACGAGGCGGCCGCGAGCCCCGGCCTTCGGCATAAACATTATTCCCCCTCGGCGGCGGTCGTTGTCGTTCGACGCGGACATGAGATCGACGACCTGCAAGATTCAGGGTTCATCGGCCTTTGGCCGCCGATCTCTGATGCGGCGAAGACACTGGTTTGTTCTACACCCAAGGAGTATGCAAGCAAGTTGTTCGCGTTTTTTCGAGAATGCGACAGGGCCGGGATCGCGAAGATCTATTGTGGAGAAGTGCCGGAAGAGGGGATCGGGACCGCCCTAATGGATCGGCTGCGAAGGGCGGCGGAACGCTGATTCACTTCTTCGGCCGAACGAAGTATATCGTGAGGTCGCCATTGTCACGGATCCGCTCGACCGAAAGGTGCTGACCAGCATTCAAACGCATTTCGTGCTCGACGGGAACCAGAACGAGGGCACCGTTTTTCTCTTCCTTCTCGATAAAGGTACGGATCTCGACGGGACTCTCGAACCTCCTCTGCCGTCCCTCGTCATTTCTCGGCAGCCTTCCGCGAGCATAGAATTCCGCGCTGTGCGAGACCGTAATGAAGGGAAGAACCATCGCATCGCCATGCCCCGCACGATCCGCGTCCGTGATCAGGCCCTTCACTGTGTCCGTGTCGGCATATTGCGGAAGAGCAAAGACCAATAGGGCTGTGACTATTACAAAGTGAACGACGGCGATGAAGCGTAGCCACCGTTCAAGCTGGGGCCGTTTTTGCATCAACTCGAGCAGATAGATCGACGTGACCGCCACCGCCCCCGGAAGCACCGGCAAAATATATCCAGGAAGCTTCGAACCTGAAAAGGAAAAGAACAGGAGCGGCACTAACACCCATGCCGATGCGAACGCGAGCAGCGGAGACGTTTCGGGCCGGGCCTTGCCGTTCGAGCGTTCGATCGTGCCCTCTGACCGTGATTCTGCCCGGCCTGGTCCATCCGCCTCAGGAACGGGCCGAAAGATCCGTCGAGTGAATGTCACGACAGCGGCAAAAAAGAAGGGGATCCACGGCACCGTCATCAGAGGAAGGACCCAGAAGAAGAAATAAAATGGCTGCGGATGAAGATATTTGTTCGAGGTGTATCGCTGAAAATGGTGCTGGATTATGAATTCATCGATAAATTCCCATCCGTGACGTAGATACATTGGCACGTACCACGTAGCGCAGACCGCGACAGTTACGATAGGGCCCCAAGCGAGGCTCGTCAGCAGCTTGCGATCCGGAAAACGCCGGACGAACAGATGGTAAACAACTACGATCGAGACCGGGAAAACGCCCCCTACAAGGCCCTTAGCCAACACGGCGACCCCGGCGAAGAAATAGAATAAGAAAAGAGGGAATGACGTATGTGCACCGGCAACCGTACCACTACGAGTGCGGCTGTCGAAGACGTAATAGCTGATCAATGACGCAGCGATCGGAAAAGTCAGAATTATGTCAAAGCTTGCCCCGCGGGAAAAAACGATCAGCCCGAGTGCTGATGCCATGAACAATGCGAACCAGTTTGCTATATCGGCCGTTGAGCTCCCATCACCCTCAGGCGCGGACGATTCTTCAGCATATGTCCTGCCCAGGACCCACATGGCAAAGATCGTCCCAAGGCCGAACAAAGCGGAGCCGAAGCGGGCGGCGAATTCCGAAAGGCCGAACACCGAATAAGAAATGATCTGCAGCCAATACAAGAGTGCGGGCTTTTCAAACCAATTGAAACCGCCAAGTGTCGGCGTGACCCAGTCCCCGCGTTCGAACATCTCGCTTGCTACCTGAGCATACCGCGGCTCGTCGGGTCCCAGAAGCGGGACAGACAGGCCGAAAAAATAGACGAATACGATGATCAAGCACGCAGCGATCCAAAACCCGCGATCCGTATTTACGACTAACTTTGTCATTTCAGGCCGCTTAACAGAGAATAAAGAGTATCGCGAATTTCAAAGGCCGATTCAACCTACTCGATGGGGAGTACCGAGAAACAAAACGAAAGAAGAAGGCTAAAGGTCGCAGTAGTGGGCGTCGGAAGCCTGGGAAGGCATCATGCCCGAAATTACGCCGAACTTGATCGCGAGGGCCGCGTATATTTGACGGCGGTCTGCGACATCGACGATGCGGCGGCTGCCGCGATGTCCGCCGAATACGGGTGCGAAGGCCTTAGCGACTGGCGGGAGCTTATTGGCAGGGTGGATGCGGTCTCGATCGCCTCTCCAACGGAGACCCACTCCGAGATCGGCTGCGCCTTCCTCGGATCAGGCACACACGTTCTGGTCGAAAAACCGATCGCTGTCACACTCGCCGATGCCGATAGGCTGATCGCAGCGGCCGAATCTTCGGGGGCAAAGCTGATGGTCGGCCAGCTCGAGCGTTTTAATCCGGCGATGGCCGCGCTAAGGCCACATGTTACGGATCCGCTTTATTTCGAGATACATCGTGTTTCGCCTTTTCCGAACCGGTCTCTGGATGTCGATGTTGTCCTTGACGTAATGATCCATGACCTCGATGCTGTGCAGTGGCTCGTGGGGCCGGATGTTCGGATCAAGGAGACTAGGGCGGTCGGCATCCCGGTAATTTCGGACAAGGTCGACGCAGCCAACGCGCGGCTCGAGTTTGAGAACGGGGCGGTCGCGAACATTACCGCTTCACGGGTCGGAACTGAAAAGATAAGAAAGACGCGATTCTACCAGCCCAACGCTTACGTCGTACTGGATTATGCGACAAAGTTCGCATCCCTTACGACGCTAAAGCCCAATGCCTCGAACCCCCTTCTCGGTATTTCGATCAACCGGCTTGAGATCGACGACATCGAGCCGCTCCGTGCCGAAATAACGGCATTTCTGGATTCGATCGAGAATGATGTTCAACCGCCGGTGACCGGCGAGGATGGCCGACGGGCACTCGCTCTAGCTGTGGGAGTTCTCGAGCGGATCGAGGAGCACATCGACGGCCTCAGAAGACGGATGAAGGAAAAGCCGCCGAACCCCATGGAGTCGGCGGCCCCTTAACCCATCCGTAGGCACTACGCAGCGGCTTCGCTGGTCTGCGTCTCATCGGAACCGGCTTGGATCGATCTGAGCCATTCCTGGGTCTTTCGCAGCCTTTCCTTGCCGTCCTTCCGATCCATGATCACCTTCTCAAGGTGTCCGTAAGCATCGGGCATGTCCCATTTTTCCCTCAACTCGGCTAGCAGCGGCTCGACTTTTGCAAAAACTGAAATATGTTCGCCGACCGTATCGTTGAACATCGAGGCCTTGATCGCACCGTGATTCACGAGGGCGGCGGCCATTTCCCAATAGGACAACACCATCCTAAGATAGCCCCCGACCTCCGGGTCCATCATCGTTTTTTCGAACTCTTCGGCGCTTTCAGGATTAAATGTGAACATCCAGTCCCGGGCCTTTCGCATCGTCGGCTCGCGGCGAAGGTCGTAAAGCTTCAGGATCAGATCGGCGGATTCAAACTTGCTCATTAAAAAACCTCCAAAAAATTAATAGACGAAGTCTATTGCCCTAAACCCCGAGTGTCAATAAGCCTAAAGCAGAGTTAAGATTAGAGCACGATGCACGAACGGATCTCTGCCTACTTGTCCGAGCGGATCGCCGCAAATGATTTTCCCTCTGCGGTTTATCTGGTGGCCGAAAAAGGACGGATCGTCTTCCGGGACGCACTTGGCCATTCGGTCGTCGAACCCGAAAAGATCGAAGCCAGGCCCGACACGATCTATGATCTCGCAAGTTTGACAAAGCCGTTGGTTACCGGGCTTTTGGCGGCCCGGCAGATCGAGGAAGGCGAGATCGAGCTCGGATCCCACATCGGCGACGTAGGTGTCGTATTCGGCGATTCGAGGGCGGCTTCGCTGACCGTACAAGAACTTGCTGCACATACGTCCGGCCTGCCGGCGTGGGTGCCATTCTACCTGCTGGCGGAATCCCCATCGCCAACACACGTAAGCGAGGTCATCGCGGCTCAGCCGCTCGGGCCGCTCGGCTCAAGGGTCGAATACAGCGATCTGAATTTCATCGCGCTTTCGCTTGCGATCGAAGGCCCTCGTCCGGACTTTGAATTCGATCTCGCAGTGGCAAAGGAGCTTGGCCTCGAGAGAACGGCTTTCGATCCGCTCGAGAAAGGATTTGAGCGGGGCGAGATCGCGGCATGCGAAAAGGGAAACGCCTACGAACGGCAAGCATGTGTCGAGCAGGGTTACCTTCAACCATCCGCTGCCGCAAGTGGCGCTGACCGAAGTTCTGTATTTCGCGAATATCAGATCTGGGGCGAGGTGCACGACGGCAACGCGTGGTTTATGGGCGGTGCAGCCGGCCACGCCGGGCTTTTTTCAACCGCCGAGGATGTGTTTAAGATCGCGCTCCAGTTTCTACCGAACTATACCCAGCTCTTGAAACCCGAAACATGCGAACTCTTCCGAACCAACTTTACAAAGGGTCTGAACGAGGATCGTTCATTCGCGTTCCAGCTCGCTTCGACCAGAGATGCAACGGCGGGGACACAAATGCCGCCTGAAAGCTTTGGGCACAATGGGTTTACAGGCACCTCGCTCTGGATCGATCCGGTGAACGACCGCGTGTTCATCCTTTTGACGAACCGAACCCACAATCACCCACTCCCTTTCACGAACATCAATTCTGTCCGCCGCCGATTCCATGACCTCGCGATCGATGTCCTCAAAGGTAGCAAATAGGCGTTGTCGTCGGTTTTTGAACAAAAAAACCTTGCAACGCGTCAAATATTCTGATAATCAAAAAGGCGCTTTCCCCAAAAGTAAAGATCGTAATCGGAGACTGGCTTAAGATGAAACGTTATTTGACCGTTTTCATATTTGTCCTGGCCGCGGTCGGAACGGGGTTTGCGCAAAGCAACCGCTCCACACGCCCCAGGGTCGTTGCAACCCCGACGCCGGCTCCCCCGGTCATTCAAAACAATAACACCGATCCCGAGCGGCGTGGCGGACCGCCCGTCCTCGGGGGCGACAGCACACGGCGTCCGGTTCCAGGCCGGACCCCGGAGACGGTCGACGACGAGTCAGATGTTATCAAGGTGGAGACGAACCTGATCACGATGCCGGTTTCGGTGCTAGACCGCGACGGACGATTCATCAGCGGCATTGACCAGCGTGATTTCAAGATCTACGAGAACGGAGTCGAACAGCGGATCGAATACTTCCAGTCGGTGGAACAGCCGTTCACGGTCATCCTGATGATCGACGTCAGCCCTTCTACTGCTTTCCGTATCGATGAGATACATTCCTCAGCGATCCTTTTTGTTGACCAGTTAAGACCGAACGATCAAGTAATGGTGGTTGCCTTTGACGACCGAATGCGGGTTCTCTCGCAGCCGACGAACGACAAACGCATCCTCCGGAACGCGATCTATCAGGCCCAGTTTGGCGATGGCACGAGCCTTTATGAAGCGGTGGATACCGTGATCAGAAGGGAGTTGTCGCGGGTCTCGGGTCGCAAGGCAGTGGTCTTGTTCACCGACGGCGTGGACACGACCTCCCGCCGGGCGTCGTACGAAAGCACACTTGCAGCGGCCGAAGAGATCGACGCACTGTTTTATCCGATCCGATATGACACTCAGCGCGACGGATTCGGCGGCGGTAGGGGCGGCAACCGGAACCCGCGAAGGGGTGGCCGAAATCAAGTGAACATTGGGGGCATCATAGGAATCATTCTCGGCGGCGGGAACTTCCCAATGCCGGGCGGTGGGCCTGGTGGCGGTGGCGGCTCGAACGCCTATGAAAGAGGCCGTCAGTACCTTGATCTTCTTGCGCAAAACAGCGGCGGACGTAAATTCGAGGCTGACACTACCGCGAATCTGGATGCCGCGTTCACCGGCATCGCCGAAGAGCTTCGACGGCAGTATTCTCTCGGATATTATCCCGAAACGGTCGGCGAGGCAGGCGAGAGGCGGCAGATACGCGTACGCGTGATGCGGCCGAATCTTGTCGTCCGGACAAAGAACAGCTACGTTGTCGGCCAGAATGTGAGGAAACCCGGCGTGTAGTGCTGCGAATGAATCACACAAAAATCGGTTCGGCGGGAATCGGGATTGCGGCTCCGCGAACTCCGCATGTTTGAAGTGATCGGGTGGTTGGGGATTTCGATCCTCGGGAACAAGCCGCGTCCGATCTAATTGAACCATCGGAATACATCTTTTCCGCCCGGCTCGCGCATCGTATACTCTAATTTCAGGTTCGGACGGACTTAATGTCGAAGACCCTTCATTTCTTGATTGTTCTGGTTACAGTTGCGACTCTCCTGTTCGCGGTTGAGTCTGCTGCACAATCGCGCCGGGTTCCGCCCGGACAAAGCAAAGCAAAGATCAATGAACGCACCGAAGTGCCGCGGCCGACGCCGACTCCGGCGGTCGAAGCTGAAGAGGCTGAAGGTGTGATCATGGTCGACACCCGGCTAGTTACTGTCCCGGTTCGGGTGCTTGACCGGCGAAACCGCTTCATCGGCGGGCTCCAGAAAGAAGACTTTTCGATCTTTGAGAACGGAATTCAGCAGGAGCTTGCGTATTTCAGCAACGAAGCTCAGCCGTTCACGGTCGCGCTGGTACTCGATATGAGTTATTCGAGCACGTTCAAGATCGATGAGATCCAGAATGCCGCGATCGCTTTCATCGCCCAATTGCGTCCGGACGATCAGGTGATGGTCCTTTCATTCGACGAAGAAGTTCGCTTTCTTTGCGAAGCGACCACCGATAGAAAGAAGATCTATGCAGCGATCCGAAGCACGATGATAGGGACCGGCACAAGTCTATACGAGGCGGTGGACCGGACGATTAACGGCCCGCTTCGCACGCTCGAGGGCCGCAAAGCCATTGTCCTGTTCACGGATGGGGTTGACACTACAAGCCGGCGTGCCCACGACCTGGACAATCTGCGGGATGCGATGGAATTGGACGCCCTGATCTATCCTATACGCTACGATACTTTTGATGACGTCCAGGCGATGAAGAACCGTTCGGTCGTGAGAGTGCCGGGCGGGATCACACTCCCTGACAGCGGTACCCAACTGCCAACAGGTGCCGGGATCCCGTTTCCGACCACCCGGCGGACCCCGAGGACCGGCAGCGATCCCAACCGTCGCGACGACCCGATGGGCCTCCCGCCGACGCGTCCGCCGATCAAATCCCCGGGCGAACAGGGAACCACGATCGAAGAATACCGATATGCCGAAGAATACCTGAATCAATTGGCCATTCGGACAGGCGGGACCGCATACCTTGCTTCGACTTACGGCAACCTAAACTCGGCCTTTGCAAAGATCGCAAGCGAGTTGAGGGAGTTCTACAGCATCGGATATTACCCGGGCGAGAACGCGATTGGCGGGGACACGGTTCGAATAAAGGTGCGGGTGGATCGCGAGAATGTTGCCGTAAAGGCCCGTGACAGCTACGTTGTCGGAAAGAAATAGAGCCGATCGCTCTCAGACGACCGTTCCATCCTCGATCCGGCTTCCTTTGGGCACGATGATGATCCCTTCACGGATGAAATAACTCCCGTCGGGGGCGTCGAAATTCTCGATCCCGGCCGAATTTACCAACCGCACGTCCCTTCCGATCCGAACATCCTTATCGATGATCGCTTTCATGACAACGGAATTTGCTCCAATGCCGATATGAGGCGAATTCTTGCCAAGATTCTCCCGGATCTCTTCGATCGACTCGAAAAAGTCCGAGCCCATGATGATCGAATCTTCCACGCGGACCCCGATATCCAGACGGCTCCGTAGGCCGATTATCGAGTTTCGCGCATACACCCCGTTCATGATGCAGCCCTCGCTTACCATCGAGTTGTCGATATCGCACGAATGAAGTTTTGACGGGGGTAGATAGCGGCTGCGCGTGTAAATAGGCGATTCGGCGTCGAAGAAATTGAATTTTGGCAGAGGCGACGCCAGATCAAGATTCGCTTGATAAAAAGCCCTGATCGTCCCGATATCTTCCCAATAATCGTTGAACAAAAACGCTTGGACGTTATGATTCTGGATCGCGGCGGGTATGATCTCGCCGCCAAAATCGACGGCCGATTCGTCGGCGTCGAGTAACTCGATGAGTTTCGGATAATCGAAAATATAGATGCCCATCGATGCGAGGAAGGGCCGCCGTTCAGCCTCGTCGGAAGAAAGGCCGAAGTCGGTGGTATCAACCCTCATCGATTCAAGGGCGTCGCCCTTAGGCTTTTCCTTGAATTCGACGATCCTGCCTTCGCGGTCGGTCTTGAGGAGCCCGAATCCTTCGGCATCGGCGGGGTTCGCGGGGATCACTGAGATCGTAACGTCGGCATTGGTTGACGAATGGCGTTCGAGGAAGTTCCTGTAATCCATCCTGTAAAGATGGTCGCCGGACAGGATCATCAGCGTCTTGACGTTCCAGCTCCGAAGGTGCGGAAGGATCTGCCGAACCGCGTCCGCCGTTCCCTGAAACCAATCCGGCCGCTCGCTCGTCTGTTCGGCGGCGAGGATCTCGACAAATCCGGTCGAGAAACTCGAGAACCGGTATGTTCTCGATATATGACGGTTAAGCGAGGCTGAATTGTACTGGGTAAGCACAAAGATGTGCAGTACATTCGAGTTGATGCAGTTCGAGACCGGCACGTCAATCAGCCGGTACTTTCCGCCAAGCGGGACCGCAGGCTTTGAACGTTCCCGGGTTAGCGGGAACAAACGCGAGCCCGCTCCACCCCCAAGTATGACCGCTACGACATTTTCAGTCCGACTCATAAATGCAATAGATCAAAAAGTTTGCGATGAATGAAGGATAACTGTAAGTCCTTTCAATTTCAAACTGTTTTCTTTCAGGCGGGCCGCTTACCGAACGGCGGGCCGCAGAATATCGTATAGTAGAAATGGCCGAACAAGGCGGGGTTTCGTCCGCTTTGGGGCCGCTTGGTTATGTGGTATTGGACGAAAGTACTTTTTCTTACGCTTCTGGGTGCGATCGTGGTCTGGCTGGCGTATGAATTGATCACGTTCCCGAATATCTCCAGCCTCAGGACCGAGAATCCGGTGTCGACATCAATGATCGAATACCGGCTGGGCGAAGCCCGGGCGGCCGGCCGTGAGCCGCGAAAATTCATGATATGGACTCCGATGGAGCAGATCTCGCCGAACCTTCAGCGTGCGGTGCTCGCCGGCGAGGACGCCCGCTTTTTCGAGCATAACGGTTTTGACTGGGATGCGATCCAGAAGGCGTGGGACGAGGCGGTCCGCGAGGGCGAAAAAGAGGCCAAGGCCGAGGGCGACTACGATCCCGAAAGCTGGATACCGCCGATGCCGAGCTTTAAGCGGGGAGCATCGACGGTCACCCAGCAGCTTGCGAAGAACCTTTATCTGTCGGAGGACCGGAACTTTCTGAGAAAAGGAAGGGAAGCGGCTTACACCTACTTCCTTGAGCGGAACTTGTCCAAACGCCGGATCCTTGAGATCTATCTGAACGTCATCGAATGGGGTGACGGGATCTACGGGGCCGAAGCCGCTTCCCGTAATTATTTTCGCAAATCAGCCTCGAACCTGACACGTGAAGAAGCCGCGTTTCTTGCTGCGATGATCCCGAGCCCGCTGAACGTATTTAATCCTGAAAAGAACCGAAAACGGGTCGTCAGGCGGCAGCGGGCGATCCTTCGCGGAATGAATTCAATAAAGCTCGCCTACTAGACAGCCCTCGTTTCCTGATTGTGAGCGGCGTCACCGTGTGCGCCGCCGCTTATGTACTAAACTTCTTTCGGAAAGCTTCCAAATGCCTTTGATAAGGAGGGGACGACCGAATGAAACGATTTGTTGCCTTGACGACGGTTCTTCTGCTTTCAGTTTTCGCAATTGCCGAGTATCGGACGGGTTCGGTCCTTCCCGGCATCGAACCTGTTCTTGCGCAAGACGAGATCAAGATGCCCGAAACGATCATCCTCGGAAAGGACAGCAAGCTCGGGCAGGTGAAGTTCAACCATGTAAGCCATAACGGCGGCACATACAGCATTGCCGGCACGGGACCGATCGCATGTATTGAATGTCATCACACGGCCCAGCCGGCTTCGGAACTCGCGAAACTAGGGTTGAAGACGGCGTGGCCCGCAGACCGGACAACGACGCTTACTCAAGAGCTGTTCAATAAGGACCCGAAGGCAGCCGGCGTCGCGGCGTGCCGAAGCTGTCACGCACCCGCGGGCACTGTTCCGAAATTGATCGACAAGATCCCTGAGATGAAACACGAATCGAGCACCGCGATCATCTCGCTGACGAATCAGCAGGCTATGCACCGAAACTGCGCCGGCTGCCACACGGAAGTCGCGAAACAAAACAAGGCACAGAAAGGGCCGACGACCATGCAATGCACCGCTTGCCATAAGCGCGCGGGATGAATGAAAAGGGAATAGCAAAAGAAGAAGGACTGCCGCTGTCGACAGTCCTTTTTTTCTTGTTGGATCCGGTCATCGTCAGGGCAGTTCATAGTCGATGAACGATGCCTGTGTGGGCACATCACCCAACTGCCCGAAGGGTAGTACCAGGATGCCGGTCGTTGAGTTAACGATGTACCAAGTTCCATTTGACGGCCTGAAAACGGCGACATCCGTCTTTCCGTCACCGTCATAATCCGCCGCGACGGGAATGTCGCCGGCTTGACCCCAGTTCTGGGATGTAAACCCAGCCGTTGTCCGCGAAAGGAACCACTGACCCGTGCCGGGTCGGAATACAGCCTGATCGGTCGCCCCGTCGCCGTCGAAATCACCGGTCAGAGGGATATCTCCTGCCTGGCCCCACGTCTGGACAAAGAATCCAAGCGACGACTTCAGCAAATACCAGTTGTTATTCGAAGGCCGGAACAGAGCTACGTCGCCGATCCCGTCGCCGTCGAAATCACCCTGCATCGGTTTGTCGCCGGCGACACCAAATTGAAATGTATTAAACGTAGCGTTTGCGAATCGTGTATACCACGTGTTATTGGATTCGCGGTAGATAACCAGGTCGGCGCTGCCGTCGTTGTCGCGATCGGTCGGAACGGGTGCGTCACCGGCCTGCCCCCACCCGAAGGTCTGGAACGTCTGCGACTGCGACATATACACATACCAAGTACCGTTGGACGGGCGGAAGACGGCTACGTCAGTAATGCCGTCGCCGTCATAGTCCGCCGGCACCATCAGGTCGCCCGTAACTCCGAACTCCTGAGCGGTGTACCCGGCGGTGCCCCGCTGAAGGTACCAAATATTATTGGCCGGGCGCCGCACCGAAAGGTCCGAACGCCCATCGCCGTCGTAATCGAACAATGTCGGCTGGGCTCCGGTTTGGTTGATCGTAAAGGTCTGTCCCGCACCCGTGATCGTGGTCGAGCGGGCTGCACCGGTATTCTCCGCCACCGAGTATTCGATCGTACCGATACCGGAACCGTTTGCGGCCGAGGTGATCGTGACCCACGGAGCATTGCTCGTCGCCGTCCATGGACAACTGCTCGTGGCCGCAATGTTAAAGCTGCCCGTGCCGCCCGCCCCACTAAGCGACGTGCTGCCCGGGGTGAACGAATAGCTGCAATTGCCGCCGAGGGTAAGGGTGTAAGCTCCCAACGATCCGGCTGCGGCCGAGGACCCCGGGTTATACGTGGCCCGGATCAAGAAAGTACCTGCTGAAGGGATCGTAAAGAATCCACTTGTCGCCGGGATCCGTGAATTCGTTCCGCCTCCGCCATTGTTGTCCGAGGCGATGACCTGTCCGGTGGGATCCAGCAGTTCGAGGAAAGTATCGTAACTGGCAGACATCGAGATCGAGATCTGCTGACCCGCATCTGCCTGGAAACTGTAAAGATCGTAATTTCTCGTCAGATCGTTCGGAAAACTGCAATCAGTGTCGACAAGTGACAGTCCGTTGCTGGTGTAACCGATGGTGATCGGGATGACAGTGCAGGTTGGCCCGGCCATGCCGATCGCATGGGCAGCCTGGATACGCGGTTTTATAAGCCCATTCCGCGTATCGGAGATGGGCAGGCCCGTGTTTTGGAGTATGTTGAACGCATCCGTTACGGGTATTTCCGGATTTCGGCTCCTCAGGAGGGCCATAAGGCCGGCAACATGCGGGGCCGCCATCGACGTGCCGGAATAGGAGGAGAAATTGTTGTTCGATCCGGGAGCAGCAACGGAAGAGTCGATCCAGCGGCCCGGGGCAATCGCGCTCAAAAACGGTGCGCTGTTTGACGAACTCACGACTGCGTCTAATATCGCGCCCGAGCTTCCGTCACCGGATGAACCTACGCTGAAGGCGGTCGAAATGCAGGCGGGAGCACTGGTCGCGTTCGTGTATCCGCTGTTTCCGGATGAAATGCTAGTTGCGATGCCCAACGAACGATTAGTGTCTATCGCGGCTTTCCTGGCTGATTGAACGTCGTCGCAGTTAGTAAAATATTGCCCACCGCCAAGGCTCATATTGATTACGTCGATATCGAACGTTTCGCTAAGTTCGGCTACACGCTCGAGTCCCGCAACCTGATTCGAAACATAAGAGAGAATACAGGGCACAGGGTTGCTTCCGCAGCTCGAGGCATTATCAAAGCGCGAAAAGACCTGGATGGCGATGATGTTCGCACCCTTTGCGATACCGCTGAAATTCGCCGAAGTGCCGGCGGCGATCCCGGCAACATGGGTCCCATGCGGACAGCCGTTTATCAAGGCATCGCAGTTCAAGCCGGAGTTGGGGTCGATCGAGGATTGAGCTCCTCCGGGGCAGAAACTCAATGAGGTGCCCACGACCGTTTGCGAGTAACACGCTTCCGAGACCACTTTGTTGGCGAGGAAGGTATGATTCTTGTCAACACCGCTGTCCAGAATGGCGATCGTTCGGCCCGTACCGTCGATCCCGAAGTTCCAAACGGTCGGAGCACCGATCACCGCCGAGCTTTCTGCAAGTGTGGGCGGGTCCGCAACGTCCTCTTCGATGCTTTTGATAGAGGGGTCAAATCGCATGGCCGACAGCGCCGCCTCATTCACCCCCATCGCAACGAAGGGAATGTATTTGAAGGTCCTGGTGCTTTCATCCACCTGGGCCGCGTATCGACTGAGGAAATCATCCTGGCGGCCCTTAATGCGGGCCTTCTGTTCCGATCGCTCCGCCCTTGCGAGTTCGCCGATCGGCTGGGTCGGGACGTCGAGGCCCACGATCACGCGGACGACGCCCGTATCCCTTGCTTTTTCGGCCAGCCGGGCAAATTCCCTTTCTTTGAACGACAGCAGCTCGATCGATTGGGCCGCGGTAGGACCGCTGTTTATCGAGCCGAGATACAATGACACGCCTATGATCAGCGCGGTGAACAGGAGAAGTACAGGAAGTGATTTCATCTTCGATCGATCCGCGGCTTTCAACCAGGTTCTAAAGGATCCAAACGCCGCATAAAAACTAAGGATCCCCAAATAGCTTAAACTCTCATTAGAACGCCGGTTTCAATCGGCCAACGAGATATTTGAGAGCGCCGCTTGAAAACATGATTAACCTCCATATTCTCAAATCGGCGCCGCCAAGGGCAAGTTTTTTGGTCCGGGACCTCGGCGAAAGGCCTATTCCGAGACGATGCGGATGATACACGGCCACTCGAAAGCCAGGAACGGCCCGCAGTTCGCCCATATCGCGGGGCAAAGAGCGAGCCGGTCCTATCTATCCTCCCATACCCGGTCAATTGCTGGCGGCGCGGACCTTAGGTCCTCCGACGACCTTCATTTCGTCGACCACCCACTTCGCATCGCCGAACTTTTCGGTAACGAACAGAACGAAGCGGATATCAACGGATATCGTCCGGTTGACGTTCGGATCGTAATAAAAGTCGTTGCCGAGGCCCTCGTAATTCCCGTCAAAACACAGCCCGACCTGTTCGCCGTTGCCGTTCAAGATCGGTGAGCCGCTGTTTCCGCCGATGATGTCGGTCGTCGAGAGGAAGTTCACGATCACGCTGTCGCCCTGGCCGTAGCGCCCGAAGTCGCGATTCCGCTGCAGATCCTTCAGCTTCTGCGGCATATCGAACGGATTTACGCCCGTGTCCTTTTCCCACATTCCCTTCATCGTGGTGAAGGGCGTACGATATTCCGCCTCACGCGGGACGAAACCCTTTATGTTCCCAAACGAGAAGCGGAGCGTCGAGTTCGCGTCCGGGTAGGGCGTGATGCCCTTCATCTCGGCCATCCCCTGCTGGTAGAGAAGCCGGAGCCGGTCGATCTTGCTTGCAAAAACGGCCGCCCGGGCGTTCGCCTCGTCCCTCGCTTTTTTCAGTGCCATCGCGAACGCCTTGACGTTGTCGCGTTCAGGCCGGAAATCCATCGTCTGCGGGCCGTAAAGGGCTGCAACGGTCTCCGCTTTCCAATAGTCTCCGTCGGCGACGTTCTCGGCAAAAGCGTTCTCGGCGCTTCGGCGTGCACTACCGTCAAAGGTCTTGAACAGGTTCTCGGCCCCTTCGAATTTCTGGTCGGCCGGAAGTTCGTCGAACGACTTCAGGAAGAACTCGAGCATCTGTTTCTCGTAAAGCGGCTCACGTCCTTCCAGCGATTTCCGGATCTCCTCGAGCTTCGCCTGCCGCTCGCTGTCATTGAGCATCTTGCCTTCGGCCACCGCAGTGTAGATCGCACGGAACATCGGCATCGTGCCGTCGGGCATTCGCCGGGCCAGGATGTCGCGTTTTGCGTAGCGGTTCGATTCCGCCGAGACTGCCGCGATCTCAGAGAGGACCGATCCGTACTTGCGCTGCCGTTCGGGGTTTGCAGCGACCCACGCCGCAAACTGTGCTTCTTCAGCACGCCGCTTTTCGACCACGTCCGAGCGGATCAGCCGAAGCCGGCCGCCGTCGTAAACCTTGAAGGCATTGTCAAAGCTGGCAATATCGGACTGGAACTGGATCCGCTTTTCCTCGTCGGTACGGCCGATCTCTCGGAGGGCGGCACTTCGGGCCGCAAGCCACGCCGACAGGAACGGGAAGTTGGCGTCGCGGGCATATTCGATCGACTGGGATTCACGGTAACGCACGGTACCGCCGGGATAACCCATGACGAAAACGAAATCGTCCTCCCTGAGCCCGCCAATGTTCATCGTCAGGAACCGCTTCGGCCGGTAAGGAACATTCGAAGCAGCGTATTCTGCGGCAGAACCATCCGGAGCTACATAGGCCCTGAGAAAGGTGAAATCGCCCGTATGACGGGTCCATTCAAAGTTATCAGGGTCACCGCCGAAGACGCCGATGTTGCGGGGCGGGGCATAAACGACGCGAATATCTTTGATCTGACGCGTCTGGAAGAGATATGCAAAATAACCATTGTTCAAGACCTGGATCCGCACGGTCGATCCCTTCGGGGCCTTTGCCTGCTCGGCGGCCGTGAGGTCATCGACATTTTTCTTTACGGCGGCCGAAAGTGCGTCGCCGGTCAGGTTCTCGGTCCCTGCCATTATCTTTGAGGTCACGTCCTCGCTGCGTTCGGTTATGAAGATCGAGTAGCCCTTTGCCGGGATCTCGCCCGCTTTTCCATCGGTCCTGAAGCCGTCCTCGACCAGGTCCTTGCCCGGCGCCGACGCGGTCACAAGAGCGTCAAACCCACAGTGATGATTGGTCAATATCAGCCCTTCGGGCGAAACGAATTCGGCCGTGCAGCCGATGCTCAGCCGGATAACGGCTTCGGACAAACCGCCGCCGGCCGGGTTGTAGATCTCTTGCGGGCTGATCTTCAAACCGCGCTTTTTCAATCCCGCGATCGTGCCGATCTTGTCCGGCATAAACATCCCTTCGTCGAACCTGGCGAACGCCGGAACGATCGAGGTGAGCGTGATCGTGATTAGCAATAATGCCGAAAGGCCTTTATTTTTCAATGTCATAGAATGGGTTCCTTTACTAGCTGTCCAGATGTCAGGCAGAAGAAGAATTATAGCGTCTTGCCCGCCTTTAACCAACCTGACCTTAGATGCCCTGTGGCCACGCCGTGTTGCGTTTCAAGGTGCGGGTGCGTTGTTTCTGTGAAACACCTGAAACAGTTTCTGAAACACGTGTGACGCAGGCCTCACGATCTTGTCAAAAACGTGACGCGTCCGTCACAACCCATCATAACGATTCAAAGATCGGAGCGGCCCCACCTCCCGAGGAGGCCGCCCGCGGCTCCGACGATGATGGCACGGATCCGCTCCCTGGAGAAAGGCAATTTTGAAGATAGGAATGAAACGAAAGAAACGAATGATCCGCAAGGTCTTAAGCAAAAAAGGGCGAGCCCGAACGCGAGCTCGCCTTTTCATTGTTTGGCTTGTGAACTAACCCTGGATCTTCTTTAGTTCCGTCGGTTCCTGGGGGAGGAAGCGGCGGGGGTTGATCGGCCGTTCGTTGAGCCGCAGCTCGTAATGGAGGTGAGGGCCGGTCGAGCGTCCGGTCGAGCCTACATTCCCGATCAACTGGCCGCGGGCGAGTACGTCACCGGCAGCGATCTCGATCTTCGAAAGGTGGCCATAGCGTGTCTTCAAGCCGTTGCCGTGGTCGATCTCGATGAACTGGCCATAGCCGCCCTTCCAGCCTGCTTCGGTGACGGTGCCGTTGGCCGGTGCGACGACCATATCGCCGCGTTCGCCGTCGATATCCATTCCCGCATGGAACTCATATGTCCTGCCGCCAAAGGGATTACGCCGAAAACCAAATTCGTTGTTGATCTTGCCCATGTGGGCCCAGATCGACGGCAGGGTGGCGGGATCACTGGTCAGTTCGATCACCTTCAGCTGGCGTTCGAGTTCGGCATCGTCGGAACCGGCTTCGTCCGGATCGAACGGGCCGCCGCTGTTTATCGAAAGAGCGTCAAAGGCATTCGGCCTGGAATAATCTATCTGAGCCGTCTGGTTCTGAGTGCCGAGGCTCGCCTGCGTCTGAGTACCGGCAGAAAAAAGCGACGTCGCGATGGGCCCACTTAAGAGGCCGCGGTCGGTCATCGCCATTACGCCTATGCTGACAATTGAAATGAACAAAAACGTTCCCGCACCCAAGGCCGAGTACGCAAGATAATTTTTTGAAATAGAGATACGTCTAAAATATATTCGTGATTTATTTTTATGCTTGAAAAGAAAAGTAAAAGAACTGTCGTTTTTCTGCATTATGCTTTTAAGCTCCTTTAAATGATTTCGTGCCGGAGGCCTTTAAGGGTCTCAGACACACGGAATCACGCAAGAATAGCCGCGAGCGACTAACGCGAAACCTTATTTATAACTCGTAAAGCAGTCGGTTATAACTAAAAACTGTGGGTCTTCACCAAAACAGAGTTTCAGATTTATTTTGGTTAGAGGAAAGTATAAGCAATAAACGCCGTTAAAGGCAAGCGGCGATCTCCTGCCTTCAACGACGTTTAACAGCCGGGCAAACTTCCTAAGTCCTATTCCTTTCGGCGTTTCGAGTTCCGCATCCCGCGGAACACCGCGAACGCGACCGCAAGGAAGAGGAGGACGAACATCAGCACGATCAGGATCTTGATCGCCCCGGTGATAAAACCGACGAACGCGATCAGCGTCTTGAAGAATACGATGACGATCGCAATAAGGGCGATGAGGCTGCCCCCGATCCCTGCGGCTTTTAAGAATACTGGCATATTAAAACTCCTAAACTTCTAAATATCGTATCGAAACGAGCTTACCGATTGCAAGGGTTTTTGCCGATGCAGGATCGGAGGCCCCTGCGTCAGCGGTCCCGCCAAACGGCGGAGTATGAAGCCGACGCCTCTCTGTCCGAACTCTTGCCGCGGCCGTCCTGCCTCGGGCCGGGAAAGATCCTTGCCGGCCGGGCGCTGTCAAAATCCGGCCATCCGTCTTTTGATTCGTCGGGTTTGAAGATATAACCCCGAAGGATATATATCCCGAGGCCGATCAGCATCGCCGGCACGAGGCCGCGTATAAGGCCGCGAATATTGAACACCGTCTGAAGCAGGAAAGCGGTGCCGAGGATCGAAAGGACAACGCCCCACAGCTTTGGATTCCCCGCAAATCTTTTAACAAAAATGTCCTCGGCGATATCCGGCGTCAGGCCCGAGCGGATCATCTGAGCGGTGCGCCACGCGTCGAGCGCCGCGAACAGCCACATGCCGGAGAATCCAAGCACGAACAGTACCGTGCCGCCCGTCAAAACCGCCATCTGGAACAGGCCTACGAAGACCCCGAAATAGACGAGGGCTTTCACCGTCTGTCCGTTGTAAGCCGCACCGAGCCCGGGACAAATAAACGAAAGCACAAGCGCGATCAGCGGGGACGTGTGCTTCTTTATATAAGGAGCGTACGAAGTGCGATTCTGCTGTCTCAGCAGATCAACGCCTTCGACAATGCAATCCTGGCAATACGGAAACCCCTTGATCCGATGGTCGCAGCCGGCACACAGAGGCTTTCCACAGCCATTACACTGGACGACCGCCGCATTCTGAATGTGATAGGCACAATTCATTATTCGTTAACGTTGTTCTCAGCCGTTCCACCGGTGAGAACGCCGGCACCCTGTTTATATGTTTGTTCGGCCAAAGCAAAACTCTTTGAATAAACATCGGCCAGGCTGCCGTCCGCCGAGACCGTCTGGCTGAATACTAGAAACGCGAATAGGGCCATCATCGCGACGGGGGCAAGCTGGGGCACCGAGATCGGGAATTGCAGGCTTCTCAGCCAATCGCCGAACCGTGCCGCTGCCGAAGCTTTGGCTTCAGCCGCTTTTTCCGTGCCGATCGTCGCCCGCAGGATCCTGTCGTGGAGGCCCGCGGGTACCGGAAGCTCGTCGAGCTTATAGGTCACGCAGGCAGCCAGGCTCCGCACGACCGCGCCGGGAAGGTCGGTGCATTCGCCACAAAGGACGGCATGGCGTTCCCAGCGATGGAAGACCGCTGCCGGAAGGAAACCGTCCAGGTAATCGGTCAAATACTCTTCGAAATCATTGCAGGCCATCGAGGATTGCGGCGTTGTCGCTTCGAGGATGCGGGCCTCGAGCCTCGTAACGGCCGGTGCCGGCGCCGCGAGTTCACGGCAAACCACGAGTGAAGTCTTGACGTCGTTCAAAAGCGCATGGCAGAGCGGGCAGCTAAGCGCGTGGCCCGCGACGGCCTTTTGCGTTGCGGCGTCGAGGTTCTTGTCGAGATACTCGGACAGCAACTCCTCAAAAACCGTGCAGTCGATCAAATTTTGCTTCTCATACTGCATAAAATGAAACCCCTTGAATAGATCTAATAAAAGCTCAATAACCTGACGGCTCAAATATCCCGCCTTTGCCTTCTAAATAGTTACCACCCGCATCCGTCTCAGGATCTTCGCAAGTTCGATCCGGCCGCGATTTATCCGCGATTTGACCGTCCCCTCCGGGATCTTGAGCACATCGACGATCTCCTGATAGCTCAGCTCTTCGATGTCGCGGAGGATCACGCATGTTTTCAGGTCCGGCGGCAGTTTGTCGATGCCTTCCTGAACCTGGGCGGCCAGCTCGCGCCGTTCCATCTCCTTGTGGGCCGAATTGCCGACCGCCCGAAGGTGGAACGTGTGATCGTCGACCGCGTCCGCCATAGAATTCTGCGGATTCCGCAGACGGTGGCGGTAATCGTCAATTATCAAATTCCGGGCGAGCCGCATAAGCCAATTCGAAAGATCGCCCTGCTTCGGATCATACTGGTCAAGCGTCTTGTAGATCCGAATGAAGACCTCCTGTGTAAGGTCTTCGGCCGCATTGACATTCGAAGTGAAACGGTAAGCCAAATTGAAGATCCGTCGTGAAAAGGACGTAACTATCTCTTCCCACGCCACGCCGTCGCCCGAACGGGCACGCCGCACAAGATCAGCACCGTTATTTTCGACAGCCTTCAAAGCTTCCAATGCGACCTACTCCCTGAACGTCCAGGATCTGTCTCGAAGAGTCCGGAAACCGCTCCGATCCCCTCGATAAAAACTCTACGAAACCGGGTCCGGCAAAGTTCCATGATTTCCTGAAGTAAGGCCCTCCTCTTTCCAAGCATTTTTCGGGGGCTTTCAGAGCCCCCTAAGATAGCGTTTACGCCGGCCCGGTTTTAATTGTAGCGTGATGCATCGCCATACCACAGCGGGCCCGGGCATCGTCAGTGTTATCGACCCGCACTAATTCGCATTTCCGGCCTCGATGCTGTATCTTTCTTGGTTTGTCCCTTAGTTCGATGAAAGCGGGAAAGCCGCTTTTATCCTCGGTAGGGAACACCACAATCCAGATTGGGGCCCAGTTTGCGCAAGTACATTAAGTTCATCCTGCTTTTTCTGTTCGCGGTTTTTCTGCTCTGGTTCTTCGGCCGCGATCTCGATTGGGCACTCGTATCCCAAAGCCTTCGAAAGGCAAATCCCTATCTTCTTGCACTTTCGGTCTTCGTCATCTGCCTCGGCTACCTGTTACGAGCGGTCCGCTGGAAGGTTCTGCTCCAGCCGATCACTGAAACGAGCCTCAAGGAGCTGTTCGCCACGACTACGGTCGGTTTTGCGGCGATCTTCCTGGTCGGCCGTGCGGGAGAACTGGTCCGGCCGATGTGGCTTCCCATGCGCGACCGCCGCGTGAGGCCGTCCGCGGCGCTGGTGACGCTCGGGCTTGAACGGATCCTGGACCTGGCGGCGATAGTGTGCTTCTTTGCGGTAAACCTGCTCGTTTTCACACCGCCGGCCGGCCGCGAGGGCGAATTCGGGTACATAACGATCGCGGGTGTTTCGATGTTGGCGATAGTGGCCCTTGGGTTCGTCTTTTTATTCATTTATCGGCGAAACTCCCCGAGGATGATCGGCTGGATGGAACGGGCGATAAGCCGCCGTTTCGTTCCGGCCAAGGTCCAACGCATCGTGATCAGCATCATGCGCCAGTTGGAGGCGGCGCTTGCCGTGCTGAGCAACTGGCGGGAAGGCCTTCTTCTCGCGTTCTGGACATTTACGCTTTGGCTTGCCATCGCGATCCCCACGTGGCTGGTGCTGCTTGCATTCGGCCTGCCGATGACCTTTAGCGACTCGCTCTTCATTATGGGTTTCGCCGTGGTCAGTTCGGTTGTCCCGACGCCTGGCGGAGCCGCGGGGGCATTCCATACGGCGACGGCGGCCAGCTTGATCTTCCTGAATCCGGCGATCCGAACGGAAGACGCGGCGGCCGTATCGATCGCGATGCATCTGGTCTATTTCGCCCCGGCGATAGTCTTCGGCTTATACTATTTCGCCCACGGTGATATAAGTATTGAGAGGTTTCGGGTCCTTTTGTCGAGCGACCACGCTGTCGAAGAGATGGAATCGGAGGCTCCGGGCTTCGGGCCCGAGGATTCCGAGTTCCCGAGGCCCGCAGAGGCGGATAATGCGGCTTCCGGTGGAGCGCAACGGTAGATCCACGGCCGACATTTTCGCCGCCAACCAGCCAGAATCGAATTATGCGTTGCCCCTACTGCTCTCATATCGAGGACAAGGTCGTTGACTCGCGTGAGTCGAAGGACGGAAGTTCGATCCGCAGACGTCGCGAGTGTCTCGGCTGCTCCCGCAGGTTTACCTCCTACGAAAGGATCGACGAGATCCCGTTCATGGTTGTGAAAAAGGACGGCAGACGCGAAATGTTCGACCGGGGCAAGATCCTTTCGGGTCTCTTTCGGGCGAGCGAAAAGCGGCCGATCTCGGTAAATCAGCTGGAAGGGATAGCGGACGAGGCCGAAAAGAATGTCCAGGATTCGCTCGACCGCGAGATGTCGACGTCCGAGATCGGAAAGATGATCATGCGGCGTCTGAAGGCCCTGGACAAGGTCGCCTACGTTCGATTTGCCTCTGTCTATCTTGAATTTGAGGATGTCTCGGCATTCATGGCCGAATTGAAGGACCTGGTGCGCTCGAGGGAACGAACCCCCGTGAAGAAAGTGAAAAAGAGCAAGAAATAGCGCCGGATCTGCCGCCTGCGAATTCACTCGGCCGGACTTTCCTCAGACCTCTTTGAACGGGTGAAAAACGTGAAATACTGATACATCGACCAGACCGCCGTTATCACCGCGACCCAAAGCGCTCCACGCCCTACAAGATAGCCGAATACACGCCAGTCGTTGGTGGTCGTAGAAAGACTTGCCAGGTTTGAAAAGGCTGTTTGTACTTCCTGCACTTCCCAAAAACGAAAGGCCGGATACTCCATTCCGAAATTCGAAACAGGCGGATCGCCCGCAGCCGCGGCGATCAAAAGTGAGACGACCGCGACACATTGGGCCCACATCTTGATCTTGCCGAGCCCCATCGCCTGGATCACGACGCCTTCGGCCGCCGCTACTGCCCGCATCCCGGTGACGATGAACTCGCGTCCGAGTATTACGACAACCGCCCATGACGGAGCGAGGTGCTTTTCAACAAGTACGATCAAAGCGGCGGAAATAAGCAGTTTGTCCGCTATGGGGTCGAGGAATTTGCCAAGCGTCGAGACCTGGTTGCGGCGGCGCGCAAGATGGCCGTCGAGGATGTCGGTAAATGACGCGATAAGGAAGATTATGATAGCCAGAACATAACCGCTCATCCCGAGCCAGCGTTCGGAGACCGGCGTGAGGAGGACGACGACAAGCAGCGGGACTATCAGGATCCTTGCAAGTGTTAGGTAATTCGGCAGGTTCACGGCTAAATTCTTCGGTCAAAGCCTGAGTTTATTGCCTGCGAGGACAAAGTTCAAGCTATTTCGAAGACCATGCAAAAAGGCGGCCACCCGAATAGGGCGTCCGCCTTTTCACCGCCGCAAGACGCGGCGGACTGATCGAAGAGAAGCGAAGCTACTGCAGTTCAGGCCGTTATGTCATGAACCCTAGATCGGTCGTTGTGAAATTCGGAAGATTCGGAAACACCGAAGCCATATCCGCTTCGGCGAGACCGAACCACCGTGCAAGGGTCGCGGCATACTGCTCGACCGAGGTTGTCGGGATCCATCGGCCGCGCGCGTTCGAACCGTTATCCGCATCATCCTGCCCCGCAAGGACGAGCTGCGGGTAAGGCGTACCGTTGGTTGCGGTGTTCATTCCGTAAAAATTGCCGCCGGCGACCGCCCCGCCGAGGACGAACATGTGATTCCCCCACGCATGGTCTGAACCGACGCTCGCCGTCCCGGCTCCGGCCGGGTTCATCGTTCGGCTGAAATCCGAAAGCGTGAATAGCGTTACGTCGTTGATCGCTCCCTGGGTTTCGATCTCATCGTAAAACGACCGTGCCGCCTGGCCTAACTGGCCAAGCAGGTTGGCCTGATTGGTGAGCTGATTGGTGTGTGTGTCGAAGCCGCCGATCTGGCAATAAAATATCTGGCGATTGACGTTCAACTCGGTCCTCCGCTTTATAAGGCGGGCAACCTGCCTTAACTGGCGTCCGATGCTCGTATTTGGAAACGTAACGGTCGTGTCGCCCGGGGACTGGAGTGCGGCATTCGCCTGCATGGCCAGTTCCGTAACGTGGCTGGCCGCCGCCACAAAGTTCGATTGCAGATCGATATCCCGTAGATCATTGAACGCGGTGAGCCGGGCGGGCCCGCCGTTCGAAGTGCTCGTGAACCCGCTTGGGTTCAGGACGTTCGCGAGCGAAGTGTTCGAGTCATTGATCGCCATCGGCAGCGTCGCCTGGCCCGAAGTGAAGAGCTGGGAGCCGGCGATCGACGTGACCATCGGGATCAGCCCGTTCGGGTTGCTGCTCGCCGTCAGCTTATCAGACACCCGGCCGCCCCAGCCGGTAAACGCCTGCGTATTCGAAATGCTTGTCTGATACTGAGCGACCTGATCCGAATGCGAGTAGAGTTGATAGGGCTTCGGATGCGACGACTGCGTCATCTGGGCCTTGGTGGTCGGCCGCACAAGGGTCCCGACATTCGTAACGATGGCGAGCCGCTGCTGCGCCCAGAGCTCATGAATGCCGTTGTTCGTCGTGCCCGGGCCGAGGCTCGGATGCAGCCCGTAGGTCAGGTTGCCCATCCGCGGTACCGAGATCGGGAGGAGCGAGCCCTGCGCGATCGCGAGATTTGAGCGAAGGTTGGCATAGGCCGTGTAGTTGCTGAGCGTTGCATCGTTGTGGTTAGGGACGACCATGTTGTTGCCGTCCGTACCTCCCGACATAAACACCAGAACAAGGGCCTTATAATCTTCGCCGCCCTGCGGGGAATTTCCGCCTTTCCCGGTCTTTTGGGCAAGCGCGCTCATCAGGCCGAAGTGCTGCATTTGGGTCGCCAGGGTGACCATTCCGAGGGCACATCCGCCCGACTTTCTCAAAAATTCACGTCTTGATTCATTCATGGATATCACCTCTGGATCTGGAACTGGGAAGATGTTGCGACCAAATAAACAGCCTGCTGGGCCCGCTGGAGCGTACTCGTCGTGGGAAGACTGGTGACCGCAGTCAGTATCGTATTCCTCATTTCCGTCGACATCGAGCCGTGGAGCATCTTGTAGTTCAATGTGTCTAGAAGCAGCCCGCCGGTCAAGTCTTCGGCCGCAAGAGCCTGCATGTCGCCGTACTGAAAGGCCGTGCCCACAGGCACGTTCACGCCGCTGACATTTATTCGGTTGTAGACCATCGTGTTCGCGAAATTAGCACGGGCGATGGCGGTACCGGTGGTCATCAAGGCGAATTCCGGGCCCAAAAGGGTCGTGCCCGGGATCACATAATCCGGCGAATAGTAATTGAAGACGGTAGGCGCATAGAAGGCCGTCTGGGCCATCGTCGTCATCAAATTGTTCGTCGGCGAGTAGAAGACACCGTCGCTCGGGCCGGTCCCCGCGGCGTTTGTTACGTTGAAGGTCCGTGCGACATTCGTCATCAGCTGGACCGGTTCGCGAAGCTTTCCGAAATTCGGGTCGGTCTTAACATCTCCACGAGCTTCCGGATCGATAAGGATCGCCCGGACCACCGATTTCAGGTCGCCCCGGACCCCGGCGCCGTTGTCGTTGAAAACGGCCGCAACACGGCCGACATAAGCAGGCGTCGGATCGCTTGTCACGAGATGCTGGATCAGGATCTTGCTGACGAACGGCCCGACATTCGGATGGTAGAAAATATTGTCGAGCGTCTGCTCGAGCGAGTTGGTCGCGTAGGTATTGATACTCGCGATCGAATCGTCGCACGTGCCGGTGCAGGCCGCAACATTGGTTGTGGTCGAGCCCGGGTAAGCGAGCAGAGTTTTCGCCGTCAGGTCGTGCTGGTTCGCTCCCGGCGTGGTCCGTCCGGCGTTGATTATGATGGGATCGATGTAATTGACAACGCCCGGAGCCGAATTCGGACACCCGTTGTTGCAGAAATTCCAGCCGGTCAGGACCTTTGTGAAGTTGTTCACGCCTTCCTGGTCATAGGTCGGGATAGGCTGCCCGTTGCCGTCCAACTGGAGCGTTCCGTCCTGATTCAGCATGAACAGCCCGATGGTGAAAAGCTGCTTCAATTCACGGGCGTAATTCTCGTTCGGGTTGGTCCGCGTGCTGCGGACCATGTCGAGATAATTGCCCATGCCGGGATTAAGGGTCATCTCCTTCATGAGCGTCCGGTAATTACCGAATGCGTTGTTCGAGAGAACTTTGTACCACTCGATCATGTGCCTCGACTGCTGGGTGTCGACGCCCGAGATGACCCAGATCTGGCCAAGTGCCCAGGCGACCCGATGCCGCAGCTGAGCGTCACCATAATAGGCTTCGCGGAAGAACCATGCCTGGAGGGGATACATCGTGTACGTATCCCGGAAGCAAGTAACAGGAACATCCGGTACGGTCTGGTTGTTGTCGCAATCCGCAGGGGCGGTCGACGGTTTCAGAGGGATGTCCGGAAAGGCGTTCGTTGCAGACGGATACGGGGCCTCAAACTGCTCTGCAAGCCAGGTGCGTATCCCGATCCGGCGGATGCGCTGGTCGAGGGGTTCCGTCGCGCCGAAGCTCGCCTGCTGAAGGAACCGCATACGGTCGCCGGACCATCGGTATCCGGCATACGCCGGCTCGTCAAGGCCTTTCGACTTTGCTGGCAGGCCGTTGTTCAGTGAATACGTGAAAAGCCTGGAATACGGTACCTGATCGTCCTTGATCGGCCCGCCGGTAACGCCGTAACCGATCCTTGAACGGTCGCTCGTCATTCCCCTCCAGGAGACCCTCAACAAGAGGTCCCCATCGGCCGGGGCGTCCCAGTATCCGATCTCATCACGAAGCTGGAAGACAAGGGCGTAAGTCGGCGAAGGTGATTTGATCCGGTAGAGGTCAACGACCGGAAACCTGTATTTGCGGCCCCGGGAATCCTCGGCGTAAACGCGGAAGGCATTGGCTCCCTCGCCGTCCATCAACGAGATGCCGGTCACAAAAACGGCAATTCTTGCCCCCGGAGCGAAGGCATCCCGCGAAGGCGAGGCTATTTCGGCCCGAGCCCCGGTATCGGCGGGTACCGCTAAAACACGCTTAGAATTTTTGGCCCGTACGAGAATCGGCGTTGGGGAGTTTGGATCGGGGTCGTCCAATTGGCCGACCGCCGTAAGTGAAAGAAAGCAAACCACGAGCAAGGCTAAGTAGATTCGCAGCGTCTGCCGCGGTCCCACGCTCAACATACCTATTCCTCCATCCAGACTCGAACGAACTGAAAACGATCGTCCGGCACTCGAACACTCGATGTTGTTAACGCGCATCCCGATCCGGGTGCCGTACAAAAATGTTTAGCCATATTGCCGGAACGAAGAGAAGAACATACAGCATGCTATTTCCGGCATATAAATTGTCTAAAAGTCGACTTACCTGAAGTTAGACGAAAAATGGGGGTTCCTGGCCTAAAAAACTTGGATTTGTCAATGGAATATTCTAGACCTAATATCAAAAAAATGTCCAATGAATTTTCGATTCCAACTTCTGAAAAATTTTCTTTTCGACATTCGGTTTGCGGACACGGCTGGTACGATCTTCCGCCGTTCGATCTCGACCCTTCGAGACAAAGGCTGTCGTATGTTTTTGCAAGCCGTTCGAGCGGCCGAAAGTTGTGGATCGAACTTAGACACGAGGACGGATCTCTCATAGTCAAAACCTCGCGAAAAAAGGACGGGCCGGAAGCGGTCGGGGTCGCCAGGCACCTTCTTAGGATGGACGAGGAACTCGACGAATTTTATGCGGCGGTGAGAGACGACGAACGGCTCGGCTGGGTGGAAGAACGATCGGCCGGACGTTTGCTGCGATCGGCGACGGTCTTTGAGGATGCCGTCAAGACGATCTGCACAACGAATTGCACGTGGAGCCTGACCCGGTTGATGACCGCAAATCTTGTAGATGCTTTCGGCGAGCCGGCCGAAAACGGCCGGAAGGCCTTTCCGACGGCCGAGTCCCTGGCGGGCACGACCGAAGAGTATTTGCGCACCAATATTAAGACAGGCTATCGATCGCCCTACATAATCGAGTTCAGCGAGTTGGCAGCGTCGGGAAAACTCGATCCCGAATCCTGGCTGGGCTCCACTCTGCCGACCGGGGAATTGAGAAAGGAGATCCTTTCAGTAAAGGGAATCGGTCCCTACGCTGCCGAGAACCTGCTGAAGCTATTGGGGCGTTACGAAGGGATGGCCCTTGATTCGTGGCTTCGCAGCGGCTTTTACAAACGTTACAACCGCGAAAAGCCGTGCCCCGACAAGAAGATCGAAAAGCACTACCGTCGGTTTGGGAAGTGGAAGGGGCTTGCTATCTGGTGCGACATGACCAGGTCCTGGTTCGAGGAGCGCGATGTGGAAAATTCGGTGGAAGGGCAGGAGCCCGAATAATTTCAGGCCGAACGGTTGACTAAGGTAGTAATATGTTAGTCACACCCGTTCAACTGGAGAGTTCGTGTCCGAAATGATCGAGCAAGGAAAGATCCTGCAGCAGCGATACCGTATCGAGAGCAAGATAGGCCAGGGCGGTATGGGAGCGGTCTATGTTGCCACGGACAGTCGGTTTGGTACTGCGGTTGCGATCAAGGAAACGCTGTGTCCGGACGAGAATTATCACAAGGCGATCGAGCGCGAGGCTCGATTGCTGAACAGCCTGAAACACCCGGCCCTTCCGCGAGTCACCGATCATTTCACTGAAGACAACGTCCAGTACCTTGTGATGGAATACGTCCCCGGTGAGGACCTCGGCGCGATGCTTGAGCGTTCGGGAGGGCCGTTCTCTCTGAAGTATGTGCTGAATTGGGCAGATCAGCTTCTGGATGCGCTCTCGTATTTGCACAGCCAGGAGATACCGGTCATCCATCGAGACATAAAACCCCAGAATCTGAAACTTACGCCGCAGGGGCAGGTGGTCCTGCTTGATTTCGGACTGGCGAAAGGTAATCCGACCGACGCGTCTCACAATACGACAGCCAAGAGCCTCTTCGGTTATTCCCGGAATTACGCGGCACTCGAGCAGATACAGGGAACCGGGACAGACCCTCGAAGCGATATCTATTCGCTTGCGGCCACACTTCATCATATTGCGACGGGCCAGCCGCCGGTCGACGCTCTGACAAGAGCTATGCGCGTGATCGGTCGCCGGCCTGATCCGCTAGTCCCCGCTCACCTGATCCGGGGTGATGTCCCGTCAGGCTTTTCCGCGGTCCTGAACACTGCGATGGAACTTGACGGTGAGGCTCGTCCACGATCGGCCGCCGAATTTCGAGGAATGCTCCGCCGGTACGAGGAGTTTGCGTTTCAGGCACCGGCAGCGATGGCCGCTGCATCACAGTCGGCCGTTTCCCACGTCACCGACGGGAATGCGGATTTCGAAACGCACGTCAGAATGGGGACGTCACTTCCACAGTCGAGCATTCCGACCGAGGTAATGCCCGCTAATCCTTCCGGGGCGATCGCCGTTCCCGTCGGGTTGTTTGCGACGTCGGAAGCGGGAGATGCCGAAACGAAAGTTAGCGCAGCGTCGACTACCGTGACACCACCAAGACGTAAGTTTGCTACAGCGGCGGTTCTTGCGGCGATAATGTTATTGGTGGTCGCTGCCTCGGCGGGAGCCCTTTACTACGGGCCGTCGGCACTTTTTGGCGGCGGCAATTCGGCCGACGGCCAAGGCGGACAGGCCGCGCCCGGCTCCGAGCCGGCATCGCAAGGAGCCAACGGCCGTGTCGAATCTCGCGATCCCGCATCGGCCTCGCAGATCCCGGCTCCGGATCCGGCCCAGCCGGGCGAATCTATTCCTTCAAACCCGCCCGCCGAACCGGAACCGGAGACACCGGCGATCGACCCCGGTCCGGCAGATCCGGGCCCGAAAACACCCGGCCCAACGCGTGCAGAGAAACCGCGTTCGGCACCGAAACAAAATCCTCGGGGCCGTCGGGTTGATTCGATCGAGATCGACCGCTTACCCGGCGGCGTTAGAGGCGTTAAGGTCACGCGTGAACGCCCGAAAAAGCCTGCTTCAGGCGGAAAGGACGACGGTAACGGTTTCCGGTTCACCAAGATACCTGGGATCCTTAAGACCGTCCCGTCCAAGATGAGGATCGTCCCGCCAAAGAAGAAAAAGACGAAACAATGAGGCTTCGGCCGTCCGCTTTTTTTCATCCATCTTCCAAGAAACCGCGATCACCGGTAAGGGAATTCGTTTGCTTTGCTCGCGACCTCGATCGCGAAGATTCACGGAACTTTTTTGGTTTGTAGTAAACTATCCTTCAGCTTGACTCGTCATAGTCCTTTGCCATGCTCGAAACAGGAAAGATCCTTCAGGACCGCTATCGCATCGACCGCCAAATAGGCCAGGGCGGGATGGGTTCGGTTTATGTTGCCACGGACCTTCGGTTCGGTAGCACGGTCGCGGTCAAAGAGACCCTCTGCATGGACGACAACTATCGAAAGGCGCTCGAACGAGAGGCCCGCCTTTTGAATAGCCTCAAGCATCCGGCCCTGCCGCGGGTGAGCGATCATTTCCTAGAGGATGAACGCCAGTTCATCGTGATGGAATACATCCCAGGCGAAGACCTCTCCTGCATGATGGACACAAAGGGCACGGCCTTTTCATTCAGTTCGGTCTCGGAATGGGCAGACCAGCTTTTGGATGCTTTGGATTTCCTTCACAACCAGTCGATGCCGGTTATCCATCGCGATATCAAGCCGCAAAACCTTAAGATCATGCCCGACGGCAGGATCGCATTGCTCGACTTTGGACTGGCGAAAGGGAACCCGACCGATGCCGGGCATCAGACAGCGGCGAAGAGCATTTTCGGCTACTCACGCAATTACGCTTCGCTGGAACAGATCCAGGGGACCGGCACCGATCCTCGAAGCGACCTATATTCGCTGGCCGCGACGCTTTATCATTTGGTGACGGGGCGGGCCCCTGAGGATGCATTGACACGGGCGATGAGCGTCCTGAGCAAGAATCCGGACCCGCTTGTGCCGGCGAATCTCCTTAATTCAGACATCCCGCCGGGATTTTCCGTCGTTCTGAACAAGGCCCTTGACCTAAACGCCGCGGCGAGGCCGGGCTCGGCCAATGAAATGAGACAGATGCTCAAAGACCACCGGTCGTACGAGCACCTTGCACAGAGCGGTCTGCCGCAGCCGGTCCACGGAGGCGTCGACATTTCTTCGCATCAGACGAAATTGATGCCCGGGGTGACGGTCCCTAAAGACGGCGGCTTGTCGAGTGCGAAAACGGAGATCCTTCCGGGAAACGATTCGGTCGTTACGAGCATTCGCCCGGAAGGAACCCGCGGCCTGCATTCTGCGACGAGAGCAGCGGATGGCGGAACCCGTTCATCGAAGAGATTTGGTTTGGCGGCCGCAGCCGCCGTCCTTCTGGTCGCCGGTGCCGCGGGCGCCGCCTATGTTTTCGCTCCGTCGCTATTCAATAACGGCGAGACCGCGGCCCCGGTCGAGCAGTCGATAGTACCCGAGCAAGATCCTCGAACAGAGGAAGCGGCCGTTGCCGAAGATGCCGTTGGGTCCGAACCGGCCCTCGCCCCGGAACAGCCCAAAGCCCAGCCGGAAAGGGACGTCGCAGATAAGCCGCAGGACAAGCAGCCTGCAAAACCGACAAGGAATAGAACGAACGACGGCCTCGACATCGACGCCGGTGACCTTGTAATTGAAGAAGACCTTCCCGGTGGCCGAACCATCTACGTCGCCAACATGAAGATCGCAAACGGCGTGGTCGAAATGCCTGGAAATTTCACGTTCAAGAACGATCGAAAGACGGTGCGTCCGGGCCCGCAGGCCGTGCCGCCGATCGACCCGAAATACTTGACGCCGAGACAAAGGCGGCAGCTTGAGGAACTTCGACGGCGTGGCCTGATAGGCCCGCCGGTCCCGCCGAAGGAAAAGACGAAACCTTGATAACTTAGGCGAACACCGTCTCACCCTCGGGTACCGGTACTTCCTGCTTAAGTTTTTCCACTGGGAATTTAGATTCTACGAATTGGAGGTTGAGAAGTAAGCGTCCGTCAGGCGTCTGGCGGCGGTTGCACACGACCGCCAGGCCTGAAAAATCATATTCCTCGCTGATCAGCTTGACCCGGTCTCCAACAGTAACATCCAACCCGGTCAGAACGGCGGCTCCGTGCTTGCTAATGTTTTCGGTCCGTGTCCGTTCGCCTTTCAGCGAAGCCCTTTGCCCGTCAACAACGGCAAGGTAATGGTCGACCGCGACGTAGAACCGCGTATCCTTCCTGGGTTTGAATTCCTTACCGGCCTCCTTGATCTTCCAGAGACCGTTGTCGTCCATTCCGCAAATCCGGTAACTCGTACAAGGGTCGGAAGCGTAACTTTTGGGGGCCTCGCGGCCGATGAACGCTATCCCGATATGAAAAGACGGATCGTCGCCGGCGACAGGATGGCAGTGCTGGACCAGCCCCCAAACTTTGTAGAGCTCTTTCTGGTGGTCATATGACCTTAGGTGAGGTTCTGCAGGGATCAACATCGACAGCAAGTGCCCTGCTTTGCATTCGCGGTCAAGATAAAAACCGGCACCGGTCGGAGAGACGCTAATGACATCGGCCACGCATTTCTCAAACCTACCCTCATGAACGGCAACTTTGACGATAGCCTGCATCAAGGTAGAGCGGTGGTCGATCTCGTTGGCGATCCCTGATTGTTCAACTGCCATGCCTTTCCCCCAAAAGAATTGGTGCTGATCTCTACTCGATCCCCTGAAGCGGGAACAAGTGATCGATAAATTCGAGGTGGAGCCGGACGATCCCGTCTTCCCCCAATCGTTTTCCCCTGACAACCGAGATGATCGAAGCATCGAGCCTTTCACTTCGGACCCTAAGGAACGAACCGGTAGAGACGTCGAACGAGGTGAAAACCGCGGCGCCGCCCAGGCTGATGTTTTCCGTCACCGTCGTCTCGGAGGCCGAAACGTCGCCGTTCTCGTCAAGCATTTCGATGACCAGGGACTCCGGGATCGAAAAACGCGTGTGCCGGCGCAGGTGGATCGGAAGATCGCTTTCATCCGGCCGGGCCGATGCCTCGATGAGCTGCCAGAGGCCGCCGTCTACGCGGTCGGCCAGTTCGAAAAGTTTTGCCGGATTGTCGATAAATGTCGGCGGTGGGTTCTTCCCGACAAAAGCAACACCGACAGCGTACTTTGCTTCGCCTTCGGCCTGTTCGATCGGTACGCATCTCCTAACAAGAGCCCAGACCCTGTACTGCGGCTCTAAATAATCGTAGCAGCGAAGCTGCCGCGGCATCGGCACGGAGACCATTACAAGGCGGCCTCGTTTTACAGGCCGTTTCAGTACAAAGCCGGCACCGAATGCCGAGACATCCTCCATTCGAGTCAGCTCATTCCAGGAGACTTTTGTGTCGACCTTTACCTCGACCCGCGTCGGGAGGGCAAGCGAATACCGCTGTATCCGGCGGTTTTCCTTGACAACCGTCTTCTCACCCTTTTTGTCGGTAGGTTCAGTTGATATTACAGCCATTTTGCGGAGAGACGCTTCGGAGGAGAGGATTTCAGGTGCGTTAGAGAATCGGTGATTCGATCCGTAATTCGGGTGGGCGCCCTGTTTGCCTTCAGCACACGGCACCGGTAAAATAATAACATCACGTCGCTGTTGTGTACAAGCTTTTTTAACACATCGAGATCAAGTTTCCGCGTTGTCTCCCGGCCGCGTTAAAACTGCCTTTTATTTTAGAAAATGGACTCATTAATTGACCGAAATCAGATAAATATCGAAGACGAGATGCGCAGGTCGTATCTCGATTACGCCATGTCCGTGATAATCGGGCGGGCACTGCCGGACGTTCGCGACGGCCTCAAGCCGGTGCATCGGCGGATCCTCTACGGCATGTTCGAACAGGGCAACACCTCGAACAAGCCGTATCGTAAATCGGCCCGAGCCGTCGGCGATGTGATGGGCAAATATCATCCGCACGGCGACGCGGCGATCTATGACTCGATCGTTCGCCTTGCACAGGATTTCGCGATGCGTTATCCGCTTATCGACGGCCAGGGCAATTTCGGGTCGATCGACGGCGATAACCCTGCCGCTCAGCGGTACACCGAGGTACGGCTTGCAAGGCTGGCGAACGAAGTGCTTGCAGATATCGAGAAGGAGACGGTCAATTTTCAGCCGAATTACGACGATTCGCTGAGCGAACCGACCGTACTGCCGACGCGGGTCCCGCTGCTGCTGGCAAACGGCTCGGAAGGCATCGCCGTCGGGATGGCGACCAAGATCCCGCCGCACAATTTGGGCGAGATCCTCAGCGGCACGATCGCGCTCATCAAGGACCCGACCATCACGGTCGACGATCTTATTCAGCTCATTCCGGGGCCGGATTTCCCGACCGCCGGTTTTATTTACGGTCGGGAGGAGATCGTCCGGGCGTACAAGGAAGGCCGGGGCATTATTCAGATGCGCGCCCGGGCCGCCATCGACCGGATCGGCCGAGGCGACCGTGAAAAGGACGCCATCGTCATCACAGAGATCCCGTACCAGGTCAACAAGGCGAAACTGATCGAGAAGATCGCCGAACTCGTCAATGAGAAGAAGTTGGACGGCATATCGGAGCTGCGGGACGAATCGAACCGACTCGGTATGCGGATCGTCATCGAGCTTAAACGCGATGCGATCGCACAGGTCGTCCTGAACAAGCTATATAAGCTGACCCCGATGCAGTCGTCTTTCGGGATCATCAACATCGCGATCGTCGACGGCCAGCCTAAACTGTTGACACTCAAGCAGATGCTGGAGCATTTCATCGAGTTCAGGCGCGAGGTCGTTCGTCGAAGGACCGAGTTTGAACTTCGAAAGGCCCAGGCAAGGGCACATATTTTGGAGGGCCTGAACAAGGCGATCGACGCCCTCGACTACATCATCCCGCTGATTCGGAATTCACGCTCGGTCGACGAGGCGAAGCAATGGTTGACGGCGAAGTTCGACACCCTAGACGAGGTCAAAAAATGGCGCGGGATCACCGGCGGCAAGGCGGAAGATGCGTTCCTGACGGACCTTCGGCGGGTGATCGCCGGCCTTGAGTTCTCGGAAATACAGGCTCAGGCGATACTTGATCTCCAGCTTCGCCGGCTCTCGGCCCTTGAACGGCAGAAGATCCTCGATGAATACGAAGCGATCATCAAGCTGATCGCCGAACTCGAGAATATTCTCGCGAACGAGCACGTCCTCCGCGGCGTGATCATCGACGAACTCGAGGAGGTTAAGAAGCAGTATGGCGACGCCCGACGGACCGAGATCGTCGATGCCGATGTCGAATTGTCGATCGAAGACCTTATCAAAGACGAGGATGTCGCGATCACTGTTACAAAGGCCGGTTATATCAAACGCACGCCGGTCTCGACCTATTCGCGCCAAGGCCGCGGCGGCAAGGGCCGGCTTGGTGCAACTGCAAAGAACGACGATTTTGTCGAGCACCTCTTCATAGCCTCGACGCATGCCTATCTGATGATCTTTACGGACGACGGACAGGTCTACAAGATCAAGGTACACGAGATCCCCGAGGCGGCCGCGGCCGCACGGGGCAAGGCGGTGGTGAACCTGGTGCAGCTTTCTGCGGAACGAAAGCTGGTGGCCGTGATGCCGGTCAGGGATTTCAGTGAAGATATTTACCTGACAATGGTCACCAAGAACGGCGTGATCAAAAAGTCCGCGTTGTCCGATTATCAGAATATTCGTGCAAATGGCATAAACGCGATCAATATTGACGAAGGCGACGAACTGCTCGAGGTGATCCGTACCGACGGAAAGCAGCAAATATTTATCGCCACGCACGACGGCATGGCCGTGCGTTTTCAGGAGACCGATGTCCGCCCGATGGGCAGGGCGGCACGCGGGGTCCGCGGCGTAAACCTCCGCAAGGGCGATTATGTGGTCTCGGTCTGTGCCGTGTCACAGGACGGGACCGAGAAGATGCTTTCGATCTCGGAGAGAGGCTTCGGAAAACAGACCCAGGTCGACAATTACCGGCTGACGAAACGCGGCGGGATCGGTGTGATAAACATGAAGACCACCGAGAAGACAGGCAAGGTGGTCGCCGCATTCCCGGTCGAAGAGGACAGTGAGATCATGATCATCACCCAGCAGGCGAAATTGATCCGGCTCGGGGTCGATAAGATCCGCGAAACGGGCCGCAGTGCTCAGGGCGTGACGCTGATCAAATGCGGTGATGATGACCTGGTGACCAGCGCGACGCTGCTGGCCGGTGAGGCTGAAGAAGAAGAATAAGAATAAGTGGCAGGTCATCTGATCACGAAGAAGCATGCCCATCGTCAAGAAAAGAGAGATCGAAAACCTGGAACAACTGAGCGGAGAAGAGCTCCAGGGGTTCATCGATTCGTTGCCCGCGGGGCAGGCCACGATCAGCAAACTGCTAGACTTCGTCGAGGACGAATTATACGAAACGGAGTGTGACCACAGCCTGAAACGGTCCATGCGTTTCATGATGGACAACCGGCTGGATTTCCCCAAGTTAACAAGCTGGCTGACCGAGAACGGCGGTTATTGCGACTGCAAGGTGATGGAGCAGATCGCACCGATCTGGCGGGCGAAGTTCGGAGACGATTAAGAATGAGATCGTTTTTATTGAGCGTGTTTGCTTTGCTGCTTCTGCCAGCAGCCGTTCCGGCCCAGAAGGCCGAAACCATGACGGTGAAGGTGTTTTTTCATCCCGATAAGCTCGACCCCGACGTCCTCGACTGCAACAAGGTCCATCCGGTCACGCGCAGGATCCCAAAGACCGCGTCGGTCGCTACGGCTGCTTTTCTCGAATTTCTAAAGGGCCCATCACCGGAGGAAGCGAAGGAGTTCTCGGGCTTCGGCCCGCCGGAGACCAACGGGATCTTGAAGAGCATAAACATAAAGAACCGAACCGCTTACGTAAACTTCACCGATCGCTTGCTCACCCAAATGGGGAACGCTACATCGAGCTGCGGCAGCGGTTTCTTTTCAATGGCGGACGCCACGCTGCTTCAGTTTCCGACCATAAAGAAGGTCGTTTATGCGGTCGAAGGCGACACGAACGAGTTCTATGAATGGGTGCAGGTCGGAGAATGCCCTCACGGTAAGCAGCACTGCGCCAAGAGTAATTTTCGGTGATCGTGTCCGGTCTTTCGCCGGTTGACCCCAAGTTCAGACTATTTCAGTAATTCTTTCAGATACCTGCCGGTGTGGGACCGCTTGTTTTCCGCTAATTCCTCCGGCGTCCCTACTGCAACTACATTCCCTCCGCCGACGCCCCCTTCAGGCCCCAGGTCGATGATCCAATCTGCGGTCTTGATAACATCCAGGTTGTGTTCGATCACAAGCAGGCTGGCCCCGCTGTCGATCAACGCTCGAAAGGCGGCGAGAAGCTTGTTGACGTCGTCAAAATGCAGCCCGGTTGTCGGCTCGTCGAATATGAACAGGGTATTTGACTGGCTTTTTTGCGAAAGGTGCGATGCGAGCCGCACGCGCTGGGCCTCGCCACCGCTGAGAGTGGTCGCCGATTGTCCGAGCCGCAGATAGCCGAGCCCGACGCTGTCGAGGGTCTTCAGACGCGTCACCAACTTTTTCGTCTCACGGAAGAACGCGAGCGATTCGCGGACCGTCATCTGGAGGACCTCATGGATATTCTTGCCTTTGTATCGGACCTTCAGAACGTCCTCGCGAAATCTCGTTCCTCGGCAGTCCTCGCAGGTCAATTCGACGTCCGCAAGGAACTGCATTTCGACGGTTACAGTGCCGCTTCCCTGGCAAGTCTCGCACCTGCCGCCCGGGACATTGAATGAAAAGTGAGACGAGTTCAAGCCTTTTGCCTTCGCCGCATTGGTTCCCGCAAACAGGTCGCGTATCGCGTCATACGACTTAATGTAGGTAACAGGATTGGACCTCGGCGTGCGGCCGATCGGGGATTGATCGATGAGCATTAGATCGTCGATCAGTTGGGCGCCGCGTATTTCGTTGAACAGGCCGGTGTTGCCGTGCCATTCCCCACGCTCTTTCTTTATCCCGGCATAGAGAACTTCATGAACAAGTGTCGACTTGCCCGAGCCCGAAACGCCGGTGATGCAGACAAGCATGCCCAATGGGATCTCGACAGTCACGTTCTGGAGGTTATGCTCGCGAGCACCGAGGATCTCGATCTTCTGCTTTACCGGCCGCCGCTTGGCGGGGACCTTGATCTCTGAGTCGCCGCGAAGATAACGCCCGGTCAGCGAGCTTTTGTCCTTTAGGAGGCCGGTAAAATTCCCCTGATAGACGAGTTCGCCGCCAAGCTCGCCCGCATGGACGCCGATGTCGACGATGTGATCGGCCGAGCGGATCGTGTCCTCGTCGTGTTCGACAACGACCAGCGTATTGCCTATATCGCGAAGGTTCTCGAGTATCTTGATCAGCCGGGCGTTGTCGCGAGGATGCAGCCCGATGCTGGGTTCATCGAGGACATAAAGCGTTCCGACTAGAAGGGAGCCGAGATTCGTTGCAAGCTGGATCCGCTGTGCCTCGCCGCCTGAAAGCGTCGAGGCGATCCGGTCGAGCGTCAAATATTCGAGGCCGACCTCGACCAGGAATTTCAGCCGACGCTCGATCTCGAGCAGGACCTTCTCGGCGATCTTTCTTCGCTCGTCGCTTAGTTCGAGTTGACTGAAGAACTTATGGGCCTCGGCGATCGACATCGCGGCAACTTCAGGGAGAGAAAGGCCGGCGATCTTAACGTCGCGGGCGGCCTGGCGGAGCCTTCCGCCGCCGCAATCATGGCAGATCGTGTAGCCGCGATATTTCGCCAAGAAAACCCGAACGTGAAGCTTGTACTTCTTGGTCTCAAGCCATTCAAAAAATCCCTTGACCCCTCGCCATCCGGTGGTGCCGCGGATGATCTGATCTTGTTCCGATGCAGAAAGGTCCGCATATGGGAGTTCTGTGTCGATCCCGGCTTTTGCAGCGAACTTCAGAAGTTCCTTCTGTGCCCACGCATGCTGCGGGCGCGTGAACGGGTCGATCGCACCACCTTTTAGCGAACGAAGCGGATCCGGTATCACGAGGCGATAATCGACGCCGATCGTATTGCCGAATCCCTGGCAGGTCGGACATGCCCCGTATGGCGAGTTGAAGCTAAAGAGCGACGGCTCCGGCTCGTCGTACGACGTTCCGTCGTACTTGCACAGGTATGAATCCGAAAAGACAAGCCGCTTGCCATCGATCGTTTCGATAATGGCCGATCCCGAAGATCGAAAACATATTTCAAGCGAATCAACCAGCCGCTGACGGCTGTCCTTCGACGCTTTCAGCCGATCGATCAGAACGTAGGTCTCGTCGAAGTCGTCGAAAGGGTAATCCTCAGGTTTCCCCATCTCGATGGTCTCGCCGCCCCGGTAGAGACGTGCGAAGCCCTGCTGCATCAGCATAAGCAGGAAGGCGGCCGTCGACATATCCTGGGCAGGCTGCCCGGCCTTCGATTTCGTCTTACGCTTTGAGGTTTTCGGTTCGAGATGTTCTTGCACCGGGAACATCACATAGAACCGAGTGCCTTCTTCCAAGGCGTCTATCACTTCATCCGCCGCCGATTCCGGCGAGTCTTTCTTCACCTCGCGTCCGCACACGTGGCAAAAAGTCTGTCCAGCCCGGGCATAGAGGAGGCGAAGGTAATCGTACAACTCGGTCTGCGTTGCGACCGTTGACCTTGGGTTTTTTGACGAGTTCTTCTGCCTGATCGCGATCGCTGGGGCAAGGCCCGTGATCTCATCGACATCGGGCTTCTCCATTCGCTCAAGAAATTGCCGTGCATATGCCGAAAGAGATTCTACGTACCGCCGCTGCCCCTCGGCGTAGATGGTGTCGAAGGCGAGACTCGACTTTCCGGACCCGGAAACGCCGGTGACAACGGTTAATTTGTTGTGAGGGAAAGAGACCGAGATGTTCTTGAGGTTATGAACACGGGCGCCGCGAACTTCCACGGCTTCCTCTTTTGATCGAACTGCACGCATAGGCGAAAGATCTGTCGTAAAGGCCAAAACTTCATTCTAACAAATCGCTTTGTGCCATCAAATGAAGATCCTGCCGGCCATGCTTCGGTCGATCCACAAGAGCGGGCCTGTCAGGCGGGCAGCGGGCATTTTTGGTATGCTAGTCTCGTATGAAGCGTTTCTTCCCGGTCCTATTTCTCCTTTCCATTGTCTTTTTGGGTGCTTGTTCAAACGAAGCACCAGTCAATACCGCTCCAAAAACCGGGCAGCCACTTAAGCAACCCGGGAGCCGGGAGCCGGTCCTTGTGGAACTTTTCACCTCAGAGGGCTGCGGCAATTGTCCACCTGCGGACCGCTATCTGGCGATCCTGGAGAATCAGCAGCCCGTGGCCGCCGCCGACGTTATAACGCTTGGGTACCACGTTGACTATTTCAACGACCGCGGATGGAAGGACCCTTATTCTTCAGCCGAATTTACACGTCGACAAAACTCCTACTCGATGAGGATGGGCCTGGATTCGATCTATACGCCGCAGATGATCGTGGACGGGAGGGAACAGTTTATCGGAAGCGATACGGCATCGGCCGAGCGGACAATCATCAAAGCGGCCGGCCCCGCAAAACCAAGGGTCGACGCGGTATCAAACGGCTCAACCGTCTCGGTTACTATTAGCGGATTCGGGAAGCACTTGGTTGCGACAGCTGTGCTGGCGGTAGCCGAAGACGGGCTTGTCTCCGACGTCAAGGCCGGAAACAACCGCGGAAAGAAACTGCCGCATGTTTCGGTGGTCCGGCGGCTGAAGGCCTTTGGGAAAGTACCGGAAAAAGCGGCCGAGTTCACAGGGGCCGTCGCATTGCCGACGGATGCGGCCTGGAACAAGGATAACCTGAAATATATCGTTTTCGTCCAGGAAGACCAGAGCGGGAGGATCATTGCGGCCGGCCGTGTAAGGCAAGGCTGATCGGTTCTCGTGGCAACAGCACGCTTCACCAACGCAGATCATACCTTGAATAATTATCCCGCCAATTGTCGGATTCTCTTGCCTTGAGATACGGGATTTCGCCATCAAAATCGACGATCTGATCGGGAGCTCGCCGAAGCCGATAGTTATATCCGGTGGGCGACGCGACCGAGATCGAGATCATCTCTTCGGTCTTTCGACATACGACAGCGGTCCGCCAATCCTTCTTAGAACGGACGAGGATCCGGCTGCCGATCACCAGGTCGCCCAGGGTAGTGACTATTTTGGGAGGTTCCATTTCTTTCTGTACGTGCGGCGGTCGGCCTCGGTCATCTGAACCAGATAAGGATTCTTTGCCGGGTCCGCCCAATTCAGGATCTTAAGTAAGTCGTCCCGCTTCATCGCTGTGCAGCCTGAGGTTCCGGTCGCGGCATCCTTCCAAATATGAAGGAAAATACACGAGCCGTCGCCCCGCCGGACCGGGTACGAATTGTAGGCGGCAATGATACCAAATTCGTACTCGAGGCCCACGTCGAGCATCTTCTCCGAGCTTTTCCAGTCAAAATTACCGACCTTCAATCGGTCGACAACACGGTTGTAGTGCGAAGACGAAACGTCATCGACGCATTCGCTGTATTCATCAAGCTTTCGATATGAGAGCCGCATGCCGGCGGGCTGATCGGGACGGCCGAAAGCAAACGTCAACGGGAAAAGCCCGGCCGGTGAACGTCCGTCACCCTCCTGCTTGAAGTCGCCCGCACTTTCCGGGGCCGAGTCGCGTCCCCAAGCTAGACCATTTCGGCCCAGCACGACAAGGAACTCTTCACCTACCTTCTTCCAACTTGAGGTGGGTGTCTTCCGCTCATATAAGCGGGCCATCCCCTGAAAGTCAGCTGCGGCTTTCGCGGTCACGACGACCGCTTGCAGCGATTCAGCGAATGGGACCTTTACGGGCGGCGGTTGAGGGGCTTTGACCTGTGCGAAGGCCGCGAGCGACAAACACAAAGTCAACGCGGCTATTGAAAACGGTTTCGCCATTACTAAATCAAAAGGCCAATTGCCTTAGGCGATCGGCCCTCCACTATTCATGATGATACTGGTGCCGGTCAATCTTCAAAAACGCTGTCGGTGGAAGTGGCGGCCCTTGCCCGGCTTACGGCGTACACCCGAAGGCCGATCGAGATCATAAAGATCGAGATGCCCATCCAAATGAACACCCAAACGATCGACGGAATGCCGGTCGCGGCGGCCATGTTAGCGGCGTCGGACTGTTCGCCGGTCATCGCCGAAAGGAAGAACAAGTTGAGCAGGTCGAAAACGGCGTTCGCAAGACACTGGACCGCGATAAAGGCGAGGGCGAAATTTGCCCATTTCAGTGAAGCAAAGCGGGCGATGGCCGCCAGGCCGATCGCGAGAACAACGCCGGAAAAGACGGTGAATACTTGGCCAAGGACCGTTACGTTGGCGAAAAAATTAAAGATCGGAGCGAATATCCCGAAAACCACGGTCATCAGGGCTACAAATCCCGCCGTTGCGTAGAGAGCGGCTCGCGAGGAACGCCCGTATCGCATCCAGATCAGCAGCGCGACCCCGAAAACGGTGGTCCCGACATACCCGGCGCTCGAAATAAGAAGCTGAGACAGCCAGCCGGAGCTCTGCGACCACACCACGCCGCTACCGTCGGCTGCGACGGAAAGGCTCTGCACCGTATTTCCGGTCAGGACCGTGGCCAGCACGTGAGAGCCTTCATGAATGAAGGTGGAAAAGAGCCGGATCGGATAGGTCAGATAGCCGATGAACGGAAGAAAGCCGGACAAGAGCCAAAGACCGATACTCAAAACGGTCGCGGCCAGCAAAAGATAGATCTGAGGACGTGCGTCTTCGGCTACTTTGTATTTCATAATTATCGACTTGCTCCCGACAAGCTAACTTCAATGACTTACGACCTATTTTAACCGAAAGTTCGGCTGCTAGGAAGAAAAAACGGACGGTCACCTGCTATAAGGGGTCTTGCCGCCAGTCTTGGAGTCAAGCCGGACGTCCGTTATCACGATGTCCTTCTGAACCGCCTTGCACATGTCGTAAATGGTTAGGGCGGCAACGGTTACGGCCGTAAGCGCCTCCATTTCAACCCCTGTTTGCGAGGCTGTTTTGGCGACGGCCTCGAGGCGGATGCCGTGATCGGTGATCTCGGCGGTTATATCGGCTTTTGAGAGGTTTATCTGGTGGCAGAGCGGGATAAGCTCAGGCGTTTTCTTTGCGGCCATGATGCCTGCGATGCGGGCTATTTCAAGAGGATCGCCTTTGGGCGTCGCCTTTTCGCGGATCGCGGCGAGCGTTTCGGGCGATAGCAGTACGATGCACGATGCGACCGCTGTCCTCGCTGTCACGGGTTTATCACCGACATCGACCATCCTGATGCGGCCTGATTCATCGTAATGGGAAAGTTCGTTCATAGAAATTCGACTTCGACAACGTCGCCGGCAGCGAACGTCATCGCCTTTGGAACTACGATAAGGGCCTCGGCCCGCGCAAATGCGACAAGGTCGGCCGAACCGGCAGACGGAAGCGGGACAGCGATCAGTTTGCCGTCGGCGGAAGACGCGAAGGTCGCTGCATGATACGTGTCCCGCAGACGGTTTCCTTTCAGTGGGGAGTTCAAAACCGCAAATCCGCGATCAGGCGGCGCCTGGCCGGCCGACTGCATGGCCATTATCGCCCTTCGAACAAAGAGATGGAAGGTGACCGCGGCCGACACGGGATTTCCGGGCAAGCCGAACAAGAGCTTTTTACCCCGTACAGCGAAGACCGCCGGCTTGCCGGGCTTTACTGCCACTTTCTCGAACAAAAGCCCGGCGCCCAATTTCTTGAACGCTGCCTTTGTCAGATCGTATTTGCCGACCGAGACGCCGCCCGTGGTAACGACGATATCGCTGTTCCGCAAAGCTGCCCGGATGGTTCTCGTCAGCCCTTCGAGTTCATCCCCAACGTTCTGCAGCACGGTCGCGGCGGCTCCGGCCCGATCGCAGAACGCTTTCAGCATTACGGAATTAGAATCGCGGATCTGATCGAGTTTGGGTTTTCGGCCGATCGGCACGATCTCGGAACCGGTCGGGATGATCGTCACGCGCGGACGCCTCGCGACCTTCACCTTCGCGTAACCGAATGCAGCAAGGGTCGCTATCATTTCTGGCGTGACCAAAGTGCCGGTCTTTAGCACGACTTCGCCCTTTCTGATCTCGGTGCCTTTTAGAACAATGTTTTGCCGTTTGGGGACCTTGTCTATCAGCGAGACGATCCCTTTCATTTCTTTGGCAAGCTCGATCTTTTGGACCGAGTCAGCACCCGCAGGGACGGGTGCACCCGTCATTATCCGAACGGCTTGGCCGGACTTAAGTTCGTGGTGCCAACCGTGCCCGGCCGCCGATTCCCCTACGACCTCAAGGTCAACAGGCACTTTCCGCGTGTCGCGGGCCCGAAGTGCATAGCCGTCCATCTGCGCACGGTCGAACGGCGGCAGATCAGTATCGGCAACGACGTCTTCGGTAAGAACGCGGTTTACCGAATCCGGTAGAGCGATCCGCTCAGTGCCGAGGGGATTGCACGCACGCTCAACGATACTGGCGGCCTTTGAAACTGGGATCATTTGCAAAAGAGTAAAACAGGCTTTCCAGCCTGTTTATCGGGTTAAGCAACAACTACTGCTGAAAGCATGAGATCTGCCAAAGCGTTAACGGTTCGTGTGCGACCTGCCGCTTCAAGACGAACCGGCGACAGGCTGGAAAGCCTGTCGTACCATTCTAGCGGATCAAATAAAACTCTGTTTGACGCGGACGGAACCATTTGTAGCCGGTCTCGGTCATGTGGGCGTCGTCCTCGGCCATTATCGTCACCTTCTGGTTATTCCATTCGGGAACTTCGCTTGAAGTGTTCAGCTCGATCGACATATAGGAGCCGGGCAATATTTTGTTGCCGCCGCCGCCAACGAGGCCCCGGAAATCGATCGAGGGCCCTAGGCCGTGTCCGTGCGTGCCGAGCGGATGCGAATAGATCATGCAGTTAATGCTTTGCTTTTTGCACTCGGCCATCGACGCCTCATACACCGCGGTACCCGTCATTCCGGCCCGTGCTACGTTGAATATTATGTCCTGCAAGCGGTTGGTGTTCTTCAGCGCTGTTTTCAGACCGGCCGGAGCGTCAGTCTCGCCCGATTTCAAGACATACGCATGCTTTTGCCAGTCGGTCGAGAGGCCCATGTAATTCAAGCCGAAATCCACGTGGATCAGATCTCCGCGTTGGATAACGTCGGATTCACTGGCTGTCGACAGGAACTGCCCGGTCGTACCGGTCGCCGCGGTTTGCCGCTGGATCCTGATATCCGGCTGGAACCATGTATCAACCCCGATGTCGTTTAGTTGCTGGAGCATCCACCAGCGCACGTCGCCTGCGGTAGTCTTGCCGGGTGTGATGACCTCATTTGAGAAGGCCCGACGGGTTATGACGTCGGTCGCGAGGACGGCCGCGCGGTAGTGTTCCAACTCTTCGGCGAGCCGCGTGTCGAAAAATTCAGTCAGAAAATTCGCCGCAGAAACAAATTTTTTCTCGTTTTCCGGGCCGAGAGCTTCGGCAAGGAATTTGTAGCTGTCATGGCTGAGTCCGCTCTGCTGGCCGCGGCCGCCGCCGATGTTTAGCGCGATCGATTTCGGATTGCGGGCATCGACCAGCTTCCTTACCTCTTCGCCGAACTTGTCGCGCGCCGGAAGAAGCATCCGATAATGGCCTTTCAGCCTTTCCTCGGCATATCGGATGACGGCAACGCGTTCGATTCGTTGGCCTTGATCAATAAAAATAAAAAGATCGCGGCGGCCGACGATAGGGACCATCGGCGTTATGTGCGGCGTGACCGGGTCATTGTGAAACTCCTCGTTCACAACGATCCACATCTCGATGCCGTGCCGCTTCATCATTGGAAGCAGCAAGGAACCCAGCCGCTTCCGCAGCCATTGCTCTCGAAAGTCTGCCTGCTCTCGCTGTGAAAGCAGCTTCGGCATCGCCGGTATCGGTTCGTTCGAGCGGTTCTGAGCCAAAAGGACCGGTGCAATGACGATCAACATGAAGAGGGCGAGTATTTGTTTCATAAACTGCGGAATTCAAGCGACGCTTTAGCGGAAAGCTCGGCCAAATGTTAAACTGCTGATTTGGAAATTCGACCAGAATTCTATCATACACAACAAATTACAAAGGAAGACCAACCGAAGTGATCGACTTTGAATTATCGGAAGAACATATTGCGTTGCGGAATACGGTCCGCGAGTTCTGCGCGGGCGAGGTGGCGCCGCACATAAAGGAATGGGACGAGAAGTCGCATTTCGAGCGGAGCGTTTTTGACAAGATGGCGGAGCTAGGGCTGCTTGGGGTTTGCATACCCGAGCAGTACGGCGGGGCCGGCTTTGACTATATTTCGCTGGGTCTTGTCTGCGAAGAGCTTGAAGCGTGCGACACGTTTATGCGGGTCGCGATGTCGGTGCATGTCGGGCTGAATTCGCTGAGCGTCTACAGCTGGGGTACAGAAGAGCAAAAGCAGAAGTACCTTGTCCCGCAGGCGAAGGGAGAAAAGCTTGCTACTTTTGGGCTTACCGAGCCGAATGCCGGGTCCGACGTGGTCGGGATGAGGTCTTACGCAAAAAGAGACGGCGACGACTGGATCCTGAACGGCGAGAAGATGTGGATATCGCTTGCGGATGTGGCGGACCACTTCCTTTTCTTTTGCTGGACGGATCCGGAAAAGCAAAAGAACCGCGATCACAGCGGTATCTCATGCTTTATCGTCGAGCGGACGATGCCCGGGTTCACGAGCGGAACGATACACGGCAAACTCGGCATCAAGGCGGGAAACACCGGCTACTTTTCGCTGCAGGACGTCCGCGTTCCGGCGGAGAACATGCTGGGCGCCGAGGGCGAAGGCTTTAAGATCGCGATGTTCTCGCTGGAAAACGGACGGTACACGGTCGCTTCGGGAGCGACCGGCGTGATCCGCGCAAGCCGCGATGCTTCGGTCGAATACGCGAACACTCGCGAAGTTCAGGGCCAGAAGATCGGCAACTTCCAACTCGTCAAGCAGAAGATCGCCGAGATGGAAGCAGATTATCAAATGGCGCACATGCTTTGGCTCAAGACCGGCTGGTTGAAAAATCAGGGCCTGCCATCGGCTAAGGCTGCAAGCCTTGCCAAATGGCAGGCGACGGTTCGTTCGGAAAAGGCGGCGTCAATGGCGATCGAGGTCCACGGTGCGAATGGCTATACGAACGACTACCCGGTAGAGCGTTACTTAAGGAACTGCAAGGCGGCCGTGATCTACGAAGGGACGCGTGATATCCACACGCTTATGCAGGCGGATTGGGCTCTCGGCCTGAAGAAGGAGAAGGCGGCGAGGGTGATATTGCCGCCCTACCAGCCGGCAGAAGCCAAAGGTACGACAAACTGAAGCAAAAGAAATGGGCCCTCGTACCAGGGCCCATTTCATTCCCAAAATGTGATCTCGATCAATTAAATCCTTTTTCGGGACTTATGCTTGACATCTTCCATTCGCCGCCTTCCTTTACGAACAAAACCTCGTAACCGTTCGGGTAGGCCGGCGTTCTTATCCTCGCGACGGCCTTATCTCCCTTTAGCCTTTCGTTCGAGATCTCGCACGTTTCGTTCGAGATCTTCTCGTCTTTCAGATATTCGGTCATCGTCTTGATGTTTTCGGAACGCATATCTTCATCGAAGGCCTTTAGAGTGTCCGAGGTGTAGAATTTCCGTATCGCCGCATCGTCCTTTTTCACGACGGCGGCACAGAAGGCCTTGTAGACCGGCGTCAGCGTCGGAGCACTGTTTGTAACCTGGTCAGGCGTCGGTGTCGTCACCGCTGTCGGGTCGTTCGCCGCCGGCTTCTGCACATTCGCCACGCTGCCGTTATTCGACGACGCAGGCGTGTTATTCGCCGGCGTCTCGCCGCCGCAACCGGAAAGTGAAATGATCGACAGTATCGTAATGGCCAAAATTGAATAACTAAGTTTCATATTTCTCTCCAAAAATAAAAGAGAAAGTATAATAAAAACGCGATGCTGGACAAAACCTACCGAAACGAGATCCGTCGGCGATTCCTGACGGAGGCCCTTCCCGAGCCGTTAACCCGGGCAAGCAGTCACATTCAGATCTTCGACAATTATATTGCGGGCACACGCATGCGGATCCGATCCTTGCGGGACCCGGCGACCAAGGTATGGACGTGGTCGCTCGAACACCGCCTTCACACCGATATACCGGGTATGACCAAGGTAGGCGAACTACATCTGAGCGAGCCGGAACACGCGGTGTTCGAACATCTAGAGGGCAATGAGATACGAAAGAACCGGTATTTTCACGAGTTCGATCACCACGCGTTCAGTTTCGACCTGCATCTCGGCCCGCTTTGGGGACTGAATATCGCGAATGTCGAATTCGCGGACGAGGAATCGCTACGCGCTTATGAACCGCCGCCCTTTGCCGTGTACGAAATAACCGCGGATCCGTTCTTCTACGGGGAAAATCTGGTCGGGAAGAGTTTTGAGGACGTGCGTGCCGAGGTGTCGCGTATCGCCGAGAGCGGATTCCTGGCCGAGTTTCCGGACGAATGAAGACCCGGTCCCTGCCCTGAGTATCCGCTCGATCAGTTCGACAATATAAAGATACTAACGCGTTCTCTTCGCCATCGGGACATTCCGTTCGATCGAATCGTAGATCTGGAGATAGATCTTGGTTTCCCGCGGGATCAGATCAGCCCAATTGGCTCCGCCTCGCTTGATGTAACCGGGAAGGCGGGCAGGGTTTGAGTTGTAACCGGCCGCCATAAGGTGTTCCTGGCTGGCGAAACCGCTGTCGAGGGCTTCGCGGACGGTAGGGCTTGCGAACAGGTCGTTCCATGTCCGCTGCATATAAAGCAGCATTGCCTGTGACGCGTTTACGTGGTTTCGCATTCCCTCTACAAAATCGGGCATTAGGGCGACGTTCGGATGCCACGACCGTACCATTCGATACGTTGATGGGATCATTTGGACCATTCCGCCCGCCCCGGCCGAGCTGACCGCATAGCGGTACGTCTGCCCCTCATTCAAAGCGAAGAGCGTAAAAACGTCATTGTAGATATTCTGGTGGGGTTCGGTTCGGAATCTCAAATGGTCGACGTGCTCGACGGCCGCGAGCCGTTCGGCAATGTCCGCGATCCTAGGCTGGATGTGAATACCTTTTTCCCGGAGCCGGTCGCGGGCGATCTCAATAACATTCCGAACATAGAAACGGCCGGCATTTACCACTTCCGGGGTAACGAGCCCTGGGTGCGTGGACATGTAATAGGCTGTCTCAATGTACTTTCCGTTGCGAATGACGGGGTACTGCACCATGAGCGGCAAGTGCCGGGTTCCGTCGTCCTCGTTAAGTGTGATCGGGGTGTTCACGCCGTTCCCGCGGATCGTGACGACGGTCAGCGATTTGCCGTTCTGCGAGATCAGCCGATTCGGCGTTCCGCGTTCAAGGAACATTTCCTTGGACATCACGACGAAATCGAGTTCGCCGGTCTTCCAGTCATGGAACGCCACCCGGACGAAATCCAGGGGAACATTGCTGTCGACCGAGGCTGTTGGAAGCGCCCGGGTCTGCATCGTCCGCTTAGCCTCGGCGAGCTTGTTCTTTATCTCGCCAAAGCTCAATGACCGGGCGGCCGCCGCTGCCCTGTCCGCCGACAAGTCACCCGACGGCTCTGCGGATCGGGGACTTTTCCTTTCGGGTTCTCCTTCGCTGATCGTATTCTTTTCGCGATCGCCAACGATAATGGGCGTTGCGGCCGGCTGCGGCTTCTTTATCGGCGGCATCTGATCCGTCACCACGACCCGTTTTCGGGTCGACGGGGTCTCCGGACCTCGGTCCTGGGCCTGTATGTCAAAAGTAGAAAGAGTGACGATAGCGGTCAGGGCAATAGGGGTAATTCTCATGATCTGGTCTAACAAGGAGAGATCTAAGGATACTGTTGGCTTCGCGGTCAGGCAAAGTTTCCCGCGTAGCAATAGATTCGCCCATTCCTCGAAAGGTTGTCAAGCCCAATCAAAAAATTTATAGATATAACAACTAATTATTATGGTAAATTAGCTCGGCTTTTCTATGGCATCGGAGAAGAGTTGACCTTCTGGTATCCTATTCGCTTGTTCTCGCAGCAGCCTTTTATGGAGAAACTCTTTGGAACAGACGGGATTCGCGGTGAGGCCGGCGTGTTCCCGCTTGACGAAAAAACCGTGGCAATGGTCGGCGCATCGGTGGCGGGCCGATTCAAGGAACGGGCGGGCCGGCCGCCAAAGATCGTGATCGGACGTGATACGCGCGAGTCTGGCCCGTGGATCGAAGAGGCGTTCAGCCGCAGTGCCGCCGCCGGCGGGGCCGAGTGCGAATCCGCCGGAGTAATGACCACCCCCGGGGTGGCATTTGTTAACGGTGCATTCGGTTTCGACCTGGGCGTCGTCATCAGTGCGTCCCACAACCCTTTCTATGACAACGGGATAAAGATATTCCTTCCGGACGGCCGGAAGATCGACGATCAGTTTGAACGCGACATCGAGACCGACGTCCACAAGGGCATCGCAACCGGATCATCCGAGTCTGCGACGACGGCTTCCGGTTCCGACGAGGGAGAGTTCAGGCGGGCTTATCTGGCACACCTGGAAAATGTGCTCGACGGTGCAAGGCTTGACGGACTTAAGGCGGTGGTTGATTGCGCCAACGGAGCCGCGTCAAAGCTGGCCCCACGTCTTTTCTCGGGCCTCGGGCTCGAGATCGCGGCGATCAATGACAACCCGAACGGCCGAAACATCAATGCCGACTGCGGTTCGCTCCATCTCGACGGCCTGCGGCGAAAGGTGGTCGAATCCGGAGCCGATATCGGGATCGCTTTTGACGGGGACGCCGACCGATCGCTTTTCGTTAACGAACTGGGTGACGTTGTCGACGGCGACGCGACACTTTGGATCCTTGCTTCAAGGATGGAGCGGGAAGGCGAGCTGAAGAGCGGGCGGGTGGTCGCAACGGTGATGAGCAACATAGGACTCGAGCTTGCCCTCCGTTCGCGGGGGATCGAACTTGCAAGGACCTCGGTGGGCGACAAATACGTCCTGGACGAATTGATCGGGTCCGGCGGCGAGATCGGCGGCGAGCAGTCTGGACACCTGATCTTTCCAAAACGAAGCCTCGTCGGTGACGGCATGATGACCGCCCTCTTGGTGCTGAAGACCATGAAAGATGCGGGCCGGTCGCTTTCAAACCTCACCGAAGGTTTTGACCGATATCCGCAGGTGCTGGTGAATGTGCCGGTCGGCCGAAAGGTCCCGTTCGACGACGTCGAGCCCGTCAAAGCCGAGGCGCTGAGGGTCGAAGCCTCCCTATCCGGAAACGGGCGGCTCCTGCTGCGATATTCCGGGACCGAAAACCTCGCCCGCGTTATGATAGAGGGCAGGAACCAGGACGAGATCGACAGCCTTGCCCACGGTCTCGCCGATACCATTAAGGCGGCGCTCAGTTAAATGATCATCGTTCTTTACAAATGGCGTGTGGACCCGCAAAAAGAATCCACATTCATCGAAAACTGGGGCGTGGTCACCCGTCACTACCTGGAGCATTGCGGAAGCTTGGGGTCGCGGCTTCATAGGGGAAGCGACGGCGTATTTTACGGCTATGCCAAATGGCCGGACAATGAGACCCGTGAAAGGGCATTCCTCGACGTTCGGGTGGAACTGGCCAGGCTTCATATGCAGGACAGCGTGACCGAAACCTTTCCGGTGACCTTTCTCGAAGTGGTCGCAGATCATTTGACCGATGGTTCGGTTCCCCACAAATGAAACTCGAGATCACAATTCGGGGCCCCGGCGAAGGCGGCTCGTATCCAATCGAGATCGGCCCTGGCGTCCTCGGCAAGATCGGAAACCGGATCGCAGACGTCCTGGGCAAAGCTCCGGAAATGGCCGCGATAATCTCAAACAAGAAAGTTTTCGGGCTTTATGGTGAACACGCGGCCGGATCGATCGCATCGGCTGGGCCTGAGGTCTCGACCCATCTGATCGGGGACGGCGAGCGGTTCAAGAATTTCCGGACCCTCGAGCGGACGATCGGTTTTCTTCTTGAAAAGGGCCTGGGCCGAACGGATGTGATCGTTGCATTAGGCGGTGGCGTGGTCGGCGACCTGGCCGGATTCGCGGCGTCGATCTATTTGAGAGGCGTCCCGCTGATCCAGGTTCCTACAACGCTCTTGTCAATGATCGATTCGTCGGTCGGAGGAAAGACCGCGGTCAATACGAGCTTTGGAAAGAACCTGATCGGGACGTTCTACCAGCCGAGTGCGGTCCTTATCGATCCGGCGGTGCTTTCCACACTTGCCGAGCGCGAGGTACGGGCCGGGCTTTTTGAAGCGGTGAAACACGCCGCCCTTTCGGGTCAGCGACTCCTTTCCGAGACCGAAGCGATGATCTCGATACTTGAAAGCGGTAAGAGAGCCGGGTCGACCGAAACGAACGCCCTCTTTGAGGGCCTCGGTTCCGGTATTGGCGCCCACATCGAATTCAAAGCCGGGATCGTCTCGGGCGATGAACGTGAAAAAACCGATCGTGTGGACGCCCGGTCACGGAAAATACTCAACTTCGGCCACACCTTTGGACACGCCATCGAAAAGATCACCGGCTATCGAAGTCTTCTGCATGGGGAGGCCGTGGGACACGGGATACTTTTTGCGGCCGCCCTTTCAAATAATCTTGGACTTTTGGCTGAACATGAGCTAAAATTGTTGTACGATGTTGTGTATCGGGTCGGCCCATTGCCTCCGATCGACAAGATCGACCCCCGCGAGATCTTCGCGACTTTCGAATATGACAAGAAACGGATCAACGATACGGTCCAATGGATCCTGTTGGAAGGTATCGGCCGGCCTGTTATAGTCCCGCACACGCAAATACCTGAAGCCGCTTTCATGTCGGCTTTCAAACAGGTTACAAATCACTAAATGCGGCAGTATCCTTTTTTGATGGGGGACGCAAACGTGATCGAAACAGAAAAGAAATATCTAAGTTCAGAGAGGGGCGGCGCCGGGGTCAAATTCCTCGCCGTTCTCGTTGTCCTGGTCTTGATCGCGAATGCCGGGTACAACTACATCCCGGTCGCTTATGAGGCGGCCAACCTAAGGCAGGAGATGGATACCGCGGTGGTCAAGGGGCTTGCCGCGTCGGGCCAGATGAAGCCGCTTGAGGTCGTTCGAGCGTCCGTCGAAAGGGCGGTCAGGGAAAACAACGTCCCTGCCGACGCGTATATCGAAATAAAGCCGGCAGGTTCGGTCGTTCAGGCGCATGTCATCTATACGAAACAGGTGCAGATGCTTCCCTTCGGCCTTTACAAGTATCGTTACGATTTCAATTATCTCGCGACCCCGACGGGATATCTGCTCAAAGACGGGAAAAACTGATACGAGGGTCACACTGCGGCGGCCAGCGCGGCCCGCACCTTCAGGGGCTGGATATTGATCAGGCTTTCGGGTGCGTTTGCTAACCAGGTTGACGGGCAAACACCGCAAGTTGTGCATTTTTCAACAGCAGGGCACGGCAGGCTCGAAGCGGCCTCCCGTGCTTTTTCGTGCTCGGTTCTAAGGAATTCGAACGAAAGTCCCGAGTCGATAATCGTCCAGGGCAGGAGCTCGTCATATCTCCGCTCACGCGACGTGTGAAGTGCGGCATTTACACCGGTTTCGCGAAGGGCCCGGTCAAGGTCACCGCCGAGAGCGGCGGCGCGGTCGACGACCCGCGCGATCGTACGGTCGCCCGAGGAATAGAGAGCCTGTTCATGGGCGATCCGTGCCGACATAAAGCGGACATTCACATTCGATATCTTCGACAGGCCTTTGCAAACGTAACGAATTCGTCGCTTAAGTTCCTTTTCTTCGCAGATGGGGTCCCACTGCAGCGGCGTGTTCGGCTTGGGAACGAAACCGTTCAACGAGGGGATGATCGTTCCGGCTCGGCCGATCTTGCGTCCGGCCTGGAGCATCCGGTCACGTATGCGCTCAACCAGGACGAACATCTCGTCAAGGTCTTCCTGGGTCTCCGTCGGGAGCCCGACCATCATGTAGAGCTTGACGGTGAGCATCCCGCGGTCAAATACCGCACCGCAGATATCGACGATCTCGTCGTTGGTCAGGTTCTTGTTAATTACTCGCCTCAGGCGGTCGGAGCCGGTCTCAGGGGCAACGGCGATCTGTTGATCTTTTGACTCGACAAGCGCATCGAGAAGTTCATCGGAGATCTGGTCGAGGCGAAGTGAAGAGACCGAGATCCGATATCCCATCCGCCGGAGTTCGCTCAAGATCGTCGAAATTTCCGGATGGTCGCAGACGGCGGTAGATACAAGGCCGATCTTGTCGGTCTTTGATCGCCATTCAGCAGCCTTTGCAATGATGTCCTTTGCCGGCACGACTCTCGGCGGATAGTAATTGTAGCCGGCCCAGCAAAAACGGCAGCCTTGAGAGCAGCCACGCGAGATCTCGACGAGCAGCCGGTCGCCCATCTCGGCATCCGGTGCCCAAACGGCGGTTGAAGGGCAGAACAGGTCCTGGCTTGTCAGCACTTCGGCAAGTTCATTTTCGCCCCGCTTCAGCGCCCGCCTTAGTGTGCCTTCCTTCGGATTGACAGCGGCCAAAGCACGGCCGACCCTTGTCGGCACGCCTTCACGATTCGGACGATAACCCTCTAAGGTCCCATCAGGGTAGTAGCTGACATCGTAAAACGACGGAACGTAGAACCCCCGGCCAAGGCGGGCAAGCGACAGAAGGATCTCCTCTTTCGATCTGAGACCTTCATCTCCATCGAGGATGGCATCGATCAATTGATACGCAAGTATCTCGCCCTCGCCGACTGCGATGACGTCTGTGAAATCCGCGATCGGCTCCGGGTTCAGAAACGAGGCGGCGCCGCCCATAATGACCAACGGATGAAATTCGTTCCGTTCGGATGCCCAAACCGGGATCCCGGAAAGCTGGAGCATCCGGGCCATGTTTAGATAATCCGTCTCAAACGAGATCGAGAAAGCAACCACGTCGAAATCGCGGATCGGGCTTTGGGTCTCAAGCGAAAGCAACGGCGTTCCCGTACGTAGGTGCTCCGATAGATCCCCCTTTTCGGGCAGGAAAACGCGTTCGCACGAGACATCGGGGATCGCGTTGAAAAGCTCGTACATCGTGTGTAGCCCGAGATTCGCCATCCCGATCGAATAAGTGTTCGGGTAACAGAGTGCGATCCGCAGCGAGGCTCTCGGTTTGATGGAATACCCCTCTTCGCGGGAAAGCCGGTCTCTAAGGTTGGCTCTGATGCTTTTGCTCATAAAAACCCGATCAATCAGAATAACAGCCGCAAACACCGCTGCCAAGCAAAATCGGCGGGCGATCACATGGCCGCCCGCCGATCGGAAAACGTTTGCCTGAATGCCATCAAGCGCCTTTCTTGTCTTTTTTATCCGCGCCCTCGTCCTTTGGCGTGGTAACGAACGGGCGGTGTTGAACGGTGAATTGCTTATCGTCAAAGTTGCCGTCGCCATCGACATCCACCTTGACCTCCAACTTGTAGCGTTTGCCAGGTTCGTGCTTTTCAGCAAGGTCATAAGAAATGCTGTATTGACTGCGGAGAAGTCCGTTAATGCTTTGAAGGTAGGCTGGGATCTCCGTCTCAAAGGTCATTTCGAAATGCATCCCGCCAGATTCCTTTGCAAAGGTGTTCATCGCATTTTTTGCCTGCAGGAAGGTTAGGCGGCCGGGCATGCCAGAAAGGCTGTCGGTCGGGCCAAGGAAGCCTTCGTATTTCTTATAGAATAGGTTTCCCGTGCTGATGATATAGATCGGGATTCCAGCTTCCTGAATGATCTTGCGTATCTCGCTGTAATTTATCCGGCTGAACGTGTCGATTCCGGAAGCGACGAGTATGATGGCTCGGCGTTTCGATCGAACGGAAACCATCCCGCTGTAATCGGCATAACGCGATTCACTGTTCTCTAGCACGACAGCATCCCCGCGACCGCCCACCAGCGAGAACTTAATGGCGTCGTAAAGATTGTTTTCGCGGAACGCAGGCCTGTTCCTGAGAAGGAGGTCGATCGTCTGCCTGATGCGCTGGGGATCATTCGTAAAGTCCGTGATCGGCGTCGGCCTAAGGTCGAAAGCGACCACCGAGGCGTAGTCATTCGGCGGCTTGATAAAACCGGTCAGGAACTGCGCCACCGGGCGGATCGTCTCGTAAATGCCCGGCTCGAACCAGCCGCCGGCGGCACGGCCGAACATCTCGGTCCATTTGCTGTATTCGAGCACCAAGGTGACGGTGATCGGGCTCTCGGGGGTTGCAAAATTGGAAATGTCTTGCTTTACCCCGTTCTCAAAAACGGCAAAATTCTCTTTCTTCAATCCCCCGATGATCTGGCCGGTCTTTTTATTGAAAACGACTGCGTCGACATTGACGATGTTCGTATCGATCTCGATAACGCCGTCCACCGGGAGGGCGTTCTTTTCTTCCTCAAGCCGTTTCTTCTCTTCCTCTTCGGCTCTTATTTGTTCCGGCGTCTTCGGGGTCGGGCGCTGATTCCTTTTCTCGTTGCCTTTCGGGTCATTTCGCTGCGGCTTCGATTGCGGGAAGGCAGACGGGGCGAACGAACTTGCCGTGATGACCGCAATGAAGATCCCGGACAAAACGCGCTGAAGAGACTTTTTCATAATTTTCACCAGAGGCCGGATCGATATTTAGGTTTAGATACCAATTCTCGCCCTTTGGTTGGTTTTAATCAAGGTTTTCGCCCTGTCGCCGGCCATTAGGAACCGATCAGTTCCTCACTTCAAGCGGGTTGGATCTCGATCCGTACCGCAAACGATCCAGAATTGTCGTCGAGGTTGCCTTCATTGACCCCAAGAAAAAGTGCGCCGTCGCGAGCTGCGGTGAAGGTCCGTTCAGAACCGACGTATATGAACTCATTGTTATCGTCGCCGATGACTGCGATCAAAGCGCCGGTCGGCACACTCTTGAGAAGCTTCGACGGGTCTTCACGCTCGTAAAGTCCGGACGGGCCGGTGGTAACGCCGCTGCCAAGCGAGATCGATCCGTCGCCAATGATCCGGATCTTTTGGCCTTTCTTGACGACCCAGCCTGAATTGGTCCAACCGTTGGCGGTGTTGTCGGCCATGACTTTCACCGAGATCTCGATGGGCTTCTCGCCGTTCCTGGCGGCCGGTTCCATCACTCGGACGGGCGGAGAATCCACCGGAGGAGGTTTGGTGGACGCCGTTGACTCAGCGATCGGGTCGGTCGTGATGACGCGGGGGACCGTCTTTGGCGGGCCGGAGGTTTCGATGTACTCGGGGACAGCCAATCGCGAATCGTCTTTCGGGCTGTTTGCGGCCGTTGCCTGACGCGAGACGGCGTCAAACTCGATCGACTCGACCTCGCCGGCGTCGAACGACAGCCGTCTTTCACGCGAGCCTTCGCCAACCAAGACGGTGAACGTCCCGCCGCTGAAGCCGACGATGCGGCCCTTAATAATGCTTCCGTCTTTTAACCGAAGCGTATCGGCAAACGCGGCCGCGGACAAAGCTGCAATGCACAGCATGGCGATCATCGGGCGTCGAAGCAGATCTCTCAAAAACATAATTCCTCCACGTGTGCCTTCGGTGAACATTTCGAAAGCCGGCGCTTTGATGATGAAAAAAAGGAAATTTAAGGTTGCATGATTTCTGCCGGGGAGCGATCGACGGAATCATAAACGATTTTGGGAGATATGGGAATACTCTTTGTCATGAAGGCAGCGGCCGGTTCGGTCCAGAGAGGAGAAGCGGGATGCAAGTTCCGGACGGAGGCCTCGTTCTATAAACGGCCGACAGACGGTCGCGGTGGACGATCGGCTGCGGGCCCAAGGTTCGAGCAAAGGGTAACAGGAGAAACTTAAGCGATGAGCGTCAGAAAGTTGATATTGTTTGGAGCACTTGTAGTGCTCGGATGGACAGCGGCTGCGGCGAGCCCGTCAGGTTTGAAGGGCGTTCAATGGACGTTGACGCACGTGAATGGGCGGGAAGTGAAGGATTCGAGGGCGTTTATTGAGATCGCCCCGGACGGGGATCGTTTCTCGGGAATTGCCGGCTGCAACCGGACGTTCGGGACGGTAACCATTACCGGTAAAAGGATCCAATTTTCCAATATCGGGACGACCAAAATGGCGTGTCCGTCAGACGGGATGATCCCATCGGAGGAGGTGATGATCAACGCTCTTCGTTCCGCGGCGAAGTTCAGTCTCAAGTCCAACAGCCTTGTCATTAAGGACCGGTCGGGCCGAAATTCTCTCAGATTCAGGCGGCTCGTCAAACTACCCCCAGTCGTCGAACCGACTGACAACCCGGGGCTCGGCGATCGGAAGTGGATCCTGGAAACGGTCACGGATGGCGGGACGGTCGTGCCGAAGGGCGGGATCTTCGTCAACTTCGACCCGGCCAAGAAGGGCGTCGGCGGCAATTCCGGCTGCAACGTCTTCGGCGGGGAGTATTCAACAGACGGGAACTCGATCGCGATCAAGGATATGATCTCGACGATGCGTGCATGCATCGAGGATGACCGAATGTCCATCGAACGAAAGCTCTACGACGGGCTCCGATCCGCGAACCGCTTCGTGATCGACGGCGAAAAGCTCAAGCTCTTTCGCGGGAATGAGCTCCTGCTCACTTTTCGCGGTGAGAAAAAAACAAGATAAGCCAACTTCAACGCCCGGCCGCTTTTGTAGTGACCGGGCATCTCTCTCTCCGGGACAAAGGACTTCGGATCAAGCGGGTCGTGATGCGAGCCGCCGCAGACCGTTTAGCGTAAGCTCTTCGTCAAAAACATCCAATATTTCAGCGTGATCGTGGACCAGGCGGCCGAAGCCCCCGGTGCCTACGACCTTCGGCCGGCCTTCGATCGCGGCGGAAAATCGCCGAACGATGCCTTCGATCGATCCGATGTAGCCGTAGAATACGCCTGAACGGATAGAACCCTCGGTGCTGCTGCCGAACAGAGACCCCGGCGGATCCAGGCTCGCCAGCGGGAGTTGGGCGGTTCCGCGGTTCAGGGACTCTGCCATCAGCTTCATTCCCGGAGCGATCGCCCCTCCGAGAAACTTTCCTTCAGTTGTCACGGCGTCGATCGTCGTCGCCGTACCAAAGCTGCACACTATCAGCGGGCCAGCGTTTTCCCTGAAGGCGGCTGACGCGTTGACCAGGCGATCGATTCCAAGGTCGGAGAGCGGCGCATATTCGACCGCCAGGCCGAAGTCAAACGAATGGTCGACGAAGATCGGCGTGACCTTTAATTGCCGGATCAATGCTTCGGAGATCGTCTGGTCGAGCTCCGGGACTACCGAACCGACGATGATCGAGTCGATATTAAAGAACCTTTCGCGCTGGACCCGAAGCCGATCGAATTGAAGTTCCTCGACCGAATATTCACGAACGGTCGGGATCGAGAATCTGTCGACCAATTTTTCGGCTTCGAAAATGCCGAATTTGATGGAGGAGTTGCCAATGTCGATGGCGAGAAGCATTAACCCTGGAGAGGAAGGCCGTCGTAGACAACGCTCCAGCCGTTGACCTTGCTGGACCTGAGGCTTCGGGTAAACCATTCGAGGGCCGCGGTGGGGTCATCGTAAAGCTGGACCGCGGGGTGCTGTTCCCGCGGGTCGACGCGGCAGATGGCGGCCCCGCCGGTAGCGCTCTTAATGCAGAGAAGTGCGACCATGTTGTTCTTCTTCAGCACGGCCGTCCGAACCAGAACATCTTCGTCATCGAACTCAAACTCGTCAAAGTCCGACACCTCATCACCGAATTCATCGAGTTCAAAATCGAATGGTTGTTCAAATTCGCTGCTCATAGCACTTTTCCGTAATTAGAAATTACACGTTAGGCCATAGTAATTCAAGGATGCCGGGCGGCGCCGGCACGAAGACGCTCGACGTCGCCGGCCTGAACTATCGAGACACTACCGTCAGCCCGTTTAATACGAAGGGCGCCGTTGGGTTCGAGGCCGTCGGTAATTCCTTCAATAGTATCTTTATCGACAACGACACGAACGGGCTTGCCAGAAAAGTAGGTCGAACGCTTGCGCCATTCGTCGATGATGGTTGCCGGGCCGTCATCGCTGTGGAGGATGTCGTAAAAGTAAGTGAGGTATTTGGTCAGAGACGCAGCTAACTCGGAGGTGCTTGGCGGCTTAGTTAAACCACCCGCTACCGCAAGTGGTACTGACAAAGCCCCGCCCGCGGCCTCAGCTGGCACCGACAGTTGCTCTGCGATCGACGTAGCTGCCCGATCGCCACGCTCGTTCACACTCGCGTTTCCGCCCGTGATGTTGATCCCGATGCCGACGATGACGGCGAGGCCTTTCGGGGTGTCGGTGGTTTCGGCGAGGATGCCGCAGATCTTTCGGCCATCGACGTGGAGGTCGTTGACCCATTTGATATCGGCGTCGATGCCGAATTCCTGAAGCGTGTCGTGGACGGCGACGCCGGTCATCAGTGTGATCAAAGGCAGGAATTGAGTCTCAACCTTAGGCCGCAGGACGATGCTGAAATAAAGGCCCGAGTCAGGCTCGCTCACCCACGTTCGCCCATGCCGTCCGCGTCCGGCGGTCTGCTGCCGGGCGACGATGCACAGGCCTTCCTCCGCCCCGAGCCGGGCCTGTTTGAGTGCCTCGGTGTTCGTCGAGTCGATGGTGTCGAAGGTGAGGATGTTGATGTTCATCGAAAAGAGTTTACCCGCGAAATACGCGAAAGAACGCGAAAAATGGATGAAATAGCTTTCGCGAAGTTTCGCGTTTTTCGCGGGCAAAGATCATACGGGTTTCCAGAAGGAGTCGATGTAGAAATCCTCGCCGTTGTAAAACTCCCGGGCGATCTCGAAGCCACCGTCGCCGGCGAGTTCGTCGATCATGGCGTGGGTGTATTTTTGCGAGATCTCCATAAAGATCGCTTCCCATTGTTCGAAGTCGAACGAGCGGTTGAGTGCTTTTATCGTGACGGTCTGTTTTTCGCGGCTGATGAGAAATGAGCGGGCGGCGCATTCCATCGGCCGATATTGAGCGTAGTGTGAGAACTTGGCCAGGTCGAAATCGCCGCCGAGCTCGCGGTTGATGCGCCGGAGCAGGTTAAGGTTAAATTCCGCTGTAATGCCTTGTTTGTCGTCGTACGCGGCGACGATGGTTCGCGGATCCTTCTGCATATCGAAGCCGATGAACAGCCGGTCGTTCTCGTTCATCACCTCGCGTAGAGAGCGGAAAAATGCGACGGCGTTGTCCCGCAGGAAATTTCCGATGTTCGACCCGAGGAACATGATCACCTTGCGGCGTCCGTTTCCGTTCTTGAGCGAATCGAGCACCTTGAAATAATCGCCCGTGTGAGGGTCGATACGAAGGCCGGGAAACTTTTCGGTAAATTTCGCCTCGAGCGTGTCGTTCGCCTCCTTCGAGATATCGATCGGGTGGTAGGTGAAATCGGCGCCGATCGAGAGCAGATGCTCGATCAGGACCGCGGTCTTTGTACCGTCGCCGGCCCCGAGTTCGATGAGGTCGATGGCATCGACCTCGTCCATGAATGCCCGGCAGATGTCCTCTTTCTGTTCCGTGAAGATCTTTAGCTCTGCCCTTGTCGGGTAATATTCGGGCAGTTTCATTATCTCCATGAAAAGCCGCGAGCCCTCGTCGTCATAGAAATACCGGGACGAAAGGGTCTTCGGCGTGGACGACAGCCCCTCAAGGACGTCGGCGGCGAACTGGTCGAGTTCCGGTGAAGTTGTAGATCCCATAAACCTTGATTAACCGCCGAGACGCAGAGTAATTTTTAGTTCTTTTTCTCTCCGCCTCTGCATCTCGGCGGTAAAAACTATCTTGCCAATCTGATCCCCGTAAACTGCCACCGCAGGTGGGGATGGAAAAAGTTCCGATATGTAGGCCGGCTGTGACCCTCCGGCGTGGCGACCGACGCCCCGCGAAGCACCATCTGGTTCACCATAAACTTCCCGTTGTACTCGCCGACCGCTCCGGCCGCTTTCTTAAAGCCTGGATAGGGAAGGTAGGCCGAATTCGTCCACTCCCACCGAAGGCCCCAATCGAATTTCTCGTTCGCCGCCTCCCATTCAAACTCGGTCGGCAGCCGCAGGCCCTTCCATTCAGCAAAGGCGGCAGCTTCATAGAAAGAGACGTGACAAACGGGAGCATTAGGCTCCAGCTTCCTCAACCCGCCGAGCGTGAACTGATGCCATTCGCCGTCCCGGTTGTGCCAATACAGCGGGGAAGTGACGCCCTCGCGATTCACCCAATCCCAGCCTTCCGAGTGCCATAGGCGGTGATCCGTGTACCCTCCCGCGTCGATGAATTCAACGAAATCCTCGTTAGTCACCAGGCGGTTCGAGATCGAGAAGTCGTCTAGATAGACCTTGTGACGTGCGAGTTCGTTGTCGAAGCAGAATCCGTCGCCATTGTAGCCGATCTCGCAGATGGCGCCTTCCAAATCTACGAACTGGCCGCCCGCATCGGGCAGCCCGGTCGCTATCGCCCCCCTGTCCGACCGTTCTTCCGGGGCGTAACCTTCCCGATACGCCGGGAAAAGCGGGTTGACGCTGAAGGTGTATTTCAGGTCGCTTAGGAACAGTTCCTGATGTTGCTGCTCGTGGTTCAGACCCAGGACGACGAGTTCAGATAGTGCGGGCGTATCGACGGGTTGCGTTAAACCACTTGCTACGGCAGGTGGCCCTGACAGTAATTGGCTCATTGCCACGTCGACGTGCTTTCGATATTCGAAGACCCGCTTCACCGTCGGGCGGCTTAGGCTCCGTTGATCCCGGGCCGTGCGGTCGCCGACCGTGTTGTAGTAGCTGTTAAACAGGAATCCGAACGAGGGATCGAAGACCTCATATTCCAGCAGGAACTTCTTCAGGATCATCTCCTCGAAGAACCAGGTCGTATGGGCGATATTCCACTTAGCCGGCGAGACATCCACCACCGGCTGGGGAATAAAGTCCTCAGTCTCGAGCGGTTCGCAAAGACTCTCCGTGAACGAGCGAACACGCCTATAAAATGCCGCGAGATCCTCCGCTTGAGTATTTGTCAGGGCCGCTTTCTGCATATACCTTTAGACTATCGCAAATTCAACCCGTTCTGTTCCAATGCGTTCGCCCGGCGTTCGGCGGGCGTTCGGGCGGTCGACGGAACGTGTAAACCATTGACGCCATGCGAGTTGGGAGGAAATTTCTTCGCATTCGGCCAAATAATTAAGAAAAGTTTTCCATCGCCAAATTTCGACCCATCGCATCGGCTGTTGCATCTATGCGACACAGGGCAATAGACGCGACAGACAGATTACAGCAGAGATCGACGGCTGTCAATCACGAATTTTGGACGGCCCAGGGTTCTTTTCTCCGGTGATCTTCATCAGAGCTTCCTTGCAGATCTCAGCGAGATAGGGGTCGGGGCTGGCAAGATGAGATAGAAGCACCGCCGCGGATTCGGTCCTCCGCATCGCCCCGAGGGCAAATGCGGCCTCTCGGCGGGTGTCATCGGATTCGTTACTGTTACGAAGAACCTTGGAAAGGGCGGCGAGAGCACGGTCGATCACCTCTTTTTCTACCGGTGCGTCCTTTCTTTTTGAGGTACCGAAATCCTTATTTTCCGAGGGCAGGAAATTCTGTGGTGTAAGAGTTTTGGTGCTTCCGGACAACCAGAGCTCAAAGATCTGGCCGATCGCTCGGGCGGCGGAACGCCGACGGAGTTCATCCTCTTCCTTAGGGCGTTTGTCGAGAATGTTCAACAGATCGTCTATCGCCGAATGGTCACCGATCTTGCCGATCGCGATCGCGGCCGCGGTGCGCACTTCGGGGTCGCGATCTTTGTTAAGCGAGCGGCGGAGGCGGTCGGTCGCCCCCCAGTTTCCGACCTCGCCGAGGGCAAACGCGGCCTCGCGTCGTACGAAGGGCTTCTTGTCATCGAGAAGCGGCAGAAGAACATTTCTCGCCTCTGCTTCAGGCAGAAAAATTACCGAGGAAGCAGCGGTCGCCCGGACGATCTCATCCACGTCCGATAAAGCCGGGATGGCCAAACGGGAAGCCTGTTCGTTTTTGAAGTTACGGATCTCGTAGAGAGCCGTCCTTTTTTCTTCAGTATTTCCGGCAAGCAGGGTGCGTAATCGGGCTTCCGCGGCCGGCCAGTCATTCGCGGCATCCTGGGCGAGGATCTCGGTTCCGAACAGAGAAAAAGAAGCCGCAATGAACACGAGGCCGATGCAGATATAGATGGTTTTCGACATCGCCGCCGAAGTGCGGCCGGCAGCACCCCCGATCTTGGGCGGCTTTCTCATATCGCACGCCGCAAATAGGCCGGCTGCGCACGTTCCCATTCCGTGACCTGGCGGGCACGTTTGTTTTCGTACGAGTTGGCAAGACCGACGATCACATCGTCGATCAACTTTTTGTGCGGACGTGTCGAAATGAGGGCGGAGGACTTTTCGTTGGACTGGGAGTCGATCCTGCGGACACTGTCGGTTATAGGTCTATCGGCCATTTCTTCTGCCTCCGGTTTTCGGTGCAGACGGCCGATCTACCTAAAGTTCAGGACGAGGCCGCCGGCATTGGAATTTTTAGCATCATCAAAACTTTCGTGATCGATTCACCTTACGTTTGAAGGTCTTCACAGATTAACACATTTTACGAAAAACTTACAGTTTCGGCGGGTCGGGGCTCGAAACGATCTCGGTCAGGTCCGCGGTAAATCAGACCGAAATCGGCCCAAGGAATTGGTGGACACGGCCGGGCGAATGGATTAAACTCTCCGTATGGCAACGGTCCTGCAGTATCTCGCCCTTAGATAGCCACTCACGGCGTTTGGCCGTGACGTGGCGCCACTTTAAGCAAAATATTCCGAAAGTAAGCACTTAACGACCGCCTTTCGAATTGGATAGCTCTTCCTATTCCGATAGAATCGTGGTTTTCAGGCCGGGCCGGTGGGCGAGCCCGCCTCTGAACGAGCAGGCGTGCCCGGCTCCGAACGGGCAGTTTACATATCAATGGACGAAAAGTACTTCGCAAAGAAAATCGAGCAAAAGTGGCAGAAGAGGTGGGCCGATTCGCGGGCTTTCGAAGCCTCGATGGAGAGCAACAAACCGAAATTCTACCAGCTTGAGATGCTGCCGTATCCATCGGGAAACCTGCACATGGGCCACGTGCGGAATTATTCGGCGGGCGATGTTGTGGCCTGGTACAAACGGCTAAAAGGCTTCAACGTGCTGCATCCGATCGGGTGGGATTCGTTCGGGCAGCCGGCGGAGGACGCGGCGATAAAGCGGGGCGTAAACCCGCGTGAGTGGACCGAAGCGAACATCGACACGATGCAGGGCCAACTGCAGAGGCTCGGGATCAGTTACGACTGGTCGCGGCAGATGGCCGCCCATAGGCCCGATTACTACAAATTCGACCAATGGTTCTTTCTGAAGATGTTCGAGATGGGCCTGGCGTACAAGAAAAAGACGCAGGTCAACTGGTGCGAGACCGACCAGGCCACGCTGTCGAACGAGCAGGCCAGCGGCGGCCTGTGCTGGCGATGCGGGAACCCGGTCACGAAAAAGGACCTCGAGCAGTGGTTCCTGAAAACGACGTCCTATACCGACCAGCTTCTGGACGACATGGCCGCGATAGAAGCCGGCTGGCCCAGCAACGTGATCAAACGCCAGCGGGATTGGATCGGGCGTTCGGAAGGGGCGTATGTGGATTTCGAGGTATTGAGTCCCGGCTTCAGCCGGCCTGCAGCCGAAGAAACGAGCGACGGCCAACCCTCCTCGGAAACGGAGGGGAGTAACGAAGGGCCGCCTAAAGGCGGTACTCCAAGCGGGAATCATATACGTGTGTTCACGACGCGGATCGACACGATCTACGGGGCGAACGCGGTAGTCGTCGCGGCCGAACATCCGGTCGTGGTCGAGCACCTTTCTGAGTTTTCGGACGAGGTCCTGGCGAAGATCCAGCAGATCCGCGCTGAGAAAATGAACCCGACCGACCACGAGACCGAGGCCGTGAAGGACGGGATCGATACGGGGTTGAGGGCGGTAAATCCCTTCAGCGGTGAGGAATTGCCGGTCTGGATCGGCAATTACGTGATGATGGACTACGGGACCGGTGCGGTGATGAGCGTTCCGGCTCACGACGAGAGGGATTTTGAGTTCGCGCAGAAGTTCGGGCTGCCGGTCAAGAGTGTGATCGCGGCCTCTACGGGCGGAAACGCGAGTGTAAACGAGCGTGCATCGAGCGCCGCCGCCGAAGGCTCGCTTCCGGACGGTCGCATTTCCGCCCGGGTGGATGCCGTTCCGTTTACGGACTATGGCGTCATGGTCGATTCGGGTGAGTGGACCGGAAAGACGAGCGAAGAAGGGAAGCGCGAGATGACAGCGTTTGCCGAGGCGAATGGATTTGGTGAGTCTGCCACCACGTACCGCCTGCGCGATTGGGGCATTTCGCGTCAGCGGTTCTGGGGCTCGCCGATACCGATAGTTTATTGCCATAACTGCGGTATCGTGCCGGAGAAGTATGAGAATCTGCCGGTGCAATTGCCGGATTCGATCGAAATAACCGGGACCGGGGAATCACCATTGTCGAAGGTGCCCGAATTCGTGAATACGGCGTGTCCCAAATGCGACGGTCCCGCACGCCGGGAAACGGACACGATGGACACTTTCGTCGATTCGTCGTGGTATTACTACCGCTATACCGATCCGAAGAATGCCGACACGGCGGTCGATCCGGCAGCCGCGGCCTATTGGACGCCGGTCGATCAGTACATCGGCGGCGACGATCACGCGGTCATGCACCTGATCTATGCCCGCTTTTGGACGAAGGTGATGAGAGATCTGGGCATCGTCAAATTTGACGAGCCGTTCAAACGACTGCTGACGCAGGGAATGGTGGTCGGCGAGACGTTTTTTGACGATTCGACCGGGAAGCGGAAGTACTTCATGCCCGCCGACGTTAAGGTCGAACGTGATGAGAAGGGCAAGATCATCTCGGCGACGGCGTCGGACGGCACCACTTTGAAACACTCGATCGAACGGATGTCGAAGTCGAAAGGAAACGGCGTAGATCCTGACGAGATGGTCGAGATCTACGGTGCCGACGCTTCACGGATATTCGTAATGTTCGCGGCGCCGATCGAGAATGAGCTGGTCTGGAACGAGGCGGGCATCGAAGGCGCGGTAAGGTTTCTGCAGAGGGTCTGGCGGCAGGTTTACCGGTGGAAGGACGTATTGAGTGCTCAGGCGGATCGAACCACCCCGTCCGCCCAAAGCGGCGACCACCCCTCCTTTTCCAAGGAGAGGAGCCAGGCGGCCCGTGACCTGCGGCGGAAGACGCATCAGACGATCAAACGGATCGAGGAGAGTCTGGAAACGCTGCAGTTCAATACGCCGGTGGCTGCATTGATGGAACTATCCAACGCGATCGGCGATCTCGAGGCCGATCCGGCGACGGCCACCGAAGACGAGGTTTTCGCGGTGCGGGAGGCGGTCGAAAGTCTGGCTTTGATGCTGGCCCCGTTCGCGCCTCACGCCGCCGAAGAGATCTATTCGGTGGTGACCGGGAGCGACGCCGGGATGGTTGCCGGTGAGGCTCGATTCCCAACTTTTAATGCCGAACTTGCCAAGTCCGACGAGATCGAGATCCCGGTTCAGGTCAACGGCAAATTGCGGTCGCGGCTGATGGCCTCGCCCGACGTGTCCAACGAACAATTGACGGAAATGGCGTTGGCGGACGAGAAAGTTACTCAATACACAGATGGTAAACAGATCGTGAAGACGATCGTGGTGCCGGGCCGGCTGGTGAACATAGTCGTTCGGTGATCCCGCCCGGCAATTCAGGTTTCCGAACGGTTTGCCGACGGCAGCATCGGAGGCTGCGTGGCCTGACCTGTAACGGTGTACGCCGTGCGCATTTCCTTGCTTGAAATCCTTAAAACTATTAGAATTAGGACGACGTATTTCCGAGCCTTTCCGGTCTTGCCAATAGGAGTCTGACCGCATCGCAACTGGCCGCACTATTTCTAAATGAAAGAATGCCAGCTCTGTAAGAACTGTTTTACCGACGACATCGCTACGTGTCCGAACGACGGGATGCCAACTATGCACACCCTCGTAGGCGAGCCGGTGCTCGAAGGAAAATACCACCTGGAATCGCGGCTGGGCCAGGGCGGAATGGGCGTCGTTTACAAGGCCCGGCATGCCTTCCTGAAGACCCAGCTTGCAATCAAGATCATTCTTCCGGACCTGGTTGGGAATGACCCACAGCTGGTCACGCGTTTCCGGCAGGAAGCGCTGGCCGCGGCCGCCATTCGTCATCAGAACGTTGTCGGCGTGACGGATTACGGAGTGATCCAGGGTTCGATCCCGTTCCTTGTAATGGAGTATGTAGATGGCGAATCGCTGCATGACCTCCTTACGAGAGAAAAAGTGCTCTCACCGGAACGGGCACTCGAACTGATGTCGGCGATCTGTGCGGGCGTCGGTGCCGCGCATCATCAAGGGATCGTTCACCGAGACCTGAAACCGCTGAACATCATGATCTGCCGCGACAAGCCGAACATGTCGCAAGCGGTCAAGATCCTCGATTTCGGCCTTGCAAAGATAAAGTCGGGCGAACTTTTGGGTTCGTTTATTCAGGCCCAGACGACCGGTCTGATGGGCTCGCCGTATTACATGGCCCCGGAGCAGTGGGCGGATGATGAGCCCGACTCGCGGTCCGATATTTATTCGCTCGGGGTGATGCTTTTCCAGATGCTGACGGGAGACGTGCCGTTCAAGGGTTCGTCGATCCCGGCCATCATGAAGAAGCACATCAGCGATCCTCCGCCGACCTTCACTGAATTGAAGGTCCCGCTTTCGCTTGAGATCGAACAGGCGGTGAGGCACACCCTGCACAAGGAAAAAGAAAAGAGGACCGCTTCGGTCGAGCACATGATCGCAGAGCTGCGGGCCGCGATCGAGCCCGTTCCTATCGGGATCCATACGACCGGAAGTGCAGGTGCTGCGACGTCCCTCAATATCCGCACGGCACCGCCGCGGTCTAAAGTCTTTGTCGACAATGTCGCGGTCGGCGAGAGCCGCGACGACGGCTGGATCACGCTCAACGGCATCCAGTCGGGTACGCACCGGATCCGAGTTAGCCACGACGGCTACGAGGACTGGCAGGATGAGGTGAATTGCGACGGGTCTACGAAGCAGGTCGTGGCCGAGCTTCGTGAGGGACTCGGCACCAGCGGTATGTCGGCAGCGCCGACGGTGGCGTTTCGTGCCGGCGAGCACGATACGCCGCACAATCTGGGCTCGACGAAGGGTGCGAAAGGGGAGCTTCAGCAAACCGTCCTACAGGTCTGGGACACCGGCGATCAGGGCGTTTCCGTCGATTCCATGCCGCCGCGTCGAAAGGGTTTCTTTTCGCCGCTCGTGATCGGCGTCATCGCCTTTGCGGCTTTGTTCGTACTTGGCGGGATCGGGATCGGCGGTGCGTATATGGCCGGGCTTTTCAGCCGACCTACGGGCGGGCCGGGCAACCAGGCGACCGCGACCCCAACTGCAGCACCGGGTTCGCCGACGCCAACATCGGTGCCCGTGAAAGCCGAGATGGTCAATATTCCCGGCGGCAGTTTTCAGATGGGATTCGGAGACGCCAACTCGGTCACCGGCCCGGTCCACACCGTTGAGGTGCCGAGTTTTGCGATCGACAAGACCGAAGTGACCGATGGCGAATATCTGCAATTTGTCCGAGCGACCGACCGCACGCCGCCAAGCCATTGGGTAAACAACGCTCCGCTGCCCGGGACCGAAAAGAATCCCGTCCGGTTCATCGATCTCGACGATGCCGAGGCCTTTGCAAAATGGCGCTCCAGCCGCGACGGCGTTCAATACCGGCTTCCGACCGAGGCGGAATGGGAATACGCGGCAAGGAACGGCTCAAAATCGACCCTTTATCCGTGGGGCAATAGCTGGAAGAACGGCGCGGCAGTGATGGCGGTGGAAGGTTCCGAGCCGGTTGAGGTCGGCTCTAAACCGCAGGGTGCGACCGAGTTGGGTGTTCTCGACATGATGGGAAATGTCTGGGAAATGACGAGTTCGACGCTCGATCCCTACCCGGGCAACAACGCCGTCGATGTCCAGAAGAAACCCGGCAGACGGCTGGTCGTGAGGGGCGGCTCGGCCCACGAGGATGCCGTTAAGCTCAAGATAAATGCCGCATTTCGGGTTGACATTGCTGCCGAACAAAAAGAGAAGACCGTGGGCTTCAGGCTCGTTCGTCCACAGTGATCAAGTTGGATCTCAAGTTGGTAGAGGCGTAGGGATTCGGTTCTTACGCTTTTTATTTTTGCCGGACGGGTGTCCGGGGCCCTTTAATGTCAATCACCCTCGTACAAGTTGAACCGGCTGACTCGGCCAAAGAATTCTCATTCGGCCAGGCCGTGGTGCGCGTCGGGCGCGAGGCAGGCGATTCCGACATCGTCTTTGAAGGCACGCGGTTTCCGATGGTCTCAAGACGCCATGCAGAGTTCAGGCTCGAGGGCGGGAAGTGGTGGGCCGTGGACCTCGAATCAAGCTACGGCGTATTTGTAAACGGCGAAAGGGTCGCCGGCCGGGCGGCGATATCGGCCGGCAGCCGCATACAGTTCGGGACCGACGGCCCTGCTTTGCTGGTGATCTGGGCCGATGAAAAGGCGGCCGGACAGGCTCCGCAGGCGAAGCCCGCGGCCGAAGCCGTACCCGCCCAACGCATCGCGACGCCCGCGGAACCATCCAGACCCGAGCCGTCAGCTTCGCCGGCCGAAAGCTGGGAGATGGGGGCCCCGGCCGCGGTCACGCCGCCTCCCGCGGAAGTCCGGATCCCCGAAGCCTCGCTTGAATTCGTCGACGACCCGGCCGCACAACCGTTTGCCATCGGCAAAGCGAGTATCTGGATCGGCCGAGACCATTCATGCGATGTCGTTATAGCGGACAATGCCGCGATGGTCTCTCGCCGGCACGCCGTTCTTAGATTCGAAGCCGGTAATTTCGTACTTGAGGACAACAACAGCTTCAACGGAACCTTGGTGAACGAGCAGCGGATCGCGGCGGCAACGCCGCTCTACGACCAGGACACGATCCGACTGGGAAAGGGCGGTCCGGTGATCAAATTCAGGGCCGCAGCCCGGCCGGCACCAAAAGGCGCGAGTTTGGCCGGGCAACGTGCGGTCGCGCACAGCCTTTCGATAAGCGGTGTCGCCGCCCCGGCCGAGCCCGGTTCAAAAACGATGGTTGTCGATCGCGAGGCGGCGGAGAAGTTCATTCCAAAGACTTCCGCGGACCGGCCTCAACTCGTGATGTCGGTGACGTTTGACGATCGCGGCCAGCTTGTCCTGGGGCGTGACCCGGGCTGTGACATTCGCTTGGACGGGCTTCAGATATCGAAACGGCACGCCAGGTTCATACGGACCGCCGCCGGCGTCGCGGTCGAAGACCTTCGATCGACCAACGGTGTCTTTGTCAACGGAAGCCGCGTCACCAAACACCTGGTCGGCCCGCAGGACTCCATCCAGATCGGTGTATTTCTGATCGGCGTCGATGCCGCGGGACAAGTAAACGTTTTCGATACGAGGGCACGGACCCGGGTCGATGCCGTCGACGTCGTCCGGCAGGTTAAGGACCGGTCGAGCGGCGCGCAGATCGCTCTTCTCGATTCCGTCTCCCTTTCGATCCAGCCGAATGAATTCGTAGGGCTCCTCGGCCCTTCGGGTGCCGGAAAATCGATGCTGATCGAGGTGATGAATGGATCGAGGCCGCCGACCAGCGGGCGGGTGATGATCAATGACCTCGATCTTTACCGCAATATCGATTCGCTGAAGAACTCCATCGGATACGTTCCCCAGGAGGATATCATCCACCGCGACCTGACTGTTTTCAGGACGCTGTATTACGTCGCCAGGCTTCGCCTTTCGAGGGACGTGAGCTCTTCCGAGATCCGGGACGTGGTCAACGAGGTGCTTGATGTAACGGGTTTGACGGAGCGGAGGGACGTGCGGGTGAGCAGCCTTTCCGGCGGCCAGCGGAAGCGAGTTTCGATCGCGGTCGAACTCATCACAAAGCCATCGGTCATCTTCCTCGATGAGCCGACGTCGGGGCTCGATCCCGCAGCCGAAGAACGCGTGATGAAGCTGTTCCGGCAGATCGCCGAATCCGGCCGGACGGTCATCCTTACCACGCACGCGATGGAGAACGTCGCTCTTTTCGACAAGATCGCGGTGCTGATGGGCGGGAAGCTCGTTTTCTACGGGACTCCCGACGAAGCGCTCAAATATATGAAGGTGTCGAGCTTCAAGGAACTTTACTCGAAGCTCGAAGAACCGGTGACCGAAGGCATAAAAGAACACGGCGAGGCGAATCGACGGCAGATCACGGAGAATGCCGCCTCTCAGTGGAGCACGAAGTTCCGGTCGACGCCGCAATTCGAGAAATACATTCGAAAGCCGCTTGCGGAATTGGCCGCCGGGCAGGGTGCCGGGATCCAAAAGAAACGGCGGCTCGGGTTGATCGGCTCGTTTGCCCAGTGGCTGACGCTGTCGCGACGATACTTTGAGGTCCTGTTCAACGATAAGCTAACGCTTTTCATCCTGCTGGCACAGGCTCCTATCATCGCCATAATGACTTTTATCGTGGTCGGTGCCGACAAGCCCCGGGATTTCCTTTACTTCGTCCTTGCTATCGTTGCCGTCTGGTTCGGCACCTCGGTCTCTGCCCGAGAGATCATCCGCGAAAACTCGGTCTATCGACGGGAGCGGATGGTCAATCTGGGGCTGATCCCGTACCTTTTCTCAAAGCTCTTCGTTATCGGGATCATAGTCTTAATCCAGTGTTTCCTTCTCTTTGTGCCGCTGAAGCTCCTTGATCTTGCGGGCCTCCTGGCGATGCCCGGCGAGCTGCTTGGGATCCCTCAGTTTTGGGCGATGCTCCTGACGGCGGCGGTAGGGATCGGTCTCGGCCTTCTCGTTTCCGCCCTGGTTCGAACGTCGGAGATGGCGACCGGCCTTGTACCTCTGATACTCATTCCGCAGCTCTTGTTTTCAGGGCTAGTGGGCGTGCCGAACGGGGTGGGCCGGGTGATAAGCCTGACCATGCCAGCGGCGTGGTCCTTCGATACGATCAAGCGGTTTTCGACCCTTGACACTCTGGAGCCGGAAGGGGCGAACCCGAAGGGCAAGACCCGCGGGATGGGCCTTTACGATTTTATCGAATCGGAGAATGAGAAGGTGATCGCGAAAGCGAAGAAGGACTTCGAGGACTATAAACGGCTGAACGAAAGCCGCTATCAAAACGAGGACCCGGCGCAGATCGATACATCCGAAGTCGAATCAATGACCATCAAAAAGGTACCAAACGACCTGAGCGGCTATGTGACGTTCCTGCATCCGTGGATGAACGAAGTTTTAAATCAATTCGTGTTGGTGCTAATGTTTGGAATGTTGGTGCTTGCGACCCTCTTGATCCTGCGGCTCAAAGATATTTTTTGATGATGAAGTTGTTTTTCCCGAATTTTGTAAAGGTTTTGCTGCTTGCTGTCGCGGTCGGTGCCGCAACGGGGTGCGAGAATACCGCCAATTCACAAAAAGGCCCGATCGATGAAACGGCGGTGCCGGTATCGCCTCGAACCGGCCCTTCGGCCGCCGACAAGGGTTCGGCATATCCTCGGATCGCCTCGGCGGTCGCAACGGCCGAGATCAAGGACCTGGAGGGGGCGACATATACGCTGAACGACCGTCTCGGGAAGGTAGTGCTGCTGAACCTTTGGGCGACTTGGTGCGGGCCGTGCCGGACCGAGATACCGGCATTGGTTCGGATGCAGGAATTACACGGCCCGAATGGCTTTGAGGTGATCGGCCTGAACACGGACGAAGAGCCGGTCGAGATGATAGCTGAGTTCGGTTCCGGGCTTGGGGTCAATTATCCGATGGCTTACGCGGACACGAGCCTTCAGGCATCGCTCCTCAAGATCAGCAAATTCCCGGGGATCCCGCAAAGCTTTCTCGTTGACCGGGAAGGCCGCCTGCGCGGCGTGTTCAAAGGTGCGAATCCGGCCGACATCGCAAAGATGGAGGAGATCGTAGCTAAATTGGTTAACGAAGGATCGGGCCAGGCGTTGCCGCCGGCGGCCGAGCCCGCAGCGGAACCGGCTCCCGCTCCTGCTTCTGCTTCTGCACCCCCGGATCCCGTCAAAGAAGAAAAGAAAAGCCGTAAACATTAACGGCGTTCCAGGTCCGGCACCTCCGGCTCTACCAGGATCGTTTTGAAACTCGCCAGCCTGACCTGCCCGGGGGCCCATCCTTTCGGCTTATTGACGAATTTCTTCAGTGTATAATGAACAGCCGCTTTCGGCTGCGATCGCCCCTGGCTGTAGAACGCGGCAAGTTTCGCCGCCTCAAGCAGGGTCCGTTGGGGAAGTTCTTTCTTTCCGGCCTGACGCACGACCACGTGAGACCCGGGATAATCCGCGGCATGGAGCCATGTGTCCAGTGACCGGGCGACCTTGAGCGTGAGGATGTCGTTGTCTTTCGCCTTCTTTCCGACCAGGATCTCGAAGCCGTCAGAAGAGACGAATGTCCGGTAAGAAGACCGATGTTCGCCGGCCTTTTCGCGCGGCCGTTTCGAACTCCGCGGTCCCCGATCGTCGGCAGCGTCGTCAAAATAGGAGATGTTGCCTTCCTCCGCTTCCGTTTCGATCGCGGCTCCGGCTGTCCTGAGGGCGGTGAGGCGGCCGTCGGCCTCCTCAAGCCGTTTGCCGATCTCGCGGATGGCATTTCGGGCACGGGTATATCGCCGATAATAATGCTCCGCCGCTTCCGAGACGCTCATGCCCTCGTCGGCCTCGATCGCAACTTCCGGAGCGTTTTCGTCAAAATAGTCGGTCACGAAAAGAGCATTTCCCTCGCGCCTTGCCGTCGAGACGTTCGCGAGGAGTAGGTCGGCGAAATGCTTCCAGGTATCGGCGTTTCCATGGCGGGCGAGGTCTTCCTCCAACCTGGCTTTCAGGCCTTCGACTTTTCTTACAGCCGCCCGATTCTTCTTCCTCGCGGAATCCACGAGGGCAAGAAATCTCTGCTTATCCGCTTGGCCCCGGTAGAATTCGTCGAGAGCTTCGGACGGTTCATCGGGCCTGTCGCGAACGGCAATGTCGTCTGGGCCCGAGGAAACGGTGTTCGCCGCGCCGGCGGGACGCACGGGCGGAGAATATAGGTCACCGATCTGCTGGCCTTCGCCGTCGGTCCTCCGGGCCCGGTCGATGATCAAGGACGTTCCGTCGAGCAGAAAGAGATTGGAGGACCGTCCGGTCAACTGGACGATAAGCGACTGTTCGGCCGGGCCGTTTGCGTCGTCATCCGCTGCGAGATCGATCCGGACGACGCGTTCATCCTCAAGGCGAATCGCCGACAAGAACTCGCTGTTCGCGAGCCGTTTGCCAAGCGTCAGTACAAACGGTGACGGATTTCCTGCCGCACGTTCGAGTTCCCTGAGTTTGCGTCGGATAAGGTAGATCAGCGGCGAGCCGGGTGAGAAGTTGATGTAGAGTGACCGCGTCGCGGGGCCGCGGATATCGATCGCGACCTCATTGGCCGACAGCTGAAAGAACCTGCCGAATCGCTTGCCGGCCAATTCACGATCGATCTCGTCAACGATCCGGTCAAGTGTTTCGGCATTCACAATGAAAGAACGCGTTTGGGTTCCGGCTTATCTTTAGGATCCAATTGCCGGACCGATCCCGGCTTAGATCGCCCGAACGAGGATCGTCCCGGCTGCAAGGTCGTGAGCGGCCCGATTCTCTTCATTGAAGAACGCTGGAATAAATCCCAGTCCGGCCAGCAAGAGTGAAGGCAGATAGACCGCCGCATTCACCGCCGATTGATGGAGCGACGCGGCCTCGTTCGATTCATAGTCGAGGAGTTCCAGGCCGAACAGCCGCATGCCAATTGTCTGGCCGAAGAAGGCGGTCGCAGCGGTCAGATAAACGAACATCACCAATGTCAGGACAGAGGCGAACAACAGCAGGCCAGACACCGAGAACCACCCTTCGGATAGCGCGAAGTAAGGCGAAAGCAGGATGAACGCCAAAAAGCCGCCGACGATCAGGTCGAACAGGCCCGCATTGAACCTCATCGCCATCGGAGCAAGATCGTCGATCGTTTCGACGGCGGGCTCGGGCTCGACGACCGTCTCAGGGACGGGCACCGCGGCCACGTCCGGTTCTTCCTTCTCTTTGATCTCGATCCGGGTCGACCAGTTCTCCTTCAAGGGCTTTGCCGACTGAGTTTCGGCGGTTCTAGGCTTTTCGAGATATTCGGCTTCAGGGATCGGCTTGAGTTTATTCGTATCGTATTTGCCTTTTTCGATCTTGAGCGGAGAAGCCAATTTCGGGCGGCTCGCACCGATCGGAGGCGTGCCCTGAACCGGCTTTGCCGGGAGTTCATCGGAGCGGGAAACGACGTCGAAAGGGAATCGCTTGCTCGCGGCTTTAGCGACCCGGATGCCTTCGCGGGCCTTTTCGCTTCCGAGATATTTCCGTCGGGAGATCTCGATCCGCTTAAGTGCATTCAGTATCTTCGGATCGACATCTTCATTTTCGAACGGGTCGTTCACCGGGGCGTGCTTGAGTGCATTCGACCCGCGGGTAAGCGGGGATGCCGAAATACTCAATGCCGGCGCCGGACCTGAGACCGCTTCTTCCCCGGAACCGCGGCCCGTCCTTAATCGAACAGAATTCTGGAGTTTCAGCCGCCATTCGGGCAGTTCCGGATTCAAATGCCTGAAATCGGCGAGGGTAGGGCTCGTATCTTTTGTCGAGAGATCTGCCGTGCTCGACCGCCGGGGAAGCGGTGCGGCCTCGGGTCTCGGCGGTGCCGAAACCGCAGCCGCAGGGGCCTCGGCCGGCTCGGCGATCAGCCGGCCCGACTCCGTTCTCGCTGAGACCTTTGACTGAAGTTCTTCACGGACAGAATCGTTTCTCATCGATCCGCAACGCACGCACATTGAAAGATCCGGCCCGAGATCGCGTTGGCAAACGGTGCACTTCATAACTTTTACTTCACGAAAAGGAGGTGGTTTTGAACGACTCAAGGAAAAAACACCGAAAGAATATCAGAAATCACTTTAAGCGGTCAATACTAACTCCTAGTCAATGATAAGAGTTATTGTCTTTTAGCAGGAGAACAACCCGGGTGTGGGAATAATTGTGGAAATCCAACAGAAGAAAACAGACGGCATCCTCACTTGAGCCTTTGGCGGCCGGCAAAACCGGCCTCCATATCATGCCACCATTCGATCTCGTCGCCCTCGCCGAGCTGCCAGCACAAAAGCACCACCTTGCCGTCCATGATCGACGGAAAATCGATCAGTCCTCGCGAATGGTCTTTCAGCTGCACACCCAATTGATGGATCTCGGTCGTGGTCTTTCCGACCTCGTACAGGGCCTTAATATAATCGGTCCCGCCCGCCATGCCGCCGCCGGCCTCGGAAGCGGATGCCGCACACCTCGCCTGATCGCGCAGACCGTCGATGACCTTGTATTGGCGTTGGATATAGAGCAGCTGGTCCCTGACCGCGGGCAGGACGGTGTTGGCCTCTGCCACCGTGAAGAGTTTCATCTGTCGTTCTTGATCCGGGTCGGAGCTTCACGATCGTCCTCGGTCGCGGAATTCCGACTTGCTGCGGGCGGCCGAGAATGGTGCAGGTTCTCGCGTCCATTGCCGCGAAGAGAGGCCGTGTCGTTCATTTCGTCCGGCGGGAGGAACGACGGGACGTCGTAGTCGCCGGTCTGCGTCAAGTCCTTGCGGATCAGTTCCGCGATGTCGCCGAGGTCGATGAAGTAGTCGGCAACGTCGATCAGCCTGGGGGCCGTGTTCGACCGAAAGCCGGCGACCTCGACACGGCAGCCTTTGTAGGCGACCGCGTTTATTGCATAAACAAAATCCTCGTCGCCCGACACCAAAACGGCGGTATCGTAACGCCCGGCCAAGCTGAGCATATCGACCGCGATCTCGACATCCAGGTTCGCTTTCCGGGTACCGTCGTAAAAGGTCTTCAATTCTTTCTGAACGACGCGGAATCCGTTGCGCCTCATCCACAGAAGAAAGCCCTGCTGTCGTTCGGCCCCAATGTCGACACCCGTGTAAAAGAAAGCACGCAGCAGCCGGCCGTCGCCAAGCAGGATCCGGAGCAATTTGTTGTAATCGATGTCGATCGCGTGGAAGCGAGCCGCATGGAACAGGTTGTTGCCGTCGATGAAAACGGCGACCCTCCCGCGATGCCCGAATTTCCACGACGAGCTTGCACTTGTGTCGAACTGCATTTGTCTGTCCTCGTACTTGAAGAGGGCAACTTTCAGCGGAACGGTCTTATTGGGTGAGAGAATGAGATCGAATTTTCTAAATAGCCGGATCAGTCAATCTAATTTTAGATCAAGGTAAAACGGGCAGTTTCTTTAATAAAGTGATCGAACGTTCAACGAACTCATCAATCTCATTTGTATAACCGATTCTCAAAAAGCCCCAACTTATAGTTTGCCCTTCCGAGGGAACTTGGTCAAGCAAATCGATGACGCGGCGTGCTAAACTTTGATTCGGGAGGCCGTGTCTATGGACAGAAGCGATCGGAAAGACCTCGAGTATGTCGGCGGGATGAAGGTCCGGTCCGAAGAGGTCGGCTACTCACCCGCCGAGCTTGTTAAATGCGCCCGCTGCGGTCGTGCGAATGCCCCGGACAAAGCAAACTGTATTTATTGCGGATCCGCCGCCGCGGATCGGCCGGGCGGCGCTTCTGAGCATCGCATTGAACTCCTTCCGCTCGAGGCTTGGGAATCGGGGTTCAACGTCGTTCTCCGGATGTGTGCGGACGGGGCCGATCTTAGAACGGCCGCGACCTTGCTCGGCCGAGAAACAGCTGCGATCGAAAGGGCTGCCAAGACCGACAGCCATATACCGGTCGCAAGGCTTGGCTCGAAGGGCGAGGCCGAGGCCCTGACCGGCCAACTTGAACGATGCGGCCTCGACGCGATCGTAGTGAGTGATGTCGAGCTTCGGCAGCTGGAGCCGAACATCCGGCTCCGCGGGATCGAGTTCGACGGCGGCACGATCACGGCCACGGACTTCAACACTCTCGATCGAATTTCGGCCCAGGCCGCGGGCCTCATGCTCATTGTTTGCGGGACCATTCACGAATCCCTTTCAGAATCGATCGAACAGGCTAAGAAGAAAGGCCACCGAAAATCCCTTTCGAATTCCGAGACCGGATCCGATCTGCGTGTCATGGACGCGTATTTCGATGGGTTGTCGCGCGGATGGCAGATCCGTTCGAACGGTTTTGACTTTTCCTGCTTAGGGGACGCAAAAGGGATGCTCGCTGCCGAGAATCTCGATCGTTTGAAGCAGGTCCTCCTGGCTGCGGGTCCAAGAGCGCAGGTGCTGGACGATCACGATGACGTTCGGGGGTTGATCGCAGAGGTTTGGCCCGACGAGGTCCGAAAGGACTTTGAAGGGATCAAGCACGCAGGGCTTTGGAAGGCCGGCTTCTCGAAAAAGGTGATCTCCAATAACTTCGAACAATTCAACCGCTATTCCCGCCTCCAACGGCTTCACAGATGAGGAAGGGCCCCACTCGAAAAGATAAGGCAAATATCAGCGGGCGGCCGTTCAGTAAGACGCCCGATGTGCGCGGCACGAGGACGGCTTCTCCCGGGGACGGCGAGCATCTTATCTACGGCACGCTCCCGGTCAGCGAGGCGATCAGGAACCGGCCCCGCAGCGTTAAACTCGTGCTTGTCGCTGAAGGTGGCGGCGAGAAGCGTCTGGAAAACACGATCGGCCTGGCCCGCGAGAAAGGCGTGCCGATCGAGGTCGTTCCCAAAGAAAAGCTTGCCCGACTCCTTGAAAGCGACGTCAATCATCAAGGGATCGCTGCGGTCACGGAGCCCGTTGAGTTCGTCGATCTTGACGATCTCATCGACGGTATCGACGGCAAGGCACTGCTCGTGATCCTTGACGGTATCGAGGACCCGCGGAACCTGGGCGCCGTGATAAGAACTGCCGAGTGCGCCGGCGCCGATGGCTTGATCATACCCGAACGGCGGGCCGCCGGATTGACCGGGACGGTCTCGAAATCGGCAGCCGGTGCGACGGAGTTCATTAAAATTTCACAGGTCGCGAACATCAACCGAACAATTGAAAAACTGAAAGAAAGTTCGATCTGGGTCGTCGGAACGGCCGGAGAATCAGAGATGTCATACCAGGATTGGGACTGGACCCAGCCGTCGGCGGTGATCTTCGGGGCAGAAGGGTCCGGAATGCATCGGCTGGTACGGGAAAACTGTGATGTTTTGGTGAAAATCCCGATGTATGGAAAAATAGAATCTCTGAACGTTTCGGTCGCCGCAGGCGTAATTCTTTTCGAAGCACGACGGCAGCGGGGCCGGGGCGAGGAATAAAACGCTTATGTTTTGTCCCAAATGCGGTACAAAAAATCCGGATGACGGCAAATTCTGCCGCAGCTGCGGCCTCGAGCTGGGAAATGTTTCCGCCGCGATGACCGGCGATTTGGCTCCACTTCTTGCCGATCTGGGAATAGAGACGGGAGACAGGTACGTTCAGAAGGAAGCTATCCGGAGAAAGGACCCGGCGGAAGTATACGGCGACGGCGTAAAAGAATTGATCACCGGCTTCGGATTTCTGGTGGTCTCGTTGGTGCTCTTTTTTACAGGTGTCGCGGGCGGGCGGGCCTGGTGGTGGGCAATGCTGTTCCCGGCCTTCTTCATTTCCGCGAAGGGCCTTTCCGATCTGCTCAAGTCGCGAAAAATGCAAGCGTTACGGTCGCAGTCCGCATTTACCACGCCCAGCCAGAATTCGCTCGGCACGACCAGGCTGGATGGCCGGCTTGGCCCGGCACCGGCACGTTCAGAGATCTCACCTGGAGCTTCAAGTTACAAGACCGGCGATCTGGTCCCGCCGAGTGTTACCGACAGCACGACCCGTCACCTAGAGCTGAACCCTGAAGGCGAGACGATGACGCTGCCGAAAAAGTGATCACTTCCTGCGAAGGCTCATTTTGTGGCCCGCAAGCCTCTCGATCACCGATAAATAACGTTTTGGAAAAAGCCGGGAGATCGCGCTGATCTGTTTTGCATCATTTCCGATCAGGATGCGCGGTTCCTTGCGTTCGATCCCATCGAGGATCGCATCGGCGGCAGCCTCGGGCGTGGTCCGGGCGACGCGGTCAAAGAACTTGGCTCCCTGATGTTTCCATTCTTCGGGGGTGTTCTCGCCGAGTTTCGAATTCCGGGCGATATCGGTCAGGATGCCGCCGGGATGAACACAGGAAACATTGAGGTTCGTGTCCTTATATTCGTGACGCAGGCTTTCGGTAAACCCGCGAACGGCGAATTTCGATGCACAATAGGCCGTTTGTTCTTCGGGCGCGATAAATCCGAATACGCTTGAAACGTTGATAATGTGAGCTTCTTTCTGCTCAAGCAGAGTGGGCAGGAAAACCTTGCAGCCGTAAACAACGCCCCAGAAATTCACCCCCATCAGCCATTCGATGTCGCTTATCGAAACATGCTCGAAGGTGCCGAATAAGCCGACGCCCGCATTGTTCACGAGGTGAGTGACGCGGCCGTGCCGGTGGATTACCTCTTCGGCAAACCGCTGCATCTGGTTTTGATCGCTGACGTCAATGACATGAGAGGAAACCGGGATACCGAGCCTTTCGATCCGTGCGACGGTATCGTTCAAACCCGCCTCGTTCCAGTCGGAGACAGCAATTCCGGCTATATTCTTCTCGGCTACACGGATGGCCAGTGCCCGGCCGATGCCGGACGCGGCCCCGGTGATGACAAAAACGCTGTCCTTATCGATCGGCATATTTCATGATCTCGTTTTCGTGGCCATTCGCTTATCGATCGGGGGGCCGTCGGGCCCGGTTTGTGCGTAACCCTCTAGTCAACGCCTTACCACAGCCCGCGCATTCCCCGCGTTCCCGCTGGCGTCGAATACCCTGAGCGTGACGATGTGTTCGCCGGCCGGCGCCGACGATATCTGAACGGAAAAACGCTCTTCCGCCGAATCGGCAATTCCATCGTCGGCAAAAACCGCTTGCCATGGGCCGCCGTTGACGCTGTATTCCGCCCGCGTGATGTGCCCGGAGCGGTCCGTCGCGATGAACACGATCCGGGCCGACCCGCCGCTAATTTGAGGTTCTCCGGCAGTCACGGCCGGCTGGGAGTTATCTACATCGAAGGGTTCAGTCACCAATTCGCCCGACAATGCACGGTCTGAAGGATTATCCGGAGCATCCCTCGCGACTATCCGCAGAACATACCGGCCGTCGGGGAGCGACTGGCCGTCGAGAGTGACAAAATTCTCTGAAACGTTCTCGCGAACGAGCTTAAAGGATTCCTCCCTTACCTCGCGGAAGTAAATGTCGTAAACGAGCTTGTCGCCGTTGCGGTCCTCGGCGGTCCACTGGAACGATCGCGCCGCCCGCTGATAAACGCGTCGGGGAGCCACGGAGGCCGCAGGGATCCCGAATGTAACAGGGTCGAGGCCAGAGAGCTCGATGTTCGGATCTATCTGCACCGGCGGATTTGCCGCGAGGCCAACATTAACCGGAAGTATCTGGACAGAAAGCACTTCGGGCGCAATATTTGCAGGCAGAAATGCCAGGTTCACATCGCTGACCGTGGCCGGGGTCGCCGAGCTTCGGAGTATTGCGCGCCACTGGAAATAACGCGCCCGCGGACTCCCTGAAGGCCCTTCAGATGGCCCTCTGACCGCGGACCACTGACTCCATGTCGCCTCGGGCGTTTCGCTGTTCCCGCTGCGTGTCTGGATCTCGACCTGGCCGGTCGAACGCCACCAAATGCGGCCCCACGCGGCAACCGATCGCGCATCAAGCACCGCGGATTCGTAGGTGCCTTCGGCTACGGTATCCGGGCCTATCTTGTAGAGAACGCCCTGGTTGCTGGATGTCGCGTAAAGATCGCTGCCCCTGGCGAAGATCGTCGAGATCTGGCTGGCGTCGGTCTGAAGGGCGAGGGCCTCCTGTCCCGTATTCGTTATGTTGTAGATCCGCCCCTTGTCCGACGTGCCAAGCAGAACTCCGTTTCCGGTCTGGTGTGCATAGAGCGAAAACCCTGTGACCGTCGGGGAAGACCATAAAATGTTATTTTCGCCATCGGCCGTTATCCGGTAGACCGCCGACCTTGCACCGGTCAGGTCATACTTGCTTTTGGCCGCAGGCGTCGGGGCCACCGGAATCGCCCGCGGGACCGAAACCGTCCGGGAGTCGGATGCGCCGGGTGTCGGGCTCGGCGACGGAGCCGCCGTCGACGCCGATTCGCCGAGTGCGAGGGCGTAGATCGAGCCGTCGACCCCTGCGGCAAGCTCATGGATCTCGCGAAGCGGCGAATCGAGGACCGCAAAGGCGGAACCGTCAGCAGCAAACCGAAGGACCAGGCCGCCCGGATCCGTCCCGGCATAAAGCACGCCGTTTCGGTCGATCGCGAGCGAGATAATGTGAGAATCGATAGAGTCGAATATCACCGAACTCGAGGGGCTGGCATTGGCGCCTCTGACACGGTAGAGTTTGCCGCTCTCGCCGGTTCCCACGACGAGACTCCCGTCGTTCATGACCGCAAGCGCCCAGATGTACTTTTCTTTCGGGTCGAAATAGACGGAATTTCGGCCCGCCTGATCGATCCGGTAGACCTTTCCGCCAGGGGCCGTCGATGCGAATAACTCGCCGTTCGAAGCGACAGCAATGGCGGTAACATTCAATTCGGCGAGATCGGCGAACATCGACCCCGAACCGGCCGGGCTGACCTTGAAGATCTGACCGTCACCGCCGGTTCCGAGGTAAACGTTCCCGGCGGCGTCGATCGCCGAAGACCATACATAGGGTTGATCGGTCGAATAAACTGTCGCGAGTTTCGGCGAAAGAGCCAGCGAGCCGTTCGGCCGGATAGATACATTGCGGGCGTCGCCTTTCAACACGTCGCCCCGCGAGTTTACCGACCAGGTCTGTGGGTCGGCGAAGGCTGGAGACGCAGCGAAGACGAGGAACAGGAAAAAAATTATCTTCATTTGATGGAGAAAGGTACTCGAACAGGTCTAAATATATGCTATCGAAGAATAAAAAGACACTCGCTCCGCGGTCAATGTATCCGGCTGCAGTTGCAGTCATGGCCCGCGATCCCGGAACTTGCGGAAGGTGCCCTCAGGCGGAAGTGCGTTGCCGTCCGGGACTGTCGCGATGAACTGCCGAGCTTTCATCGGCCGGCGATTCCGCCTCTATAAAGGTCAATGCGTTGCGTAGTTCTTCGGCGTCGCCGGTTATCAGGCGGGCACTTCTTTCGCGGGTGAGATAGGCCCAAAACCAGCCCATCAGTACAAACAGGCGATTCCGAAAGCCGATCAGGAACACGACATGCAAGAAGAGCCACATCAGCCAGGCGATGAAGCCGCGAAACTTCATTCCGAAAAGCTGGGCGATGGCCTTGCTCCGGCCGATGGTAGCCATCGACCCTTTATCGACATAGGTGAAATTTGACCGCGGTCGTCCCTTGATCTCACTCAGGATATTCTTAGCCGTGGCGGTTCCCATCTGCATCGCGGCGGGGCTGACACCGGGGACCGGTTCGCCGCTTTCCTGAAGCAGACTCGCCATATCGCCGATCACAAAGATATTCGGATACCCGGGGATCGAAAGGTCGGGTTCGACCTTGACCCGGCCGGCGCGGTCAGTTTCGACGCCGAGTTGTGCACCGAGCGGGGAAGCGGCGACGCCGGTTGCCCAAAGGACCACATCGCATTTGGACCAATCATCACCAACTTTCAGGCGGCCCGGCTCGATCTCCGTAACAAAGCTGTTCAGTCGCACCTCGACGCCAAGTTCCTCGAGCTGCTGCTTGGCACTGTCGGAAAGATCGCTGGCAAAAGTGCCCAACACGCGGTCCGAACCTTCAAACAGGACCACGCGGGCTTCGCTGGTATCGATCGCCTTGAAGTCGGAGGCAAGCGCTTGCCTTGCGATGCCGGCGATCGCTCCGGCAAGTTCGACGCCCGTCGGCCCCGCGCCGACGACGGCGAAAGTGAGCTGTTCTTTCACGCCGGACAAGGCCGCCTTTCGCTCGGCGATCTCGAAGGCCAGGAGGACACGTCGGCGGATCTCGACCGCGTCTTCGAGCGTTTTGAGCCCGGGTGCCCAGGTCTCCCATTCATCGTGGCCGAAGTACGCATGCCGAGCTCCGGCCGCGACGATCAAATAATCGAACGTAACTTCTGAGCCGTCGTCCAGTTTGACAATATTCGTCGCCTTGTCGAATTCGACCGCCTCGCCAAGGATTACCTCGATATTTTTAGCGTAGTAGAGGATCCGCCGGATGGGCTTGGCGATCTCTCCGGGCGAAAGCACGGCCGTCGCGACCTGATACAAGAGAGGCTGAAATACGTGATGATTCTTGCGGTCGATCAGAATAACATCGACAGGACGGTTAGCAAGAGCCTTGGCCGCCCAAAGTCCGCCAAAGCCGCCGCCGATGATCACAATCCTGGGCTTTGATCTCATACTGCTCACCAATACCTTATACGAAAATTGAGGGACGGAAAGGACACACTTTTCACGTGCCCAGATAGCGGGCGTAGAGTGATCGAGCGACAGAGACGTCGTCCGTGCCTTTGATGATGGCCCGGGCGTCACTGAATACGGTGACTTCTTTTCCATCCACGGAGAACCTGACGAGATACTCGTTCTGCTTGACCTCACCAAGTGGCGAGAGCTTTGCAGCGAGTTGAGCAAGGTCAAGATCAATCCGGCCCGGCGGGGCGATCTGGACGGCATTGCGGCCGCAGAGGACGGCCGAAAATTCCTGCGATCCGGCCTCGAGGAATTCGAACCTCCGCTGCACACAGCAAACACAGTCTTCATTCGGCTTGGTGAGTCTAATTTTTCTCCAATCGTTTGCCCAAATGTCGATCTGAACCAACGAGCTGTGCAGGGAATCAAAGTCGCCAACTAACACCTTGATCGCCTCGCTGACCTGTATCGAAGAGATGCTCGAGATTATCGGCATTATCACGCCCGCGGTGTCGCAGGTCGGCGAACTTCCGGCATCGGGCATTTCTTCGAAAATGCATCGGAGGCAGGGCGTCTCGCCGGGGATGACGGTCATCGTGGTGCCATAGCTGGAAACCGCGGCACCGTAGATCCATATCTTCCGGTGTTTAACGCAAGCGTCGTTCAGGAGGTATCGGACCTGAAAATTGTCGGTGCCGTCGAGGACAAGATCGCAGCCGTCGACGAGCGATTCGACGTTCGAATTATTGACGTCCGCAACGATCGCATCGACCCCGATCTCAGAGTTTATCTCGGCGATCCTCTTTTTGGCGGCGATGGCTTTTGGCAATCGTCCGGCGGCGTCCGATTCCTTAAAAAGAGTCTGACGTTGAAGATTAGTGAATTCGACAAAGTCGCGGTCGACGATCCTGAGATTCCCGACGCCGGCCCGCGACAACATTTCGGCATGAGACGCCCCAAGCGCGCCGCACCCAAGGATCAAGACCCGCGAAGCGAGCAGTTTTTCCTGGCCCGCGCGTCCGATCTCTCGGAACAAGATCTGTCTGCTGTATCTTTCGTTCACCGGAAATAGTCAGCCGAAAAGTGCGCGGATGAAGCCGCGAAGCCCGGAAACATCGTCATCGTCGCGAATACCGGCGATCCCCGCACGCCGTTCGATAGCAGACATCCTTCGGGCGTCGTCCCGAAGCTTCCGCCGCTCATCCTGGATCGACATCTTTTCCTTTTCACGCTGGCGGTCGAGTCCGCCGGAACTGATGAACGCGATGATCTTCGGCAGTTCGTCGGCATCAAACCAGACGCCATGCTTCTTGCACAAGTCGATGATGACACCTGAGGCCTTTGCAAAATTACTTCGATTCATCAGTTCGCCGCAGTCCGGGCAGGGTACATAGGAGACGGTCGCCGGATGGGAATTCGGGTGGGCCTCGCTGCCGATGAAACCGAGTACCGAGGCTTGCTTCTCACTGTTTGCGCACAATTCTTCGAAGGTAGCGACATCCGACCAGAAACCTCCACAGGTTCGGCATTCCCGGACCATCACAGCTTCGATCTGAAGCATCTGCATTGGCTTTCGGCACCGCGGACAATCACCCGCCGAACTCTCGTCTAATACGACCGCTGCGGTGGCCTTTGCTCCGCAGTTCGCACAGAATTTCGAGCCGAGGAACATCAGGCCGAGACATTTGGGGCATCCGACCGTCTTCAGCCGTGAGCGGCAGAACTCACACGCCGTCTTATCACTCATTACCGAACCGCCGCAATTGGGACAATTCAGTGCCTCGGGTTGTGCCGCCTTGTTCATTGTTTCAGCCTGTCCTCGACCGCTTGCCGCATTGCGTCCTTGGGCGCCGAAGTGCCGGTCCAGATCTCGAACTGGCGTGCACCCTGTTCGATGAGCATTCCCAACCCGCCGACGGCCGGAACACCGGCCTGCTTCGCTTCATTCATTAAGCGTGTTTCGGCTGGGTTATAGACCAGGTCATAAACCGTTCTCAGGCCCTCAAGTTTGGGTGCCGTGAGCGGAGTGAACTTTGACCTGGGTCCCAAAGTTCCGAGCGGCGTTGCGTTTACAACGATGTCAAATTCATTGGCCATTCTGCGATCGCCGGCGGCCGGTTCGTAACGGGCTCCGAACTCGCCTGCGAGTGCAGTGCCCGTTGTTTCGTTTCGGGCCAATACAGTCACTTCTGCCCCTTCCTTCCGGAGGGCGTAGATGCAAGCACGTGCAGCACCACCCGCCCCGAAAAGTGCCACACGTGCGCCGCCCAGGTCGCCCGCGGCGGCCTTGAGCGAGATAATAAACCCGTCTGCATCAGTGTTGTAGCCGATCAACCGTCCGTCCTCGAGCTTGACAGTGTTCACCGCGCCGATGGCCGAAGCGGTTTCATCAACCTCATCGAGAAGGTCCATAACGGCGACCTTGTGCGGATTCGTGACCGAAAAACCGGCGAAATTCACGTTGATCTCGCGCGTCTCCGGCCTGACCATCCGTTTGAAAAAGCCTTCGAGGTCATTGGTCTGCAGCGGGACGAAGACCGAGTTCATGCCGGCCGCTTTGAATGCCGCATTTTGCATCCAGGGCGAGAGCGAATAATCGGTCTTCCCGCCGACGACCCCGTAAACCGATGTTTCTGTGTTGAGTTCGCGGACCCTGAATACGTCGATCATTTCGCGGGCGGTGATCTGGCCGGGTGCGGTCTCATTCTGATCGTCGAGGGACGCATACGTCATAAAAGCGCCGTACGCGGGGCCGAGGATCCGCGTCCATTTGCCCGCTTCGCCCATCGCGATCGGGATCATCCTCTTCGCTTCGCGATTTGCCCGCTCCAACATTTTCCAAATGCCGATCGTAGCCGTTACGTCGTTGGCGAAAACTGCGATCTTACCGACCTCTTTCTTTGAGACCACCGTGTCATAGGCCTTGTCCAGATTGGCGATCTTGCCTTCCAGATAATGCCTGGACCTGATGACAAAACATTGGTCGACCCAAAACATGAAGTCCCGCTGCGGGATCATGTCATGCTCGTGGTCGATCCATATTTTGCTATGGTCGATAAGCCTATGGATCGCGTATTCCATCCAGAAAGCAGTGCGGTCGTTTAGGCCCTTTGGCGAAAGCCCGCCTTCTTCTTTAGGCCGCATTGTGAGAAGCAACTGCTTCTCGGAAACAAGCCCCTCAAAAACCAGCCGGATATTCTCTGGGTCCAGCTTGTCCAATCTTAATTCGACCACATCCGCGATCGGTTCGGCCTTGCGCAGCCGTGCGAAAAGGTCTTCGGCGGTGTCGCCGATCACCGAGACACAAAGTTTTCCTTCATTCATTTTGGCTGCCCTGTAAGTTGACCACGAAACTAAGAGACGCTATTAGGCAGGCTACCACGCCAACGGCCGCCGCAGAAACGACCGGGGTATTGCCGCTCTGTTTGACCGCGATGGCCGTCAGGGCCCAGGCGACGGCCATGGGCGCAAGATGATCTGTGAGGCCGAAACGATAGAAAAGTGCAAGCCCGGTTGCCAGGACCAGCAGGGCCGCCCCGAACGCTCCCTGCGACGGGCCGACATCATAACCGAGGTGGGCCAAAAGTATGGCGAAATTTACGATGGAAGCAGCGGAGACCCAACCGAGGTAGATGCTGAACGGAGCGGTCGCTACAGCGTCGGCCCATCCGTCCGATCCGCTCAGCCGCCGCCTGATAAGCACAAGAACAGCGGCGAGAGCAGCGATCAGAATGAAGCAAATGGCGATCTGGCGATGGTGCCAAAAATAGACCCAGGTGCAATTAAGAAGGCAGCTCAAAATTACGAGTGAGCGAACCGCTGAAAACCGCGGCATTTTGGTTGGAAGCAGTTGATAGATGCTGAAGCATATCAGTCCGAAATAGATAAGGCTCCAGATCGAAAAGGCGTAACCCGCAGGCGTCACAACGGTAGAGTAAGCCGCGGAGACCTCCGCAGGCGTGACCCCGTTTACGAGGCCGGCGGCCGCGATGCCGTTGAAAATGATCGTGCCAACGACTGCAACCAATACAAGAGCTGCTCTCAAAAGTTCCATCACATTTATCCTTTGCGGCATCCTTCGGCCGGCTTCGTGCCGTCTAAGCTACGCTCGGTGGTTGCTTTGCCGCTTCGTTCGGGCAGACGGGCGGTCGATGGTGAATATTCAGGACTGCCGGAAATCGGGAAAAGATACATTATTGCTTGAGAAATTCACTATTTCGTATGAGAATGACTCAAATCGTAAAGATTTGTAAAGATTGCAGCCAACGTTGATACAATAAAATCCAACTCAAGAGTATGCTGGGGAGGACCGACATTGTTTGGCACCCCGATTGCCTATATTTCTTGTGGTGTGACGCACTTTCCCTCTTCCCCGATGCGATCGACGCTTAGAAAGGAATGAGGAGTATTGAAAGAATGAAGACGTTAAAGAATTTGCTCTTCGGATTTTTGCTGCTGGCGGCACTTTCGGTGTCGGCCATGGGGCAAAAACAAGATCCGAAGAAGCCGCCCCCGAAGGAACCGCCCCCGAAAGTCGAACCGGTGCCGAAGCCGCCGCCGAGGGACCAGCGGCCGAAGGATGACAAACCCAAGAAGCCGGGTTTTGCTTACTCTTTTCACGTTCGTGTGGAAGATCAGGGTAGTGGATCGGCTTAAAGGGCCGCTTCCTTTTTGGAGGATATTTTAGATCGAAGAAGCCTGCCGGGATCGGCGGGCTTTTTTTGCAACAGGTGGCCGTTGGCCGGGAAAGGATGAAGGGTGAAGGATGAAGGATGAGGGATGAGGGACAAGGGATGAGGGCGGAAGGCAGAAGACGAAAGGCAGAAGGCAGAAGGCGGAACACGGTGGGCCGTGAAGCGTGAAAGATCGGGCCAAATCTAGTGTCCCGCCGGCGCATAATTGACAAAAAGGAGACTTGTAATTTCATTTAAAAAAGCGTACATTTAGGCAGATTTTACCGATTTAAGCGAAGTTTTTTGGGATAATGGCCTATTTCGTGTATGCCAGCATACAGAAAACGGACCGCATTCTCGAATAAACTTCCCGATAATTGCCAAAAGTGAAAGGACCATTGTGCCTTTCTTTAGTTATCCCGAAACCCGGTCGATCAGATCCGCGGCGTTCGGGAGATCATGTTGAGAGAGGAGATCTACGGCTTTCGGGTCGTAATCGTCTCCCACGACGAGACCAAGGACTCGAAAGTTAGAATAGGAGGATTCGAAGATGGACGAGATCACGACAAATGTCCCCAAGACATTTAGAGATCGCGTAAGTGCGTTCAGGTACCTGATCGTGCTTACGGCCCTGGCAGCCGTTGCTGTTGGGGGTTATGCGTTCCTGCCTGAAGCCAATGTGGCTGCCCAGGTAGAAGACACGAAATCCGGTGTAGTCCAGGAAGGCCCTGAAGTGGCGACCCAGCCGATGATCGATTTTGCGATCGGAGCGTTGAAGTCGGCCTCGGGGTATGGAGTATATGCCGAGAGAGGAATCGTCGAGATCGGCGATGTAGAGATCAAAGGTGCCAAGGGCGACGCGATGCGGTCGGCCGAGGGCCGGAAAGCGACGAAGGAGTTGTCGAACGCAATTGATGCGATGAGGCAGCTGCCGTGCGTCGAGGTAAAGAGCGGAGACCTGACGGGGAAGAGCTTTGGCCCCGGAGTGTACTGCCTGAGCTCGGCTGAGCTGGCAGGCGAGATGGTCGTCGCGGGCAACGGAGATGCAGCGGGAACGTTCATCTTCCGTGTCGCGGGAACGCTCAAAGTAAAAGACGGATCGAGCATCGAGCTTGACAACGGAGCACAGGCAGGAAACGTGTTCTTCGTTGCCGAGGATGCAGAGATCGGCGGCAATGCGATGTTCCGTGCCAGCGTTCTGGCAGCTAACGACGTAAAGGTCGGCAGCGGCTCGACGGTGACGGACAAGGTATTTGCCCTTGGAAAGGCCGAGCTTGAGAACAGCACGGTGCAGGGCGGCGCGGCGGTAGGCTGGATACAGATCTGTAAACGGCAGCAGCTTCCGGTTGATCCTGTAAATGACCTTTCGAACCGTATTTTCCACTTCGTGGTTACGGGCGTAACGGCTGGAGAGCCGGGATCGGCCGGCAACCCGATGAGGGTACCTGTGGGATCGTGCTCGACGCCGTTCGCGGTGGCGGCCGGCCCGCAGACAGTTACGGAGTTGAACTCGGGAACGCTTATCACCCCTTCGACGGGAACGTTCACGGGCAACTTCGAGCTTTACAACGTTATCCAGGTGAACCCGCAGCCGCCGTCACAGGCCGGCCAGTCTTCACTTGGCCTGGTGAACCTTTCGACGCGAGTTGCAAACGTGACCATCGTTGCCGGTACTGTGAACGGCGTTTTGACGCTTGAGTTCTACAACCGCCGCGCGATCACGGGCTTTGTCGAGATCTGCAAACGGGCCTCGACCGGAGCCCCCCTGACGTTGAACGGTAATTTGGAGGTGAGCCTTCCCTATGGACCGATCCCGCTTCCGGGAAATCCTCCGGTGCTCTACAACCCGCCGGGAGCAAACCCGCTTTCTGGCGGCGATCCCGACGTGACGGGATTCTTCCAGTACACGGTGTCAGGGGTATTCTCGGTCAACCAGTTGAACCCGAACCAGCGGGTGCTTCAGGTGTTCTCGATCCCGGTCGGACAATGTACCGGCCCGATCGCGGTGACCACGGGCGACCCTGCTCCGTTCCCGCCCGCTACGGGGAATGTCTCGGGAGCCTGGATCACGGAACTTGCCCGTCCGGGCTTCTATCTCGAAGGCTTCGAAGTGCTGCCGGATGGTGACATCGTCCCCGGATTCCCGAGGTTCGTCACCGCGTTTCTCGGCATTGGCGCGACCGCTGCAAGCGGCAACTCGCTAGTTTCGTTCCCGAATGTGGGCGGCGGTGTTGTCGGTGTCCGGTTCCCTGAATCGACTTCGTCGGCCACTGAGACGCTGGTGATCTTCAGGAACCGCTCGAACCCGAGCACGTTCAAGGTCTGTAAGATCGCCGGACCTGGCATCCCCATCAACACGCTCTTTACCTTTACGGTAGTGGGCTGGGGACCGACCAATGCTGCTCACCCGCAGGCTGCAAGCTACGGACTCGTCACGCGTACGTTCGATGTGCGTGCGGGCGACCCGGCACAGGGCGGAACCTGCGAACTGGTACCCGGCTTTGGTGCTAACCCGCCGAGCTGGACGCCGTTCCAGACGTTCGTGAACGGAACACCGGTCTATGTATATGAGAACGGTATTTCGGTGAACAACACGATACCGCAGAATCCGGGACAGCTTCGTGTCTCGCAGATCCGCCAGTTCGGATCGGCGTTCACGAACACAGCCATCGCGGGCTTCAACCCGAACCCGTGGCTGACCCCGGCGCCTGACTCGCTTGAGTCGTTCTTTACGAATGGACCGATCGCTCTTGCGGACGGAACTTCGGTGGGCGTACCGGTGAATGTTCCGGATGCCGGTTTGGTCTCGGATGTCGATGTAGGCGTTCGCGTGACACACGCGTTCGCGGTCGAAGACGTCTCGATGGCAGTCGTCAACCCGGCAGGTCTGGGCACCGCCCTGTACATTGCTCCTGGGACTGGCGACATTGATGGGCCGAACTTCGGCAGCGGCGCGACCGATTGCACCGGCAACCTGACAAGGTTCAGCGATGAAGCGGCTGCTCCGATACCGCCTGGTGGTGCCGGATCACCGTTTGCCGGGACATTCCAGCCGGTGGGAAACCTGAGCATTTTCGATGGCCGCGGCATGAACGGAGTCTGGGGCGTGGGCTTTAATGACTCAAGCCCGGCACCGGGCGGCACGATCAATTGTGCACGGCTCGACATCACGAACTCCGCATACGTCGGACGTGCGGCGGTGTTTGCCCGCACACGCGAGGTGGTTGTCGAGTTCACCAACTTCCGGTTCAGGCCGACCGTACTTAAGGTCTGTAAGATCGGAAACGGTGCGGCCCAGGGCCAGGACTACAACTTCACGGTTGCTTTGGTCAGCCCGGTCATCGGCGGTGCCAACCCGGGTAACATGTTCCCGCCGTTCTCAACGAACGTAACGGTAACAGCAGGACCGGCCGGTACCCAGGAAGGTAACTGTACCTTCGTGAACGGATCCGGATTGCTCGGCGGTGCCTTTAACCAGGGATCGACCGTAACGATCACGGAAGCTGCCGGTAACCTTGTATCGATCCACTGTCCGTCATGCGGACCGGGCGGATTGGCTGTTGACCTCCCGCTGAGGAGAGCAACGCTGAGCGGCCCGAACGGATTGGTTGCGGGTGTCAACGCAGTTGTCTTCACGAACAACCCGGATGCTCCGCCGGTAGGCGAGCGTCCTGCGAGATTCGACTTCGACGGCGACAAGAAGGCCGACGCAGCCGTATACAAGCAGACGACGGGAGACTGGTC
>JBFXJZ010000004.1:0-528736 GCA_050174305.1 Pyrinomonadaceae bacterium | reverse complement strand
AGGTGAGAGTGCGACAGACGACGAACTCTCGCTCGGATCGGCTGATGATTCGGCAGTCCAGGCTCAGTAGCCAACACAGACTCGACCGGGAGGCCCTCGACATAAAGAGGGCCCTCCGGCCGAACAACCCAATTAGGATCGAAAGGCGTGAGAGATCATGCCTTTCTTTTTTTGTGTCGAGTTGGTGAGGGACGAGGGACGAGGGACGAGGGGCGAGGGACGAGGGATGAGGGATGAAGGATGAAGGATGAAGGAGGAGGGACGAGGGAGGAGGGACGAGGGACGAGGGACGAGGGATGAGGGATGAGGGACGAGGGCAGAAGGCAGAAGGCGGAGGGCGGTGGGCGGCGGGCAGTGAGCAGGGAGTAGGGAAAGGATGAGGGATGAGGGATGAAGGATGAGGGATGAGGGATGAGGGATGAGGGATGAAAGAGGAGGGACGAGGGACGAGGGATGAGGGACGAGGGAAGAAGGCAGGGGGCAGTGGGCAGTGGGCAGGGGGCGGAAGGCAGAAGGATGAAGTTGGTCAGGGGGATCTGGGTGAGTCGGCCACGATGTAGCTGTCGCGGGCCCGGATGATCAGGTTCGGGCGGTTCACGCGGACGCGGATCTGCTTTCGCTGGCCGGGGACGCCTTTCACGGCCGGGATATAACCCACGTTATATTGCCGCCGCAGTTCTTCAGCGATGCCCTCGAAGGCGGCGGTCAGGCCGCCGGGCGTCGATTCCGGGCGAAAGACCCGCCCGCCGGTGTAATCCGCCAACTCCTGCAGGTATTTTCGGCCGAGAGCGTAATCCCCGGGCCGGGTGCCGATCTGGCTGCCGATCACGGGGAAGGGCGAGCCCGCTCCCTGGCGGTTCCACTCGAATGTATCGTAGTAGATCGGGAAGACCATGGCATCGGCCTCTTCGGCGACGGTCAGGGTGGTGTCGTAGCCGGCTTTTCTGGATGTCGTATCGACGCCGTCCGTGAACAGCACGACCGCCTTTCGCCCCTCGATCCTGCTGAGGCGTTTTCGCAGCACTTGATCGACGGCGTCGTAAAGCGAGGTGCCCATCCCGAAATCGGCCTTTCCGATGGCCTTGTAGATCCGCTGGCGATCGTTCGTCACGTCGGTCAGGACGCTGACGTTGCGGTCAAATTCAATGACCATGACCGAATCCTGGATCTTGAGCTGGTCGACGAAAGCCCTTGCGGCCTCGCGTATCTCCTCGATCCGGTAATTCGTGGAAAGGCTCGTATCGAGCAGAAGGACGACCGTAAAGGGCTTGTCCGACGTTCCGAAATAGGCGATCTCCTGTTCGACACCGTCCTCGAAGATCTTGAACTCCGACCGGCGGATGTTCGGGACGTACAAGCCGCTCCGGTCAAAGACCGAGACGGGGATGGTGATCAGGTCGGTCTCGACCTTAATGACCTGGTCCTCGCTCTCCACCTCGACCGGCTTCGCATTCGGGGCCGGCTTCGCGACTGTCTGCGCCGGGCGGGCGGCCATGTTCGGCGAGCGCGACCGCATCGGCCTGGATTCGGAATATTCGGAAGGATCAAGCGTTTCGGCGGCGGCGGGCGTCGGCGTGGCCGCAGGGCGGCGGCCGGATTGAGCCGCCGTAAGCGTGGCCGCGGTCAACAGCATCAGCGATAGGATCGGGGTCCTTTGCATGCCGGGATCAACTGATAATAAGGGCAAAAGAGCTTGGATGCTTCGAACCCGCTGTCGGGCTTGCCGCTTTTTCTAGAATATCGGAAACACGGTTTGAATGCTAAACGCAAGCATAACGAGCACGACCACCCAGCCGGCTGCCTGAAGAAGCGGAGAATGGACGTAATCGCCGACGACCTTGCGATTTCGGGACGCGATCAGGACCAGGGCAAGCCCCACCGGAAGAATAAAACCGTTGATGGTGCCGGCCCAGACGAGCACGGCCACCGGACGCCCGATGAACATGAAGATGAGCGTCGAGACCGCGATAAAGGCGATGATCAGGACGTTCGGCCGCCGGCCCACCTTCTGGTGAAGCGTCTTGAGGAACGACACGGAAGTGTACGCGGCACCGACCACCGAGGTGATCGCCGCGGACCACATGACGACGCCGAATATCATATAGCCGACCTCGCCGGCGGCGTTGCGGAAGACGGACGCGGGCGGATTCGAATCGTCGATCGCCATTCCCAGGGCGACCACGCCGAATGCCGCAAGAAAAAGCAGAAAGCGGATCACGGCCGTCAGGAGGATGCCGGTGACCGCGCTTCGATTGACCTCGCGGAGCGCGTCGCGGCCATGGATGCCCGCATCGATCAGGCGGTGTGCGCCTGCGAATGTGATATAACCGCCGACCGTCCCGCCGACCAAGGTCACGACCGCCCGGACATCGATCGTCTCTGGCCATACGGATCGAAAGGCCGCCTCGGCCAGCGGCGGTCGCGAAGCAAAGACGACATAAACGATAAGGCCGATCATCACAAGCCCGACGGCCTTGACGAACATGTCCATCGCCCGCCCGGCCTCCTTGAAAAGGAAGAGTGCGATGGCGACGCACGCACTGATCAGCGCTCCTGCCTCTACAGGCAGCCCGAAAAGAACGTTGAGCCCGAGTCCGCAACCCGCGATATTACCGATATTGAAAACAAGCCCGCCTGCCGCAACCAGAAACGCGAGAAAGTAGCCGCTGCCGGGAATGGCGGCATTTGCCACATCCTGGCCGCGTTTGCCGCTGACGGTCAGGACACGCCAGACGTTCAGTTGGGCGAAGATGTCGAGTACGACCGAAAGGAGGATCACAAAGCCGAAACTGGCGAGAAGCTGCTTGGTGAAAACGGTCGTTTGGGTCAGGAAACCCGGCCCGACGGCGGACGTCGCCATCAGGAAAGCGGCCCCGATAATTACTGAGGAGGTGCGGCCCCGGTTTGCCTGTTCTTCGGGCATCCTATTCTGGCGGACGGATCGAAACTCCTTGTTCGGAAAATGCCCGGTTGATCGCTTCGGCAAATGCGACTGCGTTCGCGCCGTCGCCGTGAATGCAGATCGTGTCGGCCTCGACGTTGACCGGAGTTCCGTCGGTCGACGCGACGCGTCCGTCTTTGATCATCCCGACGGCCTGCAGCACGGCCACCCCGGTATCCTCTATCAGGGCGTCTGGACGCGAACGCGGCGTCAGGCTGCCGTCCGCCTGGTATGACCTGTCCGCAAAGACCTCCGACGCAGCCGCAAGGCCGGCATTGCGTGCCTCGGAAATAAGCTGGCTACCCGAGAGGCCGTAGAGCACGAGCGAGGGGTCGATGGCCTTGACGGCCGCGGCGATGGCACGTGCGAGCTCAGGATCGCGGGCCGCCTGGTTATAGAGAGCGCCGTGGGGCTTGACGTGACGTAGCGAACCGCCCATCGATTCGCAAATGCCTTTCATCGCGGAGACCTGGTAAAGGACGATGTCGGACACTTCCTGCGGACTCATCGACATATTCCGCCGGCCGAAGCCCTGAAGGTCGCGATAGCCCGGATGGGCGCCGACCGCCCGGCCTTTCTCAAAGGCCAGGGCGGCCGTTTTGCGCATCACCGTGGCATCGCCGGCGTGAAATCCGCAAGCGATATTGACCGACGATACGAAATTCATGATCTCGGCATCGTTCCCCATTTTCCAGGGCCCGAAGCTCTCACCCATGTCGCAATTTAGATCGACTTTCAGCATCGCGGAATATCGAAAACTATAACACGGAGCTTACCAAAATTTGCCAAAGGAGGCCGCGATCGAGAGCTTTCGAAGCTCGCGATCGAATTCGAGGGCGGCCAGTTCGGCGGCGGCATTGTCCGTAACCCGGAAAGAGATCCGGTCGCCGGGCCCAAGTTGGGCCGCCACGGGCAGGTCGGCGGAGATGACCGTCGCGATCCGCGGATATCCGCCGGACGTCTGATGGTCGGCCATCAGCATGATCAACTGCCCGCTCGGAAGAAGCTGGATCGTCCCGAAGGTCACCGCCGCCGAGACGATCTCATCCGACGTTGTTCGACGAAGCTCCGGGCCTTTCAAACGGAAGCCCATCCGGTCGGACTCGGAAGTCAGTTCAAATTCGCTGCCGAGAAAGCGATCCTTGCTTTCGTCCGAAAGCTGTTCGAACTCGCCGCATGGAATTACCCGGACCGTCGGGCGGGACGCGTAATTCGGCCGAAGGGAAGGCGCGACAATACCAGCAGCGGGACCGTTCGGAAGGGCCGCGGGATGGGTATGGAACACGTCGCCCGAAATGGCCCTAACTGTTTGACCGGAAAGAGTTTCACGGCCGCCGGTCCCGTTTCCGATGAATCCGCCGCGGACGGCCAGGTAACACCGGTTCCCGGCGGCCTTTCGCCTGAAACTGAGTTCAGAACCGCCGGCCGCCCGAACGATCTTCCAGTTTCTGATCGAAGTACCGTTAAGGACCGCCGAAAAGTCGGCGCCGCCGAGCGCGAAATCGGTCTCATCGTCGAACAGGTACTTGCCCGGCGGGTAGTGGATCTCGATGGCGAGTGCGTCGGGGTCATTGCCGAGCAGAGTGTTCAGGATCCTTAGCGCTCCACGGTCCATCGAGCCTCCGGGATTGAAACCGAAGCTCTGACGGCCGAATCGAGGGCCGCCCTGCAGGGAAGTGAAGATGCCTTCTTTAATGATCCGGATGGCCATCAGAGGTCGTACGGACAATATTCCGGCGGCCGCGAAACTAAACGGCAGCATGAATGAAGCGGACCCGGTCGCCGGGCCGGAAGAAGCATGGCGATCTTTCATCCTCTGTCAGAAGTGGGATGTCCGTTCGCCCGATAATGTTCCAGCCTCCGGGCGAGACGGATGGATAGACGCCGGTCTGGTTTCCCGCGATCGCAACGCTGCCCGCCGGTACTGCGAGACGCGGCGTCGGCCTCCGAGGCAGAGCGATGCGCGGATCGACGGTGCCCATATAGGCAAAACCCGGCAGGAAGCCGAGCATGAACACTCGATACTCCCTTCCGAGGAATGCTTCGATAACCTGTTGGGAGGTCATGCCCGCCGATCCCGCGAGGTTATCGAGATCGAGAGCGTCGCTTTCGGCAAAACTCACCGGAACGTTTAACGTTCGAGACGCTTTGGCAGGCGTCCCGGTTGCCGATCCAAGGGCCTCTGTCACAAATTCCCGAACTCTGTCGAAAGCCGATCCCCGGCCGCCGGAAACGGCAATCGGATCGTAAAAGACGGTCGTTGAGGCGATCGCGGGTACGGCTTCGATCAGGCCCGGAAAAGGGCTGTTGTTGATCCTGGAAGCCAGGGCAATAGCGGCTAAGTTCAGTTCGTCAGAAAGCTCGCTGCCGAATTCGACGGTCAGTGCACGCTCGCCGAGAGGGAACATCCTTTTCGGACTGATCAACATATCTAACGGGTCCGCTGTTTCGGATCAAGGTATTCTCTCAGGCCGTCGCCGATGAAATTGAACGCAAGCACGGTCAATGCAATGGCGACGCCGGGAAAGAAAAGAACGTGCGGCGTGATGCTGAAGTATTGGCGTGCTTCTTCGATCATCGTTCCCCAACTTGGGGCCGGCGGCGGGATGCCAAGGCCGAGAAACGAAAGCGATGCCTCGGACAGAACCGCTCCCGCCATCCCAAGCGAGGCCTGAACGATCAGGGGCTGGATCGCGTTCGGCAAAATGTGCGAAAAGAGGATCCGCATATTACCCGCTCCCAAAGCCCTGGCCGCCTGCACAAAATCATATTCGCGCACTTTCAGCACCTGGCCGCGCATGACGCGTGCGTAACCGACCCATCCAATGATGCAGAGTGCCAGGATCAGCTTTCCGAGGCCTGCGCCCAGAAACGCGACCAGCGCGATCGCGAGGAGCAGCCCCGGAAAAGCGAGGAATACGTTAAATAGATACCCAGAGAGAAATTTGTCGATCCAGCCGCCGTAGAATCCCGCTATCGATCCGATCAGGATGCCGATCACGCCCGAAACCACTACGACCGTTATGCCGACCTGAAGCGAAATTCGAGCGCCGAAAACGATGCGCGAATAGATGTCGCGTCCGAGCCCGTCGGTCCCGAACCAGTGTTCGGCGGAGGGCAACGCAAACCGCATCTCGAGGTTCTGCGTCCCGACGTCGTGGGTCGCAAGAAGCGGAGCAAAGATCGCTACCAGCACGACGACGGATGCGATCACGATCCCGATGTAGGTCAGACGATTCATCAAGACTCAGTCATTGGACGGCACGTTGCCATCCCGATTCACGAAAGCCGGATCCGCGGGTCGAGCCAGCGGTAAACAAGGTCAGTCAGCGTGTTAGCAAAGATAAAAGTGATGCTGATCACCAAAACACAGCCCTGGACGAGCCGGTAATCCAGCTTTCTGATACCGTCGTCGAGTAAAAGGAGCCCCAGGCCCTGCCAGCTGAAGATCTTCTCCGTGATGATCGCGCCGGCAAGCAAAACACCCAGCTGGAGCCCGAGGACGGTCACAACGGGAATCAGGCCGTTCTTGAGGACATGTTTATACACGACCTTTCTTTCGCTCAGGCCTTTCGCCCTTGCCGTCCGAACGTAATCTTCGCCAAGTTCCTCGATCACGCTGGAGCGGACCATGCGCGTCAGGATCGCCGAAAGGGCGGCCCCAAGCGTCACGGCGGGCAGAATAATGTCCTCGGGATAGAGGCTCCCCGTCGGCGAGAACCAGCCGAGCCGGACCGCGAAAACATAGACCAGGAACGGCCCCACGACGAACGTCGGGAGCGAGATACCGAGTAGGGCGACAAAGGACGCTATGTTATCGACGATGCCATTCTTGTTGGTGCCGGCGAGCACGCCGAGCGGGATGGCGATCCCGATCGCGACGAGCATAGCGGCGAGGGCGAGCTTGATCGTCGAAGGGTACCGTTCAAGTATCATGTCCAGAACGGGGCGGTCCGTGCGGAACGACGTGCCGAGGTCGCCCTTAAGGAGGCCCGTCCAATAGTCCAGATAGCGGTTGTTCGCTCCGTTCCAAACAAAGCCCGACCCGGCCGAATATGAAAAGAAAAAGGCCGGCCGGTCGAGCCCGTGCTTGCGGTTAAAGTTGTCGATCTGCTCCGCCGTCGCGGTCTCACCGAGGATGGTCATCGCCGGCGAGCCGGGGACGAGTTCGATCAGCACCGTGACAAGCGATACGACGGTCCAGATAACGAGCAGCATCAGGGCGGCTTGCCGGATGAGATTCAGTAGCTTGTACTTCATCGTTTGGGACGCAGGCGGTTAAAATTTTAGCCTTTCGGGGTGCCTATCACAAACGCCCGCATCCGCCGTTCTTCACACGGCCAGGCGAGACTGTCGGCCGCTCGTCGGGCACATTACGTGCGGCCCGGAGAGTCCTCCGTTCTTTCGTGCATCACGCGCGGATGCCGGTGTGGATCGCGGCAATACCGCCGGAGAGATTCCGGTAGCTGACGTCGCGGAACCCGGCCGCTTCCATTTGTCTTTCTAGCTCCTTTTGGGCCGGGAACTTAGAGACGGAATCGGGCAAATATTCATAAGCTCCCCGCGAACCGCTTACAAGGCCCCCGATCCGCGGCAGGATCCGCGTGAAATAGAACCGGAAGAGGCCGCGGAAGCCGGGAATGACCGGGCTCGAGAATTCAAGGACCACCAATTTGCCGCCGGGCTTCAGGACCCGATGAAGCTCGGCCAGGCCGCCGCAAAGGTTTGAGAGGTTTCTCAATCCGAAGGCGATCGTGACCGCGTCGAAGCTCCCGTCCGCGAAAGAAAGCTGCATCGCGTCGCCCTCGATGTAGGGAATCGACAACCCGGCACGGCCGGTCTTTGAGGCGGCAAGGTCGAGCATCGGGCGGCAAAAATCGGCCCCGCAGACCCTTGCACTGGCGTGCGAGCCGAGTTCGATCGCAAGATCGCCGGTCCCGCAGGCTACATCCAGCACGATCGCGTTGGGGTCGGAGAGGACCTGTGAGAGTTCCTTTCGGACAAGGATTCGCCAGCGTTTGTCTATGTTCGCCGAAAGCAGGTGGTTGAGCAGGTCATACCGGCCGGCAATGCCGGAAAACATTTCACGGACGGCCCTTGAATGTTCGGCTTCGCCGGCGGTTCGTTCGATCGGCATCGGTTCAATTATCGTTGGCGGAGGGCCTGACGCGCACGAAGGCGAGCGGCTCTTTCTGAAGCCGGGCAAGCACCCGCTGCACGTCAGCAGGCTTTACCGCGGCCGCCTTTTCATATTCCTTACCTGCCGGCCCGGTCTTGTATGTATCCGCGTCCAGCCAAAGTTCGGCCGTATCGTAGCGGGAAAGCTCCGAAAGGACCTCACGGTGGGCGGCGTCGAATTCCGAAGCCGAAACAGTTCCGCTAAGGACGTTCGCCGGGATCGATTCGGCCCAGCGATCGGCGGCCGACGGGCCGTTTCCGCTCCCGCCGGAAGGCTGCCAGCCGGACACGCCGAAAACGAGGGAGCCCGGCAGAACATGGGCCTCGCTTCGTACAAACGCAGTGCGGCCGTCCGTTCCCTGAATGCGTTTCGCGAGGATCTTTTCAAGCGTCAAGGCGGCGTAATAGTCGGATTCGCTCCGTGAGACACCCCTGCCGGCAAACCGAAGTTCATTCGCACCGGCCCCGGGAACTTCGAGCACCTCGACCGTCCTGGCCGGCGGGTCGGGCTGACGAAAGGTCGACGGGATCTTCTTATCGGCTTTAAGCCACGAGCCCAGGTATCGGCGGGCTGCGCGAAACGCAAGTGCAGGATCGACCTTCCCCTCGATCGAAAGGGTCGCATTGTCCGCGGTCAGAAGCCGGTCCTTGGCGAACCTCAGATCCGCGAAATCGATCGCCTCCAACGTCTCACGTGTTCCAAGGATCGGGCGTCCGTAGGGAAAAGTCCCGAACAGCCGGCGAGCGACGGCTCGGTCAGCGATGTAGCCGGGATCGCCCTCGACTTCTTTCAGCTGTTCGAGCACCGCTGCCCGCAGTCCGGACGTTGCATCTTTTCCGATCTCGGGTCCCAGTATCGACTGAGAGAGGGTTTCGAGCACGGTCAGGAACTCATCGTTCCGTGCGCGGGCCGTTACCTGGATGTAATCGTAATTGCAGTCGATCTCGAGCCCGCCGCCGAGTTCCTCGAAAAATTCTCTCGATTCCTTCGTCGGGAAAAAGCCTTCGGAAAGCATCTTCATGACGCCTTCCTTACCCTGCGGGTCAAATGCCGATCCGCCGTGGATGCGCAATTTGACGGTCACCGTTTCGGACGAAGGCAGGTTCCAGATCAGCACCTTCAGGCCGTTGAGAAGTTTCTCTTGCCGCGGTGCCGGTGACGTCTTCTGAGCGTTGACCGCGGCCGCGGTCATCAGCATGGCCGAGAGAACAACGAGATGCAAAAAACTTTTCTTTATCAATGACATCGAATTTGCTTACAGGAAAAATGTTAACTTTTTTAGTTGCAAAACTCCATTGAAGTGTTGTCACAAGGGTTCAGGCATTTTTTTCCGATCGGGCCGGATCCGTTCGAAGACGCCGCGATCGAATGGGCACCGATCGACCCGAGATCGCTTGGACATCAACCTTTTAGGCCACGCGGCCAAACCGCACCGGCCGGAAAAAACTTTGATCTCAGTGGGCATCGCTGCCATACCGCACAGCATCTATCTGAATTGAACAAGGCGGCCGCAGCGTGCGGAAATTTTTCTTGAAAATTGCATGGATCCCTTGAAATCGGGTTATAATCCAGTATTACCGGTAGCCCGGCATAGTCCGGATCGAATTAAGCGAGGCCGTAAAAGATGGGAAAGATCGTAAAATTCTGCAGTACATGTGATGAGAGCTTCTCTTCGAAGTTCGGTTTTTGTCCTAATTGCGCAAATCCCCTTGAGACATTTGAATTGAATCCGGTCGAGGCGGCCGGACAGCCCGCTGATGAAACCCCGTTGGCCATCGACGATGCTCCGTCGATGCGATCGGCGTCGGCTTCAGTTGGCGTGACCGAGCCGGTGCTCGAGATCCCCGAAGAGCCTGCGGCCGAGGCCGAGGCGAATATTGCCGATGAGGCCGCCGCACCGGTTTTTCCGGAGTACACCTACGCGGCCGAGCCGCAGACGATCGAAGTTTCGAATGCCGATTTCATCGAAAGCGAAGCCGAGGGAATTGTTGAGGAAGAAGCCGAGGTAGAGACGGTCTGGGCGGCTCCCCGAACCGAAGAGGTGGCGGCGGAGGCCTCCTATACCGGGACGGGTTTGCATAACTACGAACCCGGTGCTTACACCAAAGAGGACGACGGCGGTTATTACGTTACCGTCATTCAGGAAAAGAACGTTCGCCAGCGGAACATGCTTCTTCTTGGTTCCTCGATATTTATTCTGACGGTCGCTGTCGGTGCGACGGTAATTTCTCTATTCCAGAAGGACCTCGGCGTCGGGGCGATCGGTGATGAACGTTCGCTTGCTCTTCTTCTGGACGACGTACCGATGCCGATCGAAGAAGAGCCGAAGAAGGAGAAGGATGATGACGGCGGCGGCGGCGGCGGCGGCGGTAAGGAAGACCCCGAGCCCGTAAACCAGGGCGATCTGCCGGACCAATCACCGAACCCGACGCGTCCTCCGGACCCGAAGATCCCAAGGCTCGAAAATCCGTCGCTCGAACTTCCTCCGCCCCAAACGGAAGGGACGAGGAAGACCGAAAAGAATTTTGACCGCTGGGGTGATCCGAATTCACGATTCGGCAATCTATCGAGCGGGCCCGGCACCGGCGGCGGAATGGGCACAGGTGCGGGGACCGGAGCAGGCAGCGGACGCGGCACCGGTATGGGCAGCGGAACCGGCTCAGGCTCTGGAAGCGGATTTGGCGACGGTGACGGCCCTGGATCAGGGTCCGGCCGCGGCGACCCTCCTCCGCCGAGGGTTGGAGTTACCTCACCGGTAAAGATCCTTTCAAAGCCGCAGGCGAAGTATAATGATGCCGGACGCACAAACGGAGTGCAGGGAAGTGTTCGCCTCAAGGTGACCCTGCTTGCTAACGGGACCATCGGCTCGATCACACCGGTAACCAGATTGCCTCACGGCTTGACCGAACAGGCGATCGCCGCAGCCCGGCAGATACGCTTCGAACCGGCGAAGCAGAACGGCATCCCGGTGTCACGGACCGTGACCATTGATTACACTTTCAGCATCTACTAGGCAAAGGCAGCTAATTGCCGAAAGACAAATTTGGGCCCCTATCGGGGCCCTTTCTTCGTTCAGAGACCGTCAGATCGAGTCGCCGGAAGCCTTTGATCCCTCGTCCAACTCAAAACGGTCGCGGTCGCGCCGTTCCATCTTCCCGATAATATCCAGCGTTTCGTTATCCTGAAAGTCCAGACCCATCGCATGAGCATTTTCCTCAACGTCGGACTGATCGGGGGTCGGGTTGTGGCCAAATACCGATTCGGAGCCCGAGCTGTTGACCTCTTCCCAATCGGCGTCGATGTCTCCGCCGGAATCGGCAGGCGAAGCGGCGTGATTCTCCGAGAGCCTCTCGAACAACTCGCCGGGGGCCTTCGGAGTATGAGCGATCTCGTCCTCGATGAACTCCTTCATTTTCGGGTCGGCCGGGGACTCTTTCTCGTAAAACTCAAGTTCCTTTCCCTTCATCGCAGGATCCTCCCTTTTTGCTATCTTTGACCTCAGAATAGCATATTCGAGAGGTGCCAGGAACAGTAGAATTTGGCCCTAACCGGGAGGGAATTCCGGTGGTGTTTCGGGCATCCGGGGAGGGGATATCCGAACATATGCCGGGCCTTATTATTGGATGAGGCCGCGCGGGTGAGGGCCGGCGGCTTTAGATAAAAACGACGGTTTGGAAAGACGGGATCTCGAAGCGTTTGCGGCACCGCATGTTCTTACACATCAACTGGTCATCCACCCGGACCATGTAATCCCGAGACTTCTCGAAGCGGGCACGGTCGTCGCGGCCCAGGTTCTTTGGAACGTTCTTTTTCTTGCGGCGGGTCAGCCACCGGATGTCGTATTCGTTTCGTTCGCGGCAATGCGGGCACACGAATGCCGCCCTCTTGATCTCCTGCCGTTCGTCGAAAATATCACGCTCGTGCATACAACTTATTTTAACTTTTTTTGGCGTTACCGCGTCAGCGGCCCGCCGGCCTCCAAGGCCGCGAAAAGAAACCGGCCGATTCAGGCCGTCGACTCGTCGGTCCGGGCCTGATCCGCCAGTTTTCGGAGCAGTGCAAAACTGAATATGCCGGTGTCATGGCCGTCGCTGAAATGGAAGTTCAGGGCATACCGCCCGACGATAGAGGTATGCCTGAACGTAATGTCCTCGGCCACCGAACCGTCGTCGAGCCTCTTTTCCCCGGTCCATTCATCGATACAGCCCGCGCAAGGGCAGGCTCGCCGGAGCGCGGCCGCCGTGTAGCCGGACGTCGGGCCGTCCGACCATTCGATCGTCAATTCGCTGTCGCTTTCCTCGATGATACGGGTGGGTTCGATCGCCATTCTATCCGTTAAGCAAACTCTCGATCGCGGCGGGGTCGATCGCATAATGCGTCGCATGATATATCGGCCGTCCGTCCTTGATGACGAAGACCTGGGGAGAATGGTGACGGTAACCGGTCAAGGCCTCGACCTCGTTTGAAACGTCGCGGTGAGCCTGGACGACCACCACGTGGATCTCGGTATTGATGGCCGATATCATCTCGTAGATATGCGCGCTGACGCCGCAGGCCGAACTGTGTTTGAACAAAAGCATCGGGGCCGAATGAGATGCCGAAAAAACGTCATTCAGACGCTGTAGCGAGTCGATCTGGTATATGCGTGAAGCCATTAAAGTGTCGTGCCTGCCGGCGGAAGCGTGCCCGGAAAGATCTTGCGGTAGGCAACCACGTTGGCAGCGATGATCAATGGTAATACGAGATAAATGCCGATACAAAGCATAAGGTAACCGACGATCGCGACAAGGAAGCCCACACCAAAGAGCCCCGCGACACCGGCAAGATTTGCCCAAACCGCCCGGGCGCTGGTCTTGATCGATTCGATCGCAGACATTTTCTTGTCCACTATAAGCGGAAACGCAAACAGCAGAAGTGTGTGCAGGCAGACCATGATCACCGCGAAAATAAGCTCGACTGCGAGTATTCCGGCTATCGTCGCTATAAGTTCACTCTGGCCCATTTTCGGCCCTGCCATCGTCAGGAAGATCATCGGGATGTACATCGTGAAGATCACGACAAATACCGGCACCATGATGATCGCCGATAGGATCAGGCTCGGCAGGAAGTAATCGAATCCCTTGAAGAGCTGTGCGAAATCGACCGGTGAACCCTCATATTTTTGAAGCAGGACGAGATAAATGCCGCACATCATCGGCCCGATCAGCACTATCGGGATGGCGCTCCCGATAAGCATCCCGACAAGCGTCACGGCAAGGACGAGCCCGAACTGGTCCTTGATCATCTCCCAGGCTTCCTTATACGCTTCGACCGGTTTGACCACGCCGACGTTAAATTCCGTTTGCTGCATGGGTATCTCTCCTCTGGTCCGCCGGATCGTAGATCCTCCGAATGTAATCCATCACCATTCTATCACTCGCAAACTGAGGAGTGATCGTCGCGATAGAATTCTTCATTCGAGCGATCCATCGCGTAGGCAGGCCGTTTTCCCCGAGATCATAAAAGTCGGGGACGATCTGGGTCTCGAGTACCTGATAAAGCGAGCCGGCGTCGGCCTCATCGGCATTTTCCTCATCCGGCTCCGGCTCAAGCGGGCCGATAGCAAATCCGTTGACGCCGTTATGCCCCTCGATCCACCATCCGTCTAGTACGGAAAAATTGAGCGCTCCGTTCATCGCGGCCTTCATCCCGCTTGTGCCGCTGGCTTCAAAGGGCCGCCGCGGGACGTTCATCCAAACGTCAACGCCCTGAACAAGATAGCGGGCCACTTCCTGATCGTAATCCTCGACGAAGACGGCCCGCCGCTGCCAGTTGGAACCGTGATTGATGCTCATCAGCTGCTGAAGGATCTCCTTTGCGGTCCTGTCCTGCGGATGGGCCTTGCCGGCAAATACGAACTGCACCGGCCGTTCGGGACTGTCAACCAATGCAAGGAGCCGGTCCATGTCCGACAGAAGCAGGTCCCAACGTTTATACGCTGCGACCCTGCGGGCGAACCCGACGGTGAGAACATCCGGAGAAAGCAGTTCGTGGGTATCAAGGTGCTCGTTGATAGTGTCCCGGCCGCCTGTGTCCGACCGCTTCGTCCGCAGACGAAGAAACTCTATGAGAAGATTTTTGAGCTTAAGATGAACGGTCCAGATGGCCGCGTCGTCGAGACTTGCTACCACCTGCCGCCACCGTTCAGGGTCGGCGACCGTGCGGTCCCAGTCGGGACCGATCACTTCCCGATAAAGCCTCTGCAGGGCAGGGGCGATCCATGTCGGATGATGGACACCGTTGGTCACATGAGTGATCGGCACGTCATCGGCCGACCCGAGATCTGTGAACATTCCTGCCCAAAGTCCACGCGACACATCGCCATGCTTCCGGCTCACGCCGTTCACCGACCGGCACATCCGGATCGCAAGCGGCGTCATCCCGAACGCCTCGCCATCGTTACTTGGATCGACGCGGCCAAGATCGAAGAACTCATCCTCGCTCAAGCGAAGAGCCGTTATGAAATTCGAATCGAAGCAGTTTCGAAGATCCTCGATCGAGAAAATATCGTTGCCGGCCGAAACCGGGGTGTGTGTGGTGAAGACGCATTGTTCGCGGACGTGCGAAACGGCGGCCTCGAATTCGGCGCCCGTATTCGCGGCCATGAACTCGCGGGCAAGCTCGAGCGTCAAAAATGCCGAATGCCCTTCATTCAGGTGGTACACCGACGGCGAGATCCCCAATTTCCTGAGCAGGCGAACGCCACCGATGCCGAGGATCTTTTCTTGAACGATCCGCGTTTCGGCCGTGCCGCCATACAAATGGCCGGTGATCAACTTGTCAACGTCCCGATTCTCCGGAACGTTCGTATCAAGAAGGTAAAGACGGATCCGGCCCACGCTCGCGAGCCAGGCCTGGGCAAGCACCTCGGTGCCGCGGATATGGACCATGACCTTAAGCCGCTCGCCGTTCGAATCAAGGACAGGCCCGAGGGCCAGCTTAGATTCGAAGACGTCGAGATAGTCTTCTTCCTGCCAGCCGTCGTGGGCTATCCGCTGGCGAAAATAGCCGTATCGATAGAGCAGGCCGATCCCGACGAGAGGGACGTGAAGGTCGCTTGCAGATTTCAAATGGTCCCCGGCCAGGATCCCGAGGCCGCCGGAATAGGTCGGAAGCGAGTTGTGGATCCCGTATTCGGCGCAAAAATAAGCGGCAGGGCCGTCGGTCGTCAACCGGCCGAGGTCGACCTGACCTTCGCCGAGGTAAGCGTCCATTCGTTGCGCGAATTCGGCGATGCGCTGCACAAGAGCTTCGTCGAGCGCGGCTTGCCAAAGTCGCAGGCCGCTGACCGAATCGAGAAAATGGCGAGGGTTTTGCTCGCATTTGTCCCAATGCTCGGGGTCGATCCCGCGGAAGATCTCGGCGCCTTCGGGCTGCCAGGACCAGTAAAAGTTCATCGAGATGTCGACGAGACGCTTAAGCTCGTTGGGAAGCGTCCGCGTCACCGCGAAAGCGTCGCTGATCTGGTGTGGCGAGTTAATACCGTGCAGTTCGTCCGCGATCTCGGTTGAACGCGGTCCGGCCGATGTGAATTCCTTCATCGTCAAATTTCGTGATCGAGGGGCGAGAAAGACAAGGAAAAATATAAACGAATGGCCTTTGCCAATCAAATCGGCCTGAGGGAAGGGGCTTGCGGACACTAGAGGCCTGCATGCCGGAGAAAGAGCGATGCGTCGCCGTCGCCGATGAAAACGAGACGGACGGAGAGCGGGACCCCGCCGTCGCACAGGGCCTGCTGCATAACACTGCCGACGACTTTAGCGGCCTTATCTTTTGGATAGCCGAAAGCACCGGTCGAGATCGACGGGAAAGCGACGGAAGCAAGCGAATTCTCGGCGGCCAGGCGAAGCGAATTTCGATAGCAGGCAGCAAGGAGTTCTGCGTCGTTTCCTGCATTCATGCCGAAGATCGGCCCCACGGTATGGATCACGAACTTCGCCGGCAGTTCGCCTGCCGTCGTTATCACGGCCTCTCCGGTCGGCAGGCCGTCAGGGAAACCGGTTTCACGCAGCCGCCGGCATTCGGCCAGGATAGCGGGGCCGCCGCGCCTATGAATGGCCCCATCAACACCGCCGCCGCCAAGCAGGGTGCGGTTCGCGGCATTCACGATCGCATCCGAATCCTCATCGGTAAGGTCCCCGACCTTTACGATCAACCGGCCGTCAAAGAATTCGGACATTAAGTGAGGATTTTACCTTGCCTGGCCTCGGTCGCGAAGCCTACCGGACGGCATGAACCGATAGTGGAAGGCTACAACGAGCCCAAAGATAGAGCCGATCACCGCCAGCCCGGCGCTGATGTATAGGTAGTCCTTGAACGCTCCAAGCCCGAGCATCCACCACAGACCACCCATTACAAGCCCGCCGGCGGCGAAGAACAGCGGAACGACGATGAAATGGTACGGAAACGGATCCGGACGGCTCGCTCGCGTGAAAAAGATCACCGGCTTGATGCGGTCGTACTCCCAGGCCGTCAGCCAAAGGGCCGCCAACGACATAAGGATAGTTATCAACCAAGTTCCTTTGAATCCGACCGATGAAGTGAGCACCGCAATGTTGACGATGATCGGTAGGAACATCAACGCGCCGATATGGGCCGTGCGCGGGATCAAAAGGAGCAGGGCTGCCGTCAGCTGCGACCAGCCGATGAAATCATAGTAGTAGCCGGTGTTGTACAGAGCGTTAAAGTATGCGCCGACAGGGTTCGAGTCCGGCAGGACCGTGAACGGTTTGTGCAGTATCTTCGGAATGCTCGGCGGAATGAAACCTATGGCAAGCAGGCAGCGGGTGAACGCCGTAAAAAGCTGCGGGAAGCGTCTGTTCGTCACCGAAGAGTGCAATTGGTCAAGTGTGTGCTCCAGGCTGATCATAAGTTGCTAAACGCAAAAGGCGGCAGGAAAAGTTCCGCGTTTCTTGAGACTCCGCAGTTCTTTTCGTAAAGTAGGAAGCTTGGACCGCTTATGAAACTCAATATCATCCCGGTGAAATGGGCCGATGAAGGTGTGCTGATGCTTGACCAGCGCCTTCTCCCGACCGAAGAGAAATGGCTGACGCTGCGGACCTACGACGACGTTGCCGCGGGCATCAAGGACATGGTCGTGCGAGGTGCCCCTGCCATCGGTGTTTCGGCGGCGTACGGTGTTGCCATCGCGGCGAAGAACTTCGTCGGTACGAACGTCGACGACCTCGCCGAAGAGGTCGAATATGCCTCGGAAGTGCTTGCGAAGACAAGGCCTACGGCCGTCAATCTGTTCTGGGCGATCGACCGGATGAAGCGCACCTTCGAGCGCGGCCGATCGGAAGGGAATTCGGTTAGCGAGATCAAGCAACTGCTCCTTGACGATGCAAAAGCGATCCACGACGAAGACATCGAAGCCCAACGGCTGATCGCGAAATTCGGCGGAGAACTGCTCGAGAATGATTCGACCGTCCTTACGCATTGCAACGCCGGAGCGCTTGCGACCGGCGGCGTTTGGGGAACGGCCCTTGGCGTCATCCGCGGAGCTGTCGATCAGGGCAAAGCGGTCGCCGTCATCGCCGACGAGACCCGGCCTTATCTGCAAGGCGCGCGGCTTACGGCTTGGGAACTGATGGAAGACGATATCCCGGTAACGCTGATCACCGACAACATGAGCGGCCACATCATGAAAAAAGGTGGCGTCCAGGCCGTGGTCGTGGGCAGCGACCGCATCGCCGCGAACGGCGACGTAGCGAACAAGATCGGCACCTATATGGTTGCCGTGCTCGCCCAACGGCACGGCATTCCGTTCTATGTCGCCGCGCCGCTTTCAACGGTAGATATGAACTGCCCGACCGGCGATGATATCCCCATCGAAGAACGTGACCGCACCGAGGTGACCCACGTGAAAGATAACCAACTCGCCCCCGATGGTGTCGGCGTGTCGAATTATGCTTTCGACGTCACGCCGAATGAACTGGTCACCGCGATCATCACGGAAAAAGGCGTCGCCAGGGCTCCTTACAAGGAGAGTTTACGGAAGCAATTCGAGCAGACGACCGAGACGCCTGCTTGATAGCATACGTTTGACAGGGTAAGTTCAGAATGGCCGGTCGCGGTATCGTTTTCCATTTTCCGCTATCCGCCTTAATTTATTGACATATGATCGAACGGGAACAGATCGAGATGGACGTGGTGTTTGTCGGGGCAGGGCCGGCGAACCTGGCGGCTGCTCTGCATTTGAAGAACAGCATTGCCGAGCACGACGAGTTGGTCGAGAAGGGCATTCGCCATGGTAACAAGGTCGGGGATATCGAGATCGGGATCGTGGAGAAAGGCCCGTACGTCGGTGCACACATCCTGTCCGGAGCGGTGATGGACCCGATCGCGATCCGTGAGCTGATGCCGGATTTCCTGGAACAGGGCTGCCCAGTCGATACGGTCGTGACCGAGGACGAGGCGTGGTATCTTACTAAAAACAAAGGATTTGTCGCCCCAATAACGCCCCCGCCGCTGAAGAACAAGGGTAAGTACATCATTAGCCTTAGCAAGATGTGCGAGTGGCTTGCCGAGAAATGCGAGGCCGCCGGCATCAATATCTTCCCCGAGTTTCCCGCATCCGAAGTGCTTTACGATGATGAAGATCGCGTGATCGGGGTTCGCACCGGCGACAAGGGCATCGACAAAGAAGGCCATCAGAAAGGGAATTTCGAGCCCGGCGTGGATCTGCTCGCCAAAGTGACCGTATTGGGCGAGGGGTCGCGAGGCTCTTTGGCAAAACAGGTGACAGCCCGGCTGGGTCTAAATGTGGGTAAAGAAGCGCAGGTTTTTTCGCTTGGCGTCAAAGAGCTTTGGGAAGTGCCGTCAGGGAATTTCGCGGAAGGAAAAGTGGTCCATACTCTCGGTTTTCCGTCCGACACAAAGACCTACGGCGGCGGCTGGATCTACGGGATGAAGGGCAACGTTGTCAGCATCGGCTATGTGACCGGCCTCGACTACCTTGATCCGACGATCGATCCCCACGCAGAATTCCAGAAATTCAAAACACATCCGAAGGTCGCCGAGATACTTAAAGGCGGCAAGATGATCAAGTACGGTGCGAAGACCATCAACGCCGGCGGTTATTACACAATGCCGAGGCTCTATGCCGACGGCGTGCTGCTTGTCGGCGACTGCGCTTCGTTCCTGAACGGTCAGCGGATCAAGGGCATCCACACCGCGATAAAGAGCGGAATGCTCGCCGCCGAAACGATCATCGGGGCCTTTGAGCACGGTGATTTCACGTCGCGATCGCTCCGGCATTTCGAAGAAAAGGTGAACCTGAGCTGGATCTACGACGAACTTCATCCGGTCCGGAATTTTCACGCCGCATTTCAGAGCGGCCGCTGGTCGGCGTTGATCAATACGGGGCTTCAGTACTTAACGAAGGGATTGGCATGGGGCTTTATGCCGAAAGAGCACCACATTGCGGGCCACGAACGAATGAAGCATATCAACGACCGGCACGGCCACACCGACCACACGCGATACGCCGAATTGAAGTTCGACAAGGAATTAACGTTCGACAAGGTCACCGATGTTTTCCACGCCGGAGTCGCACACGACGAGGACCAACCCTCGCACCTGCGCGTTCTTGACACCGAGCTTTGTGCTACACGATGTGCCGAAGAATATAGCAATCCGTGTGAGAAGTTCTGCCCGGCAGCGGTCTATGAAATGGAGCTGAACGAAAAGTCGGGCCGTAAGGAACTTAAGGTAAACTTTTCGAACTGCGTTCACTGCAAGACGTGCGACATCGCCGATCCCTACCAGATCATCAATTGGGTCACGCCTGAGGGCGGTGGGGGGCCGGATTATAAAGGGATGTAGCAGGTCCACGCCCACGGAAGCAGCCGCGATCGGGTCCTAGACAAAAAAAAGCTGCCAGCCATTTCAGCGGGCAGCAGGATCCGATCAACGGAGGATCATTTCTGATTGTCTAGGATCTCGAAATTCACTAAACCTTCTGCAAGCTCCTTCATTGCCACTCGCGTCGGCTTGGTCTTTTTGATATCGAGGTTGGTACGCGGATTCGCCCCACGCTGAAGCTGCTTACTCCGCTGGGCCGCAAGGATGATCATTCGGTATTTGGAATCGATCTCAGGTGGATCGAACTCTTCCTCTTGCTGTTCGTTAACTTCTTCCGCTTCTTCGTTTACGTCCGTCATCGCTTCAACTGTCTTCATGGATTAGTTTCGATACGTCGAAACTATCAAGGATATCGCGGATCGCATCTGTTTGTCGAGTCCGCAGCTGCCTTTCGCCCATTATGACGGCACGCAGACGGGCGGCGGCCGAACTCACCTCGTCATTCACGACGACGAACTTGAAAAGATCGTACCGGCTAACCTCATCGATCGAGTTTCGCAGCCTCAGGTCAAGATCCTCGGCGGATTCTGTCCCCCTTGCCTCGAGGCGGGCCCGAAGGGCCTCGAATGAAGGGGGCATGATGAAGATCGAGATCGCATCGGGAACTTGTTCAAGGACGCTCGCGGCACCCTGCACATCGATCTCGAGGATCACGTCCTTCCCGAGGCCGGTCAAGTCCTCGGTGAACTTGCGTGACGTGCCGTAGAGATTGCCGTGGACCTCGGCATATTCAAGGAATCCACCCTGAACCCTGAATTCTTCGAAATCCCGGCGCGTAACGAAGTGGTAATCCTTGCCGTCGATCTCACCGGGCCGTCGGGGGCGGGTGGTCAGCGATACGGAGTATTCAAGCAGCGGCACCGTCTGAAGCACCTCTTTTATAAGCGTCCCTTTTCCAGCTCCGGAAGGGGCTGCAATGATCACCAGGTTTCCTTTCATCTTGCCGACGTGGCCCTTGGCGGAACAAAATTCCCGGGCCCGAGTCCCTACTATTCAACGTTTTGGACCTGTTCGCGGATCTTCTCGATCTCGCTCTTTATCTTCAGGGCATTTTCCTTTACGGTCATGTTGCCCGTTTTCGAAGTGATCGTATTAGCCTCACGATTCAACTCCTGGGTCAGAAAATCGAGCCGCTTGCCAACGTCGGATTCCTCATCCATGATCTGCCGGAAATGCTCGATATGGGCTGTCAGCCGGGCGATCTCTTCCGAAATATCGGCGCGGTCGGCCAGGTATGCGACCTCCTGAGCAAGCCTTGCTTGATCCAGTTCGATCTGCGATTCGCTTTTCGCAAGCATATCGCCGATCTTCTTTGTGAGCTTTTGCCTGTATTCCTCAGCTACCGAACCGGCCGCATCGGCGATCGCCGGTACGAGCGCCTCGATCGATGCCAGCCGTGCCGATAATTCTTCTTTGAGCATCGCGCCCTCACTCTCGCGCATTTTCTGAAGGTCGTCGAGGGCGGTGAGCAGGGCGTTTTCGATCCCCGAAACAAGCGCTCCATCCACTTCGACCTTCCGAGGGCTCATGACATTCGGTATCCGAGCGACAACGTTGATGTCGGGTTCGCCGGGGAGACCGAATTCATCCCGGATCTCCTTCATTGCTGAGATAAATCCGCTGATCAGCGGCCGGTTCAATTCATAGGAAACTTCGGCAGTCCGGTCATACTGAAGGTTGACCTCGACCCGGCCGCGATGAAGCCGGTCCGAGATCGTCCGCTTGACCGCAGCTTCGACCGCCTGCATGTCGCTTCCCATCTTCAGGTTGATATCCAGAAATCGATTGTTAACGGTCTTCAGTTCGACCGTCACCGAAAAGTTGTCGCCCGACGCGGCGCCGCGGCCGAAGCCTGTCATTGATCTCATATTTGACCGTTCACCGCTTTTAGGGCGGCACTTAAGTTATCAGATCGCGGCTGGACTCACGATCTGGTCCTCTTCTGCGAACTGCAGCTCGTACAGCCGCCGATATCGTCCACCCTTCTCAAGCAGTTCCTCATGCCTGCCTCTTTCGACAATGCGGCCCTTTTCCAGGACCACGATCTTGTCGGCCATCCGGACCGTCGATAACCGATGGGCGATCACGACCGAGGTCCTGTTCTTCATCAAATTGCCCAGAGCCTTTTGCACCAACCGCTCGGATTCAGGGTCGAGCGACGATGTGGCCTCATCTAGTATCAACACCGGCGCATTCACAAGCACCGCTCTCGCTATCGCTAATCTTTGCCGCTGGCCGCCGGAGAGCATAGTTCCGCGTTCGCCTACCAGCGTGTCGTAGCCTAGCGGCAATTCGCCGATAAATTCGTCGGCGAGAGCGATACGTGCCGCCTCTTGGATCTCTTCATCGGTGGCGTCGGGCTTGCCGTAAGAAATATTGTATCTGACCGACTCGTTGAAAAGGACGGTCTCCTGGGTCACGAGCGCGATCTGCTTTTTTAGGCTCCTCAACCGGGCGTCCCTTAATTCGGTCCCATCCCACGTGATCGAACCGGATGTCGGATCATAAAGTCTCTGCAAAAGCTTTATCAAGGATGATTTGCCTCCGCCGCTTTCGCCGACCAACGCGACCATCGACCCCTTCTCGATCTCTAACGATACGTCGTCGAGGATGACCTTGTTCTCATCGTTGGCATATTTGAACGAAACGCTGTCCAACTTGATCCGATCCCTAAGCGGATTCAGTTCGACCGCATCCTTCCTTTCCGGAAGCACGTCGACCTCATCGAGTATATTCCAAACGTCGCGAGTCGCCGCAAATGCCTTCGAGATCTCATTGTGCTGCCGCGAGATCCGGCGAAGCGGGTCGTAACTTCGGAACAGAAAGTACAGGAACCCAAAAAACTGGGCCGGGTCCATCTCGGCCGAATTTATCGAACGAAGCCCGAAATACAGGAGGATCATTATCGAGATCGTTCCGATTATCTCGATCGTCGGCGGCGAGGTCGCGGCTATTTGGCCGGAACGGAGGTTGGCCCTTGCGATCAGGCCTGCCACCCGTGCAAACCTTGACCGTTCGCGATCCTCGGCCAGGTAGGCCTTGACGATCGTCTGGTTCGAGAGCGTTTCCTGGGCCGTGTCTGTGAGCCGCTTGTTTCCTTCGAAGGATATCTCGGCAAGCCGGCGCAGTCTCTTGCTGAACCACGTCGTCAACGCACCGATGATCGGAGCGATGACGATAGCGGCAAGCATAAGCCTCCAATTGAGCCAGAACGCGGCTCCCATGAAGAAGATTAGAAGCATCGTCTCGCGCAGCACGTCCCGAAGATTTGCGGAAACGGCAAGCTCGATCGCCGAACAGCTTACAACAAGCCGCGAGACCAGAAAATTCGTCCGGTGGCGCTCGTGAAAGGCGGTAGATTGGCGGAGGATATGATCGTAGAGCTGTTTCCTCAGATCGAGGACCGCGGATTGGCCGATCTTAGCCATGAGGTACGAAGAAAAATACTCCGCGATCCCTTTGAAGACCGTGAATACGAGCAGCATGCCGGCGATGGTCAGCCATGCCCGGTACCAATCGTTCTGCGGGATGAACCGGTGAAGCGCGTACAGCGTTTGCGAAGGCGGGCCCGAAACACGGGTAAATTGGTCGAAAAGCGGGACAAGCAGGGCCCCGGTTGCGGTCTCGAAAACGGCCACAACGACCATCGCGATCATCGCTATCATGAAGTTCAGCCTGTGCGGGCGAACGTAACTGAGCAGCCGCCTGTATTCACTCATCGTGCCGGGAAAATCTCGACTATACTAGAAATTAACTCCGCGTGTCCAAAATTCAAGGGTTGCAACGTGTCACCAGATTGTGGCATCTTTTTCAACAGCACGCCTGTTTTCGGAGTAAATAATAATGTACAGATCGAACGCTATCCTGATCCTTTTCGCATTGGTATTGGTATTTCTCCCGGGGCTGGCCGTGAACGCCCAGGTAGACATCGCCCGAAGAACGACGGCTATTACTTACCCGTTGGACGAACAGGTGTTCGTGCAATTCAGGGGAACGACCCGTTTTCCCAAGATGAAGGGTGAGGCAAAGATAAGGCGGACAAGCCGGAACGGCACCGAGATCGACCTGAGCGTTTCAAAGATGCCTCGCCCGTTCGAACTCGGCGCCGGATACGCGACCTACGTACTCTGGGCGATCTCGCCCGACGGCCAGGTGGACAACCTCGGGGAGATCAAGCGTCGGGGATTCTTCGAATTCGATTCGCGGATCGAGGTCACAACGAAGCTCCAGACCTTCGCGCTCCTGATCACGGCCGAGCCTCATTTTTTGGTTTCAAGGCCGAGCCAGGAGATCATGCTCGAGAATCTCAGCCCGTATACACGGTCCGGAAAAACGATAGATACCACGCCGTCGATCCAATATTTCGGCAATTCGAGCGACTTTTTCCGCGACGCTCGCACGCCCGAGATCGCCGAGGTCGATTATGCGAAGACGCCTTCGACGATCCTCCAGGCCAAGCAGGCCGTCGCGCTGGCCCGGTTTGCGGGAGCCGAGCGTGACGCAACCGTCGAGCTGCAGGAGGCGGTCATGCTAATGACGAACGCCGAAGACCTCTGGCGGGCCGATCGGCCTGAAGAATCGATCGACATCGCTGCACGACAGGCGATAAGCGCGGCGGTCAGAGCGGAGACAACCGCAGTGATGAGGGCCGAGGCCCGTGCCAAGCGAAATGAGCAGTCGCGCACGGATGCCGAGATGAGGGCTGCGGAAAACCGTTATCAGGATGCGCAGGACGAAATAAACAACCTGAAGAGCCAGTTGGCGGCCGAGACCCGCAACCGGGAGCTTGCCGAACGCGACAGTCTGAATTACGCAGGCCAGGTCCGCGAGCTACGGGCCGAGAACGGCCGGCTCAGGGAAGAACTCGGCAGGACGCGAGTCGAGGCCGATAATGCTAAATCCCGTTTGGAAACGCTCGAGAACCAGCAGCGTGCTGCCGACGAACAGCGGCGCCGGCAGGAGCGCATCGACGGGATAGAGGCTGCCCAGCCTGAGTTGATGCAGTCATTGAAGCGGTTCGGAGCCGTAGCGAAGAACGAACGAGGGATCGTGCTTACGCTTCCCGAGAATTTCTGGTCTTCGATCCGTTCGTCGAATTTCGCGCCGAATGCCGACCAAAAACTCAGTTCGATAGCTCAGCTCCTTTCTGATAATCCAGATTACCGGCTGACGATCGAATCGCACACCGACAACCGCGGCACTGCCGAGGAGCTTATGGACCTGACGCGTCAGCGGTCTGAGATCATAGGGCAGCGATTGGCGGGTTTTGGGGTTCCCAGCGAGAGGATCGAGGCCAAGGGTTTTGCAGGGACGATCCCGGTGGCCCCGAATACGACCAACGCGAACCGTGCGAAGAACCGCCGTGTCCAATTGATCTTCACACCAAACATTTAAGGCTGTACCCTGACGATTAAAAATTCAGCCAGATCCAAAGGCCCGGACCACTGTTTCCGGGCCGTGCTGTACACCCGATCGGCCTGTGTGTATGGAATCATCTAGAAAAGGTGCGGAGATTATGGTAGATTAGCGTTTTTTAATGTTCAGACTTAAATTTACTCGGGGGTAGGAGAATTTTGCGAATGGGTATTCTTGTGAACGGCCGCAGCGTTTTGGCGGCCATCGTAATTTCCACTGCGATCTTGACGGTTTACGAGGACCTCGTTGTCGAGCGTTCGTCCGCTTACGCCGGTCTGCCGACCGCACAGGCAGTGCAGGATTCAAAGTTCCGCGGCTCGGACTCCGTGACCCTTGCCATTCGCAATAATTCCAAGGTCTTAACAAGGATCTCGGTCGATAGTGACGAGGCCCGACAGAAGGCAGGGAAGCTCGGCAAGATCGTCCAGGACTATGGCCGGTTCATGATCGTCGCAAAGAACCCCGGTGTGACGGCCGACACTGTCGGGCTTGATGAGCAGACCGTCGAGACCACCGTAAACCTTCCAGGAACAAGCTTTGACCCGCTCAAACAGGCACCGGCCGGATCGCTCAGGCTGGGCCCCGGAACGGCGTCGAACGGGAAAGGATACTATGTTGTCCAGTTCGGCGGCACCCCGACGGATGAATGGCTGAACGATGTCGGCCGACTCGGTATCGAAATACTGCAATACGTCCCCCATCAAGCCTATTTCGTTTACGGCGACGGCGACGCGATCGCTCGGTTGGCCGACCACTCGCGCGTCCGCTGGATCGGCAGTTACACACCGGATCAGAAGCTGTCAAAAGCTCTTGTCGACCAGCTGAGGGCGGCCAGAAAAGGGAGTAGGCCCGAACGCGGGATCAGCGGCATCGAAACTTCCAAGGGAAAGACCGGTGTCTTCGACATCGCGGTTTTCTCGAGAGCAGATCTAGACAATTTCGTAGAAGAATTCCGGGGCCGCTTTTCCAAAGGCTTCCTGCAGGCAAGCCGCCTGCCTAATAATTATTTCAATGTGGTACAGGCCGAAGTGAGCCTGGACGACATCGAGGCTATCGCCGAACTGCCCGATGTGGTCGGGATCGAGGCACATCAGGCGTCCCGAAACGAGGACGAGCGAGCCGCCCAGATCCTTGCCGGCAATTATTTCGAGCCGACGATCATACACGGTCCGGGGTACAACCCGATGACGCAATTCGGGGCGGACGGCACCAATATAACTGTCTCGGTGGTTGACGACGGAGTCGGAATTCCCGGTGACGGAGGCTTCTATCTGACCACACTCAACACGGTAAACGGCCCGTTGAGGGGGACAACAGCCGGTGCGTCGGGCCACGGCCATTTCAATGCAACGCTGATCGCCGGATCGACGCCGTTCGGGCCGCTCGACGGACTCTTTTACAACTACGGACGCGGCATAGCGCCTCGCGCCGGGATCGTCAACATACCGCGTAACAGGGGCGGTTACTCGGGCTCGAACGCGGACGTTTATGACGACAGCATTTCGACGCCCGGCCCAAGCGGCACGAATGCCTTGATCAGCAATAACAGTTGGGGAAGCGGCGTAAATGGAAACACTTACGGCCTGTTGGAGGCCCAGTTCGACGGTTTCGTCCAGGATGCCTCGGCGGCCGGAACGGTCGATCCGATCACGCTGATCTTCTCGGCCGGCAACGAAGGGGCGGTCGGCCTTACCCAGCCAAAAGCGGCAAAAAACCTGATAGTCGTCGGGAATTCCGAAAGCTGGCGTACGGATAAAGGTGGAGCTTCCGCCGACAACATCGACGACCTCGCGGTAGATTCGAGCCGCGGGCCGACAGCCGACGGGCGCATCAAACCGGATGTCGTTGCTCCCGGCACGGCGGTAACCGGCGGCCGTTCAGGCCCTAACACGTTGAACGGCAATATCGATTCGGCCCACCGATGGAGCAGTGGGACGTCTCATTCGGCCGCAAATATTACGGGTGTCTCGGCCGTGTTCGCAAGTTGGTGGTATGCCAGCAATTTCAACCAGCGGCCGTTCCCGTCTCTTATTCGGGCCGCGCTGATCAACTCCGCACTGGACATGAACGGTGCGAATGCCGGTGCCACGATCCCGAACGGTAGCGAAGGCTGGGGCCGTCCGAACATGAAATTCATGCTGAACACGGGCGTCGGTATGAAGCGAATGAACGAGGAAGTGGTCTTTGCCGAAACGGGACACGGCTCTCAGATCACGGGGAGCGTTGCGGACGGGTCCAAGCCGTTTCGCGTCACCCTGGCTTGGACCGACCCGCCCGGGGTTTCCGATCCCGCATTGGTCAATAACCTGGACCTTACAGTGACCGTCGGCGGGGTGGTTTACAAAGGAAACGTTTTTTCGAACGGGGTTTCGGTCGGCGGCGGCACAGCCGATAATAAGAACAATGTCGAGAATGTTTTCCTTCCGGCAGGAGTCCCTGCGGGAAGCGCGATAACCGTTACCATTACGGCAACGGCACTGAACGGCGACGGCGTATTGAATAACGGCGATCCGACCGACCAGAACTTCGCCCTCGTCATCTATAATTACTCGGCCGACCCGGGCCAGAGTTTCCACACCGTCTCTGGCCGGGTCACGTCGACGAACGGGCGCGGCATCGGGATGGCGAAGGTGCGAATGACCGGGGCCGGCGGCGTGGTTCGCGAGACACTCACCAATCATCTCGGCTACTACACGTTCACGAATGTTGCCGGCGGCCAAAGCTATATCTTCAACATCTCGGCGAAGCGGTATATCTTTGATCAGAAATCGGAATCTGTGACGGGAAATACGAGCAGCCTGAACTTTGTTGCAACGAGCGGCGGGCCCTGACGGTTCGCTGCCTTCGATCTTACAGCAGAATTATCCGCTCCGGCGGAAGCCCGAGAACGCATTCATTCCCGACGTCCAAGCCGACGAGCCGGCGGACAGCAACGGTGAGTGATAGGCCGTCCGCATTGCAATCGACGAGCGTCTCGGAACCGCAGAACCTGATCTCTTCGAGGACGGCCTTGAGGCTGTTGTCCTCCGGAAACGAGGCCCCGAACGCTATCGAGATATTCTCCGGCCTGATCCCCAACTGCACATTCTGATTCAACGGCGCAAGCCGTCTCCCCTTCGGTCTTTCAGCCGTGATCCGGTGCGAGCCCACGATCGTTTGAAATTCCGGATGATCGTCCTTGGACGGGCTCAAACGCCGAGCCTCGATCAAGTTTATACGGCCCGTTGTTTCGGCGACCGTGGCGTTCTCCGGGGCGTTGTAGAGCTCTTCGGGCAGGCCGTCCTGGATGATCTCGCCGCCGGAGAGGACGGCGATCCGGTCGCAAACCTCCGCAAGCAATTCAAAACGCGATGATGAAACGACAATAACCTTTTGCGCTTCGGCAGCGGCCGCCCGAAGTGCACGAAACTGCTTTCGCGATTCGTTTGGGCCAAGGCGCTCGAATATCTCGTCGAATATGATAAGCTTTGCCGGAGAGCGGACGGCCTCGTAGATCGTTTTGCTAACCTCGTCGGGCGACAGGCGCCGAGACTTGCCAACGCCGAATAGACGGCCAAGAAAACCTGCTTCGGAGCGATCGTCAGAAACGCAAAAGGATTGGTTCGTCGAAGAGCGACCTGAAGGTTCGTCCTGGAGGACAACGGTGCCGCCCCCGCTCGGCGTCAACTTTCCGGCAATGATCTTCAGCAGGACCGATCTTCCGCTGCCGGCCGGTCCGCAGAACCCGAAGATCTCGCCATCGGCGGCCTCAAAGGTCACGTCTTTCAGGGCCCATTTATTCGAAAAGCGTTTAGAAATAGTCGAGACCTTCAGAGGCATAACCGACGTATCGAGGGAACTTTCCGGGAAAAGAAACGTGCAAATCTGAGTATGCTGTTGTCATCTCAATAAAGCAAGCAAAGACCTTTAACTGATGGCAAAGAAAAAACCAACTCTCGCACGGAAGATCGTGCATGCCGGCGGATGGCAGATCGCGAAGCGGACCCTTAAGATGGTCCCGTTCGGCGGAACGGCAGTCGTCGTGATACTCGTCGGCTCAGATATTCGGCAAAAAGGGCTGGTCGGCGGGCTCGCAAATTCCGGGCTTGACGCGATCCCATTCTTTGGACTGGCAAAGAACGCCGTCGAGTTATTCAGGGGCGATTTTATCCCTGACAAGAACTCGAAGGAGGCTTAACGATATGAAAAGTACTGGAAAATCCCCGAGAACCGGATCGATCATCGTGTCGGCCGTCTTTTTTTGCTTTATTCTCGCCACGGCCGCTATGAGCGGACAGGGAATGCGGGCAGAGCGGACACCGGCCCTTGATCCGGCCAGCACTCCAACACCGACGCCGAGCGAGGCTCAGGTAGTAAGCAGGGCATCTGATTTCCCCGACCTCGAACAGAAACCACCGCAGAAGTCCGAGGATCGCGATCCTGCCGCCGCTGAGAACGCACGGATAATCGCGGAACTTCGCTCGCGGATCGAAGGCCTCGAAGGCGTCAAGAAGAACGATCAGGATGAAAAACAGAAACGGCTTCTGATGAATCTGGATATCCTGAACCGGGCCGAACAGCGGTCTGAGTCGCTTCGAAAGCAGCTTTTCGACATGATGGAGAAGGAAAATACCGTCAAGACCAAGCTCGACCTGATCGAAACCAACATGCGGCCGGAAGCTATCGAGCGGGAGGTCGCCTTTGCGGGGTCGCTTCGCCCCGAGGCTCTCCGCGACCTGAAAAAGAAGCAGCTTGAGGTCGAAAAGACCAACCTTCAGGCGTTCCTCACCGAGATCCAGAAATCAAAGGTCACACTCGACCAGAACCTGCAGCGGTCCGAGAGTCTTGTCGAACGGCTAAGGGTCAAACTGGAAAAAGAGATCGAGGCAGCTCTGACCGACGACCCGGACAAATAGATCAAACTTCCGGGACCGAACTTTGCGGACCTGAGAAGCAGACAATTCGAGTTTGAAGGGCCCGTTTGTTGCGGGCCTTTCTCGTTTCAGCGGATCGGCCCGCAACAATCCATGCAAGCGGCTTGCAGCCCGCGCGTTCTCTCTTTGTCAGACGATCTTATACCGTCAGTCCAAAAATGCTCTCTCCGGGGAAGTGTCTATGAAATCTTGTGTGATCATCCTGTCGATCCTTGCTGCTTTTCTTACTGTGATCCTGCCTGCGCAGGCCTCTGCCCAGGGCGTGATCGTTCCGATCGTTTGCGACCGGCGTCCCTGCCGACCGCCGATAATGCCGAGGCCGGTACCGCTGCCGGTGGCTCTTCCGGTTAAGTCGATCACCCTTGACACGAAGATCGTCGGCCAGGTCGCCACCACTCACGTGGAACAAGTTTTTCGCAACGACACGGCATTCACTTTGGAGGGGACCTACTTTTTCCCGCTGCCGTCGGACGCTTCGATAGTGGAATTCGCGATCTGGGAAAACGGGAAACGGCTTGCCGGAGAAGTAAGGCCGCGTGACGAGGCCCGTCGGATCTATGACGAGATCGTGATGCGCCAGCGCGATCCCGGCCTGCTGGAATACGCGGGCAAGAACCTTCTGCAGGCTTCGATCTTCCCGATCCCGCCGCACTCCGACAAGAAGATCGAACTTCGATACACACAGGTGCTTAAAGCCGATTCAGGCACGATCGCATATCGTTATCCGCTTGGCACGGGCCGGAACCTTTGGCGCCGCGGGCCTCGCGAGATCGAAAGCCGTCGGCCGGCTCCGCCGCAAAGTTTCGGCACCATCTCCGGCAAGATAACCATCGAGGCCAAGCAGCCGATCAGGAATATCTACTCGCCAACGCACAAGATCGAAGCCAAACAGGGCAGCGGAGAGTCGTCCGTCGTTACATTCGAGTCCTCAGACAACGACAACGATCTCAGCTTGTTCTACGGGCTCGGCGGCGAGGAGTTGGGAATCTCGCTTCTGACCCATCGGGAGCCCGGAAAGGACGGCTACTTCATGCTGATGCTCTCGCCAAGGGCCGAAGATGCCGACGCCAGACGGATGAGCAAGGACATCGTGTTCGTCCTGGATACGAGCGGGTCGATGTCGGACGAGGGCAAAATGGACAAAGCCCGTGCAGCCCTGCTTTTCGGCATCAGGTCGCTCGACGGCGACGATCGATTCAACGTCATCGGTTTTGCCGGAGAAGAATCGCTGATGGAGAGCGGGTTGGTGCGGGCCGATGCTGCGGGTAAGCGTAGGGCCGAGGAGTTTGTCTCGAAGCTTCGCCCTTCCGGAGGAACAAATATCAACGACGCCCTGGTCGCGGCGGCCCGTCAATTCACGGACAGCGGCCGGCCGCGAATGTTGGTTTTCATGACGGACGGCTTGCCGACGGTCGGCGAGCGGAACGTCGAGAAGATACTTGAAAATCTCCGTTCGTCGAAAAAAGCGGACATCCGGATCTTCCCTTTCGGTTTCGGTTACGACGTGAATACCTTGCTGCTCGACAAATTGGGCTCCGACAATTCGGGGATCTCCGACTACGTCCAGCCGAAGGAAGACCTTGAGGTGAAGGTCTCGAATTTCTTCGAGCGGGTGAGTTCGCCGGTGTTGTCCGACATCGAGATCGATCTCGGCCGAATAGACGCTGACCTGGTCTATCCTCGGAAACCCGGCGATCTCTTCAAAGGGATGCAGATCACGATGATCGGGCGATACCGAAATTCGGCCGACCTCGACGACGCCGTCATCCGTCTGACGGGCAGCGTCGGCGGCCAGTCGAAGACCTTCCGTTACCCCGGCCTTTCCATCCCGATCAGGGCCGCCGAGAACGAGTTTCTTCCGCGTCTGTGGGCGAGCCGGCGTGTCGGATGGCTGGTTGAACAAGTGAGGATCAACGGTGAAAGCAAGGAATTGAAGGACGAGATCATCGAACTCGGCCTGCGTTTCGGGCTTGTGACCCCGTATACGTCTTATCTTGCCACCGACGGCTCGGTCACATCGGTGACGAACCGCTCCCAACTCATCGACCTCGCGGCCGCGGCTCCGGCGAAGATGGCCGAACGCAGCGGTGCGGATGCCGTGACGATGAGCGTCAGACAAAATGCGATGCGGACCAATTCAATCATTTTCGAGGAAAAGAAAAAGGACGCTCGCGAAAAGATCCTGATCGACGACTCCGAGAATAACCGCTTCTTTGGGAACAAGAATTTCGTTCGTAAAGGAACAGTCTGGGTCGATTCCGCATACGAAGAGGGATCGAAATTGCGCGAGGTGACAGTGCGATTCGCGAGCCGCGAATATCTCGACCTTGCGGCCGAGAATCCCGAACTGGCGCGGTATTTGTCGATCGGCGAAGAGGTCATCGTTATCTGGCGGGGAACGGTCTATCGCGTGGTCAAGTAACCCGTCGGGGGGCAGGGCCGGCCCTGAGACCGGCCCCAAGGATGAATCACGGCGAAAAAAAGGTTATCCTTTTCTTTAAGACATCAGATAAAAGGAGGACTTGCAGTGCCGTTGTGCAGGGTATTTCTTTTCGCCGCTTTTCTCACCACAGTTCTCTCGCCGCCGGTCTTTTCGCAATCGTGGAAGGTCCACTCGACCGGGCACCGTGGGGACCTTATTGCGATCCACTTTACGAGTTCCTCCAAGGGCTTCATCGCGGGAGATGACGGTTACCTGGCATCCACGGTCGATGCCGGCCGGACGTGGCAGTCCTATCCGCTGAAAACGACCGAGAACATCAACGAGATCTACTTCCGCAATGAAGATAACGGCTATCTGGTCGCGGGACGAAAGCTTTTCATTACGAGCGACGGCGGCAACTCGTGGATGGAAACGCGTATCGGCACGCCGGCGATGTTCGGCCGGGGCATACCTGAATACCTGAGCATCCGGTTTGCGGATAAGAAACGCGGCCTGGCCGTTGGAGCCTTGCTGGATGAGAAAGGTGAGTACGTCCTCGAATCGCTCGTAATGCGGACGGACGACGGCGGCGAGACGTGGTCCCGGATCGCGGTCCCGACAAAGGTCGAACTTTTTCACCTGGATTTTGACGGCAACTCGCGGGCATGGATCGTCGGCGACAAGGGAACCGTCCTTGCAACCACGGATGGCGGGCTGAACTGGCGCCTGCAGGAGACCGGAGCCGACCGCGCCCTTTTCAACGTTGACTTTCGCGATGACGAACTTGGATTTGCCGTGGGCGGCGGGGGCACCATCCTGAGAACTGAGGACGGCGGCCGAAATTGGGTAAAGGTGGAGACGCCCTTCACCGAGACCTTGAAGCGGGTCGACTTTGCTGACGACAAGAACGGGTGGGTCGTCGGGCACAAGGGGACCATCCTCCGATCGGCCGATAAAGGCCGCACATGGGTGCGGCAGGATTGCGGGACCGATGACGATCTTTACGGTCTTTATATCGTTAAACGCTACGGATGGGCGGTCGGAGCCAACGGTACGCTGGTCGAGTATCTTCGCTAAAAAAAGATCCTTTCAAAAAAACGCTCTCCGTAGTTAGTCTTTCAAAAAAGTCGAACTGCCTTATATCGACAATTTTTCTCAATACCTCCATCTTAATCAACCCTAACGTAGATTCGATGTTTGTCGGACGAGTAATAACGATCATTAATCCTGTCGGATGCGGCGATGCTCTATACAAGCTCGTCGGTAGGCCAGATAAACAACACTGTTTTGAGTTTCTCAAGGAGGGTTCAGTTCTCGGCGAAACTCAATTTCTAACTTTTTCAATAAGTTACGGATTCTGCGTACCCCTCGGCAGGGGCGCGCAGAATTTTTTTTCGCGTATGCAACCGAATAGGCGAAAACGGCATCCTTCAAATTGGGTCAGAAAGTCTTCTTGCCCGATGACCAGTCGAGCCGTCAAGGGTCTTTCTAATTCCTCCTGTTTCTACCTTTGCCCGCCGTGAATTTGACTCGGCGGGTCTTTTTCTTTTTCCCGGCGTGATGCGGCAGATCTCTGTGCGTTCGCGAAAAGTATCGCGGCCCTGTCGGCCGCGGCTCCGGCACGTTTTACCTGAGGGTCCGACCGCACGATGTGGTTCCGTGCCTCTTCTGGGCCCGCCACAGCCATTGCAAAGTAATAACCGATCATCTTTTCGACGAACTCCCGGTTTGCGGCGATCGAGGAACCGGTCTTGGCCGAGGCGGCGTTTTCTTTAAGGAACAGGTCGAACAGTTTCGCGGCTTCGCGTGAGATCGCGTCCCCGGCGGCGCCGTCGCTGACGGGCCCATTGATGGATGCCCGAGCCTCGGAGGAGTTGCGGACAAAGGGAAATACGAGGTCCAGCAAGCTGATCTGTTCATCGGTCACCGGTTCGGGGGCCGAGGGCAGATCTGGCGTGATCCCGTCGCCGTCGTACACGACGCGCCCGGTCGGCGTCTTGGCAGCAAACAGGGGTATGCCTATCGAACTGTCGCGTCCGCGATCATGGTAGTAGTCGTAAATGCCCTTTCCGGCATATTCGCGTTGTATCGAACGTCCGGTAGGCAGGTAATATCTCGCGGCGGTCAGCGTCAGGCCAGCCCCGGCGGGAAGGTCGAGAACGCTCTGGACCAAACCCTTTCCGAATGTCTTCTGCCCGATCAGTACCGCCCGGTCGTTGTCCTGGAGCGTGCCGGCAAGCACCTCGGCCGCCGACGCCGTGTCGCTATCCACCAAGACCACCAAAGGGAGTTTTTCGTATTTGTTCCTTTCGGCCCGCCAGACCCGGTCCTCCGACGGATATCGGCCTCTTTGAGAAACGATCGTCGAACCGGCCGGCAGGAACTTCTCCGCGACCTTGACCGCCTGCTGGAGGATGCCGCCCCCGTTACCGCGAAGATCGAGGATCAGCGACGTGACGCCTCTACGCCGCAGGCCGCCGAGGGCCGCTTCAAATTCGTTAAACGTCGCGTTGCTGAACCCTTTCGTCAGGTCGATATATCCCGTGTTTCGGCCCAGGACGATGCCGGCAGGGACGGCCGGTTCCTTTACAAGTTCACGCCGAACCTCGAGCTTCTCGATCTTACGGCCGTCGGCGCGTTCGACGGTCATTGCGACGCGGGTGCCGCTTTGGCCGCGGACCGCCGCACGGACGGCATCGGGCGTACAGCCCCGCATGTCCTGGCCGTTCACCCCGAGGATCCGGTCACCGAAGCGAAGGCCCGCCCGCGCCGCCGGCGAGCCGGGAAAGGTTGAGATGACGAACGTTTCGACCCGACCTTCGATCAGAAATCCGGCGATCGACGATCCCGTTCCCGAATATCGGCTTTCATGTTCTCCGAGCAGGTCCTGGAATTGTTCCGGCGTGTAGTAGTTTGAATGCGGGTCGAGCATTCTCAGCATCGACTCGATAGATGCGTCGGTCAATTTCCTGCCGTCCAGCATTCCTGAATTCACGTGGTTCGACAGCACGGTCCGCAACGCCTCGTGAAAGTCTAAGTCGATGATCGCGGTGCTAACGCCACGGCCGGAGCCTGATCTTCCGCCAGACGATCCCGTCGATGCTGAGAACGAGCTTCCGATCGAGATCGCGAACGGATCGGCCCCGGAGGGTTCTGCCGGGACCTGTGCGAACCTCGGCTCCTGTTGGAGGGCTGGCAACGCGGACAATGCGATCGTCAGGGCCAGGATGATGGCCGATCGTGAAATGCACATAGATCATGCGGCCGCGACCGTCCGCGGCTTGACTCGGACACAAGCTGCTTCTCTTAAGCGTTTGGAAGTCCAAACGGCGAATAGGCCCGAAATTCCAGCCGGGTGCGGGTTCGGGAAAGGGTTTGATAAACGATGCGATATCGGCGAGAATCACAGAATGCCGCCGACGGACGGAACAAACCTTGAAGAAAAACTTGGCCGCTTGATCGAAACGATCGACGTCGCGAACATTCTGACCGAGCCGCTGACGCGGTCACTGACCCGTTTGCTTGAGATCTCGGCCAGCGAGTTGAATTCGGAAGAGGCGTCGGTGCTGATCCGCGAAGGCTCCGACGGGGATCTGCGATTCCTCGCCGCTATCGGCAAGGTTGCAGAACAGCTCATAAACATAAAGGTCCCGGCGGGGAAGGGGATCGCAGGTTTCGTGATGTCATCGGGCCAGCCGATGGCAGTTTCCGACGTCGGTGAAGAGACCTCGTTCTACTCGGAGGTCGACAGGACCACCGGTTATTCGACCCAGATGATACTCGCCACGCCCCTAAGCCATAACGGTGAGATCATCGGCGTGCTCGAATACATAAATCGCCGCGGAACACCCCCTTTCGAACCTTTTTCACCGGAAGAAATGGACCGGGCCGCCCTTTTTGCCGAGGCGATAGCTTCGCTTGTAAACGCCTATGAATCGGCAAAGCTGTTTCGTGATTTTGGCGAGAGAGTGCTTGGCGGCGATGGCGGCCACGATGTCGGTCTGGTCCGAGACTGGCTGCACAAGCTTCGCGGCTCGGACGATCATCGTGAAATGATGGACCTGGCGGTCCTTGTCCGCGAAGTCGCGAGCCGCGGCGACGCCGAACGCGATCTGTGCCGGTCGATACTCGAATCGGTGCTTCGCTACTCCGATAGCCGGACCGACACCAGTTACCTATCGCTCTGACATCACAGATGGATCTCGAACAACAATTAGGGCAGGACAGCGTCGGACGGCCGAGCTTCGTCAACATCGACGACGAATGGCGGTCGGCCACCGGCAGCGGGGTTCGCGTGGCGATAGTCGATAGCGGCATCGACGTCAGCCATCCCGAGCTCAAGGGCCGTGTCGTCGGCTCGGTCGAGGCCCGGCTCGAAAGCAGCCGCGTCGTTTTCGATCCATCGGCCTCGGGCGATTCGGCCGGCCACGGGACCGCTTGTGCAGGCATAATCGCGAAGATCGCGCCTGACTGCAAGCTGTTTAGCATCAAGGTCCTTGGGGCGGCTGGCCTCGGCGACGGCCAGGCTTTTCTTGCCGGGCTCGAATTCGCGATCAAGGAGCGGTTCAAGGTGATCAATCTAAGCCTTGGGACCACGAAGCCCCAGTTCTTCAATCCGCTTCACGACCTGCTCGACCGAGCCTATCAAGCCGGCTGTATCGTCGTCGCGGCCGCCAACAATCTTCCCCACCCGAGCTTTCCGTCGGTCTTTTCATCTTCGCTGATCTCCGTGATCAAGAGCAGCGAGACCGATCCGCTCAATTTCGGCTTCCACTTCGGCCAGGTCATCGAATTGACCGCGCCCGGCGTCAACATCCGCACGCCGTGGCTCGAAAAGGGTTATCGGACACTGACAGGGAACAGCTTTGCTTGCCCGCATATCGTCGGCATCATCGCCCGTCTCCTTGAAAGATATCCGGATATGACGCCATTTCAGGTCAAGTCGGCGCTTTACGCGATCGCCGGTGAAAATCAAGGCCGGATCGAAAGTCCCGAGGCCGATTGAGGCGATGCGGGCCGTCATTTTTGCAATTTCGAGGACAAAGTGATTTGATAATTTTCGGGACAGCCGAATGGCCTTTGCATCGCGTCCATGATGATCATGTCTGATACTTTCAAGATCCCACCGCTCGAGATCGAGCAATATACATTACCGAACGGCCTTCGGGTCGTCCTGAACCGCGAGACCTCGGTCCCCGTGGTCGCCGTGGCGGTCTATTACGATGTCGGTTCGCGCAACGAGCGTCCCGGACGGACGGGTTTTGCCCATTTGTTCGAGCACATGATGTTCCAGGGTTCCGAGAATGTGAAGAAAGCCGAGCACTTTCAATACATCATGAAGGTCGGCGGGACGATGAACGGCACCACGTCGAGCGAGCGGACGAATTATTACGAGACACTTCCTGCGAGTGAACTACCGCTCGGGTTATGGCTAGAGTCCGACCGCATGCGCTCTCTCGCCGTTACTCAAGAGAATCTCGACAACCAGCGAGAGGCGGTCAAGGAAGAAAAGCGGCTTCGGTACGATAACCAGCCCTACGGCCAGATCTTCGACCTTATCTCGGAGATGGTGTACATGAACTTCGCAAACGCCCATTCGACCATCGGGTCGATGGAGGATCTTGACGACGCCTCGGTCGAAGACGTTCAGGAGTTCTTCAGGATGTACTACGCTCCGAACAACGCGGTTCTTGCGGTGTCCGGGGCGTTCGAGACCGAAACGGCAAAGCAACTCATCGAATCCTTCTTCGGCGATATTCCGGGTCAGCCGGTGCCTCCGTCGATCGACGTCGAGGAATCGCGTGAAGTGGCTTCGCGATACCGCGAGTGGGAGGACAAGCTGGCGCCTTTCCCGGCTTTCCTGATCGGCTGGAAGGTCCCGAAGCGCCGTTCGCCTGAATTCAATGCGCTATATTTGGCCGGAAAGCTGCTCTATGACGGCGACAGCTCCCGGCTTTATCAACGGCTGGTAAAGGGCGAGGAAAGCGTGATCCAGCTGTTCGGCTTTACCGATGAACGCCGCGGCCCTTCCAGTATCTATGTCGGTGCGATACCTAAGCCCGAAAAGGACCTCAGCCGGATCCGTGACATCATTATGCATGAGATCCGCCACATCGCGGACGAGGGGCCGACCGCCGATGAAATGCAGAAGCTCCATAATCAATTGATCAATGAGAGCGTCCGGCTCCGCCAGTCGTCGCAGGGGCGGGCCCAAAGTGCGGCCGAGTATGCCCTCTATGACGGCGACCCGACCCTGATAAATTCAGAGCTCGAGGAGCTTATGTCAGTGACGGCCGAGCAGATCCGGCGAAATGTCGGCGAGTATTTGAACACCGATAACCGGGCTCTCCTCGACATTGTCCCGGCCGGAAAAGGATGAGTTTGAGTGGCTGCGGCTTGATCGTTTAGTAAGGACGCTTCGGCCCGCTTTTTATGAACAGTTTTTCGAGAAAATCGCCTCCACCACCCCTTTCGCCGGTGCCGTTCCAGCTTCCTCCGGCCCATTCGCTCGAGCTGGAGAATGGGCTCCGGGTCGTGATCTTCGAGGATTCAAGGCTGCCGCTGGTCAGCTTCAGGCTAGCCTTCAGGTTTGGCGATGCCGACGATCCGGCCGATCTCATCGGCCTGACGAGCTCGGTCGCTTCGATGCTGACCGAGGGAACGGAGAATTATTCCAGCCGTGAGCTCGCCGAAAAGGTCGAGCGCCTAGGTGCCAGCCTCTCGGCAAGCTCGTCGGACGACTTCACGATCGTTGCGGCGTCGGCACTGGACCTATACGCATCGGAGATGCTCGACCTGATCGCCGAGGTGGTATTCCGACCGACGTTTCCCGAAGAAGAACTCGACCTCTACCGCCGGAACACCCTCGAACATCTTAAGTTTCAGCGGTCGCAGCCGAGTTTTCTGGCGAATGAACAGACATCCCGGATCGTTTATCAGGACCACCCTTATTCGCGCATCTCGCCGCGGGCCGAAGATATCGAGAAGCTCACCCGCGAGCGGCTCGCAGACTTTCAATCCAGGGCGTTCGTTCCGAACAACGCGGTGCTTGTCGTTGTCGGAGATATACAGCGTGAAGAATTGCTTAAGGAGATCGACGGGCACTTCGGCTCCTGGGAATCCGGGCCTATCCGTGCGAGGAAGGCACCGTCGCCCGAGCCGCTTACCGCGTCGAGGCTTTGCGTGGTCGATCGTCCCGGGTCGGCACAGGCGAACATCGTACTCTCGAATATCGGGATAAATCGGGACCACCCGGACTATTTTCCGGTGCTTGTGATGAATCAGGTGCTCGGAGCTGGTGCTTCGTCGCGGGTCTTCATGAACCTACGCGAAGAGAAGGGCTACACCTATGGTGCATACACCCGCTTCGAGATGAAAAAGGACTTTGGCACCTTCGAGGCAACGACCGAAGTGCGGTCGGCGGTGACCGGCGATTCGCTGAAAGAGTTCTTTTATGAACTGGGACGGATCCGCGACGATAAGGTTCCTGACGCCGAGATGGACGATGCGAAGAATTTCCTGACGGGCGTTTTTCCGATCCGGGCCGAGACTCTTGACGGATTGACTAACCTGATCGTGATGCAGGAGCTGTACGGGCTGCCGGCGGACTATCTGCAGACCTATCGTTCCAGGGTCGCCGAGGTTACGCCCGATCAAGTCAATGATGCCGCCCGCAAATATATCCATCCGCAGAATCTAGCGGTCGTCATCGTCGGGGACGCGGGCGAGATCATCCCGCAGGCTCGCGGATATGCATCCGAGATCGAAGTGTTTGACGTCGACGGAAACCGTATCGACGCGGCGAAGTATCACGAAGTTGATGGTGCCGAACCGCACGATTTCAAAGGCGACTGGGCCCTCGACCTCGAGTTTCAGGGACAGGTCGTTCCGGTCCAGCTCAATGTGAGTCAGGAAGGAACCTCCGTTTCGGGCACGCTGAATACTGCGTTAGGGAGCGGTGCATTTTCCGAGGGGTCGGTCACAGGCGACAAATTCGTCGCAACGGCCGTGACGGACATCCAGGGCCAAAGCATCGAGTTCCTGATCAAAGGTTCGCTTTCGGGCGAGATAATGGCGGGGACGATCTCCGCGGCGATCATCCCCGATTCGCTTCCTTTTACCGGCCGGCGAAAAGCCTAAGCGGGCTGGGTGAACTGGATTATCGCGAAATCCGCTCCGGACGGGTCCGCGACCATCGCCATCCTTCCTACGCCGGGAGCATCGAATACGGGCACGTTCACTCGCCCGCCGTTCGCCAGGATCTTTTCGGCCGTCTCATCTGCATTGTCGACGGCGATGTATGCGGCCCAATGCGATGGCGGCGGCTCCGGCCCCCAACTCTCGTCGATGGCCATGACACCGCCGACCGACTTGCCCCCGACAACGATCTCTTTGTAATCCATCTCCGTGACCTTCGACTGTTCCAGCGACCACCCAAAGAGCTTCGTGTAGAATTCGATCGCGGCCGCCGTGTCCTTAGTTCTCAATTCGCGCCAACAGATCTCCCCAGCGCCCGGGACTTCATATTCAGCCATTTCTTCCTCCTCTTAGCTCTTCATGGTGAAGGTCGCGAACGCGGCCCCGGTCGGGTCCTGGATTATCGCGAACCGGCCTGTATTCGGGATGTCCATCGGGCCGCGCAGCACCTTGCCGCCCAATTCTTCAGCCAATCTCGCATTGGCGTCGACATCATCGACGGCAATATAGTTGAGCAGATGCGGGGGAGGGAGCGGTCCCTCGCCGCATATTTCAGCCGTGATCTCATAAAGTCCGCCGGCCGGATACCCCCCGCCCGTCGAAAACTCATGATAGGCGAAGGCTCCGTCGGTTGCGTCGCTGTCCTTGAATGTCCAGCCGAAAACATTCGAGTAGAACTCCTTGCATTTCCCCGAGTCGGTGCTCGCTATTTCGGTCCAGCAGAACGTGCCGGCTTCCGGGCCGGCAAATTCGGCCATTTCGCTTGCCTCTTGCGACATAATTTCTCTCCTCTTGTATAGGTAAATGGTCCCCCTTGATCCTGATACTACGCACCCGGAGCCAATGTGGTTCTCGGGTCACGGCGATCAACGCCTCGAGGTTCAGTGGCTGCTCATGTGCATCGCGGCGATCTTCCAACCGCCCTCGGAACGTACGAGAAAGACCGTTCCGCGTTTGAGCAAAGTCTCCCCCCCGGGCCCGCTTGTTTCAAGCAGGCGAAAAGTGTAGATGGCCGACGCGTCGAATATGACGATAGCGTCGTCGCTGTTTCTTGAGAGCGTCGCTCGGGCCGGAACTGCCGGCATTTCAAAAAGGGTATCGCGGCTCGCGCTTACGCTCCCATCCGGTGCGGTCGAGACGAAATCGGCGGTCACGGCCTGTTCCGCCTTAGCCGAGAAAGAAGTGGCACCACCGGCCCGCGAACGGACAAGCGAGTTGATCAGCCCCCGTATTTGCAGCTCGCTATCGTGGTCACTGTTCACCGGACGCGAAGGTTCCGGCATTCCAACCAACGCAGGATGGGTCGGATGATAAGGTTTAGACTCGCAGTGAAAGTTTGTCGCGTGGCTGGCTGCGGCCCTCCATTCACCTTCACGCTTGATCCAAAGTTCGGTTGCCTGGATCGATGTGAGGCACTTCCGGTCACCGTAACGCCAATGGTTCTTTTTTGAAGCGATCACGATCGCCGTGATCCCGTAAAGTCTGACGTCGACCTGCGTGTTTTCATACTTAAGTGTCTGGAAGTCCAGCCGTTTGCCGGCTTTCAGCACTTCGGCGTCGGCGCGGACCATCGCGATCAGCTGCTGACGCATATCGAATTCCGGCTTGTCGCGGATCCCGACGTAATTTGTAAGAAAGATCGTTTCGAAAGGCTTGGGATCGCGGCCGGCATATGCTTCGGCCGCCTCGTTCATGACCTTGACGACGGCGTCGCGCTCGGCATTGTCGTTGGTTGCCTGGACCGTTTGGCCAAAGACGAACGGGTAGGTAAGCACCGCGAGGATCGCTGTGGCGCCTACCGCTTTCATTCCGCTTCACCTCCACTTCCGGCGGCCGCTTCTTCGGTCCGGATCAGGGCCAAGTAAAATCCGTCTCGACCGCCAACTCTTCATCACCTTCGGGGGAGACATTGTACATCACTATCCGCAATGTACCGTCGCCGGGAATAATCTCGGTCCGCCAGCCCCAATCGGGATGGCCCTCGACCTTATAGAACCCCTTTATTGAGAACGTGCCATCGGGGGCCTTTTTGCCGTCGCACAACATTAATACATTTCTGTTGTGCCACGAATCGGTCCAGACCGCCTGAACTGCGTCCGATCTTTCGTCGCTCCCGAGAACAAGAAAGCCCTCCTGCGGCTCACCCTCGTACTCCCAGGTGTAATCAAAGGCGACAAACTGCCCGTTTGCCTTGAACGAGACCGTCAGAACAGACGGCGAAAGCTTCTTAGGGCCCTCAGGCCCCGACAAATATAAGATATTCGTGCCATGCCAACGCCCGGCATGTCCCTCGAAATCAGACTGGATGCTCATATCGACAGTTACCTGGAACTTTTTCCCGAAATGATATCACCGGCCGGCCTGGATAGCGAATATTAGCCCCGAGGCAGGAGTGGGGTTTTGAGTTGCGAGTGAGGACGGCACGGTCTGAAACACGGGCAACAGTGCCGGGCGGAGATCGCAACTCAAAACTCTTTGGCGAGGGCCTTCGCGGGAACTTTAGCCGGCTCGACGAAGCGGAAGCTCCGCGGCCGTTTTCTGGGCCTTTTGGAGATGATCGATGAACGCCGAAGCCGCACGCCGCGAAAGCTCGGCCGTGCCGCAGCGAAGGACGAGGCCGCATTCTGCCTCGACGTCGATGCCCGACTCGCGGCCCAACGCCCGTATCATCCCAAGCTGTTTCGCCGTCACGAGTTCCGAAAGCGTTGCCGCCACCGGCTCGGAAGGGAAACCCTCCGCAGCCGCGGGCACGGCCTCGGGCCGTCCGCCTTCCTCCTGGATCTCTTCGAACTCGCGCTTATACAGGTCACGGGCGATGCCGAACTTCACCGCGGCTCGCTTGAGTGCGTCGTGCTCGGCCTTTTTGATGCCGGTCTCGGTGGCGGCCGGGCCCGTGCCGAGGCCCTCTCGCGTTACGCCGTCGATCGTGATCGCGACGGTGATCGTCATTATGTCGCCGATCTTCCTGATGTCCTTGATAGCGTGCTCCCAATTCGGGGCGGTCTCGTCCAGGATGTCGGCGACCGTGTGCCATTCCACATATTCCACCATTCGGACGTTGCCGTTTCGCCCGCGATGCGATTCACGCTTTCTTACGAGCTCGGGATCGACGGTCTTGCGAAGCTTGTTTAATGTCGTGCCAAAATCGAGGATATTGTCTGCCGAAATATAGGGTGTTTGTGCTGCTGTCTTCTCTTTCATCTTCTTATCTCCTAATTCATTCAAAGCCCGTGCCTGCTTGAAGCTATTCGCCGCTACCTGATCTTCGGTTCCACTTGCTGCATCACGGTCTCCTGTCCGCAGCGGTTCAGGTTTCCGCTGCTCAGTTTGTTCAAGATGGAAGCTCACGTGTGCCATCGATGAAACATCGTATCAGATAAATTTATTTGTTGCAAGCATGAAACGAGGTGTTGCATTCAAAAATTTTGTGTGTTATGTTTTATCTGTGAAATATGCCAAGCATCTGTGAGACTTAGAGCGGCATATTCAAAAAGGAGGAGGAAATGGCTTACAAAAACGATAATGTCGTCAACACCATCGAACTCGGAAGGGCGATAAAGCGTAGAAGGGAAGAGCTGGGATTGAGCCTTCGTGATGTTGCCGATGTCACGAATGTTTCAGCATCGACGCTGTCGCGGATCGAGAATGGGACCGGCAAGCCGGACGCCGATAACATCGCCCGCTTGACCGGATGGCTCGATATGCCGATCGACCGGGTCATGAATAAACATGCCGATTCGAACGTCGAACCGGTCATCTATTACCCGCACGAGGCCACGCCGGAGATCGTCGAGGCCCATTTGCGTGCCGATAAAAAGCTGTCGCCGGAGACCGCCAAGGCTCTTTCGGAGCTTTTTAGGGTGGCTTACAAGCAATTCAGCAAACCGGGGCGTAAGTAACGTCGATCTATTTAGGCAGTCCAATACGACAGGAGATCTGAAAAAATGAGGTCAATGAGTCAAACCTACGGGCTCGTCTTAGAGAATGCCGGCCGGCGCAATTTCGTTGTCGATACGACATTCGTGTTGTTTTTCCTGGGCTTTGACCTGGGACAGCGGTTTGCGTTCTCGCTCGACGGGGCGGTAGCGGCGGTCACGCTCGCAAGTTTTTTGTTCCTTCCGTATTTTTTGCCATATAATGGCGAGAAGCCCCCATTTGAACGCTGGGTTCTGGGAAGGACCGCGATCGCGTTGCTGGCCATCATGCTCGGCGTATTCTTTGACCAGGCAGTTGGTGTGCTCGTTCCTGAGGCTTTCAGGTTTGTGCCTTTGACGCTTTTGATCTTGGCAGGTGCGGCCTGTTTCGTGACCCAGTTCGTGGGATTGTTAAGATTTCGTTTGGCCAAATAGGCAAAAGGCGCCATACGAAAGAAAAAAAGATCCACGCAGGATTCTGGAGTCCGCGCGGATCTTTTTTCTATTTGGCGAGGCCTATTCGGTAAGTGCAAGTTCGGCCGCCGCTATCTTTTGGAATCTCCGTACATCTTCATAAAGCCTTTCATATTGTCCGAAGGCTAGGGCCTGCGCACCGTCGCAAAGAGCTTTCTCAGGACATGGGTGTATCTCGATGATCAAACCGTCGGCACCGACGGCGATGCCAGCGCGTGCAAGCGGGGTCACCATATAATTATGGCCCGTGCCGTGCGATGGATCGACGATCACCGGGAGATGGCTGATCCGGTTCAGGGCCGGGACGATCGAAAGGTCGAGTGTATTCCGTGCGTGGTCGGCAAATGTTCGGATGCCGCGTTCGCAGAGGATAACGTTGTAATTTCCCTCAGACATCACATACTCAGCCGCGAGAAGGAACTCGTCCAGGGTCGCAGAAAGCCCTCGTTTAAGCAGCACGGGCTTTTTTGCACGGCCCGCGTATTTCAGCAGCGAGAAATTCTGCATATTGCGGGCGCCGATCTGGATGCAGTCACCGTATTCGTCCACCAGGTCGATCCCGCGTTCGTCCATCGCTTCGGTCACGATGTTGAGCCCGAACCGTTCACGAACTTCTGCCAGGATCTTCAGGCCCTCTTCGCCCAACCCCTGAAACGCATAGGGCGATGTGCGCGGCTTAAAAGCCCCGCCGCGAAAGAAACGGGCTCCGCTCCTGGCGACCGCTTCGGCCGCGGAAAAGACCTGATCCGGATTCTCGACCGCACACGGGCCGGCGATCATCGCGATCGATCCGTCCCCGATGAACGCGTTGCCGACCTTGATCGCGGACCTCTCCGGTTTCAGGTCATTCGAAACCAGCTTGTAGGGTTTAGTGACGCGTATCGCATCCGCGACACCCGGCAGATTCTCAAAGTGCGTCGGGTCGACGGCGCCCCTGTTGCCGGTGATCCCGATCGCCGTGCGATTCTCGCCGGGCATTGCGTGCCCGCGAAATCCAAGGGTTTCAATGACCTCGACGACCCGGTCGATATCGGCCTGGGTCGCGTCGGGTTTCATTACGATCAGCATAATTTCTGTTTCGGCCGCATCCCCTGAAGAAATCGGGGACATGGCCGCGAAAGTTAAACTCTAGGTTTCGACGGCGTCTTTTGCAACTTCGGGGAGCAGAGAGGCGACGAACGATCTTACCTGGTCCACTACGTCGGCTCGTCCCTTCGAGCGTTCTATCTCTGCAACGATCGCCGAACCGACGACCGCCGCGTCGGCGTAACGCCATACGTCTTCGATCTGTTCACGGGTCGAGATGCCGAAACCCACGGCCACCGGAAGATCGGAAAACTTCCTGATACGGGCCACGAGGGCCTCGGCCGCCGTGCTCGTCTCATCTCTCGCCCCGGTCACGCCTGCCCGCGACACCGCGTAAATAAACCTCGATGCATTCTCGGCGATCCGCTTTAGCCTATCGTCGGACGTCGTCGGTGCGACAAGCGATATAAGGTCAAGATCACGGTCTCGCAAGACCGAGGCGATCGCAGCAGCGTCCTCATCCACCGCGTCGGTCACAAGCACGCCGTCGGCCCCTGCGGAAGCAGCATCGTCGGCAAGCCGTTCGATACCGTAGCGGAACAGCGGATTCAGGTAACTGAACAGCACGATCGGAACGTCGGTCTCAGTCCGGATATCCCTGACCATCGCAAGAACATCGGTCAGCGTGACCCCCTGATCCAATGCCCTTTGCGAAGACGCCTGGATCGTCGGCCCGTCCGCCATCGGGTCGGAGAAGGGAACGCCGAGTTCGATGATATCCGCCCCGTTTTTCGCGAGCATCTTGACGATCTCGCGCGACGTTTCGAGGTCGGGGTCACCGGCGGAAACGAAAGGAATAAATCCGCCAGAGTCGTTGGCCTGTAGGTTCTTAAATACTCTCGCGATCCTATTCATCTATGATTTCGGTAATTCCTTGAATAGTGATCTTATAAACACTATTTGCAACCTCATTAACTCCCGCATATAGCATATATTTTACCGAACAGCCGATACATCGACGCGTTATTATCTTCGGCCAACCTCCGTCCGGCGACTTTCCTACCATATTCATATCGAAGTGCAGCCTGATCTGATTCTCCGTCACCTTATCAAAATCGTAAGGCCATTGACTTTCATTATTCAAGATATCTGTGAAATCGATAACAATCCTCATTGAGCAACGTATGCAATCAAATTCATACGACTGCGCTTGAGCGTTCAAGGAGTCATAAGTGGGCGTACGAGTGTAACTTGGGCTGACTAAGTCGATTCCAAATTTCATCGGATCCTAAAGTCTCAACATTTTTTCAACTTGAGTGACGTCTTTATCTCCACGCCCCGACAAGTTAACGATGACCACAGAATCGCTGAGCATTTCGCCTGCGGCCTTCACCGCATAAGCGACTCCGTGGGCCGATTCGAGGGCAGGAATTATCCCTTCCGTCTCCGATAGAAATTGAAAGGCGGACAGTGCTTCCTCATCCGTAACCGAAGAGTATTCGACGCGCCCGGCGTCGTGAAGAAAGGCATGTTCGGGCCCGATCGCGGCGTAATCCAGCCCGGCCGAAACCGAGTGTGTCAACGCGATCTGGCCGTTGCCGTCCTGAAGCAGATAGCTCTTTGTGCCCTGCAGGACGCCGACCGCACCATCATTCATGAAGCGGGCCGCATGTTCGCCAAGGGCGTTGCCGCGGCCGCCGGCCTCAACGCCGACCATGCGGACATTCTTATCATTCAGAAATTCGTGAAAGAGCCCGATGGAGTTGGATCCGCCGCCCACGCAGGCGACCAGCAGATCGGGAAGACGGCCCTCCTTTTCAAGTATCTGCTTGCGGGCCTCGCGGCCGATCACGCTTTGAAAGTCACGGACCATCAGCGGATAGGGATGCGGCCCGAGGGCCGAACCCAGAAGGTAATATGTCCTCTCAACATTGGTAACCCAATCGCGAAGGGCCTCGTTGATCGCGTCCTTCAGAGTCCGGGCACCCGAGTCCACGTTTCGCACTTCCGCCCCTAGAAGCCGCATCCTGAAGACGTTCAACTCCTGCCGCCGCATGTCCTCGGCGCCCATGTAAACGACACACTCCAAACCGAACCGCGCGCACACGGTAGCGGTAGCGACGCCGTGCTGGCCGGCACCCGTCTCCGCGATGATGCGTTTTTTGCCCATTCGGCGGGCGAGCAGGATCTGCCCGATGCAATTGTTTATCTTGTGCGCTCCGGTATGGTTCAGGTCCTCCCGCTTCAAATAGATCTTCGCTCCGCCGACCTTCTCGGTCAGCCTTTCCGCAAAATAAAGCGGTGTCGGCCGGCCGACATAGTCCTTCAGCAACGTTTCGAATTCCGAACGAAATGCCGCATCGTCACGATGAGCGAAATACGCCTCGGTCAATTCGTCCAGCGGGGCCACGAGCGTCTCCGGCACGAAACGCCCGCCGTACTCGCCCCAGTATCCCCGCTCATTCGGTTCATAATTCGTCATGCGTTTTTCGCGTTCTTGATGAACGCCTCGACCTTTTTCGGGTCCTTCTTCCCCGTCGACGATTCCACGCCGCTCGCGACATCCACGGCATATGGCCGCAGCGTCCGGATGGCTTCGGCCACGTTCTCGGGCGTTAGTCCGCCCGCAAGATATGTGTCAAGCGGGAATACTGCTTGGTTCTCAGAACGGAAGCGGCCCCAATCGAACGTTTGGCCGGTCCCGCCGTAACTTCCAGCCGATTGTGTATCGAAAAGCCGAAAATTGAAATCCCAGCCAACTGCGTCACCGACGCTGAAACCGGGTCCCACACGGAACGCCTTTATTATCGACATTTCCGTATTATCCCTTAACCTCTTCAGATACTCCTTGTCCTCATCGCCGTGCAATTGGATCAGGTCGAGGCCTACGAATTCGGCTATTTCCAACAGGCTTTCGACCGGTTCGTTCACAAACACGCCGACATTTCCGGACCTGCTTGCCTTGCCGATGATCTCAAGTGCGATCTCGGGCAACACGTATCGTTTGCTGCCCTTATAGAAGTTAAAGCCGATCTCATCGGCCCCGCAATCCCAGGCGTGCATGGCATCCTCAAAACTCATGATCCCGCAGATCTTAACCCTGACCATTCAGCCTCCGGATCTCCGCCGCCGGGTCGCCGCTTCGCATTAGGCTTTCGCCGACGAGAAAAGCCGCATAACCCAGACCAAAAAGCTCTTGGATCTCATCTCGGCCCGTGATCCCACTCTCGGCGATCATGATGGTCCCATTCGGGGCATCTTCGATCAGTTCACGCGAAGTGTCCAGCGAAACCTCGAACGTCCGCAGGTTCCGGTTGTTGACACCGATGACGGCGGCGCCGACATCAATGGCCCGCGTCATCTCCTCCGCGTCGTGCACTTCGACGATGGCATCGAGCCCAAGCGATTGCGTTAACCTCTGAAAGTCCTGGAGACTTTCAGAGGTTAGCGCGGAAACGATGAGCAGCACGGCATCCGCACCCGCCGTTGCACTCTCGTAGATCTGAAACTCGTCAATCATAAAATCTTTCCGCAGGATCGGGAGTTCAACCGCATCTCTGACATGTTTCAGATCATCGAGCGACCCGCGAAAGTGGTCCTCTTCGGTCAGTATCGAGATCGCGGCGGCCCCTCCTTCCTGATAAGCCAATGCGGTTTCGACCGGGCTGAACTTATCATTTATCACGCCCTTGGACGGCGACGCACGCTTGAATTCGGCGATGATCCGCGGCTCTTGCGCGTCGGCGAGGGCTGAATACATCCGATTCGGGGCCCGATCCCGCCGCACGTCCTCAGCTTGAGCGTACATTTCTGAAAGGTCGGTTTGCCGCTTCAGGGTCTCGACCTTGGACCGCTTCGCGTCGATGATCTTGTCGAGGATGGTTCCCGTCATCTCCTACCGGCCCCCTCCAGTTGCGCGAGCTTTGCGGCCGCACTGCCGTTCCTGATGCTTTCGACGGCCGCTGAAGCCGCGTCCTTGAGCGAATCGTAGCGGCCGGCTAGAAATAGCGCCGCGGCCGCGTTGATCACCACCATTCCCTCGGCCCCCGTATCTTTCATTTCGTTTGAAAAGATCGAACGGATGATCGCCGCGCTATTGGCAGACGACGCCGGCCCTTGCAGCATCACCCACCGGGGGTCGAGACCGAAGCTATCGGCCGACAGCTCGAATGTTCGAAAGTTTTCGCCGGCCACTTCGGTGACATAGGTCTTTCCCACAATTGCTAATTCGTCGAGGCCGTTCTCAGCATGCACGATCCACGACCGCCCGGTCCCAAGCCGTGCGAGTGCGGCCGCCATCTTCGGGACCATTGCTTTGTCCCAAACGCCGATCACCTGGTGCCGAGCCGACGCCGGATTGCACAATGGGCCCACGCAGTTGAATATTGTCGGAAAGCCAAGCCCGCGTCGCACCTTGCCGAGCGTTGGGGAAAGGCGGTGATGGTTCGGCGCGAACATAAAGCAGATCCCGATCTTGTTCAGATTCTGTTCGGCAGCCTCTGGCGACGGCGCCGGATCGACGCCGAGTTCCGAAAGCACATCTGCACTCCCCGAATTGCTGGTCGCGGCTTTGTTTCCGTGCTTAGCGACCGGCAGGCCCGCACCCGCCGCGACAAATGCCGACGCAGTTGAGACGTTGAAAGTCTTTACCTTGCTGCCGCCGGTCCCGACGATATCGACAAAAACGTCGTGCACCGACCTGACCGGCATCATCCGCTCTCGCAGTATGCGGGCAAACTGAAAGATCTCCTCCGCTTCGATCCCTTTACGGTGCCACGCGGTCAGCACTTTGGCGATCAGCTCCTCATCGGTTTCTCCGATCAACGCGTCAAGCACGCCCTCAGCCGCATCGGCATCGAAGGGCCGGCCGCTTTCGAAGTGTTCGACCGTTTGTGTCAAAACCGACGCGCTCATGACTTTTCGACGATCTCCCCCGTGGCGGAATTGGCACGGCCCTCTGCGATGTCGATCGCGCGCATCAACGCGGTCGCTTTTTTTACCGTTTCGTCGTATTCGGCAGATGGGTCCGAATCGGCAACGATCCCGGCCCCGGCCTGGATCCGGGCAATACCGTCCTTCAATTCCATCGTCCGAATAGCGATGCAAGTATCCATATTTCCCGAATAATCGAAATAGCCGACGGATCCTGCATACATTCCACGCGGCGTCGGCTCCAGCCTCGAGATGATCTCGATGGCCCGCATTTTCGGGGCCCCCGAAACGGTCCCGGCAGGGAAGCAGGCTGCGAGCGCGTCGAAGCGGTCCAAGCCAGGGCGAAGCCGGGCATAGAGGTAGCTGACCAGGTGCTGAACGTGCGAATATTTTTCGACATTCATCAGCCCGTCAACCTTTACGCTCCCGAATTCGGCAACGCGGCCCAGGTCGTTCCGCCCCAGATCCACCAGCATCAGGTGCTCGGCGACTTCCTTCTTGTCGGCCTTCAATTCTTCGGCAAGTCGCTCATCTTCGGCCCCGTCGCGTCCCCGTTTGCGGGTGCCCGCAATCGGTCGATATTCCAGCTGCCCGTCGCGGCAGCGGACGAGCATCTCGGGCGAAGCTCCGATGATCTCGCGGCCGTTCATCCGAACAAGGAACATATACGGAGAAGGATTCAAACTCCTAACGGCGCGATAGATCGCGATGGCCGACGCAGCCGTTTCCCGCGTAAAGCATTGGGAGATCACAACCTGGTAAGCGTCGCCGGCGGCGATATTTTCTTTCACGTCACGAACGGCGGCCTCAAAATCAGCCTTTGAGAAATTGGAGACGGTAACCGGATCCGAAACGGGCGGCTGCGGCGGTTCCGGTAGAACGAGCGGGTCGAATTCGAGGACCCTCGCGATCCGCTCATTTCGCGCTCTTGCTTCGGTCTTTAGTACCTCCATGCCGCCGTCGGCCTCCTCGGCAAATACCAGCGTGATTATCTTAATAAGCTGGCTGGCGTGGTCAAATGCCACGACCGAGCGGCAGAACATGAAAGCCCCTTCCACTGGTGATTCCGGGACCATGGGCCGAAGGCTGGGTTCGAACCATGCGGCGGCAGAAAAATCGAGGATGCCGATCGCACCGCCGGCGAAACCCGGCAGACCGTCGCCGACTTCCATCCTGAACTTGGCAAAATGGTCACGAAGGTATTCGATTACCGGCACGTCCGCCTCGGTTTCCAAATCACCGCGGAAAATGTGTGTCGTCCGGCTGTTGCCTGTGATCGTGAATTCGGGATCGACGCCGATGAATGAATAACGGGCGAGGCTTTCTCCGCCTTCGACCGATTCGAGCAGGAACGAATCCCGGCCATTGCCGGCGAGTTTCAGATAGACCGCCAACGGCGTCAGCAGGTCGGCCGGCATCGTCGATACCACAGGTATCACGGCAGTCGGATGCGGGGGCGAGCCAATTTGCGGCTTTCTATCCATAAAAAAAAACGCCGGCCCATCGGGGCTGGCGATCATGCTCAAAAACGGAGAAACGTCAGATGGTTCAAGCCTTTGATACCCGGACGCTTTGCTGAGACACGATCGCCACGCGGCGCCATCTGCGCCAAGTCGAGGGGACCGCTCTCAGTTCCAGGTCAGGCTTCATTCACGAAATAGATACCAGACTTATGGGACAATTGTCAATCACATCTTCTCGGGTACCCCGATGCCGAGTGTTTCGAGAGCCGATATCAGCGAGTTTCGCACGCTCGACGTGGTCGCGATCAAAACCGCCCGTTTCGTTTCATCCGGTTCGGGAAGGATTTTGTGGTGGTGGTAGAAAAGGTTGAACGATTTAGCAAGATTGAAAGTGTATTTCGCCAGGACCGCCGGCTCATTGGCCCTTGCGGCCTGTTCGATCGTCTCATCGAGCCGGGAAGCCAGCATCAGCATCGACCAGATGTCGTCGCCGCTAGCTGAGCTGAAAACCGCTGCGACCTTTTCACCATCTTCGATCAGCGCAAAAGCGTCTTCGGCCGATTCGCCGCGTTCTTCCAGCTTCCGAAATATTGAATTCGCACGGACCGCAGAATACTGGCAAAAAACACCGGTTTCACCTTCAAGTGCAAGGGCTTCCTTAAAGTCGAAGACGATCACCGTATTACGCGTAAATTTAAGTAGAAAATACCTTAACCCACCAACCGCAACCTGTTGAGCAATCAGGTCTTTCTGTTCGTCGGACATGGGCTCGTATGCCGCGTCCTTGTCCGACCGCTGCTGTTCGCGAAGGTCCACTTCTTTTCTCGCATTCTCGATCAGCCGGTCGAGAAGGTCGTCAGCCTTGACGCCGAGGCCGCGTCGGCCGCTCATTTCGATGAATGATCTTGTGCGGTCTTCATCCGAAAGGGTGAACCCAAGTTCCTCGGCAGCGGCCGGTGACAGTGCGACCATCTCGTAGGCCAGATGGACGCTCGCTTTTTCGCCTTTTTCCGGGTCGATCGCCGCGACTCCTTTGCGAACGATCTCCTGCGGGTACGATTGCCGCGTATCGATCACGTTGTAAACGGCTTCCCCATGCCCGAATGCGGGAACACTTGCCTCGGCTGCATTCTCATCGCCCGTCGTGATCCAGACCTGTTTGCCGTCCGGATATTTGAGGAACGGCCGATAATGAAAATCGAGCCCAAGGATGCCCAGTTTCCACATCTGGTAGGCGATATCCTTGCCTGTGTAAGTAACAGTTCCGTTCGACCGAACGAGGATCTTGTCGGCTTCGTGCTCCTCGGTGCCCTCGTGCGATTCAAAGGGCATTACCCAACACCCGGCGTGACGTCCTTCGGTCTCGTGCCGGATGACGCCCAATTTCTTCATTTGCTCGAAGGCCTTGTCCCAAAATTTAAGATGAAGGATCTCCGATTCCCGCGGGAGCAGATCGTATCTGATCCCGAGCCGCTCCATCGTGGTTAGGATGCACTCGACGTTGCGAGTGGCCACAAAGTCGGCGAGTTCGGCGGTTTCGTTCCCGCCCTCTTCGATCAAATGCAGGACCTCGCTACGTCGTCCGGCGAGTTCTTCATCGGTTTGATAAGCCTGACCGACCCTGGAATACAGGTCCCAGCAGTAGTAGTCGAATTTCTTGCCGGCTGCGGTAAGTTCTTTATCCAGAGCTTTTATCTGCCCAAGGTCCATCCCTTCGATGAACATGAAACCGACCACGACGTCAGCGACCTGGACGCCTGTATTGTCAATGTAATTTTGTACTTCGACCCGCTTTCCGGTCGCTTTCAAGATCCGCTGAAATGTGTCGCCGAGTACGGAATTGCGCACATGGCCGATGTGGGCGGCTTTGTTCGGATTTACCGAGGTGTGTTCGACGCAGACCTTCGGCGATGGCACCGTTTCGTCTGACTTTCTGCCGGCCTCCTTCAAGTTGGAAGCTAGGAACTTCGTCCGCGAAATAAAAACATTCAGATAGCCCGGCCCGGCGATCTCCACACGATCGACGAAATCGGCCTTTTCTATCTCTGCCTTTATTTCTTCGGCGATCGCACGCGGATTCTGTTTTTCGCCGGTTTGCTGTTTGATCAGCTTCGCCAGCTCGAAAGCGACCGGGAAGGCGAGGTCGCCCAATTCGGTTTTCGGCGGTATCTCGGCGGCGATGTCGATCGAAGGGATACCGAATCTTTCGCCGGCTGTTCGACGGACGAGATCTATAAGGTCCTGTTTCAACTCTAAGAATTTCATTAGGTTTCAAGGCCAGCGGCCAAATAAAACCGATATTATACGTTGCCGGAAGTTTCAAATCCAAAACAGGCCGACGCGGGCCCCCCTTTTTCTCTTTTTCCGGAAAAAACGATAGACTTCCAATAGCTGTTAAGTTCAGATATGGCAAGACGTAGCAAACCGAAGCTGGACCGCAAAAAGATAGCTGCGGGGGTCCGTTTGATCCTCGAGGGGATCGGCGATGACCCGGACCGAGACGGCCTGTTAAAGACCCCGGAGCGGGTCGCCGATTTTTACGCGGAATTGACCGAAGGAATGCGGCAGGACGCGCAGGAACACCTCGTGCCGCTCCCCGGCGATTCGCACGATGAGATGGTCCTCGTGAAGGATATTTCGATCGCTTCCGTTTGCGAGCACCACCTTGCCCCGTTCGTCGGCAAGTGCCACATTGCCTACATTCCTAAGAACGGGAAGATCATCGGGCTTTCGAAATTGGCCCGGATCGCTGAGATCTTTTCCCGCCGGCTTCAGGTGCAGGAGCGGTTGACGCAGGAGATCGCCAACACGTTATTCAAGGGCCTCGACCCTATTGGCGTGATGGTCGTGATCGAGGCCGAACATACCTGCATGACGCTGCGGGGGGTCAAAAAACCGGGCGCCATCACGATAACTTCGGCCGTCTTGGGCGGTTTCCGCCGCGATCCGCGTACCCGCGCCGAGGCCATGAGCCTGATCCGAGGCTAACAGTATCTAAAGAAGATTAAAGTAACGCTTTAGATGTCGGGAGACAGACAATTAAAGTTCAACGTTAACTATGAAGACAAGGATATTCGCAATTCAGTTCTCGATCATCGTCCTTTGCGCCGCCGGCATCGCTCAGGACCTCAGCTCACGTTTCGATCCCGCCGCGATAATAGAGCGTGTGAAACGCCTTTCGGCGGACGAATTCGAAGGACGCGGGCCAGGCACGGCGGGTGGACGGCTTGCGGCTCAATACATCGCCGATGAACTGAAAAGGGCGGGTGTGAAGCCAGGCGACGGGAAGAGTTATTTCCAGAACGTAAAGCTTGTGGGCGTGAAGGCCGATCCGAATACCGGCCTGGTGGTGTCCGGCCGTTCGGGCTCGGAGACGCTGAAGTTTGCCGATGAGTTCGTCGCTACCACAAGTGCCCAGAAGGCTGATGTTTCGGTCAATGCGGAGATTGTCTTTGTGGGTTACGGGGTCGATGCACCCAACTTCAATTGGAACGATTATAGCGGGCCGGCCGAAGATTATCGCGGCAAGGTTCTGCTGATCCTCGTGAACGATCCGCCGGCCACGGACGAGGAACCGAACCTGTTCGGGGGCAAGGCATTAACGTATTACGGCCGCTGGACCTATAAGTACGAAGAGGCGGCCCGGCGAGGTGCGGCAGGCGTGATCCTGATCCACACTACCGAATCTGCAGGCTACGGCTGGAACGTGGTTCGGACGTCCAACGGGAATTGGCGGTACGAGATCGCCCGAAGCGCCGGCGACAAGACACCTTTCCTGAACATCAAGTCATGGGTAACCTATGACGCGGCGAAGAAGATGCTCGGTCTCGGCGGCCTGAACGTCGATAACCTCATCGCGTCGGCCAAAAAGCGAGGCTTCAAGCCGGTCAAGACGGGACTGAACGTAAAGATCGACCTCAAAAGCGAGTTTCAGACCTTTGATTCACCCAACGTCGTGGGAAAGATCGAAGGGAGCGACCGGCAGCTTCGGAATGAGTACGTGCTTTTTACTTCGCACTGGGACCACCTTGGTGTCGGCGAACCGGATGCGAACGGCGACCGCGTTTACAACGGCGCATACGACAACGCCTCGGGAGTCGCCTCGGTCATCGAGATAGCCGATGTGATCGGCAAGATGAAAAAGGATGAGAAACCAAAGCGGTCCATATTTTTCCTTTTCCCAACGGCCGAAGAGCAGGGCCTTCTGGGCGCCGAGTATTTCGCCGAAAATCCTTTGGTGCCGCTTAACAAGATCGCAGGGAACGTTAACATCGACGGCGTGAATTTCTTTGGACGCACGCGCGATTTCTCGGCCCTCGGTGGTGAGCGATCGGATATCGGCCCGATGGTCGAGTCCGTCGCCAACGAAAGAAAAATGGAGCTTGAGGGTGATATGCGGCCGGAGCAGGGGTTCTTTTTCCGCTCGGACCATTTTCCGTTCGCCAAGGTTGGAGTGCCGGCGATCTCGCTGCGGCACGGCGATAATTTTATAATGCCGCTTACCGGCGAGGCCCTTTCGTTCTTCCGCGATTACAACGCGAAATACTATCATCAACCGTCCGACGAGTATCGCGATTGGTGGGATTCCTCGGCCATGGTCCAGAATGCCGAACTCGGGCTGGCCATCGCGTTGAAGATAGCAAATTCGAATGGAATGCCGCGTTATAAGCAGTCCGATGAATTTGCCGCCGCAGATAAGAAGCGAATGGGTCGCTAGCCTGGTCATTCGTCCGAAAACATAGTTTCAAGGCCCGGCCGCTTAGGCGGCCGACGCATTTTAGTAATGCCCAACACTTTCTACATCACGACGCCCATCTATTATGCGAACAGCCTCCCGCACTTGGGACATCTTTACACGACGATCGTTGCCGATGCGATCCATCGCTACAAGAAACAGCGGGGCTTCGACGTTTACTTCCTTACCGGGACCGACGAGCACGGCATCAATATCCAGCGAGCGGCGGAACGCGAAGGCCGTACACCCCAACAGCAGGTCGACTACATCTCGGGCGAATTGAAGCGGATGTTCGCCCAGTTCGGCCTCGGGCCCGAGAACGGCGGTTACGACATCTTCATGCGAACGACCGAGCCGTTCCACTACGAAGGCGTACAGCATTTGTGGCGACAGATCGCCGCAAACAAGACACCGAAAGGGAACGACGCGATCTATAAAGGCTTTTACGAAGGCTGGTTCTGTGCGCCGTGTGCTGCGTTCAAACTCGAGGACGAGTACGCGACGCCTGAGGGCTCGGATATTCCGAATTGCCTCGTGCACGAGCGGCCCCTCGACCGCGTCTCCGAAGAGAGCTACTTTTTCAGGCTCTCCGATTACGATGAGTTCCTTCTGGAAACGATCGAAAAAGACCCCGAAATACTTAAACCGGAATCTCGGCGTAAAGAGGTCATCTCATTCATAAAAGGCGGGTTACAGGATCTTTCGATCAGCCGTGAACAGACCTCGGTTTCGTGGGGCGTCCCGGTGCCGGCCGACGAAAAGCACGTGATGTACGTCTGGCTCGACGCTCTGTCGAACTATATTACGGCGCTTGGCTATGGAAACGAAGGACGGCAGTCTCTCGAGTCTGCCGAAGATCAACGGGCTGGAAAGCCCGTTGTACCAAAGGCGGGCTTCGAAAAGTATTGGCCGGCCGTTCATCTTGTAGGCAAGGACATCCTTCGTTTTCACACCGTTTACTGGTTCTCTTTTCTTCACGCGGCCGGGCTGCCTTTGCCGAAGATGGTTTATGCGCACGGGATGTGGCTCGACGCCGACGGGCGGAAGATGGGGAAAACACTGGGCAATGTGATCGAAGTTGATGTGTTGCATGAACGTTTCCAGGTCGATGCGGTCAGGTATTTCGTGCTGCGTGAGATGGTTTTCGGACAGGACGGCAAGTTCGGTTACGAGAACCTGATCGACCGCGCGACGGCCGATCTCTCAAAAGGCCTCGGGAACCTGACGGCCCGAACGCTTTCGATGATCTCGAAGTATCGCGACGGACGGATCCCGGACGGGCATATCAGCGAAGAGCGCTACATACATGCACGGCGTGCGGGAATCGACCCGGACGGCGGCGATATCGTTTCGGTCGTGGAACATGCGAGGGATGAATTTTTGCGCCGGTTCGATAATTTCGAGTTCAGTCAGGCACTAGAGGTGCTTTGGACCGTTATCGCCCGCATCGACAAGATGATCTCCGATGCAAAACCGTGGGTGTTGATCAAAGAAAAGGACCAGGCCGAGACCCTCAACGCGGTGCTCTACCGGTCCGCCGAAACGCTCCGCTGGCTGAGCGTAATGCTCTCTCCTGTTATGCCTGAAGCCGCGGCGAACATCCACCGGCAACTCGGGCTGGGCGACGCCGTCGACGCGATCGATCCCGCGAGCCTTGTGTGGGGCGGCCTGGCCACCGGGACAGCGATCGGCGAGAGCGAAGCCGTGTTTCCGCAGATCGATAAAGCAAAAGTTATGAGTGAGATCAAAGATAGTAGTCAGCCCTCAGTGGATAGCATTCAGCCAGAACCGGAAGCGATACCAACTGGGTCCCAAACGACGATCCACGATCAACCAACAACGAACGACGAACAGTTCATCACTATCGACGACTTTTTGAAGGTCGAGCTCCGCGTGGGCGAGATCAAGGTCGCAGAGCGGATCCCGAAGGCGGACAAATTGTTACGCTTCGAGATAGACCTCGGCGAGGAACAGCCGCGGCAGATCCTTGCCGGCCTCGCCGAATACTATGACCCAGAAAAGCTCATCGGCCGCAAGGTCGTCGTCGTCGCGAACCTAAAGCCGCGAAAAATGCGGGGGCTCGAATCCCAGGGCATGATCTGCGCCGCCTCGCTCGAAGACGACTCGGGCCCGGATCCTTCACTGGCGACCTTTATTGAAGACGTGGCGATCGGTGCGAGATTGAAATGAATTATGAAGATATCTTTGAGAGTGTTGACAATTGGCTTGTTTCTTAAGGCCGTTATTCATGTTGCTGGTCAGGCACCTCCGCCGCCACCTGCTCCGTTAATTTATTCGCCACCGACGAAAGCGGAAATGACCGTCTACTCTGAACCCAATGGTATCTTTAAGGCTACTTTCCCCGGAAAGCCACAAGAGCGAAAACTTACCCTGGCGACTCACACCGAAACATCATACTCAGTGAGTAGAAAAGGTTCGCTGTCTAATGTATCGATCATCCAATATGGAACCTCGATCGAGTCACGGTCAGCGGCAATGATTGATATTTTTCGGTCGAACATCGCCAAGCTGACAAGAAATCCGCCAAGCGGCATTGAAAATGCGGGCAAAATAATAAGCGAGTCGGACCTTAATATTAACGGAATGATCTGGCGGATCTTTGAATATGAGACGCAGTTCTATTTCACTCACGTCGCTTTGTACATCAGGAAGAATCAGCTTTTCATTGTGAGTTCTGATGTTACTAACTGGCATATACTGAAAGAGTACCATCCAGAAACCGTTAAGGAATTCGATCTAGAAGCTGAAAGATTTTTGCGATCTGTTATCGTTTCTCCCTAATGCTAATTGATTCCCACTGCCACATCGACGGCGAGGCGTTTGATGACGATCGGGACGAGGTCGTTCAGCGGGCGAGGGATGCCGGCGTTGCGGCGATGCTCAATGTCGGCACGGGCGATCCGCATTCGGACGATTTTCGAAAAGCAGTCGCGGCCGCAGAACGGTACCAAAATGTTTTCGCGAGCGTTGGTGTTCATCCCCACGACGCGAAACTCTACGACGACAAGGCCGAAGAACATCTGATCGATCTTGCGAGGTCCGATAAGGTTGTTGCGTGGGGCGAGATCGGTCTGGATTATTACTATGATCATAGCCCGCGTGACGTCCAGCGGGACGTCTTTCGGCGCCAGTTAGCCGTCGCCAGGGAACTCGGGCTGCCCGTGATCATCCACAGCCGCGATGCTGATGACGACACACTGGAAATACTCATTCAGGAGTTTTCCGGATCGGCTTACGGCTTTGACCCTGGAGCTGATAGCGCGAATGTTACTAAAAGCAGTAAGCCGTTAGCCCTAAGCCTTAAGCCGAACGTCGGGATCATGCACTGCTTCGGCGGGACTGCGGATATGGCAGAAGAATTGATGGCGGCCGGCTTCCTTATCTCCTTTGCCGGCAATGTTACATTCAAAAAAGCTGAGAATTTACGTGAGGCAGCTCGCGTTGTCCCTTTAGACAAACTTTTAGTAGAAACAGATTGCCCTTTTCTAACTCCGGTGCCGTTTCGCGGCAAGCGCAACGAACCGGCATACGTAGTCCACACGGCCAGGTTCCTTGCGGATCTCTATTTCGTCAGCTTTGAGACGCTCTCGGCTCGAACGACCGAGAACTTCCTCCGTTTGTTCGACCTTGATCTGCCGGGTGCCATCGAACCTGCCCGATAAATTAGCATCGTTTAATCGCCGGGCCAGCGCAATTTATCTTCCTGAATCTGCATTACACCGCTTTCTGGGTTAAACTAGCCGCCATGGCAAAGGAGAATTCGTTCGATATTGTTTCAAAGACCGACTATTCGGAGGTCACGAACGCGATCAATCAGACCGCAAAAGAGGTCTCACAGCGTTTCGATTTCAAGGGCAGTAAGGCGGCCGTCGAACTTCAGGCAAAGGACCTTATTCTCACGGCCGAAGACGAGACACGGCTTCGGAACATGAACGATATTTTTCAAAGCAAGCTGGTCAAACGCGGCGTTTCGCTCAAAGCCCTCGATTATCAAAAGGTCGAGCCCGCCGCAGGCGGCACCGTTCGCCAGTTGGTAAAGATCCAGCAGGGAATCCCGACCGAAAAGGCCAAAGAGGTTGTTAAGTTCATCAAGGACGGCAAATACAAGGTCCAGGCGTCGATCCAGGGCGAAACCGTACGCGTCTCCGGAAAAGACCGCGACACCCTGCAGTCAGTGATCGCGGCCCTGAAAGGCAAGGACTTTGGCATCGATATGACCTTCGATAACTATAGGTCCAACTGATGATCTCGCGATTTATTAACAGGTTTAAGAAGGATGATCTTGACGAGCAGCGATCATTCCAGCGCAAGGTCCACGCAATTGTTTCGAAAGTTTATCCGGACCGGATATTCGAGCTTAGCGATGATCCGGCCACGATCGAATGTGACGGAGTTATTTACGGACTTACCAACTTGCACGCGAAATTCCTGCTTTCTGGTCAAACCGATGTTGAGCTCGACGAGTTAACAGTCGAGATCTTCAATGGAATGGAATCCAGGATCGCCGCTGCTGACAAAGACGTACCCTGGGAAGTAGCTCTTTCCCATCTGATGCCGCAGCTGATGCCCGACGCATTTGTTCGACTGGCGCCAATAGAATTAGTGCATCAGCCTTTCATTGACGGCGTTACGCTGGGATTCGTCGTCGACGCCGAGAAGAGCTATCACTATGTGAATGTCGAAATGCGAAGAAAATGGGGTGTCGATCTTGGTACCGTTCGATCGGTCGCCTTTGAGAATCTGAAGGAGCGTTCGGAAGGAATAGAGATGATGGCTTTCCCCGGCGACAACGCATTCTTTATTATCAACACGATGGATGGCTTCGACGCGGTTCGTATAGTCTTGCCGGAAATGAAAGAAGTTATTTCAGAGCATGTCGGGTCTCCCTTCTTTGCTGCCGTCCCTAACCGTGAGTTCTTGATATGCTGGTCTGCGGCCGGCGACCAAGAATTCCAAGAGCAAATGCGTCAACAGGTTTCGAGCGATTTCGATAAACAGCAATACCCTCTTTCGCGATCGGCCTTTGAGGTCCTTGCGAATGGAGAGATTCGAGAGATCTCAGATTCCATGGACGCACGAGCGGCGAATCCCGAATTGAACTGATCCCTGATGCAAACCTTCGCCTTAGACAAAAAGGAACTGCTGCCGAAACTAGCAGCCCGAAACATCTTTGGGCTGATAGGCGATGAAATGTCGCTTGCCGAGGCTGAGCTCAAAAGGCAAGCGAGTTCGAATATCCAGCTAGTCGATCGGCTGGGTGAGTATATTCGCTCGTCGGGCGGGAAGCGCGTAAGGCCCGCTCTTTTGATCCTTTCGAACCTTGCGTGCGGCGGCGAGGGCCGAAGCGACGGCGTGATACGGCTTGCGACCGTAATGGAAATGCTCCACACGGCCACGCTCGTTCACGACGACATTATCGACAACGCAGAACTCCGCCGCGGACGCGAATCCGTTAACGCCCGGTTCGGCAACCAAATGGCAGTTCTGATGGGCGACTGGCTCTATATGTCGGCGTTCGAGACGTCGTTGAAGGAGCGGTCGCTCGAGATCCTCGACATCCTCACACGCCTGACCCGAAAGATGACAGAGGGCGAGTTGATCCAGCTGACGGTGATCGGCAACACGGATATTTCGGAAGACGCATATTTCGACATCCTTCGGCGTAAGACCGCCTATCTCTTCTCCGGCTGCTGTGAGATCGGAGCGATCCTGGCGGGTGCCGACCCCGATGTCCGTTCAGCACTGCGCGATTACGGGATGAATCTGGGCGTTGCCTTCCAGCTTGCCGACGATCTGCTCGATTTTACTTCCGACGAAAATGCACTGGGCAAGGCGTCGGGGGCCGACCTTCTTGAAGGCAAGCTCACGCTTCCGCTCATAATGCTCTGCCGCGAGTTCCCGGAATTCAAGGATTTTCTTGCAGGCGTGATCGCCGACGGCTCTTACGAGAACGGAGCCCGAGCGGCGGTTATGCAAAAGCTTAAAGACAATAATACTCTTGAGAAGATAAACGGCATCGCGCGCGAATACGCGGACGCCGCGAGAAAAAACCTTGAAGTTTTGCATAAAACCAAGTATTCTCTTGCATTGGAAGAGATCCCGCGGTACGTGATCGAACGTAGAAATTGATCGCAACCCTGCCTTTCAGGACTTTTCCGTTCCCTGCTTAAAGTCCATAAATTCAATCTTGCCATCATGATAGATGCAAAACATATAGCAGCACTTGAGGCTTGGCTTAAGAAGACGCGTGAGGAGCAGAATCAGCTTATTGCCCGACTGCAGGAAGCCGAAGATGAGGTTGAACAGCTTCGTGCCCAGATCTCGTCATTGGACGAGATCGCCCAACAGGCTGAATCAATGATCGACAACCTGCTCGTATCGCTGCGTGAAGGGCCGCGCATTCCTGAATCCCGCCGCCGCACGAAGATCGAATTTGATGACGGCTCATCCGGCGACGGGGCTGGAAAGTCGGTTGGGACTTCGATCATCCCGACGGAAAGCGTATCGGCAGCCCCCAGCAACGTGACCTATCTTAACGGATCTCGGCCGGTGCTGCTTAAGAACACGCGTATCGAACCTGTCACGAACCGGTTCGCCGACCGTACGATCACGCAGGCTTGCACACTGCTCCTTCGCGAGGCCGGTTCGCCGCTCCACGTTAACGACCTTTACCGCTTGCTAGCCGCCGGCGGGATGGAATTCAAAGGAAATAACCCGACGATCTCAGTCGCCGTCTCGCTTAACCGAAACCGCAAATTCAGAAAGGTCGGACCCGGAACGTTCGACTTGATTGCGCGCGAGGCAAACAAGGCGGCATCCTGAATTCTAAACACTCACTGACCGACAGCCCCCAAAACTAGCGTATAATCGGATCAGGCTATAAGGTCCTAATCGAAACCGCCGCGCCTGCCCGCCGCGCGACTGGTGATTCAGAGGTAATAGGTGCCACGTTTTATCTGCATTGCTCTTTTTTCCGGCTTCTTACTATTTGCCAACCATTCGATCACGGCGCAGAAGGTGCGGCTTCGTTCCCAGATCACACCGGCCTGTAACGGCATTTCGGGGTCGAACGCGAAGTTCGCGGACATTTGGGCGGATGGTAACATCGCGGTCCAGGGCAGCTACGCCTGCCGCGGTGCGTTCATCTACGATATTTCGAACCCGGATGCCCCGGTACTTGCAAGCTGGTACAACCCCGGAAATGCGTTCCAATTTCTAGAGGCGATCGTCGTCGGGAACCGCGGCTATTTCGGCAGCGGCAACGGCGGCGGCGTGCATATAGTCGATCTTTCCAATCCGGCGAGCCCGCAGCTTCTTGGGGTGGTCAATTCGTCGAACGGCAACGGTCTCAACAGCATCCACGAGATGGTCGTTTGGGGCGATTATCTGATCGCGAACGCGAACACCTTCTCAAACAAGCTCATTCGGGTAGTCAATATCAGTGATCCTGCAGCACCGGTGTTTGTTCGCGACATCGTTCCGACCGAGCCGCTTTGGGTCCATGCGATGCATATCCGCGGCAGCCGGATGTTCACATCGGGCTGGGGAACGGGGACGCAGAGGGCCCGAACCGAGATCTACGACATCGCGAACATCGCGACGCAGGCACCCACACTGCTGGGTTTTATTGAAGACCCGAGCCCGAGTTCCACCGCCGGCAATAACATGCACAGCTCCTGGTCCAGCGAGGATGGCAATTATCTCTACAGTGCCCGCGAGACCAATGACGGGACCGGAGATATAAGGGTTTACAACATTTCGAATCCAGCTCTCCCGCTTCTCGTCCGTTCGATCTCGATCCAGGAACTCGGCCTGAATGCCGTCACTCCACACAACCCGGTCGTAATGGGGAATTATCTTTATGTGTCGTGGTATCAGGCTGGCGTGCAGGTATTCGATATCAGTGATCCGGCCGATCCTGTCCGAGTCGGGCAATACGATACCTTCCAGGCAGCATTCGCTCCCCCGGCCGAAGAGCGCGAGGCCCTAAGGAAAGCCGAACCTTGGGACCTGATCTGCTCGTCCGAGTTCAGACAGAATGAGCTGCCGGACACTTACAACGGCAATTGGGCCGTATTTCCGTTCTTGGGCGCCGACAAGGTCCTGGCCGGCGATCTTACATCGGGCCTTCTCGTTCTGGACGTGAGCAAGATCGCCCAACCGGTTCGTAATCCGGTGGCGGATTTCGACGGCGACGGGCGGACCGACTTCTCTGTTTACACGCCCGCTACCGGCCAGTGGCTGATACGTTCCAGTTCTACGGGCGGTCTCAGCAGTTATTTTTGGGGCGAACGCGGCGACCAGCTCACCAACGGCGATTTTGACGGCGACGGCCGGGCAGATGTCGGCGTGTGGCGGCCTTCTAACGGCGTCTGGTACCAGATCCGGAGTACCGGCGGCTTTTGGGCGATGCAGTTTGGCCAGCAGGACGATGTGCCTGTGCCCGCCGACTTCGATGCAGACGGCCGGACGGATATCGCTGTATGGCGTCCCTCCAACGGACTCTGGTACATCATCAACAGTTCGCTCGGCTATCGCGTGCGCGGATGGGGGGTTCCGGGCGACGTGCCGCTCACTGGTGATTTCGAGGGCGACGGAAAGGCAGATCTGGTCATCTGGCGTCCTTCCGAGGGAAAATGGTATGTCGTCCCGAGTTCGTCGAGCATACCGATCTACGCCAATTGGGGAGTAGTCGGTGACAAACCCGTCTATGCCGATCTTGACGGCGACGGGCGGGCCGAGTTCACCGTTTTCCGGCCGTCCAACGGTACCTGGTATATCCTTGATGTCTTCGCCGGTACATTTCGCACCCGTGAATTCGGTATTGTCGGCGACATGCCGATGCCCGCCGATCTTGACGGAGACGGTGTTTCCGACATCGCTGTATTCCGTCCGGACAACCGTTCCTGGTACTGGCTGGGAAGCGCCGGGCCCACGTTTAATGTCGAACAATTCGGCCAAATTGCGGACCTTCCGGCACCGATCTCGGCTCAGCCGCAATAGTTTTCAGTCATCCAAAAATGGACGGCCTAAGGTCAGGGACATACTTGACTTTGGGCCTTTTGTTCTTATGATTGCTGTATGAAATTACGGCTAACGATAAACAGCGGCACGCTCGCCGGTCAGGTATTCGACCTCGAGACCGGCTTTCTCACGGTAGGGCGGGGCGAAAACTGCAGTGTGCGATTCGACCCGTCGCTGGAAAGGATCGCATCCAAGCAGCACGCGTTTATCGAGGCCAAACCGGACGGATACTACATCACTGATAATCAAAGCACGAACGGGACCCTGGTCAACGGGCAGCGTGTTCAGACCGCAAAGCTGATGAACGGTGATACGGTCCAATTCGGTCGCAACGGCGTCACCGGCACGATCGCGATACCCGAACACGCACCGGCGGAGCCGACGCCCGACCAGTTCCGTCAAGCACAGTTCGATCAGTTTCAACAGGCTGCAAAGGGGGCACCCGACAGCCTTCAGATTTCGATGGCGAACATCGGCCTCGGCAACATCGGAACCGTCAAACCCGAGTCCAGCAAGACAGGTTTATATATCGGCATTGGTTCAACGATCCTCGCGATCGTGTTTTTATCGCTGATCGTGGTCGTGATCATGTTCCTCAGCGTCGGCATGGTCCCGGCTGTTATTGCTTCGGTTGTTGCCTTTGTGCCGGCGATGCTTTATTTGTTCCCGTTCATCTGGCTTGACCGGTACGACCCTGAGCCGTTCTGGCTGCTGGCCCTTGCCTTCGCGTGGGGGGCGCTGGTAGCCGTCATTGTTTCGTACATTCTCAACTCACTTTTCGGAATAGGAGTCGCTGTAACGATCGGGGGGGACGAAGGCCAAATATTAGGGAATATCCTCGCTGCGATAGTAGCTGCGCCTATCGTTGAGGAGGCGTCCAAGGGGGTCGGTCTTCTCATTCTTCTTTTCTTCTTCCGGCGTTATTTCGATGACATACTGGATGGTATCGTTTTTGCCGGTGTGATCGCCCTCGGGTTCGCCACGGTGGAGAACGTGCTTTACTACGGAAGGGCGATATTTGTCGAACTATACGTACCGCCCCCGCCCGGAGAAGAGCACAACGTATTTTTTGGAATTTTTATCGCTAGAGGCATCTTCTCACCTTTTGCCCACGCGACCTTTACCGCATTGATCGGGATCGGTTGCGGTCTCGCCCGGGAATCACATAATACAGTAGTTAGGATACTTATGCCGATCCTTGGTTATATTGGCGCCGTCGTCCTTCACGCGATCTGGAACACAATGGCCACTTTCCTCGGGGGATTTGGCGGTTATATCGGGCTCCTCCTAGGTTATGTAGTGGTCCAGGTACCTTTTTTCCTTATGTTCGTCGGATTTGCGTTGTTCGTAATGCGGCGGCAGAACAAGATATTGAAGGAAATGCTCGCGATCGATATTGCCCGAGGCCTTATTCCGGAAGAGCATGGTAAGAAGGCCGTTTCCGCATTCAGGAGCACCGGATGGCTGATCAGCGGGATCTTCAACGGAACGGTCCTCAACAGAAGCCGTTACCTTCGGGCGATGGGCAAGCTGGGGTTGAGTTATTGGCATATTCAACGGGCTACGGCCGCCCAAGGCCAGACCGCGTCTTTCCAGCAGAACCCGTTGCTCCGCGATGAGGTTCTGAGATGGCGAGATAAGGTTTAACGTTCGTTGTTATCAATAGGCCGGAAGGAAGAAACAGAAGGGCTGCCACAACCGGCAGCCCTTCGTATTTTCGGAAATGGTAGGCCGTGCAGGGATCGAACCTGCGACCCGCGGATTAAGAGTCCGCTGCTCTACCAACTGAGCTAACGACCCGAAAGCATCAGATTATACCAGCAACAAAAATCCAATGTCCAACTATACCGGGCGGACGGACCCTCGGTGATGAAAGTCAAGAGCGGCCCACCGTGGAACTTCCGGGTTCGGCCCGTCAACTGCCTGAACCCGTAGAAGGATCTGATGCCGATCAGGCGTTGAGTGCGCCTCGTAGCATGACGGTCTTTCTGCTGGCCGCCGGGGCCTTGAGCGGCCATCAGGATCGGCAAAGGTTTGGTTCTTTTTCGGATTTCGTTCAGAATATACGTCGATGAAGGAGTGCCCCAAATGCGAGACTTGCTACCCCGACGAGGTCGCCGAGTGCCCCAACGACCAGACGGCGACACGTCATTCGCTGCCGGGCGGCCAACTCCTGGCCGAACGCTATCTCCTTTCGCGGAGGCTCGGCCGCGGGGCGATGGGCCAGGTCTATCTGGCCAGGGACACTAAATTTGCGTCGAGGAACGTCGCCGTCAAAACCGTCCGCCAGGACATTCTGAGCAGCGACGACCTTCAGGAAGGCGAGGCCATAGCCCGTTTTGAGCGAGAGGCGCAGGCAGCGGCCTCGATCCAGCACCCGAACACTGTCAGCGTCACCGATTACGGCGAAACCGGCGATGGGGTTTTCTATCTTGTGATGGAATATGTCGAGGGCGAGACGCTTCACCGCCTGCTCCGCCGTGAGGGCACGTTGCCGGTCAAGCGTGCCGTGGGGCTGCTCAGGCAGATAGCCGACGGCGTCGACGCAGCGCATGAGATCAACATCCTGCATCGCGACCTGAAACCGGCAAACATATTTCTGATGCAGAAAGGGAAGGGCGACGGCTTCATCAAGGTTGGCGATTTTGGTCTCGCCAAGATCATCAATCAGACCGTTACAGACTTCAGCTCGAATGCGACTCCGTCGTCCCGCGGCATCATCGGCACGCCCGAGTTTATGTCGCCGGAGCAGATGCAGCCCGAGATGGGCGTTGACGTCCGGGCCGACATTTACGCCCTCGGGACGATCGCCTACCTGATGCTCGGCGGTAGAACTCCGTTCACCGGCGACATGATGCAGCTTGTGATGCAGAAGATAATGCATCCCGCCCCGCCGCTCTCGTCCATACGTTCGGACATTCCGCTTGATGTGGAACACGTGATAATGCGGTCGCTTGAGATCAAAGCCGAAGAACGCCACGCATCGGTCGCCGAGTGGATCGAGGACCTTGAGCAGGCGGCGTCCGATGTCGAGGAAGCCTCTCGCTCCGGCGGCACGCGGCTGATCATCCTGGCCCCGGTCGCCGCCGAGGTCTATGTCGATGATGAGCGAAAGGGAAGCGTCGGAAGCTCCGGCCGGGTTGTTCTGAGCAATATTCCGCCGGGCCAGCACATCCTTCGTGTTGCCCGAGCGGGCGAGCGTGACGATGAGCGTGTGATCGAAATACGAGAAGGGGCAAGCGAGCAGGTGATCCAGGCGCACCTGCGTTCTAGAGCCGAGGCGGGCAGCAATCCGTCGCCGTCGCAGGGCAGCAGCAGCAGCGGGATCCATTCCAGCGTGATGCCCGGCATAGTCGCATGTTCGAACTGCGGTTCGAGGTTTGCCGAGGGCGTCAAATTCTGCGGCCGCTGCGGCAATCGGTCTTTCGTTATGATCAGCGCCGGTGAGTCGCCGGATTCATTTCCGTGCCCGCGGTGCGGAAACATGCTGCCCCAGCATTCGCGCTTTTGCGGCCGCTGCGGACTAAACATCGCTCCCACGGCCCCTCTCACGAATCCGCAGCCGGTCGGTTTCGTCTCGGCCCATCAAACCGGCCCCCCGATGCGCGTCTGCCCAAGGTGCAACGGCACTTACCCTTCGCACATCAAATTCTGCGGCCGCTGCGGCGGAAGCCTGATCTAGTCGCGTTTGAGCGTTTTTCGGTTTATAATGGCGGGGAACGTTTTCCCGGAACCTTGTAACGATTAGGACGCTGACGATGAAAGTTTGCCCAAGCTGCCGAAAAACCTACTCCGACGACGGATTGAATTTCTGCCTTGATGACGGCTCGGTCCTTACGCTGATAACCAACGACGTGCCGGAGACCGTCATGATGAATCAGGCGAGGTTTACCGAACCAAACCCCGGCCGGATTCAAGATGTCCAGACGTCCTACGGCGACCAGACGAACTTCACGATGCAGCCGAAGAAGTCGTCGAAGACGTGGGTCTGGGTGCTTTTGATCCTCGGTGCCGTGCTGCTCGCCTGCGGGGGCGGATTTGGTGCGTTCCTGATCTATGTTGCTTCCCTCGATCCGGGAAACAACTCGTCTACCACATCACCGACACCTACCCCGAGGACCTCACCGAGCGCGACGCCGCCAAGGACCGATGTAAAGACCGCGAATCTTCCGGATTGGGTCCAGGACGGTTCTGAATTCGGAAACACGAGTTATAGCGGCGGCGAACTCGTAATGAGTTCGAAAAAGAAAGGATTCTACTACGTCATTGCCGCCTCGACCGATTTCAAGACAGAACGGGCAAGCACGAGCGTTACGATAAGGGCGATCGACGATGAGCGAACTAACCTCGGGTACGGACTTGTGTTTCATAGCAATCCGAAACCGCTCCAGAAGGGCTACGCTTTCCTTATCGACGCTAGGTCGCAGCGCTACCGCATCGTTAGGCATGAGCCCGGCAAGGAAATGGCCGTCGTACCATGGACCAATTCTTCGGCGATCCGTTCCGGCTCATCTGAGAATAAACTCGAGGTGCGCGACCTACCGGACAGGATCGAGATCTATGCGAACGGCGAGATGTTGACCTCGATCAAGAATACTCATGGTTACGCGGGCGGGGTTGTGGGCCTCTACACCGGCGATGCGATCGAGGTGGCATTCAAGGAGCTTGAGATCGCGAAGTGAGACGCAGCCTTCATCGGTGGCCTCTAAATGAAGAAATGTCCCAAATGCGGGCGGACCTACACGGATAAGGACCTGAACTTCTGTTACGAAGACGGAGAGCTTCTCGGCTATATGGCCGAAGATGCTACCCAGAGTGGATTCGCCGGGCGCCCGAGCGCTACCGATGAACCGCCTCCGACCGAATTCCTTGGCTCACCTCGCGTTACTAAAGAAAATCCGTGGCCTTCAAGCTCGCAGCCGCCGGTTCCCTGGCAGCATGCCCAGCCGGAACCCCAATTCTCCGCTTATCCGACCCGCGTGGTACCGAACCAAACCCTCGCCCTTGTCTCGATGATCCTTGGCGTCAGTTCCGTGACGGTCGGATGGTGCTGTTATACGGGCATCGGCCTGGCACCGGCCGCCATTGTTGTCGGCGTAATCGCCCTCTCCCAAATAAAGAAAGACCCCGAACGTTATACGGGCCGGGGGCTGGCGCTTGCCGGAATAATCTCCGGCGCGGTTTACCTGTTTATCTCTCTAGTGTTTATAATCATTTATATAATCGCGCTTATCCTTGGGTCTTTCGCCGGATAAGCCTGCGGTTTCACAGTTTGATGGACGTACCAAGTCCAAACCCTAGTTGATGCGCGTCACCTTACATGTCGTAGCCGGGCCGCAAACCGGCCGCGACTTCACATTTGATCAGCACGACACTTTTATGATCGGGCGCAGCGAGGATGCGCAATTCTGCCTTCCGCACGATCGTTTCTTCTCGCGCCATCACTGCATACTCGAGATAGCTCCGCCGCAATGTTTTCTTCGCGACCTCGGATCAACCAACGGGACGTTTGTAAACGGGATCCGGGTCGAGACGGCGTACCTGAAGCACGGTGACCGCATTCAGGGCGGCGAGACGGTGCTTGAGGTCGAGGTTGCGGCCGACCAGTCAGAATTGGCCGCCGATCCTTTCGGAAAGACCGAAAAGACCGAGCCTTCGCTGATCACCGTCCTCTGCCTTAATTGCGGCGTGCCGTCAAACGCCGAGGCTTCGAGACCGGATGCAAAATTGTCTTTCGTTTGCGACGAGTGCCGCGAGAAACTCCGCCAAAACCCGCAGCCGATCCCCGGCTACCAAATGCTCAGGGTCCTCGGACAGGGCGGAATGGGCAGCGTGATGCTTGCACGATCGGAGCGCGACGGGCGTGCCGTCGCGATCAAAACGCTGCTGCCGGAAGTTGCCGTCAGCGAACAATCACTCAAACGGTTCATGCGTGAAATTGAGGTCGCGGCCTCGCTTCAACACCCTCACGTCGTCAGCTACATCGAACACGGCACGCATAACGGCATCGTTTACCTCGTTACTGAGTATGTGAGCGGAATGGATGCGGCCAAACTCGCCAAACAGCGCGGCGGCAAGCTCAACTACAAGGAAGTTTCGAAGATCATCGAGCAGACGCTGGCGGCTTTGGACTTTGCACACGGCAAGGGGTTCGTTCATCGCGACATCAAGGAACAGAACATCCTTGTCGACGGAAGTTATCCGAACTACGTTTCGAAACTTACCGATTTCGGACTATCGAAGAGCTACAAGCAAACGGGTATGAGCGGCGTTACGATGGTCGGCGACGTCGCCGGCACGATCGCCTATATGCCGCCTGAGCAGGTGCGTGACTTTAAGGAAGTGAGGCCGCCTTCGGACATCTACGCCGTTGGGATGACGGCTTACAGCCTGCTGACTGGGGCCCACGCCCTCGACATCGCACCGAACGCCGGCATCTCAGAGACGGTCAAGGCGATCTTTGAGAAGCCCATCGTTCCGATCACCACACGCGTTCCTGACGTTCCCCTGCGTGTGGCCGCCGTTTTCGAAACGGCGCTCGCCAAACAGACCCAGCTTCGCTGGCGGACCGCCGGCGAGATGCGGGAAGCCATCCTCAGGGCCCTTTCAACTGTTTGATTCAGGCTAGATCGTTGTTGTCACTTTCGTAAGCGATCGCGGTGCGTCCGGATCGAGTCCCTTCGCTTCGGAAAGATAAGCCGCAAACAACTGCGCGGGGATAGCGAATGGTATAGGCGTCAGGATCTCATCGACCCCCTCTGCAACTCGCATGCTGCGCGTCGAGGCACCGGCTATCTCACCCGAATTCGTGATCGAAAGGCAATCCGCGTGAAGTTCCGAGAGTCGGCCGAGGAGGCCGAGGCTGCTTTCTCTCGTGACTCCTTCCGGACCGAAGAGGATGACCGGGAACCGACGTTCGACGACCGCGAGCGGTCCGTGGAAAAAGTCGGCCGAGGAGAACCGCTCGGCCACCACGTAACAGGTCTCCATCAACTTCAGTGCCAATTCGTATGCGTTGCCGTAGTTCATTCCACGCCCGACTACGACGCAGTTTTCCATGAATGAATACCTTAAGGCTGTTTGTTGAACTTCCTTGTGAAGTTCAAGTGCTTTCTCAGCCAGAAGCGGTATCTGTTGATAATGCAAGCGTTGGTCGCCGATCGCTGCTGCCAGCATGTAGAACTGCAGCATCTGCCCGGTGTAGGTCTTTGTGGCCGCCACCGACCTTTCCCGCCCTGCATGGATGAGGAGCGTCTCCGCGGCTATTTGGGCCATCGGCGAAGAGTCTTCGTTCGTGATCGCGATAGTCATAGCACCGGAAGCGTTGGCTGATTCAAGCACTAGGTTGATGTCGGCACCCTCGCCCGATTGCGAAACGCCGATCACAAGGGCTCGCGAAAGCCTCAATTTTGCGCCGTATAAGGTGAACACCGACGGGGCCGAAAGGGAAACCGGTATTCCAGTCGTCAATTCGAGCAAGTAGCGGCCAAAGAGTGCGGCATTGTCGGAACTTCCGCGTGCGACAAGGACGATCACGTCGATGTCCTTCTGACGCACAAAGTCACCGATCTTCGTTATCTTCTCTTGTTCGGCCGCAATGGTTCGTTCAAGGACCGACGGCTGTTCGAAGATCTCTTCCAGCATTATTGACATATATTTGAGAAAGGACTTTAGAAAAACCTTCTAAACTGCTGAAAAATATGCACTAAACCGATCTAAACTTCCACACGAACGTCTTCTTCAGCGGGCGTGACCGCTTCTCGGCCGGCCTCGTTTGCCATTTCCTTTAGGACAGAGTTTATCGCCCCGCCCAACAAGATAGAAAGTCCTGTCAGAAACATCCAGAGCATCAGGATAATGACTGCACCGAGCGAACCGTAAGCTCGATTGTACGTGTTGAAATACTGCAGGTAGATCCGAAATCCGCCCGAGAATAGGATCCAGAGGAACATCGCCACAAGCGACCCAGGCGTTAACCAGAACCAATGAAATTTCTCGTGGCAGGGAAGCCAGCTATAAATAACCTCAGTCGCGAACAGGAGCACAACCAGCAAAGCCGCCCAATGGATCACGCTCGAAGACGGGGAAGATGCCGCATCGAACCCGATCGAACCGAGAAGGTATTCTATTGAATTCAGGCCGGACGAAACGAGGATCAGCGCCAGGGCCAAGAGCGCGATAAAAAGCAGCGTCAGTAACAGCGACTGCAATTTCGTGTTCCACCACGAACGGGTCTCACGCAATTCATACACGGCATTCAACGAACTTCTCAATGTATCGACCCCGGCCGATGCCGACCAAAGCGTGACGAAAATGCCGATAGTCAGTTTCCCGCCGCTGCTGGAATCGATTATCTCGTCGAGTGTCTTGTGAACAAGTTCGAAAGCCGATGCGGGCATTATTCGGAACAGATAGCTGTACAGGTCATTCTTAAGACCTTCGGTCGTGCCTAGGACCAGGCCGGCAAGCGTTACTAGGAAAAGCAGAAGTGGAAAGAAAGCAAACGAGAAATAGAAAGCGACTTGAGCCGCACGGTTGAAGATATCCGTAGCATCGGCCTTAGTGTAAAGCCGCTGGAAAAAATCCTTCCATTCGTTCAGGCCAAAGATCCTCATTCATCCTCTTGACCTTTCAAGCAGCGCCATTGTCAGCGTGCCAAGCATAAGCAGCACCTCAGTCTTTTCGTCGGATTCCGCGTGCAATTCGAGCCTGAAGACGCCTTCAAAAAAGGCAGGCTGCTTTTCAAGTCGGGCGATCATCTTGCCGCGCTGGTCGGTGACAGCGTATGAAGGGTGGAGAAAGTATCCGGTAAAGAGGCCGATCACTGGCAACTCACCGACCACCGAATCGATCACCTTGACCCATCCGCTTTCCTCGTTGATCTTCATTACCGGGGAGCCGTTTTCGTCAAATATCTCGTAGTTGGCTCTCCAGATCGACCTCAATCCCTGACGTTTTATCGAACCCACCGGCCGTTCGCCTCCCGCTAGAAAGCTGTACCGAGCGGAAAAATCGATCATCCGGTCGGCCTTGATACTGTACGCGACGGTGGCCTGGGATTCGTCAGTGAAAAGGTTAATGTGTTCCTTCAGCTTGAATAGTTTCTGCTTAACGTATCCGATCAGATTGCCGTCGGCATCGCGGACATAGATCTGGCTTGCGATCGCGAGAAGTTTGAATGTGAAGGTGATCGGAAATTTCAATTTGCTGCTCCTTCGGACGGTGTCGATTTGAATGCGTCTTTTGATTATTGTAACCGAATCGGGCAAACACGGCCGTCTGAAGTCGAGGCGGGCGTCATGAATATCTGCGGAGCACCCGTTTCCCGATCCCGCAGGTTATTTCGTAGGAGATGGTCTCTGCCAGGGCCCCGAGGTCCTCGGCGGAAACCGCACTGCCGCCCTGATGGCCCAGCACAACGACCTCGCTCCCAACCTCGGCCCCAGTTACATCGGTCAAGTCTATCGTCGTCCAGTCCATCGAGATCCGTCCGACGACGGGGGCGAAAACTTCGTTCACCAGCACCCGCGCACGGTTCGAAAAACAACGCCTGTAGCCATCGTGATAACCGATCGCGATCGTGCCGATAACGGAATCTCTCTCAGCGACAAAGCTTCGGCCGTAACCGATGGTGCTGCCCGCGGGAACCTGTTTTAATTGGGCGATCCGTGTCGTAATCGACATTACCGGACGGACCTCGGGCATCGCGGCACCTGCCGGAATGATATCGCTCCCGACGCCGTAGAGCAGCCCGCCGATGCGTACCATATCGACGCGCGAATCGCCGTAAACAACGGCTCCGGCCGAATTTGCGGTATGGAGAAGCTTCGGCAACAGGCCTTTGGACCGAAATGCCATGCTGGCCTGGTGTAAGAGACCTATCTGGGTAAAGGTAAATTCTTTCTGTTCGGGGTCGTCCGCCGAAGCAAACTGGCCCATCAACCCTTCGACCTCGATCGATCTAAGCTCCGCAAGCCGGCCCGCGAATTCCGCCGCATCCGCCGCAGGGATGCCGACGCGTCCCATCCCGGTGTCGATCTTCACGTGGATCCGGACCGTGTCGCCTCTGGCGGCAGCCGCACGGTCGATCGCACGTGCGTGTTCAATGTCGAAGACCGTCGGCGTGATCCTTTGATTCAAGAAAACGTCGGCCGTGTCTGGCCATACCCCGCCGAAGCTTAAGATCGGTGTTTCGACACCGGACCCTCGTATTTCGACCGCCTCCTCGAGCAGGGCCACACCGAGCCAGTCGGCTCCTTCGGTGGCCAGACGTCGTGCACATTCGACCGCCCCGTGCCCATAGGCATCCGCTTTCACGACCGCCATAAAGCGCGGCCCGTCGCCCAGAAAGGCCCTGATCGACCTGAAGTTGAACCCGAGGTTATCCAGATCGATCTTTGCAATTGTCGGTCGTTCCATTTTAGGACTTTCAGGCAGGTCCGATTCTATTTTCGGCTGTAGACCCCGATATACGGTGGATGTAAAACATTAAGTGTCGAGACGCCGACAGTTAAAGTATCACTTAAAGTGGAATGTTTCCGTGTTTCTTCTTCGGATTCGAATCGACCTTGTTTTTCAGCAGGCTCAGGGCCCGGATCAGCTTTGGCCGGGTCATCGCAGGCTCGATCACTTCATCGATAAAGCCGCGTTCGGCTGCAACATATGGATTCGCAAATTTCTCGACAAACTCGTTGACGATCTTCGCCCTCGTTTCTTCGGGATTCGTCGTGTCCGACAGCTCTTTTCGATACAGGATCCCCACCGCACCCTCGGCGCCCATAACCGCGATCTCGGCGGTCGGATAAGCAAAATTGATGTCGGTCCGGATATGTTTAGACGCCATCACACAATAGGCCCCGCCGTACGCTTTCCGCGTGATCACTGTTATCTTCGGCACCGTTGCCTCGGCATATGCATATAGGAGCTTTGCTCCGTGGCGGATTATGCCCTGATGTTCCTCGTTCACGCCCGGGAGGAATCCCGGCACGTCCTCGAACGTGATGAGCGGGATGTTAAAGCAGTCGCAGAACCGGACGAATCGCGCCGCCTTGACCGACGCGTCGATATCCAAAACGCCGGCGAGAAAGGCCGGTTGGTTCGCGACGATGCCCACCGAATTTCCGCCGAGCCGTGCGAACCCGACCACGATATTCTGTGCGTAATGTTCTTGAACCTCGAAGAAATAGCCGTCGTCAACGACCTTGTGGACGATATCCCGGATGTCGTAAGGCTGGTTCGACGATTCCGGGACCAGGGTGTTCAGCGACGGATCGGTCCGATCGGCCGGATCGTCGGTCGCCGCGAAGGGCGGGTCGTCCAGATTGTTCGAGGGGATGAATGAGAGCAGTTCGCGTGTGATCCGCAGCGCATGTTCGTCCGAGTCGGCGGCAAAGTGGGCCACGCCCGACTTGGAATTGTGGGTCATCGCTCCGCCCAGGCCATCCTTGGTCACCTCTTCGTGCGTTACCGTTCTGATCACGTCCGGGCCGGTGATGAACATATACGACGTGTCCTTCACCATAACGTTAAAGTCAGTGATAGCAGGGGAATAGACCGCCCCGCCCGCACAAGGGCCGAGTATGCAGCTGATCTGCGGCACGACGCCGCTGGCAAGTGTGTTTCGCAGGAAAATGTCGGCGTAACCGCCTAGGCTGACCACGCCTTCCTGGATCCGGGCACCGCCCGAATCGTTCAGCCCGACGACCGGGGTTCCGGTCTTCATTGCCAGGTCCATAACCTTGCAGATCTTCTCGGCGTGCGTCTCGGAGAGCGAACCGCCGAAGACCGTAAAATCCTGTGCAAAAACAAACACCGGACGCCCGTCGACAAGCCCATGGCCGGTGACGACGCCGTCGCCCGGGTACTTTTGCGAATCCAGGCCGAAATCGGTCGAGCGATGGACAACGAACTTGTCGAATTCTTCGAACGTGCCTTCGTCCAAAAAGAAATCGATCCGCTCGCGGGCGGTCATCTTGCCTGAGGACCTCTGTTTCTCGATCCTTGCTTTTCCGCCGCCTTCCTCAGCAGCCTGGGACATTTCCCTGAGCCTTTCGAGCTTGTTCTGAATACGTGATCCCGGTTTCATAAATGTGAGTCAATTTTAACGTAATCACGGGGTTCTGCAAGCGTTGTCCTGCTTTGCGCCGATCCAGAGGCTCGCAACGAAGAACGGCTTTGTTTAGAATTAGCCGGGTATGGAAGGCTTCGAGAAGATCACGAGCAGGCAAAATCAAAATCTCGCGTACATCAGGCGTGTCCGCGACGGCAGGGAACCGGGCCTCCTCTTCATTGAAGGCTCACGACTCGCGGCCGAAGCATTCCGGTCGGGCATCGTGATCAAGATGTGTGTCGTTGGTGAGAAATTTCCGGGATCGGCTGCCGCCGACGAGATCCTGACGAAACTTCAGGACATGGACATCCCACGTTTCGCCGTGTCAGACCAGATCCTCGCTTCACTCGCCGACACGAAAAATCCGCAGGGGATCATCCTGGTTGCCGAGCGGCCAACGGGTGGATTGGATGCGATCGCCGAGGCATGTTCGCGGGAGCCGACGCCGCTCTTTGTCTTCCTTGACCGCGTGAACGATCCATCGAATCTCGGTGCTGTTATGAGGACCGCCGAGGCCGCAGGTGCGGCAGGCCTGATCGTTTCCGACGGCTCGGCCGACGCATTCTCGCCGAAGGCGGTCAGGGCGTCCATGGGGGCTGCCTTCCGTTTGAGAACTTGGGAGAAAGCCCGGCTTGTCGATGCTGTCCAATGGGCGAAGGGAAATGGAATGCTTGTTTTGGCGGCGGATGCCGGCGGCGACACGGCTTACACCGAGATCGACCTCACTCGGCCGGCAATGTTGATCTTCGGTTCCGAGGCCCACGGGCTGGGCCCGGAAGCTCGCGATCTTGCGGACATCGTGCTATGTATTCCGTTGATGAACGGCGTGGAGAGCCTGAATTTGGCTGTGTCGGCGGGCATCGTACTTTTTGAAGCGGCACGCCAACGCGGATAAAAAGAACTCTACCGGGAACGGCCGCTGACGCCGCTCGTATTCGCCGCATTGCTTGCACCGCCGCCGCCGGCAGAATTCGCAGAATTGCCGGCACCGCCGGGAACCACCCCAGGCCCTGTCTGCCTGAGGAATTGTTCGCGGGCCTGTTCGCTATCCACTATTGCCAGGGCCATCGCGATCTCGTTCGCCATCGTCTTCACGTTCGAAGGCTCCTGCACTTGAGGAAGCAGGCGGTTCGCCTCTTCAAAAGCGCGTTTTGCCTCGACGTGCTTTCCTGTGAGGAGCAGTGCCCGCCCTAGCCAGAAGTAATCGTCAGCTTCCTGCGGCGTGGCGGCGTTTGCGTTAAGGTAGGCCGCCGGATCACGGTCGACGATGCGGCGCCGCTCTTCGAACGATGTCAGCGGGACGTCGTTGCTTCTTTGTTCGGTGAGGACCGGCACCTCGACCGGTGTCTGCAGCCATTTCGCGGCAAAATATCCGCCCGCACCGCCGAGCAAGATCCCAGCCAAGAGGGCGCCCAATATCGCCGCGAAGCCGAAACCGCCGGTTCTTGCTTCGGAATCGGCCTGATATGCCGACACCGACCCTAACGGTACCTCATCAGTTTCGGGATAGGTCCTATCTGGAGCAGCCAGGCCTTCCGCGTGCACGTCCGCTGCGGACACGGCTTGATGATGCCCCTTGATCTCGATGGTATCTTCAAAGCTCGTTCCCGTGACAACACCGGCGTCAGGCAGAGTGCCGTTCGCGTCATAGGCCGCGGCCGGGGTTCCATCGGCGGCCACGGCGGCCGGGCCCGGGTCAGTGGGATATTCGTCCCAATGCTCACCTTCGGCACTCTCCCTGACGCCCGCGACGGTTTCCGTCTCTGAATCCGCGATCCCAAGGATATCCCCGTCGCCGTTCTCCGCGGGAAAACTCACTACCACCGCCGTCAGGTTATCTTCGGCTCCACGTTCGAAGCAGAGTTCCTTCAAACGCAGGCAGATCTCGGCAGGCGGAAGTCCCGAGGCGAGCATTTGTTCGAGTTCTCCATCCGGAACGTGGCGGGTTATCCCGTCCGAGCAGAGGAGGAAGGTTGTCGACGGGTGAACCAGCACGCATTTGATGTCAGGCTCGACCCCATATTCGGCACCGAGCGCCCGGCTGATGACATTTCGGCTCGGGTGGGTCAATGCCTGTTCCGGCGTCATACGCCCGGCCCTCACTTCTTCTTCCACAACGGAGTGGTCATCAGTTTCACGAAAAAGACGCCCGTGGCCGTCGATACGGTATACCCTCGAGTCGCCGACGTGGGCAATGGTCGCGATGTCTCCGCTGACTTGAACCGCGGCGATGGTTGTGGCCATTGAAGACAGCTGAGGCAGGTCGCGGGACATCTGGTAGATCGCTTCGTTCGCACGCTCAAGAGCGATCCGCATCGTCTCTTCGGGGTCCGCATTCTCCTGCGCGTTTATGAACGCCTCGCCCAGTATCTCCACCGCCATCTGCGAGGCCACTTCGCCGGCCTGCGCTCCGCCGACGCCGTCGGCCACGGCAAAGAGGCCGTACTGGGCCAGCTCGATGTACGAATCTTCGTTGTGCGGCCTGCTTTCATTGAGCCCGCGATCCGTAACTGCGGCCGACGTTAGCTGGGTTATGCCTGTGACTGATTCCATCTTAGTTTCTGCGGCCGGATCTCTAAACGGCCGTATTTATCGAAGAAGATCGGGTGAATGCCGATGAGCGGTCCCGGTTAAGGCAGCCGGCCTGCATTGATCGCGCCGCGGTCAAGAGCGTTCCTGTGCGAGAACGCCATCAGCATGCCAAGCATTGCAAAACTTGTTATCAGGGAAAAACCGCCGTGGCTGACGAACGGAAGTGTGATACCCGTCATCGGCAACGCCCGCGTGATGCCGCCAATGTTAACGAGTGCCTGGAAGCCGATGAAAGCGGCCAGCCCGACGCAGCAAAGCTTGCTGAACATGTCCCGAGAATCAAGTGCCGTGCGAACTCCGGCGCTTACCAATACGATCAGCGCCAAGGTTAGCAACAAACCCCCGAAAAGTCCAAGTTCTTCGGCCAATGCGGCAAAGATGTAGTCCGAGTCCGCGACCGGGATCAGCTCGGGATATCCGAGCCCAAGTCCTCGTCCCGTCAGTCCGCCGGAGCTCAACCCGAACGTCGCCTGCGCGGGCTGGAACGCGAGTATGTCGAACCATGCGTCGACGTTTATGGTCCGCTGAAGCGCCGGATCTTCCTGCAAAAGCTGCGGGAGGTTCGGGTCTTTTTCGACAAGATCGGCGTAGTAACGGTCGTAGTCGTCCTTCCACCACGGCGTTTCGGGCGTCGGCGGATTAAAGCCGTCAAGCCAAAGGTGAAACCTTTGTTGGATACGGTCTGGCAGGATCTTCTTTACCGGACTGGCCACCGTCGGCAAGAGAGGTATCTTCTCCTGCGTCTTCTCGGGCAGCGCGCCCACGACCAGGATCGAAACTACAAGAAGCACGCTGCCAACCAGAACGAACCTTTGCGAGAACCTGCGGACGGCGATCAAATAGAGCGTCGCGTAAACGCCGCTGAAGACCATCATCTGGCCGAAGTCTTTCAGCACAAAGAACGGAACGAACGGCAGCATCGCCATGAAGACCAGCGGCACCACGTCCCGGGCCCGCGGCAGGCCCCAATACGTCCGTGCGAGGTTCTTGTAGAGCACGGCCAGGATCGCCGCAAAGCCTATCAGGAAAGGAACTTTGGCCGGCTCCCAGGGCGTCATGTTCCCGATCGACTTACCCGCCCGCGAGGTGATCGCGGCCAGTATCAGAGGCCCCAGCGTAAGCAGCACCAGCAGGAAACCGTTATTTTGCAGAAACTCGATGAACTTCTCCCGCCGGAACAAGATCATCACAAAGATCAGCCCGGCGATTCCCAAAAGCGGGTTGACCGTCCGCCCGGAACTGATCACGCCGAAGAGGGAATCCTGGGCCGGCCGCGGTGTTTCTTTCGAAAGATCGACCGGTGATGGCGGCGTCGCCGGAAGTCCCATCATCTGCTTCTTCTCCGGCGAATAGTTCTCCTGGATATAGTGGAGCTGGAGCGTCTTGATCTTAGCCTGGCGGGCCTCGGCCTTGTCTCGTCGGGAGGTGTATTCGGGGTCACTGAACAAACGGTACTGGACCGTCAGGCCGATCGAGAACAACAGCACGGCGGCCGTATAGATGGTCCAGCTTCCCTGGTAACGCAGCACGCGTTTGATCACCACCGGCAGCCCCGCGAGCAATAATAAGAGCCCAATGTTCCTAGCTCCGTGATAGAACGAGGTCTCGTAGCCGCGGATCAGCGCGCCGTAATAGATGGCGTAATGGGCGATCGCCGCCAGGAAGACGATCAGCACAAGGATCAGAAAGTGTGATGAGGTACGGTTCTTCAATTCTTTCGAACGACAGGCTTTCCAGCCTGTCGACCCTCACTATTTGATCGGGCCAAGTTGTCTGAATGGCCCGCATAACCCCGGCAACAACAGGCTGGAAAGCCCGTTGTACAGATCTAACGGCCTCGCCTTCTTGGCGTCTGTCTCGGAGCGGCAGGCCGCGGCGTGTATCGGTCGCCCAAAAGCCCGAGATCTCTTGCCTTCAAAATAACGTCGGCAGCGATCGGTGCGGCTGTCGATCCGCCGTAACCGCGGCCTATGTCTTCGACGACGACCGCGATCGCAAGCTGCGGATTCTCGAGCGGCGCGATGCTGATGAACCATCCGTCCGTCCGACGGCGGAAGACCGGCACCTCTTCCGTGACGATCTCGCCGTTCTCGTCACGCTTTCTGCGGGTAACCGTCAGGCGTTTTCCGTTTCGGTCATAGGCTGGAACACCGTCCTTTTCGGCCGTACCGGTCTTGCCGCCGGTCGTGATCCCGGTGCCTGCAAGCTTTGCCTTAACGCGCGCGCCGGTTCCGCCGGATTCTTCGGTAACCGTTGACATTATTTCGCGAACCGTCGCCGCCTGTTGTGGCGACATGACCTGCGAGAACATCTGCGGCTGAATGTCAGCCTCTATCTTTGGCTTCATCAGACGTCCCTGCAGGTTGCCCGTGGCGGCCGCGATCATCGCCATCTGGAAGGGCGTCATCTGTCCGGCATAGCCCTGGCCCATGCCTTCCTGCCCGATATCGAATGCCGTCAGATCACGGCCGGTCACAAGCGTCGAGCGGGCCGGGGCGATCGCGTTCGCTATCCTTCGGTTCGAGGCGTTCCAGATGTCGGGAAAGTACCCCTGCTGAAGGGCTTCCGCCGGAGTGTCCGTTGGCGTGATCCCGAAGATGCGCGCGGTCTCCGCAAGCCGGTCGCGGCCGAGCGCGACCGCAAGTTGAGCGAAATACTGGTTGCTTGAGACCTTGTACGCTTCACGTATCGGGATCGCTTCGGAGCAGGCGTGGCAGCTTCCGCCGGCGTCGCAGATCGGTTTCGAGCCGCGGAACGGCGTATAACACGGCGGGTTGGCCGACGCGGGCCGACCGGGGAACGTCAAGCCTTCGCGGCCGGCCCGGTAGGCTGAAACCATAGTGAAAGTCTTGAAAGTCGAGCCCGGAATGTAAAACTCACGTGTCGCCCGGTTCAGCAGCGGCTTGTTCTCGCGGTCGGCATCGAGCTTTAGGAAGCCCTCAAGCGTTCCCGCCTCCGACAGGCTGTACGACGGGTTCGAGTACATTGCCAGCACGTCGCCCGTCTGCGGATTGATCACAACGATCCCGCCCTTTTTTCCTTCAAGCAGCTTTGCGGAATAAGCCTGAAGATCGCGATGGATCGTCGTGCGGATGTCGTTCTGTTCAGGTTCGGGCTTCTTATACTTCGTCAGAATCTCCCAGGCCTCGGGCATCGGGTTCGCATTGACTGTGTATAGAGTCCTCTCAAGGCCTGGCGTCCCGCGTTCGGTACCGAGAAGGTGGGCCATTTCGCGTTCGAGCGAAAAGGTCCGGTCGATATCGCCGTTTGCCGAGACTTTGTAATAAGCAAGGGCCGAGTCGAGTTTTCCGGTACGGTCAAGCATCCAGCCCCGGAGCGTCGCCGCCGACGTCCGCCGGTTCCGAAGGTCTTTATACGCCAACGCCTGGAATTGTTCGTTCGCTTCTTCGGCAAAATATGTCCAGTAGACCTGGAAGCCGAACACGGTGAATGCAAGCAGGACAAAGACTACCTGCCAGACCCGTATGCTTCTGTTGGCGACCGTCTGTGAAAGTTTCTTTTTCACCTCGACGGGCAGGTCGTGTTCGAAGGGATATTTTGGCCGCCGGAAGTTGTCGAAGAACGAGATCATCAAAAGGCCGACAAGGATCCCGACGCCAATGATGAAGACGATGGTCAGGCCCGCGGGCGTGCGCTCCAGCACTTGCCCGCCGAAGATGTTTTCTGGACGGAACCGGCTAAGGTCTATAAGAAGTAGAAGCGTCTGGTTCATTTCTCGTTCGCAAGTCCATCGAACGATTCGACCGTCAGATTATCAGCTTCCGGGCCCGCCGTCTCCGTGGGCAAAGGCCTGAGAACAACGGAATCGCCGGGCGTCCCGATCGATGGCAGCGTGGCATTTGGCTCGGGGAACACGGTTTGTTCGGGCGGCTTTCGGCTGGAAAACTCGAATTCGCCGATCTTAACGACATCCTCGCCTGTATCCTCAACAGCTGTTTCCGGTTCGGGCGAAGTCACAAACTCGATCTCTGACCGGTCAATGGCGATATTCACGCTCCCGAGCTTGACCATTTGCCCCGGGTTGATCGGGTAGGCCTTCCCGTAAGCGATACGCTCGCCGTCGATAAAGGTTCCGTTCGTCGACCCTGTATCGGCGAGCATCAGACTGCCTTCCTTGTTCAGCAGAAGGGCCGCATGGGCCTTTGAAATGCTGTTGTCGTCGATCAACACATCATTCTCTCCGGTGCGGCCGATCGAGAGCCGCTGGCCCTGTTCGACGATAAAGGACCTTAGAACCTGCTTGCCCGCCGCCTCAAAGCTGATCGTTACCTCGCAGCCGACTGCTTCCTGGCTCGATGCGGCAGTTTTCGGAATGAGCTCCGCTACATTCAGATCCGGCACAGTTACGTCAAGCGCTACCTCACGTTCGTCCTCACCCTTTTCTTCGAAGCTGGCAAACAACTTAACTCCGTTTGTGAAGTAATCGGCCTTAACCTCAAGTGAGATAGGCGCATAGGTGTGATAACGCCGGTCGTTTATATGATCGATCAGGGCAGCGAGCAGCTCATTTTGAAGCGGTTTTAGGGAATCGTCGGAGTCCGTAGAGAACTTGTCCCATTGGACCTTGAGCTTGATATTGTGCGGGATGTAGAACCGCTTTCCAGGCTCTTCTCTTACCTCAGCATCCACCAGAGCCTTCAGGCGTTCAGCCAGCTCGCTTGTCGCCAGGCTGCTGGACGGCTTCCAGCCACGCCCCGTTAGGCGGTCAAAGGTGTCGCCCAGTTTGGTGAGCACGCCCTGGACAAGCCAGTCCGGTGTCGGTTTCTGCTTTTTCGCTCTTATTTTCTGGGCCATTACCAAGTGGCCGATCCCTCGAGACAGCCGAATTTCTGCCATTTTAACCGAAACTTGCCGGGTTGAGAAGAAAACAAATTTCTTGCCATGTTGTGTACAACAATGTAAAATTCTCTTGGAACTAGTTTTCCGTTCGTCATTTCTTCTCTGTAAGTTCCCAATTTAACGTGGGGCCCATCTCGAACTTAGGTGAAAGGCAATAGCCAAGCCCTCTAGCCGGTCGAAAAAACATCATGAGAACGTCGAATTTCGGTACCGATGCCGCTTCGATCGCCCGCACCCGCCGGTCGGCAATTGCGGGCTTTTCGGTCATTGAGATCCTCGTTGTACTGGTCGTGATTGCCATCCTGAGCGCGATCTCGATACCGTACGTCTATAACTACACCAAGCTTTACAAATCTGAGGACCAGGCCATCAAGGTCATGGACCTGATGAGGGAAACGGCACAGCTCGCGTTGACGCGCCGCCGCACGATGCGTTTCGAGATCGACCTGACGGATAACGCAGCTCTTGTTATTGACGAGAATGGTGCCGCCCCGGACACGCTGATCAAGCGAATACCCCTCGAATCGGTGAGCGAGGTCCGAATGGACGCGGTCCCCTCTGGGGTCACCAGGCCCACTCCGCCCAACTATGCCGATGCCGCATATACGACCGATACGCTTGGCCACCAGCGCGCGGGACAGACGGTGATCAATAACATGGTTTGGGCCGCCCGATTCCGAAGCGACGGAACTGCCGTCAACGCAGCGAACCTGCCGATGAGCGTGACTTTGTACTCGTGGCCACCTGCACAGCCCGGATCAATGACCCCGCGAAAATTGGGCGAGGTGCGTGCGATAACCCTTTTCGGCGGTACCGGGGCCGTTCGCTACTGGAAGCATTCGGGTACCGCGTTTGTTCCTTATCAGTAGATGGCCATCGGTGAAAGCATATGAAGAATAACTCGTCCGCCGGTTTTTCCTATATCGATGTAATGATCGCGATCGTGATCCTTACAGTGGGGATCCTTGCACTTTTATCGGGGATCTCGGCCGCGGTGGTGCAGTCTCGCGGACAAGAGGCGCAGCTTAACGCAAAGCAGGTCGCCGCCTCAACGATGGAGTCGATCATGTCGCTCAAGGAGACCGACCCCAATCGCTTGGGCTGGATCACGGTCGGCAATGTCGGCACGAACCCTGATCCCGAGACCGGACAGTTCCGCGGGATCTTCCTGAACGGCGAGCGCGTGGTGCGGACCGGTGCCGGCCCTGACGAGGTTCTCGGAACCGCCGACGACGAGGGTGCCATCATACCGAACCTTACGCGGCAGATCGAGATCATCGACCAGTGCGACCCGGACAGGCCCTCTTATAACTGCCCGACGCCCGGTCCATTGGAGGTGAGGATACGCACGGTCCGGGTAACGGTCACATATCTGATCGGCCAAGTACGTCGTCAGGAAGTTCTCACTACGGTTCTTAGCGACTACGCGGTTACGGAATGACAAGCGGAGGAATGATGTCAAACAAGCGATTCTCAGCGGCACAAAAAGGCCGTGGACACAGCGGCCAGGCCGGTTATTCGATGATAGAGCTTTTGGCGGCGATGGTGGTTTTCCTTGTCGTCACGGGTTCGATCTTCGGGGTTCTTCAGGTCGCCCGCCAAAGCAGGGGAGCCGTTAGCAATCAGGTCCAGTTGACCAAAAGTGTCCGGCTTGGGCTGAACCTCATTGGGCGCGACACCTACAATGCCGGTTATGGTTACCCTCTGAAGCATGCCGTCGTGATCCGCAATAACCGGATCGGGCCGCTCCTCGGGATCCCTGCCGATACCGACACGAGCCGCGACATGGTCCCGCCGATCATCGCCGGCAACAATCTCACGGTGAATACCTGGAACCAGACGCCGAACGTCCGGACGGACCAGATCACATTTCTCTTCAAGGATTCGACCTTTAATCTGATCGGGCCCGCCGCCAGCGCCGTCTCACAGCCGCTCAACATCAATCCGGCGACGACAACCAGTACCGGGATCGATGAGATCGTTCCGGTAACGGGCAGTAATTCTGCAATGCGCGTAAATGACCTGATCCTGGTTACGGGAAACAGCGGTTCTTCGCTAGCAGTCGTGACCGGCTTGAGCGGTTCCAACAAGGTCCAGTTTGCCAACGGCGACCTTCTCGGATTCAACCTCACAGGCAGTTCCGGCACGCTTCGAAATATCACCACACCGGCCAGTATGATCCGCGTAAACATGGTCACCTATCACGTGACCGGGGATGGGACGCTCATGCGCCGAGAATACGTGAACCAGCCGCCGCCGGGCGGGACCGCCTTCATCGATGAACCCCTTGTTTACGGTGTCGAGGATTTTCAAGTTCAGTACGTAATGGATGACGGGAGCCTTCTGGAAAATCCCGGGGCCGGGCCGAACGGCATCCCCGGCGACGCCGACGACGACCTGACAAACCTCGCAGCGGTCCGCCAGGTCCGCGTGACGATCAGCGCTAGGACCGTCGAGCTCGACTCGCGGGGACAGCCCGTCCAGATCACCGAGACAACAACCTTCTCGACCAGGAACCTTGGTTACGATGCGACTTAAAAAGAGGTACAAGCAAGCCATGATGAAAAGCGAAAGGAAATACCGAATGGCCACAGATCGTAATGCTGAGAACAACACCGAACGCGGTTCGGCGCTTGTGATCGCGTTGTTCGTGCTTGCATTGATAAGCGTTTTCGTCGCCTACACGCTGACAAGAACGGCTGCAGAGGCCGCCGCCGTCGGCAACGAGACCGCGGAGGCGCGAACGCTCTACGCTGCACAGGGAAGTCTCGAGACGATGACCAGGAACTTCAACAAGGTCTTCGAGTTAAAGCTAAATCCGTCGATCAACGACCTTAATTCGGTTCGCAACGGCGCGGTTCCGGCCCTTCAGCCTCAGTTCACATTTCTGCAGGAGCTTGACCAAACTTCGGACAGCGTTCCTGCGGTACTGACGGGTGGCCCGTTCAGCGGCCTCTATGCGATCCGCGACAATTGGCGGCTGCGAACTACGGCCACCGACGTCGGCGGCACTCAGATCCGCCTTACGCGGAATGTACTTAACAATCGCATCCCGATCTTTCAGTTCGGAATATTCTATGAGGACGACCTGGAGTTGTACCGCCCCCCGAGATTCAGCTTCGGCGGCCGCGTTCACTCGAACCGGCATTTCTTCGTGTCGCCGGGCAGCGAGGGCGTTTATTTCGATTCGCGAGTTACGGCCGCCGGCCACATCGTCACCCAAAGCTGGCGTAACTGGTACACCGGCGACAGCGGCAATGATGACACCTACATTAAGAATGCTTCGGGTACATTCCGTCAGCTACTTCCGAGCCGCGGCAGCGTCTTGAACGGCACGCCGAATGTCTTCGGTTCGGGCCAGTGGGCCGATCCCGATCTTCCTTCAAGCCGGATCAACCCCAACTGGGCATCCCAAAGCGCGATCTTTGACGGAAACCTGCAGAGCCAGACCAAGCCTTTGAAACTGCCCTTAAAGGTTGGAAACGCCAACGCAGACCTTATTGAAATGGTCAAGCGGGGACGCGAGGTCCCGGGCACGAATGGCGGTGACCTTTATGGAGACGGTTCGGGCACGGTGGTTCCCGTCGACAACGCGATCGCCGACGACCCGATCACGCGTTCGGAGCGGTTTGCGAACAAGCACGGCATCCGGATCAGCCTCGCCGATTCAAAGGCAAAGCTACCGGGCTGTGCCTCGGGCACCGGAGTAACACCCGTCTCAACGGTTTGCGGCGTCCGCCTCGATGGCTCGAAAGACGGCCAGACGGGCACAATTCTTTCTGTTTCGGCCGCCACGGCAGTCGGAGACATCGGCCTCGCCTCGCGCGGCTACCAACCGAAACCAATGCGGACCTCCTCTGGAGGAGCATTCAACCTATTTCCCACGCGCGTCAATGGTGAAAGGCTCAATGCCGGATCCGGCAGCGCACGCGAGGTCTGGATCAAGGTCGAGATCGTAAACACCGACGACGTGACAGGCGCGGTCGTGACGAAGGACATCACCGAAGACTTCCTCAGCCTAGGGGTGACCGAGGTCCCGCCTTCGTCGGTCAATGTGAATTCATATACGGGAACGATTATCAGCAATGGTTCGTTCTCGAGCCCGAGCTCGAACTTGACGGCGACGACGCCGCAGGGAGCATCCACCTATCCCGACAGCCGATCGGTGATCAAGCTCCAGCAATTCGCGATGGCCGGCCCGGCGATCCCGCAGGGTTCGAGCAACCTGATCTACAGCTTTGGTTCAGGATCGAGCGCGTTGAATGTCGTCCGCCGTTATAGAAATGTCGGGACGAACGACAACAACGTGAACGCGGGATGCACCAGTGGCTGCACAACCGCAAATTCGGATGTCAATGCGGCCGATCTTGAAAGGTATGGCCATCTCAAACGGGCGACCGTCAACGGCACGTCGAACGTTGCGGTCGTTCCGTTCCCGATCAAGATGTTCGACATGCGCGAGGGGTACCATTACGACGAACGCTCAACGAGCTACTTCTCAAATCTATCGAACCTTACCCGAAACGGCATCATGAGCATGGTCGACATCGACATCGCCAATCTTCGCCGGTTCTTCCGGGGCGATTTTAATGGGCTTTTCCCGGTCGACACTCAATTCGCCGCATCAAACGGTGGTGTCGGCTTGAGCAACAGCGACGTCCCGCAGCGAGGAGGTTGGGTCCTTTACGTATCCGACCGCCGCGGCGACGCCGATTTTGACGGTGAGTTCGACATGGAGGACGTGTACGGTTCAGGTCTCGGGAATGACGGGTCGATGCAAAACGGAGAGGATGTAAACCGCAACGGCATCCTGGACCGCCGTTACGGCACCGAATCCGAACGCTATCGTGATCAGATGATCTCGCCCGTGTTCGCTGCGGTGAACGACCACAAGTACTATCGCCGCGGCGTTCGGCTCGTGAACGGAACGGTTATCCCGGGAATTTATGATGCGACGACGCCCGGCAATACGAGGGGCTTTACGGTCTCGTCCGAGAACGGAGTCTATGTTTGGGGCAACTACAATGCGACGCATGTTAACACGGTGCCTTCAACAGGGAATACGCCCTACGATCAATACCGTCCGTTCGACACCCCGACGCATATTCCGGCTTCGATCGTGGCTGATTCAGTTACGATCCTATCGAACAATTGGAATGATGCCCAAAGTTTCGAGACCCCAGTGACAAGCCCGTACGACCAGAGCGAGCGACTGGCGACTACGACGCAAATGCGGTTCGCGATGATCGCCGGCGACACCATTTCTTCGCGCGAGCAAACGCCCCACCAGGGCGGCATCACGCCGAGGATGAACGGCGGCGTTCACAACTTCAAGCGATTCCTCGAGCGCTGGTCAGGCTCAGGTGCGTCGAACGTTCGTCTCGACTACGCCGGTTCGCTGATCAACCTCTACAATTCGAGGAACAATATGGGATCGTTCAAGTGCTGCAACACGGTCTACAATCCCCCGATCCGTAATTGGGTGTTCGACAGCACATTCCTTGATCCGACCCGCATCCCGCCGGGGACTCCGTTCTTCCAGTACGTGCAGACGACCGGATTCGAACGCTCGACCGATTAACGATCTTCGTTAACAGATCTCCGGCCGCAGGGGAACCTCTACGGCCGGAACGCTAATTCACTTTCGTTCGTAATTCTTCTCCGCGAACGATCTGGCCCGCAGATGTGGACAACCGCATTCTGCGGGCTTTTTTCGTGTCAATATCGAACTTTGGGGCTATAATGTCGTACAGATGATAACTGACGGCTGCCTTGTTCCTCTGCCCGGGCCGACCGACCCAGATGAAAGAGCTACTGCTTGAAAACTGCAGGCTTGATAAAAGATACGACATCTTTGCCCAGCTAGGGCGCGGAAGCTATGCGGAGATATTCGCGGCCCGCGACATCCTTGCATCTCCCGAGTCGCCGCACCGTCTGGTCGCGATCAAAGCACTGAACGTCTTCCTTCAGGATGACCTTGACCCTGATCTGGAACGGACTCTGGTCGAGAATTTTCAGAACGAGGCGGTGGCTCTTGACCGCGTACGCCATCCGAACGTGATCAATCGCCTCGGCCACGGAACGGCGCGGGATTCACGCGGTACTCTCTTTCATTATTTAGTACTTGAATACCTTGAAGGCGGCGACCTTCAGAAAGTCTGCCGCGAGGGCACACTCACGCTCCGGCAGGCTCTAAGATATGTCGAGCAGACGTGTGCCGGCCTTGGGCACGCGCACCGTCACGGCGTGATCCACCGCGACATTAAGCCGCAGAACCTTCTGCTCACTAAAGATCGTGAAACGGTCAAGATCGCCGATTTCGGGGTCGCCCGGATCACGTCATCGGACGCACCGATCACCCGCGTCGGTACAAATATCTACGCCGCCCCCGAGCACAGCCCGCTTGGTACCGACGGCAGTGTGATGGTCGTGCCGGCTTTGACCCCGGCAGCCGACATCTACTCGCTTGCAAAGTCGGTTTATACGCTGCTGACACGCGAGGCTCCGCGATATTGTGCAAACCAGCCGATCACCGAGCTTCCGATCTCGGCCCGCGGCGAGCCATGGGCCGACGATCTAAAACGGGTCCTCGCCCGCGCGACGAGCCGGGATCCGGCCCATCGCCATCAGACCGTGGAGGAGTTCTGGCAAGACCTGATCGCGATCCGCCGTTTCGCCGAGCAGGGCGAAACGCCCACGTTCGTCCGTCCGAACGTTCCGGCACTACCGCAGCCCCATGTCGCTCGCGGTTATTCACCAATAGCGCCGCAGTCCGCCCAGTTCGACACAACCAGGGAACTGAAGCTCCGCCACCGCTACGGCCCGGCCTTCGCCGCCCCGGCCATTGAGTTGGACCGTGTCCGGATGCCTTCAGTTCCGGCGATCGTCGCCGACCGCTCCCCGTCTTCACAGCCAGAGGTACCGGTCAACGGGAACAACAGCCAGGTTCGGATCGAAATACCTAATGCAGTACATTATACAGGGGTAGCTAAAGCAGGAAACAAAAGCCGTTTCCCGGCACGGTTCGTTGTTATAGCTATCCTGATCATGATGTTCGCTGGCGGTCTTTTTATCACGCATTCGTTTCTGAAGAACGCAGACCTTTTACCGGAGCTGCCGTTCGCCGAGCGGGCTCAGATGGGCAGGGCAAACACCGATATCAACCTGCGGCCCGAACCCAATGTGAATAACCAACCGATCGGGCTGGTGACCCGAAATTCGAGGGTGCGAATTGTAAAATCCGAGAATAATTGGTATCAAGTTGATGTGATCGAACAAGGCAGACAGCGGAACGATGCCCCTTCGGCCACACGCGGGTGGCTGAACGGCCGCTATGTGGATCTCGAAGAGAATTAAAGATCTGGATCAAGAATGAGCCTGAGTGTTCTGGACAAAGTGAGGCGATGGATCGACGGCGACTCGGCCGAGGCAGTGCTTGAAGAGGCCGCCCGAGACGCCCAGGTCAAGCCGCGCAGCAAGGCCGAGGAGTTCATTGTAACGATCGCACGCGCCATCGAAGAAGTGATGCAGGCAGAGATGGTCCCTCTACCCCAGGGAACGACCATAATCCCCAGCGAATATATTATTTTCTTGAGCGAGTCTGACGACAAGGACTGGCAGGGTGTCAAGCGGAAGGGCCTCGAGCAAGGCCTCTACCACATCCTCTCCGAACGTGCCCGGGAGATCGCGGGAAAGAAGAAGCTCGAGACAAAATCCTTCGTGATCGAACTCCGAGTGGACGGCACGCTCGAAAAGGGCGAACTCCGCGTTCAGCACAGTTGGGAGGATTCCGCCTCGAACAAGACGGGCGTGCTCGCTCGGCCGAAAATGCCTGTACCCGGCCCGGCGTTGCCTGAGCAGGTGCCTTCCCCGACCGGGAAACGGCCTTTCGCTCCTCAAACGAGCCCGAATCTTCGCGGCCGGCCGTCGAAGCCGCAAGAATACATACCGCCTCAACGCGGCGGCGTTTCCGAAACGATACCGTATGCCAATGTCGAGCGGGTGATCCCGCCGACGGACCCGACCCTAGGTGAAGATGGCGAGGAGATGACAAATGTCCGCCGCCGCGTGAGGGAACTCTACCGGCTAGAGATCTGGCGTAACGGAGTCCGGCAAAACGTCGTGCCCATCTTTCAAAATGAGATCGTCATCGGACGCGGCTCCAAGTCGCGGCCGGTCGATATCACGCTTGCGGGCGACCCCGAGATTAGCCGCCGTCATCTGGCGATCGTCACGGACGGTGCCGGGAAGTATTGGATCGTCAATGAGGGCCGGAACGCAGCCGCGATCAATAATTTTGAACTCCCCGCCGGCCAACGCGTCAGCCTTGCACCGGGCGTCAGCCTCGCGGTCTGCAGCTACATTCTTCGTATTCAGCCGGCGGCAGTCTAGGTGCGGCTTGTGACATCACTTTCCCGCCGAATTACTTTTTTCATTCATCTGGAGAACACCGCGAGGTCCTTTCCTGCTTACTGCTCGGAAAGCTCCCGTTCGACTTGCGGGAGGAATGTGCGCCGCAGCCGAAAGACGAGAAGCTGTGCTTCGCGTAGGTCGTTGGCCGCGTCGCGGAGGCTCACCTGAAGCTGTTGGACGATGCCTGACAGGCTGGTGCGTTCGGCCTGCAGGGCGCGCCGACGAGCTTCTTTTATCTCAGGCGTCTGGGTCGAACCTTCGAGCGCGACGCTCCGGTCGATGCTTTGCGGATTCAGCTCATTCTCGACCTCGACCAGCCGAGCCCTGAGCTGGCCTTCCTTTTCGACAAGCTCGATCTGCCTTTTCTCGATACCTGCCGCACGCTGTTCCGCCTGGATCAGAAGCTGCATGCCCGCGACGAGCCGCTGTTGTTTTTCGGCAAGCGTTATTCCTTCGACCTTTGCGAATTTGTCTACGAAATCTTTCAAGGTGCTCGTCATTTGCTGGACCGATGCGGCGATCCTCGAAATGTCGTAGGCCATGCTTGAATTGGCGTCCGTTGGGGTCGCCGACGGTGGCGTCTGTCCGAATGCGGCTACGGAGCAGGCGAAAATGATGATCGAAAACGTGCCGATCCTAAGCATCATGCGATCTCCTTCAATTTTGTGAAATTCTCCGACGATCCGTACACGATAGTTCAGCTAATTTGTTGCAGCGAATCCAGATAGTCAAAAGGGAATTCACGCCGTTCGATCATCCCAAAGAGTTCCTTTAGGGCGTTCCGGGCGTTTTCGACGAGTTCTTCAGGATATGACCATCTCACGCGGCTTTCTTCAAATTCGTCCTCATCTATAACAAGAACATTGCCTGTCACATCCACCAGAACGTCGATCTCAAGATCGATATAGTCGAGCGTCTCGCCGTCAAGAATCGGCGGCATGTTCAGATTGCAGTAAAAGCCTCTGTATGCTCCGTCGGGTTCATGAAAACGAAAGACATTGTACCAGCGGTCCAGCCAATAGTATTCATATGAAACGGTCCCGGCTTGGACTAGGCCCAGGTGCGGGTGCGACACCTCTGCATCAAACACGCCCCGCAGCAGCAGAAGGCTTCCATTCCGTTCGGCTATTTCCGCCGGCCAGCTCTTTCGGACCGAACCGTCAAAGTCTTTCGATCTAACAACTAAATTCATTTCGACAAACTAGATCGGGCTTCCCGATTCACCCCATCTGCAAAATGTTTCGACTCAGACCGTCCCTTTGGCACAAAGGAGGCGATATGCAGATCCAATCTAGATCGAAACGGACCGGGGCCAGATTTTACGATAGCTTAAGCGCAAGGGAATTCGAATCGAAGCTTGAAATTCCCAGCGGAAAAGACCCGACACAAAACGCATGGCTGACCATCACATTGAACTACAGCCTGAATTTCGCGGACAGCAAGAATAGGGTACCCGGACTGATCGTGACCGACGGCTCGGGCAATTTCTTTGCGAAGCCGAGCAACCCGACGGCCAAGGCAATGCCGATCAAAGACTGGGATTTCAAGTCGCAAACCGAATTTGCCCGTAAGTTCGCGAAAGCTGAGTCATTCTGGAACCACAAGTTCCTCTTGATCACGCCGCAGGATTACGATGCCTTCGACTTTACAAGCTTCGGCGGGCCGGGGTGGATCTGCCGGCCGAACGTTATCTGCCTGTTTCGGCTCGGCAGCGGAGGTTCGCCCAACCATCTCAAATTGAATGTCGTTCGGGCCGAAGGATTTTTCCGCTCGGATCAATTTACTTACGACGACGGCGATGTGAACGACAAAACTGTCTGGCACGAACTCGGCCATTCGCTGGATCAACTGCACATTCGAGCCCTGCTCGGCGATCCGTTCTGTACGACGCCGGCAAACATAAATCACAATATCTGCTATACCGAGCCAAAGGGAGTCAAGCCGAACATTCAGGGGACCGGCACTGGCCTCATTCCGCAGAACGCAAAGGCCTGGCACGAATTGATCGCGCAGCATACCGAGACTTCGCAATCGAAATGGCGAGTCTCGATGAATACCAAAGTGCCGCCGCGAAAGCTGCAGATGGGCTTCCAGGTTCGGGGCGTGATGCCGAAGAATTGGTGAACAGAGCGGCTTCCCGCTATTCGGCAGGAAGCCGAACGACCAACACCGAGCACGGAGCGTGGTGCACGACCGAATCCGATACCGAACCGAGCAGCAAACGCTCCCAGCGGTTATACCCGTGCGATCCGACCACGATAAGGTCGGCTTTCCACTCCTCGGCCGTTTCGACGATGCGGCTGTCCGGCGATCCGAATAAGATGTCGGTCGAGATCGTCGGCGAATTCTCGCCAAGAGACTTCCTGACCTTCTCTGCCGATTCTTCGACCACTTTCGACGCATTCTCGCGGGCCGTCTTTTCCAGTTCCGTCGTGTCGGGCAGGAAGCCGCCATAGATGTCTATCGCCATCGGCAGGGCCATGTCCACTACGCTGATTATCTTCAGTTCGTCGCCGGCCTGAAACGTAAGCCGGATCAGGGCTTCGGCAGCCGCCTCGCACTGTTTTCCGCCGTCGGTTGCGAAAAGTACCTTCATTTCGAATCACTCCTTTTCAACAATAAGTAGCGCGCATCGGCGCGTAATTGCAATGAGCGGCGGTGGTTCGTGGTCAACCCGACGACCGCTCAAATTACCTCGACCAGCAGTTTGGGCAAGAGCTGCTTTAGCATCGTCTCTTCGGCGTCGGTCAGGCCGCCCAGGGTTTGGCCTTCCACCTTGTTCCATGCCGCCTCCACCTCCGCCCGGACCTTCCGCCCTTTCGGTGTCAGGCAGATCCGTGTCGAACGGGCATCGTCCTCGAACTCCAGCCTGGTAACGTAATCGTTCCCGATCAACCCGCCGATCGTTTTGTTCACCGTCGCGGCGGTGACCGACAATCGATTTGCGAGATCGATCTGCCTGAGGCCGTCCGACTTCCAAAGTTCGAGCAGTACGAATAGCTGCCCGGCGTGGAGCCCGATCTCCCGGGCCCTCTCCTCGATCAGCTTTCGATGCGCGTTGCCGACCTTTGCAAGCAAATAGCTGACTGATGTTTCGATGGCCATTCCGCCCCATCCTCAGCCGACACTTAAACTGCGGTCTGCCGGCTAATAAATTTAGTTTCGCGGTCTAATAAACTTTACTTAGCAGGCTAATAATCTATCATTAGCCGGCTAATTAACAAAACTAAGCGGGGTAATAAATTTAGTTTAGCTGGTATATTGTTTAAGTATGACGAATGCTGAGACCCTTAAAGCAGGGCGGGATCTGATGCTCGGACTGCACCGGTCGTTGATGGACCGCGAGCGGGCGGCCTACGAGATCCTTCATGGCCGGGCAACCGCCGGCCAATTCCTGCAAGCGTTGATCGAGGACCCGCAGCTCGCGTGGTTGCGGAACTTTTCGACGTTCATTGTGGAGATCGACGAGACTTTCGCACAGAAGGACGGTTATCGTGAGGACGCGGTCGAGACCCACCTGGAGAAGATGCGGGAGATCGTTTTCATGAGAAGCGTGGATGAGGCATTTTCTGAAAAGTATCAGGTTGGGCTTCAGCGAAATATCGAGGCGGCGGCGATCCATGGCCGGCTCAAACAACTGTTGCGTGACGACAATGAATAAGGCCGAAAGCCCTGTAAAGGCTCTCGGCCGGTTTCGGTGAACGTGATCGCGCTAATCTCTTCCGCTCTTCTTCCAATCGGCAAGAAACGCGTCGAGCCCCTTATCCGTCAAGGGGTGCTTAACAAGCTGTTGTATTACCTTAAAAGGAATGGTTGCAACATCCGCCCCGACGAGTGCGCAGTCCACGATGTGCATCGGATGACGGATCGAGGCAGCAAGCACCTCGGTTGAAAAACCGTAATTGCCGTAGATCTGGACAATGTCCTGGATCAACTGCATGCCGTTCGTCGAAACATCGTCCAGCCGGCCGATGAAGGGCGAAATGTACTTGGCACCCGCTTTCGCGGCCAGGATCGCCTGCGCGGCCGAAAAGCAAAGGGTCACGTTAACGCCCGTTCCCTCCGACGAGAGTACTCTTGTTGCTTTCAACCCGTCCAGGGTCAACGGACATTTCACTACGACGTTCGACGCTATAGCCGCCAATTCACGCCCCTGCGTCAGCATTCCTTCAGTATCTAGCGCAGTCACCTCGGCCGAAACATCGCCCTTGACCATCGAGCAGATCTTGGCGATGTGTTCCTTAAAATCGACATTGCCTTCCTTCGCGACCAGCGACGGATTTGTCGTGACCCCGTCGATCATCCCGAGTTCATTGGCTTCTCGAATCTCGTCGAGGTTCGCCGTGTCTATAAAAAATTTCATATTTATCCTTTAGTTGAAGGTCGGTTCTGAACCTCTGCGGCCCAGTTTCATTCGACCGGGTTCGACAGCGTTCCGATGCCCTCGATCTCGACCTCGCAAACGTCTCCGGGCCGAAGGGCAGTAACTCCCGACGGTGTGCCGGTGGCGATCAGGTCACCGGGCAATAAAGTCATCATCCGTGAAATGTATCGTATCAAATGATCGACGGGAAATACCATTTGCGATGTCCGGCCGGTTTGCCGAACTTCACCGTTGACCCGGCAGACCACGCTCAGATCGCGGACATCGAGTTCAGTCTCGATGTGCGGCCCAACCGGGCAGAATGTGTCGAAGGATTTGGCCCTTGCAAATTGGCCGTCTCGTCTTTGAAGGTCTCGGGCGGTCACGTCATTCACACACGTATAGCCGCGAACGTAATCGAAAGGGTCGTCGTCATCCGTCAGGCCGCTGCAGCGGGTGCCGATGATCACGCCCAATTCCGCCTCGTGCTCAACCTGATCCGAATAGAAGGGAAGCCGGATGGCATCGCCGTCCAATATAACCGCGGACGGCGCCTTTAAGAAAAGCAGCGGTTCCGCGGGCACGTCATTGCCCAGCTCGGCGGCATGTTCGCTATAATTTCTGCCTACGCAGACGATCTTTGAGGGAGCGAGGTCCCGCGTCATTTCGGTCTTCATCAGTTGTTCAATTGCGGTTGTTACTTATTTTCCGCGACTCTTTCCTTAAGATCGAGATATCTGCTTGGAGCATCCCGAAAAGATAGACTTTAATGAGTGGTTCTCGTTTTGTCGAGTTCCGCGATCTGTTCGTTCGGAAGGCCGCATAAATGCTGGGGCCGGCGTACCTCGATTCCGGTAACAGGGCCCTGATCCGTCCGGTCGTTCATTGACATCAAGGCGCTCAAATTTTTCTTCGCTTTTTGGTAAAAAAAGTCGAAAAAAACATTGACAAACAATTGGGCATCGGCTAGACTTTACCTACTGAACGCGTTGAGTAAAAGGAAGGGAAAAACTTCCGGCCTTGCGGTCGCTTGTGGATGAAATCCGGCGCGGAAATTAGTCCAAAAGAGTTACGGCGTAGGGAACACTCGTGAGGGCCTTGTCGGCACATTGCTCTTGGCTCAAAAAAGGGTAGCAAGATAAAGAATAAAAGGCTTGTCGCCGGCATGCGGCAGGCCTTTTCTTTATCTTAGAGACGCAAAAGTCCCCGCCCGTTTGCCGTCTTTCCAAACTAGTTTTTTTGATCTTCCGATAAGCTAGGGTTTATTTGCTGGAAGGGTGTTCGCGTTGACCTTGGCGGGTCGATCATCTTCACTCGTCTTTTCTGCCGGTTTGGAGTCCTCTTTGACGATGCCTGAGGTGGATACGGACCGATCATCGTCATCTGACGGCGGCGTCCGATCGCTCACCACTTCGCTTGGGGCACTCTCGTTTCCGAATTTATCGATCGAGATAACGTAATAGAAATAAGTCTTTCCCGGTTCGACGCTGGTGTCCTGGAAAGTGTTTGTTTCCAGCTGCTTACCCGTCAAAAGCTTCCATTCAGCTTTAGGCACGGTGCCGTCCTCGGAACGGTATATCTTGTACCCCGTCACATCGTTCTCCGGGTTCGGGGGGAAAAAGATCGAGATCGTTGTTGGCGAGGCTGCGATCGTGATCGACGTGAGAGCCGAGGGCGGGAATTTATCCACCGGCATTACCTCCACGATATTCGACTCAAGGCTTTCGGTCCGCGTCGCACCGGTTCCCGAAGAGACCGCCCTAACGAAGTAAAAGTATTTTTTCTCGAAATCAAAGTTTTCGTCCGAGAATTTCGGGTCCGGCACCGGGTTTTGATTGATCAACTTACCGGCCTGTGTCTCAGATTCCGACCGGTAAACATTGTATCCGAAGATGTTTACAGGGGTCGTTCCGTCGGCATTGGCCGCCGGGCCGGTCCACGAAAGCTCGATGGCTTCCTGCGTCACTTCAGCTTCCAGGGCGGTCGGGGCCGCGGCGACTTTCGCTTCCGGTTCGACAAGCAGGAAGTTCGAGAATGCGGCTTTTTGTCCGGCAGCGTTCACAAACCTGACCGCATAGCGGAGCCGGACCGGTTGGCCCGCAAATTCGAGTGTATCTCTGTAAGTAAACGTTTTTCCGCCAAAGTCCGAGTCTTCGACCGGCACCGATGCTATCAAAAGGCTCCTTGCCGAAAATTCCTCCTCGGACAGTGTCAAAGGTGACGTCAGCGGTTCAGCCAGGCGGTAAACGTCGATCCGGAGGATGTGCTGGACGTCGTTCGGCGGCGCATTCTTTTCCGGCATTGGCCACGAAAGGATGACGTTGTTCCCACGTTGAAAGCCCTTTATTTCGGCTCTTTGCGGTACTTTCTGGACCGGCGGCAGGGGCGGCTTCCGTTTTCCACATGCCGGCCCCGAGGCGATGATCAGAGCGATCAGCAAGCAAACCGGCGCGGCTTTGGCCAGGCGGCGGCCCCGGCCGGCCTTTTGTGGAAAGTTGCATCGAATGATCATCAAAATTCTTTGGATCAAAGGACGTATTGGCGGAGGTCCTGGTCCTTGATCAGGCCGCTCAAACGCTCTTCGACATAGGCACGATCGATCACTTGATGTTTCTTCTCGAGTTCGCCACCAAGGAAGCTCACCTCCTCGAGCAGTTTCTCAAGCAGTGTGTGAAGACGGCGGGCTCCAATATTCTCTGTCGAACGGTTCAGCTCTGCGGTCATTTCGGCTATGGTCGAAACGGCCTCCTCGGTAAACTCGAGCTCGATCCCCTCGGTACCCAGAAGTGCCTGATACTGTTTGATAAGAGAGTTTTTCGGCTGGACCAGTATCCTCTTCAGGTCCTCGACCGTCAACGATTCAAGCTCTACGCGGATCGGGAAACGGCCCTGCAGTTCCGGGATCAGGTCCGACGGTTTTGAGACGTGGAACGCTCCGGCCGCCATGAACAGCACGTGCTCGGTGTTGACCATCCCGTATTTCGTATTGACGTTTGTGCCCTCGACGATCGGAAGCAGGTCCCGCTGAACACCTTCACGAGAAACATCCGGACCGCCGCCGCCCGATTCACGGCCCGCCACTTTGTCCAACTCGTCAAGGAAAATGATGCCCGAATTCTCCGCCTTTCTGATCGCGGTTCGGATCACGTTCTCCATGTCGATCAGATTCTCCTGCTCGTCACGCAGCAGCGTTGCCTTAGCGTCCGCCAGTTTCATTTTCCGACGCACTGTTTTCGATGGGAACAGGTTGCCGAACATGTCCTTCAGGTTCACACCCATTTCTTCCATTCCCTGGCCGCCGACAAAATCGATGGTCGCCGACCCTCGGTCGGTCGTCTCGATCTCGACGACGCGTTCGTTCAGGCTTCCGTTCCTCAATTGGCCACGGAGTTTTTCCCGGGTGCGCTCGTGCGAGGCGTGCTGCGGATCGCTGTCCGCGGATTCGCCGTCGGGCAGCGGGTAGGTAAAACCCGGTGACGGCAAGAGCAGGTCGAGAAGCTTTTCCTCGACGTTCTGTTCGGCAGTCGGCAGTACCTCCTCGTAGGCCGCCTGTTTCGCCATATCGACCGCAACCTCGGTCAGTTCGCGCACCATGCTCTCAACATCGCGGCCGACATAGCCGACCTCAGTGAATTTCGAAGCCTCGATCTTCACGAATGGCGAATCGGCGATCCGGGCCAGCCGCCGGGCGATCTCGGTCTTGCCGACACCCGTCGATCCGATCATCAAGATGTTTTTCGGAAGCACGTCCCTGGCGATATCTTCCGGGAGCTTCTGACGCCTGATCCGGTTACGGAGAGCGACAGCGACCGCACGCTTGGCGGCGGTCTGGCCGACCACGTAGCGGTCGAGTTCTTCCACGATCTCGCGCGGTGTCAATGCGTCAAGTTTTGGTTTGACGGCGGCCGTTTCGCCGCCTAAATAAATAGCCATTACAGCACCAAGCCATCTCCGGCCCTATCTTTCACCCGCAAAAAACGAAGGCTCCAGGATCAAAGTTCCTCGATCGCGATATCCGAATTAGTATAGATGCAGATCTCCGCGGCTATGCGCAAAGATTCTTCGGCGATCTCGCGGGCCGTCATTCCGGTATGCTTGATCAAAGCCCGGGCAGCGGCCATTGCGTACATGCTCCCCGAGCCGACGCTCAGAAGGCCCTCGTCTGAGGAGATAACATCGCCCTTGCCCGAAATGAGGAACGCGTCTTTCTTGTCGGCGACTATCAGCAATGCCTCGAGGTGGCGAAGGTATCGGTCGGTCCGCCAATCCTTGCTCAGCTCGATCGCCGCACGTTCGAGCTGGCCCTGAAATTCGTTCAATTTGCCCTCGAACCGGCTCAACAGCGAAAAGGCGTCTGCGGTTGCACCGGCAAACCCGGTGATAATCTCGCCGTTCATCAGACGCCTGATCTTCCGTGCGTTCGCCTTGATCACAGTTTCGCCGAGCGTCACCTGACCGTCGGCGGCCATTGCGGTCGAACCGTTCCGCTGAACAAGCAGCACCGTGGTCGAACGCACCTTTGCCATTTCCCCTTCATTCGCCATAAAACCCCAATAATAAGGCTTTATTTTGTAATGCTCAAATTGACAGATATGCGGCGATTGTTTGAACATTGTCTTGTTTATGGGTTCACGTCCCCGGATCGGGGTGACAATGCGGCTCGAGATCGAGACCCGCCGATTCTACCTCGGCCGCGATTATAGCGAGGCTCTCGAGGGCGCTGGTGGTCTTCCGGTCCACATCCCGCTGATCGCGGACCGCGATTACATCGGCGACATCGTTAAAGGCCTCGACGGCCTGCTTTTGCCGGGCAGCGACACGGACGTTGATCCGTCCTATTTCGGCGAGGAACCGCATCCTAACCTAAAGAAGGTCGTTCCGGAAAAGGACCAGACCGATCTGCTGGCCCTGGAAGAGGCGGAGAAGACCGGCATTCCGGTGCTCGCGATCTGCTATGGAATGCAGGCGTTGAATGTTTTCCGTGGCGGAAGCCTGATACAGGACATCGGCTCGATGGTGGATGGCTGCGTGAAGCACGAGCAGGGAATTCCGCTCGAACGCCGTTCGCATTCGATACGTACTTCTGACGAAGGCATCCTCGCTGGTATCATCAACGGTAACGCCGGCGGAGAACTTAAAGTAAATTCTCATCATCATCAGGCTATCGGCAGGGTGGGGAATGGGTTGACCGCCACGGCGTGGGCACCCGATGGGGTGGTCGAATGCATCGAAGATACACGAAACGGTCGGTTTTTCCTTGGTGTTCAGTGGCATCCGGAGCTTGATTGGCGGTCGGACAGCTTATCGCGGTCGATATTCGGTTCGTTCGTCGGATCGTGCAAACGAAGGTGCCGCCGGATTGAGAGTCCGCATTAGCTCTTCCGAATGGGGGCCGTAAGGAACTTCGAAGTCGATTGTTATCAATCTTTAGACGGAGAAGTTGAACAGTTGATTTAATTGTCGGTTTCCCGACAGTTAATGTTTTTCCTGAAAGGCAGGTACGTAAATGGATAATACTTTCGTGGTCGCTTTGCTCGCCTGGTTCTTTCCGGGAGCCGGCCACATTGCTCAAAGAAGGCTTAAGCGTGGCCTGATCATCTCCGGGTCGATCTGGACGATGTTCGTCATCGCGATCCTCAGCGGGGGAGCTTACTACCCCGGCTTCGACTTCAACGACGGGGCGTTGCTCTACCTTCTTAACGTCTTCGCGACGTTCGGCAATGGCCTTGGCGACCTGATCAGCTTTTTCGCGTCCGTCGAACCGTCAAAGGATGTTGCCGCCCGGGCGACATTCGAATACGGCGGCCGCTTTCTGGAGGTCGCTGGCCTTCTTAACTATCTGGCCGTTATCGACGCGGTCGACATCAATCTGGGGAGGAAAGAATGATCCATTTCCTTTACCTTGTAGGCTTTTCGCTGTTCGTTTCCGTGTGTTTTGCGGTCTTCGCCACGGGCGACGCCAAAGATCGTATTTGGTACGGCTTCAAGACGTTTCTCCAGTTCCTCGGGATCAGCCTTCTTGTGGCTTGGGTCCTGTATTTCATTCCTTTCTGATCGCTTCGGCCGTCAAGCTATACAATGCCGATTGTCGAAACTGAAAGCCTCGTTTTGCGAAGTTACGACCTGGCCGAGGCCGACCGGATCGTCGTCTTTTTTACCCGCGATCATGGAATCGTTCGCGGCGTCGCGAAAGGTGCGCGGAGGCTGAAGAGCCGGTTTGGCGGGTCTCTCGAGTTGTTCTCGACAGTCCATCTTTCTTATTTCCAGAAGGAGGACCGCGAGCTCGTTTCGGTCCAGAAAGCTGAGATGATTACCTCGCGGTTTGCACAGGCAAGCAGGCCACAGTACCTTAAGACATTCTCTTATCTCGTCGAGCTTCTTGTCGAACTGCTGCCCCCCAACGACCCCAACGAGAAAATGTACCGGATGGCGGCCGCCTGCCTCGAACTTTCTCCGGACAGCGGTGACGAGATCGCGGCCATCGAACTATACTTTGAGGTTTGGCTGCTTCGGCTCGGAGGTTATTTGCCGTCGTGGGCCTCTTGCGGCGGCTGCAGTCGGCCGCTGTCCGAGAATGAACCGGCCGCTTTGAGTCCGGATCTCCACCTCATATGCGAGGCGTGTACCAAGGGCCGACACCGCGATCTTGTCAGCCCCGACCAGCGGTCGGTTTTGGCGGCGGTGGGCCGGCTTCCGCCGTCGGAGTTCGTCGTTTTCGCTGCAGAACACAACCCTGATGTGTCGGAGCTTTCGGCGAAAATGCGTCAAATGGCGGCGTCAATTATCGGCCGCGTATCAAGGGTAAAGCAGGTTTCGACCTAAACGGGATAATTGTCAGTGAGATTAGGTTGGCTAAATTCAAAGTACTTGGTCCTTTCGGTCCTTCCGTACTTCCTTTTCTCTTGGATCCTGCTTTCCGTGATCCTCTTTGTTCAGCAGGCCAGCCGCTTCTCCGACATCTTTTTCAGTGCCAATATCCCGACCTCACTCGTTTGGCAGCTTAGCTTTGCGCTCGTTCCGAATGTCATCGCCTTCACCTGTCCGATGGCCGCTCTGGTCGGTGTCATCATAGGCCTGACGAAAATGCAGAGCGATAGTGAACTAGTTGCGATCCGCGCCGCCGGCGTAGGTAATTTTGGGATCACGCTGCCGATGGTCCTGCTCGGACTTGTGCTCACCGGCTTCGCCCTCCTGGTCAACCTGAAGGGTGTCCCCCTCGCTTCGGGCATCGTAAGGCGAGTTGCAATGCAGACGGCTCTTCACGAACTCGAATCACCGATCGAACCCGGTGTGTTCAATACTGAGGTGGCCGGATTCACTATTTACGTAAAAGGGGGCGATCTTGAAACCGGGCGTTGGAAGAACATTTTCATCTTTAATGAGGACCCCGCATCGGGGACGGTCCGTCTTGTCACATCGGCAAGCGGCCGCATAGATTACACCAACGAAGATTCCGAACTCGTGCTCGAGAATGCCGTCAGCTCGACCATTTCGGGCTCAGGCGACCGACGTAAGTTCTTCTCCGAAAGCGTCGGCGAACTTCGCTATGCCGTAAAGACGCGCCGGTCTGAGATCATCGAGCGGATGAACAAAGCCGAGCTCTCACCCGAGGAACTCGGCCTGGAGCAGCTTTCGGAGTACGCCCGCAGCCGCGAAGGTGCCGAGCGAACCGAGGCCGAGCTCTTATGGTATCGACGTATCTTGCTCTCGGTATCGCCCTTGATCTTTTGCATATTTGGATCGGTCTTCGTTCTCCGGTTCAACCGTAAGGGCAGGGGATTTGCAGTTTTCTCGGCACTTGCGGGCCTGGTCTCCTACTATTTGCTTGCGTTCCTCGGCGAACAGCTTGCCCGGACAGGATGGATCGGCGTCCGTTCCGCCGGCCTTCTACCTATAGTTGCCAGCAGTGTCGTGATACTTTGGCTAGCGCTCGCCGGCCGATTCTCGCTTGCCGGCCGGCTAACCGACTTCATCCGGGAAAGGGCCGGTTCCGCAGATCTGTGGAATCGCCGGCCGCGAATGGGGAATCTTTTTGTGGATTTGACGACGGGCCTTCGAGACTTTGACATCGCTTTCAATTTGATCAAATTCTACCTTCTGTCGGTCGGGTTCTTGACGGCTATCTTCTTTATTTTCACGGCTTTCGAGCTGTGGCGATTTGCCGGAACGATGGATGGCGGGCCCGTTCTTCTTGTTAAATACCTTTTCTACCTTCTCCCGTTCGTGTACCTTCAGCTTTCGCCGTCTTCGGCGATGATCGCGACACTCGCGACCTACGTGATCAAGTCCCGGCAAAACGAGATAGTTACCTGGACGTCCGCGGGGCAGAGTGTCTATCGGCTTCTACTACCTTGCCTGTTCTTTATGGCAGCGCTCGGTTTCGTCAATTGGCAGGTTCAGGAACGTGTCGCGCCTCTCGCGAACCGTGTCCAGGACAGTCTTCGAATTGAGATCCGTGCCCGAGGTAAGCGCCCCGAAAAGCCCGAGCGTTATTGGGTCGCTTCCGAACGACGGATCCTGTCTTTCAAGCTTGGCCGTGACGGCGGAAACGGCGCGGCTCTGGCCGCTTGCCATCAGACCTGCCCGTTGAGCGATCTTTCGATCTACGAATTTGCCGATGACGGGACGAACCTTCGAGCCGTCTACAGTATTCCGTCGGCAAGCTGGCAGCGGGAGCGTATTGTCATCGAAGGCACCGCCGAGCTCCTGGAACTTGCTGGATCTAAGATAGTTGCACGCACAGTCGAGGGCGGTGAGATCCAGGTCGAATCGAATCCTTTTATCGAGATCCGGACGAAGCCGGCCCACCTTAATTCTGCCGAAACCCGGGCCCAGATCGAATTCAGCGGATCCGCCGCCGAAGAGCGCAGTTTCTCAGTCGCGCTCCAAAGGAAGTATTCGACACCGTTTTTGCCTTTGTTGATAGGGATCTTCACCGCTCCGTTCGCTTTGAGCCTTAGCCGCAAGGGAAAGGCGGCAACGACCGGATACGCGATCGGGCTATGGCTGGCCTTCATGGGTGCAACGAGCGTTTTCGAACAGCTCGGGTTGAATGGAACGCTTCCGCCGGCGGTTGCGGTCTGGGGGCCGCTCGCGGTCTTTGCGGCGATCGGGATCTTTCTGCTCTCGCGGATCCGGACTTAACGCCGTCGGAGGGACCGTTTATTTGACGGTCAGCGGCAGGGCCGTGGTTTCGATGCAGACATATTTGTAAAGGGCCTCGCCGATCGAACCGGGCTTAACCGCATCTTTCTTTGACGGCGTCAACAGGTTCGTTTTCGATTCGATCGGGCCTCCCGAACCGTCGAAAACAGACGTTTTCTCGAAGAAAAGCGACCTTTTCTCGCAATCGACCGTTGCATATTGAAGGACGTGGTCCGCATTGCGTGGAACGCCATATCGCTTGGAAAAGTCGGCCTTGTTCTCGGGGACGATCTTTACCCAAAGTTCGTATTGTCCTTCTTTATTTATCCGGATGCCACGCCCGTGGAGCGTGAAGCCCCGGGCGCCCTCGATGGTCGGGCCAAGCTTCGACCAGTTCATCGCTTGTTCGGCGGCGGTCGTCGGTTTCACGTCCTGGCCCAAAGTCGAACCGGCGAGCAGCAAAAGAAGGCAGCAGATCGTGGTTTTCATAGCGACAATATGTTTCAATTCGAAATGATTTGCAAGCCCGATCTTCACATGACTCATTATTGAGACGCGAAAAGCTAGCACGAGTTGCCCGCAGGCCGGATCGGGGTTAACCTTATTTCTATGACCGGAGAGTGTATGAAGCAGATCCTGACACAATTCGTTATCCTGACGTTCTTCCTGAGCATCTCGGCCGTAAATCTCACAGCCCAAACATCTTCCGTCGATGACAAACTTGCTGCAAAAGCAATGAAGATCCACAAGGACGTCATCACGCTCGACACGCACATTGACATAAACGTGGCGAACTTTACCGAGTCGCGCAACTACACACAAGAACTTCCGACGCAGGTCGATCTTCCGAAAATGCGAAAAGGCGGGCTCGACGTGGCCTGGTTTATCGTTTACACCGGCCAGGGCCCGTTGACGGATGAAGGTTACTCGCGTGCTTATCAGAACGCGATCGACAAGTTCGACGCGATCGACCGCCTGGTGACCAAGATCGCCCCGAACGAGATCGAATTGGCCCGGACCTCCGCGGACGTCCGCCGGATCGCGAAGAAAGGGAAGTTGGTGGCGATGATCGGCGTCGAGAACGCCTACCCCATCGGGACCGATATTTCCCGGATCAAATATTTCGCCGAACGCGGTGCTCGTTACATGTCGCTGGCCCACAACGGCCATAGCCAGCTTGCCGATTCCAACACTGGCGAGGCGAACAATACATGGATGCACAATGGCCTGAGCGATTTGGGCAAACAGGCCATCGCGGAGATGAACAAGTGGGGCATTATGGTCGATATTTCGCATCCGTCAAAAGAGGCGAACATTCAGGCCATCAAGCTTAGCAAGGCTCCGGTCATCGCTTCGCATTCTTCGGCCAGGGCACTGGCGGATCACAGCCGCAACCTCGATGACGAGATGCTTGCAATGATCAAGGCCAACGGCGGCGTGGTCCAGGCGGTCGCGCTTCGCGCCTACGTTAACCGCGAAAAGGGAGCGCTCCGCACCACGAAGACCAACGAGATCCTTCGGGAATTCGCCGAAAAGGAGAACTTCAAGATCCTCGAACGCTCGGCCGTCGTCGCCCTGCCTGAGGCCGAACGCACAGAATATCTCGCCAAACTCGGGGCCATCCGGGCGCTGGCCGCACCCGTCATCCGCGAACGGCTTAAAGAGTCCGCCCCCGACGTGAACGTCAAAGATTTTGTCGATCACATCGACTATCTCGTTAAAAAGATGGGCGTTGACCACGTCGGCATCGCTTCGGATTTCGACGGCGGCGGCGGCGTCGAGGGCTGGGACAACGCATCCGAAACATTTAATGTAACGCTTGAACTCGTCCGCCGCGGCTACAGCAAAAAGGACATCGAAAAGATCTGGAGCGGCAACCTCCTTCGAGTTCTGGATGAGGTCCAGCGTGTCGCCAAGGAATTGCAGAAGCCGGCACGTCAGTAAGGGCGAAATAAGGTCGTAAGCAGTGGGCAGTCGGCAGGCAGCAGCCGTTAAATACCGCCTGCGTGAGCTGGCGGCCAGCCCTCGGCGATCGCGGATCTCCGGGCTCATGGTCGCGTTAAAGACCGTCTCACCAACCGTCTCACAATGAGACGGCCTAAGTCGTTACGGTACCACATTTACCTGCCAAATCGACTACCAACGTCGGAAAGAGCCCTCGCTGAGACGATTTCCGCTATAAATGCAGCATCCATTAAACTTAGGCGTCGAATCCGGCGGGACGGATTGCTCCCGGCACGGTCAACGTTGACTGATCGGAACTGATGTAGATATGTCAAAGAACGAGGCCGAAGCCGCGCCGCTAGGGACCGACGTGACAAGTGTACCAGAAATGGAGATATGTGCAATAGATAAAACACGAAGTTCGTCAAACATTTTTCGGGTCTTAGCGACAGCGCGGGAAACGGAAGGAGTTCTTTAGCGGCCAACTTGGCGCACCACTGGGCGATCTCTCGTCCCCGAAGGCGAAGAATTCTATCGCTCGCCTACAGCGAGCGATTGGCCTGTCCACGTTTGCCCAGGGTTTCGCCGAAACCGGCTCAACCCTGGGATTTAATTGTGGTTGCCCTTGGCGACAAAAAATCCCAATTTTGTCGTAGGAGGCGAGGCAGGTTGTTCGGCCGACAGGGAGGTGAAGAACCCGACGCCATTCAGCATTAATTCCCGCTGAGTTCGTTGGAATTGAGAGTATATTAATTTACGGACTTTTTCTTTCGGATGTAGGCCACGGAATGGAGGATCTGCTTTATAACGCAGCTTACTGGATGCTCGTCTTTCAGATCGCGATCAATGCAGGATCGATTACATTCAGGGCGGCAGTTACCGGTTACGGTCTCCTTCGCCGCGAGAACTTTGGCGACGTAAAAATAAACATACTTAACGAGGTCGGGTTCGCGGCATTCTCTCTTGTCGCGGGAATCGTCTTAATGAAGTTGCTAGCAAATGGGACTCTGGTGCCGTTGTTGGCGATTCTCGCGAGCGCTGTAGCTGGGTTCATTGATCTGCCGGTCAACTACTTCTATCGCAAGCGGGTACCCACGCCGGATCAGCTTGAAACCCAAAACCGCTATCTTCCAAACACAACCGCGCAAACCTACATCGAAGAAGTGGAGATGCTTTCGAGAGAACGAGATCGATCAGACACTGAGCCAAAGAAGTAATGGTAGGTACCAATGGTGAGATCCGGGTCGGCGGAAATTCAGATCGATCGGCTTACGGACATTATCGTGGACGCGTGTTTCACACGCTCAATATAATGTTTCACGCCGGGACCTACACGTTTCGGCTTCGCCGGCACTTGTAACTATTGTAATTGGCGTGTGTTTCGAACACTTCTGCCGCATAATGCGAATAAGGTTGGAGAATTAATGTTTACAAAGGCCATAGTCCGACTTCCATCTGAAAACTTCGCTGATGGTTTGACCAGTGTTGATCTTGGGGTGCCTGATCTTGAGGTGGCGGTGAGGCAGCATGGGGGTTATTGCGAGGCGTTGAAGAGGTGTGGGCTCGAGGTGGCGCGGCTTGGGGCGGATGCCGAATTTCCGGATTCGGTGTTTGTGGAGGACACGGCGGTTTTGGCGGAAGGGGTGTGCGTGGTTACGCGGCCGGGTGCGGACAGCCGGCGGGGCGAGGTGGTGAGCATGGCGGAGACGCTCGGGACGTTTTACGACAGACTCGACCGCGTTGAGCCGCCGGGGACGGTCGACGGCGGGGATGTTTGCCAGGTGGACGACCATTTTCTGATCGGGATCTCGGACCGCACTAATCCAGAAGGCGCGAGGCAATTAGCGGGATATTTGGAAGCGGCGGGGTTTAGAGCGGAGTTAGTCGATATCCGCGGGACGGACGGATTGCTGCATTTGAAAAGCGGGATCACTTATGTAGGCGACGGGCGCGTGTTGGTTGTTGATGCACTTTTGGGCGAGGTCGCGTTGCACGGATATGAGATATTGGGCGTGCCGGAAGGGGAAGAGTATGCGGCGAACTGTGTCCGGGTGAATGATCATGTTTTGATAGCGGCAGGGTTTCCGGGGGTAAAGGCGATGTTGGACGGGCTCGGGTACAACCTGATCGAACTGGAGATGTCCGAGTTTCAAAAGATGGACGGCGGCCTCAGCTGTTTGTCCCTGCGGTTCTGATCTGATCGATCCGCTACCCGGTTCAAATCGCGTTGGGGATGTCAGATCCGGAAGGATGCGAATTGCGGAATGCGGAATCTTAATGCTGAAGCCCGCACGTTAGTAAGGGCGTAATGCTCAACGTTGTTGCGGCTCAAAAAGTACGTGAGGCATAATTTTCTTTGTGCCGGCGGGCTCAGGTGGTAGGATGTCCGAAAGGAAGTATGAGCGACGAGACACTTGAAAGCGGTTACCCGGGCGTGGGGCGGTTGTATTACTTTTTGGGCCGGGTGATGCTGATCATCGTGACGATCTTTTCGGTCGTTTATTTCGGTCCGCAGAGCAGGGTTTTTGCGGTCGTGACGCTGGCGACGATGATCGCCGGGGTTGTGTTGGACGTGATGCGGCTGAGGAATATCGGCGTTACCTCGTGGCTGCTGTTCCTGAAGTACCTGCCGTACGGGGCACTTCTGTTGTCAATCGGCCTGCAGACCGCACAGACCGGTTGGGTCGAGACCAAACGCCTTGACCGCGCGGGCTGGGCCATCCTCGGAACCCACGCTGCCCTGATCGCCGTGATAATCTTCCTGATCAAACGCAGCCAGGCCACGATGTCGATCCCGGCGTTCCTGCCGTTTTGAGCAGGGAACATCCTTAAGTAAAGAAAAGGCCCCGCCGGGATCGGCGAGGCCTTTTTATTACTGAGTTGAATGTATCGCCCTTACTTACGTGCGGGCTTCTGCAAATGGAAACCCACTCGCTCAAGCGGGAGGTACTGACAAAGCCCCGGTCGCTACCGCTCCCGGTTCTGACAAGAGGTCGCTAACTCTGGCTGTGCTGACAGAACCCCGGTCGCTACCGCTCCCGGTTCTGACAAGAGGTCGCTAACTCTGGCTGTGCTGACAGAACCCCGGTCGCTACCGCTCCCGGTTCTGACCACTCGTCACTACGTGCCGGTTTCCCAGCTGGACATATACTCGAGCATTTCGGGTGTGAGTTCGTCGATCGAGACGCCCATTGCACGGAGCTTCAGGCCGGCGATCTCCTGGTCGACCTCGGCCGGCAGGACGTGGACGCCGTTGGCAAGCGTGCCTTTGTTTTTGACGAGATACTCGGCCGAAAGGGCCTGGTTTGCGAACGACATGTCCATCACCGAGGCCGGGTGGCCTTCGGCGGCGGCCAAGTTGATCAGGCGGCCTTCGCCAAGCACAATCACACTCTTTCCGCCGTTCTTGCCGATGTATTCTTCGACGAACGGGCGGCGTTTGACAGCGGGTTCGGACATTTCACGAAGAGCCCCGAGGTTCAGCTCGAGATCAAAGTGGCCCGAGTTGCAGACGATCGCGCCGTCCTTCATCACCTCAAAATGTTCTTTATCAATGACATGGCGGTTTCCGGTCACGGTGATGAAGAAATCGCCGATCTTGGCGGCATCCTTCATCGGGAGCACACGCATTCCGTCCATGACGGCCTCGATCGCCTTGATCGGGTCGATCTCGGTCACGACGACGTTCGCGCCCATTCCGCGGGCACGCATCGCAACGCCCTTTCCGCACCAGCCGTAGCCGACAACTACAACGGTTTTTCCGGCCAGCAAAATATTGGTCGCGCGGATCACGCCGTCGAGCGTCGATTGGCCCGTGCCGTAGCGATTATCGAAGAAGTGCTTGGTCTGCGCGTCGTTAACCGCAATAGAAGGGAAGTTCAGGACCCCGGCAGCGACCATCGCCTTCAGCCGAACGATCCCGGTCGTCGTCTCTTCGGTGGTGCCGATCAGATTGGGGATAAGCTCCGGCTTTTCCTTAAGCATCGTCGCGACCACGTCCGATCCGTCATCGATGATCAGGTTCGGATTCGTGTCAAGTGCCGCTTTAACATGTGATACGTAAGTCTCTATGGATTCACCCTTTATCGCCATCACAGGGATGCCCCAATCGGCGACCAAGGAAGCGGCGACGTCGTCCTGGGTCGAAAGGGGATTCGAGGCGATCAAGAGAGCCTCGGCACCACCCGCCTGAAGCGTCCGGGCAAGATTCGCGGTTTCCGTCGTGATGTGGGCGCAAGCGACGAGCTTGACCCCGGCAAGCGGTTTCTCCTGCTCAAATCGCTCGCGGATCAGTCGAAGAACCGGCATTTCGCGGTCCGCCCACTCGATCCTCTGCTTACCCTGCGGAGCAAGGTTGATGTCCTTAATGTCGTATTCCATTGAAGTTACGGGATTAGCCATTTGTCGCAGCTCCTTTGTGTTGCTCGGCGGCGGTCCTGAGCGCCTCGGCCTTGTCGGTGCGTTCCCAGGTGAATTCGTCGTTTGTCCGGCCAAAATGCCCGAAACGGGCGGTTGCCTTGTAAATAGGACGGCGAAGATCCAGCGTCTCGATGATCGCTTTCGGCGTTAGCGTGAAATTTTCGCGAACAACGTCAGATATACGTTCATCGTCGATGATCCCGGTGCCGTCGGTATCGATCAGGACCGAGACCGGCTCGGCCACGCCGATAGCGTAAGCCAACTGGACGGTACATTTCTCCGCTAAACCGGCCGCAACCACGTTCTTTGCGATGTAGCGGGCCATGTATGCCGCAGAACGGTCGACCTTCGTCGGGTCCTTACCGGAGAACGCCCCTCCGCCGTGCGGGGCGTAACCCCCATAAGTATCAACAATTATCTTGCGGCCGGTGACTCCGGCGTCGCCCATCGGCCCGCCGATCACGAATTTGCCCGTCGGGTTAATGTGATACTTCGTGTTCTCGTCGATCATCTCAGCCGGGATAACCGGCTTGATGACGTGCTCCATTATGTCGTCGCGAATGTCTTTGATATCGAGATCCGCCGTTTGTGTCGAGATCACGACCGCTTCAACCCGGAACGGCCTGCCGTCGCGATACTCGATCGAAACTTGCGATTTGCCGTCCGGACGCAGATAGGGAACCGTGCCGTCACGCCGCACCTGCGATAAGCGACGCGTCAGGTTGTGGGCCATCTGGATCGGCATCGGCATTAGCTCAGGCGTCTCGTTACACGCGAACCCGAACATAAGGCCCTGGTCGCCGGCGCCGCCGGTGTCCACGCCCTGTGCGATGTCAGGCGACTGAGTCCCGATCGCATCGATGACCGAACAGGTGTTGGAATCGTACCCGAACTCAGCGTCGTTATATCCGATCTCGTGGATCGTATCGCGAATTATGGTTTTATAGTTGACGCTCGCGGTAGTCGTGATCTCACCGGCAACGACCGCTAACCCTGTTGTCACAAGGGTTTCACAGGCCACGCGGGCCAAAGGATCCTGCTCAAGGATCGCGTCCAGGATGGCGTCCGAGATGTTGTCAGCTATTTTATCCGGGTGACCCTCGGTGACAGACTCGGAGGTAAAAAGATAGTTTCCGTTACTCAATGGATTTCTGTGACTCCTCTATATTGATTACAGTTTTGTAAAGATTCCAAACCTCAAATACTAGCGTTTTACGCCGAATCTGTCAAAGTAGAGCGGCCCACTCCTCGCTGATACTCAGAACCGTTTGGGCCCGCCGTCGGGCCCGCATTCAACCCGTCTCATGATCGTCTCGCATGTGAGACGGCTTAAGACCTTTATTCGATCAAATTAGCCGCAAAATTCGTCTCACTTCCGCAGTGGGCCCGCCCGAATTAACAATCTCGGCGTAAATATTGAAAATGCACCATTTAAGCCCGATCGCCGTGAGACGGTTGTGTTTCGTAGGGCCGTGACCGCCGGCTTAGCGGTTCAAAGCTCAAAGACCAACCGGAGAACAGTTCCTGGACCATGAACATGCTGCCATGATCTCCGCGGTGTCTGAACACTGGTTGTTGAGATATGGACGAAGTGGAAGATATGCACGATAGGAATGAAATGGAAGGTTTGAACGGAATGTATGGTGGACCCAAGAAGGGGAGGTCAAGAACCCTCGATCGAGCACGGGCCCTAAATATATCGACTGCGTCTGATAATAAGGATTATGTAATGGACGCGCGGCAACGATCGTCGGGTCGGCTTTTTTTGGCCGAATCGTTGATCTACTGCTTTTTCACCGCTTCAAATGCCGATCTAAGAGCCTGCAAAACGTCGCCTTGTGAGAACTTCCGATCGGCGAAATTCACGACGACCGTAAAATCCCCGTCCGGCGACCGGAATTCAAAGCCTGTTTCGACGTCGTGCTTCGATACGGGGGCCGATCTAAGCTTGGTATCGTCTTTCTTTGAACCATTTGATACGGTGACTTTCCGGGGCGTTTTTCCGCCATTTCCGAGGCGGTCCAAATGTTCATGCATTGCAGCCTCGTCGAATTGGCGAGAGATATCCAACAGGATCGCCTTTGACGAGATGTTGGCCGCCCGGCATTTCGCGCGGATCTCGTCCGGCAGGCCCGCGACGGCGAGCAGCTCGGTGACGGTGGTGCGGCTCTTGCTGATCTTTTGAGCGATCTGTTCGTGGGTGTATCCGAATCTTTCGGCGAGTGCGGCAAGCCCGTCCGCCTCTTCCCATATCGTCAGGTCCTTCCGCTGAAGGTTCTCGATCAAGGCGACCTCGGCGACGGCGTTCTCATCGAGGTCCAGTTCGACACATGGAACTTCGGTCAGGCCGGCCAATTTCGAGGACCGCCAGCGGCGTTCCCCTGCAATGATCATGAAGGTCCCGTCGGAATTCGGTTTTACGAGGAGCGGTTCAAGCACTCCTTTTTCACGGATCGAATTGGTCAATTCGGTCAGGTCTCCGAACTCGACCCGCGGCTGTTCAGGATTGGGATGTATCAGATCGATCGGAATCGTGCGGCCGATGCTTCTAGACCGAGCAGTTATATTCTCGACGTAATGAGAATCGTGTCTCATTTTTACTCCAGTCGGCAGTCCAGATTTAGCCACGGCGAAGAACCTCCTTTGATAAACTCTGATACTCGACGGCTCCCGACGAACGCGGAGCATAGTTAAAGATCGGGGTCTTGTGAGCCGGCGCTTCTTCCAGCCTTACACTCCGCGTTATGACCGTTTTGAACGCCTTTCGTCCAAAGACGCTTCTAATGTGGGCCTCTACATCTTTCGAAATGGTGGTCCGCCGATCGAATAATGTGACGACCACACCCATCAGGTTAAGGCCCGGATTCGGCCTAGACCTGATCTTTTCAATGGTTTCCAGCAGGTCGTCAGTCCCCTCGAGGGCGAAATATGAAGACTGGATCGGGATGATCACGTGGTCGGCGGCGACAAGTGCATTGACCGTTAGGATCCCGAGCGTGGGAGGGGTGTCGATCAATATAACGTCATATTCACTCTTGAGGCTCTCCAAGCGGTCCCGAAGCTTGAACGCTGCGTCAAAGTCACCGATAAGCTTGGCCTCGAGCTTTGCCAGATTGATCCTGGCCGGGACGATATTCAGCCTTGGCGTCGTGGTTTCGTAAACAAGTTCGGAGACCGGCCGGGACGGATCGGCGAATAATTCGTACGAACCGCCGTTTACGGAACCCGGGTCCAGAAACGAAAGGGTCGAATTACTCTGCGGATCAAGGTCGAGAAGAAGCACGCGCTTCTTGTTCGAGGCGATACCTGCGGCTAGATTGATAGCGGTCGTCGTTTTTCCGACGCCTCCCTTCTGGTTCGCTATTACTATTATCATTTGCAGTTTCCTGGCCGGGATCGGCCAGCGATCTTCAGCCAATAAGGTCCGGCCAATCCTCGGCCGAAGGAAGCTCTTCGTCGTCTCCTTTCGGCTTGTCCGCCGCCGAGGCCGCGGAAAGGTCGAGGACCTTCTGATTAACGTATATCGGGCAATCAAGCCTCAGTGCAAGGGCGATCGCATCGGACGGCCGGGCGTCCATCGAAACCCTCTCATCGTTCGAGTCCAGCAATTCGATCTGTGCGTAAAAGGTGTTCTCCAAGAGGTCCGTAACGATCACCCGAGAGGCCCTCAGCCCGCATTCAACGATCAAATTTCGCAGCAGGTCGTGCGTCATCGGCCGCTGCGGCACGATCTTTTCGATCTCGAGGGCGATGGCGTTTGCCTCAAAAGCGCCCACCCAGATCGGCAGAACGGTCTCGGAATCGATCCCCTTCAGCACGACGATCGGTGAATTTGTATTCGGGTCCATTATCAGGGCCCCGATCTTGACCTCGACTAGCATATTAAATTCTCAGGACAAGGGCAGGCCGGGTGACATATACTGTCCGAACAGCGAATTTGATTTAACTTCCGTCACTCGCACATCGACGATCTGTCCTATCAGGTTCGCAGGCCCTTCAAAGTTGACCACCTTATGGCAAGTCGAATGGCCCGAGACCTGGTGGCCAAACCGTGCTGCCGGCTTTTCGACAAGCACTTTTAAGACTTGGCCAACGTAACGGCTCAGCCGGGCCTTCTGGATACTGCGTTGATGCTCCTGAAGTTCCAGAAATCGCCGGGTCTTTGTTTCCGGCGTCACATCGTCGTCCATTTCGTACGCCGGCGTACCGGGCCTCGCCGAGTACTTGAAAATGTAAGCCGCGTCGTATTTCACCGTGTTGACCAGATCGATAGTGCCTTGGAAATCGTCTTCGGTCTCGCCTGGAAATCCGACGATGATGTCCGTAGTCACCGCTATATCCCGCTCTGAAGTGGCGATCCGGTCGATCTTTTTGAGGTATTTATCGACAGAATGGCCTCGTTTCATCATCCTGAGGATGCGGTCGCTTCCCGATTGGACCGGCAAATGTACCCAGTTGCAGAGATTCTCATTTTCCTCGATCGCGTCAACAATGTCGGCATGAAAATCTCTCGGGAACGAGGTATTAAATTTGATCCGTTCGATCCCGGTCGCGGCGACCGCCCTGAGAAGTCTTGAGAATGGTGTTTTGCCGGCAAACGCCTCAAGTCCGCTATCGCTATCGGGCTTGTAACTGTTCACATTCTGTCCGATCAGATGGACTTCCCTGACGCCTGACCTCTTCAATTCGAGGACGTTACGAATGATCGCAGAAGCCGAGAGGCTGATCTCGCGGCCTCGCGAGAACGGGACGATACAGTATGTACAGAATTTGTTGCAGCCCTCGATTATCGGGACAAAAGCAACATGAGGCGAGTGGCGCTGCTCATCCGTGACCGACCAATCATAATCCCGTTCGCGTTCGCCAAGGTCCGTGACCTCGTCTTCGCCGTCAAGGACGCGGCCGATCACCTCGGAGATGCGGCCGACGGCACGCGTGCCGACGATCGCGTCGATCCCCTCGATCTTTCTGAACAGTGTCTCGCCTTCAAGCTGAGCCACGCAGCCAAGTACGCCGACGATCGGCTTGTGGATTCTGCCTTTTCGGATCTCTCCGACTCGCGTGTACAGCTTCTGTTCGGCCTTTTCGCGAACGGAACAGGTATTTATAAGTACGATATCGGCCTGGTCTTCCCTTCCGGTCATCTCGAAACCCCGACTGGAGAGGGCCGTGGCCACCCGTTCGGAATCAGAAACATTCATTTGACAGCCAAATGTTTCGAGATAGACTTTCTTCATAGACCAACTACCGGATATGGGCCCAATTTCATTCAAGCCACGCGATTTTGTTCATCTTCACCTGCACTCGGATTATAGCCTTTTGCAGAGCACAATCCAACTTAAACCTCTGGCGGCGAAGCTAAAGGAACTTGAGATGTCCGCGTGCGCTTTGACCGATTATGGAAACATGTTCGGTGCGGTTTCTTTCTACAGCGCGATGGCAGAAGCGGGCATAAGGCCGATCATCGGTTACGAGGCATTCGTCGCATCGTCGAGGCTCGCGAACGGTACAGAAACACACGCAACAGGGGCCGGAGAGAGGCCTTTTTACAACCTTGTTCTTCTGGCACGTGACCTGACCGGATATCACAATCTGGTCCGGCTTGCTTCGATCGCTTATTCGGCCGGATCCCAGTCCAAGCCGCGGATCGACCTTGACCTGCTTTCGGAGTTCAGCGCAGGACTCATCGCCATTTGCGGCGGCCGCGACAGCGCGCTCGGGCATCATCTCGGTTCGGGAAATGAAGAAAGGGCTATCGAATATGCCGGTTCTCTGAAAGAGATCTTTGGCCCCGAAAGCCTCTACTTCGAGTTGGTCGATCACGGTCTCGAGGAGCATCACAGGTTGAATGCCCGCTTGATCGAACTGGCCGCCCGGCTCGGGACCCCATTGGTTGCCTCGAACGATGCAAAGTATCTGGACGGATCTGATGCACGCGCTCACGAGGTTATGATGTGCATCGGCGAGGGACGAACGGTTATCGACGGCGGCCGGCCCCGGACCGGGACGACCGATCAATATCTCCGGTCGGCAGAGGAGATGTGGGCTCTGTTCGGCAGCGAGATCCCTGAAGCCCTCACCAATACTCTGGAAATAGCCCAAAGCTGCGACGTACGGCTGCCCATCGACGACAAGATCCTGATCCTGCCGAATTTTCCGATCCCCGAAGATTCGGGTTGCGGAACGCTGGCCGAGTATTTTGAAAAGTGTGTGGCCACGGGGTTTGAAGAGCGCCGGAGTTCTGTTCTCGAACCGCTTCGGTCCGCCGATCGGCTTAAATATCCTATCGAGGAATACAAGAAACGGCTGGACCGCGAGGTCGAGGTCATCGAATCGATGGGATACGAGGGATACTTCCTGGTCGTTTGGGATTTCATCCGATACGCGACAGAAAGAGGGATCCCGGTTGGACCGGGGCGGGGCTCGGCGGCGGGCTCACTTGTTGCCTACGTCCTCGGGATCACGGGTATCGACCCGCTTCAGTATGACCTTCTATTCGAAAGGTTCCTCAATCCGGAGCGCGTCTCGATGCCCGATATCGATATTGATTTCTGCATCCGGGGCCGCTCAGAAGTGATAGAGCACGTGACCGCGTTGTACGGACGTGAATCGGTATGTCAAATAATCACCTTCGGGACAATGGCCTCGAAGGCGGCGATCAAAGACGTTGGGCGGGCCCTGAACAAGACCTATGGCGAAGTGGAACGCATCGCCAAGCTGATCCCGCCCCCGGTGCGCGGACGAAACGTAAGCATTAGCAAAGCGATCGAACAGGTTGAAGAACTCAGGTCACTGATCGAGAAAGATGCATCTGTACGGGACTTGATCGATCTTGCGATGCGGCTCGAAGGCTGCTCGCGTCATACGTCCGTTCACGCGGCCGGTGTTGTGATCTCACCTAAACCGCTGCACGAGCTCGTTCCCGTTGCAGTCTCAGCCAAGAACGAACTGACAAGCCAGTATTCGATGAATGACCTTGAAAAGGTCGGAATGCTGAAGATGGATTTCCTGGCTCTGACCACGCTCACCATAATTAGCGACTGTATCTCAAGCATTCGCGACCGCCTGGGCGTAGAGATCGACTGGAATGAGATCCCGTTGAACGATGAAAAGACGATGTCGCTTTTCGCCGAGGGAAGGACCGATGCCGTCTTCCAGTTCGAATCTTCGGGCATGCAGGAGATCTGCCGTCGGCTGCGGCCAAAAGAACTTGAAGACCTTTCCGCATTGAATGCCCTTTATCGCCCGGGCCCGATAGACGGCGGGATGATCGAAGATTTCATCCAGCGTCATCGAGGCGACAAGCAGGTCCGGTACCTTGTCCCCGAGATGAAGGACATCCTGTGCAACACGTTTGGCGTTTTGGTCTATCAGGAACAGATCATGCAGCTCGCTCAGAAGCTTGCCGGGTACAGCCTCGGCGAGGCCGACATGATGAGACGGGCGATGGGCAAGAAGAAGCGCGAGGCGATGGCCAAGGAGGAGAAGAAATTCGTCGAGGGGGCCGTTAGTAACGGCATCGCTAAAGCAAAGGCACAAGAGATCTTTAAGCTGATGGCCCAGTTCGCCGACTACGGATTCAACCGAAGCCACAGCATAGCCTATGCATATCTCGCGTTCCAGACCGGGTACCTTAAGGCCCATTATCCCGCGTTCTTTTTTTCGGCGGTCCTTTCGCACGAATCCGACGACAGCGCGAAGATCTATAAGTATTCAAAAGAGCTACGTTCGCTCGGACTGGAACTTCTTCCGCCCGACATAAACGAGAGCGGCGAAGGGTTCACTCCTTCGGAAGGTGCGGTTAGGTTCGGCCTCACCGCGATCAAGGGCATCGGTCTTTCGACAGTGAGTTCGGTTATCGCGGCGAGGGAGACCGGACCGTTCGCTTCCCTTCTGGATTTCGTAACACGCGTCGAGCCTGCCCTGCTGAACAAACGGGTTATGGAAAGCCTGATCACCTCCGGTTCCTTCGATTCGCTCAAACCGGAGGGGATGACGTCTGCCGAGTGGCGGTCCCGGTTATTTGCGTCGATCGATGAATCGCTTGCGGTCGCCCAAAGGAAGTGGAACGACCTTAACAGCGGGCAAACGGATCTCTTCAGTTCAGCGGCAGCGGGCGACGAACATTTGACCTATCAACTCCAGGATGCGGCTCCCTGGTCGGTGGCCCAAATTTCGCGGTTCGAGAAGTCGTCGCTCGGATTCTTTCTCACGGCGCATCCGCTCGACGAATACAGGGACACGCTTGGCCGGCTTGGGATCCGGCCGATCGCCGACCAGATGCCGTTCTCCTCCGGCGATCTCGTAACACTGGCTGGGATCGTCTCAGGCAGCCAGACGAAGTACAGCAAGAAAGGTAATCGCTTCGGGATGTTCAGTCTTGAGGACCGGTCAGCCGGGGCAAAGTGCTTGATGTGGTCGGAGGCGTACTCCAAATTCGCGTCACTGGTTTTGGACGATGCCGTGGTCATTGTCGAAGGGCGGGTCGAAACGGCAGACGCATCAGAATTGACCGTGATCGTCAGCGGCGTCAGATCGCTTGTTGACGCGGAGGCCGGGAATGCGAGACGATTGGTCATCGGATTGCCGGATGAACGGGTGAGTGACGAGTTTCTCTTCGACCTTTTCTCATCCCTGAGCGAAACTCCCGGTTCGTGCGAGGTTTCATTCGAGGTCCCGGTGGGAGGCAAGGTCGCGGTCGAGCTAGAGACCCGAGCTTTGCGGGTGAAGGGTTCAGCTGCTCTTCAATCGGCTCTGACCGGAAGGGGGTGCACAGTTTCATGGCGTCTGTAATGTCACAGATCGAAAAACAAAAGAGCGAGCAAAAAGCCGCCTTCGACCGGGTTCTGCTTGCCCGGAATCCTGAGCGGCCATATACGCTTGACCTTCTCACGCACGTTTTCTCCGATTTCGTCGAGGTCCATGGTGACCGCAGATACGCCGATGATGCCGCTGTCGTGTGCGGCTTCGCGAAGCTCGACGGTATCGAGGTAGCGGTCGTCGGCCAGCAAAAGGGCCGCGACCTTAACCAACGGCGACACCGGAATTTTGCGATGCCGAAACCGGAGGGGTATCGGAAAGCCCTACGTTTGATGAGCCTGGCCGAAAAATTTGGCCGTCCCATCGTGACCATCATCGACACGCCGGGTGCCTACCCGGGCATCGATGCGGAGGAAAGGGGACAGGCCGAGGCGATCGCCTATAATCTTCGCGAAATGGCCCGCTTTAGGGTCCCGATCGTTGCGGTCGTGCTAGGAGAAGGCGGTTCGGGCGGCGCGCTTGCGATCGGCATCGCGGACAAAGTGATAATGATGGAGAATGCCGTTTACTCCGTGATCTCGCCCGAAGGGTGTGCCGCGATCCTTTGGAAGGATGCCTCGAAGGCTGATCTGGCGGCATCCGCACTGAAGCTTACCGCGGGCGACCTTAGAGGGCTGAAGCTTGTTGACGCCGTGGTTTCTGAAAGCCAAGCATGGGAAGTCGGCTCGGGTGAGAAGAAAGAGGACGAGGACCGCTTCACAAGCGTGGCCCGGTCCCTGAAGACATTGTTGATCGAGAGCTTGAAAGAGTTATCCGCCGCCGAGCCGTCAGACCTGCCAAAACTGCGATTCCAGAAATTCAGAACGATGGGCCGATGGGTCGCTTAACGGTGACGTTTCGCTAGAACGGGATATCATCGTCAGAAGCCGCCGGCCTGGAGGGCCCCCCCTCGGCTGGACGCGAACTCGCTGGCCCCGCAAATTCCGGTTCTTCCGCCTCGTCACGAACATATTCCTCAGACCTGGAGCCGCCGCCCAGGAAATGCATTTCCGTCGCCTGTACCTCCAGCGTATGGCGATTGTTACCGTCGCGATCCGTCCATTCCTCGACCCGCAATCGGCCCTCAACATAAACAGGGCTGCCTTTCGTCAAATACTTCGACGCGTTTTCGGCGTTTTGCCGCCATAGGGTGACTTTGAACCAAGTCGTCACGTCGTGCATCTCGCCCGATTTATCACGTTTCTTTTCATTGGTTGCGACCGAAAAGTTACAAACGGCGACACCTTGAGGGGTGTATCGAAGTTCAGGGTCACGGCCAAGGTTTCCGACGATTATTATTTTGTTGAAAGACATTCCTAAGATCGACTCCCGCGAATCACTCTATTTTTCGGCGAACTTTGACCGATAGTACGTTCATCAATCTACCGGGGTCAAGTCGGGCGTGCTAAGATTCGGTCTGGCGAATTCGATGGATCGTTTTCGCCCGGAGCCCGAGTGCCCGTCAGCTGTTGTTATCGCCGCTTCCGAAATGAATGTTATAGAAATTCGGTCTCTTGCATTAGTGATTTTCGTTCTGGCCCTGCCGTTTGGCGGGATCGGCCAGGCGACCCAGGAAAAGCGTCCGGGTATTGTCGAATGCGCGAGCCGAGCGGTCGAGTTCCCGGCCCCGAACACGCTTCTCTCGGACGAAGACCGGCTTTATCTAGGCACGGCCTCAGGGAATATTCTCGCACTTCGCCGGTCAGATCTGGCTATTGAATGGCGGGCAGAACTTGGCGGCGACGTCGTTTCCTCGCTAATTTCGAACGGCACTAATATCTTTGCAGTGAACGAACCCTCCGAAAACGGTTCGGAAGATCGAAAACCGGTCTCTACGGTCCGCGCGATCCGAAAGGCCTCAGGCATTGTCGATTGGTCGGTGATGTTGCCTTTTTCGGGGCCGGTTCATCTGATCCGTTCGAACGGCGTGCTTTTTGCCGCGGGCAACGGCGGTTCTATTGCCGTTGTCGACGAAAAGACGGGCGCGATCATGCGGCAAACAAAGGCGGGCGACCCGATAATCGCGGCCGCGGCGTCGCAAACAAACGGGTTGGTCATTGCGACCAAAGGAAAAGGCCTCAAGTTCTTAACTGCCGCGTCCGATGAAGGAACAAGCCCAGTCACGAATGAATTCACGATCACGGCGGTTCTTGCCAAGAGCGATGGAGGCCTGATCGTTGGGGACGAACGCGGCTATGTATTTGAATTTAACGGAAGCGACCCGTCTCCTTCCTGGCGGTTCCGAAGCGGGGCACAGATCTCCGGCCTGTTCGAGGTCGAAGACGGAGTTTTGATCACGTCATACGACAATTTCCTTTACTATGTCTCCGATTACAACGGCGACGTGATCTGGAAAAGGCGATTGAGCGGGCGGCTGAACGGCCCCGGGATGCTGCTGAACGGATATTTCCTTATCGCTGATCCCGCGGAATCGACCATCGTTGCCGTGGACCGTCGGACGGGAAAGGTCATCGATATCGTCGTGCTTGGCGACGGAACCAGCTCTATCGGAGGTATCGCCGGCGCCGGGACGGACCGGTTCGCAGCGATCACGAGCAAAGGCATCCGGCTTTTCGCGATCGGCGGCTGCGGCCCGAAATAGAAAAGGCGGCCCCGCGGAGCCGCCTAATTCAAATAGATCTTACCGGTTCTAGTGCGATACATGATATTCGCTCATGATCGCATAGATCTCGTCCTTCACAAGTAGCTTCTTCTTTTTAAGTGTGGATTCTTCGAGCTGTTCGTCGTCGCTTGGGTAGGTCAGGTGGGAAAGTTCTTTCAGTCTTTCTTCGTAATTCGTATGCTGATTGACCAATTCACGGAATGTCGGATTCGTCTTCAGCAGTTCATCTCGTACCCTATCGGGCGTGGACAAGTCCATAGCGGCATGTTCCTCACTTATCAATCGTATTAAGCCCAGGGCCTTGAAAACATCGATCTGGACCTGGGTTCAAGCCCCATTCTAGCCGAAATCGATCGCGAATTTCAAGTTTTGTTTACCGTATCGTAACAACCTCACGACTCAAAGCGAAGACTCATGACGACAGCGTCCTCGACCGGGCTAGTGTAGAAGGCCGGGCGTCTATCGGCTTCGGCAAATCCCGCCGAAAAATACAGATCGATCGCCCGTGTATTGGACGCCCGGACCTCCAGCCAAACCGCCGACACCCCCGCGTCAGCTAGCGTTTCAAGCGTATGCTGAAGCAGACGGCTTCCGATCCCGAGTCCCTGACTTTCTTCCCGAACGCCCAGATTATAGATCTCGGCCTCCGGGCGATCGACCGCGGGGCCCGGAACGATGCGCGTTACAATGAACCCTTCGACGAACTCATTTCGACAGGCGAGGAGGCACCGCGAGTCGTCGCGTCCGATCTCATCTTCCAGATCTTTTCGTGACCAGGGGCTCAGGCCCAAACTGGCCGCGATACTGATCACGTCGTCAAGGTTTGTCGGCTCGATCGGCCTGATCTCGAATTGTTCAGCGGATAACCTTTCTTTCACCGGTCAAAGTCGGGAAGGACATCTCCCTTGCATATAGCGGCACAGGGCCCTTGTCAAATGAATCAGGTGCCGCGCCTATTGCGGCCGCCAGATCTCGTCCGATGTCCTTGATCTCGGCCGAAACGGGCAGATCAGCATTTGTTGTCTGAAGCGCTTCAAACAGATCACTGTGGAGCAAAGCCGTCCCGTGGGCGAATTTTCCGATCGCATCCCGAAGGTCTGTGAGTTCGCCTGTCTCGATCGCCGGTTCCACTTGGGCAACGTGCGATCCGGCAAAGGTCTGCCATGCCAGTCCTTTTCGGCCGACCGGAACGGCAACTAGGACCGGCCCCGTTTCATCCACCGCGTTCGCGATAGCCTTTAGCAGCGGGATCCCTGTCATGCGAATTCCAAGGGCCTTTGACAGGCCGAGAGCGGTCGCGATCCCGATCCTGATCCCTGTATAACTGCCCGGGCCGATCGAGACAGCGATCGTCGACAGTGATGATCTGTGTACTCCTTCGCGTTCGAGCAATGCTTCTATCTGCGACAAGAGGGCTTCCGATTTGCCGGCCGATCCAGAATCTGACCAACTCGCGGCCAACTGACGGCCACGAAAGAGAGCGAGACTGCCGCCCGCCACCCCAGATTCGATCGCAAGGACGATATCATCCATTTGACCTTCTGATCCTCCCCAGACCCGAAAGCCACAGGTTCTTAATTGAAGGGATCGCACGCTTTCGAACGCTCAGAGCCTGATAAAGGAAACGCCGGTGTCCGAACAGGTCGCCTTGTGCCTCGATCGTCGCCTGGATCGGGTTTGGCGGGATGCGTTTCTTGACCTGGACAAGAAACTGGCCCCGCATTTCAGAAGCCATCGGGAGCGACCGGAGTTTTGTCCCGGACGCCCAGGCTCGTTCAACCGTCCGCTCAAGCCATTTCGGCAGGCTCGCGGCCTGATCCCTGAAAGGAAGGTCATCGATAGAAAGACCGAGGTGAATGTGGGCAAGGCCGATCGCAGCTATTACCCAACTCCTTCGGGCATGTCCTACCGCGTCAAGGCATTTCGACCAGTCGAATTCTACACTGCGATTTTCTACCGCGTAATAGATGTCCCAAAGTTTCTCGCGGTCCTCGCCGCCGTCATTAAGCCAATGGGCGGCGAGGATCCGAAGATGGTCCTCCTCCGAAGGGATCCTGATAGATTCTCCGTCGAGCTTGACCAACCTCGAATCGGTGAGGACCTCTTTCCAAGGCTTGGGGTCGAAATGTCTGAGTTCGCGATGGAGATCTATCGAGAGGCGGACACCTTCGGCGGAGTCCTTGATCTCCGATGCTTTCTGGAGGTCAGTTTCAGCGACCGCGAGATCAACGTCCCCGTAATACCTTAATTTCTCGGGCGGATACATCCGGGCGATAGCCCAGCCTTTTATGAGGAGCGGTTCTATTCCGAACGACCGGAACAACCTGAACGATGCGGCCGTTTCGGTCTCGATCTTGCGGACATAGAGACTCTTCCAGCGAGAGTCATCGGTCTGGTCTGAGATTGCGGATCCGGCTTTCAAACCAAAAAATAAAGAGCAGCGAACAAACGCCCGCTGCTCAAATAGCTACGAAACCAAAAAGATCGTTACGGCCTGCAGAATCCCGACGTGTTGCACGTCGAGGACGGGCAATTTGAATTCTCGGGCAGCTGACAGGCAAGGTCGCTTGAACAGTTGCAAGATGTCGAGGCCATCGCGGTCGGCGGCGCAACCAGCGAAGCGATCACCGGCAAGGCCACCATCGACGTAATGCCGATCCTCTTGATGACGTCCCTGCGGGAAATTCCCTTTAGGTCGACATCGATACCTTTTTCAAGAAGATCGTTAGTATTCAATTGGTCGATCGCGAGCCAAACCAATTCATCCGAAACTTTCTGCCCAGCCAAACTTTCGACGTGGTCCGCGATTTCTGAAACCGAACGTTGACCGTCACAGGACTGCCATACCATGGCGGCGGTCTTGTTCAAGCAATGGGCCTTATTCGTTTCAAGATCATACACCAACACTTCTTCAGGCACCTCTTGGATGACCAGGCCCTTTTTACGGGCTACGGGGTTCAGCGGGTTGTTCATCTTCTCCTCCAATCAAATACCTAACTCCATAGGAGTTACGTCATTTTAGCTAATTTAGTGTTTTTGTCAAAAAAATCCAAAAGAAATTGGGCGAAAGTTTTTGCATCGCCACGCAGGCTCTTCAGTATTATTGCACGTTGAGCCGCCAAATCCAATACTTTCAATGCAAAAGCCGGATTTTTCCGCATCGTTAAAGTATTGGGGATCAACGCCATTATCGCCTCACCGGCGGTCAGTTCTTCCGGTGTCCACTCGGCGTTCTCGTCGAACCGTGTAAAAAGAACCATACCCACCGGTATCGGGTCTTTGCCCGTACGTCCGCCAAGTTCTTCGGCAGACACATTCTGGGGCCCCTTTTCGCCTCCACGGTCAAGCGACAACTTGCGGGCAAACGGTTCGACCAACCCTTCCGAATTCAAGACAGCGTATTCATCCGAATAATAACGTGCACCGTTTCGAACCAATTCCGCTGTCAGTGTCGACTTTCCGGAGCCGCTTGTGCCGGGGAGCAATAGGGCTCTCCCGTTATATTCGACCGAACCGGCATGTAAGAAAACTTTATCTTCAGCAAATTCCGCAACCTCAAGCCTTAACAAACTGTTGAGGTAATTAAAGAAATTTCTTTCCGATTCACCGGATTCGCATTGAGTGCCGTTCTTATAAAGAACGAATCGGCCGGCTTCCCTGGTGATCCCGAAAAGATGCTCAGAGTGGTCTCCCAACGATTCAAAGATCTGTGCCGAATCAGCAAACGCGTCCCTGACTGTCTCGCGGGCGGTTGAAAGCAGCTTGGCATCGTCACTTTCAACAACAACGTTAACCCCGAAGGATTCAAATCGGAAGCTCTTGAAAAGACTGCTAGTTACAGAATTTCTTCCTATCGACATCCCGGGAAAAGAACGGAGAAGGGGCGTCTTACTAATATTTCCTGCAACTCTAGCATTTTCCAAAATTTAGGTCAATTGCTTTTTCTAAATCCGAATACCGTTATGATCAGTGCCGAACCTGATAGTGCGGCGACAACCCACCACGAACCGGCTGATGCCGAACCTGCGGCAGCGACGATAGTTATGGCGACCGCCAAACCGAGGCCGAAGTACAACAAACTCACACGGGCGTGGCTTCCCCATTTGTCCGTCAGATTCTGATAAAGGTGGCTGCGATGTGCCTTCCAGACTTTCTCACGATTGATCAATCGACGGAAGAAAGTGAACAACGTGTCATAAACGAAAAGCCAAAGGAAACCGATCGCCCCAAGAAAGAACAGCGGGTCCATTCCGGCCATTCTGTCCCGGCCGATCAGCGGCATCGCCGAGAGTGTGAACCCGAGGAACGCGCTGCCGACATCGCCCATGAAGATCCGGGCCGGGCTCCAATTAAAGATCAGAAACCCAAGGCAAGAAAATAGGACAACCCCCGAGAATAAATGGATCGGCGTTGCCCCTATCATCGTTCCGAAGAGTATCCAGCCTATACCCGAGACTACCCCTTGGGCCCCCGCGATGCCGTCAATGCCGTCCATAAAGTTGAACGCATTGGTCATCCAAATGATCCAAAGTACGGAAACTAATGGAGCGAACCACGTGAAAGAAACGACCTGGCCCGTTCCGGTGATGTCAATGCCGGTCAGCGGCCCGGAATAAAATATCAATACGATCGCCGCAACGGTGTGGGCCGCGAATCGGATGCCGGCCGGAAGATCGAAGTGGTCGTCGGCCCAGCTAACACTCGCGATGAGGACGGCACCGGCGAGGTAGCCCCAATTGATCGGGTGACTGAAAACGAGAGAGCCGGCCGCGTATAACACGCAGCAAACGGCGACGATCACGATGCCGCCTCCTCGCAATGTGGGCCGGTCGTGCGAGCTGCGCTCGTTCGGAATGTCTATGCTGGCAAGGCGGCCGGAAAACCGTATGAACACGGCCAGCCCGACCACCGTCAGCAGAAACGAAGCAAAATAAATTACGAATTCGAGCATTCGAAGATACTCGGCACGAACGGTGCCTTGTCAGGACAGAAAACGATCGTATTTGGCGATCGCAGACTCAAAAGAATATTTTGTTTCGGCCGCAGCCCGGGCACGCTTTCCCATTTCGGCCAAATCGCTTGCCTTCCCGGCCGCGGCCTTGATCGCGGCGGCTAATTCGGCCGATCTATCCGGCGGCACGGCCCAGCCGATATCCTCATCCTCGATCACCCGCGCGACCTCCGATGCAGGATCGCAAAGCGCGATGATCGGTTTGCCGGCGGCAAGAATATTGTATGTCCGGCTCGGGACCGAAACTCCGAGCATTTTGTCGATCAAAGATACCAAGGCTACATCGCACGCATTAAGGAAGAGCGGCTGATCGGAACGCGGCCGCGGGTCGAGGACCGTTACATTGTCGAGCCCGCGTTCGACTATTTCCCGCTCGATCCACGGCCGCTTTGCCCCGGCACCTAAGAATACAAAGTGCACCTTCGGCTCGGCCCTCAAATGTTCAGCGACTTCAATGATCGTCTCGACGTCGTTCGGCGGGCCCATATTCCCCGCATAAAGCAGAACGAACTTATCGGACAGCCCCAATTCGGCAAGCAGGGAGTTTTCGTCCCGAGGCCGGGGCGAGACCGTCTCAAGCTCCGCCCAGTTAGGGATATTTTGGATCGGGATCGAAAGCCCCGCCGTCTTTCTCTCCATTAACTCGGCCATATCGCGGCCGACCACGACGATCCCTGCAGCATGCTTGTAAAGCCAGCGGTTCAAGAAGGAAAAAGCCTTGGCCGTGAACGAACTCTCGCGGATCTTGCCGGCGGCAACCAATATCTCCGGATAATTGTCGTGGACAAGCAGAGTGTACGACGCCCCACGGGCAAGGGCGGCGATGGCCGCCACGAACGGCATCAGAGGCGGGTTCGTTACGACCAGGACCTTGTCGCCGGCCCTGAACTGCCGCCAAGACCGGATCAGCACCGACAGGCCGAGCGTGACCATGTTCGTCAGTCGAAACACGATCACGTTCTTGTCCAGCGTTGTTCCGGCCGCACGAAAGATCTCGACGCCATTTCGCCATTCGTGCTTTGCCGCACGGGTACCGCGGGCCGAATAGTTCGGCTGACCGCTGATGGCCTTGACCTCAAATCGGTCAGCAAGGCCCTCGGCGATCAGGGTCAGGTAATAGCCGGTCGAGGTCATCTCGGGATAGTAGAGCTCCGAAATGACCCAAAGCCGCTTTCGATCTTTCGAGGTTTCAGACATTTCGTCAGCTATGCGGGCAAGGGCCACTCGGTCGGCAGCCGTCGAACAAACCTCGAATATATCAAATCCCGGCGTCGGGTTATATCCGGCCGCGACAGGCCATTTGAACGGCCCGTTCGAATCGCCGATAATTATTAACGTTCGGAATGCACGCCGGCGAATGTTCCGTCCGGGCTCCTCCAATTCAAAGGGCAAAACTCACTGCCCTTGTAGGACGGAAGTGCTGTACCTATGTTTCGTGCAGAGCCGCTTACCGCGAGTTACCCAAACCGAAGTTGACCGTTGAACCTTCCGGCCGCTTGCGGTGAGGGCCCGGCAGTCGGGATCGGATATGAAGGTCTTTTATCCAGTCGAGGTGTTTTATCCGTCACAGGCCGGCGGTACCGCCAACGCGCTCTATTGGCTCACAAAAAACCTCGTGAGACACGGCTTCGAACCGGTCGTCGTCGCAAGCAACAAGGGCATTGGCGAAGGGGTCCCTTTGAACGAGTGGATCGAGAACGATTCGGGTCGGTCGATCTTCGTCCGAACGAGATTCCTTCATGTCCCGGTCGGCCAAACGCTGAAATGCCTTGCTGAGATCCGGAGGGCCGATATCGTTCATCTTTCCTCGGTCTTTTACCCTGCCGCGTTCCTCGCCGGCATTGCGGCACGGCTTATGGGAAAACAGGTCGCGTGGTCGCCGCACGGTGAACTCACCGAATACGCCTTGAACTACTCCGCCGGCCGCAAACGCCCGATCCTCTGGTTCCTGAAAAAGGTCATGGGCCGCTACCCTTTGTTCCATTCGACGTCGGATGAAGAGACCGAGGACATTCGCCGGGCCTTTGGCCGCGATTCAAAGATCGTCCAGATCACGAACTACGTGGAGGTGCATCCCGTCGTCGAGCGCCCCGTCGAGCCATATCTGCTTTACATCGGCCGCATTCATCCCAAAAAAGCGATCGACAACCTCATCCGCGCGGCCGGGTCATCCGAAAGGTTCATGGGATCCGAATTCGTATTGAAGATCGCGGGCCGGGGCCGCGAAGAGCATCTGTCGGCACTAAAGCTGCTGGTTGAGGAACTCGGCCTCGAAAACAAGGTCCAGTTCATCGGCCAGGTCGAGGGTGAAGAAAAATTCCACGTCCTCGCCGGGGCCTATTTCACGTTGATGCCCTCGCATTCAGAGAATTTCGGCATCGTCGTCCTGGAATCGCTCTCGCAAAACACGCCGGTCGTCGCTTCTATCTACACGCCCTGGGAATCGTTGGAAAAAGAGAGGGTCGGATTCTGGACCGATAACAGCGAGGAAGCTCTCGCGGCGATCATCGATGAGATAATTTCGATGGACCCGCAGGAGTACGCCGGTTATCGGGCCCGCGGCCGTGAATTCGTCTGCCGCGAGTTCGACATCAGCTCGCACATTGACAAGTGGCTGGATTTCTATCGGTCGATCTGATCCCGGCCGTCTATGACCAATGCCGCCTCACCGACGAGTATCCCAGCACGATCTTGCTCACGGCTTGTGAAACATTATCGACGAGGTACGCCGGCGGCGGCGACCAGTCGGCCGGGCTTGCCAGGGCGATCGTCGCTGCGTTCAATATCGATTCGGGGTCGGCTCCGCTCAAGATATTGCTGCCGCACTCGATCGTCTCCGGGCGTTCGGTAACGTCTCGCAGCGTTATATTCGGTACCCGGAAGATCGCACATTCTTCCTGCACGGTCCCGCTGTCGGTCAGCACCGCCAGGGCGTTTTTCTCGAGCTTGACGAAATCAAAAAATCCGAGCGGTTCAAGCAGGGCGATCCGGTCACTGTTGACGGTGATCTCGAATTCGGAAAGCCGTTCGGCCGTCCGCGGATGGACCGAAACCAGGACCTTCTTGTCGAATTTCTCCGAGATCCCGTCAAGGCCCTTGAAGATCTTCGCCAGGCGGTCCTTGCCGGATGTGTTCTCGGCCCGGTGAAGCGTCACAAGAAAATAGCCGAACGCTGCGACGTCGAACCGTTCCAGCGAATCGCTTGCTTCGATCTGCGCGTCGAAGATCCTAAGGACCTCTTTGATCGGATTCCCGGTGACAAAAATTCGTTCGGCCGCGATGCCCTCCGCCAGCAGGTTCGCCCGGCTCCGCTCGGTGTACGGCATCAGGATGGTGCTTGAATGGTCGATGATCCTTCGATTCACTTCCTCAGGCACGCGGTCGTCGTAACAACGGTTCCCGGCCTCCATATGAAAAACCGGAATTCCCCGGCGGGCGGCAGCGATGGCCGACAACGCACTGTTTGTGTCGCCGAGTATCAACACTCGGTCGGGCCGCGTGTCAGCGAGGACCTCATCGACCTTTCTGATGATCTGACCGGCTTGCTCGGCAAAACTCGTGGATTGTATCCCGAGATGGATATCGGGGTCCCTTACGGCGAGGTCCCTGAAGAAAATGTCGCTCAGGCTCTCGGCGAAATTCTGGCCGGTGTGGATCATCAGGTGCCGGCAGTGCTGGTCGAGCACTTTCATCACGGCCGAGAGCCTGATGATCTCGGGACGTGTCCCGAATATGGTCATCACTTTCATAGGATCGTCGCCGCCTCGTTTCAGGCGGTCTTGAAACGTTCGATGTCCGCCAGCGACGGGGCCAGCAGTTCCCCGATCTCGCCTATCGACAGATTCGCTTCGCTAGAGGAATATTCGCCCGTCAATGCGGGCTCTTCGTCGGAAACGGACCTAAGCTCAGGCAGCATTGCCTGGATGGCGTAGTAGTCGCCTGCATTCCGCGTTCTGAAACATTCTTCCTCGGAGACCATTATTTCATGGATCTTCTCGCCGGGCCGGATGCCGGTAAAGTTGATCGGCAATTCCCTGTCGCCCATCATCGCTTTGGCAACATCCACGATCTTTGCCGAAGGCACTTTCGGCACAAATGTCTCGCCGGGCCGGGCCGAACCGAAGGCCGCGAAGACCGTATCAACTGCCTTGTCCAGGCTGAGCAGAAAGCGTGTCATTTCAGGAAGCGTGACGGTTACCGGCAGGCCCTTGCGGATCTGCTCGGCGAACAATGGGATGATCGAGCCTCGAGACGCGATCACGTTGCCGTAGCGGACACAAACATATCTCGTTTCCGGCGAATCCCGGTTAGCCTCGACAAACACCCGCTCTTGAAGGGCCTTTGTCATACCCATTACGTTTATGGGCTTGCAGGCCTTGTCCGTGGAGATACCGATCACCGTGGAGACCGGCATCCGGTTTTCGCGGATCGCACGGACGACGTTCTGCGCGCCGTGGATATTGGTCAGCACCGCTTCGAAAGGAAAATATTCGCAAGATGGGACCTGCTTCAGGGCGGCCGCGTGGAATACGACATCGACATCGCGAAGGGCCGCGACGACCGCCGGATAGTCGCGTACATCGCCGATCCGGAAATCCAGGATGTCCTCGGCCTTGTGGTAGATGACCTCGTCCGTGGCGACGGAGCGGTTCAGGAATTCAAGCCGCATGAAATGCTGCTTCGCTTCGTCGCGGGAAAAGACGACGATCTTCGCCGGCAGCCCCATTTCGCCGCTTAGCAGCCGTCGCACGAGGGTCATCCCAAGCGAACCGGTCCCGCCGGTGACGAGGATCCGCTTTCCCTTCAATTCGTTTTTTCTATCCATCTTTTGTAAGGCGTGGCATCATCGGCCATCCTTCTGACCATCGTTCTCCAATCGTCCGATACGAACCCGACCTCGGCCCTGAACCTGCCCGAATCGAGGCTTCGGTCGATCGTGACGCTGTCATCCGGTTCGATCTCGACGCCCGCCGCATAATACTCATTGAACAGGTGCAGCAGGTCGAGCTTGCTGATCGGCTCGCTTGAAACGTGGTAAATGCCGCTAAGTCCCGGATGGCCCGTGATCAAGCGTTCGATTATATCGGCGAAGACGATCGTGGGAAAGCCGGAAAAGATCGCATGCGGAAGGCCCTTGACGCGGCCGCCCCGGTTCGACAAAAACCATTCGAGAAGCCCGTGTCCCGAGCCGATCTCCGGGCCGATTATCGAAGTGCGGATCGTCAAAGCACCCGGGGAGTTCACCTCGCCCAGGAACTTGCTCAAGCCGTATAGGTCGCGAGCGTCGGGCGGGTCGTCCTCGGTGTAGATTCCTTCTTTGCCGGTGAAAACGCAATCGGTGCTTATCGTGATAAGCCGAAAGCCATATTCCTCGCCAAGCTGGGCAAGCCGGTGCGGCAGGATCGAATTGAGGTTGAGGGTCGTGATCACGTCCGCCGAGGCGGGCAGTTGTTTCACGATCCCGACGGCATTCACCACTACGTCGGGCCGGCAAATTTCGATCGCCGACCTCAGCGAGCGCTCATCATCGGCCTCGATACTCGAAATTATCCGCTCCGGTTCGACAATCTCAAGCTGTTTCAGGATCCGCCCATCGCCGCGGACGGCGCCCCAAACATCCATTCTCCGGCCCAGCTGTTGTAACAGCTTATGGCCGAGCATTCCGGTTGCGCCGAGGATCAGGATTCGCATTTGGGTCGGACTGAAGGACTTCAACGAAGGCTGAGAACGTCCTTCGTGCAATAGTTTAAGAAATGATAGCTAAATATAAGAAACAAGAATGATCTCCCCGCTTCACATTCTGATCAACGGTGATTTACGCTTGGTCGAACATTTGATCGACCAATTCACACCATATATGTGCGACCGTAATGTGCATTTCCTGGATCCGGGCGGTTCGCTTCGACGGCACCATTATGCAGGCGTCCGTCAACGCCGCAAGCTTTCTGCCGTTTGCTCCCGTCATCCCGATCACGCGGCAGCCTTTTTCTCTCGCTTTCATTACCGATGCGATCACGTTTGGCGACGTCCCGCTGGTGCTTATCGCAATCAGGCAGTCACCTTCGGCAGCCAAGGCCTCAACTTGCCTGGTGAACACATGCTCGAAGCCATAGTCGTTTGAGATCGCGGTCAACGCCGACGTATCGGTGGTCAACGCGATCGCAGGAAGGGCACGCCGTTCGGTTTCGTAACGGCCCACAAATTCGGCCGCGATGTGCTGTGCGTCCGCCGCACTTCCCCCGTTTCCGCAGATAAGGACCTTCTTCCCTTGTTCGACGGTTGCCTTGATCAGCTCGGCACATTCCCGTATCGACGGAAGCAGGGTTGCGATAGATCCTTCGGCGACGGCGGCGTGCTCCGAGAGTGAGTTGTACGCGGAATCAACGCTCGCTTCGCCCGTCTCGTCGGGGGCTGGCAACCTTTCAATGATCGCACTTGATGAAAATCCTGCCAGGAGCGGAAGGGAGACTACCTTTCCGCCGTTTGCTTTCACAAAGTCGGCTCCGATTATCTCGTCCAACTTCCAATCGCCGCCTTTAACGAGGATATCCGGTTTGATCTGTCGGATGAGGTTTTCAGGGGTCAGGTCATCAAAAATTACTACCTCATCAACCGCCCTAAGACCCAAAAGAACTGCCCGCCGGTCATTTTCAGACTGAAGCGGCCGGCCCGCTCCCTTTATTCGCCGGACGGAGCGGTCGCTGTTGATCCCGACGATCAGCTGATCGCCAAGGGCTTTCGCACGGTTGAGCAGATCAACGTGACCCGGATGGATCAGGTCAAAACAGCCGTTAGTGAATACGATCATAGGGCCAGGCTTGCCGGTTCCTGCGGTCGGCGGGTCAATTCGGTGTCAGGGTCCTTCGATGTCCAAGGGCGCGGGCTACAAGGCCGACGATCAGGATCCCGACAAGGGCCGTAAATCCCACTTTGAAGAGATATGGGATAAGGATCCCATAAAATCCTTCATACGAGATCGCCATGATCAGCATGAAGAACAAGGTGACCCGCCAAAACGTCCTTGGCTGGTCCTCGATCAGGGTCCTGTAGATCGATCTTATTATGATCCCAAACAAGAACATCCCGATCGGGACTCCTATCGGCCCGAAATTTCTCAGCAGGTCCGCCATCGGCGTAATGGCAAATGAGTTCTCACCGAAGTCGAAATATAGGTCGCTGTACTTTCGCGGCTCCGAGGCGATCGGTTTTTCATCCCAGATCACCCGGGGAATAAAGAATGTCGAAAGGTCCTTCCAAATGTTATTGTCCAGTCCGTAACTTTCCTCGTACGGGGCCAACTGTTCGTAATTCGAAACGACCACCGCGACCGAACTGAAAGTGTCAAGCCGCTCGGCGAATCCGAGCAGGGCGACCTCAAGGCCGCCGACGAGATCGAATTTACCCACCTGATCGATCGTCTCGAAAATATTATCCGTGTACTGTTCGAAGGAAACACGCGCCTCCGTACCCTTCACGTGCCGAAAAGTGGTCCCGTAGATCATCCCGGCGACAAGGCAAACGGTCAGGACGAACCCGGCAGCTACTGTCCGCTTAAAGTTGAAACGACCGCCCGCGAGTATAAAGGCGAGCGTGACGATGAGGAATACCTGGAAAAGAGCTGCGCGGTTACCGGAGATAAGGGCACGCCCGATCGTCAGCAAAAGCAGGACGCCGAACACCGAGACGGCCTTGACGTCGACAATACCCCTCCTGAAGATCACGAACCAAAGGATGAAGGAACCCTGCATCCAGAAGAGCGTTGTCAGAAAGACCAGGCCGCTGTATGAATCGATCGCATCCGCCCGCTGGTAGCCGACGACCCCGATGATCAACGCGCCAAAGGTGTTGAAAGTGCCGAGGATCAAGAGGATGAGGCCCGGGATAAAGAGTGCGGACGAGTCAAAGTCCTTTTGCGGGAGAAATTGTCCGAGGGAAGTTCCTAGTCTCCGGCCGACCGGCGAAAGGTACCCGATGGCGAGGCCGCCGAACCCGAGCCCGATTATCACTACCGTATACGGTAGATTCGTCGCCGGGTCCTGAATAAAGCTCAGGAAATAGGGTTGGGACCAACCGGCCGTCAACATGAATCCACCGACGACGAAGGCCGGGAAAAAATATGACCAGGTTGCATACACTAGCGGATCGACCAGGGTGAGTTTGCCCTGATAATGAAGGATCAATGTCGGCAGCAAGAGAACCGCCATCAGGCCGATCAGCCAGGGGATCAGATAGAGGTACGGGAAGGACTCTGTCAGGTCGCTCGACAGCAGGACAACCAGCCCGGCAAGCAGCAAAGCCGCGGCCATGAGGCCGATCGATACACCGAGCGACCGCTCCTGAACATTGCTTACCGAACTATTGCGTATTGAAATTGCCACCTGACTTGCCGGGAAAATTGCGGGGCCTTCTTCGTATCAACTATCTCTGCTGAACTCGTTCGGCCGTTCGTTCCCAGATCTCCCGTTCGCGGCCGTCGTACGGTGTGAATTCGGCGACCCTGGAATAATCTTGGGTCATGTGATCAAACAGCGGCTTAAGTTTCTCGCCTTCAGATATTTGAAGCATTTCCGCGGTCCAAGATCCATCCCAAATGATATATCGCGGGGGGTTCCTTTTCAAATCTTCTACAACCTGAGCAACGTGTTCCGGGGGCGAATAACCGGAGTTCAATGTGATCGACATCCGCGATGGATTTCTCAAACCAAGCGGAAAATTCACGTGAGAATTATATGTTTCAAAAACGAATTCACCGGGGCTAGTATGCTCAAGCAGCCATTCGTATCTTTCGCTGATCACCGGCGAGAGGAACACGAGACGTCCGCTCGCCGTTTCGAGTGTCCGTGTCTCCCACTCCGACTGGGTCCGGATACCGAGGAGGATGCCGACCGCGATCAGGGCGGCGGCAATTGCCGCGGCCGGAAGGCGTCGCAGAACACCGGCGTTCTCGGCGATCCAGCAGGCGGCGATAAGCGCGGGCATCGATACCTGAAAGAGACGCATTGCGTTCGGCCCGGTGGTTCCGATCGCAAGAAAAAGGCCCGTCATACACACCAGGATCATTCCCGAATAGCGGGCAAAGCCGTTACTTCGTCCTTTGATTATCAGATATCCGCCGATCACAAGGTATGACAGGGGCACGATCATCGAGTAGAAGACCGTGACGATCGTCATTACCGTTCCGAGTCCGCTTATCTTCTCGATCGTATGAAGGAACGAATAGAGGCTGTTGTTGTTCGGGTCCTTCGAATAACTCGCAATGAAAAAGATCGTGTCGTTCAGGAACCTTTCAATGCCGGCTTGCTGTACGAACGGTGCGACGAGAATTATCAGCACGGCCGCGAACGCAGCCGTCAGCACCGCCCAAGAACGCAGGAGCGTCCCGAATGCTCTCTCGACGACACCTTGCTCAATAAGTAGGAATAGGCCGATCGCCGCCATCGCCAGAAGGCCCCTTTGTTGGGTGAAAAAACTCGCCCCGGCACAGAGCGCCCCGGCGACCGCAACCCGTGTCGTACCCCTCGCCGGCAGGAGAACAAGGACCGCTCCGTAAATAAAGAGCGGGCTGATCATCCGATGCTCGCCGTCGAGGCCGAACCAGCGAAACCCAAAGAAAATATAGATCGCGGGCGGCAGGTAGGCGGCCAACCGGTCCGTCATCAGCTTTCGCGATATTGCAAGTCCGATCGCGGCGGCCGCCAGCCCATGGCCGATGATCACGGCATTGACGATCCAGTATTTGGCCCCGAATACCTTGATAAGCCCGGCATAAAGTGCGAGTGATCCCGGAAAGACGAGGTCAAAAAAATCCCGGTAAGGTACCTCGCCCGACGCAAAGCGCCGTGACAACTCGAGGAGCTTGACGTGGTCGCCTTCATAGTAGATCGGCGTGCCCGGAAGGTGAAATAGATGAAGGTAAAGGAATACGAGACAGGCGGCGAAGAAAAACAGGTCAAGCCGGCGAGAACGCAAGTGCTCTGTCAGGCTGGAGGTCATCAGTTTAACGGTGATCCGAGGGGACGGAATGACTGACGGGCCGATCAACTCCCGGCGATCGCAGTCGTTCGCACAATTTTCGAGGCCCGCACCTGGTCCTCGATCCATAGGTACGTCCGCTTCAGTCCATCTTCAAGCGTGATCTCGGGTTCCCAGCCGAGAACCGCTCTCAGCCGGCTGTTATCCGAATTGCGGCCCCGAACGCCCTGCGGGCCGTCAACGTGTCTTTTAATGATGCTGACCTCCGCGGCGGCGGCAACAAGGTCTGCGAGTTCGTTTATCGATACCATTCTGTCCTGCCCAAGGTTGATCGGTTCGAAATGATCCGACCTCATCAATCGGTAAAGGCCTTCGACGCAATCGTCGATATGACAGAAAGACCGAGTCTGTTTGCCGTCGCCCCATATCTCGATCTCGTTCGTTCCCGAAAGTTTCGCGGCGGCGATCTTTCGACAAACGGCTGCCGGCACCTTTTCGCGGCCGCCTTCCCATGTTCCAAGCTCGCCGAAAATGTTGTGAAACCTGACCACGCGGGTCTCGAGGCCATAGTCCTCGCGATAGTGCATACACAACCGTTCGCCCATCAGCTTCTCCCATCCGTACGCATCCTGCGGGAACGCAGGATACGCGTCGTCCTCGCTCAAAGGCGGCGCTTCGGCCTCGCCCTGAAGGTGAAGCGGATAGATGCAGGCCGAACTTGCATAAAGAAAGCGTCGGGCACCGTTCACCCTTGCCGATTCGATCGTATTAAGATCGATCAGCGAATTATTGTAAAGGATCTCGGCATGATGAGCGGAGATGTAACCCATGCCGCCCATGTCGGCCGCAAGCGCGTAGACTTCGTCGACACCCGCCGTCGCTTCAAGGCAGTTTCCGGGAACTCTCAGGTCGAGGAGGAAGAATTCGTCGGCGTCGGTCGCCGAGAATTCCGGATATTTTATATCGACACCCCTGACCCGGTAGCCCTTCTTTTTAAGATACGTCACCAAGTGATGGCCGATGAACCCGCCCGCACCTGTGACGAGTACGCTTTTGTGTGCACCCATAACAGTCGCTGCTGTGAACGAGTTCAGACCACCTCATCGCTGTTGTAAGCGTTGCGATGATAATAGGACTGATAGTAATAATAGTTGTCCTGTGAACGCAGATTGACGTTGTTCAGCACCACGCCGAGCAGCCGCGCACCCACATCCTGAAGAAGCATCTTCGCACGCCGCACGACCTGCCGCGAGCTCTTCCCTGAATGGACCACAAGGATAACCCCGTCGACCATAGAAGCGATCAAGACACCGTCCGTGAATGAAGTGATCGGCGGCGAGTCGATCACGACGTGGGTGTAATGCTTCTGAAGCCGTTTCAACAATGTGGCCATTTGCTCCGAACCGATCAGTTCCGCCGGGTTCGGCGGGATCGGGCCCGACGTTAACAAATGGATCTTGGTTCCGTCGTCGGTTTTTACAACCCGTGTGATGTCGGAATCCGTCGATTCGCTCGAAAGAAGCGTGCTTAAACCCTCGCCATTCGGGATGTTGAACACCGAATGAAGACGCGGCCGGCGCATGTCAGCATCGACGATCAGGACCTTTGCACCAGTCTGCGCAAGGCTGATAGCGGTGTTCGTCGCGGTCGTCGTTTTACCTTCCGACGGTAAGCTCGACGTGATCAGCAGCGACTTCGGCGGATGGCCGGCGGTCGACAGCAGGATCGACGTCCTTAGCTGGCGGTACGCTTCGGAGAGGCCGGACCGCGGATCGGAATAGATCAAGAGCTCGGAGTTTGGCCGTTCCTCTACCTCCTCGTTCGCCCCAACGAGCAAGAGTTTTCGTTTCGGCATTGACTCGATCGTCGGGATCGCAGCCAGTGCGGGAAGCTGAAGCACGCTCTCGATCTCCTCGACGGTTCGAATGGTGTCGTCGAGATATTCAAGGAAGAGTGCGAGCCCCATTCCGAACAATATCGAAAGAAGGAAGGCGGCCGCGACCGTCATCAACCGCCGCGGGCCGACCGGAATGTTATTCGGGATCGCAAAGCCGGCCACGCTTATGTTGTTGTCGGAGCCCTGGGACGAAACGTCGTTCGAACTCTGCTGTTCGCGAAGCTTGTCCAGGAAACCTTTGTTCGCCTCGATATTCTGTTCGAGAAGTTTGATGGTGACGGCACCGCTGTTCTGGCCCTGGGCTTTTGCGTACTGCTCGTCGAAGGCCGCCCGGATGCTGCTCTCTTTTTCCTTGGCTTTGGTAAATGCGGTCTGCAGGTTATTGAGAAGGTCTTCGGACGCACGTTTGCGGTATTCCGCTATCTCGCTCTGGTTCTTCCCAATCACACGGTCCAGCGTTGCCTGCTGGCTGGCGATCTGCAGGTCGATCTCGCGTACCGGATCGGCGCCCTCCTTAAACTCCTGGAGAAGTTTTTCCCTTTGCGCGGTAAGGTCGGCGATCTTCTTTTCCGTATCATTACGGAAGTTGATGGTCGAGTTTTCCTTTTCCGTTATGAACCTGGCACTGGCTGCTTCGACAAGCGACCTCAGCTTTTCCGGTGAATTCTTGACCGCGAGCAGGTCGGACTCTGCATTGGTCCGCTCCAGTTCGGCCTGAAGACGGTCACGATTCAATCCGGCGAGCCTTTCCAACTCGATCGTCTGCTCGCCGGTGGTCTTGAGGATACCGACTTCCCTCTTCAGGTCGACCAGCTTTATCTCATCCGCCCGGATCTCGGACTGAAGGTCGCTGATCCGGCTCTGAAGAAAATCGCTCGTCTTCCGGCTGGTCCCGGACCGCTTTTCCTGGTTGTAACTTGTGAACGTCTCGCAGATCGCGTTTGCAACAAAAGCGGCGAGTTCCGCATTAGAATTCGTGAAGGTCACTTCGATCAGACGCGTATCTTTTACAGTCACGCGTGATTCGCGGACCGGCTCGACGCCGAGGTTTTTCTTGATTATCTCGACGTAGGGCGCGAGCCGAACGGCTTCGGCGATCTCATCCGCCGACACGAGCGTATTACTGGGTTCCTCTGAATTGGTCTCACCGTTCGGGACGGCCGGCTTCGTTTCCTCGCGGGCAAGGCCGACGGCCTTTAACATCGACCGCATTGCCGAGGTCCCGTTCTCAGCTTTTATCTTCTGAAATTCTGCGTTGGTGTCGAGGTTATGTTCTTTGATCACGCGGCGAAGCAGAGTGTCGCTGTTCAGAAGCTGGAGCTGCGTGTTGAAGTACGACGGGTCCGCAGTCAAAAGCGGCCTTTGCCGGTCGGTCATCAGGTCGGGGTTTGTCTGCTCAAGATCGACCTGAACGGTCGCTTTCGCAAGGAAAATATCAGGCTTTCGGGCCATATAAATGGCGACCAGCGTCGTGATGAGCACAGCGATACCCACGACCAGCCATATCCTCTTGCGTACGGCACGCCAGTAATCCAGGAGTTGAAAACCGTCCTGTGCATAATTCTCGCGGTAGGCCGGATAACGCCCGGTCTGTCCCACGACCTGCGGCTCGAACACTCGATCGAACTCGAAGAAATCGCTCTTCGGCTGCGGAACAAGGTCTCGACTTTCTTTCATAAAATAAGCGTCCTAGTACGGCCGATAAAGCAATCCCGGGATACCTTGCGTAAAGCTCTTTGCAACATTGTTAAGGATGCTCTTGGTCTTATCTTCCGAAAGGGCAATGATGTCATTCGGCATGAGGAAAGGGTCGTCAGCCTTCTGTTTGTTGATCGCGTTCAGGTCAAAGATCAGTTCTTCCCTCTCCAGGCTTCCCGGCTTTTGCCGGATGATCCGGACCTTGTCTTTTTTGGTCGCCGGGCGAAGGCCCTTCGCCGTCGCGATCGCCTGAGTAAGGGTCAGAGGCTGCTTCATCGTTACCTGGCCCTGTTCGACGACATTGCCGTAAACGAAGACCACGTCGGCCTCAAGAACCGAAATGATATCGCCGGGTTGGATAAAGAACGTTTCCTTACCTTCCTGAAGGTCCCTGATCGCGAATGTGTGCAGATTTGCATCATCTGCGTCAGGCATCCCTTTCGGAGTACAGTCGGACCGGCTCCCGGTCCTTGAAACGTATAACCGCGAACCGGCTTCCTTCGACGGCCCCCCGGCCAATGCCAGAAGTTCGAGAAGGTGGACCTTTCTACTCAGATACTGCGGCCCGGGTTTCTCGACCGCACCGATCACGAAGACTGCGTGCGACATCTGTTCGACGGCAACGACGTTTACTTCCGGATTTTTGAGGTAATCCTTTCGATACGCGGCTGCGATGTCATCCGCAAGTTCCCTCTCCGTCTTACACACAGCAACCACTGGTTCCGGGATACGGAATAGATTGATCGTACCGTTTGGATTCACCGTCACGGTTTGATTCAGGTCGGCGTGCCGAAAAACCTGGACATTGAGCTTGTCTCGGAAGCCGATGCGATACTTGTCATCCTGTCGTTCGGACGTGCTCGCCCGCGGCACTTTGTTCTCGGCCCGCAGCTCTTTTTCACCGTTCGGAGCAGTGTTCGAAGCTTCCTGAGCCTGAGACGACAGCGCAAACACCAATAGGCAGGCTGCGATGCCCAACGAAAGTAACTTTGAGATCATTGATGGACTCCTTAAAAATTCACGAAACCCTAAGAATTTTAAGGCTTTGGATTGCCATGACTTGTTAAACGTTGTTCGGTTTTTCAGCCCTTAGGCCATTGGGGGTCGAACAAAGGTTCAGTTTAACAAACGGCGAAGCCTTTGGAAACCATTCATTTTAAAACTTTCGGCGTTTTAGTTTAGACTCAGAATCTGCCTAAATGGCTGAATTAGGTAATGAAAGAGATCACGCCGATGCTTCGGCAATTCCTCGAGATAAAGAAACTCTATCCGGGCACGCTCCTGATGTTCCGGCTCGGGGATTTCTACGAGATGTTCAACGAGGACGCGATCATCGGCGCGAGAGAGCTTCAGATCACGCTGACGGCCCGTCACAAAGACTCGAAGAATCCGATCCCGATGTGTGGCGTTCCGCATCACGCCGCCGGAAATTACATTTCAAAACTCGTCCGCAAAGGCTATCGCGTGGCCATCTGCGAGCAGACCGAACCGGCCACCAAGGGCACAAAGCTCGTTCGCCGAGAGGTTGTCCGGGTCATAACTCCCGGGACCTCGTTCGACCCGGAACAGATCGAATCGAAAGACCCGGTCTACCTTGCATCGATCTGCGTTGACGGCGATCAGATCGGGGCGGCATTCCTCGAATTGTCCACCGGCGAATTCGCGGCGTCCCAGATATCGGGGCCCGATAACTGGACTAAAGCGATCGAACTGATAGATGGCTATGCTCCCCGCGAGCTCGTCTTTCCTGCGCGGCTCTCTCCGGATATCGTCGAAAGGTTTGGCGACGGTGGACCGGGAGGGTTGCTTCCTGAGATCGCAAATACCCAAACCGAAAAGAGATCTTCAAGATTCACTTTAACGGAGCTGGACGACCACGATTTTGACCTCGAAAATGCTGAACATCTGCTCAAGGATCAGTTCAAGGTCCGTGAATTGGCCGGATATGGGCTTGATGGGCGCAATGCGGCCATCAGGGCTGCCGGAGGCTGCCTTTCATATGCCCATTTCACCCAGAAGATCGCCGCCGAACACATCAACAAGATCGAGTACTTCGAATCCAGCGACTGCCTCGTGCTGGATCAGGTCACGCTTCGAAATCTGGAGGTGGTCCAGACACGAAATGAGCCATCGAAGCAAACTCTCCTCGATGTGATCGATGAAACACTTACCGGTATGGGTGGGCGGCTGCTTCGGGCCTGGCTGCTGCGGCCCTCGCTCAGGCGGAGCGAGATCGAGACCAGGCACGCGGCCGTCGAGGAATTCGGCGACCCGATCCTTCGTCAGTCTGTCAGGTTCGTCCTGAAACAGCTGACCGATCTTGAGCGGATAGTCGGCAGGCTTAATCTTGGAACAGCGACCGCCCGGGACCTGCTTGCTTTAGGCTCTTCCCTCTCAAAAACGCCGGAGATCGTCGGTTCGATCACCGACGCAAGCTCCCTTCTGCTCCAGGTCCTTTCCGAGAATATCTTTGATCTGCCCGAGGTCCGCACCCTTATCGGAAAAGGAATTGCCGACGAACCGCCCGTCAATATCAACGACGGAGGCACCATCCGTTCGGGATTCAGCGAGGAACTCGACGAACTTAGAAATACTTCGAACGACTCGAAGCGGCTGATCGCCGATCTTGAAGAACGCGAACGTGAGCGCACCGGGATACCCACGCTGAAGATCCGCTTTAATAATGTATTTGGGTATTACATTGAGGTGTCAAAGGCGAATATTCACCGAGTCCCTGACGATTATCAACGCCGACAGACACTTGCGAACGCCGAGCGTTTCACGACCCCTCAATTAAAAGAATGGGAATCGAAGGTACTCGGAGCCGAACAGCGCGCTCTCGAGTTGGAAAGCGAGCTATTTCAACAGATACGGGCAAAAGTTAAAGAAGAAACTTATAAGTTGCAGACCACTGCACGAGCGCTGGCGACTATCGATGTTCTCGCAGGGCTCGCAGAAACCGCAGCAAAGCGAAATTTTGTCCGTCCTGTGCTTCATGACGGAGATGAGATCGAGATCAAGAATGGCCGGCATCCGGTCGTCGAAGCATTTCTCCGCGACCCGTTTGTCCCGAACGACGTTTACCTTAATAACTCGACGGACCGCCTGCTGATCGTCACCGGGGCGAACATGGGCGGAAAATCAACGGTCCTTCGACAGGTTGCCTTGATCCAGATCCTGGCTCAGGCCGGATCTTTCGTGCCCTCATCCGCGGCACGCCTGCCGATCGTTGACCGCGTTTGGACGCGCGTTGGAGCATCCGATGACCTTGCTTCCGGGAGCTCGACCTTCATGGTCGAGATGACGGAGACCGCGGCGATACTTCACAACGCAACTCCGCGCAGCCTGGTCCTACTCGACGAGATCGGGCGCGGAACGTCCACATTTGATGGGCTTTCGATCGCATGGGCGGTTGCGGAGTATCTCCACAATTCGCCGGAACATTCAGCGAAAACGATCTTCGCAACCCACTATCACGAGCTGACCGAACTCGCAGACAATCTGCCCGGAGCGAAGAATTATCAGATGGCCGCAAGCGAACGCGAGGGTGACGTCGTCTTTTTGCACAAGCTGAAAAAAGGGACCGCGAACAAGTCTTACGGCATTGCCGTCGCCCGCCTGGCCGGAATGCCGACACAGGTCCTCGATCGTGCGAACGAGGTCCTCAAGACGCTGGAGGAATACGAACTCGCGGTTTTCTCCCGGCGGGCCGGCAGTGACCTGAAGGCCGCCGCGGCCCGAGGCCAGATCGCCCAGGTTTCCCTTTTCGCTTTGAATAACGAAAGTGCAGTCGACCGGCTCCGTGAACTGGACGTGACCGGCCTCACACCCGACGAATCGAAACGCGTCCTCCTTGAAATGAAGGAAAAGATCATCTGACCGGATGTTAAAGTGTCACATCAGATGTCGCAGTTTCGACATCTGATCCATCGGTTTAACTTTTATGGAGCGATCAAGCCCTAGATCGACGTCGTTAGAAGAAAAGATCGGACAGCTTCTCTTTATCGGCCTACCGGGCCCGGAGATCGATGTTGACACCGAACGCCTGCTTGCCGACATCAGGCCCGGCGGCGTCTGTCTTTTCGCGCGGAACATCAGGTCCCCTGAACAAACGCGCGAGCTTCTCGACGGCATTCGGGATGCCTGCCGCGTCGAACCGTTCCTCAGCGTGGATCAGGAGGGCGGCCTTGTTGACCGGTTGCGGCGCATCCTTGCCCCGATGCCGGCCGCATCGAAATTATCTTCGTCGGCCGACGCCCGCGAGATCGGCCGCATCATTGCCGACGCACTCACCTCGCTCGGCTTCAATATGGATTTCGCTCCTGTCGTGGACGTCGTCGACGAAAATCGCGCGGCTTTCGTCAATGGCCTTCATTCCCGGGCTTTTGGGCGTTCCGCGGTCGAAGTAACTGAATTCGCGGGCGAATTTCTTTCTACGTTGCAGTCCGGAGGCATCATCGGATGCATCAAGCATTTTCCCGGCCTCGGGGCGTCGGAGGTCGATTCACACGAAGAGCTACCCCTGGTTTCGATCGGTCAGGCCGAGTTCGATTCGGTCGATCTTACGCCCTATCGCGAACTGATCGCGACCGGATCGGTCCGGGCTGTGATGGTCGCCCACGCCGCCTACCCCAAGCTTGAGTTGCAGGAAACAGGCCAAAATGGCAAACTCTTACCTTCCTCGCTTAGTTCTAACTTCGTCACTAAATTACTAAGACATCAGATCGGATTTGACGGGTTGGTCCTGACCGACGATCTTGAAATGGGAGCCATCATCAAGAATTACGGCATCGGCGAGGCGGCCGTAATGTCCATCGAGGCCGGGTGCGATATGGCGTGCATCTGTGCCGGGACCGTATCGATAAGAGAGGCGCACGCCGCCCTGCTCGACGCCGCGGCCACGGGCCGGCTTAGCGAAGATCGCATCGACGCTTCCGTCGATCGCATATTTCGTATTAAGCAACAGGCCAAGCCGCCGGCCGAGTTTCTCGCCGATCGCGTCGCGGCCATCGCCGGCGAGATCGCCCGTTTCAGTGAACGGTTAGCTTAATTTCCTGGAGGTTTATTTGATTTGAGATATCTTGCTTTGCTTGGTTTGGCCGTCGTGCTTCTGTTCTCGTTCTCCTGCCGCCGTACGAACAGCGAATTTGTCACCGTCGCCCTATCGGATCCCTTCACCGGCTTTGACACACTGACCACGGAGAAGTCCGATGCGGCCGCCGAGCGGGTTCGCAACCTGATGTTCAACGGCCTGGTCCGAAAGAATGCCAGCTTTGATTACGAGGGCGAACTGGCGAGCGAGATCCGTACCTCCGAGGACGGCAAGGCTATCACGTTCATCCTTCGCGATAACGTGAAGTTCCACGACGGCAAGCCGTTCACTTCGGCCGACGTAAAGTACACTTTCGACGAGCTTTTTCGTACCAAGGGCTATAAATCCTTCGCGTTTTACGAAACGGTCGATAAGGACACGCCTCCGGTCGCTCATATTACCTCCATTGAAACGCCGGACGCGAAAACGGTGGTTTTCAATCTTGAAAAGGCCGCGCTCAAGAACCAGCTTTTGTCGAACCTCGTTGCGATCCCGATCATCTCGGACGGTTCTTCGGCCCAACTTCGAGAGAGGCCGCTTGGGACGGGCCCGTTCAAATTCACCGCGTTCGATCAGTCGCAGAACACCGTTGACCTTGAAGCATTCGCCGAATACTGGGACGGAGCTCCGAAAATATCGAAATTAAGGGTCAAGACCGTTACCGACGCAAGTGCCCTACAGGCCGAGCTTCAGAGCGGTGGCGTCGATCTCGCTCCGGTTCCTTCGAATCTGCCGCCGGACAGCATCAAACAGCTCGGTACCCTCGCTAACCTCAAGGTCGAACAGTTCGACGGCTCTAATATCCAGTACGTCGGCCTTAATACGACTTCCCCGCCGCTGGATAAGGTCAAGGTCCGTCAGGCGATCAGTTACGCCATCGACCGCGAAAAGATCATCCGCGAACTGCTTTCCGGCCAGGCAAAGATAGCCTACTCGATCCTGCCGGAAGCGTCCTGGGCATATACCCCGGGCACTGTTTACAACTACGATCCCGCAAAGGCAAAGCAGCTATTGACCGAGGCCGGTTACAAGAACGAGCCGATCACTTTCAAATTCTCGTCCGGAAATGCGGCTTACAGCAGCTACGCCCAGGCCATCCAGAACATGCTGGTTGAGGTGGGATTGAATGTCCAGATCGAGACGCTCGACCCGAACACCATTCGCGAAAACCTCGCCAAAGGACAGTTCCAGATGAACACGGGTGCGTGGATCGGCGGAAACCAGGACCCGCTCTTCCTAAAGGACCTTTTTACCACCGGCAAGATACCGGGCGAGGGCGTAAGCTGCTGTAACCGAAGCCGTTATTCGAATCCGAAGGTGGACGAACCGCTCAATACCGCTATTAACGAGACGGACCGTGCAAAGGCAAAGGACCTCTATGTGCAGGCTTGGCAGATAATTAGCTCTGACGTGCCCCTCATTCCACTTTGGTACCCGGCGAACATGGTTATCGCCAATCGCCGGATCGGAAATATCAAGATCAACCCGAGCGGTGATTGGGGATTCATTAAAGATATTACTGTCAGTAATTAGCTGGCTAAGGTTAACACATCACTTCATATTGGAAAACCTATTTTAATACTGGTTATTGAATGGCCTTGCCTCGCTCGAAGCCGTCGGCTTGTCTGGCAGAGTCGATGAACATAAGCGGAAGCCATGAAGCTGGCTATTTAATGTCCAGATCAACCAGTGCGTCGAGATTCCCCTGAAGGCGCCTTGGCTTATGTGTCCGCCGTCCATCGACTGTGTGCTTAGAGATTCAAGATCGATACGTCCGGGACGCCGTCAGATAGGTACAAAGAAGGATGATCTCCCGATCTATCAGCGGTGACAGTCCATTCCGGCCCCTCCCCACCCGTCAAAGCTTGACAAATAGCCACCGCTCGCTAGAATCATAGTTTGCGTGCGGGAGTAGCTCAGTGGTAGAGCGCGACCTTGCCAAGGTCGAAGTCGCGAGTTCGACCCTCGTCTCCCGCTCCAGTTTTTTGAACGATGAAGGCGGAAGGATGAGGGATGAATAAGAAGACCTGCTTTCATCCTTTATCCTTCCGCCTTCATCCTTTTCGCTCAGGCGGCGTAGCCAAGTGGTAAGGCAGAGGTCTGCAAAACCTTTATTCATCGGTTCGATTCCGATCGCCGCCTCCAATCCAACGAAGATAAATAGAACTTAATTCAAGGAATTGAGGGCGATCAAATTGATTGCCCTCGTCGTTACTACCTGAAACTTGTTTATGGTTGACAAGCCAAGGACATTCCGAACGCGGAATGCTGGGAACATTGCCATATCTGTCCAAGATCGCAGTTAAAAAATCATTTCATGACTTGATTCGGAATTACTTTACGGCCGAAGAAAACGAATATCTTCGCAAAAACCAAACAGTCCAAAGAACTGCGGCAAAAATGATAGGGCGTAGAACAGCAAGCCCCTCGCCGTTTGAAAGATGCGTGTAGGCAGCACCAATCATAATCCCGCTTAACCCCAGTATTGCAAACTTGGTCGTTTTCGGTATCAGAAGCCCGATAGCACCGGCAAGTTCGGTAATTCCGATAAATGTCGCGAACCACCGCGGATAGCCCCAGTTTTCAAACATTTGACCAGCCCCACCCATTAGTTTGCCCGCAGCGGCCAGTAAGAACAATACAGCGAGCAAAACTACCAAGACCCAACTAAGGACATTTAGAACTTTACTAGTATTCATAGTTTATCTCCGTTCAGGTTGTCGCCGGTTTGACCGGACCGCTGAGACAGTAGTGCAATTCATAACGGGGATTTGTCGACCAGGGATCCCCGGATCCTTCTGATGATTCGCGTCAACTCATTTCTTTGGGAGTTCGCTATAGCCATCAACGGCGAACCTCCATTTCTTGTCACTTCCGAGCTTCGTTACCACAACAAACTTGCCGGTCCCTAACGGGGAAACCTTTCCATTGAGCATAGATTTGATCTCAAACGTACCAATGTCATACCCAAGTTTGTCACCAAAGGTCCTTTTCACAATCACGAATTCGATTGATATCGATCTGCCCGATGCTTTTATCTGATCAAAAAAGCTCTTAAAGATAGCTTCGATCGGCGCCTGTCCGATCACGATTTCCTGGTCGGGCAAAAGGTATGCCGCGTCTTCCGTGTAAAGGCCTGCCAAACGCTTATGATCAAGCGTTTCATAGCTTTTTGAAAAATCGGAATAGATCCGATCAATGCCAGCATGTGCTTTAACGCCTTCGCCAAGTCGAAGCAGAGAATCCTGCCCAAAAGCCGAGACCGCACCAAAGATCAAAATAGCGGCCGACAACGTCGTTCTTACTACATACATACCATTACTCCTATATAACGATAGCCCGTTTTCATTGGCTCACAGGGTGAGTTTCGATAAACACCCCGAAAAACCGTTTATTACCCGGCCTTTGCCGATCGCATATGTCGTCGCGTTCAAGTTCATTCGAATGCATGTTCATTTTGCGATTTTTCAAAGCACCGCATTCAAAAAGATCTCATCGCAACTATTCCTGTATACCATTTCCTTTTGAATATGACCAATTCCGCATTCTGGTCATAATCAGCAACTGGAAGTGATTCACCTGCGAGTCGGTCTTCGCAGTATGCGAGGCAGTGACCGACTCGTTTCAGCTGACTACGACGGTGATGACAAGACCGACATAGGCGTTATTTCGTTCTAAACGGCGATATTCTTCTGAAGGCCCGTTGATCGGCATCCCTGGAAAAGCGGCGGACAGCCGCCTTTTGCGGATCGGTTCGCTGTCGCCAACGAAATTAAACTCTGAGAATCGCATGCTGGTGTCAAGACTTAGGGACCAAGTATCTAGTGTGCCTACTGTGTGCCAACTAAGACAATTTTTGGCAAAACTCTATGATAGTGAACGGAACAGATCTCGCGTCGATGTTTGTCCCAGACAAACTAAAACGATGCCAGAGAAATAACGAAGAAAGGTCTTGCAAGACTGCAAAACCTTTATTCATCGGTTCGATTCAGATCGCCGCCTCCAAAAGAATAAAAAAAGCAAAGCGGCCGCTCAGGGCCGCTTTTTATTTTCGTATCGCTGGTAGCACCGCTTATCTCTACCGTCGGCTTCTTCGATCTCATTGACCCGCGGTGATCATTCGAAAAGTCTGCCGTTCCCGCGAAACCTATCTACTGTCAGCCGCCGTCCCGATGACCGCTCCAGAGCGTTCGTTCAAAGCGATCTTTCCTAACATCACCGGAAATAAAGGCGAGGCCCATTATTCGCTTCCCTTCGGCCAAATCCGGATATGACCGGATTCGAAAACGGGCCGGCTCGCCGAGCGAATGACGCATAAGTTCGCCTTGGAACGGTATCGGCGGTCTCGAAAGGGTCGCCGAAGACGGAGCATCGCTCGACGGACTCCCCCAAAATGTGTTCGAAGTCTCCGTAGCGGCCCTTTGCGCTCTCGCGGCTGCCGGCGCCGGGCATTGTGCACGGATGAGCACAGCGTTTGTTCGGGCCGATGCACGCAGCGTAAAGTCGACGGCTTGTCCCGGATTCGGCACGGTGAATGTGGCGGTCACCGGATTGACCGTCCCGAAGGGGAACGGCGGTATCGTCACATTTGCGTTTGTCGCACTTACGACTGAATAACCGAACAGCCCGATGCTCGAATTGACCATATCAACCGTGACCGAACCGGGCCCGGGGGTGATCGCCTGGAACGCCGCGAGACTGCCCGGAAAGACCGGAGTGATCGTTAACGTTGGCGTGCACAGACCCGGCGGCGGAGGAGTCGGCGTCGGCGTCGGTGTTGGAGTCGGCGTCGGCGTCGGAGTGGGTGTCGGCGTTGGCGTCGGTGTAGGCGTCGGCGTCGGTGTTGGCGTAGGCGTCGGCGTTGCCGTCGGTGTAGGCGTCGGTGTCGGGCCCGGGCCTGAGAAGGTGCATTGCGCACGGATCAGGATGGCATTCTGACGGGCCGTGGCGCGAAGCGTGAAGTCGACCGGCTGTCCCGGATCCGGAAGCGTGAAGGTAACGGTCACCGGGTTGAACGTCCCGAACGGGAACGGCGGGATGACGATATTTGCGTTGGTCGAGTTGGTCACAATGATTCCCTGCAGACCCGCACCACCATTGACATGATCGATCGTGATCGAGTTGGGGCCGGCGGTCACGGATGAGAAGGCGTTCATGCTGCCCGGGAATACGTTTGTGACCGTCAAGGTCGGCGTGCAGACCGTCGGGTCGAGCACCTCGTGCAGCTCCGTATCGAAGCTCCCAAGGAAGTTAGCATCCCCGGCGTAGGTCGCCGTCAAGGTCTTCTCCCCGGCCGATGTCGACGTCAGGTTACAAGTCCCTGCGGCGACCGGAGCGGAGCAACTGCCTCCGGCCCCGTCCGTCACCATCACCATTCCGGTCGGCGTTCCTGCTCCCGGAGCGACGATTCCCAGCGTCCAGTTGACCGCGTAGGACTGGCCCACCGCGGACGGGTCAGGCGAATCGGATATGATCTGCAGGTTCGTACCGGCCTGGTTCACTGTGTGAGAGGTCGATCCGGAACTAGCAAGGAACGGCGGGTTTGGATCGAACGACCCCCAGACGGTGTGAGGTCCGGCCCCGAGTGTCGAGAGTGAGCACTGTGCCTGGCCCGCTACCAACGGAATATCCTGGCAGGAAGCGATCGGCGTAGCCCCATCGGCGAAATCCACGGCCCCCATCGGCGTACCGCCCGGAGGCACGGTCGCGACAATGGCCGTGAATGTGACCTGCTGGCCGAATACGCTTGGGTTCAGCGGCCCCGTGACGATCGTACTTGTGGCCACAACGAACTGAACCGAATTGTCGGTGCTGGTTGAAGCCGGGTTCAAGTTTCCTGCCGCATCCGACGCGGCGCCCGCCGGCACGGTTGCGATCACGGTGCCTCCGCCCGTCATCCCGCTAACCAGGACCGTGTAAGTATCGGCATCGACAGGTGTGATCACGACCGTCGTCGCCCCCGCGGTGCCGCCAAGCTGGACATCACCGACATCGTCAAAATCGCTTACGGCCTCGCTGAACTGGACGGTAAAGCTGATCGGCGACGTGCTGGTCGGGTCGGCTTGTCCCGCGGATTGGTTGATAGTCACGGTCGGCGCTTCAGCGTCGACGGTGAAAGTATTCGTATTCGAATCAGGGCTTGTGTTCCCGGCGGCATCGGTCGCCGTTGCCTTGACGTCATGGCTGCCGTCCGCTAACGCGACCACGGACGTGAACGACCAATTCCCCGAACCGTCCGCGGTTGTCGTACCAATGGACGAATTGTCGACGATCACGGAGACCGTGCTGTCTGGCTCGGCGGTCCCGCTGTAGGTCGGTGTGTTGTCGTTCGTCACCGAACCGTTCGCCGGCGAGTTCACAACCGGGGCCCCGGGCGCCGCGGTGTCGATCGTCCACACATACATTGCCGGAGTCGGATCTTCGACCGAGACATTGATGGCCTTGACCTGGAACGTGTGCGGTCCGTCCGCGATCGGACCCGCATACACATGCGGCGATGTACAGGCCGCAAATGACGCTCCGTCGAGCCGACACTCGAAGGTCGCCGTCAGTACATCCGATGTAAACTCGAACGTCGCTCCTGATGTGCTGGCCGGATTCGCCGGGAAAACGGTAATGGTCGTGTCGGGCACCGCCAGACCGTTGCCGGTGAGGCCGATATCAAACGGGTCCTCGTCGGCGTCATCGCTCGGGACGTGAAGGTCCGCGTCTCTTGCTCCGCTTGATGTGGGCGAGAACTGAACAGTGAAGGCGGTACTTCCATTCGGTGCCACGGTCGGACTCATACCGGACGTATCGAGCACAAAATCGCCCGGGTGCGTACCGTCGATCGTTATGTTCGGTATGTCGATGTTGAGCGTCGTGGTACCGCGATTGCGCACCGTGAAGGTCTTCACCGGCCCGGGAACGCCTACCTGAGAACCTCCAAAGTCACGCACCGAAACTCCGTCTTCGAGGTCCGTACTCACCGGCTCCTCGATCGCGATCTCGGGTGCGAGGCACTTACCGGCGGTCGAGGCGTTGTAGAGAGCCAAGATCTCCGTAGCAGAAAGGGCACGATCAAAAACTTCGACCTCGTCGATCAGCCCATTAAATCCGAACGTATTGTCGCCGAAGATCCCCAGTTTCGTCGGGAACGAATTGTCGATCGGTGTTCCACCGGCGTCCTGCTCCGGACAGCACGGATAGGTCCCGGCCGGAATGTTGATCCCGTTGAGATAGAACTTTATCTTCTGTCCGGCCGCGGCGGATCCGTTGTACGTGACCGCGACGTGCTGCCAGCCGCCGGTGGTCACAACGCCCGTGTTGGTCACGTATTGAGTCACCAGCCCGCTGGTATTCTTGACAGCGAGTCTGAGCCTGCCCGGGATGGAATTGAAATTATCGAGCCCAAAGAAGTAGCTAAAATCGGCTCCGTTTTTTGTGAGGATGTATCCATTGCTCGCAATAGTATCCGGATTGATCCAGCCATCAATCGTAAATGTCGATGCCAGATCCAGGTCTCCGACATCAACGTAGTCATCCGATCCATCAAGATCGAACGACTGCCCGACCTTGCCCGCGGCAAATGTCGCCCCGTTCTGCAAGGTGCCGTTATTCACACCAAACTGATCATTCGCATTGTTTTCGCCCTTATACCAAGCGACCATATTCGGAGGAGCCGCCACGCACGCCGCTGCCACGCCGGTACCGCTCACTGCGACATTCTCGGTCGTCGCGCCCGTACTCGTGTTTGTGATGTTCCCGCCGAGCGGCCCGGCCGCTCCCGGAACGAAGCGCACATAGACGGCCGTTTGGGCGACCGTGCCGCTGCCGAACGGTATCGAGACCGATGGGCCAAACCCCGACGCAGGCGAGAGCGAGACCTCGAAGTCAGCAGGAGCGGTAACGATAATGTTGGCCGTCAGGTTGGCACCCGATACGTTGTAGGTCTGCGGGGCCGAGTAGTTCCCCACCGTGTGGGATCCAAAATCGGGAAGGCTGCCGACGGATGTCACGACTGAGGGTTCAACCCCGGTTCCCTGTATCGCGAAGGTGTATGGATTCTCGTCCGAGTCATTGTTGGCGATCGAGATCGTCGCCGTGCGCAGTCCGGCCGCGGTCGGGTCGAATGTGATCGTGAACTCATTCGGATCAAGTGCGCCCTCAGGACGGAGAGTATTTGGCCCGATCGGCGTGCTCGGCTGGAGCGATACAGTGAAATCGCTCGTATCTCCTGTTAATTCGACAATAGGCGAACCCGTCAGGTTCAGGTCACCATCGCCAAGGTTCTGGATCCGAAATGTTCGCTGAACCTGGCCGCCGTCGACGTTAGCCGAACCAAAATCGGTCCCGTCCGTCGCCGACGGCGAGATATCTCCATTGGCGATATCCTCGCCGTTCCCTTGGACATTGATCTCCGGCGGACAGCTCTTGAAGAACGTGTATGCCGCTCCTGACGAAGATGCACCCTCATTCGGCGTCGAGTTCACGCCCGTTGTCGAGCTGTCCTCAAGGAGCGCACCGACCACAACCGTGTCGCCAGAGACGGCGACCGAGTAGCCGAACCAGTCACCTGATCCCGTGTTCGACGCCTTGAGATATGCCTGCTGCGACCAGACCCCGGCCGTGCGCGTGAATACATACGCCGCACCTGAGCTGGGAGCACCCTCATCCGGCGTCGAGTTCACGCCCGTGGTCGAGCTGGACTCAAACGGGGCCCCGACCACAACCGTGTCGCCAGAGACGGCGACCGACCAGCCGAAAAAGTCACCTGATCCCGTATTCGACGCCTTGAGATATGCCTGCTGCGACCAGACCCCGGCCGTGCGCGTGAATACATACGCCGCACCTGAGCCGGAAGCACCCTCATTCGGCGTCGAGTTCACGCCCGTTGTCGAGCTGTCCTCGCTAGGGGTCCCAACAACCACCGAGTCGCCCGAGACGGCGACCGAGTAGCCGAACTGGTCACCTGCCCCCGTGTTTGACGCCTTGAGATATGCCTGCTGCGACCAGACCCCGGCGGTGCGTGTGAATACATACGCCGCACCTGAGCTGGGAGCACCCTCATTCGGCGTCGAGTTCACGCCCGTTGTCGAGCTGGCCTCGCCATAAGCCCCGACCACCACCGTGTCGCCGGAGACGGCGACCGAGAGGCCGAAGTTGTCATCTGCCCCTGTGTTTGACGCCTTGAGATATGCCTGCTGCGACCATACTCCGGCCGTGCGGGTAAACACATACGCCGCACCTGAGCCGGAAGCACCCTCATTCGGCGTCGAGTTCACGCCCGTTGTCGAGCTGTCCTCAAGGAGCGCACCGACCACAACCGTGTCGCCCGAGACGCCGACCGAGTAGCCGAACTGGTCACCTGCCCCTGTGTTTGACGCCTTGAGATATGCCTGCTGCGACCATACTCCGGCCGTGCGTGTGAATACATACGCGGCACCTGAATTGCCCGCACCCTCATCCGGCGTCGAGTTCACGCCCGTGGTCGAGCTAGCCTCCAAATACGCCCCGACCACCACCGTGTCGCCGGAGACGGCGACCGAGTAGCCGAACTGGTCACCTGCCCCCGTGTTTGACGCCTTGAGATATGCCTGTTGCGACCATACTCCGGCGGTGCGTGTGAATACATACGCCGCACCTGAGCTGGGAGCACCCTCATCCGGCGTCGAGTTCACGCCCGTGGTCGAGCTGGACTCAAACGGGGCCCCGACCACAACCGTGTCGCCAGAGACGGCGACCGACCAGCCGAAAAAGTCACCTGATCCCGTATTCGACGCCTTCTTGTACGCCTGCTGCGAGATGGAGCCGTCAGGACACGGCGGCAGCACGATCACCACGAGCGTCGCATCTGCCGAGAGCGCCGTGCTGTCCGTCACCGTCAACGTAAACGCCGCGTCCGCCGCTCCCGCCGCCGCATCGACATCCGCCGTGACATTACCCGACCCGTCGATCGCGATATTGCTCACCGTAACGCCGTTGACCGTCGCCGACGCGCCTCCATTGACAGTCACGGTCAAAGTATTCGCCGCCTGATTGGCGTCGCTAACTGTAGCGATCTGCGAATTCGACACGCCCCCACCCGCCGTTTTCAACACCGGCGCCGACGAGATCGTCGGCGGATGTGCGGCAAAGTTCGCCGTCACGGTAATATCGCCCGCGACCGAAAAATCCTGCCGCGGATTTGCCGGCGAACTGTCGCTCCAGTTGACGAATTGATATCCCGGATCGGGCACGGCCGTCACGGGTGTTCCGTTCTGACCAAAATTGACCATCTGAGGACTCGTCCCGATGATCGAGCCGTTCGGGCCCGCAGTGTAGGTCAATGTATAAACATTGATCGCAAAATTGGCAGTGACGGTGATGTTGCCCATCACATTCGTATCCATGCGCGGATTCGCGGTCGAGGCGTCGCTCCAATTGACAAAATGATATCCCGCATCAGGCTGAGCAAATACGGCCGTGCCACTGCCGCCCTGAGGCACCGTTTGCGGCGACGTCCCAGTGATCGAACCATTCGGGCCTGCCAGGTAAGACAGGGTGTAGTTGGGCGGCGGAATGACCGCCTGTGCTTCGAATGCCCCAATGTCCGTGCCATCTCCACCGGATGCGTTCCCGATACCTGGATCGTCGAACGTTCGCGCGAATCCGGTTCCGCGCTGGTCCGTCGTCAAACCAAATGCATTGCCCTTGTCGATCGCCGGCGACCCGAAATTTAGAGAGCGTGTTGGCGTCGTACCTCCGTTATCGGCGAGCGCAGCAAGCATCGCGGACGTGTTCAAATGGTCGGTCGCGTCGGGAGTCGCGTCGCCGGTCGAGTCGCTAAGCAGGTTGTAGCCGAGCGAGTTTAAGTTCAGCGTTCCAACAGTACCATTTGTGAAGCTGCCGCTCGCGTTGTTCGAAAAGATCGTGTTCCTGTAGTTGACCGTCAGCGTACCGCCCGAGAAGTTTCGTACCCGGACGCCGGCTCCGCCATTGTCTGCGATCGTGTTACTCGTGAGGTTTACAACGCGCACCCCTGTTCCGGGGAAAATGCTGATAGCCGACCCACCGAAGGCGTTGGCGTTGCCGCTAAATGTTGAGTTGACGATATTTGTGGTGCTGCCCTGACTAATGTCCAGACCCTGAGCGTGAAAATTATTTACGATCGAACTGCTCGTGATGTTGACCTCAGCAAACGAGGCGACCATGACGCTGCCGGCGCTATCCGGATCGGCGTTACCCGTTGCGGTCACCCTATTGACGTTCAGTGTATCGTCGCCGCTGCCCGACAGATTGATCGTGTTAACTGCACCGGTGAGCGTGAGGTCGTTGACCGTGTAAACCTTAATAGCATTCGCGCCGTTGAAACCAAAGATCGGCCCGCCGTTGCCGTTGATCGCCAGGACATCGGCTCCCGGGCCCTGGATCGTCAGACTTTCATTCTTCGTTATTTGTCCGCTCGTCAATGTGATCGGGCTCGTGACCGTGTTCATATCGAACGTGATCGTGCTCCCCACACACGCATCGATAACTGCCTGACGCAGACTGCCAGCACCGCTGTCCGCACTTGTCGTCACTATCGGGTCCGTGAAGCACCCGGCCGGAGTGATCGAAAGATCGTCTATAGCCAAACCGTGATCACTGCCAGCGTCGTCCGGATCCTCCCATCGGATCCATATTTCCTGACCATTCGCTACCGGAGTCGGGAACGTCAGGGTTGCTGACTTGGCCGTTCGGTTCGCTGGGTCGTTTCCATCCAAGGCGCCGGACGAATTCGTGAATATCGGACTCGAAAAACTCAATGCTGAAAACGTGGTCCAACCGGTGGCGGGCACATCCACGTCCGTTATGGTTCCGCTGCTTGCCACTTGATATTGAAAAACTATCGTTTCGGCGGCGTCAGGGTTATCGGAGCTATTACGCCATTGCTCACCGTTGTAGCTGATATTAAGTGACACAATGTCCCCACCTGTGTTATTCGTCAGCTTGAACCCATAATAGATATTGCCGGTTCCCGCCGACGCCACGCCGCCGAGTGCGCGATCCGTGACCGGATTTGTGCCGGCGACGCCGAAACTGTAAAGTGATCCCGTTGTACTGCTGCCTGTCCCCGCGTTATACGTTGCCGCATCAGAATACGCTCCAGAAATCGTGATATTGTCTGTCCAGGCTGTATTCGTCCCAGTATTTGCAAGGCCATCAAAATTCTCGGTCAGTGCCGAACCGAACGCATTGATGCTTCCGCCATTGGTCAGGAAAGCCCGATTGGGCGACGCGAATTCGGGAGTTGGCAACCTGTGAATTCCCCAAAACCCCGTTGCCATATCCAAAGACCTGAGGCGCACGCTGGCGTCGGAGGCGGAAACAGCGGGTGCGGGAGCACTGCCGACCATCACCCATCCCAGTGCCTTAGCCACTCCGAACGGCAACGACTCGGCCGAGCTAATAGAGCCCGAAAAGCCGAGCGTGGCCGTGATGGAAACGACTATCGCTGCAGCGAGCAACCGCCAGTCACGCAAAAACTTGGTCGAAACGCATTTTTTCTTCTGTCGAGCCATTTTCCCTCCGAAGACTCTCCTTAATCTGTACTGGGTCTGAAAACTTTTCATTTATGGAATGTTCGATCCGGCGAAACCTTTCTCGGGCACAAAAAAAAGCCGCTCGGATGGCAAGCGGCAACTTGGATCGTACTGACTCCGTTTGTATGCCGGGAAAGTTGGTGACGAATCGTGCCCGTCATAAAATGGCCGATCGCACGACAAACCGAATACGCGCAATAAAAACCCGGCTATTGCACGTCGATAGTGTCGGGAGTTGCGACATAGTCTCTAAATTTTGGTAAAAGGCGAACGGACGTGTTCGGAAGCATACTACAACCCGCCGCGATTGTCAGTACGCGACTATACATTCTAAATGTCCTAAGGCACGCCGCGGGATCCCGTAATTTTAGCGATCAATAAATTGGCGATCGAGACCTTGGCCCGAGAATATTGCGAGGCGGGGTCCCCTACTGTCTGCAGTTCATTGCCGGTTATGGCGGCGGGACAGGTGACAGCTCATCGCCGTCTGAACACTCGCTCGCCGGTTGGAAATTGTCTGCACTAAGTGAGAATATCGACTTCGAAAGTTGTCGTGCTCCGGGGCGGTTGCCGGGTGTGCGGCTCGAACGATCCGGGAACAGATGAGATCAGGTCCAATATCGACGCTGGCACAGATAGCCCAACGCCGCCTCGTTTTCGCGGCATCGCTGGTGCTGTTGATGACCTTTCTCGGCGGTCTGGGCTTCAGGTATTTCGAAGGCCTGTCGTGGCTGGACAGCATGTACACGGCCGCCCAGACCGTTACGACCGTTGGTTACGGTGATCTGACGCCGGTCACGCCCGAAGGGCGCGTCTTCGCGATCATACTGATGCTGACCGGTGCGGGGACCGTCTTGTATGCCCTGACGCTGCTCGCGCAATCGGTGATCCAGTCCGAAATGGTCGAGGCTTACGGAAAAAAGGCAAAGATGAAACAGATCGAGAATCTTCGCGACCACTACATAGTTTGCGGCGCGGGCAGGGTCGGCCGCCGTGTCATCCGCAACCTGCAGAAAGAAAGGCTGCCGCACGTCATCATTGAAAAAGATGAGAAAAAGTTGGCCGAATTGGACCTGGAAGGCACGACGGTGATGATCGGTGATGCCACCCTCGAAGAAAACCTCAAGGGTGCCCAGGTCAGGTACGCCCGCGGCCTTGCGAGCTGCCTGCCCGACGATGCGGCGAACGTCTATGTGGTGCTGACCGCCCGCGGGCTGAATCCGGATATTCACATCGTTTCCAGGGCGGTCGAAGAACAGGCTGAGCCGACCCTCATCCGTGCCGGTGCCAGCCGCGTCGTGGCCCCGACGATCATCGGAAGCCAGTCGATGGCCAGGGCCCTGCTTAAGCCCGCGATCGCCGATTTTATGGAATCGATCGTCGCCGAGACTCTCGATCTCGTATTCGAAGAGATCGCCGTCGACCAACAATCGCCTTACGCGAATAAGTATCTGCGCGAGACGAACCTATTGAGCGAGCTCAACCTTATTGTCGTCGCGATCCGGCGGTCCGATGGCCGGCTGGAGTTCCATCCGAACGGAAATACGCTCGTCGAAGAAGGCGACCTGCTCATCGTTATCGGTCAGGCCGAGTCGGTGAAACTTATAATCGAGAACAACCGCGGATAAGGGCCGGGCAGTTTTTGGGTGATCTCTTAAGGTTATTCGGCATCGAAGGAACGGTACCGTGAGCGGGCTCTTACTCGAGCATTCGGATCGATACTCCGATCGTTTTGGTGGCCTCGGGAGCAATCGCCGTTGAAAGTGCTTTATGATAATCTGTATCGCACGATGGTTTTCTGTCTGACCCATATCTCGCGCTCATTCCGCGTTTCAGGGAGAATGTTGCGAACGATCAAAGAAAATTTGTCTTCTAGCTTTCCGGTCCTGACCGCTGCGGTCTTGGTGTTTGTCGGACCGATCATCGTAAGCGCGCAGAAGCCCGAAAACCCGCCGGGCCCGGTCTTGGTCCGTCCCGGTGCTCCGGGAGAACCGACCAAGGTGCTTCCGCCTTCCACGCGTGTGACCTTGCCCGGAGCGTCGCGGAAAGACGTCGAGTTCATGCAGGGGATGATCATGCATCATGCTCAGGCCGTCGAGATGACGGACATGATCGACGCCCGTACGACAAATCGCGACCTTAAGCTCCTCGGCGAACGAATAAGCAAATCCCAGACAGACGAAATGGGCTTTATGCGGCGTTGGCTCGAACTTCGCGGTGAATCGACCGAGCACCAAATGCCCGCAAAACAGACCGGCCACGCCCACGGCGCGCATGGAGCGGACAGCGAAATGCTGATGCCGGGCATGTTGTCAAAGAAACAGATGGACGCCCTTAGAAAAGCGAAAGGAGCGGAATTCGACCGCCTTTTCCTCGAAGGAATGATCCAGCATCATGAAGGCGCCCTCGTTATGGTCGATGAGCTTTTCGGAACCGCGGGTGCCGGGCAGGACGCCGAGCTTTTCAATTTCGCGACCGATGTCGATAGCGGACAGCGGGCCGAGATCAGATCAATGCAAACTTTATTAGGAAAAAGACCGTAATAGCAAAACTATGGATCGCATACATCAATTCACACTTCGTTTGATCGTAACTTCCCTTCTGATCTGCGGATCGTTCGCCGTTGCGGCGGTGGCCCAGGGCGAACAGGCAAAGCCCGCTCCGAAACTTCCTCCCGGAATGAAGGGAGCGAACACGAAAGACCCGCGAGCCAAGCTCGCACCGGGCCTTTACGATGCGGGCGAGGCCGCTCTCGGCATCAAGCACGTCTCGCTGCAGAAGAAGCCGGAGGCCTTCGACCTCGGGATCGACCCGAATTCGCCCAAGGTTACAAAAGCTCTCGGCGCGATGGGCATCCCGCCCAATGCGAACGTACCGCCGGGGATCAGGATGGCCGTCGCGGGACTTGCGCTCGGCAACTCCGACCTCGCGTTCCAGGGAAATTACGTCTTCATGGGCAATTTCTACGGGATGAACATCTACGACATCTCGAACCCGGCCATGGCAAAGCTCGTCACGTCGATGATCTGCCCGGGCGGCCAGGGTGATGTCTCGGTCTATAAGAACCTGATGTTCATGTCGGTCGAAATGCCGAATGGGCGTATCGATTGCGGCGAACAGGGTTTTCCGCCGGCCGAGGGAGCAGGCCCCGGTGGGCCGCCCGCGGCCAGTAAGGACCGCTTCCGCGGCGTCAGGATCTTCGACATCAGCGATATCCGCAATCCGAAGCAGGTCGGGGCCGTCCAGACGTGCCGCGGCTCTCATACGCACACGCTGGTTACCGATCCGAAGGACAAGAAAAATGTGTACATCTACGTTTCGGGGACGTCGTTTGTCCGTTCAAGCGATGAGCTCGCCGGATGCAGCGGCGGGCCGCCGGACAAGGACCCGAACACCGCTCTTTTCCGCATTGAAGTGATCAAGGTGCCGGTCGCGGCCCCACAAGATGCGAAGATCGTCTCGACGCCGCGTATCTTCGGCGACCCGGCGACCGGAGCGATCAGCGTCCTCAAGGATGCCGGCTCGCACGACAACAAGGGCCGTGTCGAACCGACCGACCAGTGCCATGACATCACGGCGTACCCCGAGATCGGCCTTGCTGCCGGTGCCTGTTCGGGTAACGGGATCCTGCTCGATATCAAGGACCCGGCCAACCCGAAGCGTATCGATTCGGTGAATGATCCGAACTACGCCTACTGGCACTCAGCTTCGTTCTCGAACGATGCGAAGAAGGTCGTTTTCACCGACGAATGGGGCGGCGGAATGGCCCCGCGTTGCCGCGAGACCGACCCCGACAAATGGGGAGCCAACGCTCTTTTCAATCTCAAGAACAACAAGCTCGAGTTTGTCAGTTACTACAAGCTCCCGGCCGCACAGACCGAACAGGAAAACTGCGTCGCACACAACGGATCGCTGATCCCGATCCCGGGACGCGACATCAAGGTGCAGGCGTGGTACCAGGGCGGCATTTCGATCATGGACTTCACCGACGCGGCGAATCCGGTCGAGATCGCCTACTTTGACCGCGGCCCGATCGATTCGAAGATGCTCGTGATGGGCGGTGCGTGGTCGGCATACTGGTACAACGGTTTCATCTACTCGTCTGAGATCGCCCGCGGGCTCGATATCTTCGAGCTTGTCCCGACGAAGCACATTTCTCAGAACGAGATCGACGCGGCCAAGTCCGCCAAGCTGTCGGTGTTGAACGTGCAGACGCAGGAAAGGTACAAATGGCCGAACAAGATGGCCGTCGCAAAAGCCTACCTCGACCAGATCGAACGTTCACAAGCACTGCCCGCCGGCAAGATCGCCGAACTTCGTGACGCGGTCGCCAAAGCGGAAGGTTCGAAACTCGGCAAGAAGGAACGCAGTGAGCTGAACAAGCTCGCGGCTTACCTTGAGTCGGCCGCAAAGGCAAAGAGCGGTTCCGACAGCAGCCGGATCGCGGCCCTTGCCTCGGCACTCACCGAGGGGGCTCTTTAGTTGAAGGCTGCATTTCGACGAGAATTGGCTCGTTAAATAGACGGAGCTCTCGAAATTGTTTTCTTCGTGATCAAAACAGGACCCGGTCGGCATCCGCCGCCCGGGTCCATCCGATTTCGGATCTAGTTTCTTGACTTTCGGCCTATTGTCAGAACCGGGAGCGGTAGCGACCGACGGGTTGTGACGAGTGACGAGTGACCAGAGGTCAGAACCGGGAGCGGTAGCAACCGGGGTCTTTCGGTCTTCGGTCTTCGGTCTTTGGTCTTTGGTCTTTGGCTTTCGGCTTTCGGCCTTTGGTCTTCGATTTACGATTTACGATTCACGATTTACGATTCACGATTCACGTTCTTCAAATTTGGAATCTGGAATTTGAAATTTGGAATTTGAGATCCGCCATCTCCCTCATCCGTGCCGAAGGCACGCCGGAAGTTAGCCCGATGCGAAGCGTCGGGTCACGATGCCCCCCGAAGGATCGCACGCTGACGGCGTGCTGCAGGCGATCCCGCAATTTCCACCCCCTCAGACGAGGTGCATCCAGCCGCAGGGCAGCTTCCCAATGTCGTAGTGTTACGCCCGCTCGTGTTGAACTTCCGGTTACCGTAGCGGTCGATGGTAAAGGTCTGCTTCCAGGTCTGGACGCTGTCGTTGGTCTCGGTGGCCGATGCCAGCCGGTTCAGGTCGTCGTAGGTGTAGGTCTGGATGAAAGGGTCTTCTATCCCCGGAACGGTGATCTTCTGTTCGCGGAGGCTCCCGTTGTTATCATAGCTCGAACCGCTGGTGTCGTACTTGTACTCCAGCTTGAGCACGTCCTGGACCGTGCTCGTCTCGCCCAGCCCGATCTTCTTGATCTGCAGACGGTCGGGATTGTATTCGAACGTCTCGCACAGCCCGTTCCCAAGCTGCATCCTCGTTATGTTTCCGTTCTTGTCATAGGCGAAACTGTCCGCATAAGCCCAGTACCCATGATTCGAGGTCTTCTTGCTCAGCACCTGCGACAGGTCGCCGTTGTTGTCGAGCGTGTACTTCACCTTCCGGGTGCTGGGACAGGTCTCTTCGATCAAGGTTTCGGATTGGTTGTAAATAAGGGAGTTTCTTGCCAAACACCACTCAGGCTGCGGAGATGGTCCGATTACGAACAGTCAACTTGTTCGCTCATTTTCCGAAAGTTCACAACGACTTCAAAACTTCCGCAAATGAGCCGTAGTAGCTGACAGCCGTTCCGGCACGAATTATTTGTTTTAAGTTAGTTTTGGTGGCCAGTCCAAACTCGTTATCCTTGACGGAAAAGAAGATGATATAGCCCATATTGGCTGATCCAGCGTCTTCATCAAGAATGACCCAATATCGCTCCACCACATCATGAACCGGATCGTAGAACTCCATTTCATACGGCTCGACGAGATAATTCCGCAATTCATTCGGCCTAAAATGTCCAAACTCTAACTCGGTAGGCGACATCGAATCGACTTCTCTTTCGATAAATTTCCTAACTGACACGCTATCCATATCTTGAAGCTTACAATTAATCAACAAGCGACGTCATGGAACGAATAACTTGTCAATTAGTGATTCGCATATCTTTCCCTTTTTTGTTAACTTGTACTCTGCGTCGAAGCCTTCAAGTTGAAGAAATTCACTTACAAGCTCTCGCATATCCACAGCTTCATCTTCCGTAACCTCAAGCGCAATTTGCCTGTCATTCGAGAGTTCTCGGTTGATCGTATTGGACCTGGTCGGCAAGGCACTCTTCATGAGCAAGTAATCGAACTCGGCCTGAGTTAATGCTATTTTCATAATTTATCGCGAGAGGCGACGGACAATCCGGCTCGAGGTCGGATAAACAGTTACGATTCGCCCAGTCGCAGGATTAACTGCGATCGTAGGCTCTCGACCAACTATCTTGTAACTTGGACGGCCCGAATGATCTGATCGATCTGTGCTGATCCAGGCATCCAAGTTCATTTTGCCGCGTTTCGCGCAATTGCAACTAACTTTTCAAGCCTGTCCAGATATTCCAGATAAATCATCGCCTCATGTCTAGCTTCACCGCTTGTCGTGGTTAGGAATTCGCAAAGTCGTTTTCGGAGTGTCTCGTCTGTTGCTAATTCACTTTTCAAGACCCTTGATCCTGAAACGACATTTTTGATTTGAGCGGCCATGAATCCGTCATACTGAGCTAGCTCAGCATGCAGCTCGCTCAGATACGGGTCAAAGCTATCGTCCGGAAAGGGTACATTCATGAATTCATGAAAAGTACGTTTAAGGATGTCAATTCGCTCGTTCATAGCTATCTATACCAAAACGTGACAATCTGCCCATTAGGTTTGAAAAATTCGAGATTTATAAGGCGATTTCCTTTCTTTATTCGCTGACATCATTTTGGATCTGAGCGAGTCTGAATGAGAACGGTAATTTCTCAAATGCATATCTATCCTGTCTTGGCATACTTAGCCACCTCCAACAAGAAAGGCACCTCGTTGAATGACGGGTGATTTTCAAGCAGACCTACCATCTCGGTAGCGGACTTCTTAAGACAGCGGCGAAACTCTTCTAGTGGCGTGACAGAAAGCCGTTGTGTCCCATATCTGATAGTAAGCCGATCGTCACTTTTCTCGAATCGCAACTCGTCGGGTTCATCCATCAAATCGACGCTATATTTGCTATTTAAGTCCATTGCAACTATTCCCTCGATCAAGGCATGCATCCAACTGTCAAGATAGGTGCACGCCTCACTAATGGTACCGTCGGCACTGATCGTGATGTCGCCGAGCAAATCTAATGGGTCGATACCCCCTTCTTTGTCGTAGGTCAGGATGATTTCCATTGGTTGCTATCGTCTGATGTGTATACTTTTCACTTTTCCTGAAGGATTCAACGCCACACGGACGGTTATAGATTGCCCGCCTATATTCACTACACGTTGATAATTTGCCATTCCACCTTTTGTGAAAAGGTAGTTGCTTGGATTACTGGCGATCCTCTGACCCAACCGATATAGCCCCTCTGCCGTAGTCCCCGGTCTTAGCGCTTGGAATTTTGTAAGGTGCTTTGTTGCGTGCTTTAGTGCCTTTACCGAAGTGCCAAGCTTCGCCGCAAGTTGGGCTTTCCCACCCGGCCCGGGCAAAAACACTCCGGAGATTGCGACGACTGTGTCAGCATCCTGATACTCCCTCGATTCCGTGTGTATCAGGTTCGTTCCCCAAAGCCTCTGTGAGGTCCAGTTTATGGCGGTCGAGAATCCCGGCATGACCGTGTCCATAATTGGAGCCGTCGCATCACGTATAATATGCGCGGCTTGGTCCCAACGCGGCATAAATTGATAAACAGTGATAGCGCCTCTATGAAACTCGGGCTTCGCCGCCTGAGGATCATCTTCTTCGTATGAATCGTAGAAGATATTGAAGAATGCAACAGCCATCGCCTCCATGGCTTCGGAATTACTAATGAATCCATAACCAGCCTGCGAGTTGCTGATTCTTTCAAGATAGACACTAACAAATGCTTGAATCTGAGAGCTATGATTTCCAAGCGTTTGTTTGTCGTACGCAACTTGATCACCAAATTCTCCGCCGCCCCAGAAGCCTTTATCACCTCCGCAGTCTGAATAACTATACTCGGCGGAGCAAGCCATCATGCCGCCCGGGTCGACCAGATTCAAAGGATCATTGATGACATAGGTATATCGATTAAAGGTCTGAGGATTGTCCGTCGAGCCGCTTTCATTGAGTGGATCAACTGTAGTAAACCTCCCGTGAATGGTGTTGTAGTACCTGGCCTGGGCGAATTCGAGGCCGCTTTCTGAGTCTTTCTCGTAGCCCGTGTAGCCTTTCCGCACCTCGCCGCCGCCGTATTCTTCGTTTTCGGTGCGGTGCTCATCTTGGTTGAGTTCTTCACCGAACGCCGAGTAGTCCTTGCGGCTCAGCACCGCGCCGTTCTTGTCCGTAACCACCCTCGGGCTTCCGAGATGGTCCTGTGTCAAATAGCTCACCTGTGCCGTCTCGACCCCCTCGATCTCGGTCGAATACTCCGCCACAAGCATCCCACCGGCATTATAGACGAAACCCGACGCCTCAGACCCGGCAATTTTCGCCCCGCCCAAGTCTGACGGTTGTGTCTAGGATGCCCTTTCCTGTTCCTTGTTTTCTTGTTTCGTGTTTTTCGTGGAAATATCTCTTTTGCCACGAATCACACGAAAAAAGAAAGAAGGGCCCGGGATCCGGATCGACCGATAATCGGGAACACGAATATACGACAACCTGCCGAGTCGTTGCATGCCCGCAACACTTGACAGTCTGTGATACAATATTGCAGGGATCGCACAAACGGTCCGGTTCTTTGACAACCAGGAAACAGACGGCGAAATTCGGCCCGAAAAAGTTTTTCACATTTTTGGCCGGATCGGGCCCGATCGCGGCCGTAAGTTAAATTGGTTCAACCAGTTCCACGTTCCGAACAAGCTCGGAACGCGGCCGGAACGCGGCCGGAACGCCGCCGGAACGAGAACGCGTCGAGCTTTCCGTTCGAAATGGCGTAAGCCTCTTTCCGACAATGGGATGCGGCCGCAGGCCGAGGTTCTTTTCCCCGGCCATGTTCGATCGGAAACACCCGCAGCGATACACTCGATCGAACCCAGAGCCGACGGCTAACGCGGTACAACCGGCGGCCGATACAACCAACGGCAAGATCTCGTGCATCGAACGGTCGTTCGTTACAAAAAGAACGCTCATTCTATGAAAGATGCCGATCTGCGAAGTTGGGCCGTTGTCCGTGGAGCCCAGACAAGAAAAGAGATACTCAGAACCAGTGTGGACGTCGCGTCCGCCGAAGGCCTCGAGGGGCTGACAATAGGACGGCTTGCTAAGGAACTTGGCCTGAGCAAGAGCGGGTTGTTCGCTCATTTTGGGTCCAAGGAAGAGCTGCAGATCGCGACCATCGATGCCGCTCGGCGTGATTTTGTCGCGAGCGTGATCGACCCGACGCTCGATGTCGAGCCCGGCCTTGCCCGGCTGCTCGCGATGATGGAGGCGTGGATCGAAAGTGTCGAGCATGGACGCTATCGCGGCGGATGTTTCTTTTACGCCGCTTCGGCCGAGGTCGATGACCGGCCCGGCCCGGTCCGGGACTTCCTTGTGAAGTTAACCGGCAGTTGGGTCTCGCAGCTGAAGAAGGAACTGAGGTTGGCGGTCCGGCTGGGCGAACTTACGGCATCGACAGACATCGATCTCCTCGCGTTCCAGCTTCACGGATCCGTCCAGGAAGCAAATTGGTTCCGCCGTCTTCACGGTGACGAGAAAGCGTTCGATCTCTCACGGGCGGCGATGCATCAGGTGCTAAGGCTCAATGCCACCGAGGTCGGGTTGGCCGTTCTCGGGGATCGATAGTTTTACGTACCTGAACAGGTCATAGAGGTAATTATGTTCGCATTATTTTTCTTATTTGTGACGCTTGCAGATCCGGGCGTGGCCGCCGATCTCGACGTCGGCGATGCAAAAGGTCAAACGATCGTCGAGGCCGTCGAATACCCGGCCCGGACCGCACCCGTTGTGCGTAACGAGCGGGTGAAAGTACCCGACAAGGGCTTTATCACCGTCGAAGAGGGTGCCCGTATCTACTACGAAAAGGTCGGCACCGGAAAGCAAACCGTCGTCGTTCCTCTGCATATGTTCCTTTTCGACGACTTTCGGCACCTTGCGAAAGGACGGACGATGATCTTCTACGATGTCCGTAACCGCGGCAGATCGGATGCGATCGCCGACGGCACGAAGTTGACCGTTCAACACGATGTTGAAGACCTCGAAGTGCTGCGGAAACATTTTCAGATCGACAGAATGACGCTGATCGGCGAATCGTATGTCGGCCTGATGGTGGTGATGTACGCGATGAAGTATCCTCAGCACGTCGAAAGGTTGGTTCAAATTGGACCGGTACCTCTGAAATACGGCACGAAGTACCCGACCGAATTAACGGCGAATGATCCGACACCGGTGCCGGACCCCGCAGAGGTCGCGAAGATAGACGAGCTTTATAAGCAGGAAGTTCATAAGACCGACCCGCAGGGCTTTTGCCGGTCGGACTGGGAATTGACAAAGTTCGGGCTGGTCGGCGATCCGAAGAACGTCGACAAGCTTCGAAGTCCATGCGATCTGTCGAACGAGTGGCCGGTCAATCTGTACCGGCACTTCGCATCCCATTTCGTTTCGGTCCAGAAGCTTGAGATAACAAAGGACGAGGTGTCGAAGGTCGAGGTCCCGGTTCTCACCATTCACGGGACAAAGGACAGGAATGCTGCCTACGGATCGGGCCGTGAATGGGCCCGGCTGTTGCCGAACGCGATGCTTCTGACAGTGCCAAATGCCGCCCACTTCCCGTGGATCGACGATCCACAGCTCGTGTTCGGCTCGATCAAAGAGTTTCTTTCGGGCCGGTTCCCTTCGACTGCCCAAAAGGTGCACGCTGATGATCGATCCTCAAAGTCGGGAGACCAGGAGTGATGTCGAGGACCTAAATTCGGGAGATCCTTTCAACGGCCGTCGGTCGACGATGGAGCGATCCGCCCATAGAGTTCCGTCAGATCGCGAAGTCGGGACGCTAGCTTTTTGGTGAGTTTTCTTGCGGAAAATCTCCAGGTCCAATTTCCTGATGTTGTGGCGGGCAGATTCATCCTTCCATCGCTGCCGATCCCGAGCACGTCCTGAAGCGGGGCGATCGCGAGGTCCGCGACCGAAGCCCATGCGGCATGGATCAGGTCCCAGTTGATCTCGGCACCGTCCGTTGCCAGATATTTCCTGCAATGCTCCTGTTCCCGCGACACAGCTTTCTTGTCCCGCGTCGAGCCCTTGCCGCTTTTCGACCGCCACCATCCGATCGCGGTGTCGTTGTCATGAGTGCCCGTGAAGACTACGCAATTGTTGACGTAATTGTGCGGAAGGTCGCGGTTCTTGGCATCGCCGCCGAATGCGAACTGAAGGATCCGCATCCCAGGAATGCTGAATCCGTCCCTGAGCTGCTCAACGTCCGCCGTGATCACGCCGAGGTCTTCGGCGATGACTGGCAGGTCCCCGAGCGCAGCCCGCAAGGCGGAGAAGAGCTCGGCTCCGGGAACGGTGACCCATTCGCCGTTCTCGGCCGTTTTATCGCCGCCGGGCACTTCCCACGATGCGGCGAAACCTCGAAAATGGTCTATCCGGATCGCGTCGACCATCCGAAGCGTGAAAGCAACACGGGCGATCCACCAACCGAATCCGTCGCGCCGCATAGCTTCCCAATCGTAGATGGGATTGCCCCACAGTTGGCCGGTCTTTGAAAAATAATCGGGCGGAACACCGGACACGACCCTCGCCGTCCCGTTCGGGTTGAGCTTGAACTTGTTCTGGTTGCACCAAACATCCGCGGAATCGTGAGCAACGAAAATCGGCACGTCACCGATGATCTTCACGCCTCGTTCGCTCGCATATTCCTTGAGCGACTTCCATTGGCTGAAAAACACGTATTGAAGAAATCGCTCGGCCTCTATCGGTTCGCGGAGCTTGGCTCCGATCTCGGCGAGGGCTTCGGGATCGCGCAGCCGCACCGCCTCCGGCCATTCAAACCAGGGCCGCGGCTCGAAGAATTTCTTTGCCGCCCTGAAGGCGGCATAATCATCGAGCCACCAAGAGTTCTCGGTGCAGAAGCGGGTAAATTCGTCGTTTCGGACCGTATCGATCGAAGTCTGGAAGTTCTCGAATGCGATCATTAACAGCCGTGATTTCCATTCATATACGGCTCCGAAATCGATCTTCTTGTGGGGAAACGCCGGCCTGGCGGCCAGATCTTCCTCAGTAAGAAGACCGGCACCGACCAGTTTTTCGGGAGAAATAAGTAGCGGATTACCTGCAAAAGCGGAAAAGCATTGGTAAGGCGAATCGCCGAATCCGGTCGGCCCAAGCGGGAGGACCTGCCAGTAAGACTGGCCCGCTTCCTCCAGGAAATCTACGAATTCATAGGCCGCCGGCCCGAAGTCGCCGATGCCAAGATCCCCCGGCAGGCTTGTTGGGTGAAGGAGGATCCCGGATGCGCGTTGAAACCTCATATTCTTTCGATCCTGTTCGCGGCAGCGTTAATGCGGTCAGGAAACAAATTAAACTCTTCGTTAGCGGACCGTCATTTGTCAAACGCTGACGATGACCGGACGATTCCTTGACGGGCGTTCCCGATGCAACTAGAATTTTCGTGTTTCCCAGTCCAATTTGATCGAGATCGATCGTTAAGGAGTTGAAATGACGTTTTCTCGCCGTGATTTTATAAAGGCAGCCGGTGCCGCTTTCGGCAGCGCGGCCGTGCTGCCGACGTGGGTCTATCAGGCCTACGGCCTCGATGTACGCTTGGCCGAGGTGAACAAGGATGCTCTCGCGGAAGCAGCCCTTTCGACCGCCAAGAAACTCGGGGCGTCGTATGCCGATATCCGGATCAATCGCTATCGACTGGAATCGGTCAATACACGCGAGCGGCAAGTGCTCAATGTCTCAAGCGGACAGAACTTCGGCTTCGGCGTTCGCGTGCTGGTCAACGGCACTTGGGGATTCGCTGCGAGCCCGATCGTGACCGCAGACGAAGTCGTACGGGTAACGACCGAGGCCGCTGCCATCGCAAAGGCGAATTCGGCAATAACCCGCCGCAGGATCGAACTTGTCCCAACGCCGAAGGCCAGCGCAAAGTGGAAAAGCAGCTTCGAAAAGGACCCGTTTGAGATACCGAGCGAGGACAAGATCGCGATCCTCCTGAAGATCAATGAGGCCGCCCTCGGAGTAAAAGGTGTTTCGTTCGTTAATTCGTCCCTTTCGTTCGTAAACGAGCAAAAGTATCTTGCGACAAGCGACGGTTCCCGGATCGAGCAGTACATCATCAGGACCAACCCAAGCTTCTCGGCGACGGCCGTCGATCGTTCCTCAGGCGATTTCCAAGCTGTAAATTCCCTCCGCGGTGCCCAGCAGATCGGTTTCGAATACATGAGCAAGCACGATTGGGCCGCTGAGGCAAAGACGGCCGCCGAGCACGCCGTCATGAAACTTAAGGCTCCATCCGTTAAGCCCGGGAAATACGACCTTGTGCTTCATCCGTCGCACCTTTTCCTTACGATCCACGAGTCGGTCGGCCATCCGACAGAGCTTGACCGTGCAATGCTCTGGGAAGCAAATTATGCTGGAACAAGTTTCCTCACCCCGGACAAGACCGGTAAGCTTCAGTTTGGTTCAAAGATCGTCAATTTCGTCGCCGACCGCACACAGCCGGCGGGATTGGCCACGGTCGCTTACGACGATGAAGGCGTTCCGGGTCAGAGTTGGAATATCGTGAAAGACGGCCTCTTTGTCGACTGGCAGACGACCCGCGACACAGCGAAGCTGATCGGCCGGTCCAAGTCCTACGGCTGCCTGCACGCCGACAGTTGGTCGAGCGTTCCTTTCCCGAGGATGCCGAACCTATCGCTCCAGCCGGCGAAGGAGAATGTCTCAATGGACGATCTTGTCGGAGGCGTTGACAGCGGCATTCTCATATACGGGCGCGGAAGCTACTCGATCGATCAGCAGCGTTACAATTTCCAGTTCGGCGGCCAAACATTCTGGTCGATCGAGAAGGGTAAGGTTACCGGAATGCTTCGCGATGTTGCTTATCAATCCAGGACAACTGATTTCTGGGGAGCTTGCGACGGCCTTGGCGGGCAGGCGACCTATGAATTACCGGGTTCTCCGAATGACGGCAAGGGTGAGCCCGGCCAGTCAAACGCAGTTTCCCATGGCTGCCCTGTCGCACGTTTCCGGCAGATCAATGTGCTGAACACCGCCTCTGACACGGGCACCGATTTAATGGAGGACCACGAATAATGCTTTTATCTGAGCAGGAAGTTAGATCACTCACGGGCAAGATCCTTTCGATGGTCAAAGCCGACGATGCTTCGGTGTCGGTAAACAGCAATAAGCAGTCGCACCTGCGTTTTGCGGCTAATAATGTTCTAACAAGCGGTTCGCGCACCGGCCGTTCGGCGAATGCGACGGTTTGGATCGGCGGCCGGCGAGGTAGTGCGTCGACAAACGACCTGGACGATGACAGCCTTAAGTCTATGGTCGAACAGGCCGAAAAGATCGCCCGGAACGCTCCGCCCGACCGCGAGTACGTGCCGACCCTTGGAAAGCAGGATTACAAGCCGACCGCGTCCTTCATTGAACGGACGGCGAATCTATCGCTTGACGAGCGTGCCCGGCAGGTCGGGGCGATCCTGGCCGAATGTGAGAAAAGTAAGGTGATCGGTGCCGGTTTCCATTCGGCAAACACTCAGTCCGGAGGGAGCGCTACTAAGAACGGGAATTTTGAATTTGAACGGTCGACCGGGGTCGGGTTATCCGTGACGGCGAGAACGCCGGACGGTTCCAGCTCAGGGTATTTTCTTCGGAGCGACAACGATATTTCCAAGCTCGATACCATGCGGATCGCCCGTGAGTCGATCCGAAAGGCGCTCGAGGGCCGCGGTGCACGCGCGATCGAGCCTGGTATCTATACCGTGATCCTGGAACCTCAGGCCGTCGCCGATCTGATCGGCGGATTCGGTTTCGGGTTCAACGCCCGTAACGCTGAGGAAGGCCGGAGTGTATTTTCCGCACCGGGCGGAAAAACAAAAAAGGGCGAGATGGTTTTCGACGAAAGGGTCACGATCTACAGCGATCCATGGCATCCGGAACTGCCCGGCTCTCAGTCTGCTCAGGGCGGGATCCCGGCCCAAAAGATCATGATGATCAATAAGGGAGTGCTTGAAAATCTCACCTACAACCGTTTCTGGGCGAAACAAAAGGGCGTTGAGCCGACCCCCGGGCCCGTTAACACGATCTTCGAAACGTCGGGTCCGACCGCCACGCTCGAAGAGATGATCAAGTCAACGGACAAGGGCATCCTCGTCGGGCGGTTCTGGTACATCCGCTCGACCGATCCGCGGACGGCGAGTTCGACCGGCTTGACCCGCGACGGAGTATGGTGGATCGAGAACGGCAAGATCGCGTATCCGTTAAAGAACTTTAGGTTTAACCAATCAACGGTCCGAATGCTCGCACCCGGAAACGTTCTCATGGTCAGCAAGCCTGAGCGTGTCGGGGCGTCTGAGGGCGGAGGCGGATCGCTTCTTCCCGCACTGAAGTTGAAGGAATTCAATTTCACGTCCCAATCGGAGGCTGTTTGAGCGGAAGCTGAACCACACGGGCGGCCGCAAGAAAGCGTCGGCCTACTTCCTTTTTCGTGGGGGAGGCCTTATTATTCTTCGAGGATGTCCTGGCGGCATCCTTCTTCCTTTTGGATCGTAGTGCTCGGGCCCCGCGGCGATGCCAATGACCATCACTTCATTCGAATCCGTGACCGGCTTGCCGGAGTTTCTGGGCGCCTTCTTTGCCTTCGGGCTCGGTTCGCTGGTCGGTAGCTTCCTGAACGTCGTCATTCATCGCGTTCCGAATGAGATGTCGATCGTTTTCCCGAACTCGACCTGTCCCAAATGCAAAGCTTCCATCAAGCCCTACGACAATATCCCGATCGTCAGCTGGCTGCTGCTTGGCGGGAAATGCCGCTCATGTAAGGCCCCGATCTCGATCCGTTATCCCGCCGTCGAGGCATTGACCGGCTCGGTCTTCCTGCTGGTATTTCTCCAGATCGGCTTGAGTCCCTTCTTACCCATCGCCTTCATTTTCGGTGCGGTGATGATCTCGCTGATCTTCATCGACGCCGAGCATATGATCCTGCCCAATGTGATCACATATCCGTTCCTGCTTTTTGCGATCATCGTAAGGCTTGTTTATCCGGTGATCTTCGGGACCGAGGTATTCACGGATATGTCTTTCGCGCCTGCCACGTGGCTCTCCGGTTATCCGGTTTGGGCGATCTCGCTCGCGTCGGCGATCACCGGGGCCTTGGCGGGGGGCGGTTCGCTTTGGCTTGTCGGCGAAATATGGAAGCGGCTTCGCGGCGTTGAAGCAATGGGACTTGGAGACGTCAAAATGATGTTGGGTGTCGGAGCACTTCTTGGCTGGAGGCTGACTTTTCTGTCGATCTTTCTTGCCGCTTTCGCCGGAGCGTTGATCGGGATAGTCCTTATCGCCCGGCAAAAGGACAGGAACATGCAAGCTCAGATCCCGTTCGGCATATTTCTCGGGACCGGCTCTCTGCTCGCGCTTCTCTTCGGCGAACGTCTGATCAATTGGTATTTGGGAACGTTCCTGGGTTGAGCAGGTTCAAGTGGCCTTGACCCTCGCCTCAAGGCATTTCGTCGAGCAGAAGTAATTTGTCGGGCCAAGCCTCACCGATCTTTCTTCCGGCACCCAGTTTCCGCATTTCGCACAGAGCACGAGAGGGCCGGCGGCGACCTGCTGTTCACCAGTCTCAGACTGCCGGCGCAGCATCTCGCTCTTCATTTCCTTCATCGAACGCCAAAAACGCAGAAAAGCCCCGATCTGACGACGATACCTGTAGATTGTCAGCCCCGCCAGCAGCAACAGGACGACCAGGATAAATATCGCTTCCCTCATCGCTAATTGACGCCCCGGCTTCTCGCGATCGACGTGGTCAGCTCACTTATTGCGCCATGACCGGGATTCACTCTCTTTAGCCGTTCGAGCGTCTCGGTCGCTTTGTCCACGTCGTTTTTCTTTAGATAGGTCTGGGTAAGGAACTGCAGCGAACGTTCGTGATTAGGGTCGATCTCAAGGCCCTTCTCAAATTCCGCAACCGCCCTTTCGAGGTCCGCCGGTTCCTGAAGGAAGTAAGACAGGGCAAGGTCGGTCCGCACGTCGACGTCGCGGGGAACCCGCTCAAGCGCCTTCAAATAAAATTCGCGAGCGGTTTCAAAGGACTTGTTGTCTTTGTTGAAATAGCCGACGTCGTAGTGTGCATTACCGAGCCCGATTAGCAGGTCACGGTCGGCCGGGTCGAGGTCGAGAGCACGCTGCATGATCCGAATAGCATCGGGTAGGATCGATGGGTCCTGCCGAAGCGATGCATAACGGTAAAGGGAAAGCCCCAGGCTTCTCTGAAATGAAAAATCTGCCGGGCTGCGGTCTGCCGCCGCCACCCGTTCGCGGATCTCCTCGGCTGTCAGAAGCGGGCCGCCGGGAACCTGGCCGGGTGCACTGTTTTGAGCCTGCGGCTGTTCGGTCATCGTTGCCCTCGCGAGTTCGCTCCGATTGAGCGAATTCGCGAAAATAAAGCCGGCTATGAATCCGGCCAAACAGGCTGCAGCGGCGATCAAGATCGACCTTGTTGACATCAGAAAAATTCTATCAAAACGCTTCCGGAAAACGAAAAAAGCCGCCGAGGCGTCTCGGCGGCAGCATCGAATTGTCGATCTCGCTATTTCTTCTTACCTTCCGGTGCGACATAAGGAAGGTCCTCAGCCCTACGCCTTGGAAGCGGGTCGGAGGCACGCCGTCTCGGGATCGTGGTATTGTTGCGCCGGTCAACGCTCCCGGTCGGCAGTCCCTTGCCATGCACCGCCTCGACAAGGATGCGTGTGATCTCCTGAGACAGGGTGCGATGTTCGGCCGCCGCCCGGCGGCGAAGCGATTCCTTCAGTTCATTCGGAACATAAGCTCCGATAAAAACACCTTTGCGGTTTGCCATAGAAGTATCTCGGTAGCCTCCAAAGAGAGGATAAAGAAAATTAGCCTGGATCGGGACAGGCCTGTAAGCCGAATTCTGTCGCCGCCGAAGCGGCGGGTGATCATTCGTCTGGAACTGCCGTTACCGGCAGCCTCAAGCGACCTACCCGGGAATGCTGTTCGCCCGAAGGCGAACGATGGAAGGGGCGTTCCGCAAGCATTCCCCTATTTGGTCTTGCACCACGAGGAGTTTACCTGGCCGCGGCCGTTACCGGACGCGCCGGTGAGCTCTTACCTCACCATTTCACCCATTACCCGCTAGCGGGCTGGACTGTTCTCTGTTGCACTTGTCGTCACCCCGCGAATGGAGTGCCCGGGTGTTACCCGGCTCGTTGCCCCTGGGTGTTCGGACTTTCCTCCGGCAATTCTCCCGGCGATCACCCGACCAGTCCCGATCAAAGGCTAAAAAAGTATAGCAAATATTGTTGAACAACCCAATCCAACCTTTTTCATTCCGTCTTGACGAAAAGACCCGACGCCGCCACCACTCAACGGAATGAAAATTTTGCCGGGAAGAGGTGGACCCAGTTCTTGCGGATCGAGTCTTTGACCTTAGATTCTACCTCCTCGACGGTCTCCAATTCGACGACATCGCGGAAGAGTTTCCTTGCCTCGTCAGCGGCGATTCCCTGGGCCACCCGTATCACTCTTGAGATCGAATTGACGTTCATACTCAACTCGGTTGCCCCGAGGCCAATAAGCAGAGGCACATAAAACGGGGATCCTGCCATTTCACCGCAGATGATGGCCTTTTTGTTTACAGCGGCTGCGGCCCGGACGATATTGTGGATCACCTTCAGGACCGCTGGATGTAGAGTGCGATACCACTCAGAAACATCCTCATCGTCACGGTCCGCGGCAAGAAGGTACTGGATCAGGTCGTTCGTTCCGACACATACGAAATCGGCTTCTCTTACCACCTTTTCGATCAGCAGGGCAGCCGAAGGTATCTCGATCATCACACCCAAGCCTGGCCTGCCTGCGTTTTTGCCTCGGGCGACAAGTGCGGAATGCTCAGCCTCCACGATCTTTCGAGCCTGGCGTAGTTCATCGAGTCCGGAAACCATCGGGATCACAATGTCCACCCGGCGCCCGGCCGAAGCGCGGATGATCGCCCTAAGCTGCTCCCTCAGGTGCTTACGGTCGCGGAGCCCGAATCGGATGCCCTTCAATCCGAGCGCTGGGTTTTTCTCGCGGGAGCCGCCCTGGTCAAGCATTCGGTCCCGTCCGACATCGAAGGTCCGTATTTTGACACCGCCGTCGCCGGAAGCGTCGCCTATCTCGCAATAAGCACGATATTGCACCGCCTCCGACGGAAAGCCTCGATGACGATCGAACAAGTACTCGGATCGATATAGGCCAACCCCTCTTGCACCTGCCCGCACAGCCTCGTGATAGGCCGACGCCGATTCCGAATTGGCATAGATGCTGATCCCAAGTCCATCGAGGGTCTTGACCGTTCCTTCGGACAAGCTCGCGTTGATGGCCGGCCGCATCGATTCGAAGCGAGATACGGTGCCCTTCTCAAGGGTGCTTTTCGAAGGATCCAAGGTCACGCGGCCCGAGAAACCGTCCACCAGCGCAATTCGGCCGCTGCTCAACTGCCTGTAGATATTTTTCACACCCGTCACAGCAGGCCAGCCCAGTTCTCTCGCAAGAATGAAGGTGTGTGAGGTCCAGCCGCCGTTTTCGGTAATTATTCCGTGAGTCGAACCGTCGAACAATTCGATGATCGTTGAGGGCCTGATCTCACGTGCGGCGATCACAGCATCCGGCGGCAGGTTGAATTCAGGACCCGAGCTTCCACCCAATGCCGAAAGGATCCGTTCGGCGACATCCTCTATGTCTATGTAGCGTTCGCGCAAGTGATCGTCATCGATCGCCTGGTATTTCGCGACGAAGGCGTCGCACACCGTTTTTACAGCCCATTCAGCATTGACCGCTTGTGACCCGATCGCATCATTTATCCTGGCGATAAGTGATGAGTCCTCAAGGATCTGCAGGTGAGTGTTCAGGATGTCCTTGCCGGAAGCCGCTCGCTTCACCGATTCCCGTTTCTGGATCGCCGTCAACTGTCGACGGGCCGTTTCGACCGCGGAGTCGAGGCGTGAGATCTCGGCACTGATCTGCGAGCGTTCAACTTCCCGCCTGAAAAATTGCCGATGCTCACCGAACAGGCAAACGACGGGGCCGGCGATCTTCCCTCGGGAAACCGCCGTGCCTTTGACCTTTTTTTCGAGCGGATTTGGCCCGCCCTCCGCGTTGTGCTTGCTTCTGTCGATGGGTGACATCTGGGTAGGCCGACAAACATCGCCGGCCAGGTCGGGTTATCGCCGGAAAACAACGTACTAATCCTTAAGAACTGAACCCGCCCCCTTGCGAGGGGAAGAATGGTTTTAACAATCCCGCGAACGCGGCCAGATTTCGGGTTTGAATAAGTATCTCGCCGGGTCCGGTGAATTCCGCGACCATTCCCTCGCCGCTCAAGAAGCTCTTAAAGAAGCCGCTTGCTGCCTTACGCAGGTTGTATTGCATATGGCCTTCCCATGCGACCAAATGCCCGGTATCTATAACGTAACGCTCACCGGGTGCGAGAGTTTTTCGATGGATCGCGCCGAATGACGACACGAGAAGCACGCCGGTGCCCGAAACCTGTAGCACAAAGAGTCCTTCGCCGCCAAAGAACGAACGGGCGCCGCCGAACTTAGTATCGACGACCAGACTCGTATCGCCGGCGAGGTACGAACTCGACTGGACCATGAAGGCCTGGTTGTTCATCTCGATCCCGGCCACGTCGCCCGGAGCTCCCGGAGCGAAGGTTACCTCACCCGGCCCGCCCTTCGACGTAAAGGTTGAGACAAAAGCCGATTCGCCGCCGACAGCCCGCTTCAAAGCGCCGAAAACGCCGCCCTTCAGATTCGACTGAAGATCGACGTTCGCCGACATCGAGACCATCGCTCCGGCTTCCGCCGAGATCGCCTGCTCGGCTCCCAATTTGACGATCGCAAGTGCGAATGCTCCCTGATATTCGATCGCCCACGTGTAGCCCCGTCCCTGCCCACGGCCGTCGGCATCGAAATGGAACGCTCCACCCGACGGATAATGTCCCGCAGGCGGCGGATTCGACGGCGGTACCGCTGGGCCGCCCGACGGTTGACCGGCCGAACCGAGCGTAAACCCGCAAGACCCGCAAAAACGGGCGTCTGGCAACAATGGCATCGTACATTTAGGGCAATTCACGTTAATACTCCTCCCGACCGGGCAGCGATGACCCGGCTTGCTTGTTCTGCATTATCGACAAATTCGATAAAGTCGAGATCGTTTTTGCTCACGACAAGGTTCTCCCGGCAGCTTTCTACGACCGCCCGCCAGCATTCGCCGACCAGCACGAGCGGCCGCTTCGCCAGAACGCCTGTTTGCAGTTTGTTCCAGACGAGCGACACCTCGGTGACCGTTCCCATCCCGCCGCGAAACGCCACGAACCCTATCGACCTGGTGATCAGGTTCTGGAGCCGGTCGTAAAAGTGGTCGGTGGCAACCTTGTCGGTCAAATACCTGTTCGGTTCCGATTTGAACTGGTTCATCACGATCCCGAATACGCGGCCGCCCTTTTCGCGGGCGCCTCTCGACGCGGCCTCCATTATTCCCAGATAACCGCCGGTGCAAATGGTGAACCCGGCCTCGGCAAGCCGCCCGCCAAGGTCCATTGCGTCCTTATACTCGGGCGAATCGGGCCCGCATTTCGACCCGCCAAAGATCGTTACGATCCTTTCACTGTTAAATTCTGTCACGATGTGAGCGAACCTCCTCTTTTCCCGGCCAAGGTACAATTATAATCAAGTGTTTTCGGCTGACAAAAAGACTAGCCGCCGGCCGCTTCCTCGGGCGTCAGATTTCCGGCCTGATGTATCGCCTTTTCGGTGTTCGTGAAGAGAAGCAGCAGGCTTCCGATCACGAAGAACACGATCAGCCCGAGTATTGCCTGGCGGAATGAGCCCGTCGCCCCGACAATGATCGTAAACAGTAGCTGGCCCATCCACGAAGTGCCTTTTTCCGAGATCTCATAGAGTCCGAAGAATGCCGATTCCCTGCCCGCGGGGATCATTTGCGAATAAAGCGACCGCGACAGCGCCTGTGCTGCCCCAAGGACCATCCCGATACACGCACCCATTACGTAGGCCTGAGTTTTCGTCTCAAAGAACGCGTAAGCATAGATCACGATCCCGATCCAGACCGCAAGCGAGAGCAATATCGTCCACTTCGAGCCAAGCCGACGTGCTATCCGCTCGAATATCATCGCTCCGGCGAACGCCGAGATCTGAGCGACCGCGAAGATCATTATCAGGAACGCGTTGTCCACCTCGAGGCCGCCTCGCGTAAAAAGCTCGTAAGAGATAAATACCGAAGATTGGAGTATGACGGTCTGGATCCCGTCGTTATAGAAAAGATAGGCGACGAGGAACTGCGTCGTCGACCGCAGCCGCCAAAGTTCTTTCAGCGTTTGCCCGAGCTCACGGAAACCGATGGTCACGATCGAACGGTTCTCAGGGATGCTCTTGATCGCCCCTCGGTTCTTCAGGCGATAAAAGGTGAAAAGTGCAAAGATCCCCCACCAAACCGAGGCCGCCAGGAAGCAGACACGGACGGCCATCCCGGTGGAGATGCCGAACCGCTCGGCGTTCGAGATAAACGCTAGATTCAGCCCGAGCATCAGAAAGCCGCTCAAGTAGCCGAGCCCGTAACCGTAGCTCGAGACCTTGTCGCGCAGGTCTTCCGTCGTGATGTCGATCAGGAACGCGTTGTAAAAGACGTTTGCCGCGGCAAAACTCATCGACGAAACGATGAAGAGGATGCTGCACGCGACATAGGACTCCGAAACGAAAAAGAGCAGCGAGCCCGCAACGACGCCGGCGTAACAAAAGAACGCCATCATGCTCTTCTTCAGGTGCGTATAGTCCGCGATCGCGCCCAGCACGGGAAGAAAAAGCACCATCGCGACGACCGAGATCGCCGTGCAGAACGCGGGCAGCCCTTTCGGCGTAACTTTGAAAAGGATCAGGTCGAGGATCACGCCGTCCTCGCCGACGGCCGCCTGCGCCAGGCCGAGAAGGTACGGCCCGATCAGAACGCCGACGATCGTGGTAAAGAAAGCCGAGTTGGCCCAGTCATAGACCATCCAGCCGAAGATCTCTTTGCGGTCGTTCTTACCGGCGGCGATCGAATTCATAAATAAATAGGTGATCGAAGGGGAAAAGTTACGCGGCGTCCGAGTTGCCGAAAGCCCGCACGTAAGTAAGGGCGAAATGCTCAACGCCGATCCGCGTACGCAATCAATATAAAGCCGCCGGCCCCGAAATCGTAAACGCCCCGGGCGGAAACACGACCGTCAGGGAGTGTGCATCGGGCGTCGCCACTCCATGCACGCTCGTTCACACTCGTGTCTCTGCCCGTAGATGCCGATCCGGGCGGAACCACGACCGTCAGGGAGTGTGCATCGGACGTCGCCACTCCATGCACGCTCGTTTACACTCGCGTCTCTGCCCGTAGATGCCGATCCGGGCGGAAACACGACCGTAAGGGAGTGTGCATCAGGCGTTGGCGCTCCATGCACGCTCGTTCATACTCGCGTCCCTGTCCGTAAATGCCGATCCGGGCGGAAACACGACCCTCGGGGAGTGTGCATCGGACGTCGCCACTCCATGCACGCTCGTTCACACTCGCGTCTCTGCCCGTAGATGCCGATCCGGGCGGAAACACGACCGTAAGGGAGTGTGCATCAGGCGTTGGCGCTCCATGCACGCTCGTTCATACTCGCGTCCCTGCCCGTAGATGCCGATCCGGGCGGAAACACGACCCTCGGGGAGTGTGCACGCAGGTGCCTTCCGGTTGGCAAACGCGGCGGCGTTACCGTAAAGTTAACCTTGCTTTAAGGATACGTCGTTTATGAAAACAATGATCCTCGCGGCCGGTTTTGGGACGCGGTTGTTCCCGCTGACGATCGACCGGACCAAGCCGGCAATTCCCTTCCTCGGCAAGCCGCTGGTCGGTTATGTTGCCGAGTATCTCGCAACGTTCGGGCTGAAGGACCTGGTCGTTAACCTGCATCACCAGCCGGATTCGGTGATCACGGCCCTGGGCGACGGAAGCGAGTTCGGGGTGCGGATAGATTACACGCGGGAAGTGCCGAAGATCCTCGGCACGGCCGGAGCGCTGGACAATGCCCGGGAATTCCTCGACGGCGACACGTTCGTCGTCGTAAACGGCAAGATCATTACCGAGATCGATATCGCAGCGGCCATCGAGGCCCATCGGGCTTCGGGTGCGATCGCGACGATGGTCCTCAAACCGAACACAAAACGCGAGAAATTTACGATAGTCGAGACCGAAGGCGGCCGCGTCACCGGTTTCGGCGATTTCGCCACGCCGCTGACCGAAGTTGAGATCCGCGACACCGAACACGACATCTTCACACCGCTGATGTTCACCGGCATCCACATAATGGAGCCGGAAGTTTTCGACTACATCCCGCGCGGGGTTTATTCGGACATCGTCCCGACCTTCTATAGCCCGGCCCTCGCGAAAGGCGAGAAGATCCACGCCCACGTGACCGACGCCGAGTGGTTCGAGATGTCCACTATTCCGCGATATCTCGACATCTCGCTGGCGTTGATGAAAGACTCGACCGTGTTTACCGGCTCGGACTGTCGCCTTGAGCCGTCGGCCGTCATCCGGGACTCGGTTTTGTGGGATCGCGTCGTGGTCGGCGAGGGCGTGAGCCTATATCGGACGATCATCGCCGACGGCGTCGAGATCCAGCCCGGAGAACATTTCGAGAACGCGGCCATCGTAAGCGCCGAGATGCTCCGAAACTGCGATGAGATCCCCGAAAAAGCGCTTAGAGGATACATCCAGGGCGAGAATTATATTGTTCCGTTGAATTAGGGAATGGTTAATCGTAAATGGTGAGTGCTGAATGGTGAATGGTGAATTGACGATCGCAAGTTGTGATCTTCCAGAACCTGATCGCGAATAGGTGAGATCCACCATTCATCATTCACCATTTCTTATGTCCGACTTCATTTCAAGACTGGAAATATTCCTCGCCGACCGTGGCGAGTCGTTGTCTTTTCAGCAGTTAACGCAGGATGCTTCGACTCGCGAGTATTTCCGCGTCGGATGGCGAGGCTCGACGGCGATCGCATGCGTTTACCCGGAAGCGTTCGTCGAGGCCGAGCAAAGTTATCTGGATGTTACAAAGTTATTCGCTTCCGCGAGCCTTCCGGTTGCCGAAGTGCTCGATTTCGACGAGCGCCTGGGCGTGATCGTGCTCGAAGATATGGGCGACCGCATCCTGCGTGATGAGATCCAGGCGAGTTCGGCCGAACGACGAGAGGAGTTGATCGTTGAGGCGATCGACCTGATCCCGCGAATTCAGGCCGCGACCGCAATAGCGTCCGAAACCGGCTCGATCGCGTCGAAACTCAAGTTCGATACAGAGAAGCTCCTCTGGGAACTGAACTTCTTTAAGGAGCATTACTTCACCACTTTCATAAAGCGGCCGCTCGAGGCGGCGATCGACGAAGCATTGACCGCCGAGTTCCTTGTATTGTCCGAACGTCTGGAGAGCAAAGCCACTGTCCTTTGCCACCGCGATTTCCACGCAGCGAATCTGATGCTCGATCCAAACGGCCGGCTTCGGATCATCGACCATCAGGACGCGCGGATCGGATCGGTCGCCTATGACCTCGTCTCGTTCCTGCTTGACAGGGTGACGGAACCACCCACGCCGGAGTGGCTCGCCGAAAAACGGAAACATTTCTTGGCCGAACGCGAACGGATCGGGCTCGAGCCGATCGACGAGGACGAATTCGCCGAAGAGTTTCGGCTGCAGACGATCCAACGCTGCCTGAAAGCCGTCGGCACGTTCTCTTTCCAATCCGTAAATCGCGGCAAGACCTACTTCGTGCCGTTCATCAGGCCGATGTTCCAGATCGTCCTAAGGGCGGTCGAGAATATCGGGAGTTTTCCGACATTGACCGAAACGATCCACGGTGAACTCTAGTCGGGCACGTTCAACAATTCAGATCGCCGTCGCGTCCATCCAAAGCTTCAACTTCTTGTCCGGCCAGAAGTATGACCAGGACTTCTGCTTCAAAATTCGTATCGGCCGGCTCACATCCGTGTCGGTCGTCTCGACCTCAACAACGAATCCCTTGAAATAGAGTTCTATCCAAAGTTCGACCGAGTCGCCCGAGCCCCATTCGCCGGCTATCGACGGCGTGTCGAGTAGTTTGTAAGTTCGCCCGGTGATCTGGTTGGGGTTCGTCCACAGGTCAACTTCGTTCGTTGTGGTTATGTCCGCCGTCGTTCGGTAGCCGAATCGTTCGGTCCCGCCGGCTTCAACTTCGCCGTCCTCTTTCCAGCTAAGACTGAGTCCGGTGCCCGAGACCGCGGCCTTCGGAATCCCGTTCACTTTCGTCTGTCCCTTGTACGGCGGGATCTTGAAATGCGGATTGCCGTTCGGGTTGCTGTCATCGGTCCAGTCCTGATTTCCGCGCCGCACCCAAACGCCGCCGCGGATGAACTGCCGGTACTCGATGGCATTCTTCTCCAGATCGTCCAGATCGTTTGCAAGCTCGATCTTTACTTCGAATTGACAGGACGCCTGCCACATCTTCTTGCCGGTGGTCGGGCTGTAAAATCTTTCAAACCTGAAGGGCCGTTTCGTATTCTGGTAAAGCGTAACACTTGATTCCGATATCAATGCTCAAATCTCCTTTTTGTTGGCAAACTGCCGGTGTGGCAGCAAGAATGAGTGGGTATCCGGATTGCTGCACCTATAAGACGGCGGCAGCGGGTGTTTTTGCGTTACCGCGTCCTTTCAAGCTCGCAGATGGTCGGCGCGCCAGGTTTGGACCGCCTGTTTGATAGGCTTATTTCCCTTCAACTCGCCGTTCAGAACCTTTTCGACCAGGCCCGGCAACTCCGCGTCGGACGCGAATCTTAGCGCGATGATCTCGCCTACGGGAAGATCACTTGCTTTCGCTGCTACTTCAGCTGGAAGCAGTTCCTTATATCTAAGTCTTTCCTCAAGCCGGATAACGCGATCCTGAACTCGAAGCGCCATATTGCGGGCTGCAAGCGCCGCTAATAGAACAAGAAGGCTCAGAAACGACAATGAAGCCATTGTTATCCGCCCACTCCCCGGTTCAGCCATGATCAAGCGAACCACGTGCGCCAAGAAATGCAGCAGCAACAGAGGAAGGACGACGAAATGAAAAAGTGGGAACCAGCGGGCGTGATTTGCATAATTTTGTTGATCGGCCATTGGGGGTCTCCTTTAGAGTTTGGTCTTCGCCATCGATTGTGGCGGAGTCGAGGTGAAATCTTCGCCGGGGTTGACGAAGAGGTTCTGTTCGAACCGGTATTGCTTGTCGTAAAGCTGTTTGTAGCGGCCATCCATCGCAATCAACTCTTCATGGGTGCCGCGCTCGAGGATCTCGCCTGATTCGACGACCAGGATCTGGTCAGCACTCCGTATCGTCGAAAGACGGTGGGCGATGACGAACGTCGTCCTTCCCTGTCGAAGATTGTTCAGGCCTTCCTGGATCAATGCTTCGCTCTCGGAATCGAGCGACGACGTCGCTTCGTCAAGAATAAGGATTCGCGGGTCAGCAAGCAGTGCTCGAGCGATCGCTATCCGCTGCCGCTGGCCTCCCGAAAGCTTCACGCCGCGTTCGCCGACGATAGTTTCGTATCCATTCGGAAACTTCTCGATGAATTCGTCAGCATTTGCGATCTTGCAAACCGACTTTATCTTGTCGAAACCGGCTTCAGGGTTCGCGAACCGGATATTGTCGAGGATCGTGCCGTCGAACAGGAAATTGTCCTGGAGGACGACCCCGAGATGGCTCCGGTAATCGCGAAGCCGCACCGACTGCAGGTCCTTGCCGTCTATCTTCACCCGGCCGTTCACAGGTTGGATGAAGTTCAGCACAAGGCTCAGGATAGTGGACTTCCCCGAGCCGGATGAACCGACCAGTGCAGTTGTAGTTCCGGCCTCCGCATGAAAGGAAATTCCCCTAAGCACGGGCACGCCTTCTTCGTATTCAAAAAAGACGTCCTCGAAATCGATCGTACCCTCGATGGACGGAAGCGGTTGACGCTCGGCATCCTCATCGATCTCGGTCGGCATCGACATCACCTCGCGGATCCGGTCCAGGCCGGCAAGTGCCTCGGTTATCTGCGTCCCGATGGCGGTGAGCTCGATGATCGGCATCGCCAATAGAAACGTGAACGAGATATACATCAAAAAATCGCCCAGCGTCATCGTCTGGGCCTGGATCGCGTTGCCGCCGATGACGATCATGACCACCGCAACGGCCCCGATAACGATCGACGCAAAGGAATTGATCGCCGAAACGCCCGTGACCGTCTTGGCCACGTTGCGGAATAGCTTATGTGCACCCCGGGCGAACGACAGTTCTTCTCTTTTTTCGGCGGTGTACGCTTTGACAATGCGTATTCCGCCGAGGCTCTCGCCCAGTCTGCCGGTGACTTCTGCCGTGATCTCGCCACGTTCGCGAAAGACCGGACGCAGTACGCGGAATGCGTAGAGCAATGCACCGCCAAAGATCAGAAGGACGACGATCGTCGCCAGCGTCAACTGCCAGTTCAGATAGAGGAGGACACCGACGGCGATCGTCGCGGTCACGACGCTGCCAATTATTTGCCCGAGGCCGGTGCCGACGAGATTTCGGATCCCTTCGGCGTCGTTCATGATCCGGGATATGAGTTGGCCGGTCTGCGTCGAATCGAAATAACCGATGGGCAGGCGCTCGATGTGTGCCTGCACGCGCTTTCGCATTTCGGTGATCGCCCGCTGGGCCGCCACGCCGAGTATCTGCGAAAGCGCGAATGCCGTCGTACCCTGAACCAGCGTCGAAACACCGATCGCAAGCGCGATCCATTTGAGCAGGTCGTAACGCTGGTTGACGAAGACCTCGTCCCCGATGAATTTCGTCGACGCCGGCAGCACCATTCCCGCAAGCCGCGAGATCAGCAGCAGCACGCTGCCGACAAAAAGCCGCCAACGGGCGTTCCACACGATACGGCGTGCCTCTGCCCACGCGCTCGCGTAGTTGATCTTCTTTTTCTTATCTTTTTCGTCGGCCACAGAACGATAGTCTGTGTTTACCGGACAACGAAGTCAAACGATGAATAAGTTGAAACCGGGTGCGGCCATCTTTGACGCGTCATTTGCCGCTGGCCGGTGACGGAATGGCAAGCCCGGCCCCGCACCTTCGAGGTTCACTTCAGAAAAAGGGGGCAAAGCCCGTGCTTTGCCCATAAAAAGTAACGCCAGGTCCTATTGACGATCGTCTTCACCTCCGTTTCAGCATATGGTTGTAGACGAAATTGCCTATGCGGTCGCCTTGCCTCTCGCCGCCGGTCTGGTCAAATCGGAAATGGATACCGCCATAAACGCGTGCATCCGAGATATCCTCGAGTATCGTGTTCAGATCGCTATAAGTGACCTCGATGCCGGGCAGAGATGGATGCGTAACCGTGATCGAATGCCCGAACCTCCCATAGGCTCTCTCAAGAACTTTGAGAGACGCCCCGCTAATCGTCGCATGAGCCGATGGATAGCTTGGAAAACACGGCGTGCCGATCAACGGCGTAAAGGCACTGGGGATCGTCCATCTGTTGCCGTCCTCGTCCCCGCGGGGTATTGCGGTTATGGGGCGCCAGGTCCTATAGAAATACTTGCTTTCAAAGACAGCGACCGCTGCGTCGCTCGTCGTCATGTTCAAAAGCGCCATGATCCGTGCGGTGTCTGAAATATCGTCGTTGCGATCACTCAGGATCTGCAGCAGCGTCAAGTTCCACAGCGAAGGAGGCACACTGACCGCATAGAGCCGGGCAACATCGGTACGGTCCTGCGGACGGTTCGGACTGTTGATGTCCCCGACGGCCTGGACTTCGTTATAGTCCTGCGCATAGACACCGGTCCTGAGCGCGGGCGGCGGAATGGCCCTAAATTTAGAAGCATTTTCTATCGCGAAAGGCCTGACATTTGGCCAGTGTTTGAAAGCGCCGCCGCCTACCGGGCAACCCGGGTAGACCTGCCACTCATAGGGATCTGAATTATCCGGCAGATGAAACAACGGCGGAGCAGAGCCGTCATTCATTCTATCCGCGAGCATTGCTGCAGCCGCAGCCATACCAACCGCGATCCCATCGGACTTTGACGGCCCGTCGGGAATCAATGCAAGCGAGGCGTCACGGCGGAGATCGAGATTCGCGGTTTGTGCCGGGAAAAGTGAGCTAAGAACACCGTGGGCGGCCATTATCGCCGCGGCCTCGGGCGAGGCTCCCGGCGGGGAGGTTACCGTTCCGAGATAGGGCTCATACTTGCCCGTTGTCGCGTTAACCGCCTCGAACACTGCTACCTGCACGATCGCCATGAATCGCGCTCCCGGTAAAGGTCCAGGGTTACCGATCGTCGTGAACGCGATCTCATTCCATTCGCGAGCGACGGCATCGCTTGTAAACGTCAGGTTTCTGGTCCCGTTTACGAGGTTTCTTTGATTGGCATGCACTGGCACGAGCATCATCGAGAGGATCGAGATTGCCGACGTCAGACAGAAAAACTTCTTCATTTTTATTAATATGGGATACATAAGTTGGGAACTCCTTTTGGCCAAATTTCGCATTGCTTCCATCCGTTGGCAGGGTCGGCGTTAAAATTCATTGCCTTTTAACTGCAATCGGACTAGAATCTTGGCACCGACCGCACAAGTCCGTCGTTACGCAGGTTCAGCCTGCGCCTTGAACCGGGTTTGCGGCCCAGTCGGTGCTTAGGTGGCAAATCTTATCGGAACTGTTTTGTGAAATACTTGCGAAACTCTTCCTTTTCTCTTCTTTTTAGATTCCCGTTCTCTTTAGGAACCTTCAAGTTCTATGGCAGCAACAGTTGCGGGCAAAATCTATGAATTCGAGGATTTTCGGTTGATCCCGAATGAGGGATTACTTCTGCACAACGGAAGCCCGGTGAGCCTCAATCTGAAGGCGTTCGCCGTGCTTGTTATGCTTGTCGAGAATCACGGCCATCTCGTTTTGAGATCGGATATTCTCGACGACATTTGGGAAGGCGCTTTTATTGAAGAGAGCGCAGTTTCCAAGGCTGTTTGGTTTGTCCGGAACGCGCTCGGCGACGCCTCAAAAGAAAGATTCATTGCGACGATCCCGAGGCGTGGATACCGGTTCGTCGCTCCTGTTTCTGTTGTCAACGGTTCCGGTGCTTTCAGATTGGCGGACTTGCCGGGTGTCAACGACAAGGTCGAAGAATTTGTATCAAGTGTCAAAAAGCCGCAAGAGAATGGCAGCACGGACCCGGCCCCTGGCGCCGTTCGAGCAACTGGGGAGAACGGAAGATCTGAACCTTCAGGCGTAATGGACGAAAGCCTTGATCGCGTTCATGGGAATGGCGAAAGCCGGAACGTGACCGTGGCTAAAACGGGCTCATTCGAATTGCCCGCAGCGACAAAGCGGCGAAAGGGCCTGCTTCGCGGCCTCAGGTTTTTGTTTTGGGGGGTAGGCGTCTGGTTTGTATTCATGGTCACCGTGCGGGCGTTAATTATTTTCGGGGCGTTTCTTGCGCAATATGAAGACAACCATACCGGCCAGACGGCAAATCCCGCGGTAGAGATGATGGGCAGTCTTCTGGTTACGATCTTGATCCCGGTCGGCCTGGGGATGTTCGTGGGAATCGGCTTATTTTTGTTTGGTACTTCGCGAATGATCTATTCGCTGTTTGAAAAAGAGGGTTCGAAAAGAAACACGGCAATATTCGAGCGGGTAATGGCAGCACTGATCATAATGGCCATGATGGCCGTTGCTGTACCAAACTTGATCTTTTCATATGGTGAAGCAAAAAGAGCACGCCAAATTAAGCGAACTTCCACGGCGAACAAAAGATCGATCGCCGTTTTGCCGCTGAAACCCCTTTACTCAACAGATCGCGATGAGGTTTACGAGGTTGGCATTGCCGACTCGCTGATACAACAACTCAGCTCGACCAAAGGCCTCGTTGTACGGCCATTGAGCGGATTACGCAAATATACAGCGATCGATCAGGACCCGCTTGCTGCCGGGCGCGAGCAAAAGGTTGATTATGTTCTCGCTTCAAATTATCAATTATCGGATGGAAGAATTCGGATCTCCGCGCAACTGATCAATGTTTCGAGTGGTGAAGTTGAAGAAACTTATAATTCGGAAAAGGAGATTGTGAACCTCTTCTCCCTGCAGAATGCAGTTGCCAACGATATCGGTAACCGCTTATTGGCGAGATTTGGTTCTGACCCAGGAATCTTTAAGACAAAACGTGGGACTGAGAACCCGGAAGCTTACCGCTTGTATATGATGGCGATGAATCTGAGCGAGGAGCGTGGCGTTCAGAATCTGCAAAATGCTCTCGGTTATTTGCAGCGGGCCGTCGATATGGACCCGAATTATGCTCTTGCGTGGGCGGGCAAGGCCCATCTTCATAGAGATATCGTCGGCCATGGTGACCCTGACGCCAAAGGACATTATGAGAAGTCGATGGAGGCAATAACAAAGGCTCTGGCCATTGATCCGAACTTATCTGACGCGTACAGCGCGCTTTGTCAAAATAAGAATCGTTACGAATATGACCCCGTCGGGGCCGAAACAGCTTGTAAACGGGCCCTGGAGCTCGATCCTGATTCACCACAGGCGCATAAGACATACGCCAATTTCTTATATTCACGCGGGCGATTTGACGAGGCAATCAGCCATATCAGAACAGCGATGGATCTTCAGCCGGTTTCGTACAAGAATCAGCAGATCTATGGCTTGACACTCTACTATGCGCGTCGATTCGATGAGGCAGAGGCTCAATTCAAGCGATTGCTCGAATTGAATCCAAACCACAATTACATCAACGCACAGCTCGTCTTGATCCTTGAAGCACAGGGAAAGGGATCGGAAGCCTTTGAATATTTCATCAAAAGCCTGGCCGGAAAGAAGGCGGACCAAGGGACGATCGAGCGTTTCAAGGCGGTATATGCAAGATCGGGCTGGCCTGGCGTTACGTTGGAGAGGATCAACAAAGAGGCTTCTGAAATGGGTTCCTTTCAGCTTGCGTGTCTTTATTCCAGCGTCGGTGACAAAGACAGGGCTTTTGAATATCTAGATAAAGCATATCTTGAACGCAACTTTATGATCCCCATGATCCAGGTCGCACCTCAACTCGCCCCGCTCCGCGACGATCCACGATACACGGCTCTTGTCCGCCGTATCGAAGGACGATGATGTCGAATTTGATTTTCCCTCAATTCAGTGTCAATTGAAGATACGCGGCCGTTTTTTTCTCAATTCCGAGGCCCATAGAACCGCTACTGGCGGCAGCGGGCCACCATGGCACTAATGATTAAAGGCGCTCGGCGTCGGGATGTCCTCCGTTTCGCCAAACTGCTGGATCAGTATTCCGGCCGTCGAGTTGACGATGTACCACGTTGCATTTGAGGGACGGAACACGGCTACATCGGCCCTTCCGTCGCCGTCGTAATCCGCTGGGACCGGGATGTCTCCGTTCTGGCCCCAGTTCTGCGAACTGAACCCGGCTGTCGTCATGCTAAGGAACCACTGCCCGGTCGATGGACGGAACACCGCGTGGTCGGTCGCTCCGTCCCCGTCGAAATCACCTGTTAGCGGGATATCTCCAGACTGGCCCCAGGTTTGGACGAAAAATCCAAGACTCGATTTGAGGATGTACCAGTTGTTATTGGAAGGCCTGGATAAAGCCACATCGCCTTTGCCGTCCCCGTCAAAATCGCCCAGCATCGGTTTGTCTCCGGCGACGCCGAACTGGAAAGTGTCAAAGGTCTCATTAGAAAATCTTGTGTACCATGTCCCGTTTGACGGGCGATAGATCACGAGATCTGCCTTGCCATCCCCGTCGCGATCGGTCGGTACAGGCAGATCTCCGTCCTGTCCCCAGCCGAATTGCTGGAATGCCTGCGACTGCGACATATAGACGTACCACCGGCCATTCGACGGCCTGAAAACCGCCACATCCGTTTTGCCGTCGCCGTCATAATCCGCCGGGGCCATCATGTCGCCGGCAACCCCAAACTGCATTGCCGTGTAGCCTGCCGTCCCTCGAAGCAAATGCCAGGTGTTATCCGAAGGCCGTCGGACCGTCGTGTCCGCCCGCCCATCGCCGTCGTAATCATAAGCGGCTTTTGAATCGCCGATGTATCGGGCGATCGCCTGGTATCTAAATGAGAGTTGAACGTCCGGCCACCCTTCGTGTCCCTGCCAGCTTCCGGCGCTGATTATCCGGCCGTTGCGTTGGATAGCCAGGTCGCCGACCCAACCGTTGAGATAAGTTGCGCCAGCTTCACCCGGAAAATCGGTGAATACCTGTCCGTTAATACCGAGGGAGTCGTCGAGAACACCTGACCCAAGAAATCGTGTTATACCGTATCCTCGAGATCCACTGCCAACCAGGATCTTGCCGTTCGATTGAATAGCAATGCTTGAATAACTATCGCTTGGATTGCCGCTGAAGATAACGCCCGAAGCGCCGAAGGAGGTGTCGAGCGATCCGTTAGGCAAGTATCGGATAACAAGGCCGCGACGCGTATTCTGTGAAAGCCAGTTGCCTGCAACAACTATCTTATTGTCCGGTTGTAGCGCTATGGCCCTCGCGTCAGGCTCTACCCCAATGCCAGCAGATGTAAAACTCCATCCAGAGCTGCCGAACGATCCATCGTATGACCCGTCGGTGTTAAGCCGAACCAAACCAACATTCTTGCCATTGGTTCGATCGTATTCACCTGCGCCGACGATCTTACCGTCACTCTGAATTGCGATGTCTAGTGGATGGTAGTCGCTGGTGTGGAGGTAAACCCGTCCCGGCCCGCCGATCCCACCACCAAACGACGCATCGGGCGAACCGTCCGGATTTAGTCTCAGAATAACTTTCCAGTAGTCCTCCTCCCACATCCACTCGCCGCAACTCAACACAAGCTTTCCATCGCTTTGTACAGCCGCCCGGCAGGATGTGGTGGAAAAGCCCAGATCTGGAATACCTGAGAGTATCTGAAGCTTGCCATCCCCGTCGAATGTGGGATCGAGGCTCCCATCGGGCATGTACCGAAACGCATACGGGCCGCTCTCTGTTCCGCAGCCATCCTGGTGACCGATCAAAACGACCTTGCCGTCGGGTTGTAATACGAGATCATCTCCGTGGGAATGACAGCCTGGCGAGATCAATGTTAATACCCGACCACCCTGGCCAAATGTCAGGTCAAGCGAACCGTTCGGCAGGTAACGCGTCAGTACTAAACGCTGGGATCCGCTTGGAGGCCAACTTAGGAAGTCTCGCTCGACACCAGCCACTAATACTTTGTTGTCTGTTTGGATTGCCACGCTGAATGCGTCGGAAACAACCGGAGCGCCGAGGGGCAAAATACGCCCGCCGATGCCGAATAGAGTATCCAAATCACCGGGAGCGGCGTTGGCCAGGATCGGAACGGCGGCAACAAATAGTGTGGCCGCGAGTGAAACACAAAGGGCCCTGATGAAACGGTACGGAAGTTTGCTTGGTATTTCGTATTTCATAATTTCTCCGATCTGGGAAGGTTGGCCGCGATAATTGGATCTCATTGTTAATTCAACGCGACAAAATCAAGTCCTGACAGGATTCCATCAACAAACACCGTTCGGGGTTCGAATTCGTAACGCTTCGATCTGATGGCGATGTTGTATGTGCCGCTGGGAATATTGCTAAACGAGTAGTAGCCGAAGGCGCTTGTCCTTGCGGTCCGGCCAACACCGAGCGAATCGATCACTGACACAACTGCGTTCCCAATCCCACGACCGTTTGAAGTGGTAACACGGCCAGAGATCGACACTTCGGCCTCATTGAGAAGAAAGCGGGCGATCGCGAACATTCCGTTCGATTCGCCAACGACGACCGCACGGCCTTGGCTGTCAAGCGCCAAGTCACGGGCGGAGTCGCTTGAGTTATCGAAATCGACGGTTGTTATGCCGTCTCCGCCGCCGAATGTGGAATCGAGCGAGCCGTCCGGGTTGTAACGGGCGAGCGCAAAATCAGAATTCGTCGTACCCGCAGCAACGATCCTCCCGTTCGCTTGGATTACAACCGACGAACAAAAGCTAAAGCCGGAACCCATCGGCGTCGTCGCGGTACCGTCGACGTCGAATGTCGTATCGAGAGAACCATTCGCGTTAAAACGGAAAACGGAAAAGATATTGGGGGATCCTTGGTATGATGTGTAACCCGCCGCAACGATCTTTCCTTCGGAATCAACTACAGAGTTACCGAACGAGTAAGACCCCGGCGGCAACGTAACGTTCCCGCCAGCCCCAAAACTGGCATCCGGCGAGCCGTTCGCGTTGAACCTGGCGAGCCCCCAGTAGCCCGCCACGACGACGATCTTTCCGTTTGCCGGCTGGAGCGTTACCGACCACAAGGCGTTCGCCGTGGACACCATTCCATTGGTTCCGAACGACGTATCCAGCGAACCGTCCGGATGATAGCGGACCAAGAGCCCGGCGGCATTTTCGCAATTACCATCGCCGTCACCCATTCCGACTGTGCCTACTATCTTCCCGTCCGACTGGATCGCCACATCGCCGACCCGGCCATAAGGTGCATAGAAGCACGGAGCGACAGTGTGGACCTTTCCCGATCCGCCGCCAAAACTAGTATCAAGCGTCCCGACCGTGTTGTAGCGAGCTAATGCGAGGCCGCCCTGACTGAGCGAGTTAGTTTCCGAGGTGCCGGCGACGAGGATCCTACCATCCGGCTGGATCACAACATTAGTAGCGTCATCAAGTCCCCCAAAATCAGTGGTCACCCTGCCTGTACCGCCGCCAAATGTTATATCGGGCGTGCCGTCAGGATTATAACGAGCGATCCTGAAGTCAAGGACACCGGTACCGTAACCTCCCACGACGATTATTTTCCCGTCAGGCTGGATCGCAACCGCCTTTGCGCGCGCCGAACCGGGCCAATCGGTAAGCTTTCCGCCGATGCCAAATGTCAGGTCGAGATCACCCGGAACTGCCAAGGTCGTCACGGCCGCTCCCACGGCAAAAACGCAAGCTATCAGGCAGGTATATACCCCTGAAACGAACTTGATCCGATCTTTCCGGGTATCAGGATGTCTCATATTATCTCCATTGGCCGAACTCGAACCTTCTGCGGTACTTGGCGACTGACTCTATTACAGGCAAGGCTTGTAAGTCCTTCCAAACTTCTTCCTTTATTGTTCCGATGTATTCCAAAAGCACGTGAGGCCAACATATGTTGGCACTCCCGATTGGGTGTTATGCAGTTTTGTCAGCGAGACGGCTATGATCTAGAATCACAATTTCGGGAAACGTATGAAACAAACCTATATCGATCAACTTAAGTCCCACATCGGCAGCGAGGTAACGCTCAAAGGCTGGCTTTACAATTCGCGTTCGAGCGGAAAGCTCGTCTTTCTGCAGCTTCGCGACGGTACGGGCATTGTTCAAGGCGTGGTATTCAAAGGAAATGACGAAGAGGTCTTCGAAAAAGCGAAAGCGCTCGGCCAGGAATCGTCGATAATCGTGAAGGGTACCGTCAAGGAAGATTCGCGGTCGTCGATCGGCGTCGAACTTGACGTGACGGGCCTCGAGGTCCTCCAGAACGTCCACGATTATCCGATCACGCCGAAGGAGCACGGAACCGAGTTCCTGATGGACCACCGGCATTTGTGGATCCGGTCGAAAAAGCAGCACGCCGTGCTGAAAGTCCGCCACACGGTGATCAAAGCGGTCCGCGATTACTTCGACGACAACGGATTTACGCTCGCCGACACGCCGATCTTCACGCCCGCGGCCTGCGAAGGCACGACGACGCTTTTCGAGGTGGACTATTTTGAGGATGCAAAGGCGTACCTGACCCAAAGCGGCCAGCTTTACAACGAAGCGACGGCTGCGGCGTTCGGGAAGAGCTACGCATTCGGCCCGACGTTCCGCGCGGAGAAATCGAAGACCCGCCGTCACCTGACCGAATTCTGGATGGTCGAACCGGAAGTCGCATATTCGACCTACGAAGACATGATGGACCTCGGCGAAGGCCTGATCCTCGCGATCGTTAAGCGTGTCCTAGCGGACCGGCGTCCGGAGTTGGAGGCGCTCGAACGCGATGTCGCCGCGCTGGAAGCCATCAAAGGCCCATTTCCGAGGCTGCATTACGACAAGTGCGTTGAATTGCTTCAGGAAGGCCACGCGAAAGGCGAGCTTGAGAACCGCTTCGAATGGGGCGGCGACTTCGGCGCTCCGGATGAGACGTATCTTTCGAAACAGTTCGGCCTGCCGGTATTCGTCCATCATTTCCCGACAGCGATCAAGGGATTTTACTTCGAGGTGGACAAGGACCGCCCCGAATGTGCGCTCGGGATCGACCTGCTCGCCCCGGAAGGCTACGGCGAGATAATCGGCGGCGGCCAGCGCGCACATTCGCTCGAATATATGGAAAAACAGATCGAGGCTCACGGCCTTCCGCGTGAATCGTTCGAATGGTATCTCGACCTCCGTCGGTATGGCACCCAGCCGCACAGCGGTTTCGGCATGGGCATCGAACGCACCGTCTCATGGATGTGCGGCATCGAACACGTCCGCGAAACCATCCCGTTCCCGAGGATGTTGTACAGATTAAGGCCGTAACATATGTGTCATGCCCTCTACATTGCTTCGGATAAACCTCTGACTTTGATTGGATGGGACGAAGCGAATCCTGGTTTTCACGTAGAGGAGCTTCGAGACGAGGAGCAAGTTGTTAAAAAACAGTTTACGTTGCCCTTTGTTGCTTATGTTGGCTCCTTCGAAGGCTGTTCCTGCGGATTTGTATACGACGACGAACCGATCGGTGATGTCGAATACGAACATTAGTATGATTCACAAGCTCGCGACTCCGTTCATAGATTGCGGGATTTTGTTTCTAACATTTTGAAAGACGGTTCGGTCGAACTGTTTGCTTGCTGGCAAGGAGAGCTGCAGATCGAAAGTCCTGAACGCGTGGTTGTAGATATCGAGTTCTTCGACCGAAAAGAATTTGCCTTTGATGACGGCAAGCATTATACGGTTAGAGTCTAATGCCGAATGTCATCGTCATCGCCGGACCCAACGGAGCGGGAAAATCGACACTCGCCCCGGCGTTGCTGCGCGATACGTTTCAGATCCCTGAATATGTCAACGCCGACACGATCGCCGAGGGATTATCGGCGTTTGCTCCGGAAGACGCCTCGTTCGATGCGGGCCGGGTGATGCTTGGACGGCTTCATGATCTTGCCTCCGCACGAAAGAGTTTTGCTTTCGAGACCACTCTGGCGTCTCGTTTCAATGCCGGCTGGCTTAGGGAGCTCCAAGCAGAAGGTTATCGGGCGAGTCTGATATTTCTTTGGCTGCCTGAGGTCGAGATCGCGATCGAACGGGTAAAAAGCCGGGTTCGCCTTGGCGGTCATTCGATACCAGAAGAAACAATTCGCCGACGGTTTGAGCGCGGCCGGAGGAATCTTTTCGAGTTATACTTGCCTGTTGTCGATGCGTGGAGAATATTCGACGCCTCTCTTGCAGAACCACGGGAGATCGCGAGATTCTCAGAGTCTGATGGAGAAGTGGTCTCCGACAGCGGACTATGGAACGAGATAAAAAATTAGAAGGCAAAGAGGATCTATTTGTTCAATACTCCGACGAGATCAATAAAGCCTACAAACGGGCGGTGCGTGAGGCCCTACTTATGCACAAGCGGGCCAGAAATCCCGTAGCCGTAAGAGTGGACGGAAAGCTTGTGATCCTTCAGCCGGACGAGATACCAACCGAGTAAATTTATCGTGCCGAACTGCGCCCCCGAATGAAGTTCGCCCAAAAGGCCCCGGTGCTTAACAAAATTGGCAACCTCCGAATCGCTAAATTTGACCTGCTCCGATCTGAACGAAGCCGTCGAAGTGTTCACGACGCGGCTTGGGTTCCGGCTGGAGATGATCTTTCCGGCGGATGATCCTTCAGTGGCGGTCATTTCGGGCCATGGAGTGAAGATCAGGCTCGAGAAGTCGGCACCACCCACGGCAGCAGGTAGTACCGACAAAGCCGGCGGTCCGATCATCACGCGTGCCGGCGATGCGGAGTGGGTCGAGGGACGGGCCGGAATGGAGTATCGCGATCTGATCCCGGGCCGGTTGGGCGGCAAGCTGATCGCTTCGCATATCAGGATACCCAACGCCGGCGAGGTACCGGACTACGTTCATTATCACAAAGTCGCGTTTCAGATGATCTTTTGCCGCCGCGGGCGTGTGAAGGTCGTTTATGAAGACCAGGGCGACGCCTTCTGGCTTGAGCCGGGCGATTGCGTGCTGCAGCCGCCGGAGATCCGCCATCGGGTGCTCGAAGCCGCCGCAAACACCGAGGTGATCGAGCTGACGTCGCCTGCCCTTCACGAGACCTGGGCCGATCATGACCTGGAATTGCCGACCAGGCGGCTTAACCCCGAACGAATATTCAACGGCCAGCGGTTCGTGCATTGTCGAGCGAACGGATCCACTTCGACGTCGTCCAGATTCGGCGGATTCGAGACGTACGATCTCGGGATCGCCGCCGCTTCCGGCAATGCCGCGAGCGCGTTCGTGCTCCGATCGCCTGCCGATCACGCGGAATTTGCGTCAGAAGGCGAAGACCCGGGCTCCAGTTTCTTTTTTCTGCTTGACGGGACGGCGACCGTGACCGTCAAAGGTGACGATGCGGTGGACCTTTTGCCGGACGACGCCGTTCTGATCCCGCTTAACATGAAGTTCACGCTCACCGCACCCGCCGGTTCAAGATTTCTTTTCGTGCAGAACTGAACGTGCGCGGAGGCCCAGCCTCCGAGCTGAGCTATAAAATAAAGAACGTCCCCGGTCAGGTAAGCCTGACCGCACTGCGGGGCGGCAAGCCGCAAGAATGTGATCCGGTGCTTAACGGAAAAGGAGAGCTCTTCCACAAATAGACGGGCAGAGCTCGAGAAAAGCGTGCAAGAGCGTGCAAAATAGCAGAGCTTTTCTGCAAATAGAAGCGTGGAGCCAAATTCTAAAGCGGATTTGCCGCGTTGGTTGTTAAGCCCGCCCTAACGGTTGGGCTTCTGCACTGGATCTTCGGGTGCGGCGACCCTTTCGATCGTATTTCCGCTGGCATTATTGGCGATGATGGGGCGCTTGCCGTTTACGAACTTGGTGTAGCGGACCTCGTTGTCGGTGCCGTTGGCAACTATCTCAGTAAATGCGACGCCGGTGATCTTGTTCCGGTCGCCGTTCAGCATGATCTGCCTGCAAACGCCCTTGACGTTCAGCGTTAGACCGTCGGCGTTGACGTGAACGCGGTTGTACTTGGAGCAATTCACTTCCTTGACGGCGGGTGTCGGGTTGACGTTGATCTTCGGTCCTTCTACGGCAGTGTCAACGGTGACGACATCGGCCGGGTCGATGGCGGGTTCGGGCGTGCGCGACGGCCCGGGCGTCGGCGTTGTCGTGAATTCTTCGACGCTCTTTTTGGAGATGCCGCTCTGCACGTCGCACCCCGCGAACGCAAAGCCGGCGGCGATCGAAAGAAGGATGATTGAAGCTTTCATAACTTTGTCCCGGCCCTGCCGACCCTCTGTTTTCGCTTACGATGCCTTTCATAAGGCCCCCGGATGCACGGCCGCGCCAGTCTTCAGATCTCAAGCACGAGCCGCCGCGAGCGAAACTCGCGCAACTTTAGAACAAGCGTGCGCTGATCTATCTCGATCGCACCGTGACGCACGGCGATCTCGCGGCCGGCCGCCGTCAGGTCGAAGTGCGGCGAGCTTTTCGGCTGGAACCATTCCCTCCGAAGGCCTATCGATTCGGCGAACTCGATCAACTCATCCACCGAATCCGCAATCAAATGGCACGACGGGCCGTGCCGCCATCCGTAATCGCGCAACTTGTCAACGTAAACCGCCATTATTTCCAGATCGTCCGTCCGGCATTTCGCAAAGCTTAACAAACGAACCTTAATTTTGACATTTGCCGCGGGAACGGCAAAATTACATCAAACCGCTTTCCTCGAAAAACATATGAATTTAGCCGGAATTTTGGTCAGGGTCGCCGCCTTGCTCGCGATCGTCACCGTCGTGAACATGGGGCCGACGGCTGCACAGGCGAAAGAGGTCCGCGATCTCAAGCCGACTATCATCCTGATCTCGCTGGACGGCTTTCGGTGGGATTATCCCCAGAAATATTCGCCCCCGGCGATAAACAAGCTTATCCAAAACGGCGTCCGCGCCAAATGGATGATCCCGTCGTTTCCGACGAAGACCTTTCCGAATCACTATACCGTCGTCACGGGCCTCTATCCGCAGAACCACGGCATCGTCGAGAACAATGTTTTCGACTTCGGCACCGTTTTTTCGATGTCAAAGCGCGAAGAGGTGGAAAATCCCCGCTGGTGGGGCGGCGAACCGATCTGGGTGACGGCCGAGAAGCAGGGACAGAGAGCGGCGAGCTACTTTTGGGTCGGATCCGAGACCGGCGTCGAAGAGCTTTCGCCTTCGAAATGGCGGATCTACAACGGACGTGTACCGAACATCATGCGCGTCGATAAGGTCCTAGGATGGCTCGACCTGCCCGCCGCCGAACGCCCAACGATGATGACGATGTATTTCAGCACCACGGACGATGTCGGCCACGAATTCGGCCCCGATTCGGAGGAAACACGCTACGGCGTCCTCGAGGTCGACGGCTACATCGAACGGCTGATGAACGGGCTGAAAATTCGCGGGCTCGAAAACAAAGTGAATGTCATCATCACCTCCGATCACGGGATGGCCGCCTACTATCCGCGTAACGCTACTTTCCTTGACGAGCATTTCGACTTCGACCTGACCGAACGCATCCTTTGGACGAACGAGATAGTGCAGATATTTCCAAAGACGGGCAAACTCGACGAGATCTACGGCAAGGTAAAGGGGCTTGATCACGTAACTTGCTGGAAGAAGGGCGAGATCCCCGCCCGGCTGCATTATAACGACGGCAAACGCGTCGCCCCGATCGTATGTTCGTCGGAGATCGGCTGGATCACTACGAGCCGAAAGCGTTGGGACGATTGGTACAGCGGCCTCGATGACGTGAACCGTCCTCGCGGAGCCCACGGCTACGACAATCGTTATCCGGAAATGCAGGCGACATTCATCGCCCACGGGCCTGCATTCAAGAAAGGCTTCGTCGCCGAGCCGTTCGAGAACATTCACGTCTATGAACTGATGTGCAGGATCCTCGGCCTGAAGCCTGCCCCCAATGACGGCAGCCTCGATAGAGTTCGTGGGGTGCTGAGGTAAGAACTCATTCTTTGGTGCGGATCGTGACCACCGCTACCTCGGGCGTGACAAGGAAGCGGAACGGAAGGATGCTTGTGCCGACGCCGGTCGTCACAAATACATCGATGCCGTCCGACCTGACGTGACCGGCCGCGAACTTCTGGCCGAACATTGACGGAACGACGGGCCGCCCGAGGATCGGTAACCAAACCTGGCCGCCGTGGGTGTGGCCGGCGAACATTATTTTCAGGTCAGGCGAGATCAGCAATTCGCCGGTGATCGCCGGCAATGCGTCAGGGCTGTGTTGGAGCACGATCAGGTCTCCTGTCCCATCGGTTGGCACGAGGTCGCGCTTTGCATTTCCGGAATAATTTTTCCAGATCCCGATCCGCGTGTGGTCGAGTAAGCCGTAGATCCGCAACCGTTCGCCGCTGTTCGACTCGATCTCGGCTAGCTTGCCGTTGAGCACGCGATAACCTATTCGTTCAAATTCGCGGACCAGTTCATCTGCCGCGTATGCTTCGTCGTGGTTACCGAGGACGACGAAAACGCCGTGCTTGCCGCGCATTCCGGCCAGGCTTCTGACCACCTCTGCGGGGGCCATCCTAAGTTTCGAATGGTCCGAAGGGTCGCGAGAGATGTAGTCGCCGAGCAGGAAGACCGCGTCGGCGTCGGTATCGTTTACCTTTTCAACCAAACCACGCAAATATTCGGCCGTCACGCCGTTCGATCCGCCGTGAATGTCCGAGATCAAAGCGACGCGGAATCCGTCGAACGCTTGGTTCCAGCCCTTCACCCGCATCTCGTACTGGTTTACGACAAGCCGCGACGGCTCGATGAAATAGGCGTATGCAAGACACACCGCGGCAACGGCGAAGACCGCGAGCGTTGATTTCCATGCGATCGGGTGGATATTCACTTTGACCGGAGCGTGACGACGGCTATCTCCGGCGGCACGCGAAAACGAAACGGGATCACGCTGGTGCCGACGCCGCTGGTTACGTAAACATGCTTGCCGTCGACCTCCGCGTGGCCGTCCATGAATCGCGGATCGTTGAACACGGCCTTCGGCCCGAAAATGGGCCAGTTCAACTGTCCGCCATGTGTGTGGCCGCTGAACATTATCGAAAAACCTTCGGGCGCGGACAGCAGCGAATCGGGATTGTGAGTAAGCGCAATAACGTTGGATCTGTCCGAAAGTGCATCGAACGCGTCAACCGGAACGCGACGGTTGAGATAAAGGTCCTCGATGCCCCACACACGGACCTTTGAACCATTTACATCGATCTCGACGATCTCGTTATTAAGGACGGTGAGGCCGGCGACCTGTTCGAAAACTTTGTGGATCTTATCGGCATTGTGATACCAGTCGTGATTGCCGATGATCGCAAATACGCCGTATTTCGCTTTTAGCCCCTTAAGGCTTTCGGCGATCTCTTCAATCGGAACTTTTAGTTCTGTACAGTTTTCCCGGTTTGTGGCACCCCGGACGCATTGTCGGTCCCACTTCGATTCGCTGACATAGTCGCCGAGAAGCACGATCAGATCGGCATTCTGGGCGTTGGCCTGTTCGACGACATACCGAATGCGCTCAGGCGGAGCGTAGTTCGAACCGGTGTGCAGGTCGGCGATAGCGACGATGCGAAAGCCGTCGAGTTTCGGCTCCCAATTCGGTACCGCGATAGTCTTCTCCACAACCACGAACTGCCGAGGTTCAATGAAATATGAATATGAAAGGAAAACCGCGATAAGCAGAATAAGAGCGCCGAACGCGATCGCAATCCTTTTTAGCCATTTCTTCATCTCTTGTACGACAGGCTTTCCAGCCTGTCGATCTTCACGTTCTTGTATATCCCTAAAGACATCCAGCGTAAGCCTCTGACTCGGCAACAGGCTGGAAAGCCTGTTGTACTTTATTGAAAGTACTCGGCCCACCGTCGGTTGACCATGGCGACCGTATCGTCATCCGCCTCCACCTCCTTCGGATACCAGGGTTTCATCCGTGCATCTATCACGATCGGCGGCTCGTAACCGATGTGGTTGTTTTTCATCTCCGCCTTCTTCGCGTGGATGTCAGATGCCGGATCGAACCGGGTCCATGTCGCCCAAAGGAACTGTTCCGGTGTTCGGGCATACTTTGTGTCATCGAGCAGGACTACCATTTGCCAATCGTCGAAATTTCCAGATGATGCGATCGTCGTCGGCAGATCCTTTGCATCTTCGAAGCTATCGCCTGCAACGACCAGGCATCCACCGCAGAATGGTACGGCCTCACGGATTCCCGCCGGCAGCTCGTCGCGGAAATCGCGAGCAAGCTCGCGTTTCGCTTCGCCAACGCCCATCATGATCGCCTTGCTCCCGTGATTTATCTTGCCGCTTGCGTAATCGAGGGTGTCGAATGCGGTTTGACTGAATATGAAAAGGTCCCGGTGCCAATCTGCACGTGCAAGAACGTGCTCGAACAGCGACCGAAAGTCGCGGAGGTCTTGCGGCTGATCGGTAAGCAATAAGAATTTCGTCAAGGCCAGTTGTCCCTCGCCGAGAATGCGAAATCCGGCCGAAAGAGCCTCGCGAGCGTATCTTTCCCTTACCACTGCCGCAGCGAGCGAATGAAACCCCGTCTCGCCGTAACTCCACAAGTCGCGCACCGCCGGCATGACAAGTGGGAACAATGGAGAAAGAAGCTCCTGAAGGTAATCGCCGATGAAAAAATCTTCCTGCCGAGGCTTTCCGACGACCGTCGCCGGATAGATCGCGTCTTTTCGATGGAAAACGGCGTCCACATTGAATACCGGATAATCGTGAACAAGCGAATAATAGCCGTAATGGTCACCGAACGGGCCTTCGGGCCGCCGATCCTTTGGGGGCACGCGTCCGCAGATCGCAATTTCTGCCCCGGCTATCAGCCGGTGCCCGCCCGGTACGGCCGGTTCGCTCATTCCAAGTTTAGAGCCGGCGAGCAGCGAAGCCAGCATCAGTTCGGGCACGTCCTCCGGAAGCGGTGCGATCGCCGAAAGCATCAGAGCAGGCGGCCCGCCGAGGAATACCGTTACCGGCAGCGGTTCGTCTTTTTGCTCGGCCTCCCAATAATGAAACCCGCCTCCTTTGCCGATCTGCCAATGCATACCGGTCGAAGTCTTATCGTACCGCTGCATCCGGTACATTCCGAGATTCGGCTTACGCGAAACCGGGCTTTCGGTATAAACCAGCGGAAGCGTGACAAAGTGCCCGCCATCCTCGGGCCAAAGCTGCAAAAGGGGAAGCTTCTCGAGATCGACGGTCTCCTGTCGCTGTTCGGTGACTGCCGGCCGGCCTACTTTTCGGGTTCCCAACTTGAGTCCGGCAAGGCCGACATCCCGAAACCCCCAAAGCTTGCCCAGTTTGGGCGGAATGATCGTCTCGGCCATTTCGACCGCCCGTTTGACGAACTGGAGCGGCTTCCGGCCGAAGGCGAGCTCGATCCGCCGAACCGTTCCGAAAAGGTTAGTGACGACGGGAAATTCCGAGCCCTTCACGTTCCGGAAGAAGAGGGCCTTTCCCTGGTCGTCGATCACGCGGCGGTGGATCTCAGCGATCTCCAGATAAGGGTCGACCGCAGCGTGGACCTCGACGATCTCGTTTTCCTTTCGCAGCAGGTCGATGAATGAACGAAGGTTGGAGTGCATTTGATCTTTGCGAGCAGGGCTTCAATTTATTGAAACAGACACAAAATGAAACGGCAAATATGAAGAAAGGACGTCCGCGTGCCGCGAACGTCCCAATAGCACCATCGTTTCATTGCGGCCTAAGGTACGATCGATCTCCTCAGCGTTTCGCTCTCAACATCCAGTTCGTCCACCTTGATCACCTGGATGCTGTGATCACGGAACCGCTTCGCGAGGTCGTCGCGGAAGACCGAGTAGTCCCCGACGATAATGAGGTCGCCGCTGTTCAGGAACTTCACAGCGAATGCCCGAATATCGGTGTTCTTCACCCCGTTTATGCTTGGCATATGACTGTTCATATCCGAAGCGGGAAGGTTGTAGATATAGAGACCGGCAAGGGCATTTGCCACGCCGCCTGTGGTTTCCAGGCTCCGGCCAAATCCGCCGGTAAGCACCGATTTGCGCGGACCGAGTTCTTCATCCGGCGGGACCGAATCGGCAAGCCGCTTTATCTCTGCGACCATAAGCTCCGCAACCTCGGCCGCCGATTCGTTCTTTGTTTGGGTACTTGCGCGGAAGTTGCTCTTACCCGTCCGCCATTGATAGAAGCTGTTCGCACCATAGCTCAAGCCCCGTTTTATCCTGATCTCCTGATTCAACCTCGAAGAATATCCTCCGCCGAAAAGAGAGTTCAGAACGAGTGCCGCGTAAAAATCCTTGCTCGCACGGCCGACCCCCAAAACCGGCTTGGCATAGTTCACCGAAGCCTGGCCCGATTTCGGTAAATCGACCACGAGAATGCGTTTGACGATGCCCTTTTCACCCTCTGGAACTGCGGTAGCCGCCGAGGCGGAGCCGTAACCGCGGCCCTGTTTTCTCCAACCGCCGAAATACTTCGTTGCCGCGGCCATCGCTTTTTCCTGCGTGATATCACCGACGAAGATCAGCACCGATTCCGACGGCCGGTAGTTATCTTCGTAGAATTTCACAACATCGGACCTGGTCAAGGACTCGATGCTGGCCGGCGTGCCCCCCGAAGGATGTTCGCCGTAGCTGTATCGGCTCGCGACATAACCGGCGAGGAATCCCGGTTGGGTAAGGTTGAACGTCAACTCGTCGAGCGTTTGCGATTTGGCGAGTTTTAGCTCGTCCTCGGTAAAGGTCGGGTTTAGGACAGCATCGGCAAAGATTGCCATCGCCGCATCAAACTTATCCGTCATCGCACCGATGCCGGCGGAAGCATTTTGCCAACCGGCGAACGAGTAGATGGAAGCCCCTAGAAATTCGATGTCCTCCGCGATCTGCGTTGCCGAGCGGGTCTTCGTGCCCTTTGTAAGTAGGGACGCGGTCAGGTTTGCAAGCCCCGCCTTGGTGCGGCTCTCCTGGTTCGAACCGTTTTTCGAAAGGAGCTGTACGCTGATTGTGGGCACGCTCTTCCTTTCGATCACAGCGACGGTGAGGCCGGTGTTCAGCTTCGTTTCTTTAACGGCCGGGACGGTCACGGACCTCGGCGCGCCGGGTTTGGGTTCGCTGACCTGAGCGGACACACCGGCCGCGAGACTGAAGAACATCGACGCCGTTAGCAGCGCCGGAAACACACGGCTCGTACGGGCGAAGGCGGAATTGTTGTTTCGAGCTTTGATCATAAATGCCTGTCTCATTTCTCACCCTCCGCCTGTTTCGCTTGTTCATAGTGAATGACCACGCGATTGTTGTCCTTGAAATAATTTTTCATTACGCGTTGGATGTCGGCGGCAGTGACGGCCTGGATCTTCTTTATCTCGTCGTTCACCGCCTTGGCACTTCCCAAATAGGCGACCGCACGCTCGATCGCAATGGCCTTTCCGTCATTGCTCTCGCGAGATCCGATCGCCCGGGCGATCGCACTGTTCTTGGCCTTTTCAAGCTCCTTTGGCGTAATGCCTGCGTCCTGGATCTTCTTAAGCTCGGCGAGCAGAGACTTTTCCAGGTTTTCGACCGTGCCTTTATCCGACCCGATCGCGATCAAGGACATCCGGCCGCCTTCGGTATTCAATTCAAGGTCGAAGAACGCCTGTTGCGATATCTGCTCGTTTCTTACGAGTGTTTGATAAAGTCGTGAGCTTTCGCCGCCCGACATTATCGAAGCCGCAAGATTCAGGGCGGGAATGTCGGGATGGGTAGTTTTTGGCGCCCGGTAAACTATCGCCACTGCCGGGAAAGGTACCCGCGGGCCCGTCTCCTTGAATCTGCGTTCGTTGGTCCACTCCGGTTCGGTCTCGGTCACGCGCGGGATGCTGCCCGCGGGTTTCGCGATCGGGGCGAAGTATCTATCGATCCACCCGTCGAGTTGCTTCTGGTCGAAATCGCCGACGACGATCAGTACCGCATTGTCCGGCCGATAGAAGGTTCGGTAAAACTTCTCGGCATCTTCGCGGGTCGCGGCGCTAAGCTCATCGAGATTACCGATAACGCCTCTTTTATACGGATGCTTCTGAAAGGTCAGATCATCCAAAAGCCAAAAAAGCTTGCCGTACGGCGGGGCGAGAACACCCTGCCGATATTCTTCTTTCACGACGTCGCGTTCAGAGACAAAGCTCGCCTCATCGACGTTGAGGTTTACCATGCGGTCCGCCTCGGCCCACAAGATCGGTTCGAGATGATTTGAAGGTACGACCTCGTAATAATTCGTAAAATCAGGCCAGGTCGAGGCATTGTTGAATCCGCCGACGTCTTCGGTTAGGCGGTCCATCTTCTCGTTCGGCATGTGCTTGGTAGCCTTGAACATCATGTGCTCGAACATATGGGCAAAGCCCGACCGGCCCGGCGGGTCGTTCTTGCCGCCGACGTCATACCAAACGTGCACCGAAACGGTGGGATTCGTATTGTCCTGAAGGGTCACTACGCTCATGCCGTTTTTCAGAGTCCGCTCCTTGATGTCCAGAGGCGGGACAGATATCTGAGCAAGCGCCGCGGCCGACATTAGAATTGCAATTGTAAGTAAGGCAAAGAGTTTTCGCATTTTGATCACGTAAAAAGGAATCTCCGATTATTACGTTTGGCGGGACGGATTTGTTTTCAAGCCGCTTCCTTGGCCGTTTAGTTACTCGCGTAATCGTAGAAACCCTTGCCGGACTTGCGGCCGAGCCAACCGGCATCGACGAATTTTTTGAGCAGAGGGCAGGGCCGATATTTCGGGTCGCCCAAACCTTCATGCAATACATTAAGTATCGCGAGGCAAACATCTAAGCCGATGAAGTCTGCCAGTGTCAACGGTCCCATCGGATGGTTCATACCAAGCTTCATTATCTCGTCGATCGCCTCCCTGGTGGCGACGCCTTCGTGGAGGGCGAATACGGCCTCGTTGATCATCGGCATTAGGACGCGGTTCGAGACAAAACCCGGATAGTCGTTGCATTCGACCGGGACCTTGCCAAGCTTTTCGGATATCTCTTTGACGCGGCCGTAAGTCTCGTCGGATGTTGCGATTCCGCGGATAACTTCAACCAGTTTCATAAGCGGAACCGGGTTAAAGAAGTGCATCCCGATGACCTTATCAGGGCGTTTCGTGGCTGCCGCGATCTTCGTGATCGAGATCGAGGACGTGTTAGAGGAGAGGATGGCTTCTGGCCCGCAAAGCGAATCGAGCTTTTCGAAAATTCCCTTCTTGATCTCGAAATTCTCGGTCGCGGCCTCGACGATCAAGCCGCAATCTTTCAGATCGTCCAGGTCCGTTGTGGTTTTTATGCGGCCGAGGATCTCACTCTTTTGATCTTCGGTGATCGTTTCTTTTTTCACGAAACGGTCGAGACTTTTAGAGATGTTCGCGAGCCCGCGATCAACGAACTCAAGGTTGATATCGCACATTACAACGCCATAGCCCGCGCTCGCAGCAGTCTGGGCGATGCCGTTCCCCATCGTTCCGGCGCCGATCACGCCAATTGTTTCTGACATAGGTTTTTATGGAAGATCAAAGCTGTTAGTTATTAGCTGATCTTTCTGAAGATAAATTTGAATGGCCACATGTCGTGAACCGAATAACAAGCTCAAGTCGCGGGTCCCCGAATCGCGATCGAGAACCCCGGTCGCTACCGCTCCCGGTTCTAACAAGAAGGCAATTCTGGTTAATCCCGTTCGACGGCCATCGCGACGGAGTTCCCGCCGCCGAGGCAAAGTCCGGCTACCCCGCGTTTTGCTCCTCGCCGTTTCATTTCGTAGAGAAGCGTGGTCAGCACGCGGCTGCCGGAATTGCCGATCGCGTGTCCGAGAGCCACGGCCCCGCCATTTACGTTCACGCGTTCGGGGTCGATCCCGAGTTCCTTCATCACGCCGAGTGCCTGTACCGAAAAAGCCTCGTTCAGCTCGAACAACTCGACATCATCGAGCGACCATCCGGCCTTGGCGACGGCACGTCTGACCCCTTCGACCGGTGCGAGCATGATGAGCTTCGGTTCGATGCCCGAGACCGCGTAAGAAACGACACGGCCAAGCGGCTCGATCCCGAGAGCCGACGCTCGATCGCTAGTTGTTACAACCACGGCCGAGGCCCCGTCGTTCACACCTGGTGCGTTCCCTGCCGTGACGGTCCCGCCGTCCTTTTTGAACGCGGGCTTTAGTTTACCAAGGGCATCGACCGTCGTTTCGGGGCGGACCGGCTCGTCATAGTCGAGCACGACGGGGTCGCCTTTCCTCTGCGGGATCTCGACCGGGACGATCTCGTCCTTGAAGCGGCCCGCGGCCTGTGCTTCGGCGGCCTTGCGGTGAGAATTGAATGCGAAATCGTCCTGCGTTTCGCGTGTGATCTGGTGCTTGTCCGCGACAACCTCGCCGGTGTTTCCCATGTGCCAATTTTCGAAGGGACACCAGAGCCCGTCGTGGATCATCAGATCGACAGCGGTCTGATTTCCCATCCGGTAACCGTCGCGGGCACCCGGCATTGCATAGGGGATGTTCGACATCGATTCCATCCCGCCGGCGACGACCACCTCGGCGTCGCCGAGCTTAACAGCTTGCGAGGCCAAGGCCACGGCCCTCAATCCGGAGCCGCAGACCATGTTGACAGTCAGAGCCGAAACTTCCGGCGGTAAGCCCGCCTTCAAAGCGGCCTGGCGCGCGGGAGCCTGACCTATCCCGGCCTGGACCACGCAGCCCATAACCACCTCGTCAACGTCCGCCGGATCGACGCCGGCCCGTTTAACAGCTTCCTTGATCGCGATGGCGCCGAGTTCCGGCGCGGTGAATCCTTTTAGAGCCCCTTGGAACTTGCCTGTCGGCGTTCGGGCGGCCGAAATAATTACTGCTGACTTGATATCTGACATAGAATTACCATGTTTGAATACTTAAATTTACTGAACAAAAAGCAAAAATAAAGAATATCATAGCGAGTCGGTGAATGCCCGTTCAAGAATGGCCAAAGCGCTGATAGGCGACCTTTTCGAGGCTCTCGCGGTGGTCAGGATGGGCAATGCGGACAAGCTCGGCGGCACGCTGGCGGAGGTTCTTGCCGTATAGGTTCGCCACGCCGAATTCGGTGACGACATAATGAACGTTCGCGCGTGTCGTGACCACACCAGCGCCGGGCTTCAGACTCGGGACGATCTTGCTGTCGCCGTGTCTGGTGGTTGAGGGTAGGGCGATTATCGGTTTCCCTCCGTCTGAGAGAGACGCTCCGCGGATGAAATCCATCTGGCCGCCGACGCCGGAATACTGCCGCTCGCCGATGGAATCGGCACAGATCTGGCCGGTCAGGTCCACCTCGATCGCACTGTTGATAGCCGTTACCTTCGGGTTTCGGCGGATGACCGAGGTGTCGTTGACGTAGCCGATATCGAGCATCAGCACCTGCGGGTTATCGTCGACAAAATCGTAGAGCCGCCGCGTGCCCATCACGAATCCGGCGACGATCTTGCCCGGATGTTTTATCTTGCGATGTCCGTTGATCACGCCCTTTTCGACGAGGTCGATAACGCCGTCCGAGAACATCTCCGTGTGAATGCCGAGGTCCCGATGGCCGTGAAGCGAGGCGAGCACGGCGTTGGGTATCGACCCGATGCCCATCTGAAGCGTCGCTCCGTCCTCGATCATGGCCGAGATATGACCGCCGATGGCACGGTCGACCTCGGATAGCTGCGGAATGGGGACTTCCGGCAACGGCTCGTCCACCTCGACGATCGAATCGATGTCGTTCAGGTGGATAAGTGCGTCGCCGAGTGTACGCGGCATCTGGGCGTTGACCTGCGCGATCACGTGATCGGCGCAATCAACAGCCGCCCTCGCCACATCTACGGAAACCCCGAGCGAACAGAAGCCGTGCGAATCTGGCTGCGAGACGTTGACCAGCGCCACGTTGATGGGCAATACGCCCAGCCGGAAGAGTGCGGGGATCTCAGAAAGGAAGACCGGGATGTAATCCGCACGGCCTTCGTTCACGGCCCGGCGGACATTGGCTCCGACGAAGAACGCATTGACGCGAAAACTCTCCGCGTAGCGTTCGTCGGCATACGGAGCTTCGCCTTCCGTGTGGAGGTGGACGATCTCGACATCGCGGAGCTCGTCGGCCCGGGCGACCAACGCATGGATCAGCGTCTGCGGGGCCGCCGCGACGCCGTGTATAAAGACGCGGTTTCCGGAAGACACGGCACGGACGGCCTCTTCAGCGGTCATTTTCTTGCCCATCTTTTTCATTTAAGTGCCGATGTCTTCGTTCCAAAGTTCAGGGTTCGCTTCGATGAAATCTTTAAGCATTTCGACACATCGGGTGGAGTTCAGATCTATTATTCGGATGCCGTTCTCGGCGAGCCAATCAATGCCGCCGCGGAAGTTCACAGATTCGCCGACGATCACCGTCCCGATGCCGAACTGTCGGACGAGGCCGCTGCAATACCAGCACGGGGCGAGCGTGGTGACCATCACCGTGTCGCGGTAGCTCCGTTGGCGGCCGGCTTTGCGAAAAGCATCGGTCTCGCCGTGGATGGACGGATCGTCCTCCTGCACGCGGCGGTTGTGACCTCGGCCGAGCAGATTACCTTCGCCGTCGAACAACGCGGCCCCGATCGGGATGCCGCCCTCCGACAGGCCGACCTCGGCCTCATCGATCGCGACCGCAAGCATTCGTTCGTAGTCCATCGTTTCAACCCGTATGCGAACGTATTTTAGCTACACTTGGCGGTGCGTGCTAATCTCAGGAACATGATCCACGAATTTAAGCCGGGCGATTATCTTATTTTCCAGATCGAAAGCGGCTACGGGCTGCTTCGCGTCCTCGCGATCGACGAAGGACCGGGCGATGGCGTCTGGCACCTTGCGGCCTATGAAGACCTATTTCTCGAACCCGAAGGTGCGGAATCGGCGATCGCGGGGGATCAAGCGTTGAATTTGAAAGAGACCCATCTCGCGATCACGAATCGGGCTTTTGAAAGCACGCAGGTATCAAAGATCGGCGAGGGACCGCTTGAACCGGAAGCCGTCGCCGATCTAGAAAAATGGAGATCCGATGCCGAGGCGAGAGTTTCCGATCGCTCCGTAAGGCTTCTTCTCGGGCTAAGATAGACCCCGCCGCTTCATTTCCCTCGCGATAAGGACGAGCTCACGGCTGATATTGCCTGCTGCCGAGCTGTTCTCTTCTGCCCTTCTGACCAGGTAGGGCACCGCGTCCTTGACCGGCCCGTACGGCACGTATTTCGACACGTTGTAGTCGTTTTTTGCGAGTACGTAGGATAGATTGTCGCTCATGCCGTAGAGCTGTGAAAAGTAGATATGATCGTGGTTAGGCGCGAGACCCCGCTCATGCATTTTTCGGGCAAGCGTGCGAGTGCTCTTCTCGTTGTGAGTTCCGGCGACAAATGAAATGTCGTCAAGATGGTCCAGGCAGTAGTCGACGGCGGCGTCAAAATCGCGGTCGGTCGCTTCCTTGTTCACATGGATCGGTGACGGATAGCCATCATCTTCGGCCTTTTCGCGCTCCTTTTCCATATACGCTCCGCGAACGAGCTTTACGCCTAGTACATAACCGTTTGCATGAGCCTCGCGCCTTGCTTCTTTCAGGAATTCCAGGCGGTCGGTCCGGTAAAGCTGGATCGTGTTATAGACGATCGCCGATTCCAGATTGAACTTCTCCATCATCTCTGTCGCCAAGCGGTCGATGGCGTCCTGGATCCAGGTTTCTTCCGCGTCGATGAAAACCGGTTGCCCGATCGAATACGCGAACTCGCATATCTCGTTCACCCTTCCAAAGATCCGCTCACATTTGGTCTGGCTTTTTGCGTCGAGCTTCTTCTTTGCACTCATCCGCTCAAGAGTGCCGAGCGGGGCGATGCCCGTGACCTTGAACACGGCGAACGGAATATTGTCGTCATTCTTCGCACGCTCGATGGTCCGGATGATCTCGTCCTTGGTCTTGTCAAAGTCTTCTTCGGTTGATTTACCTTCGATCGCGTAATCGAGGATCGTCCCGATGCCTGCCGCACCCAGGCGGTCGATCGTCGCCTGGCATTCGGCTATATTCTCGCCGCCGCAGAACTGTTCGAAGATCGTCCTTTTGATGATGCCTTCGACCGGGAGCCCTAAGGACAGGGCAAGTTTGGCCGAGCGTGTACCGAGGGCGTTAAGGAACGGCGAATTCAACAACTTAAAGATTCGGTACTTTTCTTTTAATTCTTCATCCGATCGATCGGCAAAGGCCGTCGCGGTGTCTTGGAAATCGAGGTCGAATTCACTCATAAAGGCGGGATAATAGCATATTAGCTACGGAGCACACAGAGGCCACGGTGCCGACCCGTTCCGCATTCACAGCCGAATTGTCAGTTCGCCCGCTAATGCCTTATCATCTTGTCTTTGGCTGAGGTGCACTGATAGTGGCTTCTGCTGCCGATGGTTTATATGAGCAAAGCACTTCCAAAGCGTTCGGAGAACTATTCCGAGTGGTACAACGAGATCGTGAAACGGGCCGACCTTGCCGAGAATTCGGCGGTGAGAGGATGCATGGTCATCAAGCCATACGGGTTCGCGATCTGGGAAAAGATGCAGCGCGCACTTGACGATATGTTCAAGGCGACCGGCCACCAAAACGCATACTTTCCGCTTTTCGTACCGCGTTCTTTCCTCGAGAAAGAAGAGGAGCATGCCGAGGGCTTTGCAAAAGAGTGCGCCGTCGTCACACATTACCGCCTGAAAGCGAATCCCGATGGCAAAGGGCTGGTGGTCGACCCGAATGCAAAGCTCGAAGAAGAGCTGATAATTCGGCCGACATCCGAGACGGTGATCTGGAGCGCGTACAAGAACTGGATCCAGTCCTGGCGAGACTTGCCCATCCTGATAAATCAATGGGCGAACGTAGTGCGCTGGGAGATGCGGACCAGGATATTCCTTCGCACAGCGGAGTTTCTTTGGCAGGAAGGCCATACGGCCCACGCGACCGAGGAAGAGGCGGTCGAAGAGACGCATAAGATCCTCGGGATCTACGCCGATTTTGCTGAGCAATGGATGGCTATGCCGGTCGTGCAGGGCGTCAAGACGGCGAGCGAGCGATTCGCCGGTGCCGAGGATACGTTTTGCATCGAGGCACTGATGCAGGACGGCAAGGCACTCCAGGCAGGAACATCGCACTTCCTCGGGCAGAATTTTGCACGTTCGTTCGACGTTCAGTTTGTGAACAAGGAGAACCAGCTTGAATATGCGTGGGCGACGAGCTGGGGTGTTTCCACGCGGCTCATGGGGGCTTTGATCATGGCCCATTCGGACGACAACGGGCTCGTGCTGCCACCGAAGCTGGCCCCGATCCAAGTAGTTATCGTTCCCATCTACCGATCGCCGGAGGACTTGGCCAAGATCAGCGAGAGCATCGAGCCGCTGATCGGAGCACTGAAAACCGCGGGGCTCGCAGTCAAATACGACGACAGCGATAATCAGCGTTCGGGCTGGAAGTTCGCCGAATACGAGCTTCGAGGGGTGCCGGTCCGGCTCGGGATCGGGATGCGCGATCTCGAAAACGGCACCATCGAAGTCGCCCGCCGTGACACTCTGACAAAGGAATCGAGGCCGATCGACCTTGTTTCGCCCGACAGCTTTGTCGATGGGATCAAGTCGCTGCTCGACGAGATACAGGAGAGCATATACGACAGGGCGTCACGGTTCCGCGAAGAGAACACATTCCTTGTCGATACATGGGACGAGTTCAATGTGCAGATCGAGAAGGGCGGCTTCATAATGGCCCATTGGGACGGCACGGCCGAAACCGAAGAGAAGATCAAGGAAGAGACCAAAGCCACCATTCGCTGTATTCCGCTCGTCTCCGACGAGATGGCCGGCAAGTGCGTTTATTCAGGCAAAGACTCAGCAAAGCGTGTCCTTTTTGCCCGCGCTTATTAGCAATTCCGCGAGCAGGAGCCGGGACGCTATCGAACCTATCCGATTCAGTGAACGAATACACGCTCCCTTACAGGACCAGGACCGTACCGAAGTCCCCACCGAATCACGCGTCCGCATCCTGCGACTAATAGAAAACATGACCCTCGGCCGCAGCGCCGTCGGCTACCTCACCGAATCGATGCACGGTGCCCCTCTCCCCCCGGGCCCGACGCATCCAGATAGCCCGCCAAATGCAAACCGACCTCAAAAAAGCCCTCGCCCGCAAACTAGCCGGCATAGACCAACGCAACCGCGATAACCTGACCACCGAACTAACCGACTACCTCGGCAAAGTGTTCGATACGGATGTTTAACAGTTACAGGCTTTAGGATCGGTTTCGAATGTCATAACGTTGGTGGTTTCCTGTCCCTGAAAGGGACAAATTCAATAGCGTCGGGTGAAACCCGACGACAGCGATTTACAAAACCATCCGTCCCTGAAGGGGACGCACTATCCGATCTGTTGCTCCCCTTCAGGGAGCCACCTATAATTCTGCACACGGTCGTCGGGTTACGCTCGTGCCTCGCTTCACCCTACGCTATTAACTTTATCCCCTTCGGGGAAACAACCGTCCCTGAAAAGGGACCCATTCATAGCGTCGAATAACACTTATCCCTTCCGGGACACAACCGTCCCTGAAAGGGACACAGTCAATAGCGTCGGGTGAAACCCGACGACCGTGATCTCAAATCGACCCCGTCCCTGAAAGGGACGCACTTCAACCCCAAACGTACTGCTCGTCGAAATCTAACTCGTACTTCTTATAAAAGCTCCGCATTTCATCTTCGAACAATTTCGTGGCGTGATGCTCTTTTTGGTTGGCGATGTACTTTTTGACCGATGGGATCTGCGTATGGCCGACGGAGAATGCGGAGTAGCCGTCTTGCCAGGCGAATTTCGACAGCATACTTCCGTTCGTCTTCATCCATTTCGACGATTCGCGTTTTATCGTGCCGATCAGGTCTGGGATCGTTGCCGCCTTGCTCATTGAGATCAGCAGATGGACGTGATTGGCGGTCCCATTTGCAGCCAACAAAACTGATTCGCATCCCTTTAAGATGCCGCCGATGTATGCAAAGAGTTGTGCCTCGATCTCCGGCGTGATGAACGGAAATCGATTCTTGGTCGAGAAAACTATGTGAAGGTATACGCTGACGTGAGTTTGTGCCATATAGCGATCGTTTCTTGAAGAAATGGCGAACGGTTTGTGATCTGTCTCGTCGGGTTTCGCCCGACGCTACTGAATTTATCCCCTTCCGGGAATTCGGAGCAAGTCCAAACATTTTTGATCTCAACTCTCTTCCATTCCTTCCAAACCATTCCGATCATTCCTGTCATTCGCATCGTGCATTTCGTGCGTTTCTTAGATCGTGCGATTGTCCGGCGCACCTTTGAAGTTAAAATCTTAATAGCGGACGTTGGAGCGCCGCCAAAGCACTGAGGATCGGCACCCGGTCATTCGGCCGGAGGTGCTTTTTGTTGTTTGATAATTTGGTATGGCGAAACAGGCCGTGTCTCGTCCTGAAATGGGTTTACAGAATGAACTGGAACAATTGGGACAATTGATCAGGTAGGCGAAGACTGTTCCGGGGCACTTTACGGCCCGGTGTTGAAAACAAGGGACTTACGGGCTTCGAAAAGTTTCTTGTTAATTTTCGCTGAATACGCCTCATTTAGGGCTATAAACGTAATAACATCAATGGGTTGCACGTTCCGCACGCAGCCGGAACGCGGTCGGAACGCAGCCGGAACGCGGAACGCGGCACTCGCTTCTCGAATTCCACGATCTGCGGCCAAGCGCCCGGTCGCCGCGTCCCGCGAAGGACCGCTCTACGGCCGGTTAGTGATCGGGAATGGGTCTGAACGACGAGACTCGTGAGGAGTCCTTCAATATTAATTACTAATTAGAAATTATTAATTAGTAATGAGTGTGAATGACGAGACTCGTGAAGGACGCCTCAACACTTGTTAAAGGTGATGCGCCTGGTAAATTATTCAACTTTGGCGGCATTTATTGCGTCTTACTACTTGTCGGCGGCGGACGAGTAGGATTTTCACGTTCGTTCTTAGTTTGAGATCGTTGCGGCTGGATGTTTATTGATCTAACCGATGAAGAGCTAGTTGAACTGGCGGTTGCGGAGAACCCCGAGGCCTTCGGCGAGATCGTGAGGCGTTGGGACCGGAAGATCTTTGCGCTGTGTTTTGGTATGCTCGGCCGCGAGGACGAGGCACGCGATGCCGCTCAGGAAGCCTTTATCGCCGCTTACCGCGGCCTTGCAAGGTTCCGGGGCGAAGCTAAGGTCTCGTCGTGGCTGCATAGGATCGCTGTCAACCAGTGCCTGACGACAAAGCGAAGGGCGCGGACGAGATCGGAAGAATTCATCGACGAAGACAAGGCGGACGAAGAGCGGTACTTCGTCGCGTCCGAAAGAACGTCGCCGTCGCGAACGACCGAGGCAAATGAACGCCTCAACCTTGTCCGGCAGGCCGTGACTTCCCTGCCGTCGGAATTGCGGCAGGTCGTTGTGATGAAGGAATTCGAGGACATGACGTTTCAGGAGATATCCGACACCCTCGACCTTCCGTTGAGTACCGTTAAGAGCAGGCTTTACACGGCTTTACGCCAGCTTCGGATGAAGCTTGAGCGGGTGCCGCTTGAGATCGCCTGAAACAAGACAATGAATAACGAGACCAGATCGAAACCAGATTGCTGTTCAGCCGAAGACCTCGTCGCCTTGATGTACGATGAGCTTTCGCCGGCGGCGCGCACAGGGATCGAAGACCATTTGGCCGTTTGCGATCCGTGCACCGGCGAATTCGCGGACCTGTCGCTGGCCCGGCTTTCAGTCTATGAATGGAACCGGGATGAGTTCGCCGTGATGAAAACGCCGCTCATCGAGATACCGATCGCGACTGGGCCGGCCGCCTCTTGGCTCGATCCCTTAAGAGCGATCTTTGCTTCGCCGATGCGTTGGGCGTCCGCGGGTGTTTCTTTTGCCGCGGTACTCGCCGTGATGGCTTTCTGGGCCTATATGCCCGCAAATGATGAGTTTGCCGGTGTTGACGTACCTCCGTCGGTCATCGAAACAGGACCGGTCGTTATTGAAACCGGCGAACCGTCCGCCGAAGAGCCTTCTTCGGAAAATGGTGCTTTTCGCGAGGACATGGTGACCGTGCCCGAAAGACCGGCATCGACCCGCAAACCAAGGAGTAAGACATCCCGTCCGGCCCAAACGGTTGCCGACCGAAGGCAGAATCCGTCTCTGACGGTCCAGGACCAACGAACGAGTGCCCCCCGGCTGGTCGAATTTGAAGATGAGGACGACGTAACCCTCCGCCTCGGCGAACTGCTTGCGGATGTCGATACGCGTAAATGACTATGCTGCTCACAAAAATGTTGAACCCAAAGAGATTTGTCCGCATCAGCTTGGCATTGGCCGGGATGGCAGTGTTTTCGGCCGCCGCGATCGGCCAGGAACGCCGGCCCATGGAGCCGCGGCCGGCCGATAACCGTTTTGCCGGCGAACCTCAAGAGCCCGCCCCGCGGCCGAATCTGCTGCGCGAACTTGGGCTCTCGCCCCAACAGATCCAGGCGCTCAGAAAGCTCAACCAGGAGCGAAAGCCAGTCGAGGACGCGGCTCGGAAACGATTTCAGGACGCGACACGTTCGCTTAATCTGGCCATTTACTCGGATGAGGTCGATGAGCCGGCTTATCGTGCAAGCCTTCTCGAGTACCAATCCGCACAGGCCGAATTGGCCCGGATCAAGTTCTCGAACGAGCTTGCCGTTCGACGGCTGCTGACACCGGAGCAGTTAATGAAGTTCCGCGAAATGCGCCGCCGGTTTGGCGAGGCCCGCGAGCGCCTTCAGGACCGCCCTGTCCGGCAGGCCCAGCCAGTCAGGCAATTTCCGCCGAGGCAGCAGCCGCCTCCGCCGATCGATAGATGATCTTTTTTCCCAAGGTCTCTCCTTTAACAGCCGCGATGATTCGCGGCCTTTTTCTTTTTTTCGGCGGCCGCGTTTGCGTGCGGATCAGGATGAAAGGCTCCGAAGCGAATCCTACTGTCGCGGACGCGGTTTGATCCATCGGGCAGAAAATGTCCACGGGTTTAGCCCATCGAATGCTGTTTGTCGATTCGCCGACTTCGTTGTAACCTTTTTGAAATCATGTTTTTCGCTGGTGCACGGCCTGTCCGCGAATGAATCCGATCACAAAATTCCTGTTTGAACTTCAAGAGGTCAGCGTCCTGCTTTGGGGCGTCGTCAAGGGCATGTTTCGCGGGCCGCGATACCTCGACCAGCTGGTGAGGCAGATGGACGTGATCGGCGTTGGGTCACTTCCGATCGTGCTGCTAACCGGTTTTTTCACCGGAGCGGTGCTAGTGCTTCAGACCTTTCCGACGCTGCAATACTACGGCATCCACAGCGAAACGGGCCGGTCGGTCTCGGTTTCGCTGATCCGCGAGCTTGGCCCGGTGCTGACCGCTCTGATGGTATCGGGACGCATCGGCTCGGCGATCTCGGCCGAGTTGGGTTCGATGGTCGTATCACAGCAGATCGACGCGATGAGAGCCCTAGGTACCGACCCGATCAAAAAGTTGGTTGCGCCGCGCGTAATCGCCCTTATTGTGATGCTTCCGCTGTTGACCGTCGCGGCCGACATCTTCGGGATAATCGGCGGCGGTGTGATCGCATCATATATCTATGACCAGGACCAGAATACCTTCATCACGTCGGTAAGATACGGGATCACTTCCAGCGACCTGATCGGCGGAATAATCAAGCCTTTCTTTTTCGGGCTGGTGATCGGCGGGATCTCGTGCCACAAGGGCCTTTCAACGACAGGCGGCACCGTGGGCGTGGGCCAAGCGACGATCCAGGCCGTCGTTATATCGTCGATCTGGGTGATCATTTTCGATTTTTTCCTGGCAAAGGCCATTCAATCGATCCTCGGCGTAGGCCTGTATTGATCCGGCAGCCTTAGAATGAACGATCTCGCAAAAACACTGGACTTGACCCCCGATATTTCGGCTGATGCCGAGCAGGCCGACATCCACGACGCGGTCGATCAGCCGCACCGCACCGTGCCTGCCATCGAGTTTCGGGACGTGCATCTGGCGTTCGACGAGAAGGTCGTGCTGAACGGTGTCAGCTTTATGGTGCGGCGCGGTGAGACGAAAGTGATCCTGGGACCGAGCGGCGGCGGGAAATCGACGATCATCCGGCTGATACTCGGCCTGCTTAAGCCCGATTCGGGGCAGATCCTGATCGACGGTGAGGAGATCACCGGCTACTCCGAACTGGAGATGATGCCTGTCCGGCAGAAGATCGGGATGGTTTTTCAGGAAGGTGCACTTTTTGACTCGCTCTCCGTTTATGAGAACGTCGCTTATCGTCTTCGCGAGCAAGGCGTCGAAGAAGAGGAGATCGAACAGGAGGTGCGCAGGATGCTCCAGTTCGTAGCGCTCGAGGACGCGATGGAAAAGATGCCGATCGAATTATCGGGCGGGATGCGGCGGCGGGTCGGCATCGCCCGGGCATTGATAGGGGATCCGCAGCTCGTGCTTTTTGACGAGCCGACCGCCGGGCTCGACCCGCCGACCGCACGTACGATCTGTGAACTTGCGATCAAACTTCGCGACCTTCAGGACGTTTCGTCCATCTTTGTGACCCACGAAATGAACAACGTTCGATACCTCTCTTCGGAGTATGCGATCGTTGGGCCGGACGGGGAGGTGCTGTTCGAAAAGGAAGGAGAGCGTCTTTGTTTGATCAATACGGAAGTGATAATGTTGCGTAACGGAAAGATCATTTTCAGCGGATCCGACGAAAAACTGCAGAGATCGCCGGATCCTTACATTAAGACGTTCATTCACGGGAAGTTAAGCTAGGTCATGCCGTCAACGAAAAGGGCCCTCACATTCAGTAAACTCCGCGTCGGGATCTTTGTCCTCTTCGGCCTGGCGATCCTGGCGTTCCTGATCCTTAATTCGACGGGCGACTTCAATCCGTTCGAGAAGAAGTTCATGCTGCGGGCGAGATTTGCGGCCGCAGATGGCCTGAAAGAGGGTTCGGAGGTCCAGCTTGCCGGCGTGCGCATCGGCAAGGTGGATCGCGTTGAGCTGTTGGCGCCGGACAGCGAGGAAGAACTGAAGGTCGAGGCCGTGATGGCGGTCGACAGCGAAATGAACGGCCAGCCGATCAACGAGCGGATCCGGACGGATTCGAACGCCCAGTTGATCGCGACCTCGCTGCTTGCAAACGACAAGACGATAAATATCTCGCTCGGCACCGCAAAGGGATCGCCGGTCGCGGAGAATGCGGTACTCGAATCACGCGTTGCGATCTCGGTGAACCAGTTAACGCGGACCGGAAACGACCTTCTCGAACAGATCAATCGGCTCGCAATTCCCGCGAACGAGATCCTCAACAAAGCGAACCAGGGCGACGGGACCCTGGGCCGGATCATTAATGACGAGTCGCTGTATCGGAACCTCGATACGACGATCTCCGAAATGCAGGCGACGCTGAACAAAGTTAATCGCGGCGAAGGGACCGCGGGAAAACTGGTCAATGACCCGGAACTCTACAACAGCCTGACCAGCACTATAGAGCAACTAGAATCGATCTCTGCCGATATCAAGGCCGGCCGCGGCACCGCGGGCAAATTCGTCACCGATGACGCCCTTTACGATGAAGCAAGGGCCGCGATCACCGAGCTTCGCCAGTCGGCCGGAAAGATCAGCTCGATCGCAGACGACTTTAAGCTCATCTCGGCCGACCTGACGGCCGGACGAGGTACCGCCGGAAAATTCCTGAAGGACGAGCAGCTTTACGAGGACGCAAAGTCCACTCTCGCCCGGTTCAACTCGACCGCAACACGCATCGAACAGCTGATCGCCGATGCCCAGGCCGGCAAGGGCACGGTCGGAAAGCTGATCACTGACGACACACTCTATAACAGCGTCAACCAGACGGCCGCAAACGTGAACCAGTTCTCGAGCGAGACCACAAAGCTCATTTACGATTTCCGCCAGAACCCGAAAAAATATCTCCGCATCAAGATCAGTCTCTTCTAACCCGGAACATCCGTCCCGGCAACTTGCACTCATATTTATACATCTATACACTGTTTATGCATTTGAAGTGCATAGAACACGTGTAAGATGCAAAAAGACCAGCGGCAAAGAGAGATCGTGAACATAGTTTCCGCAAAGCGGATCAAGAGCCAGGCGGCACTTGTCCGGCAATTGCGGGGACGCGGTTTCGACGTGACACAGGCGAGCGTATCACGCGACCTCGACGAGTTGGGCGTTATCAAGGCAGGCGGTTATTACACGATTCCCCGCAGCCCGAAAGGCGCCGAGGTATTCGGGCTTTCATCGCTGGAGACGGCCGGGCCGAATATTATCGTTGCGAGATGTTCACCCGGGCTTGCGTCGGCCGCGGCCGTACGGATCGATGCGGCGGGAATTGATGAGATCGCAGGCACGATCGCCGGCGACGATACGATCTTTATCGCCGTCCGCGACGAACAGGCCCAACGATCCGCTATCAAGAAAGTATGGGAGTCGTTCAATGAATGATCGATTGAAACAGGTCGCCGTCGGAAAGGTCGGCTCGGCGGCTTCGTCCCTCGGGATCGACGGCACGGTAAGCGTGATCGAAGGAAGCAGTTTTCCGGTATCGGGCGATGTTGTCGTGGCCCGGGCTTTGACCGAAAGCCAGACCTACGGCCAACTTGAACTGCCGAGCGGCCGTCTCGCACGGATCAACCGGAACGACGTGATCGTCGGCGTGCTCGGCAAACGGCGTGCATTGAAAGGTTTTGTCGGCGATGTGCCGGCCTCGGTCGTTGCGGGCGACCGCCTGAATCTATTAAACATGGGCGGTGTGATCGGCGTTTGCAGCGGCCACCATTCTTCCCTTTCCGACGCGATCGAGGTTGAGGTTATCGGCATGGCGGCCGATGCATCGGGCCGCCCGCTGAACATTTCGGACGACGCCCTCGAACTTTCGGACAATCTTCGGCCGTCGGCCCCGATCGTGCTGGTCGCGGGAACCTGTATGAATTCCGGGAAAACCATCGCGGCCGTCGAACTGATCAAGCAAGCTGTCAATGCCGGTTACCGCGTCGCCGGTGCCAAACTCTCCGGCATCGCCTGCCTGCGGGACACGCTGAATATGCAGGATGCGGGTGCCGTCGCGACGGCAAGCTTCCTGGACTGCGGCCTGCCATCAACTGTCGATCACGGCGATCTTCCGTCGGTCGCGAAGGCCGTTTTGAATCACTTGAACGCAGCCGGCCCCGACCTGATAGTGGTCGAGTTGGGCGACGGCATCATGGGCGGATACGCCGTGGATTCCATCCTGAAGGACCCGGAGATACGGTCGCGGATCGGATCGTTCGTTTTTTGCGCATCTGACTATGTCGGGGTGGCTGGCGGCATCGCACTCCTTGGCGGGATGGGGATCCAGATCGACGTAGTTTCCGGTTCTGTTACCGATTCGACGATGGGCGAAAACTTCATCGAGGGCCGATTCGGGATCCGGGCCGGGAATGCGAGAAGGGACGGGGCTCGGCTTTTTGAGCTTGTGATGCATGAACATCCGGCGGCGATTGCGGCTTAGTTAGCAAAAAGAGATGACCGAGAAGATCAGGATCGCGATATTTGGCGGATCAGGATACGGCGGCAGCGAGCTGCTCCGGATCCTTCTTTTCCATCCGAATGCCGACATCGTGCTCGTGACGGCGAACGAGCACGCGGGCAAGCCTGTATCGGCCGTCCACCGAAACTTGAATGGCCTTACAGACCTGGAATTCGTTTCGGCCTCTGACGACCCTTCATCGCTGATCGATATCGACGTCGTTTTTTTCGGTTTGCCGCACGGACAGGCCCTTAGCCTGATCCCTCGGCTTCCGGCGGGAGTAAAGACGATCGACCTCTCGGGCGATTTTCGGCTCGACGACGCAGAGCTTCACAAGAAATTCTACAAGACCGAACACGGCGGCGATCATCAGCAGGGTTTTGTATACGGACTGACCGAGACCAATCGAGAGGCTATCCGATCGGCCGAGAGGATCGCGAACCCAGGCTGCTTCGCCACGGCTTCCCTGCTGGCGATGGCACCGATGGCGAAGAGCGGCTTGCTCGAAGGAGGCGTTATCATCGACGCGAAGACCGGCTCGTCAGGCTCCGGCGCCAAACCCGCCGCGAACACGCATCATCCCCAGCGGATGAACTCGTTTTATGCATACAAGCCGTTCGGCCACCAGCATTTGCCCGAGATCACCCAGCACCTGCAGCAGGTTGCCGGCATGGAGAACGAGATCGTTTTCCTGACACACAGCCTCCCGGTAGCCCGCGGGATCTTCGCATCGTGCTACATGGAAACGACGGCGGCCTTGACGAATGAGGATCTCGCAAATCTTTACGCGGAGTTTTATCGCGACTCGTTCTTCGTAAGGATCGTCGACGGCTCGCCCGATATCAACTGGGTCAAGAACACCAATTTTTGCGACATTTCAATGCACTCCGACGGCCGGAGGATCATCGTCCTGTCGGCGATCGACAACCTTGTAAAAGGTGCGGCGGGACAGGCCGTGCAGAACATGAATTTGATGTTCGGGCTGGACGAAAAGACAGGGCTCGTTTTTCCCGGGAGCAATCCGTAACGGTACGGCAGGCTTTCGAGCCTGCCAAGTTCGCGGGTAGATGGACCTTTTCATTTTAAGGCCGAGGCATTAAATTACGACCAGAACAGGCTGGAAGGCCTGCTCTACTTTTATGAATTTTCAAGAGATCCGAGAACTCGAAGATCGAATTCAGGTCACGACTTACGCGAAGCTGCCGCTTGCCGTCGAGCGGGGCGAAGGGGCTTGGGTTTGGACGTCCGAGGGGGAAAAGTATCTCGATCTTTACGGCGGCCATGCGGTCTGCGCGACCGGTCATTCGCACCCTCTAGTGGTCGATTCGATCAAAAGGCAAGCGGAACGTATGATCTTTTACTCGAATCTGGTCTATTCGGAAACACGGGGATCGGCGGCAGAGAGGTTGGCGTCGGTCGCCCCGGACGGCCTCAAAAAGGTGTTCTTCTGCAGCTCGGGCACCGAGGCGAACGAGAACGCGATGCGGATGGCCAGGATGTCTACGGGCCGCGAGAAGATAGTCTCGTTCTCCGGCGGGTTTCACGGCAGGACCGCGGACTCGATCTCGGCAACGTTCCTCGGCAAGTATCGCGAGATCGGCAAGCCGAACGTACCGGGCCACGTTCTTTCCGAATTCGGCGACATCGAAAGCGTTCGGGCGGCTGTTGATCAGGAGACCGCCGCCGTGATCATTGAGCCGATCCAGTCGATGTCCGGCGTCCGTGAGGCCCCGCCGGAGTTCTTTGTCGAGCTGAAAGAATTTTGCGAGGCGAACGGCGCATTCTTGATCTTTGACGAGGTGCAGACCGGCGTCGGCCGTACAGGAAATTGGTTCTTTGCCGGAAGCGAAAATGCGGGCGGCGTCGTTCCGGACATTGTCTCACTAGCCAAGTCACTTGGCAGCGGCATTCCGGTCGGGGCTTGCCTGACAAACGACACGGTAGCCGGCGCGATCAAGATAAACGACCTCGGCACGACCTTCGGCGGCGGGATGCTTGCTATGGCTGCGGTGCATGCGACGATTGACGCTATCGAAGAGGACGCAATGCTGGAGAATGCGTCCCGATTCGAATGGAAGATCCGCGAGATCGCCGAGGCGAACGGTAAGATAACCGGTGTGCGGGGAAAAGGATGCCTGCTCGGGCTTGAATTCGCCGGGCCCATATCAGCCGTGCATCAACGGCTGCTTGAGAAGCGGATCATTACGGGAACGTCGAGCGATCCGAATGTCCTCCGGCTCCTGCCGCCGCTTTGCACCGAGATCGATGACCTGCTCCTTTTGGCGGACGCTCTTAATGAATAACTTTCTGACGACATCGGAATTCGACCGCGGAGATCTCGACTCGCTCATCGAGGCCGCGATCGCTGCAAAAACGGGCCGCGTCGATCTTGGGAAGCCGCTTGCCGGCCGTTCGGTCGCCCTCGTCTTTTTTGACCCGAGCCTGCGGACGCGTGCTTCGATGCAGGTTGGGATCTATGAACTGGGCGGCAACGCGGTGGTCCTCGAGCCGGGCTCGACTTCGTGGACGCTGGAGCATCGCGAAGGCGTCGTTATGGACGGAGGCAAGACCGAGCACCTGAAGGAATTCGTACGTGTCCTCGAGCGTTATGTTTCGGCGATCGGCGTGCGTACCTTTGCCGAGCTGAAGGATTGGGAGACCGAGCGCACCGATCCCGTACTTGCCGCGTTCGAGAGGTACGCGAGCGTTCCCATTATCAACCTTGAATCGGCGATTCATCATCCCTGTCAGGCGATGGCCGATATGATGACGATCAAGGAAAAACTAGGGACCGGGAAGAAAAAAGTCCTGCTCGCCTGGGCGTGGCATCCGAAGCCGCTCCCGATGGCGGTGCCGAACAGCTTCGCACTCGCGGCGGCTCAGTTCGGGCACGACCTGCGGATCGCGCATCCTTGTGGATACGAGCTTGATGGTGAACTTATGGAGTCGATACGCGGTCACGCCGAATCGAATGGCGGCAGCGTCGAGATTGTCAACGACATTGGTTCGGCCTTCGACGGTGTTGAGGTCGTTTATGCAAAAAGTTGGGGGAGCAGCCGGTTTTACGGCGACGCGGAGGGCGATATTCGCGAGCGTGCCCAATATCGTGACGGTTGGATCGTCGAAGAGGCGAAGATGGCACAAACGGAAAACGGGATCTTCATGCACTGCCTGCCGGTGAGGCGTAACGTGATCGTCACCGATGGCGTGATCGATTCGCCCGCGTCGGCGGTCATTGACGAGGCCGAAAACCGGCTTCATGTGCAAAAAGCGATACTCGCCAAATTGATCAAATGAACGTCGAGAAACTTGAACTGCTTCGCGAAGCCCTGCCCTATATCCAGAAATTCAAGGGCGAGACTTTTGTTGTAAAATTCTCCGGCAAGGTCACCGAGGACAGAGAAAATCTGCGGTCGCTTGCCGAGGAGCTGGCCCTGCTTCATCAAGTCGGCATCCGCGTTTGCGTGATCCATGGCGGCGGAAAGCAACTCACCGAACTTGCTCAAAAACTCGGCGTCGTTCAAACGGTCATCGAGGGCCGGCGGGTGACGGACGACGATACCCTTGACCTTGCGAAAATGATATTTCGCGGGAAGATAAACACCGAGATACTTTCGGCGCTTCGGCACCGCGGCATCGACAGCGTGGGCCTTTCGGGTGTTGACGGCGGCGTGATCAAGGCGGTCAAGCGGCCGCCTCGCGAGGTGGTGGTCGACCGTACGACCGGCGTCACCGAATCGGTCGATTTCGGCCACGTCGGCGATGTGGTCAGCGTGGATGTGCGGTTGATAGAACTCTTGCTGGCCGACGGCTATCTGCCGGTGATCTCGTCGCTGGCGGCGGACAATGAGGGTAAGGTATTCAACATAAATGCCGACACGATCGCGTCGGAGATCGCGGTCGCGTTGAAGGCGGAAAAGCTTGTTCTTCTTTCTGATGTGAACGGGATCTATCTGGACGAAAAAGATGAATCGACCAAGCTAAGCCGGCTGACCGCGGCCGAAGCTCGCGAGATGATCGCTTTAGGACGGGCCACCGGCGGCATGATCGCCAAACTCCAGAACCTCGCCGACGTGATCGAACGCGGCATCGGCTCGGCCCACGTGATCGGCGGCAGCCAGCGGAATGCCCTCCTCGCGGAAGTTTTTACCGACGAGGGGACCGGGACGATGGTTGTCGCTGCCTGATAAAGGGATTGACGCCCAAAAAGCAAAAGACCGCGAAGTTATCTTCACGGTCTCAAAGAATGGTGCTCAGGGCGAGACTCGAACTCGCACGGATTTCTCCACACGCCCCTCAAACGTGCGCGGCTACCAATTACGCCACCTGAGCAGGATTTTCAAAAGAACTACTGATTCGACGGCGGATTTTCCTGGATGGGCATCGCGACCGAATTCGCCGGTGCCGAGTTGGTGTTTGTTCCTTCCGCCGCGGGTGCCGGTGTCGGGGTCGCTTCGACCGCTTCCGTGCTCGAGAGGACCGAAACGTTACCGCTCAATGCCGGCATCGAGATCATCAGGGCAGAAAGCATAAAAACGATGGCCGCCCCGATGGTGAACTTCGCAAGCACCGAAGCAGTCCCTCTCGGCGAAAATGCCGTGCTCGAAACGTTGCTCGTAAATAGCGCGCCGGCGTCCGTTTTGCCGGGCTGGAGCAATACCGAGCCGATCAACACGACGCATGAAATAAAGAAAATGGCGTAAAGTACGTAAAGCAAATCTTAACTCCTAAGCTAAAAGGCTGGCGGCTCGGGGCTCACCGGCCGACCACTCGAGCCGTCCGCGGCATCCAACTTCTCAAGCCCTTTGAAAATTCACTATTCGGGCAAAGATGTCGGCATCAAGGCTCGCGCCCCCGACGAGGGCTCCATCGATGTCCGGCTGAGCCATCAAAGTGTCAATATTCTCAGGCTTTACCGATCCACCGTAAAGGACCCGAATCCCGTCGGCCGCCTCTTTCCCATGGATGCCTGCCAGAAAATTCCGGATGTATCCATGCATTTCTTGAGCCTGTTCAGGCGTGGCGGTTTTACCCGTACCGATCGCCCAGACAGGCTCGTAAGCGATTATGATACGTTCGATATCGGAAACTGTCAATCCCGATAGACTTCCCTTTAACTGGCTACCGACGACGGATTCGGCATTGCCGGCTTCCCTTTCCGAAAGATGCTCGCCTACACAAACCATCGGGGTCAGGCCCGCTTCGATCGCGGCTTTCGCTTTGCGATTTACCGACTCGTCCGTCTCACCGTAAGACTGCCGCCGCTCTGAATGACCGATTATCACGTGCGAGCAGCCCGCGTCCTTCAGCATGCCCGGGGTGACCTCGCCGGTGTGGGCCCCGAACTCATTCTGGACCGCGCAATCCTGGGCGGCGACCGAGATGTTCGAGCCCTCAAGCCGGTCCGCGACCGTCTTCAAGGCCGTAAAGACAGGGGCGATAACCACCTCGCAATGAGCGGCGTTCGCAACCTGCGGCTTCAGGGCGATAGCGGTGTCTACCGCTTCGCCGAGCAGCTTGAACATCTTCCAATTTCCTGCAATTACGGGTTTTCTCATTTGTAATCAAGGGCGGATACACGAGTGTAAACGAAAAGTGTTTAACCGGCTGGCAACACGATCTCACTGCACGCTCCCTTACGGTCGCGTTTCTGCCCGCTCTATTTGTCGTCCAAGGCCGCCACACCGGGCAGCACATCGCCGGCGAGAAATTCGAGCGTCGCACCGCCGCCGGTCGAGATGTGCGAGATCTTGTCAGCGAGCCCGGCCTGGTTGATCGCGGCCACCGAATCGCCGCCGCCAACTATCGACGTCGCACCCTTTCCCGTAGCTTCGGCTACGGCATTTGCAATGGCGAGCGTGCCTTCGTCGAACGGCTTTTCTTCAAACATTCCCATCGGCCCATTCCAGACGATAGTCTTCGCGCCATCGAGCGCGCCGGCGAAAACAGCCGCCGTTTCCGGCCCGATATCAAGCCCGACCAGGCCCGCGTTCGTAAATTCGATCTGAATCGCCTTGCGTGAATTGATCGGGTCGTAAGAATCGACCACCTGATGATCGGTCGGCAGAAGAAGTTCGACACCCGCAGCCTTGGCTTTCTCCTCGATCTCGAGTGCCTTCGGCATCATCTCGTCCTCGACGAGAGACTTGCCGACCGTATAACCCTGCGCCTTGAAGAACGTGTATGCCATCGCTCCGCCGATCAAAAGTTTGTCGACCTTGCGTTCAATAAGCGATTCGATGACCGGGATCTTATCCGACACTTTTGCACCGCCCAGGATCGCAACGAAAGGTCGGTCTGGGTTGTCCAGAGCCTTGCCGAGGAACTCAAGTTCCTTCTCCATCAAGAGGCCGGCAACGCAGGTATCGACGTGATGCGTGATGCCTTCGGTCGAGGCGTGGGCACGGTGGGCCGTGCCGAAAGCGTCGTTCACATAAACATCGCACAGCGATGCAAGCTGCTTCGCAAATTCCCCATCGTTCTTCTCTTCGCCGGCGTGAAACCTGAGATTTTCAAGCAGCAGCATCTGCCCTTCCTGCAGGCTACTTGCAAGCGAGGCCGCTTCGGGCCCGACACAGTCATCGGCGAAAAGAACGCGGTCATTCCTGATCTCGGCTTTGCCGACCGCGGCCCCTTCGTCGTTCGAAGAAATCTGGGCTTCGGCCCTTCCGGCATCAAGCTGAAGTTCGGGCATCTGCCGAAGATATTCGTAAACCGGACGAAGGCTGTACTTTGCTGGATCGTACGGGTTTCCCTTTTCTTCCGCTTTCTTCTTGTCTTTCAGGGGCCGGCCTAGGTGCGAAGCCAGGATGACCTTTGCCCCGTTCTCGATCGCGTATTTAATGGTCGGCAATGCCCCGCGAATTCGGGTGTCGTCCTCGATAACCCCGTCCTTTATCGGCACATTGAAATCGACGCGGACAAGAACGGTCTTGTTCGTTAGGTCTATTTCTTTGATCGTCTTTTTTTGCATTGAATATCTACGGTTTATCAAAACAATTTACCTTTTTCTCAAACACCGCCGGGTCGATCTCTGGATTCAGCTGAACGTCTGAGAGTTGGATGTTGAGAAACTCCTGACTGCTGATATTGAATGGAAACATCACATCCCCGACCTTTCGGTAGTCCCCAAACGACAAACCGCCGGTAGGGCCTTCGAATCCCGAAAGAAGCTTCGTCTCCGTGTCAAAATAGATGGCAATTGTCACGCCGTCTTTTGTCTTTCCGTCGATAAGGTGGACTTTTCGCTCACCGCGGTCAAAAACTCCCAAGTAAGCAAGGTGCTTATAGTCCCCGGGCTGCATCGAACGTGTGATCGAATAAAGGAAGTCCGTTTCTGCGATCGAAGCTAAAAAGGGGCGTTGGATCTCGACCCCGAGGTCTGATGTTAGCCTCATTATCTTGCCGTCACGAAAACTACGGGTTTCACCGATCGCAGCAGACTTGACCATATTGAGGTGACGCGTATTGCCCTGACGATAGCTGAAGTATTCCTGTTCCTGGCGAGAGGCCATCGTGACCGTCACGACCGTTCCGGTAAGCTTATAATCCGTGATGGCGGAATAGGCCTTAAGGCCGCCCGCCAGCCTTTCGAATTCCTTCATCAATTCGACGGCCTTGGGTTCAATAACGTCGGGCGGCTCGGCCGGCGGTGGCGGCGCCTTCACAGTGACTGTCCCCAGCGAACGAGGTGGGGCTTTCATTGGCGGAGGCGGCGGAGGCGGAACGGGTCCGGATAGGACTGCCGAACCGCGCTCGGCTGTTTCAGTCTTTTCACCCGCGGTTCGAAGTCTTTCAGCGGGTGGTTTTGAAAGTTCAGCGATCGCGGCAGCAAGTTGGGGATCCCGCCCCTTGATCAGCGACTGCCTATCAAGAGGGACGACGATATCAGGCGTCACGCCCTTTCCTTCGAGATACTTGCCGTCAACCGTCCGATAATTTGCGACCGGATACATGAGTCGTGCGCCCGTTTGAAGTTCCACCGTGACTGACGGGAGGGATTCTCCAGCCGATTGAGCCCCGATCACCGTTGCACGTTTCGCCGCCTGCATTGACGCTGCAAACATTTCGGCCGCGGAGATCGACAATTCATCGGTCAAGATCACGATCGCCCCTTTGAATTGCTTTGCCTTCGGTTGAGCAATGAGCGGCTCAGGGCCGTACCGGTAGATAGACGTTCCAAGATCGACCGGCTTGTCCGAAAGCATCCCGGCAAGGGCAATGGAGACCCCGATGATCCCACCGGTGTTGCCTCGGAGATCGATGATGAGGCTGCGTCTGGAACCGAGTTGAGAGAGAGCCGTGCAGAACTTATCGATGACCGGAAGAGAAAAGTTGTTAAAGTGAATGTAAGCTGTATCCTCACCCAACGGGCGTGCGACAAAGGTTAATTGCATCTCCGGGTGGTCGGTACCCATCGAGGCGGTGACTGTCCGAAGGCGCTCCCGCCGGAGGACGATCTCTCCCTTCTTGTCCTCCAGGTCCAAATAGCCGACCTTAACGGTCGAGTCTTTTTCGCCGTTCAGCATTTCATTTACTATCTCCATCGGGATCTGACGGAGAACGGACGGCTCGTTTCGGGCCAATATCCTTACCCGCGCAAAAAGCTGCTGCATCGAAACATCGTCAATGGTCTCGATCACGAAACCCGGCTTGATACCACGATATTCAGCCGCGGAATTCTCGCCCACCCGAAAGACCACTAACCTGTCGTCAATGAGGCGCAACTCGATGCCGGGGCCGTAGATCGATAAAGGATCGTCAAAGTTCGGGGGCGGGTCGTTCTCGATGGTGTCCTGTCCGGAAGCAGACAATAATTCCCGTTCTCTGGCCTTTTCCCTTGCGGTTTCCTTGGCTGCTTCGAGTGCTTCGAAGACGGCTGGACGGATGATCCCGAGATGCGATGACTTCAATCGCTCAAGCATCAGATCAAGGAGGTCGTGAAGTTCGCTGTCCGTACGAGCGGCCCGGACTTTCGGTTCGAACGCCAATTTGACCGCTTCCCAATTTACGTTATTGAACCTGCCGTCAAAGTAGTAATAAAAGATCGTGCGCCAGACCTTGTCGAACGCTTCTACTCTCGCTTTCTTATCAGGCGAGAGTCCGTCAGTTTTCGGCGGGAGATAAGCTGAACGGGGAGCGACCGGCTTTGGTGGAGCCTTGCGCCGTTGGGCGGCGACCTCAAGGAATGCGCCGATACCCAGTAGGAGAAAAAATGCGATCAGCGAACGAATCTTCATAGAACCAATCGGTCAGATCCCCTTATTTGCAATAAATTTCACCAGGTCGCGGACGCGGCAGGAGTAGCCCCATTCGTTGTCGTACCAGGCGAGGATCTTGATAGCGGTGCCGTCGATCACCTTAGTATTTTCAGCGTCAACGATGGACGAGTTCGGATTACCGCGGAAGTCGATCGAGACGAGCGGTTCTTCTGAAAAGGCGAGAATACCCTTCAATTCTTCGTTCGCCGCATCCTTAAGCACCTGATTGACCTCTTCGGTCGACGTCTCCTTCTCGACGTTCATCACCACATCAACGAGCGACACGTTCGGAGTCGGAACGCGGACCGAGATGCCGTCAAATTTGCCCTTCAGTTCAGGGATCACCAGAGCGACGGCCTTTGCTGCACCGGTCGAGGTCGGGATCATCGAAAGGGCCGCCGCACGGGCACGACGCATATCCTTGTGCGGAAGATCGAGCAGCTGCTGGTCGTTTGTGTAGCTGTGGATGGTGTTCATCAGGGCGTTCTTGATGCCGAACTTCTCGTGGATGACCTTTGCCACCGGAGCCAGGCAGTTCGTGGTGCAAGATGCGTTCGAGATGACCTTGTGGTTCGCAGGGTCGTACATTTCGTCGTTCACGCCCAGCACGATCGTGACATCCTCGCCCTTTGCCGGTGCAGAGATGATCACTTTTTTCACCGAACCGCGGAGGTGTTTTGAAGCGTCTTCGGCCTTTGTGAAACGGCCCGTCGATTCGATGATGATCTCGGCACCGACCGATTCCCAGTCGATCGCCGCCGGGTCCTTCTCAGAAAATACCTTGAACGAGTCCCCGTCAACCGTGATCGTGTCGCCCTGGGCCGAAATATCGTTATCCAGGTTCCCCATGATCGAGTCGTATTTCAAGAGATGCGCCAGCGTTTTTGTGTCGGTAAGGTCATTGACCGCCACGAAATCGATATCCTTGTCGCCGAGACAGGTACGGAGCACATTTCGCCCGATCCGTCCGAAGCCGTTAATTCCAACTTTGATGCCCATTTGTTTGAAGTTTCCTCCGTTTTCAATAATTATGTAAAACTACCAAGATAGTCCAAATCGGGGGCAACTTCAATGTGGCGCGGCCGCGTGCGCGAAGTGCTCACAATAGACGGTCCCGGGGAGTTATCTGCGGGCTGCGTCAAAGCCATTCTTGAACGCCGACTCGCCATCGGCGAAAATTGTGTGGATAATTGATGTTTTCGCGGCAGTTTGGATGTGGGAAAAGTCATCCTGTGGGCCGTCCGGCATGCGCGTATGCACTGTTCGGTGGGTGAACCGCGGCCGTCTCGCGAAGGGGCATTTAATTGAAACAAACGTAAAAATGTGGACGTAGTTACCGTTTGAGTTCTGAGCGGCTAATCATATTTTCAGGTCTATAATCGGAGCGATAAATCTTAATGAAATCTCGGCTTCAGTTGTCTAAAACGCTGGTTGTGAACGCGATGATGATCCTTTTTCTCGCGTCGGCAGCATCTTTCGCTCAAACGGATCAGGTGGTCAAGGCCAGATTCGGTCCGGCGGCGGCTCCCCCCGTCAAGGCTCCAGGGCCCGAGAATCCGGACTCATCTGCCGGCTCATCGAGGTCCGGGTCGCTGCTGTTCCGGGTGGGGATTCGATCGGCGGCCACCATTCCGCTCACGCTCGATGAGGCGATAAGGAGGGCCCTGGCCAACAATAACAGCATCGAGATCGCACGCGACGATGTGAGGTTCCAGGAGACCCAGATCCGCGCATTGCTCGGGTTTTATGACCCGGTCTTCAACATAACGCCGAATCTGAATTTTAATAACACAACCGGCTCGTCGTCGACGCGGGATTTCAGCGTCAATGCGAACATGACGAATTTTATTCGTCCCGGCGGCGGTAACTATCAGGTATTTTTCAATAACAGTCGCACCGAAAACGCATTTGCACAGGCCCAGGTCACGTCCGGTTCGATCAGCTCCGGAGGCACAAGCGCGATCTATTCGTCGACTTATGGTATTCGCTTTACGCAGCCGCTCTTCAGGAATTTCGGTGTAGACAACAACCGGCGGAATATCCGGATCGCGCGGCGGCGGCTTGAGCAAACGGATGCGGACTTCCGCCGGCAGACGATCGATATCATCTCGCAGGTCCAACGGACCTATTGGGACCTTGTTTTTGCCCTTCGAGACCAGCAAAACCGGCAAGCAAACCTGAATCTTTCTCAGGAAAACCTGCGTCAAATGGAGGCCCGGATCGCAGCCGGTGCCGCGGCCCCGCTATCGCGGGCCGAGGTCGCGACCGAGTTGGCGAACCGCGAAAGCGAATTACTGGTCGCCACCCAGCAGGTCTCGATCGTCGAAAACAACCTGAAACAGCTTCTATTGAAGGACGCGACGTCGTCGGAATGGTCGGAATCTTACGTGCCGACGGACCAGCCTGCTTTCAGCCTCGATCCGGTGAATCTGGACCTGGCCGTGAAGGACGCGATCGATAACCGCTTCGAACTGCGGCGGCTGAGGTTGGCGAGGGACATCAACGCGATCGATCTTGCGTACTTCAAAAACCAGACAAAGCCGCAGATCGACCTGAACACCACGCTTTCATTCGACGGGCTGTCACGCGGCGGTGCTTCGACCGATGCGGTCACGGTCCCGTTGATCTCGTCTGAGATCGCGGCGATCAACTCGAATGCGTCGGCGTTCCTGCTTTCGCAGATACGCCGCTTCCATCCGAACGATACGGTAAATGTTCCGACTGTAACGATCCCCGGCACGCCGTCATACCTGGCGGGTGGTTTTGGGCGATCGCTTGCGAACACGTTCCGGTCGGATGCGCCCAACTTCTCGATCGGCGTGACGATCTCATTCCCGCTGAGGAACCGAACGGCCAGGGCGAACCTCGCCGGGGCCCAGGTAACCCAGAACCAGATCGATAGCCAGCTTCGCGTTCAGGAGCAGACCGTGATCGTCGAGGTCCGAAACGCCGTCCAGGCGGTCGAAACAGCCCGCCAGCGGGTTCTCACCTCCCGGCGGGCACGCGAAAATGCAGAGATACAGCTCGAGGGCGAACGAAGGCTTTTCGATTCGGGTAAATCGACGACTTTCCTATTATTCCAAAGGGAAAACGCCTTGACCTCAGCACGGAACGCCGAGATTCGGGCCGAAACCGATTATAATAAGGCCGTTGCGGACCTGCAGCGGGCCACCTCGACGACCTTCCAGCTCAACAATATCGTCGTCGAATCGCCCAAGGAAGACAATTAGGCGCGATCCGATCGCACAGATTCACTACGATATGTAAAGGGAATGGGGAAGCTCCCGTTCCCTTTTTGTTTTCCGCCAACTTTGCGACAATCGTTTCCGTGCAGATATCGGCCGTCATTATCACACGCGACGAAGAGAACAACATTGCGGATGCGATCGGCGGGCTCGATTGGGCCGATGAGGTGATCGTCGTCGATTCGGAAAGCAGCGATCGAACGGTCGAGATCGCAGAGAGCCTCGGCGCAAAAGCGATCGTCCGCGAATGGCGCGGTTTTGCCGAACAGAAAAGGTTCGCGACCGCCGCCGCCTCAAACGACTGGATCTTCAGCCTAGACGCCGACGAACGCGTCTCGCCCGAACTTCGCAAGGAACTGATAGAGCTGAAGGCTGACCCGGCCGAGAATGACGGGTACCTGATCCCGCGCTTGTCGGTCTACCTGGGACGGGAGATCAGGCACGGGGGATGGTATCCGGACCGCCAACTTCGGCTGTTCGATCGGAGAAAAGGAAACTGGAACGCTAACCTTGTACACGAATCGGTCCAGATGGCGGCTGGGGCCGCGGTCGGAAAACTCAAGGGCGATCTGCTCCATTACAGCGTCACTGATGCTTCTCACCATCACCGGATGATCGGTGAACGATATGCTCCCCTCGCGGCAAAGCAGATGTACGACGCCGGGCGGAGGTCTTCGTATCTCACCATCGCTGCCGCCGCCCCGCTCGCGTTCATTCGCTCTTACGTGCTGAAACTGGGATTTCTAGACGGTATTCCCGGCCTCGCCATCGCGTCTTTCGCAGCTCATCACGCGTTCCTCAAGCATCTGCTTCTTTGGGAAATTCAGTCGGCCGAGAATAGCCCGCCGGACTAGGCCGAGGGTTACAACCTTACACCGGCGGCAAACATCGAATCTTCGCAGATCCGATTTTCTGGACTATAATGAATCTCGAGCGGTAGTGCATAGAATGCGGCCCTTGTCCATATGAAAAAACTTCTGATCCTGGCGTCAATCATCCTCTCGTTGTCGGCTGCCGCGGCGGCACAGAAAGGCGTTGACACACAGACCCAAAAGATCAAGGACGACGCAAACAAGAGTACATCACGAAGCACCGACGCGTCGCGATCGTTCAATTGGGGAAAAGGCAAGACCATCGTGCGCGACCGTCTCCCGAATCCTTACAAGCTTAACTCGCGGCGTGACGTGCTGATCGAGACGATCGCATCCGTGCTCAGGGACCGGAAAATTGTCATAGACGAGGCGTCGTCGCGGCTTTCGGACGGGATCGTCGTTACTCAGCCGTATATCTTCGCCCGCGGGACCGTTATCTCGCAGAATGAACTTAAGCGGTATGGGATAATCGAATACGCCGACAACGCCTGGTCTCGCGGACGGTTTTCCCTGACGATCGAGGTCCAGTCCATTGACGGCATCCAGAACAACGTATCGGTGAATGCGAAGATCGAGGGCCTGTCGGGTACCGGGCTTACGTCAGAATGGGTGACGGTGCGAAGTTCCGGGCTTGCCGAAGAGGAGTTCCTCGTCAAATTGGTCGAGGCGGTCACCGGAGTTTCGCCCGATGACCCCAATACGATCGACAATTAGGCCGAAGTTTTCACATCTTTTCAATAATGGGCCGTTTTCGCTCAATCAGGTTTCTGCTCGTTTTCGCGGTCGTTCTGTTCGCAGCGTCCGTGAGCCTGGGCCAGATCCCGCCCGTCGGCGATCCGAGCCCGGTCCCCAGCCGCGACCCGTTCAGCCAGCCGCGCAACATTCGCGAATCCCTCGCGAAATTCAAGGCCGAAAAATCGAAGAAGGAACACGCAGAGCTCCTGAAACGCGGCGAAGAGGCGGTCGAGCTTTCCGAACAGCTCAAGCTGACCGTGGAAAGCGGCGGGCAGTTGAGCGCGAGCGACTTGGAAAAGCTTGAATCGCTTGAAAAGATCGTGACCCGGATAAGGAAGGACCTCGGCGGCAGCGACAAAGGGATGGACGATCCAGATGAGGCCGGTGAGGAGAAAGATCCGAATTCGATACAGGAGGGCTTTCGAAACCTCTGGGCGGTGACCGTCGAACTCGGCAAAGAGCTCAAAAAGACATCCAGGTTCACGGTCTCGGCCGTTGCTATCCAAACATCCAACTCGGTTCTCCGGTTAGTTAAGTTCCTTCGGCTCCGCAAATGATCCGCACTCCTCGCTTTACCGCCCGCCTCTGCCTGTTAATTGCTGCCCTTTTTGCCTTTGCCCAGTTTCTAAGCGCCCAGGACGAGAATGAGGTCATCAAGGTCGAATCGGCCACCGTGCTGATCAACACGACGGTTTTTGACCGCGACGGGAAGGCCGTCGGGGGACTCGCGCGCGATCAATTCAGCGTTTTCGAGAACGGTACGCGCCAGGAGATAAGCTATTTTTCGGCCGCGGACACCCCTTTTGCCGCCGTCATCCTGATCGATTCGTCCGGGAGCATGGAATCGCGGATCAGCATGGCTCGGGCCGCCGCGATCAATTTTCTCGACGGCATTCGCGAGAGTGACAACGTCGCGATCTATCGATTTGCGTCAAAGGTCGAACTCGTTCAGGATTTTTCAGGCAGCCGCGACATTAGTGAAAGGATCTTCGACATCAAGGCCGACGGGATGACGGCGTTGAACGATTCGATATTCAAGGCGGCGGAACAGTTGAAAAACCGGGAGGAAAAGAGGCGGGCGATCGTCGTTTTGTCAGACGGCGAGGACACTTTCAGCGGCCGCTCGGCCGACCGCGCTCTGCGTGCGGCGCTCGAGGCCGGGGCGCTGATCTACACTATCGATATGTCCGCGATCGAAGACAGTTCAAGACGGCGGATGCAGAACCAGGGAGTGCTGAAGAACTTTGCCGAGAAATCCGGCGGCCGCTTTATAGCGACGCCGGCCGGTGCCGCACTTCGCGAGGCGTTCAAGACGATCGTTGAGGAACTTGGTGTTCAATACACCCTCGGGTACGAGCCGATCGACCAGAAGAAAGACGGCAAGTGGCGTGCGATCGAAGTGCGAAGCGCGAGGCCGAACCTAACCATCCGCGCACGAAAAGGCTACACGGCCGCAAAGTGAAACGGAGCCGCCGACAATCGATTCTCCCGCTGCAAGTTTGATCAGTCCTCGGCGCTCAACACGAACGTGAGGATCATTGTTACGCGAAACTCCGTAACGGCCGCGTTCTCAACCACCACCTTCATATCTTTCACCCAAGCCCCCTGGATGTTCTTGATGGTTTGAGATGCACGGCTAATGCCCGCTTTCACTGCATCGTCAAAGCTTTCCTTGGACGATGAGATTATCTCGATATTCTTTGCTACTGCCATAATTTTTACTCTCCCATGTTCGAATTCTAGTTCAGCCGGACCGTACAATTACGCTGTCGGTCTTCGTGTCTTTCCAGCGCCAGCTCGATCAGGCGATCAAGCACGCTTGAGAAAGGACGTCCGCTTCCCTCCCACATCTTGGGATATCCGGATGCTGGCGTCAGCCCCGGCATCGTGTTTATCTCATTGATCACGAGGGAACCGTCGTCGTCACGCAGGAAAAAGTCGACCCGTGCGAGGCCCGAGCCGTCGATCGCCTTAAAGGCTGTTATCGCCATTTTTCGGATCTTTGCAGATAGTTCGTCGGAGATCGGAGCAGGAACGACGAATTCATTGTTCCCGGTTCCCGAATACTTCTCCTCGAAATCAAGAAAGGATTTCGTTTCATCTATAATGATGTACTCACCCGGCTGGCTCGCCTCCGGTTCGTCGTTCCCAAGGATCGCGCACTCGATCTCGCGCATTTGCAAACCTTCCTCGATGATGATCTTCCGGTCGTACCGGGCCGCAAGTTCGATCGCGGCTTTGAGGGACTCGGTGTCCACGGCCTTGGAAATGCCGACCGATGAACCGAGATTCGCAGGCTTTGCGAAGCATGGATACCCGAGGGTATGCTCTACGCGTTCAATGATCTCTTCAGGACCGCTTTCCCACTCGCGGCGGAGAAACCAAACGTACTTGCACATCGGCAGCCCAGCCTCGTGAAAAAGCGACTTCATGACGACCTTGTCCATTCCGCACGCGGACCCTAGGACACCGCAGCCGACGTAGGGTATTCCCGCCATGTCGAGCAGTCCCTGGATCGTCCCGTCCTCGCCAAACGTGCCGTGAAGGACCGGAAAAACGACGTCCAGCCTTAATTCTGTTACCTCTCCGGCACCGCCGCCGGTCAAGGTAAGGCCATGTGTGCGTGGGTCGCCGAACATGCCGACCTCGGCATCGCTTTCGATCTGCGGCACGTTCTCAACAAGGCTGTCGGCCTCCCGGCCAAGAAGCGACGCGGAGGCAGATGGGCTGAGCCATCGGCCGTCGAGGTCGATAGAGATCGGGACTACGTCGTATTTGTCAGAATCGAGAGCTCCGATAACGTTCTCCGCTGAACGTACGGAGATCTCGTGCTCGCCCGACCTGCCGCCGAAGATGATGCCGACCCGCGTTTTCATTAATTTGAATTGCCCTACCAAGTGCTCGCTGAAAGGGAGCCCACTGGCCACCGCCTTGCCCAGTTGATCAAAGGATCGTCTTGCCGAGAGCCGAGAGAATGAGCTCGCAGGCGAGTTCGACCGTTATATTGCTCTGGTCGATCATCGGATTCACCTCGACGATCTCGAACGATCGCATCCCGCCGTCCTCGGCTATCATTTCGAGAGCCAGATGCGCTTCGCGATAGGTGATACCGCCTCGCACCAGCGTTCCGGAGCCCGGGGCGAAACGGGGATCGATGATGTCGACATCGAAGGTCACGGCATAGCCGACCTCGGCCCGCGAGGCGATCGCGATCGCGTCGCTGACGCACGCCTGCATTCCTCGTTTGTCGATATCGCTCATCGTGAAGAATTGGTCGCGGAGCCCGAGCGAATGGATAAGCTCCTTCTCGCCGGGATCGAGATCGCGCCCGCCGACGTGGGCGAGGAACCGCTTATCCAGCTTTGGCGCGGGGCCCTCGATCGACGTCAGCGACTCGTCTCCGAGCCCGAGAATAGTAGCGAGGGGCATCCCGTGGATATTGCCTGAACCGGAAGTCTCGGGTGTGTTAATGTCGGCGTGAGCGTCGAACCAGATGAGTCCGAAATCACGGCCGAGGTTTCGAAAGTGGCTCGCGATGCCGGAGACGGAGCCGATCGCGATGGCATGGTCCCCCCCGAGGATGACCGGAAAACGGCCATCATCCAGTGCCCGGCGGACGGCTCCGGCGGTCCGCGTGCAAGATTCAGCCATCTCTTTTAGGTACTTCGGCTTCTCGTCAGGAGGAGCCGTCGCCGCCGGCCGGGTTATTTCGACGTTCCCAAGGTCCTCGACCTCGTAACCGAGTTCGCGGATCATTTCCTCCAGTGTACGGCCCCTGAGCGACCCGATCCGCATGGCATCCACGCCGAGATGACTTCCCGGCTGCCCGGCACCGAACCCGAGCGGAACACCTATCAGTGCGACTTTCTTATTCTTCAGATTCCCTTTTTCGATATTCACGCGAGCAATTCGATCTCCCCGAAACCGCCGGCGAACAGTTCGCCTACAGCTTCTAACGCGTCAGCCTCGTCCTCGCCCTCTGCCTGTATTTCCAAAAGAGTATCGACAGCGGCCGCCAGCGCAAGAATACTTAGCATCGATTTGGCATCAGCCTCGGCCCGGCCGTCGCATCTGACTAACCGGATTCGGCTCTTGAATCCTTTTGCAATGCGAACAAGCTGTCCGGCCGCCCGTGCATGCAGGCCGAGCACGTTGACCACCTTGACGGTTCGCTGGCGCATTTCACTTTGACCGGGCGGGCTCAAATAATGCGGCGGTTCGATATATCGACTGTTTCCCCTGGTCCTCGACCTCGCGAGCGATCTCGCTAAGACTCGAACCGTCGGCTCTGGACGCGAACCTAATAACCATTGGAAGGTTTACGCCGGTGACGATCTCGACCTTTCCTTCGGCGAGGAACATCGCGGAAATGTTGGTCGGCGTGCCGCCGAACATGTCGGTCATTAAGAGAACGCCGGAGCCGGCAGAAACGCTCTTGATAGCCCTTTCGATCTCGGCACGGGCAGCTTCCACGTCGTCGTGCCACCCGATCGACACGGCCGCTATGCTGTCTGTGTCGCCGATGACCGTTTCCGCCGCGGCGAGTAGTTCATTGGCCAATTGGCCGTGTGATACGATCACGCCGCCGACCTTTCCTTCACTCATCAGATCACCACAAAAAAAGCTCTGCACCACTATTTTGTCACATCGCGATGAACAACCGAAGCACTGTAACCAGCTTTCCTGACTGCTTCACGGAGTTCGTTCGCGACCATGACCGATCGATGCCTGCCTCCGGTGCAGCCGACACCGATGGTCAGATACGACTTTCCTTCTTTTTGATAGAACGGCAGGAGGTATTCGATCAACTCGGTGAAGCGGCGGATAGTCTCCTTCACATCGTTACTCGAGCCGAGGAATTTTACGATCTTCGGATCGTCGCCGGTAAGCTCGCGAAGCCCTGCCTCAAAATAAGGATTCGGAAGATGCCTAACGTCGAAAAGGAGGTCAACATCGCGCGGATTTCCGAACTTGTGCCCGAAACTCACGAACTGCACCTTCATCGCCGCGGCTTCGGACGGTCGGCTGAATTTCTGAAGCAGTAGGCGTCGAAGTGTGTGAACCGTTAGGTCGGATGTGTCGATGATCAGGTCGGCATGACTCCGGATGTCCTGCATCGCCTTTCGCTCGGCCCTGATCGAACGCAGCAGGCCGCTGCCCTTGTCGGCCGGGTGCGGCCGACGCGTCTCCGAGAACCGGCGGCGAAGCACCTCATCGGACGCTTCAAAGAAAACGACGAAGGGTTTCAGCTTTTTCCTTTCGAGTTTTGCGATCTCCGACGGGAGTTCGAACAGAAAATGGCGTTCGCGAATGTTGATCACCAAAGCAGCCTTCTCGATCGCCGTTTCCTCTTCCTTGTTTGGCATTAGCAGCCGGGCAAATGTCGAGAGCATCGTCAGCGGGAGGTTATCGACACAGAAATAACCGAGATCTTCAAAGGCGTTTGTAGCCGAGCTCATGCCCGAGCCGCTGAGGCCGGTGATGATCACGAATTTCGGAATGGATGCTGCGGGTTTTGGTTTTGAAGCCATTAGGTAATTCGGGTCTGGACCATTGCGGGCTCACATATGAAAGGTCTTTGCGTCGTTTACGTCTGCGGATGCTGTGTTGCCTGAGGTATCGTGCCCGAAGCGGGCCTTAACGGCACATTCGGCGAGCACCGGAGAGATCCGCGGTCCCCCCGCCTCAACGAGCACCAGCGGAACGGAAACGCCGAGAAATTCTACCGTCTTTCCCTGGCTTTCGTCGTTAAGAGCCTCGTCGATCGTTCCCCTTGGCGCGAGTTCGAGACAAAGTTCGATCAGCGATTCGTCCAGTAGGGCTCCGTCGCCAAAAACCCGTCTGGCGTCGATCGAACCCATCCCGGGTACGTAAACCAAGCCACGAAGATCGTCCGGTGCCGACCCGAAAAGCCCGCCATTCCTCTCATAGAGACACACGGCATCGTCAGCGACGAGGCGGTGGCCGCGATCCATCAACTCAAGGGCCGCGACCGTTTTGCCGGAGCCCGAACCGCCGACGATTAGCACGCCCCTTCCGAAGATCGAAAGCAGCACGCCGTGAATCGTTCTGGTCCTGGCCTTTGCTTTACCGGGCATAGGGCCTTTTGCCGCCTCGAACTGCGGCTACGGCTCGATCAAGCCGTAATTTCCGTCGTTCCGCTTGTAAATGACCGAAACGCGCTGATGTTCGGCGTTCCTGAACACCAGGAAATTCTCCTCGCGGTCCTCAAGCAGCATCGTCGCCTCATCTATCGTGACCGGCTTTACCTCGTAGCCGTTGACGTTCACGATACGGGCCGCAGGGGGGTCGGGAGCGACCTCATTGTCGTCCCCGACGATCGTGCTTGCCCTTTTGGCTTTGTGAGATTTATCGATGACCTTTTTCTTCAGTTTCAGGGCCTGTTTCTCGATCTTTCCGACCGCTTGCGAGATCGAAAGGTACATGTCGGCCGACATGCTCGTCGCCGTCAATGCCTCATTTCTCCAGTTCACAACGATCTCGCATTTATGCCGGCCGCGTTCAACCTCCATGACGATGTGCGCCTTGGAAGCCTTGCCGTCAAAAACATGTCCGATCTTCTCAAAATGGTCCTCCGTATGCTCTTTAAGCGCAGGAGTTACTTCGATGTGCCTACCGGAATATTCAAATATCATAGCTCTCCCCAATGTGTGTCTACCCGATGCCGGCCCGCATCGGCGGAGCCGGCTCTAAAAAGTTCAGATCACCGTCTTTCGTTCCCTCGAGCCGGCAATATTCATCTGGTCCCTGTATTTTGCCACGGTCCTTCGTGAGAGTTTAACGCCCTCCTTGCTCAATACCTTGGCAAGCTGTTCATCCGTGAAGGGCGATTTTGAATCCTCTTCCTCGATAAGCTTCTTGATACGAAGCTTCAGAATGCGGGTCGAGACCTCTTCGCCGTCCTCGTTCATCATTCCTTCGCTAAAGAAACGGCGCAGTTCGATGATGCCCTGCGGCGTGTGAGCGTATTTGCGGTTGACGACGCGCGAGATGGTCGAAAGGTGCATCCCGATATCTTCGGCGACGTCTTTCAGCATCATCGGCTTAATGTATTCAACGCCTTTGTCAAGGAATTCCCGCTGACGCTGGACGATGCACTCGACGACCCGATAGATCGTTTGCCGCCGATGCTCGATGTTGCGGAGCAGGTCGACGGCAGAACGGACTTTTTCCTTGATGAAGTCTTTGGCCTCTTTCGACGTCTCGTTCTGGTCCATCAGCTGATGATATGTCGGGCTGATCCTTAACCGAGGGCTGCCGTCGTCGGTAAAATAGATGACATATTCTTCGTCCACCTTCTCGACATAGACCTCCGGCGCGACATAGATCGCATCGTCGTGAGTGAACCGGCGGCCCGGGTATGGGTCGAGCACACGTATTTTCTCGATCTCGTCGTTCAGGTCGTGCACGTCGAGGCCCGTTTCTTTCGAAAGATGGGCAAGCCGATGCGGCTGAAGGTCTTCGAAATGGTCGCGGATCAAGGTCTTTGCAAGCGAATCGCCCAACCCTTTTGCGTCAAGCTGTACCGACAGGCACTCCTTTACCCCGAGCGCCCCGCAGCCGACGGGGTCGAGGTTCATCACGGCCTGCCGTGCCCTTTCTACGACCGAGACGGGACACGAGAGAGCTGCCGCGATGTCTTCGGGATCGACGGTCAGCCGTCCGTCCTCATCAAGGTTACCGATGATAAAGATCCCCGCTTCCTCGACATCTTCGCGTATGTCCTGCAGGTTAAGCTGCCATTCGAGATGCTCGCTGAGCGTAGGCGCATGTGACAGAAACTGTTCGAAACTCGGCGCGTCGGTCTTGGTCTCGAATTCCTGCGTGCGATATCCCGGGTCAAGATAATCCTGGAATTCACGCCCGAAGTCGATCTCTTCGAAAGAGTCGGAAGTTTCAGTGCCGGTTTCTTCAACGCCGTCACCGGACGCGTCTGCCGAGACCTCAGCCGATTCGCCGCCGGCGCCATCCATGTTTCCCGGCTCGCCACCGTTCGCGGCCGTGATCGCCGCGTCGCGGTCAATCCCGTTCTCGTAACTCTCGAAATTTCCGTCGGCATTCTGATCGAGAATATTGTCGGAGATCTCCTGGACTTCCTCGCCCGGTTGGACCTCTTCGAGAATGGGGTTCGCGACAAGCTCCTGATCGATCAATTCGGCAAGTTCCATCGACGTCATTTGCAGCATTTCGATCCGCTGGCGCAACTGGGGCGTCAGGATCATCCGCTGTTGAAGACTGGTGGTTAATCTAAGTGACGACATGCCGAAAATCAGGGCTTTTGCACGGCTTCAAGGCCGCCGTTTGGCCCGTTCTAAACACCTTCATTATACGAAGTTTTAGAATGAAAAGGAAAAGATGCTTTCGGCGGACAGAGACGCCCGGCCGCCGAGAAACGGACGCATCAGAGCGTGAACCTTTCGCCCAGATAGAGCCGCCGGACGTCGTCGTCGGCGACAAGCTCTTCCGGCGATCCACTGCGGAGTATTCGCCCTTCCGTCATGATGTAGGCACGGTCGGTGATCGACAGCGTTTCGCGGACATTATGGTCGGTGATGAAGATGCCGATACCCTGTCCCTTCAGGTAAAGGATGATCTCACGAATGTCCTCAATGGCGAGGGGGTCGATCCCCGCGAAGGGTTCGTCGAGGAGTATGTAATGCGGGTCCGACGCAAGACAGCGGGCGATCTCGACGCGTCGCCGCTCACCGCCCGAAAGGGCATCGCCGCGGGTCCGCCGGACGTGCGTGACGCCGAACTCTTCGAGCAGTTCGTCGAGGCGTTCAAAACGCTCGGACCGTTTGAGCTTCATCGTTTCGAGCACGGCGAGGATATTCTGCTCAGCCGTCATCTTTCGAAAGATGGACGCTTCCTGCGGCAGGTACCCGAGCCCGAGCCGCGCCCGCAGGTAGATGGGCAGGCCGGTAACGTTCAGTCCATTGATGTAGACCGCTCCCCGCTCCGGCGTTTCAAGGCCGACGACCATGTAAAAGCTCGTCGTTTTACCCGCACCGTTAGCCCCGAGAAGGCCGACGATCTCGCCCTTGCCGACCGTAAAACTTACGTTATCGACCACACGGCGACGGCCGTACGTCTTTTGAAGATGCTCGGCATAGAGGCTGTCGGGAGGCGGCCCGCCCGAGTTTCCGTTGCTTGAGATCGCGATGTCGCGGTATTGTCGGTCCACTTCGATTTAGATCACTGCCCCTTGACTCGATATGTCGACCTGACCCGTCCGGACGGGTCCTGCCGGGTCGTACCTTCGCCGGCGAACCGGTTGTTCTTAAGGTCGATGGTGATCTGGCTGCCCTGTGAACGGCCCTGCTCCTTGTCCTCGACCGTTGCAGGCCGGCCCTGGAGGAAAAGTGTTTGTGCCGCGGTCTCGTATCTTGCGAGGTCCGCCGATGCACGACGGGTCGGCTGGGTGATCACAACATTGTCGCGGATCTCGGTCCTCACGGGCTGATTGTCCTCATCCAGATATATGTCGGCCCGGCTGCCGACGGCCCGGTCCGGCCCCTGACGGATATCGACGTCCTGCTCATAGCGGACATGCCGTCCGTTTCGAGTATAGTTCATGCGACCCGCCGAGACGTTTATGGGCTGACGATTCTCAGTCCCATTCTCCGAACGCTTCACATCGTTCAGCAGACTCTGCACCCGGCCCACCGCGGTAAAAGTGCCTTCGGTCTCTGAGATCGCAAAGCTGTCACCGCGGACGTAATTACTGTCCTGCCAGCCGCGGGCATTGCCTTCAAAGACGGCGGTTTCCGCTCGATGGTCGAAACGGGCAGTTTCGGCGGTAACGTAAACCGGCTTATCGCTCTTTCCGAAGGGCGTTGCCCCGCCCGCCGACCGGGCGCTGAAATAGGTTGTACTGGCCCCCCCGCGAAGTTCGGACCTCTCGTTCGCAGTGTCCCAATCGATCTCGGGCGCCCTGGCCCGGTATTCACTGTCCCAGATCGCCGGTTCGCCACCGCGCATGCGAACGGTCTTGTCCGCGGCAGTATAACTTATCTCGGTCGACGAGGCGTTACGATCCCGCTCGGTAAACTTTGCCGAACCAGTCGCTTCCAGCGAGGCCATGTCCTTCGTCGCGGCATCGAAATTCGCCGTCAGGCGGTCGGCAGTGATGTTCTGTGTACCCCGCGTCGGGCCCGGTTGGACGGGCGTCCGCACGGTCTTTGTTTTGGAGGCGGCAACACACTGTTTCGGGTTATTACTTCCGCCGAAAAAGTCACAATCGAACCGGGGGGCCTTAACGTTAGTGACGTATGCCTGCTCGTTCTTTGCGAGGGGAGAGACGACCAATTCGGCATTTCCGATCGCATTTGCGGCGGTCATAAAACGACCATCGGGCCCGAACCTTGTCGAAACCGCATCGGCCGTGAGAGCTTTGTTGGCGGCGTCCGGTGAATTGTTCGGCACCTCTACATTCACAGTCGTCCGGCCATCGGTGATGATATTCTCGAGGAGTCCTTCACCCTTGAAACCGACATTTATCGCCCGGCTCGCGGACATCGTTAGCCGGGTGTAATCGGCCGTGTCCGCCGGCGTCACAACGGCCGTTCCAGCCCCCGAAAGCACCGCTTTCGAGATCGCCGCATTCTCGCCGAAATCCGCGCGGACCTTGGGGCCGCGCACCTCGGCGGTTTGCTCCGGGGTTACCTGCCGGACGACTGCATTCCCCGTAATCTCCGCGTAAGTCACTCGCCTGGCATCATTTAGCTGCGAGAAGATGGAATCGCCGGCGGCGCTCGCGGACTTCTGCGCAACCGAAGCCGAGCCGCTAAGGGTCATCCGCCCCTGCGGCTGTTCGTAAACGGCGTGCTCCCCGACGGCTTCCGTCGGCTCACCTTCCGAAGCGGTCCGGATCCTGACCGAGCCTCGGAGGTCGAAACGGCCCAATGGACGCTGGTAAAGGGCGTACTCCGAATCTATCCGGGTCGGCTCATTTCCCGCCTCGGTGGTCAAGATCGAAACGCGGCCGAACATCTCGGCACGGCCGATCTGACGCTCCTGGTCGTCTTCTTTCTTATCGAGGAAGACACTCGCACGGTTGGAGCTCAAGAGGACCTCACGCGGCTGTTCCGGGCCGGAAAACGTTTTTACCTCGATGCCGTTCTGCAGTTCGATCTGCTCGCGGCCCTGGTCGTACACGGCGTGGCCGGCATTAAGCGTTGAGGTCTTTTCGCCGTCCTGGCTCTCGATGCTGACGCCGCGATGAAGCTCGAGGACTTTTTCCTTCACCTTGACCAGCGCTCCGGTCGAGCGGCCCCGTACGTTCAGCCTTTCGAACTCGACAAGCTCATCGGCGGCCGCCGTCTCATCAAGTTTTCTATAGGTCAGTTGTTCAGTCCTGACCTTCAGTGCATCCCGGGTTTCGATCTCGACGGAGCCCGCCATATAGGTCGTGAAATTCTTATTCCCACCGGGAACGTAAACTCCCTTAAGTGCAGACAGTTTGTCTGACGAGGAACCGTCCTCGCTGTAGACCTCGATGTAGACGTTTTCAAGTTCCTGATGTTGATCGGCGAACGACGTCGCACGGTCCGCGCGGATGTAGTACTTTGTAACTCCGTCTTCCATCTCGCGGCGTTCGTAGCCGTCAACCACCGCGACAACATCTTCGGAAAGCGATGTCGGGAAGCCCTGCATCCTGAATTCGGGATTCGAGCGCGACCAGAAGGCGGAATAAATGATCAGGGCGACCGAGGCTGCCAGCAGGACGAGAGCACCCAGGCCCACGAGCCTCGGGAGCCTGGCCTTGAACGGCACGTCCCTAACCTTTTTGTTTTCCTTGCTTTCCACCCTATTAATCGATCGTTCTTATATCTTCAGTCACCAGCTGAAGCCGCGTGTTTCCCTGCCAATGATTGGCTTCAGCGGTGTAAGCAATTTCGATGCGGGAACCCTCTTCCAGCGTTCGCCCCTTTGAACGTGCGACACCGTCCCACCAAACTGCTTCAAACCTCTTTCCAACCGGATCGGCGAGGTCGAATTTGAGGTGGCGGTCCTTCATCACGAACGGATCACGCCGTAAAACAAGGTCGCGAGTAAGAAAAACAGGCTTAGGATTCGCGGCACCGTACGGCTCCAGTCGGTCGAGGTCCTTTAGGATCTCAAGGCCGAGCGTCTTGGTCGAAACGACCGCCTCTATAAGAAGTTCGTTCGGGAGTCCCTCGCCATCGATCCTTTCGCCAGCGAACTCGTTGAGCCGCGAGCGGAGTTCGTCGATCATCCCCGTCTCTATCTGCAGGCCCGCGGCGGCCGCATGTCCGCCATATTGGATAAAAACGTCAGAGCACCGGTCGAAAGCTTCGACGATGTCGAAACCGCCAAAGCTTCGTGCACTGCCGTGGGCGACTCCGTTCTCGATGGACAGCACGACCGCAGGACGAGCCAGTCTTTCAGCTATTCGGGACGCCGCAAGCCCGATCACGCCGCGGTGCCACCCGTCGCCGCCGACCACAATTATGCGGTCGTCCGGAAAGTCGGTGGCTGCCGACATTGCCTGTTCGGTGATCAACTCCTGGACACGCCTCCTTTCGCGATTTCGCCCGTCAAGGATGCCGGCCAGCCTTCGGGCATCGGCGGGCGTGTCGGCCTCAAGCAGTTCGACGACCTGCGAGGCCGCGTCCATTCGGCCGGCTGCGTTGATACGCGGTGCGATCCGAAATCCGATGTGCAGACTGGTCATTTCGGAAGTGCAATCCGCCACTTCCATCAACGCCCTTAAGCCGTAATTGCGTGTTTGGTTGAGGTGCCGCAGCCCGAGCGTAACGATCGAACGGTTCTCGCCGGTCAGCTTCATGATATCCGCGACGGTGCCGATCGCCGCGATCTCGAGGAACTCGCCCAGGAGTACCGGGTCAAGTGCGTCGCCGAGCAGGGCCTGTGCCAGTTTGAACGCAACGCCCACGCCCGCAAGCTGCTTGTCCGGGTAATCGCATCCGGCCTGGTTCGGGTTGACAACAGCAGTGGCCGGCGGGGCACCTCTTTCCGGGTCGGAAAGGTGGTGATCAGTCACTATGACATCGAGCCCGCGGCTGCGGGCCCATTCAAGAGCCTCGAAGCTTCGGATGCCGCAATCAACCGTCACGACCAGCCGGGTTCCTTTATTCGCCGCCTCTTCGAGTGCCGGGATATTGAGCCCGTAGCCTTCAGTGAAACGGTTTGGAATATGGAAATCGGTCACCGCACCGAGCCGGTGAAGGGCCTTTCGCAGAAGGACGGTCCCGGTGGTCCCGTCAACATCGTAGTCACCCCAAATGAGTATCTGTTCGCCGCGGGCGATCGCGGCACAAAGGCGCTCGACGGCATCGTCCATCCCCAACAGAAGCTTCGGGTCATTCAGGTCGCCGAGCCCCGGTTCCAGGAAGCGTTTGGCGGCTTCGGTGTCCGTGTGGCCCCGAAGGATCAAGAGCGCGGCCAAAAGCGGCGACACGCCGAGCCGCGACGCTAGCCCATTGACCTCATCAAGATCATGTTTACTTACGATCCACTCCTTTTCCATATGGGCGATTGCGTCAATTCACATTCGGATCGATAACGCCGAACCAAAGAAGCCCGAGGATAACGAACCCGAGGACCAGCCGATAAATGATGAAAATTCCGGTCGACCTTCGCCGGAGGTACGAAATCAGGAACCAGATGGCCAAGTAACCCACGATACCCGAAACCACGGTCGCCACGAGAAGCGGCATGAACGATTCCTGAGGGAGGATGTGCCAGGCCTCTCGCAGTTCTAAAAGGCCGCTAGCCGAAATGGCCGGGATCGATAGCAGGAAAGAAAACCTTGCCGCCGTTTCACGCGTCAGCCCCGCAAACAAACCGCCCATGATCGTCGAACCCGAACGGCTCGCTCCGGGCATCAGGGCGAGTGCCTGCGAAAGGCCTACGATGATCGCATCTGAGATGCCCAGGTAATTCATCCCTTTTCGCTGCGAACCGACAAACTCGGCAAGCGCGAGCAGCAGGCCGACAGCTATCAGCATGGTCGCGATGAACCAGAGGTTTTTCGTCGAGGGGCCCTCTATGACGTCTTTGAAAAGAAGCCCGACGGTCCCGATCGGGATCGAGCCTATAATGATCAGCCAGCCGAGCCACGCCTCGTTCGACAACCAAAGCGGCCGGACGCCGTGCGTGCCCGAATGCATCCGGACCCGTTTTCGCGTTATCAGCGCCCAGTGATCGCGGACAAAAGCTGCGATGATGCCGGCGATGTCCGAGGCGAAATAAACAAAAACGGCACCAAGAGTGCCGAGTTGGATCACGGCCATTGTTGCGGTGATCTGAGCGGCATTTCCGCCGTAGATCTCCGTCCAACGCCCCGCGAAGACGAGATGCGCCGTCGAACTGATCGGAATGAACTCGGTCAGGCCCTGGACTATGCCGAGTATGATCGCCTGTAGATAGCTCATCAGGAATAAGAGCTGACGTTAATGAGGAACCTGCGGTCAAGGCACTTAATTGTTGTAAACCTTTATATTGTTTAAGTCAAAGCAGAGGATTCGCGAGGCGTCCCTCAAAAGCCGGAACCTCGGCGCGCGAAAGACGGGCCAATAGAGAGGCACAATTCGCGTCCGCACCCGCAGGGTTATCTGTCGATCCGGCAAATGAAAAGGATTATCTGCGTTTGGGCGCGAAAAAGGGGACCGTCTCCCACACCGGCCCCCTTCGTTGCATTCTGCCATCGGGCGATGGCAGTTGGTAATGCAATTGAATGCTAATACAAGCCGATGACGATTGCAAGTGACGAAGGTCACTGAGCAAAAAATATCATCCGAATGGGGTATGTCTTCTATGTCCGGTAATTCGCCCTTCCTGCGATACGGTCGTAAAGCCATGACGGCATGAATTTTCCCGCTCGAACGAATGCGGCAAGCTGCCACGGAAAGGCCGCGAACCTACGGCGTTTCTCGATGGCATTAAGGAACAAGGGGATCGAATCCTGCAGTTCCATGATGAACGGCATCTTGTTCTCACGGCCCGAGGTCAGGGGCGTCTTGATAAAGCCGGGCTGAATTATCGTCACCTCGATACCGCGATGATGAACGTCGAGACGAACGCTTTCAAAGAAAGCCGTCATCCCCGCTTTGCTCGCCGAATACGCCGCCGATTTCGGCAAGCCGCGCATTCCAGCAAGGCTAGAGATGGCGACCAAATGGCCGGAACCGGCTTCAAGCATTTCGGGCAGGACCGCATGTACCGAGTTTGCCGCACCTAACAGGTTTATATCGATCAGTTTCTTCACTGCCGCCGGTTCAAGCTCGCGGGTCTCGGGATTGTTTCCGCCGATGCCTGCGTTCGCGATCAGCATATCGATGCGGCCAAAAGCGTCCCGCATTTTCGCTGAGGCATCCGCGACCGCGGCCGGGTCCCTAACGTCTGCAGGGAGAGCGATCGCTTTACCGCCGGCTTCGACGCAGCGTCGCGAAAGGTCTTCGAGCATATCGGCTCGTCTCGCCAAAAGGCCGAGCCTCGCACCTTTCGCGGCAATCGCCAAAGCGATGCCCTCGCCAATCCCGCTGGAAGCACCGGTGAGCAGAACACTGCGTTCATTCCAAAAATTGTCCATACTAAGTGAACCGTCGACATCAGAATTCGGCCCATTCTTCGCGTTAACTCAAAGGCAGTCGATCGCTATTGATCGACTCCCGAGACGTGAGGCATCAATGCCCGGACCGCGGTATCCAAATGCTCTTCTTTTATCAGGAGGTGATCTCGAGAATAAGACGACAATGCCAAGATAGGGACGCCTGCTTCGGCCATTATTCGTCCGACCAATGCGATAAATCCCACCAACGTCATCTCGAGAACTGGGGAGAATGTCAGAAGCCTCCATCCTTCGTCGCAACGCCTCGACAGGGCAAGCTCTTCGGGCCTACAAGCCTCAGAAAATACAAGGGTGACCTCTTGCGTGTCGCGAAAGACAAGAAAAGGCTCAGTTCCCGCCGTGAGCTGCGGTAGTTTCGGCCCAAACTCCCCGAACTCTTCTGCGTCGAAGGCGGCGAGAACGAAGCGGTCCGAATGAATTACCAGCCGGGCTTTTGAAAGTGCGATCTGCGCCGCTTCAACAGACATGATCAGCGTACGTTCCGGAGCTAAACATCAACAATAGTTGTTACGATCACCGGCTTGGTTCCGAGTTTCTGCTGGATCAGGCGCTTTAGTGCAAGCCGCAGTGCTTCTTTTAAGAAAGTTCGGTCTGCGATGTGCTCGCGCTTCATAACTGAGACAGCCGATGAAAGCTCACTGCGGGCCTCGGCCGCAAAACCGTTGAGGGGGTCGAAGCCGGCCACGCCCTGGAATTCGATCTGCGGCTCGCCAGCGACCTCTCCGCTTTTCTTGTCGATCGTCACAACAAGCGAAACGGCACCGCCGTAAGCCAGCTTTTTCCGTTCACGGATCACATCGTATTCGACGGCTTCGCTTGATTCCTCGTCGATGAAGGTCTTGAACAGCTCCCGTTTGTCGCTGACCCGGGCTCCCCGCTCATCGATCTCAAGCACATCGCCGTTCTCAACGAGGATGATGTTCTCATCCGAATAGCCGGGCACGTGGTTCTTGACGTATTCACGGTGCCGGAAGAGCATTCGGTACTCGCCGTGGATCGGTACCAGATACTTCGGCCGGGCCGTTTCAACCATGATCCGGATGTCTTCCTGCGAAGCGTGGCCGGAAACATGGATCAGCCGCCGCTTTTCCTCGATGATATTCGCCCCGCGTTTGTAGAGATGGCCAATAAGCCGGCTGATATTCTTCTCGTTGCCCGGGATGATGCGGGCGGAAAGGATGACGGTATCTCCCTTCTCGATCTCGAGCCCCTTATAGGTCCCCGTCGCAAGGTTCCACAGCGCGGCCCGCATTTCGCCCTGTGAGCCCGTTACGAGATAGACGACCTCATCGTCGTCAAGCGAGCGGGAATCCGAGATCGAGATCATTTCATCATGTCCGATCTTCAGCAGGCCCTGCTCTTCTCCGATCTCGACATTCTTCTGCATTGACCGGCCAAGCACGCAGACCTTTCGGCCATACATCCTCGCGGTATCGAAAACGATCTGCAGCCGGTGGAGCGATGACGAGAAAGTCGAAACGAATATCCGGCCTTCCGCTTCTTCGAAGATCTCTTCAAAGGCCGGTATCACGTCCCGTTCGGACGGAGTCCGGCCCGCCACGGTCGCGTTTGTCGAATCGCCCAACAAAGCAAGAACGCCTTCGTCGCCGTACCGCCCAAGTGTCTTCAGATCGTAAGGCCGGCCGATTACCGGAGTATCGTCGATCTTGTAATCGCCTGTGTGAATAACGGTCCCGACCGGCGTCCGGATCGCGAGCGAGAAACATTCGACCAGCGAATGCGAGGCGTGGATGAACTCGACCGAAAAATGGCCAAGTTTAACGACATCGTTCGCTTGCACCCGATGGAGCAGCACATCGCTGAGCATGTCGAATTCTTCCAACCGCTTCTCGGCCAGGGCGAGCGTGAAACGCGATCCGTAGACGGGAATGTTGAATTTTCTGAGCAGGTAGGCGAGTGCCCCGATGTGGTCCTCATGCCCGTGCGTCAGGACGAGCGCCGTAAGATCGTCACGATACTCTTCAAGGAAATCGAAGTTCGGGATGGATATGTCAACGCCGAAGGGTGTTTCCTCGGGAAAACCCATTCCGGCATCGACGATGATCATCTCGTCGTCCCACCGGAGACCGAGGCAGTTCATCCCGAATTCGCCGATGCCGCCAAGTGGAATTATCTCTAATTTATTCAATGTATTAGGCCTAACCAAAAGAACCAGTATAGCACACGAGAACCTGTCGAAAGGCCCGTCGCGCTATCCGGCATGGCCGCCGATGATCGCATGAAGCCGCAGCCATTCCTCAAGCGTAAGGCTCTCGGCACGCCGCCGTTCCTCAATGCCCGCCTCTGCAAGTGCATTCGCCGCATGCGGGAAAGTAACCTTCAGATTATTTAGGATCGTCTTCCGCTTTTGAGCGAAGGCGGTGCTGAGCAGGCGTCGAAATCCCTGCCGGGCGGGTATGTCGTTCTTTGCCGGCACCATTTGAACGACAGAGCTCATCACCTTCGGCCGCGGGCGAAAGGCCGCCGGTGGGACATCGAATAGCTTTCGGGCATCGAATGACGACTCGACGAGCACGGTGAGAAAACCGCGCTCTGACGATCCCGGTTTCGCCGTGATCCGATCGACCACCTCCTTTTGAAGCATCAGAACCAGGACCGAGAAGTTTTGCGAATGTTCAGCGAGTTTCTGAAGGATGGCGGTCGAAATATTGTAAGGGAGGTTCGCAGCCAGTTTGACGGTGCCGAGGGCCACACTGACGTAATCTACGTCGAGAGCATCACCTTCAATGAGTCGAAAATTCGGCCGGCCCGCAAACTTCTCGCTCAGTTCAAAACAAAGGCCGGCATCCAGCTCTATCGCGATGACGTTAGCTCCGGCGCCGACAAGTTTTTCGGTCAAGGCTCCGTGGCCGGGGCCGATCTCGATGACCGTATCGCCGGCTGACGCATCTATGGCCGCCGTGATCCGGGCGGCATAAGCCGGCTCGACCAGAAAATTCTGCCCAAGGGACCTTTTTGCCCGGTGTCGGTCGGTCCCTTTCATCGCTGCGGATAACCTGTTATTTCGATATCATCTCCGTGACGGGTTACCGTAAGATCGGTAAGTTTCAGGGCATCGGCGATGGCAGACGGCCCCGAGCCGCCGAATCCTGCCGGAGCGTTTTCTCCGCCAATAATGATCGGGGCGTAGATAAGCGTGACTTTATCGACCAGCCGTGCATCGACAAAGGCCCCCGCGACGGCCGTTCCGCCCTCGACCAGCACGGATTGAATGTCGCGGCGTCGAAGCTCATCGAGAACACGGTCAAGTTGTCCGGTGCCACCGGCGATGGGGACGATCTCAACGCCGGTCCCGGCCAACCGCTCGGCTTTCTCGGGATCGATCGAATTCGTAAGCACAAGGGTCGGGTTTTCATCTGTTGTCGCAGCGAGCGAAGAATCTGCCGGAAGCCTGAGCCGGTTGTCCAGGACCACCCGCGTCAGCGGCCGGAGCCTCGGCTTCCCACTCCGGTCGGTCAGCCGCGGATCGTCAACAACGGCAGTATTGGCACCGATCAGGATCGCGTCGTGCTCGTGCCGCAATCTTTGAACTCGCGCACTCGACTCTTCTCCCGAAAGCCGGGTCGAAACGCTTTGGCCAAGCGAGATGCGCCCGTCGAGCGACATCGCAAGCTTTAGGTGGACGAACGGCCTCTGCCGATCGTGCCAGCAGATGAATTTTTCATTGATCCGCGAGGCCTCGTCGGCAAGAAGGCCGGTCTCGACCGCGATCCCGGCAGCCCGAAGTCTCTCGAATCCGCGGCCCGAGACGAGCGGATTCGGATCTTCGATAGGGCAAACGACCCGCGTGATCCCGGCGCTTATCAACGCTTCTGTGCAAGGTGGCGTCTTGCCATGATGAGCGTGCGGTTCAAGGGAGACATACGCTGTGCCGCCGCGTGCCCGTTCTCCCGCTTGCTCGAGAGCGATCGCTTCGGCATGGACAAGGTTGTCTTTTCGGTAAAATCCCTCCCCCACGACCTCACCGCGCGTGGAAACGATCACGCACCCGACAAGCGGATTCGGCGAGACCAAACCAACGCCCTCCGCCGCGAGCGAAAGGGCCCGGGCGGCAAATTCAAGATCCGGATTTGAAGTTTCGGCCAATGGTTTTGCGAGAATATTTATCAAGTTAAGACATTTTCCATTGACCTAATTACGAATTAAACAATTAGTAATCAATAATTAGGTCCTGGAAAACAGCCTTTCATAAACTTCAATTGAATAACCCATTAACGTAGGCCTCGGCGTCGAAGACCATCAAGTCGTCGACCTGCTCACCGATGCCGACGTACCTGATCGGAAGCTTGAGTTCTTTGGCGATGGCGACGGCGATCCCGCCTTTTGCCGTTCCATCGAGCTTGGTCAGCACAAGCCCGGTGACGTTTGCGACTTTCGTGAACTGACGGGCCTGCTCCAGCCCGTTTTGTCCGGTCACAGCGTCGATGACCAGAAGGGTTTCATGCGGAGCGTCCTGTACCTCGCGGCCCGCGATCCGCTTCATCTTCTCAAGCTCAGCCATCAGGTTCGCTTTGTTATGAAGACGGCCGGCGGTGTCGACGATCAGGACGTCAGCGTTTCGGGCCTTCGCCGACTGAAGCGCGTCAAAAAGGACTGCCGCGGGATCGGTTCCCTGCTTTTGCTGAACGATCGGGACACCTGCACGGCCCGCCCAGATCTCGAGTTGGTCCGATGCGGCCGCACGGAAAGTGTCCGCGGCACAGATCAATACCTCGTTCCCCTCATTCTTGATGCGCTGTGCGAGTTTGCCGATCGTCGTCGTTTTCCCGACGCCGTTGACACCGACGACCATCAACACATAAGGCTTCACAGACTCGGCCACCTCGGTCTCAGCCGCGACGCCGTGGTCCTTTGAGTGCTGGAGGATGTCAAGAAGCTCATTCTTCATCACCGCCTTCAGGGCGGCGGGGTCGCTTATTTCCTGTCTTGAAACGCCCTTCCGGATAGCTTCGAGGATCTGCACCGTGGTTTTGACCCCGATGTCCGTCGAGATCAGCATTTCCTCAAGCTCGTCAATAAGCTGGTCGTCGATCTGCTTTCGGTTCTCAAAGATCGTGTCGAGCTTGTTATTAAGCGAATCGCGAGTCTTGGCAATCGCCTTCGAGAAACGAACGCCGATCTCCTTTTCGACTGCAGCCTCTTGAGCCTGAAGCTCTTCGATGGTCTTGTCGAGCCCAAGGGTCGACGTCGAGAATTTGTCCCCTTTATTCCTGCGCCAAAAAGCCATAAACACAGACTGCGGCTATCCAAGCCGCGGTGCAAATGACCGATTATAAAAAATATCCGGCGCGTAACAAAACACGCCGGCTCATAGCGGTTAATACAGGTGATCAGGGACGAAGGCCAAGGCGACGGGAATTCTTGGCAAGTGCGTAGCCGAGGATGCAGGAAAAAACGATCGAAAAGTAGAAAGTGCCGATGCTTCCCACCGCGGCCGCGGGTATGTTGCCGATGGCCGGCAGGTCGAATGGGAAGAAAATGATCCGAAGGAAGAATGTGACGGCGCCGGATGCGATCAGGATCAGAAGAAACATCAGAAGCACGAGCGCGTACGACCCGCCCAGGCGTTTGATTGTATCGAGGCCGACCGCGGGGTTGATCGTCGAGATAAACGATCTTGAATACCCGGCTACTGCGCAGGCGGCGGGAAAATAAAAGAATCCCCACAGAAGAGCAAGGAGGCCCATCACCGCCAAAGGAGCGGCCAGACGAAAGATCCGTCCGGCGGCCGAACCGAACGAGCTTTCGATATCTGTGGTCGGGTCCGTCGCCAACTGGCCCGGTGGTTCCTGCTGCATGTTGTTCTCATCAAACGGGAACGTTGACGCGAACTCTTCCGGCGGGGCGGTTTGCTCGAAGCGGTTCATCGACGGCTCATCTGATTCCGCGAGCAACGTCCGCTCCTCCGCATTTCGGCGTAATTCTTCCAAACGCTTGTTGTTGGCTCTTTGTACCCGCTCCAGGATCTCACGGACCTCACGGCTCTGCTCACCGGTGCGGTCGGGCGCGTAGAGCGGAGTCCCGGGAACACGCGTTAGTTGGTTATTGAACTTGTTCAGTTCATCCGCGGCTGCACTCGCGATCAGATAAAGGCTTATGACCAGTACGATCACGAACGGGCCGAACGATGAAATATAGGCCGCGATGCTTAAGAAAAACGGGTGAATCACGTCCTCCCAAAGCGAAAAATCGTCGAATGCCGGCAGAAAATCAGCCTCGAGACGGCCGTGAACGAAGTTGTCGATCGTATTCGCAAGGACGCCAAACCACATCATGTTAACCAGCATCATGCAAATTATGGAGGCGGCCAGGAAGAATATCCCACCGATCGACGATGCCGACTGGCCGATGCTGAAGATCATGAACATCAGGCCGCCGATCACGAGGCTGGACCGGAATTTGAAAGGGTGCGCGAATGCCCGGAAGAGGTCGCCGAATCCGAAAGGGCCGTAAACCTCTTCGACATCCGGCTGGTCGGCGGCCGGGTTCGCGGCCGTACCGGCGATCGGGAGGCATCGTGCTCCGCAGGCCGGGCAGATCCGGTTATCTTCGGGGCCCGGGACGGCACATGTCTTGCAGAGATCAGCTCGGCATTGAGTGCAGTTAAACACCGCTTCCCGATCCGCGTGGCGTGAGCATGCATCCAACGGCGGGCCGGCGGCTTCATGATCGGGCATGGGAGCGATCGTCTCGACAATGGGTTCAAAAGTCGTTGAGACTATAGCGGCGGGTGCGTCATGAGGCCCCTCAATCGTTTCCGGTGCCGGTTCGCTTTCGGCCGGCGGTTCGGCGATCGTCGTGGTCTGGACCGGGACGATCCTTTCGCCGCGGGCCCGCGCGTTGAAAAACGGGATCAGCAGCGGGACCTTTCGGGCCTCGATCCAACGGAGATTGCCCTTTCGGACCTTGTCCTCGGGCTGTAGCGAACCCTCGTCGATCCACACGGGTAACTCGTCGAGCGTGGCCGTGTATAGTTGGCCGGAGACCTCGATCTCCCAGATGTCATTTTGAGATTCAGTCTGCATCGAAGGATAAGCAATGCCTATCCGAGGACAAGAATGTCCTCATCGGCGGTTCGGGGAGAAGTGATGGCGTTCGGCGGGATGCTGAGAGGGGCCTGTAGGGCGGCCGGGGCAACGCGGCTGTTCACGAGGCCGGTGTTTTCACTGTTCTTGTTCAGGAACTGGACGATGCCCTGGCCGATCTCGCCGGCCGCGCACCCACGGATGAGGGCTTCGACCACGGCGGCATCGTATCTCGTTCCGACAAAACTCTTGATCCTTTCGAGGGCATCCGGAAGCAGCATGCCTTTCTGATAAGGCCGGTCGATGGTCATCGCATCAAAGGTGTCGGCCACGGATACGATCTTTGCCTGGAGCGGGATCTCCTCGTCCTTCAAACCCTGCGGGTAGCCTTTTCCATTGACCATCTCATGATGCATATACATTCCCGGAAGAAAATCTTTCATCGCCGGGATCTGCGACATGATCTTGAAACCCTTCTGCGGATGGGTCTTCATTATCTCGAATTCTTCGTCGGTCAATGCAGCGGGTTTCTTGAGGATGTTGTCGTCGATGGCGATCTTGCCGACGTCGTGGAGAAGGGCGCTTATGCGGAGTGTTTCAAGTTCGTCGGCGGGAAGCCCCATCTGTTTGCCAATGCCGACGGAAATGCGTGCGACGCGTTCAGAGTGGCCTCGGGTGTATTTGTCCTTGCCGTCGATCGCCGCTGCAAGTGCCTTTACGGTCCCGACGAATAGCTCGCGATTTTCCGTCGCCGCCTTCGCAAGCCGGGCAATGTGCTCTTCAAGCTTGTCGCTCATCACGTTGAACGAACTGCCAAGAGTGCCTATTTCGGTTACGTTCCGGGTCTCGACCCGTGTCGAAAGGTCGCCGCCAGCGATCTTCTCGGCAGCCGCGGAGAGCTTGAGAAGCGGAGCGGTCAGAGTCCGGGCGGCGATCGAACCGACGAGCATGGCAAAAAAGGCGAAGGCAAGGCTGATCATCCACGTCTGCGAACGCATTTCGCCGACGGACGCAAGGGCCTTTCGTTCGTCCTGCATCGTGATGACGCCGAGGTTTAGCCCCGGGCCCAGCCTCGCCGTGGAATAGGCCCCGATCATGTCATAACGGTTCCCGCCGTATTCGGCCGAGAAAGGAACCAGACCCGACTGGATCTGTCGGTTCGACTGCTGCCATTCATCTACGATCTTAAGTTCCGAGAGTGAACGCTGTGAATCGACTAGTGCCTGGTCAGGATGGAAAACGGTTTCTCCTGCCTGATTGACGACGAAAATTATCGGGTGGCCGGCGGCCCAAAGCTGTTCTTCGCTTTGAATCGAAGCGCCGACGATGTTTGCCGAGATGTCCCGCAGCGAGAGAACCGCGACGACCGAGGCGATCGTTCGGTTGTCGATCGTAACGTGCGAGACCATCGCGATCAGCGAATCGCCGCTTGACGCTGAACGCCGCGGCGGGCCCATGAATAGGCCATCGGTGCCCGATGAATTCAACGTCTCAGATGCGATCGCCTCCAACTCTTCACGTCCGATCGAACCGGGACGGTAAAGTGAAAGAGCCTCGCCGCCGACCGGCTGCAAGTAGATCGCAAGCACGTTCTGGTCTCGCTGAAGAGATTCGCTCAGTTTCTGTTCGGTCTGCGGCGCTGAGAGCAGGTCCGCATCATTAGTCAACTCCAACGCAGTCGATAAGGAAGCGACAAGGTCGCCGTATTTCTGGCCGAACATCTCGATCTGGCGGGCCTTATCCTGGACCAATTGGATCTGGTACCGGTTCTCGACCGATCGCAGTTCGCTCCCGCTCCGCTCAGAGAGGAACCACCCGGTAAGCAGCAGTGGTACCAGCCCTATCAGAAGCAGGGTGACAATTACAAAATAGACCAGACTAATTTTCTTTGGCAGGGACAGCATGTGGGACCGAACCGGGGATGGTTCGCAATGAAAAGTTTACGCTAGTGAAGCAAAAACGTCAACAATTAACAACAGTGTTGTGCATCACGTTTTGCGGCCGGGCCAATTCGGAACCCGCCGTCCGAACGAATGGCGGAGAAAAGCCGTAACGATGTAGAATCAGGGAGAGATGACGCCCGAACGCTGGGAGAAGATCGAGTCATTATTTCAGGCCGCCGCGGACCTTCCGGAATCCGAACGGCCCGCATTCCTGTCGCGTGAATCCAGCGGCGATCCCGAACTGATCCGTGAGGTCGAGCGCCTTCTCTATTCGTCATCGACGTCGAGCGCCTTTATCGAAAGCCCGGTATGGAATGACGGTTCGATCTTGACGCCATCCGCGAAGATAAGTCTTTCGGAGGCCATCAAGGACGACGAACAGCACATAACCAAGGACAATTTTTCGGGCAGGATGCTCGGGGCATACCGGTTGACGAAAGAGATAGGCCGCGGCGGAATGGGGGCTGTTTATCTGGCAGAACGTGCCGACGGCGAGTTTCAGCAACGTGTCGCGATCAAGCTGATAAAACGCGGGATGGATTCGGACTTTATTATTCGGAGGTTCCGGCACGAGCGGCAGATCCTCGCGTCATTCGAACATCCTTTTATAGCAAGGCTCATCGACGGGGGAACCACTTCGGACGGAGTCCCCTATTTTGTCATGGAGTTCGTCGAGGGGCGGACGTTTTATTCATTTTGCGATGACGAGGGGCTCGGGGTTCGGGATCGGCTCGAAGTTTTTCAGAAGGTCTGCTCGGCGATCGGCTACGCCCATTCACGAAAGATCATTCATCGAGACATTAAGCCGAGCAACATCCTCATCGACAGCCACCGGACCCCGAAGCTCCTTGATTTCGGCATCGCAAAGATCCTCGACCCGAACCTGATCCACGAATCGCTGAACCCGACAGCCTCGATGTTGAGGCTAATGACCCCGGATTACGCGAGCCCCGAGCAGGTGCAGGGCTACGAGGTGACGCCGGCAAGCGATATCTATTCGCTCGGCGTCCTGCTTTACGAGCTGCTGACCGGACACCGTCCGTACAATTTTGCCGGGCGTGCGATCCACGAGGTCAGCTACGTCATTTGCAACTCGATGCCGAAACTGCCGAGCCAGATCCTTGGCGATGGCGAAAATCTATTGCCACTCTATAAGAAAAACGGGACCAACTATCTTGACCGGCGGCGGGCGACCCGCGAATCACTTGCGGACGAGCTCCAGGGCGATCTTGACAACATAATCATGAAGGCGCTGAACAAGGCTCCCGAGGGCCGCTACGCGTCCGCCGAAGAACTCTCAGAAGACATTGCCCGCTACTTCTCGGGAATGCAGGTCGCGGCGCCGAAGTACAAGGTCAGTGCATCGACCGCACTTGACCCTGTTCTCAATCCGAGCGTTTATGCAAAGTCGCTGGCGGTGCTGCCGTTCAGCTTTATGAATCTTGCGGCGGAGGACGATACCGACGACCGATTTCTCGGCATCGGGCTTGCTGACGCCCTGATCACACGTCTGAGCAAGGTTCGCCGCTTTGTCGTAAGGCCGACCCGTTCGATCTCAGCTTTTAGCGAGAGCCATATTGATCCGATCTCGGCGGGAAAAGACCTAAACGTAGATTTCATCCTGATCGGCAGCATCAAGAAGGCGAATGACCGGCTGCGGTTGACCGCCCAACTGTTGAACGTTGACGAGAATGCCGCAGTCTGGGCGACTTCGATCGACGAGGTGATGTCCGACGTACTGTCTTTGGAAGACAAACTCGCGGCGAAGGTCGTCGAGGGGCTGCTTCCGGAATTGACGTCGAACGAAAGGTACGAGTTCGACCGCCGGGGCACCGACAACCCGGAGGCGTTCGAAAGTTACCTCCGCGGGCGTTATTACTTCAATACATTTACCGAAGAGAGCTTCGCCAAGGCCTTTGTCAGCTTTCATACGGCGATCTCGCTCGACCCGGATTATGCCCACGCATATGCCGGGATAGCGGATTATTATAACTGGCTCGGGATCATGGGCGTGTTGCCGCCGCAGGACTGTTTTTTGCCCGCGATCGAAGCGGCAAAGAAGGCGGTCGAACTCGATCCGCAGTTGTCCGAAGCACACGCAAGCCTGGGTTTCTCGCTGCACGCGGGCAATTACGAATGGTCGCGGGCAGAACAGCACCTGAAGAAGGCGATCGAGCTTAACCCCAGCAATGCCAACGCTTACGTCTGGTACGCGATAGTGATGTACACAACTGGACGGTTTCGCGAAGGACTGGAGTTCGCAAAGCTCAGCACGGACGTGGATCCGTTGACCCCTTTCAACAAGCACAACATTTCGTGGGGCCTCTATTTCTCCCGCCGGCTTGACGAGGCAGAAGAGGGCTATCGAAAGGTGGTTTCCGAATTTCCTGCTTACAGTTTCGGCTATTACGGCCTGAGCAAGGTCCTCCGGTTGAAGGGCGAGACCCGCGAGGCGATAGAGGTCAATGACAGGGCGATCGATCTTATGGGCCACAGCATCTTTTCGCTGTTGGCCGAAGCCGAGTGCCTCGCCGCGGACGGTCAACGGGAGGCAGCGCTGGAAAAACTACGCGACCTCGAGGAACAGTCTGCCAGGCGTTACGTCTCGTCATACCAGCTTTGTCTTGCTTATTGTTATCTGGGCGATCGCGAGAAGGCCCTCGAACTGCTTGAGAAAGCAAGCGAGGAAAAGGAAGCGTGGCTGAACTGGATGGGCGTTGACCCGGTGCTCGACTCGCTCCGTAATGACCCCAGATTTGAGCGGATCCTCGAAGCAACGGGTTATCGGCCGCTTTTCAACAGCTACTCCGCAATGGACCTGGACGGCTTCGGAAACGCAGGATACACAGGGGGCGTTCATAATCTGACGACTCTGATGATCGACGGCACGCAGGAAACCGGCGGCGGGCCGCCCGGATCCGAACGCAAGGGCGTTAGTTGGGCATATTTTGCGGCGGCCGCGTCGATCATCCTCGTCCTTATCGCCGGGGGGTGGTTTCTTGCTGGACTTCCCTTGCCGGCGATCTTTAGGACGGCGTCGGTTTCGCGGGTCCAGACCCCGAGCCTTGTCGTACTTCCTTTTGAAGGTGCGGACCGGGCGGCTGCCGAGATCGGGGTCGGGCTGGCGGACGCACTTACGAATAAGCTGGGTAATATCAAGGCTTTGCAGGTGGTTTCGGCAAATACGGGACGAGTCCTGATGAAAGAGGGTGCCGAACCGGGGTTCGACGGGCTTGGGATCAGCTATGTTCTTCGCGGTGATCTGGACACATCCGGGCAGGGCCCGCGCCTCCGAGCGGAGCTCTCTAACGTGCAGGACGGAACGATACTTTTCAGTGAGGAATTCGTCTCCGATGACGGAAACCTGTTCTCACTTCAAAGCCGACTCGCCGAAAAGGTCTGGGCGACGCTAGGCATCGACCCGCTGCCGCTCGAACGGCAGCAGGTTGAGCGAAGCCATACAGAAGATATCGGTGCGTACACGCTTTACCTACGGGGCCGCTCAGAGATGTCGAACAGGTCCGCGGAGTCATTAAAGACCGCGGCTTCGACCTTTTCATTATCACTCGAAAAAGATCCGAATTTTGCCCTCGCATATGTCGGACTCGCGGATGTACTGGCATTGCTCAACTTGTACTCGGTGACTCCGCCGCCGGACGCTTATTCGCAGGCAAAGCGGAATGTGAACCGGGCCCTCGAGATAGATCCAAACCTCGCCGAAGCCCACGCGACTCTCGGCTATATCAAGTTCTTCTACGACCGGGACCGGGCTGGTTCGGAACTCGAGTTTCGCCGTGCGATCCAGGTCAACCCTTCGTATGCCCCGGCCCATCATTGGTTCGCCCTGACGTTGGCGGCAAAAGGCGAACGCATCGACGCCGAGACCGAGATCGAGATAGCCAAACGGCTCGACCCGAAAGCGGCACCGATCAGGTCGGCGGCCGGCGTTGTTTATTTTCATCTCGGCGAATTCGAACGGGCGATCGCCGAATCCGACGATTCGATCAAATTGGACGAGCGCTCGATCCCCGCATACAAAGTGAAGCGGTGGTCGTATTCGGCCCTTCGGCAGCCGGAGGCCGCGCTTCAGGCATTTGAACGAGAGATCGGTCTAATGGCCGGCAGTGTCGACGAACCGGGCTGGAAGATCATCAAGATCCAGATAGACGGGCTCAACGGTGACAAGGTAAGACTTGAGCACGAGATCGATCAGGCGGCTGCGGATCCGAGCATCGCGTCAAACCCGTTCGGCTTTGCTTATGAGGTCGCGCTTGCCTACAACATGATCGGAAGTTATGAAAAGGCCCTCGACTGGCTTCAGCGTTCCGAGGCGGCCGGGAACCATTCGTTCAACTTTCTTGCGTCGGATCCGCGATTCGCGAATCTTTCTAAAGAGCCGCGTTTTATCGCTTTAAGAGAGAAGCTAAGGTGATCTTTTTCCAGGTGGCATTGGACCGCAGCGTCGGCGGACTGCTGCTGTGCCAGGGCCTGAGTGTCGCGCGAGCAAAAGGAGGCAGCCGAAATCACGGCTGCCTCAGCCCGCCTTCCGAGCGTCCCCTATATGTCTAGTGAAAGTTAACTCGCATGGCTTTCAATAGACTCTGACGATGACAATCGCCATTGTGATCGGATCGACGGTTAGCGAATGAAAATTGCGAATTCGCACGCGATTCCAGAACCCGGCAGCGCAGATGATCGATCTCACGCTTTTACTGAATGAGCGTGAAGACACCCTAGGTCCGACATGACCGGGTCAAAATCGGTCCGAAGTGTCAGGGCGGCGTCCCGCACTTCACCGAAAGATCAATATCACCCCGGACCAATGTCCATAGAGGAAGGTGCGAAGATGCGGTTTGCGGGCAATCGGCCGTTTACCTATAATTTCGCAATTGAAGGTGCAGCCGATGAGTGAACGAGGACCAAGCGAGATAACACAGATGCTGATCGAGTTGACCGGCGGGAATAAGGACGTCGTCAACCAGATCCTTCCACACATTTACGACGAGCTTCGTCGGCTCGCTGGCAGTTATCTCCGCCGCGAAAGATCCGACCATACGCTGCAGCCGACCGCGCTGGTCCACGAGGCCTACATGAAGCTGATCGACCAGAAAAAGGTCAAATGGCAGAACAGGGCCCATTTTTTCGGCATCGCAGCCCAGGTGATGCGGCGGATCTTGATGGATCATGCCCGAAAACACTCGTCAGAAAAACGTGGCGGCGAAGCGGAAAAGCTGCCGATCGAGGAAGAGATCCTAGTCGTCTCGCACGGGCGTTCGGCCGAGCTTCTTGCACTCGATGAAGCTCTCGAAAAACTGGCGCAATTCGATGAAACAAAAGCGAAGATCGTCGAACTGCGCTACTTTGGGGGCCTTTCGATCGAGGAAACTGCCGAGGTTATGGGTGTAAGCGTGCCCACGATCAACCGACATTGGAGAATGGCGAAGGCCTGGCTTCACGCAGAGGTCAGCGGTAGTTAGACGCGCTTAACGATCACCAGAGTAATGTCGTCGTTCGCGGGTGCGGTCTCGGTAAACGCGGAAAGCGAAGATTCGACCTTGTCCCGGATGCCCGCCGCCGACCTTTGCAGATTTCCTTTCAAAACCGTCTCGAGCCGGGTCATGCCGAACTCTTCACCTGATAGGTTCGTGGCTTCGGAGACACCGTCTGAGTAAACAACCAGAGCATCGCCCGGGCCCAGCACGATCTCGCCGGCGTCGAATTCGGCATTCGGGATGATGCCCAACGGAAATCCGCCGGAACCGAGTTGTTCTATCGATCCGTTCGAACGGCCGACAAGCGGAGGATTGTGGCCGGCGTTTATATAGCGGAGGTGAGCGGTCGTAGGATCAAGCTCCGCCGCGAAAAGAGTGACAAATCGGTTTGCCGGGGTGTTTTCTGCGAGATAGCGATTGACCGAGCTGACGGTCTGATCCAGTGAGCTACCGGCGGAGATCTGTGCATGGATCGCCGCGTGGAGGCTGGACATCAAGAGAGCGGCCGCGGTTCCTTTGCCCGATACATCCCCGAGAGCGATCAGCATCCTGCTGTCCTTGGTCGGAATAAAATCGTAATAGTCGCCGCCGATCTCGTAGCAGGAAAACGAGATCCCCTGGAATTGGTATCCCGGCAATTCGGGCGGCCCCGCAGGCTGGAAACGCTGCTGGATCTCGGTCGCAAGTTCGAGTTCCCTCTCCATTCGCTCCCGCTCCAAACGCTCTTCGAGCAAGGTCGCGTTCTCGACGCGGATCGACGCGACCGAAGCGAGCGTGGTAAGAATGTTCAGATGCTCTTCGGAGAAAGTGGCCTCATAGGTCGGTGAATCGGCGTAGATCAGGCCGAAAATATTGCGTTCATCGACGCTCAAAGGAACCGCCAGTACCGAACGTACCCCCGAAAGAGCGATCGTCTGGCTGGCGAAACGGGGGTCGTGCTGGGCGTCGGCGGTCAGTACCGACTTCCCGTTCAGCAGGACCTCGTCCATAACGGTCCGGCTTACGCGAACCTCTTCGATCACTTCATCCTTTCCGCGGATCCGGGCAACCTTGATCTTCATCGCCCCCTCGCTGTCTTCATCGCGGAGCATGATCACGCAGCGCTCTGCAGGGACGGCCTCGAAAACGAGGGTCGCGACCTGATTGAGCGTCTCGTCCAACCCGCTCGCCGATAGAAGAGCGACGCCCACCTTGCTGATAAGTCCGAGCAGCTCGGTCCTTGACGAGAACTGGCCCTTAAGGAGCTCGGTCGTGGGTATCCGCCGATGCTGGAACGAGATCGTGTTCGAAGGGTCGAGAGCCTGAGTTCCGTCAGCGATCAGCATCGACGCGGAAAAGTCGACGGGTTTCTGGTCGTCGAAAATGATCGATGTCTCGCCGATCTGGATCTCGCCGCCGGAATTCAGCGGGGTCGAGCTTTTGACCAGGGCCCCGTTGTACCTGGTGCCGTTCGCTGAGCCAAGGTCCTGCAGCCAATAGCTGTCGCCTTCCTTCCTTACCTCGGCATGCAGCCGGGACGCAAATGCATCGGGAATACAGACATCGCTTCTAGCCGAACGGCCGATCGTCGTTCGAAGCCGGGTCAACGGCACCGCTTCCGCGGCCTGGTCCGCATTCTTTAAGATCAACTGAGCCATAAGAACGTCAAATGCCTATCGCAGCCGCCTTTCTGCGAAGATCACGATGGTGCCGGAAACGTAGTCGTGCAGTGCCCGGCCGGAGCCGTTCAACGCTGACAACATAAAGCCCAGCCCAAGTGTCAGAACGGTAAGGATATAACCCAATACCTGCCGAAGAAGCAACTGCGGTAGGCGGGCCTGGCCGCCGTCGGATCGTACGATCCGGAGCCCGACGATCATCTTCCCCAGCGAACGCCCGGTAAAAAGCGGCAGAAGCACGAAATTCGTAAGGCCGATGAGCGAAGCGATAAGCCATCCGCCATCGTTAAGGCTTCCACCGACGAGCCGGGCGCCGTCATTTCCGAGATACCTGCTCAACAGCATCGCGCCCACGGGGATAAGCAGGAATATGATGTAATCGATCAGAAAGGCCCCGCAACGAAGAAAAAAAGGTGCAGCAACTATCGAAGGCTGAAAGTTGACCACCTTTTCCCTCTCTTCCCGCGGACGAATTTCCTTCTTTCTCGCGATCGAGCCCTTTTTGCCTGATGCGGTCATCCGATAACGAAATGCAATGTTGCGTCGCCGACGCGGATCCGATCGCCCGCGGCAAGTACCTGCGGCTGCTTTGGAACCAGACGGATGGATTCGGACGAGGCCTTTGTGAGTACGGTCCCGTTGGACGAGCCAAGGTCCTCCAAAAGGAAGTTCGTTCCGTCACGCCAGATGCGGGCATGGCGGCGCGAGATCTTGGTTTGCGGATCGTATTTTGAAAGGTCCACCTCAGGAAATATATTGGACATCGGGTCGCGCCTCCCAAGAAGGTTCTCGTCCTTAAGGAGCGAATAGGCCGGGGCCGTTAGTTCACTTGTACCTTCGACCACAAGTCGGGCAGTCATGGCCCCGGGGCTGTAGATCTCGGAATGGACACCCTGTTGGGCTATCGGCTGTTTGGCCCCGCAAAAGGCGCAGAACATGTCGGTGGCGACGATCCTCTGGCCGCAGAAACCGCAAAAGACACTCTGATGGGCCAGGCTTACCGAGGCGGGGACCTCGCTGACACCGAAGGTCACGATACCGGCTTTAAGCTTTAGAAGATGATCCTCGAGAACGTCACGCATCTCTGACGCCGATTTGAATCGGTCCTCGGCGTTGTACTGGACCGCCCGCATCAAGATCCGTTCGATCTGATCGGACAACTGAGGATTGATCTGACGGGGCCGGGGGTTCTTCTGGAAATCGAATATCAAAAGCGGATTGCTCTGCGGGTCGGCACCCGTCAAAAGATGGAACATCGTCGAGCCAAGGCTGTAGATATCCGACCGCGGTTCGACGTTTCCGCTGAACAGTTCAGGCGGGGCGTAACCCATCGTTCCGACGGCCGTGACCCCCTTTTCCTCTCTCTGGCTTATCGAACGGGCGATGCCGAAATCGATGAGCATTGCACGCCCGGAGTTCCCGTCGATCATGATGTTCGACGGCTTAAGGTCGCGGTAAACTATCGTCGAAGGCTGGTTGTGGAGGTAATCCAGGACATCAATTATCTGGACCGCCCATTCGCAGACCGTCCGTTCGTCGATCCTGCCTTCGGTCGCCGCACGTATCCGGGACGACAGATCGCCGCCGGAAATGTACTTCATCACCAGATAGAACCGGCCCTCTTCATCTTCGTAAAAGTAATCGTAGATCGTCGGGATCGAAACGTGGTCCAGCGACGAAAGGATCATCGACTCGCGTTTGAAATCATTGATCGCCTTTTCCTGCTGGTTCTCCTCGATATGGGTCTGGACCATTTCCTTGACCGCACGAAGGACCCCGCCGAGGTTGTTGTCGCTGGCCAGGTAAACCGCGCCCATTCCGCCACCGCCGATCTTCCGGATGATCTCGTAACGGCCGTGCAGGAGGGTCCCTTCGGTCAAGGGCTTGAGCTTCGCCCCCTTTTTGCCGTCGGTATCTACCATCCCGATATTGTGCGAAGTTGACGAGATGACCTCGGCCGGCTCGGCCGGACCGACCGGCTGGACGACCTCGGGTGCGGCCAACGGCTTTCGCTGTCCGCTCAAGCTTGACGGATGGAGGCGGGTGTCGACGTTCTCGTCTGGAGAAAGCCCCGTCGGTTCCATTATCCGGACCGAATCGAATATCGGCTGGCCCTGGTCACCTTCGAACTGACTCAGGTCATCGCCGGGCATCGAGATTCCCGTATTTTCTTCGGCAATCGGTTCATCGGTCGGTCCCGTTGTTGCTGAGTCTGCGCCGGCGGCCGGGACATGTTCTGCCGGGCCTTCTTCGATAGGCTCCGGTTCGACGGCAGCCAAACCTACATCTTCTGTATCGGGCCCGGCGGAGGGCGGAGCGGCCTCTGCGAGTGGTACCTCAGCTGGCGGAAACTCGTCATCGGATGCGGAAGCCTTCAGCACTGCCGACCCAGCGGGGATCTCCGCATCAGCAAGTGTATCGTCAAGATCGAGACCGACTTCGGGCTCAGGAGATGCGGCCGCCGCCTGAACTTCCGGAACGGTGGGCTCGGCATCGGGTTGGGATGCCTGGGCCTCGGTCTCTTCCGCCGTTACCGCTCCCGAAAGCGTGTCGTCGTGAACGATGTCGTGCTTTATCTCTTCATCGGAGTATTCGGACGTCCTCGGTGTTCGAATACTGCCGTCCGTCTGTCCGCTGACCGAGAGGATCGAAGGAACCGGCACATCGTCGATGTCAGCTTCGGCGGCCGGTATTTCCTTGCTTTTTAGCGAATCTTTGGCCTCTGGGGCCTTTTCCTCAACCTCCGATGCTTCCATTGCGGGTACATCGGCTGCCGTCTCGTTCGCGACGCTTTCACTAACGGGCTGGTCCCCCGCCGTCTCAGATGTCTGCGTTTCCTGGCCAGCGAGCTTCAATGCCTCCGACGGAGACATCATAATCGTGCTTTCCATCGAATCGTCAACAACGTCATTAGACACCGCCACCGCCTGCAGGCTGATCCCGCAGAACGGACAGAAGGAGTCGGCGTTCGTGATCGACGAGCCGCACTCGTGACAGGTAGTTGAGCTCTCAGGATCCAATTTCTGTATCCAACCTCACTAGCGGATTATCCGGAAACGAAGAAAAGTTTTACCGACGATGATCTCGTCGCCTTCATTCAGGACCTGCGGGCTTCCCGGAAGAAGCCGGCGCCCTCGGTTAATAAACGTCCCGTTAGTCGATCCGAGGTCTTCGATCATATGGACCTTCCCTCGGAACGAGATCCTGGCATGGCGGCGCGAGACCTTTGCATCCGGATCGTAAGCGTCGAGGTCGACATCCGGGAAAATGCCGTTGTCCGCGTCCCATCTGCCTAGGTAAGATTCCTCCGTGGTCAGCGGAAACTCGGTATTCGCGGAATCACCCCGTTCAATGATAAGTTTGGCATGGGCCCCGCTGACTGGCTGTTCCTCAACCTGCTCACCGTGGCCGCTGAACTCGACGGGTGCCGCCTCGAGCGGCGGAAGCCCCATGGACGTGACCTGGGCCGGCAGCGGCACGGAAACGGGCGTCGCCTCATGGGCGCCGTCGGTCCCCGAACCGTTGGGACCCGTCTCGGAAAACGGTTGGGCAACGAGTTTCGACCCGCATTCGTCACAAAATCGGAACGAATCCGGGTTAACCTTTGAACAGGATTGACATCTGATCATGCTCGTCGAAGGTCAAACCCCGCACCGCCCAAAAGGGCGGACCTGGCATTCCACGTCAGTAGTTTACCTGTTAAATCCGATTTCGTAAATGTAAAAGGATTCCAAACAGATCGTTATGAATTTAGTAGCAATTAGTAAGCAAGTACGGGCCTGTCCCAAAATGAGAGGGCCTGGCCAATTTTTTGAAACTTTAAAAAGATCGTGTTCGTACAACGGGCTTGATGCCCCGTCTCGTTTAACTTATTGGATTTCGACTAGTATTATTGACAATACGAGTTTGAGGAAAAAAACTAATGGCACTTAGCCGAAAGAAAAAGATTGTCATCGGCTCCATCGTTGGAGCCCTTCTACTGATCGTCATCGTCGCAAGCATCTTTGCAACTCGGACGGATACTCCTGAGGTCATCGTCGTCAAGATCGAGACCAAACCCGAGCTTAGATCGACCGTGACGTCGTCCGGCGAAGTTCGCCCGATCCAGTTTATGAACCTTACCAGTGAGGTTCAGGGCCGGATCGAGGAGATCTACGTCAAGGAAGGCGAAATGGTTACAAAGGGCCAGCCGCTTGTGCGGCTCGATCCGAACCAGCTTGAGTCGAGCACAGATGCCCAGCTCGCCGCTTATCAGAGCGCTCAGAACGAGGTGAATGTGGCCCAGAGTCAGGTCGCGGCCGCCCAGAACAACCTTGCTCTGTCCCAGCAGCAGCTGAACGCGTCGCAGGTGGCCGTGGATTCGGCCCGACAGCAGGTCGTCGCCGCACGGACCGAGATCGACCGCGCCCAAGTCGAGTACAACGCGGCCAACCGAGAGTTCAAACGGCTGGAACAGCTGCTCGAGAGCGGTGTGATCTCGCGCCAGAGTTTCGACGAAGGCCGTGACCGCCTTGAAACGGCACAGGCTTCGATAAGTACGGCCCGATCGAACCTGGCTGCACGCGAACTGGGTGTGAAGGACGCCCAGGCGAGGCTCGCCCAGCAGGAGGTAGCAGTTCGCGATGCCCGAAGGGCTGTCGAGACGTCGAATTTGAGTGTCCGTTCCAGCCAGTCGAGGGCCGAGCAGCAGTCGGCAGTTTTGAGAGGCCAGCGAAGCCAGCGTGACAAAACAATGCAGGTTGCGCCGATCAACGGCGTCATCGCTGAGATCCCGTCCAAGGTGGGTACCTTCGCCGTGGCGGGCCTATCGACCACGGCGTTGATGACCATCGCTGATATGTCAACGATCAACGTTGAGGTGAAGGTCGACGAGACGGAGATCGACAAGGTTGCCGTCGGACAGAAGGCCAAGATCAAGGTCGACGCTTTCGGCGAACGGGAGATCGACGGCGAAGTGACGCAAAAGACCCCGCTCGCGGTCGGCAAGTCGCAGACCAGCGGCGGACTTTCGACCAACATTAATGTCCAGGAAGCCAAGGAATTCCGCGTTGTGATCCAGCTGGTGAATCTGAGCGAGGAGATCCAATCCGGCCTCAGGCCCGGTATGAGCGCGACCGCGGTCATCACGACAAAGACGGCTGAGAACGTAATCGCGGTGCCGCTTCAGGCCATCGTGGAGAAGAAGCCGGACGAACAGGGCTCGACACCTTCCGAGCAGAATTCTCAGACGCCGGGCGAAAGGCCGAAGCCGATCAAGGGTGTGTTCGTGCTTGATGGAAATAAGGCCAAGTTCGTTCCCGTCGAAACGGGAATCACCGGCGAATCTGATATCCAGATCACGTCCGGACTTTCTGAAGGCCAGGAGGTTATAACGGGGCCAAGCCGCATCCTGAATACCCTGAAGGAAGATACGGTGGTGAAACGGCAGGAGAAGAAGGACTTGAGCGGGTCCGCCAGATAGCGCGGCCTGAACCATATGTATAGATTCATGGAGAACGAGAACGGCGCCGCCGAGCAGCCGCCAAAGAACGGTTCAGGCGAAAACCTGATCCTGATGAAGAACATCTGGAAGACCTACCAGATGGGCGTCGAAGAACTGCACGCGCTTCGGGACGTTTCGTTCAAGGTCGATAAGGGCGAATACCTGGCGATCATCGGGCCGTCAGGCTCGGGTAAATCGACGCTGATGAACCTGATCGGATGTCTCGATTCGCCGACGAAGGGTGAGTATTGGATCAACGGCAACCTGGTCTCCGCAATGACGGATGACGAACTTGCCAGGATCAGGAACAAGGAGATCGGCTTCGTTTTTCAGACGTTCAACTTGTTGGCAAGGGCGACCGCCCTGCACAATGTCGAACTTCCGCTCATCTATGCCGGGATGAGGGCCGGAGAACGAAACGAAAAGGCCCAGGCGGCGCTCGCCTCGGTCGAGTTGGCGGACCGAATAGGCCATAAACCGAACGAATTGTCCGGCGGACAGAGGCAGCGCGTCGCCATCGCACGGGCGTTGGTGAACCATCCGTCGATCCTTCTTGCCGACGAGCCGACCGGGGCACTCGACACGAAGACGAGCGTTGAGATCATGGGGCTCTTCGAAAAGCTCCATGAGGAAGGAAACACTATCATCATCGTCACCCACGAGGCCGAGGTTGCCGAGCGTGCGCATCGCATCATAACCATTCGGGACGGTCAGATCGAAAAAGACGAAAAGATCCGATGATCGAGGGTTTACCCGGATACATCTCACCGCTTTTTATCGCAACAACATTTCTGACCGTCGGCATTTTTTTCTACGCGGTCAGATCATCCGGATCGGAGAAAGGGCCCGCAAATGCGGCCCTTTTTTTGACGGCCTTTGGGCTTGTCTTTGTGATGAGCCTCTCTCTGAGCGGGTTTTATCTGGCAACCGACAGCACGCCGCCGCGGATCGTTCTATTCGGCATTCTTCCGTCGGTTCTATTGATCGCGGCCTTCTTTGCCTTTTTTCGAGAGAACTTCATAGAACGGCTTTCGCTGCGAACGCTCACCCTGATCCATGTCATCAGGGTACCCGTGGAGATCGTGCTGTTCTTGCTCTATAGGGAAGGCTATATCCCCCATGTAATGACCTTCGAGGGGCGGAATTTTGATATACTCGCCGGTTTGACCGCACCGGTCGTCTACTACCTCGCGTTTCACACCCGGCTCAACTCACGATCTCTGCTTATCGGATGGAACCTGGCGGCTTTTGGCCTGCTTGCCAACATCGTAACGACCGCGGCGTTATCGATCCCGTCGCCGATCCAGCAGATCTCATTCGATCAGCCAAACCGGGCGGTGCTTTACTTCCCGTTCGCGTGGCTTCCGGCGATCATCGTCCCGATCGTTTTGTTCTGCCACTTTACAAGTCTTTACAAATTAATTCGACGAACAACGCAGGACCGGGCATCATATAATTTCTAGAAGTTGTCGTATAATCAGACTTGCAGACAGAAGACGGGCTAAGCCGGCCGAATCGTAGGTATGAACTTTGCCGAGACCCTAAAACTCGCGATCTCATCCATAATGTCGCACAAGCTGCGGTCATTTCTCACGCTTTTGGGAATGATCATCGGGATGACGGCATTCATGGTGGTCCTTTCGCTGCTCCAGGGATTTAACGGGTACGTTGACGAGAAGATAGCCGGGATCGGCTCGAGTTCGTTCACAATCCAGCGGTTCAATTTCGAAGATTTCAAGGACACGGACACGCTCGCCGCCGCTCAGCGTCGGAACAAGGAGCTTTCCTTCGACGAATTGGATTTCATCAAGCAGCGGGCACAGCTGATCGACAAGATCGGAGCGAAGGCCGGGAACACGACCCGAAGCATTCGTTACGGCAGCGAGACGCTTGAGGATGTCAGCATCTCAGGTGTCGAGCCGGTGATGGGTGAGATCGAGTCTGTTGATGTCGAAGTCGGGCGTTATTTTACCGACGCCGAGAATAACAGTTCTATGCGCGTCGCCTTCATTGGTATGGACATCGCGACAAAGCTCTTTCCGCAGGGTAATGCGCTAGGGGAAGAGCTGTCCATTTCCGGCCTGCCCTACCGGATCATAGGCATACGAGCGGCCAAGGGAACGGTATTCGGGATCCCGCAGGATAACTTCATCCAAATGCCGATCAAGACATTCGGAGCGAATTTCGGCGGACTTCGATGGAGCCGTGCTCCGGTTTTCATCGCTACGGCCCGGCAAGGTGTCGATATGGATGACGCCGTCGATGAGGTCCGGACCCTGCTGCGGATCAAACGGAAGCTGGAAAGCGGCGAGAAAGACAATTTTGGCATCGTGACACCCGATGCGATCAGCGGTTTGAGAGACAGCATCTTCGGAACGATCTCGATCGTCATCCTCTTCGTTCCTGCGATCGCTCTGGTCGTGGGTGCCATCGTGATCATGAATATCATGCTCGTCGCTGTTACTGAACGGACGAAGGAGATCGGCATTAGAAAATCGCTTGGAGCACGTCAGTCGGACATCCTCCGGCAGTTTCTATTCGAATCGGGCTTGCTCGCCGCGATCGGCGGGGTGATCGGCCTTGCCCTTGCATTCGCGCTCGGGGTCGCCATCACGGCCTTTGTTTTCCCGACTAGAATTCCGTGGTGGGCCGCGGTGATCGCGATCGGGGTATCGGCGGCGGTCGGTATTTTGGCCGGCCTGTTCCCGGCTTGGAAAGCGGCGAGGCTTGACCCTATCGAGGCGTTGAGGGCGGATTAAGATGAAGGTTGCGGCCAGCAGATTTTTAGAGAACCTGAGGATGGCGTTCGACACGCTGCGAAGCAATAAGCTGCGCTCATTCCTCACGATCATCGGTGTCGTGGTCGGGGTGATCACGGTTATGCTTATCTCGTCGATCATCTCCGGCATCGGGATGGCGGTTGAAGAGCAGGTCAAGTCTTTCGGCACCCGCTCGATCTTTATTCATAAAATGGACCTGGGGATCAGGTTCGGGCGTCCGCCACGCGAGGAACGTATGCGGCCCGACCTGACATACGATGACGCGATCGCACTCCGGCAGCTGTCCGAGGTCGAGACCGCGGTGCCTTTCCTTAATGTATCCAGTGGATTCTTTGGTAATCGGACCGTTGTTTCGTCCCAGGGGAAGCAAACATCGAATATTCAACTGAGCGGAACGCTTCCCGAGATCGAAAAAGCGGAAACCGAGGTAATGATCGAGGGCCGCTGGTTTAACCAGACCGAGGTCGATTACAAGCGTGACGTGTGTGTGATCGGCGCAACCGTAAAAGAGACCTTTTTCCCATATGAGTCACCCGTCGGGCAAACGCTCGAGGTAAATGGCCGGCCGTTTACCATCGTCGGTTATCTCGAAAAGAAAGCCCAGCTGCTTGGTGGCGGAGGCGGCGGTAACAACGACGAGAGCAACACGATCTACATGCCGTTCGATTCGGCCCTACGGATCAAGCCGAACGCCGACGACATCTTCATACTCGCGGTGGCCCGTCCGGGCCGCCTCCAGGAAGCCCGCGACCAGATCGAGGACCTCCTGAGGGTGCGTAGAAAGGTAGAATTCGGCAAGAAGAACAATTTTTCGACCGCGACCGCAGACAGCATTATCGACCAGTTTCAGTCGATCACCGCAGGCGTGGCCCTGGCAATGGTCGTGATCTCGTCGATCGGCCTTCTTATCGGCGGTATCGGCGTGATGAACATAATGCTTGTATCGGTGACGGAAAGGACCCGCGAGATCGGCATCCGAAAAGCGATCGGAGCCAAACAAAGCGACATTCTCATACAGTTCCTGATCGAGGCGGGCACGTTGACCGGGTTTGGAGGTCTTCTCGGGCTTGCGATCGGATGGGGGCTAACGCTTCTGATTGCGCTTGTTTTCCCGTCTTACGTCCCTTACTGGGCGCCGCCGCTCGGTTTCTTTGCAAGTGTCGGCATCGGCCTTATCTTCGGCCTTTTCCCCGCATGGAAGGCCGCCCGGCTGGACCCGATCGAGGCACTCAGGTACGAATAAACAAGAAAGGCCCGCATGTCGAAACCGCGGGCCTTTCAAGCTTGGGATCCACCCGACAAAATCTAACTTGGATTTCCTGAGAAGATCGCACCGACGATCCGCATTAGAACGCCAATGAGGCCGATGATGATCACAACCGCCCATGCGGAACCCGTCGAGAGACGGTTGGTGATCCGCAGGCCGATAGCAGCAAGCACCCAGCCCCAGATCATGAAAAGGTCGAGCGTGGCCAGGAGCGTCGCCACGATCGGCATCGCCTTCCCGTCGATCAGCATGCTTGGGTTGGCTTGGATCAGTCCGCGTTGACTCGCCGCAATATCTATCTCGTCAGCCGACTTGATAGCCATCACTATCAAGCTCCCGATCGTCCCGATCACCGTTGGCGGTATCGAAGAATAGATCCAGACCGAGAGAGCGTGCATAAAATTGCCGTTCCCGCCGAATGCCTTCGATCCCAGGAAGTAAAAAAGGCCGCCGATGACCAATGAGATCGCGATGACTACAGGAAGAGCGTACCTGATCACGCTCTGAATGGTCATCTGAAGATCGATCGCGGATGATTTTTGTTCCGCCGACATCCCCGAGGTCTGCGGGTTCTTGTCGATCTGCTCGGCGATAAAACGGCGCATGCCCGTATCCCCGACCTTGTAGTAAAGCCCAAAGCCGTATGCCGTTACAAACAGAGCGATAATTACGGCTCCGATTATGAACCTAGGCTTTCGACGCAGGTCCTCAAATACGCGTCCGGGTTCAAAGAACACGCCCGTAACCGTGGCGATCTCAGACATCTCGGCGGTTTCGGCGGGCTTTTCAGGCGCGCTCGCGGGTATATTATTGATCTCTTCGTTTTCTGACACAGGAAATTCTCCTCCTCCTCCAAAGATTTGAACTACGTCAGATCTAAAAGCATTCTGACTCCGCTGGAAAGTTTATTCTAGTAATTGTACGAGATTATTACATTTCCGTTTCAACTTTCACGAAAGCGGATGTCCGACCCGGATGCAGGCCGCTTGGTGGCCGTCGCCGAAGTCTTCGAGTTCGGGGACCGCGGCGGCACATTCGTCTATCGCGATCGGACAACGCGTTCTGAACCGGCAGCCGGACGGCGGATCGATCGGCGTCGGGACATCGCCCTTCAGGATGATCCTTTCCCGTTTGAGCGTCGGGTCGGGTTCCGGGATCGCAGACAGCAAGGCTTTGGTATAGGGATGAAGCGGGTTCTCGTACAGCTCCCGAGCTTCAGCTATCTCGACTATCTTGCCCAGGTACATCACCGCGACCCGGTTCGAAATGTGTTCTACGACCGCAAGACCATGTGAAATAAAGAGATACGTCAGTCCGAATTCGGCCTGAAGGTCCTGAAGCAGGTTTACGACCTGAGCCTGGACCGAAACATCCAGGGCCGAGACGGGTTCGTCGCAGATGATGAACTTCGGGTTCAACGCTAACGCCCGGGCGATGCCGATCCTCTGCCGCTGTCCGCCTGAGAATTCATGCGGATAACGGTCCATATAACGCGGATCGAGACCCACCTTCGAAAGCAGGTCAGCGACCCTTTCTCGCCGCTCGGATCTGGACCCGATGCCATGTATCTTCAACGGTTCCGAAACGATAGAAACGATGCTGTGACGCGGATTCAGGCTTGCGTACGGATCCTGGAAGATCACCTGCATTTTGCCCCGAAGTTTCTGCATTTCGGAAGCCCGCAAGCGGATGATGTCCTTCCCGTCGAAAAGCACCTCGCCGGAGGTCGGCTCGTCCAACCGCAGGATGCATCGGCCTACCGTCGATTTCCCGCAGCCGGATTCGCCGACGAGCCCGAGGGTCTCGCCTTCGAGGATCGCGAAAGACACTCCGTCAACGGCCTTAACGACGTCATCGCTGTCCTCGATCGGAAAGTATTTGACGAGGTTTCGAACGTCGACAACTTCCCGGTTTTCTCGTGCTGGCGGAGTTGAGAGCATCAATATTCGATAAGTTGGCTGTATCTAAGCAGGCACCGCGGCGTCCCGGTGCAGCAAACACCGTACGTGCCCGCCGGGTATCACGAATGACGGGATCGGCGCTGTCCTGCATTCGTCAAAGCGATAACTGCACCGCGGTTCGAAATGGCATCCCGGCGGCAGGTCGGTCGGTGAAGGGACCGTGCCCTCGATCGTCTGCAGCCTTTCGTTTCTCGCCGTGCCGGCCTTGTACAATTTCGGGACCGAATTCAGAAGCCCTTCCGTGTACGGGTGTTTCGGCTTTTCAAAAAGGCCCTCGACGCCTGATTCCTCGACGATCTTCCCGGTGTACATAACACAGACCCGGTCAGCGGTTTCAGCGACAACACCGAGGTCGTGGGTAATTAGGAGCACGGCCAGGCCGCGCGAACGCCGGATCCCGTCGATCAGCTCAAGGATCTGGGCCTGAATGGTCACATCCAGGGCCGTGGTCGGTTCGTCGGCGATCAGCAACTCAGGGTCGCACGCCAACGCCATCGCGATCATCACACGCTGTCTCATGCCGCCGGAGAGCTGATGCGGATAGTCGCCCGCCCGCCGCTCCGCCGCCGGTATCGAGACCTCTTTCATCGCATCTATCGCGGCCCGCCAGGCGGCTTTCCGGTCCAGCTTGCGATGAAGACGAAGGGCCTCGGCGATCTGGTCTCCGACGGTAAATACCGGATTCAAAGACGTCATCGGGTCCTGGAAGATCATCGCGATGTCGTTGCCGCGGATCTGGCGCATCCGGTCACTGCTCGCGGTCGTCAGTTCTTCGCCCTTGAACCTGATCGATCCGGCCGAGATCCGGCCCGGCGGATAGATGAGCCGCATGATCGACAGCGCGGTTATCGACTTACCGCACCCGGATTCGCCGACCAGCCCTAGGAATTCACCCGGATCGATACGAAAACTGACGTCATCGACGGCCTTAACTAGGCCCGCTCTCGTCGGAAACGTGGTTTTAAGGCCCCTGATTTCTAGAAGAGGTTCCATCCGAAAAAACTAACTTATTTGGTTTCTGCCGTGGCCCTTTGACGCAGCCAGGCAAAGGCAAACGATTGTTGAAGCAACTATTTCCGTCGCATTTTCCTCAAAGGAATGTTATCATTTTTTGGCCGATTCAACCTTCGGGCCGTTTACGTAAGGGAGACCTTGTCCAGTGAGAATACCATCAGCCATACTTCTATTGCTCGCCGTCTTCTTCGTATCCTCAGCAACAGTTTTTGGACAGAACCAGCAGGGAGCGTCTAAGGGACTTCCGAAAGGGGTGATAGCATCGCCTGATGCTCCGCCGTCCGTGACCACGAAAGCCATTGAAAAGGACGTTGCCGAAGCTCTTGCCTTGATCGAAGCCAACCATTATGTCGGCAAGAAGATCAACTACAATGACCTCTTCAAATCGTCGATCGATGCGATGCTGCACACGCTCGATCCCCACTCAAATTACTTTGACGCGAAGGAATTCGAACAGTTTCGAACCGACCAGAGCTCAAGATATTTTGGGATCGGGGCGACCATCGGCGACCTGAGCGATCCGGATGGAAAGGTGATCGCGACCTATATTCGCGCGACGTTCGAGAACGCGCCGGCGAACAAGGCCGGGCTTCGCTACGGCGACAAGATCGTCGAGGTCAATGGGACCTCCGTTCTGGGTAAGCCGTTCTCCGAGGTTCGGAATATGCTCCGCGGCCCTCGGGGGACGCCTGCGAAGATCGTCGTGGAAAGGCACGGCACGGGGAAACGGGAGGCCGTCAACATCGTCCGCGATGCCGTCCCCCAACCCTCGATCAGCGAGGCTTACATGATCCGTCCCGGCGTCGGCTACATCGCGATGACCGGCGGTTTCAACCAGACAACCTATGCCGAATTCGTCGACGCGATGAAACGCTTGAAGGCGAAAGGCATGAATCAACTCCTGCTCGACCTGAAAAACAACGGGGGAGGCTTGGTCGGCCAGGCGTACCGTGTCGCTAACACTTTCCTTAAGAGCGGCCAGACCGTTTTCACCCAGAACGGCCGTATCGACGGGGTGACGATTCCCTACCGTGCTGAAAATCCTTACCCTGAGACGATGCCCGTTGTTGTCCTCGTAAATCGAAATTCGGCATCGGCGTCGGAGATCCTGGCCGGTGCGCTTCAGGACCACGACCGGGCCCTGATCGTCGGCGAAACGACGTTCGGCAAGGGCTTGGTGCAGAATCCCTTTATCCTCGATCATGGCTCGATGCTCCTTTTGACGATCGCGAAGTACGAGACTCCGTCAGGCCGGTTGATCCAGCGTGACTACTCCGACGGCAATCTCTACGATTACTACACGAACGGCGGGATCGGTTCCAACGCGGCCGACGAAGGTACCCCGAAAGGCCCCGAGGCAAAGACCGACGCCGGGCGGACTGTCTACAGCGGCGGCGGGATAATGCCGGACGTCGCGATCAAGCCCGATACCATTACGACCGAAAGGTTCCGGTTCCAGCAGAAGCTGAACAATCCTTTGTTCCTATTCGCAATGGACCTCGCTTACGGCAAGGTGAAGGGCTTCGAGCAATACAAGGTCGATAAACCGATCACGTTTGGCTATGACATCACTACGGCCGACTTCCCGATGACCGAAGAGCTCTACAAGGCTTTCCGCACATTTGCGGTCACCAAGTATAAATTCACGCCCTCGCAGGTCGACAAAGAAAGGGAGTTCGTCGAAAGGAATTTGAGGGCCGAACTAGTCTCGGCAGCATACGGGTCACAGACATCCCTGCAGGTGGCGAACGAATTTGACAGCCAGCTTTTGAAGGCCGTCGAATTGATGCCGCAGGCACGCCAGCTTGCACAGGAAGGTGCTAAGGCGAGGCGGAACAATGCTGTGAGGCTTGGGTCTGAGAACGACCGCTAGGGTTGGGAACTAATAGAGTAAAGAGGGCCCGTCGGTGTGATCCGGCGGGCCCTCTTGGATTTAGAAGAGGCTCGATATCAAATAGTAGGCCCCGTAGGCAATTCCTGAAACGATGACGATCAGAGCGATAACAAGCCCCGCCACGATAAGCTTGAACTTTCGGTACCGGCCCTCGTCAGGCGGTGATAATTGATTCTGCGGAAAGTATGGCGGCGGCCTGTTCATCTATTTGATCTCCAGCAAAACTATTTCTAGTTCCAAATCTAACAACCCGCGGCGGCCTTGGCAATTTGGGCTATGTGGTTGACGGCATCGTGACGCCTGGCCGATCAACGCGGGAGCGGCTTTTCGGCATTGGCGAGGCCGTATGCCAAAACCGCCATCAGCGATCCGACCTCGGCAAGGTGCTTGGGGTCCACTTTGTCAAAGGTGTCTGCAGCCGTATGGTGATAATTGAAATAGGTCCGCGTATCGAAGAACGGCGCGAACGAAGGAACGCCCTGCTGTGTAAGCGGGCCGATATCGGCGCCCACGCCGCCCTGCTGCTGAATAAGCCGGGCCCCCTGCTTGCCGAGGACGTTCGTTATCGGAGCAAGGAAATTGGCAATATCGGGCTTCCCGGCAAATAGTATCCCGACCGGATGCGACGCTCCGAGATCGCTTTCGATCGCGGCGAAGTGCTTGCCGATATTCGGCGCCTGTTCGCGTGCGTATTCGGTGCCGCCGACAAGCCCGTTCTCTTCGTTCATGTACGCGATCACGCGGATCGTCCTTTTCGGCCTGAGATTCAGCTCCTTAAGAATAAACGGAACCTGCATAGAAACGGCGACACCGACCGCATCATCCAGTGCCCCCGTGCCGAGGTCCCACGAATCAAGGTGCCCGGATACGATAACGACCTCGTCCGGCAATTCACTTCCCTTCAGATCGGCAATCACATTGTAGCTGGTCGTGTCCGGAAGTGTTTTCGGCGTCAGAACCAGCCGCATCTTCACGGTTCCCTGGGCGGCCAGGGCCGCGATCATCTCGGCGTCCTCAAAAGAGACGGCGGCCGCCGGTATTTTCGGAACATCGGGCCGGTACCGCATTCCACCCGTGTGGGCGAGCCGATTTCTTGCGCCTCCGGTTGAGCGAATAACTGCGGCGGCAGCTCCCATTCGGCCGGCTGCGGCAGGGCCCTCGCGGCGGACCGCGACTGCCTGGCCATAGGCCTGGATGCCGAACCCGGATGCTGCCAATTCCGAGTCGAACTTGCCGTTAAAAAGTACGATCTTGCCCTGGACACGTTCCCGGCCCAACGCCGCCAGTTCGGCGACCCCGTCAACAACGACGACTTCGGCGGTCAGGCCGGTCTCGGGCGTCGCAATGCTGCCACCCAGTGCAGTAAGGACGACATTCTGTTTCGTGCCGGCCGCCATTCCCGGAAACTCGACAAGCTCGCCGGTCTCGGTCCCGCGTACCCAATGCGGAACGGTCAACTTCTGAAGCCGAACCTCAAGGCCGAGCTTCCGCATTTCGTCTGCGACATACTCGACAGCCCGCTGGGCCTGCGGCGAGCCGGTCAGCCGAGGGCCGATGTTGTTTGTCAGAAAAGACGTTTGCTTGAGCGCGTAATCGCTCTTTAGGGCAGCTTCCTGGATGGAGCGAAGCTGCGTAAGTGTCCGTTCCGAATAGATCGCGGTGGCAGGCCCGGCTTGCTGAGCGGTCAGGTGTACGATCAAGGATGCTGATAAAACGAGAGCGGAGATCACCTTCATATCCTGAATTCTAACTGCTTCATCCGCCCGCGGTAAAATCACGCGGCATCGGCGGCAATGGTGGCGCCTGGCGGCGGGACTTATGCGATAATAAGGTTTAGCTCTACTTACTTCAAAAAAAGCGTGGTTTGCGATCTAAAGAACATGAAAAGACTTCTTTTGCAGGTGATTGTCCTTTGTGCGGCCGGGATGGCGGTGATCGCCCAATCCGGATTCACTTTCGATCAGATGGTCAATCTGCGGCGCGTCGGCGATCCGCAGCTCTCGCCCAACGGCCGGACCGTCCTTTACACCGTCGGCGTAGTCAGCAAAGCCGATAATCGAACCCTGACGCATATTTATTCCGTGAATCTCGACGGTTCGAATCAGCGGCAGGTCACGCGCGGCAATTCGTCGCATTCGTCGCCCAGATGGTCGCCTGACGGCAAGAAGGTCGCGTATGTGACCGGCGGGCAGATCTGGACGATGGACCCGGACGGCGACGATACGAAACAGATCACGCGGATCTCGACGGGCGCGGGAAATCCCGTATGGTCACCGGATGGCCGTTGGATCGCTTTCGTCTCGGACGTTTATCCCGAATGTGATTCGGACGCGTGTAATCGGGCAGAGGATGCAAAGGTCGAAGCCAGCAAGGTCAAGGCGAAAATTGCCGAACGCCTCTTGTTCAAACACTGGAACGAATGGCGCGACCGGAAGCGAAGCCATGTCTTTGTCATTCCGAGCGACGGCGGGGTGGCACGCGACCTTACCCCGGGCGACTTCGATTCACCGCCTTATTCGGCCTCGACCGGCCAGGATTATGCGTTCTCGCCGGACGGGACGGAGATCGCGTATCTACGCAACCCCGACAAGGTGGAGGCGACCTCGACAAACAGCGACATTTACCTGCTTCCCCTTCGAGGCGGCGAGGCGAAGAATATTACCGCGGCCAATCGCGGATATGACGTATCGCCGATGTACACGTCCGACGGTAAGTACATACTTTTCCGGTCTCAGGCAACCGCGACCTTCGAGGCAGACCGCTGGCGGATCATGAGATACGACCGCCGAACGGGCGAGGCGGTCGAGCTGACGCGGGGCTTCGACCTGCAAGCGGACGATGTCACCGTTACCTCTGACAACAAAACGGTCTATTTTACAGCCGTCGCCCGCGGCCGGTCACAGGTCTATTCTGTTCCGTTGGAACCGGACTTCCGGCAAAGGATCGTCACGCACGTCAAGCAGGTCGAGCCGTACCTGGCGGCATTTCCGTTCATCACCAACATAAACCTGACGCCGGATGGGAGAAACATCATTTTTCTGACAAGCTCGATGTCGGCCCCGGCGGAAGTATTTTCGGCGTCGCTTCAAGGTGTGTCGATCCGTTCCCTAAGCAAGACACGGGCGGACGTTGACCTGCCTCGGCCCGAAGAGCTTACGTGGCGCGGGGCGCTTCAGGCGCCAATCCACGGCTTTCTCCTTAAGCCAGTGAATTTTGACCCGGCACGCAAGTATCCTTTGCTGGTGCTGGTCCATGGAGGTCCGCAAAGTGCTTGGAATGACAACTGGGGCTACCGCTGGAACCCGCAGATCTTCGCCAACGCCGGTTACGTCGTCTTCATGCCGAACCCAAGGGGTTCGACCGGATACGGGCAGAAATTCGTTAATGAGATCTCCGGCGATTGGGGCGGCAAAGTTTTTGTCGACATCAAGAACGGCATTGCCGAGGTCCTGAAACGCCCCTACGTCGATCGGAACCGCATTGGCGCCGCCGGGGCGAGTTACGGCGGATACATGGTGAACTGGATGATCGGGCACAATAATGACCCGCGCTTCCGGTTCAAGGCGTTTGTTTCGCATGCGGGAATTTACAATCTCGAAAGCATGGCCGCAGCGACCGAGGAGATCTTTTTCGTGAATTGGGAGTTCAAAGGAATGCCATGGGAGAACCCGCTCATGTATAGCCGCTGGTCTCCGCATAAGTTCGCTAATAACTTTTCAACTCCAACGCTCGTAACAGCAGGGGAGCTTGATTTTCGTGTCCCGGTCGATCAGAGCCTGCAACTCTTCACCGCGCTCCAGCTCAAGAAAGTTCCATCGAAGCTGATAATTTACCCAGATGAGGGTCATTGGATACTGAAGCCCCAGAATTCGGAACTTTGGTTTTCGAATGTCATCGGATGGCTTGACCGGTACCTGAAACAATCCTGATGAAAAATAGAATTAACCTTAAGATCGCCGTCTTCATCGCGGCCCTCTCATTTTTTGTCCTGCCGGTGCCCGGCCAAACGGCACGGCCTGACTTCAATCGTTCGTCCGATTACGATGTCCAGCATTACGTGATCCGCGTCAGCTTTGACCAGGCAAAAAAGCAGGTATTCGGCGATACGACCGTCAGGTTGAAGCCGCTGAAGGACGGATACAAGCGAGTCGTACTTGATTCCATCGGCATTTCCTATTCGTCGGTTGCTCTTGAAGGGGGTGATATCCCGCTTACGTTCAAGACCCAGGGTAAGAGCGTGATCGTCGATCTGGACCGCGAATACTCGGCGGGAGAAACGGTCGCGGTCCGGTTCAAATATACAGCGACGCCAAAGAAGGGCATCTATTTCGTTGCCGAAAGGAAGGCATCGGAAGGTTTTCCCGGCCATTCGGCCCAGATCTGGACGCAGGGCGAACCGGAAGAGGCTCGTTATTGGTTCCCGTCCTTCGATTTTCCAAGCGATAAGGCAACCGCCGAGCAGTTCATAACGGCGAAAAAAGGCGATAGCGTGATCGGCAACGGAGCGTTTCTAGGCAAAGCGGACAATCCCGACGGGACGTCGACCCATCACTTTCGGATGGATGTGCCGTTTCCGACCTATCTCGTTTCTTTCGTTGTCGGCGGATACGTCCGTATCGATGAAAAATACAAGGAGATCCCGCTCGGGTACTATGTTTACCCGGGAACCGAATCGATCGTTCCAAAGGCCTACGGAAAGACAAAGGAGATGTTCAGGATATTCGAAGATATAACTAAGATCGATTATCCGTTTGTCAAATATGATCAAACTATCGTTGCATCATTCTCTTTCGGCGGGATGGAAAATATAACCGCCACGACGATGGCTGACAGCGAGATCTTCCTTGCCGGAAACCCTTTGTTCGGCGGAGGGGTTGAAGACCTCGTCTCACACGAGCTTGCCCACTCATGGTTCGGAAACCTTGTAACGTGTAAGAATTGGGCCGAACTTTGGCTGAATGAAGGTTTCGCGACGTTTTTCGAGGCTGTATCGCGGGAAAAACTCTATGGACGTGAGGCCTACATTTTCAAGGTCATGAACGACGCTGAGCGATTTCTGGCCGAGGACGCGGTAAACACGAAGCGACACGGCCTTTTCAACCGGAACGCGGCGGACGTGGATTCGCTTTTTGACCGGGCCGGAACCACCTATAACAAGGGTGGGGCCGTGCTTCACACACTCCGCGAGCAGGTCGGGGAGGAAGCTTTCTGGAAGGGGGTGAACGTTTACCTAAACCGCCACAAGTACGGGAGTGTCGAAACCACCGATCTTAAAAAAGCGATGGAAGAATCGTCGGGCCAGGACCTTGGCTGGTTTTTCGACCAATGGGTCTATGGCCTGGGCGCTCCCAAATTAACGGTCCGACACACGTATGCAGCGGCATCTCGAACGCTTACCGTGACGATCACGCAAACCCAACGCCAGGAACGGTTTACGCCCGCTGCCTTCAAGCTGCCTCTAGATATTGAGATCCAAACGCCGCGGGGGACCGTTAGTGATAAGGCCGAGGTGGACGCCCGTATCAAGACCTTCCGTTATAAAGTGCCGGCCCGGCCGTCAAAGATCGTCGTCGACAAGAACGAGAAGATCCCGGTCAAATCGGTAAGGATCGTTGCGGGGCCAGCGCCTCGTTAAACTCTAATTTATTGAAAATTAAGGACATAGAAAAAGTTCCGCGTGAGAAGCGCGGAACTTTTTCTCTTTGAGAAGACCGGATGTCTGCTTGAAATGTTGAGAAAGCAGTAAGCGCGAAGCACACACAAAATCGCGACTTATTCAAGGCCTGATTGCTGTCACTTCTTTGCAACACCTACGAGGTTAGCTGCCGGGCTAGGAACGAAAGATTATCCCCGCGGTTCTGGTCCCGCTTCGCCCCCCGGGACGGCCGAATTTCGGTGTCCTGATGGTTCCCCCGCGCCTTTTGGAAGATCCTCAAGGCTTCGGTGATCAACTTTTCAACATCGGTTAGATTACCACAAACGGAAAATGGTTTACAAGAGAAAACTGAAAATCAGGGCTGGGAGGGGAAAAAATGATAAAGCATAAGATAAACCGCCACGCCAGTAAGTGAAACATAGAGCCAAATTGGATAGACCAATCGGGCCAATCGGCGGTGAGCGTCGAAACGGCCTTTAAGAGCTCGCCAGAGCGTGATCAGTACAAATGGGGCCACGGCGGCGGCCAGTACCGTATGAGAGGTCAGAATGGTGAAATAGACCGGCCGGGCGAGGCCTTCTCCGGTGAAACGAGTCGGTCCAAGGCCGAATATCGACGTCCGGATGATGTGATGAGTGACGTAAGAGACCAGGAAAACCGCCGAGATCGAACTCGCTGAAAGCATACATAGCCTGTGAACAGCGACCTTTTTCCTGAGAATAAAGACGATACCGAATAGAAGAAATACGCCGCTCAAGGCATTCAGGCCCGCGTTAAGATGCGGAAAGATCTTGAGCAGCTCCATATTTTTCAGGTCGAACTTATTTCCAAAAGCCGAGCATCCCGAACAGGACCACCCAGAGAAATCCCATGAAGTGCCAGTACCAGCCGACGGACCGTGCAAGATCCCGGTAGCGTGTAAGGCTATGCTCATCCGTTGCCGGCTGCCAGATCCGTAAAAGGATAGCTCCCAGTGCAGCGATCCCGCCCGCTACGTGGACCAGGTGAGCCGCGGTCAGGATATAAAAGAAGCCCGCGTACGGGTTCCCTGCCATATAGAAGCCCCGATTAACGAGATCGAGCCAAACGAGGAATTGCGACGAAATGAACGAGGCCCCCAGAACCGTCGTGACGATCAGCCATGTTCTGGCCGTGGTGAGCGACGCGGAATCGATGAACCTCTTCGCGATCACGTAGGTCACGCTGCTGAGCGCGATGATCACGGTGCTGATCCAGACCTGAAGCGGCAGGGTGAACGGCTTCCATTCGGCAGCTTTGGTCGTCGCGATCATCAGATAGGCTCCGAGAAGTCCGGCGAAGGTCATTCCGACCGCGATCATCAGGAACCAGGAGATGTATTTCGATTTGTCTATAGTGGGGGCGTCGGAGACCTCATCTTCGTCGGAAAAATTCGGTCGGTCGTGACCATCGTCTCCCGGGCCGTCGTTCCCGCCGCTGCCGGAACCCCTCGATGAAGAGAACGACCGGACCGCTGCTTTTCTCCTCTTTAGGGGTTCGTCTACCGTTTCGACCGTTCCGATATCCATCCTTCTAACGACTATCGATCACCGCGAGGGCGAGATACAAAGGCAAGTAAAGTACGGTGCAAAGCAAGAGCCGGCGCGCCATCAGCGGCGTCCGGGCACGGGCCGCCCGGTAACTTTCGACCACGAACCAAAGGGCCAGCAAAGTGGCGCCGGCCAGGAAAATAGGGCCTGCAAAACCCAGAAAGAACGGCGCGAGGCTGACCGGGGCCAGCATTACCGAAAACAGAATGATCTGACGGGCTGTGATCCGTCCGTCCGCTTCGACGACCGGCAGCATCTTGATCCCTGCCCTAGCGTAGTCGTCCCGGTACATCCAGGCGATAGCAAAGAAATGCGGAAACTGCCACAGGAATAGCATCGCGAAAAGGGCCCAGCCGCCGATCGTTACCTCGTTTGCGGCGGAGGTCCACCCCATCAAAGGCGGCATCGCTCCGGGGATGGCCCCGATCGCGGTCGATACCGAAGTCTTCGTTTTCAACGGCGTGTAAAGGAACACATATCCGACGATGACCACAAGGCCGAGATATGCCGTGAGCGGGTTGACCAGAACGTATAGGTAGATCAAGCTCACGATGCACTGGGCCAGCCCGAACGCCAAGGCTTCGGCAGGCGAGATCCTCCCCGAAGGGAGCGGCCTCCGCGCCGTACGATTCATCAGTGCGTCAGTCCTTCGTTCAATGTACTGATTTAAGGTCGCGACGCCGAACGCAAGAAGCGCGATCCCGATCATCGAGTTTACGAACAGTGCGAGATCGATCGGGGTGCGGCTGCCGAGATAGAAGCCGGCCGCCGACGAAAGCACAAGCATCAGAGCGATCCGGGGTTTTGTCAGTTCGACGAACGCACTTATCCGATCGCGAAATCCGATCGCTTTTGTTTGCCCGATCTCTGCTGCCGCTGCACGCATAACTACAAGGGTTGGAAAGTTCGTACTCTGGTAAGGATAGCTTTTTTGATTTTGAATTCCAACCTTAAGGAAACGGGGACCGCTACTTTCTTCGTAAAGCCCGACTAATCTACTTGCGGGTGACAAACACGGAACCATTAGGCTAAGATTTTCTTGAATGTCCGCTGCTGAAGAGACCATTAAAGCAAAAGATCTGCCGCGCGCGAAGACACCGATCTTTGACCGGATTCTGAACTTTCTGAGTTCAGTTCGGCTCGGCATCGTACTGCTGTGCATCCTCGTTACATTGTCGATGATCGGGATGCTCATCATTCAGCAGAACGTTCAGGGATTTGACACTTATTTTGCTTCTCTTACGCCTGCAGAACGGCTGGTGTTCGGCAGTCTTGGCCTTTTCGATATCTACCACAGCTGGTATTACAACCTTCTGCTGCTCATCCTTTCCCTGAATATCATTCTTGCGTCGATCGACCGTTTCCCGAGGATGTGGGAAGAGTATTTCTCAAAGCCGAAACTCGCATCGACGCGGGAACGCTTGCTCGACCTCAGCCAGAACGCGGTCTTTACGAGCCGCGGTGAGAGCGACTCCGAGATCACGGATAAGATCCGCCAGGTATTCGCAGCGAACGGTCTAACGGCCCGCACAAGTGAGCGTGAAGCCGTATCGTATGCGACGGATGAACACGGGCAGAAGGATTTCAACAGCGTGGTTCGCTCGAACGAAACGTGGGTGTTCGGCGAGTCCGGGAGGATCAACCGGTTGGGCGCCTATATCGTTCATGTCGCCTTGTTGACCCTGTTCCTTGGACATTTTGTCGCATTGCGTACCGGATTCGACGCCGATGTGCGGATGATCCCGGGCGACGCGACCGACAAGATCCAGATGATCCAGTTTGACATGGACAAGAAGGAGAAGTTCGATGTTCAGCTTCCCTTCACTATGACGTGCACGGATATCCAGCAAAAGCTGATCGATCCCGCCGGTTCGATCGACGTCACTAACACGCTCGATTGGCGGACGCAGTTGAAGGTCGACGACCCGGAATACGGCACGATCGTGGCCGACGTCAGCATGAACAAGCCGTTCACCTATCGCGGGTATCGGTTCTTTCAGGCCCAGACCATACCGATCGGGAACGCTCGCAACATAAAGCTTGAAGTGACCCCGCAAAGCGGCGGATCGCCGATCGCACTGGACATACCCCGAATGGGCTCGGCAACGCTTCCGGACGGGACGCTGGTCGAATACGACCAGTTTCTGCCCGACTTCACTTTCAATGCCGAAGGTAAGCCGGACACACGCACGGGCGAATACAATAACCCGGTCGCCGTTCTAAATGTGACGCCGCCCGGAGAAGCACGGACCCAGGTATTTGCGTTCGGGACCGGGCTCGCGGACAACATTCCGGTCGGGGCTCCGAAGCTCGGTTACAAATGGCGGTTGAGCGAGTATGAAAAGTCGCCTTTCGCCCACGTCCTTTCGGTGAAGTACGATCCTTACAACGGGGCCTTCATCGCTTGGTATTTCGGGGGCTTCGGCCTGATGGGTGCGCTTGTATTTGTCTTCTTTTTCTCGCACCGGCGAGTATGGGCCGTGATCCGAAGGGGCGAGAACGGCGAGGCCGAGATAGTGCTCGGCGGCCACACGAATCGAAATCTTGCCGCCTTTGACCAGAAGTTCAAAAGGATCGCGGCAGGACTCGAGGGAAATGCAGGACTTCGGCGGATGGACCGTCCGGATATAGAAATGTGAGGTAGCAAATGGCACAAGAATTTACAGTTCAGGAGATCGGAATCTCGGCCGGCAAGCCCGGCTGGCTCGTCAATCTTCCGGCGATCCTTGCGATCGCGGGAGCCTTTGTGTTTCTCGGACTGCGTCTTCAGATCGGCGAAGGGTTCATCAGCGATGGCGCTTTGATGATGATCGCACTCGCCGCGTACATCTTCGCTGCCCTTTTCCACCTGACCAATCTTTATGCGCCTTCGGAGATGGCGAGGAAGCTAGGACTTTGGTCGGCAGTTCTCGGCGTCCTTTTTAACCTTGCAAGCTGGTTGGTTCGTTGGGTCGCGGCTTACTACCACGAGATCGACAAGCTTCGGCTTGCGGGGAATATGGAAACACCCTGGGTGTTTCGATACGTGCCCTTCGCAAATCTTTACGACCTGAGCCTTGCGTTCGCGTTCGGTGCCGGGATCGCGACACTTCTTGTCGCCAACCGCCGTAATTTTCAGGTACTTGCTGCTTTCACGCTGCCGCTGGCGGCACTGATCCTGACCCTTGCCCGGTTTATTGGCGGCGAGTTCATCGACCTCCCGCCGGTGCTCGATTCATACTGGCGCCCGATCCATGTCGGCGTCGCTTCGCTGAGCTATGGCGTTGCACTCGTCTGTTTTGCGATCGCGGTCATCTACTTGCTCAAGGACAAGACGAAGGTCGAATCGATGGCGATCTGGTCGAGTGTCTTTGTGCTCGGGGTGATCGCGTCCATCAGTAAATTCTCGGTCTTCACCGAATTCGTTTACCGTGCCGGGCTTTTCCTTCCAAATACGGCCGGTGGCAAGCCGTTCTCGGCCCCGTTTCGGCTTGAAATACCGTTCGTCGGGCCTGCCCTGGTTATCGCCGGTCTACTTTCGGTTGGCGTGATCGCCGCATTCCTGCTGTACTTTTATCGGGGAGATGAACGGGCGAAGACGGCGGGCCACGTGCTCCTGAAATTGTCGTTCGTGGCCCAGATCATCGCGATCGGATTGCTCGTTGTGGGCATCAGGACCACCGCGGATGTTCAGGGAAAACTCACCGAACAGCTTGCGGCTAGTCCGGCCCAATATGCTACCGCCGGCCGCGCGATCGCCGAACGGGAGGACCTGTCGGCGGCAGAATTCGCAGCGATCACCCAGGCCCAGTTTGTACAGGCCGGGCGATCGTACTACGAGTCGGTCAGCGAAAAGCTTTACCTCAGCCTGAACACGAATCCTGTCGAGTTGGCGGGCCTGCTGACAGGACTCGCCGCGACATTGTTCATTCTGATCTTCTCGTTCAGGACCGAGAAACTTCGTGAACGCCTGCCGAGCCTGGAATCGCTCGACGGGTTGATGTACACGACTGCCTGCATGGCCTTCGCGGGCCTTGCGATGCTCCTTATCACGGGAGCCATTTGGGCAAACGAATCATGGGGCCGGCCGTGGGGATTCGACTCGAAGGAAACCGGGGCCCTCATTGCTTGGCTGACGTACGCAGCTTTCCTCCATACGAGGATCTCAAAAGGCTGGTCCGGGCGCAGTTCGGCCTACTTCGCGATACTCGGTTTTCTGCTGGTGATCTTTACTTATCTCGGCGTGAGCTACCTGCTGCCCGGGCTGCACAGTTATGCCTGATCGGCCTATTCGATCGTGACCTTCGAAACCTTGGCTAGAGGATATCGTGATATCTTGCCTGTTTTTAAGGTGACGACGAGAATGCCGCGGTCAACCGAGAATCGGCGGATCTCGCTCATCTTAAACTCGAGGGCATTACCATCCTTCAGCTGGATCATTAGGTTAATCGACGCGAGCGGGTCGGGTTTTGGTTCGGGGGGCGTCCGAACCGGAGGAGTCCGCGTGGTGCGTCGGGTCCGCCTCCGCGCCGTGGCCGGCGGGGCCGCCTCAGGTTCCTTTACTTCCTTTTCGGTCTCCGGCTTTTCAGGCTTTTTCTCTTCGCGCCGGGCGGCGGGGTCATCAGGTTTCGCCGCAAGAGGATCGGTAATGACGACCTCGGCTTTCTTCTCGGGTACTGCTTCCTTGGTCTCGGCTTCCCCGGATTTCTTTACCTCTTCCTCGATCTTTTTTTCGTCGGTCCGTTCGGGGGGTGTTTTGGCTTCCTCGGTCTTTTCTTCCGCCTCTTTCTCCTTGGCTGGATCCGCCGTCGGCACCGATGATCTCTCCGTTTCGGCGACCTTTTCGTCGCGTTTTGTTTCGGCTGCGACGCGCGGCATCTCAGGTGCAGCCTGAACATCTTCAGGCCGGATCGCAACAAAGCTTCCTGCGAACTTGATGCGGTATACGGCCTCTTCGTCGTTCGGGGTCCGGCCCTGGACGCGGAGAATGAGCTTTTCCTTTTTTCGGAGATAAACGACCCGGCCTGTCTCGTTCTCACCGTAATCAGCGTAGACGGCGATCTTCGTAACCGGCCGCAGGCCGTTTAGGGTGAAAACATCGAAATCGCCGGTCAGGTTTCTAGTTACCAGATTGATGAAGACGTCGCCCTGATCGCCGTTGAAGGTGTAGTAGTGGGTCGTGAGCCGCGAATCACCGATGGTACGCGGCTTAATGGTACCGCTGATCTCGTTGGTGAGAACCGGTGTGGGAAAGTCCTGGGTCGTCGATTGGGCTTGCGCCGCCGCCGAACCCGCGAGGATCATCAGCAAGAGTAATGCGGGGAGTTTAAGACCTGGGACCGACATAAGATAATTCACCGGCGGTATCGGCTAAAGTGCTTTTTTCAAATGGATAAGCCGAGAGGTTTCGCCGTATCCGAGGCTGCGGTGGGCAAGCAGGCTCGTGTCGTTGCCGACCTCGACGTCCGAAGCCATTTCGATGCAGCCCATCCGGCGTGCCCAATCTTCGGCCATGCGGACTAGCTCGCGGCCGAGGCCCCGGCGGCGGAACGCCTCATCGACGTACCAGCCTTCTAGGTAACCGACATTCTCGGACTCGCAATCCTCGGCAAGCGGCCTTATGCTCGCCTCCAGAAATCCCGCTAGACGCCCGTTGCCTCTATCCACCACAAAGATCTGCTGCGTTTCCGGCTTTCCGAGTATATCTAGTATCTCGTTCTGATGCTCGGCCGCCGTTACCTCGTCCCAGAGACTCTTTCTAAGCCGGAACAGCTCGTCAAGGTCCTCGATCTCGAATTCGCGAATATGGCCTTGAAGCGGCGGCATCAAACGGAATATTAACAGTCTTGGCGGCCGTCAACAACAAAAAGCCGGCCAAGGCGGCCGGCTTTTTTACGATCTCTTAATTACCGTCTCATGCTCCAGCGGCTTTTGCGGTCTGGGCCTTGTCCTGAAGCAGCTCGAGCGCCTTCTTCAGCTGCAGGTCTTCGGCCGGCTTCTTTACTTCAGGTGCCGGTGCCGGCGTCGGTGTCGCCTGCGGATTCTGCTCCTGATCGTCCTGCTGGTCGATCAGCTCTTGGACCTCGACCGGTTCGGGAGTGTCCGGACGTTTAACCTCGACCGATGGCTTTACGCCCATCGAGTCACGGTCATCGCCGAGGAAAGCGGCACCACTCGGCGACGCCCACTTGGCCGTCGTCAACAGCAGTCCGTCGCCGCCGCGAAGTTTGAACAACTGTTGTTCGGTCCCGGCGCCGAAGCTACGTTCGCCGACCACTTCGCCACGCTTACGATCAAGGACAGCGGCGGCGACCACTTCGCCCGGGCCCGCGGTGCCGAGGTCGATCAGCACCGCGACCTTTCCGTTGAACAATGCCTTTGATGGATCGGCCGTGTAGGTTTTCAGGACTTTATTGTCCTTCCCGACCACCTTTGCAAGTTCGCCTTCGCCGATGAACATATTCGCAACCGCAACGGCTTCGTCAAGCGTACCGATCGCAACGCCCCTGAGATCAAGAACGAGCTTTTGGACACCCTGTTTCTGCATGCCCTGGACTTGCGTTCTGATGTTCGCGGCTTCCCCGGTTCCAAGCTGGAAGACCTTGATCACACCGGTCTTACCGGCTTCGACGCGCGCCTGCGACTGAGGCATCGAACCGTTGCCGCGGGTGACCTTGATCGAGAACGGCCTTGCGCCCGACCTCAATATACGAAGGTTGACGACGGTTCCCGGCTGTCCGTAAATAAGCTGTTTCGCATCATAAAGCGAGATGTCGCGCGTTGCCTTGTTCTCGATGTATTCGATGACGTCTCCGGAACGAAGTCCCGCCTTCTCCGCCTCGGAATCCTTCAACACCGAGACCACATAGAGATAGAGAGAGACCTGAGAGAACTCGGCACCGATACCGGCCTTCTTCCCGTTGTCCGGGCCGCCGAATTCCGCAACCTGCTGCGGTGTCAGGTAGGACGAGTACGGGTCTAGGCCGCCGACGAGTCCGCGGAGAGCACCGAACCGGACCTTTTCAAGATTGGGTTCGTCTACGTAGTCGTTCTGGATATGCTGGAGCACCGATTCGAAGATCCGAAGCTGTGCGCTCGAGTCGTTGATCGGCTGCTGCGCTCGTGTCCACGGACTGAGGATCCCCCCGATGACGGCATAAAGGCCGATCGCAGCTGAGACCATCAGGATCGAAAGCTTTCCGCGAAATGACATAAACTACCTCTTATGATAACTACTAGCTTTTATCTTACGCCGGCACTTGCAAGAAAGTTTTGAACGGCACCCGTCGTAACCATGATTATATAATTTACGTGCAGGATAAAGAAACACTTAATCCCGAACAATTTACAGACCCATCGTCGATACCCGAGGGCGGCAGGATAGTCGCGCTGGACATCGGCACAAAATGGATCGGCGTTGCCGTCTCCGATGAACTGCAGACCATCGCAACACCGTTTCGTACGATCGCTCGGCGAAGCTGGAAAAAGACGCTTGCTGAGGTGCTCGACATTCTAACCGAGTTCGATGCCGCGGGTCTTGTGATTGGTTTGCCGCTTAACTCTGACGGCAGCGAAAGTGAGATGTCGGCGGAGGCACGGCGTCTGGCCCGGAATTTCTCGCTTTCGGCGAAACTCCCGGTCGTGCTGCAGGACGAACGGACGACCAGCTACGAGGCCCGCGGACGGCTTTGGGACCGCGGGGTCACTCTGTCGGATACAAGGTCCATGGTCGATAGTGAGGCCGCCGCGATAATACTCTCGGACCTTCTGGCTCGCCGTTGACCACAGTTCTGACCACCAACCATCGACGCACCTTGCCGGCTAACTGCAACCCTCTATTTTGCCGGGCTGAAGGTCTGCGATGACTTCGCCGCAGCCGCCACCGCAGCCTTAGTGAACGGGAACATGGCCGGCTTGCCGTTGTTCCAGGTGTCGAACTGGTCACGGAAATGCGGCGAACGCGGATTCCCGCTTTGACCGAGCGGTATTACCAGTCGCGTCGAATCCCAATCCCCGGGCGTGGCTATGTGCCTCATTGAAACATAGGGCCCGACGTTCGGCGTCTGGCCGCTGCCGTCGACTCCCTTCGGCTCGACCAGGAACTGGCCGCCGATCAGCGGAGCGGCCGCAAGCGGATGGTTGAAGCGCGAGCGGAAGACCGAATCCCAACGCCATTTAGATTCATCCGGACCAAGCCGTCTGGGCTCGGAAAGCGCCTTTCGGGAGCTTTCCTCGCAGGACTTGAACAGATCGTTATAGCTCGCGAAACCCGACGGGAGCCATCGAGGAGTCCTTTGCGCGACCGCCCAGAAGAGCACGCGTTCGCGGATCGCAGGGGCCGGAGCGGGTTTGTTGGCCTCGGCCATCTTCGAAGCAATGCAGCCCCGGATCTCGTTCGTGATCACGGCCGCCTTCGATTCTGCCTTCATCGAACCGTCCCAGGCGTTCAGAAGCGATGTTGTCTCGGCCGAAAGCGCGCCCGACCTGGCCAGTTCTTTGGCCAACATCGACAACGGGATGTTGTAGATATCGTGCTGGGCTCCCCGGACGTCTTCGACGCCGATCTTCTTTTTTGCAGACAGCAGGTCGAAAAGCCGGCGCGCACGCCAAGGCGGTGCCGCATCCCTGATCAGCTGCGGATATTTGTAGTCGGTGCCGGCAATGCGCTGATTGGCCGTGATTATCAGGCCGGATGACGGATTGTAGAGATTCGGCAGTTCGGCAAACGGGATCGTACCCGTCCAGTCTCCCTCATCGGTCGAACCGTCATACGGGACCTCACCGTGTCCGGAACGGCGGATCGGGATAGCCCCGGCGATGTGCCAGCCTATATTGCCGCTCGTGTCGGCGTAAACAAAATTTTGGGAGGCGCCGCCGTAACGGCCGAGTGCAGCCTTGAATTCCTGCCAGTTCGCAGCCCTGTTCAGCTTGAAAAAAGCCTCGAATTCGCTGTTCTTGGGGTCTCGGGCGGTCCACTTCAGTGCGTACCGCTTGCCGCCTTCCTCCAGGTTTATCACGCCGTTTCGAGTCTCCGTAACCTCAAAAACGACGGTTTCGGTCTCGGGGTTCAAGGGATTCTTTCGGACCTTGATCTCTTCCTTTCGGACGGTTACGTCCTTCCACCCCGTCGGTGTCTTGTATTGCCCGTCCGCGTTAAAGGTCTCCAAATAGAGATCCTGAACATCCGGTCCTACATTTGTGGCACCCCAGGCGATCTGCTCATTATGTCCAAGGATGATCCCCGGCACGCCGGGAAAGGTAACACCCGCGACCCGTATCGTCGGCGTCGAAAGATGCGCAACGTACCAAATGCCCGGTGCCGTCGACGAAAGATGGGGATCGTTCGCAAGTATCGGTTTTCCGTCGGCCGTTCGCTCGCCCGAGATGACCCAGTTATTGCTCGCCGCAAGGTCTTCCGCAAACAGGCCGACATCCGTCAGCGAGCGTTCGCGTATTGCCCAGGCTTCGCGGGCTTTAGCCATTACCCCGTCGTCGACCGGCAGAGCGGTCGCGCGAGCGGCACCTTTGGCCATCGGCCGGTCTTTGCCAAAAAGGATCACGTCATATGGCGTAACGAGGTTCGTTATGTCGCTAAATTTCTCTGGGCTAAGGGCGGCGGCGTTCGTCGCCCGTTGGAGGTCCTGAAACCAGGTCGAACTCAGCGCCTCAGCCAGGATCTTGCCGATGAGAACGGAATCCTCCGCGCGCCACGGTTTGGGCGAGTATTTTAGGATCGTAAATTCGACCGGCATTGTTTCGGGCGTCAACGAGGCGATGTACGCATTGACCCCCGCTGCATAGCTATCGAGCGCCGTTCGAAGCTCGGGTTCGACGTACTGGAGGTTTTCGGCGGCGATCTTTGCAAAGCCGTACCGCCGCCAAACCTTATCGTCGGCCAGGGCGGCATTGCCGAATATCTCGGCGGTCTCGCCGCTCGCCCGGCGGCGAAGCAGGTCCATTTGCCATAGTCGGTCCGAAGCGGTCACATAACCCTGTACAAAGTAGAGGTCATTATCGTTTTCGGCGTTGATATAAGGGATCGATCGATGGTCGCGGGTGACATTCACGCCGCTTCGAAGCTGTTTGAAAGACAGTGCCGTCCCGGCGGTCTGGCCGGTCAGGTAGGGCGGCGAGAATACGGTAATTGCCAGGAAGAACGCGAACAACGGGGCGGTCGAAAAGTAACGCTTCATAAGAAGAAAAATAATTCAATCCGCCGCTTTCGGCAAACGCCGTCCGGGCCTGCCATTGAAAACTTGCGTTGCGGGTGTCAGCGGGATTGCGGTACACTTTCCCTCATTCTGATCCATTCAACGAGGACCTTTACGAATGCCTGATTTTCGGACAATTACTTTAGTCTCTTTTCTGACCTGCATTTTTCTCGGAGCATGTACCTCGAGCCCGACTCCGAATGTAAGCTCCGGTCAAAACAATTCATCGCCGCCGCCGTCGAGCCCCGTTGCACAGCCTCCGGTTGACCTGATGGCAACCGGCAGGAAATTGTACACGGACAACTGTGCCATTTGTCATAAGGAATCGGGCAAGGGCGGCAAGGTTGAGATCGAGGGCAGAAGTATTTCGCCTGACGATCTGACGGGCGAAAAGATCAAGAAAATGCCGGACGACCGGATCTACAAGTATATCTTTGACGGGATCGCCGACGAGGGAATGCCGGCCTTCAAGGACAAACTCTCCGAAGCCGAGATCCGCGAGGTCGTAAGGTATATCCGCTCCGAATTACAAAAATGACGCCGTTTCCGGCGCCTGGCCGACGCTCAATACCTCGGTTGCATAAACGTTCCGAGCGAACTAAACTCCACTTAGTGCACCCTTAGCTCAGTTGAATAGAGCGTCTGACTTCGGATCAGAAGGTCGCAGGTTTGAGTCCTGCAGGGTGTACCAATTTTAGTAGGTGATCAAACGCGAACTTGCGAATCTTAAGAGGCAGCCGATGGGGCCCCTTCTTGTTTGTTTCCTTATCTTGACGTGCTCTTGCCTGCAGGAGTTTTCTCTTTAGCGTGGTTCTGGCGAATCGCGAACTCTATGAATAGGTCATGACAAGCCCAATCGAATTGTCAGGGCGTCTATCAAGATCTTCCCGTAGATCACGACCAGCGTCGAGAAAATGAACAAGAGTGATAGGACGACCTGTTTTGGGATCAGCAGGAAAATCCGCTCATTGAAGAGCCGGTGCGCAAAATAGAACCCGTAGAGAAGCTCGATGGTTACTTCGCCGAGCGACGAGTAGGCGACCGTATTTGGGTAATAGACGTTCAGGGGCAGGGCCATAAAGGTTATAAGCAGTCCCAAAAAATTTGACTGGCCGATGAAGAAGATGGCTGCCGCGATATTTTCGACTAGGTTCAGTCCGGATCTCCGGAATAACAGGGACCAAAACATTCCCCAAAACACGGTCGACGCCAAGCCAATGAACTCGATCTGATAATCGATCTTGATCAGGTAGTCGTAGCGATGGTCGCTCGTCACCCACAATGCGAGAGTGCCGAACAAGATCTGGGCCACAAAGGAGTAGAAAAAGAACTTAACAGGGTTGAGGAACCCGACCCGCCTGCCTGCGAGGTAGCCGGTGACAAAATCTCCAGGTTTAGTGGTGAGTAGCCAAACGGTTCGGAGAGTCGTCAGAACATCGATCTTTCGAAACTGCTCGTATATTTCGGTTCCGATCCTTTTGATTCTGTACCGCTCGATGCTGGCGGTTTGGCCACATTCGTGACAAAACGGCCCGGCCAATTCGCATTCGCAATTAAGACATTGGGTCCTCGGCCCCGAAAACAAGTCGGGGTCACCATTATTTTCCACTTGTTCAATTAGTTTCGACTTGAATTGACTAATTTTCTCCCAGAGCAATTTTCGCCAACGCAGGCACGACGGACCTGCCTACTTTATTTGACGCACTATTGGACCAGAACACTATGGTCACGTCTTTGCCGGGAATGTAGCCTCCATCGCTCTGAAAACCCAGTGTTTCCCCGCCGTGCCCAAGGATGCCATGATTATTGAGAATGCCGTGCCCATAGACAGTGCCCGGTCCGAGCAAATTCCGGCTGGATTCCGAAAGGGCCGTCATCAAATCGAGGGTAGTCTTCTTCTTAAATAACTTGCCAGTAAACAGCGCCTTGAGAAAGACCGCAAACTCCTCGGACGTAGAGACCACCGCGCCGGCGGACCAACCCTGGCTTGCGTTCCACTCGTTCGTAGTATACAGAAATGGCGACTCGTAGTAGGCAACAGGTATCGCTCCGGGAACTGGTTGACCCATTTGCAAATATGTTTTCCTAAGCTTCAGCGGCCCGAATATCCGTGTCCGCAAATTCTCTTCGTAAGATTTGCCGGTAGCTTTTTCGATGATCAAACCTAACAAGATATATCCGGTGTTGCAGTATTTCCATTTGCCCGCCTCTCCAGGCTTAAATTCGGACCTACCAGAATTGGCAACTCTCATCACCAATTCGCCCGGGGTAAAGCCTTGAGTAAGGATCTTTCTGTCCTTCATTCCAATACTGATCCCGCCGTCACCGGGATCGACGTCAAAGTAGTCGACAAGCCCGCTGGTGTGCGTCAATAACATGTCGATCGTTATTTCCTTGCCGTAAGGGAGCTTGGCCGCCAATTCAGGAAGCCATTTACTCAGCAGGTCGCTAGTGTGAACACGCCCTTTTTCTTGAAGCTGATAGATAATGGCTGAGGTCATCATCTTAGTATTGCTTCCGATCTGATACGGAGAATCCGCTTTTAAGTGCGTACACGCATCGACATCCGCAAGACCGGCGGACTTGAAGTAGCGGCCTTTCGGCGTAATGACCAACATCGACGTTCCGGGTGTCGAAAGTGGGCCGGGCGTGACAAAGCTCTTCAGGGCCTGGTCCAGGCCATCGCTAATTTTTGGATCCAGGGTATCCACGATCTGAGAGAGCGCCAACGAATCTATCCCGCATCGGTCGACAATTGAAGGTGCCCGGAAACCGAGCGACGCGCCATTTTCCAGGACCACAATGAGGAGTTCGCTGGCGATCACGAATCTTTGTGCTTTGCCAAGTAATTGTAAGAACTCCTCTCCGCGTGAATTGCCGGGACAGGCGGCGAGCGTCGTGGGGCCGATCGAGATCTTCAGAGTGGGCCCTTCGATCTTGTAGCTGGCTACTGCGCGATTACAGTCCGACTTGATGCTGATCGTGCCGTCACCGTTGAAATTCAGCTCATATTTAGATGGCTCGCCGATGTCTTCTGCCTTATCTGGCGGTGCATACTTGGTCCATAGCCAAGGATGGCCGGCGAGAGGTTTCGCGAGCGTCTGAACAGAAGGAATATTCCGATTTTCTGCTCCGGAAAGACCGGAATTGAAACCGGCTGTCATTTGGGCGAGGAAACACGAGACCGTAAGCAGGACAAAAAGATGATAGTTGATATTCACTTAAATACGTTTCTGATCTATGTTGATGATCTCGCGAGTTGGATCAACTATTCTGGCCATCCATCGGATGAGGACCACGGACCGAGTAAACCAATTAGGGTTTCGCCTTGCACTGAGCATTCAGGACCTTGGATACCAGCGTAGCCCCGTTTCCTTTGATCCAGAACATCTGATTATTGAATTCATATTTGCTTCCGCTGGCGGAAGGCTCGAGCGGAAGCTCAAAGTCTTGAGTACCGTAACGAAGACGGACCGTTGGCGGCGGACCGGGTTTGAAATCGGCTCGCAGTTGGGAACCTTCACAATCGTAATAGACAGTTCTGGCTCCGCTTCCGTCACCTGCGGAAGAGCCGTTTTTGATCGAGATCGAGATCCTGAAATTCGCTGTCCGGTTGGCTAATCTTCCTGCTTTTCCCATGTAGACCCGGATAGCAAAGACGCCGGTCTCTGGCAGTTCGCCGCTCCACTCGGTGACTTCGCGAGCATTATCAGCGATAGCCACATCGCTGCCATCTGGAAGGACATTAAAATAGGGGTATTCACCGCTCCGTCGGATAAGTTTGACCGTCATCGTCTGACCCGCATTTCCACGCAGCAGATAATCAACGTACCGGTCTCCCCTTATTGAGCCATTGTATGTTCCTACAGTGGCACCTCGCCGAAAACTAACATTTACCTTCGACTGAGCCGATGCTTCCCCCATACTCACGAAGGCAACAATGCCAATAACAATAAGAATAAAAAAAGTACGCATTTTCGTATCCCCTGTCGACTTACGCTGTACACCTAATACCGCTTCCACCGCCGTCAAGAATCTCAGGTGCCGATTCGCGGCCGATAATTCTTGAAGCTTGAATATGTTCCATTCGTTCAAGAGCGTTTCGCTCGTCAACAAAACGATCTCTGGTTACGGATCGGTCTTCAGGTATGACGTGGTTACCTAGCCCGACTCGCCCGGCGTGCATTCCGCAGCGGCAATATCTCAAGTACTCGCTATAACAAAACGGCCCGATAGTCCGAGCCTTTTTGGTTCAGCAAGCATCTTAAGATCCTTCATGTTTGTGCCGGAAAAAGTGGACAAATTTCTTGCCGCCCGACTCAACGACGTGAACGGTCGCCTTGACCTCCTTTTCCGCAGCCCTTTCGGCCGCTTTGGTTCCGTGACCGATAGACTTTGCCGTGTGAACGACCGCATGCTCCGAAACGTCGTAGATCTCTTCTGCTTCGTCCGCCACTTTCACTGCGATCTTCTTGCTGTTCTTCCCGACGAATTTTACGGTGCCCTCAAAAACTTTGGCCGTTCCGCGGCCAAACCAATGGATCCCGCGGATGGTGTCCTCGCCGGCAACGTTAAGGGAACGGATCACGACATGCGCTCCAACATGGGCGGCATGATCGCCCCAGACCGCCGCCTCTTTTATTCCATGGTAAGAAGTCTTCTTCGTCCACTTAAATGCCTTGACGACGCCGTCCCGCGATTTAACGTAGATCATTTTCGCTTCTGCATCTATCTTTTCGACAACACCAACGAACGCGTCGTGTTTCTCTTCACCCTGGGCCGATACGGACTCCGCCGCGGCAATGGTCAGCAAAACAGCCGATAAGCACATCGCCAAAATGGCGGACAAGTTCTTTTTCATTTCGTTCTCCTTATTAGCCCTAATGGCTAGTCTTTACCTCGGAAAAGCCCTAATAGCAGCGTTCATGGCTGCCTATATCGCTCACCGAGTCGTAGCGATTGTTTGCCACGGCTACTTGGATACATTGTCTGCTAACGCCCCGCCACCAGATCGTGTAATAGGCTCTGCCAGATCTAAGTGTGTCAACCAACCTGAAGCCGCGATTGCGCATTTTCGTGTCACCGCTTACGACTCGTTCGCCGACAAGATCGGTCACATTTACCTTGAGGATAGAACCGATCCAGCCCGGAAGATTTGCAGAACCTCCGCTCGATCGAGTTACCTCTACATACGAAACATCGTCGTTATACCGCAGGTTGTAGCGACCCGGGCCGTATTCCTCACATCGACCACCGCCATGCCCATAGGCTCCCTCATTTTCACAAAGCTTTACCCTATAGCCATTAAGGACCGCGACCGAAGACGCTTCATCGTTCCGCAGATCTCCAAGCTGCCGCTCTGTATTCAGATAACGTCCGGGGCCGTAAGATTGCGACCTGCCGCGAAAGTTTCGATCGCTATAAACCGTCGCTCCGGGTCGTCCTAGCCCTGGAGTGGATGGCACTGGCGCACCTGGACCGGTCCCGGTCCCGCCGCCCCAAAGTATCTGGGAAACCTCGACATAGGAAACGCGATTGTCGAGGGTGTAAGGAAGATTATGTCGCCCGGGCCCAAAAACTTGGCATGGAAGGATCCCATAACCGGTTCCTTCGCCGTCGCAAAGACGTACGCTGTAACCAACTGGCACGTCTACCGACGAAGCCCTGTCGTTTCGAAGATTGCCCAATTGGCCGCGATTATTAAGGTAACGCCCGTCATGGAATACCTGTGAGCGTCCGCGAAGATCATGATCTTCATAAACGGTAACCACACTTCCTGACGACGAACCACCCTGATTTGCATTGCGGCCGCAATCGAACGGGGGCGATGTTACGATCGAATCAAAACGGCCATTTACGGTGGCAACAGTAATACATAATTGTCTGGCTCCACTCCAGTAATACGAGTAGCGACCTTCTCCTCCAACGCCTCCACTCTTGACGAAGGCGAATCCTCTGTACTCGAGCTCGGCCTGTCCTGACGAAGCCCTCATTCCGATAAGGCCCTGAAGGTCCGGAACCCTGTCTTGGGCCATCGAAGTAATTGCCAGTAATCCAACGAGCAAAAATCTCTGCAATAAACTGATCTTCATGCTTTCCTCCAAGAAAGTGTATTGATACGATCGTGAACGATCCCTAACCAGGCACACCCGATAAACACCCGATCATGTCGACCGCCGCCCCCTAAGAGCCCACCACCAAACAAGGCTAGTATTGATCGAGACACCGACCGCAGGTATCAAGGGTGAATCCACTGACGGAATGAGCCAGCTGATGATCGCCGTCCACGGGAGACCGAGGATCACGACAAATATATAGTTCAGCGGGCCGGAAGATTCTCCACGGCTGGCCATGTAACCGATCAGGTATGCCGCGGCGGCAAGTACGGTAAAGCCGATCGCGATCGCTTTCTTCATTGTGTCCCTCTAAAATCAACCATGACCCGCGCTTTTTTGTCCGCGCGGGTTAAAGCCCAACCTAACCAGCTAGCGGCAGTTTGTATTCTGCGTGTCGCCGATCCAATTATATTTTCCGTCGTATGTTGAGATCGCGACGCACTGCCGGGTCCTGCCGTTCCACCAGATCGTGTAACTCGAACCGCCGCTCTTGTATCCGTCCACGTTTCGGAAACCGCGTGACTGCATTTCTGACTCGCCGGACGAAGCTCTCATGCCGCGAAGATCGGAAAGGTTCACATGAGGGCGGTAACCTCCCCAGCCGGATGAGTGGCTGGTGTTCTGGCGTCGCTGCTCGACACCGGCGGAATAACCGTCACTGTACTCCCGGCCGTTCGAGTAGTTGTGGTAGGCACTGTTGTATAGGCCGTCGCGATAGCCTCTTTCATACTCGGCCTCTTTATTAGCATCGTCATAATGCCGATCGTTATCGTGATCATGTGCTTTATGAGCAAGTACCAGAGCACCGACCACGGCTGCCGCTCCGGCAGCGATTCCTACCTTCGCACCCGTGCTAAGCCCCTTTTCGTCTGCCCGATTGCAATCCGGTGGATCCGAATCTAGGATGATCGCGTAACGGCCATCTGTAGTGCTTACCATTACGCATTTCTTATCGACGCGATTCCACCAATATGAATAAACTTTGTCATCCTCGGGTTCAGCATGGATCATCACGTATCCGCGATCATGCATCATGTCTTCGCCGGAACTCCCGCGAGCACCGACGATGTCCTGAAGCTTATTTGCCTGTCCAAAGGCCGCGGCTGAGAACATCATCACAACGGCAACCCCAACGAAAACCCTAAATACCATTTTCATTTTTCTTCTCCTTGATAAAATTCGGGGCCCGCCAAAAAGAGAGCTCCTTCAAAAATATGACCGAACAAGAAACGAGATATAACGACTTTTCCTTTCATCGTCCGATCCACCGTGCCCGTCAAAAAACAAGACTCTTGAGCGATCGGCCGCTGACTTTTGTCCGTTATCAACTTCGCCAGCACTATCGAGTTGCTTTCGGCCCAGGTCCCGACCCCTTTCCCATTCATTCTTAAGATCCGAACGTGGTGCTGAGCGGAAGAGACGTGCTGAACCTAGTTGGTCATCCAACTTAATTGCTGAAGCGAACCGTAAAGGATGACGACCGATGGTTCTGCCCGTCGCCTTTCCCTATCTAGACCCTAACGACGCATTGCCCGTCATCAGGTAATACACCTCGCCAGGTTGTAGCATGTCGCTCATCGTCCCCTGTCGCGACCTCACTCCCTGAACCAAGCACATTGAAATAGACAGGAGCACCTCGACGCGTCTCCAATACGGTTCGCAGTGTTTGCCCTCCCCTTGCTCGTAAAACATGGTCCACGCAGCGATTCCCGCGGATCGAGCCTTTGTAGGCCCTGGTGGTCTTCCCGCGAGCGATTCTGACGTTGACCTTAGACCAGCCGTTCGCTTTGTTTAAGAATGCGAAGAGCGGGTTCAGGTGCGACGAAAGCACCAAAGATCTTCTTCCTGATCTTAACCTTCCCTCTTTCCAGCGTGCGCCGGCTTAGAATCGCCGGCGCAGACCTTTTGATCAGAAACACATCCTACGCTCGAAAACCCCCTATTGGAGCGAGGCTGCCCATTCTGTGTCGTCGAACCAGTACTTCCGACGTTCCTTGAGCCAGCCGCTGCGTTCGTAATACCTGATCCATGTATTTAGGTAATTGAGAAAATCGACATCACCCTTTCGAATGACGAAACTCTCGTCCATCGTTTGCATCGGGTCAGCCAGCGGCCGAAAGATCCTTGCCCCGCCATGTTTCATGGCGAACTCCGGACCCGGCGTCGATGCCATCGCCGCATTGATGCTCCCCGAGCCCACGGCTTCCATCATCGCCGCTTCGTCGTCGAAGTATTGGATCCGTGCCCTGGGGAATCGGGCCTTGGCAAGGTCATCGTAGACCGTACCCGAAACTACCCCGATGACCACATCGCTTTCGTTGTAATCCTTTTCGTCACCCTTACCGCGCATCTTGTCACGGCTTGCGATAAGCTCGACTTTAGATCTCGAATAGGGCTCCGAAAAATTGACCAACAGCGCTCGCTGCGGGGTTGGATACATGCCCGTGATCAGGATGTCAAAGCGGCGGCTCATCAGATCGCCGATCAAGGCCGACTGGCCCGCCGGCATCAGCTTAAGTTCAACGCCAAGGTCCTCGGCCAGCTTCTTCGCGACATCGATCTCGAAACCGATCCAGTTATCGTCCTTGTCCCGCATCGCCCAGGGCACGAAGGAAGCAAATCCGACGTTCAGGACGCCTTTTCGCCTGATAGATACCAGAGTATCTACATTGCTCAACACTGCCGGCGGCGCAACGGGAACTCGCGCCGCAGGGCGTCTGGTCGTAGAAGCCGGACGGCGCTGTGCAGACGCCGTGATCGCAAGGAGCGAGAAGATCGCAAGTGCGATCAAAGTGAATGTACCTGCCTGAATCTTTCCTCTTTTCATTTCTTTCCTCCTTTCGATCAGTTAGCGGATGCGGACGAAGCTGTAGTCTGACCCATCAGGACCGTAAGCCATGAAGCCGTCGCCGTCTTTCGAGATTTCAAATTCACCCCAAGGAAGTGAAAGAGAACGGTCCCGGAATCTTCCATATTCGTAGTAACGGCTGTCCTCATTCCAGATCGAAACGGCACCATCCGGTTTGATCGTAATATCGGCCATTTCATTGCGTCGCGGGTTCCAGCCTCGGAATGTCCCGACGTAATAGCTTGCAACGTGCGATGAGCCTTCCTTCCAGCCGTCATGATCTTCTTCCGATTTCTTCTTCTTTGAAGCAAGGACTCCCGCAAGTATCAGTCCGCCCAGGATCGCCCCGCCGGCGATCGCCGAACCTGAACCGCCGGATCTGCCATAGCGAAACTCCGCACGGCACCCGTGATCCACCCATATACCGCGGCGGTCATAGCCCCAGTCGGTGCCCTGGAAACAGTTTGAGAATGAAAGCTTTCTCGACATCGTTACATTGTTGTCCGTGTCGGCTCGGCAATAGTTATAGCCCCCGCCAACGCTCTCGCACGTCAGGGTTCGGGTTTGCGCCGCAACTGACTGGATGCCAACGGTGCCGATAAACATCAGTGTCGCCATGCCGCAGGCGATTCCTTTCCTAAAGATGGTGATCATTGAATCCTCCGTGTAATTTCTATTTGTCGGACCTGGACTGCGATCCTGTCCTAGTATTCGTCGCTACGATGAACATAAAACTGCCACGCCGCCTCGCCGGGTTTGATCTTGAACTGAACAATCCTCGTCTTACCCGTTTTCTTGGCGTCCGGGCCCGACCCGTCGTAGACCGGGAAACGATGCGACAGCACGTTTTCGATGACCGTCATTTCGTCTTCACCCCTGTAACCGGCATATTCTTTGGAGGCCGGGTCGGGCTCTGGCATATTCACCTCGCTCAGCGACTTCTTAGCATTCGCACTGTAAGCCAAGACGCGGGCTCGTTTCATGCCAGCAGTTTCCTTGTAGAACACAAAGACTTCAGGCGACGAGTCCACATTCAGATCTCCGACCTCCGCGGCGACCACCTCCCCCGCGATCTTTGCGGTGAAGGGCTCGTTCGTGATCGTAAGACCCGCCGGAGTGACCTTTACGAAATTATCGACCGCGGAATTCGGGCTCTCGACGGTGAACTTGATCCCGTGCATTTCAACGGTTTTGTTAAAGGGTGATGCCTTGGCAGCCTCGGCCGCCGAGGTATTATTCATCACATTTGCAGCAGTCTGGGCTTCGTTTCCACCAGTTCCGTTTGGGACGTTGGATCGAACGTTTGGCCGAGTTTCTGAACTGCCGCAGCCGAGCGCCGCGAGACAGATCGTGAAAGAAAGCAGGTATAAGGCGTTCCTGTTCATATATTTACTGACCCATTTATCCGAGATCGTCAGTAACCGATCATGACACCGAATCGGATGAAATAAGTTGATCTAGTTGCAACGCGGATGCTGACCGATGTCGACCAGCGAATCGTATCGGCCGTTTGCAGTTGCGACCTGGATGCACTGACGGCTCTGGCGACGCCACCAAATTGTGTAACTGGTGTTTCCTGTCTTGAATCCATCGACATTCCGGAAGCCGCGGGACTGCAGTTCCCGTTCGCCCGAAGAGCCTCGGGCCCCGACCAGGTCGCTGACGTCGACCTTTGAGCCGCCCTGGTTTCCGCCTCCACCAAATAAGGTGCGCGAATAGGTGATCCGCTCGCCGTTATCAACACGAGTAGTGAGAATACCGTTTCTCTGACGGGTCACACGGGCAACGGCTCCATTTATGTTGATTCGGTCACCAGTAATAAACATGCCACGCGAGATCCCACCATTTACGTCGGCCTCTACATGGCCCAAGTCGGTAATAACAAGTGAGATACTTTCGCCCCCGGGACCCCGTCCGTAGAACCGTCCGACCGCCCACGACGGAGGGTCGACCTGCCTATCACTACTCCCACCGCCGGCGTTGTTGCCTCTGTTGCAATCGAATGGCAGTGAATCAACGATCGAGTTATAGCGGCCGTTCATGGTGACCACGGTGATGCAGAGATTCCTGCGGTTGTTCCACCAGTTTGACCATTTACGGTCGCCGCCCTCCTCGGTCTTAACGAACGCGAATCCGCGGCTGCGAAGTTGGGACTCCCCTGAAGACGCCCTGGCACCGACAAGATCACGAAGATCCCGCGGGGTTTCCTGTGCGAAGCCCGGAAACGCGAGAACTATCGAAACACAAAAAAGTCTGATCAAATTATTCATATGGCGAAATACCTTCCTGTTAACAAATCCTTCAGCTAAGAGCCTCATACGATCGCTTGAGCGAACAGAATCAGATCGATCGGATCAATTTCCTCGGGCGTGTCTCTCAGTTCCCGTTCCGCAAGAATTCAAGTAACGATCGTCCTAGCGTGACTTCTCGATACCCGCTAAGACGCAGTTGCCGGCCCGTCAAAAAGTGCCGTGGCCGGCCGTCATCACTCGACGGGCCACGACATAGTTAGTTACATCGGTGATGACTTCGTCAGATGTAACCGAGGAAAAGATCTGGACCCGATCACAGGACCCCTGGCTTTCCGTCGATCCGTGGACTCGACCGGAACAAGTTCAGCCAAAGGGCCTGTATGTAAATAAGTCTAGAAAAATTGACAAGGCGGTAGAATACGGAAACGGCCGTAATTACCTACGTAGAATTACGTATTTTGGCCTGTTTGAGTTAGAGGATTGGGGAATCGGATGACAAAAACGAGCGAAAATGAACGAGGCGGGGCGTTCATTCGCTAAGTGAAAGGATCGACTGTCGGTTCGAAAGAGCAAATCGCAGCAGACCGTTCGGGCCCGAAATGCCGAGCTTGGCGCAAATGTTGTAGCGATGCGTTTCGACCGTGCGCAAACTTATGAACAAAGAATCAGCGATCTCTCTGTTCGTGCGCGATTCGGCAATTTGGATCAGGACATTCTTTTCCGTAGCCGTTAGTTCGGATAGTCGATCAAGCGAAGCGCCGGCCGTTCTGGGACCGGGACTTATTACCAATTCACTCAGACTTTGACTGAGATAGGTTCGGCCGCGAACGACCCGTTTGATGCATTCGATTATTTCTTCCATGGCCGAATCCTTAAGGACGTAGGCCTTCACATCCAATTGGCTTAAAGCCCGAAGGATGGAGCGGTCTTTGTGCATGGTAAGAAATATTATCTTGGTTTTGTGGTTTTTTCTCCGGAGCGCGCGGACGACCTCGATGCCATCCAGTCCCGGCATGTCGATGTCAAGAACGGTAACATCCGGTTCGAGCCGTTCGACAGCCTCCAAAGCTTCTTCGCCGGTTCCCGCTTGGCCAACGACCTCGAAGTCCCTGGACTCCTCAATTACATCCGCCAATCCGTGCCTGAATATCGGATGGTCATCTACAACGAGTATTCTAATTGGAGAATTCATCTGTTTATTGGCAACTCGATGCCGACTTTTGTTCCCTGACCAGGGACCGAATCAACCGTTACCTTCCCACCCATCAAATGGACTCGTCCGAAAATTGCATGAAAGCCGAAGCCCGACGACTGGCCCTCCGGTCCTGGGAGTTTACCGGCTTCGATCCCCTTGCCATAATCTTCGATCTGTATCAAAACCGCATACCCCTTTCTGGCGATCTCGATCTTCGCTCGCGGGCTCTCGGAGTGCTTTATCACGTTATTTAGACATTCCTGCACAATTCGATAAATACTCAGTTCTTTGTCAGGCGGCAAAAGACCGTCGATTTTTTCAAGCTTCCTTTCTAATATGATTCCGGTCGCGTCTTGAACATGATCAGCCGCATACTCGATGGCCTCCGTCAAACCAAATCGACGCAGAGTTTGAGGTCCTAGGTCCTGAACGATAGCTCGTGTCTCGTCCAGCGAAGCAGACGCCGTTTCCGAGATCCTTTCGAGAAAACGTTGGGTAGAGGGTGTATCATTGACTCGCGATCTCGCCATTGACGACCAATTCTTGATCAATAATAAATGCTGCCCCAGGCTGTCATGTAGTTCCTTTGCGATCCTTGTTCTCTCAGCTTCGTTTGAGTTGATCAACTGAATAGTAAACTCGCGTTCCCGGGCCCGTCCTTGTTCGACCCGGCGGATCCAGATCCATACGATCCCGACAAGCAACCCGGCAAAAAGAAGAGCGACCAGAGCCTGAAATAACGTGGTTTCCCAAAACCTCTTTTCGACGGTGATCCTGAGCGTTGCCGGAGCTTCACTTGACATTCCGCTCGCACTAGTTGCTGTGACTATCAGAGTATAGCTTCCAGCCGGCAAATAGGGGTAAAACACGGTTCTTCGTTGGCCCGCGTCGTGCCAGGCATCTTCTAGCCCTTCAAGCTTGTAATGGAAACGAATAGCTTCAGGTTTTGTGAAGTTTAGTCCCGTGAATTCCACCTCAAGATTCCGAACTCCATCTTCAACCGTGATGCCGCTTTCCGGAAGTAACCCGTGTTCGATCAGGTCTACTCGTTCAGTTCCGGTCAAAGTGTATGCCCGTTCGATCAGTACCTTTGGGGGCGTCGCGGCAAAACGTGCCGGATCTATGATCGGAACATCGCGAAGCATCGGAAACCAAAGGCGCCCGTCGGATGCCAGGATCCCGGCGTACTGGTGTCCGCCATTTGCTTCGCTTGAAGGAACGCCGTCGCTCGGTCCGTAATTGGCACCGGACAGAACCGACGCATGACCGTCGGCGACGCGATTCAGTTGGTCACGGCTGACGACAAACACGCCAAAGTTGCTCAAGATCCAGAATCGTCCGTTCGCGTCCACGATCACTCGGGCAATGTAGTTATTTGGAAGCCCGTTGTCCCTGGCAACCGTCGAAAAGCGGCCATCCTTCAGACGGGTTAAACCGCCGCCATAGGTGCCAAACCACATCGCTCCGTCCACATCCTCGACTATCTCCCGTACATAGTCTCCCGACAGTCCATCTTTCGAAGTGAATATTACGGATCGATCTCCGCTTATTCGGCTCAGACCACCTATTGTGCCGATCCAGATGGAACCGTCTCTTGATTCAAAGATCCGGTGGACGCTGTTGGAAGGCAGGAGATCGGCTTGCGTAAAATGTACAGATTTTCCACTCGCAGGCGTATACTTCCAAAGCCCGTTGACCCCTCCGATCCAAAGGTCTCCGTTCGAGTCGAACGTGATGGCATGCAAACCCTCTTGCTCGAAACCGGGGACCGGCTCGAGGACCTCATCCCTCAGCACATATAGGCCGGTGGTTCCGCCAACCCAAAGACCTCCGGAACCGTCGAAAGCGAGCGTCCGAACTATCGGGAACGGTCCGCCTTTCCTCTTCGAATATGTTGTGACGCTGTTGTTTTGGACCCTGAATAATTCCCTTCCGCCGATCCAAATACTCTTGTCAGGCCCCTCTAATAGGGTGTAGATGTTCTCAAGTTCTTCACCTTTGATGTCGCTCAACAGGCCGATCCTGCGGGGCGTGAGTTTGACAAGACCGTCGGCCTGGGTGGCGAGCCATAGATTGCCTTCAGAATCGTAGAGCATTGTCCTCGATCCGGAACGAACTATCCCGGAAAGATCGTATCGCCTCATCGAACTCCCGTTATACTCGAGCAATTCATCGACCTGTTGTAGGAGGATCGATCCCCCACGAGTTGCGATGGCAAATCCCCCGCCGTGGCGGGACTCGTCAAGTTTGGTCAGATCCCGACATTCTTTCGTTGAACACACCCTTAACACGTCCGGTTCACCGACGGCCATATCTCCATTTTCAGTGAACCCGATCTTGAAAACCTCATTGCCCAGTTCCGGATACCGGTCCGACTGATGAACCAGGCGATCGCGGTCGACACGGTAGACGATCCCTTCGATACGCGTCCAAACCGATCCGTCCGGGTGTTTGAAAAGGCCGAAATTCGGCTCTCCTGACACGAGAACGCCTGAGTCCGTCTTCGGAACTCCATCCTCCCCAAGGGAAAACCGCTCCAGCCCGCGATCCGAAGAAAAGTAGATCACATCGTCATCAGCGATAATTCCCCAGACCGGCCCTCTCAATGATTCTCCGTATGAAAAAACACGGAATTCGCCGTCCTCTCGATAATAAATGTCGCCGGTCTCCGTACCTATCCAAAGACGGGCGCTGGCATCCTCGAAAAGAGAAACGATCCTGCCGCTCCTCATCACGGGCGTGTTGATCGCGTCGAATATCGTGAACCTGACGCCGTCAAACCTCGCGAGTCCGCCAAAAGTGCCTAACCAAAGGTAGCCGTCCTTTGTCTGAATGATCGAAGTTACGGTATTTTGCGGCAATCCGTGCTCGGTCGTCCACTGTTTGACCAGATACTCATTTGCCCTCATGGTCTCGATCTTTGGTTCCGCACGGGCACAGATTACCGAGACGAGAAACAGGATAATGATCAGGGCGATCGAGCCAGAGATACTCTGCATAGTCAGCTCACGATCCATTGAATAGCCGGCCATACTCAAGGTGTGCGATGACCTGTATCTTACTCTAAAGGGCCTTCGACCTGTCAGTCCGTACCGGCGCTCACGTACCCTGCGTTGCTGCCGCCGGACCAATGATCTCAACGCTTGCAACCACCTATCCTAGTCTAGTTTTGCGGGCCGCAATTAGGAATACGTAGGATTTCGGGATTTTCTAAGTAAGTTTACCTAAAAGGCGGCACATCGCTGGCGACTTTCGAACCTCATGGAAAATTATTTGAAAGTTCCCCACCCCGGACACCGCCAATTCCTGAACCAACACAGGAATACCTATTGTGCGTGATGCTCGTCCGCATTGGACTTATTTGTTCGACAGTGTGCTTCTGTGGGAATCCGTCGGTATCTCGGCATAGGGAGCGGCTTCGACGGGTTGGGTCGATCAGGCCCGCGTTTATGCGGGCAAAAAGATTAGAAGTTACCCAACAAGGACGGCGGCACCTCTTATCGCGTCGTTTTTCAGTGCGATTAGTGCATCGTTAGCTTCATCGAGGCGAAAGCTCTGAACGGACGTCGCTATCGGAATCTCCGCGGCTTCTTTAAAGAATTCCCTGCCGTCATCGCGAGTGTTGTTTGCAACGCTTCGAATCATGCGTTCGCCATAGATCAGCTTGTAATCGATCTCTGGGATCGGGCTCATGTGAATCCCGCCGAGGACCAGAGAACCGCCTTTGTCGAGAGCCTTCAAAGCGGCCGGCACGATCTCGCCGGCGGGTGCGAAAATGATAGCGGCATCCAGCCTCACCGGCGGCTCGGAGAACGTGTCGCCGACCCATGCCGCCCCGAGTTCGAGGGCGAGAGCCTGGTGCTTTTCGCGATCGCGGGTCGCAACAAAAACGGAGGCTCCGCGATGACGGGCGATCTGGATGCAAACGTGTCCGGCCGCTCCGAACCCGTAGATCCCTAGCCGAGCACCGCTCCAATCCGTGATTTCGGTCAACCTGAGCGCACGATAACCGATGATGCCGGCACAAAGAAGCGGGGCGGCCTGCACATCGGAAAACCCGTCCGGAATCGGATAAACAAAGCGGGGATCCGCGACCGCAAACTCCGCGAAGCCCCCTTCGCGTGTCCACCCGGTGAATTCAGCTCGGTCGCAAAGATTCTCGCGACCCGAAACGCAGAAACCGCATTGGCCGCACGTGGAATGCAGCCAGGCAACGCCCACCCTCTGACCGACCGAAAGACCCTCGACGGCATCGCCGATCTGGTCGACAACGCCGACGATCTGATGGCCGGGGATCAACGGTGAACGCCTTTGCTCAAGGTCGCCCTCGACCACGTGAAGGTCGGTCCGGCAAACCCCGCAAGCCGCGACCTTGATCCGAACCTCGGCACCCAGCGGTTCGGGAACGGCGACGTCGGCATACTTCAAAGGTCGCGTCTCAACGGGAGCCTGGTTTTGCAATATACAGGCTTTCATAGGGATGGCAGCGGGGCCGGCAGGTAATAGATCTCATCTTCCGGCCCTATCTGTCTCAGTAAACCGATTCTAAGCCCAACGGGCGGTTTTGAGATAGTCGCGCGAAGTTGTTCGTCTCAAGCATGGCCGCGAACTAATGTTCCCCGCAGCGACCTTCCGTTTATCGAAGCTATAATTGTGAATATCTGTAACCACTGCGCGAATTTGTCCGCGTCTCCAGAGTCGCCGATCGACGAAGAATGGCACAGCGTGCCAAATATTGCGATGTTTAGCTCGGAACGCCGATTGCGTGATCCAAGGTGTATTTCTCTTTTAACCCGTGAACGATCAGATCACAGATCCCGGCAGCGCCGGGGAAGAAAAACAAGACCGGCCGGCCGACCCCAAAACCGCCGACGTCTTAGACCTTGCGCACGGCCATCAGCCTGCCCTTATTGCCGAAACACTTGGCGTTGATGTGAAGAAGGGTCTATCAGATGCAGCGGCGGCGAGGCGTCTGAAAAGAGACGGTCCGAACGTGCTGGATGATTCCGGAGGCCCTGAATGGTGGCGGGTGCTGCTGAGGCAGTTCTCGAGCATTGTCGTTTGGCTCCTTGTTGCTGCTGCGGTCGTTGCCTGGTTCACAAGCGGGGAGATGGAGGCTATCGCGATCCTCGGCGTGCTGGTCATCAACGCAATCATCGGGTTCACGGTCGAGTTCCGGGCGAACGAGGCCCTGAAGGCACTCCGGCGTCAGGCCGTGTCGAATGCCCGGGTTCGCCGGAATGGCGCGGAAACGATCGTCGATGCTTCGGGCCTCGTTTTGGGTGACGTGATCATCCTGACCGCAGGCGACCGCGTGCCGGCCGATGCAAGGCTGGTCGAAGCCACAAATCTACAAACGGACGAATCGGTTCTGACCGGCGAAAGCGTTTCTGTAGACAAGCACAAAGACCCTGTCGGCCTTTCGTCGATCGTGGCTGAACGTCATTCAATGATCTACCTCGGGACGTCGGTCGTCCGGGGGCACGCGGTCGGAATTGCTACCGCCACGGGCCGATACACCGAGATGGGCCGGATCGGCCGATTGCTTGCCCGAACGGAATCCGAAAAAACGCCGTTGGAAAGGCGGCTCGACCAACTTGGGAAGATCCTTGTATTTGTCGTGCTCGGCATCGCCGCGCTCATAATGGTCGCAGGATCGCTGCGGGGTGACCCGGTTTGGCTGATGCTTCAGGTGTCGATCAGCCTTGCCGTGGCGGCCGTGCCGGAAGCTCTGCCGGCGATGACGACGCTGATCCTGGCACTCGGAGTGCTGCGAATGGCCCGGCAAAATGCTATCGTCCGGCGGCTTGCCGCGGTCGAGGCACTCGGCAGCACGACGGTGATCTGCACCGATAAAACCGGAACGCTGACGGAAAATCGGATGACGGTGAAGGAATATCGCCTATCTTCGGGCCGCCGGGTCAGTGCGGCGGAGGAAGCGGCGAAGGAAGATCCGGTTCTTTCCCGTTTGCTTCGCGTGGCCATCCTATGCAATGAAGCCGCTTTCCATCCCGGGAGTTCGAGATCTGAAAAGATAGGCGACCCAACAGAAACAGCGTTGCTTGCTTCGGCAAATTCCTTCGGCCGGGATATACAGGCGGACCGGGACCGCTTCGAGACCCTCTTCGAGGAACCGTTTGAGGCCGCGACCCGGCGGATGACCTTAGTCGTTAAAGACCGATCCGGCGACGGCGAATTCGCACTTATCAAAGGGGCCCCTGGTGTGATCCTCGGGGCTTGCTCTCACTTTGCTTCGGAAATTGGTGATCGTTTGCCGCTGGATGAATCTGCGCGAGAGGGTTTTCTTTCGACGAATGAGCAGATGGCCAACGAAGCACTCCGCGTTCTCTCGTTTGCCGACAAGGAGGCCGGCGACGACGGCGCAGCCCTCGATCATTCCAAAGGATTCACGTTTTTGGGCTTCGTCGGAATGGCCGATCCGCTGAGGCTGGGCGTCACCGACGCGATCCAAAGCGCCCGCGAGGCGGGTATCCGGACGGTCATGCTCACCGGCGATCAACTCTTGACCGCACAGGCGATCGCGCGTGAACTGAATCTTAGCAACAATGGCGATGTCGTTGCGCTGCATTCTAAAGATATCGCGGGCGGGGATGATCGAAGCCTGGCCGCCAACGCAAGAAAGGCACACGTGTTTGCCCGGGTTTCGCCTGAAGACAAGCTCAGGATCGTTGAGGCGTTGCAAGGTGCCGGCGAGTTCGTCGCGGTCACCGGCGACGGGATAAACGACGCCCCGGCGTTGAAACGATCGAATATCGGGATCGCGATGGGCCAGAGAGGAACCGAGGTCGCCAAAGAGGCTTCCGATATCGTCCTGACCGACGACAATTTTGCGACCATCGTAAGGGCCGTCGAGGGTGGTCGGACGATCTACGCGAACATCATCAAGTTCGTTCACCTGCTCTTTTCAGACAATCTCAGCGAGGTTTTGGTGATCTTCGGAGCGATCATGATCGCCCTGCCGCTGCCGCTCCTTCCGCTGCAGATCCTCTGGATCAACCTGGTAACAGATGTCTTCCCGGCAATGGCTTTGGCGGTCGAACCCGCGTCGCCTGGCACGATGAAGCGAAAACCACATGCTCCCGGCGAGGCGATACTGTCGAGGGGGTTTCTGTTCCTGATCCTCTGGAAAGGTTTGCTCTACGCCGCGATCGTGTTGGGAGCGTACTTCTGGGCTTTGGAGATGTATGGCGAAGGTCCACACGCACGCACGGTAGCACTGCTTTCGCTGATCGCCGTCCAGTTGGGCAATCTGTTCAACTGCCGCTCTCGTTCGCGGTCGGCGTTTGAACGGTTTTTCAGCAATCCATTTATTTTCGCGGCGATCGCTATTTCGGTCCTGCTGCAGCTTCTGGCGGTATATTTTGATCCGCTTTCGCGGATCCTTGGGACAACGGTTCCGAACGCGATCGATCTGGCGGTCATCGGCGCGGCTTTCGTGCTTCCGGTCCTTTTTATCGAGATAACAAAGGCCGTCGCACGAGGACTAAAGGGCCGGACTGCGTCGCCTGAGATCGCCGATGAACGGAAATAGGTAACCGGGACCGATCGGCCCCCAACCGGTTTGGCGCCCTGGCTAAATAATGATCTGGCTGCAATTCATCTTTTGTACAGCGGTGATCCTGGTCGCGGGAGCACGTCTTTCCAGATACGGCGACGTTATCGCCGAAAAGACCGGGATGAGCCGGACCTGGATCGGGGTGGTCATGATGGCATCGGTCACATCGCTCCCCGAACTCATCACCGGCGTCAGCTCTGTCGCATTGTTCGATCTGCCCAATATTGCGGCGGGCGACGTGCTCGGCAGCTGCATGTTCAATATTCTCATCCTCGCCCTGCTCGATCTGAAACCGCGTTCGGCGCCAATTTCATCAAAGGCTCATCAGGGACACGTACTAACGGCGGGTTACGGCATCCTCATGCTAGGGCTGGTGACCATCGGTATCGTTGCCGGAAACCGGATCCCGGTCGTGGGCTGGATCGGCATTTACAGCCTTTTCTTTGTTTTCATCTATCTTGGGGCGATGCGGATGGTCTTTTTCTATGAAAAACGCAGGCACAACGTCGTCCCGGACGACGCCACCGTGAAAGAACTTCTTTACCCGAACGTCTCAAGACGAAGGGCATTCCTGATGTACGCATTTTTTGCCGTCGTGATCATAGCGACTGCGACGTGGCTGCCGCATATCGGCGAGAAGATCGCTGCATCAACGGGTTTGGGGACCACTTTTGTCGGCAGCCTATTTATCGCGTTATCGACCTCCCTGCCGGAATTGGTCATCGCTTATTCCGCGCTCAGGATCGGGGCCGCCGACATGGCTGTCGGTAATCTATTCGGCAGCAACCTTTTCAATATCGGTATCCTTGCTCTGGACGATCTTTTCTATACGAAGGGAGCGTTGCTGTCGAACATCACGCAGACTCACGTGATCACCGCGAACGCGGCGATGGCAATGACGGCGGTAATGATAATCGGACTGACCTATCAGACAAAAAGGAAATTTCTCTATCTCGCATGGGATTCATTCGCCGTTATCTGGATATATATCTCGGCGATCTGGCTTCTTTTTGCACTTCAGTAGATCGCGAAACACGTGTTCAGCATCAGTTCACCGATCAAAGCTGAGGTGCCGTTCGAACCAATCCGCAGCCAGCTCTGCCACGAGCTCGAGTTTGCCCGGTTCTTCGAAAAGGTGCGTGGCTCCGGGAACGATCTGCAGCTTCTTTTCGCAATTCAACTGAGCGAGGGCCTGTTCGTTCAGCCGGATCACCACATCGTCAAGGCCGCCGACGATCAGCAGGACCGGACACCTTACGTTCGTCAATGCGTCACCGGCCAGATCGGGACGGCCACCCCGCGACACTACCGCTCCGGACAGTTCGCCGAGTTCCGCAGCGGCTACCAATGCCGCCCCGCCGCCCGTGCTCGACCCGAAAAAACCGATCTTCAGATGAGCCGTTTCCGGTTTGTTTGCTAACCACCTGACGGCCGAAACCAGCCTCTTCGCAAGCAGGCCGATGTCGAATCGAAGATGGCGCGTCTGAAGATCGATGGCCTCTTCCTCACGCGTCAGCAGATCGAACAGCAGCGTACCGACTCCGTGCCGTCGTATGACATCGGCGACGAACTTGTTACGCGGGCTATGACGGCTGCTGCCGGAACCGTGCGCAAAGACCGCGATGGCTTTGGCCCCGGCCGGGACGATCAGCTCGCCCGAAAGCCGTTCGCCGTTTTCGGGAATGGATACCTCTCCTTCCAATGCTGTTTGTACTTTCATTGCAGTTCAACTCCTTTCCAGGAAGGGCCGCACAGATATCTGCTACCGGTTGCTGGACCACTAACTAGATACCTGTGGGGAACGTCTCCGGCACCTCGCCGGCCTCCCATTCAATGGTTCGTTCAAGCGGTTCGACCGCACGTGTTTCGTCGATGTGGATCACAGCGTCGAACTGGTTTGATAGACTGGCCTGAAAATAATGGCTTTGACGTTCGGTTTCGGGCCTGTATATCACGCCGATCGCCCGTTCCAGAAGAGGGCCTTTCAATGCCGCACTCACTGCAGATCCCGGAGTCATCAAGAGCATGAACCGGTCTAAGCCTGTTTCATGAAAAAGCTTCTCATAACTCTTAGGTAGAGCCGGTCGAACTCGCTTCCGTTCGGCCGCCTCGCCCCAATTCGTGGCGGCGGTTACCGTTCCCTCATAAGTTGTGAAGCCGATGAGCAAGGCCTCTTCGCCATATCGCTGCCTCGCCAACTGGCCAACGTTCCATTCACCCCGCTTGCCCATTTCCGTTGCGCTCGCGTCGCCGAGATGAGAATTGTGCTCCCAGACGACCACCTTCGCGGGAGCTCCGGGGCCGGATAGATGGTTGTCGAGTGCGACGAGCGTCTCCATCATATGCAGGTCGCGAAGGTTCCACGACGAAATGTCGCTTCGATACATCGTCCGGTAGTAGCGTTCCGCGTTCCGGACCAGCCGGGCATTCTGCTCCGCGAAGAAGAAATCGTCGGCGGCGACGCGCCCGTCGCGGCTTGCCAATTCCGCGGCACGTTCATGAAGTTCGACTAGCTGCCCTATGACCTCGTCTTCACAGGAATCGGCGATGCCGAGGCCCGCCGCATAACCGTATGCCTGAACATCCTCGCCGAAATGATCGAAACAGGAGTAACGCTCCCGCGCCCTCTTTGCTCCGGGGGGATCGATCTTTTCCAGATAGCCAAGCACAACCTCGATGGAAGTATGGAGACTGTAAAGGTCCAGGCCATAAAAGCCGACGATTGGCGACCCCTTTTGCAGATCGTCATTGTGTGCCCGAAGCCAGCCGACAAAGTCGAGGACGTCGGCATTCCGCCACATCCACGCGGGAAATCGTTTGAAGCCGCCGAGCGCTTCCACGGCATCCTGGTCGTTACCCTCGCCTCGAACATAACGGTTTATGCGGTGAGCATCCGGAAGATCTGCTTCGACCGCGACCGCCGTAAACCCTTTCTCGGTGATCAGACGCTTCGTTAGCTGGGCACGCTCCCGGTAAAATTCGTGCGTACCGTGGGATGCTTCGCCGATCAGGACAAATCGAGCGTCACCGACCAATGCGATGAGAGGATCGTAATCCGTGATCTCGCCGGCCCGCAGAGCAACCGCCTCCCGTCGGATATCTTCAATAGAAGGCATTTGGTTCATCTTGAACATCTCAGGGCCCCCTGATCGCTACACAAAATGCCCTTCCGTTCTTGTTTTCGCGGCCCGCTCAAGCAACTCCTGCACTTCTTCATCTGAAGTTTGCTCGAAATTGTCGTACCAGATTCCGACGGCATAAAACGGCTCGGGGGATTGAACGCAGATGCACCATGTGTCGGTTTCCCGCTCCAGTTCGTCGCAGGAGAGCGGTGCACAGACCGGTACGGCGACCACGATCTCTTTCGGGCCGTGCTTCCTGACCGCCGAGACCGCGGCCCGCATGGTCAGGCCCGTGGCTAACCCGTCGTCGACGATGATCACCGTCCTTTCACGAAGGTCCAACGGCCGTTCGGTGCCCCGGTACAATTTTTCCCGACGATCGAGTTCGCGTTGCTCACGTTCGATGATCTGGTCGAGAACGGTCTCCGGCACGCCGAGTCCCCGAACCGACGTTCGGTCGATCAGGCGTACTCCGCCTGATGCGATTGAACCAAGCGCGAATTCCTCGTGGCCGGGAGCCCCGATCTTCCTAACGACAAAGACGTCGAGCGGAAGGCCGAGCGCGGAGGCAACTTCATAGGCTACGGGAACTCCTCCACGCGGCAAGGCCAGCACGATCGCGTCGGAACGGCCCGCGTAGCTTTTTAGTTTTTCCGCCAACATCACACCTGCCTCGCGGCGGTCCTTGAATCGATACTGCATATAACCTCCTTGGCCGCTGACCGAGGACGAATCGACCGGCTACGCCGACGAGCCTGCCGGCCCGCGGACCACCAACACCGAGCAAGGCGCGTGATTCACGACGGCGTCCGATACGGAGCCCATGAGCGCCCGCGACCAGAAACCGCGGCCGTGTGAGCCGACAACGATGAGATCCGCACCCCACTCTTCGGCGATCTCGACGATCGTACGCCCGGGAACTCCCATCGCAACCTCTTTAACAACGGCTATACGCGGGAGTCGTTCGTTGATCGCAGCACGCGCACTCTCAACATATCCGTCTGAGAGCTTCTCTACGCTTTTTCGGATCCCCTCATAATGATCGGGGAGCGTCATAAAAGGTTCGGTCGCAACAGTCGGAGCTTCATAGATCGAAACCAACCGGACCTCTGCCGCGTCTCTGTACCTCTCGATAAACTCGCAGGCTTTTTCAACTGCGAGAAGACTGAATTCAGAGCCGTCGGTTGCGATCAGGATCTTCATCGGTGTCTCTCATGCGAAGTATCGCTTTCCATAAAATGACGCAACTATCGTGCCCGCCCGGCCCATCTCCGGCCGGCGACGTTGACTGGTTTCCTCGGCGGGACTGAAGTGACCGTGAACATGGCTGAGCCGCGCAGCCGCGAGAATCTTCGCGTTTAACTTAAATATTTCACAGGCCACACATCGTGTTCTCGAAAACCCGGAAACGGGTGGATCGATAACACACCGGAAAGAGGGGTTTTGCGAAGTTGGAAGGGTTCGCCGAGAGCATATCGCCACGGCACGCCCGTTGCGCTTTGTATACGGTTGAAAACTATTTCAGTCATCGACCAGATCTTCTACAAGGAGTTGTGAAATGGAAAATACAGAGCAGAAGACGGCTATCGTTCCGGCGGAGAAGGAAACTAAGGGAAACCTTGGTGAACCGATCTCGCCGATCTTTGTTGAAGCAGAAAAAATGTTCGATAAACTGGCCGAGCTCTCAAAAGAGACGGCACAGAAAGCATACGAATTCTTCCTGAAGCGTGGCGGCGAGTTCGGAAAGGAACTGGATGATTGGTTCAACGCCGAATCAAAGCTGCTTCGGCCGGTGGCGGTCGAGATCACGGAGACCGACGGCAAGATCAATGTGGATGCAGCCGTTCCGGGGTTCAAGCCCGACGAGATCGAGATCAGTGTCAAGGACGACTAGCTCATAATGAGCGGCCGAACGGAGAAAAAATCGGAGAAGAAGGAAGAGGGTGAGGTGGTCTATACCGATTGGGAAAGTGATCGCTTCTTCCGGCAGCTGACCCTTCCCAGTGCGGTCCAGGCCGACAACGTGAAGGCCGAGTTGAAAGACGGCATCCTCAAACTGACGCTTCCAAAAGCCGAGGTACAAGAGCCTAAACGGATCGCTGTGAAGGCCGGCTAGTTTCGCTGGTCGCCGCAAACGTCGCAAGATAACATCGAGAGTCTGCGGATCGGCGATCCGCCGCCGTTATCGGCCATATCGGAGGTTCGAATGAAAAGAACAAGGCCCGCGACCGTGCCGCAAACCAACGACGGGGCGGGCCTTATCAAACCGGCCGGCGGCGCGGAGCACATCGTTGGCCGTTCGGAGAGCGAACCTCAGAAATTGAACTCGATGGAGGCGATATTCCGTATCCGGGGCATATCTAAAGTCTATCGAATGGGCGATGTTGAGGTTCACGCGTTGCGTTCGCTGGATCTCGACCTTTATGAGGGCGAATTGGCTGTTTTGCTCGGCGCGTCAGGCAGCGGAAAATCAACGCTCCTAAACATCATCGGCGGGCTTGACGTCCCCACAAGCGGCGAGGTTCACTATGCTGACCATGATCTGACCCGCGCGACCGACAGCGAGCTTACCCAATACAGACGAGACCACGTCGGATTCGTTTTTCAATTCTATAATCTCATTCCCAGCCTGACTGCGCTCGAGAACGTCGAATTGATCACGGAGGTTTCGGAGAATCCGATGAAGGCTGAAGAGGCCCTTGAGATCGTCGGCTTGAGCGAACGCATGGACCACTTCCCGGCCCAGTTGTCGGGGGGCGAACAGCAGCGGGTCGCGATCGCCCGGGCCATCGCGAAAAGGCCGGACGTGCTGCTCTGCGATGAACCAACAGGAGCACTGGACGTAGAAACCGGCAAGATCGTTTTGGCCGCAATAGAACGTGTGAACCGCGAGTTGGGTACGACGACCGCGGTGATCACTCACAACGTTTCGATCGCGCGGATGGCAGACCGGGTCATTCATATCGGGAGCGGCCAGATCGTCTCGATCGATCGCAACGAAACAAAGGCCCGTCCGGCTGACCTGGTCTGGTAAGAGAGGCCGCCGATGCTGAGTTCTCTGAACAAGAAACTGCTTCGCGACATCCTGCATCTTCGCGGGCAGATCATCGCAACCGCACTGGTCGTGGCTTGCGGGGTTGCGTCGTTCGTCTCGATGCAGAGCACCTACGACTCGCTCCTCATCACCCAGCAGGAATATTACGCGGAGTACCGGTTCGGCGATATCTTCGCCCATGCGAAACGGGCCCCGGAAAACCTGAGGGCCTCGATCGAGCGGATTCCCGGCGTAGCATCGGTCCAGACGCGGATAGTCGCGGAAGTGGTCCTCGATCTTCCTGGGCTCCGCGAGCCTGCCCAGGGACGGATCGTCTCGATACCCGAGCATCGGTCGCCGATGTTGAATGACCTTCACCTTCTTCGGGGCCGCTATGTTGATCCCCGAAATTCCCGCGAGATCATCGTAAGCGGTGCCTTCGCCGATGCCAACGGTTTCGATCCCGGCGACTCGATCGATGCGATCATCAACGGCCGATGGCGGCGGCTGACGATTGCCGGCGTTGCCCTCTCGCCGGAATATATCTACGAAATTCGCGGCGGCGACATCTTTCCGGACAATAAGCGATTCGGGATCCTCTGGATGGACCGCACCTCGGTCGCGGCCGCTTTTGATATGGAGGGGGCTTTCAACGACCTCTCGCTGACGCTGGCTCCCGGGGCGAGTGAGCAGCAGGTTATCGATGAAGTTGACCGTGCCCTGGAGCCCTTCGGCGGGACAGGGGCCTTTGGCCGTGTGGACCAGCAGTCTTTTCGATTCCTCGCCAACGAGTTCGCACAGCTGCGGTCCTTCGGTATCTTTCTTCCTCTAATTTTTCTCGGCGTGACGGCGTTCCTGCTTCACCTTGTTCTGTCGCGGATGGTCAATACCCAGCGAGAACAGATCGGGCTGCTGAAGGCGTTCGGATATACGAGCTTCGAGATCGGCTCGCACTATCTCGGCCTTGCCGCCGCGGCGGTTTCCGGCGGACTGCTTCTTGGAATGCTCCTCGGGGTCTGGATGGGCCGCGGGATGACGACGATGTACGCCGAGTATTTCCATTTCCCGCTCCTGAACTTCAGTGTCGGATTCCCTTTGATCGTATATTCGATATTGATAACGCTTGCATCGGCCGCCGCGGGTGCGATCTCGGCCGTGAGGAACGCGGTACGCCTCCCGGCGGCCGAGGCGATGCGGCCGGAGCCGCCGGCTTCATTCAAGGCCGGGCTGCTCGAGCGTTTGCAGTTGACCAGGGTGCTGCCATCGTCCGCGCGGATCATTTTCCGGAACCTGGCACGTCATCCCGTCAAGGCAATGCTCGCGGTTCTGGGCATCTCACTTGCATCGGCATTACTTTTTACGGGTTTCTATTTTTTCGACGCGATCGACCGGATCATCGAGGTCCAATTTCGACAGGCCATCCGTGAAGACGCGGTCGTTGCGTTCAACTCACTTCGGCCCCAGAATGCCCGCCGCGAGCTTGCCGAAATGGAGGGCGTCAGATCGGTGGAAACGTTCAGAGCGGTCCCGGTCCGCCTCCGTTCAGAAAATCATTCAAAACGTGTGGCGTTGATGGGGACGGAAAGAAACCCCGATCTGCACAGGATAGTCGACGAAAGATCGCAGGTTTTCACCGTGCCCCCGGGCGGCATTGTGCTTTCAGACGCTCTCGCCGACACCCTCGGCGTCGCGATCGGCGATCAGGTCACGATCGACGTCCTTGAAGGTGCAAGGCCGACGGCGAATGTCGAGTTGGCCGCCACGGTGGACGAGCTTATGGGAATGAACGCCTACATGCACATCCGGGCGCTGAACCGATTGATGAATGAGGACGACGTTATTTCGGGTGCATATCTCGAGATCGATCCTAAGTGTTCCGAGGAGGTATACGCGAAGCTGAAGAGAATGCCGGCGGTCGCGGGCGTCGGTCTTCCGGGGGCGATGCTTGAGACTTTCAATGAGACCTTTGGGAGGACTATTGGAGTATTTACGTCGATCCTTGTTCTGTTTTCGAGTGCGATCGTATTCGGCGTTGTTTACAATGCCGCCCGAATCGCGTTGTCCGAGCGAGGTCGAGAACTGGCATCGCTTCGGGTGCTGGGCTTTACAAGGGGCGAGGTTACGCGCATTCTGCTGGGTGAGCATGCCTTTTTGACCGCGCTCGGAATACCTCTCGGCTTCGCCGTCGGATTCTTTCTTTGCGCAACGATGAACAATCTTGTGGATACAGAACTGCTGCGGCTTCCGCTCGTATTCAGTCAAAAGACCTTCGTCCTGACCGCGCTGTTCGTGGCGCTTGCGGCGGTAGTATCCGGGTTCTTGATAATGCGGCGACTGCGAAGGCTGGACCTGATCGCTGTTCTGAAGACAAGGGAGTAAAAAATGCAGACCGGAAAGAAAAGGGTCATCTACATCGGCGTAGCGATAGTTGCGTTGGCGCTATTGCTATGGAGTGTTTTTCGCGAATCACCGGTAAGCGTTGAGGCCGGCGGCGTCAAACGAGGCCCCATGGCGGTGACGATCGATGCTGAAGGACGGACCCGCGTTCGAGACAAAGTGACCGTGACCGCCCCGATCTCGGGGCTGATGGCACGGATCCGGCTGACCGAAGGCGACAATATCGTCCGTAATTTCCCGCTTGCCGAGATCGATCCGAACCCGCCGATACAGCGCACCCTTACGGAGCCGCGGTCGATCCCGAACCCGTATGCTGCCAAGGTCTTTGCGCCGATCGGCGGAAAGGTGCTTCGGGTTTTCGACAAGAGCGAGCGGTTCGTTGCCGCGGGAACGCCGATCCTCGAACTGGGCAATCCCGAAAATATCGAGATCGTGGTCGATATTCTCTCGACCGAGGCCGTAATGGTCCGCCCGGGTGCCGCCATGCTGATCCAGAATGAGCACGAGACATCGCCGATCAGGGCGCATGTTAGGTTGGTCGAATCCCAGGCGATAACAAAGGTTTCGGCGCTGGGCGTGGAAGAGCAGAGGGTGAACGTGATCGGTGACCTTGATTCGAAATATTCGCACTATGGCGACAACTTTCGTGTGGACGTGCGAATAATGGTCTGGGAAGCCGACGACGTTTTGACCATCCCGTCGAGTGCCCTTTTTCGGAGCGGCGAGAATTGGGACGTGTTTGTGATCGAGAAAGGAAAGGCCCGTCGGCGATCGGTCACGATCGGGCATCAGAACCCCGAATCCACCGAGGTCCTCGGCGGACTTTCCGAAGGCGATACGGTGATCCTGTTTCCGTCAAGCCAGCTTTCAGACGGGACCAAGGTAGAAGCCCGTTAGTAAGATACCGTCGAAGCATCATTCGGCCGATCAAAAACCAGGGCCCCGCAACAATGCAGGGCCCTCGCTATTTAAGGATTCTCCTGAACGCCCCTCGATGGAAAGTCATTTGGTCGAACTTCGGCTAACGGTGCCGTGCCCGCCATACCCGATCATGCACTTCTTTGGCCCAGCCCCAGAAACTGCCTTGCCTGATGCGGTAAACATTGTCATCCCAGACACCGTAGTGCAGGTAGATCGATTCGGGGCCGCCGGCATCGATCACGGTCGCGATCTCGTGATAATAGGCCTGAGACGGGGTCTCACCTTTCAGTTCGGACAGGATGTTCGCCGCGGCTACCTCGGCCTGCCTAACGGCCATGTGCGCGAACTTCGGACCCGAGAATGCGACGAGGTCGCCCGCGGCGTAAGCCATATCCATGCCGTGCACCTCCATCCGGTCATTCACCTTGACGAAATCTTCCTCGTTGGTGATCCCAAGGTCCCGCACGATCGCCTGTCCGCGGAATGGCGGGACGAGCATCAGAAGGTCGTGTTTGATATGATGCTTCTCCGATGAGATCACTTCGTCCGCGGTTATCTCGATGATCGGAACGTCATACAGGACGTTGATCTTATGCTTTGCGAACGCCGCTTCGAGTTGGTTATGGATCGCCGCACCTCCGAATGCCGCGGCGAGCGACTCCGGAAATATCACTTTGATCGTTACCGTGCCGGCCTCGATCTCAGCTTCGAACCTCCGTGCGAGCGCGAATGCCGTCTCGCAGACCGGGACCGGGAGGCGGCCGCCGGGGCAAACGCCGAGGACAATATCGCCGGCCTTAAAGTCGTTGACTGCATCGCCAAACTTCTTAGCCGCTTTGACGCCAAGCAAATGGTGCGAATACTCGAAGAAACCGCTCACTTTCTCTGTGGCAAGCCTGCGGCCCATCGCAAAAACGACGATGTCATAATTCAGATCGCCCTTCATGTCATCGCCGGTGATCTCGGCCGTCTGGGCTGAGCGATTGACCCTCAAAAGTTCGCCCTGAATAAAGCGAACATCCAGAAGATCCAGCTTCTCCCTGAGGTCGAAGGTTATCGAATCTGCCTCGGTTTCTCCGAAGGCCAACTCGACCAAAGCCGGATAGAATGTGAAATTCCGATTGGGTGCGACAAGTGTGATCTGGTGTTCGGGGCCGGTCGAATGCGCCAGTCGCTCCGCCGCAACGAGACCGGCAAAGCCCCCGCCCAGGATTAGAATGTTCGCCATCTTATAAGACCTCTCCTTAAATTACTCGGGTTCGGGCCTGACTATCAACACCGAACACGGTGCATGGTGGACCACCCCGTTGGAGACCGAACCCAGCCACGCTCGTTTCCAGAACCCGTGCCCGTGAGAGCCTGTTACGATCAGGTCAGCTCCCCATTCCTCGGCCTCCTCCACGATCACCCTTTCCGGCGATCCGACGCCGACGACCGTTGAAATATTCCCGACCGAGGGTGCCATTGTGGTAAGTTCGGTTCGTGCAGCTTCCACCACCTCGTGGGCCGACTTCTTTGCCGCTTCATCCAGCTCGCGGATGTACTCGGCCGATACTGCAAAAGGTTCGGTCGGTACGACGGTCGGCTGGACCACCGAAATGAGCCGGGCCTCGACCCCGGCGGTATTTCCGAAAAGTTCACAAAAGCGCTCCAGGGCTTTCTTGCTGAACTTGGAACCTTCCGTTGCAATAAGTACCTTCATTATTGACCTCCAGAATGGATTCTCGCAAATGATCAACGGCAAGGAGCGTTCCATCCCGCTTCGGACGTTTGGGTCAGCAAAAGCAGCGTTTTCCGGGCACGAGCGGCGAGAGAAAGCGGCCTGCCGCATGAATCTTTCGCGCTTCGCGGCATTTATTCGCGGTTCCGCGGAATACATACGCTAAATTCCACGCCCCATTCGGCAAGCTTCTTCCGGCCCGACTCCGCCGGTGACCTGTCATCGCGGGCCGGTCAAGGAATACCGGGAACCGAATGTGCCGGCACAACCGCTGGCACGGAGGTTGCCGTTTGATAAAAGCGATGTTCAAGGATCTCCGTCTTGTTCGCCAACAGTAAATTTTGTTAGGCCCACGTACGATCGGAGGAGAAGAAAGAAAATGTCTAAGATCGTTATGATCGGCGGCGGGTTTGCGGCACTTGCGGCAGCAGAAGAGATCGTGAAGAACAACGACGGCTCCTTCGAGCTGACATTGATCTCGAGGTCGCGAAACCTGTTTTTGTACCCGGCCCTCGTTCCTTATGTTTTTGGCAGCTTTGACCGCGAAGATCTTACCGTCGATATTGCTCCGACGTTGGCCGAAAGGAATATCAGGTTTCTTATCGGCGAGGTGACGCGGATCGATGCAGCCACAAACACCGTCGCATACGCCGGCCACGAAGGAGAGGAGCAGGTTAGGTACGATCTACTCCTGATCGCGACGGGCCGACAACTCGTCGTCGGATCCGTGCCCGGATCGTCCGAATATGCGGATCACCTGCTTGACACTGACGCGGCGGACAAGCTTCGGGCCAGGATCCACGATTTTCGTACCGGGTCGATCGTTGTCGGCTTAAGTCCGGGGAGCAATCTGCCGATACCGGTTTGTGAGGCAGCGCTAGCATTTGCCGAGCGTTTTGCGTCGGAGATCGGGAACGGGAGCGTTTCCGTCACTGCGGTTTTCCCGCAGACGCTGGACGATGCGTTTCAGGGTGCAAATCTTTTCAGGGATCTGCCGAACGAGTTCAAACGCAAAGGCATAACGCTGCGCGAGAACTATCGTGTCGAGCGTGTCTTACAGAAAAAGATCCTCGACGCCGATGACAACGCGATCCCCTCGGACCTCACAATGCTCATTCCGCCTTTCAAAGGCCGGATGAACATCGCGGGCCTTGATCGTCATGTCGATGCCGATGGGTTTATCGAGGTGGACGAAAATCTTCGGGTCAAAGATTTGAACAGGATCTATGCAGCCGGCGACATTATCGCGCTTGCCGGGCCGCGATTCGGTTATATGGCCCTGCGTCAGGGAAAGATCGCCGGAAGGAATCTGCTCCGTGCGGCTCTCGGCGAGGAACCGGCCGAGGTTTATGAGCATTCCATCGCGTGGGCTATCGGCGAAAGATACACAGGGTCGATCTTCTTTCACTACGGCTTCTGGGATGAGTCTCTCGACGACTTCGATGAGGAGGTTCTTTTCGGCCTGGTCAAGCCCATTCGCGGCAAATACGGCCACATTAAGGGCTTCGGTACATCGCTGGCGGTGCCCTGATCGGTCGTTAGCTGTCTCGCCTCGCCGCCGGCGCGATTCGGGATCGACCTCGCAAAGTTTGCAGGGCCGATCCCGAATGTATATTTGCACTTACCTTCCGCCCTATTTAAGGGCTGCGATGTCTTCTCGTAGTTTCGCGATGGTCGCGTTTGAAGGATCGGCTTTCTCCAGTTTCGCCAACGCCTCCTCGGCCTTTACTGCATCCTTCTTTTTCGTATAAACGACCGCCATGTTCTGAAGGGCCTGGACGTGAGTTGGGTTCGCGTCGAGTACTTTTTTGAATTCGGAGATAGCGCGGTCGTTGTCGGGTTTCTCACGAAATACGAAGCTCAAGCCGAGATCGGTCCTGACGTCCAGATTGTCGGGCTTCTTGGCGAGAGCCGTCGTGTACCACTTTTCGGCCTCCTCATACTTCCCCGCGTCAAAATTTGCATTGCCGAGGTTCACGATCACCTCATAGTTCTCGGGCTGCAGATTGTTCGCGTTCTTCAGGAACTCGATAGCACCGTCGAAACGCTGGATCTGATAATAGAGCTCGGCAGCTTTCATTTGGGCGTCGAAATCATTGGGATCAGCCTTCGCCCGATCGATCGCGGCCTGGACCTCTGCGACTGATCCACCGGACCCGGGAACGCTCGGATGTCCGGACGGCATTCCTTGCTGCTGCTGGATTGCCGTGGCCCCCGGAGTCAAGGCCCCCTGATTGACCGAGTTTGCAAAGAAGAACCCGATCATCATCCCGAAAAGTAAACCGATCACTGCAAAAAGAAGGTTCTCTTTGGTCATAATTCTCCTAAGCGTACGAATGAAGGCCCGGTAAGAGATAGCTTACACCGAGATACGTGAAAATTACGAAAAGGAACGCGAGAATGGCGAAGTATGCCGAGCTTCGGCCTTTCCAGCCGTATGCGATCCTCGAATGGAGGAACCCGGCGTACGTCAGCCATGCCACAAGTGCACCGACCTCTTTCGCGTCCCATCCCCAATAACGGCCCCAGGATTCGTTAGCCCACACCGCCCCGGTTATCAGCAAGAGCGCTAGGCCCGCGAACGCAATACCGGCAAGCTTGTACATAAGCCCGTCCAGCGTCGATGCGGGCGGCAGGGCCTCACGCAGCCGGTCCGTCCGGAAAAAGAAGATCACGATGAAAAGCGTTCCGGTGAACGCGGTGATCAGTGCGGCAAGTTCGACCGGATTGGCGTTGAGGCTGAGATGTAGCTGAGGACCGTTTTGCCGGACCCACTCGGATCCCATTTGGTAAAGCTGCGGCGAGGTCATTTGATTGATCTGGACCTGGGGCACGCTTTCCTGCTGAAGCATCCAAACGGCAAAACGCTCGAATTGCGCCGGATTGATCTGTGCAGCGACGTTCCCGATCGTCTTGATCTGATAAACGAGCATTGCGATCGCGGCCCCCTGAACAAAGAGTGCTGCGATCATTAGGCCCCGGCCGATCCTGCGGAGCTTGGAATCGGCACGCGAAAGATCATTGACGAATAGCAATGTTGCCGCTGCCAGCAGACCCGCCGCTGCCACGATCAGCCATCCGACATAGGGGAGGTCGGCACGGAGTGCAAGCGACATCCTCGAATTACCGACAAAGGTTGAGGCCGAATAGGTTCCAAACGTCGACGGCAGGAAAACGCTGAACTTGCTGATCGTGCCGAAGACCGAAAGTGCGAAGAGATTTGACCAAATGGCCATCTTCTCGACCTTTAACCCGTCCTTGAGGAGGTAAAGCACGGCGGCCGCAAAACAGACCAGTGCCACGCCGTAGCTGATGGAAGCAATTCCCACATGGATCGGCCGCCAGTATGAATCAAGAACAGGCGGAAGATCGATGAACTCACCTCCAATGAAACGTGCGAGAACCAGGATGATCGCGGCCATCGGCAGGGCGAGGGCCGCGACGAGCGCAAAACCCCTTCGCCGCATCACCAGAAGCGTTGTGATGCCTGCCCCGAACGCAAAAGCAAGGCTCAGGTCGTAAAGGTTCGCAAACGGAACATATCTGAACATCCACGGCATTTCCGTCGCCGGGCGGCCTTGCTCGTGAAAGATAGCAAGCTCCCGATCATACGCGGCGACCCACCTGACGAGCCAGCTCGCCAGATTGAAGAAGACACCGAGCGCCGCCGCCCAAAAGCCGAGACGTTCGGCAAATCGAAACGGCGCGTAGAAGTTCGTCAGGTAAAAGACCGCCGCAGTCAGATAACAAGCCAGTGCCAGCATCATCAACGCGGGATCGGAAATGAAGTTTTCGGGCCCGGCACCGATCCTGACCGCACAAAGGAGAAGCGCCGCGAAGATCACGCCGACTGCGGCGTAAAAGCCGCCTTGGCCCGAAATGGCCGTCTCTTTTCCGGCTTCGTAACCAACGATGGGCTTTGCCAAAACGTCCTGATTCATAAATTCTCCTTGTCCGCGAAGAACTTCTCTTTCAACTTGTCCCTGAATGAATTGAACCTTTCCTCGAAAGCGTTCGGGTTTCGATTGGTGTGTCCGCCGGAGATAACGTTTTTCCCGCCATTTTGCCCGGCTTCGAATACCACCCAAACTCGCTGATGCGAGAAAAGAAAAACGGCCAGCAGCGTTATGCATAGGAGAACGAAACCGACATATACGACGGTTGCTCCGGGATCCCGCTGGACCGAGAGGATGTGCCTGTCGGCGACCTTTTCAAAGTCGACCAGTGAGTAGGTATAGCCCGCGGTCGGCTTCTTAGCTGCCGGAATATTGGCCATCTGCGGCCCAAACGCGTAGGCGGTTTCCACCGTGCCTCCCGGCGGTGTGACCTGAAGGATCGCGGCCGGATTGGGATAGTCGCTCGTGTCCTCATTCGGATCCTCGGGGCCGATCCGGAAATTCCCGCGGAACTCGGAGAACCGGACCCGGGTCCCGTCGTCAAGGACCGCGGCACCGTCTCGTTTGATCGTCAGCCTCTGCGGATCGCCGCCCCCGGCAGGCGTCAGGTCGATGGTCACGTGGCGTGCCCGGCCGGTCGGAATGTAGCTCGCCTGGAAGAAGCGATAGCCCCGGTAGTCAAAGGGGCGGTTCATCTGGACCATCCCGTCATGCTGTCCGGTCTCGTCCGAGATCCTGAAATGGGTTATCCAGTCGATCGTATTGCCTACACCGAGCGAACCGTCCCTACGGATCAGTTTCTGTTCAATGTCCGTAAAGGTGACCTCGAACGGAAGCCTCTTCGTAACCTGATGGACCTGGTCTAGTTCGACCACGTTTTCTTGGATAAGGTCCGAGGATTCCCCGGGCGCAAGCGGGAGATTCCCGGTGGTGCCAAGCTGGGCGGTCAAAAACCCGCCCAGAAAAATGGTCAGAAGGCCGACATGTACAGCGTAGGCCCCGAGGCGGTTCCACGTGCCCGATTCGGCAAAAACGTAGGTTCGACCGCCCTTTTCGGTGGTCTTGACCTTCTTCCAGCCGCTCTCTTTGAGTAGTTGCTCGGCCTCGGCCTGATAGTCGTTGGTTGCCCCAGCAGTCTTAAACTCGAATACGCCGCTTTGCGACCTTAGCCAATGGAGGGGCACGGTATGCTGCGGCTTCGAGAAATAACGCCAGGCCTTCGGAAATCTGTCCACCGAGGCGAGGATGATATTCAGCGAAAGAAGTGCGAGAAGGGCGTTAAAGTACCAGACGTGGTAGATATTAAAGAAACCGAGCCTGCCGTAAACAAGCCGTTGGGCCGGCGTCAGGGCGGCATAGTAATTCTCAAAACCGTCGACGTTCTGCTGCATGATCAGCATCCCGATCAAGCAGGCCGCGCCCAAAAGACATAAAAGAAAGACCCCGAGGCGAACGGAAGACAACCAGCGCATCGAGGCGGCGAGAGCCGTAACTCCCCAGCCCGGCTTCACGGTTTCCGGTCGCGGCAGGTTCGCTTTCGATCCAAGAGTTGAGATTTCACGCATGTGCAATATTCCAGTCGAGTTGGATCGAGCAAAGACCGTGCCCTTCATCAATTGGCCGCGAAACACACGTCAATCCTAGGGAAGGCGGTTATTGAGCACGGAGCCCAAAGCAAATGGCCGCGGACTATCGTGATGACTGCGCGGATATTTACGCATATCGTATAGAGGGACGTCTCTTTTCTATGTGACCATAGTCACAGCAAGCACGCCCGGAAATTATTAGTTTAAGTTGTTACTTTGCGATCAACCGATGCGTGTCCGACCGGCCCCCCGCAAAAACCAGGAACGGATCGCGTGGGGTATTACTCTGGTGCTGATCTCGGTGTGCGGCTTTTTTCTCTGTTTGGAAGAAGGCCCGACGGTCAGCGCCCAGGCGAGGCAGGTGCCGAATCGCCGCGGAGCCACCTATCGAGATTTTCAGCACGAAGTTCAGGCGCATCGGCAGGAATGCTCGACGTGCCATAAATTCCCGTCGCCTAATTGGAACAAGGTCAGAACTGAAGCCGAGGCTTTCCCAGACATCACGGAGTATCCGCAGCATCAGTCCTGTCTGGGCTGCCACCGGCAGCAATTCTTTAGGGGGGCACGGCCCGCGATCTGTTCGGTCTGCCACGTCAACCCTTCGCCAAGGGACAGCCGCCGGCATCCCTTCCCGAACCCGCGGGAGATCTTTGACCAGTCGGCAAAGGGAAAAGAGGCGGAGTCGGACTTCCAGATCGCATTTCCCCATGCCGTCCACATAGAGATCGTTTCCCGGACATCGGGGCCGCGATCGATCTTTCGCAACGCCTCATTCACACCTGGCCGAGCGAGCGAAGAGAGCTGCGCCGTTTGTCACAAGACTTTGCATCCACAGGGAGACGGCTCCGATGAGTTCTTTACAAAGCCGCCGGCGGACCTCGGCGATGGTTTCTGGCTGAAGAAAGGTACGTTCAAGTCAGTGCCGAGGGGCCATACGGCCTGCTTTAGTTGTCATTCGGCCGATTCCGGTTTGAAGCCCTCGCCCGATTCCTGTTCGACGTGCCACGCCCTTAAACCGGCCTCGGTGGCGGCCGATTTCGACCCTAAGCTTCCCGGGAAGATGGGGGTTACGGATAGGGTGGTTTTGAATGCCTGGAAACTTCGGGACTCGACGGGTAAGTTCCGGCATGAGTGGTTCAGCCACAATGAACTAAGCTGTTCGACGTGTCACAACGCGGAATCGATGAATACACTCAGCGCCGCGTCAAAACGTGTCGGTATTAGCAGCTGCAGTACCTGCCATGCGACGGCCACTACCGACGACGGCGGGGCCCTGAATTTTGAGTGGGACGCACGCAAAGCGGACCCGAAGTTCGAATGTACCAAGTGCCATGTGGTCTTCGGCAGGCAGCCCGTTCCCGAAAGCCATCGTTCGGCGCTTTTAGAAGCCGGAGCAAAACCTTGAACCGACCATCGGCGAGACTCCAAAAGTCATCCGACGCGGCCCGGCGGCCCGGCAATACCGGTCGCTTACTTGCCGCGGCTGTGATGTCGGCGATCTTGCTTATCGTAATGGCCTTTTCGATGGACAACGAGAGCTCAAAAGGTGTTTCGATGTCCGAACCCGAAACAATGCCCGCCGTCCCTAACGAGCCGCCCGCCGACCCCGCCGTCCAGGACTATTCCCGGTTCCGGCACGATACGGCCCAGCATAAAAGGATGCCCTGCCTCGTCTGCCACGTTCGAAACGACAACCGGACTACGCCGAAATTCCCGGGCCACATTCCGTGCTCTTCCTGCCATTCTCAGGAATTCAGGGACAATAAACATCCGATCTGCGTTATTTGCCATACGCCGACCTCGGTCAAGCCCTTTCCTCGGTTAAGGAGCTTCCGGACGGTGTTCGATCATTCGAAACATTCTCGCCTCTCAAACTGCGCCGATTGCCATCGGCCAGTCTCGCGGGGGGCAGCAATGACGGTACCGACGAGGCTGAATGCCCACTCGAACTGCTTCCAATGCCATGGCCCGCAGGCCCGCTCCGGCGGCCGCGACATCGCGTCATGTGCGACGTGCCACCAGGCGGGCCGCCCGAACCGGTTCTCGCAGTCTTCGGCTGCCGCTCGCGTGAATTTCAGCCATTCGGAACACACGTCGAAGCGGATCTCGTGCAGCGAATGCCACACGGTCCGGGCCAGGGCGGCGACCGGACGTCAGGTGTCTTCACCGCTGCTTTCGATGCACCTTGCTCCGGCACGCACCCGGAGCTGCGCTGCCTGCCACAACGACAAGAGGGCGTTTGGCGACAGTAATTTCACTTCGTGCAAAAGGTGCCATGAAGGATCGACGTTTCGATTTTGAGCCCGACGCTGGGGCGTAAATTTTCGCGCTTGCTAGGTTGTAATTCACCGCCTGATGGCCGGGGCAAGCCAATAGGTCCAAGTTTTCTAAGGTTTTTGACAATTTTCCGGATCAGATCGCTTGGCATATGCATTGCTGAAGAGAGGCCAGAAGGACGGTGTAAGGACCGAGAACCTTATTCAGGCAATCATGGAGTCAACCAAAATGAGATTAGATCTGATCAAATGGACAATAGCGGCGATGATGGCAGTGGGATTCGCATTATTGACGGCGATCGGGCCGGAATCGGCTACGGCCGCCCGGGTCGAAGCCGCTGACGATGCGGCAGTTTATAAAGCTAAATGTGCGATGTGTCATAGTCCGAAAGCGGAAAAGTTCTATGACCCCGCGAAGACGGAAGACGAGCACGTACAGATCGTTTTGAAAGGCAAAAAAGGCGAGAGACCGCCCTATATGCCGGGTTATGAAGAAAAAGGAATGACGGCCGACGAGGCCAGGTCCCTGGTCAAATATATGGACTCCTTGAGGAAACCGAATTGATTCGGAACGTCAGGTAATACCTTGAAGTAGTCTCCATTCGAGTAAATTGATCAGGCTCCGGCCAAACGACGAACCAGCGGCTTTCATTTGAGGCCGCTGTTCGTCGTTTCTTGTCAACGGCATTGTTTTACTTGAGAGGCCTTTATGGAGGAACCGATGTCCGATGAAGTCAAAGCCCCGGATGAAGGGCTTGAATCCGAAGAGAAACCCCAGGTCCCGGGGCTTTTTCGCAACTACATCAGCTTTATCGGATTCGCGATCGCCGCCGCGAGTCTGATCAGCATCGCGCTCTTATTCCTGATCGAGATCACATCAGGCTCGGAGAATCCCTACACGGTTCTCGTTACCTACATACTGCTCCCGAGCGTACTGGTTTTCGGACTTGCTGTTGCCGTCATCGGGGCATTGCTGGAACGCAGACGGCGGCGAAAGTATCCGGAATCCGGCCTCGCCGCTTATCCGGTACTCGACCTGAACGACCCGGCCCGCCGAAGGTCCCTGGTGGTGTTCATGTGCGTTTTGTTCGCGTTCTTGTTCATGAGCGCATTCGGGAGCTATCGGGCATTTGAGTACACCGAATCGACGGCCTTTTGCGGACAACAGTGTCATTCCGTAATGAAGCCCGAATTCGTCGCTTACCAGGCCTCGCCTCATGCCCGGGTGGCGTGCGTCGAGTGTCACGTTGGCGGCGGCGCCGAATGGTACGTACGATCGAAGCTGAACGGAATGAACCAGCTCTACGCGGTCACATTTCGAACTTATGACAAGCCGATCAAAACGCCGGTCCACAATATGAGGCCGGCAGACGAGACGTGTGCAAAATGCCATTGGCCCGAAAAGTTCATCGGCGACCAGCTTCGGGTGTTCGATCACTTCGGTTATGACGAGAAAAATTCGTTGAACCGGACGCGAATGCTGATCAAGGTCGGAGGCGGCGGCCCGGCCGGGGGGCCGGCCGGCGGGATCCATTGGCACATGAACGTAGCCAACGAAGTCACTTATGTCGCGACCGATGATCAGAGGCAGAACATTCCCTGGGTCCGGCTAAAGGATCCGCAGGGCAATGTCACGGAGTATCAGGTCAGGGAGGGTGCACTTTCTCAGTCGCAGATCGATTCAATGCCACGACGGCGGATGGACTGCATCGATTGTCACAATCGTCCCGCCCATATTTACCGTTCGCCGAACGAAGCGGTGGATCGTTCGCTCTCCGCCGGCCGCATCGATCAAGGGCTGCCGTTCATCAAGGCAAAGGCCGTCGAGGTCCTCGCAGGAGATTATCCCGACAATGACACTGCCATTGCCGCGATCGCATCCACCCTCAACGGCTTTTATCGCGAGAATTATCCTGATATCTTTGCGTCCCGGAATGCTTCCGTGGTTCAGGCCGTAGCGGAGATCCAATCCATCTATCAGACGAACTTCTTCCCGGAAATGAGGACGAATTGGAGCTCACACGTCAACAATATCGGGCACCTTACGGCCCAGGGATGTTTCCGCTGTCACGATGGCCGCCACTTCAGCCGCGAGGGAAAGGTGATCCGGAACGATTGCGCGATCTGTCATACGACGATCGACCAGACCTTCGGCGGCAGCACGCTGATCCCGGAGAATAACGTGTTCAGGCACCCGGTCGAACTCGGCGACAAGAATACATATCAATGTGCCACCTGCCATACAGGCGACCGGACCTTTGTTCATCCGCTTAACCTTGGCGATATCTCAAGGTTTCAATGTGCGGAATGCCACACGGGAAACTACGAGAAAGTGAAGTTCTAAGCAGTTACAATACGGATAAGCAAAGAGGCCGGCATCGAGCCGGCCTCCTTTGTTGAACTAAGTTAGCGAGTTCCTACCGATCCCCGGCCTTAGGGCCGAAGAAGATCCGCAGCGAAGTGTAAGGCATGTGGGCCGTGTAGTTCTGTGCCGGGAACAACGCAACCGGCGTTGCGAACGGGCTGATGAAAGAATCTTCGCGATACGAGTTGTATTGATAGCCGACGTTCCAGTCAATATTTCGGGTTATCCTGAACGCCAGTTTGATCTCGGGATTGTGCGACCTCATCGGATAAGAAGTAATAATATCCTGCGGTTGCGAGATCACACGGTCACCCTGTCCGCGGTCGTCATTGAACCGATAGCTCGCGAACATTGAAATACGTTTATGGGGACGAGCTGAAACATCGAAGAAGAAGAAGCTGTCCCGCATATAGAACTCGCTGCTCCCGATCTGCCACCGTGTCGGAGAGAAGATCGGCGATCCGATCGGTAAGATCACATCAACATTGCTCTTCAGGTCCGTGTAAGTATAACCGGCATTTATGCTGAAATTCGATGTCGGTGACCAATCTATGTCTCCGGAGAAGATCCGTGTCTTCGAGGTCACAATGGTCTCAGTGGCCGGTATCGCGGTACTTCCGGACCCCACTGGAACCGATGTGCCTGGGCTGTCGTTGTCCTTTGTGATCGCCGAAAGATTGAACGTAAAGTTCCCAGCGTTTGCCCGGCTGCGCACGCGGAAATTGAATAAGTCCTTATTCGCAAGCCGCGTAAAAACGTTGTCTGACTCACCCCGTTCAACATCAGCATAGATCGTCCAATTCGAAGTGGGCTTGATCTTGGCGCCGGCTATGAATGAATGGGTTGAGTTGTCGAATTCCTCATCGTGGGTCGAGGTCGTGGAACCGGAAATAAGGTTTATGTCCCTAACCGAAATTGCCACATTGCGGTTCGTGTAGCGATAGCCGACATTAAAGCCAAACATCCGGCTTACCTGAAAATCGGCTTCCAGAAGATCGGAAAATCGTTTATAAGCGGTCTGCCGCCACGATGACGTGTTGGTCCTGGTCGGATTCTGAGGCGTTCCGTTATTCGAGATCAGAGCGGCAAATTCGGAGAAGGTGTTTGATCCGGCTATGTTGAACTGGTCGAATGTGAACGTGTTGGAAATGCGAACGTTAGAGGTCGCTCGGAGTGTCATTCCGAGGTCTGCACGCGTTTGTGGCCGCTTAACCAGACCGGGAACGACAATGTCATTCTGGGTAACTATATTTCCGGTTGAGGACAAACGACCTGTAAGTGCATCCCTTTCGCCGATCTCGGAGTTGACCTCCGAGTAGATCAGACGGCCGCCGATGTCGAACCGGTCGAGAATGGTCCTTTGAAAGAAGAAATTCCCAAAGTTGGTAGTGCCCCGCGTCTGGTAAATTCGAGAGGCCGTATTAAGAAAGGATGAGGTCGATGCCGGATTGTTGCCCGGATTCAGCGAACTGACGATGAACTGGGTCCCGTCCTTGAACATTCGATGGCCGTACAGGACACCAAGGTTGAAACCGAACAGCTTTCCCTCGACCCCGGCGCGAAAGTCGTCGCTCCGCGTGTCGATCTCTGAATCGACCTGATATTCGTCGCTCCTGAAACGAAGGGTATTCGTTCCCGGGCCCTTGGTATCATTGAATCCGTAACCCAAACGAAAACGCAGGTCCCGCTCCGGAAAGATCGTAAGGTCGAAATCGCCAAAATGGTGCAGCGTGTTCGCCTGGTGCTGAGAACCGGTCGAAGCCGGCTGTGACCATGTTGGGACGTGATTCTTGAGGTTATTGAAATATCGGACCCGGCGAACGCTGGAATCGAACTTATACAGCCCGATCCGGTCCATATTCATCCGGAAAGAACCGGTGGGATCGGAACCCCATCCGCTTACCTGGATCAGGGCGCTGTCAAAGGCCCTGTATTGATTCCGTCCTTCCTCAATGAGGATACTCGAATCGAATAGGCGGAATCCGGCGCGATAATTCAGGTCGCTCCGGAACTTTTCGTGATCGCCGTTCACCTTAAGACCGCGCACACCCAGTTCAATGCTGGAATTGATGGTCGGTTCCCCGGTGTTTGTCTGGTCGCTCGGGGTTGAGGACGGTGCCTGGCCGTTGGCGGCCGAAAAAGTACCCACGGCCGCACACAGCAACAGAGCCCTCGAAACCTGCGGCATGATCCTTTTAGTGATTCTCATAATTCCTCCCATGCTGCTACCTGAAGAACACGGAGCTCGAATTCGATCCATGTATCGCGGTATGGCACACGGTGCACTGCTGATACCGGACCTGGGCCTGGTTATGGAAACTCGGCACCCCGGGGGCCAACTCTTCGGTGATGCCTGTGTGGCACTCTAAGCACAACTGCCTTACTTGTCGCCGCTTCAGCATCTTCGGATTTGCCGAACCATGCGGCGTATGGCATGCCGTGCAGCCCTCTAACTTAAGCGGCCCATGCTCGAAGACGAACGGGCCCTGTTTATTTGTATGGCATTTGACGCACGCCGCGTCGGCGCCCACGGAAAGTTTCGTCTGTTTCGATTCGAAGCCGCCGTGCGGGTTGTGGCAATCGCTGCAGTTCATCGTCCCTTCCATCACGCGATGCCTGAACGGCTTGTTGAACTGCGCTTTGACCTCGCTGTGACAGGAGATACAGAGTTGCGGATCGCTTGCACGCAGCATGGCTTTTTCGACCTGGCCGGGCTTTTGTGCGGACGAGTCGCCGACCCGTGTGGTCGATCCGAGCTCGAACTTCGGCAGGTCCGGGCCGTGGGCTGAGTGGCACTCGGTGCAGCCGACATTATTCCGCCAGTGATCGCCGCGTCGGAAATTGTTGTGTGCTTCTTTACCGGCGTGGCAGGACAGGCAAGATTCCGAGGCCGCTTTTGAATCGAGCCGTTTGAAAGAAATGATCTTGCTTACGTCGCCGCTTGATTCAACGTGGTCTTTGCCGGGGCCGTGGCACGATTCGCATCCGACCACCTTGCCTTTCCATGACGACAGCGTATGCAGTTTGCCGTGCTTGGTTCCGGCTACCTTTTTGAACTGGTCGTCGTGACAAGCGGCACAGGTGTCGCTGCCGACGTAGCGGTCATCGAACGGTAATGATTCCGTTGATGTCGCCATCTCGCCGCCCGAGATGATACTGGCCGTGGTTGTCATTGAACCGGTAAAAAGCCAAAAAACACCGGCCCCGAGAAACAATACCACGAGACTTAGTTTCAGGTTCTTGTGATTTGACATGATAGTCGCCTCCGGCCTGGCAGGACTTTGCCGGGCCTCGAATAACATGATGTAAGAAAGATCGGAAAATTTAATTTAAACCTAGATCCTGATTGACCTTACGTCTGTGATAGTGGTCACACATCAGCATCTTTACCGACCGAACGTGTGCCGTCGAAAGGTCGGCCGCAACGCTTCGAAGAAGTTCGAGCCCGACATCGGGCTTGCATTTCAGCCACGTGAGCAGGTCGTCGATGTCCATTCGCTGAAAGACACAAGGCGAAATAGCTTCGAGGTTGTCCGGATGCGGCACCGACGCAAGTGTCTCGGTCAACCCGACGATCTCGCCCCGATGAATAAGGACGGACGAACGGACGGTGCCGGGCCCATCGCATCGAACGAGCCTTGCAGTACCTGACAACAAAAGCCAGATCGACGTGTCGCGGTTTTGGGGCCCAAAGATCGGCGTCCCTGGAGCAAAGTTAATGAATCCCGCCCCGGAGAGCGCTCGCGAAACGATATACTCACCCGCCCCGCAGCGTGACGGCACTATCGGCAGTGCCTGCCGGGTAAGTGAAACCTGCTCGATAAAGACAGAAGTGGTGCGGGACATGATGGTCCGTAAGCCTCCGCCGGAGCGATGCTATCACCAGGTCCTGAGAAAAATAGGACGTTCGTCACTTGGAAATGTGACCATCGTCACACCTTTCGGATTCGTAGACCCTGTTCGAACCGATCACGGCTTCGAGGCGGCGCCTGTCGGGTATGAAGAGTTTGGACTTCTCGAGCGTGATCAATTGCTGCGTACGGAAGATCTTAAGCAGTCTGGTTACGGTTTCCCTGCTCGTGCCGATCATCTCGGCGATCTCTTCGTGGGTAAAGTCCAAAGGGATCCACGAACCCGTCTTGAGTTCGCCGCTGTGCTCGAACCAATCGAGCAGAAGTCTCGCGAGTTTGTCGCTTACGGAGGATGAAAGTCCGAGCGAGCAGACCTTCAGGTGGGCTTTGTGATAAACAACGCTCAGGTCGCGGATCGCGTTAAAGGCCGCTTCGCTGTGCTCCGCAAACAAACGAAGGAGGTCCGAAGTCCTCAAGAAATTGACCTGGCAGTCGGTGATCGCCTGGGCCGTACACTCATAATCGTGACCGGCTACGCTTGCGCTCAAGCCAAGGGCCTCGCCCGGCTCGGCGACGCGAAGTATCATCGATCTCCCGTCCTCAGAATAGGTCGTTAGTTTGATCTTCCCTTCACACAGCACGTAGATGCCGTTGGCCTCCTGGCCCTCGACGAAGAGAGTTGTTCCCTTCGGATACGCGTGGGTGATCTTAAGGGTACCGAACTTGCCGAGCACATCCTCCGGAAGTTGGCAGAAGAAACCGGGCGAGCGCCAATCGCACACGATACAGTTGTTCTGGACGGGAAGAGCCTTCCTTATATTCATTTCGACCTCGTTAGCCTACCGGCTATATTTCTTTCGTGGATACGCCATTATCGAATCTCAGTATCGTCGTCGCCCCGCCCGAGTCGATTATGTCCATACCCTCTTCGTTACCGTCGAACGAGTAGATCGGCCTTAGGCCTTTCACGTTCCGCACAACGTGGGTCAGCCCCTCGAGCATGATCTCAACGACAGGCAACCGGCCGTTAAAATCGACGTCGATGCCCTTTAGCGGAAGGCCGTTCTCGATCCAATAGTCGTTTGTAACACCATCGACGGTCTCGAACAGCCCGATCCGCGTCGGCCTGTCCAGGTTCTGACTCCCAAAAAAACTTAGAAAATTGGTCCATTCGTTCTGTGGTTTCACGGCTTTTTTATTACCTCGCATTTGTTTTTCCGATCGATCGTGAGGAGGAGGCTCCGGCGAGCTTCTCCTCGAAAAGCTTCGACGAGACCGTCAGGTAATCGAAGGCGGTCACAAGGCCGACAAGGAGATTCCCCTTGACCACTGGCAAACACCCGATCCCTCGGTCACGCATCAGATTCAGTGCCTCAAGCGCTCCGGTCTCCGGCGGTACGGTGACCAGATCTGTTTGCATGATCTCGCTAACCGGTATCTCCCTGCGGCCCTCAACCTTTCCCAACGCGATGATCTCGAGCAGGTCGCGGTGCGAAATGATGCCGATAAGCTCGCCGTCGTCGTTCTCGACGGGAACATGCCGGACGTGCTTCCAATGCATCAGGCTCGCAGCCAGGTCGACAACATCTTCCGGCCTTACGGTGAATAGGTCGGTCGACATGAACTGTTCGACACGCATATAGTTGTCGATCCAATCAGGCTGGTGCGGGACCTCCGCGATCGGCCAATCGGCCAGCGTCAGGCCCTTTTCCTGATTTTCTTTCATCGCGGCAACCAGGCTCCGCATCCGGACGTTCAGTTTGGCTTTTGGGTCCATGCTGCCGATCGAATCGAGCATCCACTGCGCACCCGTCTTTCCCGAGCTCACCCTTGCTTCCAGAATTCCCAGAAGCCGCTTTATATCGGATCCATCAACTCCGGCCATTTCCAGCCCTTTTTCGGCCCGCGGCAGCAGTTCCTCAAGAATAAGTCGGTCCGTTCGACGGCTCTTTCCGCCAAGCCAAAGAGTCTGAGAATTTAAGCCATAGCGTGCGGCGTTGAAGAAATTCGTCTTTGCACTGTCAAACGGCATCAGCTTTTCAACATCGCCGAACTCCTCCGGAAGAGCCTTCATCAATCCCAGGAAAAAAGCGGCGTTCGCCACCTCGTCCACAACGGTCGGCCCGGACGGAAGGTATCGCGCCTCGATCCTCAGGCCGGGCTTGCCGTTTATGATCCCGTAGCAAGGTCGATTCCATCTCCATATTGTGCCGTTGTGAAGCCGCCAGGCGTAAAGTTCGGGAATCTTGCCGTGCGCGATCATTTCGAGCGAATTCTCGTCCCGCCGCTGCGTTAGGAGGATCCGGAACCGGACCGCGTCCTCGCGCAGGACCTCGAGAATGCTGCCCTTTACCCAATCATCGCCGAAATTGACCCGCGGCATCTGATTTCGTTCACGAAGCACCTCTGATCGCGTATCCGTTGCATGCTGGAAAAGTGCGATCCGGGACTCGTGCCAGAGCCTGTTGTTCAACAGGATCGGCGAGTTCACGGCCGACGCGAGGACAGGGCCTGAAATGGCCTGGGCCCAATTGTAATAACGCGGGAATTGACTGGCCCCGACCTGCAAATGGATCTGAAAACTTGTGTTGCAGAACTCGATAAAGGTGTCGTGCAGGGTGAGTTGTATCTCGTCCAGGCCCTTCAAGTGGATCTGCCGGTCTTTTCCGTGGAGCTTCGTGACGATCCGGTTGATCTCGTGGTAACGGGGGTTCGGAGTAAGGTTTTCCTCGGTCAGGTCCGATAACTGGATCGTCGGCAGAATGCCCGTAAGCACAAGTGCGGAGTCAAATTGGGCCGCACCCTTTCGGACCTCTTGAAGAACGTCGTTGAGCTCGGCCTCAAGGTCCGACAGGCAGCTCCCTGTGAATTCTCGAGGGGTCAGATTCGCTTCCAGGTTGAATTTCCCAATTTCCGTTGTCAACCGGCCGTCTTTCACGGTGTTCATAAGCTCCGTAACGATCGGTGAAGGATGCATCGACGGATCCACGAGGAACATCTCCTGCTCGGCTCCGATCCGCCAGACCTCTTCCTCCATCAAGCCGGAGTCGATCAACGTCGCCAATGCCTGAAGGTCGTTTAGGACCGAGCGAGTGAACGATCGCATTTCGGATTCGTCATAGCCTGTGGTTATAGTCTTTTCACCCATAATTCAATGCCTCTTTGCCGCAAACGGGCTGACGGTATCGAATCGACGCCGGCTGACCAATAGAAATTCGTTGTTCCATCGAAGCCTGCGGAATCCGAGAAGGTGGAAGATCTGGAGCGGGAAAAATCTCGCGATCCGCGTATCCACCCTGAGTTGTTCCGGATGCCCCGGCACCTCGGAAACACCCGGCAGGAGATGGATCAGCCTGGCGGCGTCAAACTTGCGGAGCAGCGCCGACAAGTGAAGCCAAAACGGCGCGACCTTGCGGGCAACGAAGAACCCGTCCTCACCCTTCTTTTGATATAGCGGCATCATTATAATACCGGTCTCAGGAGAGGCAATATCGCCGGAAAGATCGCTTGCAAGTATCTGGCCCTTCAGCACGGGATCGAAATTCGCGAATCCCGGCCGCATCTCAAAACCCTGCTCCGGCGTGATCGCCTCACGATGCCGGACCTCGATGATCTGGTGCTTCGGCATCGCGGATCTGAGCCGCTTTGCCAGTCGTTCAAAGTCCGGCAGATCGGTCTTTTCAAGAACGCCGCTATACACTAATGCTAACATCACCAGAGCTTCGTGATTGTCGACCGACGCCGGATCGTCGTGTTGGCCAGCCTCGAAACCGAGCGTTACGGCCCCCTCATTGTTGAGAAATTCGAGCAGGGTCCCTTCGAGCTGTTCTTCGATCCCCAGCAGCATAGTGACCGGGAATTTCATCGCAAACCGCCGATTACGCATCGTGTCGCCCACCGTTGCGAACGGTGCCCCGCCGGCCGACGTCGAATGAAGGTCAAGCACAAAGATCTCGTCGACCGCGGTACGGAGAAACTCCCCTATCGACTGCAACAATTCGCTCTGTTCTTGGTCTTCAGAGGCATGGCTTTCTGCCGATGCGGCGGAGTTGCGCAAGATGTTCTCGCGGGACCAATACCGGTTGAGGTCCGTATCTACAAACCGGACGCCGAGCGTTGAAGCTCGAACATTTCCGGTAAGGAAAAGAACGCGGCCCTTCAGTTCGCCCGCCTTCCGATCCACGAATTCAGACGCACGAGAAAGAGCGAGCCGCCCACTCGGCTCGTTTCCATGGATACTGCCGACAACGATGAGCGTCGGCCCGTTTCGGTCGCCTGTCCATTTGCCGACAACTCGACGGATCTCCGTCGCCTGCGGACTAACGATCTTGATGGGATTTGCGGTCATCGCATTGCGAAAGTGCAATTTCGATGCCAACGAAGCCTGCTCACGGAGCGGCCTGTTTTCGCTTGTTTTCGTAGAAGATCAAGGAATTTAGCGGTCCGCCGCAACGAACTCATTTCGTCCGGCTGGGGGGAGATGTGAATTACTTCGCAACGAGCGCGGAAGTTCCCCTTTTTGCCACAACGATTGTGTTTATTGTTGATCCGAATAAAAATTGAAACGATCGATGTCCATTATTTGAGCGCGGCACGACCCGGACCTGCACTTTTTAGACAGGCCTTGAGAGGTGTGGGCATGACGGAGATTATCGCAATGAGCCGTTCAACGATTCGAGAGCCATATTACCCGGACACAGATCGTCCTTTCCTAAAGCATTGAGCGGGGTCGAAGACGTATTCAGCAATTCGTGAAGATCTATCGAATTCTCGTTGACATAGAGCAGGCCGGTGAGGATTTCGTCCCGCCGCTTTGCCTGGCGAACCGCGTTGGTCGCCGACAGTCTATCGTAAGGGTCCCAATCTTTTTCTAGTTTGTTAAGGCGGATGACCGATCCGTCATGCATCGTCAGGTCCTGGATCGAGCCCGCTTCGTAGGTCGTAGTGATCTCACGCATGATCGGGATGAAGTCCATCGTGGCGGTGGCGGCCATGTGCTCCCGAACGTAGTCGTAGGATTTCGTCGAACCGGAATTATTATTGAATGTGACGCACGGGCTGATCACGTTCAGGAAAGCGAATCCGTTGTGGTGCATCGCCGCCTTAAGAAGCGGGACGAGTTGCTCTTTATCGCCGGAAAAGCTTTGAGCGACAAACGTCGCGCCTAGTTCGATCGCCAGGCTGGCGAGGTCGATCGCGGCGAACAAGTTCTCATGACCGGTCTTGTTGCGTGAACCGGCGTCGGCGGTCGCTGAGTCCTGGCCTTTGGTCAGCCCGTAGCAGCCGTTGTTCATCACCAGGTAAACCATCTTCAGGTTCCGGCGGACAACGTGGACAAACTGCCCCATCCCGATCGAAGCCGTGTCGCCATCGCCTGAAACACCGAAATAGATCAGATCGCGATTGGCCAAATTTGCACCCGTCGCGACGCTCGGCATCCGGCCGTGAACCGAATTGAACCCGTGCGAATTTGAAAGAAAATAAGCCGGAGACTTCGACGAGCAGCCGATGCCCGAAAGCTTCGCCACTTTGTGCGGCTCGATGTTCAATTGCCAACATGCCTCTACGATCGCCGCGTTGATCGAATCATGCCCGCAGCCCGCACACAACGTGCTCAGCGAGCCCTCATAATAATCGACCGTGTACCCGAGCTCATTTTTCGGCAGGGCCGGATGTCTGAATGTTGATCTAACGTAGGTCATTGTCTTTCAAGTTTACCTTTTATCTGCCTGTAAATATTATCTGCAGTGATCGGCATGCCGTCGTAGTTCAGAACGGAAATTAGCTTAGCCGGATCGGTGCCGAGTTCGATCATCATCAGGCTCTTGAACTGGGCATCGCGGTTCTGCTCGATGACGAAAATGAGCTCGTGTGATTCGACGAAATCGACAAAGGCCCTTCCGAATGGGAAAGCCCGTGGACGCATCGCGTCAAGTTTGATGTCCTCGCCGGCGAGCATTTCGATAGCCTCTTCGGCGGAATAGATAGATGTGCCGAAGAAGATCACGCCGTCTTTTTCACGCCTTGCGACATCGCCCCGGACGGACTCATGCTTCATCCCAGAATGGTAGAAAACGGGCTGCGGAACAAGCTCCTTTGCGGTTTCCCATTTACGCATCAGCCGGTCAACGTTGCGGACATAGGTCTCGCTGCTCTCGGTATAAACGGCGTATTCGTCGCGGCTTGAACCCCGGGTGGTAAAGGCTCCTTTGGTTACGTGTGTACCAGCGATAGTCCGATAAGGAATGCCGTCCTCGTCAACGTCCAGATAGCGGCCGTATTTCCCCTTGAAAGCAGTTCCGTTGTTATAGATCTCGTCGAGCTGTTCGGCCCCCAACACCTTTCCGCGGTCGTATGCGCGGCCGTCGTCCCATTCAAGCGGCTCGGTTACGTGATCGTTCATCCCCAGGTCAAGGTCGGTCATCACGATGACCGGTGTCTGCAAACGCTCGGTAAGGTCGAAGGCGTCGGCGGTCATCTCAAAACACTCTTTCGGCGTCGCCGGAAAAAGCAGCGGGTGTCTCGTGTCGCCGTGTGAAGCATAGGCTGCAAGGAGAATGTCGGATTGCTGCGTCCGCGTCGGCATTCCGGTCGAGGGGCCCGTACGCTGCACGTCGATCAAAACGGTCGGCACCTCGGCGAAATAACCTAGCCCGAGGAACTCATTCATCAGCGAAACACCCGGGCCGCTGGTCGCCGTAAAGGCTCGGGCGCCGTTCCACATTGCCCCCATGACCATCCCGATCGCGGCAAGCTCATCCTCGGCTTGAACGATAGCGTAGTTGTTTCGACCCGTCTCCGGATCGACCCGGTACTTCGAGCAATACGATGCAAAAGCATCGACCACGGAGGTCGATGGCGTGATCGGGTACCACGCCGCGACGGTCGCGCCGGCATAGATCGCCCCGAGGGCGCAGGCCGAATTGCCGCTGTATAGGATCTTGTCGTCCAGCAGGTCGCGGCGTTCGACACGAAGGTCGAACGGGAAGTCGAAATTCTCCTTAACGAAGTTGACGCCCAGGTTCAGCGCTTTGATATTCGGCTCGATCAGCTTTTCCTTCCCCTTGAACTGGTTGCCTATCAGCCCTTCCAGGACAGCGAATTCGATATCGAAAAGCGTAGCCAAAGCCCCTATGTAAACGATGTTCTTAAAAAGCTGCCGCTGCCGCGGGTCGCTGAATTCATCACGGCAAAGCGCCGTCATAGGGATGCCGAGATGGGTGATATCCGTTCGGTCGTACTCAGGCGAGAGCGGTTTTGTATTGTCGTAAACAAAATAACCGCCCGGCCGGACATCCGCGTAATCCTGCTTTATCGACTGCGGATTGACCGCCGCCATCAGATCGACGCCCTCGCGTCGGCCCAAATAGCCCTTTTCGGAAACCCGCACCTCATACCACGTCGGAAGACCCTGAATGTTCGACGGGAAAATGTTCTTCGGCGTCACCGGCACGCCCATCCGAAAAACCGCCTTGGTAAACAGCGCGTTCGCTGATGCCGAACCCGTGCCGTTGACGTTCGCAAACCTGACTACAAAATCGTTGATCTTCATAATTACCAACGGTCCAATCCGTATGATGGATGCCGATGATCGTGCCGGACGATCAAAATTCTTATTGTATTCTTATCTATCTGTCTGAAAAGAAAATGATATGGAAATCATTGGAGATTAACCCTTTGTATCTCCGTCGAGTCCTCTCTGTAAATTCGGAACGTACGTGGAGCATCGGCTGCTAGGCCGGCGAGTCGAAGGAATTCGTCGTGAAAGTCGATGGCGATCTCACTTCCCGCAGTCCTGTCGTAATATTCGATCGCCTCGCGAAGGTCATCGTGAACGGCCGAATTAAGTTGAACGGTCATTTGCGGAGAAACGGGAAACGTTCTGAGAGTCTCTCATTTAGTTGCTCCAAAGAAATGATCGAGTCCGGATTTTCGTCCATCTCAATATCACGCCGTCGAGCTTCCGCCAATCCGCCGTCATCCGCATACAACGGCAACGACCGCAGGATTTTTCCTACCAACTCAGCTCGGTCTTTTTCCGAAAGGCTGAAGATCAATTTTTCTGCTTCCGCCATCACAGACATACTTGGTACCTCGTCTCATTCTACCATTCTCGGTGGATCACGCGCTCTTGTTCTTCTCGTCCCACAGCATCGGCTCCCAAAGTTCTATTTTATTGCCGTCGGGGTCCATTATCCACGCGAATTTACCGTTTTCGTGCGATTCCGGGCCCTGGATAATCTCGATCCCGGCCGCGGAGAGCTGTTCGATCATCTCGTCCATGTTATCGACGCGGTAGTTGATCATAAAGGACGAATCGCTCGGGCTGAACCACTTCGTGTCCCCGGCGGCCGCATTCCAAACGGTCAGGCCGCCGTCGTCGGCCTTATCGTCCGGCCACTTCAGGATCGCACCGCCCCACGGCTCCAACTCCAGCCCAAGGTGCTTCGCGTACCAGGCCGAAAGTGCCTTGTGATCGTTAGTGCTCTTGAAAAAAACGCCGCCTATTCCCGTTACTTTTGCCATATTATTCACTCCGGTTTCCGCAATATCTTTTCCATCTTCTTCCCTTTCGCGAGTTCGTCGATGATTTTATCCAGGTAGCGGATCTTCTGCATCAGCGGGTCTTCGATCTCTTCGACGCGGTATCCGCAGATCACGCCTTTGATCAAATACGCGTTCGGGTTGAACTTTGGCGCCTTTTCGATAAAATCGCGAAAGTTCGTCTTCTTTTCGATCACCTTCTCCAGGCCCTTCTGCGTGTAACCCGTCAGCCACCGGATCACCTCGTGAAGCTCATCCTTCGACCGCCCCTTCGACTCCACCTTCGTCAGGTAGTGCGGATACACACTCGCAAAACTCATGGCGAATACTCTTTCGTAGTTCTTACTCATCAGATCGCTCTCGCAAGTGGCCGTTGCCGGGAGGTCAGTACCGGGAGCGTCAGCGACCGGGTACTTCGATAGCCACGAGCCTTCAGGTCTGCCGTCACAACTTCAGTTGCTGCGAGTTCACAAACCGCTGCGGATAGCCTCTACCCAACGTCCCCCAAACCCCGGTCGCTACCGCTCCCGGTTCTGACTCCAACTCCGACCGCCTTATGAGGCCCTCATAAGGCTTCGTCTCAAACTTTTTGCCCTTCGTGAGGACCTCTTAAGGTTTCGAAAGCGATTTGCTAAGGCTATTCCGTATCTGAAACGACCTTAACCAGCTTCTTGATCGTTCGGAGAGCGCTTCTTCCACCGTTTTCGCGCATTATCTTTCGACGACGCTCCTTATCTGCAATCACTTCGCCGAGGGGAGCGTCGGGATATTTCTTCCAGTCACTTGGAGCCTTCCGGTCCAGATTCGTGTCGACGATGTCGGCTACGGTGTCCGATTCGAGCGCGCCTCCTATCGCTAGGGCCTCGTGTTCGGCTCTTCGATTAGCGCGGTTTCTCTTTGCCTTCTGTAAAGGAATGTTCTTCCTTGCCGCGTGTGGAGCCTCACCATAAACGTTTCGACGATCTCGCTCATAGCTCAGCTTCTTCTTCTCTTGTGGTGTAAGTTTTTTCATTGCGACTGCACCCACACTTCATTCAAGGTAGAACTAGGCCGCACCATTCCCGTTCCTCGTGATCTGGACCATTTGGCTGTATTTCACGCCGCCGGCTTTGGTCACGTTGTACCAGAATTCCTGCATGTCCCAGGCGGCGGTTGGGCAGCGTTCGGCACAGAGGCCGCAGTGGAGGCATACGTCCTCGTCCTTTACCATCACCCTCGCAGTTTGCGGAACGGGTTCCGAGACGTAAAGGTCTTGCTTCAGATTCAACGCCGGGACCTTCGTCCGCGTGCGCAGATCGTTTTCGTCGCCATTGGCCGTAAACGTGATGCAACTTGTCGGGCAAATATCGACGCAGGCGTCGCACTCGATGCATTTCGGGGCGTAAAAGACGGTCTGAACGTCGCAGTTCAGGCAGCGTTTCGCTTCTTCATAACCGGCCAGCGGGTCAAACCCGAGCTCGACCTCTTTCTTGCGGTTGATCAGCGTCTCTGTCTTCGGCGCCTGCGGCACGACCAGGCGGTCGTATTCGTCGATCTCGCTATCGTACGCCCATTCGTGGATACCCATTTTCATCGAATGGAGATTGACGTGCGGCGGCGGCCGGTTTGTCAGCAGGTTCTCGCCCTTGCAAAGCAGGTCGATCGAGATCGCGGCTTGATGCCCGTGGGCGACGGCGGTGATCACATTCTCAGGCCCGAACGCCGCGTCCCCGCCGAAAAAGACCTTCGGATTCGTCGATTGAAAGGTCGTTCGGTCAACGACCGGCATGTCCCATTTGTCGAAATCGATGCCGATGTTCCGCTCGATCCACGGGAACGCGTTCTCCTGCCCGATCGCGACCAGCACGTCGTCGGCCGGATAAAAGACCTCCGGTTCGCCCGTCGGGACAAGCGATCGTTTGCCGCTCTCGTCATAAACGGCCTCGACCTTCTCGAACATCATCCCTACAAGGCGGTGAGCTGTGAGCGGTGAGCCGTCAGCAGTTTCTTTCTGCTCACTGCTCACTGCTTGCGGCTCACGAGCTTCGTACACGAAGCTCTTCGGCACGTGATTATCAATGATCGGGATGTCCTCGTGCATCGCATCTTCCTTTTCCCAGGGCGATGCCTTCATCGTTTCGAACGGCGACCGCACGATCACCTTCACGTCCTCGCCGCCAAGCCGCCGGGCCGTCCGGCAGCAGTCCATCGCGGTGTTTCCACCGCCCAGGACGATCACCGTCTTGCCTATGGAATGCGTGTGTTCGAACGCCACCGAACCGAGCCAATTGATGCCGATATGGATATTTGCCGCCCCTTCCTCGCGGCCCGGTATCTTTAATTCCCGGCCTCTCGGGGCCCCGGTACCTACAAAAACGGCGTCGTAATCCTGTTCAAGTACTTCTTTAAGTGATGAGACGTAATGCTTGAAGTGAGTATGGATGCCGAGCCGTAGGATATAGTCGACCTCTTCATCAAGAACTTTTACGGGCAGGCGGAATGCGGGTATCTGCGAGAGCATAAAACCGCCGCCCTTGAACTGCTCGTCAAAAAGATGGATCTCGTACCCTAGCGGGGCCAGGTCGCGGGCCACGGTCAAACTCGCCGGCCCCGCGCCGATCAAAGCCACCCTCTTGCCGTTCGGCTCGAACGGGCCTTGCGGCATGTGCGGGAGTGGGTCTTCGCGATGATCGGCTGCCACACGCTTAAGCCGGCAGATCGCTACCGGCTCCTCGTCTATCCGCCCGCGGCGGCAGGCAGGCTCGCATGGCCGGTCGCACGTTCGGCCCAGTATTCCCGGGAACACATTCGAGTCCCAGTTGATCATGTACGCCTCGGTGTATTTCCCCTCGGCGATCAGTCGGATGTATTCGGGAACGGGCGTGTGTGCCGGGCATGCCCACTGGCAGTCGACGACCTTATGAAAGTATTCTGGATCGGAAATATTGGTTGGTTGCAATTGCAGTCACCCCTAATTGTTCGTTTAGCGATTCTTACGGGTTGATGATAAAGGAAGTGCTTTAGGTTTACCAGCTAAATATGTCCCCATTTTAATTGCGGATTGCGGTGTGTGTATTTCGTTACGTCAACTCCTAAACTCTCCTTTACGTCTTTGCGACTTTGCGAGAGATCGGTTGACCTGTCACTCGACACTTCACACATCCGGCACCCAGAACGTCCGGCCCGAACTGGTCACTTTCTTAAGACCCAGGCCCGAAAGTTCGCTCTCTTTCACACCAAGATAAGTGAAGTGCGGAAGGTCGGACGCCACTGTCTGGAACCAGCCATTTTCGTTAAGGATGCGGCGCACCTCGGCGTTATCGAATTCTTTCACGTCGAAGGCGAGCAGCGAAAGGTGCTGCGACGTTCCGGGCGGCGCCACCGAATAGATGATCGATTTCGACAGGTCTTTGGCGAAGTAAATGCCCTGTCCTTCCAGCCGCAGCACTTCCTTGACCTGGTCAAACGTGGACATCCCCTTTATCCGGTCGGCATCGTCTTTTGTCAGCTTTCCTTTCCCGACCCAATGGACAAGCGCCGGATCGACGCGGCTTTTCCATAGCCCGACCGTCTCGTCGTAGGTCCGCTTTGCCGAATCGGCACCGCGTGGCGATATGTCCAGGCCCTTCGCCCGGGCCTGCACGATCGCGGTCTGCAAAGCATCCATCGCCGGTGCCTGCAATTCAAGCCGGAATCCGCCGATCGTGGCCGCCGAGGTCATCAGGCCGGATTGCAAACTCGAGACCTCGCCCTGATCGCGAAAGACGACCTTGGCCGGAGGCGTCACTCCGTCCCTCGCGACAAAAACAGATCCGTACTCGCGAAGGAGCATCCGTCCCACATCGTCCGTCGGCTGTTCGAAGCCCGAAGGGAGGTTAGCGGCAAATCCGTCTTTCTTGGATCCGTCGTCTTCCCGGTTCGAGTTCATCGCTTTATTCGAGTTGACCAGGTCCTTCACATTCGTATTGGAAAAATTGACTCGTTCGTTTCGATAATTCACCGGGCCTTCGGGCGACTGCGACTTCGGGCTTGTCCAGCAGCCCGACGCAGCAATCACGCAGGCCGCAATAAAAGTAACGCGCAAGATCAGGTTGGAATTCATCGATCAAAGTTCGGTATCCAAAAGATAAAGCCTTCTCGCGGAACCTGTATCAATCCGCGTTTCGGCAATTCGTCCTCGTCCAGCCCAAGATAAGTGAAATGCGGGGTGTCGTCAATGATCGTCTGGAACCACCCGTGATCGTTAAGGATCGCCCTCACATTCTTGTCCGCGAATTCCGTTACATCCAGGGCGATCATCGACAGGTGCTGCGACGTCCCCGGTGCGGCGACCGAAGAAAAGATCGAACGGTTAAATCCGGTGCTGAACCAGATCGAATCCTTCTCCCATTCGATAACCTGTGCAACCTGGTCGTTCGCTTCCATCGCCGCGGCCTTCGCCGCGTCTTCCTTTTTGATCCGGCCGTTCCTGACCCAATGGGCGAGGGCCGGATCGAATCGCGAGTTCCAGATCCTCAGCGTATCGGCATAACCGCGTCGGCTTGCGGAGGCGCCCCGCGGCGTGATCTTCAATTTCTTCTTTAGCGCCACCTTGTTAGCGTCAATCAAAGCGTCCATCGCGGCTTCCTGAAGCTCGATCTCCCGCCCGTTCAGCCGCTCCCTTCGGGTTTTTACCGAGGCCTGAAAATCACTAACCTCGTCTTCATTCGCGAAAACGCATTTCGACGGCGGCGTTACCGACTTTGACGCAATGAACATTGCACCGTAATCCTTGAAGACACGGGCGGCCACGATGTCGGTATCGACCGGGCAAACCGCTTCCAGTTTCAGCCCGCGTTTTTCCAGACGCTTTTTCACCGCATCTCTGAAGTCCGAGGGGACGTCGATCGGCGCTTGTCCTGCGATCACGCTAGTCAGGATCGCGATCTGCATCAGTAAAACGGCGAGTGCACTCCTCAACTTCATTTCCTCCGTGTCTCCAAAGCATCCCGGGCCCGCTCCGCCATGTCCAGATACTCTTTTCGTATCGCGTCCAGTTCGCGTTCATCCAGTTCCTCAAGGTCCATAACTTCTTCGCGAGTCCCTTTTACGGCCCTGATCAATTCATCGAGCTTGATCTGGATCGCTTCAGTGTCGCGGTTCTGAGTGTTTTGGATCAGGAAAACCATAAGGAAAGTCACGATCGTCGTGCCCGTATTTATGGCCAATTGCCAAGTATCGCTAAAACCGAACACCGGCCCGGAAACGGCCCACAATATAAGGACCGCCACGGCCAAAACAAAGGTCAGCGGCTTTCCGGCCGCGACCGCTATCGTCTTCGCCAGCCGCGAAAAGAAAGAGGATCTGCGGTCAGCCATTGTCCGCCTCCGTCACGAAGTTCTCCTCGACAAACTCTTTGACTAGGTGACCGACCGAATCCATGTGGTCCTTCATATACACGTCGTTTTCGATGAAGGGAACCCTTCGCCGGATCGCCTCATAAACGGGTGCCGTCATCCTGCCCAATCGACGATCTGCCCCGACGGCCCTTCGGCGGAAGTCAATGCCCTGAGCGGCGCAAAAGAGTTCGAGCCCTAGAATGGTCTCAAGGTTCCGCGCCACTTGCCGCAATTTGAGAGCGGCGGTCAGGCCCATTGAAACGTGGTCCTCAACATTCGCCGAACTCGGTATCGTATCGACGCTCGCCGGATGAGCGAGCACCTTATTCTCCGAACAGAGGGCCGCCGCCGTGTACTGCACGATCATAAATCCCGAATTCAGGCCGCCGTGTTCCGTCAGGAACGCCGGAAGCACGTGGGCGTTCGACGATTCGTCCGTCAAGCGCATGATCCGCCGCTCGGAAATGTTCCCCAATTCTGAAAGAGCTATCGTCAGATAATCGAACGCCAGCGCAAGCGGTTCACCATGAAAATTACCGCCTGAAATTACCTCAATGTTCTGAGTCCCGCCTTCTGGCGGCTCCGAAACAAAGATCAGCGGATTATCCGTGACCGCGTTGAGCTCTAGCTTCACGAGCCATTCGGCATATGCCACGGCATCGCGGCAGGCCCCGTGCACCTGCGGCATGCATCGTAGGGTGTAAGCGTCCTGGATATTCTTTGGGTCGTGCCCACGAAGGAACTCGCTGCCCTCGAGGATCTGCCTCAGATTCCGGGCACAGTCGATCTGTCGGGGATGCGGGCGAAGCTGATGGATACGCTCATCGAACGCCGAAACCGTTCCGTCGAGGGCTTCAAGGCTCAGGCACCCCGAAATGTCTGCGAGATCCGCAAGCCGGATCGATCGGCAGGTTTCGAGCAGGCCGAGGGCCGTCATCACCGTCGTTCCGTTCGTGATGGCAAGGCCTTCTTTCGCCTTCAGCGTCACCGGCGAAAGGCCGGCGCGCGAAAGGGCCTCGCCACCCGGCAGGACTTCGCCTTCAAACTCCGCGCGTCCCTCGCCGATGAGTACCGATCCGAAGTGGGCAAGCGGTGCAAGATCTCCGCTGGCTCCGAGGCTTCCCTTTTCAGGGATGACGGGATGAACGCCGCGGTTTAGGCATTCGAGGATCAACTCGAGCGTTTCAATCCGGATGCCCGAAAATCCGCGGGCCAGTGTGTTGGCCCGGATGAGCATTATCGCCCTGACGGTAGGCGTGTCGAACGGTTCGCCCACGCCGACTGAATGGCTGAGGATTATGTTTCGCTGAAGCTTTTCGACCTCGTCCCGGCCGATGATCTTGTCCTTGAAGGCTCCAAAGCCGGTCGTGATCCCGTAAGCGATCTCGCCGCGTTCAAGAAGGGTATCGACGGCAGCGGCTGCGCGGGCAACCTTCGCCTTGGCCGGTTCGTCAAGGAAGACTCGCGGCTCACCGGGCTTTCCAAAAGCCGTCGACACGACCTGCTCGAACGTCAGCTCTTCACCATTGATCAGGATAGGATCCACTTATTTTGCCGCCCCGTCTTCCGTTATCATTTGCCAAAAGCGGCTCTTTCCAAGCTGATCCTGGAGATCGCTCTTGAAACGGTCCTTGCCCGGCTTTTCCTCCGGCCAGACCAGGTCGAGATAATCCCACGCCGCCGACTCATTTCCGGAGTAGATCAGGTCGAGGATCGTTCCCCAAAAGACCTCTTCCAGAAATCCGACATCAACTCCTTCATAAGGCTTCGTGCTCAGTTTCGGACGGATCTTCGCGGCTTCGGCAGCCAATTGGGCTTTTGTCGGAGCCTGCTTTTTCATCGCGGCAAAATTGGGCCGCCATTCGCCTTTTTGAAAGTCGAGAATAAGATCTGGAAACGGCGAAGCCGCAAAGCTCGTGTTCCAATAGGCAAATGCAGAATCGGCCGTCTTCAACCGCAGCCCGCCCTTTGGATTGCGGCTGAGGACCGAGACCTCTGCATCGCCGGTCATGATCGGCCGCACTGCCCTAAACTGCTTTCCGAGTTCGAAAAAGTGGAGGCCAAAGCAGCAATGGGCGCCGCCCGACCAGCTTCTCACGGCAATATCCGGATTGCCATCGCCGGTCTTATCGGCCGTTTGCTTAAACATTCGGGCAGAACGCTGGTCATACTCGTTATCATCGGCAAAGTAGTATTTCGAATCGCCCTTGACGATCCATTTCAGCTTTCCGTTCTGTTCAACCGTAAAAAAGGAGTCGCCGTCGGGATCGTTAAAGATCTTCGTCTGGTACCCGTTCACGGTTCTCACCGCCGTCGGTTTGATACCGGAAGGCGGGGTGTAAGAATTCGAATATGTGAGAGTGATCTTCTGCGGCGACGTGATCAGGTCCCCTTCAGCGGTCTTGCTCGAAAGTTTGACGATGAATTTGAACGGCCCGTTCGTCGGTGCGACAAGTGTCATTGTCTCGAAGTAGCCGCGATCTTTGAGCAGGTCCTCACCTGCCGGGGTCAACAGCGAGAATTCCAAGTCGAGGCCGTCGGCGGCCTCCCAACTGATCTCGATAAATTCGCCTTCATTGCGGTTGATGATCAACGTTCTCTCTTCGCCGCCGCGGATCGTAACGCTCATCGGCCTATTCGGCTCCAAAATAGGTTCCGACACGACCTGTGCGGGCACGGTCACCGCCGCGGCCCACATTATTCCGATTGCAGCGAGCGTCAGAATGGATCTGGTCTTATTACTTTTCATATCTGCTGTTTTCTTATGATAGTACTAATTGTAAAGCAACGGCCCCGGACTTATTCTTAGGTCAAAAACGATCTCTCCCCGTTTTATTACTGTTTTCACGATCTGTCCGCCGAATTCATATGCGGCTTCGCGAACATCATCTGTTTCGAGGATCAGCAAATCGGCGCGTTTGCCTACCTCGATCGAACCGGTGTGCTCGCCCAGGCCTATCGCATACGCCGCGTTTATTGTCGCAGCGTTTAAGGCTTCCGCCGGAAGCAGTTTCTGGTATCGGCAGGCGATGGCCATCGCCAACGGCTGCGACGGGCAAGGCGCCGAACCGGGATTGTAATCCGTAGATAGCGCCACGATGCAGCCCGAATCGATCATTTTCCGGGCGTCGGCGTAATGGGCGGAACCGAAGTTAAAGTTCACGGTCGGCGTCACGACGGCAACCGTATTCGACGCCGCCAGCATTTGGACCTCGTCGTCCGAAACGGCATCGAGGTGATCGACCGATGCCGCCCCCATTCCAACGGCAAGCTTCGTGCAGCCGAGGTTCGTGAATTCGTCGGCGTGTGCCTTAAGGCCAAACCAAAGGGCCTTCGCTGTCTTCAGTACACGTTCCGATTGGGCGAGATCGAACGCGTTCTTTTCACAAAAAACGTCCGCGAAGATCGGTGTTCCTTTGCCGCGGAAATGCGAGGTCGCGTACCAATCCCAGGCTTTTGGAAGGATCTCTCCGCAGATCAGGTCAACGTATGCGTCTTTCCTTTCGACAAACTCAGGCGGAATCGCATGTGCTGCAAGGACCGTCGGAACGATGTCAACTGGATGTGTCCTATCGGCCTTTGCGATCGCATTGAGCATCTTTAGCTCCGTCTCCGTATCCAGGCCGTATCCCGTCTTTATCTCGCAGGTTGTCGTCCCGCAGGCCAGCATCTTGTCGAGACGTTCGATCGCCCCGGCCGCCAGGGCATCCTCAGAGGCCTCCCGCGTCGCCCGAACGGTCGAGATTATGCCGCCGCCGCCCTCGAGAATTTCAAGGTAATCGGCGCCGGTGATCTTCTTCTCGAATTCGTCGATCCGCTTTCCGGCGAAGACGATGTGGGTGTGAGGATCGACAAAGCCCGGACAAACCGTCCGGCCCCCCGCATCGATCGAACCTGCCGCCGTAAAGCTGCCGGCGATCTCATTCTCGGGCCCAACGGCAACGAACTTTCCTTCCCGGACCGCGACCGCCGCATTTTTCACAACGCCCACATCGAGCATCGCCGCGCCGCGCTTCGGGCCCGTTGGCGACGCGCAGGTCACCAATTCGCCAATGTTTGTGATCAAAAGGTCGGCCTGGGGCATTTACGGATTGGTCTTTGCGATCTTTTTGTGGATCTCCGGCGTCGCCATCAGCGAGGCCGAGCCGAACCACGGGATGTAATCGACGATAAATATCCCCGCCTTTACCGCCGGGTCGGTCTCTGCAAGTTTCTTTGCCTCGTCAACCGTCGCCACCGCCAGGATGAACAAACCCCGAAAAGTCTTGTCGTTCTGACCAAAAGGGCCGGCGACCGCCAATTTTCCTTCTTCGGCGAGCCGGGTCATGTTGTCGAAATGGCCGCGGAAGGCCTTAGTTCGCTCATCGCCTTTGACGGTCGCATCGTTCGGCCCGGTCTTTAAGATAGCCAGGACGTAATTCCGCATCCCCATTTCATTAGCGCCGAGTTTCTTTGCCAGTTCGGCGTCGTATTTAGCATCTTGGGCCTTTGTATCCGTCTGCGCGTTTATCGCGGAGCCAAGAAAAATGACTACTGCAATCGTAAGAACACTTTGGATTAGATCTCTCATATTAATGCATCCTCCTATCGGTATCATTCCCGGAATCTTATCACGGCGCCTCTGGAGCCCGACTGGAAAAAATTTACATTGGAAAACGCCGTTTGACCAATGAAATATTGCTTTTTCCGGTAAAGCTCATTCCCCCAACCTCTCGGTCCCGATCCCGAAGATCGCCGTTTTGTACTTGTTATAAAGAAAGGAAACGACGAGCAGAATAATTCCAAGCGTAACGAACAGGATCGTTTTGGGGATCGTGTCGAGATCGGCAATGTCGTAAAGGAACAGCTTTGCAAGCGTCAGCCCGAGCAGCCCAAAGGCACCGATACGCAGCTCCTTCTTATTAAACGAGATGCCGATCACTACCAGTACCAGCGCGTAAGCACCCCAAAAGATGCTCAGGCCGAGCTTCGTTGCATCCGGAACGCCGAATTGGCCCATCAGGTTGATCAGCTCACCGCTCGCCGCGATCAGGATCGTGAGTGCCAGGACGCCCTCGAATCCAAGCCTAAGGATCTCCGAAGGGACGAATTCGTCGACGAATGCCTCGCGGCTGTATCGATAAAGGGAATAAAGCAAAATTCCTGCCGCTGCGTATGAAACATAACGGACCCAGATATTTATCGGTCCGCCGCCCAAGCTGGAATAGCTCTCGCGAAGTTCGTTGAACGCAACCATCCCCGCCGTTGTGAAAAGGAGCAGCAGAAACAGGCTGATCGGCGCATTTACCGCAGCGAGGGCCTTCGATCTGAAGTACTTCACGTTGGCTGCCGTCATGCCCGCCGCGAAGGCCATCGTGTAATCCAACTGCCAAACGAAGTTCAGCCATCCGATGTCGACCAAGCCTTGGGGAGAATGTCCGACTGTGGCCGCACGAAGTTCGACACTTTGTAAATGATGATAGTTGCTAATCTCGATGCGAAAAGCGTTGTAGAGCACCGCTGCAGCTATGGCCGCGACGCCGGCGCCAAAGTACGGGGCAAATCGAGCTGGGATCGGCCCGTCGTCTCGCGTGTTGCGGTCCGTGACGAAGACGAACGAAAAAGCGGCGGCGACGACCACCGCGGTTACAAGGTCACCATTTGCAAGCGGTACGCGGTTCGACTCGCTCGGAAGCCCCGTTCGGTCCGCGTAAATGAAAAACCAGTCGATCAGCATGCTGGCCGCAGCAAGCAGCATTACGGGGTAAGAAAAGAACTCGATTAGCCGGACCAGATGTGTTCGCCCGAACCAGAAAAGCAATGCGCCCTCGGCCGCCCAGATCATCGTAACGGCGTTTCCGTTGAACTGGACCGGGATCGCGATCGATGCAAATGTCAGGACCAGAATGGTCAGGATCTGTACAACGTCGACCGCACCTGGACGAGCTCGGCTGATTCCCCGGGCTACAAGAAAATGAAGGCCGGCGTGTGCAACAGTGAAAAGCCCCAAGTAGTCGCGAAGATCGTCCCGCCCATCGATCATCGAATACCCGAAGCCGTAAAACAGGAAGGAATTCGTAAGAAACAGTCCCGTTTTTTCGACGATGCTGAATTGATCCGACGCGAGTCTCTGGGCCAGGATGGTCGAATAGAACATCGCAAAAAACACGGCCGAGAATATCGCAGCCAGCCAAAAATGTTCGCTCCCGTCGTAACGCCCGAAATACCAGTCCCCAAAGATCAGCCACCCGAAAGGCATAACTGCATAGATCACAAAGCGGCCGTGGAACCAGAACGAGGTGATCAGTACACCCGCCGAGATGCCAGCGAGGACGGTAAAAAAGGCCCAGTATCGAAACGCTTCCGCAACCGGCATCCCTTCCAAGGCCAGGGCGAAAACGTAGAACACACAAGCCGTCCCGAGTGTCGCGATCAGGTTCTCTCTCCGGTCGTGTTCGGCGTGGAGCTTTGCCTGGGCCAATTTCGATGCGTAAAAGACCGCAAAGAAGATGCTCAGAAACGAAAGCGCAAGTTCGAAGTGAACGTCGGGTGCGTAACGCGTCGCAAGCCATCCGCCAAAGATCGTCCAGGTAAATGCGGATGCGGTATAAAAGATCGCCGTCCAATATCTCTTGATCGAAATGACGAGGATCCCGGCGTTAAGGATCGACATGTAGGCGAAAAGGAAAAGATAATTCCCTGTGTCGTCGCTCAACAGGAACGGGACCGCATAGGCCCCGACAAGGCCGATATGAGCGATGACCTGGCGTCTGTAAACCAATGCTGCCGTGACCGTGAAAACCGTGAATAACGCCATCAAGGCGAACGCCGCCGATTGAGGCAGGAGCGCGTAGGCGGAATAGGCAAAATAGGTCACGAAATACATGATCGCCATCCCGCCGCTCACGAGTGCCGCGCTGAAATTGTGATATTTGGCCTTAAGGCGGATCGCGAGGCCGGTAAGCCCAAAGCCGAAAGCGTAGCCGAGAACGACGCGAGCAAGCGGGCTGATCAGATTGTTGTCGATCGAATATTTGACGCCGATCCCGACGCCAATGATCAGGACCACGACACCGATCTTGGCTATCAGGTTTTCACCGACGAATTTCTCAAGGTCGCCTTTTGCGTTATCGACGTAATCCTTGACATAACGTTCGAACGCGCTGACCGAGCCCGGGGCCGATTCGCGGGCAGATTGGCCCGGAGAATAGCCAAATGTTGGCGGTGGGATATTAGGGGACTCGCGGGGCGGCGGCTTTGGGCGCGGCGGCTCCGGCTGCGGTGATGTCGGCGTTGATTGTTCACCTGGCCCGGCCGTATCTTTTGGCGGGGCCGCTTCAGACGGCTGCCTGGCCGAGCGTATAGCGGCTATCTCATCCCGGATCCGAAAAACCTCGGTCTGAAAGTCGATCTGCGTTCGCACGAGACGTTCGAGGCGTGCTTCTAACTCATCGATCCGTGAACGTTCTTCAGGCATGGCAGCTTTGGCGGATTGCGAAATGGGCAGGCTGATTGTAGCTTATGTGTTTATAAACAGAAAGACCATCTATGGCTATTCAAAGAAGCGTAAAGGCGCCGACGGGCAGCGAGATCACCTGCAAAAACTGGCTGATCGAGGCCGCTTACCGGATGATCCAGAACAACCTCGACCCCGAGGTCGCATTCGATCCCGACAACCTGATCGTTTACGGCGGCCGCGGGAAAGCCGCCCGAAATTGGGAGAGTTTCGACGCGATCCTGCGATGTCTGCGTGAATTGAATGAGGACGAGACACTGCTGGTTCAATCCGGCAAACCGGTCGGCGTTTTCAAGAGCCACACGGACGCGCCGCGCGTCCTGCTGGCAAATTCCAACATCGTCCCGCACTGGGCGACGCAGCAGCAATTCGACCAATATGAACGCGACGGCCTGATGATGTACGGCCAGATGACCGCCGGTTCGTGGATCTACATCGGCACGCAGGGGATTTTGCAGGGCACATATGAGACATTCGGTTCCCTCGCGCGTCAGCACGGCTGGGGCGACCTGAGCGGCAAATTGGTCCTTACCGCCGGCCTCGGCGAAATGGGCGGGGCCCAGGCACAGGCGATCACGTTCAACGGCGGCGTGGGCATCCTTGTCGAGGTCGATCCATGGCGGATCGAACGCCGCTTGCAGCTAAAACAGCTCGACGTTTCGACCGAAAGCATCGATGAGGCCATTAACCTGGCACAGGGTGCGATCGAGGCGAAAAAGGCAAAGTCGATCGGGCTTCTAGGCAACGCAGCCGAGGTCCATTGGGAATTGATCGAACGGCGTGTGATCCCGGACGTCGTGACCGACCAGACCTCCGCGCACGACGTGCTGATGGGCTATATTCCCGCGGGATACACTGTCGAAGAGGCAGCGGAGCTCAGAGATCGAGATCAAACCGCTTACGAACAGGCCGCGATGGACTCGATGGCCCGCCACGTCGAGGCGATGCTCGAATTCCAGAAACGCGGTTCGATCGTCTTTGACTACGGCAATAACTTGAGGCAGCGCGCTCTGGACAACGGCGTCGAGAACGCATTCGATTATCCGGGCTTCGTCCCGGCCTACATTCGTCCGTTGTTTTGCGAGGGCAAAGGGCCGTTCCGCTGGGTAGCCTTGTCGGGCGAAAAGGAAGACATTTACAAGACTGACGAGGCGATAATGAACCTCTTTCCAGAGAACGATCACCTAGCTCGCTGGCTTACGATGGCGCAGGAACAGGTCGAATTCCAGGGCCTGCCCGCCCGCATCTGCTGGCTCGGATACGGCGACCGTGCCAGGGCCGGGCTAAAAATAAACGAGATGGTTGCCTCAGGCGAGCTAAAGGCCCCGATCGTCATCGGCCGCGATCACCTTGATTGCGGCAGCGTCGCCTCGCCCAACCGCGAGACGGAAGCGATGAAAGACGGCAGCGACGCCATCGCCGACTGGGTCTACCTCAACGCGATGATCAACGTGGCCGGTGGCGCGACGTGGGTTTCGCTCCATCACGGCGGCGGCGTCGGCATCGGCTATTCGCTCCACGCCGGCCAGGTCATCGTCGCCGACGGCACCCCCGAAGCCGCCCGCCGCATCGAACGCGTTCTCACTACCGACCCGGGCATGGGCGTCATCCGCCATGCCGACGCCGGTTATGAAATTGCGAAGGACTTTGCCCAGAGGAACGATGTGAAGATCCCGATGAATTAACATCCGCAATATCCGGCCTAAGACTATTTCAGGTTCGGCCGCGGAACATTTGCTTCTCCTATACGTAGGTGATCTGAGTCACCGGAGAAGAAATGAAATGAATTTTTTGGTTACTTCACTTCTATTGCTGTCTTTCGCATTTGTCAATGCGAATTATGCAATCGGAATGCATCAGGCTAACGATGCGGGTCCACTGGAACTCCTGATTGAAAATGTTGAAATTATTTCGCCCGCGAAGAATGTGGTTAGGCGATTTACCGGATACGTTCTTTTACGCGATAACTTGATCGCTTACGTGGGAGATCACCCGCCGAAGGTGAACCCGAATACCATCCGTATCGATGGGCGCGGGAAATTCCTGATCCCCGGACTGATCGATTCACACGTGCATCTGGCAAATGTCGCTGGCCTAAATTGGCCGCTAAAGAAGAAATACCCTGATCTGGCCGCCGCCTATTATGAACAGGTCCCGCGAAGCTATCTTTATTTTGGCTATACCACGCTCATAGATCCAAACAACTACTCACCGAAGGTGCTCAATGCAATGACCAAGCAGGCTGTTCATCCGGACATCATCACCTGCGGAGAACAGCTTGAGGTGTTAAACGGATTTATGATGGCCGAAACCGAGCCCGCCGAGCGTCTAGCTGAGTTTCCACATTTCCTTTTTGACCGACACAACTCAAAGGCTGTTTTGCCGGGCGGCACCACAGCAAATGATCATTCGCCTGCCGCAGCAGTTCGTCGCATCGTTAATGCGCAAAAAGGGCGATGCGTAAAGATGGCACACGAAAATGGATTTGGCGGGACAGAAGAGGTCACGTGGCAGATGCCGAGCGAGGCGATAGTCAAGGAGGTTGCGGCCGAAAGCCGTAGGTCAAAGATCCCGTTTCTGCTCCACGCAAGTTCGTTCGAATCGCAGCAGTTCGCGGTCGATACGGGTGTCGACATCATCGCCCATGGAATGTGGCACTGGGGCCCGCTCTTCGAATTCCTTGACGTAAGCAAACTGCCGCAGACACACCGAACGCTGCTGGAAACTATCGCCCGTAAGCATATCGGCTATCAGCCGACATTTCGCGTGATAGCTGGTCAGCGAGATGTGTTTGACGACGCATTCATCAACGACCCTATCCTCGACATGGTCTATCCTCGGCCGTTGATGGACCTGCTTAGATCGCCGGCAGGCCGTTGGCAGCAGGACAACATCAGGAAGTACGGAAAGGGTTTCTTCGATAATAAAAGTAATGCCGACATTGTTCCTTTTATGCAAAAAATGGTTGACAAGATCGGAGCGGCCGCTAAGGTGATCGAAAAAAACAAAGGGGATCTTTTGTTTGGAAGCGATACTCCGTCCAGTAATGCACATACTAACCCCCCGGGATATAACGGTTATCTCGAGATGAAGGAGTGGTATACCGCGGGGCTCTCATTAAAATCGATCTTCCGGGCGGCGACCATCAATAATGCAAAAGCATTTCACCTGGATTCATCCGTCGGGACTATCGCAAACGGCAAAACGGCCAATCTGCTCCTGTTAAGAAAAGACCCGCTCAAAGATATCTCCGCCTACGATTCGATCGAAATGGTGATCCTTGGTGGGAAGCCCCTTGACCGTAAAGGCCTTTCGGCAAACGCGAAAAGGTAGCGGATCGGCAGCATAACGATCCGATCAGCGAGCTCATCGCGTGTCATAAGAGCTCGATCTTTTCAGCTGATGTGTTTTATGGCTGCGTTGCCAGAGATTTCGGGGCGAATTGGCTTCGGGCGGTCAGCACGCTAGAGAGGATCGTTCTCTTCTTTTGCAAGATATCCGGTCCAGCGGCCGGATCGGTCAAATGTCCACTCATTCGGAGGGCCTTCAATTCTATATATTTCCAGGTTATCAGTTTTTAAGATCAATGCTCCCGCAGCCGGAACGATGATGTTGTTTCTTGTGACCTCATACCTGTCGACCTCAGAAATGATTTCCCGGTTTCTCAAGCGCTCCGCAACTTCCGGCGTCATCTCGCCTTCATTCGGGTTCAGAATAAATACATTTTCGTACTTCGCGAAATCCGAGAGGTTCAACGACGTGATGAGTCCTGAGCGAGTGCTAAAAAACCAATTGCAAAGTGGATTCACGCTATATTTAGTGATGATGAGATCATTGGGTCCAAAGAGCCGTCTATCCTGTATCGAGAACAATTCCGCTTGAACTATCCGGTTTTGACCATTTCTTACCAGAACGCCCATCACCTCGCCAAAACCCGTCACTAAGCAGACCACAGCGAACACGATCACAAAGGTCCGTTTGATCCAACGATTTGTGATATGAGCAAGCAGATACATTTGAATGACGAGCAGTGGAATAGAGGCAAACACCAGAAAGCGAACGAGAAGATCAACGTCGATCATCGGGAAGAGAAGCAAATATAGCAGGATGATGTTTCCCAGCCAAAAAATCCGGTCTTCCCGCGCAAGTTCGGGCTGAGCTCGTCTGTACAATAGGAAAAAGAGAGTTGATATCAGCGCCGTACCAACGATGCCAGCGAGAAATTGCAGCCGTTCCAGGCCCGATTGGCTGACGAACAGTTTACCGAGCTGCGAGTTATACAGGCTATGGCCAATATAGTAAATGATCCTTTCGAATCGCGAACTGTCGATCAGGTAAAGGGACAAGCCCGAAACAACGGCACCCGCGAGAATCAATAGCAGTCCCAGCAGCACGGTCCTGGAAAACCCCTCGTTTAATAGGAAGGCGATCCCAATGGCAGCAAAGAAAAATAGCACCGCTGCAAACGTACCAAGATGCGTAAGAAATATAACTCCGGTCAGAAGGACTATGATCGCCCCGGCCCTGTGTGTGTACAACCTCAGAGCCCTGTAAACTGCTGCCTGCAGACACCCAAACAATACCAGGCCCAACATATTCTTTTGAAGGATCTCGGGCAATTGAGCGATGGTCAACGGAAGAAACGCCGACGCAGCAACGACTAGCCATTGAAGTATGCTCAGCTTCTTTTCGCGTCCGACCGCTCTGACCAGTGAATATATGGGCAACGCAATCAACGCAGGCACGATGGTCATTACAAGGCGCGTCGATGACAAGATCGCAGTTCTGGGCTCAACTCCGAACACCGTCTGGAGCTTTGCGATCGCCGCATAGAGATAAAATATTAGAGGAAGATCTGAGAAGGCGAGAGAACCATCGACCAGCACGCTCTGAGTCTGAACGAAATAGTAGTACGTGTGGCTAAACCAGCCGACAAACTCCGGCCTGCCCACCCATATTGCCAAAACCCTCACGCCGATCGCCGCACACACGATGACCGCGAGGATCAAGTAGTCCTTTTTCACCATCGCTCTTTCAGTCTCGAAATCTCTCAGTAGAGTGAGAACGAATGGCGCAACCAAAAGTTCCAAACCAATACCATTTGATCTATCTCCCTTGCGACGAAAGATGCGTGGCCGCGAATCGCATAAGTCTCAACTTCGATCGCCGGACGATGACATACCGTTGAGGATCAAAACACGCCGGACGTTCGCGACTCTCCCGCTTTCGCCTCAAACACATCTTTTCTGCGGCCAACCAAACGTTTCGCTGTGTAGATACGGATCGCACTAGTGAGATAGAATTCGCTTGCAGAATAGCGAAGTAAAGGAATCGGTGCGATGAACGCCCTGCTCGATTGGTTGACGTTTATTGTGGTGATGCTGTGGGGAGTGTTTCTCGTCGGGCTAGGGCTGACGTCTCTCTTCGCACCCGAACAGGCGAAGCGTTTTCTGCTCGGCTTTGCCCAAACCGCCGCGCGTCATTACCTCGAGATGGCGGGCCGAATGGTCGTCGGGGGCGCTCTGTTGGTCCAGGCCCCGAAGTTAGAGTTTTCGCTCGCCCTGACCGTTCTCGGCTGGATGCTGGTCGTGACTACCGTCGCCCTGCTCATTATCCCGTGGCAATGGCATCGACGCTTTGCCGATCGTACCGTCCCCGCCGCCACACGACACATGGCCCTTATCGGCATCGCACCGATCCTCCTCGGAGCCCTGGTCATAACATTGCTGATTCGCAGGTTCCTCTAACCCCGGCTTGTCAGTACCGCCTGCGTGAGCGGGCGGGTCATTCTTGTCAGTACCGGGAGCGATAGCGACCGGGCTCCCAAAAGCTCCCCTCCTTACGAAGGATGGGTACGGCTTTAGCCGGGGGGTGGTTCTCTCATTCTAGTCACTACCGAGAGCCGTAGCGACCAGGTTCCTGTGAGTACGGCCTGCGTGAGCGGGCGGGTCATTCCTGTCAGTACCGGGAGCGATAGCGACCGGTTTCCCCTCCGTTCATCCCGCGATCACAGGCGACGGGTTCTCATCCGTTCACGCCGCGACCACAGGCGAACTTCAAACTGTCTTGTCCGATCAAATTGCCTCCACGTTTAGGTGGAGGTAGACTTGCAAAAAAGTGACCGGGCTTTAGAACAAATCATTTAGAAGGGCGGTTAAAAAACAATGCGAAAAAGCACACTTATGGTCCTGGCATACCTGATCGTCTTCCCCGCCGTCTATTTTCTCCCCGCCGCAGCCGAACTTGCCGGGTACGTCGATCTTCCACGATGGTCGTTCGTTACCAGCGGCATCGCCTCCTTCCTTATTGCCGGCGTGCTCACAACGGTCCTCACGCCAATAAACCGCCGTCTGCTCGATTGGCGCAAGGCCCGCGGCCGCGACATCGAAGCCGAAGAACGCCACGAATCCCCCTCCGGCATGATCCGCCTCACTCCTAACGACGAGGATTGAACAGGCTCCCTGTTCCGAGTCCCGCCTTTAGGCGGCTTCCCCGCTCTGAGTCCCGCCTTTAGGCGGCTCCTCCGCGTTACGCGGCACATAGCCATGTGCTTCAGCATGTGGGACAGGTTTTCAAAATGGCGGCGAAGGGCGTTTTAGCGTCCTTATTCCGGCGGCTTAGGCCAGATCGCAGTGCGGCCGCTCGAATCGCGATGAAAAACCGCGATGAAGAATGCGGAGAGCTATTCTTTTATCCTTCGGACGGCGCCGGGGGTTCGTTTGCCGCAAATACTAGCGGAACGTTATCGCGAACAACAACGGTGCCTGCGATCAGATCATGAAGGGCGCGTCGCTTGGGGTTGTTGAGACAATAGACGACTTGGACAATGATGAAAACAGCTTGGAGGAGAATGACCCCAAAACCTAGAGATGAAAGCGTCGTGTCATCGGTGATAGGAACAAAATCGATAAGGGCAGAAACAACAAGCGCGATCACACCGAGAATTATGAACAACGATTCACGCCAAAGCGCTTGAATCATCGATATCGGTTGTTCGGTCTTGAAATCAACCACTCGCAAATTCTGAGTCTTCTTGCCCACCGTTCGACCGTAAAGCCCGTGACCAAGAATAAAGTATGTCCAACCAGCAACGTCTGAAAATATAGTGAAGGAGAGACTGAGCCAAGACACACTTGCCATATCTACGAGCGTCTGAAGTAAGGCCGCCGGAATTACCACGATAAACCCGTCGATGATCGCGGCTACGAACCGCGCCCAAAAAGTGTCGTATCGATAGTGTATCGGGATTGCCACGCGGAACATCTTAGCGCGGGCCAACGAAGAACTAATAGTGACTTTAACCAGGTTTCCGCGGGGTAGAACGTTCCTCCGAGGAGGATCCCGTTCGAGAGGCGGGAACAAATGGCCGGGCACCCCAATCATTATTATTTATTCCGCCGCTCGTGGTTTCGCCCCTGTTGCACTGATGCCACATATTTTCCTTGACGCAACCATTCGTTTCATATATCGTAACGAACGGAGGATTCGGAGGAACTGAATGAGTGAGTCGATGTTTGAGTATGGGGACCAGGATTACGGTTCGGCGGTGGGCTGGGACCCCGATAAAAGGCGGTTGGAGAAGCTGACGGAGGAGGCTAAGAAGAAATACCCGAAGGCGTTTTCGCCCCAGCCTGAGATGCTTTTCGTACGCTCCGCCGAGGAATGTGTAACGACCGCGGCAGAGTGGGACCCGATGAAACAATTGTTTGGGCCGCTTTGGCTCCAGGAAGAGGTTGCGGTGCTCTATTCGACGCCCGGCGTGGGAAAGACGGCCCTGGCGGTCCAGATCGCGGAATCGCTCGCACGCGGTCTGCCGATGGCGCCGTTTGACAAGCCGATGCCGGGCTGCGAGGTACCGCCGCAGAGGGTTTTGTATATCGATTTTGAAATGACGCTGCCGCAATTTTCGAGGCGTTACTCGACCACCAGCGGCGACGGGCTAAAGGTCGAGAACCCATATCGCTTCTCCCCCAACTTTCTGCGTGCCGAAATGTTCTGGGACGGCCGCCTGATCGACGGTTACGAGGACTTCACCGATATGCTCTTTACCGACATTGGCAATGTGATCGACGAGCACCGCACCGAAGTCCTTATCTGCGACAACATCACGTTCCTTAGCCGCAGCTCGACAGCCAGCGCGACCATTGCTTTCAGGCTGATGAACCGTTTGCAGGAACTGAAAAGGTCACGGTTCCTCTCCATTCTCGCTGTCGCACACACACCCAAACGCCGTCCGCATCTGCCTCTGACCGAGCGCGACCTGCAGGGCTCGATCGATATCGCCAAGGTCGCCGATTCTATGTTCGCCCTGGGAGCAAGCACGCTTGGCCCCGATATTCGATACGTCAAACAAATAAAATCACGGTCGGGCCGCATCGAGCACGACGGCGGAAATGTGCTCGTTTACCGCCTCGGCAAATTCGACCTGGCCGCCGAGGCCCGCCCCGCGGAAAAGGCCGCTCGCGCGGACAATTTCTTTGGATTCTCGTTCATCGGGAAAGACAATGAGCTGGACCACTTGCCGGCCCCTTTTCGCCCGCCGCCGGCTGACCGCCGCCCAAAGCTGGACCGTAGCCGCGTCGCCTATGCGAAACTCCTTGCCCGGCAGGGGCTTAGCACCGCGGATATCGGCAGGCGGCTCGGCGTTTCCAAGCCGACCGCCCACCGTTACATAACCAAGGGAGGCCAGGATGCCCGTCTCACTTGAGGTATCAATGAAAAACCTAAGTGAGACGAATTTTCGTCGTAACTGCTTTGTCATGTGCCGGATAGGGCGTCTCACTTTGTTGGGTCAAGTGAGACGGTCGAAGCGGCTATTTGGAAGGATTGTCGGCGATGAACTTCTCGAATTTCTTGCGGTCCGGGTGGTTCGGCACTTTGGCAAGAAACTTCCGGTATTCATCGGCGGCCAGCGCGTTGGCTTTTGCAAGCCGGTAGAGGTGGGCAAGCTGCAGGTGGCAGGCCGCCATCCCGAAAGGATCAAGTTCTATGGCCTTGTTCAGGGCCTCGGCACCCAGCGTTCCCTGCCGGGCCTGGAGATAAGCTTCGCCGAGCGCCTGATATGCTTCGGCGTCACCCGGCTCAAGCGAAACGGCGTGCTTGAATACCTCGACCGCCGCTTCATATTGCTTCTGCTCGGCCCTGATCCTGCCGGCTGTCATCCAGGCCGGATAATGGTCCTCCCGCAGCTCGATCGCCTTCCGAACTGCAGCCTCCGCACCTGCATAGTCCTTCTTTGCGAGCAGCTTTTTAGCCAGAAGACCCCAGGCCACGAAGTCGTCCGGATCGATCGCCACGATCTGCTCCAGAAGCCGGATCGACGCGTTCAGGTCTTTGCTTTCTTCGGCGGCCGCGGCCTCCCTGTAAATATCGACCGTTTTCTCGTTCGGCGGCCGGCCGTATTTGGACGAAACCACTCCCGGAGCGGCATGGGGCTGATCGCCCCGAATAACGATATCGAAATCTTCCCGTTGCTGTGCCGGGGCCAGCATCGCGATCTGACGACGTGCCATTTCCACGCCGTCAACCTCAACGATAAGGATACCGCCCTGGCCGGATGCGGCGCGAAAGCAGTAGTTTCCCGAACGTCCTACGGTCAATCTCTCCGGAGAGCTGCCGCGGCTCTGATAGAAGACGGTCACTTTCGGAAAGTTATCCCGAGCCTTGGATGCCTTCAAGTTGATCCGGCCGAATACAAATGGAGCGCTCAGCCGCGGGCCCTCAAGCGTCGCCATAAATCCGAATTCGCCGCAGATCTCATCGACCTGCCCCTCTGCCTTGATCGATGCGGCCAGCATCGCGAAAACGCAGGTACAAATTGCGAACCATGAACGGGGTAATGAAAATGTGCGGATCATCGGCTTTGATGCCAACAGCCTCTGCGGAACTCGAACTACTGATCGTCCGGTTCGGGAGGATTATCCTTTATGTACTTCTCAAACTTCTTCCGCTCCGCATGCTCGGGCACCTTGCCGAGGAAAAGCTTGTACTCGCGCGATGCCCACGAACGAGCTCCGGCCCGGTCATACAGCCGGGCCATCAAAAGGTGGCACTCAGCCATCCCGACCGGGTCCAAACGGATCGCTTCGTTCAGGGCCTCAACGCCCAGCGTTCCCTTTCTCGCAAGCAGATAGGCTTCACCGAGCAGCTGAAAAGCCCTGGGCGCGGTCGGGTCGGCCTGCGTGGAGCGGAGAAGTATCTCGATCGCAGCTTCGACCTTGTTCTGTACCAGATAGATCCGCCCGAGATTCATCATCCCGAGGCCAAAGTCGGGCCGCGCTTCGAGCGCGTTGGTGTACGCCGCTTCAGCCGCCTTAAGGTCACTCTGTTCGAAATATATCGAACCAAGCCGGCCCCAGGCCACAAAGTCCTTGGCATCCTTGCCAACCAGTTCCTTAAGCAGTTTTATGGCCGTCCCGCGATCCTTTTTCTGCTCCGCCTCCGCCGCCCGTTCGAAAAGGGCCGCGTTCTCGCCTTCACGGGGATAGCTGTATCTTGCCGAGACCGTCGAAGGGGGCCTCTGACGGTCATCCGGCGCATTCAGCTCGAAATCCTGGCGGTGTTGACGAAGCTGTGTCGTGGACGAGGGCAGCGAACGTCGTACGATCTCATTCTCCTCGACATCAACGACGATCTGCCCGCCGCCCCCGTCGATCCCTCGGAAACAATAGTTTCCGTTCCGGTCGATCGTGTAGCGGTGTTCGTTTCGGTTTCTGTCGATGAGGGTAACGGTGATCTTCGGCAACTTTCCGGACCTCTCAAAACCGCGAAGCGTGATCCGTCCGAAAACAGCCGAGTCTGCGTTCCAATTGCTTCCTGCGCTGTCACCGCAGATCTCGCTCGCACCCTGGGCGAACGTATTCTCCGCCTGCGTCGCTATTGCGGCACAGAGGACGAGGAGGAAAGTGAGTCTTTTCACGGCCGGGAAACCTCCAATTCAGACCTGTTAAGATCGACGGAAAGAATATTTGAAAAGGGATCGGCGGTCAAGAAGAAAAGGGGCTTGCTCGTTCGCAGCCGCCGGAATTTCGCCGGCCTGAATAAGTGGGTTATTATCTATCAAATACCCTTGCAGTTCGATCAGAGAGACTTTTCAGAGATGGAGAACATTTTTGAGCTGACAGATCGTCCCGCCGAAGATCTTTTCCAGGCGAAGCGGGACCCGAATGATCCGCGACTTTCCGAAATTGTCGGGCGTGCCGAATCCGACCTTGAAGCGGCGGATATCGTGATCCTGGGCTTCCCCGAAGAGCAGGGCGTGATCAGGGCGGGAGGGCGTGCCGGGGCGGCAATGGCCCCGAAGGTCGTCCGTGAGCAATTCTACCGGCTGACACCCTTGAACATCAGCAGGCGGATCTTCGATCTCGGAGATGTTCGAACCGGCCGCACGCTCGAAGAGACCCACGAACGGTTTGAAAAACTGATCGAAGCACTGCTTTCAACGGGAAAGAGGGTTGTCGTCATTGGCGGCGGCAATGATGCCGCCTATCCCTGCGGAGCGGCGATGTCGGCCACCTACGGGACCAAAAATTGGATCGCGATCAATGTCGATTCGCACCTTGATGTCCGAAAGACTGCGGAGCGGAACAGTTCCACCGCTTTTCGCCAACTGCTTGAAGAGGATCTTTTGATGCCGTCGTATTTTTACGAGGTCGGTTATCAGTCGCATTTCTGTTCGCCGGTCTACTTCGAGCATATACGCTCGCTTGGAGTTAACCGGATCAGCCTGGAGCTGCTCCGGTCGCGCACCGAGGCCGATATCGAACTCAAAGAGAACATTAAGCTGAAATTTATTGGCCACAGCAGCTCGCTGAATACCTTCTTTAGCTTCGATATGCACGCCGTCCGGTCCGCAGATGCCCCGGGAACGAACGATCCATCGCCGCTCGGCCTGCGGGCGGGCGAGTTCATCCAGCTCGTCAAATACGCCGCCTCGCTCGCCAATACGCGTATCGCGGTCTTCTCGGAGGTTAATCCGTCGCTCGACCTGAACGGCAGGACCAGCGCCCTCGTCGCGATCGCGATGCATCGATTTTGCAGCGGTACCAATTGACCTATGGAACAGCAGATCCGGTTTTGCGCCGCGCCCGATAAGACGAATATCGCGTATGCGACGGTCGGCTCGGGCCCGCCGCTTGTTAAAGCAGCAAACTGGATGAACCATCTGGAATTCGACTGGCGGAGCCCGGTTTGGAACCACCTGATGTACGAGTTCGCCCGTGATTTCCGGTTGGTCCGGTACGATGAAAGAGGCACGGGATTGTCGGACCGCAATGTTTCCGACCTCTCTCTCGAAGCGTTCGTTGTTGACCTGGAAGCGGTCGTGGACGCCCTAAAGCTCGAACGCTTTCCGTTGTTTGCGATCTCGCAAGGCGGCCCCGTCGCGATCACTTACGCGCATCGCCACCCCGAAAGGGTCTCTCATTTGATCCTTCACGGCTCGTTCTCGGTCGGCTGGAGAAAGGCAGACCTGGCTCCTGAAGCACTTGCACACCGTGAGGCGCAGGTAGTTTTGATCAAACAGGGCTGGAATAGCCGGAATCCTGCGATCCGGCAATTGTGGACATCGCTTTGTATTCCTGACAGCACGCCCGAAGAAGCCCATTCCTTCAATGAGCTTCAGCAAGCTTCGGTTTCACCGGAAAATGCCGCGTCGATCCTGGAAGCGATCGGCGAATTCGACGTCAGGGAGATCCTGCCCGACCTCGACGTGCCTACGCTCGTGACCCATTCGCGCAACGATGCCCTCGTACCGTTTGAGGAAGGCCGCCGAATGGCCGCTCTGATCCCGAACGCGAAATTCCTGTCGCTGGAGAGTTCAAACCACCTGGTCCTGAGCCATGAGCCGGCATGGGGTGTGTTTCTCGAGGAGATTCGCGTGTTCCTTGGCTGCCCGGAACGGGCGGCCGCCTCGTCGCCCACTCTCAAGGAATGTCCCTCCTGCTCACGGGCTTATACCGACCCGACACTTAACTACTGCCTTGATGACGGGTCGCCTTTGTCCGCGGTTAACGACGGCGAGGCCACTCGGATCCTCAATTGACGTAGAACAGCCAATTAACAGATGCAGGTCATATATGAGATCACCGTGACTGTCGAAACCGCGCTTTACGATGCGTTCGAAGGCTATATGATGGGCCGTCACATTCCCGACGTTCTTTCGTCGGGGGCTTTCAGCTCCGCCGTTTTCAGCCGTTCGGCGCCCGGACGTTACCGGATCAGATACGAGGCCGTCAGCCGTGCCGCACTGGATAATTACCTTGAACGCGACGCTGCGCGGCTGCGGGCGGACTTCCTGTCCAACTTCCCTGCGGGAGTAAATGTCGAACGCGAAGAATGGGAGATCCTCCAAGTCTTCCACGCGCCGCGGGTTTCTTGACACATCTTTTTCAATTTGTCATTCTTTGGATTCGCTTTTACGGCGAATAACGCGGTTGTAGGCACTTAGCTCAGTGGTAGAGCACTACCTTGACACGGTAGGGGTCAGCAGTTCAACTCTGCTAGTGCCTACCATTTTCATTTTAAACCCCCGATCAGGCCAGCTGCTTTGGCCCTCTCTTTCAACGAGAACTTTCGCTTCAAAAATTTCGTTATCAATAAGGGCGGCGGGACTACCGTTTGACCGGCCCGTAACGCCGTTAGAAGGAGTTTAGGGGGATGAAATGATCGAAATTCTTGAATCACCGAAACATGTTGTCGCGATGAAGATAACGGGCAGCGTAACCGCGGACGATATTGACAAGGCTTACAAAGCGACCGACGAGGCCTTGAAGTCTAACGAACGCGTTTCGTTTTTTACTGAGATCGACGATTCGATGGGTTTGACGATAGAGGGAGCCTTGAAAGATCTCTGGAACGGCATTGGAAAGTTCGGAAAGCTGTCTAAGTTCTACCGGGCCGCGGTCGTGACGAGCAAGGGTTGGATCGGCACTCTCGCAAGGGTCGAGGGGTTGGTGTTTTCGTCGATCGACGTCAGGGTATTTAGCGCCGATGAACGCGACAAGGCTTTCTATTGGGCGTCCGAGGCGCCTGAACCGCTGCCTAAGGCGGAAGATAGGGCAAAGTCGGTGCATCTGCTTCAAACGACCAGCGAGAACGTTTTTGCGTACGAGATCAATGGCCGCCTTCGCGAAAAGGACATCAAGGAAGCCGTCGAGGCGATGAAGCCATTCCTCGAACGCGATGGAAAATTCAATATTCTGGCTAGGCTGAAAGAATTCAACGGGTTTGACCTGACGGCCCTTTTTGACGACGACCTTGCTAAAGCCAAGTATCGTGCATTGTCTAAGATCGAACGCTATGCGGTGATCGGTGCCAAGCCGTGGATGCGCAACTTGATCGAACTGATCGCACCTTTGTTCTCGACCGAGGTTCGGGTTTTCGACCCGACGGACGAGGCCGACGCCTGGGAATGGGTCGGCGCTCAGCAGGCATTGCTGGCCGGGAAGTAGAGTAAGTCCTGGGTCATATTTTCCAGGGTGCAGGGTCTCCGAATTTAGGCATTGGACTCGGGGCTTTGGGCTGTTTTAGGGCTTGAGTTTTCCACAAGGAGTCCGTATAATCTGGAGGTTTGTTACACCTGCGTGGATCGCGCCTGCGATTGCCGCTACATTTTTTCGATAAGATGCTTTCGAAGAACTTTGCTGTTTCGATAACTACTACGACCCGCCTCTAATGGCGGGACAATCGCGGTGTCGAAAGATTCCGCAAAGCAAAGTCGCTCTTATCGGATCTGATCTATCTAAGTAGTAGTGACACGAGTAGATCGTGGATCGTAAATGAAAAAACGATAAGGGCGAGCAATAATTCGTCCCGAGCGGGCCTGTCCCGAACGGATCGTAATGTAAATAGACTTTCTATTTACGATTTACAATTCACTATTTACCAGTTATGAGCGAACTGAACATTAAATACGGCGTAAGTGAACGCGCGATCCCTGCTCCGGCCACGGTAGCGGACGCGATCAAGGCGTTTGACCGGGATGCATTGAAACGCGCCCTGGCGGCGAAGGTGAATGGCAAGGAAGCCGATCTTAATAAGGAACTGACGTCCACCGACGAGGTCCTTGCGATCGAGCCGATCACCGCCGATTCGCCGGACGGCCTTGAACTGATACGCCATTCGACCGCTCATCTGCTCGCTGCTGCCGTATTGGACCTCTTTCCGGGCACCAAGCTCGGTGTCGGGCCGGCATTGATGGATGACCCCCGCTACGGCTTCTTTTACGACGTCATCGCCCCAAGGAATTTGACGGACGAAGACCTGCCCGTGATCGAAAAGAAGATGAAGGCGTTGGCGAAGCAGAATCTTCCTTACCGTCGTGAAGATATCGAGAAAGCGTCGATCCTTGATCTGTTCAAAGAACGTGACGAGCCGCTTAAGTGTGAACTGATCGATGAGAAGGTCGATGGGACGGCAAGTGTCTATTACATCGAAAACTCCCCGTTCATCGATTTCTGTCTCGGCCCGCACGTGCCGCACACCGGTAAGCTGAAAGCCTTTAAGCTACTCGCATTATCCGGGGCCTACTGGAAGGGCGATGCTGAACGGCCGCAAATGCAGCGAATTTACGGGACTGCATTCGCCACGCAGGAAGAGCTTGACGCATGGGGAAAGCAGCGTGAGGAGGCCGAAAAACGCGATCACCGCAAACTTGGCCGGCAGCTCGATCTCTTCTCGATCGACGACGATTACGGCCAGGGCCTGATACTCTGGCATCCCAAGGGCGGCATCATCCGAAACGAAATGGAGCGGCTGCTTCGTGAAGAACTCGAGAAACGCGGTTACAGTTTCGTTTACACTCCGCATATCGCAAAGCGTCAGCTCTGGTTCACCAGCGGGCACGAGGGCAACTACGCCGATTCGATGTATGCTCCGACGAGCATCGAGGAAGAGGAGTACAGGCTTAAGCCGATGAACTGCCCGTTCCACATCGGCATTTACAAGTCTTCGCCCCGAAGTTATCGCGACCTGCCGCAGCGTTATTCGGAAATGGGCACGGTCTATCGGGCCGAACTTTCAGGCACGCTACATGGCCTGATGCGCGTCCGCGGTTTCTCCGTTGACGACGCCCACCTTTTCGTAAGGCCCGACCAGGTCAGTACGGAAGTCTCCGACTGCCTGGATTTTGCGATCAAGGTGTTCGAGACGTACGGCTTTGAAAAGGTCAAGTTTGAACTTTCCGTCCGCGGCGAGGCTGAAAACAAAGGCTATCTAGGTGCGGACGAGGATTGGGCTTCGGCTGAAGAACAGCTTGCATTAGCCCTGAAAGAGCGGAACATCACGTACGAACGCATCGAAGGCGAAGCGGCGTTCTACGGGCCGAAGATCGATATCAAAATCGAGGACGCGATCGGCCGCGTTTGGCAGCTTGGAACGATCCAGCTCGATTTCAACCTGCCGGAGCGTTTTGAGCTCGAATATACGGGCGAGGACAACCAAAAGCACCGGCCGTTCATGATCCACCGGGCGCTCTTCGGTTCGATCGAGCGGTTCTTCGGCGTCCTGATCGAACACTATGCCGGGGCCTTCCCCTTATGGCTCGCTCCGGTCCAGGTTGCGGTACTGCCGATCACCGACCGGATCAACGATTACGCGGCATCCGTAACGAATGAATTGAAAGAGGCGGGTTTCAGGGTTGAAGCGAACCTCAAATCTGATAAAATCGGTGCGAAAATCCGTGATGCGCAGCTTCAGAAGGTGCCTTATATGCTCGTCCTCGGCGACAAGGAGCTTGAAGAGCAAAAGGTGGCTGTCCGCGAGCGGAAGCAAGGCGACATCGGTGCGATGCCGCTTGATGAGTTTAAGGAGATGATCGGGCAGCAGAAGCAACTGCGATCGCTCTAAAAGGCAGCACACGGCCGGTTGGGAGAGTGCCTATATCGACGTGTATTTGCTCGGGCAATAACAAAAGGAGGCAAATATCGCAAGAAGATTTGGTAGAAGTTACCGTCCGCGGCAACGCGAACCCCAGCACCGGACGAACGAAAGGATAAGGGTCCCGTCGGTCCGGGTCGTAACCGAGGACGGCGAGACGTTCGGAATAATGGACACCCGCGACGCGATCCAAAAAGCTCGTGAAATGGGGCTCGACCTGGTTGAGATCTCGCCGCAGGCAAAGCCGCCGGTATGCAAGATCATCGACTACGGCAAGTTCCTGTACGAACAGAAAAAACGCCAGCACGAAGCGAAGAAAAAGCAGGTAAACGTACAGGTAAAGGAGATCAAGTTCCGGCCGGCGACCGACGATCACGATTACCAGTATCGGATGGAGCACGCCCGAGACTGGCTTGGCGACGGCGACAAAGTCAGGGCGGCGATCGCCTTCCGCGGACGTGAAATGACCCACCGCGAGCTTGGGGCGAAGATCCTTAAGAAATTGACGGAAGATCTAGCCGATATAGCCGAGGTCGAGGTGGCGCCGAAGATGGAAGGCTATCAGATGTTCACCATCTTCCATCCAAAGAAAACGTCGACGGATAGCAAGAAGGCGGCGCCGGTTAAGGAGAAGGCCGAAAAGCCTGAAAAACCGAAGCGGGAGCAGAAGAAAGCCGATGAGCCAATAGACACAAAGGACGAGGACGAGATCTTCTAATAGCAGGTGGTGCCTCGAGCCTGTCGCCGGGATCATAAGAGTTTTATTGACGGAAAATAGAACAGAGTAATAAAAACTGTTCAGCGAAGGAGAGCAATTATGCCAAAACTAAAGACACACAAGGGAGCGGCGAAACGCTTTCGCTCGACGGCGTCGGGCAAATTCAAGCGTGGACATTCGCACGCACGACATATCTTGACCAAAAAGACGGCCAAGCGTAAACGCAACCTCGACATCGACGTGCTGGTAAGCGAAGGCGACCAGAAGCGGGTCGAAAAGATGCTGCCGTACGGACGCGATTAAAGGTTTTGAGTCCCGCCCTCAGGCGGCCTCAGCTGGGAAGAGGGCCGGCTAAAGCCGGTACTCAAAACGAGAGAAGGAGTTTAAGACAATGCCTAGAGCAAAACGTGGTAACAAACGTTTAGAGAAACGTAAAAAGATATTGTCCCTGGCGAAAGGATATCGCGGGACCAAGTCGAAACTGTACCGTTCGGCGAAGGAGTCGGTCGAGCGCGCGCTGAATTTTGCCTACACCGGCCGCAAGCTGAAAAAGCGTGATTTTCGTAAACTGTGGATCGTGCGCATCAACGCGGCTTGCCGCATTAACGACATCAAGTATTCGCAATTCATCCACGGCCTGAACCTGGCCGAGATCGAACTCGATCGAAAAGTGCTTGCGGATATGGCGGTAAAGCAGCCTGAAGCGTTTGCTGCCGTTGTTGGCCAGGCGAAGGACGCATTGGGCAAGCAGCAGCAAGCCGCTGCATAGTTTGAGTCTGGGCATCTTATGGCCCATTTGAAATCACGCCAGTATTTACGGACCGCCTTATTGATCTTTTTGATCCATGGGGCGGTCTTTGCATGCTCGCTCCCCGAAGGCGCTAATGGCGACGAAATCGTGGCCGAGAGTCTGTTTGCCCTTAGGATCTATCATGCAATTTCGTTGCTGTTCGCAATAATCATTGGGATCCTTGTTGTCGTAAGAAAAGGCAAGGCTTGGTACTTCATAATTCTTCCGTCCCTTCTGATCGCGGTGAGTCCAGGTTGGTTTCCAATGATCAATGCCGGAATTGGCTCTGCGTGCGAACCCCGTTTAGCTTTTGAGATGAAGGTGATTGCGATCACGTGCCTCGCATCGCTTCTCTGCCAAATATTTTTTCAATTTCGTAGCTCTTTTAAGAAGGTTGCTTAGACTGAAGCACCTTTATATATGCCAAGTTCCCTTTCCGCTTCGGCGAAGGCGTTGACGGCGAAGTCGAGATCGTCCTTCGAATGAGCCGCCGACACCTGCGTTCTGATACGAGCCTTTCCTTTCGGGACAACGGGGAATGAGAACGGAATGACGTACACCCCTTTTTCGAGCATCTTTTCGGCCATCTTTACCGCGGGCTCCGCGTCGCCGAACATCACCGGGATGATCGGGTGTTCGCCGGGCAGGACCTCCAAGCCGATTCCGGCGATCTTTTCGCGGAAATAACGGGTGTTTTCCATCAGCTTGTCGCGAAGTTCGGTAGATTGCGTAAGCAGATCTATCGCGGCGATCGACGCGGCGACGATCGGCGGGGCTACTGAGTTTGAGAACAGGTACGGCCGCGAGCGTTGGCGAAGCAGCTCGACGATCTCCTTCTTACCGCTCGTATAGCCGCCGCTGGCACCGCCCAAAGCCTTGCCGAGCGTGCCGGTGATGACGTCGATGCGGTCCATCACGTTGTGATGCTCGTGAGTGCCGCGGCCGGTCTTGCCCATAAAGCCGACCGCGTGCGAGTCATCCACCATCACGAGTGCATCGTGCTTCTCGGCCAGGTCGCAGATCTCCGGAAGCTTTGCGATGTACCCGTCCATCGAGAAAACGCCGTCCGTCGCGATCATCTTGAACCGGGCAGACCTCGCTTCCTCAAGTTTCGCCTCTAGGTCGGCCATGTCGCTGTTCTTATACCGAAACCGCTGGGCCTTGCATAGCCGGACGCCGTCGATGATGCTGGCGTGGTTCAATTCGTCGGAAATGACCGCGTCTTCTTCACTCAGCAACGTCTCGAACAGCCCGCCATTCGCGTCAAAGCAGCTCGTGTAAAGTATCGTGTCCTCGGTACCGAGAAATTCGCTGATCTTCCTCTCAAGCTCTTTATGGATCGCCTGCGTCCCGCAGATAAACCTCACGGACGAAAGCCCGTAGCCCCACTCGTCCAACGACTTCCTCGCCGCCTCCACTATCGCCGGATGATCGCTCAGCCCGAGATAGTTGTTCGCGCACATGTTGAGCACTTCCCTGCCGCCAACATCTATCCGAGCGTCCTGCGGACCGTCGATCAAGCGCTCCGATTTGTAGAGCCCGGCATCGCAAATGTCGTTGATAGCGTTTTCCAGGTGATTCTTAAATGTTCCGTACATTATTAAATGGCTATTTTGAGTATTCTCGCAGAAATTCATCCCGAGAAATTCCCGATTGCGTGCTGATCGAGCGAGGCGTTGAGGACTTGTGTGGTCGATTCTTAGACATCGCATGTGAAGAGCCTAGGGCAACTGGATTCAACCATATATTCGCCAGGTTCATTTTCCTACTGAATCCATCGACAGAGTCTCTCGTCCTTCGGTATTGGTCTTAGTTGGACGATTACGCGGCCCTTCTGCCGATCTTTTGAGAGCAGTGCCATTTGTGGATGGCAGAAATAGTTGTCATGAGAATAGTTCATAAACCTAAGCGATATGATGCGGGTATCACCTGATAAGACCAGTTTATCTTCCGCCTCGTCCCTCTTTTTTTCGATTTGAAAAAACCCAATGTTCCGGGCCTCATCAGTTGGATTTCTAACCCGGACTCTAACGATCAAACTGACTCCCGACTCGAAACCGGAGGCGGAGCGGCCTATACCGAGTGAAGAACCTTCGACCTTGTATAGTAGGCCGTCGAAAGAAAATTCGACCCCAGTGTCAAAAACAAGATCCGGCGGCACTTCATCATAATAATTTCGATCCGTTAACTGTTCAACAAAGACGCCACCAAAAACAACAATAACGATGAGTATCACCAAACCCCAGATAAGCCATGAAGCCCTTTGATTCAATCTCATTTCTAGACCCATTTCAGAACTCCCGCGTAAGAGTGCCAAGTTCATCCGAACAATTAGCCGTTATGATGTACTTAGATGGACTCAAAATCCAGTACCACCTTCCCGCAGTTCCCTTCCTTGATCGCCTCGAAGCCTTTCTCGAAATCCTGATATGAATACCGATGGGTGATCACCGGTGAGATATCTAGCCCGGTTTCGAGGAGGTTCGACATCTGGTACCAGGTCTCGTACATCTGGCGGCCGTAGATGCCTTTGATGGTGATCATGTTGAAGATCACGGTCTTCCAGTCGATGGCAAAGGGTTCACCGGGGATGCCGAGGAACGCGATACTGCCGCCGTGGAACATATTGGCAAGCATATCCTTGAATGCCGCGGGCACGCCGGACATCTCCATTCCCACGTCAAAGCCCTCTTTGATACCAAGTTCTTTCTGAACGTCCTTGATCGACCGCTTGCTGACGTCGAGAGCGAGCGTTACGGAGCCCATCTTTTCGGCCAACTCGAGCCGGAACGGATTGATGTCGGTGATGACGATGTTCCGGGCTCCGGCGTGTTTGGCGACGGCGGCGGCCATGATCCCGATCGGGCCGGCTCCGGTTATGAGCACATCCTCGCCGAACACTTCGAATTCGAGAGCGGTATGCACCGCATTCCCGAACGGGTCAAAGATCGCCGCCACATCCAGGTCAATATCCGGCTTATGCTTCCAGATGTTCGTGTACGGAATGGCGATGAATTCCGCAAAACCGCCGTTGGTATTCACGCCGACACCGCGGGTATTCGCACACAATGAGCGTCTTCCCGCCATGCAGTTTCGGCAGCGGCCGCAGACCAGATGGCCTTCTACGCTGACGATATCGCCGCCCTGGAAATCGACCACATTCGACCCGACATCGACGATCTCACCCACGAACTCGTGCCCGATCGTGGTCGGCACTTTTATCGTGGCCTGTGCCCACGCGTCCCAGTTGTAAATATGCAGGTCGGTACCGCATATCCCGCCGCGTTTGACGCGTATCATCACGTCGTTGATGCCCATTTCCGGCTCCGGCACATCTTCGATCCATAGTCCGGGCTCAGCTTTGCTTTTTACGATCGCTTTCATCTAAGTAATTGTTATGGCTCAGCTTCCGATGATATCAGCGGCAACCACGCGCTATCAACTAACCGCTGCTCACGCCCTGGCCTTCAGCTTGTCTCAAGGGGGCGCTTTTTCAGCCTGATCTGCATATCGCTGCACCTTGGCTGTTCTCGTTCGTCTCATAAATCGTCTCAGTGTGAGACGGCTTAAGCGTATTGATCTCTTGCCTTTAGAGGCGAATTCGTCTCGTTCGTCGGGAGCCCTGCGTACTTTCATGCCAGATAGAGCGTAACTGCATTTGTAACAATAGTTAGCTGCGGTCAGACGTGAGACGGGCAGCCATTCGTGGGGCTCAGGTTGCGGAGATGGATAACCGCTGTCCGGAGCAAATTTTGAGGAACGAGTGAAGATGCCTGGTCTCTCCATGCCGCATCCATGCTGACACAACCTACCACGGAAAACCTACACTGATCCGCGCGATAAGAATGAAGCGAACGATATGCACGATCTGGAAGAAGCGAAAGGACCGCACGAAATTTATAAGATCTTCGGCCTTCACTTCAATGGAGAATGACCAATTGAGAGGGAATGGTTATTTGCTGCAATGTTTACCTTAGACCGCCGCTACTGGTATATTACTTGTTTCAGCGTCTGTCCTGCCCTGACCTGATATTCTATTCATTTATGGCTGATGAAAGAGCGACGGTCGAAGCGGCTCGAGAGGCTTTTGACCGTGATTTTGAGAAATTTAACGACCTGGACCTGAACGGTCGGAGCCTCGCCGACATTGAGGCGAATCTGCGCGAAGTGGGTGAGATGAAAGTCCGCCATACCGGCAAGAAGAGCGCTCTTGCTGAGTCGAAAAAGCTCATCGGTAAGGTGGCACACGAACAGCGGGGCGAGTTCGGGCAGTTTGTTCAATCGGTTGAAAAGGCGATAGTTGAACAGATCGAGGCGGTCGAAACAAACCTGGCCGAAGCATTATCAAAGGCGAAGACGGAGGCCGAGAGGCTTGATGTGACCATCCCCGGCCGGCGTCCGCGGACGGGGCATCTGCACCCGATCACGATCCTGCGGCAGAAGATCGAGGACATTTTCGTATCGATGGGCTACGCGATCGAGGACGACCGCGAGATCGAGACGGATCATTACAATTTCGACGCCCTGAACATTCCGCCGGGCCACCCGGCCCGCGAATCTCAGGACACTTTCTACACGACCGACGGCTTCGCCCTTCGTTCGCAGACTTCGACGGTACAGATCCGTGCAATGGAACGCCGCGGCGTGCCCATCCGCATCATCGCTCCGGGCAAGGTTTTCCGCCGCGATACGCCTGACATGACGCACGTGCCGATGTTCCACCAGATCGAGGGGCTGTGCGTCGACAAAGGCATCACGATGGCCCACCTGAAAGGCACCGTCACCGAATGGCTCAAGCGGATGTACGGCGAGGACACGGTCACGCGATTCCGGCCGTCCTACTTCCCTTTCACCGAACCGTCGGCGGAGTTCGACTTTTCGTGCTTCAAATGCCACGGCACCGGGACAGTCGGCGGTGGGCAGCGTGCAGTCAGCAGTGACAAAGGCGAAGGCGGTGAACTGCTTACCGCTCACGGCTCACAGCTTACAGACAGGTGCCGTCCTTGCAAGGGCTCAGGCTGGATCGAACTCGGCGGCTCGGGAATGGTCCACCCGAATGTCCTGCGGGCTTGCGGCGTCGACCCGCAGGTTTACTCTGGCTTCGCCTTCGGCTTCGGCCTCGAACGCATGGCGGCGTTGATGTTCAACATCGATGACATCAGGCATATGTTTGAGAACGATGTGCGATTTTTGGAACAGTTCCGATGAGCGCCTGGCTTGTTTTCGTTCTTATCTTCGGTCTAGTACTGCTCGGGCCTTTCACTTTGGTGATTGTTAGCACAATTCGGAAGAAAGGACGTTGGGGAATCAACTTTACGCCCAAAGTCTGTCCCGATAGTAAGGAAAGCTTGCCACGCGGACAGGTCAGAGTTCCGAATTCAGTTCGTCAGGCATTGTGGGGTGGATCGACCTGTATGAACTGTGGATGCGAGGTCGACAAATGGGGCAATAAGATCGAGAGCGGCAGAAAATGAACATCAGTTACAACTGGCTAAAAGACCTTATTAACATCGAACTTTCCCCTGCAGAAACCGCCACGGCGTTAACGCGGGTCGGTTTGGCTGTGGAAGGCACTCACGCAGTCGGTGACGATCAGGTTTTTGATATTGACCTGACCTCGAACCGGCCGGATTGTCTTTCGCATCTTGGTGTGGCACGGGAACTGAGGGTTATCACAGGAAGAGAGTTTCCCGCAGAGACGCAAAGCCGCGAAGAAGAAGCGACGGATGCGGTACCATTCCCGGCAATTCTGGCCCCGGATGTTGTGAAGATCGAGGACCCGGACCTATGTTATCGGTTCACGGCGCGGATAATTCGCGGCGTTACGATCGGGCCTTCGCCGGAGTGGCTTGTGAAGCGGCTTGAGGCCGTTGGTGAAAGGTCGATCAACAATGTGGCGGACATCACGAATTACGTGATGCTCGAACTCGGCCAGCCGATGCATGCCTTCGATCTTGATAAGCTATCCGAAAACCGGATCGTCGTCAGGCGCGCAAAAACAGGCGAGACGATGAAGACACTGGATGAGGTTGACCGAAAACTCGACCGATCAATGCTGATGATCTGCGATGCCGAAAAGCCGGTTGCGGTCGGCGGTGTGATGGGCGGGTTGGACACGAGCATCACCGACGAAACCACAAACGTTCTGCTCGAGGTCGCCTATTTCGACCGCTCGAGCATTCGCCAAACGTCTCGCGATCTTGGGCTTACGACCGAGGCCAGTTATAGATTTGAGCGGGGTGTCGATATCGAGATGCTCGAACGAGCGTCAAACCGGGCCGCGGAGATGATCACCGAGTTGGCCGGCGGCGAGTTAGGTGAATTTATCGATGTTTATCCGAACCGGCAAACCCGGCCGAGAGTCGAATCAAGCGATATTTCCGCCGCGGTCAAACGGTTGACCGGGCTCGAAGTAAGCATCGCCGAATCGGTCCGAATTTTGGAGGCGCTGGGGATCCGAAGTGAACCGCAGGATGACGATTCGCACGTGTTCACATCGCCGTCGTGGCGGCACGATATAGCGATCGAAGAAGACCTTGTTGAAGAGGTGGCCCGGCACACCGGCTACGAGAACATCGTCGACGAACTCCCACCGGCTTTCGGGGCTGGCGAATATCAGGAATTCGAAGGACGGAAAAAGCTTCTTCGCCAAAGGCTCGTTGATCTGGGCTACGATGAGGCTATTACTTACAGTTTCATCGATACGAAGCACGACGGGATCTATGAAACGGTCCCGGGATTGATCGACGACCGTGCCGAGGAGAAATTTGTGACTCTTCGTGATTCGGTGATCGAGGGTGCCGTACGAATGCGTCCGACGCTTCTTCCCGGCCTGCTAGATTCGGTGCGCTACAACCTCAATTGGCAGCGGCGTGATCTCAAATTGTTCGAACTCGGCAAGGTCTTTGCGGCACATTCGGACGAGATCGGGCTTCCGACCGAGCGGGAGTTCTTTGGCCTGGCACTGACCGGCGGCGAGATGTTGAATAAGCGTCTTGAGCCCGTCCGGCCTCTCGATTTTTACGATGCAAAAGGGGCGGTGGAACTTGCTCTGGAAGCGGTCGGCTTTCCGGCGGCCGAGTTTCGCCCGGCAGAGGTTTCGCATTTGCGTGCCGGCCAAACCGCGGGAATCTACATCGACGGCGGGTTGATCGGCTACGTCGGCCGCCTCGACGAATCCATATCAAACGGTTATAAATTCCGTTCGCCCGTCTTCGTAGCCGAGATCGACCTAGATGATGTGTTATCGAGAAACCGGTCGAACGTGACCTATCGTCCGCTTCCGAAGTATCCGCCCGTTGTGAGGGATGTATCTTTCATCGCAGACCGCGAGATCAGTTTCGACATGATACGCGAGGCCGTTATCGACCTCGAAGCCGAACTTTGCCGGCATGTCGGCTTTGTCGATTCGTTCGAAGGAAAGGGCATCGAACCGGGTCAGCGTTCGATCACGGTTCGGCTCGAATACCGGAGCGACGAAAGAACTCTGCTCGAATCTGAGGTCGCCGAGGTTCACGAACGCATCGTCGGGTCGATCAGCAGCAGCCTGAATATTACGCCGCGGAAATGAGATCGCAGGTATTACTTGAAGTTTTTAATAAAACTGCAGATAATCTTATTCGCACACAACGATCACTGCCTTACGGAGACGCTCTTATGAACGGCCTTTCAGGGATGGAGAAATTCTCTCATCTCGAAGATAAAATTTACCTTACGATCGAATTAGCCAAGAACCTGCGTAAAGAGAAAGAAGAGCTTGAGCGGCAGAATATCTCGCTGAAACGTGAGGCGGCCGGCCTATCAATGGAGAATTCCCGTCTTGAAGAGAAGATCGAACAGCTGCTTTCTGAAAGAGATGCGATCCAGCTAAAAGTTGAAGCGATGCTTGATGCGATGACCACGATAGACTCAGAGGTCGCGGAGGCCGTCGGGAGATAGACAATGGCTACCGGAAAAGCAAACGCAGAGTCCGTTGAACAATCGATCCAGGTCGAGATCTATAACCAAACGTACAGCATTCGCTCGGACGGAGACAATGAGTATATCCAGAAGCTCGCGAAGTATGTTGACGGAAAAATGCGCGACATTTCTTCAGGGACGATGACCGTCGATTCTCTGAAAGTGGCGATCCTCGCGGCCCTGCATGTGGCGGACGAATATCATCAGGCACTCGAGACCCAGGCGCAGGTCGATGCACAACTCGGTTCGCGGAGCGCAGAATGTTCGGAACTTCTTGATCGCGTCCTCAAACATAAAGACGTAATGCCGCAGCAGGAGTTCGACATGGAGCAATAGTCGCTAAATGATTTCCAGAAGGATCGGCAGCCCTTAGAGCGGGCTGCTTTTCATTTGCGGCATCGGCGATCCATTTAAGACCATCACCCTCTTATGCTAGACTTCTTGCGGCGAAAGAGGTTTACTGCGGGGTTCGTTACCCGGCGCAATAATAATTGAGCCAACACTTGAATTGAGGGAGGCTGATGCCGGGTCCGGTGCAGTTGTCCAAGTCGATAAACTGCCATAGGGTCCGGCTGTTAATGTGCCGTTAAGGTACAAGTAGCCGCCCACCTGTTGAAAGCAGGTTCAATTCAAGCGTCGGGAACGGCCTTCGCGGTACTCATTCGCCATGATCTTGTTGGGGTTTGACCCGAATCGCCTCGGTCCCCGGTATGCCGGCTTCTTCCGCAAACGCTTCATCGTCAAGCTGACGAGATATTTCTTCCGCCAGCCGTACTTCCTCAAGGGCCAACGGCAGGTGTTGTGACCGGGCCGAAAGTTTCTTCAATGCAAGTTCCGAATCGGCAAGCGTGTGTCCGCGGACGCCCGCGGCCTCGATCATTTCAAGCCGCGCCTCGGCTTCCGTGAGCATCAATCGGGCCTCTTCGTGGATATTTTCGATCTTTTTCCGGTCTTCCTCGATCTGACGCCTGAAATCGCCGGCTCTCTCGCTCTTTAACCGGCTTATTTTGACCTTTCGTCTCTGCAGCATCGAGAGTTCCCTTTTTGAAGATCGAATGATGCGTGTCGCCGTCAACCGCGAGGCGAGCGTTTCTCGGTACGCATCAGCGAGCAAAAGGTCGCGCCGGGTGATCTCCTTCAGTGCCTTTCTTTCTGAAGCTTTGAGTTCGTGCCTGAACCAGTCGATCTCTTCCGCCCGGATACCGTCCGCGGCGATCTTCTCTCGCATTTCCTTCGTCCAAGTCGAACGTCGATATAAGAATAGTCCGGTCAAAAAGATCCCGATAAGGAACCCGATCGCCGTAAAGATCGCGCCGAAGACGAGGATCGTAAAGGCAGCGGGCGGCGTGCTGCCAAAAAGGAAAGCCAAAACGGTGAAAAGAACGGCCGGGACCGCGGTGGCTGCAAACGGTGCCGCGACGGCGGCTATTTTTAGATTTCGGCCGCGCGCCAGGTCGCGAGGAGTCACCTCATACTTGGAAATCCCTGAATACATTCGATTTTACTTTACAAACGATGCAAACTTAATTCAATCTAGACGCATCATAAAGCCTTACTCTTGATCCACTCGAACTTTGGCTTTGCTTGATACGGGACTTTTCTGCGTATGGCGAACCGAACTTTTCACCACTTTTTCGCCGGGATCTTTCTGCTCTCCCTGCTGGGCGCGGCTGCGTCTGCCCAAGAAACGGAAACGAAACCGGGTCAAAAGATCCGCACTGTCTCGATACCTATCTCGATCTTCACGAAACAGGAGCTTCGTGAAGGCCGGATGGAGGAATTTGTCCAGGCCGAACGGCTGATCGTCCGCGAAGACAAGCGCGAGCAGGTCATCCTTTCGATCAGAAGTGTTGAAGATGCCCCGCTCGCTTTGGCGATCCTGATCCAGGAGGACCTGGCGGCGGCGGTTAATCTTCAGCTACGCGACCTTGCCGAATTTATCAATGGGCTGCCCAAAGGCTCGCGGGTGATGGTCGGCTATCTCCGCGGCGGCGGCCTCCAGGTCAGGCAGCGGTTCACTGACGATCTTTCGGCCGCTGCACAAACACTCCGGATCGTTACCTCATCTGCCGGATCGGCACCACGCAACCCTTACGACGGGATCATCGACGCTCTGAACCGGTTCGACGCGCTTCCGGCGGGACGACGCGCGATACTTCTCGTCTCCGACGGTCTTGACCTTTCGCAGGGAGTCAGCAGTTCGACCCCGAGCCAAAGTCTTGACCTCGATCGGGCGATCCTTCGAGCCCAAAGGCGTTCGGTCGCCGTATTTTCCTTTTATTCGCCGGCGAGTTTTACTGAGGGTGGTAGGTCGGAGTTGATCCTGAACGGCCAAGGTTCGCTTCAGAGGCTTTCGGATGAGACCGGCGGGCGGGCATTCTTTCAGGGATCGATCGCCCCGATCAGCTTTCTGCCGTTCTTTCGCGATCTCCGGTTGCTTTTGAACCGCCAATTTCTTCTGACCTACCTGTCAACAAACGTCAAGAAGGGCTATTACCGGGTCGAGGTCTTGAGCACCAATCCCGATGTGAAGATCGAGCACCCCAAAGGCTATTACTACAGATAGAACGGAAAGCATTAGTTCAGGGTCGCTCGGCAGACGGGGCAAACGCTGTAATCCTGCTTCATCAGCAGGCCGACCCAAAAGAAGATAAACGTAAAAACAAGCAGTAGGGCGAAGGTGATCCAACCAGCCGTCGAGATCCGCCGTTCGATGATCGGTGGGACGGTGGTCCCGCAATTCGGACACCGGTAGTTTGCGGAAAGATACTGGGGCCCCCGGTATGCGAGCGGATAAATGCCCGGCTGGTCAAAATTTCGCTGTTCGAGCGGTTGGGTAGCCGGCCGCGTTTTGAGCCTTCGCTCGCTTTGCGTTTGGTATTCATCCGTTTTCCAGGAATAAGGACGCGGCGGGGCGTAAGTATAATTTTCCGCATCCTGCCTGCCCGAATTCGGGTCCGGCCTCGATCCAAGCCTGTGGCCGCAGAAGCGGCAGAATTGGGTCTGGTCGGCGTTTCCCTGCCCGCAATGTTGACACTGGATCATAGGTTTCGGATGCCCTTGCTTGGATGCGGCCGCACAGAGAACGGATCAGCGGGATCTGGAAACGCCGCCGCGGGCGCAATCAGAACCGGATCCGTTGTCCGCTTCGAATGGCAGTATACACCGATTCGACCAACTCCACCGATCGAAAACCGTCGTCAGCGGTAACCGGGGGCGGCGTTCCTTTCTGTATCGAATCGATAAAAGCCGCATCTTCCTGTACGTAGCCCCAGCGCTCTTCCTTTTCAACCATGTGGAAAGACTTCGTTTCGAAGTTCGCGTCCATACCCCGTGAGTCCAGAAGACGCTCCATTTCCTCGGTCATGATGGTCCGGTGATGACAGAACACCTCGATGCGCTCGAACGGGAAATGCCAGCTTGCATCTGAGGATGAAGCGAACGTGCAGTGAAAGCCGTTCTTGAACCGAAAAATGATCGAAAATTCGTCGAGCTCGGGATACTCGTGTTGTGATCCGTATGCGACAAGCTCTTCGATCTCACCGAACTGGAACCGCAGCATATCAAAAAGGTGGATGGTCGTTTCGTACAAAAATCCGCCTGTTACGTTGACATCACCGGTCCACACGGGATTCTTCAACTCGCCCCGATTCATTTTGATGTGAGCCGAGTGGGGTTGGTCCTCCTTCAGAAGTTCTTTCAAAGTTGCGTAAACCGGAGCGTATCGACGATTGTGCCCGACTTGGAAGACGCCTGAACCCGTGTTCGCTGCGTCGCGGAGTTCCTTTGCGTCGTCGATCCCGATAGAAAACGGCTTCTCGCAGAAGACGTGCTTGCCTTCGGCGATCGCGTGTAATGCGACTTCTTTGTGGGTCTTGTTCGGCGAGCAGATCAGCACCGCATCGCAGTGCTCCATCAATTCATCACGAGACGAACAGACCTTCCCGCCAATAGTCTTCGCCGTCCGCTCAGCCCTTTCCGGGATGATATCGTACAACGCCGCGATCTCCGCCCGCTCGTCACGCGAGTGTATCCTGCCGTGAACGTTGCCAATATAGCCCGTCCCTACAATTCCAAGTCGTACTTTGCTCATTTGTTTAGCGTCGGGCTTGCCCGACATAAAGAGAGCGGGCAAGCCCGCCTCTAAACGACCCTTAGAACTACCAACTCCCGCCTGCCGCGTACTGACCTAGTCCCAATGCCTGCTCTGCTGCCGCCTTCGCTTTCGCAGCGACTTCGAACGGGTCCTGTTCCCAGTACTCGGGGCGGAAGATCTCGACGCTAGCGGGACCGTCGTAGCCGATCTTGTCAAGGACGACCTTCATCTCGGCGATCGGCAGAGTTCCTTCGCCGGGATAGAGCCGCTTCGAATCGTTCAACTGATCTTTCGGCAGGTCTTCGGCTCCGTTGATGTGAAAGATGAAAAGCTTTGCCGGATCGAGGTTCTCAAGAGCATCCCACGAAGAGCCTCCTGCGTAGAAATGATACGTATCGATGACGTTCCCGACCGAATCGCGTCCGACCAGATCGACGATCTTGCTTCCTAGATCGAGCGTCGTAACGGAATTGCCGGCCTCTCCGAGAAACTCGAACCCGATCTTGACGCCGTACGGCTCGGCGATGTCGGCCAACTCGTTTAGAACTCTCACCGACTCTTCGATCGTCTCTTCTTCAGTCTTCGGCCCTTGCCTCAAGGCTCCCGGAACGGAAAGAACATAGGGACAACCTATCGCCTGCGAGATCTCGCTTAGCTTGGCACATTCTTCTTTGATAGCGGCGTAATCCTCGTCCGAACGCCAGGTGATGTGCTCGAGCGTGTTTATCGATAGGACACCGATACCTGTCTCTGCCAGCAAGGCTTGAAGATCATCGACCGTCTTCGTTTCCAGGTAGTCATAAAGCTTATTTGAACGAAGCTCGACCAGTTCAAATCCGGCGGCAGCGGCGGATCTGACGTCTGTCTCAAGGTCGGCGGTCATCGTCGTCGCACCGTTAATTGCAAGTTTCATTGTGATCTCCCAGCGGTTCCCGAAAGGTCAGATTTTATCACGTGGCACCGCACATGTCAGTCAACCGCCGGCGGAACCCCGAAACCATGCGACAACCAGTTTTCTTGTCCGGGAGTCTAACTTTCGGTTATGCTAGGGGAAGCGTCCCCGGCCCACCCGTCGTGCAATATGAAGACCTTCTCATTATTCCTGATCGTCCTCAGTTTTGTTCTCTCATCTTATTCTCAAGCGTCCGACGCCTCTCTTAGAAGGGCGATCGAGGCCGATAATGCGGCCAGGGCGGGATCGGGCGGGAAACTCCCGGTCCTAACCGCCGCAGAACATCTGTCTAGAGCGGAGGCCTATATGGGAAACCGCTTGTTTCCTGAGGCACGCGAGCATTGGGCGATCTATCTCGAGAATTATCCTGAAGATGCCGGGATCCCGAAGGCTCTTTTCGGCACTGCCCGGTCATTCATGTGGGAACGTGAATACCTGAAGGCTGTCGAATGGTTTGATCGCTTGGTCAAGGATCACGCGATGACAAAAGAAGGCCGCGAGGGCCTAGCGTTCAAAGGGGCGAGCTACGTTCGTGCAGGACGAAACCTCGAAGCGGCAAGGACCTATGAGCAATATACAGTGATGTTTCCGAAGGGCGAACGTATCGAATCCGCCTATCTGAACATCATCGACGCGTACCGCGAAGCCGGTGAATACGAAAAGGCGGATGAGTGGATCCAGAAAGCTGTTTCGGCCTTTCCAGGCACTTCGACAGAAACGAACGCCCTTCAGGCCAAAGTCCGAATGGAGCTCTTCAGAGGGCGTTGGAATGCCGCTGTGGAGGCAGCGGATCGAATGCTTGAGATCCGGAGTTTCTCGGGTTCGATGTCATCTGCCGATGAAGGCAGGTTCCTCAAAGCTCTTGCACTGGAAAAGGGCGGGAGGCCGGCGGAGGCCCAGTCTATCTTTTCATCATTGGCACAGTCGCCAGGCTCCTATTTCGGCGGGCTTGCCGCGGACCGAATTGAAGATGCCGGTATCCGGAAAACGGGCGCTTCGGCTCCCCGGCTCGTTCGTGAATATCCTGCCCCGTTTACGGCCGCGCTCCTGAAACACGCGAAAAAGCAGCGAGTCGATCCGCGATTCATGCTCGCTGTTATGAAACAGGAAAGTTCGTTCCGGCCGAGCGCAAAATCACCGGCCGGTGCCCGCGGCCTGGTGCAGTTGGTCTTCGACACTGCCATCAAGTACAAAGATGAAGCGGGCTATCCCGATCTTGCGCCGGACGACCTTTACGACCCGGAAACGAACATCGCTATTGGCGCGCTGTACATCCGCCGGATCAAAGACGAGTTCGGAGGGCTATATGAGGCTGTTGCCGCAAGCTACAACGCCGGTGAGGATAACGCTGCCCGCTGGCTGAACCGGACCAAGCCACGAGATCCGGGCGTCTTCGCGGCCGAGGTCGGTTTCGCCGAAACAAAGAATTACGTCTTTAAGGTAATGAACAATTTCCGCGTTTACCGCGAGCTCTACACCGAGGACCTTCGACAGAAATAAATCCAGAAAAAGCTGCGAATTCTGCATTTGTATAGAGCAGGATCTTATTGGTTTGCGCCCGTGCTTTTCGTCATCGGGGCAAACTGCCGACGGAGGCCTTGGATGGAAGTCTTAGTTGAACGGGAAAAAGAACGGGTAACTGTTCCCATGACGGTCGTTGTCGACTGTGCGTCCGGAATGCGGGAGGTCCGATTGACCGATCTGAGCATGGGCGGCTGTTATGTCGATTGCATGGCGGGCGTCAGGCCGGATGAGAGGGTCGGCCTGCAGATCACCTTCTCGAATGGCCGAACCGAGAACATAACCGGAAAAGTCGTTTATGTTCATGACGGGATAGGTTTTGGCGTTTGTTTTGACGAACTGGACCTCGAGCAGCGATACCTGATCGCTCAGGTGATCACAGAGCACGGCGGCTCGATCTGAGCCGACGCGAGATAGCCGGGAACATCTTTAGGGCTGATCTGTCAAAAGGAACAGCCTAAGGGGCCCTACCACTGGCCCTGGCCCTGCCTTTCAACCTGATAACCGCATTTTTCGAGATGAGAGCGAACGTCCTGGGCGTGCGATTCGTCTCGGACCTCCAGGATCATTTCGATACCGACCCTCCCTAATGGCGCCAGCCAGATAGCCCTCTGATGATAGACCTCGATGACGTTCGCTCCGGTCTCCGCGACGTGGGCAAGAACACCCGCTAGCATCCCGGGCCGGTCGAGCACCAGCACTTTCAGGATCACATAACGTCCCTGCCTTACCATCACCTGTTCGAGGATACGGGCCAGTAGGTTTGCGTCAATATTGCCGCCGCAAAGCACAGAGCAAACGACATCATCGGATTTGAGCGGCACCTTGCCGGCAATTAGCGCGGCTACCCCGGCGGCCCCGGCTCCTTCGACTACAAGATGTACATTTTGGACGCAATGGTAGATGCCCATTGCGATCTCTTCCTCGCTGACCTCAAGCACATCATCGACCAATTCGCTGATCACCGGAAGCGTAAGTTCGCCCGGCCTCTTTATCGCAATGCCGTCTGCGATCGTAGGTTGATGCGCGGCCAACTCGACCGGATGGCCCGCCGCGAGTGAACCCTTGACGGCCGAGACATTCGCCGCCTGGACGCCATAGATCCTCACATTCTTCAAAAGCGACTTGGCCGCTATTGCGATACCGGAGATGATCCCGCCTCCGCCGATCGGAACAACGATAACGGTTACTTCCGGGTGCGCCTCCGCGATCTCCAGGCCGATCGTACCTTGGCCGGCTATAACAAGTTCGTCCTCAAAAGCGTGAACGTATGTATAACCATGTTCGGCCTGCAACTCACGGGAATAGGCGACCGCTTCGTCAAATGTTGACCCTTTGAGTATGACCTCCGCACCAAGGGCCCTGGTCGCGACAACTTTGGTCAACGGTGCGAAATCGGGGAGGACGATGGTCGACTTGATACCGTGGAGTTTCGCAGCCAACGCGACACCCTGTGCGTGGTTGCCCGCGGATGCCGCGATCACGCCCCGCTTTTTCTCCTCCTCGGATAACCGTGAGATCTTGTTGTAGGCACCCCGGACCTTAAATGACCCGCCGCGTTGAAGACACTCAGCCTTCAAGAACGAGGTACATCCAAGTTGATTTGACAACTTCACATCGGGCACGATCGGGGTGAGGTGGATCACGCCTTCAACGAGTTTTCGGGCTTCAAGGATGTCAGAGAGTTCAACAGACATAGGCTCCGGCGATTATAAGTCAAAATCCAATGAAAAGGCGATTTAGGGCGGATCCCGGGGTGCTCTCCAATGTGGATCGGCCCGGTGTGAGCTTCGGAGATCCATTTGGATTGGATAGAACGAAGGAGAAAATGGTAAGGGCTTGGCTAAGGTATGAAAGTAAGAAGATGCTGAAGATACAAGACAGGAAACTAGGAATGATAACTGAGCCTCGCCCTTTACTATAGATTAAACGGTCAAACTGGCCCGCTCCCGGTAGAGAACGATGCCGGACTCGAATTTGCCTACCAACCTCAACGCGTGAACCTGACAGAATTCGTATCAAGTTTGCCTGACAAAGTATTTCATCGATCCTCATTCTCACGGTTTTGCCCGCAACTAGGGTATATTTAGAACAAAGGAAACTATTTGGAGGCGAGATATGGAAGGAATTATCGGCGGTGTCGGATTAATTTTTCTGCTCTTCTTGGGCATTGCTCTGCTGACGGTCGCGTGGAAAACGATAAAGATCGTGCCGCAATCAAGTGTCCTCTTGATCGAACGTCTTGGACGGTTCCACCGAATCGCGAGCAGCGGTTTGAACATCATCGTTCCGTTTTTCGAATCTCCGCGGGCAGTTTACTGGTCAAACGTCCGTCCCGGAACGACCTTTATCGATCTCCGCGAACAGTATATCGATATGCCTCCCCAGCCGGTCATTACACGGGATAACGTGACGATCAATGTTGATTCGGTCGTTTACTGGCAGGTGACCGATCCGATGAAGGCCGTTTACGAGGTTGCCGACCTTGTCGGCGCGATCGTTCAGCTCACGATCACGGGCATGCGCTCCGTAATGGGCGAAATGGATCTCGACCACACGCTGTCGTCTCGCGACCAGATCAACGCGAAATTGCGGGTGATCCTTGATGATGCCACCGACAAGTGGGGCGTCAAGGTTACCCGAGTCGACGTCAAGAACATCAATCCGCCGGAAGATGTGCGGATCACAATGGAAAAGCAGATGACGGCCGAACGCAACCGCCGTGCTTTGATCCTTCAGGCCGAGGGCGACAAACAAGCCGCCATTACCCGTGCGGAAGGCGAAAAGCAGGCCGCCGTTACCCGCTCCGAAGGAAATAAGCAATCTGCCATTCTCGATGCCGAAGGTGCCGCACAGGCCCGCCTCACTGCAGCGAACGCCGAAGCTCAGGCCATCCGCCAGATCGCACAGTCGATCGGCAACCCCGAACAGACGGCCCAATATCTGATCACTGCCCGTTATATCGAATCGCTTCGCGATATGACGCGTACCCAGAATTCGAAGGTGATCTTTATGCCGATGGAAACTTCGAGCATGCTGTCGAGTATCGGCGCGATGAAAGAAGTCTTTTCGGAAACGGGCGAGAAACGCGTTGACGAAGAGCCACCTCCTCCTCGTGGGCCGAGGGAGTTAAACCGATGAACCAAAGACGAAAATGGGCCTTCCGAGTACTCTGGACGGCCCTCGTGTTAGTCGCGCTCGGGGGCGTCGGCATCTTTGCTTTTGCCTACAAGAACGGAATGGTGCTGAACCCTTCGCCCGACAAGCCGCCGAAGGAGAGGTCTATGTACGAATTTTCGATGAAGGACATCGACGGCCGGATCGTGCCGCTAGAATCTTATAAAGGCAAGGTGGCGATGATAGTTAACACTGCCAGCCGGTGCGGCCTCACGCCGCAGTACGAGGGCTTGGAAGCCCTCTATGTGCGATACAATGAGAAAGGCTTCGTCGTCCTTGGCTTCCCCGCCAATAATTTTCTGGGTCAGGAACCCGGGACCGACAACGAGATCAAGGAATTTTGTACGTTGAAGTACGACGTCACTTTTCCGATGTTCTCTAAGATCTCGGTTAAAGGCCGCGACCAGCACCCTTTCTACACTTACCTGACGCACAAAGAAACGAATCCGGAATTCGCTGGCGATATAGGCTGGAATTTCGAAAAATTCCTCATCAACAGGAACGGAAAGATCATCGGGCGGTTCTCGCCTTCGACGACACCGGATGATCCGGTAATCGTGAAAGCCGTCGAGTCGGCATTGGCTGAAGCCGAGAGCTAGGCACCGCCAAGCGGTGCGGTTAGGAGTTTGCGATAAACGGACCCGCCGGGTAATAGTGTACTTTCGTAGAGAGTGATTCCGTGAACCTCGAATCGGACCGGTTCGAAGGCCGTTTCCAGATGAGCCAATGCCAAACCGTGTGACGCGAAGGGTTCTCGAAGGCGCGCGATCGTAAGATGCGGGGTGAAACGCCGCTTTTCCTTCAGAAATCCGAGTTTCGAAGCTTCCGACTCGATCCGTTCTGCAAGATTCCTCATGTTCCCGTTATCGGCCGCCCCAAGCCACAAAATTCTTGGTTCGCCCTTTGGCGGAAACCGCCCGGTGCCCGCGAGAATGGCTTCGAATACTTTCGCTTCCCCAGCGACAGTTTCAATCATCGATCGAAGACTCGGGATCAGATCATCTTCGACATCCCCGAAGAACTTTAGGGTGAAATGCAGTTTTTCCGGCCGTTCCCACCCGACCCGTATCCCGGGAAACGCTCGCCGAAGCCGTTCAAGATGCCCTGCGGCGACCCTACGGGCCTCTTCGGAAAGATCAATCGCTGCAAACGTCCTCTTCATCTTTTTGCCACCGGATAAGCCGGATTGCTAAAATTTGAGCGGAAAATGAAACTTGTTAAGCTGCTAATCCTGCTTCTCATCGTCGCCGTTTTGGCGATCGTTGGCGCGTCCTATTGGTTCTACAGTTCGTTGACGACTCCTGTCGCACACCAGAAAGCTGAAGAGATCATCGTTATCGAACGCGGCTCGACTCCAGCCCAAATAGTATCAAAACTCCGCAGTGAAGGCGTTATCGGCGGCGATACGGCCGTTCGGATCTATCTTCGCTTATTCGGTAACGCCTCGGCGCTTCAGGCCGGCGAATATCAGTTCAAATCGCCGATAACAGCCCTCGAAGTTTTGAAAGAGCTCGAGAAAGGCGAGGTCCAGACGGTTCGGCTGACGATTCCTGAGGGATTTACGCGGTTCGATATAGCCAAGAGGATCGCCGCTAATTTTCCCCAGGAACCGCCCGTCAGCGAGGAACAGGTCCTGAAGTTGATGGACGACACATCGCTGATCCGCGATATAGCACCGAGCGCCAAGAACCTCGAAGGTTATATGTACCCGAGTACGTATAACGTCCCCAAGGGTGCCTCGCCGGCTGACGTGATCAAGATCATGGTCGAGCACTTCCGAAAATTCTGGAAGCCCGAATGGGCCGAAAAAGCCCGATCGATCGGTCGCACTCCGCATGAGATCGTCACTATCGCATCGCTAATCGAAACGGAGACCGGCGTCGAAAGCGAACGCCCGATCGTCGCCGGAATCATCAACAACCGTCTTGCCCGAAATATCCCCCTCGGGATCGACCAGACGAACGTCTACATTGCCAAGATGCTGGGCAAATGGGACGGTACTATCCATAAAAGCGATCTCGAGGTTAATTCGCCATACAACACCCGCATCAAGACCGGTATCCCACCCGGCCCGATCTCGTCTGTCACCGAGAGCTCCATCCGTGCGGCCCTCGAGCCGCAGGCCAACGACTACTTGTTCTACGTCAGAAACGTCGATGCTAACGACGGCAGCCATTGGTTTTATTCATCCGCCGCCGAGTTCGAGAAAGGCAAGGCGAAGTATCAGCAATGGCTTGAGAAGGAAAGGCAGGAAAAGCGGGCAAATGAGGCGAACAGTCAATGATAAAACTCCTGGCACTCGACCTAGATGGAACGCTTCTAAATTCAAGGGGCAAGATAGCCGACAAGAATCGTGAGGCGATCATTGCCGCCGAAGGCGCCGGAGTATTGGTCACGATCGCGACAGGCCGCCGATTCCGCGACGCCCGTCCGGTTGGCCTTGAGCTTGAACTCAACGCCCCGATGATCACACACAACGGTGCCTTGATCAAATATGCGGGTTCTCTTGAATCGGTCGCGGCGGACATCCTGGACTTGGAAACGACCCGAGAGATCGTTCAAGCCGGCAAACGTTACGGCGGCGACGCGCTCGTCAGCGCCGATCCTCACGGCAAAGGCTCGATGCTTTACGACCGGGTCTCCAAGGACAACATTCCCTTACAAAGGTATCTTGCATGGTCCGAGCGGCTCCACGGCCCGGAGGCTGGCGATGCGGTGATCCACGTTTCCGACCTGCACGCCGCGTTGTCCGATCACGAAGTAATCCACATATCGTTTTCGGGTGCCTGCGAACCGATGGCGGAGTTGCTCGAATTTCTTCGACAAGACCTGGGCGATTCGGTGACCATTCTGCCGACGGTCTATCCTCACCTTGATTTCACCCTTATCGACATCCTGCCGCCGAACGCTTCGAAGGGTGTAGGCGTGCAGCGGCTTGCGTCGATCGATCTCATCGGGCCTGAAAACGTGATGGTCATCGGCGACAATTTCAACGATATCGAGATGCTCGAATATGCCGGAACACCAGTGATCATGGGAAATGCAGACCCAGGTTTGCTTGAACGCGCCGAATTTTATACAACATTAAGTAATGACGAGAGCGGCGTCGCAGCCGCAATTGAACGATTTATCTTGAACGGAGACAATAATTAAGTGACAAACAGGACCGCAGTTATCGAAACGAATAAGGGTACGATCAGGTTTGAATTGCTGGAATCAGACGCACCCAAGACTACCGAGAATTTCCGCCTTCTTGCCGGGAAGAACTATTACGACGGCGTCATTTTCCATCGCGTCATCCCTAATTTCATGATCCAGGGCGGCGACCCGCTCGGTGAAGGTTACGGCGGCGAATCGGCGTGGGGCGGCAAGTTTGACGACGAGATCGACCGGTCGTCGGAGCTTTACGATGGGGCGTACGCGAAAGGCACCGTAGCTATGGCAAATGCTGGCCCGAACACGAATGGTTCGCAGTTCTTCATAATGCACGTCGATTATCCGCTTCCGCCGAGCTATACGAAATTCGGCCGCGTACTTGAAGGGCAGGAGGTCGTCGATTCGATCGCCAGCGTTGAAAGGAATGCTAATGACAAGCCGCTTGAGCCGGTCGTGATGCAGAAGGTCTATATTGAAGAGCCTTCGAGCTAATGCGGGCCGTCGTCCAAAGGGTCTCGCGGGCAAGCGTTTCGGTGGACGGCGCAGTGGTCGGTTCGATCGGAGCCGGGATTCTGCTCTTGCTCGGCGTCGCCGGATCGGATTCGGAATCGGACGCGAAGTACATTCTTGAAAAGGTCATCAACCTCAGGGTCTTTGAGGATGAAACGGGAAGAATGGACCGTTCCCTACTTGAGTCGGGTGGCGGCCTTCTGGTAGTTTCTCAGTTCACCCTTTACGGCGACACACGCCGCGGCCGTCGGCCTTCTTACATCAAGGCCGCAGCGCCCGAAGCGGCCGATCGCTTGTATGAATACTTCGTTTCACAAGCGAGGCTTAGGATTACGGAGGTCGCGACAGGAAAATTCCAGGCGATGATGGATGTTGAATTGGTGAACGATGGCCCAGTGACGATCCTATTGGACAGTGAGAAACAGATCTAATTTAAGCCTATGACCAGAAAGTTAACTATCTTCTTTTTTGCTGCGGCCGTACTTGCAGCCGGCTGCGGTGTCGGAAGCCCGGCTCGGAACACGCGAACGGGCCTTCTCACGGGTGTGGCTCCCGTTGCTGATGCCGAGGTTGCCGTTATTGAAATGGAGGACGCCCCAAAATACGGTACGATAACGCTCGAACTTTATTCGAACGTCGCCCCGAGGATGGTGGCTCAATTCAAAGCCCTTGCAAAGGAAGGCGTTTATAACGGCACGACCTTTCACCGGATCAACCCGTCGGTGATCCAGGGCGGCGACCCGTTGTCGAAGGACGAGAACCCGTCCAACGACGGAACCGGCCGGTCGAATAAGCCGAATGTACCGGCCGAATTCACAGACATCCCTTACGATACCGGTATCCTTGGAGCAGCCCGCGGTTCGGACATCAACTCAGCGAATTCCCAGTTCTTCATAACGCTTCAGCGTGAACCCGGATTTGACAAGAATTACACTATCTTTGGTAAGGTAATTGACGGAATGGAGAATGTGAAAGCAATTGCTGCGGTTACCCCGAAAGTGGGCGAACGTCCGGTAGACCCGGTCAGGATCAAGACGATCACGATCAAGCCGAAGGGGTGATAGTTTCAGGTCTTTTGCTCGCGTAGCTCAGTGGATAGAGCGCTTCCCTCCGGAGGAAGAAGTCGCAGGTTCGACTCCTGCCGCGAGTACCAGCTTCAAAAGGGCCCTTGGGAATAGGCATCCCGGGTAGGCCGGTACAAAAAGAAAGGGCGTCGATATCGACGCCTTTTCAAATTTATTTCCTTACCTTTCGGTCAGCGGCGGCGGCCGCCGGTTCATGCACTTTTAGCATCGGATCTCCGATAAGTGCCCAAGAGAGCCGCACATCCGTTCCGGTCGGAATGACGGTCTTTGCATCGTTCACAAGATCACCTAACCTCTCGATGCTGCCGCTTCCCAACTTGTTGAAAAACCGGGCGCCCATGATATTTTGGATGTCCGGCGTAGTTTCGCCGGTCGATGCCCACGCAGCAACTGCCCCACCGGTAGTGAGATCGAGGAGATTCTCCGCCAGACTCTTATTCGCAACATGGAGGAAGTACCCGTTCAAACATGTCAGCATCGTGTAGATCGACTGATTCGTTTGGTTGGTAAGTTGCGGGACCTCGTTGTTAGAAAAATACACAGGGGAACCCGACCATGCTCCGGTCGTGCCGTGCCCGGAGTAATTCACAAAGAATTTTCCGGTGTTCATTGCGTTGATCAGGACTGACTGCGGCGTGGCCGGAGGTGCGGCCGAATCGCATTTGCCCGCCATTGTCGATGAAACACCGACCGGCAGCTGATCTCGCAGGTCCTCACTGTATTCCTGAAAATTGTAATTGTTTGCGGCGTCAAAACAGTCGAAGGCGAAAAGCGCTCCGCGGTTCTGAAGCGTGGGAATATTCTGTTCCCAGCTCATGACCTTTGTAAGAGCATTCGTGATGATCTGCCCGGTCCGCGCGGGCACCCGGCCGATCGCCATTTCGGCGAGGCCGTCGCCGTTAAAGTCCGCAAGGAAATCGTCGCTTCCCGTCTCGGTAAATATTGTATTCACGATGTGGGTCGGTACGTAGTTGTTATACCCTAGGCCCTGGTAATTACGCGAATCGTACGAGGCGTCACCGAGCAAAAGTACGTATCCGGGCGGTGTCTGCCAGTTATTCTTGGCATATTGGAGGAAATCACGCATCGAAATGGAACTCAGGTCGCCGTAATTGAACTCGTCATAGATCTCCGACACCTCGACGATCTTGACCTGAAAACCCTGGCCGATGCGGTAATTGGCCCACGCCTGGGCCTCATTCAGCCAGTTCTTGTGGACGATGATCACGAGATCCGCGCTGTGGCTGGTCGTCTTTAGAAGTGCGGGGTCATTGGGCGTGATCGATGCGGCCTGACGAAGGCCCGGGTCGCCGACTGCATACATCTGCCGCCCGCGGTCGGCAGGCATCCTGACACTGAACGTGCCGCCCTCCTGGATGACATCAAGATTTGTCCAGAGGATTGGGTCCGTCTCCGAAGTTATGTCGAACACGCGAACATTCGCTGTCGAGAAATCAGTCAGCTTTCCGAGCTTAAAGCCCTCGGTGTAAAACCTCAGCCGATCGCTCGAGGCGATATGCTTTCTTGCGAAGCCGACACTGATCGAATCGAATAGGTTGAAATCCCCGGACGAAGCAGCCGCACGAAAGACGATCGAGTTCGCTCCTTCACGAAGGAAAGCCGTCGGGATCACGTACTGTTTCGAAAAAGGCGTTCTCGACGTACCTGTTACATTAGCAAGCACTTCGCCATTCAGCGTGACATTTATCACGTGGTTGTCGAACGAGTAACCCTGAAACTTGAGTTCAAGCGTCGCCTGCTGCGTTTGAAAATCGACACCGGTCAGGTTGAAGTTGTAAGTGGTGTTCCCACCCGCAGAGACCACCGCACCCCAATAGTTCTCCAGGTCTCCGTTAAGGATCTGATTCAGGTAATTTGCTCTCTGCTTTTGCAGAAAGACCTGCGAATAGCTTCGCGATGTCGCAGAACCCGCATACGGCCGGGCTACCTTGGTCGCGATACGCTTGCCTGCCGATTGACCTGTCACCAAAAAATAAACGGCCATGTCCGTTTCGGGCGTGTCGACGCCTCTTGCAAAGAAGTCTATGTGATCGCCATTCGGCCCCACAAGTATCGATTGCTGCACGCCCTGGCGATAGAGCTGCCAAAGGGCCGGGTCACTGTTCACATTGAAGCCCGCGGCCTGCAGCTCAGCCTTTGTGACCCTGTAAAATCCTTCGCTGCGAACGCCTATACGGACGCCCGGCTGGGTGACCACCCATGCGTGCGCATTCGCATCGGCGTCAGGGGTATTATTGGCAACCTCGCGGAAAAGGGGTTTCGGAAGCTCGAGTCGTTCGTGATCGACGATCCCCTTTCTCTTGCTTTCAGCAACTTCTTCACGCAACGTGTCCGAAGATCTTACTCCGGCCATCGACAGGTCTGCGACGTAGGATGCAGCCGTCGAACCGGAAAATCCCGTTTTGCCGTCCATCGCAAAGAATTGCACGTAATAAACCGCGCCGGGCCCACCGTTCTCATCAAAAAACGAGTAGCGTTCGCCCGTGACCCGCTTTTTCCCGTAGCTGGCGGACGAACCAAGGATCATCGACGAGGTCGCGACCTCTGCCCCGGCGCCGTCGATCCTATGCACTGTGAAACCCGCGTTGTCGGTTTCTGCGTCCATCTCCCACTCGACGAATGCGCCATTCCCGTCAGTAAAGACCCGAACTGCCCCGAATCGGTTAGGTGTATCAGCCAAGATCGGCGACTTCGACGTTCTGACGTCGGCCAGACGCTGAGCTTGTGAGTGAGCCGGAAACGCGCACAAGAATGACGCGATCAATCCTAATGAGACAAACCCTTTCATTGATATTTACTCCTGAGCGTGTGCGACGACGAGTGATCGTTGCCTCTTGTAAATCTACTATTTTTCGACATTATTGCCAATACTTTTTCGACCGGACGGCCGGTAATGGACCTGAATCGACAGGAAAAGGGGACTTCGGTCCGCCCCCCGCAGACCCGGCTCCTGACCGCGCCGGCATAGGTCAAAAAGGGCCAAATCGGCCCTTTTTCCAGAAGGTTCTGCGCTTCGAAGACTTAACCGGCGGACATCCTGGCGGCGTCCTGATCGAGCAGATTCCTTAAAACATACGGGAGTATGCCGCTATGTTTATAGTACTCGATCTCGATCGGCGTATCGATCCTCAGGGTCACGGGCGTTTCGACGACTTCACCATTGGCTCTGCGGATCCGCAGCAACACATCCTGCATGGGCTTAACATCGCCTGATTCAAGGCCGGCAAGGTCAAAGGTCTCGGACCCGTCCAATTTCAAGGTCTGGGCCGATTGACCCTCCTTGAATTGCAGCGGCAGGACACCCATTCCGACGAGATTAGATCGATGGATCCGCTCAAACGACTGAGCGATGACCGCCTTCACACCCATAAGACGGGTGCCTTTGGCGGCCCAATCCCTCGAACTCCCGGTCCCGTATTCCTGCCCGGCAAAGATCACCTGCGGCACGCCCGCGTCCTTGTAACGCATCGCGGCATCGTAGATCGGCATCTCGTCACCGACAGGCTGGTATTTGGTAACGCCGCCCTCGACCGGAGCGACCATCAGATTTTTGATCCTAACGTTTGCGAAGGTCCCCCTGAGCATCACCCGGTCATTTCCGCGCCGGGAACCGTACGAATTAAAATCCTGCGGTTCAACGCCAAGTTCCTGTAAATATAGACCTGCCGGTGAGTTAGCCTTGATCGCTCCGGCCGGGGAAATATGGTCCGTAGTTACAGAGTCGCCGAATATCGCGAGTGCCCGCGCGCCCGAGACATCGGTGAACGAACCCGGGTCCATCGTGAAATCCTCGAAATAGGGCGGCTCTTGAATGTAGGTCGAACACGGGTCCCACTCATAGACCTGTCCGGTGCTGGATTCGATCTGGTTCCAAAGCGGATTCTTTTCCGCGAATTCGCTGTATAGCCGCTTATATGTCTCCGGATCAAAAGCCGCCTGCAGATGCTCACGAACCTCATCCAGGGATGCCCAAAGGTCCTTGAGAAACACCTCATTGCCTTCCTCATCCTGCCCGATCGGATCAAGCGTGACATCCTTCAGCACTGTTCCGGCAAGGGCGTATGCGACGACCAGCGGCGGCGACATCAAGAAATTGGCTTTGATATTTTGGTGGACGCGAGCCTCAAAGTTTCGATTTCCTGACAGGACCGAAGCGGCGATGATGTCGTTTTCGAGTATCTCTTCCTCGATCCCAGCGTCCAGCGGGCCGGAGTTTCCGATACATGTCGTGCATCCATAACCAACAAGGTTAAAGCCAATGCGGTCCAGGTGGTCCTGGAGTCCCGTCTTCTCAAGATACTCCGTGACAACTCGCGAACCCGGAGCCAGCGACGTCTTAACATAGGGCGGCACCCGCAAACCCTTCTCGACGGCCTTCTTCGCAACGATCCCGGCCGCGATCATTACCGCAGGGTTGGAAGTATTAGTGCATGACGTGATCGCCGCGATCAAGACATCGCCGTGTCCGATACTCGTCGACGTCTTCTTTTCCTCGGCCGGGCCGTCAGGCGCCTGGCTCATGTCAACCCGGTCCGGCGTTGGACGATTGTTCACCATCTCGATCTCTGTGGTAACGTTCGTATCGTCCATGCTCCGGTTCCCGACCACCGGAAGCGGTACGGATCTGGAGCTCTGCTCGCCTCCGCCCGCGACGACGGAACTGCTGTTCCCTGCCAGATCTACCATAAATCTCTTTTCGAGGTCCTCGGCCGGCTTTCCGTAGCCGCCATCGGCCACGGATTTTCCGAAAAGCTCTTTGAATCGGTCATCGAGCTTTGCAAGTTCGATCCGGTCCTGGGGGCGCTTTGGGCCGGCCACCGACGGGCTGATCGTTTCCAGGCCCAATTCGATGGTCGTTGAGTAGTCGACCTCGCCCACACGCGGGATCCCAAACATCCCCTGCGCGGTGTAGTAATTCTTGATGGTATTTACGTGCTCCGCGCTTCGCCCGGTCGCGCGGAAATAGTCGAGTGTCTTCTCATCCGTCCCAAAGAAGCCCATCGTTGCGCCGTATTCGGGTGCCATGTTCGCGATGGTCGCACGGTCCGTGGCGTGTAATGCCGCCGCCCCTTCACCGAAGAATTCGACAAACTTGCCGACGACATTCGCTTTCCTAAGCATTTCGGTGATCCGCAGTACGAGGTCGGTCGCCGTTGCACCCTGCGGAAGTTCCCCGGTCAAATGAACGCCAACGACGTCCGGTGTCAGGAAATAAACGGGTTGGCCGAGCATTGCGGCTTCGGCTTCAATGCCGCCAACGCCCCATCCGACGATCCCGAGCCCATTGATCATCGTAGTGTGCGAGTCGGTGCCGACCAGCGAATCCGGGAAGTAAACACCGTCACGCCCAAAGACGCCTTTGGCCAGATATTCCAGATTCACCTGGTGGACGATACCAATGCCCGGAGGGATAACGCTGAAACCGTTGAACGCTTTGGTGCCCCATTTCAGAAAGCGGTACCGCTGCTCGTTGCGGCGGAACTCCATTTCTGTGTTCCTTAAGTAGGCGGCTTCACTCCCGGCGAAATCGACCTGAACCGAATGGTCGATGACCAAATCGACCGGCACAAGCGGTTCAATTACCGATACGTCCCTACCCATCCGGAGCACCGCCGAACGCATTGCTGCAAGATCAACAAGCAGCGGTACGCCCGTGAAATCCTGCAGAACGACCCGTGCGACGACGAACGGGATCTCTTCGGTCCGTTCAGCGTTTGCCGACCATGCCACGAGTGATCGGACATTGGACTCCGATATCTTCTTGCCGGCGTCGAAGTTTCTGAGGACCGACTCGAGCACGATCCTTATGGATATCGGGAGCCGCGACACGTTCCCGATCCCTTCTTTTTCAAGCTGGGTAAGCGAATAATAGATACCTTTAGAACCATCACCGGTAACGAACTCCTGACGGGTGTTGAACAGATTGTGCGACATAATTTTGCCCTCAGAATAACCTAAAGCCCTGAGAAGGGTTCACCTTAAGGTCCCCCTGAAACCTCAATTTTATCACCAACCGATGGATGGCTCTAGGGCAGCTGGCTTGGGCTACGGGATAAACGGGCTTTTCCCGTCCTTGCCGGTGCGAAGATCGCTCAGCCAATTTAGCCACCGGTACTTGAGAGCGCGCGGTGCGATGAACTCGGTTATGCCGACCGCGGAACGGGCACGTCCATCGTTAAACACCGATTTGAAGGATGTCAGGAATCGTAGATGATAGAAACTTGAATCGATAACCTGCATCGGCTCGGTCTCAAGGACCAGGCCATCTACAGAACGTATTACTTCGCGGGTTGGATAACTTATTCCGAACTTATCGCGGACATATTCGCTGGATTCGACAGTCGCCTCATGTTCCGTCAACTCGCCGTCCCGCACAAGCATTAGCCGCGTTCTTGCATCCTCGTCGCCGAGTTCTGAATAACGGCAAAATACGGCCGTGAGGTCGGTAAAATGGGCCCGGCCCCAATGCCATTCCTGGACCGTTTTCGCAAGCCACCGGTCGTCGAGTTTGTGGTCATGATACCCCGTACCTCGAAAACTTCGCTTGTCGGCGATGCGGCCGTCGCTGTCAGTGATCGTGATATGCCCGCAAACGTCAGATCGGGGGGCGACCATATTCCAGCAGTGTGACGATTCGGCGTAGGACACTGGCGAGTTAACGAGGTCTGCTTCGATGGAAAGCCATTCAAGATTGGCCCGCAAATTCTGGCCACGTGGCAGCGGAAGGTCGATCGAGACCATATAGCCCGACCCATAAGACGCCGTCGAAAATCGGAATCCGTTCTTGCCGATCACGCACCGGGGTTCGTCCTCGCTCGCGGAGAAATCGAAAGGGCTGAATTCGGTCTCTGCCCTGTACATTTGACGCCCTTCAGCAAAATAGGTGAAGGAAACGGCCGGGAATATTTCGGGCTGAGTCAATCGAAGAAGGCCGTCGGAAACCCGGTTATAACGCGGCGAATAGATATAGTTGTCGAGAAAGACAATAACTATCGCTTCGTTACCGGAGTCCGAGAGCGCGTCAAAGTACCACCATTCGTAAGCCTTCGGGCCTTTTTTCGGATGCCATGTATCCGCGGCTACGCTTGATGAAAAGATGAACCTTTGATCTGGCTTTTTTTCACGGGCCAATTGCTATGTTCAAAGTGCCTTGAAGATCAGGGATTTCCGCATCAAGAATCGCAGAACGGAAAAAATAAGGCAAACTTTCCACGGTCGGAAAGAATCTTGTGAGACAGCGATCTCTCCTCTTCCAGATCCCGTTTGCAGGTGAAGTGAATGAATAGAGCTTATTCGGCTTTTGCTGCCATAATTGTCTTCGTATCGGTTTTCTTTGCCGTCGGCTGTCCAAAAAGGGTCACCATAGCCGAGATCGAGGCAAATCCCTCAAATTTTCATAACAAAGAGGTTGCGGTGGCCGGCACCGTCAGGGACAGCTGGGGTGTTTCGGTACCGGGAACAGAGATCCGGGGCGGAGCCTACAAGATCGACGACGGCACCGGGTCGTTTTGGGTCATCACCCGCGAAGCGGTCCCCACGAAGGGGGCAAAGGTCGGCGTGAAAGGAAAGATCGGGAGCGGCATCGTCTGGAACGGCCGAAACTACGGGCTCGGCATGTACGAAACGGACCGTCGGATCGCGAAACGGTAACACGCCGGTTCGCCACAACGTTCCCGGCGTTCTATAATCACGGGATCCGTATCGCAGATGACAGATCTCCTCGAAATCCTCGCCGAACAATTCGACCGGCTGGAAAAGCAGTGGTTCGAGCTGCTCGATTCCTTGCCGGATGACCGCCTATTTTCAGTTCCCGTCGTCGGCACGATGGCGAATGGCCATATGACGCCCGCTGCGTTGGTGATCCGATCCGCGGCCCGCATCGAGCAGGCATTCGGCGGCGTCATGGTGCGTCTTTGGGATGACCCGTTCGAATGGACACTTCCGGAGCAATTGGCAACGAGGGACCGCGTGACCGGTTATTTGAATGAGGTCGGTGCCCTCCGGCGTAAAGGCCTTGCTATGTTCCGCTCGGATGAGGAATTGTTTCAGGTCGTTCCGGCACCCGAACAGCTGAAGCATGTAGCCGAGGTCCTCTTTTCTGCTCTCCTCGAAGCGGCCGGTCTTCAAGGAAGGGCCGTTATGTCCGCTGAACTTGCCGATGTCCCCCGATGAGCCCGGTTGTCAAAGTTTTTTGCATTGCGAACCAATTCGTGTAAAAATTCGTTTGTCTTAAGCGTAGTTCTTCGCGAGCTTTAGGAGTACCTTGATGCATTGTCCACGCTGCGGCCAACAACAAGTTTCCGGTGACACCAAATTCTGCTCTAGGTGCGGTTTCCTTCTGGCTATCGTCTCGGAACTCCTGATCAACGGCGGGGTGCTTCCTGAGTTGGAGGCCGCCCAACGCAAATCTACGATCCTCAACAAGAAAAATGGCGTTGTCTTCAGCATTGGCTGGTTTATTTTCTTCACGATGTTCGTCACCTCGATCTGGGGGATCCTGGACGTGGAGGAGTTAGCCGCTATTAGTGCCGTGACCGGCGTTTTTGGCGGTTTGATAATCCTCATCGCTTCTCTTGTTTTCCTCCCGTCGTCGAAGATCCGGAAGGTGCTTCCGATGACCGAGATCCGCGGACCGGCGTCGGCACCGGCGGGCATTTACGGCGTCCCGGCCCATCACGCCCTCGGTGTGCCGCAGCAGCAGCCCATCGAAGCCTACGGTTCACCGCAAGGGAGTTGGCGAACGCCTGACACCGGCGAGTTGATCGAACGCGGCAGTGTGACCGAGAGCACGACGAAATTGCTCAAGCGAGAAGAATAGCTAATTCATACGATGCATTGCCCCAAATGCGGCCAGCAACAGCTTTCCGAGGAGATCCGCTTTTGTTCCAAGTGCGGATTTTCGATGATGGGCGTCTCCGCATTGCTCGCGGGGGACGGCGAATTCCCCGGCGCGCCGCTCGCGGGAAAGAAAAAAGACTCGCCGAAGAAGCGCGGGATCAAGCAGGGCGTGTTCATTTTTCTTTTGACATTCCTTATCGTCCCATTGGCCGCCATGTTCCACGTCGCGACCGACACGGAGCCCTTTCTTGCCGCGATCGCCACCATCTCGCTCACTTTTGGGGGCCTTTTGAGGATCGTCTACGCTCTGATGTTCGAATCTGGAGAGCCGCAAGGTGCGGGGGATACAGACCTTTTGTCGATCCCGCAGCGCTATTTCAACCGCGCGAGGGGCAAAGCGGAATTGCCCGCCGGTGAACCCGTGCCCGCGAGCGTATATTCTCAACCGCAGGCGGGAAAATGGCGTGATACGAATGAACTCGGCGTCCCGATGAGCGTCACCGACAGCACCACAAAGCTCCTGGCAAACGAAAAAGACACGGATCAGTAGCCTATCGCCGCTCCGTCGCTCCTTGAATCGATCGCACCCAGCCGCACACCTTCATTATTAATCATAATTGCCGTCGCCGACGCTATGCCGCCCGGCCGCTCCGGAAACTTGTGCCCATAGCTTCCGAGTATGGCCATCGTGTCCGCCGAGAGGCCGAACGGTTCGTAATAGATCTGATCGGGGAGCCACTGGTGATGTATCCTCGGAGCGTCGATGGCCTCTTGGATGTTCATCCCGAAGTCGATCACGTTTATCACGCTTTGCATGACCGCCGAGATTATCCTCGGCCCGCCGCGTGCGCCGACCGCGAACCACGGCGTGCCGTCTTTTCTCATCACGATCGTCGGCGTCATCGACGATAAGGGCCGCTTTCCGCCCTCGACCTTGTTGCGTTCGCCCTGCACCAGCCCGAAAAGATTCGGTTGGCCCGGCCTTGCCGCGAAATCGTCCATTTCGTCGTTCAGGAGAATGCCGGTTCCTTTCGCCGTGACCCTCGAGCCGTAAAGATCGTTGATCGTGTAGGTATTCGAGACGACCATCCCGTCCTTATCGATGATGGTGTAATGCGTCGTGTCATTCCCTTCCGACCTGACGATCACGCCTGGCTTCAACTCGGAGCTGGGTGTCGCCTTCGTCCGTTCAAATTTCGCCATCCTTTCCGTGCTGTATTTTTTATCGATCAGGATGGGGGCCGGCACGTCCGCAAAATCCGGATCTGCCATGTATTCCGCACGGTCGGCGAAGGCGCGTCGCGAAGCCTCGGTCAGCAAATGGACCATCGCGGCCGCATTGTGCCCGAGAGACTTGATGTCGTGCGGCTCCAGCATGTTCAGTACCTGAAGCATGACCAGCCCGCCCGAACTCGGCGGGGGCATTGTGATTATCTCGTGCCCGCGATAGGTCCCCCGGAGCGGCTCGCGCTCCTTCGCGACGTAATTTTTCAGGTCTTCGAGCGTGATGAGGCCATTGTTCGCCTTCATATCGGCCGCGATCAGCCGCGCGGTCTCGCCGGTATAGAATTCCGTCGCACCCTGCTTCTGGATCCGGGCCAGCGTGGCCCCGAGTTCCGGCTGTTTCAGGGTGTCGCCTTCATCAAGGTATTTGCCATTATTCAGGAAGATGCGGTTGCTGTCCGGGTACTTCGCAAGTTGCTCGCGATAGGCGTAAAAAAGGGCCGCGAGCCGGTAAGAGAGGACGAAGCCGTCCACCGCGAGCCTTCGCGCGGGTTCGACGAGTTCCCCCCACTTCACTTTGCCCGAGCCGTGCTTCTTAAAGGCCAGATCGAAGCCCGCCATCGTGCCCGGCACGCCCGAAGCCCTGTAGCCGACGGTCGATCCGCCCTCGCCGCTGATCAGCTTGCCTTCCTTATCGACAAAGATGTCCCTGTGGGCGGCCGCCGGGGCCATTTCGCGGTAGTCGATGGCAAAGGCCTTGCCGTCGGGTTTGCGGATGACCATAAAGCCGCCGCCGCCGATGTTCCCCGCTTCCGGATAAACGACCGCAAGGGCCAGGCCGACGGCGATCGCGGCGTCCACCGCGTTCCCGCCTTTCTTCAGAACGTCAACGCCCGCCTTCGACGCCAGCTCGTGCTGCGACGCGACCATCGCGTTCTTTCCGCGAGCCGGCTCCGGCGCCAATCCCGCCGCCGGCACGTTCAGCAGCAGAACACACGCCAACAGCAGCCAACCGGCACCTGTCCTGATCTTATTTTTCATAAGTTGCACTTTAGCAGATTTCAACCCCACAGTCAGACCGCCACCGGGCGTCTCACAAACCGTCTCACAGTGAGACGACCTAATCTCTGTCGTCACAACTTTTAGCTCCAATATCGTCTCACTCCGAAGAGAGAGGCGTGATGTGAGACGAGTTTTCTTATAAAGCTCGTGCATGCTGTGGTTTACGCTGATTGACATAACGTTGTGCTGTAGCTTTTGAAACGCCGATCTCGGCGGCGATGGCGGCGAGCGATCGTCCCTGCCGGGCGAGTTTTCGGGCCCTGACGCGTTGGTCGAGATGCCAGGCTTGCTCCACGAGGCGGGTGCGGGCGACGAGGTCCTTTTCCTCGCGGTATTCGTCGAATGTAAAGCCGAGGAAGTTGCACAGCGGCGGGCGGCCGTTCGCGACAACCCCCATCGAAGCGGCCAGATCGAATCTGCCGAGCGTAAACACCGGCACATTACGAGTGTCATATTCCATCCGCCCGGAGCGGCACTTTATCTGTTTCAGATACCGCTGATCCGGGTCGACCGCGCTCCGGCCCATCGCGAACACCGAATCAGCAAAGTTGCATATGTTCACCGAACCCTGCAGATCTGCTTCCGACAATGGCCCGGGCGGGCCGGCTGATTTTCCGGTATGGGCGAGGACGAGGATCGAGCAGAACTCGAACTTTTTTAATTCATTAAGCCGGCGCATTATGCCGAGCGAGACGTCGGTGTTCACGGTCGAGGGCCGGTCGAGGAATGTTATGTTGTCGACTATCAGCGTCTCGAAACGGCCGTCCTGCACCATCGCGCAGAGTTGGTCGAAGAGCATGTCCGCAAAGCTGTCGTACCCGGCGGCGAGCCGGCCGTTCCAGTAATTTTCGGTGCGGATCAGGTTCGAGGAAAATTCATAAACGTCCTTGCCCGGAAGCCCGTCATTGCCCGGCAACGAATATCGGGAGAGAAGCTGATCGCGCGAAAGCTCAAAATCGAGATACAGCACGCGTTCCGGTTCGCAAACCTTCGGCATCCCGAACGGCTCCATCCGAAACCCGCGGGTCAGGTATTCCGCGATCTGCGTCGCCAGCAAACTTTTGCCGACACCCGACGACGAGAACATCACAGCCAGCTCGCCTCGCCGCCAAAACGGCCCAAACAGCGAGTCCTCCACCGAAAGCGGAAACGAGTTCCGCAGCCAATCATTCATCGACCGCGCAAACACAACCTCCGGCTCCCCCTTCTCAACCACCTTCTTCTTCCGCGCCTTCAGCTTCCTGACACTCTCCGGCTCCCACCCGATCATCGAATCATAATCACTGTCCCCACCCAACCCAAGCGTTTCTTCGTCATCCCGCGCCATAAAATACCTCGTTGAAACGATCGTTACTTATCACGATACGAGTGTACTATACTTGGTCGACTGTTGCAAGTATGAGATGCCCGATCGGCCGCTCGACAGGATCGGCGACCGCGCTCGGGCCAACGTCGGTGATGTTCGAGTTCCCTGCCGCGTCGCCAAAGGTGACGAATATTAAAGCCCAGGGTGAAACCCTGGGTCACGGAACGCCGCGAAATCCGCTCCCTGTAGGGGAGCAATATAAATATTCGTCCCCTACAGGGACGGAAATGGGATGGATTTGGCACCTGGGGTTCCGCCAAGCCTGCACCCCAGGCTTTAATATCCGTCGCCGTTGGCGACAAGAGCTACTCAAACCCGAGAGCGCCTTGATCTTTGGTCTCAGCGGCGATCTTCCCGGCTTGTTTGAACGTGATGCCGGTCGGGGGCATGTCCACTTGTTTCCCGCTGAGTATTTCTTCGACGGTTAATATTTGTAGCCGGGGATAATCCTTATTCCAGCCGGGCGAATGGTAGAAGCCTTTTTCCACCGCCTCGGTGATCATCGGCTTGTTCGGCGGTTCGAGGGTGACATAAACTCCGATTGCGGCGTTCTCGCGGTCGATCACGTGTCCCAGGTCGCGGATATGGGAAACATTCGGGTGGCCGCTCTTCACCGAAACGATCACGCGCTTTGCTTTATTCGAATTATCGTCCACAAAAACTATCGAACCGTCCGTGCCTTTGTCCGCGCCTTTTTTTCCTTCCTTCTTTCCGGCCTCGGCTCCGTAGGCTTTGGCCCCGATCAGCGGCAATATCCACCACTGGAAGCCGTAACGGTCATTCGCGGCCAATTCTCGGGCACCTTCGACATCCTCGGGCTGACCGATGACGCGATAAACGCCGCCCGTTGCCGACGTTGGCTCGTTCTGTCCGGCGGTTTCAGGCTCTGCCTGTCTATTTGCGGTGAAGCTGTGCTTCACCGTTGCGTCGCCTTCGATGTTTGAGGCTTCGCCTCCGGCGGCGGAGCCGCTTTCATCGTGATCCAGCTCGTCCGGAAAGGCAGAGCCTTTCCGCAAATAGGGCGGCGGAGCCGCGTTTGCCGCCGAATCGCCCGCCCGCGAAGCCGTTTTTTTTTACCCCGGCTAAGTTTCGCGTTCCCGCGTCACCGAAGGTGACGAATACTAAAGCCCAGGGTGAAACCCTGGGTCACGGCCGGCCCCGAAATCCGCTCCCTGTAGGGGAGCAAGAAGATCATTCGTCCCCTGCAGGGACGGTAATTTAACGGATGGGATACCTGGGGTTCCGCCAAGCCTCCACCCCAGGCTTTAATATCCGTCGCCGTTGGCGACAAGAACTAGCAAACCAGACCGCACTGCTATTCGGCGGAGCCGCTTGAGGCCGATATGGGATCTCGCCGGTTCGCTCGGCGTCCATTCGGACGCTTGCAGGCGGGGGCGCCCGCGTTCCCGGCCGTTTCAGCACCTTCACCCACACCGGCGTGCTTTTATCTAACGGCCAAAAAGGCTATATTCAGAGTTCCTGACGGCCTTTTGCGGGCCGGGTACTAAACAAATGATCGACGGCGATAGTTGCGTTAATGTTTTTGTCACGCCTTACACCGAAGCGGCTTGTGCGGAATTCGCGCGGGGCCTATGCCCGGCTCGGTGCCCGGCTTGCGCAGTATCGCCTGATCGCCTTTCTCGCCGTCCTCGGGCCGGGACTGATCGCCGCAAACGCCGGCAATGATGCCAGCGGCATCGCCACCTACTCAAGCACGGGGGCCCATTACGGATACGCATTGCTTTGGACCTTTATCCCGATGACCATCAGCCTGGTCGTCGTCCAGGAGATGTGCGTCAGGATGGGCGTGATCACCGGCCAGGGCCTTGCGGACCTGATCCGCGAGCAATTCGGCGTCCGCTGGACGGCGCTGATCATGCTCGCGCTCCTGATCGCGAATACGGGCGTCGTGATCTCGGAATTTGTCGGGATCGCGCAGGCGTCGGAGCTGGTCGGGATCCCCAGATATCTCTCGCTGCCGCTCGCCGCCGGTTCGATATGGTGGCTGGTCGTCCGCGGGACCCAGCAAAGGGTCGAGCGGGTCTTTATGGCAATGTCGCTCGTCTTTCTGACCTACATCGTCTCGGCCATCATGGCTAAACCCGACGTCGGCGAGGTCGCGTCCGGTTTCGTCCGGCCCGTCTTTAACGCGGACACGGCCTATCTCTTTATGATAATGGCCCTGATCGGGACGACGATCACGCCCTTCATGCAGGTGTTCGTCCAATCATCGGTCGTCGAGAAGGGCCTGGACGATGACGACCTCCCGCTGGCACGCGCCGACGTCATCACGGGGACCATCTTCGCGTGCGCGATCGGCGCGTTCATCATGATCGCGACCGCCGCAACGCTCCATACCCGCGGGATCTACGAGATCGATTCGGCGGCTACCGCGGCGGGAGCCCTTGCACCGCTCGCGGGGGAATATGCGAAATACCTCTTTGCCGTCGGCCTGTTCGGGGCGGCAATGCTGGCGATGGGCGTATTGCCGCTCTCGACCGCCTATTCCATCAGCGAGGCTTTGGGATTTGAAAAGGGCCTTTCGCGTTCTTTTCGCGAAGCGCCGACGTTCCTTGGGATCTTCACGGCACTCATAGTCGTCGGGTGCGTCGTCGCGCTGATCCCGGGCATCCCGCAGATAAAGCTCCTCGTGTTTACGCAATGCGTGAACGGGCTGCTGCTGCCCGTCATTCTGGGTGCGATCGTCAAGCTTGCGAGCAACCGCGAGATAATGGGGGAACACGCGAACAGCCGCTGGTTCAATTTGCTCGCCTGGACGATAACCCTGACCGTTTCCGCGCTTTCCATTATGTTGATTGCTAAAACGATTGCTGATATGTTTTAGCCGATTTTTATGGCGACATCGAATCTGCAGAGAAGCGCAACATTTTTCGTCGTCCTTGCCGCCGGGGTGATCGCCGCGCTGACGGTCCTGCCCTTTATCGAGACCGCGATCAGGTCGCTGGCGATGGATCAGATGGGCATCTCCGTTGGGCCGGACGGCCAGATGGTCTCCGCCGACGGTGCAGGGACGGGCATCATGACCGTCACAGTCTTCGGCCTGCTGCTCAACCTTTTTACGATAGCGAAGATCGTCCTATGGATGGTCCTGGTCATTATCATCGTCCGCTTCATCTTTCTGCTGCTGATGATGACGTCGATCTTCAAGGCCGGCCATTCCGAGGTCGCCTCGCTCTTTAAGACCGTCGTCTCGATCGTCATCTACATCGTCGCATTCTTCATTATCTTCCAGTCGCATTATCCGAAGGTCGAGCTGGCGCCCCTTTTTACGGGGTCCACGATCGTCGGCATCGTCGTCGGTCTTGCTCTGCAGGACACACTGGGAAATCTTTTCGCGGGAATCGCTCTGCAGGCGGACCAGCCGTTCCAGGTCGGAGACGTCGTTGCCCTTGATAGCGGCAGGGCGGGCGTTGTCGAGAGCGTTTCCTGGCGAGGCGTGAGGATCCGCACGTTTCAGAATAAGCTGATCATAATGAGCAATGCGGTCCTCGGCAAAGAGGCGATCGAGGTCGCGCCCAAGGACAACCTTAATGCCCGCCTCGTCTTTTTCAATACGCTTTACACAGATTCGCCGGCAAAAACGGTCCAGGTCGTTCGCGACGCGGTCCGTCAGGTTGAAAACGTTTCGCCCAAGAAAAGGCCGATAGTGAGGATAAGGGACCTCGGCGAAAGCGGCATCGATTGGGAGATCAAGTACTGGGCTGAAGATTACGCGAAATATAATGAAACTGACGCTTTGATCAGGCAGCGCGTATGGTACGCCTTCAGCCGCGAGAACATAGGATTCGCATTTCCAACCCGGACGGTCCATATTCAGTCGGCCCCGGCCGAGCTTACCGCCGAGGAGAATTTGAATTCGACCGTGGACCTCCTAAGCCGGGTTCCCATCTTCTCGCCGTTGTCGGAAAGCGAACTCGATCAACTAGCCAAGGGTTCGCGTGCGCGTGTGTTCGCACCGGGCGAACCGATCGTCAAACTCGGGCGCGAGGGCAATTCAATGTTCATTATCACCCGCGGCAGTGTCGATGTTCAGATCCTTCAGGCCGGCGAGAGCATGACCATAAATACCCTCCGGCACGGGGACTATTTTGGAGAGATGAGTTTGCTGACGGGCGAGCCGCGATCCGCAACCGTCGCCGCTAAGGATGAGACCGAGGTCCTTCAGATCGGAAAGGAAACCCTGAAGCCGATCTTCGAAGCGAATCCTGACCTGGTCAAAGCGGTTTATGAGGAAATTGAACAGCGGCGGGAGGCTCTTCAGAGCGAAGAGGAGGGCACCGCGGAGGTCGCAAAACGAAAGAGCGGCGTAGTCCTTTCAATAAAGAAATTCTTTGGGATCAAATGACGATGTGCAGAGGTTACTGGACGTTCTTATCGTAGATGTCGTGGAGGACCTCGCTGATCGGCTTCCGGTCGGTAAACGGATCGCGAGTACCGTCAGAAGGTTTTCCATTTGAGGCCCTGCTTTCCTGCCCTGACGCGGGCTGTGAAGTGTATCGACCATGGACCGGTTTGGCCTGCTGCCCTTTCTCCGAATGTCTTGTTTCTCCGTTGTAGTGCACGGGCAAAGTTTCATGCACCGGTTGGCCGCCGTTACTCAGGCGTTGACGTTCGGCCTGCCGCGAAGACTGGTCAACATAGGCGGCCCGACTTTCCTCGAGGATCAGTTTTCCGCGAAGCCGCCGCGTCCTTTCAAGCGATCTTATTGCCGCGGATGTCAACGGCGCCTCGCTTGGGTCTCTTTCGATCTTGCGAAGGATCTTAACGTAATTCCTTAGTTCCGGGGTCGGATGAACGTAAGCTGCCTCGTTTCCTTTTTCGTTTTCGATGACCTGGGACAGAGTATTTATCGCTGCCTGATGGTCGCCGGCCTTGTTGTAAAGAGCTCCAAGGGCGAAATAGACAAGAGGCGGTGACCCTGGCATGCGATGGACAATGCTCTCGCCTCTTTCGAGTGCGTCCCTTAACTCGAACCCGAACCAATTGCGGCCATCGTCCCGAAGGATCTCATTCGCGGCAAGGTAAAATTCAAAGATATCGCGGGTTTCGTAGCGGTGTCCGCCGGTGAAGACCTTGAAAATGAAATAGGCAAATATCGCGAAGAAGAAAATAACGAAGATCGGGAATCCGGCCACAAGCAGCATCGAAGCAACGACCCCGAACGCAAGTAGATACTGGCCCTTCTCTTTCAAGGCCCCGCCGCTTCGTTTCTGGATCCTCGTTTCGCTCAAATTTCTGCACCCGCTTCGGGTTCTGTTGCCTTTTCTTTATGCTTCGCGGTCCGGCCCCGCGAACCTTTCGGCCCTTTGCCGTCCTTTTCGGGGTCGAGATGTTCGGCCGGACGGGCCTCGCTCTTTTCACGCACTTCCTTTTTCATCCCGAATTCGGCCAGGACGTCCATAGCCTTATCGAAAACAAGGTATGGTGAGTTGAAAATGAACGAAACAGTGTCGCCGAACGCGATCGCCTCGAGCCGCACAAGTTCCGCGATCTTCTTTTCCAACGGAAGTTCGGCGAACTTCTTGGAATAATCTTCTTCCGGTTCCGCCTCAACTTCTTTGCCGGCGGCCTTTTCTTCCTTTTGCTCGGTCATAACAACGATCTCTCCCGGTTCAACGACCTTGACCTGGCACGCAAGCCTCCAACCGTCTCCACGTTCCGTTTCAGTGAGGTTCTCCGATTCGGTCTCCGTCAGGTCGGACAGAAGGTCGGCACCCTCAGCGATCCTGATCTTGCAATGGTGCGAGCCCTCCGCGGTAACGCATTTCTCCTCGAATCTCACTCCGAACCGGCCCGCGGCATCTGCCAGGTAACTTCCGACCGGAATGATCCCCTCTAAACCTTCGCGCTCAAATTTCAATTTCGCTTCCCGCATGATCTTAGTTGCCCTGGCTTCCGGCCACGGACCTCATCCTCACCTTCGGTTGGGCACCCGACGGCGCCGTAACGAGCATCGGCTCCGTTTTTTGGCAAACGTCGCATACACCCCAGATACGGAGACTGTGATGCGTCGGCCGAAAACCGAGTTTGTCCGCCATTTTGTCCTGCATCTGTTCGATGGCTTCCGAGAAGAACTCGATCACGCGTCCGCATTCGGTGCAGATCATGTGATCGTGGTGCTGATGATTGTAATGATGCTCGTAATAGGTCTTGTTGTCCCCGAAGCGCACCTCGCGGGCCAATCCTGCATCCGTTAGCAGCTTAAGCGTTCGATAAACTGTCGTATGTCCGATCGAAGGGTCTTCCTTTTGCACTAACCAATAGAGGTCTTCGCTCGTCAGGTGGTCTTCGGTCCGGAGGAATATCTCCATTATCAGATCCCGCTGGGCAGTACGGCGGAGCCCCGAATTCTGAATGTGTTCGAGAAAGATCTCGCGTTCTTTCGTAAATTCTTCCTTTTTTCGATCCATCCCGCGAGTATTCTATCACCTCGATTTGGCTTTAGCTATATTTATCAGATCACGAAGCGCGGCGGCCCTTTCCCCCTCGATACCCGACTTTTCGGCAATCTCAAGGGCCTTTCCGCCGAGTTCGAGATAGATCTTCGGAGCCTCCGTCAACTCCCCACTCTCAAACGCGTCAAGGTGTGCCTTGACTGTCTCAACGTCCGCGCGTGCAAAGGGCCCCGTCAGTGCCTTTTCCGCATCCTTTGATGAAAAATTCTCAACCGTACTTCTTACCAACGGCAGGATCATCGCCTTCGCAAAATCACGTTCGAGCCCGCATTTGACAAGGCATTCGATGCATGTTTCGAGCAGTGCGACCAGGTGTCCGGAGGCCATTGACGCTGCGGCGTGATACAAGGGCTTTTGTTTTGCGGCGACGGTGAAAGCGATTCCGCCCAGCTTTTCAGTGATCAAGGCGGACGCGGCGAGTGCCTCCGGCGAGCCTTCAATGCAAAAGTACGCGCCGTCAAACATGGTGGCTCCGCTCGTTGGGTCGCTGACGGAAACAAGGGGGTGAATAGAGCCCGTCGGATTGCCGCACGCCCGCAGTGGTTCGAGCACTTCAGATGAAAGTGCTCCGCTCGTGTGGAGCACCACGGTCTGCGATGAGAGTTTGCCGGCCAACGACTCCGCTGCCGAAGCTATCGAGCCGTCCGGCGTCGCGATGATCACAAAATCGGAATCGATCCGATCTATCTCATCGATCCTAACGACGCAACCCTTCGCCGCGGTCACACCTGGCAGCTCGGGTGGGAGCCCGCCCTTTCGGAACACCAACTGATCTAGCTCGAATCCTGCTTTATCAAGAGCGATAGCCAAGGCTCCGCCAAGGCGTCCGATGCCGATGACCGATATCTTCTTCACGAAAAAGAATATATCCGAATGGCGTGCCGCTTAAAAGTTTTCTTTGGTGAAGATCAGGATCCGGCGCAATTCAAAGCGAGAGGAGTACGGATTCCGTCTCAGCCTCATCGATCTCGACCGCCTCGACCCGGCTGCCGCGGCTAGCCGGTTCACGGCTCGCGCTTCGGCGGCTCCTGCTCGGAAGCTTCATACCGGACTCAACTCGATCAAGCGTCTGCGACAGGACCTTCAACTGAATATCGTCAAATCTGGGAACATCCCGGCCCGAGCGCAGGCAAGACACAAGTCCGCGGCAGGCCGATTCGACCGAAGGCTCGTTGGAATCCGCGGCCAGCTTTTCGATCGAACCAATCAATAATTCGCTGTTCGCGTTCAGCACGGCCCGGAAGGCGGCAAGTCCGGCCTGGATACAGTCGTTAAGGGCCGCAGGCAGATATTCGACGTCTTCCGACAAATTGAGCGAGAAGCCGCACTGACAGAACGGCTGCGTCCGGAGCAGAGCCGACACATTCCGGCCGCAATCGGCTGAGTAGAATCGGCGGCGATAGCCGTCCGCGAGACGGGCATATTTCTGATCGAAACCAGGAAGCTTTGCAAGCAGATCGAACTCGGCAGCCGCCTCGCTCTTCTGCACTTCATCGAATCTCGCTTTCCTCTCGGGCGAATTAGAGCCTGCGGCGTGCCGTTCCTCAAAATAGGCAGTGTATTCTCGGAGGAAACGGTCCCACGCGTAGCCCAATTCCCGATTTACCGCTTCGCTCGGATGCGACTCCGCAAGAGACATAAGCACAAAGATCCTCCCGCGGAGGTCTTCGATCTCCTGAATATCCGTCGCCTCACTCCCGGCAATGTAAGCCATGATCTCTTTACGAAGCTGATAGCCCTTCACGAAGCTAGCGAGACGTTCAAGCCCCTCTTCGCCCTTCGAAAACTCTTCCGGGGAGCCGGTAAATGAATCAGCAACGGCCCCCAGGCATTGCTCCAGCGGAAGCGTGCCGGCGACAGCATCCCTTATCTTATCGACAACCGGACCAAAATTCTTGGAAGCCCGGGCCGCAAGCTGCCATATCCCGACGTATAATTTGTCCTCCGGGACCTCCAGGAATCGTTCCAGCACCCGTGCCTGGTCCCATTCCGCGATCCATGATGCGAGCGCCTTCGCGAGAGCTTCGCGGTCCGCCGGCCGGTCAAACCGGCTGAATTCGCCGTCTTTGACGAAGATCTTTGCCCATTGCTTCAGGTCTTCGCCCGATGCAGCGGTCTCGATCGGCCTCGCTAGCCCCGAGATGTCTTCCCAAATGAGCTTAAGGTCCAGCGACCGTTGGTTGATCCGATTGCCCGAGGTCGTGACGAACTCGACAAACCTCTCTGCAACGAGTGCCGTTAGCAGCATCTGCTGAGCCGGCCTTGTCAATCCGAACGGAGGCTGCCGCAGGAGTTGGAAAACGTCAGAAAGCGCGACGGTTGCGGCTGGATCGGCCGTGAAGAGATTTGTAACAGCCTCGACCGCTGGAAGTGCAGCGAGGCGTTCGCGGGGCTCGGGGACAAACGACGTTCCTTCAAGCCCGACGAGGCCAAGCGGAAATGCGAACGTCTGAGCCTTGACCTGAACGTCCGCGAGCTCACGCCGCGAACTGTTGTAAAGGTCCGTGACTATCGTGACGACATCCCCGCCGTCGAACACACGCGTAAAATGGGGATGTGAGGGGTACCGGGTCTCGAATAGCGGTTCGAGCATTATCGAGAACAGCTCGGCAAGGTCCGGGGCCGAACGGGCCTCTTCGGTAAAGTTAAAATCGAATCCGTCGACGACGAGTTGCCCGTCCTCGAGAAAGCACCGGTTGAATATCTTCTCCGCCGCCAGCGAGTGCGCGTGGATCGAAGCCCGGATCTCTTCGCTGAATCGTTCGCGGAGGTCTGTCTGATTGAGGAGTGCGTGCAGCGAAAGCAATCGCTCGACCTCATCAGGCCGGAGCCGGTCTGGTTTCCAAATGGCCCGGACCGTCCCGTCGACCCTTGGGGCAGGTTCGGCTTCCTCTGGATCGAAACCGACGCGAACCTCCCAGTCGGCCCACCACGAAGGATCATTTGGGTTAGTTGGTACACTTGCCGCACTGCCCGGCCAAATGATGCGGCCCGGCCTTGTCGCTCCCCGCCAAACCAACGAGGCATCGAATGTCGCCGGGTTCTCGCGGTTCTCGCCCGGCGCGGCGGCGTCCGGGAATCTGTCGATGAACACGCGGCTGAACAGCGCCGGGATCACATCCGCGGAGATCTTTCTTACGGCCTCCTCGAGTGCGTTATTCAGGCCTTCCTTGCTCCGCACCTTGAAGCTGTACCTTGTTTCAACGCCCTCTTCCGCGGCCACACGAAAGTCTTCAGGAAGCGCCTGTGCGAAAGTCTGAAGAAGCTCTTCAACCGTCGATGGTCCGCTCGCGGGGTCGTTTTCGTCAAAGATCAGCTCTGAGGCACAGATCTCGCTCGCCGTGGCACCCTGCCCGTCCAGGGACAAAAGCAAAAGGGCCTTCAAAATGAGCTTCGCTTGCAGACGATGCATCACCGGGATCTTGTTGACGACGGTCGAATTGAGCTTGTCGTAAGCGGCAAAGGCCTCCTCAAGGTCATCGATCTTCCGCAATCCCGCCTCAGAATTGTCATAAACCTCGTCGAGAGCGATCAGGCTATTTGCGGGACGGCCGAGTATCTTCTCGCCGGCTTCAGCCGCAAACCCGAGCAAGGCGAAATCCGGGACATACAGCCTGACATACGGTGCGACCTCAAGGATCGCCGGATGCAGCGGATACAATGAACTGAATTTTTGCTCACTCCATCGAAAGCCTGGAAGGACCGCACGGAAATAGGCGTATATGTCGTGAAGGACCGCCTGTTTCTGCACATTCTTTGGGAAAACGTGAGCGTTTACAACCTTGAAAAGGTGCGATTGGTCCAGGAAGTCGATCGAAAACGAACTGACGATCGATGCGTTCGATCCGTCGGCGTCGGCGATGTCGTCATCCAGGGCAACGCCGACGAATACATTTGAAGATCGTGCCGCGTCGGCGATCCTTGTAAGGTCTTCGCCGTCGTCGCGGTCGACTCTTGAGCCTCTCTCTAAGGCAGTGTCTATCAGAAGCAGCCATCCCGAATCACCCGCTTTTTGGGAGGCTGCACTGAGGATCTCTTCGAAGGAGGACAGCTTATCGGCGTTTCCGATATCGAATGTCACGGCGACGGCCGCACGGAATTCCTCGATCAAAGCAGAGTGCGTGCCGCGGCGAAGATAACAAACGGGATAATGCCGCCTTTGAAGCCGTTGCGCACTGAACTCAACGTGTGATTCGGAGACCTTGCCGCGAAGTTCGGGACTTGATGCAAGAGCGCCGAGCGTAGCCAGGAAATGGCTCTTCCCTACCCCACGGTAACCCGCAAGTGCAAAGGCCGCACCGGTTCCCGGCCTGATCTGTGCAACGGCGTCAAGCCACTTGGCCATCAGGTCCGCGGTCGCATCCGTAAAGCAATAGTTCGCAAGGGTTTCCGCCGGGTCGGCAATGAAATCACGAATGCTTCGAAAGGGCCGAACCTCAACAATATCCTTGATCTTGTTGTTGATGTTACTCATCAAAATGAACCGCCTGAACGGAGGATCGTGCTATAGAATTCGAATTCGATTGGAAGGTATTAACGATGGGGCTACTCATGGCCCGGCCGCAGCCGGTAGCCAGAGTAATTTTAGCAATTTTATCGGGCAAAAAAAAGTTTTTTTGTATACTATGTGAAACGACGGTCAGCGCGGGATAATTTTTCGTAAAATTCGCAACTATTAGAGGATAGACTGCATCAAAAATCGGTAAGGACAAATCCGGGTGATCGGGCATTATCGCCGCTGATCGCTGTTAAGCTTTTCGGAGGAAAATCATGCATAGGCGTCTCGCTGAGAAATACGGTTCAAGTTTGATAATTCTGTCGCTTCTTCTCTTCTCCTTCTCGATAACGCCGGTCGCTGTATCGGCGCAGGCGAACGACAATAAGAAATCCTCAAAGAAGAAGGCCGAATCCTCGAAAAACAAAAAGGCTCCGGCGGCTGAACCGACACCGGCCGCAACAAACCAAAAGCCGCTTTCCACAAAGGAAGATCCGTCCCAGATCGGGAAAAGGAAGATCAACAGCGGGTCCGACAAGTTCTTCGGCTGGCTCGGAGGCTCACAGGAAAAAGAGATGCAGATCGGGCGCACCCTGGCTGCACAGGTCGAGCAGCAGGTGAAATTGGTCGAAGATCCGTTGATCACTGAATATGTGAACCGGGTCGGACAGAACATCGTGCTTCATTCCGACGCAAAGGTCCCTTTCACGATCAAGGTCATCGATAGCGACGAAGTGAACGCGTTCGCATTGCCGGGCGGATTCTTTTTCGTAAACAAGGGTTTGATACTTGCGGCCGAGAATGAAGCCGAACTTGCCGGCGTGATGGCACATGAGATCGCTCACGTTGCGGCACGGCATGCGATGGAGAACCAGGGCAAGGGAGCTTTGATCAACTACGGCGCCCTTGCGGGGATCATCTTCGGCGGCCCGATCGTTAGCCCGATCCTGCAGAACGCTGGCGGGCTGATGGCCGGCCTTGCGGGCCTCAAGTTCACGCGCGGTGCCGAGACCGAAGCTGATAATCTAGGCGTTCAATACCTATACGCGGCGGGTTATGATCCCACCGCAATGTCGACGATGTTCGAGAAATTGGCATCGCGGAATAAGAAAAAGGCAGGATCCATCCAGAAGCTTTTCTCGTCCCATCCGCAGCCCCTCGACCGCCGCGAGACCAGTTTAGCCCTTGTCGCACGCTTTCCGGAGAAAGAAGAATACGTGATCAGTACGTCTGAATTCCAGCGTGTCCGCTCGCACCTCTTCAAGATCACGAATGCAAAAGCTGGTATCCTGGTCGACTTTGACGAAGAAGACAATGCGAGACCGACGCTTAAGAAGCGCCAGCCGGATGCTCCTGAAACGGATGCCGACGGGGCCGATTCAAGCTCGAGTTCCTCGGACGCTCCTCCGAAACTGAAAAAACGCGATGGGCAGCCGGAGCCGTCATCGACTCCTGAAATTTAGACATCATCAATTGGCTATAACCAAGGGCGGCTTGATTGCCGCCCTTTTTGCTTTTTCCATTGCAGACACACCTGAGCCGCGGTTTCGTTCTTCATAACCGAAGCCCCTTCTCAAGATGAAAAGAGGTCCGATAATGTCGATCAGGATTGGACAGTACCCATGATCCAGCCAAGATCTCCTATCAATTTCGGGCTTGGGCTCGGCCGCGTCTTAGAACCGCTCAGCATCGACTCCAGCGTACGTCGAAAACCAGTTCGTTCCGTGTGGACAACAAACGGCCTCTGTTTCAGAATCGATCTGATAACAGAGGTCGTCGAGACAATTAGTTCCGTGTTTGGTCCGATCGTTGTAATTAAACGACCGAGATAGATCAACAACTTAAGGCCGATCCCTCGCGAATTCCGGGCAGCCCTGATCCGCTGAAGCTATTGCTGGATCGGCGGGCCGGTTGGTACTTTCGGCTGCGCCGGGGTGCGTTTCTCGGAAATGACCGTTGTTAATGCCTGTGGGATCTGGTTGACCAGGATGTCGCCTTGATTTTCGATGATCTGATCGATCATCTCGAATTTTTCTTCATCGAACTTGTTCGTCATCAGGACGCCGTTCTTATCGATAGTCATCGGATAGATCCCGAAGAACTGGTTCTTGAAGTTCTGGAAGAACGACACAGACTCCGGCGGGAGAACATTCATCCGTTCGGGGTTCGGCTGCGGCACTTCGGCGCCGATCAACTGCAGCTGTTCTTTCGATTTCGCGACCCATTCGCTATTAGGGTAATCGCGAACGATCCTCTGGAAGTACTTGGCAGCTTCATCGGTCTCCTCTTCCAAAAGATACGTATTCGCCAGCTTGTAAAGGACTTCGTCCTGATAGGTAAAGTTCGGATATTTATCGAGGTTCTCCCTGAACCGCGACTGGGCTCCCTTAAGACCGCCCTTGCCTTGCTCGACCGAGAGCGTGTAGTAGTAATTTGCGATTATCAGGTTGTGCAGGCCCAGATTGTCCTGGACCTCGTTTAGCCGTCTCTGGGCCTCGGTACGCAGGATCGAATCCGGATATTGCTGCAGGAGGGCCTTCAGCTTGACTTCGGCCCGCTTTGCCCGGGTCGCGTCGCGGTCGGGTAAACCGATCTGCCTCATTTCGGATTCCGCTATCTTGAGGACTACGCGGTCAGCCAACGGGTGCGTCGGGAAAAACGTCAGCCAGTCCTGATATGAGGCGATCGCCTGGATCAAGGCACTTGTCGAACCTTCGAGATAGAACGAGTCCGCGACGGCAAGTTTCGCCATCGGGAGGTACGGCGAATCCGGATAGGTCGTAATGATCGTCTGAAAAAGCAGCCGTCCGACGTCATAGTTCTTCTTCCTGACCTCGCGTGTTGCGACAACAAAAAGCTCCCGATCACGCCCTGGCGTGACGCCGCCGATCAGTTCTTCATACTCATCGGTCCCGCCCCCGCCGAAAATTCCGAGGAATTTTTTCTTCTTTTTCTTCTCCCTGGGTTTCCCGACGTTCGATTCAGGGTTCGCCCGTGCCGTTGCCGTCTCAACAAGGACCACGTCCGCCCGTCTCTGAAGGTCGGCGACGGTTGTTTCCAGCTGGTCGATCTCGCTTGCCTCGTACTTTTCCGAACGGTCGACCTTGTTTCTGAGGCTGTTCACTTCAGACTGGAGGCGGCTCGCTTCACGTTCGATAGATTGAAGCCGCGCGAGGGGAGTGTCGAGATTCTCCTTTTCATCCTTCGCCTTTTCGCCTTTGTTCTCGTCTTTGAGCACCGAAGCCGAACTGGCCGCCGATCGCCGGATCGTTTCAAGCTTTTGCTTCATGACCTCCAGCCTCTGCGCCGGAGAACCGTCGCCCGGCCGTGCCTGGGCAAAAGCGTCACCAACGAAAAAGACCGCCGTCATCAAGAAGACCAAAGTTCCGAATTTTGAATTAGAAAGCATAAACACCTCGATCAAACCCAAACCGTTCCCAGCTCTCTAAGCTTCCGAACGGCCGACGACGGATCGCCGGTCCCATAAACTGCTGAGCCGGCGACCAGGATCTCGGCCCCGGCCTCAACCACCTCTGCGATATTGGTCGCATCGATCCCGCCGTCGATCTCGATCCGTGTCCCCGCACCGATCTCTTCTATCATCCGCCGGAGCCGCCTGACTTTTTGCAATGAAGTTTCAATAAAAGCCTGGCCGCCGAAACCCGGATTTACCGACATAATAAGGACGAAATCCGCGAACGGCAGGGCATCTTCCAACTGCGTCAGCGAAGTTGCCGGATTGATCGCGATCCCTGCCTGAGCCCCTCCGCTGCGTATTGACGCGAGCGTCCGGTGCAGGTGCGGGTCGGCTTCGACATGAACTGAGACCATATCGGCACCGGCCTCAACGAATTGCTCGGCGTATCGGCCCGGTTCCGAGATCATCAAATGGCAATCCAACGAGAGCTTTGTCGCCTTTCTCAAGGATCGGACCACCGGAAGCCCGATGGTGATATTCGGGACAAAATGCCCGTCCATCACATCTACGTGAAGAATACGTGCCCCGCCCTCTTCAACGGCCGCTATCTCATCCGCCAAACGAGCGAAGTCTGCTGACAAAATGGACGGCGCTATGTCGAACATCAAACGATTTGCTCCCAATTTAGTTGCGTGTAAAACATTTACAGTTGCACCAGACAACTACTTCCTCGGCTGTGTACGGTTCCTGGTTGATGCTGGGGGCTGCTTCTGCGGCGACGGCTGCGTCTTGGGAGGGGCAGGCACCGAAGAATTCCTGTTGCCCTTATCGGTTTGGGCGGGTTCGCCGCTGGGGTCCTTCTTTTCAGGTTCGGTTGATTTTGGATCCGCTTTGGTGCCCGCATCGGTATTAGCTGCCGGCTCATCAGATTCAACATCGCGGGTCGTTTCGGCTTTTTTCTTCGCGTTCGAATTCGAATTAGACTTAGGCTTCTTCGGCTTTTCCGAGATCATTTCCTCGATCTTCTCGGAATCGTCAGTCTCGAGGTCTTTGATGTACGACTTTTGCGGCTCCTCGCCCTCGATGCCGGCCTTGCTTACCACAACAAAGATAAGCTGGCCCGTTTTGACCGTCTCACCCGGCTTCGGTAGTTGTTCGAGAACGGTATTCATTTTTTCCGTGCTCGGACGGTCCGCTCGCCTCTTTATCTTCAGACCCAATGCGGCAAGCTCTTTTTCGCTTTCGAAAAAGTCCTTACCGGTGATCTCCGGGACAATTATCTCCTCGCCGGACAGCGACATATAAACGACACCAGCCATCGCCCCAAGAAACGAAGCAAGAAGGACGATAACGACGCCAAGTTTTACGATCGCTGAGAATCCGGTCTTTAGAAAACTCACGCTGAACTGCTCCTAAAATTCAAACCAAAAGTTTATCACTTTTGCGGGAACGGACAAACTAATTGCGCACTAAACAGGCAATGAAAAACCCGTCAGTTCCGTGCTTATGGGGGACAAGCCTGACACATTTATCGCTCGCCACGAATCGCTCGGGCAGCGGTGTCGCGTCCAGCCGAAAATCCTCCGACTCGGAAAGAAACCATCTGACGACATGCTCGTTCTCTTCCTTCTCCAACGAACAGGTCGAATAGATCAACCGGCCCCCGCTTTTCACGAGCTTTGATGCATTCGCGAGGATCGAACGTTGTTTCAAAGCCAGTTCCGGAAGGTCGGAAGGAGTCAGCCGGTACCTGATCTCCGGATTGTGACGGATCGTCCCCGTCCCGGAGCAGGGCGCGTCAACCAGCACTGAATCGAAGGATCCCGCCGCGAACGGCAGGGCCTTGACGGCATCGAACTGAACTACATTTCGGCTCTCAACACCCTGCGATGCACAGATCTTCCGAAGTGCCGAAAGCCGAACCGCGCGAAGGTCGCCGGCTACCAGCAGACAGTTCTTACCGTGGTTTGCCAGGGCGATCTGGCTGAATTTACTTCCCGGAGCGGCACAGACGTCGAGGAACTTTGCACCGTCGCCCGATTCAACGGTGTCACCTACTAGCTGTGAACCTTCGTCCTGAAAATAAATATCACCCCTGGCGGCAGCGGTGATGAGATCCGGCGTCATTCGTTCCGCAACGAAGCCATTTTTCGAGATGTCAGATCTTTGGATAAATTCCGATCCCAAAACGTCTGCCCCTTTGTTCGTAAGCCGAAACGCGATCCTTGGCTGGACGTTGTTCGTCGAAGTTATGAGACGCGTCTCTTGGATGCCGAAGTCGGCGGCCCACTTTTCAACCAGCCAGCGGGGATGCGAAGTCTCGAGCGATATCTGATCCAATTCATCATCGGCGGCGGGGATGAACGGTTCACGGACAAATTGTCGGAGGATCGCGTTCACCAAGCCGCGTGCGTATTTCCGCCGCGCTCGCAGGGCCAGGTTTACGCTCTCGTTAACGGCCGAATGTGGAGGGATCCTTGAAAGGAAGATCAGCTGGAATAGCCCCAGCCGGATCGCGATCCGGATCTCGTCATCGAGTTTCCTTCCTTTCGAATAGTGGTCGATGATCGCATCGAGATAGATCTGGTTCCGCAAGACGCCGAGTGTAAGCTCGTGACAAAGTGCGGAGTCCTTCTGTCCAAGCCTGGCCTCGTATTCGGGTAGAAGGATCGAGGAAAAAGCTCCCTTAGTTTCTATTTTCAGGAGCACATCGAATGCGGCGATCCGTGCCGGCGAGATCTTCATGATTCGGCTGTGTCGGGGTGCCGCTGTGAAAGGTCGGGCGAACCGCCCTTTTGCAGTCGCTTGTCCAAGGAGATCCGTTCGTCGAACACAAAGCACTCGCCGGACCAAAGCTGGTCCTCGACCGCGACCTCCGCGAGATAATTCAAAATGCCGCCCTTTAGCTGAAAAATCTCTTTGAAGCCCTGCTGTTTCAGATAAGGAGCGAATTTTTCGCAGCGTATACCCCCGGTGCAGAACATCGCGACTTTTCTATGGATCGACGGGTCCATTCTGGCGGCCACGAAATCGGGCAGCTCGCTGAATTTGACAGTGGATGGGTTTACCGCGTTTATAAAAGTTCCTGAGCGATGTTCGTAGTCGTTTCTCACGTCGATGACCAGCACCTCGGGGTCTGAAACGATCGCATTCCATTCGGTCGGCTCCACGTGAGTTCCAGCTGCGAACGCGATCTCTACGTCGTGACGGAATGTCACGATCTCCGGTTTGATCTTGACCTCATGTTTCCGAAATGGAGCACGCGAATGGAATGTCGAACGATATTCCGGCTCGAAGCCCGTAATCTCCGCGAAACTTCGTAAAAAGGGATCGATCCGTTCCGGCCGTCCGCAAAGATTTGCATTAAAACCCTCTTCAGCAAGAATGATCGTTCCGAAGATCTCGCCGTTTTTCAACACTTCGACTAGCTTGTTCTTGAGCGCCGGAAGATCCCCGACCTGATTCATGTCGGTGAATTTATAGAATGAGATTATCTGGACTTCTTCCATCAGTGCATTCCGAAACATTTAGCAAGTCACACCACCGGCTTCATTCCCAGAACGTCGCCGTCACGCAAAAGAGAGCCATTCAGAAACTCTTTTACGGGCATTCTCTTCTTACCTTCGAACTGCAGTTCGTTGATCGCCAACCTGCTCCCGCCGCCGCATTCAACCATTATCCGGCCTTCACCGATAAAAAGGGTCCCGACAGGGCGTCGATCCGATGAATCCGCCATTTCAACAACCGCGCTCCAGATAGTTAACCTCTTTCCACCGTAAAAAGTAAACGCCGTCGGAAACGGCTGAAACCCTCGGACCCTTCGCTCAATTACGTCGGCGGGCAGGGACCAGTCGACGATTCCGTCCGTCTTTTTCAGCATCGGGGCAAACGAAGCCTGCGATTCGTCCTGTTTTCGCGGCTCGATCGAATCGAACGTAGACAATGTTTCGGACAGCAACCCGGCTCCTGCATCCGCTAGACGGGCCATCAGCTCCGAGGCGTTTTCGATTTCAAGGATCGCGTATTCTTTCTGCAGCAAAATATCGCCCGTGTCCAGGCCTTCGTCCATTTGCATCGTCGTTACGCCCGTAACGCTTTCGCCATTGACGATCGCCCAATTTACCGGTGCTGCCCCGCGGTATTTAGGCAGCAGTGAGAAATGAACATTCACGGCACCGAACTGAAAGGCAGTGAGAAAGCCTGAGGGAAGAATGCGTCCGTATGCGACCACGACGGCGGCATCGGCTTCATGCGACCGGAAGACTTCGAGTTCCTCGAGGGTTCTTATCTTCAACGGCTGGAAGACCGGGATCCCGTGCTCGAGCGCACATTGCTTGACTGGCGAAAACGTCACCTTGTTTCCGCGGCCCGACGGCCGATCGGGTTGCGTATAAACGGCGGCGATCTCGTGCCCGTCTTCGATCAAACGCTCAAGCGAGGGAACCGCTGCTTGCGGCGTTCCCATAAAAACCACCTTCATAAAATCAAAAGGCTAAAGCGGTTTCCGCTTCAGCCTGAACGTTCAAGATACGACTTTCCGTCAGTATCCGCAACGATAGTTATAACTCGTCGAAACGCTTTTCCATTTCCCTTCGGCCCGCTTATATGTCTCAAAGTGACGTCCTTCGAATGCCTGGGCAGTCGTAAAGATCTCTCCAACGCCGTCTCCGTCAACGTCCATATAGTCAAGCAGCAGCGTATGGTAAATGCCTTGGTCCAGGTCCTTCACGTCGCCGCTCATGATCTTCTCCACGGTATAGTGTTCGACTTCGGACAAGGTCATTGCGTACTTTCCGTTGGCATCTTGCTCGGCGATAAAGAACAGCGTGGCCCGCTCATTCTCTTTCGGAACGGCCCAAAAAGTCCCTACTAGTTCGGCTTTTCCATCCCGGTCCACATCGATCGCGGTGAGATTGTGGTAATCGATCTTGTTTGCTGCCTCAGTCGAGAGCTTTTGTTTCAAAAACTCGGTTCTGACCAGAGACTCGGCACTTGACCGTTCGGCAGGCGTCGGCAAACGGCGAAACGCCGGAGCTTTCAAGGTAACGGGTGCGCTTGTCGCAAGGGCCATCACAAAACCTTTCAGCCTTGCCTTGACCGGCGTTGAGATCGTTTCGGCAGAGGTCCCCGAACACTCGCCCGTGTTGCGCTTTACGACGACCGTCTTTCCGTCCGCGGATCCTCCAAAAACTATGGAATAACTCTTCTTCGGCGCAAAATAGGCCTTGAGAGCATCGCCATCGAATAGACCGCCTTGGCCCTCTTCCGAGCCGGACAGCTTGCCGTTTGTAATAAATGCGATCGGTTCAAGCGTCTTTCCGTCGTCCAGCACGGCAAAAACCACGGGCTTGAGCTTAGGAGCGGCCGTCCGCGCCCGTTGAGCAATAACTGGGACGGTCGCCGTGGTCAAAATAAAGGCGGCAATTCCTGCCGCCGTCAATTTGATCGTTTTTAGGATCATATCTTCTTCGACACAAGCTTGGCCTGCATGAACTGCAATAAATATTCGCGGCCGCCGGCCTTCGAATCGGTGCCGCTCATGTTGAAGCCGCCGAACGGGTGGACGCCGACCAACGCACCCGTACATTTTCGATTTAAGTAAAGATTACCAACATGGAACTCTCGCCGAGCCCGTTCCAACCGGCCCTCGTCAGCCGAATAGACAGCGCCGGTCAAGCCAAATTCAGTACCGTTCGCGATCTCGAGAGCGTGGTCGAAATCGCGGGCCTTGATCACCGCAAGCACCGGGGCGAAGATCTCTTCCTGTTCGATCGTCGCTCCGGGTTCGACGTTGTCGATGACCGTCGGCTCGATAAAGAATCCCTCGGAATCGTCGCCGTTGCCGCCGGTCACAATAAATCCGCCCTCACCGACTCCCTTCTGGATATAGCTTAGCGTTGTATTGAAGGCCCTTTCATTGATCACGGCGGCGACGTTCGTATCGCCATCGGTTGCCTGCCCGACCTTCAACTCCCGCGTCAAATCAACAACTTTTTCAAGAAGCTCATTATGGACCTTCTCATCGACGATCAATCGTGAACACGCCGAGCACTTCTGACCCTGAAAGCCAAATGCGGCCTGAACAACTCCCACCGCCGCTGAATCGAGGTCGGCATCGTCGGCGACGATGATGGCGTCTTTTCCACCCATTTCCGCGACAACCCTCTTGATCCAGATCTGACCTTCGCGGGTTTTGGCCGCTTCTTCGTTGATATGGAGCCCAACGCCCTTCGAACCGGTAAACGAAATGAACCGCGTTTTCGGATGGGTGACCATCGCCTCACCGGTCACGGCGCTTCCCGTAAGGAAATTGACCACGCCCGCGGGGAGGCCGACCTCTTCCAGCAATTCCACAAACTTTGCCGCGATCGTCGGCGAATCCGACGACGGCTTCAGGACGACCGTATTCCCGGCGACAACTGCAGCCATCGTCATTCCGGCCATTATCGCAAGCGGGAAATTCCATGGCGGGATCACGGCGCCTACGCCGAGCGGTATGTACTCAAGACGGTTATCCTCGCCTTCGATCCTGGTCAGCGGCTGCTGCTCGGACCAGCGAAGCATCTCCCGCCCGTAGAATTCGAGAAAATCTATTGCCTCGGCGGTATCACCATCGGCCTCCGCCCACGTCTTTGCGACCTCGTGAACCATCACCGCGGAAAACTCATGTTTCCGTTCACGCAAGAGTGATGCGACCTTGAAGAGATACTCGGCCCTTTCGGCGGGAGGAACCGATCTCCATGTCTCGAACGCGCTCGAGGCGGCCGAAATGGCCTTCTCCACCAGAGACGTGTCCGTATCGACCTCCGAGAAAACGCCGACTACCTGGTCTTTTTTCGCCGGATTCCGGCTTTCGAATTTGTCGTCAAGCGTGATCTTCTCGCCGTTGATCACTACCGGATATTCCCGGCCAAGTTCGCTTTCCACTTTCGCGAGTGCGGCTTTCATTGCCGCCGCATTCTCCGCCTGCGAAAAATCTGTGAACGGTTCATTCCTGAATTCGTCAGTAACTCTCTGTGTTTGCATAAATGTTATTTTTAACCGAATCGCTGTGCTTCCATCTCGTGCAGTTCCCATTCGTCCAGAAGTTCCGGGACGACCGGTTCGGTCTCGTCCTGCCAGGCAAGCACGAAGCGGGGCTCCTGGGTGTCACTGAGATGCGCTACATAGCTGAGAATAAGTTTCCACCCGGAAAGCAGGTACAGGTTCAGCTCACGGATCGAACGGACCTCCGTCGTTAGTTTTGTCTCTTCCATACTCATTCCCACTTTCCTGTTTTCTGCAGCCTCTTGATCTTTCGCTTGGCAAGTTCCCGTTTCAAAACGGTCATTCTGTCGAGAAAGACAATGCCGTCACAATGGTCCGTTTCATGAAGGACGCAGCGTGCGGCCAGCCCGTCCAGATCCGCTTCGAATTCGGCCCCGGTTACATCCTTAGCCCGAACAATTACCCGCATATCCCGTCGGACCGTTTGATACAGCCCTGGGAACGAAAGGCAGCCCTCGTCACCGACCTGCTCGCCTTCGACCGTAATGATCTCCGGGTTGATGAACGCGATCTTGTTCGACTGTCCCTCTTCATCCGGCACGTCCATCACAAAGAACCGCTCCGAGATGCCGACTTGCGGAGCTGCAAGACCAACGCCGCCCGCTTTGTACATCGTTTCAAACATCTCATCGACGGTCTTGCGCAACCCGTTCGCAAAGCTCTCATCCGCAACCGGCCGCCCGACTTTAAACAGCACCGGGTCGGGATAGTGCACGATCCTCAGCAAGGGCATATCCAACAGTTTATCGCAATTGTTTGTTTTTTTGTACCAAAATCAACTCGGCGGCGGGTTCGATAACCGTTTACCCTCATCACGGGTCCATCGACAGATGAGGTCCTTCTGGTCTTGGGTAAGGGCTGCGTCTCGATGGAGCAGCAGATACGAAGGAAGGGGCATATTTCCTGCGGAGACCTCTTCACATATCTCTTCAAGCTTTCTCACTTTCTGATCGTTCGTGTAGCCTCCCCATTCGCTCATGTTCAGGTGAAAACGGCCATGATCGATGTGGTCCGCCATGAACCAGTTCGCCGGCGTTATGTGCGAGTACCAGGGATAAAGGGTCTTGTTGGAGTGACAATCATTGCAGGATCGCGACAGCACCATCTGAAGTTCCGGCGGGACCGTTGCCGCATCTTCGATAGGTTGACCGGGTATGACCTCCGGGTTCGAGAAAGTGGGGCGAACGAACTGGCTCGCCGCGAACATCACCAACCCCGCGATCATCGCGTAAACGATCAATTTTTTCATTTGCACGGATCTCCTTAAAACTTTGTCCGAAAAATAATAAGATATTTCCTTGAGACAGTATGTTCAACCCGGTCGTGATCGCCATTCCGTTCTTTGCCGCGGCCATTGCTCTCGAAGCGTGGTGGTCGAAGCGTGCGGGTGTCGCCGTTCTCGACAAAAAGGACATCTGGAACAACATTTTCATCGGATTTGCCAGCGTCGGTTTCGGGTTGCTGTTCGGCATCTTCATTTCGGCGATCTATTCCGGTGCTTACTGGCTTGCTCCCTTCAAATTCCCAGCCGACGCATGGTGGTCGTGGGTCATCTTATTTTTCGTCGACGACCTGGCGTACTACATATTTCACCGCGTTAGTCACGAGACGCGGCTCTTCTGGAATTTCCATGTCGTCCATCATTCGAGCGAAGAATACAATCTCAGCGTGGCCGTCCGGCAAAGCTGGTTCAGCGGCCTTTTGCATTGGATCTTTTACGCTCCGGTGATGCTGCTGGGTTTCGCTCCGTGGATGTTCGTGATCATGCACGGCTTCAATCTGATCTACCAGTTCTGGATCCATACCAAACTTATCGACCGTTTGGGACCGCTTGAATGGGTCCTGAATACGCCATCGCACCATCGCGTCCATCACGGCGTCAACGAAGCTTATCTCGACCGGAACTATGCCGGGGTCCTGATAATTTGGGACCGGATCTTCGGTTCGTTCGTTCCTGAGATCCAAGAGCCGCGCTACGGCATTATCAAGCCCCTCCGCAGCTATAACCCCCTTTGGGCAAACACGCATGCGTGGGTCGAGATGTGGCACGAAATGAAACGGAGAAACTCGTTTATCGGCAAACTCCGCTGCATCTTCGCGTCTCCTAATATGGACCGCTGAGTTTGGCGGAACCATCGTCGTTTATGAATATGCCTACACGAATCATCATTGCCGCAATCTTTTGCCTGTTGATGTCCTTTGGTGCCTTCGGACAGGCGGTCACGATCACATCAAAAACGCAGACATACACACGGACTAAGCCGATAATTCCTGAAAAGAGGACGTTCACCGTTCGTCGGCCGGTCGTTAAGGCTGCGACGCCCTCTCTTTCCCGGAAAATAAACGCGGCGATCGATCCGGTCGCCGTCCTCGGGATCGATATCAAAGACGAACTTAACGAGAGCCAATGGCTTTACGAAGCAGATTTTAAGGAGGTCTTTAACGACAAGGGCATTCTCACGTTGATGGTCTGGATGGAAGGCAGCGGTGCCTATCCCAGCGGCGTGACCAAATATGTTGTTGTCGACATCCGGCGAGGTGAATTGATGAAGCCGAGCGATGTCTTTGCAGATATCCCCGGTCTGGTCGCAGCCGCCAAGGGAAAGCTGAAACAACGGATCGAAGATGGTATCAAAGAGATAAAGAGTGACCCTGACTGGGATGATGAGGACGACCCGAGACACCTATTTGAAGACAACGATTTCACCGCAGACGACCTGGCAAACTTCTCGGTCGACATGGCCGGACTCGCATTTCACTACGAATTCGGATTCCCTCACGTGATCAAAGCCATCGAACCGGACGGCGAGTTCAGATTCTCATGGGATGAGATAAAGCCCTTCATCAAGCCCGGCAGTTTGCTCGCAAAGCCTGTTCGCTAATATACTTGCGACTGGATGACTGAAAGAAAGATCCGAGTCCTGGTTGCAAAACCGGGCCTTGACGGCCACGACCGCGGAGCGAAAGTGATCGCCCGCGCTCTTCGCGACGCCGGGATGGAAGTTATATATACCGGCTTGCGTCAAACCCCCGAGATGATCGCCGCCGCCGCTTTGCAGGAAGATGTTGATGCGGTCGGCATATCGATACTCAGCGGCGCCCATCGGACCCTTTGCCCGAGGATCGTCGATCTGCTGCGTGAGAACGGCATGGACGACACACTTGTTCTTGTCGGCGGGATCGTACCCGAGGAGGATATTCCGAAACTAAAAGAGTCGGGGGTCTCAGAGGTGTTTCTGCCGGGAACTTCGACCGAAGATATTGTCGCGTTCATCAACGCAAATATTCGGAACAATTAGTTTGTGCTAAGACTTTTAACGTGAAAAAGGAGGGAGTAATGAACAACAAGATCCGTTCGATCTCAGCTTGTTTTGCACTTATTGTTGGTATTGTCTTTGTCGGAGGCGTGTTTGGAGCAAATGGAAGCCTTTCGGCCGAAGCGCAGGTCGTGCGCAAGGTCGAGGGTGGGACGAAAAGAGTTTACCGTGCCACCAGGTCGGGAGTTAAGAAAGGATTGCGGATCGGCCACCAGGTCGGAAACCGCGTGTGGACCGGAACCAAGTGGGTCGGCGTCAACTCGTGGAGAGGCGGCCGCTGGGTCGCAAGAAAGACAGCTAGCGGCGTAAAATGGACCTATTACAAGGCCAGGGGCACCAAACGTCGAGTTGGGTAAACGTGATCCAAATTGTTTTAATAGTTTGAAGGGCAGTTTTTCAACTGCTCTTTTTTTTCGATCATATTTGCGATAGTTGCCTATCGATCCAATAATATCGCTATGAAGAGTATTGTAAGAGTGGCCAGCGGCCAGGGATTTTGGGGGGATCTGCTCACGGCACCGGTCGATCAGGTCCGCAACGGGCCGATCGATTACTTAATGCTGGATTATCTGGCCGAGGTGACAATGTCCATCGTCCAGAAACAGCGGCAGAGGGATCCCTCGGCGGGATACGCTCGCGATTTCATCTCGTTGATGCGTGAGATCCTGCCGGATTGCGTGGAGAAGGAAATCAAGGTGTTGTCGAACGCGGGCGGAGTAAACGTCGAGGGGTGCGCCGAGGCAATTAAGGAAACCGCACGCGAACTTGGACTCGGAGGCAAGTTGAAGATCGGCGTCATCACCGGCGACGACATACTTCCCCGGCTCGACGAATTTGCCGAAAAAGGCATCGAGCTGACGAATATGGACACCGGCGAGCCGCTCGCAGCCGTTCGTGACAAAGTGCAGGCGGCAAACGTTTATCTCGGCGCCGCCGGGTTGGTCGAGGCGTTGGACAAAGGCGCACAGATCGTCGTCGGCGGAAGGCTAACCGATACGGGACTTACTCTCGCACCGCTAATGCATGAATTCGGCTGGAAGTTTGACCAGTGGGACCTGATCTCAGCAGGCACGATCGCTGGCCATATCATCGAGTGCGGAGCCCAGGCTAGCGGCGGTAACTGCCAATTCGAATGGGAATCCATCCCGGATATGGCAAACGTCGGGTTCCCGATCGTGGAAGCCTCGCCCGACGGCACATTCGTCGTAACCAAGCACGAAGGCACCGGCGGCCGAGTCAACGTTCAGTCGGTGAAGGAGCAGCTTCTCTACGAGATGGGCGACCCGAAGGCCTATATTACGCCGGATGTCGTCGCGGATTTTTCGTCGATCCATCTCGAGGACGCCGGCAAGGATCGCGTCCGCGTCTATGGCATCCAGGGAAATCCGAACACCGAATTCTATAAGGTCTCGATCGCTTACTCTGCCGGCTGGAAGGCAGTCGGAACGCTCGTCTATTCCTGGCCGGATGCCTACAAGAAGGCTCAGGCCGCCGACAAGATCCTGCGTGAACGGCTCGATCGCCTAGGCCTCAGGTTCGACACGGTCCTCACCGAATTCGTCGGCGTCAACGCCACGCACGGCCATCTTGCGATGCGTGATTTTCAGAGTGAAGCCAAGGCGGCAGACCTGAGAGGCAATGAATCTTCCTCGTCACTCATCACTCGTCACTCGTCACTTTCCGATATTCCAGAAGTCCAACTCCGCATCGGCGTCCGCGGACAGAGCAAAGAAGACGTCGCGCGGTTCACGAAAGAGATCGCCCCTCTCATCCTGACCGGCCCGCCCGCAGTCACAGGATTCGCCGGCGGCCGCCCAAAGGTCGAAGAGATCATGGCCTACTTCCCTGCCCTTATCCCAAAAAGTCTCATTGAGACAAAGGTTGAGATCGTGGACGCGTAACTTATTTGCTTAAGAGTACACTGAGAGCACCGAGTAGGTCTCTGAGTTCTCCGTGCACTCTGCGGCTATTTCTGCAGGAACTTAGCGATGCCCATTTGGCAATCTTCCGTCATCCGGGCTTCGGCGTTGACCTCCGAACCGATATTGATCGAATCGTCGAAACCGACACCATCCATTTGATATAGCAACCGCTTGGTCAGTTGCACCGCCGAAGCGCTCAGTTTTGCGTAATCCGAGGCGTATTCGAGGACGGCGGCGTCGAAGCCTTCTTCCGGGTAGATGCGGTTGACCAGGCCGAGAAAATTCGCCTCGCGTGCGGTGAATTCAAACCCGCGAGTGAGGATCTCAAACGCCCTTTTCTCCGAAATATTCCGACGCAAGAACGCCGCCACGATCGCCGGCACGAATCCGATCTTGACCTCGGGATAGCCGAAAACTGCGGTGTCGGTCGAGAGCACTAGATCGCACGCAGTGGCGAGCCCGCAGCCGCCTGCTAATGCCCGGCCATGTACGGCCGCGATGACGGGCACTTTCAACTTTCTTGGCATTGCGAATAGCTCGGCAAGGCTCTTCGCATCCTCGAGATTCTCTTCATAAGACGCTCCGGCGATCTTCTGCAACGCCGAAAGGTCCGCTCCGGAACAGAAATCTTTCCCCGCCCCGCGCACCACCACCGCACGAAGATCGGCATCCTCATCGGCTTCACGGAACGCAGCCTTAAGCGCCGCTACCAACTCGTCATTCAGCGAATTCCGCTTCTCCGGCCGGTTCAAAGTTAGTATCCGAACCGCTTCGCGATCGGCAAAAAGTAAATCGGCCATTGTTGTTAATTGTAAACCGTCAAATGGTCCATTACGAATTAGTTGGTATCGTCCATTCCCTTTTCGCAATACGCCAAATGACAGCTCACAATCCCTTATTCTTCGAAGTTTTAACGATCTTAGTTAGTATTTTTGCGATCTCTTTGCGGTCACCTTCGATCGAGTCGTATTCGCGTTCATTTATCAATTCGGCGAATTGGATCAGCTGAAGCCAGTATTCGGTTTCATCAGCCCGTCTCAAAGCCATCGACATAAAACGAGTAAACGCCTCCTGAGACTCAGCACTAACCGCTTCTTTTACATGACGGCCAATGTTCGTTCCCGCGCTCAACAGTTCTCGGCTGAGCGTAAATTCCCGGTGCTCCTCAGATAAATATCGACACAGCTTCACGACTCGAAGCGCGAATGCAAGCGACTTCATCATGATCGGGTTTTCACTCATGCATTGTGAATTGCAAATTGCAGAATTGTAAATTGGAAAAGAAATTCATCTAGCCAATTCACAATTCTCCAGTTAACAATGAACAATTAAAACATTCTCGCGGCCCGATCGATCTCTGCCGCAACGTTCTCGAGAACGCGTGCTGCGATCGTGATCTGCTCTTCCGCTTCTTTCCAATCACGCTGCTCGATAGCTTCGCGGATCCCGGGCAGCGTCTTAACGCCGTAGCCTGTGTAGAAGCCGGGTGCGTATATGTGATGGCGAAACCAATCCCGGCGCGGAAGCCCCTCGGTCCGCGTCAGGGCCCGTTCAGTCCGGTATAAGATCCCGTCCAGCTGCTTTTGGCGAGCCGGCTCAAGCGTTTTCCCGCGAGTTCTAACATGATAGTTGGCGGCACTTGCTCGCAGCTTCGAGATGGCATTTTGCAATGGAGCGAAATTCAAAAATGGTACCGCATCTTTTTGCTTCGGGGCTGCCAGTTTCTCAGTTGGATCCTGTACGACCGCCCAACGGCCAAGTGCAATATCTGCATTCATCCGGGCCGTTTCCGAACGCATTGAATCCGCCAATTGTGATACTTCACGCGAGTACAGTTCGATCGTATCCGCGAAGTTCCCGAACTCAAACGGCAGCGTGTCGGCATTCGCAAGCCGGAGGGTTGCATGTCCGCATACTTTGGCCAACGCAACACCATAGACAAGGCCCGGATCGCCGAATCGCGTGTAGTGGTCGAACGAATCGTAGATCGAATGGTACGAGCCGCCGCCATCCTCACCGCCGAAGCCGATGTTTAATGATGCGATGCCGAGGTGCTGAAGAAACGGTGTGTAATCCGATCCTGACCCGAGGGGTGAAATGCGGAGATCATTGCGGTCGAGAGCATCACGACGAGCATCAGCCGAACCGTTCACGATTCGATTGGCACGGGCTCTTTCCCAGACGGAAAGTTTTGTTTGCGGGTCGATGACGCCCTTACCAACCTCATTGATGAATTTCTCCAATGTGTGCGAACCGCCAACTCCCAGGAAACCCCGTCCGTTCGAGTCGGTGTTAATATAAGCCACCGCCTTGTCGCGAAGTTCGGCTGCGTGCTGTTCGACCCATTCCGTCGAACCGATCAGCCCTTGCTCCTCGGCATCCCACGCTGCATATACGATCGTTCGTTTCGGTTTCCAGCCTGTCTTCGCAAGTTCACCTATTGCCCGTGCCTCCTCCATCAAAGCTACAAGTCCGCTGATCGGATCGTCGGCGCCGTTGACCCAGGCATCTCGGTGATTACCACGGATTATCCATTGGTCCGGCCTCTCAGTTCCGGGCATTTTTGCGATCACGTTATAAATGGGCTTGATGTCCCAATTGAACTCAAGCTTTATCCTTACGGTGGGACTGTTTCCACCGAAGTGATAAGTAACCGGCAGCGAGCCCCGCCAAGCGGTCGGGACGACGGCACCGTCCAGATTCCGGAGCAGCGGAAGAGCATCTGAATAAGAGATCGGCAGGACCGGTATTTTCGTAAGAGTTGGTGCGGACTTTATCTCATTACGCCTCGCATCCTTTGTTGCTCCGACACCCTTGGTCAGAGGATCGCCGGGAAAAAGCGGCATGTCCATGACCGATCCGCGCTGAACCCCGTTTTCGTTTCTGTATGCGCCTTTCGGGTACACGTCGCCTTGAAAGTAGCCGTCGTCCCGCGGATCGGAATAGATCAGGCAACCGACGGCGCCGCGTTCGGCGGCGACCTTAGGCTTGATACCTCTCCACGAACCGCCGTAGCGGGCCAAAACGATCTTGCCCTTCACATCGATGCCCCTCAGGTCGAGTTCTTCGTAATCGGCAGGGGTTCCGTAGTTCACGTAAACCAGCGGGCCGGCCACGTCGCCGTCGATCGAATAGGCGTTATAGGAAGGAAGCTGCTCGGCCTGCTGTCCGCTGGTCGCGTCACCCTCGACGGGCGGTTCCTGAAGCTTCAGCGAGAACTGCTCCGGCGAGGTCATTTCCACGATCCGCGTTTTGGGCGTCGGGAACAGAACATGGAATTCCTCGAGCTCGGCCTGGTAACCCCAAGAACGGAAGAGCGAGAGGATAAAGTCCGCATTTTCCTTGTTGTAGGCGGAACCAAGATGATGAGGGCGGGCGGACAACCGTTTCATCCAGTCGCGAAGGTTCTCTGTCTTCAGCATCGAGTCGAATCTTGCCTCGAGTGTTCGTTGAGACGAACTGCCGACAGGCGAGAACCCCATGAGGTCCCCGCTTCCGGGCCCTGTCGACTGGGCCGATACCGAAGCGATAAGAACAAGAACCGAGAAGAGCCGTAGTGAACGTGTGGTCATGAACACCTCTGTGGATCCGGAAATCTGAAATTAAAGGGAATGACTCAGGTTAGCCCGAGACCGGCTGCCTCGGCTTCAGGAATGTCGATATACATCCGCAGCAGTGCCGTTGAAAAGGTCTTTCCCTGAGCATCGGTCATCAAGCTGAGCGTTCCTCCTCCGCCGAGAGAACCGTGTAGAAGGAAATTCAGGGCGCCCAGGTTCGGAAGTTCGAATCGTTCCACTTCCCCTTTGACCATTTCGGCGAAGTGCACTTTTACCCGATCGGCCGTGACCTCTCTGACAAGGATCGGGTAGATCTCGTCCTTCAATGCGATCAAACCAACGTTCGCAGTATCGCCCTTGTCTCCGGAACGGGCATGGGCCAGCTTTAACAACTGAACTTTCATAATTAATTGAGCCGTCTAAGACGCACGAATAACGGCGTCGACGGATGAGCGCGATTCTTAATTCTTGATCCTCGAAAAACGTGCAATTAGCATTATGAGCCAAACCGCAACAAAGACGAAATAAACGGTAAGGACAACGATAAGCAGGTCGCTCCGCAGATTCTCGCCGCGAAGGTTCGCGTTAAAAACGAGATGATTCGCGATCATCAACAGGGCGAGACTTACGGCCGCGAAATATTCGAAGAACTTTCGGATCGTGAGGAAAGACGATGCCCGGCGTTCTGCCGAAAGCCAGTGGTCCCTGTTCGGAAGATTTATCCATCGCTCAGGAAGTAGTTCAATGAGCCATGGAATTCCGAGAAACTCGAAAAAGAGCAACACAAGGATCGCCGCCTCGAGAATCAGGAAAGCGTTCCTGCTCATCCAACCGTCAGCGCGGCCGGCACCGTCGAAATGCGACGCGATAGTTGCCGGCAGTTGGGGTACGTAATAAGCAATGTGAGCGAAAAACGCGGCCGCGAGGACAAGAATTATTATGCGGGACGGTCTCATTCAGGGTTTCGCCGCTTATGATATGAGTAAAGCTGGAACGCTGCAAGAACTAATGAATGATTCACTTTACCGGTTTTGATCATCTCCTCCGCCATATTGGCCGGGACCAGCGTGGTGGCGATGCTCTCATTAGCATCGAACTTGACCTCTCCGCTGTTGACGCAATCGACCGCAAGAAAATGATAGATAGTATTATTCTGGATCGCCGGGTTTGGCCGTGAACATCCCAAGAGATGCCAATCGGACGAGGTGTAACCCGTCTCCTCGGCAAGCTCGCGGCGTGCCGCTTCCAACGGCTCTTCTCCGTCATCGATAAGCCCCCCCGGGATCTCAAGGTGCATCTCTTCGGCACCGTGTCGGAATTGCTCAATAATGACGATCTCATCGTCCGGGGTCACCGCGATCACGTTGATCCAGTCAGGGGAATCGATGACAAAAAAGTCACCTTCCTTTCGATCATGTTCCCGGGTCGCCCGGTCCCGTCGTACACGAAAGACGCGGCAATCGGCAAGTATCTCCGACTCGATACGTTTCCATCTGTCAGGTTTCATTTGGTTGGCAGCCCGAACGATATTCAAAGTGCGACAGTCTCTTGCGGCTTCGGGATCGAATCTAGATCAGAATAGATACCATCTATAAGGCCGATCCTCAATGCCTCAGCCGCATCGATCGGTTCTGCTGTTAGGAACATTTCAAGAGCTCGCCCTTCCCCGATCAAACGCGGCAGCCGCTGGGTCCCGCCCCACCCGGTCATGATACCAAGCCTCGCTCCCGGATGACAGAACGCCGCGTCCGGTACGGCGAATCTTCGCCGGCACGCGAGGGCCAGATCAAGGCCGCCTCCGTAGCAGTAACCGTTTATATAGGCCGTCGTCGGGAACGCGCTGGCGGTTATATTGTCCATAAACCGCTGGCCGCGAATTGCGAATGGGACCGCACTTATTTCGCTAAGCCTTTCGATTTCTGCGATATCGGCACCTGACGCAAAAGAGGCACCGGAACCCGTGAAAATGATCTCTTCGATCTTGCCTTCCATCATCGCAAGTTCCAACGCTTTCTCGAGTGCCGATATCACTTCTGAATTGATCGGATTCCGAAACTGTGGCCGCTGAAAGGCAACGATCATCCGGCCGCGGACGGTTTCTATCTCGAGGGATGGGTCATTCATTGCGAATACGTCCTACCGTAGTTGGACCACGGATCGAATCCTATGAGGACCAATCCTGCCAAATTAGACTGCCTGCGCCGACAAGCCGCAAAAAAGGCCAAGATAACGATCACAACCCCGCGCCGCCTTGATCCGACCCCAACAAGCGCTGCACAAAATTAAATTACATAGGATTTTTCGATAGTTGGCAAAACCAGCGGACAGGATTCGAGCGCCTTTTTTCCACGTGATGAGCGGGAAAATAACTGTTGCGATCTATAGGCGCCCAAGCTGGTCTGCCTAACCGCATTGCCCCGGCTTCGCCTAATTTTATCGTCCCGTTCTCGCTGTTCGGACCGGGATTCGGGCCGCCCGTGGGTAGCCCTTTCACAGCGCAGTTCGGGTTCAGATTCACTTTCTAAGACTGCCTTCTTGCAAGCAACTTGCCGGGCCACCTCCATGGCCCCACCTTTTCTCCACAGAGTATTGAGAATGGACTCCTGAAACCGGTTCACGTGTCTTGAGTGTATGTGTTCAATACATCTTCTAACCTGGATATCTGAATCGGCGTCGGGAATGCACCACGGCCGGTTTCCTGATCTCTGCCCTTTTTTCCTAGTCTCTACCACTTGATCCGCAAACGATCAACCAAATTTCGCAACGATTACCCTTACTGGAACGGTAGTTGCGACATATCCCTGGTGAAACAATGGTCGTTCGAAATTGATACGAAGGGTTACGGCTATTGATTGATAATTAATGAACGGACCCGCGTTGTTTCGATTCGAAAGTCCGTCCCCGATGGGGACTTTGATCGACCGCGGCAATGATTTCGTTAAGTTCGAATGATAACGGAATTGAATATAAGGAGAAGAAATTATGCTTTGGACAATACTGATAGTACTTTTGGTTCTTTGGGCTCTCGGATTCGGACTCGGCGGTGCTGCCGTCGGTAACTTGATCCATCTACTGTTGGTGGTTGCTCTGATCGTTTTGGTCGTCCAGCTGGTCACGGGACGCCGGGGTATCTAAAGCCACGGCTGTCGGCGTGAGTATCAATCGAGGGCCGCTCCCGCGGCCGTTCGATCTTTCACCGGGGAGGTGTTTTATTACGTCGCGCCAGCCGCCGATCGTTTACGCAGATAGTGATGTTGAAAGCTGCAGGTTCCAGGAAATGATGCTGAGGGACCTTTATCAGCTTCCCACAACTGCCGTTACGACCCGAACACTTGTGTTTGAGCTTTCGGCTCAAAACCCGTTCGACCGATCTTATTGATTTCCTTAAACTGCCGCGAAAAAGCTCCGGCAATCTTCAAGCCAGCGTAGATGACAGATCATTTCCCGATGTCTCTGCGGAACTGTATCCCGGGCCAGTCGATCTTCGAAACAGCGGTATAGGCAGTTCTAAGTGCATCGCCGATGTCATCACCGACAGCAGTGACTCCGAGCACGCGACCGCCTGCCGTTACAAAAGCGGCGGGTGACGGCTGTTCCGAATAGCCGGTCGCGGCCGCGATGCCCCGACTTTCGAGGCGGGTCCCGGCGTGAAAAATGGTGACGCCTGGGACCATGGCCGCGTCCCTCAGTCCGTTAATTGGATCGCCTTTCTTTGGTGAGCCCGGATAGCCCGCCGACGCAAGCACGATCGTCGCTGAAGCACCCGGCCGCCACTCGACATCAAGTTCCGCCAGCCTGCCCGACACGATCGCCTCACAGATCTCAACAAGGTCCGTCTCCAACCGCACGAGTATCGACTGGGCTTCCGGGTCGCCGAACCGGACGTTGTACTCGAGGAGCTTCGGGCCGTCATCCGTGAGCATGATCCCCAGAAATAGGACGCCGCGAAAGGCAAATCCCTCATCGATACAGCCATGAAGCGTCGGCCGGATGATCTCGTCCTTCACCATCTCCAATTGCGCCGGTGTCAGCAGCCGGTCGAAGGTTACGGTTCCCATCCCGCCAGTGTTCGGGCCGGTATCGCCATCGCCGATCCTTTTATGGTCACGCGCAGGCGGCATCAGAACGAAGTCACTGCCGTCGGCGAACATCAACACGGATACCTCGCGCCCAACCAGCAGTTCTTCGAGCACGATCGTATCTGCGGCCGCACCGGCAACCGATCCGAGCGACTCGATCGCCTCGATGCCCGCGGCCCGGTCATTGGCGACGATGACGCCCTTTCCCGCGGCGAGGCCATCCGCCTTTACAACGACGCCTTGATCGGGGCCGCCGAACAGCCCCGAATTGAGAACGGCAACCGCCTCCGCACGCGTGGAACATTTCGCATACTCCGCCGTCGGAACCCCGTGACGCTTCATGAAATCTTTCGCGAAGGCCTTGCTCGACTCCAACCGTGCGGCAGCCGTTGTCGGGCCGATGATCTTCATTCCACGGGCTTCGAACACGTCGACGACGCCGGCGGCCAGAGACGACTCGCCGCCTACGAACGTCAGATCCACGGCGTGGACTTCGGCAAAACCAACGAGTGCCTCGGCATCCTCAACATCGATCGGAACACACTCGGCCACCTGCTCGATTCCCGCATTCCCCGGTGCGCAAAAGATCCTGTTTACCCGTGCGCTTCGTGCGAATGAATAACAGATCGCGTGTTCCCTTCCTCCTGACCCGATCACTAAAATATTCATTAGAGCTTCCCAATAATTTCCCTTTGCATTACAATTCTGTTACGTTTCGTCTTGACAGGCGTATACGATAGTTATAGTTTTCTTTGCGGAGTTCGCCCACCTTCGTTCGACCAAGTTCAACCCATGTATTGTAGAATCTACTACATGCCGTAGCATTTTTTCGAACTGACGGTCGGGGTTCCCCTTCGCATTATTAGTGAAGTTGAGTTTCTCAGCATGCTTATCCCCCAAAAAGAGAAACGGATGAACAAGGAGGGTGGAGATGTCGGTTACCGAAATTGAAGAACAGTTCGCACTTCCAGCGGAGGACCCAGAGTTCAGCGACCGGGAGATCGTCTGCGGCGACTGCTCTGTCACGTTCGTCTGGACTGCCGGGGAACAAGCGTTCTTCCGGGACAAGAACCTGCTTAATCCCCCAAAGCGATGCAAGGAATGCAAACAGGCGAAGAATGAGCGCCTTGCGGCCATTGCCGCAGCCCAGGCGTCCGGCGTCCGTCAGCGGATAGAGGTTTCTGTCAGCTGTGCACGATGCGGCGAGGCAACGACAGTCCCTTTTTACCCGTCGCAGGGGCGTCCAGTTTATTGCCGATCTTGTTACCTTGAGTTGAATCCTTCGATCCTGAATGGTTCGCACGGCTAGCAGCGGAACGCTTTTTAACCACCTACATGGACATTCGGCCGAAGCTCGGGGTCGGCTTCTGCTTGTCGTAATATTTCGCGCGTCACTGGAGCCGTGTCGCCCTCGCCGAACAACAGATATCTCGCAAGATACATGATCGGATTCCCCTCGCTCCATCCGAAATACACGTGCGGTATCTTCCCGGTCGAATCACGCAGATTCAGAAGCAGTGCGGCGATCGCGTTCGGCACCGCCGGCGAGACCGTGCGCAAGATCTTGTAGCCCTCGACGTCGACCCCCCTTACAACCAGCCCTCCGCTGAACTCCGAAGCATCCCCCAGCTCAACCTCGTAAAACACGACCGGATCGGTCGACGGGATGTGATTGTCGATCCGCTTTTCGTGCTCCTTGAAGCGGTACTCGCTGACGTTCCCGACCTCCCTCCGGTTCGTTACGATCCTGATCTCGCCTTCGACCAGGTCTTCAATGATCTCACGCGCCTTTTCATCGAACTCGATCCTGTCGATCCTCAGCTCCGTCGTCCTCATTGCCCGGGAGACAAACGACGACAGAATGATCGCGACGATAAAAAGCGATGCTATCTTGATGCCGCTGGGCTGTTCGACGATATTGACGGCTGTCGTAAATATGAACACAAGAACGATGAGCAGATAGCCGAGCCACCTGCTTTCGCCCTTCGACCGGGCAGAGATAGTAACGGCGACCGCGGCCGAGGTCATCAACGCAAGTACACCTGTTGCGTAAGCGCCGCCCTGTGAACTGACATCCGCATCGAAAAAGATCGTGACGATAAAACAGATGAGCGTAAAAACGAACACCAATGGGCGCGTTGCCCTTGCCCAATCTGGCGCCATCCCGTAACGGGGCAAATAGCGCGGAACTATGTTCAGAAGGCCGGCCATTGCTGACGCACCGGCGAACCATAGTATTGCGACCGTCGAAAAATCATAGACCGTCCCGATCCCGGGGCCAAAGAACGAATGGGTCAGGTATGAAAGGGCCCGCCCGTAGGCCTGGCCGCCTTCCTTGAATTGCTCAGGCGGGATCAGCATCGTCGTCACGATGCTGCTGCCGACCAGCATAAAGCTCATGATGATGGCAGCACCGGCGAGCAGTTTCTTTCCGTTGCGGATCCGGCCTGCGAGATGAGCTTCCATTTCAGACGAGACGGAATCGTCGGCGGTCCGTGTCAGGTTAGGGTCGGGCGGCGGCACGTCGCTCTTTACAAGAGGCATGACTACCACGCCGGTCTCGAAACCGGAAAGGCCCAAGGCGAGCTTTGGAAAGACGATCAGGGCCGCAAAAGCAAGCCAAAGGAAGCTTCCGCCAACGCGCGTATCGGACCAGAGAGCCGCGATCCAATTCGGGAGCGCCTGTGGGTGCAGGAAGAAGATGTCGTAGATCCCGTACCCGATCGTCGCAATGTTCATTGCGAGAAAGAGTGCGACGATCGCGACCGCGAGGCCGATCGCCTCGCTGAAGCCGCGGAGAAATACCGCGCCTAAGAGCCCGATCAGGATGACGGTGACGATCACCCTGTGGTCAAGAAATGTCAGGTGCTCGACCAGCGGATTTTCGATGATGTGTGCGGTCGCGTCGGCCGCGGAGAGCGTGATCGTGATGATGAAGCTTGTGGCGACGAATCCAAGAAGGATCAGGACAAGCATCTTGCCCTTCCACCGTGAAAGCAGCCGTTCAAGCATCGAGATAGAGCCGTCCCCATGAGGGCTCTCTTCGGCGACGCGTTTATACATCGGAAGAGCTCCGAACAGCGTTAGCAGGACAAGAACGAGAGTCGCGAAGGGTGAGAGCGGGCCCGCGGCAAGAAAAGCGATACCGGGCTGGTATCCGAGGGTGGAAAAGTAATCCACACCCGTCAAGCACATCACCTGCCACCAGGGATGCTGATGTTTCGCGTGGTGGCCGCCGGCGAGTTCAGGTTCTTCGACTTCACGAAAAAGCCACTTTGTGAACCAACTCCTCGGTTTTTTCTTCATACCCAAAAACGACCAGCCTCGCGCTATGTGCGGCTGATCGTTCTCAATAAGCGATTCTCAAACTCGAGCGGGGCCGGACTATGCGACGGGCTGCCGGTCCATCGTGGACGAGGCCCATCTTGACGATCAACAAAACTGCGAGGGCGTCGATCCTGAAAAGGGCCGCTAAAATTTGTAGGGCGGCGTCTCCCACACCGCCGCCCTTAGGCCACAAGTCCTCACCCCTCGTGACCTGATGTTCACCGGGGAGGTGAACAGCACCGATTATGCACAAAAGCTATAGTGATTGCAACCAAAGTACTTATCAGGGATTTCTCTCTGCGAAGACCAGGTTACTGTATGGATTGATGAAGTCCCGGACGGCGATGCCCCCTACGACAGCGGCCCTTCCGGCCCCGGGAACATCGATGAATATTGAGTATTCCCCGATCGGAGTATCGGGTGCGGCTGCAACCTCGAAACTCAGGACCGAGAGGCCTTCGCCGTAATCATGTTCGGTCACTGAACCCGGCAAGACAAACAGAAGCGGTGATGAGAAACTGATCGAAACGTCGTCTCCCGAAAGGTTTGCCCCGCCGACATAGATAGTGTAGCTCTTGCCCGAATTGATCGGAATAGAGTTGTAGGTCAGCTGCCCGTTAAGGCCGGTCAGTTTCATTTCTGCCTGCGCGGGCCCAGATTCTAGCCTCTTTGCCAAAAAGCCCGATTCACCCGAACCTACCACGACGTTACCCAGGTGCTGGGCCGGTATCGACCTCTTGGATCTTTCTTTCCGGGCGGAATAGATCGAATAGTCGCCATCCTTCAAACCCGAAAATTCAAACACGCCCTCCGCCGAGGTGATCCCCTGGGCCGCGACCCGGCCCGTTTCCGCTTCTTCTGCCCAAACATCGACACCCGCTGCCGGCTTCCCTTCCGGATAAGTAATCCGTGTGGCGATGGAGCCGCAGCAGTCTGATCCCGCGTCAGTTTGGCCGTACTTGACCCTGACAGCCGCCCGGTCCATTTCCGAAAGAGTTCGATGAAGGAAGCCCTGAATACCGAACAGGCCATTCTTGGCAAAATTGTCGTACATGACCGAACCCCGCATCGGCGAATGGTCCAGGCCGAGTACGTGCCCGATCTCATGCGTAAGCGTCGATTCAAGGTCGAAGCTGCCGAAGGTGCCGTCACTGGAAAACTGCTGGTACGGGTTCAGAACGACGTCCGCTTCGGTGATGCGGCCCCGCCCGTCGTAATAAACTCGCGTTGTGGCCGCCACTTCGAGTGCGTTCTTTGAGAAGAGAAGAACATTTTCGGCCGTTGCCGCGATCGTGACCAGGCTAATGCCGTCCCCTGTGGTCTGGGCGCTCACGCTTTGCCGGTCCGTATAGGTGACCCGGAATTCGATGCCGCTTACCTCTTCCCAGGTCTTCAAACTTCGCCTGAGGGCAGCCTCGATATCCGTGCCAGATCTAACATTGGGTGCCGGACGGAGCAGCGAGGACGAGATCGCGATCGGGACAACCTTTGATCGCCACCGCAGCGGCTGATCGGGTCGCTCGGCCGAACTCTCAAACGAGGTGCCGAAAGACGCGGCCGCGTGCACAAGTACGAGCACGGCGGTTAACGTAAGCTTTCGGAACTTCTGCATAAAGCCTAGTTTCGATCGTTCGAAAACGCTTCAACGCCCACCTTCTCAAGGTCTGAGAACGCGACTACAAGCAAAAGGACGACCAGAGAGATCGTCGCAAGAACATAAAGGATCGGGATCTGCTCAAGGTAGATCAGGAGGCCCACAACGATAGCGATCCCGCCCAACCAGGCGATCGCAGTAGTTCTCCTGCTCAATTTCTTTGTCTGTTTGTTCATTATTGGCTATTTATTTCGACTTAATCTTATAAGGATATCACTACAATACTCCCTATTGAAACAAATTTCCGTAAATTGAACAATTTCGATGCGTTAGCTATCGAATAGGTTGGTCAATCGACAACGCGAAGCGGCAATTTTTCCAATTCCTCGCGTGACAGCTCGTCGGGGCCGGGGAGCGTCGGGATCCGGGCCGGTCCTGAGCCCCGCCGTTCCACCTCGATCACATCGTACGGCTCGAGCTTAATGTCCTGTTCGCTGGCGGTTTTCCAATCGAATTCCATCATCTTGCCATCGCCGCCCCTTCGATAAAGCCGCACTTTCTGCCCGCGGTAACTCCCCACGATGCCGCCGGCCGCGGTGACCGCCCGTGCAAGGTTCAGGCCCGGAGTTAGGTTCATCCTTCTCGGAGCAGCAACCTCGCCAAGTACATAGACCGGGAGGCTTTCCGAAACTTGTACGATGTCTCCTCCGAGCAGGATGAAATTCGCATCCGGGCTGCCTGCTAGAAGGTCAGCGATCTTGATCGAGATAAGCCGCGGATCCGGCGCCGAAGAGCCCTCACCTCTTTCAGTCGGCCGGGTGCAATTCAGTGCCGGATTTCGGAATATCGTCACCTCGCCCCGGGACCGGTCGGTAATACCGCCCGAATACACCAACAGTTCGATCAGGCTCGCGGGCCGAAGTAGACGGAAGCGATGCGGATTCTTGACGGCCCCGTGCACGTAGGCGACCGGCCGGTTACTTCTGTCGACGATCCTGACCCGCACATCGGGCGTCCTGAGAAAGACACCATATTCTCTCTCTATCACGCCGGCGAGTTCGTCCGGCGTCCTGCAAAGAGCAAAAACGGGTGTTGCGACCTTGTTGAAATTATCAAGGAATCCTTCCGGGTTGAGCCCGCCCCGCCAATCGTAATCGAAGCTCCCGAGCACGTCGACGTCGACGATGTCGCCAACATGGATCCTTTCCATTACATCACGGGCTGTTGCTGCGTTAGTGCCCTGGCCGGCGACGCAGACCGCTGCCGTGATCAGGAAAATGAAACTCAAGAAGGGTCGATATCGGCTCATGATGCCTTGCCGGATCGAACGAAAGTTGTTCGTGATGAGACAACTCGGGCGAGCCTGTAGAAACTGAACGTTAGGAGGCTCACTCTGTGGGGCCGGGTTCCGTGGCCCTTGCGGCTCTTCGGGACGCTCGTCGGCGTGATACCAATCCGATCGCAAAACCCCGAAATTCAAGATTACAGTTGTCGCACAACAAGTTGTAGCGGCAGAGCAGTTTCGCAAAGATCGGGGTCGGGCGATAACCGCGCCGGACCCGGTTGCTCCTGCATTTTGGACAACGTTGGACGATCATTTTCTTCTTTCGGGGCTTTTGATGCTTAACTTCTGTTCCCGAATCCGAAACGGTCGACCTGGGAGGTATAACATCGCTCTTACCCGTAGTGTTCACTCAACTTTTCGATCTCCAGCACAAGCCGGTCACGTATCAAAGGCCTTTCGGGGAGATCGCCGCCAAACCGATCGACCTCGTCAAGGACCATTTTGTATCTATCCAATGCCGCCCGACCGTTTCCGGACCTCGCATCCATCTCGGCGGCCTCGATCGAATCTCCGACGCGGGCCGTCAAAATGAATGTCTCAAGAACCGACCTTGATTCCGTCAGTGCCGGCTCATCAGGATATGAGCCCACTGCCTTTTCGACCGCGTGCAGGGCATGTTCGGCGGCGTCTATCTTCTCCTTGACCGACTGGCCGGCCCGCGCCTCATTGGAGAAAGATCTTGAACTTATCTCGGCCCATTTCAACATATGAAACCGGTGCCGCTCCGATGCGAATTTTGTTCCTTTTCTAAACGCCGGGATTCGCGGCGAACCGACCCGCACCCTATCCAACTCGGAGGTGATCAATTCGATGTACGATTCGCACATTTCGTACACCTCTTTGTGTGGGTCAGCGAATTTTCCGAGGACGTTCGCCGCTTCGGACTTTTTCTTTATCTCCCGCAAATATTCTTCGTTCAGCCTGAGCGAGAATTTCCCCGTATCCTCTTTGCTTCTTCGGCCGTTCGCCGCCATTACACGGCTCGACAGCTTTCGGGCCGCCACCGACCTTGCTTTTCGCGGCCGGAGAAAAAATTCCCTGAACAGGACGAACGCAGCGGCGGCTGCCACGGCGCATATCGAAGCAACGAGCCAGGGGGCCTCATCGACTCCGTCATTAAGCCAACTCGCCACAAGTACGAATACAAGAGCGCTAATGGTCAGCGTTACAAGATAATAGGTCGCAGCTTTCAAGAATATCGGGATACCCCCCACTCTTTTGGGACACCGAAATCGGCATCGAAGCCCACTCCAAGGTTCCTGAGATCCGCGTTCACAACCCAACTAAATTGCGGGACCCTCAATGATCGGACGTAAATCATAGTGAAAGTTCCATCCCGATTTGTCAATAATTAGTTAACATTGTGCTCCCCAAAAGGGGCGGGACGGCGGAGTGGCCGCCGATATGTACCTCCTAAACGGTCGAGTTTGATATACTGTCGGCGTCGTGGCCGTAAAGAAGCCCAGAAAAAAGAAGAAGGGCCTTTTTGAGACGATCAGAAAGCCGACGGCTCCCTCTTCAAAGAAATTCGGCCTGTCGAAGCGAGAGGATAAGCTCGACCGCGTCGGACGAAAGACCAAGCATAAAAAAGACACCACTGAAACAGTTCCCGATGCCGATCTTTAAGAACAACAAAAAGAAAAAAGAGCCGGCGGCTCCCGTCCAGATATCATGGGCTCGCCCCGAGATGCAGGTTACGTTCAAGGCCGAGATAATGCCGGGCAGGACCCGTGAGGAACGGACCTTTCGCGTCAAGAATGTCAGGCCTAACGGCAGGGTCGAACTTCACGATTTTGTCGGCGAACATCGACAGGGGGCCTTCGAACCGATCAATTTCCTGCGCGACAAGGTCCGGTAGGATCACCAAATATAATCCCGGGCCACCGTAAGCACCTCCAGGCCGTCCCGTCTCAGCCCATCGAGCTCACGAACTATCTCATCACGATAAGTTGGTTTCAGGTTTGAGACGTAGATCCGGCAATCCGTGCGTTCGATCTTGGTCAATTCCCCGCTCAGTCCGCTCGGCGTCAGATGGTGCGAGATCGCCGCTAGTTCACTAAGCTCGTCGGGGAACGCGCATTCTATGATGAGCGCATTAAGTGATGGAAGAGCATTTACAGTTTGCCAAAACACGTCCGTGGGAGCGGTATCTCCGGTGACCGCGATCGTTGATGCATCGTCGCTGATCACAAACCCGCAGCTCGGAACCCGATGATTGACTTCCACCGGCAACACCGACAAATGCTTTACGGAAAACGACTCGCCAGGTTTGAATTCCAAATACTCGATGACCTTTCCGTATTTATTTGTCAGCTCGGAAAATCGTGGATAGATGCTCCAATTGAAGATGTGTTCCTCGAGCACATGGATCACGCTCGCCAGGCCGTGGATCCGGACCGGTTCGGTCAATTCCGAGAATAGGTCGTCGATGAAAAGCGGAAGGCCGGCAATGTGGTCGAGATGTGCGTGGCTTATGACCACATCGCGGACCGACGAACGGAGGTCGTCATCCGCGGCCATTGCAAGGCTTCCCGCGTCAAAAGCGACCGCCCCGTCAACCACCATGCACGTAAGGTGCTGACGGCCGGAATCGCGGCCGTCGTCATCAAAAGTGCTTGGCAAGATCCTTACTTTCACGCGAAATAAAAGGCTGCCCGGCCCTGACTCGCATTACCGGGCACAGGTTTGGGCCCGCCCCCCGTCGATCGAATACGTCACGCCGGTTATCCACGACGCCTGGTCCGACGCCAGAAAAGCGATCAGTTCTGCCACCTCCTCCGGCGTTCCGGCACGCCCGATCGGGTGGGTGTTCCCGGCATTGTCCAAAAACTTTTCATAGGCTTCGTCGCTCATCCCGCCGCGCTTGTGCAGATTCGTAACGACGACGCCGGGATTTACCGCGTTCACCCTGACCCCGGCAGGGCCAAGTTCGAGCGAGACACAGCGTGTGAACTGATCGATCGCGGCCTTGGAAACGCAATAAGCAAGTACGTTCGGAAAAGCCCGAAGCCCGGTAACGCTAGACACGTTCACAATATTTCCCTTCGATTCGACGAGGAAAGGTACGCACTTTTGCGTAAGCTGAAAAACGGAATCAAGGTTGATATTCAACATCAAATCCCAATCTTCCAAAGAAGTCGTCTCGATCGACCCGTTCTTAATTACTCCGGCCGCATTTACAAGGATATCGAGACGGCCGAACTCTTCGACGGCCGCGGCGGCCAAGCCTTCGATCTGGGACCGATCGGAAAGGTCAGCCCGAAACGCCCGGACCTCCCCGGCAAGACCCGAGCATTCGTCCGAAAGCCGCGATAATGCCGTCTCATTTCGGCCGACGGCAAAAACTCCGATCCCCTCGCGGGCAAATCGAAGGGCCGTCGCCCTCCCGATCCCGCTCGTAGCTCCGGTCACGATCGCAATTTTATTACTCATATTCGACGTTTAGAATGAGGTGAACGCCGACTAGAATATCAATGAATTTCGTTGGATTCCACCCGGAATGGGAAGGACGACTACAAAAAAGAAAGGACAGCCAAATAAATGGATGCCCTATGAGCTTAAACCGTCTAATGTATAGTCCGAATGCGACGCGGGCTCGAATTCAACACCCGCTGTCCACAACTACGCTTCGCCGGCCTGCGGTTTGGCGGCGAGAAACATCTTGATGGCCGTCTTCGTTTCGGCCCGTTTCTTCGACTGAAGGTCGGCAACCCAGTTCTTGACCGTTGCGACCATTTCGCGTGCGCCCTGGCCCTTTTCGGGCGTAGCCGCTTTCGCCTTTGCCGGCTGGGCCGCTGACTCTCCACGCTTGATAACCTTGATCCTACCGTTCTTCATATTTATAATAGCCAACCTCCTTGTCGTATTCTTTTCGCTCAAAATGGGAATTGAGATTCCTAATTTCTTGTATTAGCAAAGAGCGTGCCACAAACTTGACGAATCAGGCCGGACCTTTTTGCCGGATCGGACCTGAAGTTCCCGAATAAAAAATAATAGATCAAAGGAATGGGCACTTTGCCGTACTTCATTACATACGTTCAATGTGGCCGTATGTTCCCGAAAAATCGTTCATTCTGATCGGAAGATCCGTATTCGCACTCTCAACAATAGACAAGATTTACGGGCTGAAGATTCGTATTTGAGACGTTCGAGAAAGGTTTTTGGTTGTCGCTCATTTTTTAGATCGGGCTACCTGGTGGGGCTTTCACGCAGCCTCGTCTTGACAGCGCAGAGGCTTTCGTAGGAACTTTACAAAACACGATCCCCTTTTTTTGATTGAAGCAGCTGAAAAGATCAGAGTTAACAATGAAAAGACCCTTCCTGACATCCATTGTCTTAATTTTAGCGTGTGCGTGTCCTATTTTAGGACAGCAACGGGCAGTTGCCTTTACCAACGCGCGGATCATCCCAATTGTCGGCCAGCCGATCGACCGCGGCACGATCGTTATCCAGAACGGGAAGATCACCGCCGTCGGGGCCAACGCACAGATTCCGGCCGATGCCCAGGTCTTCGACATGAACGGCAAGACGATAATGCCGGGACTTGTCGACACCCACAGCCATATCGGGGGTCCTGCGGGAGCGGATTCAACGGGGCCGATTCAGCCCGACGTCAGGATTCTGGACAGCGTGAATGTTCGGGCGTCGAATATCCAGCGTGCCCAGGCGGGCGGCATCACGACGGTCAATGTAATGCCGGGCTCAGGCCATCTCGACAGCGGCCAGACGCTTTACCTCAAGCTCCGCGACGACGCCGTTAAGATCGACGATCTCCTCATCATCGGCAAAGATGGCAAGTACATGGGCGGGATCAAATTTGCGAATGGTACGAATTCGATCAGGACCGGCGGTGGTTCGTTTCCCGGTACCCGCGCGAAATCGGCCGCGCTTGTCCGTGACCAGTTCATCAAGGCCCAGGAGTATCGGGACAAAGTCGCCAAAGCCGGCAGCGATAAGACAAAACTCCCCCCGCGTGACCTTGCAATGGAGGCTCTGGTTGAGGTCATCGAAGGTAAGCGGATGGTCCACTTTCACACGCACCGTCACGACGACATCATGACGGCCCTTCGCTTATCGAAAGAATTCGGCTTTCGTATCGTACTGCAGCACGTGTCCGAGGCGTGGAAGGTCGCCGACGAGATAGCTGCTGCTAAGGCACCCTCCTCGATCATTATGATCGACGCTCCCGGCGGCAAACTCGAGACGGTGGACGTCGATTATAAGAACGGCGCCGCTCTTGAACGGGCCGGAGCACTCGCAGGCTTCCATACCGATGACGGAATTACCGACTCGCGCTGGTTCCTTCGATCGGCCGGTGTCGCCGTCCGCGCGGGAATGAGCCGCGACAAAGCCCTTTACGGAATGACGATGGCGAATGCGATCATGCTGGATCTCGCGGACCGCGTTGGTTCGCTCGAGGCCGGCAAGGACGCCGATCTGATCGTCCTCTCCGGCGACCCACTGAGCATTTACACGCACGTCGAACAAACATGGGTGGAGGGAAAGAAGGTCTTCGACCGATCGAACCCGACTGACTACATTTATGCCGTCGGCGGCAAAGGGGCGACGGACGACAGTGACACCCTGCATGGAATTCACTGCTTTGACGGCGATGGAGGGCAAGAATAATGCGGATCGTGAACTACGGATTTCGAATTCTACTCATCACTGTTGCTCTTACCTGCCTATTGCCTTCGGTTTACGGCCAACTGGCTGTTCGGGGCGAGATCGTCCACACAATGGCCGGTGAGCCGATCACGAACGGAGTCGTTCTTATAAACGGCGGCAAGATCACCGCAGTCGGTCCCGCGGCGTCGATCACGATCCCCTCAAACTACCGAGTTATATCAGCCAAAGTTGTAACGCCCGGCTTGATCGACGCTCATACGGTTATCGGGCTGAACGGCTACCTGAACCAACCGCACGACCAGATGGCTCTTGACGGCGGGGCCTCGTTCCAGCCCGAGCTGCGTGCGACCGACGCCTATAACGCCGAGGAGAAACTGATCGAGGTAGTTCGTCAATACGGCATTACGACCATACACACCGGTCATCAGCCCGGGGCACTCGTCTCAGGACAGACGATGATCGCAAAGACGTGGGGAAAGAATGTCGATGAGGCCACAATAGTCCCGACAGCGATGATCGCCGTGACCCTCGGATCAGCCGCAAACGCATCCGGCCGCTCGCCGGGCACCCGTGCCAAGCAGGTTGCGATGCTCCGGGCAGAGCTGATCAAAGCCCAGGAGAATGAAGCGAAGACCGACAAACCCAAAGACCTGAAGTCGCAAATAATGGGCCGTGTCATCCGCCGCGAAATTCCTCTGCTTGTCACCGCCGAAGCTGCCCAGGACATAATGACCGCGATCCGCGTTGCGAAGGAGTTTACCATCCGGATCGTGCTCGATGGCGTAGCTGACGGCCATCTGATCGCAAACGAGATCAAGGCCTCTGGATTTCCGGTTATCGTCCACCCGACAATGGCCCGCCCGGGCGGCGACCGTGCTAACCTTTCGCTCGAGAATGCGTCCAAACTGCGCGCCGCCGGGATACCGATCGCTCTCCAGAGCGGATACGAAGGCTATGTGCCGAAAACCCGGATCGTGTTGTTCGAAGCCGGAATGGCCGCCGCCAACGGCCTTGGACAGCGAAACGCTCTTTCTGCAATAACTATTGACGCCGCACGCCTGCTCGGCATCGACAACCGCGTCGGCTCGCTTGCGGTTGGCAAGGACGCGGATGTCGCCATGTACGATGGGGATCCGTTCGAGTTCACGACCCACTGCACCGGCGTCATTATCAACGGCACGGTGGTGAGCGAGGTAATTAAATAAGGAGAACACTGATGTCAAATTCTGATGCGGCTGCAATGCAGCCTTTGCCGCCTGAGGCGATGATCATGCAGTTTGCGACTGGTGCGTTCGTTGCGCAGGCCCTCTGGTGTGCCGCGGCCCTCGCTATTGCCGATCATCTGGCCGACGGGCCGAGATCGGCCGATGCGCTCGCTGCGGACACCGATACGGATGCAAATTCGCTTTATCGTATGCTTCGCGCGCTGGCAAGCGTAGGCGTTTTCACCGAGGTGGGTACGCGCAACTTTGCCAACACGCCAATAAGCGAAACGCTCCTCACCGATTCGCCGATGAGCCAGAAGGCGATGGTACTGATGATCGCCGATCCCGAGCACGGCAAGGTGGTCAATAACATGCTTCACAGCGTTCGGACCGGAAAACCCGCATGGGAACACGTCCACGGTGTGCCTGTATTCGAATATTTTTACGAGAAGAACAAGGCGTCCGGCGAGATATTCAATCAGGCAATGACGGCGTTCTCACGTCAGACGATACCTGCGATCCTGGCGAACTACGACTTCAGCGGCGCTGGAACGATCGCTGATATCGCGGGCGGCGTCGGGCATCTTCTCGGCGCGGTGCTGCAGAAGTACCCGGATGCACGCGGTGTGCTTTTCGAGATCCCGCCCGTTCTCGCCAACGCGCCTTCGATGCTCGACTCATACGGCGTTTCGGACCGCGTTGAACTGGTGGCGGGCGATTTTGTCGAGTCGATCCCGGTCGAGGCCGACATCTACATGCTCAAGCACATCATCCACGACTGGTACGACGACAAGAACCAGAAGATCCTCGGCAACATCCGCGAGTCGATGCCCGACAATGCGCGCGTACTGATCATTGACGCCGTCATCCCGCCCGGCAACGATCCGCATCCGGGTAAGATACTCGATCTCGAGATGCTTATCTCGCCCGGCGGGATGGAAAGAACCGCTGACGAGTTTGAGTCACTGCTGAAGAACTCCGGTTTCCAGATGACCCGGATCATCCCGACGCCTTCGCCTGTCGGTATTGTCGAAGCGGTCAAGGCCTAGTCCTCGATCGCGGCATAGACCAACGCCCTTAGTTTACCGAAATCGTCGATCCCGCCGGCGGGGATCAGCTGGGTCATATAGACGACAACAAGCCCTTCCTTAGGGTCAACCCAGTAGTTCGTGTGATAGGCACCGCCCCAACCATACTCACCGGCCGAGGCAGGCGCTCCGTAAGCTCCGACGTCCTTCACGACCGTAAAACCAAGCCCGAACCCCTGACCGTCCCTGTATGCAAGCCCGCGCAAATGGTCCACGGTCATCAAGTCGACCGACTTGCGTCCCAGGATCCGCCGCCCGTTTAGGTCCCCGCCGTTCAGAAGCATCTGAAGAAAGCGCGAATAGTCGCGGGCCGTCGAAAGCATCCCGGCCCCTCCCGAAAAGCTCTTCCGCGGCCCGTTAACGTAATGGCCCTGTCCAATAAATGTACCGGGGTCCACTGCACGCGCAAGATTCCCATTCAAACTCGAATAAACGACCGAAAGTCGGCTCTCCTTCCCCTTCGGTAGAAAGAAACTTGTGTCCTTCATATCGAGCGGATCGAAAATTCGCTGCTGAAGGAATCGATCGAGGCTTTGGCCGCTCGCGCGTTCGATCACTACACCCAAGATGTCCGTCGAGTATCCGTAGATATATTTCTCTCCCGGATGAGCATCCATCGGCAGTGCCGCCATCCGAACGATCGTGTCTGCGATCGGGTCGTCCCGGTCAGCGAAATAGAAACCTGTGATCTTCGCCGCTTCCCATCTGTCGCGGCCGGGCCCGCTTCCGTAGCTGATCCCGGCGGTATGGGTCAGAAGGTCGCGCAGCGTTATCTGCCGTTTCGCTTTAACGACGTCATACCCGCCGCCCTCTTTCGGGACCGCAACCGTCGAATTCGCGAATTCCGGGATGAACTTGCTCAATGGATCCGAAATAAGCAGCTTCCCGTCCTCCTGCAGCATCATGATCCCGACACTGACCAGGGCCTTCGTTTGCGAAGCGATCCGGAATATCGAATCGTCCCGCATCGGCGAACCGGCCTCACGGTCGCGGTGCCCGAATGTGTGCGAATAGGCAAGACGCCCCTTGCGAAGGACATGCACAACCCCGCCCGCGAGCCGTCCGTCCGCGGCGTACTTGTCGAGCGCGGCCGAGAGCGTGGCAAGCCGCGCCCGCGACATTCCGACATCTTCGGGTTTTGCACGGGGTATTTCCTGGCCCGCCGAATGGAACGAAAGCGAGGCCGCCAATAGGGCAGCGGCCGTAAGTCTAACGAGTAGGTTTCCTTGTTGCATAGAAGTTAACGGGATTATATTCCCCGAGGGCCTTCCTAACAATCCGCCGCCGGTCGCAATAAGATCTTCCCTGTGCTAATATTTTCGCGCTCGAAACAAATTCCCTAATTCGAAAAACCTGTATGAGAATCTTCGCCTTCGCGTTCTTTCTTTCGGCCATTTCCCTGTTTGCCCAGGCCCAGCCGCCTTCGCGCCCGACACCGACACCGGGAAGTTCGCCTTCTCCGCGTGCGGCCGAATCTCCGCGGCCTTCACCGACGCCGCCGGTACTGCCCACGGATGAGCCGCCGGTGGTCACAAAACATTCTGCACGAGTCGGCGGGCGTCAGCTAAATTACACGGTAACGACCGGGTTCCTTCCGATCAGAAACGCGGTCTCCGGCGAAACGGAAGGCCGGATGTTTTACATGGCCTACACATTGGATGGAGTATCCGACAAGCGGTCCCGGCCGCTTATGTTCTCATTTAACGGCGGCCCCGGCTCCGCCTCGGTTTGGCTCCATCTCGGAGCTCTGGGCCCGAAGCGCGTAAAAATGCTTGATGACGGCCTGATGCCCCCGCCCCCCTATGAATTGGTCGAGAACGATCACAGCTGGCTCGATCTTACCGATCTGGTCTTTGTCGATCCGGTCGGGACAGGATATTCGCGTGCGGCAAAACCCGAATTTGCGAGCCGTTTCTTCTCCGTCAACGGCGATATCAGCGCTAACGGCGAATTCATCCGCTTATTTCTGGGGCGCAATGAACGCTGGGCGTCGCCCGTTTATCTCGTCGGCGAGAGTTACGGTACGACGCGGGTCGCGGGCCTGGCAAACCACCTTTTCGAACGCGGGGTCGGTTTGAACGGCATTGCCCTGGTTTCGATGGTGACGAATTTCCAGTCTATACGGTTCGCGGATAACAATGACATGCCGCTCGTCCTATACTTTCCCTCCTACGTCGCGACCGCATGGTATCACAAGGCACTGCCGCCGGAGATGCAGAGCAAACGGCTCACGGATCTCCTTCGCGAAGCCGAGAAGTTTGCCGCGGAGGAATATGCTCCGGCGCTACTCAGGATCGACCGCCTTACCGATGCAGAGCGTAATTCCCTTCTCGACAAATTCAGCTCCTTCACCGGACTCTCAAAGACGTTTGTAGATAACCAGAATTTCAGGGTCGAACTAGGAGAGTTCAACAAGGAACTGCTACGGAATCGGAAGCGCACTACTGGAAGACTTGACAGCCGTTTTCTCGGCTACGATCGCGATTCGGGCGGCGACAGCCCTGAGTTCGACCCGAGCATGACCGCCATTCGCACTCCCTATACGGCCACTTTCAATGACTACGTCCGGCGGGAACTCGGATTCAAGAGCGACCTCGAATACTACATCCTTGGCGGCGGAATTACGACGCCATGGAATTGGAACACGAATAACGCCTATGCGGACACGACAGGTGCCCTTTCGTCAGCGATGAGGAAGAACCCGTATATGAAGGTATTCCTGGCAAGCGGATATTACGACATGGCCACGCCGTACTTTGCGGCAGACTATACGATCTCATCGATGAACCTGAACCCGGACCTGAGGCGTAATATCTCTACCGCCTATTACGAGGCCGGTCACATGATGTATATCGAAAAAAATTCGCTGATGAAGCTGAAGAACGATATTTCTGCCTTCATGCGGGCGTCGGCCACGCGTTAGGCAGCTCATTCGAAGGACACATTTACCGAGCCGGGCAGGTCCATTCGGAGCACCGACTTCTGGTCAAAGCGTTTAAGGTAAGCAGTCCGGATGACATCGATCTTCCGGCTGCTTTCGCTTCGTGTCCGTTTGGGATAGAGGACTATAAGGAGCCGGCTCTTTTCGGCAACGGTTCTGCCGTCATCACCCCGGAAACGGCCTTCGGCAGCCACCACGGTGAACCCGTCGGGAAACGCCGGTACGATCACTTCTTCGACAAACTTGTCCCACTCTTCGGCCGTCACCTCAGTCCCGTCGGGCTTCGCCATACCGAAGAACAGTTCTGTCCGAAGGAATTTTTCCGGACCGGCATTTAAGAGAGTCTCGCAAGGCGGACCGTAGGCGGAGACCGGCAGGCAACCCGCCGAAACGAGGATCATCAGCGATAGGATCAATCCCTTCATTTGAGTATTAATGGCCGGGATCACCGTCAATTAGATCGATCGCGTGTTGGAGGACGGGGCGGACCACCTCAAAACATTCTGCCACCGCTTTCGGCGAACCTGGGAAATTGATGATAAGGGTATTGCCGCGAATACCTGCGATCCCTCGTGAAAGCATCGCCGCGGACGTCTTGCTCATCGACGCGGCCCGGATCGCCTCACCAACGCCCGGGGCCGCCTTTTCGATGACTGCCTGCGTTGCTTCGGGCGTATTATCACGCGGCGAAAATCCGGTTCCGCCGGTCGTGATCACCAGGTTGACATCTTCCCGCACCGCAAATTCGAACAAGGTTTCCTGGATCGCCTCCAGATCGTCTATTACGATCCGGCGGGCTGCAACTTCCGCACCCATCCCGATCAGCAGGCCGACGAGCGTCGTGCCGGAAACATCATTCTCAGGGTGCCGGCTGTCGCTCGCGGTCACGACCGCGGCCTTGATCTTTGTCTTTCCTCCGGGCATAGTTCACGCCACCGATGTCTCGATCTTTTCGAGTGCCCGGGCTCTCCGACTGTAAAGCACGCTAAGGAGCACTCCCAGGACAACCAAAAGCATACCACCGATCGAATAGATCGTTTGAACCTCGCCAAAAACGATCCAGCCGATGGTGACAGCATAGATCAGACCTGTGTAATTGACGATCGCGATGCCGGCGACCGCCTCTCGCTGGAGCGCATTCGTCAGGAACATTTGCCCCAATTGAGAGAAAACGCCGATAAGGAAAAGCCAGAACCAGTCCCATCCCGCAGGCATTCGAAACTCAAAGAAAAGGCTGATGAAGCCCGCCAGTACCCCGACCAATTGAAAATGAAGGACCACCGTAAGGGGATGTTCCTTGCCTTTCAGGCTTCGGACGAGGTTGTACGCGACGCCCGAACCGAACGCCGAAATGATCCCGATCATTAAAAAGAACGGTGAGATCCGGGCGTCGAATCGTTCGATAAGGACGACGCCGCTGAACGCGATCGCATAGAAGACCCATTGGAGCAGCCTAACGCCTTCCTTCAGGACGAAGATCGCGATCACCGTCGTAAAGATCGGCGAGAGATACTGTATCGTCATCGCCGACGCAAGCGGGATGTTTTGTACGGTTACAAAAAAGAGGTAGAGGGCCGTTGTGCCGAACACCCCGCGAAGGACAAGCAGGGTGTGGTTCGAACCCTTCCAGTCTGCCTTTGCGTGATAAAGCCCGGCAAGACAGAACATGCTGGCGAGGAAACACCTGAAAAAGACGATCTCCATCGCAGGGATGTGCGCGACCTGTTTCACAAAAACATTGGCAAGTGCAAAGGAAAGCGTCGAAACGAACATCGCCTTCACACCCGAGGTCAGCAATTGCCGGTCGCTGTTCAATCTTTTTCTGAAATGGCGGAGGAACAACCGCAGCCAGAGCAGCACTTGCCGCCGGAGGTGAGTTTGCGGGAACGCGGAATGAATCGATAGCCGGAATAGAACGCCGCGACGGCTATGATCCCGAGCACTGCAAGATACTGAAGGTCCATTGAGTTAACCGAATCCGAGCAGTTTGCCGCCCTGATAAGTTACGAACGCTGCCGCATAAGCAAGGAACGTCATATAAACGACCATGAAAAGCGGCCATCGCCAGGAGTTGGTCTCGCGGCGGACGATCGCGACCGTTGACATACACTGCATTGCAAGTACGAAGAAGACCATCAGCGTTACCGCCGTAAGCGGGGTCCACGCCGGGCTGCCGTCATCATGCCGGGCCCCGCGAATTGCCGATAGAAGCGTTTCGCTTTCCTCGTTCGCCTCCTTCCCGACATTGTAGATTATGCTGAGCGTCGAGACCAAGACCTCGCGGGCCGCAAAGCTTGCTATCAAAGCGATCCCGATCTTCCAATCGAAACCGAGCGGCTGAATTACAGGTTCGATCGCCCGGCCGAGCATACCGGCAAAGCTATGTTCGAGTTGGCGGCTCTCGGTCAAAACCTCGGTCGAGGAAGCTCCGGCCGCACCTGCTCCTGTGTCGCTCCCGGCTTGTGTCCTCGGAAAATAAGCGAGTGCCCACAAGATGATCGAAATGGACAGGATCACGGTGCCCGCACGCTTAACGAAGAGCCACGACCGCTCTAGCATATTCTGAAGGACGGTGCGGATATTCGGCATTCGATACGGCGGCATCTCCATTATAAATGGCGGTGTTGGCGCCTTTAGGATCGTCCGTTTGAAGACGAAGGCGGTAACGATCGCCGCTGCTATCCCGAGAAAATACATCCCGAGCATCAGGACCGCTCCCAACGAGATGAAGCCAACGACCGTCTGCGTCGAAAAGAACGCAGCGATCATAAGCGTGTATACCGGCAGCCTGGCCGAACAGCTCATGAACGGTGCGATCATGATCGTTGCAAACCGGTCTCGCCGGTCTTCGATGGTCCTTGTCGCCATAATGCCGGGTATTGCGCACGCAAAACTGCTGATCAGGGGCAGGAAAGCCTTGCCATGGAGGCCGACACGGCTCATCAGCTTGTCCATCAAAAACGCAGCCCTGGCCATGTATCCTGAATCTTCGAGTATCGAAATGAACAGGAATAGCAAGAGTATCTGGGGAAGAAAGATCAGCACACCGCCAACGCCGGCGATGATCCCGTCGGAAACCAGGTCGGCCAGGATCCCTTCGGGCATCGCGGCACGTGCCGCATCGGCAAGGGCCCCGAAACCGTGATCCAGAAGATCCATCGGCAGAGCCGCCCAGGAAAAGATCGTCTGAAAGATCAAAAGTAAGATGAAAAGGAGGATAACGAGTCCGAAGAAGCGGTGCGTAAGCACGTGGTCGATCTTCTCTGAAAGTGCATGCGCGTCGTTGTCGTTGTGCCGGACCGCCTCCTGCACAACCCCGGAAATGAAGCGGTAACGCCGAAAAACCGGGTTGGCGTCGTCCTCTGGTACCGCTATCGGACGCCGAACTCCTTGAGGACCATCTGCCAGATCCATAGCCGCGTTTCCTAGATCGGACAGGCCGCGGCCCGAACGAACGTCTACGGGAATAGCCCGAACGCCCAGTAGTGCAGACAGCTTCTCGAAATCGAGGAGATGGCCCTGCTTCTCAAACACGTCCACCATCGTGACCGCAAGCACCAACGGCGTACCCCGTTCGATAATTTGCGTGACGAGGTAAAGGTTTCGTTCGAGGTTCGTGGCATCTACGACCGCGATCACGACCTTCGGTTCCTCGACACCCGCTGCTTCACCGCTCAAAACCTTGCGTGCGATCTCTTCATCGATCGAGCTTGCATCAAGGCTGTACAGGCCAGGCAGGTCGATCAGGTGAACGGTCGTCCCGCCGATATTCCAGCGGCCCGTTTTTCGCTCGACGGTCACGCCCGGAAAATTGGCGACCTTTTGCCGAAGGCCGGTCAGCGCATTGAAAAGCGTGGTCTTGCCCGCATTTGGGTTGCCCGCGAGGGCAAAGGTTAGGGCTTCAGCGTTCATCTGCTACGGACGGAAAGATCAGACCGGCATGACGAGAACATGAGCGGCCTCGGACCTGCGAATGGCGAGCTTATAGCCGAGAACGCGCAGCTCAAAGGGGTCGCCGAACGGGGCCGTTTTCACGACGCGGATCTCGACACCCGGAATTATGCCCATTTCTTGCAATCGGCGGCCTACGCGTCCCGAAGCATCTACATCGACGACTCGTACACTTGCCCCCGGCTCGATCGTCGAAAGCGGAACGGACCGGGTATCGCGGCCATGATCGGTCAAGATCTGTTCTTCAGCCGGCTTTGTCATCCGAACAAAGTGTACGGCAATTGAAAACAGATTTCAATTTCATTTAAACGGAATCTGGAGGGTGATCATTTCGGTGGGAGTATCCGCGAAGAGATCAGGTCGGCTTGATAGCGTCCAAGCGTGATCCTAACCGGCAATCGGCGATCGTCCGTAGAAAGCCAGACCTTTATTGCAAGCCCGTCAAGGTCCTTGTTCCCTGTCGTGATGCTTACCATTTGTGCGGATATTTTCTGATCGCCGACGGTGATCGATTCCGCCATCGACGGCCGCAAAGTAAAGATATACGGCCGGTTTTCCCAGAAAACGGCGACGCGGGTATCATTGATCGGGTTCGTCGTGTCTTTACTCGGTTTGAGGTTGAACGAACGCATTGCGTACAACAGGCTCAGTACACTGTGGGTGCCAACCGGGGCTTCGACGGAACCGCCGTTCTTGAAAGTTATCAGGTTCCGACGCTCGTCAAAGATCACTTCCTGGCTGAATTCCGACAATGGGCCCGAAAGCGATACGTCGAACTTCCGCGGGCCGAGGGTCACCGGATCAACCTGAACTAGGATCGAGTCGTTCTTTGAAAGCGGACCCGAGACCGGCATTACATCTTTCACATAGGCCGAGAGGAATAAGGTATCAAGCGTGTCGACCTGCTTTCGCTCCGCGGCCCGAAGCACAAACGTCGCGAGAGCTTCGCCTGCCGCTGAAAGCCGGTATTCAAGGGTCTCCCACAACTCGAAGGCAAGTTCGCTCGACAGAGGTTGGTTATCCTCGTATGCTCGCGGCGTCGGGGACGGGGTCGGTTCCGGGGTTGGTTTTGGCGTGCTGATGGGAGACGGCGTCGGCGACGGGTCGGTAACCGGCTCGACATTCCGGACGCTTGCAAGCCGCGCAATGAAATCGCCCTTTGGCGTCCTGAATCTAAGAGAGACGGGAACCCTGGCAGCATCGATGCTCAGATTCATCCTGACATCACGAATACCTAACTCGGCAAAATATTCGCTCTGGATCGTGTGGGTGGAGGTCTCGAATTCCCCCGCGTCCGTTCGTACCTTTTCGTTACCGGTGAGCTGGAAGGTCACGTTATAGATCTTATCGCCCTCAAGAATACTGAAGGTCCCGGCACCGTCCGAGTGGCGGATCTTGTAGATCATAGTCACCAGGTCGAAATTGCCGGTCGGCGCCGAAAGATTGTTCTGAATGGTCTCCTTTGGCAGGCCTCCGACGTTGACCGTCCGCGACAAATAGAGCGGCACACCCGTTTCGGGCGAAACGTAGATCGTCCTCGATTCGTCCACCATATAGATCGCCGCGCTTACGAAGTCCAGGGTCTTGATCCGGCTCCGCAGTTCGACCGCCTCAACCTCGCCGATCCTGCCGCGGGAAGCTGTGAACAACTCGACATAGGCGACATTATTAAATCGCTCGAACGCCACCGTGTAGGTGAGGCGTTCGCCCACCTTAAAAGGGCCGCCGTTTACAGTTTGCCCTTCCGCAAGTGCACCTCCGGCCTGCAGCAGAATGGAACCCGCCAAGACCAAAAGGCAACGTCGGATCATCTGATAAAGGTTGAAATGGGAACAAACAGGTCTCGAGGACATAGACATCTTTGATGTTCAGAGGTGGCGTTTTAGTTCGTCGACGATCTTGGTTGCCGCGGCTCGCTTGTCGGCCGCCCCGAGTATCGGGCGTCCGATCACCAAATGGTCCGAGCCCGCGGCCAGGGCGGCCCCCGGGGTCATTACACGCTTCTGATCGTCATTTGTTTCATCTTTGAAGCGAATTCCCGGTGTGACTATCCGAAAGTGCGGATCAGGGACGGCTGAACGGATCATTTCCAACTCAACGGCCGAAGCAACCACGCCGTCAAGGCCGCATGAACTCGCAAGACGGGCCAGACGCTCGACGTGCCCTGATACGTTGCCCCGGACCCCGGTCTCGTCGGCATCGGCGTCATTAAAGCTCGTCAGAACAGTGACGGCTATAATATGAGGCCGGTCCGCCCCATTTGACTGGCAGAACTCCGAAACATCTCCGAGAGTCCGCTTCATCATTTCACGTCCACCCGAAGCGTGCACGTTAAACATCCAGACGCCGCACTTTGCCGCTTCGACTGCCGCCTGAGCAACCGTGTTCGGTATATCGTGAAACTTAAGGTCGAGAAATACCTTATTCCCCGCTTCAACCAATTCGCGGACAAGATCGGGGCCGGCCGCGGAGTAAAGCTGGAGCCCGACCTTGAAAGTAGTGATCAAACCTTCAAGCTCCTTAACGGCCTCACGGGCCTTTTCCGCAGATTCGACGTCCAGGGCGACGATCAGGCGTTCGTCCACGGCAATTCTCTTGTCGGCTCTTGCTGCTTTCATCAAATGCGAAATTTGTTGGCGGGTTTGCAGATCAATTCTGATCGATGCGGTCCGAAGACGATCGGGCCGCGGCGGATGTTAGTCGAGGTCCAATGGATTCTTGAACGGCTTGTCTTTGTCAACGTCGGCTTTCTTCATCGCTTCACGAAACTTCTCGTCCAAAAGCCGACCGCGATCCTTCATCGAAGACATTTCCTGCGAAAACAAAGCGTCCCTTAATTCCTTCTGTTTGCCGAGTTCACCCTTTAGTTCGTCAAACGACGCGAGCGGTTTTTTCTTTTCCTCGTGGCTAATGATCGACCCGGTCATCGCGTCGATCGTGAGGGCCGCTTCACAACAAGGGCATATCACAGTAATACGCTCCATACCGCGAAAATTATACACTATCCGGGCAATTTCGCACCCGGCTAATTATCAGGCGGGGACCCCGGCTTTCTCTCGGCGGGCGGCCGCACCGGCACTTGAATTCCCGCGGCCCGCAGAATTACTTGGGTGCTCACGGTCGATAGGCTGCCGATCGCATCATCCGGAATGACGATCTGCCGGCCGTCCTTTGCAAACAGCGTGACCGTCGATTTCCCCGAACGCGTGACCTTTTCCACCTTCGCGATCACGGGATGGTCGCGGAAAGTTCGTCGTTCGAACAGGATGTCGGTCAACGCAACCGAAAATTCCGAGTTCTCCGGGGCCGGCCTCGCCGACCGCTGAAGCGTCTCTTCCAATGTCGGCAGCGGTTGGCTCGGATCGGCGGGGGTCTCCCGAAGGCCTTCGGCCCGCCGTTGCCGCATCCGTTCGATCGGCGTCTGCGCGTTGGCGTTCGCTCCAGGCTCTGTATTGGTGGATTGCGGGTTTGCCGAGTCGTTCGCCACGGACGGGTTGCTCACGGATGAATTAACCGATCTCTGCCGGTTCGAATTCTCTGCACCGGACGTGTCCGCGTCGCCGCCGCATCCGAAAATGGGCAAGAGTAGAAATACGAAAAAGTATGGTCTAATTTCCGAGATCATCTTTGGTCTGTCGGCCCCTATACCGGGTCCCGGTCACGGTACAGATTACCCGAAACTTACGCCTTCCGGAACTTCGAAGGGCCAAATGTATCGCGATCCTGGCTCCCCGGCCACATGGCCGCGAACTAAGAATTAAACGGGGCAGGCCATCAAATAACCCGCCCCGCCTATTTTTCAGGACCTTCTTGAATGAGGATCAAACGTCAAAGTACATCGAGAATTCGAGCGGATGCGGCCTCAACCTCAGCTGGGTGATCTCCTTCTCGCGTTTATGAGCGATCCACCGATCGATCATCGAATCCGTGAAAACGTCGCCTTTCAGCAGGAATTCCCTGTCATTGTCGAGCGCCGTCAAAGCTTCGTCGAGCGTTCCGGGCAACGACGGCACATTCTTCAACTCCTCCGGCGGAAGGTCGTAAATGTCCTTGTCTAGAGGCTCGCCCGGATCGATCCGATTCTGGATCCCGTCCAATCCGGCCATCAAAAGGGCTGCAAACGTTATATAAGGATTGCAGCTCGGGTCCGGCGGGCGGAATTCAAGCCGTTTCGCCTTTGGCGAAGGCGAGAACATCGGTATTCGCACAGCCGCGGACCTGTTGCGGGCCGAGTAAGCCAGGTTTACCGGAGCCTCAAAACCAGGGACAAGCCGTTTGTAGCTGTTCGTGGTCGGTGCGGCAAAAGCAACAAGCGCAGGAGCGTGTTTCAGCAGCCCGCCGATGTAGAACTTTGCCAACTCCGACAGACCCGCATATTCATCACCTGCAAAAAGCGGGTTTCCGTCCTTCCACAGCGACTGATGACAATGCATCCCCGAACCGTTGTCGCCATAAAGCGGTTTCGGCATGAATGTCGCCGTCTTTCCGTACATCACGGAGGTGTTCTTGACGATGTTCTTGAACAGCATCACATTGTCGGCCGTGTGCAGGAGGTTTGAGTAGCGAAAATCGATCTCGCATTGCCCGGCCGTCGCGACCTCATGATGGTGGCATTCGACATCTATGCCGACCTCAGACAGGATATTCGAGATCGAATTCCTCAGATCGATCAGCGTATCCAACGGGGCGACTGGGACATATCCTTCCTTCGGACGGATATGATAACCGAGATTCGGATCTTCGAGAGTTCCTGGGCGGCCCGAATTCCAATGCCCTTCCTCGGAATCGATCGTGAATCCCGCTGAGTTTTGTGCATTGTGAAAGCTGACATTGTCGAAAACGAAGAATTCGGCTTCGGGCCCGACATTTACCGTATCGGCGATCCCCGTAAACTTCAGGAAGCTCTCCGCCCGGACCGCGACCGAACGCGGGTCGAGGCCGTATCCGTCCTTTGTAATGGGCTCGACAACGTTGGCGATCAGGCAAACGGTAGTCTCATCGGTGAACGGGTCGATCCACACACGCGACGGGTCGGGCACTAGCAGCATGTCCGACTCGTTGATCGCCGCCCAGCCACGCAGGCTGGAGCCGTCGAATCCGAAACCGTCCTCGAAGACATCTTCGGTCAAATTGTGTATCGGGTAGGTAAGGTGATGCCATGAACCGGGAAGGTCCGTGAATCGGACCGAAACGAACTTAGCTTCCTTCTCGGCGGCAAAGGCGATTATCGATTTAGCATTCATTCTATTCTGGCTCCACAAAAACAACATGGCCGAGCGAGGGCGTTTCTATGCTCACCGTGCCAGTCTGTTGTCGAATTAACAGTTAGCCTCCGTTCGACGCGCTTTTCTTCTTCAGAGGCGTCCAACGAAGGCGAGTCCCGGGTTTTAATTATTCAATCTCCGTGCCGTTTCCATTAAGAGCGGCAAGTGTTACAGAATCAGGAGTTTAGAGATATCTTTAGAAAATATAGAGTTTAAGCGTTATGACAATAATGTAGTTCTCTAAGATTTCGTACTACATTTATGTAGGGATATCACTACATAAAACCGCAACAAAGTTTCCGTTCGAAGAACCCGATCTTACTTCTTTATCCCAGAAAACTTGAAGGGTGCTATCTACTGGCTGACAAGTTCTAGCCGCTGTTTAGACGCGTAGGCGACTGATCGGCCTTTATTATTCAGAAGGTTGACCTTGGTTAGCCCCATCGACGTAGCGATCTTCTGTATCCTTACAAGCAATTCCTTTTGCTCTTCTTCGCTCAGCGTGTCGTAGGTCGGCTCGGTCACGGCGTAAAAAGTGTCTCTGGCTGTTCGCGGCTGTCTTACGAACTTGCGGATCTCGGTGTCTGAGATCTCGACCGGTGTCGCGACCACCTCATTCGTTGTGTCGGAACCGGCGAATTTTTCGGCCCAGATATAGACTCCGCCGCTTAGGATGATACAAACGATGCAGACAATTAGAAGCCATTTGTTTACCCCAAAGATATCGAACGCCGAATCCTCGGCGTCGTATGTCGACCGTTTCTTTTTCGGCTCCGCGACCGGTTGAGGATGGACGTCTGACTCGGGCACCGGAGTTTCCGCTTCGACTGACGGTTCAAATCGCGCCGCCTCCGATAGCGAAAAAGTCTTGCCGGCGACCAAAGAGACCAGGTCATCGTGGGCCGCTCCATACTTTTCCTCGATTTTTTCGACCGAATGGTTCTGTTTTTCTACAAGGATCAGGTCAAAGAAACGGTTGCCCGCGGCCGCATTGAAAGTGATCGCTGCAGCAAGGACCTCCGGAACATAAAACATTTCCGCGAGCGATTCTTTGAAATTTCTGGCTCGGTTGAATAGATCGGACGAAAGAAGTTCGTCGAAAGATCCGGCCTTCTCTACTTCAGCCTCAAACTCCTGAAAACGCGTAATTGCGAGGGACACCTCGATCTGATCGTCCTCCTTAGTGTAGAGGGCGATGCTCGACCAGTTGCCATAAAGGGTTCGGATGTGCCCGATCATCTCTTCGCCTTTGAAAACGAGATGGCGCCATCCGTCTTCTCCCTCTCTGGCGAAGAGACGGGTCATTACAAAATCGAATTTACCGCGGATGTCTTCAGTATAAGGTGCGTTCCTGTAAAAACGCGCAAGCGCAATTAGTGCCTGCGAACTTAGGACCGGCCGCGAATTCTCGCAGAAGCGCCGCACATTTGCAACGGAGATCTTCTGGTCGCGGTCGATCAGAGCGTAGCTCCAGGCTTCGGTCTCGACCCGCAGGGCCAGTTCGGCCTCGACGTACTCATATGAGTCCAGATCGGCCGCCACTTGAAGGAATTTATGAAGGGCCTTTTTCGCCTCCAGATCGTCAAAAGGGGCCGGAGCGACCTTCATGTGCTCCCGCTCAACACCGGAAAGGACGTGGTCGACCATCTGAAGGCTCGCGACCTCGTCCATCGCCCTTTTTCGATAGAACTCGTCTTCACTCGCAGGCTTTTCGATCTGCGGGATGTCCTCTTCGACCAGTTCAGCCCCATCGGCAAACTCAGCGGTCGGCTCGTCCGTATCCGCTTTGCCTTCAAAGGAGGGGCTGCCGCTTGATCCGCCATCGCCTCGGCCGCCGGGAACGGCTGCGGCATCAGCCCGTTCCCTATCAATGACGGTGCTTTCGAGCAGATTCTCGTTCTTAAGCTCGTCTATGAGGTCTTCAAAAACACTCATTTCTTGTTCCTGATCTATATTCGGAAGTGTTGGTCGGTCTTTGATCAGTGATCTTCAGGACCCGGAAGGACCCGCTGCACGCCATCGGGAGTCAGTTCGAAACGATAGCTGACGCCGCCGGCATCGCGGAACGCACCTATCGTAAAGCCTTCTCGCAATTCCGCATCTGACGGATTTAACGGCGTCATCTCGAACGTAAAGTTATGGCGAAACAGGCGGTTAACGACAAGCGTGCCAAGGCCGTTCGAATTCAAGTTGTTCAATTCATCGAGCCTCGCAAATCGTTGGTTTTGGGAGAAGAACATGGCCTGGCTTGAACTCATGACCTTCATCGTTGCATGGACGCTACGGTTTTCGGCCGCGATGATACCACGCTGAAATGCCGGAACGGCAAGAGCTGCAACCACGCCGATGATGACCACCACAATAAGTAGTTCGATAAGGGAGAAACCGCTTTCTCTATTACTTTTTGCGATCATAAACTTACCTCTCAGTTCTCTGTTGGCCGACCGAAGTGACAAATAATGACACCACTTTTTGGCAATATTCCCGGCGGCGGAAGCCAAATAAGGCCGACGAACCCCGTTTTTACTAGCTTTTTCCATCGCTGATGGAACCGCGGCCGCCGCACGACACTAGACTTTTGCAATGAATATGCCAAAAGTGCTGGTGCTGCTGCAGACCGCTCTGGTTTCTTGCTGCCGGGGTGCACCGCAACAGCCGTGGACTTTCTCCCGTGGACCCGCGGCAAGGGGGTGTTTCTACGGCCTTTCAGAACCGAAATTTGCGGAGCGATCCGAGATAGAAGTGCCTATTGTTTAGGGATTTCATTTTTGATACACTTACGCTTTTTGCAATCGCCTGAGTTTGACCATCTTCTTGGGTAAGGCATCCGGACCTTGAGCACTGCGACAGAGCAAACTAAAGAGATCTACGGCATCGAGAATTGGGGTGCCGGTTATTTTGGCGTCAACAGGAAAGGAAACCTGATTGTCATTTCGCCGGATAATGACACCCAAACCGCTGACATAAAGGAAATTGTCGACGACCTTCGTAAACGCGGAATTTCTACACCCGTGCTTCTGCGGTTCCCCCAGCTTCTCTTTGGCCAGATCCGCAAACTCCAGAGCGCCTTCAAGAAATCGATCAAGGAATTCGAGTACAAGGGTGACCACCTGTGTGTTTATCCGATGAAGGTCAACCAGAACCGGGCGGTCGTCGAGGAGTATCTGCGTGAGGGATCGCGTTACAACTTTGGGCTCGAGGCCGGTTCCAAGGCCGAACTCTATGCTGCCCTCGGGCTCGAGCAGTCAAAGGATAGCCTGCTCGTCCTCAACGGCTTCAAGGACCGTGAATTCGTAAAGCTTGCCTTCGCAGGCGCCGCCGCCGGCAAGAATGTTGTGATCGTGATCGAGAAGCTGAGCGAACTCACCCATACGTTCAGCTTGCTGGAAGAGACGACCAAAGACAACTCCGATATACGGCTCCCGATGCTCGGAGTACGCGTCAAGCTCTATTCCAAAGGCAGCGGTAAGTGGGAAAAGTCCGGCGGTGAAGCCGCAAAATTCGGCTTAACTACGACCGAGATCCTTGACGTGGTCCGCCAGCTTCAGGATGCGGGCCGCGTCGACATGCTCAAGCTCCTTCATTTCCATATCGGCTCGCAGTTAACTGACATTAAGCGGATCAAGAATGCGATGAAGGAGGCCGCCCGAACCTATGCAAAGATCCGCCAGATGGGTATAGATATCGAATACCTCGACGTCGGCGGAGGAATGGCGGTGGATTACGACGGTTCGCGCACATCATTCGAATCCTCGGCAAATTACAACGCCCGGGAGTTCGCAAACGACGTCATTTACGTCATCAAGATGGTCTGTGACGACGAGAATGTGCCGCATCCGACGATCATTCAGGAATCCGGGCGCTATTTGTCAGCGTATCACGCCGTTCTTGTCACGAATGTACAGGATGAGATCGAGACCGTTGTCGAAGACCTGACCCCGATGGAGGTCGACATAGACGACCCGCAGGTGGTCAAGGAATTAGCTGACCTGCGTGAGAGCATCAACAGTAAAAACTATCGCGAGTATTATCACGATGCACTTGAACACCGAGAAGAGCTATTCACGATGTTCAATCTCGGGTTGATCTCGCTTGAGGACCGAGGAAAGGGCGAGGTTCTGTTCTGGGACGTTTGCGAGCGGGCCGACCAGTTCGCTCAGCAGAAGAAATACGTTTCAGAGGAATTTGATGATCTTCGCCGCTTGATGTGTGCGAAGTACCTTGCGAACTTCTCGGTCTTCAGGTCAATGCCGGATAACTGGGCTCTCGAACAGCTTTTCCCGATAATCCCGATCCACAAGCTCAACAAAAAGCCCACGGAATATGCTACGCTATGTGACATTACCTGTGATTCCGATGGCATCGTTGATAAGTTTGTGGACCTTCACGACGTAAAGACCGTTCTGGAGCTCCACAAACTGACGCCTGGGGAACCTTATTACATAGCAATGATGCTTGTCGGCGCCTATCAAGAGGTGATGGGGAATAACCATAACCTGTTCGGCGTTCCGCACGAGGCGCACATCCACATCGGCGATGACGGGCACATAATAAAGAAGGTCGTGTACGGGGCGACGCTGTCTGATTCGGTGTCGGTAGCCCGTTATGATGCCGTTCAGCTTCACGACCATTTTCGGAGGGCGATAATGCAGCGCATCAAGAATGGAAGCTTGTCGACAAAGGAAGGCAATCAACTCATCGAATTTTATGAGAATCAGGCCGACAGCTATACGTACCTTGCACCGAACGGCAGTTGAGCGGCCCATAGGTCGCAGCAAGTATTAATATTTTTTCGTTTTGGAGAATTCATAGATGGTGGCTCAAAAAAAGGCTAAATCCGCAAAGTTCCTGACCGTACCGACAAGGCCGGTCCCGATCGACCGGGACCGTTCCGTTGCTGGGCTTCTTGAAAAGATGGAAGGCGCGGGTTTTGGGGCAAAACAGCTTGCGGAAGCACATCGCATCTGGCTTGATATGCTGGATGACAACTCGACGATCTACGTTTGCGGGTCGGGAAACCTTATTACATCCGGCATGCGTCGGCTGCTGGCCTATGTGATCAAGAATCGTTTTGTCGACGTCCTGGTCATGTCGGGAACGGTCCTTTATCAGGATATCCACGAAACGCTCGGCCGGAACCATTTTCAGGGCCACCCGAGCATGAGTGACGAAGAACTAGAAGGGGCCGACGTGGTCCGGCTCGGCGACGTGTTGGCGAACAGGGAAGAATATCAGGAAGCCGACGAATGGATCGGCAGCGTTCTGAACCAGCTCGACCTGTCGCGGTCCTATTCGACGCGAGAATATCTGCATCTTCTCGGCCGGGAACTCGCCGAGATCGCTCATGAGGACGGCATCATGACTTCGGCGTTCAAGGCCCGCATCCCGATCTACTGCCCGAACCTTGTCGGCTCCGAAATGGCCATCGGCATTGCTCGAGCCCGGTTTGAGAAGAAGTCGCAGATCGCCTTCGACATATCGCAAGACACGACGGACATGATGCAGATCGCCCATAAGACCCGTAATTCAGGCGTGATCGCTCTCGGGAGTGCCTCGAGCCAGGCGATGCTCAATCTTGCCGAGCTTTCTTCATATATCACCCGCACCACATTTCGCGGCCACAAGTACGCGATCTCAATAGCCGGTGACTCAATGCCTTGCGATCTTCGTACCCCGGCTTTTGCCGCCAGCCACACCGGCATTTTCGGCAAACTCCACAAGGGCGCCACGACCGCGTTTGTCCCCACCGATCCGTCGATCGCATTACCGATGATCATCACCGCTTTGTCTCAGACCGCCGCAAAGTTCATGAAGGGACGCAAGCGGCCGTCGTTCAGTTTTGCCGGCAAAGAAATGACGATCGATGTGCCTTAACTGGTGATCAATGGCCGGTTATCGGTGGATCGGCTCCGTTCCATCATCGCCGGCCGCCAATTGCGGTTATGTCCGAATCTTCAGACCTTCCAATGAATTTCGGCGGGATCGACGATGCGCGATTCTCATCATTTGAGAACGCGCGCGTCGTGGTTCTTCCCGTCTCTTACGAAGGAACCGTTTCTTACGGCACGGGCACCGGAGCGGGAGCGATGGCCATCGTTGACGCGTCCCGCAATATGGAACTCTACGAGGAGGACACCGACGCCGAGGTTTACAAGATCGGGATCCACACTGAAAAAGAGTTTCTCCCGCGATCGACGCCCGCATCGATGATGGAGGCTCTTTACGATCATTCGAGATCCCTCCTGGAAAAGGACAAATTCATTTGCATGCTAGGCGGCGAACACTCGGTCTCGGCACCGGTGATCAAGGCGCATGCTGAGAAATTTCACGACATTAGCGTTCTCCAGATCGATGCACATGCCGATCTTAGGGACACCTATGACGGCACACCGCATTCACACGCTTCGATCATGGCCCGGGTCGTAAAAGACCTAAGAATTCCGTCTGTTCAGGTCGGGATCCGTTCGATCTCGGCCGATGAGGCGAGGGCATTGCAAGACGGGCTTCCGACTAGGATATTCTGGGCTCGAGATATAGTCGGCCGGACCGACTGGATCGACCAAGCGGTTGATTCACTTACGGATAACGTTTACCTGACCATCGACATCGACGGACTTGACCCGAGTATAGTGCCGACGACCGGAACCCCGGAGCCCGGCGGCCTCGGCTGGTACGAGACCCTGGCCTTGATCCGGCGGCTCGCCGAGAAAAAACGTGTCGTCGGCATGGACCTGGTCGAATATTCGTATTTTGAGAATTACGATTCGCCGGCATTTCTGTGCGCTAAACTCGTGTATAAATCGCTCGCATATATTTTCCGCGACTCAACGCCGAAACTCGGCCTTCTGTAGGACCTATCATGGTGCCTGACGGTGTCAAGCGGCCAACTTTTTCCTCCTTTCTTTTATCGAACCACTTACGCCGCCGGGTCGTATATTCAATGCCTCTTTGCTATGGGTTTTGATTAAAGTAAACTTTTTACACGTAATTTTTGGAGTAACTGTGATGCAATTCTTTAAGGGCTCTCTTCTTTTCGTGATCTTCCTTGGATTGATGACCGCGGGCTGCGGGACCGGTCTTTTTGGAACGGATACGCCCGCACCATCGAGCGAGCCGGTCGCCCCCGCGGCCCCCGTCGTCGTCGAGGGTGTACGGACCTCATATGCAGACGTAGTTGAACGGACGTCGCCGGCGGTTGTCAGGATCGAGGCGGAAGGCCGCGGCCGTCAGCAGACGACCGAACAATCACCATTCGGCGACGATTTCTTCCGTCAGTTCCCAATGCCGCGAAATCAGCGCCCTCCGGTGCAACGCGGCCTGGGCTCAGGCGTCGTCGTCAGCGCCGACGGCACCATCCTAACGAATGCCCATGTCATCGACGGAGCAGAAAAAATAACCGTTCTTATGGCCGACAATAAGAGTTTCGAGGCGAAGTTGGTCGGCACGGACAAACCCAGTGATCTGGCCGTGCTCAAGATCGAAGCTCAGAACATGCCCTATCTCACGCTTGGGAACTCCGACACGGTCCGAGTAGGGGACATTGTCCTTGCGATCGGCAATCCGCTCGGGATCGGGCAAACCGTTACCTCTGGGATCATTTCCGCAAAGGGGCGCAGGACCGGGCTAAGCGACGGCCAGAGCTTTGAGGATTTCCTTCAGACCGACGCTCCTATCAACCGCGGAAATTCGGGCGGTGCTTTGGTAAACCTCAACGGTGAGCTGATCGGGATCAACTCGCAGATCCTTTCGGCCCCGGGCGCGGGTGGCGGCAATATCGGCATCGGGTTCTCGATACCGTCCAACATGGCAAAGTCGGTGATGGATCAGCTTCTCAAGGACGGACGCGTCCGGCGCGGAATGCTTGGGATCAACATCCAGAATCTGACCGACGATACGGCGAAAGCACTCGGCATCGAGGGGACTGCAAGCGGCGTGCTTGTCAGCAACGTTCGGGCGGGCAGCTCCGGCGAAAAAGCCGGCTTGAAGCGGGGCGATATCGTCACCGCTATCAACGGTGAAAAGATCGAGGACAGCAATGTCCTTCGAAACAAGGTCGCCGGGACCATGCCGGGAACCGAGATAAAGCTCACAGTGCTTCGGGACGGGTCGAATGTGGATCTCACAGCCGTTTTGGACGAACTGAATGTAGAAGGAACTACGTCAGAAGGTGATCCGCAGCCGGGAAATACGGCCCCGCGGGCAAATGAAAGCCCAAAACTTGGCCTTAGCCTTCAACCGATCACACCCGAAACCGGAAGGCAGCTGAATCTGCCCGCCGGTACCGAGGGGCTTGTCGTAACGGAATTGGATCCGGACGGTGCGGCTGCCTCTGCCGGCATCGCACGCGGTGATGTGATCATAGAGATCAATCGGCAGCCGGTCAAGACCGTTGACGAGGTCCAGAACATCTTGAATTCAGCGGGCGATAGGCCGGTGCTCCTTTTGGTTTCTCGTGGAGGCCAGGTCGTTTACCTAACGGTCCGGCTGAACTAGCCGCTAGCGAAACATCGTATTTCATCCGGGCCCGCGGCACATAACCGCGGGCTCTTTCATTCGAAGCGGTTTTGTGTTAAAACCTCGCAATATGCTTGAAAGAGTTTTTCTCCTTGCCCTCGCGATCTGCGCAGCCGTCATGGCGGCCTTGACCTATTATTCCTGGAGTTGGCTCGAGAGCATCGGAGCTCCCGCCGCCGCGGTTGAGGGCTATCTCTACAATTCCGGTAACTCGTGGATGTTCCTCATTTTCACGTCGCTTGGGCTTCTGGTGTTTGCGAATTTCATTCTTGCAAGGTATGAACGCTCGTGGCCAATGTGGGCCACGTTCGTGTATTTCGCTGCATTCGTGCTCATCAGATACTTCTTCCTCGAACGTGCGTTCTTTCGGTTCCGTGCCGATCATGGGCTCACCGATGCTGCCATGTCATGGGCACCTTTCGCCGGAGCCGTGATCGTCGTCGTGGCCGGGGCCGTGGTATTTGCAGATCAGCTGATGGTCGTCCGCCTTCGCGAACGTCTCTATCCCACGCTGCCCGAGACTGAAGCTGACGCGGCATCCAATTCACTAGATCGAGTGGAGGAGGACGAGGCGGCCCCATCGGAACCTGAAAAATAAACAGCTGATCGACCCCCTTCACGCCACTTGCATTTTCATCTGCTCCTGTGGATGATAAAGAAAAGCAATGAGATTCTTCTCAACCCATCTTCACCAACATCATCACGCGCATCACATCCATCGCGCGTGGCTGATCTAGTTTTTTAGTTTTAAGGAATCCAAAGATCGAGACGGGCGCGAACTTCAAAAGAAGTTTTTGTGCATCCGTCTATTTTTTTATGTCGAGCAGAAATCTAAAGATCGCGGTACAAAGATCCGGAAGGCTTAGCGAAGCCACCATCGGGCTGCTGAAAAAGTGTGATATTGGTTTCGATAACGGCCACGGCAAGCTCAGGTCGCGTGCATTCAACTTCCCGCTTGAGATCCTCTTCCTGCGCGACGATGACATTCCCCGTTACGTCGAGGACGGCGTCGCCGACTGCGGCGTTGTCGGTGAGAACGTGTTGGCCGAGGCCGAATCGACGCTCCCGGTCGCGGAAAAGCTCGGCTTTGGCCAATGTCGCTTAGCGATCGCCGTCCCTCGCGGATCTGGAATCGCGAGAGCGAGCGATCTCGACCGTAAGCGAATAGCTACCAGTTACCCTCGCATGCTTTCAAAGTTCCTGGGAGAGCAAGGTTTGAACGTCGACATACACTCGATCAGCGGATCGGTCGAGATCGCCCCGGGCGTCGGGCTGTCTGACGCGATCTGCGACCTTGTAAGTTCCGGCAGCACCCTCTTCTCGAACGGCCTGGAAGAGATCGAGACGGTCATGGACTCAGAAGCTGTCCTCGTGGCCAGGCCAGGGCTCCCCGACGGCGTGGATCGGTTGTTCGAATCGCTCTGTTTCCGGATAAGGGCGGTCAACGAGGCGCGCAGGAATAAATATATTCTCCTCAACGCCCCCGACCACAAACTCGGCGAGATCGAACGGCTGATCCCCGGGATGAAAAGCCCGACCGTGATGCCGCTTGCAAAGGAGGGCTGGAGTTCGATCCATTCGGTTATCGCGGAGGAAGCACATTGGGAGGTGGTCGAAAAATTGAAAGCGGCCGGTGCCGAGGGCATCCTTGTCATTTCGATCGATCAGATGGTCCGCTAATGGCCCGATCGCGATCATTGCGTTATTTATGAAGGTAATTAGATATCCAAGACCTGAAGATTGGCCGGCAATTCTGCGGCGGCCGAATTCGAGTGCCGACGATACGGAAAACGCCGTGCGCGCCATCATCAATGACGTTCGGCGTGAGGGCGACGCGGCTTTGCGCGCCTTCTCCCGCAAGTTCGACGGCGTCGTCCCGGACCCGATCGCGGCGACACCCGAAGAATTTGATTCGGCAGAAAAACGTATCTCGCCCGAGCTGGCTGACGCAATAAAGATCGCCCATTCGAATATCGAGAAGTTCCACTCGGCTCAGCGGGACCCGGTACGCGTCATCGAAACTGCCCCCGGAGTTATCTGCTGGCGTCGGTCGGTCCCGATCGAGCGCGTCGGGTTATATGTGCCGTCGGGCACGGCTCCGCTCTTTTCGACGGTCCTTATGCTTGGCGTGCCCGCCGTTCTCGCCGGATGCCGCGAGATCGTTATCTGCACGCCGCCGATGACTGACGGTTCGGCGGCCAATGCGATCCTCTACGCTGCGAAGGTGTGCGGGCTCTCGACGGTTCTCAAGATCGGCGGGGCCCAAGCCATAGCTGCGATGGCGTACGGCACCGAAACGGTCCCGAAGGTCAACAAGATCTTCGGCCCGGGGAACAGTTATGTCACCTATGCAAAGCAGATCGTTTCAATGGATGTGGCCATCGATATGCCGGCAGGCCCCTCGGAGGTTGCGATCCTTGCGGATAGTTCTTGCAACCCCGTATTTGTGGCCGCGGACCTCCTGTCCCAGGCGGAACACGGTCCCGACAGCCAAACGATCCTGGTTACGGATGAACCGTCGATCATCGACGAGGTAATTTCAGAACTAGAGAGACAGACTCCGACACTGCCGCGCTCGGCAGTTGCCGAGGCGGCGCTGCAGAACTCGTCCGCGATCCTGGTCCAGGACCTCGATACGGGGCTTAGGCTGCTGAATGAATATGCGGCCGAGCATCTGATCCTGGCCGTTCGGGACGCTGATGCGATCGCGGAAAGGGTCAGAAATGCCGGTTCCGTATTCCTTGGTAACTATTCTTGCGAGAGTTTGGGAGACTATGCCTCCGGCACAAACCATACGCTCCCAACGTCTGGCTTTGCTCGGGCATTCTCGGGCGTCTCGCTCGACAGCTTTGTCAAAAAAATAACCTTTCAGAAGGTGGACGAAACCGGCATTAGAAGCATCGGCCCGGCGGTCGAGGTTATGGCCCGAGGTGAAGGGCTCGAGGCTCACCGCCGGGCCGTCACGGTTCGATTGGAGGCGATCAATGGCGTTTGAACTCAGTAGACTGGTCCGCGACAACATCAGGACGCTGACACCCTATTCGTCCGCGCGAGTTGAGCACGCCGGCGATGCCCGTATCTTTCTCGACGCCAACGAGAATGCGTTCGGCCCGCCGGTAGGAATCCGGCTCAACCGTTATCCGGACCCGCTCCAGGCGTCTCTCAAAGAACGCATCGCTGCTGCAAATGGTGTCGATCCCTTGCAGATATTCATCGGTAACGGAAGCGACGAAGCGATCGACCTGCTGATACGGATCTTCTGCCGACCAGGCATCGACAATATACTCACCTGCCCGCCGACTTACGGCATGTACGAGGTCGCAGCCGGCATAAATGATGTTGCGGTCAAACCCGCCCGCCTCGACGAGGGATTCGGGATCGATGTCCCGAGAGTGTTAACAACGATCGATCGAAACACAAAGATCGTCTTCCTTTGTTCGCCGAACAATCCCACGGGGAATCTTGTTTCACATGAGTCCATCCGCACGATCGCCGATGCGTTCGACGGGATCGTTGTCGTTGACGAGGCATACATTCATTTTGCGTCCCGTGGATCGCTTGTCGCTGAACTGGCCGCGCGTCCCAATCTCGTTGTCCTTCAAACGCTTTCGAAAGCTTGGGGACTTGCCGGGCTTCGCGTCGGCCTTGCTTTTGCCGACGCAGATGTCATCGAACTCCTGAACAAGGTCAAGCCACCCTACAACGTCAGCGAGGCCGCCCAAGACACGGCCCTCGAAGCCCTAGAAATTCCGCGACATCTTGACGAGACGGTTAGAAGGACCCTGGCCGAAAGAAAAAGGCTTACCGAGGCTTTATCAGATCTTGTGTGCGTCGAACGGGTTTACCCGTCCGATGCGAATTTCCTTCTTGTAAAATTTGCCGACGCACGCGGCCTGCATCATTACTTAGCTTCGAAGCGAATCGTGGTCAGGGACCGCAGCGGCCTGACCGGCTGCGAACAATGTTTGCGGATCACCGTTGGGACCGAGCAAGAGAACGACGAACTTATCCTCGAAATCGAGAACTATGAAAAGAGTCTTATTCATTGACCGAGACGGAACGCTCATCGAAGAGCCCGACGATTTCCAGGTGGACAGCTTTGCCAAACTGAAGCTCCTGCCCGGTGTTGTCTCGAATCTTTCAGCCATCGCCTCCGAGACGGATTACGAGCTTGTGATGGTCTCGAACCAGGACGGGCTTGGAACGGGATCGCTCCCTGAAAGAGATTTTTTTCCCGTGCACGACTTCCTGATCGATCTGTTGGCAAATGAAGGGGTCCATTTCTCTAAGGTATTTATCGACCGCTCATTCCCGCACGAGAACAAGCCGACCCGTAAACCCGGAACGGCGATGCTGACAGAATACCTTTCAGGCGAATATGACATGGCCCGTTCATTTGTTATCGGCGACCGGGCTACGGATGTCGAACTTGCTCGAAACCTTGGGGCTCGTGCCATCTTCGTTCAAAATCCGAACTTTCCGTCTCCGGACGATCCCTCGGTCGCTCTTGCGGCGAACGATTGGAGCGAGATCCGAGCGATTCTGACACGTCCGCCGAGGATAGCCGAAAATCGCCGCAAGACCTCCGAGACCGATGTGCGCGTTTTGCTTAACCTGGACGGAAACGGTGCAGCGAGTATCTCGACGGGGCTGGCATTTTTCGACCATATGCTTGAACAGGTCGCTCGTCACGGGGCATTCGACCTCACAATCGAGGCCAACGGCGACCTGCACATCGATGAACATCACACGATCGAAGATGTCGCTATCACACTAGGCGAGGCGTTCGCCGATGCATCGGGTAGCAAACGGGGGATCGAGCGTTACGGCTTCTTGCTACCGATGGACGACTGCCTTGCTCAGGTGGCACTCGACATGGGCGGGCGAAACTGGATAGTTTGGGACGCCGAATTTCGCCGTGAGAAGATCGGCGACATGCCGACCGAGATGTTCTTTCATTTCTTCAAATCGTTCTCGGACCATGCGAAATGCAATTTGAACATAAAGGCAGAAGGGTCGAACGAGCACCACAAGATCGAGTCGATATTCAAGGCATTTGCACGATCACTGAAGCAGGCGGTAAGGCGCAACGGCGGATCCGATATTCCGAGCACAAAAGGAATTGTGTAGTCCGTTCATAGGGAAAATGAGAACTGCGATAGTGAGATACAATTCGGGCAACGTTCGATCAGTGAAGAATGCATTCGACCGCCTTGGCGTCAAGACGATCCTTACTGCCGATCCCGATCTCTTGAGGTCCGCCGATCGCGTCGTTTTTCCCGGTGTCGGCGAAGCGTCTACTGCGATGCAATACCTCCGCGAACACGGCCTAGACAAGGTCATCCCCGACCTGAAGCAGCCGGTCCTCGGCATCTGCCTCGGAATGCAGTTGTTGTGTCAGAGTTCCGAAGAGAACGATACCGAATGCCTGGGCCTGCTTCCTTACAAGGTTCGCCGCTTCCCTGAAGTTGAACTGAAGGTGCCTCACATGGGATGGAACCAAATTCATGATCTAAACTCGCGGTTCTTTAGCGGCGTCGCCGAATCTGATTTCATGTATTTCGTCCACAGTTACTTCGTCGAGATCTGCGATGAAACGACTGCGAGGGCCGATCATGGCGTCACGTTCTCGGCCGCGATCTCGTACCGGAATTTTTTCGCAGTCCAGTTTCACCCCGAAAAGTCAGGGCCCGCGGGGGCACGCATACTCGAGAATTTCTTAAAGGCCTGATCCGCATATGATCGAAATTATCCCGGCGATCGACATCATCGACGGCAAGTGTGTCCGGCTTGTCGAGGGCGATTTCGCACGCAGCACGATATACGATTTCAGCCCAGTTGAAGCCGCCCGAAGATTCGAGGCCGCGGGCCTAAAACGGCTCCACATCGTCGACTTGGACGGGGCCCGGCTGGGTCGGACCGTGAACTTGAATATTTTGGAGACCGTCGCGAAGGAGACCGATCTCGTGATCGACTTCGGCGGCGGCATTGGGACCGAGATCGACCTGGCCTCGGTATTCGACACCGGAGCAGCGATGGCGAGTATCGGCAGCATCGCGGTTCGCTCGCCGGAAAGGTTCGGTGACTGGATCTCGAGGTACGGTGCAGATCGGTTTCTCCTCGGTGCGGATGTCCGGGGAAAGCACCTCGCCATCAACGGTTGGCAGCAGGACACCGAGGTCGAGATCGCCGGTTTCTTGTCGATGTATCTCGACCGGGGCCTCCGCGATGTCTTCGTTACCGATATTGCACGGGACGGGCTGCTTCGTGGCCCGTCGATCGAATTGTATCGAGATCTACTCGTAGCTCTTCCAGATCTTGATCTGATCGCCAGCGGCGGCGTGAGTTCGCTCGAGGACGTGCGGGAATTGGAAGAAATAGGATGCAGCGGAGTGATCATCGGAAAGGCGATCTATGAAGGCCTCATCACACTGGGTGACCTCGCTGAGTACGCGAAGGGAGAGCAAATATGCTAGCCAAAAGGATAATTCCCTGTCTCGACGTGAAGGACGGCCGCACCGTCAAAGGCACCAAGTTCGTAGACCTTCGCGACGCCGGGGATCCCGTCGAACTGGCACGTGCATACCGCGATCAGGGGGCCGACGAACTCGTATTTCTCGATATCACCGCGACGAACGAAAAGCGAAAGACATTGACGGGCCTTGTGGCCGCAGTCGCAGTTGAGATCGACATTCCCTTCACCGTCGGCGGCGGCATAAGTTCGATCGATGACATCGATTCCCTCCTTCAAGCGGGTGCCGATAAGGTCTCGATAAACTCGTCCGCGATCAGTGATCCCGGGCTCCTTGAGCGTGCCGCGAGGCACTTCGGCTCGCAATGCATAGTCCTTGCCATCGACGCCAAACGGAAGGGCAGCGGTTGGACCGCCGTCTCAAACGGCGGCAGGACGGATGCAGGGATCGATGCGATCCATTGGGCGAAGCGTGGCGTCGAACTGGGCGCGGGGGAGATCCTTCTCACGTCGGTAGACGCGGACGGAACAAAGAACGGCTTCGACCTCGACCTTTATCGAGCGACGGCTGAGGTAACCGTTCCGGTGATCGCTTCGGGCGGGGCAGGAACCAAAGCGGATTTCCTTGAAGTCTTTACCGAATGCCGAGTCGACGCGGCCCTTGCCGCGAGCATTTTTCATTTTGGTGAGATCGAGATCCCGGCCCTGAAACGCTGGCTTGGCGAGCACGCCGTTGCCGTAAGAACTTGAGCCGCAAACTAAGAAACATGGATATACGATTCGACAAGTATCGCGATTCGCTAGTACCCGCGATCGTTCAGGACCTTCGGACGCAAAAGGTCCTGATGGTTGGTTTCATGAATGCCGAGGCCCTTGGGAATACGTTATCCTCCGGCCGTGTTACGTTCTTTTCGCGATCGAAAGGTCGACTTTGGGTGAAAGGTGAGACGAGCGGTAATTTCCTGACGGTCGGCGAGGTCCTGACAGATTGTGATTCTGACACGATCCTGATCAAGGCGGTGCCATCGGGGCCCATTTGTCATACGGGTTCGGACACCTGCTTCGGCGAAACCAACCGTACCAGTGACTTCCTTTTCGAGTTAGAGCGGGTGATCAGATCGCGTCGCGACGAGCCGGTCGAAGGTTCGTATACTTCTTCGCTTTTTGCCTCGGGCCGTAAGCGGATCGCTCAGAAGGTCGGCGAAGAGGCGGTCGAAGTGGTTTTGGAAGCTCAAGGCGTCGATAATGACGATGACCTCAAAGCCGAGGCGGCCGACTTGATCTATCACCTTTTGGTGCTTCTTGTTGAAAGGAAGATCGGCCTTGATGAAGTTCTCGAAACACTCAAAGAGCGCTCCAAATGATAAGGCCATCGAACTATGAGGTAGGGCGATCGACACCTTCTGACGGCGGCACCCAACGTCAGCTGATGTGTAAGCAAAAAGCAAAGGGCCCTCGATCAAAATCAAGGGCCCTTTCCCAAAATGGTCGGGACGGCGAGATTTGAACTCACGACCTCTCGCACCCCAACCAACCTGAGGGTTAATCGCAAGTTCTCACAATCGCTCAAAACCAATCAAAATCGGCAACTTGCTTGTCGCGTATAAGCTTTAAGTAGGTATGCGTCGGGAAAAGTGCAACCATCTTGCAACCAACTTACCAAGACTATTCCCAATTAGAACGTCGATAAATAACACTGGCGAGAACAACAAAATAACACATTCTGATCGAAAATAAACACTAATTTTTCTGTTTAGTGTTTTGCGACATTTTCGGGAAACAAATGTGACGAAACCCCATCTCCTAAGTCATTCTGGCTTATTAACACACCAATAAATTGGTATCCGGTTTTCACTACTTTTGCCCCTCTCGCCTACCGCTCTTTTATATATTTGAGCGATGTTATCTGAACTGCCAACCTTTCTCAGATTGGTGCATCGCGACATTATTCATTGACAAATGTCACTTTGCACCACAATACTTTAATGGTGGGTAAGGATCAGGTACTAAAGTTAAAAAAACTTGGGGTCTTTACACTGGCTCAGGGCAAGGCTGCGGGAATTAGTCAGCAAGACATATCCAGGCTTGTCGCTGCAAAGGACCTCGTTCGTCTTGATCGTGGAATCTACCTTCATCCGAAGACGTCGCTCGATAAAGATGTAGGATTCCAGATCGCATATTCAAAGTTTGGGCCCGGTTCAGCAATCGGTGGTCTTTCAGCTCTATATCATTACAACCTTGCCGAGCAGGTTCCGGGAGAAATATGGATGATGGTCCCTCCGGAGAAAAGAACCCGAGAAAATGGTTATAGACTGATTCGAACAAAAACAAGGCTCGACAAACAGATCATAGATGAAAAGGGCTATCGAATCGTCACAGTCGAAAGGGCGGCACTAGAGGCTCTTAAATTCATCACAAAGGTAGGTGAACGAACAGCCATAAAGGCCGCCAGAGAAGCTCTTGCAACAAGAAGAACTACGGAAGCAAAACTTGCAAAAGCAGCAAGAGAACTTGAGCTTGAATCGGTACTAGCCAAGTATCTGGAGGTCATCGTGCCCTGACCACCAAAGAAAAGGCACTTCCAGTTGGCGATCCGGTTTCCACATAATCTCAGTCAGAAACCAGATAGTCGAATATTTGCTACACTTCGCCGAAATTGGCGAGCTGCCTCTAAAATCGGTCCTAACTCGTTATTAATGACGATATCATACTCCTGAAGATGCGTTGCACTTTACTCGCCATATTTGCCGATATACATTGACGCTACCATAGTTACTCGCCATAATTGACGTATTATGAGATTCGACACAAACACGACCGATCAAGCGATACTTAAAGAAATCGGAGAACGTGTTGCAATGATTCGATTGAATCAGAACTTCACCCAAGCAAATCTTGCGGAGCAAGCGGGCGTGTCTAAGCGAACCGTTGAACGGCTAGAGGCAGGCGAATCGGTACAAGTTACAAGCCTAATTCGGCTCCTGCGCTCATTAGGATTACAGCAGCGTTTAGAAGTACTTTTCCCAGAACCTGTTTCAAGCCCAATAGCTCAACTGAAACTTCAAGGGAAAAAACGACGACGGGCCTCCTCGAAAGAACTACGAAGCTCGAAAGGGACGGGCTGGAGTTGGGGAGATGAGTCATGACAACGTTGGCTGAGGTCAAGCTGTGGGGACGCACCATCGGGGCTGTTTCGCTTGAGGATCGTAACGATGTGGCTGTCTTTGAGTACACACCAGAGTTCAGGAAAAGCGGCATCGAGGTCTCACCGATTGTGATGCCGCTCACTGGATCAATATACGTATTCCCGGAGTTGCCACTAGTGACCTTTCACGGCTTGCCGGGTTTGCTGGCTGATTCGCTACCGGATAAGTTTGGCAACGCACTCATTGATGCTTGGCTCGCAACGCAAGGCCGATCCGCTGACAGTTTTAATGCGGTTGAAAGGCTCTGCTACACAGGCTCACGTGGGATGGGAGCCCTCGAGTTTTTCCCGAGCAAAGGCCCAAGGGAGATGGCCTCTCGTAAAATCGAGGTTGACGCCTTAGTCAAACTAGCTTCCGACGTTTTGAATCAACGAAGCAATCTTGATACTACTTTTGACGATCCAGATTCTCTCAGGGATATTCTTCGCGTTGGAACCTCCGCGGGTGGTGCCCGGGCGAAAGCGGTGATCGCGTGGAATCGGAAAACCAATGAAGTGAGGTCTGGGCAAGGAAAAGCCGGCGACGGATTTGAATATTGGTTATTAAAGTTCGACGGAGTCACCGGAAATCGGGACAAAGAACTTGCCGATCCTCAGGGCTATGGAGCAATCGAGTATGCCTATTATCTAATGGCACTTGAGGCGGGAATACAGATGAGCGAATGCCGCTTACTCGAAGAAAACGGCAGACGGCATTTCATGACAAAGCGATTCGACCGTCTCGAGAACGGCGGAAAGCTGCACATGTTGTCCTTGAGCGGCCTCGCTCATTTTGATTTCAACAATGCCGGCGCATATGGTTACGAGCAAGCCATGCTAATCATGCGTCAGCTTAAGCTTCCGACATCCGCCATTGAGCAGATGTTTCGCCGGATGGCATTTAACATCCTTGCGAGAAATCAGGACGATCATGTCAAGAATATCGCTTTTCTAATGGGCAAAGAGGGCAAATGGTCTCTTGCCCCCGCGTTTGATGTGGCATACAGCTTTAATCCGTCTGGAGTATGGACATCGAGTCACCAGATGACCATGAACGGAAAACGGGATGGGTTTTCGATGAATGATTTTAAGGCATGCGCTGAAGCGGTTTCCCTAAAACGCGGTCGCGCAGAGTCAATCGTTGCTTCGGTCAGAAAGGCAGTGGAAAAATGGCCGTATTTTGCCGAAGCCGCCAAGGTCACCGAATCGTGGAAAACGCAGATCCAAGAGAATCTGCGTTTGGAGTTGTCGTCAATCTGAACATTATTACTGCCGATCCATCGTTCGGAGTTACAGTTTCTTATTGCTGGCAGTTCACGCACCTCCAGAAGGCCGAAGTTACGTTTGCCTCTAACGAGCGTTCCGGGAACAGGGGCCGGGTTTGATTTCTTCCTCTTTTGTCGAGTTGGCGGTACCAGATGATAAGGGGTTTGACGTGAAATCATACGAGGGATATGGACCCGGCTCTCGGCTAGTTCGGCAGTATCTTTCATATCGTACGATGTTTACTACCCGCTGTCGCTCGCCCCCGGATACCGCCTTAACGGTGCGATAAATGAACCGGACTTCTTCAAGAACCAGTTTTGCTTTGTATTCCCAAATACGTGTGCTTGATCCGCCGGCGAGTATAAAGCCGTCCATAAACTCCTACTATCAGAACGAATACGAGGCTCCGAGATTTACGTGATTTGCATGCTGCGCTCCGCTGAATAGATAAGTCGTGTAAAAGCGACGAAGCTCAAGGCCGATCGAAAATTGTGGAGTCCACTTAAAAATCGCCTCCCCGGCAAATGCCAGATTGCGGGTACGCCAGTCGCGTCGAGAGACGCTGGTTAGGTCTCGATTCTCAGGGTCGTCAATTCCGATCGTTACATAAAAAGTCAATCGATCGTTCAGTGTCGGCGGAGTCAAACCGATCTGAGTCCATCCGCCCCGCGTCCTGATCGCACGAACGCCACCGGCGGTCAAAGCGACGCCCTGGCTAAAGGCAAAATCATTGTTGTAACTTTGAAAGACACTAGCTTGAAAGCCGCCGAGGTTTTCGCCAAAAAATGCTTCACCGGAAAGACCAACACGGTTTGTAAGCGGAAGATTCCAGTCGACAGCAACGCCGTATGTATCTATGTCATTTCTAACATTGGCCGCACCCGTAAAGACGCGCGATCTTCCGTAGTGTCCTGAAAATCCTATCGCTCCTGACTTTTTGCTGCCAAGCCAATTTTTCCCGCTGAACGCGATCCGGCTTTGTAGAAATGGAACACGCGATGCCGCTCCCGTCGTCGGCTGGATAAAGAACGCGGCGTTTGTCGCAAAGTCGCCAGTCTGCGGCGCAAGTACGGCTCCTTGCCAGGTTATGTTCGGCGTGATCTTTCTTTCGATTTTGATCTGAGGCAGCCGCGCCCAATTATTTCCCGCTCCGGCCATCTGCGGTATCGCCACGGCCGCGAGCGAAGTCGGATTAACGGGAGCGAAAACCATCCAGTCCTGTCCAACTGTTACAGAAGTCTTCTCCCAGTCGAGCCTGGCGTTTGCGAGTCGCAACCTGACAACGCCAAAGTTCTCGCCGATCCCAACCGATGGAAAACCACCGAAGAAATCGGCTTCGAGAATCGCCGAGAGCCGTGCGTTTCCAACCTTAGCCCCCTCGACCTTCGCCCCCAAGCGAGTTTGCCTGACGCTTGCACTTACATTTCCGCTGCCCGTTGGCGTGGCAAACAGCGGAACGTCCGCATTATTAGTTCCGCCACTGTTGCCAAACGCATTGAAGTAGATAGTCCCGTATGGGGTGATGCTCGCGGATCCGACATCGACACCCAGATCTTTTTTCGGTTGAGGAGCTTGTTTTATATCTGTTTTCGCAACATCCGCTGGCCTAGTATCAGGCTTTGCCGGCGGATCGGCTGGCTTAGCTGACGCGTTCTTCCCGAGCATCGCTTTCAGCTCAGCCATTTCGCGACGCATTGTTTCGACCTCACTTTCCAGTTGCTTTACACGAGCACTCATCTCATCTGCCGACGGTGTGCCACCGGGCGTCTGGGCAACGACTGTAAGGCTGAGAATGGACGCTATTGCTGCTATAAGTGCGAACTTTAAGAACTTGATATGCATATGAATACCTCTACTGGATCAACTCGGTCGCTCACAATTTTTCCGCGTGTAGTACCACCAATTGAATATATCGTTCACCCGATTGCGGCAGTATGACGCAGATCATGTTTTCTCGCCGTGCAGAGTGAGACCTTTAATGTTGTCGAGCGAGAACCGAAATAGAACTTCGGCCAAGGAGATTGGCAAACGGCACCGCAAGTAGAGTCAAGACCGTAAGTAGGCTCATACTAAGAACAGCGGCGGAAGAACAGGAAATGTTGTTTGATTCCTTCAATCGAAAAATCAAGGACCTGCGCGTATCAGTGACGGATCGCTGTAATTTTCGATGTTTCTATTGCGATCCTGATCCCGCTCCTTGCACCTCAAATGATCCGGATCTTCTGACCTTCGACGAGATACACTCTATCTGCGAGGTGTTCGTCTCCTTGGGTATTGAAAAGATACGACTGACCGGCGGCGAACCAATGGTCAGGAAGGGCCTTGGGGTACTTATAGCTCAACTTGCATGCCTTAAACCCCTTGGACTTCAAGAACTCGCGATGATCACTAACGGCAGTAGCTTCGCAAATAAAGCTGCCCAGCTACGATCAAGTGGTCTAAACCGGATAACCTTCTCGCTGGACAGTCTGAAACCAGGCACTTTTCGCTCAATTACGGGCTCCGACAAACTCTCTGACGTGCTCGACTCGATCGAGGCCGCACGATCTGCCGGTTATCCTAATATAAAGGTCAACGCTGTTATCATCCGGGGCCGAAACGACGATGAGATCGTCGACCTTGCTCGATTTGCAAGAAGAAACAGTTTAACCGTCAGATTCATCGAATTCATGCCCCTCGATAGCGGGCATATGTGGGATCGAAAACATCTCGTCTCGGCTGCCGAGATCCGGGAAAAAATAAATTCGGCCTTTCCAATAATCCTTATAAACCAGTCTCGCAGAAGTGAGACAGCGTGGAGGTATCGCTTTGCTGACAGCACAAGCGGGGAGATCGGCCTGATCGCTCCGGTGACGAATGCCTTCTGCGGCGACTGTTCGCGAATTCGCCTGACGGCCGATGGGCATATCAGAACGTGTCTTTTCTCTACTGAAGAATATGATGTACGACGTTTGCTAAGAAGCGGCGGATCGCGAACCGAAGTCGCCGACCTTATTCATTTTGCTGTCGCAAGAAAAACATCCGGCCATACCATTGGTTCCCCTACATTCGAGTATTCCTCGCGGTCGATGAGTTCGATCGGCGGCTAAAAATATTGCTCAGAATATGACTTAAGTCATATTTTGGCAACCGCAACCCGCATAGCATTCCAGCAGTTTCAAACATTATGTGACAAGGAAAACTATGATGCGGCTAAATGTTCACGTCCCGGACGCGAACTACCATCAAAACCTGATCTCGTGCCAAGTGGCGTGTCCCGTTCATACGGACGCACGCGGGTATGTTCGGGCAATCGCCGATGGAAGGTTTGAAGAAGCATACCTAATTGCCCGTGGTCCCAATCCCTTTGCCTCGATCTGCGGGCGCATCTGCGGAGCCCCTTGCGAGATCGCCTGTCGCCGCGGAAAAATCCCCAAAGTAAATGACGACGGCATGTTCGTCGGACAGGACCGGCCGATCGCAATTCGTGCGCTCAAGCGATTTGCATGTGATCACTTCGGGCCGGAGGCGAGACCGACGAGGGAAGTATTGGACTCGATCAGGAATTTTATCCCGCCCGTCGCCGCAGATGCTGAGGAGATGGCGGCTCTCTTAAGATCCGCGACCAACAGTTCGATCGAAAAAGGTGATAGCCAAAAGATCGCGATCATCGGAGCTGGCCCGGCCGGACTTTCCGCCGCTCATGACCTGGCTCTACTGGGATTTAAGCCGGTCGTCTTTGAGATCGAGCCTGTTGCAGCCGGAATGCTCGCGGTCGGGGTTCCGGCGTATCGCTTGCCTCGTGAACTGATCGAAAAAGAAATTGCCGTTATCGAGGCACTCGGCGTCGAGATCAGGTGCGGAGTAAAAGTTGGTGAAGACATTGCTTTTGCCGAGCTACGCGAAGGTTTTGCGGCGGTGATCATCGCGGTCGGTGCAAAATCATCCCGCGGCCTTGGCTTGACTGGTGAGGATGGCCCGGGTGTGATCGGAGGCGTAGATCTGCTTCGAGCTGTCTCACTTGGCGAAGACCACGATATGGGCCGCGAGATCGTAGTCATTGGGGGTGGAAACGTTGCATATGACGTCGCCAGGTCGGTCGTTCGCCAGATAGCTTTTGATACGGCACGTACGGCCGCGAGGCTTTTCGAGACTGCGAATGTACATCTGATCTCGCTTGAAGGTGCGGAAGAAATGCCCGCGGACACGATCGAGATCGTTGAGGGCGACGAAGAAGGGATTAAGCGAAGCAACGGTTGGGGACCGACGGAGGTAGTTCGCGACGAAAAAGGCAGAGTCACCGGCGTCGCGTTTCGCAAATGCTTGCGGGTCTACGACGAAGATCGAAAATTCTCACCGCTCTACGATGATGATGAAAAGAAATTAATTCCCTGCGACACCGTCCTTCTCGCTGTTGGCCAAGCACCAGCCCTTTCATTTTTGGAGGACGGCGGACAGGACGTTGAGCGAATGCGAGGCGACTGGCTCAAGGTTGACCCCATCACGCTTCAGACCACTGCAAAGGGCGTCTTTGTCGCCGGTGATCTCGCTCACGGAACGCGTTTGCTGATCGACGCCGTCGCGTCTGGCAAGGCAGCAGCTCGTTCCGTTTATCAATACCTGACCGGTAATGCGCTCGAGCATGAATTGGTCAAAACACATGTCGTTCTTGACCGATACCGTCGTGAACGCGGCTACGAATCGATCCGCCGCGTTGAGGTGCCAACGATCGAACCGGCCGAGCGGCTCAAGCATCCCGAAAACGTCGTTGAGATCGGCTACAGCCGTGAAGAGGCCATACGCGAGGCGTCACGCTGCCTAGATTGTGGAGTAACGCCGGTGTTTGATGGCAGCCGATGCGTACTGTGTGGTGGCTGCGCGGACGTTTGCCCAACCGAATGTTTGAAGCTGATCTCGCTCGATAGGCTTGAGTTCGATATCGAGGTCGACTCGATGATAGGTGCCTCACTTGGAGAGGACGCAGATCTGACTGAGAACTCGGCGATCCTGAAAGACGAGGACCGCTGTATTCGGTGTGCTCTCTGCGCGATCCGCTGCCCGGTCGATGCCATCTCGATGGAACGAGTCACATTTTCAACAAATTGGAGTTCTTTATGACGACACATCCGACTGAAAAGAAATCACGTTTTGATCCGGAGCCGATGCCGCGCAGGGATTTTCTGGGGCTCGCCGCTCTGGGTTCGATGGCGGCGGCATTTGCACTCTCGATCTTCGGAATGCTGAAACTTCCAAAGGCAGCCGTGTCGGCTTCTCCAGCAAAGAAATTTAATGTGGCGTTACCGGACACCCATCCGGAGGGCGAAGCGTTCGTACCGCCGGGGCGAAACGTTGCGGTCTTTCGCGATGCTGATGGCGTATTTGCTATCTCGACCGTTTGCACGCATTTGGGATGCATAGTTAAGACGAGCTCCGCCGGGTTTGACTGTCCCTGCCACGGGTCGGGCTTTCAGAAAGATGGAACTGTAAGAAAAGGGCCTGCTCCGACACCGCTACCTTGGCTTAAGGTCTCAAAAAACGGGGCTGTTCTTACGATCGACGAGGGAGCAACTGTAAAAACTGGAACAAAGGTGTAGACCATGAAAGCAGAAGGCTATTCAGCATTACACGAATTCTGGATCAATCTGCGGGGCATCCCTAATCACGTTTATCGGGCGATGTTTCGCGGCGGTCCCCCAAAGACCGATCGCACTCGGTCGTCGTTCATCTTCGGCAACGTCTTCCTTCATCTTCATTCGGTTCGCACACATCTCTGGAGCTTGCGTTGGAGTACGACCATGGGGCTCGGCATAATGACGACCGCGGCATTTCTCATAACCCTGGTCACCGGCATCCTACTGATGTTCTACTACAAGCCGTATCCGGACGTCGCCTATCAATCGATCAAGGATATTCATTTCATCGTACCTACAGGCCGCTTTATGCGGAACATACACCGCTGGGCCGCCAACGTGATGGTCGTCGCCGTGATACTGCACATGGCACGAGCGTTCTACACCGCGTCGTACCGAAAACCAAGGGAATTCAACTGGTTCATCGGCTGGGGCTTGCTGGTCACTACTTTGGGACTGTCGTTCACAGGTTATCTGCTTCCTTGGGATCAACTCGCCTACTGGGCGATCACGATCGGCGCCAATATCGCCCAGAGTCCTCGAGAGATCACCGACGCACTTGGGATCACGGCTTGGGCAGATATCGGCGGCCTGCAGCGTGAAATATTGCTTGGGTCTGACAAGGTCGGCGAAGAGGCGTTGATCAGATTCTATCTGCTTCACGTAATGATCTTGCCACTGACTCTTGTTATGTTGATGGCGGTGCATTTCTGGCGAATACGCAAGGATGGTGGGCTCGCAAAACCGGAGAATGCCGATGAACTGGTTGGCCAGGAAGCCAAAGAATTCTATCCGGTCTTTACGGATGCTCCGACGAAAACATATCACCTAGCCGCCGTAGTGAAGGGCAAAACGCCTGCCGTCGGGAGCGGCCCGGAACACACGGTTCCGTCAATGCCGCACCTTTTCTACGCCGAGCTTGGTGTGCTGATGCTGACAACTCTCATCTGCGTCGGGTTGGCTTTCGTTTCTGATGCTCCCTTAAAGGAACTCGCAAATCCGCTCGTTCCTGAGAATCCGGCAAAAGCACCATGGTATTTTCTCGGGCTGCAGGAGATCGTATCGTTCTCGGCATTTATGGGCGGCATTGGTATTCCGATGCTGTGCGTGATCGGCTTGGGGCTGATCCCATTTCTTGACCGCGAAAAGGAGGGAACGGGTGAGTGGTTTGGCGGTCCGGGTGGCTGGAAACTGGTCAAATGGTCGATCGTTGTCGGATTCGTGGCCTCTATCGGTGTCGAGGCTTTTGCGATCCATTTCGGTTGGCTGCGGGAGTGGTTCCCCGATATCCCTCAGCTGTTTATTACATTTATCAATCCCGGGACGGTCCTGACGGCGATCTACGCGGCGTATTCGATATGGGCCGTTCGAAGATACAACTCGACTCGTGCAGGTGCACTGGCCCTGTTTACGTGCTTTCTATGCGGTTTCATTGTGTTGACCGTGATCGGTACATATTTCCGCGGGCCGAACTGGGATTTCTTCTGGTCGCCGTCTGATTGGGGAGGCCATTGACGCAATGAACAAGAATAAATATTTGTTGATGGTTTCAAGTATCGGGGTCTTTTTGCTCCTGGCGGCAGCTGCCGTGTCTGAGAACTTTATGAAGGATTGGCACGGAATTCAAAACAGTGCCAAGACTACCGAAGGCCCGGTCGATTTGCGGCTTCGGCAGATAGTGAATCCGCAGCTCAAAGTAACGGACCGTTGCGTTACTTGTCACGTCGGGATGGCATCCGGCGAACAGATCACGACCGATCAAAAGGTAGGAGCAGCCCATAAGCCGGTCGTTCATTCGCCGACTGAGATCGGCTGCACCGTTTGTCACGGTGGGCAGGGGCAGGCTACCGAGAAAGACGACGCTCACGGCAACGTTCATTTTTGGACCGAGCCAATGCTCCCGGCAAAATATGCCTACGCGAGCTGCGGAACCTGTCACACGCCGCTCAATGTTCCAAATCTGCCGACGCTCGAAAATGCGCGTAAGACATTCGAGCGCCTTGACTGCTATGCCTGTCACCGGCTCGACGGCCGTGGCGGCACGCTGCGTCCGGGTGGAAATGTGACGGGAATGGAAGGCCCAGACCTTTCGCATGTCGGCCTGAAGGGGTACAACGCCGAATGGTATGCCGCACATCTGCGAAAGTCTCAGCAAGGAACGGACGAAGCGTGGAAAACGTCATTTCGAGAAGTAAGTGAAGCCGACCGGGCGGAGCTCAAGATCTTTCTCGAAACCCAAATGGGAGCCCCGAAACTCATTGAGGCAAAGGCTCAATTCAACTCGGTCGGCTGCGCCGGTTGTCATACTGTCGGTACATTTGGCGGTGATGCAGGCGTGAATCTATCGCTTTCCGGCTTCAAAGATCCAAACCAGCTTAACTTCTCAAAGGTTCCGGGCGATCACACACTAACGAACTGGATCGTCCAGCATTTTCGTTCACCGGCATCGACGGTTGCGGGATCGCAGATGCCCGTACTTGGGTTGTCTAATGATCAGATCGACCTGTTGACGCTCTACACACTTTCGCTCAGAAGGCGCACCTTGCCTGACGTTTATCTTCCGAAAGACCGCGTCCGAGCTATGCGTTTCGGCGAACGCGAGTTTGCTAAGGACGGGGAGACCATTTACACCGCGGTTTGTTCAAGTTGTCACGCGGCAGACGGACGTGGAACCCGGTTCCCGGGCCTTGTTCCAAACCCGTCGATAATGAGTCCGGAGTTCCTGCAGCTCGCCTCTGACGATTTTCTCTTCCAAACGATACGAAATGGGCGTCCGGGGCGTCCGATGCTTCCGTGGGGCGATCGGGTGAATGGATTTAATGATGATGAGCTGCGGTCTGTCATCGCGTACATTCGTGGGCTCGGAGGAAACGTTCAGGCACTGCCGGACCCCAAACCGCAGATATGGGCAATGGGCGACGCGAATCTCGGAGCGACACTTTTTGCCTCAAATTGCTCAGGTTGTCACGGAAAGAACGCCGTCGGTGGCGACGGCCCGGCTTTGGCCAACAAAGCCTTTCTTTCTAGTGTTTCAGACACCTTTCTGGTCGAAATGATAAAACGCGGACGAAGCGGAACGGTGATGCAGGGATTTGCAAACCCATCGCCGATCAGACGCGTGCTGACGCAGGCTGAGATCGAATCGATCGTGACCTATATACGTTCGTTAAGTGTTAACTAGTTGAGCAATAACGAGGAATGATATGAAAAAAGAAATTTCTAGACGCGAATTTATGGCAAGGATCACTGCTGCCGGCTTTGGCGCTCTCGTCGCATCGACGACGAACGCCTGGGGACTTGAAGCCATAACAAATCCTCTAGCCGCCTATCCGAACCGTGATTGGGAAAAGGTCTATCGCGACCTCTGGGCTTATGATTCGCGTTATACCTTCACCTGTGCTCCTAACGATACGCACAACTGCCTGCTCAACGCACATGTACGCCAGGGCGTCATTACCCGGATCGGCCCGACAATGAAATACGGCGAGGCCGTCGATCTGCTCGGCAACGGTACTTCGCATCGGTGGGACCCGCGTGTCTGCCAAAAGGGCCTTGCTCTAACGCGGCGCTTTTACGGAGACCGGCGAGTAAACGGAACAATGGTCCGGGCCGGCTATAAGAAATGGTACGAGGCCGGCTTCCCTCGCGGTGCCGACGGGCGTCCGCCTGAGGAATATTTCCAGCGCGCCCGGGACGAGTGGGTTCGGATGTCGCACGACGAGGCCGGCGTGATCGTCGCGGCTGCCCTTAAGAACATAGCCGAAACATACACTGGCGAAGAAGGTAAACGAAGACTTAAGGAGCAGCATTATGACGAGGCGACGATCGAGGCCACCCACGGAGTTGGCACACAAGTTATGAAATTTCGCGGCGGAATGCCGCTGCTGGGTATGACCCGCATTTTCGGAATGTACCGAATGGCAAATTCTATCGCGCTGCTCGACTCGCACATCCGCGGCGTTGGTCCCGATCAGGCGCTCGGAGGAAAAGGCTATGACAACTACTCCTGGCACACCGATCTTCCACCGGGACACCCGATGGTCACAGGTCAGCAGAGTATGGAATTCGACCTCAACTCGGTCGAGCAGGCGAAGACCGTTGTAGCTTGGGGTATGAACTGGATCGCAACGAAGATGCCCGACGCTCACTGGCTTACCGAAGCCCGCATGAAAGGCACGAAGATCGTCGTTATCGCTTGCGAATATTCGGCCACGGCAACCAAGGCTGACGACGTAATCGTTGTTCGGCCGGGCACTACGCCGGCGTTGGCGTTGGGTTTCGCAAACGTAATAATGCAGGAAAACCTGTACGATAACGAATTTGTTCGTCAATGGACCGACATGCCGATCCTCGTCAGGATGGACAGTCTGAAATATCTCAAGGCCGCCGACGTTTTCGGCGGCGGACCCGCGAAACTGAAGCAAACGCAGATCTTAAAGGAAGGCGAAAGAGCGGCTCCGGCTGGCGAACAATCGGACAAGAATATCATTCCAGAAAAAATGAGGCTTGAATGGGGTGACTATGTTTGGTTTGACTCAAAGACGAACAAGCCGCAAATGCTAACCCGTGATGACGTCGGCAAGAATTCAAAAGTCGGTGAAGCGAAGCTTGAGGGAGCGATCAGTATCACTCTAATAGATGGAAGCACCGTTCGCTGTCGCCCGGTGTTTGATCTTGTTAAAGAATATGCGGCTCACTTCGATCCGAAAACGGTCGAGGAAATTACATGGGCTCCCGCTGCTGCTGTTCAGAGCCTTGCGCGCCATTTCGCCAAAGATTTCGGCACGACGTTATTTGCGGTTGGAATGGGGCCGAACCAATTTTTCAATAACGTCAGCAAAGACCGTGATATTCTCCTGCTTGCCGCGCTTACCGGAAACATCGGCAAGATCAGCGGGAATGTCGGATCATTTTCGGGCAATCACCGCACCGCGCTTTTTAACGGATCTCCACAATATATCAATGAAGATCCGTTTGATATCGAATTAGACCCCGCAAAACCGGCGCGTGTAAAACAATATTGGAAGGCCGAATCGGCCCACTATTACAACCACGAAGATCATCCGCTTAGGGTCGGCGACAAATTGCTGACTGGCAAAACGCACATGCCGTGCCCGACAAAGTCGCTGTGGTTTGCTAACGCCAACTCGATCCTCGGAAATGTTAAATGGCATTACAACACGGTGGTCAACGTACTTCCCAAGATAGAAATGATCGCCGTTAATGAATGGTGGTGGTCAACGTCGTGCGAATGGGCGGACGTCGTTTTCGGCGTCGATTCGTGGGCGGAACTCAAGCATCCGGACATGACCGCGTCGGTCACAAATCCATTCCTGCTCGTCTTCCCCAAAACACCGATCCCTCGGATCTTTAACACGATGGGCGATATCGAGGTTTTCGCTACGGTCGCGTCTAAACTGGCGGATCTAACGGGCGACCAGCGTTTCAATGACTATTGGAAATTTGTCCGGGATGACCGGACCGATGTCTATCTTCAGCGTATCCTTGATAATTCAACCAATTCAAAAGGCTATTCCTTCAAAGACCTTCATGATAAGGCGCTTGAAGGGATACCCGCAATCATGAATAGCAGAACGACACCGAAATCGGTCGGCTACAATCAAATCGCCGATTCGACTCCATGGTACACAAAGAGCGGGCGTCTCGAATCATATCGTGAGGAAGACGAATTTATCGAAGCGGGTGAGAATTTACCCGTACACCGCGAACCTGTCGATTCGACCTTTTACGAACCGAACATCATCGTTTCGCCACCGCACGAAGCTATGAGGCCGATGGGACCCGAGGCCTACGGCGCGAAGCTCGATGATCTAACGTGTGACACTCGAAGCGGCCGGAATGTCGTCTACAGCTGGGCCGATGCAAAGAACACTGCTCATCCGTTGATGAAGGATGGTTTCAAGTTCATCTTTCACACGCCGAAATACCGCCACGGCTCACATACGACGCCGATTGATACGGATATGAACGCGATGCTCTTTGGCCCGTTCGGCGACATTTACCGCCGCGACAAACGCTCACCGTTCGTTACCGAGGGCTACGTTGATATTAATCCAGATGACGCACAGGAACTTGGGATTAACGATGGCGATTATGTCTGGATCGATCCCGACCCGGAAGACCGTCCATTCCGCGGCTGGCAGAAGGACAAAAAGAATTACGAATTTGCCCGGCTTCTCTGCCGAGCTCGTTACTATCCGGGCACGCCGCGAAATGTGACCCGCATGTGGTTCAACATGTACGGAGCAACACCCGGTTCGCAACAGGGGCAAAAGGAACGTAAGGACGGATTGGCGAAGAACCCTCGGACAAATTACCAGGCGATGTTTCGTTCGGGTTCGCACCAGTCCGCCACGCGCGGCTGGCTTAAACCGACGACAATGACCGATTCCCTTGTTCGAAAGGAAATGTATGGTCAAAGCATCGGGCAAGGATTTCTTCCAGACACGCACTGCCCGACCGGTGCACCGCGTGAATCATTCATCAAGATCACCAAGGCCGAACCTGGCGGTATTGGAGACGAACCGCTTTGGCGTCCGACGAAGCTGGGCATTCGGCCGAGAAACGAATCGGATGCAATGAAGCGATACATCGCCGGAGATTTTGTCGGCAAGAAATAGTGGATCAAATGGACCCGACACGAATACACATTTTTCTAAACTACCTACCCCTGATCGGAATGGCCCTCGGGATTGTGGCGCTCCTGTACGAAATGTGGCGGTCCGGCCGCCAAGTCGGACGTTGCAGTTTATGGGTATTTCTCGTAACGGCCTTACTAACCTTGGCGGTTTACGCAACAGGTGAGATAGCCGGTAAAGGTGCAGCTCTAATGGCTGGGCCGCCGTGGACAAACATAGTCGCCCACAGGGCGTCGGCGCTGCCGACATTTTTCGCGATCGAACTGACCGGCATGTTCGCTCTCGTCGGTTTGATCCGGATGATCCGCGCAAAAGGCCTGGCACGTTGGAACGCACTCGTTGTTCTTATCCTTGCGATCGCTTCCCTTGCCCTGGCCGCCCGAACGACGCACATCGGAAGGCAGATCTTTGTTCTGAGCGCTTCCTTTACGCCCCAGCAACAAATGAACCTCGCTGAGCACCGCAGCGACACAGATAGAAAAGAAAGCAACACGGAGAAAAAACTATGGCACGCGTAAACAACTGGCAACTTGGACGAGAAATGTCCTATTGGTATCCGGAAAGCAGGCCACAAAAGCAATTTGCCGCCGTTTTCGATACGAATAAATGTATCGCGTGCCAAACCTGCACGCTGGCGTGCAAAACGACCTGGACCTCGGGCAAGGGGCAGGAGTATATGCTCTGGAACAACGTCGAAAGCAAGCCTTATGGTTCCTATCCGCTTGCCTGGGACCTTAATCTCCTGAGTTTGCTCGATGGGCAAAATTGGGGCGAGGAAAACGGCGAATCTGTTTATAAAGGAAGTACCATTTTTGAGTCAGCACCTGCCGGCGAACGCGTTCTCGGGTGGCGGCCGGAGGATGAAGATTACGCTTATCCGAACGTCGGCGAAGACGACTGTGCAGGCGGCATCGAGCACGGGGCGAGTATCGACATACCACATCAGATGGCGTGGTTCTATTATCTCGCACGAATCTGCAATCACTGCACTTATCCGGGCTGTCTGGCATCGTGCCCTCGTGGTTCGATCTACAAGCGGCCCGAGGACGGCATCGTTCTTGTCGATCAAAACCGCTGCCGCGGCTATCAGGAATGTGTCCGCGGTTGTCCGTATAAGAAGGTGTTTTTCAATCCGATGACATCGACATCGGAAAAATGCATCGCCTGTTATCCCAAGATCGAGCAAGGGCTTTCACCCCAGTGTTTCGCAAATTGCATTGGTAAGATCCGCGTTGCCGGATTTATCAATACGCCGGACAAGGCCGAGGCTGATAACCCGATCGATTATCTTGTCCATATTAAGAAAGTTGCCTTGCCGCTGTTCCCGCAGTTCGGCCTTGAGCCTAACGTTTACTACATTCCTCCGATCCACGTGCCAACGGCGTTTACCCGCCAGATGTTCGGCCCCGGTACAGATAAGGCCGTCGAGATCTACCGAAACGCACCGAACGATCAGGACCTGACCAGCCTATTAGGCCTATTCGGCTCGACCGAGGCGATAATGCGCAAATGGAAACGTGTCGGCGATAAGGCGATCGGAATGGATGAGAATGGAAAAGAGCTGGTCAATGTCCCGTTCAAGGAACCAGTCCACATTCGCCCGGCATACGACAAGCTATATCAGATCACGCGCACCAATTGTCCGTGAGGAGGTTATTTATGCGATTCGCAACATCGCTCACAATACTGGCTCTTTTATTTGCGACTTCGTGCAGTAAGGTTCAGGTCCCGACGGTCGAGGTCAACGTAGCTCAGGTCAAGGAGCTCACTCTTGACCCGAATGCGGCCGTCTGGGATGCAGTCTCGCTCCACGCATCGAAGATGATCTTGCAGGATCTGGTAGAGCCGCGCCTGTTAGAACCGTCGACGTCTGAGGTGATTGTCAAGGCGATCACCAATGGCAGTGAAATAGCATTCAGGCTCGAATGGCTTGACGAGAGCCAAAGCGACATGCCGGGGCCTAGACATTTCATTGACGGTTGCGCAGTACAGCTTCCTTCAAAGGTCGATCCAAATGTCCCGGCCCCGCAGATGGGTGAGGTCGGGAAAACAGTTGAGATCTCATACTGGCGTGCCGATTGGCAGGCGATCGTTGAGGGACGGGCCGATAATATTAACGCGATCTATCCAAATGCATCGATCGACCACTACCCGGCGGAGGCCCAGCCGCTCGAGAATAATCCGCAGGCTCAAGCCGAGGCTGCGGCTCGGTACGCTCCGGCCCGTGCACTCGGAAGCCGGCGCTCCGGACCACGCGAGCAACCGGTAGAGGACCTGATAGCCGAAGGGCCGAGCACACTATCTCCGGCCCCGAACGCGGTCTCGAAGGGAAAGGGCGTCAAAACGCCTAAAGGGTGGGCCGTTGTCATCTCGCGGCCGTTACCCGCTGGCTTCTCAGCCGTGACGCCGTCCCAGATCGCGTTTGCTGTCTGGGAAGGCTCCCACATCGAGGTTGGAGCAAGAAAGATGCGAACCGGCTGGGTGCCGTTGATCTTAAAGTGAGAACAGAAAATATGGCAGTTATTAGTGACCTCATGAAGGTTCACAATGTGATCGACGAATTATTCTTCGAGCACCAGCGGGCTTTGCTCCACTTTGATTTTGAAAAGGCACTTGGCCTTCTTAACGCCTATGAGTCAACCCTCTTCAGCCATATGGCTGACGAAGAAAATATTCTGCTGCCGGTCTACGAAAAGCGGGCCGACTTCCCGGCGGCGGGAGCTCCAAAGCTCTACTATGACGATCACGCCAAGATGCGTTCGCATCTTGGGCTTTTTAAGCAAACGATCCGCGACATGCAGTCAGAACCTGAGTTGGACCGAGTCCTGCTTCAGCTTCTGGATCGCGAAGCATTTTACCTTCGCCTCTGCAGCCATCACGACCGGCGTGAGGCCGACTACCTTTATCCGATACTGGATGCCCTACTAGCCGACGAAGAAAAGTACGAGATGCTCGAACGCGTTCGGCTTCGCGGGGAAAGACATTGACTATGGGGCCATTATGAAAACCAAAAGAAACAGTACTAGAGATCTGCTCGCCGAAGCGGCAGAATGGCGGCTAATTAGCCTACTATTCGATTGTCCGTCAAATGACTGGCTCAGACAGGTCGAAGATCTCGCAGGTCCTGTTACCGACAAGAAACTGAAACGTGCCGCAAAGGCCGCTCAGAAAGAAGCAAGCGAAGGATTATTTCATTCTATCTTTGGGCCGGGCGGACCCGCCCCGGGTCGCGAGGTCAGTTATCGCGGCTGGGTTCAACCGGGTTACATGCTGGCGGAATTGAATAGTTTCTACAAAGCATTCTCGTATAAACCAACGACCAACGAGGTGCCTGATCACGTCGCTGTCGAGACCGGATTCGTCGCTTACCTGCGATTAAAGGAACTTTATGCTCTGGAAAACGGCGACAACAAAAGTGCCGATGTGACCTCAAAGGCCTCAATAAGTTTTATCGACGATCATCTTTCCAAATACGCTCAGAAACTGTCCAAATTGCTCGCCGCGTCCGGAATCGAATATCTGAATCTGGCAGGAGCCGCTTTGTTCGCGCGAGTCGGGCCCGATCAGGACAAATCAAAGCAGATCTTTCTCCCTGTACTCGACGAAGAGAACGAGTCCACGCTTGAATGCGGCTGGACTGCTCCTTGATTCGATTCGGAACACGGCAGCCTGACGCCGGTTTTAATTGCGTTCGACAAGCTTGTCGGGAACGGCCTTTCGTTGCGCTCTTTCGTCGTTTACCACCTCTCTTACCTATTACACAACTCTTACATCGGTCCCCGCAAATAGCTGATAACATTTGAATTACGGAAAGAAAACGCTTACGGAAAAGCCCGACATTTTCGAATCAGGAGAGCTGTCCTGAAATCAGGAGTCGGCTTTCCGTGGGAGGCCTCATCAATCGTGAAAGCTTTACTTGTTTATCCTGTTTTCCCGGAAACTTACTGGAGCTTTCGCCACGCACTGTCGTTTGTCGGCAAGAAGGCCGCGTTTCCGCCGCTCGGGCTGTTGACCGTATCCGCCATGCTGCCTGAAACCTGGCAACGGCGTCTCGTAGACATGAATGTCGAGCCGCTAACCCCTAGCGATATCGAATGGGCAGATATCGTCTTTCTCAGCGCGATGATCGTCCAGAGAGAGTCACTCGATCAGGTCGTAAAACTTTGCAAGGAACTTGGCAGGCGAGTCGCCGTCGGAGGCCCCTATGTCTCTACGAGCTCGGATCTCGTACCGGATGCGGATTTCATTTTCGTAGGTGAAGCCGAAACTACCTTGCCGGATTTCATCGACGATTTGAAAAGCGGCTCGCCAAAACGCATTTATCAAGCAGTTGAGCGGCCCTCGCTTTTGTCCACGCCAGTGCCGGATTTTAGTCTGATCGACATAAACCAATACTCCTCGATGAATGTCCAGTTTTCACGCGGTTGTCCGTTTTCGTGTGAGTTTTGCGACATCATTGAGATCTACGGGCGCTCGCCGCGTACCAAATCAAGCGAACAGATGCTAGCTGAAATGGAGTCGATGCGAGTCGCTGGCTGGAGCGGAACGGTATTTATCGTTGACGACAATTTTATCGGCAACAAACGTGAGGTTAGAAAATTCCTGCCGGATCTTATTGCATGGTCCGAGCGAAATAATTTTCCATTTTCTTTCTTGACGGAAGCAAGCGTAAACCTCGCCGAAGACGATGTTTTACTCGAGATGATGCAATCCGCCGGTTTTCACCGTGTATTTCTCGGTATTGAGACGCCCGCGCCCGCAAGTCTGAAAGAAGCCAACAAATCTCAGAACACAAAACGCGATCTCCTTGAATCGGTGCGAAAGATCCAAAGCTATGGTATCGAGGTCATGGCCGGCTTTATTGTCGGATTCGATAACGACCCGGACGATATTTTCGAGCGACAGATCAACTTTATCCGTGACAGTGCAATTCCGCTTGCTATGGTCGGGCTCTTGACTGCTCTTCCTGACACGCAGCTTTGGAAGCGTTTGGAGCGTGAAGGCAGACTCGTTCACCAAAGCAGCGGGAATAACACGGATTGTTCATTAAACTTTGTTCCAAAAATGGATCGGGAACGCCTGGTCGAAGGATACAAAGCTATTTTAAGGACCATTTACAGTTCGGAGGAATTCTATCAGCGCGCACTGGACTGCCTATCGCGTGTGAGAAACGGTTCGGCAGGATTGCAGCGAGACAGCGTCATCGGCGTTCTCAGGTCCTTCATCAGAATCGTGTTGGGACTCGGCGTACGCGACCGGGAACGCCGTCGATTCTGGAAGTATTTATTCCGAGTCGTAAGACTTTCCCCGCGCAGTCTAGGAATCGGGATCGCTCTGGCGGCAATGGGATATCACTTTAGAAAGGTGACGGAGATACACTGTGCAAAAGTGCCCTTGACGGGGTTTGCGGGTGACGGGACGCAATTGGTCGGCGAAGTCAGTTTCGCCGACTGATCGGTTTCGGCGAATTCGGAGAGAGAGAGAGAGAGAGAGAGTGTGTGTGTGTGTGTGTGTGTGTGTGTGAGCGATTAGGCCATCGTTGCCAGAATGTCAGTGATATCTTGTTCGGTAGTGTCGGGATTTATGAAACAAAATCGCGATACAGTTTCAGGACCTTCCGGGTTTCTCCATTTGGTGGGAGCGACCAGAGCGAACCCTGACTTGTGATTCTTGTAGGTCCACGCGCGGTAGTCTTCGGCCTCCCATCCTTTACGACGGTACAATACGCAGGATAGGCTTGGTTCTCTGACAAGTTCTGTGTGTTCAAATTCTGTTATCAACCGGCCGGCGATCTGAGCAAGTTCGATCCCGCGTTCGATAGCTTTTTCATATCTATCGGTGCCGTGCGTTGCCAGGGAGAACCACAACGGCAGCCCTCGCACACGCCGCGTTAGCTGTATCTGATAATCCGACGGATTAAATCCCTGTGCACCTTCATCGCTGAAAATATCGAGGTAGGAACCTTCCTGAGCGTGGGCCTTTTTTGCGAGTTCCGGAACGCGGTAGATGATCGCCCCGCAATCATATGGTGAAAATAGCCATTTGTGCGGATCGATCGTGACACTGTCGGCTTCCTCGATACCATTAAAAAGATGCCGCACTGACCGAGCCGCCAAAGCTCCGCCACCGTAGGCGGCATCAACGTGAAACCAGATCTCCTCTGATCTACATATCGTTGCGATACCCGCGAGATCGTCAATTATTCCGGCATTGGTCGTCCCGGCGGTTGCGATCACGGCAAACACCCTGGCACGGTCACCAGCAGACATCCGGGAAAGAGTGTCAGCTAAATGAGAGCTTTCGAGGCGGCTCTCCGTTTCGATCAGAAGGACATCAGCGTCGATGACCTTTGCCATCGCCTTTATCGAGGAATGGGCACCATTCGAGGCGATTACGATACCGCGCGTTTTTTGATTGCGTTCGTCCCGGTCTCGCCAGTATTCCCGAGCGGTGACCATTGCCGAAAGATTTGCCTCGGTACCTCCGCTTGTAAAAACACCGAACGCTCCGGCGGGCATTCCAGTCAGTGACACCAGCCATTCCATTGCTTGGTTCTCCGCAAAAATGCAGCCAGCTCCTTCTAGCCAGAACGCACCATGAACACTTGTTGCCGAGGTTACGAGATCGAACATCACTGCCGCGCGGGTCGGAGATGCAGGAACGAATGCAAGATGGCGAGGGTGATCGATCGGGACACTCGCTTTGACCAAGACGTCTCGAAAAAGAGCGAATGCCTTCTCGCCGCCGATGCCTTTGGGCGTGATCGTCTCGCCAACAAGGGATTGTAACTCCTCTGCTTTTTTTGGAAATCCTAGCTTAGGATCGGTATCAGAAATACGGCCAATCGCGTATTTGATAACATCGAGCGACATCTCGACAAGATCGATATCAACATTGTGCATAAATTTGAGGATCGGAGCCGTCTTGCAATGTAGCTATTTATCAGAAGCCGGAATAATGTCCGATCACGACCGATAATACAACCAGCACGCCGTAAATGATCTCCCAAACGCCGATCTGCATCACTTTCATTTTACTCCGACCCGCTGAGAGCCCGGCTATAGCTCGATAGGCCAATACCGACATAGACATAATCGTCAAAAACGAACTAAGGCCGTAGAAAGCTAACATTGATACTAGAAGAAGAGCCGCGACATGGGCGAGTGTCGGGATAATCCGGGAGTACCGCTTACCTTTTTCCAGACGAAGTCGCTCGCGAACATACTGGATAGAGGCAATTGACCTTGACGCAAAGATCGCCCATAGAGCGGCGGCATCTACCAACGGCATATTAGCTGCCAGTCCGATCGCCGCGATCGAAGCCGACATAACGATAGCTCCCGTCAATTCAGGTATCAACTTGCGGCTTTGTCTAGAGGCATCAATGTATATCTGAAAAATAGCGAGCGGCGAGATCCAAATAAATGGGAGTAGCGACTGGACGCCGACCGAAAGGAGCGTACCAGCAAGTCCAATAGATAATATCGCACCGTAGCAAAGCAAAAATCGAAAGGCCAGGCTCGCACGCTCCCTGTTTCGCATTCCAAAGCGGTCGGCGATCAGGACCTTTAGCGGTTGCCGTGTGAGAAACGCACCGATAGTAAGACAGGCGATCCAAGGAGCTCCGGTTGAATACGCGATCGCCAGACCGGCAATTAGGGGTTCGAGCAAAAATGCCCATCCACCGTGTTCGACCGGAAGAGCGACTTGCCGCACTCGAACAACTCTAATTGGTGCTGTTATCGGTGCGGCAGTCGACATACTTTGGTTCATTCCGAGCGAACTTAGGCTCGAGCCTTTTGTTCGAGTTCGATAGCACGTGGAAAGAGCAGGTTGTTCTCAAGGTGAATATGCTGGTGCAGATCACGCTCAAATTCCCCGAGCCTGTGATAAAGAGCGGTGAAACTCGGGCACGCCTCCGCCGGCAGAGTGTAGTCATTCGTAACTCGACGCATTTTAACAAGTAGTTCCCCGACTTCTTCATGCTCGATGTTCATCATATTTACCGGATGCTGAACCGTTCCGAATGGCGGAAACGCAACGTTCAGATGATTCGAATAACTATGCTCCAGTTTTTGTATGTATGGGAAAAGAACCATTTCTTCTTTCACCATGTGAGGATCCAGATCATCACAGAGTGCCTGAAAAAGCTCTTTTAACTCAAGGAGATATGGATTGTGATCACCGTGACGGCTGGCGACCTTGGCCATCAACGGTGTCAAATGGCTCATTTCGTCGCGTGTATAGACGTGATGTTTATCCAAAATATGATCGACGAGATCGCTCAAGTCCATTTTGGAGAACGATTCTTGATCACTATTTATTGATCCACCCAGGACGCCATCGATCTTCTCCTTGACTATTTCCGGACTCGCCCCGACGTTTCGACAGGCGTCGTCGAACGGCGTGTCTCCATGACAACAATAGTCGATCTTGAATTCCTCAAAGACGCGGGTCGTCAACGGCATCTCAAGTGCTATTTCGCGTACTGTCTTACCTTGAACACTGATCATTAATTCATCCTCCAAATGTATACTCCAGCATAATTGTCGCGGATGTTTACAGGGGGAAATATGATCTCGGTCATGTTCCAAAACTTATAACAGCTCTCCGCATGGCGTTTGCTTCTTCATTTATCCTTAAATTTAGTTAATAAGATTGATACTTTCGGCGTTGCCCTAATTTCGTGAACCACATTCGGCTCAATCGTAACAAGCACTCCCTTTTGCAGATCTACTTCTTTTTTTTCTTGACCGACAATAAGTTTGCCTTCGCCCGCAATACATTGAATCGTAATCGGTTCGGCGGCTTTATGAGCATCTAAAACCGCCTTATTGCGTAGCGTAATTTGGACGATTTTTCGGCGTTCACCATCAAAAAGCGGCGTAACCTCTTTATCTTTGCCGTCGCCGATTTTAGTTTGTAAATTCAACTTTTCTATATTTCTTTCCTGACTATTGACACTAAAACCGATGACCGTAAAAATCATCAAAACAACCCCTAAAATTACAGTTAAAAACAAAATTTTCTTCATTTTTGACAAACCTCCACCCTGTCTCCGAAACTTTATTAAGATTCAGACAGTAAAAAATACTCGATTAGCCGATCAGATTATTTCCCTCTGGTTGAAATCCGAAGCCGCGCGTAAAGCGGGCAAAAGCTAATCAAGCTCGCTAGCAACAACACAATTCGGACAATCGCCGGGCCTTTATGGTCGGACCGGGAAAAATGCTGTTGTAACCCCAAATCGTCGTATCATTGGGCTTAGCATGCGGCGTCGCCTTTGGGGTGGGGATAGCGGTCAGACTGGTCTTCGTCGTTGTGGGCATTTAGACAAACAAAGTCCTTTTCGATCAATATTCTTATTTCAGTATGTTCGTCCGCTAGATAGGTTCCGGCAAGGCTAACCTCGTCGGAACTGGCCCAGGTATTGGCATCGGAGGCAGGTACGCGAACCACGATTATCCCGTCCGCAAAAGAGGCCGAAAAATTACTGTCGGGCGTCTTTTCGAGCACGTAGCCAAAGTCGTTTTTTCCTAGCCCAAACCGCACATTGTCCCCTATGGCTCCTGTTTGATCAAAAGTTTCGACTTCGGAGCGGCCCAACCGAAAACGAAGAGTGTTTTCTCTAATTCGAAGTTTCATGATCCAATTCTCAACACAAGTCTTGCACTGAGGAACTTAGCAGGACACGGCTCAACCAAATATGATCCAGATCACCTTTTTACAAGGCCTAACGGACAAGAGTACGAAGGTGATCAGTCGTTTCGACGAATATTCTTCCGCCAACTATTTTCAGATATCCCTTTTCCGCGAGCTTTCGGATAGTCCGGATCGTGGTCTCGAGCGAAAGCCCTGCCATCTCAGCTATATCTTGCCGTCGATGGGTGATCTTCTTAACTTCGCCGGCATTCATTTCACCCGTAAGCCTCAAAATGATGCTCGCAACACGCTGCTCGGCGGATGGCGTGGCCAAAATCTGAACGGTATCGGCACGGTCACGGAGAATGCCACACATTCGGTTAAGCACCAGGGACGAAAATTCCGACGATGACTCCATTAAGGCGAGAAACTCACCCCGCGGGACCATTAGAAGCGAGCTGTTCTCGATTGCGACGGCTGTTGCGGGAAATCGCTTTCCATCCATCGCCGGCGGAATTGCAAAAATCTCGCCAGCCTGAAACGTGCCAATGATGATCTCCTTACCCGCCTCAGGATAGCGAACCATTTTGATCTTTCCAGCCAATATGATCGGTAAAAATGTGGCCTGATCACCCTCGAAAAAAACGTGCTCGCCGCCACCGAACGAACGTCTGCGTCCAATAGCAAAGAGACCTTCTGTTAGCTCGGCACTAAAATGGTCGGATATTTGACTCATGAACGTATGAAGCCCCCCCCAGCGATTCCCAAAACAATAGTTACATTTCATGAGCCAAATCATAAATCGAACGGCCGGAATTTGATATTTAATAAGGGAGCACGAGGGGACTCACATGAAGTATTTTCTCCGTACACTTTTACTAA
>JBFXJZ010000003.1:0-608544 GCA_050174305.1 Pyrinomonadaceae bacterium | reverse complement strand
TTCAGCACGCATTACAAGTCTGTTTTCCCTAACTCTGATCCTGAATATTATTTGGCCCGCTATTGGGCGCGAAAGCAGATGGGCAATGCCCGCCGAGGCGATCCGGATCGAAGTTACATGATGTCTCTTGGTTTGAACTATTTGTGGTCTCGTCTCAGCAAAGTGATCAGACCACGTTCGAGCACAAGACTCTTCATAGAAATGTGTGAAAGGAAGAACCTGATTCTGTGCACACCGTTAGATACGGCATGTAACCTTATTCTTGAGGAGATTACGGCATACTACAAAGCGAACCGGAAAGAGGCTGGGATGATCGATAATCCCTCCAATTTTTTCCGACGAAAGAAGGGACGTTCTAAGGAGTTTGAGGCCTGGGCGTGGAGCAAGGGCAGACAAAACCAATTTGCAAAATCCTGGAGCAAGGTGGAGCAAGCGATTAAAGGCGAGGTCGATTAACATATGCCGCCCAGACGCAGAACAACAACTCCATCCGTGCCGTTCGTTTATAAGCTGGTTTTGAATCAGTGGATATTGGCGCTTTTTGGAGTTGAGAAATTCGACAAGCTTGCAGAGATCGTTCGCAACGAGGCTCTTGAAGGAATGGATGAGAACAACGTCCATCACTTTCATCACGCGCTTGTCGCGCAGCTATTCAATCAGACTAATCTTACAACGGAAATCCTGCTTGAATATGACCAGAACATCGTCAGCCATACGCTCAAGCTGAACGAGCGAAGGATCACTCACGGAGAAGACGCGATAAAATGGAAGTACTTCCAGTATTTATCGCTCTTATTTACTGAGGTTTATCTCGATCGGTACTTTGGCAACCCCGATACCCTGCTCGCCGAAATTAACGAGCAGATCGCAAAATACAATGCCGAAAAACAAGAATCGGATCAAGTGAAGCCGCTTGATGCCTCTAACGAGTCATGGCAGCAGCTGAACAAGCTCGCCTTTTGGATGGCGACGGGAAGCGGCAAAACGCTCCTGATGCACGCCAACATTCTCCAATTTCAGCACTACATAGCGAAGTACGGCAAGAGCCGTGAACTCAACCGCATCATTTTGCTCACCCCTAATGAGGGATTAAGTGAGCAGCACAGGAAGGAATTCGAAGTTGCGGGCATCTACGCTGAACGCTTTAACAAGGATGCACGCAGCCTGTATTCGGGCAAATCGGTCGAGATCATCGAAGTAACAAAGTTAAAGGACGAGATGGGCGACAAGACGGTCGCGGTGGATGCCTTCGAGGGGAACAATCTCGTTCTGGTTGATGAAGGCCATCGCGGAGCGTCGGGCGGCGGCGACGGCGTTTGGATGAAGTACCGCAACAAACTTTGTGAAAGTGGATTTTCTTTCGAGTACTCCGCCACATTCGGTCAGGCGGTTAAGGGCGATAAGAATCTAACGGAGCAGTACGCCAAAAACATTCTGGTTGATTATTCGTACCGGTATTTTTACGGCGATGGTTTTGGAAAGGACTATCAGATCCTGAATCTCGACGAAGGTACCCAGAGCGATCATCAGGATCTATACATGACGGCCTGCCTACTCTCATTTTACCAGCAGGTGAAATTGTTCCAGGACAATGAAACTGAGTTTCGCCCCTTCAAACTCGAGAAGCCGTTGTGGATATTCGTCGGCGGCAGCGTTACAGCGTCACTCGGAGCAAAGGATGCGTCGGACATCGTAGAGATTCTTAAATTCCTTTCTCGTTATGTATCGGATCGAGCATCGAGCATTGAACGCATCAACCGAGTATTGAACCAGGGGCTGGCGAATAACCGAGGTCGAAATCTTTTCGAAGGGCGATTCACGTATTTGAACCTCTCCGGCCTTAGCCCCGAGAACATTTTCGATGACACGCTGTCAGTTGTCTTCAACGCGCCGGGCGGCGGGAGTCTTTATGTTGAGAACCTGAAAGGCGCCACGGGCGAAGTCGCTTTGAGGCTTGGCGACGGAAATGATGATTTCGGTGTTATTAATGTGGGCGATGACGCCAAGCTCGTTAAACTTTGTGACGAAAATGGTCTCGAAACTGGAGATCGTGAGTTCAAGGGGTCGCTCTTTCACGAGATCAATGAGAATCACTCTCGCGTGAACGTACTTATTGGCTCAAAGAAGTTTAGCGAAGGCTGGAGCAGCTGGCGGGTCTCGACCATGGGGCTGATGAACGTGGGCAAAAGCGAAGGCGCTCAAATTATTCAGCTATTCGGCCGCGGCGTGAGATTGAAAGGAATTAACTTCAGCCTGAAACGCAGCAGTCAGGCACAGCTGCCGGATGGCGTCGAAAGGCCGAAGCATATCGGTCTGCTGGAAACCCTTGGCATTTTTGGAATCCACGCTCGCTATATGGCCCAATTCCGGGATTTCCTTAAGGAGGAAGGTCTGCCCGACAACGAGGAAATGGAGGAAATGCTGCTGCCCGTCATTAAGAATCTGGGTAGTCAGCCGCTGAAAACCATTCGATTAAAGAAGACCATTAATGGGGTTAGCACCGAGTTTGGGGATGCCTTTCGAAAGCTTGGCCCAATCCCTTCAGTCTCTTTACCGGACAATGATTACTTGACCAGAAACAAGGTCGTCCTAAATTGGTACCCGAAGATCCAGGCCCTTCGGGCAAAAGGATTGAAAACCGGCGACGGGGAAATGGCCCTAAATTCTAGCCATCTGTCAGCTAGTCATCTGGCCTTCATCAATACTGACAAGGTCCTGTTCGAGCTTGAACGATTCAAGGCCGAGCGCGGGTGGTACAACCTGAATATTACAAGGCAAGGTGTTGTTGATCTGCTTTCGAATCACGCCTGGTACGAACTACTGATTCCTGCGGACGAACTAGCCTTTACGTCTTTTAATCGAGTAAGGCTCTGGGAAGAGATCGCACTGTCGCTTTTACGAGAATACACTAAGCGGTATTACACATTTCGAAAGCGTGAGTGGGAACTACCGCACCTCGAATATCGAAATCTTGAACCAAATGATTCCAATCTTCTCGGCGTCGGCAATGCGGACGGCGATGCATATTACCGCGTCCTGATCGACAAATCTCAAGAAGAGATTGTTTCTAAACTCGGCGAACTGAAAGGTTTGATCGAGTCAGGATCTTTGGACGATTGGAGTTTCCAGGGAATTAATGCCGTCGTTTTCGACCGCCATCTCTTCAAACCGCTGATGCATTTGGATTCCAAAATCGTCGAGATCAGTCCAACGCCGATGAATCAGGGCGAAAAGAGATTTGTCGAAGACCTTCGTACGTTCTATCAGAATAACCCGCCCTTTTTCGAAGGTAAGGATTTGTACCTCCTGCGAAACCTAAGTCGAGGAAGAGGCGTCGGGTTTTTCGAAGCCGGTAATTTCCATCCGGATTTCATCCTGTGGCTTGTTGTCGGGGACGTACAGAACATTGCGTTCATTGACCCAAAAGGTCTCAGAAATATCGGCCCACAAGACCCGAAGGTTGAGTTCTACAAGACAATCAAAGAGATCGAGGAACGTCTTGGCGACCCGGATGTTCACCTTCACTCATTCGTCGTTTCAAACACACTATTCGCGGCAATCCATCAGCTATGGCAACTATCAAAAGATGCAATGAATGCGAAGAACATCGTCTTTCAGGACGAAGATAAGGACACCTACATCAAATCCGTTTTAGAACGGCTGGTTTAGTATCTATCGTCCTTGGTGGCTACGACCTTGGAACTTTAAGCAGAGTGACCATTTTCTTCAATAGGATCACCATCGTCGATTGATTCAGTGATCCATTCCATCGCTTCTTCAACTCACTTCTTTGGGTGTGCCAAGATAGTGCGAATCTAACGTCTAGGTAGATTCTCATCCATCTTCCGCGTTCGCTCAAGGCTCTCATTGAACAACGATGCGGCTTCAATTATCTGACGATCTTCGAAATGAATGTAGTGCTTCGATGTCACTCCGGAGCCCTTTCTGTGCCCGACTTCCTGCTGTATCGTCTCTAATTCTTGACCGCTAGCTGCCTTATCGGTTGCAGAGGTTGCTCGAAGCGTGTGAAAGGTTCCTTGCGGATTAACTTTAGCTTCTTCCTTGATCGAGTCGAACGGTTTCCGATACGCCTTAGTCCACATGAACAATCGTTCGCTGGGAGCCTTATTGAAAAGCCCTGCCGCTTCCATTTCATCAAATAGCCAAGTCGTTATCGGCATCTTTTTTGTGTGGATCTTGTTCCGGCTATCCGGCATCGTCAGTTCGATCAGCCCGACTCGGTTTTCTTCATCAAGATATTTTATGTGGGCTCCCGTAATGTGAAAGAGTTCATCTACGCGGCAGCCTAAGGTATACGCAGCAACGAGCACCAGCCGCCAGCGTCTTCGGTTTTCCGGCTTGCGTGGGAACAGGCGATCACAGGCGGCAAGCATTCTTTGAAATTCGTCGAACGTGAACTTGATGCCCTTCGGTTTTTCATCGGACTTCTTGATAAGGTCACGGAAGGGCGGGACGCGGGTTCCCAGAGTATCCGCGGCGTATCTAAGTAGATGCTTCAGCCGTGCAAGGTATCGGTGCGAGGTCGTCTTCGAAAGAAAGAACTCTTGCCCGCCCTCTTTGCGCGTATAAGGTCGGTTCAAGAGCCACTTCTTAAAATCCTTCACGCGGAGCAGATCGATGTCTTCGATTCTGTCATTGCCGAAGAACTCGACAAGCACATCTAGCTTTTGAAACTCTTGTTTGGCACCTTTTAACTGCCGGTCATTCTCCAGGTAGTCCCGATAATGCTTCTCAACAAATGCCGCAAAGTTAGTTCGCCCTTTCACCGACGCGATCGTCGCTGTTTGTCCTTTTTCGTTAAAGTCTGCGTATTCTTCCTCGGCCCAGCTTTTCGCGTCTCTTTTTGCCGTGAAGCCTCTCTGACTTCTAAAATGCCACTTTTCGGACTTCTCGTCATAGATGGCAAATATGCCGCGGTATCTTTGTACCGCGCCTTTTTTCCCATCCTTCTGCGCGGTGATAAAATAACCTTTTTCTTTATGGCTTTCGGCGATGTACAACTTCATATCTTTTCGGGGGGGAATTCGGGGGGGAATTTCCTGTATTCGGGGGGGAATTTAGCGTCTTCCGCCGTCCGGATGCGTCTGATGGTGTCCGAATGTGTCCTCCGTAACGCCTTTATTTATAGTAAGTTACAAAGCCAAAACGTGTCAAGCTGGGGTGGCGGAATTGGTAGACGCCCAGGACTTAAAATCCTGTGTCCTTAGGGGCGTGCGGGTTCGACTCCCGCCCTCAGCACCATCGCATTTGTTAGCCCGCTCACACTTCTCCAAACGAATGTTGATCAATTAGGCGACCGTTGCGTCACGGGCCGAGGTGAGATCCGCTCTGCGTTGTCCGAGGGTTCGGACGACCCTCGCCGGCGTGAGGCCGGTTTTCACGGACGTGCAATGTGGAAATCCACGTAGCCCGGACCCAAAGAATAGCAGTATGATTATTCCGCGACCGAGACGCGCTCGCTTTGCTTGTTGCTGACGCTGCCCAGGCCGTCGACGGCACCTGGCTGCATCCGAAAGGTGATCAACAATGTCCATCCTTATCGCCGAAGATAACGAAGCCCAACGACAATATCTCGCTGGTCTTCTAAGCAAAGAGTTTCCGGCCCACATGCCTTTGATCGAAGCTGCCGACGGCGAGGAGGCCGTCGCTCTGGCGATCGAACATCGGCCGGCGCTGTCAATTGTCGACATCCAGATGCCAAACCTGTCGGGGGTAAAGGCCGCTCGAAAGATCTGGCGCGAATTTCCTGAGGCTCGCGTCATCTTTTGGACACAATTCCCCCACGAGATCTACATCAACGAGATCCGCAAGATCGTTCGCTCGCTCGAACCGCCGCCAACCTACGGGTTCATTCACAAGAACAATCCCGAGGGGCGGCTTCTCCGATTTGTCGGGGCCGTGCTTGAAGACGGCGCCGACATGATCGACCCGGCCTTTAAGGATTCGTTTCAGCGGCCGCTGCTTACTGAATTCGAGGCAGAAGCGTTGCGCTACCTCGCACTCGGACTTTCGAACTGGGCTGTTGCCCGTAAGTGCAGCCTTAGCCTCCGCGGTGTCGAGAGCCGTTTGGCGACGCTATATGAAAAGCTTTTTCCCGACAGTTCCGCCGGCACTGCTAATGAGGCATATGACAAGCTTGCCTACAATATTCGTACGCGTGCATTTTTCGAGGCCCTCCGTCGCGGACTGATAAATAGTGACGAACTCGAGAAAGACGAAGCTGACCTGGCCGAGTGGATAACTCGTGACCGGGCTCGTTATCGCGAATCGCAAGAGTAACAAGGATGGAAATTTCCTATAGATCGAAGACCGTCGCATTCGGGATCTTGATCGCGATCGCCGGGGCTCTTCTCACTGATCTCATCGCGCAATCGATACAGCCGTCGCCATCGCCATCCGGCACGCCGTCAGCCTCGCCCAGCCCGTCACCGGCCAACGCTCCGGTTCGAACGCCGTCGCCGACGCCATTGCCCGGCGCTCAGAATTTTCATCGGTGGGGCTCGATCACGGTTTTCAACGGCTTGCCGTCGGACGCCGTCAAAGCGATCGCCCAGACATCCGACGGCGTAATGTGGTTCGGGACTGACAACGGCCTTGCCCGATTCGACGGCCGTCGAATTCAGAATTACTCGCTCGGCGAGGCAGGTTCGAACCGCATCCTGGTACTTAAGACGGCCTTGACCGGCCATCTCTGGATCGGAACGGAAAATGGCGCATTCGTCTATTCCGACGGCCGTTTCTCGCCGGTGGGTGGAACGCAGAATGCCGGTGTTACGGCGATCCTGCTTGCCGACTCGGCGTATCTTGGGACCGATACGGGTCGCATTCTTCGCGTTACGGGCGAGGGCAACACGCTATCGGCAGAAACGCTGCGTGCCGACGCGATCCTCTCCAGCAACGGAAGCCCGTTCAGGGTTACCGGCCTGACTGAAATAGACGGCAAGTTGTTAGCGGCAACGTGGGGCGACAGCGTTTACGCGGTGGGTCCGTCAGGATATTCCGCTTTACAGCTCGCACCGCGGCCGATCTATGTGAATTCGCTGGCGAACGTTGGCGGAAGGTTGGTGCTCGGGACGGATGCACCCAGGGGAGTCAGCGGACTTTTTGCGGTCGAAGGCGGTGAACGAGCGGTTCGCGTAACCGCACCGACAGCGACAGTTCTTACGCTCGGATCAAACGACGGCGGTGTCTGGGCAGGCACTGAACGCTATGGACTGTTTCATGTCGTCGGGTCCAAGCTCGAGAAAGTTTACACGTTCGAAAACACATCAGGCGGCCTTCGTTCCAACACGATCTATACGATCTTCACCGACCGCGAAGGTGTCATCTGGGCCGGTACCAACCGTGGCGTGAGCAGGTTCGACCGCCACGGCCCGCTGCAGCAGACCGTTTCTGACATTCCGAACAGCAACTTTATTCGCACACTCTACAAAGCATCCGACGGCCGCATTTATGCCGGGTCGAATCGCGGATTATTCTACTTAAACGGCGAAAACTGGCTGCCGATCTCCGGATACGCCAACCGCGCGATCTTCGCTCTTAGCGAGGGCAGCCGCGGAAAATTGCTTGTCGGAGCGGCGGACCGGCCGACCGATGCGCAGGAGACCGAAGGCGGCGGCGCGAATACGCGCTCATATGCCGATCTGAAAGGCAGAAAATTCGCGGCAGTCTTCGGGCTCGGACTTGTGGAGCTAGGCCCGGCCGGCAGCACGCTTCGGGTCGCCGAGCCCACGATCTCGGCAATGAGTTCCTCGAAGGACAAACTCTGGTTCGGCACTGCGAATAAAGGTCTCTTCAGCTTTGACGGAACCTCAGCAACCGCAGAGTTCTCAGCGGAGGTCCTGAAAAGCGGGATGATCCGTCGGATCGTCGAAGCCCCGGACGGAACGCTCTGGATCGCAGGCGAACACGGAGTTTTCAGCGTCCGTGATGGAGTCTCAGAGCGCTTGATCGAGGTCGAGGATGTAAGAGATATTTACGTTAGCAACGGCCAGATATGGGCGGCGACCACGACACGCGGCCTGCAGCATGCCCGGTACGACGAACGGTTTGGTTGGCTTGTCTCGACGATCGGTTTTGAACAGGGGCTGCCGTCGGAAAAGGCGTTTTCCATCCTGCCCATGGAAGTCGGCATGTTGATCGCGACAAACCGAGGCGTCGTCACCTACCGTCCGGGAACGGTCCCCCCGAAGATCATTGCGACACGCGTCTTGAGCCAGCGGGTCCACGATCTCACGGAATTGCGTAACCGTATCGATCTTGAATATCCGCAAAATTCCCTGCTTGTCGAGGTAGCAGGTCAAAGCAGCCGTACGTTTCCCGAAGAGTTTCAGTATGCGTTCCTGTTGAAAAGAGCTGACGGCGAACTCGTCGACAGCCGCCTCTCGTCCGATCCGCAGTATGCACCTGCCGATCTGGAACCGGGCAGCTACACGATCGAGGCACAGGCGTTCGACCGCGCGCTGCTTCCGTCCGAACCGCTTATTATCAATTTTGCGGTAGCAAAGGCCCCGTTCCCTTGGACCGCAACGGCCCTCGGCGTTTTGCTGGTGATCGCGATCATCGCCCTGATCTGGGCGATCATCGAGCGGCGTCAGATCGCCCGCAGCAACCGCGAGCTTGCCCTTGCCCGTTCCGACCTTGCCAACGAGGCCGAACGCGAGCGTTCCCGCATCGCGCGGGACCTTCACGATCAGACGCTCGCCGACCTCCGCGATCTGATGATGATGAGCGATCGACTTACCCCTGCGAATCCGGAATTTCGTGCCGAGATCGAGGCCGTTTCGACCGAGATCCGCCGCATCTGCGAAGATCTCAGCCCGTCCGTCCTTGAGAACGTCGGCCTGGTGTCGGCCCTAGAGTTCTTGCTCACTCGCTCGGTCAAGAACCACCGGTTCCACACATCCGAGGACGCAAACGAACTTATAAGATTCCCGTTGATCGTCCAGCTTCACATTTATCGCATCGCGCAAGAGGTTGTTACGAATATCGAACGGCACTCCGATGCCGGACTTGTCGAGATGAATGTCGAGGTCTCGGCGGACGGCGGGCTCTATCTGACGATCGCCGATGACGGAACCGCCTTTGACCCGGACACGACGAGCAACTCCGGCAGGGGCATTTCAAACATACGCTCACGGGCTAACATTATCGGCGCCGAGATCGCTTGGAAACCCGATCAACCAACTGGCAATTTGTTCGAGCTTAGAATAAAACCTCGCAAAGTTTAGTTGATATGCCGGATATGGAGGTCGGGCCGGAGTCCCCTTACCGACCGGGCGGCGGCAAGAACGCCGACTATCACGATCGGGATCACCAGAACGAATATCGCGTGTTCCACAAATTCCGGCCTCGCGAGTCCTCCGGCGTACAAGCCATTCGCGATCGGAATGCCAAGCGTTGCTGCGTAGTATGAGCCGAGAGGTAGAAGCCAACGCCGCCACCACGATCGCGGCTTACGCGGCTCGTCATCACGCAGCATTCGTTCGCCGGCGACAAATACCAGGATCAGAAATCCGAAATACACGACAATGCCTTCGAACCTGTGCATTTGATCCGGATTTAACCAGATCAGATCAGGGTCTATTTGACGCAGCTGCAGGGCGGTCGAAATGCGCACCGTGTTAGCGACAATGGTTGTGGCATAAGCCATGATCAATGAGATCGGCAGAAAGGTCCAGCCCGGGCCGAACGGCCGCTTCCAGATCCACCCGACGGCGATCATCAGGAACGCGGCGATCAGAAAATTCACCCCGGAGCACGACGCCGCGATCTGGAAGGAATGATCCGCACTCATGTAACCTGCTCCCGATTCGAAAGTAAAATCCAGGCCGGTCACAATCTCGACCAATCTTGTCGTTGGTGCGAGCACCCAAACAAGATCATCGACGCTTGCGGTTGAATGATGGGATTTGATCGCCGTGACGCATAGCGCCACGGCGGCCAATTGTGGGAGCCCTTTGAGTTTAAGGTGGGTTCTCATGGCGAGATCATTGAGGGGTGTTTGATCCAACTTGCAGCAGGCCGCTAAACCGGCGGCGAGCGAAAAGGTATAAAGCCGCGGCGAAGAGTGCCCCAAAGAGCCATGCGAGTTCAGGTTCACTGCCGACCGCCAGATCGGTGACCCCGAGCGGCAGCGGAAGCGGTTGGTTGACCTCGCTCGCATCCCCGTTCGGATTTCTGACAACCTCGCGGACGGCGATGAATGACGTATACCGGGTCAGCAGGTTGTATTTCAGCCCGAGGTCCGTGATCTCCCTGACCTTTTCATCCGAGATGTCCGGCGAACCGTAATCCGATAGCTCCGCGATCCGCGAACGGGCCCAAAGGTATCGCAATGCAAGGTTTCCCTCGTCCGGCTGGGCACTCGCAACGTCAAAGTTTTCCGCGTAATCGCCAAAGCCCGACTTGCCGCGTAATTCAAGGCTCCCCGTCGGAGCTCCACGCCATTTGCCGAAGACGATCACCGGGCGGCCGGCAAGCAGATCGGGTAGATGGGCCGGAAATACGTCGTAGATCTCAAAGCCGTTAGAGCGAAATTCGATGTCGGTCAATACTGGGCTTTGAATGTACTCGCGGAACCTGTTCGCAGCCTCGGCAGCCTTCTCTGGACCCTCGATAATGAAAGGCTCGCCCATCCCGGCCTTGGCGACGCCCTCGATCAGGTAACGGTTCACCGACGAACCGATGCCAAAGGCAAAAACGTTGCTTTTGTCGAGATTCTGGCGGATGTATTCGAATGTTTCCTGCTCGCCCGAGATGTAGCCGTCCGTTATCAGAACGACGCTTCGCGAAACACCCGGAGCTCCCGGCATCGTCATCGCGTGTCTCACGGCCTCAAGCAGTTCCGTACCGCCCGAACCGCGTTGCTCGTTTATCAGGTCAAGGGCGCGCTCGATGTTCTGCTCATTTGCTTGCATCGAGGCTTCAGACAGGGCGGTCGAATCGCCGGAAAACAGGATCACGTTAAAGAGGTCGTTGGGCCTCATTTGGGCCATCAGGTCCTGCAGCAATTTCTTGGACGTTTCGATCGGAAATCCTTCCATCGAACCTGAAACATCGATCACAAAAATATATTCGCGGGGCGGCATGTCTTCGAGCCTGACGCGGGCCGGCGGCTGCGCCATATAAAGGAAAAAGTTCTCGTCCTTGCCCTCGAAGAGCAAAAGTCCCGTATTTATCTGGCTGCCCGCGAGGCGATACTGAAGCACGAAGTCACGATCGCCCTGGAACGGATCAGTGTCGTCGAGGGTGAAGCGGGCGACCGACGGCCCTTCGATCGCCGGCGTCAGCGAGTGCGAAGAGCATTTCGCCTCGACGATCGGCAGGCCCGCCGCGATACGGGCCGAGATGTGAAGGGTACTCGTCGGCCCTTCGTCCTGATGCAGATAGGGGCCGTTTACCTGTCCGGATCTGGCCTTTTCGCCGCTCGGATAGCGCGGTCCGACCACGGTCGGATAGACGAACTCGTAAACGCCTTCTGTGGGAACAAGCAGCTCCGTGTACCGAAGCTCGATCTCTATCACATCGTTCGGCAATATGTTTGCGAGCTTCATCGAAAACACATTGGGCCGGTTTTCTTCGAGCAGCGAGGCGCTCTTTCCCTCTTCTTTCGCCTTTTCGAATTCCCTCTTTGCGATCTCGCGTTCTTTTATCTTGGCGTAAATGATCTGGTCTCCGATCTTCATCCGCATCGAATAAACGGCGGCCCGCGTCGACGCCGGGAAAAGATAGGTCGCGTTGATCGGCCGCGTGCCTTCGTTGGCATATTTCTGAACGACCTTTACGTCGGCGATCACACCCGAAACGTTTATCTCGACGTTGGTGTCTTTCAGCGGAAGACGATCGACCCTCGGATCGCCGTCCAAGAAAAAGTATGGAGAGAGTGTCTTGTCCAGAGGCTCTTTCTCCTGCCCCCGGACCCAAAGGGTGAAAGCCGCCGCGAGAGCGAACAGCAGTAATAACCTTGATGGTCTATTTAGTTTTAATAAATTCGGCATAAGCTCATCTCCAACGACATGAATTGAAAAAGATCGTTTCTCAATACACGTCGATGCTATGCCGAATCGACCCGGGTTTTAACGTCCGCCGCCACAGCGGCAACCCGTTCCAGCCACAGTCAGGCTTGAGGAAGATCACGATTTGCCAATTTTGGAGAAGGATGAGTGGTGATCAGTGAAATGAAAAAAGGCTGTCTGAACAGACAGCTCCGTGCAGCGTTCGGCTCCGAACCGAATCCTATCTATGGCTCTAGTTCCAGGCGGTCTCGACTCCCTCCATCAGCACCAACGCCGATCATAAGACCGCTCCCTCTTCGCCAAAACATTAAGATCGTGCGGGCGGTGACGTTGCCGTTTTTGTCGGTGTTGATCCGCGCCGAGCCGAGGTAGTCGTACCTAAGATATGCGGCGTATAGCGGATCAAAGGATCGCACGCTGAAGGGCGTGCCGTAGCCATCAAATTCCCCTCCTTGTCTAAGGAGGGGTGGCAGCCGTTTCGGCTGACGGGGTGGTGAATACGAAACCCCGGACCACACGATCTTGTCAGTACCGGGAGCGGTAGCGACCGGGGATTTTCTTCCGCAAGCCTCTCATCAAACACCGAGCGAAGAAAAGTACCATGAATCGTATAGCTCACCTGCGCCCCCTCGATCTCGGCCGCATACTCCGCCGTAAGCCTCCCACCGGCATTATAGACGAACACCGTCACCTCAGACCCGGCAATTTTCGTCCCACCCAAGTCTGACGGTTGTATCTAAAATGCCTGTTTTTCTTCCTCGTTTTCTTGTTTCGTGTCTTTCGTGGATAAATCTTTTCTTATCCACAAAAAACACGAAACAGATCAAGAAGAGAAAAGAGCCCCGCCAAACGCAAATTCAGGTCATTGCCGGGTATGCCCGACGGTCGTCCCATTTGGGGGACAATCGAAATGTCCGCCTCATGACCGGAACGGCTTCGAGGGGCAATAAAAACGGGCCGGAGAGCCAATTTATCCTTGTCCTATCCCGCCTGGGACGGGGCCGCGGATCGAAACGGGCTTCCGAATAGGCCAAAACACAGGCTTTCGGCCACAGATCGTGCTCAATTTCGAGCCTCGATCCTCGAAAACCTGCAGATGTCCCGCACGAACTTTCTCTGCGGCCTCCGCGTCGGCTCCTCGGCGATCTCCGCGTTTGAGGTCTGCCCGTAACTCCACATAAACGAGAGACTTACCCGAATTCCGCCTAAAACATAAAAAATGATCCGCCCTCGAATGTGTTTTATTCTCGCAACGTACCCTAATGTATGATACAATAAGGCCCTCGCCCCTTTCCCGGGGGCTAGCTCTTTGAAAATTTGTAATGAGGAAATGACGGTGCACCAGTCCCGCATGGGGGCAAATAGCCCGAACCGCCGCCCGATCTGTCCCGCGTGAAGATCGAGCAGTCAAAAGCGTAAACCCCGTCCCTAAAACAATTAAACATCGTTGACACGATGTTTTTATTCAAAAGGCGTGGGACATCCAACTAAAGCTAAGTGAACAAACAGGTTACCGATAAAGAGCGGCCCGGGACAGCGGCGGGACGTCCCGGGACAAAGACCGTCTCTCGCTGGGGACAAAGTCGTAAGTGTAAGTTTTATAAAGGATAAACGCTCCGACCCCGGCCACGGCGATCGCGCCAAAACGGGACACCCGCGACCGTTGAATTCTCTGAAGCATGGGGTAACGCGGCTGCGGCCTAGACTGTCCTCCCGGCGGCGAGCCACCCGATGCTTCGTGTTTGAAGTAATGGTCGGCTAGAATACGTTCAATTATGAAGATCAGAACGAACTATCTGCGGCACCCGATCGCGGCGGTGCTCGCCTTGCTCCTGCTGGCCTCTGCGGCACTTTCCCAGACCGGGGAGCAGGCCCGCTGGGACCAGCATGTCCGAAATGTGACCATCACCCGCGACGATTGGGGCATCGCCCACGTCGTGGGGAAAACCGACGCCGACGCCGTCTTCGGCATGATCTACGCCCAGGCTGAGGACGACTTTAACCGCATCGAGGTGAATTACCTCAACTCGCTCGGGCGGATGGCCGAGGCCGAGGGCGAATCGGCCATCTGGAGCGACCTGCGGATGAGGCTCTTTATCGACCAGGACGAGCTGAAAAAGAATTACGCCGACAGCCCGCCGTGGATGCAAAAGCTGATGACCGCATGGGCCGACGGCCTGAATTACTATCTCGACCGGAACCCGGGCGTCAAGCCCCGTGTCATCACGCGGTTCGAACCGTGGATGGCACTGAGCTTTACCGAGGGCAGCATCGGCGGCGACATCGAGCGTATCAATCTCGGCCAGCTTGCCGCGTTCTACGGCAGCGAAACCGTCGCGGCCCTGACCGAAGAGGACGACCCGATGGCCGAACCTTCGGGGTCGAACGGCATCGCCATCGCTCCGAAAAACACGGCCGGCAAGAATGCCCTGCTCCTGATCAACCCCCACACGTCGTTCTATTTCCGGTCCGAACTGCAGATGACCAGCGGCGAGGGGCTGAACGCCTACGGGGCCGCCACCTGGGGCCAGTTCTTCATTTATCAGGGCCTTAACGAACGCGTCGGCTGGATGCACACGTCAAGCTCGGCCGACGTGATCGATGAATACAGCCTGAAGGTAAGCAAAGACGGCTCGAAATTCGCGTACCGCTCCGGCACCGCCGAACGGGAGATCGCCGCAAAGAAGGTGACCGTCAACTACAGAATGGCCGACGGGAAAATGGGATCACGCACCTTCGACGTCTTCAGAACGCACCACGGCCCGGTCGTCCGCAAACTGCCGACCGGCGAATGGATCGCGGTAGCGCTGATGCACAAACCGGTCGAGGCACTGCAGCAGAGCTATATGAGGACGAAGGCGAAGAACTTGGCGGAATACACGAAGGCGATGGAGTTCAGGGCGAACTCGTCGAACAACACGCTCTATGCCGACGCCGACGGGAACATTGCCTATTTTCACGTGAACTATATGCCGCGACGCGACACTAAATACGATTGGCGACGCCCGGTTGACGGGAACGATCCGGGCACGGACTACAAGGGGCTCCACGAACTGAGCGAGCTGCCGAATCTGGTCAACCCGGCGTCGGGCTGGGCCTACAACACCAACAATTTCCCGTGGTCCGCCGCCGGCCCGAGCAGCCTGATGGCCGCCGACTTTCCTGCTTACGTCGACTCCGGTAGCGAGAACGCCCGCGGGCTCCACGCGATGCGGTTGATCGGCGGACGGACGGACTTTACGATCGAAAAGCTCCGCGAGGTGGCCTACAGCACGCACCTGCCGTGGTTCGAAAAGACCATTCCGGCCCTGATCAAGGCTTGGGACGACGCTTCCGCCGTCGACCCACTTAAAGCAAAGACCGCGGAACAGATCAAGGTGCTCCGCGGCTGGGACAAACGCTGGTCGACGGATTCGGTCGCCACGTCGCTCGCGGTCTTCTGGGCCGACGACATCGTCCGCCGCGTGCCCGGAACGCCGGGCGTGATGCAGCAGGACAACATCGCTGCGAAAGCGGCGCCCGGTCAGATGCTCGCTTCGCTTGCGGCGGCTTCGGACCGCCTGACCGCCGACTTCGGAAAATGGCAAACGCCCTGGGGCGAGATCAACCGCTTCCAGCGTTTGACCGGCGATATCGTCCAGCCGTTCAACGATTCGAAGCCGAGCATTCCTGTGGGATTTACCTCCGGGAATTTCGGCTCCCTCGCTTCGTTCGGAGCCCGGCCGACCCGCAGTACGAAGAAGTGGTACGGGACAAGCGGGAACAGCTTCGTCGCGGTCGTCGAATTCGGTAAAACGGTCCGCGCTATTGCCGTCACCGCAGGCGGCGAGAGCGGCGACCCACACTCGAAGCATTTCAAAGACCAGGCGCAAAGATATGCCGACGGAAGCCTCCGCGAGGTCTATTTTTACCCGGCGCAACTCAAGGGCCGGACGGCCCGCAAATATGCTCCCGGCAAATGACGTCGAACGCCGGGCGAGGCGAGCCGCATCGAAACACCCGGGAGACCGGAATGAAAAGACTCTTTGTTACAGGCTTTTTACTGGCGGCAGCCATTTTTCAGGTTTCCGCTGTCGATGCGGACGCGCAGGACCGGCGTGTTCTTGCCCGTGCACAACAGGTCACCGGCGACCGCTTTACCGTGGCCGTGACCACACCGCGTGGGGCCAACGTTTTCGCCGTAAACCAACCCAGTGCGCAGATGCTGGCGGCGATCGATCAGGGGCTTGCCGACCTGTTCTCCGTTTCCCGAAAAAACCGTTACTCCCGGCGGCTTAATTACAGGGACTATACGATCTATATCGGAAAGGCCGATCGTCAGCGTGACAGTTCAGGAAATTATTCGCCCGACATCGCCGTTGGTGCCGCCCAGTACACCGGGACGGTCTATGACCAGGGCGGATACATTTTTGCCGCCGGGATGGTGATCTGGAACTCGCCCGCCGCGTTCGTCATCGCCGAGCACGACCGCGACCTCAAACGCGTTTCCGATATTGTCCGCTACGAGGGCGAGCATCTTGTGCTTTATCACAACGACCGCCGCCGTTACGAGGCCACCAAGGACCACAGCCAGGGCGGCGGCCACCCGATCCTGCAGTAAAGACGATTTGGTATACGAGTTCGACGAAAAAGTCGGCGGCTCTCGAAACTGGCAACTGAGAACGCCCCAAAATCAGAATTATCTGAAGCATGATCCTCTGGCACACCCTTTGCTCCCTAATTCATCAAAACTTGGCCATTGGAGTTTTCCACGGCCATTTTGAAAAAGCCCGGTGTGAAGGGGAGAGCGCACCGGGCTTTTTCATGTCTTGTTTTGGAGTCGCTTCGGTCCAGAGGTGGTCGATCCATTTACGGTCGCAGGGCCTGGGGCCGCTTAGCGGCAGCAACCATGTCGCGTACTTCTTTTGCCAGCGTCGGGGCGTGAAAAGGAACGCCGTCGCGAATGGTCCATTCGATGCCGCCGCCGTGAACGACCTTGCCGTCCTTGACCATGGCGGTACCCGTCGGGTTAAGCACCTTGAAATTCTCGAGCGGATTACCGTTCACGACGATCAGGTCGGCCTTATAGCCGGGACGGATGCGCCCGATCGAGTCTTCCTTGCCGAGGATCCGGGCACCATTGCTTGTCGCGTGCTGGACCACTTTCAGTGGATGGAAACCCGCTTCCTGATGCAATTCGAGTTCGCGGATCAGGCCGAATCCATAGAGTTGATAGATAAAGCCCGCATCCTCACCGGTGCCGATCACGCCGCCGCGTTTCCCGAATTCGTAGAGGGCCTTCATCCAGATCCGGTAATTTTCCTTCCAGAATGTCTCGTCGGTCGAGGACCAGCCGATGAAGTACGACCCGTGATTCGCCGGATTCGGACGGAAGTACTCCTCCAATACCGGATGCAGATACTCGGCAAACGCCGGGTTGGTCTGGGCCCGCTGCAGGTCGCGCGAAGCCTCGTAGATCACCAGCGTCGGGTCCCACGCAACGCCTGCCTCGGCCATCCCGTCGAGGACCTTCATCAGCTTGTCCCAATCGGCCTCGCGCCAAAGCCTTCCGGCGTAACGAAAGCGGTCGACCTCGTCGTTGTAGTTGTAATCGGACGGGAAATTCTGCCTGCCCGATATGATCGCCGCGTCCGGGATGCCGTACCAGTGCTCGATGGTCGTCGTCCCGAGCCTGATGTCATCCCAGGCATTCGTTTCCTCGACGCCTGTATGATGCATCACGCGCATCCCCTGAGCCTTCGCCTCGGCCATCATGGCGTTCATCAAGTCGCGGTCCATCGTGTAGAGCTTGATGCCATCGTAGCCCGCGGCCTTCAGATCGCGGACCCGCTGGCGCACCTGTTCGGGTGTGTTCTGGTTCGGCCCCGGAAAACCGCCGTAGGCAAACATTCGCGGCCCGGCCAGGGTCCCCGCGGCGATCTTGTCCCGGTACTCGAGGATCTTCGGATTAGCCCACGCCTCCCGAACCGTGGTGATGCCGCACGCGAGCCAAAGCTTCATCACGTACTCTATCGGCATCGGCTTGCCGGCCCGTCCGTCGTGCGCGTGCCCGTGAAGATTTATCAGGCCCGGCAGAACATACTTGCCAGCGGCGTCGATGTCCAAGTCGCCCTTCTCCGGACGCCGGGCACGGCCTTCAGCAGCGGCAACCGGATCGATCCCAACGACCTGACTGATCACGTCGTTCTCGATCACGATGTCAAACGGCCCGGCGGCGGGCTTCCCGCTTCCGTCCACCACCATCGCCCCGCGTACCACGACCCTCTTCAGCTTCTTGCCAGAGAAAGATTGCGGGCTTGCCTGGCCAAAACTTGCCGTCGAATACACCAAAATGGCCGCCAACGAAGCAGCCAACATCCGAAAACAATTCCTTTTCATAATTTCCTGAAGCTAGTTTGCGGGATTCCAACTCACATCATAGAATAGTTCCTTTAATAAAACACGCTTAAATTCAACTATTTGGAGAAGGTATAACTATGGCTGCAGGAAGGAATAAGGTAACGGTCGTCGGTGCCGGCAACGTTGGTGCGACCGCCGCGCATTGGATCGCTAGCAAGGAATTGGCCGACGTGGTTCTCGTCGATATCGTTGAAGGAACGCCGCAGGGCAAGTCTCTTGATCTTGCTCAGGCCGCCCCGATCGACGGCTTCGATGTGAAGCTTGTAGGCTCGAACGGCTACGAAGAGACGGCGAATTCGGATGTTGTGATCATCACCGCCGGGCTGCCGCGTAAGCCGGGCATGAGCCGCGATGACCTGCTCAGGACAAATTCCGACATTGTCGGCGCTGTCACCGACGAAGTCGCGAAATATTCGCCGAATTCTTTTATTATCGTTGTTTCAAATCCGCTCGACGCGATGGCTCAGGTTGCGTTTCGCCGATCAGGATTTCCGAAGAATCGCGTGATGGGGATGGCCGGCGTGCTCGATTCAGCCCGGATGCGCTGCTTCCTGGCTGAGGCTCTGAACGTGTCGGTCGAGAACGTGACTGCGTTTGTGCTTGGCGGCCACGGCGACACGATGGTCCCGCTGCCACGGTATTCGACGTGTGCGGGAATCCCTGTGACGGAACTGCTCGACAAAGCCACCCTCGATGCGATCATCGACCGCACGGCGAACGGCGGTGCCGAGATCGTCGGCCTGTTGAAGACGGGTTCGGCGTTCTATGCTCCCTCGCTCGGGGCTGTTGAGATGGCCGAGGCAATCCTCAAGGACAAAAAGAAGATCCTTCCCTGCGCCGTTTTCCTCGAGGGCGAGTACGGCGTTTCTAATCTCTTCGTCGGCGTCCCGGTCAAGCTTGGCAAGAACGGCGTCGAGCAGATCATCGAGATATCGCTCTCAAATGATGAGCGGGCCGCTCTCCAGAAGTCGGCCGGGGCCGTCCAGGAATTGGTGGACATTCTCGAGATCTGATCGATCAGGTAAATTCAAAATCTTGATGAGAGGCCGCCCAAGCGGCCTCTTTTTTATGAAAGATTCAATGGCCGATCGGTTTTTCCGTTGTCCGGCAACCCGTTCGGTCACATTCGGTCAGACCTGACCCGGTCCATTCAAATTGACCGACCCGCTCGTTCATCCTGACCGCATCGTGACCGGCCCTGTCTTCCCGGCGACCCCATAAGCCCCATATTCTCAGTCATTTCACTCGTGGCACGCTCCTTGTAAAGGAAAGGCCGGCGGCAGTATGCCGTCAATTGACCGAAGTCGAAGGAGCCATAGAAATGAGCTTGTCCACAAAGAAAACCTCAACATTTAGAAGGGCGATCGCCCTGACGCTTCTATACGCGTTCGTATTGACGAATATAGTTGCCGTCGGGACGTTCGCCTCCAACCGTAGCGAGAGCCCCTCAGCCACGACGGCTGTTGCCCGCCACACCACCGATCTTACGCAGCTTGGCCGTGATGGAAGATTGCGCGAGAACCTAAACCTTGAAGGCGAGACAATTCGCCTTATGAAGGTGTTAGCCGGTGGAAGCGGACGTCAGCCCGTCATCATCGACGAAAAAGGTGAGAATCAAGAATTCGTCGTCGAACAGCTTGCGATGCGGATCGCGAACGGCAGTGTAGAAAACAAACTGTCCGGCTATTCGATACTTAAGCTTGAAACCGACAACCTCTTCTCCGCATGGGATGCAGCCATCAACGCCAACGGCCGCATCTCGTCCGTTATCGACGAGATCACCGCGTCGAATGCTGAGGTCATCCTCTTCGTCGACGAATTGGCCAACGTGATCAACGCCGGGTCGGCCGGCGAAAAGCTGCTCGAGAATATCGAGGCCGGCAAGATCAAGGTCATCGGCGGCAGTTCAAAGGGCGTTTACGACGAAAAGATCGCCACCCGGCCCGAAGTAGCAAAGCTCTTCGAGGGCATTCTCATCAACGACCGCACGGCCACGCCGGCTGAAGTCGAAACCAAAAAGAATTCAAACGGCTACCGGGGCGACAACGTCTCGGCGGACCTTCGCGAGATGCTCAAAGAAGATCCTACCGGTACGAAACGCGTCGACGTCATCATCCAGGCCAAGAACGCTGAAAATGCGGCGCTCCGCGCGATCCTGAATGACGGCACCGCAAGGATCATCGACCGCATCGGCAAGGACGACACGCTTGTCGTGAACGCCCCTCTCTCGGTCATCGAAACGCTTTCGACCAGCGGCGTGATCAACTACGTTTCGCCTGACAGGCCGATGCGCGGTGCAGGCCACGTCGAAGATACGACCGGCGCGACATCGATGCGCTCGCAGCCGGCAATGAACGGCCAGTCTTCTTATACGCTTGACGGATCGAACATCGGCATTGCCGTGGTCGATTCGGGTATCCAGGCAAATCACAACGGCTTCAAGGACAATGGCAATTCCTCGCGAGTAGTTGCCAATGTGAACTTCACCACATCGAATCTCAATGAAACGGTGGACGGTTACGGCCACGGCACGCATGTGGCTGGCCTCGCCGCCGGCAACTCAAACAAGAACGGCGGCGCCTATCGCGGCGTTGCAAAGAATGCAAAGATCATCAGCGTCAAGGTCCTTAACAACGACGGTGTCGGAAATACATCCTGGCTGCTCAACGGCCTCGATTGGATCCTCAATAACCGAACGGCCTACAACATTAAGGTCGTGAACCTTAGCCTCGGTACGACGGCGATCGATACATACACGAATGATCCGGTTTGCCTCAAGGTAAAGGCGCTTACAGAAGCGGGTATAGTTGTGATCGCCGCTGCCGGCAACCTCGGCAAAAACCATCTCGGGCAGAAAATGTACGGGCAGATCCACAGCCCCGGCAGCAGCCCCTACGCGATCACCGTCGGAGCCAGCAATTCGCTGGGTTCGGCCTCGAGGTCAGACGACACGATCGCGAGTTTTAGTTCGCGCGGTCCGACGAGGAGCTTTTACCGTACGTCGGCCGGGACCCCGGTCTATGACAACCTCATCAAACCGGACCTCGTTGCGCCGGGCAACAAGCTGGTCTCGTACAAGTCTGCGAGCAACAAGATGTCGCTCGAGAACCCGCTTCTCAACCTCGACGGTACAAACGACGGCGATTCGATGATGTACATGAGCGGCACGTCGATGTCGGCCCCGGTCGTCGCCGGTGCAGCTGCTCTACTTCTTCAGGTGAACCCGAACCTGACCCCGAACATGGTCAGGATGCTCCTTCAGTACACGGCCCAGCCGATCGCGGGTGTGAACAGCTTCGAACAGGGTGCCGGCCAGCTTAATCTCGAAGGAGCGGTCCGCCTTGCACGAAGCCTTAAACGGAACGTGGATTTCCAGAACCTTTCAAGAGGCTCCAATACGGTGGATGACAACTGGTCGATGCCTTCAACCAGCACGACCATCGGCGGCCACACTTTCCAGTGGGCCCAGCTTGTCGTCGGTAAGTACACCACGATCAGCGGGTCGAAACTGGTTTCCAGGTTCCAGACGGTCTATAGGCGTGAGAACCTGATCGGCGCGGGAGTGAATTTCTCGAACGGCAATTTCTCGCTGAACACGAACAGCTATTTCACCACGGATCTCTCGGTCAACCGCCACATGCGGACTAGTAACGGCTCGCCCCTCGGGGCCGGCACCAACTATCTTTCGTACGGCGTACTCGTCGGCGACGGAGTTCTCGTTGGTGACGGTGTCCTGGTCGGCGATGGGGTACTCGTCGGTGACGGCGTGCTCGTCGGCGACGGGGTTCTCGTGGGCGATGGGGTGCTAGTCGGTGACGGCGTTCTCGTCGGCGACGGCGTCCTGATCGGCGACGGCGTTTTGATCGGTGACTCGGTGTTGTTGGGTGATGATACCCCGGCAATGGAGTAGTTGGCTCTTCAGAAAGTGAATTGGAGGAAGACATAATGACAAACCAATTATTCACCCAACTGAACAGCGAGAGCCTGCGAATGGTCCAGCCGATCGTCGAAACCGCTCCGGAAATGTCGCGGATCGAGGCCCTGAACGAAAACGTGCGGAAAGAAGTCCTTGATTTTCTGAACGTCCGCCCGGTCCACACGGTTGTGATGGCCAGCTTCATCAACGACAACGGCCTCGAAAGCGATCTGAACCGAGGCAAATTCTTCGGTTACCGGAACGCGATGGGCAAGCTTGAAGGTGTCGCATTGATCGGACATTCCACGCTCGTCGAAGCCCGTTCTGATGAAGCACTCAAGGCACTCGCTGCTCAGGCCCGCAGCTCAGCGACGCCGATCCACATGATCATGTCGCACGGGAATGCGGCTGAGACCTTCTGGGCTCACTTCAGCAACGGCCTTTCCGAACCAAGGCTGAAGTGCGTCGAGAGCTTGTTCGAGGTCAGCTACCCGATGTTCGTTCAACGCAGCAGTCGGGAACTCCGCCCGGCGACGGCCGACGAACTCCTACCGGTTGCCGAAGCACAGGCTGAGATCGCTTTTATGGAATGCGGTGTCGATCCGATGGTCCGCGACCGCGAAGGCTTTCTCAAGCGAGTGCTCCGCAGGATCGAGCAGGGCCGCGTATTTGTTGTGTTCGAGGGAGAAAAGCTTGTTTTTAAGGCAGATATCATCGCCGAGACCGACGATGTGGCCTATCTTGAAGGCATCTACGTAGCCCCCGAATACCGCGGAAAAGGTATCGGCCCGGCTTGCCTGAACGCTCTTGCCATCGATCTTCTTGATCGGGTTGGGAACGTCTGCATGCTCAGCAATGTCGATTTTGAAGGTGCCCATCGGAGCTACCTGAAAGCGGGCTTTGCAAGGGCAGGCGAATGCGTCACACTCTTCGTTTAACTTAGGAAAACACTGGACAAACGGCTTTTTCTATCGGATAATAGGGTGGGGTGATTTACGTCCCCACCCTCTTTTTTTGGACCCGGGCGGTCCGGGCCTTCCTTCCTCGCCGCTTCTCCTTTCCCCAATTGAATCGCCGTAATCGCAAAGAGTTCTCAGAAAACCGGAACAGGAATGAACTTCGATAAGCTAGCACAACGCTATATCATAGCCATAATTGTACTTGGCTGCGCTTGCGTTGTGTCCGCGGCAGTTTGGCTGCCGTACGGGCTGATCGATCTGAAATTCCTCGTGCTTTTTGCACTAACGATTGGCGTGGGCTCGCGCATCTCCGTTCCGATACCGAAGTTCAAATCCCACATTAGCGTCTCCGACACCTTTATTTTCCTTGCTCTGCTGATGTACGGCGGCGAGGTGGCGATCATCCTTTCGGCCATCGAGGCATTCTTTTCGTCCTGGCGGTTCTGCAACCGGAAGCTGACGATCTTCTTCAACGCGGCTGCGGTCGCGGTCTCGACCAGTGTCGTTTACCTGGCACTTCGGGCCACCGGACTTTACTCGATCGAGCACCTGCATGGCGAGGGAGCTTACCTTCAGAATCTTGCGGCGGCCCTTTCGACCATCGCGCTGACTCAATTCCTCTCCAACACAGCCTTGGCCTCGCTGCATGATGCGCTCAAGGTCGGTGTCCCGCTGTGGGAGACCTGGAAAAGCAAATATGCCTGGAGTTTCATAACTTACTTCGTCGGTGCCGCAAGCGCCGGTCTACTCCATTTGCTCGCCGATTCGATCGGTTTCGGCGTGATCGTCGCTGTCTTTCCGGTCATTTTCTTCATCTTCATGACCTACCGGATGTACCTGAAGAATGTCGAGATGTCGATCAGGCAGGCCGAGCAGGCAGAGCAATACGCGCGCATCTTGGAAGATCAGTCCGGGGCTCTGCGCGAATCAGAAGAGCGGTTCCGCAGCGCGTTCAATCACGCTCCGATCGGCATCGCCCTCGTTTCGGCCAGCGGCACCTGGCTGAAAGTGAATCACGCCTTGTGCGGCATCCTCGGGTACTCGGAGGAAGAGCTGGTCGGGAACAACTTCCAGGAGTTGATCTTTAGGGACGATCTGGGAGACACGCTGGTCAAGATCCACGAGTTGCTCTCCGGCAAGGCCGCAAGCTGCCAGATGGAACAGCGATACCTTCACCGTTCAGGACGGACCGTCTGGGCGTCGTGGAGCGTTTCCGCGGCGAGCGAAGTTCGATCGAACATCCCAAATCTCATCTTCCAGCTTCAGGACATTACCGATAAGAAGATCGCTGAAGAAAAGCTTCAGCATGAGGCGACGCATGACGGGCTTACCGGCCTTCCGAATCGTAAACTCTTCATGTCGCGCCTCTCCGACGCCCTAGATTCGGCCCGCATCAATCCGAACTACCGGGTCAGCGTTCTCTTTATTGATCTTGACCGGTTCAAGTTCGTCAACGATTCGCTCGGGCATCTTGTCGGCGACGAACTGCTGAAGCGTATATCCGAGCGTCTCCGAGATTGCCTCAGGCCGTCCGACATCGTCGCACGGCTTGGCGGCGATGAATTTACGATCCTCGTCGCCGGAAACTACGAGAACGACGAGGTGATCCGTATCGCAGAAAGGATACAGGAAAAGTTCAGCATCCCGTTCGATCTTGACGGCCACGAGGTTTTCAGTTCGGCAAGCATCGGCATCCTTCACGCTTCGCCGAACCACGTCTCGGCCGAAGAGATGATGCGTGACGCCGACACGGCGATGTATCAGGCTAAACGGTCCGGCAAGGCACGTCACGAAGTGTTCGACGAGCAGATGCACCTGTCCGCGCGCGAGACCCTGCAGATCGAGACCGATCTTCGACGCTCCATCGAAAACAACGAGATCTATCTGATGTACCAGCCGATCTTTTCGCTTGAAACGGGGCGGATGAGCGGTGTCGAGGCACTGACGCGATGGCGGCATCCGAAGCTTGGCGAGATCTCGCCCGACCGATTCATCGCGATCGCCGAAGAGATCGGGCTCATCGGGCCCCTCGGCGAGTACATCCTCCGGCAGGCGTGCTCCGAGACGGTGCATCTCATAAATGCAATGACGCCGGAGACGCGTTTCGAACTCAGCGTCAATCTGTCCTGCCGGCAATTCGGCCGTCCCGATCTGGTCAACGAGATCACCCGCACGCTTCGGGATACCCGCTTTCCGGAAGGATCCTTAAGGCTCGAGATCACTGAATCTATCTTTTTCGAGTATCAGGAGAAAGCGACCGAGATGCTGAGCGACGTGAGCGGCCTCGGGATCCGGATCGACATAGACGATTTCGGAACCGGCTATTCGAATCTCGGTTATCTGATCAAGCTGCCCATTTCGCGGCTCAAGATCGACCGCTCCTTCGTCCAGCCGATCGATAAGGACGGGAACAATACGGGGATCGTACGGACCGTTCTTTCACTGGCGAGGAGCCTGGGGCTCACCGCGGTGGCCGAAGGCATCGAGCATGATCATCAGGCCGCTGCACTGAAGGAGATGGGCTGCGATTCCGGTCAGGGGTATTACTTCGCGAGGCCGATGCCGATAGACGAGTTAAAGAGATATATCGCCGAGCTCGAGGGCAACGAGTTCCTCCATATCCCGATGGGCGAGGTCCCCGTCGTCGAAACGCTTCAGTGATCCTTGTCGCGGCCTAAGTACTCTATTTCTTCAACCAGCCGAAAAGCGTGTTGACCGTAATATCACGATTTGTTTCGTAGATCGCGCGTGTCAGAGGGATGTTCATCGGGCAAACCTGGACGCAGTTCTGCGCGTTTCCGCAGTTACCTATTCCGTCGTCGCCGGTCAGCCCGGCAAGCCGTTCGTCGATGTCCATCTTCCCTGCCGGATGAATATTAAATAACCGTGCCTGGGCGATCGCCTGCGGCCCGATGTACTTGTCGTCGCCGTATTGCGGGCAAGCCTCGAGACAGCAGCCGCAGGTCATGCATCGAGACAGGGCGTAGCGATCCTGTGCCACCTCGTTCGACATCTGCGGCCCCGGCCCGAGGTTGTAGCTTCCGTCCAGCTCGATCCACGCATGCACCTGCTTGAGGTGATCGAACATCTTCGATCGATCGACCTTCAGGTCGCGAATGTTAGGGAATTTCGACATCGGCTCAAGCGTGATCGTGTCCGAGCCGGACGCCAGCAGCAGGTCATCGATCAGTGCCGAGCACGATTGCCGGACGCGGCCGTCCACCACCATCGTGCAAATGCCGCAGACCTGTTCCAGACAGCTCATATCCCATACGGGCGGCGTGGTCTGCGTTCCATCGGCCGTCACCGGGTTCTTGCGTACGTCCATCAAGGCCGAGATAACGTTCAAATTCCGCCGGTAGGGCAGCTCGAACGTTTCCCACCGCGCCGGCGCGCCTTCTCTTTCCCGCCGCTGTATCTTCAGCTTGAACGTACGGGGCGGGTCATTGAGCCGCTTCTTTTCGATGTGTCCGTTCTCCCCCATACCTTTCTCAATACTTGAAATTCACACCTGACGGCCCCGCGTACTTTCGGTTGGGCCGGCCTAGTTCCCCTTCGCCTTCCCTTTTGAGTAATCGCGCTTCCTAGGCTCGACCAAAGAAACGTCGACCGGATTGTAGCTTAGTACCGGGGCTTCCTCGGCGTATTCCGCGATAGTTGTTTTCAGCCATTCTTCGTCGTTGCGGTCGGGGAATTCCGGTTTGTAATGCGCTCCGCGGGATTCGTTCCGGTTCAACGCCCCGAGCGTGATCACGCGGGCGAGTTCGATCATGTTCCCCAGCTGTCTTGCGTGCGGGATCGCCTGTGTCGCCCAAAGGTTCGAGTCGTTTATCGAAATGCGATTCAGCCGATCCCGAAGCTCGAGCAGTTTGTCGTCTGTGGCTTTCAATTTGTCGTTGTAGCGGACGACCGTAACGTTGTCGGTCATCACACGCCCGAGTTCTTCGTGAAGCTTGTACTGGTTCTCACCGCCCTCGCTCTTGATCACGGCCTGGTTCAGCTCCTTCTGCCTGGCGAGTTCGGCGTCGAAGATGCCATTGGTCTCTGTCTCGCCGCGTTCGACGTTCGCGGCATATTCGATCGCGGAAGGTGCCGCCACGAATCCACCGTAAACGCACGATACGAGGGAGTTCGCCCCGAGCCGGTTAGCGCCGTGGATCGAATAATCGCATTCTCCGGCGGCAAGCAAACCCGGAATATTGGTCCGCTGGTCGAAATCGACCCAAAGGCCGCCCATCGAGTAATGCACGCCCGGGAATATCCGCATCGGCACGTGCCGCGGGTCATCGCCGACAAACATCTCGTAGATCTCAAGGATGGCCCCTAGCTTCCGCGTCAGCGTTTCGGCCGGGATGTGCGTCAGGTCGAGATAGACCTGGTTCTCGCCGTTCACGCCGTGCCCGTCTATGCAGACCTGAAATATCTCGCGCGTTGCGATGTCGCGCGGAACAAGGTTTCCGTAGGCCGGATATTTTTCTTCAAGAAAGTACCAACGCTCGGCCTCCGGGATCTCCTTCGGGTCGCGTTTGTCGCCGTCATTCTTCGGCACCCACACGCGGCCGCCCTCGCCGCGGGCCGATTCACTCATCAACCGAAGTTTGTCCTCTCCCGGGATCGAGGTCGGGTGGACCTGGATGAACTCGCCGTTGGCGTACCGGGCGCCGTGCTGATAGCAGGCCGAAATAGCCGAACCGGTGCACGTCATCGAATTCGTCGATTTGCCGAATATCAATCCGGGCCCGCCGGTTGCCATGATGACGGCGTCAGCCTTGAATGCCTTCAATTCAAGCGACTGAAGATCCATCGCGATCAGTCCGCGGCAGACCTGATGATCGTCCAGCACGAGCGAGAGCATTTCCCAGCCCTCGTATTTCGTGACGGTCCCGAGCGTCTCGTATTTCCGCACCTGCTCGTCGAGTGCGTAAAGAAGCTGCTGGCCAGTCGATGCCCCGGCGAATGCCGTACGGTGATGAAGCGTACCGCCGAACCGCCGAAAATCGAGCAGGCCTTCCTTCGTTCGGGAAAAAGGGACACCCATCCTGTCGAAAAGATAGATGATCTCCGGCGCCATGTCCGTCATCCGCTTAACGGGCGGCTGGTTCGCCAGAAAATCGCCACCATAGACCGTATCGTCTAGGTGTTTGGCCGGCGAATCTCCCTCGCCCTTCGTGTTGACCGCGCCGTTGATGCCGCCCTGGGCGCACACTGAGTGGGACCGTTTGACCGGCACAACCGAGATAAGATCGACGTTGTGGCCGGCCTCGGCTATCTTCATCGCGGCCGCAAGGCCCGCAAGGCCGCCGCCCACGATCGCTATCTTCAACCCTTTTGATGACATAAATTCTAACGGTTAACCGAGGCGGTTCACGCGGAATGCCGCTCAAATATCCGGAGTTATCTCAAACCCGTCTTGGCGGGGCAGGCGTCACCACCTTCGGCTTTTCACACAAGCCCTGCGGCAGAAGGCCGCATGGCCGCACGAATGCGGCCGCCGCGTTAGCCCCGATCCCGAACAGGCCGATCGCCGCCGCTATACAGCCGTAGAGCGCATACTTCTGCGCCTTCTCGCCGATCACGATCCCCCAATCCACAGCGAAGAGCCAGACCCCGTACGCCAAATGCCACGCGGTAGCGGCGATCCCTAAAATGTAGACCGCCATTACCCACGGGATCGAAAATTCCGCCGAAATTATCTGATAAGAGAGATCTGCGTTACCGGCGACCGGCGTCATATTCAAGCCCGGCATCAGCCCGAACCTCAAATTCAAAACGTGAAACAAAATGAAAATAAAGAGGAATCCGCCGGTCACCCGTTGAAAGAGATAGAACCAATTCCGGGCATAGCCGTACCGGAAAACATTTGTCTTCGACTCGGACGAAATAATGATCCCGTATACCGAATGGAAGAGCAGCGGTATGAAGATCCCGAAGATCTCCAGAAACAGAAGGTACGGGATGTCGTGGATCTCCTGCACTGCTTTCTCGAAGGCCGCTTCGCCGTTCAGCGCCTTCGAATTCGTGAACATGTGCACGAGAAAGAACACGCCGAGGGGCACGATGCCCGTCAGTTGATGCAGCTTCCTCAGCAGGAAGGTAGTGCTCGGTCCAGTTGCCATCGATCTTCAAACGAGGGTCCCGTTAAAGCTGTGAAGGAACCCTAAAATTCTATTATCTAATTCTATATTCGGCAATTCTTCGAAACCGGACGTAATTTTACGTCGAAATTCTTATAAGTTAAAATGAAATCGATTGAGGCCATTTTTAAGTGATGGTAATTTACAGTTATGCATATCGAAACCCTGAAGATATTTTGCGACCTTGTTGACCTTCAGAGCTTCTCACTCGCCGCCGAACGGAATTTCGTAACACAGTCGGCGGTCAGCCAACAGATACGTTCACTCGAAGAAAAGTTCAAACGGCGATTGCTCGAGCGGGTCCGCGGCCGGCGAGAGATCAAGATGACACCGGCGGGCGAGGTCTTCTACCGCGAGAGCCGGAACGTTCTTTCGGCATATGACGGGTTGAATGAATCTCTGCGCGGGATCGTCGGGACGATCGGCGGGACGGTGAAGGTCGCCACCGTTTACAGCGTAGGGCTTCACGAAATGCCCGCAAAGGTCGGTGAATTCATGTCGAAATACCCGTCGGCCCGGATCGATCTGGAATACTCTCGTACGACCAAGGTCGTCCGCGACGTGCTGAACGGATCGGTCGAACTGGGCGTGCTCGCCTTCCCCGAACCGCGCCGCGGCCTGACCGTCGTTCAGATGCCATCACACCGCCTCGTGCTGGTCTGCCCGCCTGATCACAAACTCGCCAAACGCTCACAGGTCAGGGCCGCCGATCTGGATGGGCTCGAATTTGTTCTGTTCGAGCGCGACACTCCGACGCGAAAGGCGACCGACCGGATCCTGAAAGAGCGAGGCGTGACGGTCAAGAAAGTGGCAGAATTCGACAATATCGAGACGATCAAACGGGCCGTCCAGGTCGGCTTCGGGCTGGCGATCGTGCCCCAGCCGGCGGTCACCGATGAGGTCCGCAGCGGCCAACTTGCGGTGGTCAAACTCGCTGAGAAGGAGTGGACCCGCCCCGTCGGGGTCATCTACCGAAGTGACCGTGATCTGTCGCTCGCGGCGAAGAAATTCGTCCAACTGCTCGAGAACGAAAATTGAGGCCCTCCCCGTTTGCCTGAAAATTTTCATTTCCGCCGGAATCTTTTCGGCGCTATCATTGGTTTATAGAGAAAAATTCGGAAGCCGGTCTGTTAACCCCCTATCGTTGACCGCTTCTCCCAACTCAGCCACCGCATATTCAAAAGGAGGTACATCTATGCCAAGCCTTACCGGAAATGTCGGCGCCGGAGGACTCAACCGTAAGCACGATGTCTCGCTGATCCAGGCAATGCTCCGAGTTATCAAGAATCCGAAGGGCCAACCCTATGCGAGTTTCAGCTACGACGGCACCTGTTCGCCTACCGGAGCAACAGTTGCCGCGATCAAAGCTCTTCAGAACGATCACAAGATCAATTCAGGACCGCCTCTCGAGTCGGCGGGTAAGATCGAAATAAACGGAAAGACATTCAAGAAAATGGTCGAGCTGCTCCCTGCCAGCCATAAGGAGATCGCGGCTCTCGAGGATCACAAGGTCGTTTACCTGAAAGGCAGCCAGGCCGAGGCTAATGCCGCGGCAGCCCGCGTCACGTCCGACCCCAAATTTTTGGACGATTTCAAGATCAAGCTGGCCATGCTGATAAACAATTTCTACAAAAAGTATGGCATCGTGCTCTCGGTGATGGAAGACAAGTATAACGGAGGATTCCGCACGTTCCAGCAGCAGCGAGACTTGATGGACCGCGTCGAGAACGGCCAGTCGGTGACAAATGCGGGCCCCGGCGAAAGCAATCACAATTGGGGAAACGGAGCCGACGTTGGTTTTCAGGGATTGAAGGTGCTCAAAGGTGATGGATCGATCGTCAAACATACCGGAACACCGACTGGTGACAGTCCGTGGCTTCACCAACTCGAAGCGATCGACAGTACGGCCGCAACTAAGCTATGGAATCTACGGAACGCTGAGACTACACTGCATCGATCGGCAAAGGCGGGCGATATGGGGCATCTTCAATCGTTCTCGGACGCTCAGATTTCGATGGGAACATCACTCGCCAAACACATGAACAAGGAAGGTTCTATGTGGTGGGAGTATAAGCAGGGAGCCTATTGGTGCAATTACGGGCTGGCCGACGAAAACACGAAATTCAAGCTCGGCTCGGCCAAGAAGATCTGGGATAACCGAGCAGACAGCAAGGTCAACGTTGATGAAGCGAGCCTTGCTCTTGCGATGAACCAGGCGGCGGCAAGGAAAAATAGCGGAGGGCTTCCGCCTTATGAAGAGGAGATCTATCAGGCGATCATCAAACTGACCCCGGATCCGCCATCAGTATGGAGGAAGGAGCACATCAAGAGTGCCCACTGCAATAAGATGCGGGACTTTTTCAAAGCCGATCTCGAAACGTCTGAGGCAAATTACACGACGTGGAAGCCTTACGACAAGAACGGAAATCCGATCTAGGTTAAAAACGGTTAGCCGTGGGCCTGACCGGCGCTGATGCGGGTCAAAGGGGATGTCGGCGTCATCGAGTTAAGGATATTTCGCAGCGAGCTGGCGAGCCCCCCGGCCTCCATATATTCGCGGCCGAGAAGCTTACGGAATCTCCTCTCTTTCGACTCGCCCTGGAGTTCCTTGAGCATTCCGCGCATGAAGGCGGTCACGATCTCCGGAGCGAACTGCCGCCCGGAATTGCGATGCAGGTCGTCAAATACCTCGTGCGGCGGCCTTCGGCGTCGATAGGGTCGGTCCGTGGTCATAGCGTCGAACGAATCCGCAAGGTTGACCACCTTCGCAATGTATGGGATCTGACGATCACAGAGCCCGTCCGGATAGCCGCGACCGTCGATCCTTTCGTGGTGATATTTCGCCGCCAAAGGTACATCGGTGTACGGATGATGGATCGGCGAGAGTATTTCAAAACCGACTGAAGGATGCTTGTTAAGCTCGGCGGATTCCTTTGCGTTTATCCGGTAAGGCGCGTTGATTATCTTCCGTTCGACGGTCAGCTTGCCGACATCGTGCAGGTAGCCGGCAACGGCCGCTCCCTCAACCTCATCGGCGTTCCACCCGAGTTCCGAAGCGATGATCTCTGAGTACTTTCCGACCCTTACCGAATGTCCCTCGGTGTATTTGTCCTTGAAGTCGATGGCGGCAGCGAACGCCTTCACCGTGTCGGAGTAGGTCATACGCAGGTCGTCGTAAAGCCGCCGGTTTTCTTCCGACCGCCGTTCGATCTCGGCCAACAGATTGCGCTGGGCTACGGCGCTTCCGATGTGGCGGCCCATTGCGCAGATTATCTCCCGGTCATAGGAACTGAACGGCAGACCGGTCGCCTTTTCTCCGAGGAAGATGGCGCCGACGGTCTCTTCGTGTATCACGAGCGGTACGAACAATTCCAGCCGGCTGGCCGAAAAGGTCCTGTCGTAAACCTGAAAGAAAGGCAACACCGCCGCCTGGGCCACCTCTATCGGTGCCAGGCCGTTTGTCAGGAACTGCCTCTCATCTTCGTAACAGAGTTCCAGGCTCAAAGGAAAAGACTCGCCGAGTCCGCGCACGGCGAGCATGTTGAACTCATGTTCGAACCGTGAATATCGGGCGACGCCGCCGCGCATGATCCCCAGGCTCCCGAGGATCAGGTGCAGCGAGGTCCTGATCGTATCCTGAAAATTGCTTCGGCTGGCGACCTCATGGCCGAGCTCAGCCAGGGCGCCGAACGTATGCACCAGCTTGCTCCGGCTTTCGACGGATTCGGTCAGGTTCGCATACTGAAGGTCTTCGATGTTCAATGATTTGTCGTGCGGCATCAACTATGCGGCCCGGTCCAGGATATCTGCGTGGCGCGTCACGCCGAGCATGTCGAACAATTCGACCGTCGGCTCGTTCACCTCAGAGAAGAATACACGTGCTCCGGCGTTCGAGGCGGTATCGATCACCCCGAGAAGGATGCTTACGCCAATGCTGTTCACGATCTCCGTTCTTGAAAGATCGACGACAAGTTCCGTGCAGCCTTCCTCAAGCAGCAATTTGCACTCGCGTTCGATCTTCTCACCCGTGAGTTTGTTCAGATAGTCGTCCGCGTACACGACAGCGGTCTTCGCGCTTGCCGTCCCGAGGCTTGCACCTTCACTGTTCATAAGATTGCTAATTGTTTTTCGTTGCTTTATTTAGAATGTCAAACCGGCGAAATTAATTTAAGTTTTTATCACAAGAAAGCCGATAAGACAACCGATTTTTAACCTTGCCGCCCGTTTCGACCGGGGCGAAGCCGTTCGGGCAAGCGGCGTTTCGGCCTCGGGAGCCCTCTCAAGTCCATTTTTCGGCCGTGGATCTAGGCGGGAGCCTCTTCGGCACGCAGGTACTTTGTCATCGAGATCGACGTCCCGTCGTCCGTCTGATCGATCCTGACTTCATCCATCAGCTTCTGGATAAGCTTGAGGCCCCAGCCCCGCCGGTCACCCGGTTCGTCCGGTGCCGCGGCAGCGATGGCGCCCGAACGGATGTCGGCCAGTCGAAGGCCGCGGTTCGATACGGTGATCACGATCCGGTCGTCCTCAACACGGAACTTCTGCCTGATCTTCCTGTCCGGGCTAAGGCTGTGTTCCGATGCGTTTATTGAAGCTTCCAACAGGGCCGTCTTTATCTGGTTGATCGCCCGCGAGGGCACGTTATGCCGCCGGGCGATCTCTTCAAGCGTATTCGCGGCGATCATCTCGCTTTCATCATCCATCGGCACGACCACTTCGTATTCTTCGGCCGTTACCGGCCCAGCCAGTTCGTGGTCGGCCATCAGAAAGCGTCGGATGAAGGGGATCTGCCTGCGGCTTGAACCGAAAGCGTCGCGGCCTCGGATCAGGCCCATCGCGTCCGGGGTGAACCCTTCCGGGGCGATGATCCAGATCTTGAATCGTTCGAAGCCGCACATATGGGCGACCATCTCCAGCCGGTCGCACCAGAATTCGGCCGTCTCGCGAGAGGCCGCCAGCTTCGAATCTATCTCCGCCGCGATCCACACTATCTCGTCCTCATCGGTGTAGGAGCCGGTCTGAAAACCAAGCGCGATGGCGGAACGGTCGCGGTCGGCCAACTCGCCGATCGGCCGGTAAAGGTCGGCGGCATCGGCAGTGAACACGATCTGCGGCAGCCGAACATCGGGTTCATCTGCCCGCAGGCCGGTCAGCACTTCGTCTTCCGGCAGTCCTTTATAATGCTCGGCAAATAGACCGTGGTCGATCGCGGCAGCCGGAATTTGCTGAAGGCTGAAACCTGAAAGCAGCGTTCGCAGGCCGATCGCCGCCTGAGTCCGGTAGAACGCGGCCATGATCCGCGGAGCCCGTTTCAGGTAATCGGTGACGCTCCTACCGAACAACGCAGCCCTTGATTCACCCGCGACCTCGAGCCCGTAGCGGACCGCGAGGTAATCGGCGACGACGATCTCGGTCTGCACGACATCGACGCGGCCGTCGGCAACACGGATGAACTCTTCCACGTTGAGCCTGTCGATCAGCTTTGTGAATTCGTCCTGACCGAGCGCCGACTGCTTCAGCCACGTTTCGATCGACAGCCGCTTCGATCCCTGGGCCGACCGCGTGTCGAGCATGCTTATCACGCTTCGCTGCAGGTCCTGACCTGGGGCGATCCGGGCAAATAGGTCGTCAAGCGATCGGCGAATGCGCCCGCCGAATATCTCGTGGGCATAGGCCCGCTCGACATTCAGGAATCGGTCAAGCGGCTCGCCGCGTTCGGCTGCAGACTGAAAGATAGCCGAAACAAAGCCGGGCCGGCCGAGAAACTGATTTGCCAAAAGGTCGCGCGCCTCGTCGCTGATCTCGACACCGAACAGTGCGGCGCTGCTTCCGACAACATCGGCCGTCTGCCCAAAATCCAGCCGTTCGATCTCAAGCCGCCCGGCAGAAACGACACCGGGATCGAAACGCCGACGGCTTGCGATCGCAAATCTCGAACCGTCGCCCGAACCCACGCTGCGGAACATGTCCAGCACGGCCTCGGCGTCGTCGTGGTACATCGCGGCATGCGCATCGTCGATCATGACGAACGTCCTTACCCCGGCCGCCGCCGCACGACGCGGGGCCCCGAGACACAAACGGACCAGTGCGTCGTCACTATCGTCCGGCCCGTGTTCTTCGACACCGCGTACGAGCCTTTCGATCCAGTGCCGGTCAGACGGCGACGCGATCTCCGCCAGCTCCGGAAGGTCGAGAAGCCATTTGAGGATCGAAGGATCCTGCCGCGCGAACGCGATCGCCTGTATCAGGAACTGATGCAGGAACCTACGCGCCGATCTCGCAGCCCCTTCGCCCGAGAGATCCATCGGAAAATAGATCGGGATCACCGGCGAGGCAAGTGCGAAAAGCCGGTCGTAAGCGTGTTTCAGGACCTCAGAGACTCCCGCACCCGGAGCTCCGCAAACCAGCAGTGTACCGTCTCCGGCCCCGTTCAAAGCAAAATCCACCAAACGGTCAAGCTCGGTGGATCGCCCGATCAGGTCCGGAGGCTCCCGATCGGACAGGATTCTTCTGTATTTAAGGTCGTTCATTTAGTGAACGTTGTCGTTTAAGGATTCACCCCAGTTGTTAAATATCTGTACGTTGTTACGGCCGTGGTTCTTTGCCGCATACAGGGCCACATCGGCAGCAGAGATAAGGTCTTTCGACGAATCGACCTCACTTGAGCAGCTTGCGATGCCGATGCTCACGGTCACGCGGCGGTGTGGGAATTCCATCCGCTCGACCCGCTTTCGGATCCTTTCGCCGATCTGAGCGGCTTCTTCAGAGGACGTCTGCGGCAACAGGATCGCGAACTCCTCGCCGCCGTACCGGGCGGCGACGTCGGCTCCGCGAAGAGATTCTTTCAGAATGTCGGCCACTGCCTTTAGAGCGGTGTCGCCGGCCGGATGCCCGAATGTGTCGTTGTAGGACTTAAAGTCGTCAACGTCCAGAAGCATCAGGCTCAGCGAGAACCGATAGCGCTTCGACCGGGTGATCTCTTCGGCAACGCGTTCCTCAAGGTAACGCCGGTTCAAAAGACCCGTCAGCGGATCGGTCACCGAAAGCTGTTCGTACTCACCGGCCTTATCCTTCATCGCCGTCCGGTCTATCGCCACCGCGATCTGCGGGGCGATCGCCCGAAGCAGGTCGAGGTCAGCCTGAGTGAAGATCTCGCCCCCGGCCTTGTCGGTGAAATTCAGTACCCCGATCCGGCGATCGTCGATTATGATCGGATAGCTCAGGAACGACGATGTCTTATAGCTCCATTCCGCAGGTGCCGATTCGATCCCCACGCCTTCGATATCCGTGACCGCCACCGGGTCGCCGATCTCAAGCACACGCCCGGCGACGCGGGTTCCGACGGCGGGTTCCGAGAGCAGGTTGATCCGGGCTCCGATCGCCGCCTTTGCATGCAAGCTGTCCGATTTCTCGTTCCTTACAAGGATCGAGGCGCGTTCAGCTCCAAGCAGTTCGGCCGATATCTGCGTGATCCGCAGCCAAAAATCCTCAGAATCGATCCGTCTAAGGTTCTCGTTGAATTTGACTATCGCCCTCGCCAACCAGTCCCGGCGGGCCACTTCGTCGCGAAGCCGCAGGATCTCGAGCTGCGAAGCGAGCGTCTGTGCGAACCGCGAGATCGCCCGCCGCTGTTCTGTGTCGGTGACGCGGACGTTCGACCCGATCGCAGCCTGTACCTCGTCCGCAAGCATTACCGGGAACAGCGAGAGCGTCCTCTCGCCGCTTCCGTCGGCCTTCCTCTCACGGAATTCGATGGGGGCCTCGCGACGGACCGCATTGACGATCCGTTCGTTGTTGGCGCTGATGCCAATATTTAATGACTTATCCGCCAACTCACCGATCGCGGCCAGCTTGACGAACTCATCGCCCTGGCGTTCGAGCCAAACGACCGAATCGAGGGAATAACGCTCGCAAAGATACTCCAGCACCGCCATGCATGCACCACGGTAATCCAGCTTCATCAGCGATCCGAACAGCGAACGCCACTCGCTTGCCGCTTTCCTGTCATTCAGCACATCGAACGACACGGCCGTTTCAAGGTCGCCGGCGGCACGTTCGGTCTCGGACTTGAACTTTTCGATGAGCCGGTTGATCTCCTCGGGATCGGGCTCCGGCGACGGCTGTTCGGCGGCGGCTTCCTCCTGCGGAGCGACAGCCAGCCGGTCAACTTCAAGAAGATCGTTGCGCTCGCGGTTCGTGAACTTCTCAAGCCGGTTGGCGGCCCGTTCAAGATTCTGCCCGGCGCCTGAGATAAGCACGTTCTCAAAAAACTCCGTCGGCCGGAATTGCCGCCAGTCGCCAGTGATCGCACGCTCGGTCGCTTTCCTGTACCGCTCTGCTTTGAGGAAGGTCCGCCCGGTGATCGCGACAAAGGGCTTTCCGCCCTCCCAAACCGGCACCGCCTTGCAGCTCAATCCGGCATAACATTCGTAATCGACCGTCTTGCCAGCGTCGACGACCATCTCGAATGCAGAGCCGCAGAACTTTGCACACTCGGGGGCGAACTCGGCCGAACCGTAGAGGCTCCTGCACATTGAGTTGTTATTCGATTCGGAAGCAACGCTTCCGTCGGCATCGACCACAACTATCGCAACGCCGTTCTCCTCGGCCAGCCGGTCGAGGAACTTCGCTTTTTTTGCGGGGGCAGCATTCATCAGAAGATAAAAAACTGTTCGGATCAGCGCTCACCGTGATCCGGAACGAACCTGTTCCATCGTCAATTCAAAAGGTAAATAGGCACAATTCGCGGGCTATTTCAACAAAATATAAGCCAAATGAGGGCCTAAGATTACCAGATTATTGCACAACTAGGCCGCCCGTCAGTAATCCGGATTACATCAGGTCGAATTATATGAAAATAATGCATCGATTCGATGCGTGAGTGTTCGAAAGAACTCCACATCGCGCGATCCGATACCCGCCGTCGCGCTGTTTTTGTTGAGTTTCGGGCTCTGGCACGCCGGTTGAAGGTACTAATAGCGTAACCGAAGTGACGATCAATAGATCAAACAGGATCTTTAGACCAAGGAGGCAAAGGAATAATTATGATCAATGAAAGAAACCCGGCCATCGCTGAGACGAATAGGGTCGGAGCAGAACCGAAATCGAAGCTCTCTAATGATGAGGTCATCTCGACGGTGAACGGACTCATCGAGACATGTAAGGATGGCCAGGAGGGTTTCAAGACCGCGGCCGAAGGCGTCGAGCGTTCGGACCTGAAGTCGCTTTTCTATGAATTCGCCCAGCAGCGGTCTCAATTCGCGGGCGAGCTTCAGGCTTTGGTTCAGACCCTGGGCGGTGATCCCGAAAATTCGGGGAGCTTCTCCGGTTCGATCCATCGCGGGTGGATGAACATCAAGTCGGCCGTGACCGGCAAGGACGAGAACGCCATTCTCAACGAATGCGAACGCGGCGAGGATTCGGCCAAAGCCGCCTATAAGGATGCCCTGGAGAATATGCTCCCGGCCCACGTTCTCGAAACGGTCCAGGCCCAGTACACCTCAGTTCAGGCGGCGCATGACCGCATCAAGGCGCTGCGCGATTCGACAGCCGATGGCCGAACCCGGTCCGCGACCGGCAAGTTCTGATCGCTGACGGCCGTCAAGGCTCGAAATTTGGACGGGCTCGCATTTTGCGGGCCCTTTTTTTGTCTATTGGTCAGGTAACTCGGTCCCCGCGCCGACGGCCCCGCGGCCCGCCGCCGCGTTTGCCTTGATGTCCGGGTGCTCCCGACTGATGCGGATGCAGGCGACCTGATGCCGCGGCTTTATCTCGGCCAACTTCGGCACGATCCTGCTGCAGTCATCGATCGCGTAGGGACAGCGGGTGTGGAATCTGCAGCCCGAAGGCGGGTCGATCGGCGAAGGGACATCGCCGGTCAGGATGATGCGCTCCCGCTTAGCCTCGATCTCTGGGTCCGGGAGCGGCACCGCCGAGATCAATGCCTGTGTGTAAGGCATCAGCGGGTCGGCATAAACATCCTTTCCCGGGGCCAACTCGACGATCTTGCCCAAATACATCACGGCGACCCGGTCGGAAACGTGCCTGACCGCTCTCAAGTCGTGTGAAATGAATAGATAAGTGAGCCCTTTTTCGGTCTGCAGCTTCGCAAGCAGGTTCATTATCTGCGCCTGGATCGAAACATCCAATGCCGAGATCGGCTCGTCCGCGACAATGAATTCAGGCCCGGCGGCGAGTGCCCGGGCGATGCCGATGCGCTGGCGCTGGCCACCCGAGAATTCATGCGGGTACCGTTTGATGAATCGACGGCTCAGGCCGACCGTTTCAAGAAGGTCAGCAACCATCGAATCAACCGGCCGTCCTTCATTGAGCCCGAACGTGCGGATCGGCTCGCCGACGATCTGACCGACGTTCATTCGCGGATTGAGCGACGCATACGGGTCCTGAAAGATCATCTGCAGGTGCTTTCGCTGCTCACGCATTTCGCCTTTCGAGAGATGCGCAAGGTCGCGCCCGCGGTAATTCACCTTCCCGCCGGTCGGCTCTGTCAGCCGGAGGATTGCCTTGCCGAGCGTTGACTTGCCGCAGCCAGATTCGCCTACCAAGCCGAGCGTTTCGCCCTTCTCGATGTCGAGAGATACGCCGTCCACGGCCCGGACGTCCTTCGAGCCTCCGAAAAGCCCGCCGCCCGTTCGGAAATAGACCTTCAGGCCCTCCAGCGAGATCAGATTTTCGCCATTCTCATTCATTCGTTATTGAGCCGGCGCCTCGATCGTGACCGGTGTCTTGAAATCGTATTTGATCAACATTTTCTTGAGACTACCCGTTAAATAAACTGCCTCAAGTTTGATCGGCAGCCCGTCGTCCTTCGCTATCCAGATCTTTGAGTCGTTCTTTCCTTCGGCGGTTTCAGGGTCCGCGTTGCGGAACGTGTAAACATGTGCCCCGCGGCCGTCAACCATTTCTTCGCCTTGATAAACGACATCGCTGAACCACTTTCGTCCATTCTCGTCCCACGCAGCTCTTATTCCGGTAATGGACGCGTCGGACAACATCGGCGTTTTTTGCCATCGGTCGCCGATCTTCATATAGGACTCCTTCCCGATCAGGATGATCTCGAATCCGCCCTTGTTCTGCATCCGAAAGCGGTCCGGCGAGACGAATTCGAGAGTGGCATCCATCGGCGTTTCGCCCTCGGACGTCATAACCGCACGGAAGGACGGGACGGCAAGAAATCGGTCGGCCAATTGCTCGATATCTTTGCGTGGTTCGCCGCTAGGTTTGTGAACACTCACTGCCGGAGCATCTTTCGTTCCGGCCGTTCCGCTGTTCGAGCTATTTGTACCCGGGCTGTTCGTTCCCGAATTCGCCAATTCCGTGATCCGCGAACATCCTGACCCGATCACGGCCAGGACCAAAAATGTCATTGTCAATGTTTTGATCATCCTTCTACGGCCGGCTTCGCTGCTTCGGCAGCCGATTCGGCATACACCTCGTTTGCAAAATGGCATAAAGAATAGTGCCCTTCGTTTATCCGAACGTACGGCGGAAACTCCTTCGTACAGATCTCTTCGGCCCGCTCGCAGCGTTCCGCGAAGGGACATCCCGGCGGCAGGTGAGCGACGTCGGGCGGCAGTCCCGGGATCTGATAAAGCGGCTCGCCCCTCTCGTGTGCCGGGTCGGGAACGCTCCGCAACAGGCCCTTTGTATACGGGTTCGACGGCGTCGCGAAAAGTTCTCGAGTCGGCGCCTCTTCAAAGATCTTCCCCGCGTACATCACGATTATCTTGTCCGTCATCCCCGCGACCACGCCCAGGTCGTGGGTGATCAGAATGACGCTTGTGCCGAGCCGCTCCTTCAACTCCTTGATCAGCTCGAGTATCTGGGCCTGGATGGTCACGTCGAGAGCGGTCGAGGGTTCGTCGGCGATCAGAAGCTCGGGGTCGCAGCTCAACGCCATCGCGATCATCACCCGCTGCCGCATACCGCCCGAAAACTGGTGGGGATGATCGTCGATCCGCTGTTCGGCATCGGGTATCCCGACCAACTCGAGCATCTTAACGGCGTGCTCGCGGGCCTGCGTTCTCGAGTGGCCGAGATGAAGCTGCGTCACTTCCATCAGCTGTGTCGAGATCTTAAGGAATGGGTTGAGCGAGGTCATCGGGTCCTGGAAGATCATCGCGATGCGTTTTCCGCGGATCTTCCGGACCTCTTCGATCGAAAGCGATCGAATGTCGGTCCCGTCAAAGACGATCTCGCCCCTGGCGATCTTCCCCGGCGGCTCCGGGATCAACCGCATCACGGAAAGGTTCGTAACCGATTTTCCCGAGCCGGATTCACCTACGATGCCGAGCGTCTCGCCTTTTTTCAGCTCGAAAGAGACGCCGTCAACCGCCTTCACCAGGCCGTCTTCCGTTTGAAAGTACGTGCGAAGGTCTGTGACCGAAAGGATAGTTCCGTTATTCGTCATCGAGTTTCTTTAGCCACCGAGCTCACCGAGTTCACTGAGCATCCTATTAACTGCCGCCTCGAAATTCCAAAAATTCTTGACCTGTCTCCCCTCCGTGTAATCAGTGATCTCCGCGGCAAGATCTGCTAGAACTTCCTCGTCTGCGGATCCAACGCGTCTCGCAGCCCGTCACCCAAAAAGTTTAGCGAGAATAGCGTCAACGCCATCGTCACGCCCGGAAATATGAGCTGCCAAGGGAAAATGGCGATATTCTTGATCCCGTCGGCCGCAAGGCTCCCCCACGAAGCATACGGCGCCTGAACGCCCAGTCCAAGATAAGACAAAAAGGCCTCGGTCAGCATCACGCTCGGCACCGTCAGGGTCGCGTAAACGATCACCGGGCCGAGAGCGTTCGGAACAAGGTGCCTGAAAATGATCGCGAACGTTGAAACGCCCGTCGCCTTCGCTGCGAGAACAAACTCCTGGTTCTTCAAGCTCAGGATCTGTCCGCGAACCACGCGTGCCATCGTAAGCCAAGAAACGAGGCCAAGTGCAAAGAACAGAAGAAAGATCTGCGACAGGCCCTGATTACCTGCCCCGCCTAGTTTTTCGGACAGCCAGCCGATCCATCCGGGCGTGTTCGGCCCGCCGAAAACCGAGAGAAGGACGATCACGATCAGGATATACGGGATCGCGTAGATGATATCGACGACGCGCATCATAAAATTGTCGATGCGGCCGCCGAGGTATCCGGCAATGGCTCCGTAGGAAACGCCGACTATCAGCGACACGATGGTGGAAATGATACCCACCATCAACGAGATCCGCCCGCCTTGAAGCACGCGGGCCAGAAGGTCACGTCCGGCCTCGTCGGTCCCCATCGGGTGCTGCATCGAGGGCGGGAAAGATCTGATCAGGTCGCCGTCAGACGGGATGTAGTCCGCCGTCAGGCCCGTCGTCCAACGGATCAGCGGCGGCCCGACGATAACAGTAATGATCATCAGGCCGAGAATGATCATCCCGAATACCGCCAATTTGTTCTTCAGTAAACGCTTCCAGGCATCGGCCCAAAGCGATGTTCCCTTTTCAACTTGGACGTTTTCTACCATGAACTCTATTCGTAGCGGATTCTCGGATCAAGGAACCCGTATGAAATGTCGACCGCGAGATTGAAGATCATTATCAGGATCGAAATAAATGCGACGATGCCCAGAATAAGCGGCTCGTCGCGATTCAATACGGATTGGATAAAAATATTGCCGAGACCCGGGATCGCGAACACCTTTTCCACGACGACCGTGCCCGCAAGCAGTCCCGCGAGCGCCGGCCCGGTAAACGAAACGACCGGGATTATCCCGCCGCGTAACGCATGCTTGAGCAGAACTGTCTTCTCGTCGAGTCCCTTCGCCCTGGCCGTCCTTACATAATCAGACCGCATCACCTCGAGCATACCGGCCCGCGTCAGGCGTGCGATGTACGCGGCGTAGATAGCTGAAAGCGTGATCACCGGCAGTATCAAACTCGAGATCCCGCCCCAACGAGATGGCGGCACAAGATACAGGCTTAGTGCGAATACGAGCACCAGGACCGGTCCGAGGACGAAGTTCGGGACGGACAGGCCCAGCATCGCCAATGCCATTGATCCGTAATCCCACAGCGAATTCTGCTTCAGTGCGGCGATGATCCCCGCCGTCAAGCCGATCAATAGGGCTAGTATGTACGCGAAAAAGCCTATCGTCGCGGAATAAGGAAGGTGGCGTCGGATGATCTCATTAACCGTCTGGCCCGGATAACGAAGCGAGTCGCCGAAATCCAGTTTGACGATGTTGAGCATCATCATCCCGTATTGCTCGTACCACGGCCGGTCAAGCCCGTACTTTTTCTTGATGTTCGCTTCGACCGCGGGAGGCAGCGTGCGCTCGGTCGAATAGAAGTTGCCGGGGGCGATGCGGATCAGAGCCCAGGTGACGGTCACGACAAGCAACGCCATCGGGATAATGATCAGCAGTCTGCGTAAGATAAAACTCAGCATCTATTGGTTTTATTCTGCGGTCTTTTCGGCTTCTTTCGATCTCTTCAATGCTTCCTGCGTCGCCACAAGCTGGTCGATCTGGGCGGTCACGGCCGGGTCTTTCTCCGACATGATATCGTCCATGCTCTTCGTCCACTTCGCGCTGTCCTTTTCAAGATAAACGAACTTCCACGCGTGGAGCGTACCGGGATTCGGATACATTCCCTTGATGAACGGCTTCTTGACCCAGCTTGTACCGGCCGTGCAAAGCGGGACGATGATCTGCTGCTGCATCATGTAGAACTCGGCCGTCGCCAGCATCTCGAACCTCTTCATCTCGTCGACCTCTTTATTCGCATCGTCGAGCATTTTGTCGTACTTCGGGTCCCACCATCCCGTGGCACCGTCATTTTGCTGCGAGTAAAAGAGGTTCAAGAATGTAAACGGGTCCATATAATCGCCGACCCAACCGTTTCTTACGACACCATCATATTCGACCGCCGAGCGGTAGGGGAGAAACGTCTTGAACTCCATGTTCTTGAGCGGGAGTGTGATACCGAGGTTCTGCTTCCATTGGGCCTGGATGAATTCGGCGATCTTCTGGTTCGATTCCGACGTGTTGTAGGTGATCGAGACTTTATCGACAGGAAAACTGGGGGTTGACCAGCCGCTTCCGGACTTCTGGACAGGGAACCCAGCCTCGGTCATAAGTTTACGCGCCTTTTCGGCGTCAAAGATGCGGGCCTTCCACTCTGCCATCGAACTTCCCTGTTGGGTCAGTAGTTCCGTGTATACCTTCTGCCGAGCCTCCTCGTACTTTGGAAAGATGCCCTCGGGCGTGAAATCCACAAGCGGTTTCTTTGTCCGCTGAAATTGCGCAAGTGCTTCGCGGTCGATCGCCAGTGAAAGAGCCTGCCGCACTTTCAGGTTATCCATCGGCGGCTTCTTCACGCTCAGGCTGTAGTAATCGACGGCGACCTCCGGATGAAGCGAATACTCGGCCCTAAACTGTTTCACGGTATCGTTCCACGCCGCCGGGATCGTATGGTTGTACGTTGCGTCGAGTTCACCGGCCTTATACAGGTTCAGCATCGTCGTCTGTTCATCGAGCGGATAGAAATCTATCCCGGCCAGTTTCACGTTCGCGGCGTCCCAATAATTCGGCTCCTTGACGGTATTGAGTTCATCGTACGGCTTATGAGCGGCAACTCTGTATGGCCCGCTGGTGACGATATTCTCTGGCTTGGTCCACGCCCGGCCGAATTTCTCGATCGTCGGCTGGTGTACGACCCGGAAGAACTGATGTGCCAAAAGGCCCAGGAAGAACGGAGCCGGCTGGTAAAGCTTTAGGCGTACGGTGTGATCATCGACCGCCTCGATGCCGACATCCTCGGCCCTGACCGGCACGAACTGCTTCCCTTCAAGCAGGGCCTTCATCTTAGGGTCCTTGTCGGCGAGTTTCTTCCTACCTGCTTCGTCGCCCGGAACGGTCAGTCTTTCAGGAGCGTCGATAAACCGGTGAAACTCAGAATCCGGCCCGAATTTATCCGCTTTCGCTGCAGGCCCAGCCGGGGGAACTCCGCCGTCTTTTACGAGAAACGAACCGTCGGGGTTTCGGACGAATGCCCGCGCCGAATTATAAGCTTCGGCATACTTGAGGTAGTAAGCCAGATTCGCGTTCCTCGAGGCGAGTTCGGGCGAAAGCCCTCGTCTAAACGAATAGACGAGGGCTTTTGCCGTGATCGGGTCACCGTTGGAGAATTTGGCGTTCTTACGCAGATGGAACAAATATTCGGTCCCGTCCGGGCCGATCTCCCAACTCTCGGCTATCGCGGGGATCGGTTCCATCGTGATCGGGTGATATTCCACCAAGCCTTCGTAAAGGGCCATCATGATCCTGGCCTCCGGCTGTCCGGTCACGAACTGCGGGTCCAGGCTCTCCGGCTCCGAACCGGTAACGTAGCGGAGGACGTTATCTGATGGGACCTTGACGATGCCAAAATACTTCTGCTCGGCCGATGAGCGGATGCATCCTGTCATCGACAGCAGTACGAAGCAGCATAGCAGGCTGACGGCGAGCGACTTTCCAATAAATTCTTGCATGGTCGAGTCTGGTGCAGATCAAGGCCTCAATGGCCCGTGAAGTTTGGTTCCGATCACGGAACGCCTCGGGTCAAGTGAGATGCCGCCTTGGGGGCCTGGCGGACCGGCCTCATTCGCCTTTTGGCTTCCAATCGCTGTCGATGGCGACCGAACTTAGCAAAAGCACGTCGAGGCTGTTCATCTCAAAACCAGAGACGTAAGGCTTTACTAATGCGTATGATGTCGGGAAATAAAGTGGGATTGCCCGCAATTCGTAGAGCGCCTCGTCTTCGCTTAATATAACACCATCCCCAATAATTGGAGAATCTTTCTGGTCGGCGGGCGGTCTTTCGGCCGAATTGGAATTAGCCGGCTCCGTCGATCGGAACGGGGAAGGGACGGACACGGGCTGATCGGGCCGCACCGGCGCCACTGCGACGGCGCCCGGATGGATATCCAGCAAAGCCATCATGTTCACAGCATTATTCGACGTTGGATAGACGACACCCCGCCGAACCAGGTCGTAATCGCCGGCCTTCCGCGTTTTCTCGACATCGGCCAGGTCCTTAAGGGTTATTTCTGTCTCGAGATTCAGGTTTTGCTTCCACATTCGCGCGACCGAACGGGCAATCCGAAGTTGGAGATCGTTTCGGTTGATCAGCAAACGGATCACCGGAAATCCCTTCCCGTCAGGGAATCCTGCTTCGCGAAGCAGGTCCTGCGCCTTTGTTTTGTCCTGGGCCAATTTTGTCCGCACATCGCGGCGGTAGGGCAAGAACTGGAGCGCCGGCCGGGTCAGGCCGTCGGTCTCGCCCTCCGTCAGCCGTTCCCGTTCGATCGATATCGACAGTGCCTCGCGGACCCGGCGATCGGAAAAAGGGGCTCGAGCCGTGTTCACCTCATAGAAGTTCAATGCGCTATGCGTCGTTTTTCGAAAATCGTCAAAGGGGGAAAGGATCTTAAGGACCAACGGTGAGAGGTCCATGTTCGTGACCGCATCAAGTTCGCCGGCCTTATATGCTTCAAGTGCCGCTTCCGGCGACTCCATCGGAACCACCAGAACGCTCTCCAGCCGAATCGCGTCTTTATTCCAATGGTCTTCGAAACGCACGAGCCTTATCCCGGTCTCGTCGATCTTGTCGATACGGAACGGCCCGTTGGTCGTTAAGCCCGCGTTCAGTTTCTCGCCCTCGAATTCTTCGCCGTCGCCCGCGATAGGCCGAAAGATCGGTCCCGCGACCAATTGCGGCAGGTCCGGGTCCGGCACGACAAGCCGAATGACCAACGTATTTTCGTCTAGGGCCGAAAATCCGAGATCTTCAGCTTTCACGGGGGGCTTCGGGGGCTCTGCTTCCGTCGCCGGACGATCAGTATCGGCCTTCGGTTCCGGCGGTACGCCCGCCGAATTCGACGGGGTCCCCTTTGGCTTCGGGGCCGGCGGCGACGTGTTGGCCGATGGGTTCGGCTGATCGGTCGTCGTAACAGCTTCTTTGGAAACCGCGGTCGCGGCGATCGCCTTCGAAACCCCTTCAATATTAAAAAGCAGGTTGTGATGGGCCGTCTTTTCACCCAGCCTCACCAACCGCTCCCAGGCCCGAACGAAATCATGGGCCGTGACGGTCCGGCCGTCGCTCCAACGAGCGTTCGACCGTAATTTGAACGTCCACACCCGCGAATCCTCCGATCGCGACCAGCTCTCGGCCACGCCCGGCTTGACCTCGAGCGTCACCGGGTCGACCTCGGTCAGCCCTTCGTATAGGGCCCGAACAAGGTCGGTCTCCGGCGGAGCGGCCGCAAGCGCGGGATCCAGGCTCTGCGGCAGCTTACCGTTACTCCATCTAAACTCCTGTCTCGGCGGCGGGCTGGTTTCGGCGTAAAAGGGTTCGGTAACGGGCTTTTTTATCTGCGTGCATGAGGCAGATATCAACAGGGCGCAGCCGATGAACGCTAGGACGAACCTTGAATGAGCCGAATTAGTTCGGCCCGAAACGGCCTGTATTTTCCTTTTCGGCTTTGACGTCATGGATCGCATCTCGCTCGCGTAAGAGAAATGCTTATCCAATCAAACTTTTCAGTTTGGGAAGCACCTCTAACACCTGTCGGCGAGTATCGTCGAAGCCAAAGGAGGTATTTATCAGGAAGTCCGCGAACTTCTTCTTCTCGGACTGGGCCATCTGGGAGTTTATTCGTTTTTCTGCTTCGGCCTCGGGTAAACGGTCTCTTTCGATAAGACGCCGCAATTGTATCTCAGGTTCGCACCAAACGACAATCAATTGGTCAAACCGCTTATACCCGCCAGATTCGATCATCAAGGCCGCGTCAACGATGGCGATACCGTCCGGATCGCGGGCTTCTCGATCTTTGAGCCACCGGTCCTGAGCCTCGAAAACGAGCGGGTGGATTATCGAATTCAGCAGCTTGCGCTTGTCGTCGTCGCCGAAAACGATCGAACCAAGCTTGGCCCGGTCAAGTTCGCCGGACGGAAGCAGGATCGCGTCTCCAAACGTCTCGACGACCTGGCTGAGCCCTTCGGTGCCGCGACGGACCACGTCGCGGGCTGTCTGGTCGGCGTCCAGCACGTGACAGCCGTTCTCGCGAAAGACCTTACAAACAAAGGACTTGCCGACGGCGATCGAACCGGTGAGCCCGATCTTCAACATTATGAACGGCCGTGCCGTTTGGCCAGTTTGTTCACGTTGTATGCGGCGATCTCGTCCAACGTGAGTCCCAGTTCATCGGCACACGCCGATATGTACCAAAGCACATCGCCGAGCTCGTCCCGAAGCTTTTCCCGCACCTCGTCCGTGAGGACGCCTTCATTGTCCCGCTGGATCTTCTTGACGATGTTCGCGACCTCGCCCGCTTCGCCCGCAAGCCCGAGCGTCGGGTATTCAAGGTTGCTCATCCGCCGAGGATAAAGGGCCGTCGTTCCGGCCGCCGATTGGTATTCATCGAAGTTCATAATGCTTATTTTATGCCTCGCCGCATCTTTGCGGCCTTAACCGTGTTCTTCATCAGCATCGCGACCGTCAAGAGACCGACGCCGCCCGGCACCGGCGTAAAAGCGGCAGCACGTTCGACGGCCTCCTTCGGATTTACGTCGCCGACCAATGTAAACCCGCGTTTTTCGATCGCCACTAGCCTTTTTTCAATATCGTCCGGGGAAAAAAGCTCCGGTGCAAGGTCTTTGTCTGAGACATTATTGATGCCAACGTCGATCACCGTTGCTCCTTCGCGAATATGATCGCCCCGGATAAATCCCGCCCGGCCGATCGCCGCGACAAGGATGTCGCCCTGCCGGGTGACCGTCGGAAGGTCCGCCGTGCGCGAATGGCAGATCGTGACCGTCGCATTCTCCTTCAGCAGGAGCATCGCCATCGGCTTGCCGACAATATTGCTCCGACCGACGATCACCGCGTGCTTGCCGGCGATGGGGATGTCCGACCGTTTTAGAATTTCGATAACTCCGGCCGGCGTGCACGGGAACAGGGCGTCCTGCCCGAGCGAGAGCCGCCCGACGTTTATCGGATGAAAACCGTCAACGTCCTTTTGCGGATCGATCGCTTCTAGCAGCCGGTCCGAGTCAATGTGTTTCGGCAGCGGAAGCTGCACAAGGATCCCATCAACATCGTCCCGTTCGTTCAGGTTACGAACGACGGCGAGCAGGTCCTCTTCGGATGTGTGATCGGGGAAATGAGCGTGCTCCGACCGGATGCCGAGCTCCTCGGAGGTCTTGACCTTACTGCCGACATAGACCGCAGACGCAGGATCCTCGCCGACACGAACAACGGTCAATCCGGGTACAACATTCCCGGTCAAGCGTAGCCGCTCGACCTCTTCGCGAACTTCGGCCTTGATCGATTCCGCGACCGGTTTGCCCTGTAGGATCATTGCACTCATTTGATCAGAAAGGTCGATTCTACAGGAAACGGCCGACGGTTGTCAGTTCCCGCCCGCTCGGTCAGAGCCTCGGAGGGGGCCGCCTTTCTGATTCCGGCCGTAAACACATAGAATTTATTGTATGAGGCCGGCAGCCATCCTGATCGTCATAGCAATTTTCGCGAGTACCGGATCCGCGCTTTCGCAGGCCGAATTCGAAGGGATCCGGAACGCGGCCGCCGAAAGGCGGTATGACGAGGCGATCGAAGGCCTATCCAGGATCGAAACGGCCGAGCCCGAACTTTTCCGGGATCTGGATCTCGATTACCTTCTCGGCCGGCTCCACGAAAAACGGGGCGATCCCGGAGCCGCCCTCGCCCGCTACACCGCGGTGGCGGCCCGCGGCTCGGACCTTCGGGCATACGCGCTTTTTCATTCTGCCTCGGCGGCCCGGGCGATGGGAAACCACTTTGCCGAACGGCTTTATCTTCGCGAACTTGCCGCAACCGAACCCCAGTCGCTCGTGGCCGAGGCCGCCCGCGTCCGCATGGCTCGAAGTTTCCTGGATTCCGCCGATTTCGAGCGCGCCTCGGCCGGGCTCGATGCCCTTAGGCCCTCGTCGTCACCGGACAGTCAGGCGTCGGGCGACCCCGACCCGGTCCATCGTGAGAACCGGATCTTTGCGGCCCGGGCTCGGACGGGTCTCGGCGATGGAGGATCGGCCCGGACGGTACTTGCCGAAGTGATCCGGTCCTGGCCCTCTCCCGGCCGTCCCGATGACCCGATGATCGCCGCCGTCCGCGACCTCGATCGTCTCGATCTTGCAGGCGACCCCGTGCGAAAAGTCCCTTCTTTGTCTGCCGACGAGCATTTTTCGCGTGCCGCCGTTTACCTCTTTGACCGCGACCTGCCCGCGGCCCGTTCCCATTACAACGCGGTCGTGACCGAACATCCGGCGAGCCCGCTTGTGCCCGAAGCCCTCTTTCAGATCGGACGCTGCCAGGCACAAGAATCGGATTTTCCAGGGGCCATTCGGACATATGAGCGGATCCTTGAGCAATATCCGGACGATCCCGCGGCCAGGAAGGCCCGGCTTCACGGAGCCTCCGCCTACTCGCGGGTCGGAAAGCACCGCGAATCCGTACGCCGCTATCAGGACTATATTGCCCGGTTTCCGTCGGAGCCGGATGTCGACCGGGCATATCTGAACATTATCGACGTCCTTCGAGATGCCGGCGAAGAGACCGAGGCACTTAAATGGACGGCGACTATCAGCGAGAAATATTCGGGTAAGATCACCGACGCGCAAGGTGTATTTGCCGCTGCCCGCATCCACATTGCCCGGAACAATTGGGACGATGCGTTGTCGGCGATCGATCGTCTGCTCCAAATGGCCGACCTCGGCGGGGCGAGGGTTCCGGGCGGGACGACAAAAGAAGAGGTTCTTTTTCTTCGGGCCTTCATATTGGAGCAGAAACGGTCATTCGCGGAGGCCGTCGACGCCTATCTCGCTATCCCCGATGGGCGAAACGAGTATTACGGAGGACGCGCGACGGAACGGCTGCGGGCCCTCGCCGGGGACGAGAATGCCGGGCCGGTGCTCGCCGCAAAGCTCAACTCGCTGACCTCGCCGCCCTTCGAGCCGAACGCACACGAGGCAAACCGACGCCGCGCACAAGACGCGCTTCGGATCACGGCCGATCCGGCAGAGCGTTCGGGGCTTCTTGAAGTTCTGAAACGGGCATATTCGAACCTCCCTGCTTACAAAAACGTCCCGGCATTCAAGATGGCCGAACCTGCGGCGGGTGCTCCGCGAGGCGCGTCAAAGGACGGGAACATCGCCCGGCCCGGCAAGACCATCGCCGAAAAGCTTTTTTTCCTCGGACTATCCGACGAAGCCGCGCCCGAACTCGAAACATCCGATGCCGCGAAGCGGAAGAGAGCGAACGATCTCGCCTACACGATCGCGGCCGTGAATGCCCGCGGCGGCCGGGCCCACAAGGCCATCGCCTTCGCTGAGACTGCATGGCGACCGGTGCCGGCGGACTATCATATCGAGCTGATCGGACCGGACCAGATGGCACTTCTATACCCTGCCGTTCATCACGATCTTTTCGAGCGTTACACGCGTCCGCGGGGTGTTGATCCGCGTTTCCTCCTTTCGCTTGCGCGGCAGGAATCGCGGTTCGACCCGGCTGCCCGCTCAGACGCCGCGGCTCGCGGTTTGATGCAGTTCACGCTGCCGACCGCCCGCAAGACGGCTTCGGCCCTTGGGATCGCCGATCTTGAGATCGGTCAATTGTACGATCCGGCGACGTCGATCCTATTAGCTTCGGAATACGCCGCGTCCCTCTTCACGCTGTTCCCTAAGCAGCCGGAGGCAGTGTCGGCAAGCTACAACGGCGGCGAGGAGAACATGAATAGGTGGGAAAAGCGTTCGAAAAGCGATGCGGCGGATCGGTACGTTCCTGAGATTGCCTACGCCCAATCCAAAGATTATGTTTATAAGGTGATGGCCGCATACCGCATTTACAGGATGCGTTACGACCCGGAATTGAAGCCCTTGCCGTGACGGCATTCTGCATAGGGCTCCCGGCATTTGGGCCGCGATCAAGTTTTATCTATGCGATATATCCGAACTTTCATCCCGCTGATCCTTGCCGCAGCGTTCCTGTCATCGGCCTGCTCACAGCCTGCCGCAAACAAACCCGCCGGCCAGGCCAAACGATACCCCATAAAGGGAACCGTCGTTTCTATCGATAAAGCCAAGAAAAAGGTCGAACTCGATCATGAAGAGATCCCCGGCTTTATGCCGCGTATGACGATGAAATTCCCGATCCACGAAGACTGGGTCTGGGATAATCTTGCCCCTGGGGCCCAAGTTCACGCTGAACTGGTCGTCGACGAGACCGCCGACGAGCCTTACTGGCTTGAAAAGGTCGGCATAGTGGCACTGCCTCAGCCGGGCCAGTCGCCGGTGCCCGTGAACGAGAAATTCGCCCAAGTCGGCCAGGAAGTCCCCGACTTTAAGCTCACTGATCAGGACGGCAAGCGGTTCTCTGTAAAGGACTATCGCGGAAAGGCCCTGGCCGTGACATTCATCTACCGTGAATGCCCGCTGCCCGAGTTTTGCATCAAGATGTCGAAGCATTTCAGCGACATGGCGAACCGCATCGCCGCAGACCCCGAGAAAAAACAAAAGATCAGGCTGCTCTCCATCTCGTTCGACCCTGAACGCGACACTCCGGAAAAGCTTAAACAGTACGGCCTGGGTTACCTGGGCAAGGATGCAAAGGACGATTTCACCGTTTGGCGTCTTGCTGTCGGCCCGGACAAGGACATCCGCGAGATCGCCGACTTCTTCGGCCTTCGCTATGAAGTTGACGCCACGGACAAGACCCAGTTCAACCATTCCCTCGTCACGGTCGTCGTCTCGCCCGACGGCGAAGTCAGGAAGATCTTCACCGGAAGCGACTGGACCCCCGACGAGGTTCTTGCCGAATTGAACGAAGCGAATTAGAATTGCCCCATTCGTAAAATGACCGGCGGCCAAGGCCGTCGAATTTCGTCTGACCTACTCACCGGAGCAAGCCATGAAAAGAACACCATTGCGCCTCTTTGCCGTTGTCCTCCTCTTCGTTTCTGTCCTCGGGGCCCAGACCCGCAACATTACCGAGAAAGACCTTTTCGATTTTGTCTGGGTCGGCGATCCGCAGGTCTCGCCTGACGGCAGTCAGGTCGCATTTGTACGTGTGACCGTAAATTCGTCCAAAAACAATTACGACACTTCGGTTTGGCTGGTTGCGACAAGCGGTGAGAAGGAACCGGTGCGGATCACGAGCGGAAACCGCGACTTCGGCCCGCGTTGGTCGCCTGACGGCCGGTACCTTTCTTTCGTTCGATCTGGAGAGACACCCGGGCCGGCCAGTGCATCGCAGATCTACATCCTGCCGATGTTCGGCGGCGAGGCGTTTCCGCTGACGAGTATGCCGCGAGGAACGAGCAGTGCTGTCTGGTCGCCGGACGGTAAGTGGATCGCGTTCACGAGCAACGCAAAACCGGAGGACATCGCCAAACAGGGCAAACCGGCCACGCCCGGTGAACGTGAATCGGACGTCCGCGTCATCACGCGGGCGGTCTATCGCTCTGACGGCGGCGGATATCTGGACCCGACGCGGCCGTCTCATATTTGGGTCGTCGCCGCCCCGTCTTCCGTCGGCGAGAAACCGGCACCGAAACAGCTCACCAGCGGCCCGTTCAGCGAGGGCAACATAGTTTGGGCGAAGGACGGTTCGCGGATGTATTACACGACAAACCGCAGACCGGAACCCTATTACGACGCAATCCCGCAGACCGAGATCTTCTCGGTCGCCCCCGCCGGCGGGGCCCCGAGTCTGCTGTCAAAGGTCGATATGGGCGTCGGCGCGATGACCCTCAGCCCCGATGGCGGCCGCGTCGCGTTCGTGGCATCGCAGCCACACACGCCGGTGAAGTCCTATACCCAACCGGACCTTTGGGTGATGGATCTTTCGCCCAACGCCCGGCCAAGGAATCTTACTACCGCCTTTGATTTCGACATAGGCTCCGGCCTGACCGGCGATCAGGCCCCGCCGCGTGCCGGAGGCGGAAACGCCCCGATCTGGAGCGCGGACGGGCGAAGCATTACCGTCGGCTTTGCGAAGGAAGGACGGCTAAATCTCGCATCTGTCGATGCCGGCAGCGGACGCCTCTCTGAGGTCACTCGCGGCGACCACGCCATCATGCTTTACCGGTCGACCGACGACCGCGGGAAATTTGTTTACACGCGCTCGACGCCGACGCGGATCGGAGATCTATTTGTCGCTGACCCGAATGGCTCGAATGCACGGCAGCTGACGAAATTCAATGATGCCCTTTATGCGAAGATAAAACTCACCGAGCCGGACGATGTCTGGTTCACGAGCTTCGACGGTAAACGCGTCCAGACGTGGGTGCAGAAACCGCCCGATTTCGATCCGAACAAGAAGTATCCATTGATCCTCAATATCCACGGCGGCCCGCACGCAGCCTACGGCTACATCTTCGACCACGAGTTCCAGTGGATGGCGGCGAAGGGCTACGTCGTCGTCTATCCGAACCCGCGCGGATCGACCAGCTACGGGCAGGACTTCGGAAACATCATCCAGCACGCCTATCCCGGCGACGACCACAAAGACCTGATGCTCGCGGTCGATGAGGTCATCAAACGGGGCTATATCGACACGACGAAGCTCGGGATCACGGGCGGGTCGGGCGGCGGTGTGCTGACAAATTACGCCGTTACCCAAACGGACCGCTTTGCGGCGGCCGTCTCGCAGCGTGACATTTCGAACTGGGCAAGCTGGTGGTACACGGCGGACTTCGCCCAATTTCAGCCGTCGTGGTTCAAAGGCGCTCCGTTTGAGGACGTCGAGGGCTTCCGCGAACGCTCTGCTATCACGCACGTGGCGAAGATCAAGACCCCGATGATGTTCATTCTAGGCGAAGCAGACTACCGCACGCCTCCATACGCCGGAGGCGAAGAACTCTTCCGTGCACTGAAATACCGTAAGGTCCCGACCGTCATGGTCCGCTTCCCCAACGCCAGCCACGACCTCTCGCGAACGGGCAACCCCTGGCACCGCATCGAACGCCTCCAACATATCGTCGGTTGGTTCGATAAATGGATGATGGGCGTGCCGAGACCGGAGTACGAGATCGACAGTCCGAAATAGGTGTTGTACGGGACCAACGAAGCGCAGTATTCTTTAGCCGTATGGAAAAGACAGCCGATGAGATCACCCAAGCCGCGTTGGCATTACCGACCGCCGAACGTTCGCAACTTGCGGATAGGCTAAACGAAAGTTTGAAAGACTTTCCGTCAACTGGTGAGACCAATGACGCCTGGGTAAGATTGGCAGTCCGTCGCTTGGAAAACGTGCGGTCAGGTGTTTCTGGGACGATAGATGGACCGTCGGGGTTGTCGGAAATGCGAAAGCGCGTTCGAGGATGAAATATCGATGGGAAGCAGGGGCGCTCGACGACCTCGAAGAAGCAACTGCATTTTACTTTCGAGAAGATCCGGCTCTGGAATTCCGCTTTTCCGCATGCATTGACAAGGCGATCGAGCAGGTGAAACGCCATCCGCGATCATGGCCGAAAGTCGCCGACGAAGTCAGACGATACATTGTAAACATCTTTCCGTATTCACTCCTTTACTCAATTGAACAGGATCATATCCTGATCGTTGCCGTCGCCCATCACAGCCGGGAACCGAATTATTGGAAAGACCGGACGGAATGAGGAGCACTTACCCAAGATCGAAGGTCGGATTGTTCGCGATACTATTCGCTATCTTTCTTTTCCTTCCCAATACCAGCCGTGCCCAAGCTCCGATCCAGACTCCGAAGAGATTGACGATCCTTGAAAATGACGCGGCGCTTCGCAACCTGTACCTGAACATTAATCAGAAATGCATTGGTCGAATGTCGGGCGAAATGTGGACGCTTACCCATGCGTACGAGTCGAAGTCTGAAGTCGATAAGGTACTTGACTATTTCATCGGTTTTTTCAAAGCGATCGAAAGTGACGACGCAAAGCAGGTCGCAAAGCTGAATGGCGCGCAAGGATTCAAAGAAACATTTAGCAAATTCCTTGACTCGAAAGATGAAGCCGTACAAGCGTTTTCTTTATTTATGCTAGGTTGTGCAGGCGACAGGGCCTACGCGTCGAAGATCGCTAAGATCGTGAATGAACGTGACCCTTCCTTCACCGACCGATTCTCAGGTAACCCAACATTTGTCCGAGGCCGTGCAGCGTTAGCGCTTGGGGCATTGCAAGCAACCGAATACAAACCTGATATCGCCAAGTTGTTAAAAAGCCAGAATTACGCGGACCGATCAGGAGCGATCTCGGTATTGGCCGAAATGAAGGCCCTTGAGTTCACCAACGAGATCGTCGCGATCATGACGAACAACGAATTTGCATTCGACGATGATGACTCGCCGATCTATTTCCTTATCGAAACAAAGCAGGCAGAAAAATTTAAGAAAGAGATCGTCCGCGCTATGCTTGGAGAATCGCGCGAAAAGGTACCGGAGTCCGCGGCCTATGCTCTGGCGGCTTTGGGCTCTCGTGAACATGCCAATGATATTGCGCTCTTATTGAAGAATGAGTTTCGCCAGGCCGATGCGGCAAAGGCTCTCGCCCTGATGGGTGCTACGGAATATGCCGATGAGATTGCCAAATTATTGGCTGCCAAAAGTGGATTAACGAAGAGGGCTTCTTTAATTTCACTCGCGATCTTGGACTCGAGAAAGTACGTCCCCAAAATGATTCAATTATACAAGGATGATCCAGAGGGCTATGTTAAGTCCGAGGCCGCAACGGCTTTGTTACTAATGGGCTTCTCACAATATTATCGCGAAAGCTCCGGCGAAAGGTCGGAACCTAGTGACGCGCCTAAATTGTTGGAAATGGATTTTCACTATTTCGTCCGTGAAAGGCTCAACTCCTTAAATGAGAAACTGAGCACGAATCTGCGATCTGTAAAGCCTACCTAAGTGGCCCGCGAGACCAAATTTCCACTAACAAATGTCGATTTCACGTCTCGCGCATTCGACGAAAATACTAACGTGCCTTCGACGTCGTTAATGGGTTGCTGGGCCCGATTTCCTAGTGAGACCACGGCGATGTCGGCTTGTTTGCCTGGTTCGAGAGTACCGATCAGGTGGTCGAGGCTGAGGGCCTTTGCGCCGCCGAGGGTTGCTGTCTCAAGGGCTTGCTTGGCGGTCAGGAAATTAATGCACGCTCCGTCACCGTCGCGTTTCTGCCCGGGCATTCGTTTCCGGTCGGCGCGGTTGCGGGCAGCGAGCACTGCAAATCGCGATTCTTCCAGCAGGTCGCAGACGTTATTGCTCGCCACCGAATCGCTGCCAAGGCCGACGGAAATTCCCGCATCCAGAAACTTCTCGAACGGTGCCCAGCCGTGGCCGAATTTTGCATTCGATTTCGGGCAGTGGGCGATCCTCGCTCCATTCCCCGCGATCTTGGCTATGTCGCTGTCCGAAGCATGGACACAGTGGGCGAGCAACGGCCGTGCGGACAGCACGCCTAGCCTTTCCAGATACTCGATCGGCGTGCAATGCGGACTCTCCCATTCAAGGCCCATGCTTTCGTAGAATCCGGCAAAGAAGCCCTCCCCGCGAGTCATCAGCCGCATCTCATCTTCCGATTCTGCGGCGTGGATCGTGAGCGGGATCCGGTTTATTATCGAATACTGCGCGATCAGCTCGAACAGCCGCGATCCGACCGTGTAAGGCGAGTGCGGCGACAGGCCGACCTTTACAAGATCGGTCTCTTCCTCTTTCAACTTCTCGAACTTTTCGCCCAGCTTCTGAAAATCTTCGTCGGCGGTCGAATTGTCGGGCGAGAACTCCGTCTCCTGGAAAACGATCCCGCGAAGCCCAACTTCCTTCAGCGCCTTGACCCCGGCGTGCCCGAACCGTCCGATGTCGCCAAAACAAGTAACACCCGCGCCCGCACCTTCCCGGGCCCCTGCGATAGCCCACCGGATGATGTCTTCGTCCGTCAGCCCGGCCCGAAGTTCGTTTATCTTCAGCAGCCACGACTTGAAATCGTGCTCGACGCCGTCCAACGCGCCGCGCAATGCCGTCAGTTCCAGATGTGAATGGCAGTTGACGAACCCGGGCAGGATCGCGGCCTCGCCAAAGTCCTCCGTGCTCGCGTCCGGGTATGAAGCTTTAACGGAATCAGCGGGCCCGACCGCGGTGATCCGGGAACCGTCAACAGCCACCGCGCCGTTCTCGATCGGGCCGGAAGAGATCGGCAGCACGAACTTTGCGGCAAGGATCTTCATCGTGGCGGCTCGGGACCGGGCCGAAGAGCTTCTGTGTCGCGGTATCTATCCAGGATCGAGGTCACGTAGGCTTTCGTCGAAGAGATCGCGATCCTCGCGACAAAGTCGGATTCTGAAAGCTCCCTAGGTTCCGCACCCCGGGTCCACTCTTCGACCCGGCTGGGCCCGGCATTATAGGCGGCAAGCATCATCGCCGTCTCGGCCGGCCGGCCGCGATAGCGTTCCCGAACTTTTTCGAGGTACCAGCACCCGACCTGAATGTTCTGTTCGGCATCGCTCAAAAAAGCTACGGGGTCCTCTGCCGCACGCTTTTCGAATTCGCTTAGGCCCGTTTCCTTTGCCCACTCCCGGCCCACCGTTGGCGTCACCTGCATCAGCCCGACCTCGTCAGCGGCCCCGATCTTCCAACCCTGGAACCACGTTTCTTCATAGATCAGGCTCCAAACGATCCGCTCGTCAAGGTTGAATACGCGGGCGTGCCGGATGATCAGTTCATCGTAGCGGTGCTCCCAATAATCACGGAAAAAAAAGTAGCCGGAAACGGCCACGACCGCTGCAATGATCGAAAGTGAAATAAGGTATCGGGCCATCCGGAACTTGATCGCCGGCGTGTTAGCTTGTTGGCGGCTGCGAAATTGGGTGCTGTGCCGTTGCGGGTCAGGTCTTCGTGCCGGAACGGCCGAGTTTCCGTTTCTGCGACGCGGCCGCTTCATGCCGGGCCGTCCCGTTCGACGAGCCTTCGGCAAGCGAATGGCTCTCCGTCTTTCGCGGCCTTCGGCCTGAGTTCACGATCTCGCCGAAAAGGTCCGTGTCAAAATCGGCTTCACGCGCCATTTCCTCACGGATGCTTATCAGGACTTCCAAAAATCTTGGCCGGCGGTACATCTTCTTCAAGATAGATGGTGTCCGTCCTTCGTCCCCTAGTCAAGAAAGAAAACACCGAAATTAGCTATGGACCAGGAACTCCGGCGTCACTATAGCCGGCGAAAAGAAGCCCGCCGCCGCGTTGAACAGGCGGACCCGGGCCTGCTTTCGCACGTTCGCGAGATGCCCGAAATTCCACGTGACCAGATAATCGATCTTATGAAAGGAGGCGATCGCGACGTGAAAAGCATCGGCCATATATTTCCGGCTGAATATGCCGCGAGAGATGTAGCCGTCGGCAAGGATCGAGATCTCGTCCACCAGCTCAAGCCGGTTAAGCCCTTTGATGATCTGCAGATAGCCGGTCCGGTGCGGTTCATCGATCCGCTCAAGCTCGCGCTCGACCAGCACCGATGTGAATGCCTCGTACTCTGACAATTCCCTTTCGAACCAGCGGATCGTCATATCGCGCCGAAACGTGTCGGTGCTGTCAAGATAGGCCCCGATGACCGAGGTCTCAAGATAAAGGCTCAATTTCATTTGAATCGCCGGCGGTCCTGCGCTAGGACCATTGTAGCAGAGGGTATGTACCGGTCACGGAACGATATCGAGCGGTGAGAAGGTGACCTGTGAATTCTTAAAATCGAAGGTGAGTTTGAAGTTCTTCAGGAAGTTGCCGCCGAGGATCCCGGCCTGCTGGAACCCCGACGCCTCGTTGATCATCTCCAGGTTCAGCGCGATCGCCGTGATGTCCCTCTTCAGGTGGGGGCCAAAACTCACGCTCGGCAATTGAAACGACGAAACACCCTCGGTCACCCCGGCGGATCCGATAACACGCATTTTTTCGGGCTGTTCGTGCGGGCTGATCGCATCGAGGCTTGCCACTTCGTCGGAAATCACCGACACGCTTGCTCCCGTATCGACGATAAAATTCAAAGGAGCCTCGACCCCGGCCAACTGCACCTCGCCGCTCAGGAACCCGCTCGAGGTCAGCCGCAATGGCAGGGCGATGCTCTCGGCTACCGGGTTCACGGACCGGTCGTTAAAGGGTTTTGCCAATGAGAACGTGAGGCTGCCGTAGTCAAGCGTTGTCAGGAATTTCGAGATGAGCGAAAGGCCTATATACCCGTCGATCTTCTGGCCGTCGGAGTGAAACTTACGAATGTAGACCGGCACGTTCCTGATCACCACATCGCCGATCCGAACCTCTCGGACAAAACCGTAGACGATCTCAAAACGCCCGTCACCGCCGATCCCCCGGGCGAATCCTCCCTTTGTTATCGGCCTTATCTTGAGGCGTTTTGCGGTTTCTTCGGAGATGACCGAGATGCCGGAACCGGTGTCCAGAACAAAATCGAGAGGCTCATCTCTGCCGTTGACCTCCATTTGGACGACCGGCCGGTTTCCGGCCAGGACAACCGGGACCGTCGTCCGGTCGGCTCCGTCGGTCGCATAGAGCACCTGCCGGTCGCCTAAGAAGGTAAGGAAATTTATCAGGCCGCGGATGCGCGCCCTCCGCTCGTCGTCAGTATCTTTAGATATCGAAAGGAATCGTTTGTACGAATCGGCTGCGGCCTTGTACCTTTCCGCCCGGGCTGAGACCTGCGCAAGCGCGAAGACATAATCGGGCTCGTTCGGGTCGTGATAGACCGCCTCCTCGAGATTTGCAAGGCTTTCGTTGATCCGATTCTCGTAAAATTCGAGCATCCCATAGCCGTACCAGGCATAGGCGTTACTCTTGTCGATCCTGATCGCGCTGTAAAAAAGAGCCCTTGCGTCGCGAAACCGCCCGATGCCGAGCATCGTACCGCCAAGGACCGCATAGGCATACGCATTCTTGGGCTCGGCCTTCGCCTCGGGGAATGCGATGTCATAAGCTTCGGTCAGCCGGCGTTGTTTGATGAAAAGTTGAGCGAGCCTGAGTTTTGGATAAGGATCATCGCCTAGAGCCTTGCTCGCCTCATTAAGGATCCTTTCGGCCTCGGCGAACTCGCCCCTGCGGATGAGCTTTTCGGCTTGTTTGAGAAGTCGTTTCGGATCGTCGGTCAGGTCAGGTTTGCCCTTGTCGGCGGCAATTGCGAAAAGCGGGGCGATCGCAAGAAGAACCACCATCAGGCCGTAAGACACTGCCGAACCAGAATTCGGCAGAGACGCGTCAACCCTTTTCCGACCTCTTCTCATAACCAAACTCCCTTCCAGGGCCGGCGGCGGCCGTTCGAGGGAGTTATTTAAGGATCTCTCCGGTCTTCATCGACCAAAGGACCAGGTCCAACTCATCAAGATCTATACGGACAGTTTTGGCAAGATATTTAACCTTATCTTCAATGGTTAGATACCTTGACCTCGAATTTGGTGGCTTCGGGTCGTCGATTATTTTTAGCTCGCAAAGACATCGAAGCACGTGCTTGTCCAGGATCGCATAGCCCTTGAATCCGACGTTCCGCAGGAAATGACTCGCTTCCTTATATCCTAACCCCTTGATCCCCTTTTCATTGACCAGCCAATCGCGCCGCTCAATGGGACAATCAAACCCGTCAAGCAGATCTCTGAGCTTCATCCCGAAATTCTCGTTCAGGAACTTTCTCGAAGCGACGATGTACCGCGAACGGGCATTCGGATAACGATGAACTCCGGTCAGGGCCCGTGAAAGCTGGCTTTCGTTTCCATCGGCGAGAAGGCTGCGGACGGCCGATACGGACCTAAGCCCCATCTTCGCCGAACAGCCTCCGGTGAAGAAACAATAGACCATTTCTTCCCAAAGCCGCTCGTCCGTCCCGTTCATCCGTAGCGACTCGAATTCCCCGAGTCGCTGCCTGATCGCACTGCGGCGGTCCCTATGGGTCTTGCGAATCGATCTCAAGTCGATCTTTTGCGGGTCGGCCCGGCGGTGTCGCATAAGCAATTTTAGGTTCGGCGGCCTGGGGTGTCAACGAAATTATTCGCGGCCGAACCGCAAAAAAGTGTAGTCATCGCGGTCTATTCGGTGTATAAGGATATTGGATGATAACCATAAGAAATACTTACGCAGGTGACATCCATTGAGAACCTAATTTCATCAAACAGTTCGGTCGCTTTCTGCGTACGAAGTGGTTGGTCAGAGAGATTGGAGTTGAAAATCAGGCCCGTGGTCGTGTTATACTGAAATCTGCCCTTCCGGCAAACCAGCAGTATCCGCCGCCGCAAGACCCGATTTAAGTGTTTTAATGAAAGTATTTACCGGAAAAATTGCCAATTGGCCAGTTGTTGCTGTCTTCGCGATGTTCACCGCCGCAAGCAGCCTTGGCCAGGCACCGCAGCCGTTCCTTCAGGACATCAAGGTTGCGGCTCCGGAGGGCCCGTCGGCATCAGCCACGCCTACCGTCCGAAAGACCTCGAGTTCCGCCGCGGTGACAAGCCCGTCGGCGTCGGCGGTCCGGACCGCTTATCCTATTTTGGCGGAGACACCGATCCCCGGTTACTCGGGCGTGCTGGTAGAGACCATTGGCGGCCAGGTCGTCGTTGAGAGTTCTTCAAACGTTCCCTTCAACCCCGCTTCGAACGTAAAACTGGCGACGGCGTTCGCGATCCTTAAGACCTTCGGCCCCGATTATCGTTTTCCGACGAATGTATGGACAGACGGAAGCTACGAGGAAGCGACGTCGACGATCCACGGCAACCTCTATATTTCCGGACGCGACCCGATGTTCAGTTACGAACATGGCGTTCGCCTCGCAAGCGAGCTAAACCGGATGGGAATCCGCATCGTCAAAGGTGACCTGGTCGTGACCGATAACTTCTCGATGAATTACCAGACGTCGGCGTCCCGGTCCAGTCAGTTGCTTTTCGCGTCCATGGACGCCTCCAAACGCAATGCTGCGGCCGTTAACGCCTGGAAAAGCTATCTGGTAAATTCCGGCCGGATCAGCCAGGTTACCGGCGATCCGAGTGTCAGCTTTACCGGTTCGGTATATGTCCAGCCGATGCCCGGGAACGTAAATCTGCTTTTTTCGCACGAGTCGGCACCGATGCGGGACGTGCTGAAGGCGACATTGAATTTTTCGAATAATTTCCTTTCCGAGCGGCTTGGTGACATGGTCGGCGGCCCTTACGCGGTGGCGCGGCTCGTTCATCAGCATGCCGCGGTCCCGCCCGCCGAATTTTCGATCCAAACCTCGAGCGGCCTCGGGATAAATCGCGTCACACCGAGTGCGATGATGAAGCTTCTTCGTGCTCTCCGTGGTTCGCTTGCCGACTATCGGATGACTTTTGCCGACATTATGCCCGTCGCCGGTATCGACCGCGGAACGCTCGAGCACCGGTTCCAGAGCGATTTTTCGATGGGCAGCGTTGTCGGGAAGACCGGCACCCTCGGCAGGACCGACGGCGGCGTGAGCGCTCTTGCCGGCGAGATCAGCACCCGGAACGGCACCCTGCTGTTTGTGATCTTCAACCAACGCGGCAGCGTATCGCGGTTCCGCAGTTTCCAAAATAATTACGTTTCGCTTATCCAGGGCCAGTTCGGCGGCGCTGCTCCGATGGGATACGACAAGATACCGCTCAATTCACGCCTTGCCCAAACGCGGATCGCCTTTCCGAGCGATCGCGGATCCAACGGGAACTAAGGCCGCAGTTCACAATCGACCTCTTGAGGGAAGCATCATGTTTGCTTCCCTTTTTGTTTTCTTCTCGGTTGAAGAATTAAGATAAGGTTCGGTTCCGGGGCGGCTTGCCCGAACCCCGGCCTGTCGATGGCAAATACCGAAAAAGATCATTCGGAGAGCGGATCGCCCGAGGGACTTGCCGATCCGGTGCTCGTTGAAGGCCAGGCCGTGCCCGATCCCGCCGGTTCCGCCGGCCAAAGCGTCGCCCGGTCGGCTGGAGTCGTTTCGATCGCGGTGATGTTCTCGCGCGTCCTCGGGCTTGTGCGAGAGACGGTATTCGCCCGTTTCTTTGGGGCCGGTTACCTGTATGACGCATTCGTCGTCGCGTTCAGGATCCCAAACATTCTGCGCGACCTCTTTGCCGAAGGAGCCCTTTCGGCGGCATTTGTAAAGGTTTTCACCGATTATCAGATCCGTCAGAACGAGGCCGAAGCCTGGCGTTTGGCAAGCCTGATCTTCAATGTTCTCGCCGTCGTGATGAGCGTCATCACGTTGGTCGGCATCCTCGCTGCACCATGGATCATCCCGGTCCTTGCCCGCGGCTTCCCTCCTGAAAAAGCCCAGCTTGCCGTTACGCTGACGCAGATAATGTTCCCGTTCATCCTGCTTGTGGCCCTCGCGGCTCTGGCGATGGGCGTTCTGAACACCAAGGGCAGATTCGGGATCCCGGCTTCGGCCTCGACGGCGTTCAATGTCACCTCGATCGTCGTCGGACTAGGGCTTGCATACTGGCTTAGCGGCGGCAGTTGGGAATTTTCGCCCGACAAGAACATCGTCCCGAGTTCGAGCGCACAATGGGCCATCACCGGAATGGCGATCGGCACGCTCGTCGGCGGTGCCGCCCAACTTCTTATCCAGGTGCCGTCTCTGCTGAAGGTGGGATTTCGTTTCTCGCCGGTCCTCGACCTGTTCGACCCGGGCGTCCGCCGCATAATGAAGCTCATGGGCCCGGCCGTCATCGGCACGTCGGCGGTTCAGGTAAAGGTCCTTGTCGACCTGGTGGTCGTTTCGGGCATCGAGGCCGGAAACTCCTGGCTCAGTTATTCATTCAGGCTTATGCAGTTTCCGATCGGCGTTTTCGGTGTCGCCATCGGGACCGCCGCCATCCCGGCCCTTTCAAGGCTGGCGTCGCAGGACAATGTGCAGAAATTCAGAAACACGCTGTCTGACGCCCTCAAACTGGTCTTCCTGATGACGGTCCCTGCGGCGTGCGGCCTGATCGTTCTCGGCGAACCGATCATCTCGCTGATCTATGAGGGGGGCCGTTTCACGGCGCTCGACACGAACATGACCGCCTGGTCATTGGCGGCATATTCGATCGGCCTTGCGGGTTATGCCGCGATCAAGGTGCTTTCGCCGTCGTTCTACGCCCTCGATGATGCAAAAACGCCTATGTGGGTCAGTATCGGGTCCATCGCGGTCCACGCCCCGATGAGTTTCGGTATGATGTACCTTCTTTCGACAGTTGGCGTTTCGCCCGAGCGGCCGAACGGCTTCGGCCATGTAGGCGTCGCCCTTGCGACCTCGTCCGTTGCCCTCGTCAACTTTGCGGCCTTGACCCTGCTTATGCGGCGGCGGATCCGTCGGCTGAACGGGCGGGACATTTTCGCGTCGTTCCTTAAAGTGGCCGCCGCGACCGCGGTGATGTCGGCGGTGGCCTATGGAGCGAGCCAGTTTCTTGAGGGCCAGGTGCCCGACAAGTCTTTTGGGGCCCGGGCCCTGAAGGCGTTCGTCCCGATCGGCCTTGCGGGCGTCGCCTTTATCGCGACTGCAAAAATTTTGAGGATCGAGCAGCTTGAGCAGCTGATAGTGATCCTTAGGAGAAAACTCGGGAAGTGATTCCCGTATCATTTTTGTTCGGAGTCTCTATCGATGCTGATCCCTTTCAACGGCAAGCACCCGTCGGTCGATCCGTCCGCCTTCATCGCCGACGACGCCGTCTTGATCGGCGATGTAGTGATCGGCGAAGGCGCTAGCATTTGGTTCGGCTCGCTGGTTCGCGGTGATGTAAATTACATCCGGATCGGCGACCGGACCAACATCCAGGACCATACAGTGATCCACGTCAGCTCAAAGACGCATCCAACCGTGCTCGAAAACGACATCACTGTCGGCCACCGGGTCACCCTTCACGGCTGCTACGTCGAGACCGGCTGCCTCATCGGCATCGGCGCCATTCTTCTCGACGGTGTCCACATCGGCCGCAATTCGCTCGTCGCGGCCGGCAGCCTTCTGACGCCGGGGACCGTCGTTCCGCCGCGGTCGATGGTAATGGGCAGCCCGGCAAAGGTTAAGCGGGAGCTGACCGACGAAGAGGTCGCGGGCATTGAAAAGAACGTTGCGGGCTATGTCGAGCTTGCCGCGGCCTATCGGTCCCGGCTTTCTGCAAAGCAATAACACGCCCCTTTTTTCGATGGCCGATCATCCCAACGCCTGCGTGTCGGCCGCCTTTTTACAAAGACGTAAATTAAAGTTACAATCCGTCTCGTTTTACCTTAAACCCTGCCCTCGACGCTAACATATGCGAATATTCTCAGCCCTTTTCCTTGCGGCATTCCTCTCGATCGCGGCCTTCCCCCAGTCGGACGAACCCGGAAAAAGCGAATTGATGATCTGGGGCGGCTATGCTCCCGTGGTACGGACCTTCGACCCCAACGAACGCACCTGGGACGCCCAGTACGGAATGGCGGGACTGCGCTTCTCTCGACGGTGGAACACGGCAAACTGGGTAAACATCAAATACACGGTCGACTTTATACCGGTTGCGATCCTCAGTTATCCGGACCAGGTGGTTACCCCGACCGGCCCGGGCACCGTCCGGATCGATCGCGTGAAAAGGACGCGTTATGCTTACAGCGTCTCGCCGTTCGGCCTTCAGGCCAACCTCCGGCCCAGGAAAAAGGTCCAGCCATTCATCGGTGGAAGCCTCGCGGCGTTTGCTTTTAACAAGAACACGCCGAACGACCTCGGGCGGCGTCTTAATTTCGGCACCGAGTTCGGAGCCGGGGTCGAATACCGTCTGCCCAAAAAGCGTGCCGTTACGTTCGGCTACAAGTTCTACCACATCTCGAACGCGAGCCAGGGCGAGATCAACCCGGGTTACGACGCCCAATTGTTCTACATCGGCTATACCTTCCGCGGCCGCTAAGTTGGGGCGGCCACCCGATCCTTCGCTATTACGAACGGTCTTCGTATTTGTAAAATTCGTGTAATTCGCGGCTAAGTTCTACATACCGCCTGGGGTAAACTAATCCGTTATGTCAAAGACCAACCCGGCCCGCGGAATGCGCGATTTCCTGCCCGCCGACGTCCGAAAACGCGAATACATCATCGGCATCATTAAGGAAGTTTACCAAAGCTACGGCTTCGAACCGCTCGAAACCCCGGCCGTCGAGAACCTCGACACCCTTATGGGCAAGTACGGGGACGAAGGAAATCAGCTGATCTTCAAGATCCTGAAACGCGGCGAAAAATTGGTTGAAGAGCTACAGAGTACCGAAGTTTCGGAGTCGCCGAGTGCCGAAAACTCTGCAACTCCGCCACTCCGCAACTCTGAAAACTTATCTGACCTGGCCCTTCGCTACGACCTCACGGTTCCTCTCGCCCGCGTCGTCGCTCATCATAAAAACGACCTCCCAAAATTCTTCAAACGCTATCAGATCCAACCCGTCTGGCGAGCCGACCGCCCCGCGAAAGGCAGATTCAGGGAATTCTATCAGTGTGATGTCGACGCCATTGGATCAAGCTCGATGGCCGTCGAAGCCGAACTGATCTCGGCGGTCAGTCAGATCTTGAAACGACTGGGCTTTGACGATTTTGTTATTCGTATCAACCACCGCGAGGTGCTGGCCGACATTCTGGATACGGCCGGCGTCCCGGCCGACCGGCATGCCGATGCTCTCGTAGCGATCGATAAGCTGGACAAGATCGGCCCGGACGGTGTCAAGGGCGAACTCGGATCTCGCGGAATTCCGGACAGTGCGTCCGAAATGCTCCTGAGCATTTTTCAGCAGACCCAGGAAATAGTCGACGAAGGCAAGAACGTAAACAGGACGATCGTCAGTAATCTGATCAATATCGTCAGCAACGAGGTCCTAACGGATATCGGCCACATCCTGAAGTATGCGGGCGACTGTTCGATCCAGCTCGATCCGTCGCTCGCCCGGGGCCTTTCTTACTACACCGGTGCGATCTTTGAGATCAACGTTCCGGACCTTGCCGGTTCCCTTGGCGGCGGTGGGCGTTACGACGGGCTGATCGGTATGTTCGGCAAAGAGCAGATCCCCGCGTGCGGTTTCTCGCTCGGGCTTGAGCGCATCCTCGTCGTGATGGAGGAACGGGGAATGTTCCCGCCGGAGATCGCCGAATCGACACCCGCAGATGTGATGGTCACGATCTGGAGCGAAGAGACAATTGGCGAATCTCTAAAGCTCGCATCTGAACTCCGCTCGCACGGACTGCGGGTTACCGTTTATCCCGAACCGGACAAACTCGGCAAACAAATGAAATACGCCGACCAGATCAAAGTCCCCTACGTTTGCGTCCTCGGCGAGAACGAGATCGCCGAAGGCAAGGTGACGCTCAAAAACATGAAAACCGGTGAACAAGAGTCCTTAAGAATAAACGACGTTCAAGCGAAGTTGAAGGTCTGACGCGATGCACCGCAAGCTAGAGCCCAAGCTGTTTTCGATACTTAGAGAGGGCTACACGTTCAAGCACTTTCAGGGCGACCTCATGGGCGGGCTTACCGTCGGCGTGGTCGCTCTTCCTCTTGCGATCGCGCTTGCCATCGCGTCGGGCGTAAAGCCTGAACAAGGGCTTTACACGGCTATCGTCGCGGGTTTCGTGATCGCTGTGCTCGGCGGTTCGCGGACGCAGATCAGCGGCCCGACCGGAGCATTCGTCGTTATTGTTTACGGGATCGTCCAGAAATACGGTTACGACGGGCTGGTTGTCGCGACACTGATCGCGGGGGTAATGCTTATACTGATGGGCCTTGCCCGGATGGGCGCCCTGCTCAAGTTCGTTCCTTATCCCGTTATCGTTGGGTTCACGTCGGGCATCGCGGTCATTATTCTCTCATCGCAGGTAAACGAGTTCCTTGGCCTTAACATAGAAAAGGTCCCGGCCGATCTGTTGGAAAAATGGATCGAGTACTTTCGATACCTCGGCAACCTCGATCCGATAACGCTGGCAGTTGGTATCGCGTCCCTGCTGATCATTATTCTATGGCCGCGTGTCACACATCGAATACCTGGCCAGCTTGTCGCGATACTCGCGGTGACCTTCGCCGTCCAGTATTTTCATCTGCCGGTCGCGACCATCGAAACACGCTTCGGCGGGATGCCGACGGGGCTTCCATCGCCGCAATTGCCGGCCGTTTCGTGGGCGGTCTTTCAGGAACTTTTCTCGCCTGCACTCACGATCGCGATACTCGCTGCTCTTGAATCCCTGCTGTCGTCGGTAGTAGCCGACGGAATGACCGGCACACGCCATCGTTCGAACATGGAACTGATCGGCCAGGGTGCCGGCAATATCGCTTCGGCCGTTTTCGGGGGCATCCCCGCTACCGGAGCGATCGCCCGAACCGCCACGAATATCAAGAGCGGCGGAAAAACGCCCGTAGCCTCGATCATCCACGCCGTATTCCTTCTTCTGGTCCTTCTATTGATCGGAAAGTGGGCGGCGATGATCCCCATGGCCACGCTCGCGGCCGCGCTTATCGTTGTTGCCTACAACATGAGCGAGTGGCGCGAGTTCAAACACTTGCTCAGCAGCCCGCGAGGCGACATAGCCGTCCTTTTGGCGACGTTTCTCTTGACGGTTTTCATCGAGCTAACAGTCGCCATTCAGGTCGGGATCCTTCTGGCCGCATTCCTTTTCTTGCAAAAGATGTCAGCCGATGCACGTGTCGACGTGATCACCGACACGCTTTCTGAAGACGAAGAATTCGTCGGCCGCGACATGTCAAAGATCGATATCCCGAAGCGGGTCGAGGTCTTTGAGGTCCACGGTTCCCTTTTCTTCGGCGCTGTCAGCCAGTTCAAGGAATCGATCCGCGTCGTCACAAACCGCCCAAAGGTGATCATTCTTCGGATGCGGAATGTTCACTCCATCGACGCAAGCGGCATCCATATCCTCGAAGAGGTTGTGAAGGAGATGCACGCCCGCAACGCGATAATTGTGTTCTCTGCGGTTTCAAGATCGGTATATCGGGTCATGAGAAAAACTGGCTTTGTCGATCTGGTTGACCGGAAGAACTTCGCCCCTGACATTTTCGCCGCACTCAAAATTGCCAAGCGGCACATCGAAGAGCGAAAATTCGACGAGACAATGTCATGACACCGATCGAGAACTACCGATCTGACGCAATTGGATCCTTCCGGAATTACAAAAAGCTCGCCGAGCGAGCTTTAGACCAGCTGAGCGATGACGAGTTCTTCACCAAGATCGACGCCGAGTCCAATTCGATCGCGATCATAGTCAAGCACGTCGCCGGCAATCTTCATTCACGCTGGCGAGATTTCTTGACGACTGACGGTGAAAAGCCCGACCGGCATCGCGACACTGAGTTCGAGTTGATCGAGGATACACGGGGATCGCTGATGGCGTTTTGGGAAGCGGGCTGGCAAACGCTTTTTCACAGCATCGGACCGCTTACCGAAGAAGACTTCGGCCGCACAGTTACCATCCGCGGCGAACCGCACACTGTCGTCGAAGCGATCAACCGCCAACTGACCCATTATTCCTACCACATCGGCCAGATCGTATTTCTCGCAAAGCACCTCCGTTCGACCGAGTGGCAAACTTTGAGTGTCCCCCGAAACCGTTCGGCGGAGTTCAACCGTTTCCTTTCGGAAAATCAGGCCGCCGGAGCCGAGACCGTCAGCCGGTTCGACGCAGTTCTTAATTTCGCAAAAAAAGATGAAAGGGGAGAGTCCGAGGGTTAGCGTATCCTCACGCGGCGGAGCACCTGCGTTCGCACACGGCCGTTAGGCAGATAGGTCACGCGGATCGTCTCGCGATAGGTCCGGAACCATCGGCGAACGATGCGTGTCGTGATGTACGAACGCGCCCGGCCGTTGTTCCAGCGACGGTCATTGATCCTCCGGTTGTTCCCGCGGCGGTCGTTCCAGCGACGGTCGTTTCGGCGGTCCCGGCGGTCATACTGTCCGCGTCTCCTGTCCTGTTCCCATTGCTGGGTAGCGGAAGCATTAGTAGTCGCAACCGCCGGCTTTGCCTCAATGGCAGGCACAAACACGATCGCTGCACCCACGATCAAGAGTGTGGTTATCATACTTTTCATAGCATTTCTCCTTTAATTCAGTAAGATCTGCACGTCCAGACTGGGCGAGATACCGGTCCGGCCGATTTTGCCGCCGGCAAAAGTGCATCGTAGCGATACACAAGTTCGGATTGCACCCTATATCGCCGCAAGCCCCGTACCACACGGGTTCCCGATATGCTAATCTTTAAGATTCGGGCTTCATTTATGAAGGGCATTTCGATCCTTGGTTCAACAGGTTCAATCGGCAGAAACACTCTGCGCGTGGTCGAACATTTGGGCGATCTCCGCGTCGTCGCGATGGCGGCGGGGCGGAATATGTCGCTCTTTGCCGACCAGATAGAGAAATTTAAACCCGATTTGGTGTCCAGCGACGATAGCGAATGCGCCCGTGAGCTTCGTTCCGAATTGGCCGGCCGCGGTGTCGCCGAACCCCGCATCGAACTGAATCAAGACGGCCTGATCGCTGTCGCCACGCATCCCGAGGCCGAGATCGTCGTGTCCGCGACCGTCGGCTCCGTGGGCTTCGTGCCGACACTCCGTGCCATTGAAGCCGGGAAGCAGATCGCTCTTGCGAATAAGGAAACTCTCGTTATGGCGGGCGAGCTTATGACGTCAGCGGCAGTGAAAAGCGGAGCGAGGCTTCTTCCGGTCGACAGCGAGCACAACGCCATCCACCAATGCCTTCGCGGTGAGCGTCTCGACGAGGTCCGCCGTCTGATCCTTACCGCATCGGGCGGGCCGTTCCGTACGAAAACTAAGGAGGAGATCGAGAACGCGACCCGCGAACAGGCTCTCGACCACCCCAACTGGGACATGGGCGAAAAGATAACCATCGATTCGGCCACGCTCATGAATAAGGGGCTCGAGGTGATCGAAGCAAAATGGCTTTTCGGCGTCGGCCCTGATCGGATAAAGGTTGTCGTGCATCCGCAATCGGTCGTGCATTCGATGGTCGAGATGGTCGACGGTTCGATCATCGCTCAGATGGGCGTCACGGATATGAAACATCCGATCCAATACGCCCTCACGTACCCCGACCGAAAGAAGAATTGCCTGCAACCGCTTGATATCACGGGGCTTGCGAATTTGTCCTTTGAAGAGCCGGACCTCGACCGATTTCCATGTCTTGGGCTGGCTTACGATGCCATCCGGGCTGGCGGGACGATGCCGGCCGTGCTGAACGCGGCAAACGAGGTCGCCGTTCGCGCGTTTCTCGACGGCCGGATAAAACTCAACCGGATCGCCGCGATAAACCGCGATGTCATGAGTGAACATTCGCCGGCCGAGGCTTCGACGCTTCAGGCGGTCCTGGACGCCGACGAATGGGCCCGTGCGCGCGCTATAATGAGGATCGGGGTCGGCGCCGCGGCGAATTGATTGCAACGATTCTGCGGGCCTTAGGTTCTAATCCGAAAGGCAGTTATTGCCCGATATTATCTTGGAATTATGCCAGACATTCTGATCGTCATTTTAGCTGTTATCTTCGTACTTGGCATCGCGATAAATATCCACGAGCTTGGCCATTTTCTCGTTGCGAAGCTGTTCGGGATGCGTGTCGAGGCCTATTCATTCTTCGGCCTGGGGCCGCGGATCTGGGGCTTCAAACGCGGCCACACAGATTATCGGATCTCGGCGATCCCCTTGGGGGCCTACGTCAAACTTTACGGTGATGACGTAACGGCGCCGCTCGAAGGCGGGTCGTCCGACCAGGAAAAGGTTCCCGATTCGGAGCTCTACGAGCTTCGCCCGCGTTGGCAGAAATTTCTCGTGATGCTCGGCGGGCCGTTCATGAACATCGTGCTTGCACTGGCGATACCGTTTGCGGGTGCACTGATGTACGGCGTTCCGTCGATGCCCGCTCCCGTGGTCGGCGTGGTCAACGCTGACGGGGCAGCCGAGGCGGCCGGCGTCAAGGTCGGCGATCGCATTGTCTCTTTTAACGGCATCGAGAATCCCACCTGGGAAGGCATCCGTGACGAGGCTCTGATATCGCCCGAACGCAAGGTTCAGATGACGGTTGACCGCGGCGGCCAGAAGGTGCCGCTCGTGATCACACCGAAAAAGACATTGCTTGACGGCAACAGCATCGGCGAGATCGGCCTGCTGCCGGACGTCGGCGTCGAACCGGTGGAGGTCGGCACGATCAAGCCCGATGCACCGGCCGCTGCGTCCGGCCTGCAACCGGGCGACCGCGTCATCGCCTTTAACGGGACGACCGTCCGCAACAGCCAGGAGCTTAGCAGCCAGATCCGCGAGAACAAGGACGCTCCGGCGGTTCTAACCATCGAACGGAACGGCGAACGCAAAGAGATCACCACCGCGGCGAAGCTTGACGACGACGGTGTTTACCGCATCGGCATCGGCTTTGCGGCGGCAAACATCTCGACGCGCGTGCCTGTGGGGCTTGGCGGGGCGGCGAATTTCGCCGTCGAATCGAACCTTCGGATACTTCGCTTGACCGGCAAGGTCTTCGGACAGCTATTTTCGGGCGAACGGTCCGTTCGGGACGCTGGTCTTGCGGGCCCGGTCGGGATCGTCCAGATAATCTCGAAGGTGGTTACCGAGCTTGGATTTGCGGGCCTTTTCGGCATTCTCGCCGTCATCAGCCTTAACCTCGGCATTTTTAACCTTTTGCCGATACCTCTGCTCGACGGCGGGCAGATAATGATGCTCGGAATCGAAAAGGTGATGTCCTGGTTCGGCCGGACCCTTTCATTGGCCCTTCGCGAAAAGATCCAGATGGCCGGGCTCGGGATCATCCTTCTGTTGATGGTTTTCACGCTGTTCCTGGATATTTCGCGGTTCTTTTAGAAGTTGCGGAGTTGCAGAGTTATGGAGTTCCAGAGCGAGAATACAATTTCCTGCTCTCAAGCTCCGCAACTTTGTGACTCTGTAACTCTGTCAACTCTTTATGAAGCGAGTTTCAAAACCCGTCATGGTCCGCGGCATCCAGATCGGTGGTGGTGCCCCCGTATCGGTCCAGTCAATGACAAAGACCGACACGACCGATGTTGACGGAACGATACGCCAGATCGAAGAAATGGTCGAGGCGGGTTGCGAGATCGTCCGCATCGCTGTGCCCGATGACGACGCCGCGGCTGCGATGTACGAGATCCGCAAGCGGACGGATGTTCCGATCGTCGCCGACATCCATTTCCATTATAAGCTCGCGCTAAAAGCCCTAGACGCCGGCATCGACAAGCTCCGGATAAATCCCGGTAACATCGGAAATATTGACCGCGTTCGCGAGGTCGTCCGGGCGGCGGAAGCCCGAAAGGTTCCGATCCGTATCGGCGTCAACGGCGGCTCGCTGGAAAAAGACCTGCTCAAGAAATACGGCACCGCGACGCCTGAGGCGATGGTCGAGAGCGGCATGCGGCACGTCCGCATCCTCGAAGACCTCGGTTTTGGCGACATCGTAATTTCATTGAAGGCGAGCGACGTGAACCGAATGGTCGAGGCGTATCGCCTGATGTCGACGAAGGTCGATTATCCGCTTCATCTTGGCGTGACCGAGGCCGGAACGCCCTTCGGCGGAACGATCAAGTCGGCCATTGGGCTCGGCATTCTTTTGCACGATGGCATCGGGGACACGATCCGTGTTTCGCTTGCAGCCGAGCCGCACGAAGAGGTCCGTGTCGGCTGGGAGATCCTTAAATCACTCGAGCTTCGCAAACGCGGCGTCACCGTGGTCGCCTGTCCGACGTGTGGCCGGCTCGACATCGACAACTTCGTCGAGATAGTCACCGAGGTCGAACGCCGCCTTGCACACGTCGAGGAACCTCTCCATCTTTCCATAATGGGCTGTGCCGTCAACGGGCCCGGCGAAGCGCACGATTCGCAACTCGGCATCACCTTCGGCCGCAACGTTGGGATGATCTTCAAGGACGGTGTCCCGATGCGTCGCGTCGCCGGCGCCGACATTGTCGAAGAGTTCGTCAAGGAGGTTGAGATCCTTCGAAAAGAAGGCGCCGCCGCCAAGTCCATCCTCGACGAAAAACCCCTCGTCCAGATCACCTAGTCAGAACCGGGAGTCCTGTCGGAACCGGGAGTCCTGTTAGAACCGGGAGCCGTAGCGACTGGGGCTTTCGAATGCGGAGTCCGGAATTCGCGACTCAACTCCAAAAGTTCATCAGCGTCTTTACGTTGCAGGTCAGAACGGGGAGCGGTGGCAACCGGGTTCTTCTATGTCTCAAGGGTATAAAAACGTAAACGGATAAAACGGCAGATTTCTCAACACGCCAAACCCGACCAGCAGCACAAACAACCCGATCAGCAGCTTCGGCGAATCTTCGAGCCGGATCAGGCTCTTTCCACGAACCGCGAGTGACGCCAGCGACACCGCGACGAGCCCGAAAACCAAAATGAACACCGGGATGAGGGCGTTATAATCCATCGCGGTGGCTATATCGCCGTGGAATAATGCATGGAATCCGCGAGTTAGCCCGCATCCGGGGCACGCGAATCCGGTCAGGTTAAGCAGCGGGCAAACCGGGAAAAAATTGAAATTTGAAGGGTTAAAGAACCAAACGAGGCCAGACACCGATCCCATCACGCCGAGGCCCGCGGCGGCCAGGTGACGCGAATATGGAGCGGGCGGAGTGAAATTGCTGCTCGTTTCCTGCACCCCTCAATATTACCAGTTAATCGCCGATGCCGTCAGGTTCGCCGGATGGCCGCGATCGTCGGGCGGCTATTGCACCCTTAAATTCTTAAGGCCTTTCGCACGTGCGGTGAGCATGTCTCGTGCTTCCTTGCTTCCGTCCGAAGCCCTCGCATCCTCAGCCAGCCGAATTAAACCGTCGATCAGTGCCTGATTGACGCCGCCCGGTGCCGTTGCCGCTAAAACCTCGATCTCGGATGCGTTTTGGCCCGTCCGTCCCGCATCGCTGATCTCCGCCGCAAAGTTCCCAAGAGCCGTCCCGACGCGGAAATGCCATTCGCTTTTCGGGTCGCCCGCCAAATTGCTCCGCATACGCGCCTGCAGACTGCGGACCTGTTCGCGAGCCTCTCCGGTCAGCGTCCCGAACTTATACGACGGCGCGACCATGGTGCCGGTATGATCGGGCGAGCCCTTAATGGTAAACCGTCTCTCGGTGTCCGCAGGCGGCTTCGGAGCCGCAGGGGCGGGCGGCGGTGGAGGCGGAGCCTCGTACTGCAGCCTTTCCAGCATTTCCCGCTCATCGGTCCAATCCTCGGGCAGCCGCGCCGCCAGCGACTTCGGATGCAGGTTTTTCTCGAACTTCCCGGTCCGCTCCGCAACGGCGAGCTCAAAGCCGATCGCCGACATCGTCGTTACACCGACAAAGTTATAGGTGATCACGCCCGAGACCTTCACCGGATTTCCCGAGAGCGTCGTCGGCGAGAAAGTCGCCGCCCGTGCCGCCTCTACTGCGGCGGGGCGAAGCAACGGATGGCCCGAAACGGCGTTTGCCGAGATGACCTGGCCGCTCTCATCGATCAGTACCTGCACCGAAACGGCGCCCTCGGCATTCACGGCCTTCGCCGCGGGCGGATAAGCGGGCTTTGGAAGACTAGTCGCCTTGCCGTTCAGCACGCCGCCCGAGATCTGGCTTGGCATCTTAGCCGGTGCTGGAGGCGGCGGCGGCGGCTCGACCTGTCCGAATGAGGTCGCCGAGAATACGAACACTCCTGCGAGAACAAAACCTCGAAGTTTCATAACAGCATCTCCTTATTGAAGCGATATTAGCAGACTTTGCCGCCCGATTAGACACTTTTTAGGTGAGAAAGTTCCAAGGAAATTGACTCACGCGGCCATCTTCAGGAAAAGGTTGTCCGTCCCGACCTTCCGGTTAACGTTGACCGCAAAACCTGCACGCAGCGTGTCGATCTCGTCCATTGCCCTCGCCAAACGCCGTGCGTCCGTACCTGAAGCTATCGCTGACAGGTCTGCGGCAATGTCCGCGTGCACGATATTCTCGTGGGTCCCGGTGGCCGCGATCAGCCACGCGTCCCTGACGAGTGCGAGCAGCATCTTCAACTCGGCTTCGAGATTGTCCTTGTTCTTTGCTTCGTTCAGAAGTTCCGACGTTCGCAACAGGCCGACAACATCGCGGGCCTCAAAGGCGGCCCTGAGCACGTTGACCAGCCGTGACCGCCGCTCGCGCAGATAAAGTAGATCCAGCGTCAACGCGGTCCCTACGCTGCCTTCCGAAACGCTGGCGGCGAGCCCGGCGTCGGCCGCCCCCATCGACCTCTTCTCGATCAGGTAACGTTCAAGCTCACTCCGCCCGACCGGTGCGAACCTGAACGTCTGACACCGCGATCGGATCGTCGGAAGAAGTGCAGCGGGCCGCGACGTTACAAGAACTATTCGCGACGTTTCAGCAGGCTCTTCCAGCGTTTTAAGCAGGGCGTTCGAGGCCGCGTCGTTCATTCTGTCCGCGTCATCGACGACAAAGGTCCGCGCCCGAGCCTCGTAGGGCTTATACCTGCTTTGGGCCTCGAGGTCCCGGATCGCATCGACCAGAACGAACCGCTTGTATGCAGCGGCCATCCCCACGTCGAGATGCTCGCCGAAAAAGACGCGTGCGAATTTGTCCTTATTTTTGTCGGTCGATTCCGGAAGCTCGATCGGCCCGATCCGCCTGCACGCTGAGCACGCTCCGCACGCCTCGCCGTTAACAAGCTCGCTGCACGCGAAGATGCGGGCCAGCTCGAACGCGAAAAGCTTCTTACCGACGCCGTCCGCACCTGAGAAGATCATGGCGTTCGGCACCCGGCCGCCGGCATTCAGCCGGATCAGGGAGGCCTTGATCGCGTCGTTGCCTAGGATGTCCTTGAACATACGTGCGGGAAATTCCGTTGGATAGGCCTCTCTCAGGCCTTTGCTTCTTCGCGGGCGGCTACAAGCGGTTCGACGAGCTCACGGACCCTCGCCTGGATATCTTCAAGGGAACCGTTCGCGTCGATCACCTTGAATCGTTTGGGCTCCTGCTCGGCGATCTCGAGGTACGCGGCCCTGACACGCCCGTAAAAATCGGCTGTCTCCGCGTCCATCCGGTTCACGCGTTCGCCGGCTTCCGTACGGCTCCGAAGTCGATTGAGCGCGGTCTCGACCGTGATATCGAAAAAGAGTGTCAGGTCGGGTTTCAGGCCGTTGGTCGCGAGCCTTATGATCTGCCGGACGGTGTTCTCGCGAAAGCCCCGGCCTGCTCCCTGATAGGCAAACGTGGCGTCGGCAAAACGGTCCGATATCACCATGCGGCCCGCTTCGAGCGAGGGCTTGATCAGGACCTCAACGTGCTGGGCCCGGTCCGCGGCGAACAATAGCAGCTCGGCGATCGGGGCGACATTTTCCTCGGTCTCGAGAAAAGCCTCGCGCAGCCGCCGGCCAAGCGGCGTCCCGCCCGGCTCGCAGGTCGTCAACAGGTCGATCGACCGCTGGCGCAGCGCACCCGCAAGCATCCGCAGCTGGGTCGATTTTCCGCTCCCATCGATCCCTTCAAAGGTAATGAATTTTCCGCGCAAGATTATCTAATTCGACTCGGATTTTCGCTCCTGAGAAATGGTGGAAATTGAGTGCTTAAAAATCAAAACATCCTGTCCGCCAACATCTAGCATCACCGAAAATTTGTCAAAGCTCTTGATCCTGCCCGTAAGGGTAGAACCCGGAATAAGGTGAACGATCACGCTTACCCTTTCACGTCGAGTCGAATTTAAAAAGGCATCTTGAATGTTCTGGGCAGCTTGTTTCTCCATAACATTTCGTGTGTGAGGTTTCTTTTCCGCTTACGGCAACGATTATAGCAGAATTAGGGCATCAAACAAGTACTTTCTTTCAGAATGGATCGAATCAGTACATTGATAAACCTTACATTCAAATAATTTACACGGCTTCGGGTCCTTTAGGCCCGTCCGGCGAGCACGTCCCGAAGCGCCTTTTCCTCAAACCCGAACCCGGCTATGGGCCGGGCTTTCGGTTCGGCCCGAAACCACGTAAGCTGCCGTTTCGCGTAATTACGGACATCCTGTTTTGTCCTCTCCAGCGCGCTCGCCAGCGTGCGTTCGCCCCGCAGATACTCGCAGACCCGACGGTAACCATGCGAACCGAGCGCGTTGGTTCGGTCGTCGATCCCCGCCGTTCTCAAGGCGATGACCTCCTCTACGAGCCCGGCCGCGAAATGGTTCTCCGTTCGGTCGTCGATCCGCCGGTAAAGTTCGTCGCGGGGCGGTTCAAGAAAGAAGATCTGCGTCCGCGACGCAAATTCAGGCGGCGGCATCCGATCCGATCGCCGATCGGAGAGCTTCTCGCCTGTTTGGAAATAGACCTCAAGTGCACGGATCACCCTGACATAGTCCCTAGGGAACAGCGATCCGGCCGAATCCGGATCGACCCGTGTAAGCATCCGGTGAAGATGCTCCGGCCCCTTGTTTTCTTTCAGGCCCTGCAGCCGACGGCGAAGGTCCTCATCGGTTTTCGGGCTTTCGAAAAGCGGATTCAGAAGCGTACGAAGATAAAAACCGGTCCCTCCGACCAGGACCACCGGTTTCCCCCGCGATTCGATCTCGCCGATCTTCTGTTCCGCGTCCCGAGCCCAATCCGCCGCCGTATAGTTCACCCGCGGATCGACGTAATCGATCAGGTGGTGCGGAATTCCATGCTTTTCCGCTTCGGTCGGTTTGGCCGTCGCGATCTCGATCTCTCGATAGATCTGCACCGAATCGAAATTTACTACCTCGCCGCCGACCGCTTTCGCAACCTCGACCGCCAGCGCCGTCTTCCCCGACGCCGTCGGCCCGGCAATGGCGTAGATCGTGTTCTGAACCACTCTTGAAACCACTCGAGAACAAAGAGTAGCATAGACGGTGAATTGAACCGCCTGGCAAATTTTAGGGAGGTGAAACGCCTATGAAGCAGATCCCTGTTTTGTGCGCTTTGGTCTTGATTCTCCTCTGCTGCACGACCCTGACTCCGTGCCAAGAAGCCAACGTTGAATGGTTGCGGGTAGTCACGAACGAAGACAGTTTAATCGATGTCGATCGTGACAGCCTCGTAATGGACGTTGAACGGGTCTTCACCGCCAGATTCAGGACCACGTACTTTCTAAACGATTCCCCTAAGCCGAAGGCGTCGAAAACAAGCAGGGTCCAGTTCGACATAATTCAATTCGACGCTGATTCAAGCAGATATCGGATTCTCGGCAGTGGCGACGATGAGGCGATCGCGGTTGCTATGTCGAACAGGTCCAGCAAATCCCTTGAATGGAGATCGATCTCAGGCCGGTTCGGTCATAAAATGCTTTCGAGCGCAAAGCACCTGCCTCCCTTTGGAGCTTGGAAGGTCGTCTCGTATCGATTCGCCACAGGAGAAGGTCCGTCGCAAGATGACCCACCGGGCCTGAAGTCGCTCATCGGAACAAATTTCACTCTTCGATGGGACGATATTTCGATCGGAGAACAAACCTGCAAGAAACCCGCCTTCGAAACGAGGACTGTGACTTCCGATGACTACTCGAAATTGACAGGTTCGTCGTTCGCGTCGATCGGTATTCCTCGAAGCGAGGTACGTGCGGTTCTCATCAAATGCCCCGTTTCTGAGAACACAGTTCAATACTTTGTGCTTCGTCTTCCAGATGAGAAGGCAGTGATGTTGTGGGACGGGGTCTTTCTGGAACTGCACCGAATTAAGACACCTTTCAATCCGTGATCACAGAAAATGAAAAAAGCGATACTCGTCGGAAGCATCGTGCTCTTTTGCACGATCCAGCCTTCCGCGCAACTTTCCGGTTACATACGCTACGTTAACCCGCTGATCGGCACCCAGAAGATGGGGCATACGTTCCCGGGAGCGACGGTGCCCTTCGGCTCGGTGCAGCTTTCGCCCGACACGGACCAGCAGCCGCACAATGTCGGCGGCGTGTACAACAAGGATTCCTACAAATACTGTGCTGGCTATCAGTACGATGACCGGGAGATCGTCGGCTTTTCGCACACGCATTTTTCGGGCACCGGCCACTCCGATCTGGGTGATTTTCTCATCATGCCGACGGTCGGCCCGCTCCAACTTGAGCCCGGTAAAAAAGGCGATCCGGCACGCGGTTTCCGCTCTGCGTTCTCTCACGCGAACGAGACCGCCGAGGCCGGTTACTACAAGGTCAAACTCGACGACCACAACATCCTTGCTGAGATGACCGCAACCACGCGCGTCGGGTTTCATCAGTACACATTCATGCGAAACCCGGTCGCTACTGCTCCCGGTACCGACAAGATGGACGCCCACATAATCCTCGACCTGATGCACGGCATCTACAACTACGAGGACAAGAACGTCTGGACCTTCGTCCGGGTCGAGAACGACCGGACGGTCGTCGGCTATCGCCAGACGAACGGCTGGGCCCGGACGCGGACCGTCTATTTCGCGATGGAGTTCTCAAAGCCTTTTAAGTCCTACGGCTTCCGTAATTTTGCAAAGGTCGATTATCAGGGCTTCTGGCGAAAGTTCGATCAAACGAAGAACTTCCCCGAGGCGGCCGGTAAACAGATCCGCGGTTATTTCGATTTCGAAGTCGCGGCCGACGATAAGGTCCAGATCAAGTTCGCCATCTCGCCCGTCTCCACCGCCGGGGCGATGGCAAATTTGAAAACGGAGATCCCGCATTGGGACTTCGACCGCGTCAAACGCGAGGCCCAGGACCAATGGAACCGCGAGCTTTCAAAGATCGCCGTCACCACTATCGACGAAGGCGAGATGGTGAATTTCTACACCGCTCTTTACCACGCACTGCTGACGCCGACCGTTTACATGGACACCGACGGCCGCTACAAGGGCATCGATCAGAATGTTCACTCTGTTGGGAGTCCCGGCTTTAGCCGGCCCATGCGAAGTGCGGAGCCGGCTGAAGCCGGGACTCCAAACTTCACCCACTACACCACCTTCTCGCTCTGGGACACATATCGCGCCCTTCACCCGCTGCTCAACCTGATCCAGCCCGAGCGCAACCGAGATATGGTCCGCTCGATGCTGGCGCATTACGACCAGAGCGTGCACAAGATGCTCCCCGTCTGGTCGCATTACGCCAACGAGAACTGGTGCATGATCGGCTATCACAGCGTCAGCGTGATCGCCGACGCTATCGTGACCGGCAACCTGACCGGTGCCGAAGCGATCCGAGCCCTCGAAGCCTCTGCCCAGACCGCCCGCACGAAATACTACGACGGCCTCGAATGGTATATGTCGTTGGGCTACGTCCCCGACGACAAGAATACGTATTCCGTGTCCAAGACCCTCGAATACGCCTATGACGACTGGGCGATCGCCCAGGCGGCGAAAAAACTCGGCCGCAATGACCTCCACGCTGAGTTCATCAAGCGCTCTGCGAATTGGCGAAACCACTTTGACCCCTCGACCGGCTTTATGCGTCCGAAGATGAGCGACGGCACGTTTAGAAAGGACTTCGATCCGCTTAAGACCAGCGGCCAGGGTTTTATCGAGGGCAATGCCTGGAACTACAGCCTGTATGTCCCTCACGACCCCGAAGGGATGATCGCCGTCATGGGTGGTAACCGGGCCTTCAGCCAGCGCCTCGACCGCCTGTTCACGATGGACCTGCCGGACGAATTCTTTGCCGAGACCGAGGACATCACCCGCGAAGGCATAATCGGCGGTTACGTTCACGGCAACGAACCCGCCCACCACGTTCCATATCTCTATGCATGGACAGGCGACTCGTGGAAAACGCAGGAACGGGTCCGCATGATCCTTAAGGATCAGTACCGCCCGACACCGGACGGACTTGGCGGCAACGACGATTGCGGCCAGATGTCGGCCTGGTATCTGTTCTCGGCACTCGGCTTCTACCCGGTCGCACCGGGTTCCGCTCAGTACATCATCGGCAGCCCCGTCGTGCGCACGGCCGTACTCCGTTTCGAGAACGGCAAGACACTAACGATCGAGGCCCAAAACCAGGGCGAGAAGAATGTCTACGTCCGCGGAGTCACGCTAAATGGACGGCCGCTGAATCGCGACTACCTGACGTATGACGAGATCCACAATGGCGGTAAGATAGTATTTGCAATGTCGGCGACGCGTGCCGGCTGAAAGTTTTATTTACGATCAAATGGAGGAATTGCCTGGAAATGTTAAGAAAAGCATCTGCAGAATGGAACGGCGGCCTTAAGGACGGAAACGGAAAGATCTCGACCGAGAGCGGCGTGCTTTCCGACACACAATATTCATTCAGCACCCGGTTTGAGGACGGCGTCGGGACCAACCCCGAAGAGCTTATCGCGGCCGCCCACGCGGGCTGTTTTTCGATGGCCTTGTCGGGCCAGCTCGGGGCCGCGGGCCTCACCGCCGACAGCATAAACACAACCGCCGAGGTCACTCTGGAAAAGCTCGAAGACGGTTTCGCCGTAACAAAGGTACACCTGGACGTGACCGCCCGCGTGCCCGGGGCCACCGAAGAGGCGTTCGCGACCGCCGCCGGGAACGCAAAGGCCGGGTGCCCGATCTCAAAACTGCTTAAAGCCGAGATCACGATGGATGCGAGACTGGAAGCTCAGAAAGCGGCGGAAATGTAGCGGATCGCGACCAGGCCTAGAATAAGAGCAAGCAGCACGACGGCGCCGACAAGTTGATTTCTTGAAAATCGCATTCGCGTCGTAATTTACAGCGTATGGGGTCGTTTCTCAAGGCCGTTGAAAGGGACGCGATCGTCGCGCGTCTAGGCCAACTTGCTCCGAATACGGAACGCCGGTGGGGTAGGATGACCGCGCCCCAGATGATAGCGCACCTGACCGACCAGATGACGCACACGCTTGGGCATGTCGAAGCGACGCAGCTTTACGGCTGGCGCCGGAATAGGTTGGCTCGCTGGCTCGCCATTTATGTCCTTCCGTGGCCGAAAGGACGGATCAAAGGCCCCGCCGATGCCTTTGTCACGGAACCCGGCGAGTGGCAACGCGACATCGAGCGGCTGGTTTCGTTGATCGAGGAATTCACCGCCGCCGACACGCATACCGTCTGCCCGCCTCACGCCCTGCTCGGCCCTATGTCTCGGAACGATTGGGGTGCTTTCTGCTGGAAACACTTTGATCATCATTTGCGGCAATTCGGGGTTTGAATAGAAGTTGAGAATTTCCGATCCGCGAGAATGTCATGCTCATGAACACAGGTCCAATACGAAGGAGGCTAACCTGATGAAAATTGTACGGAAGTTCTTTGTCGCCGCCATGGCGATCGTTTCTATCCAGATCGCAGTTGCTGCCCAACGCGGCCAATGGCCAACTGCGGGTTGGACGTCAACTACGCCGAAGGCCGTGGGCCTCGACGCAAAGCTGCTTGCCGCCTTTGATGCCGACATTGCTGCGGGCAAGTACGGGTACGTTGACAGCCTTCTCGTGATCCGACACGGGAAGGTGGCCTTTGATCGTTCATACAAACAGGACTACTCGAAGATCTACGGCGAGGAGGCCAAAAAGCCGGGTGCGTTGAATGCAAACGACCCCACCGGTCCGTACAATTATTTCAGTTCGTGGTGGCATCCCTTTTACCGACGCAGTGATCTGCACACAATGCAGTCAGTGACAAAAACGGTATCCTCGGTGGTCATCGGAATTGCGGTGGGCCGAAAGGAGTTCCCTGACCTCGACACGCCCATCCTGAAGTTCTTCGACCAGGCCAAAGTCGCCAATGTGGACGATCGGAAGCGACGCGTCACTATCCGCCACCTGCTGACGATGACCGGCGGATTTGATTGGAATGAAAACCTTCCGTACATCGATCCGAACAACGCCGCGGTCTCGATGGAAGCGAGTTTTGATTGGGTGGATTTCACGATCAACCGTCCAATGGCGCGGGAGCCTGGAACGGTCTTCAACTACAGCAGCGGCGAAACTCAGCTGCTTTCGTACATTTTCAGGGTGGCGACTGGGAGAGATATCGAAGAATACGCCGCCCAGCACCTTTTCTCACCGCTCGGTATCAACCGCTATTTCTGGAAACGAACGCCGACGGGGCTTATCGACACCGAAGGCGGCCTGTATCTTGCGCCGCACGATCTCGCAAAGATCGCGTATCTCTATCTGAAAGGCGGGATGTGGGAAGGCAAACCGATCGTCCCGGCCGATTGGGTAAAGGCTTCGATCACGCCGAGCGTCAGCGTATCCAACACGGTGAAATACGGTTACAAATGGTGGCTCCACCCTTACGGTAAGGAAGGCCGGCTGGCATTTACCGGGTCCGGATTCGGCGGGCAATTCCCAATTGTTATACCGGAGATGGATCTTATAATTGTGGTCACCGGATGGAACATCATCCCGAACAAACCGAACCTTCCGTTGCGGGTCGCCATCGATCGCACCCTCGAAACAGTCATTAATAATGCCCCGCGTTGAATCACTTCGCCGACATTAATAGAGCGGGGTTCATCTTGAATTGCAGCTGGTTGGCGGTCTCTCGGCCGCCGTCGCCGCCTTTTCGCTGCATCGTGATCCGCCCGATCTTTAGGTTGCCGGCCCGAGTGATCTCAACCGGGCCCTGGCTGAAAAAATCGATCGTGTAGCCGATGCTTCTCAGGACCCATCTCGGCTTTGCCGTCGACTTTAGCGCGACCATCATCCATCCGGCCTTGAATTCGCCGTCACCGCCGAGAAGGTCCGAGACGATCTCGGCTTTGTTCGCCGAAAAGAAATCGACGACCTGTTTTTGCTGCTCGGCCGAAAGCTCGTTAAGAAACATCCGACGCGGGTCGCGCGAAGGCCGGTTCGGTTTCACCTCGCCGGTGAACAGCCTCAACGCCGCTTGCACCTCCGCGGGCATCTTCCATTTATCTGCGTACTGCCGCAGCCACCGCTTGTCGATCTGGTTAAATCCGGTCGATGTGCTCACCAGCTTTATCGAGATGCCCAAGCTCTTTTCGCCGGCCGCCGTCCGCACCCGCACCACTATGTCGGCTTTCTCCCCATGCGGCTTTCCGGCCGAAACCTCAGTAATATCCGCCGACTTGTAGCCCATGAACGCGAGCCATACCGCGGCCTCAGCGTCGGTCCGCCAGTTGTTGAATTTCGCCGCGATCTCGTCTTCGTTCTTGAAACCGGCCTTCGCCGTGGCCGAGCCTCGCTCCACCGCTTCGGCCCGCGAGGTTTGCGAATCAGCCGCTGCGAATAGAAGCAGCAGGGCAAGTTTGACGGTCAGCAGGCGAGCAAGTTTACTCATCGGTCCAGCTTGATAATAGGCAAGTGTTGACCTAGTATCAACCAAAATCACATTTCAAAACCTAACTCCGTATGCTCAAGCTCAAATACTGGTTTATCGCCGCGTTTGTCCTGGCGTCGGCCGTTTCTTCGTCTGCGCAAGGAACGCTTGCCGATTATGAACGGGCCCGCTCGCTTCAGGAAAAGTTCCAATCCGCCGTCGCCAACATGCCCGGCCCTGCAGCCTGGATCGCCGGCACCAACAGTTTTTGGTACCGCCGGGCCGTGCTCGACGGCAGCGAGATAATTCGCGTCGATGCCGATACGCTGGCCAAACAACCCGCGTTCGACCACGCGAAACTCGCCGCCGCGATCTCGGCTGCGGCCGGGACGGAATTTAAGGCCAACCGGCTTCCGCTCGGCCAGGGAACCGCTTTCTCGGACCAGGGAAACTCGATCGTTTTCAACGCCGCCAGCAGCCGCTGGCGTTGCGATCTGAGATCATACAAATGCGACCGCACCGGGCCAGTCCCTTCTGGTTTCAACACGCCGCCCCAGCTTCGCCTGCCCGTTCCGCCGCAGACCGACGAGCCCAGGACCTCCCCCGACAAGCAGTGGGAGGCCTTTATCCGCAACTTCAACGTGTTCGTCCGCTCAAAGGACGGCAAGCAGGAGTTCGCCCTAAGCTCGGACGGCTCCGAGGGAAATTACTACGAACTGAACTCCATTGTCTGGTCGCCGGACGGGAAGAAGATCGCCGCCTATCGCGTCAAGCCGGGTTTCAAGCGGCGGATCCATTTCGTCGAATCTTCGCCCGTTGATCAGATGCAGCCTAAGTACTGGTCGATCGAATACGCAAAGCCGGGCGATACCGTCGATATAGAACAGCCCGTGCTTTTCGACATCGCCGCGAAACGGCAGATCGACATCGACAACGCCCTGTTCCCGAACCCGTACAACATGACGAACCTTGTCTGGCGGCGCGACGGCCGGGCGTTTACGTTCGAATACAACCAACGCGGCCACCAGGCCTATCGCGTGATCGAGGTCGATGCCGCCGCGGGCACGCCGCGCGCGATCATCGAAGAACTGCCGAAAACCTTTTTCTGCTACTCGGGCAAGCGGTTCCGGCATGACATCAACGACGGCAAGGAAGCCATCTGGATGTCCGAACGCGACGGCTGGAACCACCTTTATCTTTTTGACGACTCAGGCCGCATCAAGAACCAGATCACGAAAGGCAATTGGGTCGTCCGCGGCGTCGACCGCGTTGATGAGGCAAAGCGGCAGATCTACTTCCGGGCCGGCGGAATGACGCCCGGCATCGACCCCTATTTCGTTCATTATTACCGCGTCAATTTTGACGGTTCGGGCCTGACCGCCCTGACCGAAGGCAACGCGAATCACACGGTCACCTTCTCGCAGGACCTCAAGTATTACACCGACACTTTCTCACGCGTGGATCAGCCGACCGTCTCGCAGCTTCGAAGCACGGCTGACGGCAAGGTGCTGATGGAACTCGAAAAAGCGGACATCTCCGAACTGACAAAGGCCGGCTGGCGGCCGCCCGAAGTCTTTACCGCAAAGGGCCGCGACGGCGCGACCGACATCTGGGGTGTGATAATCCGCCCGACCAATTTCGACCCGCGAAAGACGTATCCCGTCATCGAGTACATCTACGCCGGGCCGCATGATTCGTTCGTGCCGAAATCGTTCAGCCCTTATTCCCAGATGCAGGCGCAGGCCGAGCTTGGGTTTATCGTCGTGCAGATCGATGGCATGGGCACATCGAACCGCTCAAAAGCGTTTCACGACGTCGCGTGGAAGAACCTGGGCGACGCCGGCTTCCCCGACCGCATTCTCTGGCATAAAGAGGTCGCCGCGAAATATAAGTATTACGACATCAGCCGCGTCGGCGTTTACGGTAATTCGGCCGGCGGCCAGAACGCGCTCGGGGCGCTGCTCTTCCATCCTGAGTTCTATAAGGCCGCGGTCTCTTCGGCCGGCTGCCACGACAACCGGATGGACAAGATCTGGTGGAACGAACAATGGATGGGCTGGCCGCTCGGGACCGAATACGCGGCCGCGTCGAACGTCGATAACGCTCACCGCCTGAAGGGCAAACTCCTTCTTTCGGTCGGCGAGATGGACCCGAACGTCGATCCCGCCTCGACCATGCAAGTCGTCAACGCTCTCGTCAAAGCCAAAAAGACATTTGACCTGATCGTGCTGCCGGGCGGCGGACACGGGCCCGGCGGCGAGTACGGCGAACGCAAGCGGTTCGACTTCTTCGTCCACCACCTGCTCGGCGTCGAACCGCCCGACTGGAACCGAACGGATGATGCTGCCGCCGTTGTCGAATAGAATGAAGCCGTCGGCGGGATCGCACCCGCCCGCGCCCTTCCCAGCAGGTGTTGCTTTAGCGAAACGCAAGTGCAGCCTAACGCGGCGATCCGATGGAGTGAAAACAAATGAGATCACGTCAAACGAGATCGGACATCGACCCTCCGAAAACTATCGACGAATACATCTCCTGTTTTTCCGGTGACGTTCAGGCTATTCTTCAGAAGATTCGCGGGATCGTGAAAGATGCCGCCCCGGACGCCGGCGAGACCATCAATTATGGGATACCGACATTCGTTTTGAACGGAAATCTCGTCCATTTCGCCGCATTCGACAAGCATATCGGGTTCTACCCGACACCATCCGGCATCGAGCGGTTCAAAGACGAACTTTCCGCATACAAGACCGCGAAGGGGTCCGTCCAGTTCCCGCTTAGCTCGCCCATCCCGTCTGGATTGATCAGAAGGATCGTCAAGTTTAGAGTAAAGGAAAATCGCGAGAAGATGCCAACCAGGGCCAGAAGTAAATAGCCGATACCTATCGGGTCGAAACGAGCGAAGGTAGAAGATCGACCGAGGAGGTAGGCCTTGTTAAGTAAAGCAGTCGTTTAACGGATCATGTTGGACATACCTTTCTACTATAAGGAGAATCCTTCCGACGTAACCTGCGCCCCGGTTTGTGTGCGCATGGCGTTAGCCTATTACGGTCTTCGCATTGAGCTTGACCACGTTTATCAGATCGCTCACTCGATGGGGGCCTGTCACTACACGCTCCCATGGGGAATGTGTCTTGGAGCGGCGGAAATGGGGCTGTACGCAATATTCGTTTCTCGAAGTCCAAACGAACTTCTTGAAATGTATATAGATAGGATCGCGGCGATCGCAAATATGCCCATTGAGCAGGTTCGTTCCGAAGTAGAGTGCGAATTAGCAGAATGCCGGGAAAACGATAAGATAACGCTAGTTGAATGGGAAGAAATATTTTCAAGCGTGCCCGGAAACATCGTTGCGGTTGAAGCAGGTGTCGTTATCCCAACAGTATGGTGGGGAGACGTCGACGCTCACAACATAGTCCTGACTCATTTTGACGCACAGCATGTCTCCTACCACGACCCTAACTTTCCGACAGGACGTGACCAGCGAATGAGCGCGAACGATTTCTTTCAGATGTGGCACCATGAGAACACCGACAACGATTTGTTGGTAATTAGCCGTAACGAACTTAACCTCCAGGATTTAACAGAAGAATTATAGAATTAAATAATTTCGAGGTGCTCGAATGCCTGAACACGAAAAGATCAACTATGTCGAATTTCCTTCACGAGACTTGTCCGCCACGAAAGCATTCTTCGAAAAAGCGTTCGGATGGTCGTTCGTCGATTATGGGCCCACTTACGCTTCGTTCTCGGGCGAAGGGCTTGATGGAGGCTTTTACGAAGCGGAATTGGCGTCAACCACTGAGAACGGCGGGGCACTGATCGTTTTCTACAGCGATCGGCTCGAAGAGACCCTGGCCAAGGTAGAAAATGCGGGGGGCCACATCCTGAAGCCGATATTCTCCTTCCCCGGCGGCCGCCGCTTCCATTTCGCCGAGCCCAGCGGGAACGAGTTCGCCGTCTGGGGCAGTGCCGACTGAAAACGTGATCCAGCGGACGCTCGATCCTTCCCCGGCCAACGCAGGTCGAAGGTCCGTTCGTCACGCCGCACAGCCGCCGGGCATCGTTTGTCGCCAAATGTCAACAGGGGGTAGAATGCTGGGCATGTTGCTCTTCAAGCGGATATTATTTGCTGCATTGGCGGGAGCGGTCGTCATATTCATCCTTGCCGGCCTTTTCTTCGGTGTGCTGTTTGCCGATTTTTTTGCCGGCAGCATTCCTCCGGAATTCGCGATCATAAACAGACCTGCGCCGGTCTTTCCTCTTATCCTTGCGGCCGACGCTCTTTACGCACTTATGCTGGCGGTCGTCCTCGATTCGGCCGGGGTCCGGACGTTCGCACGCGGGGCTCTGTTCGGTGGGTTTATCGGATTCGCCGTGATGCTCCATTTTGACCTGATCATGTCGGCGACGACATTTCTTAACACACCTTTGAAAGTGGCCGCGAATGTTGTTATCTCTAGCGTGATGTCTGCGGCTGCAGGAGCCGTGATCGCGGCCGTGTTGGGCTGGATCGAGCAGCGGACGAAATAAACGGCGCGCTGCCGTGCACCTTTAACCAGCCGGCCGGCGAAGGGAAATAAGAGCTGTCAAAAACTAATAATAAGTAAAGAACGTGACCGAGTGAAAGCTCAGAATATTACGGCATTTTGCCTGATCGCGGCTGCATCGACGGCTGTCTGGGTTTTTGTAGATACGTTGAGACCCGCGGTCACGCGTGTTATGATGCGCAGCACTCCGACACAGCCGACTTTTCGACCGACATATGAGATCTCTATTCACATTTATCCTTTTGGCGGTGCTCGCCGCCTCCACATTCGCACAGGACCGCCGCCAGTTCATCCGTACCGAAGCTCCGCTGATCGCATTAAATAACGTCCGCGTCATCGACGGCACCGGAGCGGCTCCGCTTGAGAATCAAACGATCCTCATCCGCGGCGGCAAGATCGAGATGATCGGGCCGACGGCCGCGATCACCTATCCGGCGACGGCGGAGAGCATCGACCTGACGGGCTACACCGTCATGCCCGGCCTGGTCGGGATGCACAACCATTTGTTCTTCCCGATGGGCGGTTCGCCGCCGATCTATTCGAACATGGCGATCAGCTTCCCGCGGCTGTATCTTGCGCTCGGGGTGACCACGATCCGAACCACGGGCAGCGTCGCACCTTTTACCGATCTCGAGACAAAACTACGCATCGATCGCGGCCAGATGATCGGGCCAAAGATGCACGTGACCGCGCCTTATCTAGAGGGCAAAGGGTCGTTCACGCCCGTGATGCACGAGCTGACCGGCGTCGAAGACGTCCGCCGGCAGGTGAATTTCTGGGCCGACCAGGGGGCGACCTCGTTCAAGGCCTATATGAACATCAGCCGGGCCGAGCTTCGTGCCGCCGTCGAAGAAGCGCACAAGCGGAACCTGAAGGTAACCGGCCACCTCTGTTCCGTCACTTTCAAAGAAGCGGCCGACATCGGCATCGACAATCTCGAACACGGCCTTTTTGCCAGCACCGATTTTGTTGCCAACAAGACACCCGATCAATGTCCGCAGGGCGGCACGGCGAGCCTGATCAACCTCGACGTCAATGGCCCCGAAGCACAGGAAGTGATCAAAAAGCTGGTTGAGAAAAAGGTCGCGATCACATCGACCCTACCCGTATTCGAGGCGAACGCTCCGATCACACAGAGCGGCATCGGGGCCGCCCGGTCGCTGCTTATGCCGCGAATGCTCGCGACCATGTCCGAAGATGCCCGCATCCGCTATCTTTCATCACGGTCGCGGACGCCCGGCAATTCACCGATGGCATCGCTGATCCAAAAGGCGATGGCCTTCGAGCGGGCATTCGCTGCCGCCGGCGGCCTTCTTGTCACCGGGCTTGACCCGACCGGAAACGGCGGCGTTGTGGCCGGGTTCGGCGACCATCGCGGAGTTCAGCTCCTTGTCGAGGCCGGCTTCACGCCGCTCGAGGCCATCCGGATCGCGACACTTAACGGGGCCAGGCTTCTCGGCGAGGACGCCCGCATCGGCTCCGTCGCCGTCGGCAAACAGGCCGACCTGATGGTGATAAAGGGCAATCCTGCCGCAAACATCGCCGACATCGAAAAGGTTGAATTTGTCTTCAAGGACGGTGTCGCCTGGGACACCGAAAAGCTGATCCAGTCGGTCCAGGGATCGGTCGGCATTCGATAATGGATCGCTAACGTCGCCGGCCGCGGCTGTCCGAAACAGATCTTGGGAGGAAAAATGGCGGAATTATCGCAACTCGAACAAGAGTTCGTCAACGAACAAAAAGGCGAAGGCTCGCTCTCGATCTTTCTTAACGGGAACGACGGCCTTGAATATCTCGGCTACGACCTGAATCCGGAGGACATCGAAGCCCTCTATTTTGAAGCCATCGGGATCCCGCGTTGGGAGAGCCTCGAGGCCGATTCGGTCGAAAAACAGACCGAGCTTTACTGGCAACGATTCAACGAAGTTATGGGCCCGTTTCCGCTCGTTGGCCGCATCCGGGACACCGACGAAACCGTCGATTACGGCACGGATTCGATCGGGGCTTTGTCCGAAGAGATCGGCCGGGCCGAAGCCTCGGCGTCGACGCCGAAGGCCGTCAAGGCCGTCAAGAAATATCAGGTCGCTCTGATGAGAGCCTCGGAAAAAGGCGGCGGACTTGTCTTCAAACCCAGCCAGTTGCCGGAGATTTAGGTCGATTGCGGCTCGCCTGACCGGGCCGTCAGATCGCTGACATCAAGATCTTTCTATGGGCGAGATCGAACTGCTCACGATACAGCTCGAACAGGCTTTCCGCCGCCGTTCGTGGCACGGCACGAACCTTCTCGGCTCGATCCGCGGGCTTACCATTGGGATCGCCGAGGCCCGCCCGGCCCCCGGCCGCCACAACATCTGGGAACTGATCGTCCACGCTGCGTATTGGAAATACTCGGTTTATCGACGTCTGGCGGGAGATCCGGCATTGAAGTTCAAGCTCAAGGGATCCAACTGGTTCGAGCGGCCGGTCGAGATGTCGGCCGCCGCTCTGAAACGCGACATCGACCTGTTAAAGGAGTACCACGCGCTTCTGATCGGATCGCTGGCGGCGTTTCCGCCCAAGCGGCTCGACGCGATACCAAAAGGCAGCAGCACAAGCTTTCGCGATCTCGTCATCGGGGTCGCCGCGCACGACCTTTATCACGCCGGACAGGTCCAGTTGATAAAGCGGCTGGGCGGACAGGACGTGTGAATCGAACGCTTTCGCGGTCGACCGAAAACTCAAAATTAAAACGGAGCACTTTTTATGGCAGAACATCCGAACGCAGAATTGATGAGACGTGTCCTCGATGCTTTTATGTCCGGCAACACGCCCGCCCTCGGGCAGTATTTCGCCGAAGACGTCGTCTGGCATGTGCCGGGCAAAAGCGAGCTTGCCGGTTCGCACCGGGGCCAGTACGAGGTTTTCGGTTTCTTCGGTAAGCTACTGTACCTGTCCAACGGCACGTTCCGCGTAGAGAGTATCAACATCCTTGCTGATGACGACGGCGGCGTTTACATCGACCGCATTACTGCTCAGCGTGGCGGCAAGGAACTCGACATCCTGCTCCTTCTTCGCGTAACGATCCGGAACGGAAAGATCATCGAGGGTTGGGATTGTTTCCACCAGGAACACCTTTGGGACGAATTCTGGGCCTAGGCGGCGCCCTGCTTCCTTATAAATTCGCCGATACCGTTCAGCAGCATCTGAACGGCCACGGTGATCAGCAGCATCCCCATCAACCGTTCTACGGCGACCAGTCCTTTCTCGCCCAGAAAACGCGCGAAATAACCCGAAAAATAGATGATCACCGCCGAGGCGAACCATGCGATGAACACCGCCAGCAGCCACTCCGGCCAGCGTCCCGGCTCGCGGCTCATCAGCAACAGCGACGTTGCCATCGCCGACGGCCCCGCCACGTAGGGAATTGCCAGCGGCACGATGAACGGCTCGCCCTCGACGTCCTCTTCGAGCGAGGCGTCGCGCCGCGGAAAGATCATCTTTAACGCGATGATCATCAGGATGATCCCGCCGGCCGTCGTCAACGCCGTCTCGGAAAGATGCAGCAGCCTTAGCAGGTATTGACCCAGGAACAGGAAACCGACCAGCACCGCGAGTGCGATCAGCAGTTCGCGAACCACCACCAGCCTCTGCCGCTTCTCATCGACCTTCTTCAGCGTCGTCATAAAAAGCGGAATGTTTCCCAGCGGGTCCATCACCAGAAAAAGAAGCAGGGCTGCGGAAAGCGTCGTCATAGGCTTTGAGTTGATAGGTTCGAAGGAACACGACGATGATAGTTTGACTAACGGTCCTTTTCAATCATCGCCTTACAAATGAGCCCGTCGCGTTCTGCTCTGGGCACTTCGTGTCTTCACTATGTGATCTTTGTGTTTAGGGTTCACTTAATATGAAGCGCCCAAAGGGAAGACACAAAGTGAACAATGGAGACCCAGGATGTACGATCGCTTCTGTATTGTCACCTTGACGCGACATCACCGCGATTGTATGCTTCAGCCATCGCGTGCAGGACGCCGCCAGTCCGCGGGAAGGACCGAGTCCACCTGATTCAATATTTCCAAAGCAGGTTCCATACAGCGAACCTCCTTTTGCCCGGAGATGCGGACGTCGGGCCCTCGTCAAAGAAGGAGGCTCGTAATGTCGAAATATACCCGTCAACACCGTCATCTCCCCGTTCGCCCCGACCTCGAACAGTTAAAGCATCAGGCTAAAGATCTGCTCCGCGCGCTTCACGCCGGCGATCCCGACGCGGTCGGAGAGTTCAACGCCAATCACCCCGATCCGCCCGCTCCCGGCGATGCCAAACTCGCCGACGCTCAGTTCGCCCTTGCACGCGCCTACGGCATCAGAAGCTGGTCCCGGCTCGTGCAGGCATGCGATCTGATCGACGCCATTTGTCGCGATGACATCGACGTCGTCCGCGAACTTGTCTTGAAGCATCCCAACCTCATCCACGAAAACGCCCGCGGGACCGAAAAGTGCAATTGGGGCCCGCCGATGAGCTACGCCGCCAATCTCGGCCGCAACGAGATCATCAAAATGCTGGTCGAAATGGGGGCGAGCGACTTTGAACACGCACTCGATCGCGCCGTCCTTCAAGGCAAGATCGACACCGCCGAACTGCTTCACAAAATGATGGACTCGCCCGCCCCGCCCGACGGTGCGCTCGCCGGCCCGGCTTATACACTCAGCGTTTCGGGAACCGAATTCGCCCTTCGCGTGGGCGCCCGCGTTATTGATGACCAAGGCCGGCGGCTCGCTCCGGTCGATGTCGTGTTCGAGACCGACAGCCGCAACCCAGCCGCAAAGCACGCCATTCTTGAAATGTACGCGGCCCACGGCCTAGAATTCCCCGACACGCCCGTGATGGCACTCCATCGCGGCCGTATCGGTCTGCTCGAAGAACACCTCGCACGCGACCCATCCGTTCTTAACCGCACTTTCACGCACGAAGAGATCTATCCGCCCGAATTCGGCTGCCACGATGAGGTCCTCGCGACCCAGGGCACGCCGCTAAAAGGCACGACGCTGCTCCACCTCTGCGTCGATTACGATGAATTCGAGATCGCCGAATGGCTGATCGAACGAGGCGCCGACGTCAATGCCCGTGCCGCCATCGACGCCGAAGGCTTCGGCGGCCACACCCCGCTCTTCTGCACCGTCGTGTCACAGCCGAACTATTGGGCGAACCGCGATGGCGGTGAACGTTCCGCCCGGTTTGCCGAACTTTTCCTGAAACACAGCGCCGACCCATCCGTCCGCGCCTCCCTTCGCAAACAGCTCCATCCCGGCTACGCTCCGCGGTATGACATGAACCTTCACGAATATCACAACGTGACCGCCGCCGAATGGGGCGAGCAGTTCCACGCCCGGGAATTCGTCAGCGAATCGGCGATCCGCACGATAGCCGAACACGAACAGGTAGGATGAAAAGGGAATTTATCCGGCTCAGTACGCCTTGATGACATCCACGCCGGTGTAGTAATGCTTGATGATGTCGTCGGCTTTCACGCCCATTTTGGCCAGGCCGAAGGCCCCGTACTGGCACATCCCGACGCCGTGGCCCCAGCCGCGGCCGGTGAAGGTGTAGCCGACGACCTTATCGCCGGAGTAGCGTTTGTTGATCACGAAGAGTTGCTCGCGAAGCCGAAGCGCCGAGCGGATCTTCCCGCCTTTCAGCGTCTTCACGCCGTTCGATCCGACGATCTCCAGCTCGACGGCGCGCCGCGAATAGCCTTTCCGTATGATGTTGACGTCGTACAAAGTCCCGATGCCGCGGACGTAACGCGACAGCCGCGACTGCACCGCCCCGGCGCTAACCGTTGTACTCCAATTCGTGAAGGGCGACATATTCTCGGCCACGGTCGGCGTATCCGTCGGCTCGATCTCAAGGAACCAGACCGCCCCGTCGGCCGCCGTTTGATAGCGCACGTTCTCGCCGCCCACCAGAGCGGCTTCCTTCACCGGATAGACCGTGCCGCCGAATTTCCTGAACAGGAAGACATCCGGCCTGATGGCCAACTGCCGTTCGCTTCGGCCGCTTCGAAGCACGAGTTTGCCGTCCACGCTCGCCTTGGTCGTGCCGGTCTGAAGCGTCGGCATCCATTTCTTTTTCTCGTAGATCTGCCGGATCAGCCGCAGCATCCTTCCGCGCGAAAAAGGCCGGTTCGGCTGGAGCGTCAGATCGGGCCGCAGCGTGAAATATCCGTCGCGAAGCAGCATCGCCATGTCCGCACGCACGTCCAACGGGATCTCGGCCGCGTCGTCAAACGACAAATGATAAGCGATGTCCGAATCGCTCAAGAGTGAATCGGCGGTCCCGGGTTCGTAGATGAAACGTGAAAGGATCTTCGCCAGGTTCGCCGGCTTTGCCGTATCGCGGTCAACGTTCGGGAAAACCTTGCCGAATTTCGAAGCAAGATTGTTCAGCCAGTTCGAGATCTCGCCCTCGCTCGGCGGGTCGTCAAACCATTCGTCCGTCATCTGCGATGTAGTCAGTGAAAAACCGTTAACCGCCATCAGCGACATCAAATGGACCAATTCAAGGTTCGCATCGTCGCGCACCTTGGCCGGGTTCCGCAATGTTTTGATCAGAAAAGGTTCGAAATGACTCGGCCCCTCCAGCGAACACTCGACGCCGCGAAGATAAGGTTCGGCGTGATCGAAAATATTCTCGGAATTCTCCGTCCGTCCGCCGCACGTCGATGTAAAGTACGCCATTATCGGCTTGCCGCCGTGCATCGCGATCTGCCCGGCGGTCTCGCGAACAGCCTGTGTGCCGATCTTGGTCTCGATCGACACGCCCTTGTAAACCTGCGACCAGACCGTCGGGACCATGTCGAATCCTTGCGTGCCGTAGCCGTTAATATTCGCCACCGCGTAGGTACGTGCGGCGATCGCCTGGGCCTTCTGCGCCTCCAGATGCGGCAGCGAAAGCTCGGCCGGCACCACTCCGAGCAAATATTCCTCAAGCGGTACTACGTTCACTACATTCAACGTCCCGCGAGCGTTCACGAACACCTCTATCCGCCCGCGATACGCCTTTCCGTTGTACCGGACGGGGTTCGCCCGCTCGTTCAGCGACCCGAACGCCACCGATTTCAGCGACGCATATTTTGCAGATTCGCTCGGGCCGTTTACGATCACTTCGCGAAGGTTCGGATCTACCGACGGCGGCCCGATAACGGGCTGCACATCGCCGGTCGGACGTATCAGGCTTCTCACCTGCGATTTGCCGGCCGTCCTAAGCTGCTGTGACAGGGCGACCGCATCTTCAGAGATGACCGTCTTTTTTTCAGTAACAACTACCGCATCCTCGAAACCTTTTTCGGCGAGGACGGCCTTGAACGCATCGGCCTCTTCGGCCGTCTCGAATGTGCCGCCGATCCAAACCTTCCAAGTGTTCGTCGTCGGATCGACGCTCACGATCGCGGTCTCGCCGGTCGCCTCGCGTACGTCCTTTGCAACCTCTTCGGCCTCTTCCGAAGTGGCAATGTTCTGAACTTCAAAGCGATACACTTCCGTCTCCGGCGGCCGGTAAGCGCGTGCCGAAACGGAAACTCGATTAGTGGCAAGATAGCGCCCGGGCTCGTCGGGCGAGTAGGCGATCAATTGCGAATCGCCCGTCGTGATCGAAGCTGAAGACGCGTTCGTAGATAAACCGATCCGGATCAGGGGCTCTCGTGGCAAAAAATAGCTTCCGCCCTCGTAACCCGATCCCGCTGAGATGAATGTTAGAAGTACTGCAAGAAATGAAAACGCGCGGGGCATCATCAATCAATAATAAGCCTTACGGTTGAAAATGGAAATACCTCGGCGATCCGGTCACTCCCGGCAACAATGACTAGGCGGGCAGCGATTCTAAGATCCGGCTTTCCAGTTTATTTCCCAAATTGACTGTCTCGAACCAACTCGCAGGATAAAGATAATCTTCGTCGCTCTCGTCGATAATTCGAATATATTTGTCCGGATCGTTGTCGTGGGGCCCTAAAACAGGATAGATCTTGCGCAATTCAAGCGAGCTCGAATAGCCTTCATTCTGTAAACAGATCACAAATCCGCGAATATCCATATAATCAATCCCAGCGCCGTCCGACGCCTGACGTAGATTATTGTCCAACTGACGGAACCCGTTCAATTTTTTTCTCCACCGCATTGAATACTAGCTGAAAAGTCCCGAAGCTCTGCCCGCGGTGCTGCGGGCGAAAGGCGAACATGATGATCTCGCCTTTTCCAAAGGTGATATCGACCATTGCCCCTTTGCCGTTGATCAATTTTTCGCCGAGCATCCAGCCGGACATCAGCGCGTCTTTCTCGGCATATCGGGCGACAACGCGAACGTTTTGAGTCCCGCCTTCAGGCGGCCTTTCCGATCCGACAGGCCGGCTTAAGCCGGTACTCTGAACGTCGAACGCAGAGCTATTCGTAAAATACGCCGCCGCCTCTGGCGGCATCGCCCGTCCGAGCGGATGGTTTTGGTCCATCTCGATCTTCACTATCGATCCCGGGTTATAGAAATCCCTCCGCGTCACTCCGTTCAGAACATTCTTCACCGGCAACCCGAACCGCTTGATCACGAACTCGCACGAATCGTCGAAGCAGACCAGCCGCCCGCCGTTCAGGACAAATTTCGTCAAGTTCTCGGCCCCGGCCTCGCCGATCCCGCCCGATATTTCGGCCGGGTATCGCTCCGCGTTCAAGCCCCGAAGGATAAAGTTCTCGCTGTCGGCCGGCAGGATGATCGTGTCGTATGGCAACTCGCCCGACTTGATCTGCGCATCCGTCACGCTTCGAAACGGTATCTGAAACGTGTCGAAGACGAACCGCGTCCAACCCTCGTCCATCGAGCTTCCGTGCCCCTTGTAAAGCCCGATCCGCGGCTGCGTCCTCAGCGGATTGCGGAACTTCGCGAACGGCCCGCCGCTCGGCCCCAGGTTCTGGACGGCACGCACCTGGTCGATGTTGTCCACTTTTTTCAGCGTCCCGCGATATTTGTCCAATTCGCGAATGTCCCAGATCTCGTAAGTCTCTACGCCCATCTGCAGCGGGAGCGTCCATCCCGCAACGTCGTACGGCGGATCTGGCTCGCCGTTCGCGTTTATCCGGTTTGGGTAGACTTGTTTTTCAAACAGCGAAAGGATGTTGTTCTTTTGCGGCTGGTTCGTGAAAACCAGAAAGCTGTTCAGCGGTATCTCGTGAAACTCCTCGGTCGGCGAGTGTTTCACCCAAAGCTCGTGCGTCATCTGATGCACCTCGATGCCCTGCCACCTCAGTATCTCGATGAACCGCGTCACCGTTTCGGCTATCGGCTGGCCCGCCATGATCACGAAAGCCTGCGGCGAATTCTTGTCCGGCTGGATGTTCGACCGCCCAAGTTCGTAGAAGTTCTTCAAATATCTTTGCCGGTATTTCGCCGCCAGCGAAAGCAGCGCACGGCTCGCCGTCATCTCGATCTCGGCTATGTCCTTCGGCCGCCACAAACCGCCTTCCCACGCATCCGGGTGGGCAATGTCGGTCGCAAGCGGCGATGTAAGCCCGCGGGCCGGCCGCGTACGCTGAAGCTGGTCTTTCGAGATCGTGACCGGCGTCATCAGGTCGGCGCTCGCCGCCTCCGACAAAATGCCGATCGAGTTGTGATAATACGGTGCCGAGCGAAAGCCTCCGTGCCACCACATATCGAATGTCGTATTCGTCGCCACGCCCGCAATGTTCTTGGCTTGCAGGTCGGCCGCCATCTTGTAGCCGACCAGCCCCACCTCACGCACGATCGACGGCGAGATCCGCGGGTTCGGCGGATCGTGGAACGGAGGTATCACGAACCGCGCACCCGCCTGTCCCATCTGGTGAACGTCGTAAACAAACTGCGGGAACCACTCCTGCCAGTAAAGTTTCGTTATCGCCTGCGTTTCCTTCAGGTTCAGCATGAACCAGTCGCGGTTGTTATCGTGCCCGGCGTAATGGTGGTAAAGCTCGGGCGGTGCCGTCCCCTCGCTCTTCGTCCCGAGCGTCTTCCGGTACCAATCCGCGACCATCTGCACACCGTCCGGGTTCGACGACGGGATCAGCAGCAGGACGGTGTTCTCGAGTATCTCTCGCGTCTCGTCGTCCGCGGCGGTCGCCAGTTCATACGCAAGGTTCATCGACATTTGCGACGCGACGATCTCGGTCGAATGGATCGAGCACGAGATGGCGACGACCGTCTTTCCGTCACGCAGCAGCGTGGCTAGCTCGGCCTCGCCCGCGACCGTTCTCGGGTCGCCGAGCTTCTGACTGATACGCTGAAGTTTATCGAGGTTGCGAATGTTCCCTGGCGACGAGATGAACGCCGCGATCAACGGCTTGCCGAGCGTCGTTTTGCCGATCTCGCGCACCGTAACCTTATCGCTCGCCCGGTCAAGCTTCGCGAAATAATCCGTGATCTGGCCCCAGTCGGCGATCGTTTTGTCATCAGTCGGATGGAACCCGAGTACGGACCGCGGCGACGGCGGTTGAGCGACAATCGCTGCTGAAAAGAGTACGATTAAACCGCACAGGGCTGTCGCGCTCTTGACCGAGAGACGCAAAGACGCGGAGTTCTTCCTTCCGTTTCTTTCTGATAACACCGAATGGACCAAAGCCAACAGGCACATAAGCATAGAGATTCTCCCTCCGCGTCTCCGCGTCTCGGCGGCGAATTTGAACTCGGGATAAATGAAAATAAGAAGCTGACGTTTCCTTTCGAAGAGAATAGCAAATCGCGTTTCTGGGGCAAACTTCGCTATTGGTGGTGCTGGCTGGCGGCGTCGGCGATGCTTCTATTCGTCGCGACTCCCGCACTTCTATTCCTTTGGATCATCCGCCGTCGGCTCTGGCTTTATCCGCTTGCACTCTGGGGAGCAAAGACCTGGCTCAAGGCCTGTGGAGCAAGGGTCGAGGTGAGCGGCCTGGAACACCTGAAAGAAGGCGAGGAGTACGTATTTATTTCGAACCACCGTTCTTATCTCGATACGGCCGCCCTCTTTCGATACACGGGGAAACGGATCGGACTTGTCGGGAAGAAGGAGCTCCTAAAGGTGCCCGTCCTCGGACAGGGTATGCATTTCGTGAACATCATCGCAATCGACCGCTCCAATCCCGAACGCGCACGCCGCTCGATGGACAAGGCCCGCAAGGTGATGGAGAACGGCTATTCGTTCGGCGTCTTCGCCGAAGGCACCCGAGCGATGCCCGGCGAACTTCTCCCTTTCAAGAAAGGCGCTTTCCATCTCGCGCTTCAGACAGGACGCCCGATCATCCCCGTCGCGATAAGAAATACTGACTGGATGATGGGAAAGCGCACTGGCGTGGCCTACCCGGGAACCATCGAGATGACGCTGCTCCCCCCGATCGACACCAACGATTACTCAGACGCCCGCCTGATGGAACTCCTTAACACGACCCGCTCCGCCATCGCGACCGAATTGGCCAAATAGCCGCGAGCCCCTAACCGAGCTCTACCATTACTAATTAATAATTAGTAATGAGGGGATCCAAACGTACGTACTACGGCCTTGATAGCGTTGACCCGTCCAACAACTGCACGCCGATGCAAAAGCCCGCACGAAGTAAGGGCGAAATACTCGACATATCGATCTCGCGCTTACCGCATGCGGGCCTCCGTTCGTCTTAAGCTTACGGCTTCTTCGGTGCCGGCGTAGGCGTCGGCTTGACGCTCTCGTCGATCACGTCTTCCTCATCGATGATCTTCACGTCTGTACGGCCAAGCCTGTAATCCGTATATCGAACGCGGACCCGGATCTTAACGACCTGGCCGTTATCAAACACCAACTCATCGTCAGCCCGCGAATCCACCGGAAAGTAATACTTGTTGTCGATAGGCAGGCGGATCGTCTCGATCACCGGGAACCGTTCCTTCCCTTGCGGAACGGCTTTGCCGCGGGACTTAACGATCATCAAGCCCTCGTCCTCGACCCAGATCCGCCCCTGAAAAAACTTTGCGATCCCCTTTTTCCAATCGGGCATCACCTTCGGCCCGACGTCGAATACATAAAGGTCGAGCCCGTCGATGTTCTCTTTGCCCAAATACGTAAATTTGTACTGATCAACAACCTTCGGCTCGATCGCGAATGGATCGATGCCGCCCAGATTTTCGATGTCGGCGGCCGTGACCGAGATCTCGGTCAGCGTCGAGACCGGGGCAAGAAGGATCCGCTCGAACCGATCCCCCGCCTCGTTAAAGGTCAGGTACGAATCCCGCCGGTACGTGCCCGTTATCTGCCCGCCGAGCCCGACCGTCGAGATCGTTGCATACCGATTGAACGCATAGACATTCAACGCCTGACGGAATAACGCCTCATTCTTTGTGAATTTCTTGACGATCCGGTCGATCTCAGCCTGATCGAGATCGATCCTTGTGATGTTCGAGGCCGTCTGCCCAAAAGCGGCGGTAAAACTCAACCCGGCAGCCAAAATTGCACCAAATAATAGTCGTTTCATTATCTTGAGTCTATTCTATCGCTCCTGAATAGATGCTCAAAGACCGTCGAGAGTTGACTTATCTTGTCAGAACCTCCGAGCGGCAGCGACCGGGGCGGTGAAATGCGGAATGCGGACTGAGGAGTGCGGAATTACCGGCCCAAGCTCCAGAGCTATCAGTCGCATCTTTGCGACTTTGCGTTTGTCCTCTTGTCAGAACCGGGAGCGGTAGCGACCGGGGCTTTCTTGTCTGCCGCTCTTGTCAGTACCAGGAGCGGTAGCGACCGGGGTTTTCTTGTCTGCCGCTCTCGTCAGTTCCGGGAGCAGTAGCAACCGGGAGCTTCTTCTCCGTCCTCCCCGCTTGTCAGAACCGGGAGCGGTAGCGACCGGGGTCTTTTCTTCCTTCTTATTCTTAACAAGTCATTTCACAACCACAGCCAAGCCATTCGAAACCCGCGCTTCGCCATCAGTCGAATTCCGGAAGCTCATCCCCTTGGCCGAAGAATACATAATCAACCGCAGCCGCAATATGCCTCTCGTTCCAAAGCCGGCGTCGGCTCCCTTTTTCGGCCCATGGAGTCTGTTCCCGCGACCAACACTCGTCCTTTCACATTTGCCGTGTGGCATTTGCCTTCAACGCAGTCATCACTTGGTTCGGGTCTTTTCCGCCGGCATCGACGACGATATGAACGTGGTTGGTCCGAATATTAAATGCGTAGATTCTCCAACCACGCAAACGGCAAGTCTCGCGGATCGCCTTCTCGATCGACCTTCGCCGAGCGGCTGAAAGTTTCACCGGCGAATGCTTCAGGCGAGCGCGGCTTATTTCTTCAAAATGTTCCTGCTCTTGTATTCGAGGAGCGCCGAACTTGTTGTCATGACGGTCGACTGAACCGCGTTTATCGCCGTGCAGCCAAGTTCCGTGGGTCCGAAAGGTTATGAGGATCGCAAGCGGAGTGTCGGTATCATTCCACATGTCGAACAAAAATTGGTACGGCCCCGGTCGCTACCGCTCCCGGTTCTGACAGGACAGTTAGGTCTAATCCACAAACTCAAGATCGACCCTATGCGGGATGATGCCTTTCTCATGGCCCAGATCGAGCAGCTTTCTGACTGCCTCGCGGCCGCGTTCGCCGTAGTCGAGTGTCAGGTCGTTGACCCACATCGCCACGAAGCGGTCGGCGAGCTCGGGGGCCATGTCGCGGGCAAACTGCAGCGCGTACTGGAGCGCGTCCTCGCGGTTCTCCATCGAATATAGGATGCTGTCGTGCAGGTATCGCGAAACTTTCTTCATCACTTCCGGCCCGAGTTCGCGGCGGATCGCGTTTCCGCCCATCGGGAGCGGCAGGCCCGTCTCTTCGAACCACCATTCGCCCAGATCGAGCACCTTGTCCAATCCGACCTGCTTATAAAAAAGCTGTCCCTCGTGGATCAGCAGGCCCGCATCGACGTCGCCCCGGCTTACGGCTCCGATGATCTGGTCGAACGGCACCACCTTGTATTCGAAATCCTGGTTGTAGATCCGCAGGGCCAGATAGGCGCTCGTCAATTCACCCGGGATCGCGATGGTCATCCCGCCGACTTCCTCGGGCTTCCGCGGCTCGTTGGCCACGAGGATCGGGCCGTACTTTTCGCCTATGCTCGCTCCGTGCGGCAACAGGGCGTACTTATCGGCAATATAAGCGTACGCATGGAACGAAACCGCCGTCACGTCATAAACGCCGTTCTTGGCGTCCTCGTTCAGGGTCTGGATATCCTTCAGCGTGTGTTCAAACTTGATCCCCTCGGTTTCCAGCTTGTTCGTGGCGAGTCCATAAAACATGAACGCGTCGTCCGAGTCGGGAGAATGGGCGACAGTTATGTTCTGGACCTGAGGTTTTGCTCCGAAATTCGTTGACATAGGGTTACAACAGCGAGTAGTAGATCGTGGTGTCGTAGAGTAATTCTATATTACCGTTTTCGCCGTGTTTGGCAACAAGCGAAACAAGGTCATTTTTCATCGCCGGAAAACGGGGGTCTTCCGCCGTCGGCATGTATGATGACGAAAGTACGCGGCCCGTTAGCCCGTCGACATCCAGGGTTTGAGAATTGGGAAAAACTGCCTTTTGAAAAGCGGCCTGGAAAAAGGCCGTCAGCTTGGTCTCGTCGATGTTCTCGTGACGTACCTTCGTGTAGTCGTTCGCGTATCTCAGCAACAGTTCTTCATACTCCGCTAAGAAGGGCGTCGTCGCCAGCTGCCGCTCGTTCCAGATCAACGCAGCCCACCCGCCCGGCTTCAATATCCGCCGCCATTCGCGGCGCGTCGCTTCGGGCTCGAACCAATGAAAAGCCTGGGCCGCGATAACAAAGTCGCACGAAGCATCGGCCAGTGTCGTCGCATTCGACGTCCCTTTTACACTGGTGAAATTTGGAAACCCGGAGAGAAATTCTTCGCCCGCCGCCCGCATCGCGTCGTTCGGTTCGACGCCGAAAACACGATTGCCGTTCTCCAAAAAAAGCCGCGACGAAATGGCCGTCCCCGAACCGATATCCGCGACGACATGCTCCGGCCGCAGGCCCATCTCCCGCCGGAACAACTCCAGCATCTCCGGCGGATATCCCGGCCGGTACTTCACATAATCCCGGACCCGGTCCGAAAACCGCCCAACCGTATCACCACTCTCAACTGTCACTTCTCACTCTTCACTTTTCACTTATTCTGGCGGTCATCTCTCTCTGAACCCGTTTAATTGCCTGTTCTCCATTCACCATTCACCGTTCACCACTCACCATTCACCTGTCCGTCACTCGTCCCCGTTCAATTCACCATTCACCATTCACCTGTCCGTCCCTCGTCCCGTTCAATTCACCATTCACCATTCACCTCTCACCATTCACCTGCCCGTCCCTCGTCCCCGTTCAATTCCCGATTCTCCATTGTCCGTTGTCCATTATCCATTCTCCCTTCCAACACTCGTCCCTCGTCCCTCGTCCCTCGTCCCTATTCCTAGTCTCCCGCCAGAAAGAACGTCATTTTCCAAACGCCGCCCTTCTTTTCGAAACCGGCCCGATAGTCGATGTGGCTCCGCACGAATTCGGCCTTGACGAAACCGCTCTTGCCGCCGAGCGTCTCGACCTTCGCCCAATCCAGCCCCTCGCCGCCGGGCTTCATTACCGAGCCCGCGTCGTCCACCTTCACCACGTTGTACGAAAGCTGGCCAATGACCCGAGCGCTCATCGACGGCCTTTCGCGAAGGTTCACGCGGTTGCCGAAGATCACCTGGTACTCGAAGCCGTCGATGTCGTCCGGCCAATCGCTGAATGTGTAAGGTGCCGTATAGAGCGAAAGCCTGTTCCGGCCCTCGCCGGAGAACGAGCCGCCGTTCTTGATAACCGCCAGGAACTCGCCCCAGAACGGCGAATCTTTCTGCCCGATCTTCCACATCCGCCGAAAGTCGGCCACGCCCTCGTCGCCGCCGAAGCTCAGCCGCACTTTCGGGTCGAGTATCCCGATGATGTAGTTCGCATCTTTGCGTTCCGCGGCCGCGATCAGCTTCGTCCTGAACGCAGCAAACGAAGCGTCCTTCGCCGCCCCGTCCACCGGCCGCACGAACCGCTCCTGCCCTACCGCCCCCGCCGCCGCAACGACCAACAACACAACCGCTCTAAAAACTCTGTTCAGCATTCAAATTCCAAGTTCCAGATTCCAAGCTCCAAATTCAAGATCCCAAATTCACCACTCACCGTTCACCATTCACCATTCACCACTCCCCTTCCGCCATCTGCCCACTGCTCACTGCCCACTGCTCACTGCTCACTGTTCACCTCCTCCCCCGTCCACTGCGTCCGTTTGGAGTGCGGAATATCGAACTGGTCAAGTATCCGGAAGCAAAGGTGATCCACGAGGTCTTCTATCGACGTCGGCCGGTGATAGAACCCCGGGCTTGCCGGCAGTATCCTCGCACCCGCGTGCGAGAGCCGCAGCATATTCTCCAGGTGGATGGAGTTATAGGGCGTCTCCCTCGGCACCAGCACCAGCGGCCGGCCCTCTTTCAGAGTCACGTCCGCCGCCCTGTGGATCAGGTTCGTGCCCGCACCGCTGGCTATCGCCCCCAGCGTCCCCATCGAGCATGGCACGATCAGCATTCCCGCCTGCTTATAAGACCCCGACGAAGGCTTCGCCGCCAGGTTGTCCAACCGCCAATACCGGATCAGCCGCGACTCCGGCTCCAGCCCCAGCCAGTCGTTTATCTCGTGCAAAGCCGGGTTCCGTAGGTTCACGCCCATCTCCACCTGGGCCACCGTCGCCGCCGTCCCGGACATTATCAGGTTGATCGTTTCCACCACCCCGCTGTCGGCCAAAAGCTGCAGCGTCCGCCGTGCATAGACCGTCCCGGAAGCCCCCGTTATCGCAAATGTAAGTTCCATATCCCGTTCCCGCACGGTCCCCGATGCTGGCATAGCCATCTCAAACTCGTTTACAAGCTAATTCCGAGATATTATCGCCCCCGGCCCCGCAACTCAATCTCCCTCATTGTCCATTATCCATTGTCCACTATCCTCTCCGCCCCCGCCCCCTTCGCTATTTACGATTTACGAATTACGATTCACGATTTACGATTCACGATTTACGATTCACGATTTACGATTCACGATTTACGATTCACGATTTACGATCCACGATTTACGATTCACGATTTACGATCCACCATTCACCATTCACCATTCCGGATTCACCATTTACAATTATCCCGTGTACATCCGCGACAAACGCTCACCCGTTCCCAAAAACGAGGCCGTCTCGCGGATGATGAGCGCCAACCGCTTCAACTAGCTCCCCTCCTGCCAGAGGAGGGGTGGCACCGCTTCGGTGACGGGGTGGTGGGAGCCCGAGATCGCCCTCCGCAAAGCTCTGTGGGCCGCCGGCTTCCGAGGCTATCGCGTTAACTACCGGATCAAACTCCCTTCCGCACTCCGCACTCCGCATTTCCCAAAGCTCCCCTCCTTACGAAGGAGGGGTGTCGCCCGCTCTGGGGCGACGGGGTGGTTCTCTCCGCCACGCGGCAACCGTCCGCCCCGACATTTCCTTCGTCTCAAAAAAGACCGCGATCTTCGTCCACGGCTGCTACTGGCACCGCTGCCAGCTTAAAAGACTCATCCCCAGCCCTGAAAGGGCGGCAGAAAATAGCCCCGGGTGAAACCCGGGGTCCGCATCCCCAACAATTTCCATCGGCCGCTTCAGCGGGCGACAGAATATTCGATCTTGGACTATCGTTGGACGCCAGCCTACACTCGACGCGTGCGGCCTATTATCTTCGAAAAAACCGTCCCAACTGCGACGTTTGAGGAGCTATGGCAAAGCCGCCTACCTGATTTCCGGGCGAGCAGCGAAAAGCGAAATCTGAAAAGGAAGGGAGTTCAAGTTGAAATCGTAAAAAAGGACGATGAAACGATCACCTTGCGAGCAATCGCGAAATCAATTCACGATATCCGATATTTGTTTCATCGAGGATATGAAAAGGTTCCGGAAGAATTCGAGATCAAGGAGCCCTCCGACGTCGTCCGGACCATCCTCGGCCGTCCGCGAACAGGTTCCGGCGGAGGCATCCCGCTTACCCGCGGCGAAGTCGCGATGCTCTTTCTCGACGGCCGCGCCGGCGACGCCCCGGGGTTGCTCGACATCCGCTCCCAAGGCTACGGCGACGACGATCTCTGGGACGCCGTCACCGACACCGATGTCCTCGACGAACCCGACACCGCCTTCGTCTGGTCAAAATGGGAACCCCTCGAGCTATGGCCCGATTAATATTTTTCGTCGCATAGCGACGATTCAATGTAGCCGTGGGTCTTGACCCACGGAACGGGTCCCAGCCCACGATCCCGCGTCGCGTCCGCGACGATTGGACCAGGCATCAACCTAGCAAATATCCTTCGTCGAAATCGATATCGTGCAACTTCAACAACGTCCGGTATTCATCTTCGAACGAACGACCCGTATGATGCTCACGCTGACGTTTGATGTAATCGACCACATCCGGAACGGCCGAACGCGATACCGAGAACACGCCGTATCCGTCCTGCCACCCAAAAGAGCGAAGCTCATCAAATTCCTCGTGAATCCATTTCGACGAGTCCCCCTTAATTGCTTTCACTGCCTGACTCGCCGAGATCGTTGTCGGCGTTCCGACTAATACGTGAGCATGATCTTCGATACCGCCGATTTGAATCGGCGTCATCTTATGCCTCTTCGCAATCCCGCCCATGAACGCCCAAACGCGCTCTTCGACGTCCCGGTGAATGAAAGGTTCCCGATTTTTCGTGCTAAACACAATATGTAGATAGATCTGTGAATACGTGTTTGCCATTTGGAGTCTCAATCGTCGACTACGCGACGCATACCTTTTCTGACTCTCGACCGTGGGTTTACACCCACGGCTACAGTCAATGATCGCTACGCGATGAAATCGTTGCGATCATATAACCGTTAGCCCAATCTCCCTCAGGTAATCGTAAGTCGGATCGTAGAAACCGGCTAAACGCGTAAGATCACTAGAGTTACCGTCTGGGACCACGATGACCATTCCTTGCCGAGCCCTTGTAAGCAAAACGCGGTATGCGTTTTTCAAGTACTGCTGACGTTCGACCTTTTTGACTTTGTGCCACTTATCACCTACGAATGAATGCGTTGCCCATCCAGCTCCGTTGTAGCGAAAATCCGCATCCCAAGTGATACAAGCCCAATCTAACTCTAATCCTTGAACGTGAAACTCGGTTGCCACATCCTCAAGGTAATATGACGAACGAACGTCAGCCTTTCCCTCTAGAAACCACTTAACCGGATCCATTGGCGATTTGACATCAATAGCCAAGGGCTTTAATCGTTGAGCGTTTGAAGAAACAATCATGCCAAAACGCTCGCTTCCTCTTGCCTTTGAACGCAACCACCTCTTTGCCTTCTCAAGATCTCGCGTCAAGACAATCGGGTATCTACGTTGGAACTTGGAGAGATCTTCTTTAGCAGCCTCGACCTCAAGATCGAGGACATTTTTCACAAAAGACGAAACCCGCTCCGCTCTAAACGATCGCATCGAAACCGCAAGATGAAGGTCTGAGTTCCGGTGAATATTCGCGGGATTTGCAATCGCATTTAAGGAGCGAATAGCATCGTATTCCGAATCGGTAATTCGATCAGAAACATATATTTTCCAATTCTTAAATGATCGACTTATCGAATCAATCCATTCGCCTATTCCAGCTTCACCACTATTTATTTCTTGACCACCGCCAACAAGGCAAACAATCACTGCCCAATCTTGGTGCCGATCCAAACATGAAACCAAAAACTCTGGCTCTGACCATCCGAAATCGAGCTTCTTCTTTTTTCGCCTCATAAAATCGGCGGTTTTTGCATGATTCCACGCTCGTTGGGCCTCATCAAAGATCGCCACGTGATCAACCGGAGCACGATCGTCTCTCAGATATTCATCGCGGTAATGATGTACGTTCTGGATGAAAGCTTTTACTTGGCTTCGAGCCTCCCCCTTCTTCAGCTTCACACCCTTCCGTCTTTGCCGCACAATCGCATCGCGAGCCAACGCCTCAGTCAGAATTGCGACCAATGGGCCATTTCCTGACAAGAAAACGCTCTGAGCGGCCCCCGATTCATCTAGATACTTCGTAGCTATATCCAAGCCGACCAGCGTTTTCCCTGCCCCGGGCACTCCGGTTACAAAACAAATCGCCTTTTCGCCTCGTTTTCTTGCATCTGCAATGATCTGCGAAACGGCCAAACTAGTAACCTTGAGATTTTTCGCTGACGCATCCTTACGCGAAATCTCATCAACAGAATGTTGCCGATAAAGCGCTGTAGCTGCTTCGATTATTGTTGGTGTCGGAGAATATCTTCCGCTAGCCCAAAATTCATTGTCGATGGCTTCACCTGTCGAAGTTTTCAGAATCCGCTGGAAAACTTCCGCAAATCCATCGAGACTCGCCTTGATTGGTGCAAAAAGCCGGTCAACACCCACGGCAAAGGCTTCGGGCTGGTTAACTCTGCTTGCCGAGGTCGCAATCAAAATCGGAGCTATCAGTAGCGAATGACTCGTCTCATGAAAATTCTTTAGGTCGAGAGCGTAATCCCACACTTGGTCAATGTCGGCGACCAAAAAATCCTTCGCACCAACCTTGAATTCGATTACGAAAATCACATTTTTCTCAACAACGACTGCATCAATCCGCTTCCCCATTCGAGGAATTGCATATTCAAGGTAAATCGATCCAGAAAGTGGGCTCAGGACATTCTTGAAGAAACGAATTTGAAACAGCCATGCATCCGTCTGTGGTTGTTCGGTAGCAAATTCGTGATTTCGTGCGAGCATACCAATGATTGTGTTTTCATCGGTGTTAAGAAAATGTGGAATTGAGTCCGCGTAATACCAGCGTTTCATTGCTTCTTGAGAGTGTGAAAAGTTCCTAATATTAGAGCCAACTTCAAAGAAAGTGCAATTAGCGCAGAGCTAAATTGGCGGATCCTTTTGCCGAAGTCCTCGATCAGGGCCTGGTTGTGCATATGCAACGGGTCCGCAGCCCCGGGCTTCGGTTGTCCCGCCTTGGCGCGAATCGCGGGCAGCACGGGTGCCGATAAAACAGGGGAGCGGAGCCTTCAACCTATACGCATTGTATGCAGCCGATCAACATACAATGCGTCTCATTCTCCACGAGTTTAGCGGGCCGGTTTGGACAAAAATTGTGCCGTGGATAAAATATTTGCCCCCAGATGGGACACTTGTGCTACAATGATGCGCCGGTTTTTGGCGGGTTCTTTGAAAATTTCGGAAGGCTGAGAGGCGAAAAAAGCCGTCGTCCCAGGTTGGAGCAACCGCTCAAGCCGTGTGTGTTTGCAAATTAGGTGGGACAAAGGGTCGTTTTTGCGATAAACCCAATGTTTGCAATGATCTGCATATCCCACCTTAGTGTTGCGCCGGCGTGGGACAAGCGGGACAACAGCAGAACGCGGCCGGTCGGCGGACCCGCGTAAGACGTGGTTTCACAGATACTTATCGTCGCGGAGTATAGCCGAAGCCGCTTTTTCCTGTCCCGGCTTGGGGCAAAGAAATTAGGGATCGATAAGGACCAGCAGGCGGTCGGCGAGATCGGAGCGGGCGGCACGGAGGATCTCGTATTGGGCACGGGCCATCGCGATATTGCCCAGCTTCACGTAAGCACGGCCCAGATTGAAACGGGCGGCGTCCAGATCGGGGTTGTAATTGACGGCGGTGTTGAAAGCCTCGCTCGCCTCTTCGGTCTTGCCCAGCTCGAACAGGCTCTCGCCGATGTAGTTGTAGGTCTTGGCCTCGGGCTTATAGATCTTTAGCTGCTCGAACGCGGCCAGTGCGTCGGCGTGACGCTTCAGCTTCACATAGGCCAGCCCGAGCCGCTCCATCGCTCCCGAATGGCCGGGGTTCAGGGCCAGTGCACGCCGGTAGGCAAGGGCTTCCTCGTCCGTTCGGCCCAGCTTTTCCAGGCTCAGGCCAAGCCCGTACTGGGTGTCGGCACTGTCGTCCTCGATGCGGATGGCCTGGCGATAGGCATCGGCCGCTTCCTTGAATTGGCCGAGGGCAAAGTTAGAGGCGCCGATGTTTACGTGGGCCTCGGCCCAATCGGGACGCAGCTTCGCCGCCTGCTTCGAGGCCTTAAGGGCGTCGGCATGGCGGCCCAGAAAGCCGTAGGCGTAACCGGCTTGGTACCACGCTTCGGCGTAATTCGGATCGGCATCGACGGCCTTTTCGAAATAGGGCAACGCCCTGGCAAAATCGTCCCGCGACAGCAGCACGACGCCCTGCGAAAAGGCACTTTCGGCCGCGGCCCGCTTGTCGCGCTGGGCCGTGGCGGCATGCGACGCGACCGTTTTAAGGTCGGTCACACGCATCTGCAGGATCCGCTCGGCCGGGACAGCGAAATTCAGGCTCTGACCCTCGGCCGCCTGAAGCGTCGCGACACCGATAACCTGGCCGTACATATTGACCACGGGCGAGCCGCTGGAGCCGGGCGAGATCGGGGCGGTTATTTGAATTATCTTGCCGTAGCCCGCAATTTCGCGGACCGCAGACACGATGCCGTTCGAGACCGAGCCTTCGAGCCCGAACGGATTGCCGACCACTACGATCGATTCGCCTTCCTGCGGAACGGCCCGAGAGATGGGTAACGCGGCGGCCAATCCGGGCGGCAGATCGACCTTGAGCAGGGCGAGATCGCCCTCGCCGTCGATTGCGAGGATGCCCTTGGCCGGGAACTTCTTGCCGTCGACCAGATGGACCTCGACGCGGGAAGCACGCTCGATCACATGGCGATTGGTCACGACACGGTCGGCCGCGACCAGAAAACCGCTGCCCCGCGAGACGGAATTGCCGCGAGCATCGAATGTCTCGATCGCCACCGACGACGGCTTGATCCGCTTGACCAGCTCGGGAAGAAAATCCTGGGCCGCCAACGGAACAGACAAAATGAGCCCTATCGACAAAACTGAAATGAACTTGAACAGAGGAAATTTCATTCCGAAGGAAGGGATGGCCGCCCGTACCCGATTATATGAATTCCAGGCCGCATTAACAATACTTTCGCGATCGCGGCGGCTTTTTCCTTCCGCGATACAACTCAATGCGATGAGGCAAGGGCCGCCAATTTTGGTAAGCGAGCGAGTAGGTATAAAATCTCGGCATATATGGTAAAGAGGATAGCCTTGGCCGCGGACCACGCCGGCTTTGAGGAAAAAGAGAAGGTTAAGTCTCTGTTGTCACAGCTCGGGATCGAGTTCGACGACATGGGGCCAGCGACCAGCGACTCAGTCGACTACCCGGACTTCGCATCGAAGGTTGGACACGCCGTCGCCGAGGGCAAAGCCGAACAGGGACTTCTCTTGTGCGGATCGGGTACCGGAATGGCCATTGCGGCGAACAAGATCAAAGGGGTCCGCGCCGCCGTTGCCTGGAGCCCGGACATTGCACGGCTGGCCCGCGAACACAACGATGCAAACGTACTCGCACTGCCTGCCCGCTTTCTGGATGATGAACAGGCGAAAGAGATCCTGCGGGCGTGGTTCGCAGCCGATTTTGAAGGCGGCCGCCATCAGCGGCGTGTCGAGAAGATCGTTGAAATTGAGAATGGTAAGGACGGGTAACCGCAGTGAACTTTGACGAGATCGGAGGCAACCTTCCCGCACTTTTCGCGGCAGCCATGGTCGCTGTGCTTTTTATTCAGTCCGGCCTCGACAAAGTATTCGACCGGAAGGGCAACCTCGAATGGCTGACCGGACACTTCTCAAAGACGCCGCTCGCTTCTCTGGTCCCGGCCCTTCTAGCGGTTATTACGATAATGGAGCTCGCCTCCGGGTTTCTTGCGGCAGTCGGGATCGTGTACTTTCTTTTCTCGTCGTCCACGGTGATCATCTTTTGGTCATCGGTCGCCGCCGCCGCTTCGCTTCTATCGCTTTTCTTCGGCCAGCGTTTGGCAAAAGACTATCCGGGGGCCGCCGTCATCGTGCCGTATTTTATTCTGACCGGGCTGCTTATATTCATCACAAATCCGTTTACAAGACCCTAGTGGGCACCGGGCACGCCGATGTACGCCTTAAATTAAAAGTGCCGAAAAGCAATTTTTCCCATGAGCGAGGAAAAGCGAAAGCTTGCGGGAATCATGAAAAAGCCCGACAATGCCTTCCGGTATGATCTATCAGGTTCACATCCCGCGAGCACCGCTCGATAAATTTATAGACGTCTTGATCTATTTTGAGCGCGTCGAGCATGCTCATGCGGTCGATCGGTTCCTGCCAAATGGCGACACCGAGATCCTGATCGATTTTCATGACACGCCGCAGTTCATCTACGACAACAACACTTTGAAAGAGATCCAGGCCTGCCATCACGTATGGGCCTCGGGCCTGCGGACGGAGCCGATCACAATTCCTTCGGGGAATGGGGCGGCAATGATGGTCATCGCGTTCAAGAAGGGCATGGCGGCACCTTTCTTTCCATTTCCGATGGAAGAGATCGCTGATTGCGTTGTCGATGCCGACCTGATCTGGGGCAGCGACTTTGGCGATCTGAGGGAACGTCTTCTCAATGAGAAAGACATTGGCGAAAGGTTCGAGATCGTCGAAGGGTATCTCCTGTCGAAGTTTGCACCGGTTCTAAACGTGAATCCTTGCATAGCATTCGCTGTCGAAGAAATGACGCAGCGGCCGGACCGGATCAGCATTGGCCGAATGAATGACAAGATCGGCTACTCACAGAAGCACTTTGCCGAGATGTTCCGCAAGCACATCGGTATTACACCGAAGTCGTATTTGAAGATAATGCGATTTCAGAAGGCGATCCGCACGATCAATGCCGCCGCCTCGATCGAGTGGGACATGATCGCCCAGGAATGCGGGTTCTACGACCAGGCGCACTTCATAAACGACTTCAAGCACTTTTCAGGTTTTACTCCCGAGCAGTATTCGAAGATCCACACGAATTATCAGAACTACGTCCCTGTCGGGTAGGTAAATTTTTTCCAATACGAAAGTAAGCCCTGAATTCTAGAATGGCCGCCTATGGAAAACTTTTACATCAATCACATCGCAGTGTTCGTTTGTGCCGTGATGAGTTTGGTCATCGGGGCATTCTGGTGGTCGCCGCTTCTTTTTGCGAAGCCCTGGCAGGCCGAGAACGGCCTAACGGATGAACAGCTCGCAAAGACGAACCCGATCAAGGTTTTCGGCTTATCGTTCTTGATAGCATGGATCCTTTCCTACAATCTGGCCTTTTTTCTCGGAGCCCCGGGGACGACCTGGCAATGGGGCGTCGCGGCAGGATTGCTGGCGGCGGTTTGGGTTGTCGGGATGTTTATCATTATCGCCCTTTTTGAGCAGCGATCGTTCAAGTACATCGCGATCAACTGCGGTTATATGATCGTTTATTTCACGGTCATCGGATTTATCCTTGGAATTTGGAGATAGTTGCTGAGGCACGGAAAGAAATGGCACAAAAAACATCTGGTGAAATTGAAAAGGAATTTATTGACGGCCTGGCCAAGTCTACTGGCAATGACCTGAAAGGGTGGATGAAGGCGATCGATGGATTCGGAAGCAAAAAAAGGAACGACGTGATCGCGTGGCTCAAGTCCGACCACGGATTTGGACATATGAACGCATCGCTGCTGGCGGGCATTCATGCAAACGGCGGGAACCCCGTGTATGGAAGCACCGACGATCTGCTCGAGAATCAATTCGCAAAAGCCGCAGATATGCGGCCGTTGTTCGAGGAGTTCATCGCCTTCGTGAAAAAGAACTTTCCGCAATCCAGCGTATTGCCGAAAAAGACGTACGTCTCGATCCTTGAAAATCGAGAGTTCGCGGCGATCAATATCAAGCCGAAAGAGCTCCGGATCGGCCTCGACCTCGGTGAGCGACCATTTGATGACAAGGCCGAAAAAGCGAAACTAACGGGCCCGATGCCGCGGATCTCGCACATGGTCGTTGCGACCGATGCTTCGACCTTCGATCGCGATCTGGTCGATCTGCTTAAAGAGTCTCACGGCCGCTGTCATTGAGATCTATCCAAGGGCCCTGCGAAGGAATCTGATGAGCGGATACATCTCCTTGGCAAGTTTGGCTAGCATGTTTGGGAACTCTGGCGAGGTCACAAACTTGTCGTCGCGAAATTCCGTGAACGCCATGAATTCCTTCAATTTCAGGTACTCGACCGCTTTGTGTTCGGGATCGAAGCCCTTCGGCGCCGATTTGAGACGGTCGCCGATAAGTTGACCGAACTTTTCACGAAAGGACTTCTTTTCGACGATCTTAAGGAATTCAGCCGCGTTTTGGTCGATCGCGGTCCGGATCTTCAAACACTCGGTACCGTCGGGAAGATGTTTACCGCCGGCCATGAAACTTTGGCCCGGCTGGATATGAAAGTAATAACCCGGCCGCATCGACTTGCGGCCGCCCGGACTGATATAGGCGCCGAGGTTGATCTTGTATGGGCTCTTATCTTTTGAAAAGCGAACATCCCGATAGATGCGAAAGACACATGACTTCGGATCAAGTCCCGCCACTTCCGGGTCGAACTTCGCGAGCTGCCCGATCAGATGATCAGTGAGGGCAATGATATTGTTGCTGGCCGATTCGTAAAGGCTTTTGTTTGCCGTAAACCATTCACGATCATTGTTTTTTTGTAGTTTTTGCAGAAAGTCGAGTGTTTCTTTAGCAATCATGGCATTAGTGAATTTTCGCACATTATCAATCTCGCTGCTCGATGTCAATTTAGATCCTTTCAGGCCTTCGTGGTCGAGAAATGGCCTCAGATCCGCGACTGCGGCCCTGTTGTTTCTGCTTCTTACGACCGTTGGATCGGGCCAGCTTGCTGACAAGGGGAATAGTCCAGAATACCGCTCATACCTTGCACATATCGCGGCTGCAAACAACGCCCTTCGACTCAGCGAAACCGCTGATGCGAAGCGCTGGCTGACAGCTGCCCCGGTCCAGTTCCGGGGTTGGGAATGGAATTACCTTAACGCAAGGGCTAATCAGCATGTTGGATCCTTTGACTTCCCAACAGTGCCCGTGACCGCCCTTGCTGTCAGTCCGAATGGAAAGGCGATCGCCACGGCAACCGCCGACCGCACCATACGGATCTCAAACGCAACGACGATGGCTGAGGTTTTCCGATTTTCGGATCCGAAACTTTCTCCCCAATCATTGGCCTTCAGTTTCGACGGGAAGCTGTTGGTTGCAGCGTTCTCGGGTCACACCGACATTGTTTGGGACGTCGAATCAAAAACTGAACTGAAACGTCTCAAGGGCAACGGGAAAGGAATTACGGCCGCGGCGTTCAGCCCCGACGGCCGGATGCTCGCGTCCTGTTCATGGGACAGGAGTGAGGCTCGCGGCGTTTGGGGGATCGTCGAGATCTGGGATACAAACACCGGTGAATCCATTAAGAAGCTCGAGTATGGCGTGAAGCCGCTTGTAAACATCGCCTTCAGTCCAAACGGCAAGTATCTTGCCGTCGCCTCATGGGAAGTCGATAAAATGGCCGCCATCTGGGATACGTCGAAATGGGGCGAGGCAGAGACGCTTGAGACCGAGGGTGACGAGGTTTACAAGGCCGGCCAGGGAATTGCGTTCAGCCCGGACAGCAAAATGTTGGCCGTTGGCGGCAAAGACTCGGCCGCACGCATCTGGGATACTGCTACGCGGAAACTTGTCCACAAGTTGGGCAGCCGCGGATGGGGCCACGCGAAGTGGGTCAATACGGTCGCGTTCTCGCCCGACGGCCGTACGATCGCGACCGGCTCGACGGACCAGACGATAAAGCTCTGGGATGTGAAGACCGGCGAGGAAAAAACCACTCTGATGGGCCACACCAAGGGTATCAATGCCATTGCGTACGGCAGCGACGTGATATACACCGGCTCGGTCGACGGAACGATAAAGACATGGGCATTGGAAAGTACCGGTGACGCGACCTGGAACTTGGACGGCGGCACCTACGGCATCGATTTCTCCACCGACGGGAAACGGGTCGCTACGGCCTCCTGGCTTGGCAAGGTGCGTATTTGGGACGTCGACTCAGGCCGAGAACTAAAACAATGGGTCGCCCAGGAACAGTCAGCCAATGCCGTTACTTACAGTCCCGATCAAAAGCGTCTCGCAAGTGTGGGAAACGATGGCAAGATCAAACTATGGAACGCGGATTCGGCCGCGGAGATCAGAACGTTCGAGACCGTTAAGGGGCCGCAATTGATCTCGGTGGCGTTTACACCGGACGGAAGGCATGTGCTTTCGGCCTCGAGCAATGCGACTGCGAAGCTTTGGGAAGCCGAAACCGGGCGCGAAGTCCGAACCTTTATCCACGGAACCGATGTCACCTACATCGCGATCTCACCTGACAGTAAATGGTCGGCAACCGGCGGAGCGGATGGCAACGTGAAGATCTGGGAGACCGCAACCGGAAGACTCGCCGCAACGGTGCCGACGGTCGCCTCTCGCATTACGAGTCTCGATTTCAGTAGAGATTCGCAAAGACTCGCCGCAACATCGGGCCGAGTCATTACTATCATCGATGTCGCTTCGCCATCTAAGACCTTGACCCTTCGCGGACACGACGAACAGGTCAACGGCGCAGGCTTCAGCCCTGACGGTTTGAGATTGGCCTCGGCCTCTTCTGACGAGACCGTGAAGATCTGGGACACTTCGACCGGCGAGAGCGTGCTGAGCATCCCGATAAATGCCGGCGGATGGAATGTGAAATTCCATCCCGACGGAAACCGGCTGTTCATCTTGCCGCTTGACCGGACGATCCGGGTACTGACTTCCCGAACCGCCGTCGTCAAAGGCAATAACTAAACGTCCGGCACCGGCGATTCCCGTTCTTATCTTTAGGTCGGGAACTGAACCCGGCTAGTCAGCCGGAATGGCAGCCCGGTCTCTGTTTATAAAGGCAGCGACAAGGCCGTTTATGATCACTGCGACACTGTCGTAAATGATCTGCTGGCCGACAAGTGCGCTCGGAAGTGGCTGAACTACGAAATAGATCGTATACCACGGCACCGCGGTCAGGCAGATGATCGCAACAGCGTACCTGATTCCCTGCAAATACCAGGGCTTGCCGGGTTCGTGGCCGCGAATATAGATCCAAGCAAATGCAAACCCGATCAGGACGTGGGCAATTATCATTAGGTAGAAATAGTTGGAAGATTCGTCCGGGGTACGAAAAACGCCCCGAACCGCTAAGGCGGAATAATACGACTCAAGTATCACTCCGTGGATGAGAAAACTCAGGAAAAAAGCTACGAGTGTGCACATCACACCGGTCAGCAGGAATTTCTTCATCGATGAATATCCTCCCGTCTTGTCGCTTCAATGGTCAAAAAGGCTATCCGCCGTGAGCGGCCTTCGCCCTCTCGTTAAGTTCCTCCGGGGTAAGGTCTTCCTTATGCGTTGCAAAGCCCCACAGGTGCCCGAACGGGTCCTTAAAATGCCCCGATCGGTCGCCATAAAACTGGTCAGCCACCGGCTTCAGTACCTCAAGTCCTTCAGCCACCGCTTTTTGGGTGAAAGCGTCAACATCTTCAACGTAAATGTACATGCTCACGGCCGAACCGCCGAGGGTCTCCGGGCTCACTGCCATCGGCGGAAATTCGTCCGCGAGCATGATAATGGCGTTCCCGATCTTCATCTCGGCATGGCCGACCATACCCGGTTCGCCGATGCGGAAAAGTTCTTCAGCACCGAAAGCGCGCTTATAGAAGTCGATAGCGGCCTCGGCATTCCTGCATATCAAATAGGGCGTAACTCCTTCGTAGCCCTTCGGGATAGGGTTTACTTCCTGGGACATATCAACCTCCGTCGTATTTTGGCTTTCGGTGAACTTGTTTGATAATACACCACACGTCAACACTTGTTTTCGGGTTTAGGACAACTGCAGTTCCGATCCGAAACTGAGCCGGTTTAAGCCTTCGGTATAGATTATTTATGAATAACGGAACCTTCCCCGAAATTCCACTAGCGTCGTGGCGTCCTACGAAAGATACGCTGCATCTTTACTGCCAGATCGTCGGGAAGATCAGGCTTGTGATGCATCCGCGGCTGAATCATTGGTGGCACGTTCCGCTGTATGTCACACCACGAGGTCTGTCGACGCATACGATCCCATATTCTGGCGGAAACTTCGAGATCGAGTTCGATCTTGGTAAACATGCTCTTCAGATCACTACAAGCGGCGGGCAGGTCGAGGATTTTGCGCTTTACGACGGCCTGTCGGTCGCCGACTTTTACGGCAGCGTATTCGCAAATCTTGCAAAGCTCGGCATCCGACCTACGATCAAAGCTATTCCATACGAGGCCCCGTCAACGACCCCATTCGCAGAAGACACCGAACATCGGTCGTATGACAGGGAGTATGTCGAACGGTTTCACCGGACACTCGTGACGGTTGACGGCATTCTTAACGAATTCCGCGGCCGCTTCGCGGGCAAATCGACACCGGTCCATATGTTCTGGCACAGTTTTGACCTCGCCCTGACCCGATTCTCCGGCAAGAGAGTGCCGGCCCGTGAAGGCGCGAACATCGTTGAACGCGAGGCCTACTCGCACGAGGTCATAAGTTTCGGATTCTGGTTCGGCGACGATAATGTTCCGGCACCGGCGTTCTATGCCTACACGGCGCCGGAGCCGCCCGGGCTCGCCGACGAACCGCTCGAGCCGGCATCGGCGAAATGGCAGGAATCGAACGGGTCGCATCTCGGTCTTTTCCAATACGACGACGCACGTGTAGCAGATGATCCACGAATAGCTGTCCTTGAATTTCTCGAGTCAGCTTATCAGGCAGGAGCGAAGCGAGCCGGGTGGGACCATGCTGGTCTGGAAAATAAATAAGGTCGTAGACGAGACGGAATGGACAGACTTATTTTCTTTCTCACTCTCTTCGGAGTTGTAGGAGGGGCTTTGATCGCGGGCACCTTCTTTATCTTTTCGGTCGCAATCATGGCCGCACTCAGCCGACTGCCGGCGAATGAGGGTGCCGCAGCGATGCAGTCTATAAATGTCGTCATACAGAACCCGGCATTTCTTGGCGTCTTTTTCGGTACGGCGATCGTTTCGCTTGCCCTCGGGGTATTATCTTTTCTTGACTGGGATGCTGGGGCCGGGCTCCTTCTTGCGGGTGCATTGTCTTACTTCATCGGAAGTTTTGCTGTTACTATCCTATTTAACGTCCCGCTCAATAATGCTCTCAACGCCGCAGACCCAATGTCACTTAGCGGCCAGGAGATTTGGGCCCATTATTTGACCGTTTGGACCAGATGGAACCATCTGCGGACTTTGTTTTCGGTCGCATCGGTCGTTCTGCTGATTTTAGCGATGGTTATTCGCGGGGACCACCCGGCCAAATAAGAGGGCGCAATTGGAGGATTAAAATATATGAGATCGACACTATTAATAATCCTTTTCACGGCCTTTAGCTGTGCCGTATTCGGCCAGGCACAAGGACTTCGAGTACCTGTACTTAGCCCTCTCACGATAGTTGAACAAGAAGTTGGATTGACAAAGGTAAAGCTTAGTTACGCCCGCCCGAGCGCGAAGGGACGGAAGATCTTCGGAGACCTTGTTCCCTATAATGCGATATGGCGAACCGGAGCCAACGCCTCAACACAGCTCACTTTCATCGAGGACGTTAAGATCGCCGGCAACGCTCTGAAGGCAGGAACGTATGCGCTTTATTCGATACCTGGCGAAACTGAATGGACAATGATCATCCATACAAATACGGGACACCGGGCGCTTTCGGGGAATGTCTACAAGCAGGAAGAAGACGCGTTTCGCTTCAAGGTAAAGCCCGGCCGGACGTCCGCATTCGTCGAGACTTTCACCATCGGCTTTTCTGACATCACGTCATCCTCGATGAACCTGAAGCTAGCGTGGGAGAACACCCAGGTTAAGTTCCCGATCGAATTCGATGTTGATGCCCGTGTCGCAGAACAGATCGCAGCTCTTTCTGCCGCACCTGGCGGCATGAGCCACCAGAACTATTTTCTTGCGGCTGAATATAACTTCCACAACAGCAAGGACCTTGCGAAAGCTGACGAATGGATCAAAACGGCACTTGAAAAAAGCCCGAAGAATGCTCGGTACGGCCTTTTGAGGGCTCGGATCCTGGATAAGGCCGGAAAACGGGCCGAAGCTTTGAAAGTGATCGCAGAAGCGAATGCGTGGGCCACTGAAGCCAAGAATGCGAACTATGTCGACCAGACCAAATTGTTCTGGGATTCGATAAAGCCGTGACCGCCCGGCCAGCGTCAGATCCGCGCCCGTCCCATGATCGATCTTAGGAGCGATACAGTCACCCGACCGACCGCTGAAATGCGTGCCGCGATGGCCGCGGCCGAGGTTGGCGATGACGTTTACGGCGAAGACCCGACCGTCAATCGCCTGCAGGATCTTTCCGCCGAGATCTTTGAGAAAGAAGCCGCCCTATTTGTTGCCAGCGGGACGATGGGCAATCAGATCGCCCTCAAAGTGCACACCCGGCCCGGGCAGGAGGTCGTGATCGAAGAACGGACGCACGTTTTCAATTACGAACTTGCCATGTCGGCTGTACTTTCGGGCGTGCTGTTCCGTACCGTCGTCAGCGAGAACGGCACAGGGCACCTGACGTGGCCCGAGATCGAAAAGGCGGTCCGTGCTCCGGGTTCCGACCATTCGGCGGAGACCGGACTTATTTGCCTGGAGAATTCGCACAACCTGGGTGGCGGAACGGTAATGACCGCGGAGCAATGCGGCGATATATGCGGCAAAGCCCACCGCCTTGATATACCGGTTCACCTGGATGGGGCCCGCATCTTTAACGCGTCTGCCGCTACGGGAAATACGGCAGCGGAATTGACGCGAGATTGTGATTCGGTGCAGTTTTGCCTTTCAAAAGGACTTGGCGCACCCGTCGGATCCGTCCTCGTCGGCAGCCGCGAATTCATCACCGAAGCTCATTTATGGCGAAAACGTATGGGCGGCGGGATGCGGCAGGCCGGCATTATCGCCGCGGCTGGTATCGTTGCCTTAACGAACCCGGCCGATCGACTTATCGCCGACCATCGAAATGCTCGTCGTTTGGCCGAGGGGTTGGCGGGGATAAAAGGTATCGCGATCGATCCGGAACAGGTCGTAACGAACATCGTGATCTTCGATATTTCGGGCACCGGAAAGGGTTCCGATGAGATCTGCAACGGCCTGAAGGCCGAGGGTGTCCTCGTTTCCGGATTCGGCAGTTCGATCCGGATGGTCACCCACCGTGACGTATCCGAGTCGGATATCGATACCGCGGTTGGTGCACTTCACAGGTTTCTGTCGTAATATTGGTTTTTCTATGGATGGACCTTCAACCATCTCGTTTTTCACTCCCTTAACAACTCAGGAGTAATTTGCTTCGACAATGAACATTGAAGAGCTAAGAGAGTTATGTCTTTCCTTCCCGCACGCTGCCGAGGACGTTAAGTGGGGCAAGGACCTCTGTTTTTCAGTCGGTGGCAAACTTTTCTGTGTTACGGGCCTGGAATCCCCGGGATCGCAGGTTTCGTTCAAATGTACACCGGAGAGGTTTGCCGAGTTGGTCGAAAGAGAGGGCGTGGTACCGGCTCCGTACGTCGCGCGTTACCACTGGGTCGCCGTCGAAGACCCAAAAGCCCTAGATGAAGAGGAATTTGAGGATCTGATCTCACGTTCTTACCTTCTCGTTTACGAGAATCTCCCGGCCGCCCTCCGAAAAGAACTTCGCAGATCATGATCATCGCGATCGATGGCCCTTCGGGCGCGGGAAAATCTACACTTGGCAAGATGCTGGCCAAACGGTTTGGCCTTCTTTATCTCGACACCGGGGCGATGTATCGCGCGGCCGCGTTGGCGGCGATCCGTCAAGGCGTAGACCTGGAAGACGTGAAAGCCGTTGAATCCGCCGCCGAAAGCGCGGTTATCGAGTTGACCGGAGAGCCGGATTCAATGCGGGTTTTGCTGAACGGTGAGGACGTATCTTCTGAGATCCGGACCTTGCAGATGGCGCAGGCCGCATCGATCGTATCGACCAATTCCGGCGTCCGGCGGGTGATGGTAGACCAGCAGCGGCGGATCGGGAAGGCGGCCCCGAACGGATGCGTCCTTGAGGGCCGCGATATCGGGAGTGTCGTCTTTCCGGATGCCGATATCAAGTTCTTTTTGACCGCAAAGCCGGAGGCTCGGGCATCACGCAGGTTCGAAGAAGATCGAGCCAAGGGCCGGATATCTACGTACGAACAAACGCTTGCCGAGATCAACGAGCGTGATGATCGCGACGTTTCCCGCCTCGATTCACCCCTGACCATCGCCGAGGACTCGGTTGTGATAGATACAAGCGAACTTGATCTGACCGAAGTTTTCGAACAAATGCTCGCCGCGGTCGCTCAATATCAGAATGAAGCCGCCTAATCCCAATTTCAGGTCCGAGGCCGATCTTACGGCGTTCATCCGCTTATTTCCTTTTTTCGTCTCGTTCGTGCTGTGTCTCGCTATCTGGGCCGTGAATTTGTTTGACTAGGTAATGATCAATAGCTAAGATTGGAAGTTACTCTGGCTATGCTCCCGTAGCTCAGCCGGATAGAGCAACAGCCTTCTAAGCTGTGGGTCGCACGTTCGAGTCGTGCCGGGGGCGAGATTCGATCTGGGATTTACGATCTCGGAATTGACTTCCGAAGCGGCGAGATCCCGGATCTAAAGTCTAGTTATGGCGGCTATAGTTCAGTGGTTAGAGCGCCTGATTGTGGTTCAGGATGTCGTGGGTTCGAATCCCACTAGCCGCCCCATTCAAATCGATCCGGAACGTGAATGCTAATTTCCGGACTCTATTCGTGATTGCCCTCAATTTATTCCCCATCAAGCGACGCTCGATCTTCGGCGAGAGTTCTCTCTTTAGGGCAGTACTCTTCCTGATCTTGGCCTTGCCGAGCCTTGGATTAGCTCAGCATGGCGGGCCCGGCCGCGCCGAGGGAGAGATCCTAGTGAAGTTTCGGCCAAGCACCGGGCCTTCCGCCGCGCGATCAATAGCCCGGAAACGCGGGGCGTCGGTCATCGAACGATTCGGAGATCTTGGCTGGACCCGATTGAGTCTGCCGTCCGGGAAAAGGACCCAAGAGGCGATCGCCGAATTCCTCAACGACCCTAGCGTCGAAGCCGCCCAACCGAACTTCTATTACCGCCTCCACCTGACGCCAAACGATCCGAGTTTCGGGTCGCTCTGGGGAATGGCGAAGATCTCCGCACCGGAAGCCTGGGAGACCACGACCGGCAGCCCGGAGGTGGTGATCGCCAATATCGACACCGGCACGCGACTTGATCATGAGGACCTCGCGGCGAATCTTTGGACGAATTCGAACGAGGTCGCAAACAACGGTATCGATGACGACAATAATGGGTTCGTTGATGACTTTTACGGATACGATTTTTTCTTCAATGATCCCGATCCGTCAGACCAGCATAACCACGGCACCCACACTGCGGGAACGCTCGGTGCCGTTGGAAACAACGGACTGGGCGTCGTCGGCGTTAATTGGAACGTCAAGATAATGTCGATAAAGATCTATAACAGTTCCGGCTTCGGCACGACCTCGGCGATGCTGATAAACGCCTATAATTACGTTCGGATGATGAAACTCCGCGGCGTAAATATCCGCGTGACGAACAATTCATACGGCGGATGCGACGAAGCGTGCGGATATGACCAGGCAACGAAGGACGCTATCGACGCACTTGGCGACGCCGGCGTCCTGCAGGTTTTTTCGGCAGGAAATGACGGCAACAACAGCGATGTCCTACCGTCGTACCCGGCCGCTTATGACAGCCCGTCGATCATCTCGGTAGCAAATTCGACCTCTTCGGATACACGCAATACGTCGTCTAACTTCGGCCCCTTGAGCGTGGACCTTGCGGCGCCCGGCACCTCGATCCTCAGCACCCTGATGTCGGCCGCGAATTACGGAAGTTTCTCGGGAACCTCGATGGCCGCACCGCACGTTGCCGGAGCGGTTGCACTCCTGGCGGCACACAGGCCCGAACTTTCTTTGGCATCTCTAAAAGCTACACTCCTGAACACCGTCGACCAATTGCCCGCGTGGAACGGCATTGTCAGGTCGGGTGGCCGGCTGAACGCCGCTCGCGCTCTGCAGGAGCCGACCATCTGCAGCTTTCAAATGCCTGAGGACACGGTGTTTATGCCTACGAAAGGGGGGCAGTTCTCGCTCGCCGTCAGTGCCCCGGCAAATTGCGATTTTGGCGCCAAAAGCAATGCGAATTGGATCGTGGTGTCGGATGCCGCTTCTTTCTCGGGCAATTCGACGGTGACCTTCCGAGTGCGGTTAAACTCCACGATCACAAGAAATAGTACCGTCACGGTCGCGGGAAAATCGATCAATATTATCCAATCCAGGACCGGTATTCCGTAGAAATTGGTTGATTTTACAACTTTTGTATTTAAAGGGACGTCTAAGTCCCGAAACCTTGATTTTCTGGGCCCGAGCGTCATCGTTTTTTGGGAGTCCGGGTCAGAAAGGAATTTGTTGCAATTAGGCTCGGGCGCGTAGTATATTTAAGATTCTTAGCCCCTGACGCTGCCGAATGGCGTAGGCCTACAGATAATAAAAATCAAAAGGAAAACAGAAATGAGAAGTTCATTAGCCGGTCTCGGTCGATCAGTTCTGGCAGCGATGTTTGTCGCAGTCCTTGCAATACCCGCAGCAGCACAGGTCAGCTTGCGGGACGCTTTTGACTCAGATGGCGACGATAAGGCCGATTACTACATTTTCAGGCCGGAAAATAATCGCTGGTACATCCTCCGCAGCGGCGGCACGATCCGCCAGCAGGATTGGGGGGTCGCAAACGAAGACTGGATGGTTCCGGGCGATTATGACGGCGACGGGATCGGCGATATCGCCGTTTGGCGTGAAACGACCGGCGCATGGTATCGGATCTTCAGCACAACGAACACCTTTACCATCCACATCTGGGGTGTTCCCGGCGACCAGCCGATCGCCCGCGATTACGACGGTGACGGAAAGACCGACATGGCTGTTGTCCGCAGAACGGGCGGCAATATGATCTGGTATCTTTTCTACAGCAGCACCAACGGTTTCGAGGCCCGGCAATTCGGACTCGCGACCGACTATACCGCACCGGGCGATTATGACGGCGACGGCAAATTCGATCTAGCGGTACAGCGGCCGGGAGCAACGGGAACCTCTCAGAGCACGTTCTATATTCAGACGACGACTGCCTTTACTGTGATCCCGTTCGGCCAATCCAACGACCTTGTTGCACCGGGCGACTGGGACGGTGACGGTAAGACCGACATCGCGGTCGTTCGCGAAGGCTCGACGCCGACCTCGAATCTGACCTGGTACGTCCGAAAAAGTTCGGATTCGCAAATGACGATCTTCACATGGGGCGTGACCGGGACCGATCTGCTTGCACAGAACGATTACGACGGCGACGGAAAAACGGAGTACGGCATCTGGCGTAATTCCGACGGCAAATTCTACGTGTTCAATCCGGTGAACGGCAATTTCAACGTTATTAATTGGGGCCAGCCGAACGATTTCCCGATCGCCAGCTACGACACCCATTGATCTTGCTTCGCAAGGACAGAGTAAGGGCCGGCGAGACGACTTCGCCGGCCTTTCAATTTTTTGCGGCGTTCTGCAATAATTCGAGCAGGTTAAGATGAGAGACCTTGTCGGAATAGTCCGTGATGAATTCCCTTCGAAACGCGTCGTGATCGTCGGCGACCTCGTTGCCGACCAGTTTCTTCGGGGCACAATATCGAGGGTTTCGCGAGAGGCACCGGTCTTTATCCTTAGGCACGACGAAACCGAAACACGCCCGGGCGGAGCCGCCAATGCAGCAGCAAACCTGGCGTCGCTTGGTTCTAAGCCCTGGCCGGTCGGCGTTGTCGGCGACGATTCGAACGGGGCCCTTCTAATGGAGGCACTTCGAAGCCGGGGCATCGATCCAGCCGGTATTCTCATCGATCCGGCGACGACCACCACCACTAAGGTAAGGGTCCTTGCGGGCCAGCATTATGCTGCACGTCAGCAGGTGATCCGGATCGATTACGAAAACCGTGAGACATTAAGCCCCGAAGTAAGGGCCAGCTTGCACGCTTCCCTCTCAGAAGCTGTCGGCGCGGCCGACGCGATCATCTGTTCTGATTACAATTACGGTGTTGTCGATGACGAGACGTTCCGGCTCGCGCGGCAGTTGGCTGGCGCTCGCGACATTCCGTTTGTCGTCGATTCCCGTTTCAGGCTGGCCGAATTGAAAGGAGCGACGGCGGCAACCCCTAACCAGGAAGAGGTCGAACAGCTCATCGGATCGAATATCAACGCCGCCCGATGTGAGGAACTGCGGAAGGGTCTCGGCCTAAAAGCAATGCTTGTGACCAGAGGCAACAAGGGCATGCTGCTTGTAAGCGAGGGGGCCCAGGCTGTGTCATTTGCGGCGATAGGATCCGAGGAACCGGTGGACGTGACCGGGGCCGGCGATACGGTCATCGCGGTTTTCGCCCTGGGGCTGGCCTCGGGGATGACCTACGAACAAGCGGCAATCGTCGCGAATCACGCCGGGGGTATAGTCGTGATGAAAAAAGGGACCGCGACCATCTCGTCAGATGAACTGATCGGATCGCTTCAGCGTTTGGGATCGTCGAATTTAATGGGCTCCGCGGCCTAAGGCCTCAAGAATGTCTAATAGCGCACCGATCTTGGATCGACCGGAACTCGCAGCACTCACCGAAGCGGTCAGGGCCTCGGACCGCAAGATCATTCTCGCGAACGGATGTTTTGACCTGCTGCATGTCGGCCACGTCCGGTATCTGGAAGGGGCAAAAGCCGTCGGCGGGTTCCTCGTGGTCGGGATCAATTCGGACCGGCAAGTGGCCGCATTAAAGGGGGCCGGCCGTCCGGTTCAGCCCCAGGATGAACGTGCCGAGGTGATAGCCTCGCTAAGGCCGGTCGATGCGGTAACGATCTTCGAAGAGCCGACCGTTGAAGAACTCATCCGTGCCATTCGGCCGGACTTTCATGCCAAAGGGACCGACTACGCGGCAAATACCGTTCCCGAACGGGATGTGGTGAGGGAATGCGGCGGCACGGTCGTAATCGTCGGCGATCCGAAGGACCATTCGTCGAGCGAACTTCTTGAGAAGATCGGCAACGCGTCATAGAATTTCGGGCAGGGCCGGGTTTGAATCTCAGAACCTGGACCCGTCTCGATCCACAGGGATCGGAGAGGAAGCCCGGACCTTCATCCCGCATTATGTTCACAGCCAGGAACAAACAGGATCTGATGATCGAGGTTTGGGAAAAACTTGACTGTGAGAGCGTCGGTGCCGCCGAGATACTCGCGATCGAGGCCGCCGTCATTGGGCAATACGGTAAGCAGGCCGTCGATTCGCCGATGGTCATTGCACGGCTTCTTTCGGACGAGGGCGCCATCCTTCGGCACGCCGAGATAATGGAGCTTTATGTCGAACGCGCTACCGGCGACCCTTACGAAGCAGCATTCAGGAACATCGTCGTTATCTCAGACCTTGGAAAGGCGGCCGCGTCGTTGAAACGCCTCGAGAATCTTCGCAGAAAGTACTTGAGTGACGGTGATGACGAGGGCCTCCGGCGGGTAAAGGAGTGCGGCGTCGAGGCACGCGTTGAGGCGATCGACCGCGCGCAAACCGGGACCATCGACCCGAATGTGCGGGCCAGATATGCCGAGATCGCCGAGTGGTTCACGCTTTGGCTGCAATCGCCGGAGATGTTCGAGGCCTGGATCGAGCTGCGGAGATCGTCCAGAGATTTTCGGGACAAGTTTGCCGAAAACGATCACGGTAATGGCAGCGATGCCGCGGCCGGTTGATTGATCAGCCGATCGCCTGGGGCGTAGTGAACCGGCCCCGGCCATTTGAATTTCTATGCGTCGATTTTATGCACCGCCAGATCGGATATCCGCCGGCTCGATAGTGCTCGGACCCGAAGAGACCCGCCATCTTCGCGATGTTCTGAGGCTGCGAGCGGGCGATGAGTGCTCGGTCTTTGACGGGGAAGGCCGCGAATACTTGTGCACGATCGATTCGGTAAAGAACAATGAGGCGGTGCTTCGGGTAGAAAAAGGGATCCCGCCTGCGTCGCCGGAATCACCGCTGGAGATCACCGTTGCCGCGGCGATCCTGCCCGGCGACCGTTTCGAGATAACGGTCCAAAAGGCTGTCGAGCTCGGGGTCGTCCGCCTTCAGCCGCTCTACACCCGCCGCTGCGAGGTCAAACCGGGCGGCGGCAAGAGGAATTTCGAACGGTGGCAAAAGATCGCGCTCGAATCGGCAAAACAGTGCGGCCGAGCTCAGACGATGAGGATCGATCAACCAGTCGAGTTTGATGAATTCATCGCCGGGACGAACTTAGGCCCGTCACTTATTCTTTTTAGCGAGCGTGACGGGAAAGGATTTGATTCGCTCGAACTGTCCAATAACGTCACCGCCGTCTTCGGGCCAAAGGGCGGATGGGATGACATCGAGCTAACCAAAGCAGCCGATGCCGGATCGCAGATCATCACTTTCGGCGGGCGGATCATGCGGGCAGAAACGGCGGCGATCGCGATGACGGCCATCCTGCAGCATCGTTTTGGTGATCTGAAATAAGTGAAGATTTCGACCCGTGGGCCGAAGAAATCGTTGGACGAGCCAGGACGGTCGAATTATCGGTCCGATGAATTTCCGGCCTTATGTGGCGTCGGTCTTTGGCTTGGGACGATAGTATGAGTCACCGCGTTGGGTGAGATCCGCCTTTTTCCCCAGGGTGTCGACGGCCGATTCGAGCAATTCCTTGTTCTCCAGCTTAAAATTCACGACACCCTGGACGTCCGCGTCGGGATCGTTGAACTGGAGGACCAGATACCTTCGTTTTTCCTTGATCAGGCTCGCAAGCCCAGCTCCCGGCAGAGGAATGTGTCGGACCACATTGCCGGTCGTCGATGTTACCGAATTCGACTGCGGTGAAACGACCAGCAGCGATTCAAACGGGATCCCGAACAGCTCGTTCCCGTCCTTGCCATAGAAGACCAGGCGCTTGTTCTCGTCGTCGAACTTAAGCGAGCCGCTTTCCTTATCGGGAAAACCAAACATCCCGCCCTCGTATTTTGCCGGAAACGTCTGCGGGGCTGGCTTGACCATCGACTGTTTCGCGGCGCTTTCCAAGGGCCGCGGCTGCGCAACGGCCTTCGTACCGAACAAAAACAAGAGGCACCCAATCAAAGTAAGTAGTTTCATTTTCTTCTTGCAAGCGTCCTGGCTAGCGGACCACCGTGATATTACAAGTTTAGACGCCCTTTAGCCCGCGGAAGTTGTTAGTCCGGCATCGAAAATCGCTGTGTTTCCAAATAACCGTTAAGTCGTTCCATCGCGATCTCGACGTATTCGGCCGAGATCTCCGAACCGAACCATCGCCGATGCAAAAGCTGTGCGACCTTTGCGGTCGTGCCGCTGCCCATGAAGCAGTCGTAAACCAGATCACCTTCGTTTGTCCAGGTCCTGATCTGGTCCTCGACCAACTTTTCTGGGAAAATCGCGGGGTGCTTGAAGGCGATCTTGTCGCCCGACGACGAGGTGCCGACGTTGTAAGAAAAAATATTGTTCACCTTGCGGCGTTTAGGCGCGACGTGGTCGTGGGCAAGATCGTTTCGGCCAACTTTAGTGATACGAAAGGACTTAAATGCCTTCTCCTGTTTTATCTTTTGGGTGATCGGGTTGAATGTCTTCGGCTGGCCCTTGGAAAAGCAGAACATGTACTCGAAGCACTGTCGATACCGCTTACCGCAATCGCTCGGGATCGGATTGTTCTTGGCGTAGATCATCGTGTCGTGGACACGAAAACCCGCATCGTTGAACGCGATAGCGTGTTTGAAGCTGCTCAGACTTTCGCTCCCGTTGACCGTCCTGTCGCCGACGACCCAGATCACGACACCGCCGGGCTTGGTTTTCGCAAATAGTTTTGCGGCTATTTCCTCGACCGGAAAGTGATAGCCGTTGTAATCGCGAAGATCGTCGTACGGCGGGCTCGTAATGGTCATGTCCAGCACGTCATCCTCGACGCGGGAAAGCGTGTCCAGGCAGTTTTCCGTGTATATCTTCTCCGTTTCGATCATTTTTTGTCAGACTTTCAGGCCGCCGAATGTGTGTCTCCACGAGAGTGCGTCGTACAGCACCGAGAGACGGCGACGGTCGGCCTCGGAACATTCTTCGGAAACCGTGTCTATCGCGGCCTTGGCAAGCGGGACCGCCAGGGCCCCCGCGTTCGCAAGAAGATCAGGCAGATACTTTAGCTGGACCGATCCGTCGGCGTTCCGATGGAAGCGGCGGACCTCCTCGCCGTCCATCGTGAAAACGAACTGCCCTGACGCGATAGAGCGTCGCGGGATCTCCTGAATACCATTGCCTTCGGGCTCCAAAGTCCCGAGAAGCAGGATACCGATAAGCGCCTTGTTCTCGTCTGCCAGGTCCCGGGCAAGTTCGCCAAGCGTCGGCATCGACGCCATTCGCGGGCTGTTGTACTGGTATTCGGGATTCACCAAACGCGTGTCGCAGACGATCCCTATCGCCGAAGTCCCGTCGCCCGGCACCTTTACGAACCGGCCGAATCCCCGGTCTTCCGACGACGGAGCATCATCACCGTCGCGGGCCTCGAGCACCCGTGCGATGTAGGCGATGTGCGAATTGGAGCTTACGATCTTTGCGATCTTCATTCCGGGTAAAAGGCTTGCGGTCTAGGCCGTCACGCTAAACGCCCCAGTGTTCCAAAAACTTCGCGACGTTTGCGCCTTCAGGTTTCGACGCCTCCGTATTTAGAAACTCGACGAAGTCGTCAAATTCCGAAGCGTATTCCTCCTCAGACAGCTTGCCGGTAAAATTTGCGATGCGAAGCCAGACAAGATAGGTATTCAGCGTATCGATCTGATTGTACTCGACGATCTCGGTCAGCTTTCCGTCCAGCCACAGGTCCACCACCTGCCGGCCGTCAACATCGAGCTTGCCGGGGAACCCGCACAACCTTGCCAGCCCGTTCAATGTAGGTTTCATCGCTCCCGGCGACAGGATCTTCGTAATATCAAGGTGGGCCTCGCTGTACTTGTCGAAATAATCGCGTCCTTCCCAGGGTTTTGCCGGCCGGGCACTGAATTTTTCCGCCCGCACTTCGTTCACCAACCCACGCTGGATCAAAACCTGCAGGTCCGATTCCATCGAATTGAAGCCGACAAGCTGCGGGTCGCGCTCGCCGATCATATAAAGGAATCGCTCGATTATCTCAGCTTCGTTGGAACGATCGTCTTCGACCGGGAGCTTTGGCAGGGAGTGCAGGCCGAACTCGATCCGGCGTTCGCCGTCGCGGAACACGCCCCTCCGCGAAAGGAACGCGATCGAGACCACACGCGAGAAAAGATACTTTACGAACGGACGAGGATTGTTCTCGGCATCATACGCCGGGGTTGCCCGCCAGAGGTGCCCCATCGCCTCGAGTTCTGGAGTATCTTCCGGCAGATCGAAGAGCTTTATGGCTCCCTCGGCATCCGGCACCCATTCCAGGTCAAAGAACAAAGTGGGCTCGTGTATCTCGCTCTTCAGCATCCGCCTGTGAGTTTAACACGCGGATAGCGCACGGTAAAAAGGCTTTAGCGAACGCGTGTTGTCCTGCGTCTGAGAAAGTCCATCAGAACGAATTGAGAAAGATTGGCGGGGTTGGCAAAGTAGGCCTTGCCGCGGGTCATCGCCGTCATTTGCTTGACGAAATCGACTAGATAACTGTCGCTGGCGAGCATGAAAGTGTTGATCATGATCCCCGATCGGCGGCACGCCTGGACCTCTTTGAACGTCTCGGCCATTACGAACGGGTCGTTGCCCATCGAATTCTTGTACAGCAGCCGTGTGTCGCCGGGCGCCGCGTCGCCGTACCTTCGATGAGTGGAATAGGCGGCGTTCGAAGGGTCGATGAAGGCCGCTGTCGGCTTACCGTCGGTTACCATCACGATCTGCTTCATCTCTTTTCCCTGGGCGTTCAAGAGCCGGCGTGCGAGCTTCAGACCTTCAGCCGTATTTGTGTGGTACGGGCCGACCTGCGTCGTCGCCAGTCTCGATATCGGGAGTTCCTCGGCGCTGTCGTGAAAGAGGACGACCTTCAGGCTGTCGCCCGGATATTGCGTTCTGATCAGGTGGGCAAGCGCGATCGTCACCTTCTTGGCCGGCGTAAATCGGTCCTCGCCGTAGAGGATCATCGAATGCGAGCAATCCAGCATCACGACCGTTGCACAAGATGACGAGTGGTCCTGCTGGTGAACGTAAAGATCGCCGTATTCCAGGTTCAGCGGCACGCGCAGCCCCTCGCGGGCGATCGCGGACATAAGCGTCGCGTTCGCGTCGAGATTGATCGTGTCGCCATACTCATACTGCTTCGAACTGAGAGCGGCCTCGACGCCGGTGTCCAAATGCGGGGTTTCGTGACGCCCGAATGATGATCTTCCTATCGAGCCGAGCAGGTGCTGCAGTGTCTTGAAGCCCAGGAGATCGAGTCCCTTTTCGGTAACGGTGAATTTTATGTTTCTTGGCAGCGGTTCGCCGATCTCCGTCTGACCATCGCCGCGGCCGATCTCGTTCGGTTCGGCCGGCAACTCCTTTAAGTCGAGATACCCTTCATCGACCAGCCGTTCGATCAGTTTGTTTATCAATTCTTCGAGCAGCGAACCGCGAAACCGGCCTTCGTTCTCGGCCAGCATATTCTCGACATCGCGTTCGGAGAGAATTCCTCGATCGAGCAGGGCTTTCAGGATGGCCTGCCTCAGTCCGTCGATCGAATCATCGGGTTGGCTCCGTTCGCGGGTCCACCAATAATCCTGGTTAAAACCAGAATCGAGGATCGATCCTGAGAGCGAATCCATCAATTCGCCGAGGTCGATCCCGAACACATCAAAGCCCTTAAATTTTGAATATCGGATGAATCTCATTGCCGACGGCGGTTCGGCAAAAACTTGCGCCGAACCCTTCGGTCGGGCTACTCTGCAGTTACCCAAGTTGAAAACCCACAAACTTCTCTCTCCAAAAACTTAGCATATCTCTCTCTCCGGACTGAAATTTTTGTTCTAAGGAAGGAATCAAACTATGACGAAGTTTTTGGCTGGCTTATCGATGTTCTTTGTCTTTGCCATCGCCCTCCCCACCGCAGCGTATTCGCAGGTTTGCCGCAAACATCGCGTTCAACACCGATCCGGCGTTTACCATTATGCGAATCAGGGCTACACGGGCCGCCGTTACGACCGCCGCACAAACAGACGTGGCCAACGTGCGGCGTACTATGACGGCCGGGTCCGCAGGCCCAGTTTTTACCGGCGTCACCGGAACCTGATAAATATCGGGCTGGGTACCGGCGGCGAAGCCCTGATCGGCGGGATGCTCGGCGGCAGGAAAGGCGCGTTGATCGGCGCCCTTGCCGGAGCCGGCGGGTCGGCACTTTATACCTACAAACTGAACCCGAAGAAACGCAGATACTATCGCCGATGACCGATCGATCAGGTGCTGCAGCAGCGTGAACATGGCTGCGGGATCGTTCCCCTGAACGAGTCCGCGGCCTTCGCTGTGTTCGGGAACGGCGCATACCATTTTGCCATCGTCTAAACGAAATCGTGCCTTTTTAGTGCGCAGGTCTAGGTGGTTAGATTCCCTAACCTATTGCATTCCTTAGTATTTATTTCTGTGGCACGCACGTTGCCCTATCATTTGGCGGCGAGGGCAAGTGCCTTCAGCGAGACATTGAACAGGGGGAATGTTTGCAATGAAAAAATATATTAGTTCTTTTGTGATGGCAGCGATGGTGGCGGTGATGATCCCGTTCATGGCGACGACAACTAACGCCCAATCGCGTTGCTGGACCAACGAATACGGCCAGCGGATCTGCCGGACCGAGCGTCGAGATCGCCGCGACCGTGGCAATATTTACGACCGGCATCGTAACCTGATCAACATCGGTATCGGGACCGCAGCGGGCGCGATCATCGGCGGATTGATCGGCGGAAAGAAAGGTGCCTTGATCGGCACGGCAGCAGGTGCGGGCGGAGCGGCCCTTTACACCTACAAGCTGAATCCGAAGACCAAGAAGTACGAACGCGTCTATCGCAACAATCGACGCTACTGATGGAATAGATCGAACAGGGGAAGTGCGAAAGCCGTGGTGAGTTAAACTCTTCACGGCTTTTCTAATGACCACTTTGGATAAACGCTCCGATCAGTTATATCCCTCCAGATCGGTCAGGTCTTCGTAGATCATTCCGCGGCGGTCGCGTTTCGCTTTGGTGACCGCCTCGAAACCGCCATCCTCGGTCCGCGAAATGCGGTTCTGGGCATAGAGCCCTTCCAGCACGAATTCACAGGCCGAAACCACCTTTGCCTTGTCCTTTCGATCGAACACCAGCGGGACAAGTGTGGACTCGATCAACTCCGGGACAGCGTCAAGCAGGTCGACGCATTCGCCGGCCGGGGCTGTTTCCGAAAGGAGGATCTTGTTTCCTTGCTCGAACCATTGCACGACCGGTTCGAAATCGATGCCCAGGAAAAAGCCCTCGAAGATGACGCCGCTCGCGCGTTTTATCAGGTCCTTCGCCAGCCGCGTCGCCCCGATCTGCTCGCCTTCGTATTCGAGCTCCATCTTGCCGGTCATCGCAGGCAAAGCCGCGTAAATATCGGAAATGCGCGGGACGATCGCCTTCTCGCCTGTCACGATCGACCGCCTCTCAGCGTTCGATATGATCGATTCCAGAGCGGTGATCGAGAACCGCTGCGAAACTCCCGAACGCTTGTCGACCCTTTGATCATCACGCGCCTCGAACACGACCTGCTCGACGATCTCGCTGATAAATTCCGGAACATCGACAGCCAACCCGCGTTCGGTCCAGGCTTCCTGCTGCGTGATCGCCGAACTTAGCTGCACATTCGCGGGATAGTGCGTGTGGATCTCGGCACCGATGCGGTCTTTGAGCGGCGTGATGATCTTTCCGCGGGCGGTGTAATCTTCCGGATTCGCACTGAAGACCAATGCGACGTCCAGCGGCAGGCGGACCGGATAGCCTTTTATCTGAACGTCGCCTTCCTGCATGATGTTGAACAAGCCGACCTGGATCTTTCCGGCAAGGTCCGGCAACTCGTTGATCGCAAATATCCCGCGGTTCGCCCGCGGCAAAAGGCCGAAATGGATGGTCAGTTCGTCCGACAGAAGGTGCCCGCCTTTCGCCGCCTTGATCGGGTCGACATCGCCGATAATGTCCGCGATCGTCACGTCCGGCGTCGCCAGCTTTTCGACAAATCGGTTCTCTCGCGTCACCCAATCGATCTTCGTCTCGTCGCCATGGAGTTCGACCTGCTGGCGGCCGTAGGCGCTCAACGGTGCGAACGGGTCGTCGTTGATCTCCGACCCGGCGATGATGGGGATCTCGTCATCCAGCAGTTCCGTCAATTGGCGCAGTATCCGGCTTTTCGCCTGCCCGCGAAGCCCAAGCAAAATGATGTTGTGCTTTGAAAGCACGGCATTCATTAGTTGAGGAATAACCGTGTCCCCGTAACCCAAAATTCCCGGAAAGAGCCGTTCCCCGGCGCGCATCTTCGCGATCAGATTCGCGCGCATCTCGTCCTTGACGCTCCGCGCCTGATAGCCGCTTTTCCTTAATTCACCCAGTGTTCGTTCGTTCCGCATACGCTATCCTCCGCGAATCACGCGTTTTATCATCGCTATCTGCCCTCGGTGGTTCGCTTCGTGATCCGTCAGACGCTGGAGAATCTCGCGAAGGCTGAATTCTTGATCTCGTTCGCCGTACCTGCTGGCAAAGTATCGGTCCAGCGCGGCGTCGTCCGTTTTCCTTAACTGTGCTCGCGTCATTTCTGAGATCGAATTAATTTTCCCGATAAGATAGTCTGCGTCGAATCCGCGGTCGACATCGTTTTCCATCGTATCGAACATATGCGCGAACTTCTTTTCCTCGTCGGTCAGTTCGCGTTCCCTGACAACGGACTGTATCCAGTAATATTCGCATTCGCACAGGTGCAGCGTTATGGCCCCGATCGAGTGGATCGAGGGTATGATCCGTGTCGCCACCTCCGCCTGAGTAAGATCCTGCAAAACTTCCAGTGTCTTCGCACGACTGTATTCAAAGCCGGCCAAGTAATAGCCGATCACGGGTGAAAAACCCGCTGCAGGTTCGATCCCGTATTTCCGCAGTTGCATAACTCGTGAATGATTGCCGCCTTCGTCGCCGGCGGTCATTGCAGGCGGAATGTTCTTCAACTTCACTTCGATCCGATCAAATAAACCACCGGTTCGGTCCCCAAAACGCGGGCGGAGTGCATCGTGCCCGCCGGCATATGATCGCGGTCGCCGGGGCCAAGCTGCAAACGGCCGACGCCGCCGACCGTCAATTCCAGTTTGCCGCTCACGATCCAATGCGACTGGTCCTCGCCGTGCGAATGTTCGGAATATGCGGTCCCGGGAGCGTCGCTCCATTGAAGCGGTTCGTACCCGTCCAGCCGCATTAGCCGGATCAGTTCGGATGCCTCCGGCGGGTCATCGCGTTCCCATCGTTCGATGCGGTACTCCATCGATCTCAAACTCCGCTCGCCAAAATTCAGCTTGTTCCATCACTATATTACAATTTCAGAATGATCAGGACCCTGTCGGGCAAACTCGAACGTTTTCAGGAGACGGTCGGGATAAAGTTTCAGCTCTTCAACAGCCTCTTTCTTTCGCTTCCCTTCTACGGGGTCGAAAAAACGGGCATCCTTCTTTCTTTGTTCGCAAGCCGCTGCGAGGAAGGCTTTGCGGCAGGAAGCGATCCGGCCCGCATCGTCGACGAATTTTTCGCCGAGCGTTCGTCCGACAGGATCGATCTTCTCTTCCGGTTCGTGCAGTATGTCGAGCGGCAGGTCGTGCTTTTCGACGCATTGGAAGATGCCGCCTTCTCGAAACTTAACGATCTCTCGGGGCCCGGAACGCTCTCGCACCTCGAAACAAGTGCCGTGCAGGCGGGCAAGGTGGACGCCCTTCGGCGGGCCTTGAGCGACTTTTCGGTGCGGATTGTTCTGACGGCCCACCCGACCCAGTTCTATCCCGACCCCGTGCTGGGCATAATCAACAACCTTACCGACGCTATCGACGCGAACGAGATCAATGAGATCAATACACTTCTTCAACAGCTCGGCCGAACGCCCTTCTTTAAGAAAGAAAAGCCGACCCCGTTTGACGAGGCCGAGAGCCTGATCTGGTATCTCGAACACGTTTTCTATGATGCCGTTGGCGAGATCGCTTCGGAACTAAGCGCCAGAGTCGGCGGCGAACTCGGCATCGTCGACCTGGTCCGGATGGGCTTCTGGTCGGGCGGCGACCGCGACGGCAATCCGTTCGTCACTGTTGACACCACTTTGAAGGTTGCGAATGCCCTGAGGCTGGCGGCACTTCGCTGTTATCACCGCGACGTCGTCCGTATGAAGGCGCGGCTGACGTTTTCAGGGGTCGAGAAATTGGTGGCGGACCTTGAACAGGTCCTGTATCGTTCGGCCTACCAGTCCGAGGAGCCGCGGCTGACCAAGGATGAGATCAAGGGCCGGCTTAGCGAGATCCGCGATGTGATAGTCAAAGATCATCACAGCCTGTTCGTTGAAACGGTCGAAGACCTGATCAGCCGCGTCGACATCTTCGGCGTTCACTTCGCGTCGCTCGACATCCGCCAAGAAGCCTCGGAGCATTCGATGGTCCTGGCGGATATAGCCAGGTTGACCGAAGCCCTCCCGGCCGGCTTTTCGGGACTAGATCACCGAGCGAAGATCGAAGGATTATTCGCCGCCTCGGCCAACATCGACCCCGACGAACTCGACGACGAACTTGCAAAGGACACCATCCGCACGGTCAAAGCGATCCGCCAGATCCAGCAAGCTAACGGCAAGGAGGGCTGCCACCGCTACATCATCAGCCAGTGCCAAAGCGCCCTGCACGTTGCCGAGGTGTATGGCCTTTTTATGCTGAGCGGGTGGGCACCCGGCGAACTCGCAGTCGACATCGTGCCGCTGTTCGAGACGATCGACGATCTGAAAAACGCGCCGGGCGTGATGCAAGAGCTGTACGGGCTTTCAGCCTACCGAAAACACCTTACGCGGCGCGGCGACCGACAAACGATAATGCTCGGCTTCAGCGACGGCACGAAAGACGGCGGCTATTTGATGGCCAATTGGAGCATTTACAAAGCCAAGGACGAGCTGACGCGGATGTCGCGCGAACACGGGATCGAGGTCGTTTTCTTCGACGGCCGGGGTGGCCCGCCGGCCCGTGGAGGCGGCAAGACGCACCGATTCTACTCGTCGATGGGCGGGAATATCGAGGCCGACTCGATCGAACTTACCGTGCAGGGACAGACCGTTAGCTCTAATTTCGGCACGGTCGCCGCCGCCCGATTCAATATCGAACAGCTCATCCATGCCGGTATCCATAACGAGATCCTCTCACCCCGGCCGGCAACATTTTCTGAACAGGAAGAGGGCCTTATGCTCCGGCTGGCGGAGCACAGCTTCGCCGCTTATCAGGAACTGAAAGAACACCCGCAATTCCTTGATTATCTGTCGGAAGTCAGCCCGCTGCGGTTTTATGCCCAGACGAATATCGGAAGCCGGCCGGCAAAACGCGGCGGCGGAAAACTGACCTTAAAGGGCCTTCGGGCGATCCCGTTCGTAGGGGCGTGGAGCCAGATCAAACAAAACGTGCCGGGATTCTACGGCGTCGGCAGTGCGATAAAGGCGCTCGAGAGCGAGATCGACGCGATCGCCGGAATGTATCATTCGAACGGATTTTTCAGGGCGCTGATCGACAACTGCGAAATGGCAATGCAGAAAAGCTTCTTCCCCCTAACGGCGTTCCTAGCCGACGATCCGCAATACGGCCTTATCTGGCAAAAGATAAGGGACGAGTATGAGCTTACCCGCGGCTATTTGAACCGAATATCGGGGACCGTGGACCTGATGTCGGAAATGCCGATCGAGCAGCGGTCGGTGCAGACGCGCGAGCGGATCGTCCTGCCGCTGGTCACGATACAGCAATACGCCCTGACACGACTGCGCAACGACGGCTTAACGGAAGAACAGCGGAAGACCCTAGAAAAACTGGTCATCCGCTGCTCATTCGGGATCATTAATGCGGGGAGGAATTCGGCGTAGGGCGATAACTCATTTTATCGTCGGAATTTCTCGATGGAAACTCCGTCCCAATCGCATGTAGTACCAACCGATGAGTCCGGCAACGGTACCCACCGCGAAACCGATGAACGGCGAGAGGATCACCAGAGATACGAATAGCATCGCCGGCGCATCACACGGATCGCCTGGATAACTACGAACACAAGGCTGGCTACCTGTATAGAACGCGAAAACAAGCACAGCCAAAGTGGTCAGAATCGTCACCAGACACAACATCAGCAAGCCGAATCCGACGGGATGCTGTTGAAAATACTCTCGCACGCTGGTTTGACTAGAAAGTGTACGAATTCGCCCCGATCATCGTGTCCGCGATACGCTGACGGGCCGCGATCGTGTTCACCGGCGAGTTGTTCTTGGTGAACCGCTTCAGGGCTACCAGCAGCGTGCGGCCTTCGTCGCCTTCGGCGATGGCGGCGAGGGTGTTCTTTGCCTTTGCATCGATCCGCTGGATGGCGTCGTTGCAAAAGACCGAGGCCATGTCGATGTAGCGGCCGGCGGCTTCTTCACCGTTCTTGTCGGCAAACTTCTTCGCACGCAGGATGGCCGATTCCATCTGGTAGGCGTCCATGATGATGTCGGCGCAGTTGATCAGGACTTCCTGCTGCTCGCTCAGGCCCATCATGTATTTCTGGGCTGCCGTGCCGAGCACCATCAGGGCGATCTTTTTCGCGTTCTTCGCCAATTTCGTCTCGGCCGCGAGCAGGCTCGTGTCCTCGTCGAACGACATCTGCGGGTTCAGGATCTCATCTTGTAGAGCTTTAGCCGCCTGGATGAGCGGCAGCTTGCCCTTCATTGCTCGCTTCATCAACTGGCCGGGGATGAGCATGCGGTTGATCTCGTTCGTCCCCTCGAAGATCCGGTTGATACGCGAATCGCGATAGGCCCCCTCCGCCGGATAGTCTTTCGAATAGCCGTAGCCTCCGTAGATCTGCACCATCTCGTCGACGACATAATCGAGTGCTTCCGAACACGCAACCTTGTTTATCGATGACTCGACCGCGTACTCCTCGATCGACTGCAGCTTCTTCTCGCTGTCCGCCCCGTCGCCGATCAGCGCGTCGATCATCCCGACCGTCCGGTAGGTGATCGACTCCGCCACCCACGTGCGGATCGCCATCTCTGCCAGCTTGTGCTTGATCGCCCCGAACGACGAGATAGGCTTGTTGAACTGATGACGCTCGTTCGCGTAACGGACAGATTCTTTAATAGCCAGTTTCGCCCCGCCCGTGACCGAAGCCCCCAGCTTGAACCGGCCTACGTTCAGCACGTTGAAAGCGATCTTCGCACCGTCGCCGACGTTGCCGATCAAATTGCCGACCGGGATCTTCGCGTCCGACAAAATAACCGCCGTCGTCGACGAAGACTTGATCCCAAGCTTGTGCTCTTCCGCCCCGGGCCGGCAGTTTTCCGAACGTGGCACCAGGAAGCAGGAGAACTTCTCCTTCTCGCCGTCGACCTTCGCGAAAACCAGATACACATCAGCGAACCCGCCGTTAGTGATCCACATCTTCTCGCCGTTCAGGATGTAATGCTGCCCGTCCTCGGTCAATTTCGCGACGCACTTCGCACCCAGGGCGTCCGAACCAGAGCCCGATTCGGTCAAGCAGTAGGCCGAAACGACCTCGCCCGAAATGATCTTCGGTACCCACTCGTTCTTCAGCTCTTCCGAACCCCAATAAAGAATCGGCAGCAGCCCGATCGAGGTCTGGGCACCATAGGTCGACCCGAACCCGCTCCCGCGGCCCACCATCTCCGCGATGATGCACCCCGAGGTCTGGTCTAGGGCCATCCCGCCCAACTCCTCAGGAATGTTCGCCCCCAGAAGGCCAAGATCACCGGCTTTCTTCAGAAGATCGCGGGCGACCTCCCAGGCGTGGTTCTCAAGCGCGGGCAATTGCGGAACGACCTCGTTGTCGATGTATTCGCGGCAAGTGTCGCCGATCATCCGGTGCTCGTCGGTAAAATCCTCGGGCGTAAAAACCTCGGCGGTCGTCTGGTCGGCAAGCAAAAATTCGCCGCCCTTCATATATTCCTTTTCCATTTTCGCGTCCATTTTGGGTAGTCCGGCTCCTGTGAGATTTGCTAAATAATAATACTGAATGAATGTTCATTCAGTCAAATAATTCTTTTCACTCCCGAGACTGCACGCCAAAGCATCCATCTCAAAATAGCTAACGCCAGCGCTGCCGTTCGGTCTAAGAGCTGTGCTGGGATACGGACAATAGATTACCGTCCGGGTCCTTGAACCACGCGACCTTTGTTCCATCCGGCGCGGCCCAGATCCCGTTCTCGTCCTGTTCCATCCAGGGGAAATCGTATCTCTCGAAGCTCACACCTTTGCCCGAGAGTTCTTTTACCGACGCGACAATATCATCGACCTCCCAGCCGAGGACCGAAAACTCGTGCGGGGTAAATTTCTCCACCGGCGTCACCCGCAGCATTATACCGGCTGTATCGAACACCAGAGCAAACCCGTCGTCGAGCCGGAACTTCAGTCCGAGAACGTTTTGAAAGAAGTCCAGCGCCTCGGCCTTCTTCACGGTTGGGAGCAATATCACCGGTTTTGATCCACTTAACATTTGCGTAGCTCCTCTAGTCGATCCTCTCAAAAATCCCGGCCGCGCCCATGCCGCCGCCGACGCACATTGTGACCATGCCGTAGCGGGCGTTGCGGCGTTTTAGCTCTTGAAGGATGGTGGCGGTCAGTTTGGCTCCCGTGCAGCCGAGCGGGTGGCCGAGGGCGACGGCGCCTCCGTTTACGTTGACCTTTGCGGGGTTCATCTCGAGCACCTTCATCACCGACAGTCCCTGTGCGGCGAAGGCTTCGTTCAGCTCGATCACGTCGATCTGCTCGAGGGTGAGACCGGCAAGTTTTAACGCTTTCGGGATAGCGTAAACCGGCCCGATTCCCATTTCCTCAGGCAGGCAGCCGGCGGTCGCGAACGAGACGAAGCGTGCCAGCGGCGTCAGGCCAAGTTCTTTTGCCTTGTCGGCGGACATCACCACGGCCGCGGCTGCGCCGTCGGACATCTGTGATGAGTTACCGGCCGTGACCGTGCCCTTCGCATGAAACACCGGCCTAAGTTTTGCCAACCCTTCAGGCGAAGTATCTGCTCGCGGCCCTTCGTCGGTTTCGAACACGACCTCCTTGCGACGCACCCGCCCTTTCTCGTCGAACTCATCGACGTGAACGGTCATCGGCACGATCTCGTCCTTGAACTTCCCTTCCTTGATAGCGGCGAGAGCCTTCTGGTGCGAGTTGAACGAAAACTCGTCCGCCTGCTCGCGGGTGATCTCGTACTTTTTCGCGAGGTTCTCGGCCGTCAGGCCCATGTTCAGGTAGTAGTCCGGGTAGGAATCGACCAACGCCGGGTTCGGCCGCACGACGTTGCCGCCCATCGGGATCATTGACATCGTTTCAAGCCCACCGGCCACGATCACGTCCGCCCCGCCCGTCGCGATCCTGTCCGCCGCCAGCGCAATAGTCTGCAGACCCGACGAGCAATACCGGTTCACCGTCATCGCGCTTGTCTCGACCGGCAGCCCCGCCGCGATCATCGCCGTCCGTGCGACGTTCATCCCCTGCTCCGCCTCCGGGAAAGCGCAGCCCATGATCACGTCTTCGATCTGGCTCTTGTCCAACCCAGGGACGCGGTCCACCGCTTCCCTGATAGCCGCCGCCCCAAGATCATCCGGCCGCGTATTCCGCAGCGTCCCCTTCGGAGCCTTCCCCACAGCCGTACGCACGGCCGATACGATTACTGCTTCTTTCATATTTGTTTTCTCGCCACGATTTACACGAATAACACAAAAAGGAGATCCATTCGTGCAATTCGTGTTATTCGTGGCTAATCCCTATTTCAACCTCAACTGCATTCAATTCACGCTTTAAGACTCCCGGGTCGATCTCGATCAAAAAACCTCGCTTGCCGCCGTTTACGTAGATCTTGCCGAGCGACAGAATGCTCTTCTCGACATAAACAGGCATCGCCGTCCGCGTTCCGAAGGGCGAAGTACCGCCAACCAGGTATCCTGTCAACTTGGATGCCTTTTCCGGCGTCGCCGGCTCGACCGACTTCACTCCGAGCATCCGCGCTAAGCCTTTCGTCGAAACCTCGCGGTCCCCGTGCATCAGCACGATCAACGGCCGTTTCTCATTAGTTTCAAAGACCAGCGTCTTCACCACCGCATGCTCGTCCACACCCAACTGCCTCGCCGATTCCCGCGTGCCGCCCTTCTCGACGTAATCGTAAAGCCTCGGGACGAACGCGATATTCTTTTCACGTAGAAACCGGACGGCCTGAGTGATCGGATAGTCCATAGCTTCAGGCCCGCGACTCCACCCGTCGCTTGATCGCCCGAAGCATTTCAATTCTAATCAGTCCGCTAAACGGCCTGATCAAGGTCCAGTATCGTCCAAAATTTCGGCGACTGGCGTCGTCCAGGCATTTGATCCGCGTCTCGGTCGTTAGGCAAGATCGTGTACCTTTCTGCGCAACCGTGAAGTTCCAGACGGCTTTCGCATACCCCGGCTTGTCGAATTCGCAGAAATCCGCGCCTGAGCCGATTTTTTGTAAGTCGCCATAGATGGTCCAGAACCGTCCAACGAGACCCAGCACCAACTCATGGCCCGGCTCTTCATCCAGCTTCTTAAAGATCGACCGCTCGATCGCCTTAAGCGAAAAGTTCTCAGTCGGCATTCCACGAAGGCGGAGCAACGAACGAATTATTAGCGATTCCGAAAAATCTACTTCATGCGCGGTACGATAGATCTCATCCGGCTGTCCCGCCACCATTAAAAGGTGCCGCTCGCTGAAATCGAATTTGTCCAGATAACGGTCGATCAACATAAGGCTTAAATTGATCTCGAATAAAAGTGAATGCCCAGCACCACCAGGAGCATCACGATCGCCCCGATATCTATCAAAGCTACCTGCCGAATTTCCGCGTTGTGATCCGTGGCCGTAAATGTCAAAAAAATGAATGTCAGTTTGCTTATTAACGCCAGCGAAATGGCGAACAGCCGATACTCCGTCTTGATCGCCGCGACGATCAAAGCAATACCGACCAAACCCAAAAGGACACCTCGGTGGCGCATCAGGATCGTCAGGTCCGTTCCTGCGATAGGGACACCATAAAATCGGGCCGTTTTCGACGGATCGAAAAATACGGCGGCCGGTATCAGATTGATGATCCCGACGATAGCCAGAATTACAGATGCGATCTTGTCTATCATCCTCAGACTTCTTTATACCGAAAACATGAGGCTAAGTGATCGTTCACCATCCCCGTCGCCTGCATGAATGCGTACATTATCGTCGAGCCGACGAAGTTGAATCCGCGTTTTCGCAGGTCTTTCGACAACGCGTCGGAGATCTCCGTTTTTGCGGGCACGTCGCCCAACTCCCTCCGCCTCCCGTCGACCGGTTTCCCGCCGACGAAGGCCCAGACGTATGCGTCGAACGAGCCGAACTCCTTCTGCACTTTCACGAAAGCTTTAGCGTTTGCGACGGCCGAGGCTATCTTCAGCCGGTTGCGGATGATGCCGGGATCGAGCAGCAATTTCGCGCATTTCGCCTCGGAATATCTCGCCACCGTCGCCGCAGCGAAATTATCGAACGCCTTTCGGTAATTCTCACGTTTGGCCAGGATCGTGTCCCAACTCAATCCCGCTTGAGCGCCTTCAAGTATCAAAAACTCGAACAGCCCGCGATCGTCGTGCAGCGGCACGCCCCACTCGGTATCGTGGTACGCGATGGCCAGTTCATTTTTCGCCCAACCGCAGCGTTCCATATTTCAAAGAGCTAACTAGGAAACCCGTCGGCCTCCATCACGCGTTTCGCCTGGCCCAGGTGCCTCTGGCAATGCACGGACAGGATCGTGTAGGTGTCCGCGAGGCTGTAGGTAACGATGCTCAATAGCGGCGAAGTGATGATCGTCTTCGCAGGATCGATGCCGCCCGGGATCCGTTCGATCAGCTCGGTGATCTGCCTCTGATGTTCGGCAAAACGTTCGATTATGTCGCCCCCGAGCTCGCTTTGCGATGGTTCGGCCTTCGCGGTCGTCTTCATTTTCTTCGTGTTCTCCGGCCTCATCGACTTGATCAGGAACCGGCCGAAAAAACCGCTGAACGGCGATACCTTTTCCAAAATACCCGGTTTGTGATCGCCCGCGGCCAGACGTTCAAACAAAGGGAAGTACAAGCTGTGCGTGGTTATCAAATGATCAAAGCATTGGGCGATACTCCAGCTCTTTTCCGCCGGCTTCCAATTAAGCTGCTCGGGCGTCAGCGAGCCGAAGGCCGCCTTCGCCTCGTCCGCAACCGACGCGAGCTCACGCCTTACATTTTCGACCGCTTCACTCATCACCGTCCCGTAAAATTGCCGTCCCTCCGTTCAATGAAAGAGGCGACCCCCTCTTTCGCGTCCTCGGTGCCGAAGAGCTCAAGGATCTGCGGCGTCAGCGATTCGACTGCCTTGTCAAAACCCTCATTGAGCGCCTGCCGTGCCGAGACGATCGTGGCCCGGACGCCGAGCGGAGCCTGCCGGGCGACCGTTTCGGCTATTTCGACAGCCCGTTCCAACTGGCGCCCGTTCGGAGTCACTTCCTGAACGAGTCCGATCCGTAAGGCTTCGGCCGCGTCAAACTCGTCCCCGGTCAGAAGCCACCGCATCGCGTTTCCCCATCCGGCGACCTGCGGCAGTCGAAGCGTCGCCCCGCCGAAAGGGAAGATGCCGCGCTTTATCTCTATCTGCGCAAACGTCGCGTTTTCCGACGCGATGCGAATATCGGCCGCCAGCATCAGCTCGATGCCGATCGTCAGGCATTTACCTTGTACTGCCACGACGAGCGGCTTCGTACGATCGCGGCCACCGCCAACGCCAAGTGGGTCGACCGAACCGACCGGGTAATTAATGTTCCCGCTTTCGACTACCTTCGGCCCAACCTTCGCCAGGTCCAATCCGGCAGTGAACATCTCGCCCTCGGCGAAAAGGACGCCGCAGCGGATCTCCGGGTCATCCTCAAGCCGTGTGTAGGCCGCGGCAAGCTGATCGAGCATTTCCATGTCGAACGCGTTGCGTTTCGCCGGACGGTTCAGCCCGATCAGCAGGACGTGTCCACGCTTTTCGGTCGTGATCTTGTTTTCGATCTGTGCTTCCTGCATCAGTTTCTCAGCGGTTTTCCGGTTTTCAGCATCGCCGCCAGCCGTTCCTGCGTTTTCCTTTCGCCGCAAAGCGAGATGAACGCCTCGCGTTCCAGGTCGAGCAGGTATTGCTCGGACACCGTCGCCGAATGATTTATCGATCCGCCGCTCATGACGTGTGCAAGCTTGGTCCCGATCAGTTGGTCGTGTTCGGAAATGAACCCGCCCTGTTTCATCATATGAAGGGCAAGTTTCATTGCCGCCTCGGCCGGTTCGCCCATCACGAGCACGTCGTTACGCGGCGTCGGGGCAACAAAGCCGCCGGCGTCCAGGTTCAATACCTTTTGTTTAGCGTCGCCGATAAGGCGGTCGCCATTCATCGAGATGGAATCCACATCGCGAAGGAATCCCCAAGCGCGGCCTTCCTGGGCCGACGTCGCGACCTTGCCCATCCCGATCATCTCGAACGTCTTCTTCAGGAAACTCAGCGGATCGGCATCCGGCGTCGCGGCCGCGCGGTCCATCGCCCGCATCGTCATTTCCTTAGTGCCGCCGCCGGCCGGGATAAGCCCGACGCCGACCTCGACCTGGCCGATATAGGTTTCGGCCGCCGCCTGAACGAGATTTCCGTGAATGGCTATCTCGCATCCGCCGCCAAGCGTCAACCCGTAGGGCGCCGTTACCACCGGCTTCGGCGAATATCGCATTCGCATTACCGCCTGTTGAAGTCCATGGACGATCATATTGATGTCGTCCCATTCCTCTTCCTGGGCCGCCAGAAGAAGCATCATGATATTCGCACCCGCCGAGAAATTTCCACCCTGGTTGCCGACCACAAGGCCCTTGAAATTCTTCTCGACCTCGTCAAGCGAGAAGTTGATCATCTGGATGGTGTCGCCGCCGATCGAGTTCATCTTCGAGTGGAACTCGAGGCAGGCCACGCCGTCGCCGATATCGATGAGGGAAGCTCCCGGATTCGACTTGATAACACCGGTGCGGTCCTTCACCGATTTGAGAAGAATCACGCCCGGCCGCTCGGGCATCGGCTTGTAGCCGCCCCCGACCAGGTCATAGTAAAAGCGTTCGCCGTTCTCGCTTTTGTAGAAGGTCTCGGCACCCGAAGCAAGCATCTTCTCGACATTCTCGGGCACGGCCTGCCCTTCTTTACGCATCCGCTCGACCGATTCGGCGACGCCGACCGCGTCCCAAGCCTCGAAAACACCGATCTCCCAGCCAAAACCCCACTTGATGGCGTTGTCGATCTCGACGATGGTGTCGGCGATCTCCGGGATCCGGTTCGCGGCATAGCGCGAAACACGTGAAGAAGTCTTCCAAAGGAACTCGCCGACCCGGTCTTCGCCCCAAACGAGCTTTTTGACGCGGGACGGGATGTCCTCGATCCCTTTCGCAGCATCAAGCGACGCGAATTTCGTCTTTTCCTGGGGTTTGTATTCGAAGGCGTTCAGGTCGAGTTCGAGAATGACACGTTTGCCTTCGGCGTCCGTGGACTTCTTGAAAAATCCGCCCTTTGTCTTGTCGCCGAGAAGCTTTTTGTCGAGCACCGTTTGGATCAATTCCGGGATCTTGAAGACCTCGCGGTCCTCATCGTCGGGAACGGCCGGATACAAGTTATTGGTTACATGAGCAGTCACGTCGAGGCCGACGAGGTCGGAGGTCCTGAAGGTAGCCGACGATGCGTGCCCGATCGCCTTGCCGGTCATCTGGTCCACTTCGGTGGGCGTAAAGCCCATCGCGATCATTTCGTGTATCGTGGCCATCATCCCGAAAACGCCGATGCGGTTAGCGATAAAGTTCGGGCGGTCTTTGGCCGGCACGACGCCTTTTCCAAGTCTCCGATCAAGAAAACCCGACATTTTGCAGGCGATCTCGCCGTCGGTCTTTGACCCCGGGATCACCTCGACCAGCTTCATGTAACGGGGAGGGTTGAAGAAGTGAACGCCCAGGAAATGCGATTTGAAATCGTCCGAGAACGGTTCGGCGATGGAATCGATCGGGATGCCGCTCGTGTTGGTCGCGACCACCGAACCGGGGCTTCGATGCTTTTCCACCTCGGCGAACAGCTTGTGCTTGATCTCGAGATTTTCAACAACGGCCTCGATCACGAGGTCGCAATCCTTCAACTTCGGCATGTCGTCCGCGAAATCGCCGATCGAGATCAGATTGGCATTCTTCCCCAACATGAACGGTGCAGGCTTCATCTTTTTCGAAGCCTCGAATAATTGCGAAACTATTCGGTTCCGCACCTGTGGCGATTCAAGCGTCAATCCCTTCGCCTCTTCATCCGGGGTCAATTCCCGCGGTGCGATATCCAGAAGCAGAGTCGGAATTCCCGCGTTCGACAAATGCGCGGCTATCGCCGCTCCCATCGTCCCCGCGCCCAGTACGGCCGCTTTTCGAACCGTCATCGTCGCCGCCTGCCCTCCGGAACCCTTCTCATCACGTGCCGCTGCTTCGCCAATGTTACTCATAATTCGGTTTGTCCTCTGATCGATTCTTCGTTATTAATGTGACGGAATTATAACTGAATGAATGTTCATTCAGCAAATGTCAAGTCGCTCCATCGGCCGTCAAAACTGCGAGATCACCTTAACGCCTTGCCCACCGAATTCATTCATCAACCTGAGATCCTCACCGGCCCGTTCGAGATCGGTCACGCCCCCGACAAGGCCCTTTGGATCGAGCCGGCCATCGCGGATCATTTCGAGCATTGCGGGATAGCGGTGTGCCTGCATCCCGTGGCTGCCGACTATCTCGAGTTCGCGTCCGATGATCTTGTCAACCGGCACCGCGGCAGAATGCTTCCCCGCCTCCATAATTCCTACCTGTATGTGTTTGCCGCGTTTGCGGAGCGACGATACCGAATCGAAGAGTATATCGGGGTGCCCGAGCGCATCGATCGAAATGTGGGCACCGCCTTCGGTCGTAGTAAGTATCGCCTCGACCGGATCGACGCTTGCCGAATTTATCACCGTTTCGGCACCGATCGACCTTGCGAATTCCAGCTTGTCTTCGTCGATATCGACTGCGATCACACGGGCGCCGAGGGCCGACGCGATCATTATCGCGGACAGCCCCACGCCGCCGCAGCCATAGACCGCGACCCATTGCCCCGCTTCGGCCTTGCCCTGGTCGACGATGGCTCGAAACGAGGTCGCGAAGCGGCAGCCAAGCGACACACCGGTGACGAAATCGATCTCGTCGGGCAGGCGGACGAGGTTGTTGTCGGCATACTCGATCGCGACGTATTCGGCGAAGCCGCCCCACGCCGTAAAGCCCGGTTGGAATTGACGGTCGCAAACCTGCTGGTTGCCGCTCCGGCACGGTTCGCACTCGCCGCAGCCGCAGACAAAAGGCAGGGTCACGCGGTCGCCGGCCTTGAATTTTGCGATCCGCGAACCGACGGCCGCGACCTCGCCCGCCAGCTCGTGACCCGGCACATGCGGCAGCCGAATATCGGGATCGTTGCCCATCCATCCGTGCCAGTCGCTGCGGCAGATCCCGCAGGCCTTCACCGCCAGGACGACCCCGGTCGGCGACGGGGAAGGTTCAGCGACATTTTCGATGTTGATCGGCCCCTTGAACTGATGATATACGGCGGCTTTCATAAGCTGATCCAGGGAATGTGAACTACCGATTATACGCCTTGACTTGAAACAGGAATAGGCCGATACTCATTGGCACAAATTCCATTAGCCCGATCCCATCTGATACTTCCCGGGGAGGAGGTGTCTTTCCAAAGGTGACGGTCGGCTACATCTTTCAGGAACGGAGACTAAAAAATATGCTGAAAAGACTCGCACTAGGTATTTCTGTTCTGCTCATCACCGCTGCTGCCGCTATTGCCCAGGATACGGGGCCCGCTGCGTCGGCCTCGCCATCGGAAAAAAAGACGAAAGCCCCTGTTTTCCGTCCGACAAAGGACCAGATCGGCCAGGTCCAGACGAAGCTTAAAAGTGCCAGCCTCTATACGGGCGAATCGACCGGCAAGCTTGATAAGGCAAGCCGCGACGCGATCAAGTCATGGCAGGGCAGCAACGGCCTGAAGAAAACGGGAACCCTAAACCGCGCGACGCTCGAGAAAATGGGGATCGAGCTGACCGAAACCCAGAAAGCGATCCCGGTCGACCCGAACTCTTTCGCCTCTGCAGAAGAGGAAAAGAAACCTGCCAAGACGTCGACTGCTTCATCCAACGGCCCGAAGCGACCGGCTCCGTTCAGAGCGAACAAGGACCAGATCAACGCCGCTCAGAAAATACTTCGCGACGGCAAGATGTTGACCGGCGGCGAAGAAGGCAAACTCGACGACATAACTCGCGACGGCCTGGGCAAATACCAGGAAGCGAACGGACTAAAGGTTACGAAGACACTGAACGCCGCCACCCTCGAAAAAATGGGTATCGTGTTGACCGATAAGCAAAAAGAACAGGTTGCGGCCCAGGCCAAATATGATGCTGCACGGGCAACCAATTGAGCATCTGTTCAAAAATAGACCGACCGGCCGGGCCGTCTTGGTCCGGCCTTTCTTTTTGATCTTCGATCCGGTCCGTCTTTGCGTCGTTCGCGACTTTGCGTGAAACTCTTCCTATGAAACTTGCGATCATTATTCTTCTCGCCGCCGCCTCGGTCAGCTTTGCCCAATCCAACTCTCAAAAAGCGCAGATCGAGGTCGAGGTGCTGGCCGTTCTGACCCGACAGTCCCACGATTGGAATCGCGGAGACGTCGAAGGCTTTATGTCGGGTTACTGGAATTCGCCCGACCTCGTTTTTGCTTCGGGCGACAAGGTAACAAAAGGCTGGCAGGCAACGCTGGACAACTATAAAAAGACGTACAATTCCAAGGCCGCGATGGGGACACTTTCCTTTACGGACCTCGAGATCAACGTGCTGTCCCGCGAGATCTGTGTGGCCGTCGGCAGTTGGTCGCTGAAACGCGAGTCTGACAACCCGAAAGGAAAATTCACGCTCATCTTTCGCAAATTCAAGGAAGGCTGGCGGATCATCCACGATCACACTTCGTGATCTGCCGAACTCGAACGTCTGTGCATGCACTTTCCATTCATCGCTGAGTGTGAAGAAAGTGCCGCTGGCAGCGGAGTCCCTCGTCACGGTCAGAAGCGCGGCGGCGGAATCTTGCGGAACTTACGGCCCGATCGGACCGTTATCACATCTGCCATGCGAATACTTTTTACATTTGTCGTTATCATTCTGGGAATTTCCGCGGCGATCGGACAGCCGCAGACGCCGGACGTCCGGCGGATCGAGGCGGATCCGTCTCAAGGCTTTTCATATCCGTATTACTTGTATGTTCCGCCCAAGACGGCTTCTCCGGCTGGGCGGCATCTTCTGGTCCTCCCGAACAATACGGGAAAAATTAACGACGATCTGGCGGTGCACGAGGAGAACGTTAAACGGAGGATCGCCCAGGTCCCCTTTGCTTTCGGCAAGCTCAATGTCGCCGCGATCATGCCGGTCTTTCCCCGGCCGGAAACCGACTGGAAGATCTATACTCACGCGTTGGACCGCGATTCGCTGACAACCGACAAGAAGCAATACGGCCGTTTAGACCTGCAGCTTATTGCCATGATCGATGATGCCCGCAAGCGTCTCGCTGAAGAAAAGATCGCTGCCGACAAACGTGTTTTGATCTACGGATTCTCAGCCTCCGGAATGTTCGCGAACCGCTTCGCGTTCCTTCATCCAGATCGCGTACTTGCCGCGGCGGTCGGTTCGCCCGGCGGATGGCCGATCGCGCCGGCATCGGAGTTTAACGGAAAGAAGCTCCGATATCCGATCGGAACCGGCGACCTAAAGGAAGTTGCGGGCAAGCAGCTTAACATCGGCGAGTTGAGAAAAGTCAGATTCCTCATATTTCTTGGCGACAAGGACGACAACGACTCGGTGATATTCGGCGACGGGTACGAACCTGAAGATAAAGATCTGGTCTTCGAACTATTCGGAAAGTCCCCGATCGATCGATGGGAGACCAGCAAGAAGCTCTATGCAGACGCCAAGCTTACTGCCGAGTTCAAGCTTTATCCGGGTATCGGGCATACGATGACGCTCCCGATAATTTCTGACGTAGGCCAATTTTTTGAATCGGTCCTGAAGTAGCCTGGTCCGTCAGGCATTTTCCGTTTTCGAACGGGGATCAGGGCCAGCGATACGCCGCATCTTGCAGACCTAAGCGTTTCAGGGTAGAAGTGTGGCGTATGCGACGCGAACCTCTCTGGACCTGCACGAAGTGCGGCCGTCCATTCGTCAAACCCAACCACCCGCACTCCTGCGGCGAATATTCCGTCGAAGCTTTTCTGGAAGACAACCCCCCGGAAGCGATCGAGCTTTTCCAGCGTTTCTGCGAACAGGTGAAAGCTTGCGGCCCGTTCAATTTCGCACCTACAAAAACGCGGATCGGATTTCAGGTGCGGATGATCTTTGCGGCGGTTAACGGCCTTTCTTCGCGAGGCATGCGCTGCCACGTTGTCCTGACCCGCAGGCTCGAAAGTCCAAGATTCGATCGCATCGAGAAACTCGGGCCGAGATGTTACGTGAATCACTTCACCATTCGTACGCTAGATGACCTTGACGACGAGGTCGCAGAGTGGCTCAATGAATCCTACAAAGTCGGAAACCAGGAGCATTTGTCATGAAGATCGCCCGATCAAGCATTTTATCGCTTATTCTCTTCACCGTTTTCTCGTTTGCCGCCGGAGCCCAGACATACACGATCCAGCAGTATCTGAGCATCAGATCCGCCGGCTCGCCGGTCTTCTCGCCGGACGGCAAGCGCATCGCTTATCTGACGAACGCGACCGGCACTTCACAGGTGTGGGCGGTCGATCTGGCCGGCGGCAAGCCCGAACAGCTGACTTATTTTGAAGACAACATCGGTTTTGTCCGGTGGCTGCCGGACAACAGCGGGATGATCTTCGGGAAGGCGGTCGGCGGGAACGAGAACACGCAATTCTTCTGGATGACGCCGCAGGGCGACGCCGTAGAAAAGCTTACGGACGAGCCGAGCGTCCGTCACAATTTCGCGGGACTTTCGAAGGACGGAAAGCGGATCTACTACACCTCGAACAAACGCAACCGGAATTACTTCGACGCCTATTCAATGGACGTCGAGAGCAAGAAGGAAACGCTTCTTTACAGGTACGACGGCAACATGAACATCGCCGCGTTCAACGACGCGGGCACGAAGCTCGTCATCTCTCGGAACGGCATCGAGAAGAGCCTGGACAACGACCTTTATCTCGTCGACGTTAAGACCGGCAAGGAAACGCACCTGACCCCGCACAGCGACGCGAGCGAGTTCGGCAATGTCGAGTTTCTCGCCGACAGCCTGCTGATGACCACCAACGACAAGCGCGAATTCGAAGCGCTCGTGCAGATGCGGCAAAAGAACGCGGCAGGCGACGACTGGTCGGCCGCGAACCGTGCGACCGAGTTAGTTTTCGGCCCAAATTGGGATGTCGGCGGCGTTACGCTTACCGACAACGCGTCGATGATGGCGTACACCGTGAACAACGACGGATTCTCGGAACTCTACCTCCGAAAGATCGAGACCGGCGGCAAACCTCTGATCTCGAACGTCGCGAAAACCGCCGAGCAGATCAAGCTTCCGGCTCAGGGCATCGTCGGCGGCACGGCCTTTTCGAAAGACGGCTCCAAGCTTGCCTTTTCATTTAGTTCGCCGACGAACAACGGCGATGTGTGGCTCTACGACATCAAATCGAGAAAGCTGTCGCAGGTAACGCAAAGCGACCGGGCCGGTATCGATCCGAAGACTTTCGTCCCGCCCGAGTTGATCAAGTTCAAGACGTTCGACGGCCGCGAGATCCCGGCGTGGTATTACAAACCGAAAGGACTCCAGGCTGTGGCCAACAACCTGGGCTCGATGGCGTCCCGCAGCGGCATTCTGGAGGCGAATTCTCCAGTCCCCGTCATCGTCTCCGTCCACGGCGGGCCCGAGGGGCAGTCGCGGCCAGGGTTCAACGCACTGTTCCAGTACTACCTCTCTCGCGGATACGCCGTGCTCGACCCGAATGTCCGCGGATCGACGGGCTACGGCAAGACCTACACCCATCTCGACGACGTCGAAAAACGCGAAGATTCGGTCAAGGACCTCGCCGCCGCTCACGCATGGCTGACGACCACGGGCGGGGCCGACGCGAAACGCATCGCCGTGATGGGCGGAAGCTATGGCGGGTATATGACGATGGCCGCGATCACGCTTTATCCCGACCTATGGGCGGCGGCGGTGAACACGGTCGGCATCGTCAACTGGGAGACGTTTTTGAAAAATACGTCCGGCTACCGACGCCGTGCCCGCGAGGTCGAGTACGGTATGCTCGACAAGGACATCGAATTCCTCCGCCGCATCTCGCCGATCAAAAAGATCGACCGGATCAAGGTGCCGCTGTTCGTCATCCACGGCAAGAACGATCCGCGGGTTCCCTACACAGAGGCCGAGCAAGTGGTGGCTGCTTTGCGCGCCCGAGAAGCCATCGTCGAATACAAGCTCTACGACGACGAGGGCCACGGCATCTCCAAACTGAAAAACCGGCTCGCGCTTTACCCGCTCGTCGCCGATTTTCTTGATAAATATATGAAATGACCCGGGAACGCAGGCGCCCTCGCCTGCATGAGTGCGAAGCACGAAAGTCGGCTAGCCGTGATCAGCTCATACCAGGCGTTCGGGACTCACTACCCGCCCCGTCGCATTCGACTCCCTTGCCGCGTCGAGGACCCTCTGGACACTCAGGCCATCTTCAAAAGTGGCCGCATGTTCGATAGATCCCGAACCTGAGCGGACCGCCTCGACGATCCTCGGAGCGAAAGCCATGAATCCGCTCGGAAAGCCCGATTCGAACAAGCCGTCGATCCCTTTGGGGAGTTCCACGTCGACCGGGTTCCAATCCGCATCGCCGGCTTTGGCGATTAAGACCTCGCCCCTGTGATCGACCCGCAGGGCCCCGCGATCGCCAAAAAACTCCATTCGATGCTGATAATCCGGCCCTTCGACCATCGAGATCGACACAAGGCCCGTCGCGTCATCGGTCAATTCGCCATCCTCGAACCGAAGCAGCATATTCGCCTCGTCATCGGTCGTTACAGGCCGGGAACTGCCCTGATAGGGCCTTTCTTTAATGTGAGAATGAAGCTGACAATAGACCGACGAAATGGCTGCGTCGAGAAACCAGTTGAACGAATCGATCACATGCGAACCGATCGCCCCGAGAGCGCCGCCGCCGGCATCCTCATCGGACCACCAGTCCCACGGGATCGTCCGGTCGCTTCGCGTCGGCGACCTGAAAGTGCATCGGGCATTCCGGACCTTCCCTATCGCCATGTCTCGCAGCATCGACCATGCCTTCAACCGTCCGGGCAGAAACCGCAGCTCGTGGTCGATCAGGGCCAGAACGCCGGCCTGCCCGGCGGCCCGGGTCATCTCCTCAGCCTCGGCGGCGTTCATCGCCATCGGCTTTTCTGCAAGGACGTGATTTCCGGCCGCAAGCGCGTCGAGCACCATTTCCTTATGATGGACCGGTGGGGTCGTGATGCAGACAAGATCGACGTCCGGGTGATCGACCGTCTCTCGCCAATCATCCGAAAAATGGCCTATCCCGGACTCTAGAGCCGCCGCACGAGCGTTTTCGATGGTGCCGCTGGACACCGAGACCAACCTCGCACCATCGCACGCAAGAAATGCCGGGATCTGTACCCTGCGGGCGAATCCTGTCCCGATAAAGCCTATTCCGACCGTCGTTTTCATCACGATAAGTAAATCACCCGCGGCATACTTCGGGCAAACCGGCCGCTTTTTTCGGGGCCCGCCGTGCCGGCCCGAAACGTCAGGGCCGGTGCAATGAAAAAAGCCGCCGAAAGTCGGCGGCCTCGTGATCCTGTCGGCAGCTTCGAACTACTCCACCCCGACCTCGATTATGCTGGTCGTTGCCTGGCCTTTTTTGGGGCCTTGCTTTAGAAATCTTACGTAGGCCGGCTGATCTTCTGGATTCACTTCGATGATCTCCGCCCCGATCAGGTAGCGTTCGTTGGTAAGATGAATGCCTACGCGTTCGTACCGAACCCCCCTGACCGTCAACCGCACCTTTCGGCCTGACAGGTCAAGTTCGACATTCAGCAGCCGGTCCTGACCAACGAGATACTTTTCTTTGATCCTGATCGATGAAACTTCAAAACCGATGCCGGTTTCGCTAACGTCGCAAGTTTCGCCTGACAGAAATGCCTCTTCACACGGCCCGGGCCGTCGAACCGGGCTCTTGTCCGGTGAGAAGCAAACTTTTATCGGAACACTGTATTTTCTTCTTACTGACGCCCGCCGTTCGGCGATAGTGCTGCTAAATCGTGCGACCAGTTCTCGTAACATCTTGGTTCGTTGCGGTGAGAATGAACCCGGGGGCGGGGTCGGGCGTTCGGCCCTTGCCGTATAAATAAAAACGACGAATGGCGTAGGCGTTCCATTCAATTTTCAAGCGGCTTTCCGCCGTTGTCTATACTGGTCAGAAGGGGAGTTCCATTTTCGCCTAAACGGACCAGATAGGACATTATCCCGCTCTTTCGATAGTCCGCAGGTGTGGCGGTGGCGTGATACTTCGCTCCGTCCTCGGACACGGTGACGGCATAGGCATAACCGGTCGATTCGACCGAAAGCACGTCGTTGGGCAGCAGGCCATCCTCGATCAATCGGTGCATCCCGGCAAAGCGGCCGCCGTTCTGTGCCGCATACGCCATCTGCGCCTTGGCTATGCGGTCCAGCATCTGACGCGCCTCATCCTGATGCGTCTCGATCCGAAGATTGCGAAGAAAGTTTTTGCCCTCTTTCTTGACCCTTTGCTCGGCAAACTCGTCAACGCCGAGGATCATCCAGCCAGCTTTGACACGCCTGAGCCGGATCTCCTGCAATTCCGTCTTCTCGTAATCGGCGCCCGGCAGCCGGGCCGTTACGGTAGCTTGATCGCCGGAGATTATCTCACCGTTGATCTGGACATCCGACGGTACGAACTTGGCGACGTTCTCGAGATCGACCTGATACTCCTTCAACTCCCGGTCCGAAAGCTGTTCGATCGCGGGCCGCAGGTTTGTCAGATAGATCGCGTGCCTGAAACGCTTCTCCCTGAGGTGCTCGTAAAATGCACGGACGACGTCGGCGGGACCGTTCGGCGTGATCTCGATGACCGAGCCCTTTTTTACAGGCTCTTTTAGTTCCGCGGACGCGGGCGCCGGAGCGGTTTCGGCGACGGTCGATGTTTCGGCGACGGAACATGCCCCCGCAAACCACGCGGTCAGAACAAGCAAACAAACCGTTGCGAACAGACTAATATTTGATCTCATGGGTCAGTTCCAAAGTTTCCGGGGTACGGAAAAAAGTAGGCGTGAGGGCTTTTTTGACCGGCGGGCCCGAGGTTAAAAAAGGACACGCCACGGTTAGTATAGCGTGTCCTTCTGCGAATGATAAGAGAAAAATCCCGGAAACGGCCCGGGCGGTCATTTTTCTTTGTTACCGAAGACCAAATCCCGCCCGACCAGGTAAAGAAGCACGGCGAGGGCGATGAAAGGCAGCGTCGCGAGCAGGTTTGCGTAATCGCCGTCAAAGAACGGGTTGTTCGCCGTTGACCACTTGCTCATCGTTTCGACGAAACCGCCGAAATACACGGCCGAAAGCGCGATCAGGATGCCCGCAAGGGCTCCGCCCGCAATGTAGCCCGAAGCCAGCAGCACGCCCGAGCTCTTGTCCGTCTCGGCAATAAACTCTTCTTCGGTCAGCTCCTTGTCGGCAAATTTACGCTTTAAGTATTTATCGACGCCCCAGCGTACCATCCCGCCCGCGAAGATCGGCGACGACGCCGATATCGGCAGGTAGAGCCCGACAGCGAATGCAAGCGACGAAATGCCGCAAAGCTCCAGCGTGATCGAGATCATCACGCCGAGTATGACCAGCCCCCACGGCAGCTGCTGGCTGAGGATGCCCTGGATGATGTAGCTCATCAGCGTCGCTTTTGGCGCTCTATATTTTTCAACGGTCTGCGTGACGGGTTGGCCCGCCTCATCGACCCCGGTCTGCACTTCGCGGATCACGCCGTTGATGCCGGGGTCCACCAGGTACGCCGGCTTTCCCTGCATATCCACAAGATAGCGGCCCGCCGGCCCCCGCGAAGAATCCGTGTTATGCCAAACGCGGTAGCTTGCCGGATCGGTCGTCCCTACATAGCCGCCCGGCCGCTCCGTGATCAGTGCACCGCCGTCGCGAACCAGCTCGCCCTCCGGCACCTGGAAATCTGAGGCGAAGGACGTAGCCGCGACCCGTTGATAGACCGAAGACGCGCTGTTCAATTGGATAAGGATCGGCCCGAGAAGCAGTGCCGATGAAAGAGCACCGATCAGGATGGCCGTTTGCTGTTTCCACGGCGTGCCGCCGACCCAGAAGCCCGTTTTCAGGTCCTGCGACGTGGTGCCGCCGTTCGACGCGGCGATGCAAACGATCCCGCCGACGCTCAACGCCGTCACAAAATAAGGATCGGGCGCCGTCCAGCCCAGCAGCAGAAACGCGAGCGACGTGAACAGCAGTGTCGCAACGGTCATTCCCGAAATGGGATTGGACGACGACCCGATCTCACCGGTCAGCCGCGACGACACCGTCACGAACAGGAAGCCGAGGACGATGATCAGGATCGCACCTAAGATGTTCATCTTCAGGGCCGGAAGGAAGGTGATGACAGCGATCAGGGCAAGAATTCCGATGACCACCCACTTGAGCGAAATGTCCTGCTCAGTCCGTGGAAGAGCGCCGATCTCGCCATTCGCTTTCTTGTCTGCACGCTTCGCCTGAAAATCTGCGATACCGCCGCGCAGCCCGCCCCAGATGGTCGGCAGCGAACGGACCAGGCTGATGATGCCGCCCGCGGTGACCGCCCCCGCGCCAATGTAAAGGATGTACTCGCTTTGGATGCTGCCGGCCCCTTCGATGGGCATGTCGCTTATCAGCCCTTTCGCCGGTGCGAGCGGCACTGTCAGGAGGTCGCCGAAATAGCGGATCATCGGGATAAGGACGAGGTACGAGAGCACGCCGCCCGCGAACATGATGCCCGCGATCCGCGGCCCGATGATGTATCCGACGCCTAACAGAGCCGGGTTGTTCTCGATGGACACACTGCCGCCCTTGAAAGGCTCTCCGAAGATCTTCTCAGGATATTCCTTCCAGCCGCTGAAGACGCTCATCACCGCTTTGTAGAGAAAACCGACCGCAAAACCGGCCGCGATGATCACGCCGCCCTTAGTCTCCGCTCCGTCCGAGGCCTTGGCGATCTCCGAGTGTTTCTTCGATTCCTCGGACGCGCTCGCGATCAGAACCTGAGCGCAGGCCGTGCCTTCCGGATATTTGAGGATGCCGTGCTGATCGCGGATCAACGCCCGCCGCAGAGGGATCATCATCAAAATGCCCAGCAGGCCGCCGAGCACCGCCACCATCGTCACCCGCCAAACCTCAAGCTCGAACCCGAGGATCAGGATCGCGGGCATCGTCACGCCTATGCCGAACGCGATCGATTCGCCTGCCGAACCGGTCGTCTGGACGATGTTGTGCTCAAGGATGGTCGCGTCGCGTGCCCCCATCTTCGACAGGATGCGGAACAGCGTGACCGAGATGACCGCCACAGGTATCGACGCCGATACGGTCAAACCGACCTTCAGCACCAGATAAAGCGACGACGCGCCGAAGATCACGCCCAGCAGCACGCCGACGATCAGCGGCGCGGGCGTCAACTCACGCAAATTTGTCACGGACGCAGGGATGTACGGGCGAAAATTCTCAAGAAACGGGTTTTTCATAAGCGAAAGGGAGTGGGCTGTTTTCCCCGCAACTATAAGCCTGATTCTTAATTTTCTGCAAATCGGCTAAACTCGGGAAAAACCTTTTCGGAGTATTTGATCGAATGAAAAACACCTCTGTGTCTTTGCGTCATTGTGGTTCGGCCCAGGCTTCCCTCCTTACAAAGGAGGGGTGGACGGCGCTTCGCCGGACGAGGTGGTTCTTAGCTCCCCTCCTTACAAAGGAGGGGTGGACGGCGTTTCGCCGGACGGGGTGGTTCTTAGCTCCCCTCCTTACGAAGGAGGGGTGGACGGCGTTTCGCCGGACGGGGTGGTTCTCTCCTTTGCGGCACCTAGCGTCTCTGCGGCTTTGCGTGATGCTTCTTCTGTTCACAGCAGGCATCGCGGCCCAATCGATACCGGCCCCCAAAGACACCCTCGGCTTCACGCCCGGCGACGATCGCAAACTGGCAAGCTGGGCCCAAGTGGTCGATTACTTCAAGAAGCTCGACGCCGCCAGCGACCGGATGGTCTTCGAAGAGATCGGCAAGACCACGATGGGCGCCCCGTTTGTTTACGCGACGGTCAGTTCGCCGGCGAATATCCGGGCATTGGAGTATTACCGCGGCATCAACGACAAGCTTGCCGACCCACGCATCATCCAAAAGATGCGTGCCAAGCCGGACGATGTGGCGAAAAGCCTGGTCAAAGAAGGCAAGACCATCGTCCTCATCACCTTCGGCATTCACTCGACCGAAGTCGGATCGACGCTCTCGTCCATGCTCATCGCACACCGCCTCACCAGCAGCAACGAGCCTGAGATAAAGAAGATCCTCGATAACACGATCATCCTGCTCGTGCCGAGCCTCAATCCTGACGGCGTTGACATCGTCAAAAACTGGTACGACAAAACGCTCGGCACGCCGTACGAAGGCACCACGCCGCCGGAGCTTTATCACAAGTACGTCGGGCACGATAACAACCGCGACTGGTACGCCTTCACACAGGTCGAGACGCAGCTCACGGTCGACAAGATCCACAACGTCTGGCACCCGCAGATCGTCCACGACGTCCACCAGCAGGGAGCGAACGGAGCCCGGCTCTTCCTGCCGCCGTATATGGACCCGGTCGAACCGAACGTCCCGAAGCAGATCGTCGAGGGCTTCACGGAACTAGGGCAGTGGATGGCGAACGACCTTCGTAAGAAGGGCTTGCAGGGGATAACGACCGGCACGACCTACGACGCATGGACGCCCGCACGAGCCTATTCGCACTACCACGGCGGCGTCCGCATCCTGAGCGAGACGGCCTCGGCCCGGATCGCCTCGCCGATCACCGTCAAGTTCGAAGACCTCCGCGGTGCCTCCGGCGGGCTCGACGCCAAGAAGGAATCGGACAAGTTCGGCCCGCTCTGGAAAGGCGGCGAATGGAAGCTACGCAACATAACCGACTACATGACCTCCGCCGCGTTCTCCCTGCTCACCCACGCCGCCGACAACCGCGAACGCTGGCTGTCAAGATTCTATGAGATCGGGAAGGAGGCGGTGAGACCGAGGCAGAGGGGAGAGTTGTTTGCATACATTATCCCTAAGCCCGTTGAGAGCGAGTCCGATCGACTGCTTCCGAGCATGCAGCTGAGTGTGGATATGCGCAGGCATGCGCTGACATCGATTCTTCGAAGAGCCGGCATCCATATTGAATACCCTGAAGCTTTTTCGATCGGGAACAAGGAATACCGCTCCGGTGCCGCAGTGATTCGTATGGATCAACCGTACGCGGCCTTCGCGAAAGCAATGTTTGAAAGGCAAGTCTATCCGAACCTCCTCGATAATGCAGGTCACCCGATCGCACCGTATGATGTGACCGCACATACACTACCCTTGTTGATGAACGTTGAAGTCGAGGAAGTTAATCAATCGTTCCAATATCAATTGCCCAAAGGCGGTTTCGGCTCCGGAAGTGGTTCGGGATGTGGCGGCAGTAATCCGCCCAGATACGCGATCTATAAATCCTCAATACCTTCCATGGATGAGGGCTGGACGCGCTTCCTATTCCGGAACGGTGGAGGTTATCGCATCGGCTGTAGTCCCATTATTGATAATGTCTCCGACTCCGATCTAAAATCGGCCGTAGACCGTCGTCTTGATGGCCGGCTTACACACACGATCGTCTTTCCCGACCAATCGCCCAACCAGATCCTGAACGGCTACGCCAAGGGCTCGATGCCGGATGAGTACACGGGCGGGGTTGGGAAAGAGGGCGTCGAGAACCTGAAGAAGTTTGTCGAGGCGGGCGGGACGCTCGTGTTTCTGAACGAATCGTCGCGGTTCGCGATCGAGCAGTTCAACCTGCCGGTCAAGGACATCACACGCGGCCTGCCGCGAAAGGAATTCTACATCCCCGGCTCGATCCTCCGCACCGAGCTCGACACCACCCACCCGATCGCCAAAGGAATGCCCCAGCAGTCGATCGCCTGGTTCGAAGACTCGCCGACATTCGAGATCATCGATACGGGCGGAAACGCGAGTGTGAACGAGCGTGCATCAGGCCCCGGCATCGAGGGCACGCTCCCTAACGGTCGCGTTTCTGCCCGTATTGTCGCGGCTTATCCCAAGGACCCCAAACAGATCCTCCTCTCCGGCTGGGCACTCGGTGCCGAGCGGCTCGCCGGCAAGGCCGCTCTGGTCGAGGTCAGCTACGGCAAGGGCAAGATCGTCCTCTTCGGCTTCCGCCCCCAGTACCGCGGCCAGTCGCTGGCGACCTTCCCGCTGCTGTTCAACGCGATCTCGCAGTGATCTGTCGGTACCACCTGCGGTAGCGGTTGGTTTCACGTGAGTAGAGAGCAATATGTCAGTACCACCCGCTACCGCAGGTGGTACTGACCTGTGCTATCATTCTCGCGATCATCCGTTCACAAGTCTAAATGGACCTTATTTCGAGTATGAATCTCCTTACTCTCTTTGCCGTCATCGGCGGTGTTGGGTTCGTATTCCTGCTTGCGTCGCTCATCTTGGGCGACATTTTCGAGATGTTCGGCGGCGAGGCCGATCTGGGCGGCGACGGTGCGGATTTCGGCCTTTTCGACAGCCGCGTGATCGCCGTTTTCATCACTGCATTCGGCGGATTCGGGTTTATCGGGGCCTGGTCGGGTCTTGGTGCCCTCGCCAGTTCCTTCGCGGGCCTGCTCGGCGGGCTGGTATTCGGAGGCGTGGTCTCGGCATTCGGCCGGTTCCTGATCGGCCAGCAGTCTTCGAGCAGCGTCGCCGATTCCGACCTGATCGGGCGCTCGGCCCAGGTCACCGTCCGGATCAAACCCGGCGAACTCGGCCAGATCTCGGCAAAAATAGGCGACGAACGGGTCGAGAAACTGGCCCGAACGGGCGGCGGCGAAGAGCTGACGCCAGGCTCGATGGTAAAGATAACGGCGGTCGCCGGCGATTCCGTGATCGTCGCGCCGGAAACTTCCGACGGCGAATAGTTCAAAGCGGCCCGCGGCGATCCCCGTGCGGCCCCGCATAAGAGGACCTAACAATGGATTTCCTGCTTGATTATCAGAATTTGATCATCCCCATCGTTGTTCTCGTCATCGTTGTCGCGGCGTTGATCGCGATAATGCTGATCAGCCGCAACTACATCAAGGTCTCGCCGAACCAGGCCGCCGTCATCTCGGGCCGCAAACGCAAACTGGCCGACGGTTCGGTCGCCGGCTATCGCCTGGTCCGCGGCGGCGCCACGCTTGTCTTCCCGTTCCTTGAAAAGGTCGAATATCTCGACCTGAACGTGATCACCGTGCCGCTGGCCACGTCGCGCGCCTACACGGTCCAGGGCGTTCCCGTCTCGGTCAAGGCCGTCGCCAACGTGAAGATCAAGGGCGACGATACCAGCTTGAGGTCGGCCGCCGAACGCTTCCTCGGGATGCCTCAGGAGCAGTTTCACCGGCTCGTCTTCCAGACACTTGAAGGCCACCTTCGAGCGATCCTCGGCACACTCACTGTCGAAGAGATCAACAACGACCGCCAATCATTTGCACAGAAGTTAACGACCGAGGCCGCCGGCGACCTCGAAAAAATGGGCATCGGGCTCGACGCGCTGACCATTCAGGAGATCTCCGACGACGAAGGTTACCTCGACGCCCTCGGCAAACGCCGCACGGCCGAAGTAAAGCGGGATGCCGAGATCGGCCAGGCCGAAGCGAACCGCGATTCGAAGATCAAGGCATCGCTCGCCCTTCAAGAGGGCGAAAAGGTCCGGCTCGAAACCGAAGCCCAGATCGCCCAGTCGCAGCGAGAGACCGAGATCCAGAAGGCGCAGGTCCAGGCGGAGATCGAGTCCGAACGAGCAAAGGCAAGCCAGGCCGGCCCGCTTGCCGACGCCAAGGCCCAGCAGCAGGTCACCGCCGAAGAGGTCCGCGTCGAAAAGGTCCGGACTCAGGAAATGATCTCCGTTCAGGAACAGGAGGTCATGCGAAAAGAGAAGGAGCTCGAAGCCACCGTCGTCAAACAGGCCGAAGCCGACCGGAAAGCGGCCGTTCTTCGTGCACAGGGCCTCCAGGAAGCCGCCATTCTCGAGGCCGAGGGCCGCAAACAGGCGCAGATCGCCACCGCCGAAGCCGAAGCCCAGAAACTCGAACGAGAAGGCCAGGGCCGTGCCGCCGCCGTCGCCGCCGAAGGCAAGGCCGAGGCCGAAAAGATACGCGCCGTCGGTTTGGCCGAAGCCGAGAAGCTTGAGGCGAAAGGCCTCGCCGAAGCAAAGGCCATCGAGGCTCAGGGCCTTGCCGAAGCCAAGGCCATCATGGAAAAGGCGGCCGCGTGGCGCGAGTTCAACGATGCGGCACGGCTCCAGACTATCCTCGAAAAGCTTCCGTCGATAATCGAATCGTCGGCACCGGTCTTCCAGGCCGTCGCGGAACCGCTCGGCAAGATCGACAAGATCGTGATGATCGACCAGGGCGGCAACGGGGACCAGAACCAGAGCGGCATCAACCGTTTCGCCCAGACCGGCCCGACCGTCATCTTTTCGCTGCTTCAGCAGCTTCAGGCACTCGGCATCAGCGTCCCCGAGCTTCTGGCACAACTTGGGATCGATTCTAATGGCAAATCCGGCGGCGAAAAGACCGTTACACCTCCAAAGCCGCCCGCCCCACCGCCGGTGAACCCACCGCCGCCCGACAACGAATGATCCCAGGCTGATCATACGGTTCTTACTCCCCTCCTTGTCTAAGGAGCGGCGCCGCTTCCCGCCGTGGGGTGGTGAAGTTTTCTCGTCACAGGTCACATTGAAATGGGTTCTTCTTGTCCCATTTATAAAAGTCTGTACGATCTTCGCAACTTTTGTTAGAATATGCACTCCGCCCCCAATGCCGGGACGGCCGATCTTTGAAAATTTGGCTATTGCGAAAACTTTTTCCAAAACTGACGGAATTTCGCTTTGCGAATGCCCTAACTGGATTAGATATAATGGTTTACACGTTCCGTCGAACGCCTGAACGCGGCCCGAACGCATCCAGAACGCGGTTGAACGTAGAATGCGGCTAAATCCCTGGAAACGCAGCAGTTTGGCCGTTCCGAACGATGTCCCGACGTTCCGTCGGTTCGATATCCGGGACCGCCGTGCTAGTCTCATATCTTCGCGAATGAACGAAGATATAAGAGAAACCCGCCTTGATAACGGCCTGGTCGTGCTGACCGACCGAATGAAAAGCGTCCGGTCCGCGACGCTCGGCTTCTTTTTCCGTGCAGGGGCCCGCCACGAACCCGCGGAGCTGAACGGCATCACGCATTTCATCGAGCATTGCGTGTTTAAGGGATCGTCGAACCGGACCGCCCTCGAGATCGCGGCCGAACAGGACCGCCTCGGCGGCAACCTGGACGCATTTACGACGCACGAAGAGACCGGTTTTGTGATCAAGGTCGTCGACGATCAGTTCGAACGGGCGTTCTCGCTGGTCGCAGACCTCGTGCTTCATCCGCGTTTTGACGAAGCCGATCTCGCCAACGAACGCCGCGTGATAATCGAAGAGATCAAGATGAACGAGGATTCGCCCGAAGAGGTGCTTGGCGATCTCTTCCAACACGAATTCTTTCCCGGTCATCCGCTTGGCCTGCCGATAACCGGGACGCCCGAAAGTGTCATGTCCTTCACTGACCTCCGGGTCCGTGATTACCACCGTGCCGCGTTTTCAGCGGCAAACTTGGTGATCGTCGCCGCCGGCAACATCGAGCACGAAATGCTTCTTGAGCTGGTACGTTCGAACGGTGCGCTTCTCACCGACACTGCGGCCTCTCGCTCGGCCGACGCGGCCGCCGCCCCCAAAACGGCGGCACCGATGGTGGTCCGGACGAGGACTGATCTCGAACAGGCGCATTTGATCCTGGCTGTCCCGATCGTGGACGCAAGGGACGATCGGCGGTATGCGGCCGACCTCCTTGCCGGCGTGCTCGGGGGCGGGACTTCAAGCCGGTTGTGGCAGTCCGTGCGGGAAGAGCAGGGCCTGGCCTACAGCGTTGGTGCATCGACAGCGATGTTCCTGGACACCGGGTTCATGGCGGTTTCGGCGGCTACTTCGCCCGCTCAGCTCGGCGCGGTTGCGGATTTGGTCGTGGCCGAAATGAGTTCGATCGTAAACGGCGGAGTAACCGAAAGTGAGCTTACGCTGATGAAGGACCAAAGCCGTGCATCGCTGCTGCTCAGTTTGGAAGATTCGGCGGACCGGGCGGCCTCGTTGGCGCATTGCGAACTTGTCCATGGCCGGCAGATCTCGACCGAGGAAACGCTTGCGAATCTAGATGCCGTGACCGCTGATGATGTAAGGGCCGTGGCCGATGAATTCTTCCAGACCGACCGGATAGCGATGGCCGCGGTCGGCGACCTGGATCCCGAAAGGTTTTCGCTTGAGCGGTTGTTGATACCGTCACCATAAACGGCCGGCACGAAAGTCGGACCCTAAGATGTGTAAGGTATCGGGTCCGCAATACCGGCTTGATTGAAACCCCTGAGCCGGAGGGCACACGAGTCGCACGTTCCGCACGCGAGATCCTCGCTGCGGTAGCACGACCAGGTGAGATGAAGCGGCGCATTGAGTTCGACGCCTTTCTTGACTATCTCGGCCTTCGATAGATGAATGATCGGCGTTCGAATTTCGATGTGGGTGTCTGGTTTGGTCCCGGTGTCGATCGTTTTTTGAAACGCTTCGTAAAACTCCGGGCGGCAGTCCGGGTAACCGCTGGAATCTTCGGCGACGGCTCCGATGTAGATCCGGTTCGCCCCGATCACCTCGGCCCAGCTCACCGCGATCGCGAGCATGTTTGCGTTGCGAAACGGTACGTAACTGGTGGGGATCTCTTTCGAGTCCAGGTCGGCTTCGGTCACCGCGATCTTCTCGTCGGTCAGCGACGATCCGCCGATCTTCGCGAGATGTTCGATCGAAACATCTAGACGATCTTTGACAACATAAAAATCGGCGATATCGTTAAACGCCTTACGTTCGCGGGCCTCGGTCCGCTGGCCGTAAGAGATGTGGAGAAAAGCGAGCTCGTAGGCTTCAACGGCCGCGATCGCCGCCGTCACGCAGGAGTCCATCCCGCCGGAAACTAGGCATATATGAGTCGAATTTGTCATTGGCCGCCCATTCAACCTTCGATATCAGGAACCTTAGTAATCGCGAGCGCGTAATTACATCCGGCACTAACAAGAACTATTATCGAAGAGCGATGTATTGTCCAAACTGCGGAGAAGAAGATCGGCTCGATCAGAACTATTGCAGGTCATGCGGCCTCAAACTGGACGCGATCTCGAATTACGTCAGTGAGCAGTTCCCGACCGAGGAGTTTGCCCGCTTTCAGCGCCGCAAGGCGATATTTGAAAAATTGTCTTTGCTTTCGATCTCGGTGTCCGGTTGCATCGCTTTCGCGGTGGTTATGGTAAAGGCGGCGATCTACAAAATGCTGCTTTTCGGGGAAGAACTGATCCTCGGTTCGGCGATCGTGGCTCTTTTTGCGTTCGCTTTACTTTCAGCCATTCTATTTGGTTATTCACGGCTTTTCATGCGGTTCAAGACGGTCGAAGAGAACTTTCAGCCAAAGGAAACTGTGCCGGGCCGCGGACGCCCGACAAGCAAGTTGATCGAAGACCGTCCATTCGAGCCTGTTCAGACAGTGACCGAGGATACGACTGATCTATTGTTGGCTGAAAAGAGGCCGCGAGGATCATCTGAATAAGCCTCAAACGCCTCGGGCATTTGCTCCCCAGATGAACTTATGAATTTGAAGATTTAGCCGAATGTCCGGTCCACTTCGCGAAACCGCTTCTGCGATCGGTTTCATATCGATACCGTGAACGGGCGAGATCAGGATCTCTTTGCAGCGATCTGCGAGGTCGTATTTATCGATGATCTCTTTCGCAAACTCCCAATCCGCCAGATCGGCGACGACGAATTTCACTTCGTCCATATCCGGCCGCAGCCGTTCGAGGTTCGGCCAGTGATTGCGCTCGGCCTCGCCCGAGGCAGGACACTTTACGTCGAGAATGATCTTCGCACGAGGATCGACCTCTTCGGTCGAGACAAATCCGCCGGTCTCGATCAGCACCTCGTAACCGCGGTCGCAAAGCTCGGTGATGAAGGGAAATACGTTCTTCTGTGAGAGCGGTTCGCCTCCGGTGACCTCGACCAATTTGCATCCATATTCATCAAGCTTTTCGAAAATGTCGTCGAATGAGATCCGTTCACCGCCGGTGAAGGTGTACTCGCTGTCACACCAAACACACCGCATCGGGCAGCCCGTCAGGCGCACGAAGGAGCAGGGCCGCCCCGCATGCGAAGATTCGCCCTGTATAGAAAGAAATATTTCTGTTATGCGAAGGGAATCGGCCACGAATTACACGAATAGCACGAATCGGATGAAATGAACAATTCTTGCCATTGCTATGATCGGCGGCTAAATCTTTTTTCCGAATTACGCTAAACTTGGGAACATGCGAGAGCAATTGAAACGATTCATCCAGCAGATGGAGCCGAATTCCATCGCCATCATTCCCGCGGCTCACGAGCAGACCCGCAGCTACGACACCGAGTTCAAATTTCGGCAGGATTCGGATTTCTGGTATCTGACCGGCTTTCCGGAACCGGACGCCATCGCCGTCATCGATCCCGAGAACAAGAAGGCTCCTTACACACTTTATGTGCGGCCGCGTGATCCGCTGAAGGAAACCTGGTTCGGGCGGCGGCAAGGCGTGGAAGGGGCGGTGAAGAACTATAAGGCCGACAAGGCATTTTCGATCGAGAAGTTCGAAGCCGATCTGCCGAAGCTGCTGGATGGGCACGATAAGCTTTATTACAGATTCTCGCTCGATAAGGAACTGGACGAGAAGATCCTCGATTATCTGCATCCTCAGCGTGTCCGAAGGCTGAAGAGCGCTTATCCGCCGCACACATTCATTGACCCTACGATCATTCTCGGCGAGATGCGGCTTCACAAGACACCGGAAGAGGTTGAGAATATGCAGACCGCGGGGACGATAGCCGCGGAGGCTCATATCCTTGCCATGAAAAAGGTAAAGCCGGGAATGAACGAGGGCCAGGTCGAGGCCATGATGGAAGCCTATATGAAGGACAAGGGGGCGAGCGGTGTCGCGTACAACTCAATAGTCGGCGGCGGTGCGAACGCGACGATCCTGCATTATGTCGAGAACAACGCTCCGCTAAAGGACGGCGATCTGATTCTGATCGATGCAGGTGCCGAATACAAAGGCTATGCATCGGACATAACGCGGACATTCCCCGTTAACGGCAAGTTTACGGCGGCTCAGCGTGAGGTTTATGACGTAGTTCTCGACGTTCAGGAAAAGTGCATCGAGTACACGAAGACCGGCAATACGGTGAAGGGACGACAGGAGTATTCGATCGAATTGTTGACCGAAGGGATGGTCAAGCTTGGCCTGCTAAAGGGTAAGACCAAGGACCTTATCAAAAAGAAGGCGTACCTAAAATACTATATGCACGGCGTCGGCCATTATCTTGGGCTCGATGTCCACGACGCCGGCCGCTATTTCGTTGACCAGCAAGCCCGCAATTCCAAGCCGTTTGCTCCGGGCATGGTCCTGACCGTTGAGCCGGGGATCTATGTGCCGCCTGACGATAAAACGGCCCCTGCTAAATACCGAGGCATCGGGGTACGCATCGAGGATGATGTGTTGGTTACCGAGAACGGCAACCGTAACCTAACCTCGAAAGTACCGAAAAATGCTGACGAGATCGAGGCGCTCATGGCCCCGAGGTCCAAACGATAAGTACAACGATCTCTCGCGGCTGACGACCGCTATCTCGTTAAAGTCGTTTTCGATCATCGCCTCGGGCTTCGATGCTCGCGGGCACAACTGTTCGATGGAAGCACAGATCAAACTTGGCCGGGTGTTCGGTATCATGATCGGCCTGCATTACAGCTGGCTTATCATTGCGGTTCTCATTTCTCTTTCACTTGCCGCCTATTTCGGCGGCCAGCATCCTGATTGGACCTCTTCCACGATCTGGTTGCTTGCAATTGCAACCTCGGTCCTCTTTTTCGCGGCGATCCTGGTTCATGAACTCTCGCATGCCCTTGTCGCGATCCGCAACGGGATGCCCGTGCGGTCGATCACGCTTTTTGCACTCGGCGGCGTGGCAAATATTGAAAAGGAGGCCCCGTCCGCCAAGATCGAATTCTGGATGGCCATCGTCGGCCCTATCACAAGCGCCGCGATCGGCGGGATCTTTGTTCTGGCGGCCTACCTCCTTGGCTGGACGCCGATGTCCGAGGCGGAAACCCCGCTGATGACCATGGCCGTATGGCTCGGATACATTAATATCGCGCTCGCCGTGTTCAACATGATCCCGGGTTTCCCTATGGACGGCGGGCGAGTGCTTCGTGCGGTCATCTGGTGGATAACCGGGAACGGCTCAAAGGCAACGAGGATCGCCTCGATCACCGGCCAGGTCTTCGCATTCATTTTCATTCTTGTCGGCATCATCAGGTTTTTCGGCGGTGCCGGGATCGGCGGATTGTGGATCGCGTTTATTGGGTGGTTCCTGCTTAATGCGGCGAAAGCCCCCTATTTGCAGGATGAAGTGAACGAAGGACTTAAAGGCGTGACGGTGCGGGACCTTATGTCGGCTGAATGTGCTGTCGTCGATGGTAATGAGAACCTACATTCGATCGTTCACGAACGGATGCTGCGAACGGGCCTGAGGTGTTTTGTCGTCAGCGAGAACGGGACGCCGTCAGGATTGATAACTCCGCATGAAGTGAAGGCAGTAGAAGAAAGAAAGTGGCCTTTTTCACTCGCGGCCGATGCCATGAAACCGATCGGTGAATTGTTCGTTGTAAGTCCGGACGCACCGGTCAGCGAAGCTCTTGAGATACTTGGCCGCAACAACGTCAATCAGCTTCCTGTGATCGATCAAGGTGAGTTGGCCGGCATCATCTCGAGAGACACGATCCTAAATTTCATCGTGACGAAACGTGAGTTGAGCTCCTGAAATATCTAGTTATGAGTCAAGGTGCTTCATTTCTTCGGATCCCTTTGGATCGAAAAGGTCGCGACGTACTCGTCCGCATCGATCGTTCTCCCGTTTGAGGGATAAGGATCCAGTTTCTCAAGACGGATCTCGAGATCGTCGAAGACGGCGGGTTTGTTCTTTTCGTTGGTATTGACTTCGAAAACGCAGGATTTCCCTCCGGCTTTCGAAACCTCCAATTTAACTCGGGCCACCCCGGCCCAGACGCAGTTCACCCCTTTCGGACATCGTGAATCCTCGGTCACCGCGAGGAAACGGATCTTGATACCATCTTGGTTAAGGGGCTTCTCGTGACCGTGGCGTACCTCTATTCGGGTCGCATCCTGAGCCGTCGTGAGAGTCTGAAGGCCGAAAAAGGTGACGGCGATCAATATGAGATATTTCATAGCTCCGATCTCCCGCGGCGATAACCTCGCCCGCTAATTCAGAACGGCGTAACCGTCACCGACTTGCAGGATGCGGGCTGCACATCGCCGATCGTCTCCCGCTGTCACCGACGGGTCGACCGGGGCCCTGGCATCAACTTGCGGCCTCGATCTTCTCGACGATCGCACGGGCGAACTCATTGGTCTTCGCAGTTCCACCCAGGTCCCGGGTCAGCGACTTGCCTTCAGTAAATACTTCAAACATGGCCGTTTCGGCCCGTTGCGCGGCGTCCATCTCGCCCATGTGCCGCAGCATCATTATCCCGGACATCAGGATAGCCGTGGGGTTGGCGATACCCTGGCCGGCAATATCCGGCGCGGAGCCATGAACGGCCTCGAAAACGGCCCCCTGCTCGCCAATATTTGCACCCGGGGCAAGTCCAAGGCCACCGATCAACCCGGCGCAAAGGTCTGAGACAATATCGCCGTAAAGGTTTTCCATCACCAAGACTTCGAACTGCTGGGGCCGCATCACCAGCTGCATACAGCAATTATCGATGATCTTATCGTCCGCATCGAGTTCGGGAAAATCCTTTGCGACCTTGTAGAAACACTCTAGAAAGAGCCCGTCCGAGACCTTCATAATGTTGGCCTTATGGACCGCCGTGACCTTTTTCCTTCCGTTGTCGCGTGCATGTTCGAACGCATATTTTGCGATCCGAGTCGATGCTTTTTCAGTGATTATTTTGAGGCTTTCGACAACCCCGGGAACGACGATGTGCTCCAGCCCCGAATAAAGCCCTTCGGTGTTTTCGCGAATGATCACAAGGTCAAGTTCCGGATACCGGCACTCGACATTTGGAAGGGCCTTTACCGGCCGCACGTTGGCATACAGGTCGAGAGCCTTGCGAAGGCCGACATTCACCGAAGTGAACCCCTTGCCGACCGGGGTCATCTGCGGCCCTTTCAGAGCGACCTTATTCCGCTTTATCGATTCGATCGTCGATCCCGGAAGCGTGGTCCCGTATTTCTCCTGAGCCTGCGCTCCGAGGATCTGGGTTTCCCACTCAATATCGACTCCGGTCGCCTCGATAATTCGGACCGTCGCCGCGATGATCTCAGGCCCGATCCCGTCGCCCGGGATAAGTGTGATCGTATGTTTTGCCATTTCTCGTCCTCGTCGATCTTTAGACAGAAAACGATATTCTAACGAAGGACTCAGTTTATTAGAAACATGGACATGAGTTTCCGGATCGTGACCGGGCAATGGCAGGAAGTTTCTGCCAACCAATTCGATACCATATACTTAAAGGTTCAGGGATAGCTACACATGAGGCTTGAGATTGTCATCATTGGCGGCGGGGTGATCGGGCTAAGTATCGCCTGGGAGTTAAGTCGTGCCGGCTGCCGCCGGATCACTGTTATCGAGAGAGCCCGGATAGGGAGCGAGGCCTCATGGGCCGCGGCCGGGATCTTGGCGCCGACCGTCGAGGCCCACGGAGAGTCGACATTCTACGACCTTTGCTCGGCGTCGCGTAAAATGTTTCCGCAGCTTGCCGCGGAACTTCTGGACGAGACGGGGATCGATATTGAGTTAGACAAAAGCGGAACGCTAATGGCGGCGTTTGACGATCTTGAGGCTGAAGAACTGGATATCACTTTCGCAGCTCAGCGGAAACTGGGTTTTGGCGTCGATCGCCTTTCACCGACGGAGACCATCAGCGCCGAACCCGAAATTTCCGCGGATGTGCGAGGCAGTCTACTGTATCCCGAGGATTGGCAGGTTGAGAACCGGCGGTTTACGGCCGCGCTTGCATCTAGCGTGCGGCAGTCCGGGCTCAGATTGATCGAAGAAACCGTGGTAAACTCGCTGATAATTCAAAACGGCAGGGTCGAGGGCGTGGAGACACTGGTCGGTGACCGGATAATGGCGGACGTCGTGGTACTGGCAACAGGCGCGTGGACGAGCCTCATCAAAACGACGGCCGGGCCACTTCCGATCGATGTTCGTCCGGTGAAAGGCCAGATCATTGGATACGCGCCGGGCCCGCGAAGGCTCTCCCGCGTGATCTTCGGTCGTTCGGGATATCTTGTTCCCCGTCGCGATGGGCGTGTCCTGGTCGGTGCGACCGTCGAGGATGCAGGATTCGACCGCGAAGCGTCGGTGGACGCAAGGGAAGAATTGAAGAATTGCGGGATCCGGATCGCCCCGTTCCTCAAAGACGCAGTGATCGAGGAACATGTGACCGGGCTTCGGCCGTTTGCTGCCGACGGGTTACCGGTCATAGGGCCGATATCGGGGGTCAGCGGAGCTTATGCGGCAACTGGCCATTATAGGAACGGGATCCTGCTCGCACCCCTCACCGCGAAAGTCGTTGCAGAGGCGATCGTCGAAGGCAAAGACTCCCCGCTGGTGTCTGAGTTTTCACCGAATCGTGATTTCGCACGCGGTTCAATGGCAGGTGCTGGAACCAATTGAGCTGATGATAAAGTTTTCGGGGATCATTTTTATCTTGTTGGCTTCTATTTCGGCAATGCCGCAATCGCGACGAGCCGTTCAGCGGCCAGCCGATCAAGCCTCGGCGCCAGCCCGGCCGGCGGTCCCCGTAAAACAGCTTTTCGACGAGGCCAACTCGTACACGCAACGGAAATTCGCAGAGTTCGAACAGAAGAAAGTGCCGTTCAGTGAACGGTTAAGGCTGGACACCGAACGCGACCAAAAGCAGCTTGCGGCGAAACATGCCGCCGCATCCGGTGAGAGAACGGACCTTACGACCGAAGATGTTTATTACGTCGGGCTGCTCTATTGGATCTCAGAGAATTTAGATAGGACGAACGAGTCGCTGAAGAAATACCTGACTCTTGAGGATAGATCGGCTGATAAAGCACAGACGGCGAGATCGATCATTGCGGTGATCGCAGCAAAACAGAGAAGACACGCTGATGCAGTTGCTGCGATCGAGGATTACTTGAAGAACTCGCCGACCAAGCCGAGCGATCGTGCCCGCATGGAAAGCGAGCTGTCAAAGGCTTACTTCGCCGAAAAAAATTATGCCAGCGCGGCCCATCACTCGTCGGAGGCATACAAGGCGGCTCGCTCCGTGCTGCTCGAAAGCGGAATAACTCAACGCGGGCTCGACGAAACGCTCGACGCAGCGATGCAGCTTTTCGAGAGCCATCGGGCGGGCGGCGATCAGAAGTCCGCTGAAGCTGCCCTCGATGACCTGATCAACACGGGGGCAGCGATCGGCTCGTCAAGCTTGTTCGCCTATGTCTGGGACAAGCTCATCGTTTATCAGATCGAGACCGGGCGAAAAGCGGCGGCGATGGAAAACTATCTGACCGCCTTGATAATGGCTGGCAAGGAACTTCCGACCAAGACCCAGCAGTCGGATGCCGTCGCTCGATTAAAAAGGCGTGAAAAACAATACAGGCTTCTTGGCGAATCGGCCCCGGAGTTCACCGGGATCGACCAGTGGTTCCCCGGAAAGAACCAGACATTGGCCTCGCTGAAAGGAAAGGTCGTTCTCCTTGATTTCTGGGCAACGTGGTGCGGCCCTTGCTTTGACGCATTTCCTTCGCTGGCCGAATGGCACCAGGACTATGGCTCGGACGGGCTCGTCATCCTCGGTATGACACGTTATTACGGACGTGGAGAAGGCCTCACGCTTGACAGGCCGAGTGAGATAGCTTTTCTCCAGCGTTTTAAGGAAAAGCACGCGTTACCTTATGATTTTGTAGTCGCCGGCGACCAATCGACCCAGTCAGCGTATGCAGCTACGACGTTGCCGACCGCTGTTCTGATTGACCGAACGGGCGTAATACGCTATATCGAAAGTGGTACGAATCCAACACGCATCGAAGAGCTTCGCTCGGCTATGCTTAGGCTCCTCGCGGAAAAGTAGCTTGGAATGATAAGAAACGCGGCCATTCAAAAATCGAGTACTCAGAACTTCTACGATCGCATTGCCGACGTACACCATTTCACATTGAAGTTGAACGGGTATCGTGCGTCGGTCGCGAAATTCCTTCGGTCGCTGAATCTTGAGATCGGCCCGGATTCCTATGTTCTTGACGCGGGAAGCGGCACGGGGCTCGTAACCCGGGGTTTTCTCGACGCCGGTTTTCGCCCGAAGCAGATGATCGCCTTCGACCTCTCGAGGAACTCGCTTTCGATCGCCCGCGACCAGTTGAGAAAGGATAAAAAGAAACGTTACGAAAAGGTATCTGAAGTTCAGGGAAACGTTCTGGAGCTACCATTCCAGGACGGTTCTTTCGATCTCGTTCTATCGTGCGGCGTCCTTGAGTATGTTTCTTTGGACGAAGGGCTTAAAGAAATGGCCCGCATCCTGCGACCGGGCGGGAAGCTCGTTTTCATCCCGGTCAAACCGTCGCTTGTCGGCTCTGTCCTTGAATTCCTCTACAAATTCAAGATCCATCCGGTTGAAAATGTAAGACAGATCTCACAACGGTATTTTACTATTGTGGGCGATCATAAATTCCCGCTTTCAGAGCCCATTTCCTGGTCGAAAGCGATCTTCCTGCTTGAGAAGAAAGACACTGGGAAAAAACGAAACGACAAATGATCCGCCGGATCGCCCGTTGATCATTGGACATCGCGGTGCCAGTGCCCTCGCACCTGAGAATACTCTGGCCGCCTTTCAACTGGCGATGGACACAGGTGCCGAGGGGGTCGAGTTCGACGTTCGCCTGGCCCGTGACGGTGTCCCGGTGGTTTTTCACGACAAAACACTAAAGCGAATTGCAGATCTCAGCTCGTTTGTAAATACCCTCACATCGACCGAACTTTCGAAGATCGATGTTGGGAGCCGGTTCGGTGCCTCCGAGGCGAAAAATGGACGCAGTTTATTCGACGGTGAGTCCATCCCTTCTCTCAAACAAACTCTCGAATTGCTCGAAGGCTTCCACGGCCTGGTTTTTATCGAACTAAAGTGCGATGAACGAGATCAGGACGAGCTAACGGCCCGCGTATGCGAGGTGGTCAGAAGCTCGGCGGTAATGCCCAGGGTGATCATCAAGAGCTTCGATCTTTCGGTCGTGACCAGAGCAAAGATCTATCTTCCGGATGTGAGAACGGCCGCCCTTTTTGCACCGAAGATGATGACGATCCTCCGGAAGGAAAAACATTTGGTCAAGATCGCTGTCGAACTTGGAGCCGACGAACTTTCGATCCACTATTCGCTTGCAACCCGTAAGCTGATGGAAAAAGCCGAAAAGAGGGGACTTCCCGTTAACGTGTGGACGGTTAACAACCCCGGCTGGCTAAGGCGAGCTTTTAACCTCGGAATAAGATCCGTCATCACTGACGATCCTGCGAAGTTTCTGGCTATCCGGCGGGAATTACAAGAAAAACCAGGATCTGTTTAGTCGTTCAAACTACGATCGTCCAATAGCTTGATCGGAAAGCGGGACCGTAATTCAGATCACCGGCCCCGCTGCCTCCTCAGAAGCAATAGCTCAACCCAAAGCGAGTATTCCCCCACCGCCGATCATCGGGGTCCGCGCGCTTAAGATCGCAGGCTTTGCAACCTCTCTGCCACTTGGACGGCCTTCCCGCTGGAACGACGATCTCGCGGATGGGCCGGTCGGTACGCCGCACTGAGCACGGATAAGGACCGTGTTTATCCTGGCCGACGCGCGAAGCGTAAAGTCAACAGGCTGACCCGCGTTCGGAACTGTGAAGGTCACCGTCACCGGATTTACCGTCCCGAACGGAAATGGCGGGATGGTGACGTTCGCATTCGATGAGCTTACAAGCGCGAAGCCCTGCAACCCGATCCCCGAATTCACCATATCGACCGTTACCGAACCCGGCCCCGGCGTGATGGCTTGAAACGCCGCCATGCTTCCCGGGAACACCTCGGTGACCGTCAGCGTCGGAGTACACACCGCCGGCGGTGGAGGCGTGGGTGAGGGCGTCGGCGACGGACTGGGTGTCGGCGTTGGCGTCGGTGTGGGTGTCGGTACGCCTGAACATTGAGCCCTGATCAGGATCGTCGAGGCCCGGACCGAAGCCCTCACGGTGAAATCAACCGCCTGACCGGGATTCGGGATCGTGAACGCATACGTAACCGGGTTAAATGTACCGAACGGGAACGCCGGGATCGATACGTTCGCGTTCACTGAGCTAACCAGTGTCAGCCCCTGAAGCCCCGGGCCCGAATTCGCCACATCGACCGTGACTGAATTAGTACCGGCGGATACCGAATCAAAGCCGTTCATACTTCCCGGAAATACCTCGGTGATCGTCAACGTCGGCACGCAAAGACTCGGATTCGGCGTCAGCGTAGGTGTCGGCGTCGGTTCCGGAGTCGGTGTCGGCGTTGGTGTCGGCGTCGGCGTTGGCTCCGGTGTGGGTGTCGGTGTCGGTGTCGGAGTTGGTGTCGGCGGAGGTGCCGGGAAATTCAGATACGCTATCGGCTGATCGTGGTCCGAGATCCTGAGTTCGTTCGTGCTTTGGTAATTGACCGCCGCAAAATCGGCATCATTCCTTACATAGGAAAATCGGCTTAGCCTTGCTAAAGCAGGAGCGTTGATCAGGATGTGATCCAAGGTCTGAATGTTTCCGTCAAAGACGTATGAATATTGCTGCTCCGGACTCAGCGTGTCGACCAGGTTTGTCAGGTCCGGATCGACAAGGTCATTGCTCGCGAGTACTACCTCGCTCGGCGCGGTCGGCATTCCTTTGATCGTTCCGATAACATCGACGAAGCCGTCGTTGACCGCAAACGCGTTAAGGTCGCCCAGGACAAGGATATTCTCGGCCGGGTCTGCGATCTGCCGCGTCTGTACATAATTCGCGAGAAACTCTGCCTGTGCTCGCCGTTTTGTCCGGATGCGATTCCCGTCGGTACTGTCGCCGATCCCGGTCAGCGAACGAAGGTGGTTCACGATGACCGTGAATGCCAACATTTGGTTCGACGGGCCGGTGGCGGTTCCGCGGAGCACTAGCGGCGGCCTGTCGTTCAAGATCTCGGACTGGCCATTGTTCGGATTGATGTAGGTTTCGCTCAAGCCGACCTGAGTCACGTCAACGACGGAAACACGGCTGGATTTGAGCAGAAAACCTACATCGATGCCGCCGACATCGTTACCTTCGGACAAGAAGGCAGTGTACTGCGGATCGGTGATGCCGTCGATATTGACCGCGTCAGCGTTGACCTGCGCGGCAACTTCCTGGAGCGTCGCAATATTCTCGACTTCCTGGACACCGATCACGTCCGGATACCTCTGCAGCGACCGGATCACCAGCGAAGCCTTTGCAAGCCGGCGATCATAGGCCGTGCTCGTCAACACGGGCTCGCCGATGGACGGGTCATTCACGTCATCGAAGAACCGCTGCATGTTGAATGAAGCGAAAGTAACTTCGTCGGCGGTCGGCACCGGTGCCGGGACCGCTCCGGGCTGGACGCCCACAACCGGGGGCGTCGCGGCGTCCGGAAGGATCGTATAGGTGCGGAAGCCGAAATCCAACGGGCCGGTAATATTGGTGATGATCGTTCCCGCGGACACATCGATCGCCGTTGTTCCGGGTTGGGCGTCGCTGTCGACACGCAGCCTCTCCGGGTTTTCATCAAATCTTGGAACAGATGCAGGCGACCCGGCCGGCAGCCCGTCAGAGATCGCGATGCCGGGTTCGCGGAACGGCCTCATTACTCCTGTAACGACGCCGTAAAAAACCCCGTTGGACGTCACCGTCGCATTCGGTTCGTTGATCGATCCCTGCGTCGGGCCAATGACGGTCAGCGACGCGACGATAACCCGCATTCCCTCGAATTCCTCAAGCGTATCCAGCAGATTCGTGGTCCCCGAGGCGCCGGTCGTTGCTGATGGATCGATCATGACCGGGGCCGGCAGCGGATTCCCCGTGGACACAAGCGAAACCGTAGGCGAAGTCAACTCCGTCAACGGAGGGCTGCTCGGGTCCGCTGCTGGAACAAACTCCGTAACGGTTCCGGTCACATTTACCTGGTTGCCGATAGCGGCTGCTGCCGGAGGGGCACCGGACGTGAAAACGAAGATACCCTGCGAAGTCGCCGGGTCCGCGTCAGCATCGACGTCCGATGTCTGAATAAAGAACCCGTTTGATTTTAGGCCGGTAACGATACCGGTCGTTGTGACCACCGTCCCTGGTATCGGAGACAATGTCCCGACTCCCTGGATCGCGTGTATTGGTGTGATCACAGGCGGCGTCGGTGTCGGTGTCGGGCTTGGTGTTGGAGTCGGGCTTGGCGTGGGCGTCGGTGTGGGCGTCGGTCCGCCTGCGCCGTTCGGGGTCAGGCTGAGATCGTCGACCGCCAGACCGTCGTCTGCACCGGTGGCATCCGTGTCGACCCATCTGATCCAAAATCCAGCACCATTCGCGATCGTCAACCCATTAACCGTTGCATTACGAGCCGTTCTGTTTTCAGCAGCATTTCCGTCCTTTGCTCCGGTTGTCGCGGTATTCGGTGTAACGAAAGCGAGGTTGGCGACCGCGGTCCAGGTTCCGGTCGTAAGGCTCGTCGCATCGGTACTGTACTCGAAATTCATCTGGTCGGTCCGGGAAGCAGTTCCCAGCCGCCATTGTTCGCCCGTGAAGTTTATGTCGAGGGAAGTTATTGTTTGTGAGGTATTGTTCGTAAATGAGGCACCGAACACTGAAACCAGCGATCCGCTGCGAAGCTGGCCCAATGCCCTTTCGGTGTTCGCGGTGCTCCCGTAACTGTATGTGTCGCCCGTGTTGCTCGCTCCGGTATCTACCGCATACTGTTCGTTGTCCCGCGTTCCGCCGCCCGTCTCGGTCATGTACCATCCGTTGATGGTCAGATCATTCGTCGTTGTGCCGGCGGTATTTGAAAGAGTGTCGAAATTTTGTGTGTAGGCCACGCCCGGGCCTGTAAGGCTGACCGAACCGGGTGGGACGCCGGCCGGATCATCCTGCCGGCTATCAACATTGCCAGCTGCCGCCTGAGCTTTAGCGTGACTCAAAAGCCCACTCAGCGGTGCGATCAGGGTCAACCCCGAAAGACCATAAAAGGCCGGCACGACTGCCAGCAACAAAATGACAAGAAGAGACGCGGACACAATACGAGTTTTAGCGTTGTCCGAAGACAGCGACGGCGATTTCATAATTCTTAGGTACTCCAGATCTTTTTCCGCCTTATCCCGGGTTGCGAACGGATGCTCAGTATTGAAATTGACCCAGACGACACAACGGTTTGCAGAATTTTGAGTTAATTATGAAGAGTGAGAATAGGTTGTCAAGCACCTTGGCAACACTTGTAAGAACTAGGTAACCTGGACGGCTCGGGAAGGTAAAATAGTCAGGCTGCCTGGGCGGCACGACGCTTGCCACCCCACACAAAAATCGACCCAAACACAACACCTTTGGTGGTGCGGAACCTGGGCATACTGTATTTCCTGGATCTTAATTCGACTTTGGCCTTTTGAAGACGGCTTCGTCTATGGGAACCCCGTTCTTGACCTCGGTGGCGTTGAGGACAAGCTCGAACTGAGGTGTTTGGGTTCTTATCCGGAAAGCGGTCATCACACCGTCGACGTTGCGGTAATCCTCGTAGACCACGGTCATCGCTGTATTGCCCTCAGGCGAGATCGCGACAAATTCGGACTTGACCATCAACCCGGTCTCCTTGTCGAAATACCAGGTTTCAGCCGGCAACCCGTCTGCCGCTGCCGTGAGCACATAAACGGCCCGTTCGCCAACCTTTTCCGTTCCCTTTAGCTCGATCTTGGGGAAAAGTTTCTCGAGCCTTATATCCCGGTAAAAATCATTTATCAGCTTGGCCTGTGCGAGTTCAGGACCAGACTTGTCACGCGATCCTGTGATCGGGTTTATCGACCATCCGGACTTTCCGTCGGAACCCTCAAGCATGTCGCCGATGCCCCCTATCGAGATCTTGCTGAAGGAGCTAGCCTCAGCCGCAGCGATGGTCTCGAAGCTGCCTTTTAGGTTCATCGGGATCAGTTCGACCGTTCCTCTTGAATAGCGGGTCTTGACCTTTAAGATCGCCTCGCGTCCGCCAAGGGCCGTGACGTAGCGGTCCAGGATCTCCCGGACGGTCGGGGCCGAAGACTTTGACGTTCTCGTTTGGTCGGCTTTCTTTGCCTCGGGAGCCTGTGCGAGTACGCCAACACAAAACAACAACGTCAAAATGGCTAGAAAGGCTGCTGTACTGAGCTTTTTCATGAATGATCTCCAAACTATCTTCCGGCGGCGGCTGACTTGCCGGTCCCTTTTGCCGCATTTGCAATAAAGGTCAAGGCTTCCTCTAACTGAAGGTCCTTTCCTGCAAGCAGGTCCCGACGCGTTTTGCGAACCTCTCTATCGGGGAAAACGCCTCTTCCTTCGATCAGTATTTTCTTGGGAGAGCGGTAATCCGATACCGCATATTGAAAGAGAAAGCCGGTCGGCAACTTTTCGAAGACCGAGGGAAGAACAGCCCCGGCCGACGTCGACCCGATGATCGTCGCCCGTCCGGTTTCCTGCATTCCTGCGGCGAAAACTTCACTCGTAGAACCGGTGCCGTGGTCGATAAGAATAACGACCGGTCCGGTGAAGGGGTCCTTTTGCGGGAAAACGACGAACTCCATCGAACCGCCCCGGGACCGCATTGTACCCAAAGAAACACGCTTACTAAAAAGATGCCCGGCAAATCCGGGAGCCATCCCGCCAACCCCGCCGGGATTCCCCCTCAGGTCGATCACCATTCCGTTAATACCTGAAAGTTCACTAAGGGCGGCGCGGATCTTTGCCATCTGAGGGATCACCCACATATTGAAGCGGATGTATCCCACGTCCCCCGTAAGCCGGCGCGATTCGAATATCACTTCCTGCGGCGGAAAATTGCCCATCGCCTGTGACATTTCACCGTTGAACGGCACCCGGTCGACCTTAAATGCAAGGCGTTTGTTGCCGTCATCCAGGACCTCGATCGCCGCCGGGCCGCCGGGCTTTCCGTTGATCGCGGCCTCAAGCGTCCGTTCAAGATAGACCTTTCGCATCGCCTCGGTCACCTTTCGAGCCGCCAGCGAGGCTTCGATCTTCGCGACCACGTCCTGCCACTGCTGTCCGTCGATCTTGTCGACGATAAACCCAGGTCGTATGCCCGATCGCTCGGCAGACGAACCCGGATCGACTCGGTTTATTACTGGGAGGCCATCAAGCATGATCACGTCGATCCCGGTAACGCCGCGGCCGGTCTGGGCCGCAACCATTTCCGCGGCCGGCGGATGGATACCGAAATGCGAAAGTTTCAGTTCGGCGAGCATTTGCCTCAGAACATTGTGAAAATCCGCGTCAGAAACCGCCGCAGCCGCTTTGGGTTCATAGATCTCTTTGACCCGCTTCCAATCTACCCCTCCGAACGAAGGATCATAGTGCTTTTCGTTGACCGTAGACCACACCTTCTCAAAGGTCTTCTGCCGGATTGCGGCGTCGTCGTCGGAAGTCGTGTGAGCGACGCCTGCGGTAGTGGGCTGGCCGAAGGAACTAAACGCCGCGGCGAGAATCAGCGAGCTCATTAGGACGAGTTTCATTAGTGCAGCCTCTGCGGATATAAGTAAACTCATTATACGGTCTTCGCCTCGCGTGAGTTGCGCGATTATCGGGGCCGGCAATCGCATCGGGGCAGATTCTTGCCTTGAATACCAATTAGGTCTAAGATTTTCTTATCAGAAAAGAGGGCGGCAGCGTCCGTGGATCCTTGCATTTTTCAATGAAATATTACGACGACATCCTCGCGCTTATCGGGAAGACCCCATTGGTGCGCATCAACAATTTAACCAAACAGCACAAGATCAAAGCAAAGGTGTTTGCGAAGATGGAGAGCCTGAACCCTGGCTATTCGGTAAAGGACCGTATAGGGGTCTCCATGGTCGACTGGGCCGAGAAAGAAGGCGTTCTGAAAAAGGGCGGAACCATCGTCGAGGCGACCAGCGGCAACACCGGGATCGGCCTTGCCCTTGTTGCGGCGGCTCGCGGCTACCGATGCATTTTTGTTCTGACCGACAAGGTCTCCGTCGAAAAGAACCGGTATCTCAAAGCCCTCGGGGCGGACATTGTGGTCTGCCCGGCGGCCGCCAAACCCGGCACCCCGGACCATTATGTCGCCACGGCGAAACGTATCGCCGAAGAGACCCCGAACTCTTTTTATCCCGATCAATACAATCATCCGGCTAACCCCGCCGCCCATTACCGGACCACCGGGCCAGAGATCTGGGAAGATACCGAAGGAAAGATCACGCATTTTGTTGCAAGCATCGGGACCGGCGGGACTATCAGCGGCACAGGGCGCTACCTGAAGGAAATGAATCCTTCGATCCGGGTGATCGGAGCCGACCCATATGGTTCGATCTTTAAGGTCTACAAGGAATCGGGGCAGGTGCCCGAGCCGACGCCGTATCTCGTTGAGGGTATCGGCCAGGCCCTTCCGACCGGGAATGCGGACCTGAATATCATCGACGAGATCATTAACATCACGGACCGCGAGTCCTTCGATCTTGCCCGGCAGCTCGGCCGAAAGGAAGGTATTTTCTGCGGCGGCTCGACCGGCACCATTTTTGCCGGTGCTCTGAAGGTGGCGAAAGAGCTAGATGAAAACGCAGTCGTCGTCTTTATAGTGTGCGATACCGGCGAGCATTACCTGACCAAATTCCACTCGGACGAGTGGATGAAAGAGAAGCTTCTGCTTGAGCCGCAGCGAATTTCAGCCGGGCTTATCCTCGAGACCAAGAATTCGGGTGCGCCAACAGAATTGCTTTTCGTTTCGCCCTCCGATACGGTTGCCGCTGCCCTCGAAAAGATGAACGAATGCGGTGTGACGCAGCTTCCCGTGCTCGAAGATCACCACTCGGTCGGAAGTCTGAGGGAGAGTCGCGTCCTAACGAAACTGCTGCAGGATCGCGACCTGCTCGAGTCGCCCGTCGCCGAGATAATGGACGAGAGTTTCCCGGTGATCGAACCGGATGCAAACCTGACGGACATAAAGAAGAAACTCCAAAAGGCCCCGGCGTTGCTGATCGAGGATTTCAAGCGGATCACCGGGATCATAACCCGGTCTGATGTCCTGGACCTTAACCGTTAGGCAGATGGGGGTCCACAAGGTCCGACCGGGCATCGGTCTGAGCGATAGAGTACTTCTCGAACCCGTAGTCGGGTGGGAATATCCGGGTCCCGGAGTTTTCTTTGCTTGACGCGGAGACGGCCATTTTGAATTTTCTATTGCTTTTTCGTTAAATTCGAAATAGGCTTCTCCCGAAGCCTTTTTTTCGCTTTTTGCCAGGTCGTGTTTTTTGCGGCGTCATTGGTAATTGATCATTGCCCTGAGGGAGTGAAAATTCTATGAGCGACGAACCAAGGAGCGCTGGCGACACAGGGTTGGGATATGCGGCGGCCGGCGAACCCGTTCTTGACGAACATACAACGGAACCGAATGCGGCCCAGCCGGACCTTCCGGCCGAGCCACCGGCGACACCCGGTAAGTGGCAGATGCCGAAACCGAAGTTTCAGCAGTCGAGCGGCTATTTGCCCCAAGGCTATCTGAAGGAGGTCGAGGCCGCTGCGGCGGCTGCCAAGGGCCCGCCGGGGTCGGAGGACACGACACAGGAGCAGGCTCCGTTCGTGCCCGTACCGATGGAAGATCCCGCCACGCCGGCGGCGATAGATATCGAACCCCAGCCCGACATCTCGGAACAGCTTTTGCCGGAAGAATCGTTGCAACAGGCGGCCAAAGCTGAAACCTCGGTCAAGAAAGGGTCCAGCATTGTACCGGTTATTCTCGGCCTGCTCGGGATAATCCTTTTTATTGCCGCCTTTATCGCGATCGTCTATTTCCTTTTTTTCGCCCAGCCGGTGGACACGCAGCTAGGCTAAGCTCTTTCCGGAGCACTCTTCAGCCTGAGACCGTTACTGTTCGGCGAAAAGTTCGAACTGCCATTCGCAGCGCAAGGCCTTCCTGTAGATCGTTCTTTATTTGGGTGATCGCGCGCAATGTGCTCTGGGCTCCGAAAGGCCTCGTTTTGGGGATCCGGCAGCCGCAAAACCTCTTACAATTATGCGTCGAACCTTTGGCAGCGTAACTGCGCCGCGATTCGCGTATGGCAGCGGTTTGCCATTCAGCGGTATGATAGAGAATGGGCATGTTGGCCCTTTCGATCGCCAGATATGGGTGAGTTCAGGCTTAAATTTGACGCCGGTGAGTTCGAGTTGGCGGGCGGCATCACGTCGCTTGGCCGAACATCGGACAACGACGTTTCGTTTCCGGATGATTCGAACGTTTCCCGATTCCACGCAGAGATCGAGGAACGCTCCGGTGAGTTCTGCCTGATAGACCTTAACAGCAGCAACGGGACCACGGTGAACGGCGAAAGGGTCTCCGGCGAACGATATCTGAGGCCCGGTGACGTGATCGTACTCGGCGGTTCAAGCCGACTTGTTTTCGGCGACGAAGCAGGCAAAGCCGAAGAGCCCGCAGCGGCGGAGGATGTCGTCGACGAACCTTCGGTGGGTGCGGCACCGACACCTCCGGCATCGGCGGCTCCCCCTGTCTCGGTCCCGCCGGCCGGAGTCGCGGCGGGCTCCCGCCATCTTCTATTAATAGCTGCCGGCGCCATACTCATAGCCGTTGTCGTGGTCGGCGTGGCGGGTGCGGTTTACTACCGCAGTTCGGTCGCCGCCTGTACTGCGACCGCCAAGATCCTCAAACCGGAGGATGGCGACACGATCATCAAACCGGTCGAGATCGAATTGCAGCTCGAAAACGCCGAATGCGTTGCCCGTGCCGTTTATACTCTCGATGGGATCGAATTCGCCGAAGGCACGGCTCCAGATTTCGTGGTGACACTTGATCCGGCCGATCATCCGGAGCTATCCGACGGTCTGGGGCGGTCACTTTCAGTGATTCTTGTGGACGAGGAAGGAAAGACGATCCCATCGGAGGCCTCGGTCCAGGTCTTCCCCGAAACCCGAAATACTAAGCCGGTCGAAAAGCCGGACATCACCGGCGTCAACTTGCCGGATGCCCCGGAAAAACTGAAAAAGGCGGAGGCTTCGCTGATGGAGGTCCAGGAAATGACCGTCGGCCTCGCCCGGAGGTTTCCCGGGTCCGGAAAGTATAATCTGTCGAGTCGGCAATTACTGACCGAAGTGCAAAAGCGGACTTCGGATTTCGCACGTGAGGGAACGTTCCAAACGGCCTCGCGCTATCGGGACACGATCGATGCGGCTTTCGTTCGCGACAAGAATCTCGAGGCTTCCATCGGTTACCTTCTGGCATTGAGCCGGAGCAAGTTCGATCCGAAGAAGCAGGGATCCGAAGAAGGGCTTTGGAGAATGGACCCTGAGTTTGCCAAGGCGAACGGGTACGACGGGGTTTGCGGCGGCCAACCGATCGCCGACCCAAGCCAGACATGTGCCGCGATGGTCGCCGCCGAATATACGAAGGTTTTGGTCGAGAAGGTGTTTGAAGGTGATGTCATCCTTGCCGTCGCCGCATTTGGCAGATCGTCATCCGATGCGACCGCCTGGAAAGCGGGATTGCCGGCCGGCCGAGGCATCGACGTTTGGAATGCGATCCGCACGGCGCCGGAAAGGGAGCGTGTGGTGAATTTCCTTGCCGCGGCCCTTGTTGCCGAGAATCCGCAGAAATTCGGACTCGCCAACGAACAGCCGCTTTCCAGGCTTTATCGGCAGCAGAGCTGAAATGATCGTCTTGAAACTGACATTTCCGACCCCTGAAGGTTCTAAGGAGATTACCGTTGACGGCGACCGGATCACCCTTGGCCGCGGCAGCGAGGCCGAACTGCGTTTCGCGGATGACGGGCTTTCACGGCTGCACGCGACCATCTATCGAGATGGGAGCCGCGTCTGGGTCGTCGATGAGAACTCTTCAAACGGCACTTTCGTTAACGGTCAGCCTGCCGCGCCGAGCGGCACACCGCTCAAGCACGGTGACCGGATCGGCGTCGGCCACCGGACCGAGATACATATCTGGGTCAGTGAAGTTTACAGCCGGCAGGTTGAGCCGGCGACGCCCATGGCTGCGAACGCAGCGGCTCCCCCGCAGCCTGTCACGCCCGGTGGTGTGAGCCTTGTCCCGATAGCAATGATCGCGGTCGCAATTCTCATGGTTAGCCTGTCGGCGGTGTTTATCGGTTATATGGCGTTCGGCGGCAGCAGTCAGGCTGTCGCTCAAAACACCGACCCCTACGACGACCTCGATGATGAAGATCCGGAACCGAGGCCGTCGCCGGGATCGACCACAAAGACAAATGAGACCGGTGTGAAAGAGGAGCCGCTAAAGACCTTACCTGATCTGCCCAAGACCGGCAACACACCAGTTCCGAGCGTCCTTAAAGGTAGGAAGTACCTGGACGTTTCGGAAAATGAGAAGCGGCAGTACCTAAGCGAACGAGCGATCAAGATCGCCCAACTGATCGGCAACAGCAGCAGCGATGCAATTCCGGCCGAGGCCCTCGAAAAGATCAAGTCGTTCACCGATGCCTATGCAAAGCGGCTAAACGTAAAACCTCTCGGGGGCTGCAGATTTGGCGATAATCTTCAGGTCACATATAAGCGGGCCAGCGAAAATGCTCCTTTCATCGTCAAGGCATTTAATGCGAAAGGCATCGACCCGATCATCGGCCTTTATCTTGCGATGATCGAGTCCGAGCACTGCGTTTGCCTCCAGAGCCCGACCGGTCCGCTCGGGATGTTCCAATTCACGAAAGCCACGGGCGAACGGTATGGACTTAAAACGATATCGGGGGCGTCACCGAATAATCCCGACGAACGCTGCGAGCCCGAACCATCGGCAAACGCTGCGGCGGCATATATCAAATCGCTGCTCGGCCGCTACGGTACCGGGGCGGCCAGCGTCCCGCTCGCTATCGGAAGCTACAATAGCGGCGAGGGTGGATTGAGCTCGAATCTCGTTAAGGCACTTGAATCGAACAGCGGACTGGAGCGCGATTTCTGGACCTTGATCGCGAATGGCGAAAGGCTTTCCAAGCAATTCCAGGCAGAGAATTTTAAGTACGTGCCGAAATTCTTTGCCGCGGCGATCGTTGGCGAGAATCCGCAGGACTTCGGGCTTACCCTGCAGCCTCTTTCGACCTATTCCAACTAACCACGTCATGGTTCGTTAGCGATGTGTCGGCCGTTTCAGGTATTCTCGCGATGGCCGGGTCCGCGGCCGTAAGTTGAATGATGCTCGTCCTGAAATTCAAAGATGAGAACGGCGAAGAACAACGCGTTGAGGTCGATCGGGACATATTCACGATCGGCCGTCATTCCCTCTGCGACTTGACCTTTCTGGACGGGCGTCTTTCCAGAGAACATGCACGGATCGAGCGTGAAAACGGCACCTATCGGATCACGGACCTCGGTTCGAGCAACGGCACGAAATTAAATCACGCCCCGGTCACTTCCTATTTGGACCTTCGCGACGGTGACACGATAGACCTCGGCGGCGGGCTTGAGATCGCCGTAGAACTCTCGGCCGCACCAAGTTCCGCTTCACCAAGTGTCGATACCGGCGGGCCGGACGTCCCGGGAACCCCGCTTCCAGGTCCGGTTGACGCCGGGGCCGCCCCTCCGGGAATGGACTCCGGCTACACGGCTCAAACGCAGCCGTCTCCTGCGAAGCCAGAGGGGTTCCCTGTCGCTTTCTTTATCATCGCCCCGCTGCTTGGTCTTTTCGTGATCATTGCGGTGGTCGCTGCTATCGTTCTGTTCGGCGGGGGCGGGGCAGGCGATCCGCCAAGTTATGAAGATGAGCCCGGCTACGGGAGAAGCAGCCAGGACGATCCACGGGACGATGACGATACGGATCCAACGCCCAGCGGCCGCTCGTCGACCCCGGTGAACAGCCGGGTAGAGTCGAATAGCCGGACTCAGGGCCCATCCCCGAGCCCGTCCGATCCGGGTCCCGGCGGTGGAAATCTGTCGGAAACGGCCAAGGTGGAAAAATATGCACCGCCTTTTCTCAGAGAGATAGCCCAGAATGACCCGAGGGCGTTCCTTACCGGCGAACAGGCTGCAAAGGTCAATGATCGGATCAAGCAGCTCAAGGGTTCGCCGGGGCTTGCCGATAATATTGCCTCGGCGAGGAAAAACAGTTCTGCCTTAAAGTCGCTCGCATCGTCAAAAAACCTAAAACCGCAGTTTCTCGCCATAGCTGCGATAACGCGGCTTGGCGGCGGCCGAGGCGACGTGCTCCAAGCGGCGCAGAACGTTGCCGATGTTTATGGGAAACTCTCGATCCAGATCGGGACCGAGGATTTCGATGCTGCGTTGCTTATGGTCGCCGCATTTGAACAGGGAGCAAACGGCGACACCATGAAGATGAGGAATCTACTTCAGGAAGTTGCCGACGCGAAAGGAGCACCGCCGCCGAGGACCGTCCGCACGATCTGGTACCTGGACAAGATCGGAAAAATAAGCCGGACCGACCTCGACCGTGCCCTGACATTTTTGGCGATCGGGGTGATCTCGCAAAATCCGAAGGAATTCGGCGTCAATGCAGAAGCACTAGCACTCTGACCCGGATAGCCGCTGAAAATGGCAGAAGTTATCGAAAACGAAGAAATGCTCGCCGGCGACCTCCGACTCAATATCGGCGGCGAACACTTTGAGCTGAATATGACGATCCCGGCGGCCGCCGTTAAGCCCCGGCGTATGCTTCCGGTCTTTCAGTCACTTACCAACACAATTGTCGCCCGGGCTATCGATCGCTCGGCCGCGGATGGCAAGGCCATTTCGTGCAAGGCCGCCTGCGGCGCATGCTGCCGCCAGCCGCTGCTAATTTCCGAGGCCGAAGCGTTTGCGCTCGCGGATCTTATCGAGAACATGCCCGCGGAACGGCGAAGCGTCATTAAACAGCGTTTTCGTGACGGCAGGCAGCATTTTGCCGACCTAGGCTGGTTCGACCGTTTTGATGAAATGTCCGCGGAAGCGGCAAAGGGCAAGAGTGACGAACTCGGGCGGAAATTTGTCGCGCTACTTTCTGAATACATCGCGCAGGGCGTCGCGTGCCCGTTTCTGGAAAATGAATCGTGCTCGATCTATGAAGATCGTCCGTTGATCTGTCGGGAATATCTGGTGACATCGCCGGCCGAGAACTGCGTCGCCCCGCGTCCGGACAATATCGAAAAACTCCCGCTGAGCGGCTCGCCTTCACGGGCATTCGGCGCCCTCGTGCGTACTGACAACGTCAAGACGCCATCAGAACTGCTCTTGATCCGGATCCTGGAATTTGCTGAGACGCACAGCGAACGGTTCGAATCGCGCGTCGGACCGGCTTGGGCAGACGATTTTTTCCGCAAACTTACCGGCCGTGAGGAACCCGGGCTCGCCGAGGACGGGCCCTCGGACATCGCCGGGGTCGGGCCGAACAGCGGCGGCGATGCGAAGGGGCCGGCAAATGGCTGAGCCGGCCGCTGCCGACAGTGTTGGCAGTTATTCGCCGGGGTCGCTTTGTCGATCAACCCCCAGCGGAACTTGCTCGTGGACTGAAAGCCGTGGATTTCAGGCAGATCCGGAGGTTACCTCTGAGCGGCTGTTTACTATTACGTGACTTCGTTTTACTATCTTTAGGTCTACCCACTAGTTTATGAGCAAATACCGCAAGATCGTCTGGAACGAGGGGATGCTGTTGACTCCGCATCACTTTCAACAGGCCGATAATTTCCACGAAGAGCTGCTGAATTCGCGGGTCCGCTCGATAATGCAGCACGAATACGGCGTTATCGACCTGAAGGTCAACAACGAGGCGGTCGCAAACTCAAATTTCCAGATAACGAATTGCCGTGCGGTATTGCCGGACGGATTGATGGTCAATGTTCCCGATGCGGAGGCAGTGCCGGATCAGCGCCCGATCGGGAATCATTTCGCCGTTGAGGCCGAGCGTTTGGGCGTGCATCTGGCGATCCCGGCCAAGAAAAAGGGCGAGGCTAATTTCCAGGCAAGCGGCGGCGAAGCAAATAATAATCTCCGGTTTCACCAGGAAGGAGCGATGGTGAAGGACGAGACGACGGGAACGAACGAACAGCCGATCGCATACGCCAAGAGCAATTTTAGGATCATCTTTGATGACGAACTCCGCGACGGTTTCACGAGCATAAAGATCGCCGAACTTGAAAGGACGCCAACGGGGCAATTGAAGATCGTCGACGAGTACATCCCGCCGATCTTGAATATTTCGGCATCGCCGTGGCTTGTGAATATGCTGCGTCAGGTGGTCGAGATCCTTATCACGAAGAGCGGAAGCCTCGGCGAGCAGCGTCGGTCGACCAATGCGTCATTGGCAGATTTTACGACATCGGAAACTGCGGTTTTTTGGCTTTTGAACACAATTAATGCGTCGATCCCGACGATGACCCATTATTTCCACTCTCCGATGCTTCACCCGGAGAAGCTCTACCTGGAAATGGCGGCGCTCGTCGGCAAATTGATGACTTTCTCGCTCGAGAGTCACCCTAAAGACATTGTGAAATACGATCACGATGACCTTTACTTCACATTCTTCAGCCTTTCGACCCAATTGAAGGACCTGCTCGAGACGGTGATCCCAAGCCGCTGCGTGCCGATCCCGCTCGAAAAGACGCGGGACACCCTGTATGTAGGCCGGATCGAAGACGAAAGGCTGCTGAAGGAAGCAGAATTCATCCTAGCGGTAAAGGCCCAAATGCCCGAGGCGAAGCTGATCGACGGCGTGCCGAGGGTTGTGAAGATCGCTTCGCGGGACGTGATCGACTCGGTGATCGGGTCCGCGTTGCCGGGCGTTGTCCTGACGCTTGCGAGCCCGCCTCCGGCGCCGGTCCCGACGCGGGTGGGTTTCAAGTATTTCAAGCTCGATACGATCGGCCCATACTGGAACGGCATTAACGGATCGAAAGTGGTCTCGGTATACGTGCCGAACGACATTCCGGATGAGACGATCGAGATGTACGCGGTGAAGCCGTAGTTGAATAATGAGCGAGACTCAATCCAAAAATGACCTCGTCACCTTTGCCGGGCCGGTCTTTGACCTGATCCTTAGGCTGAAGGCCGGGATCGTTACGCCATCGAACGACCTTCGCCCGAAGATCGCGGGAATGCTGGAGGATTTCGAGAAGCGTGCCGAGCGGTACAGGTTCAATCACAAGATCGTTCAAGTCTCGAAGTTCGCTTTAGCGTCCTTCGTTGACGAGACCGTCTTGACCAATAACTTCCCGCTCAAGAATGAATGGGAAAAGAATCCGCTCCAGCTTGAATATTTCGGTGAACAGCTGGCGGGAAACAAGTTCTTCGACAAGCTTGAGGCTATGCTCAAGCAGGTGGACGTCACCGCGGACGCGGTCGAGATCTATTATTTCTGCATGCTCCTCGGCTTCAAAGGACGTTACGCGATCTACGAGCAGGAAAAACTTCTGGCGATAATGCAGACGACGGCGAATGCACTGGTCAAGGCCGGGAAGATCAAGCCTGTCGAGCTGTCGCCGCACTGGCTGGCGGTGGACCAGCCTCTCCCGCCGGAACGCCGCGGGATGCCGACTTGGGCCAAGATCACGGCGGCGGGCTTTGCCGGCCTCGCAATTATCATTTATTTGGGGATGTTCGTACTTTCGATGCGGTTCGTTCAGGACGCGGTGAATAAATTGACCGTTTAAGGGCGGTCGAATCTTTATGGGTTGGCAGGTAAACCAACTGAAGTATGCATTCGGGCTGGGCGGGCTGATGTCGTTCTATGGCGTTGTCGGCCTTATTGTTTGGCTCCTCCCGCCGAACATGGTCGCGTACCAGTATAAGATCGTCATCATCGCCCTCGTCCTTCTCACGCTGCCATTCGCTCTATTGATCATGTTCATCTCTTCGCGAAGGGCGAAGAAGAAGGCTGCCAAAGAGGCCGAAGCGAAACAGACGGCCGAGGCTGCACCTGGAACACCCGCAGCGGCCGCCGCGCCTCCCCCGGCCGCACCGGTCGGAAATTTTGCCAACCTCGCAAGCGGGACCGAAGAGACCGTCCAGTTCCTTAAGACCTCAAGCTTGGGGAGCGGAGGCCGCGACGCGGTTTATTCCCTACCGTGGTACCTCGTTGCCGGCGCACCGCGTTCGGGCAAGAGCTCGCTTGTACTCAGTTCAAATCTCAACTTTCAGACACTGCCAAGCCAGCGGCAATCCGAGCAGAAATTTATCCGCCCGACGGGCAACATCGACTGGCGGGTCGCCAGCGATGCCGTTTTTGTTGACACTGCGGGGCGTTACCAGTCCGAAGGCGTCGATGCGGAGGAATGGGCTTCACTGCTTGAAACGCTGAAAAAATATCGAGGGAACCGGCCGATAGACGGGTTCCTTCTGGTCGTTGATACGGCCGCCATCCTCAAAGCGGACGAGCGCCAGACCGAAGAGCTGGCAAAGGTGCTGCGCGCTCGCCTTGACGAGACGATGCAGCGGCTGAAGGTCCGCTTTCCCGTTTATGTCGTCTTCAGCCACGCCGACGCTATCGAGGGATTCAGCGATTCTTTCTCGAGTTCCAAAAACGAGGACAAGACGCTGGTCTGGGGTGCAACTATCCCGATCGAAAAGAGCGAGAATGCCCAGGCATTGTTCGACAGCGAGTACGAGATACTCCACAACTCGTTGATGAAACGCCGTATCGTACGGCTGTCGGCACCCTTCCCGCCGGTGCGGCAGCTCAGGATCTTTAACTTCCCGCTTCATTTCGGCTCGGCCAGGAGAAAGTTCGCTTCGTTCATCAACGCTCTTTTCCGGCCAAATCCGTTCAGCCAGAATCCGTTCCTGCGAGGCTTCTATTTCACCGCCTCACCGGCCGCCAAATCGACCGGCAACGCCCCGCCGACCGTCTCGAACGGCTATTTCACCGAGCGCTTCTTTAAGGACGTCGTCCTCCGCGACCGCGATATGGTCCGAAGTTTCGTGGAAGCGAAGCAAAGGCCGCCAATATTCGGCTGGCTCATGACCCTGCTTGGCGGGCTTTTGATCTTTGCCTTGCTGGTAATGTCGGCGGTGTCGCTCGCCACTAATCGTCAAATGCTTCAGGATGCGGCCGAAAGGGGCCGGAACCTCGTGGCTCTGGTGAAAGCGGACTCCGGCAAGAACCCGCTCGAAAAACGGCCTGAGGCCGTCAAAGAGGAATTGAATCAGACCGAAAACCTAAGGGTTTTGTTGGCAGACCTTGATTCGTACGACCGTGAGGGACCGCCATGGTTCATGCGTTTCGGCCTTTACTCCGGTAATCGGATATTCAAAGAAAATCTGCTGCCGGTTTATCTTCAGGTGGTCGAGCAAAGGTTCAGAGAACCTGCGATCAAAAAGCTGGAAGCGGACCTCCGGGCATTTGCGAAGGGCAAGGCGGTGGCGAACCCGTCAAAGCTTACCGACGAAGAGGAAAAGCTGCTTGAGAAGAATCTGAACCTCCTTAAGGCCTACCTGATGCTGTCTAACGACCATATCGAACAGGCCCAGGGAAGCCATGTCGCGGCAATGCTCAAGGAATATTGGGTTTCTGAATCCAAGATCCCGGCGGACATGAAACAGGTCGCCGAACAGCAGCTTGAATTCTGGGCGAGGCAGATCGACCGGACCGATGTCGGATTCCCCAGGATCTCTCTGGACACGACACTGGTTGCCGAGGTTCGGAACAAGCTGAAGGATTTCCCGGCCGAATACCGCTACTTAAGCCGGAAAGTGACGGAAATATCGAAGCAGGTCGACGATGTCGAAGGGCAGACGACGGTCACAAGGCTTCTTGCGGGGAGCGCCGACCAAAGCCTTATGACCGGGACATACATCGTCCCCGGAGCCTACACCCGGCCGGGCCTCGAACCTATGAAAGAGGCCATCCTTAACGCTGATGAGGAGATGAAAAAGGACGATTGGGTGATGGGTGAGGCCGGCACCGGAAGCGGCAGCGGAGCTGCGTCATCCAAAATGTCCCAGATCGAAGACCGCTATTACCGGGATTATGCCGTTCACTGGACCCAGTTCGTTCGGTCCATTGATGTCAGGGCCTATCGCAACCGGGACGAGGCCGCAAACGCCCTTCAGGCTTTCTCGCAGCCCAATTCTCCGATGAGGGTTTTGCTGGGTGAAGTTGCGAAGCATACAAACCTGTCCGAGGAACCCGACACTGGAGCCTGGTGGCCGTGGATCAAGAGCTGGTTCTCGAAAAAGGCTGCAGTTGTCGGCAACAGCGAGCCCGAAAAAGCTTTCAGGCCCTTGTTCGATTTTATCGGCAACAAGGATTCGAAGCCTCCCACCGGTGCAGATACGTATCAATCCGAAATGGGTCGGCTGCTGCAGGCCCTGAACACAAAGGCCGCTTCGGAGAGTGCCCTGAAGAAAGTGGGCGACGACCTTATCGGCAATGACGTCGACACGCTCGACATAAAGCGCCGCGAATCGGCGATCACCACCCTGACCGCCCCGTTCACCGCGACCCCGGCCTCGCAGGAGGTCGCATCGCTGCTTCAGGAGCCGATCGGGCGTCTCAGGACATTACTAGGGGCGGGCGGAAAGGAAATTCTGGTCAAGACTTATAACGATCAGATCCTTCCTGCCGCTAAGGACATGGAAAAGGGCTATCCCTTCGACGACGGGGCCTCGGACGCCGACCTGAAAAACATCACCTTGTTCCTTGCTCCCGGCGAAGGCCGGTTGTCGAAGTTCTTCGATGAAAGACTGAAGAACTACTTCGAGGAGTCGGGCGGCCAATACAAAGTGAAGGAAGGAAGCGATGTCCAGTTCACCGACGAGTTTGTTGCATACCTGAACAACGCATTCGCCCTGCAAAAGGCACTGTTTGGAACTAGCCCGACGGCCAAGTTCGAATACGAGTTCTCCTTTAGGCCGGTCCGGGATGCTCTTATTGAGATAACGATCGACGGGCAAAAGACCACATCGGAAGGCACGGGTTCGCTTCGCGGCACGTTCCCCGCCGGAGGTTCCGAAACTGGCGTCATATTGAAACTTGCATCGACCTCCGGCCCTGCACCCGCCGATCCCGGCAATACAGGCGTCACTCCGTCAACTGGCGGTACGTCGGGCGACCCGGTATTCCAGGGCCAGTGGGGCCTGTTCAGGTTCGTTGACCGCGGTTCGCCTGAAAAACAGCCCGGCGGTGAGTATCTCCTGAAATATACGGTCGGCGGCAAGGCAGTGACCGCCACTATCAAGGCGACCGGAGGCGTAGATGTTTTCGACAAGAATACGTTCCGCCGAGTCCGGGCACCGCAGAGCTTTATAAAGTAGGCCGCCTCAGTGGACTTTGTCGGGATCAATTTCCCGTGTGAGGTGATCGGAGGAAAGGAGCATAACTATGAATGACGCAAAGATCCAACTCGATCGCGGTAACCTGAAAGGAGCAATTGAAGAGGCAATTAAGCTCGTAAAGTCCAACCCGACGATCTACGCGGCTCGGGCCTTTCTTTTCGAATTGTCCCTTTTCTCGGGCGAATGGGACCGGGCCGACAGGCAATTGGACACGATCGGGCATCAGGACGCCAATTCGGCCATCGGTTCCTTGATCTACCGCCAAAACCTTTCCGCCGAGCGTGACCGGACAAAGTTTTTTGAGGAGGGCCTGAGGCCGGAAACGCCGGATGCACCGACAGACTATATAAACGACCTGTTTACGGCGAACGACCTGGTTCGCGAGGGGAAAACGGCCGAGGCGCGGGAACTGCTCGATAAGGTCGAAGAGGAAAGGCCGGCGTATTCCTGCGTGATCAATGGCGAGAGCTTCAGCGATTTCCGGGACTATAACGACCTGACCATGTGCGTGTTCGAAGCTATCGTCAAGGATTCGTACGTCTGGCTTCCGTTCGAAGGCGTAAAAACCATCAATTTTCTCGAACGTAAATCTCTTCGCGACGTTTTTTGGCCGCAGGCTGAGTTCGAGTTGACCAACAGCACCAACGGCGAGCTCTTCCTGCCTTCGCTTTATTTCAATGGCTGGAAAAATGCGGACGACCTTGTGCGCCTTGGCCGAAGCGTGGATTGGCGGGATGTCGGCGATGAGATATATGTGGGCGAAGGTGGACGCGTCTTCACGATGGATGGGAAGGATAAACCCATCGTCGACATCAAGTCGATAGAATTTGTCCGAAAAGAGTCCGCAAACTCGGTGTAAACGTGTTTTTTTTTCTGAATTCGTTTAGAATGTTGTGCCATCGGCCAACAGATAGAGATCGGAACGCTTGTAGCCTTTAAGGAAAGGAGTGCTGCCTGATGAGTGATGAGTTGCGAATGCCGCCGGTGATCGACCTCGAGGTCCTGCTTCAGCCGATCTCAGAGGAAAGTCCGTCCGGCGAGAGCCTGCGTTATTCAGGCATCTACGACGAGATCACCGAAGCGCGCAGGGCAGACGATGACCTTAACCAGGGCGAATGGGTCACGGACCTCAAGGTGGCCGATTACAACAAAGTTATTGATCTCGGCGTTCCGGCACTCTCGACCCAGACAAAAGATCTGCAGATCGGTGTTTGGGTGGCCGAAGCAGAGATACGTCGGTTCGGTTTTGCCGGGCTCCGCGATTCCCTGCTCATGCTTCATGGTTTCCACGACCGCTTCTGGGACACGGTCCATCCAGAGATCGACGAAGGCGATATGGAAGGTCGGGCGAACGCAATGTCCTGGCTGGACGAGAACGGGGCGATCGCCGTCAGGACGGCGCCGATCACCGGGGTCCGCGGATACAGCTTTAACGATTACGAAGACTCAAAGAAGTACGATTTTCCCGAGAGTGTCGATTCGCTGATGCCGGATGAGCAAAAGCGGATCAATAACCTCAAGGCCGAAGCGGAAAAGAACCGCAGCGTGACGGCGTCCATGTGGAACGTCGAAAGGATCGAGACGCGGCGGGCGGCCATGGAGACCATCAACAACACCATCGAAGAGTGTTGGACCGCCCTGAACGATCTGAATCGGATCTGCGAAGAAAAATACGATCGCAATCAGACCCCCGGGTTCTCGAACCTCAAGGGGGTGCTCGATAAGGCCCACGAGCAGGTAAAGAAACTGCTCGAGGAAAAGCGGGCGGAAGAGCCGGATGAGATCGAAGAGGAAGAAGTGGCCGGCGAAGGCGCCGAGGGTGCCGTGGGCGGCGCGAAAGGCGACGGTTCGGTATCGGGTGCCATCGCAAACCGGCGTGACGCCCTTAAGAAACTTGCCGAGATCGCCGCTTTTTTCCACAAGACCGAGCCGCATAGCCCCGTCTCCTATCTGGTCCAGCGCGCGGTCAAATGGGGAAATATGGGCCTTGAATCATGGCTGCAAGAGGTTGTAAAGGACCAATCGGTCCTGTTCCAACTTCGCGAGACGCTGGGTGTCGACGGCAGTTCGACGGAAGGTTCGGGCGGCGGGGCCGCCGACGATCCTTGGGCCTGAACTTTGTTAAGATAGGTTGGTTTTCATATCGGCTTCGGTCATGCGAGATCGATCTGGACGAGAATTTTAAGTAGATAAGGAGATAAGCAAATGCCAAAGAAGGAAAGCATACAACATAAGATCGACCGAATCCGCCCGCCGCGGGTCCAGATCACCTATGATGTGGAGGTTGGCGGGGCCCTCGAACTTAAGGAATTGCCGTTCGTGGTCGGCGTCCTTGGCGATTTTGTCGGCAAACCGGAAGAGGCACTTCCCGGTGTAAAACAGCGAAAGTTTGTCGAGATCGACCGTGACAACTTCGACCAGGTCCTCGCCGGAATGAAGCCGCGGCTCGCCTACACGACCGAGAACAAACTTCAGGATGACGGCAGCAAGATGGGTGTTGAACTGAAGTTCAACAGCATTGAGGACTTCGAACCGGACAACATCGTCCAACAGGTCGATCCTCTTCGCAAACTGGTCGACGCCCGGCAGAAGCTTTCGGACCTCCTCTCCAAGATGGATGGAAATGACAAGCTTGAATCCATCCTTAACGAGGTCATCGCAAGTGCCGATAAACAAAAAGAACTGAGCGACGCGCTCGGGATCGAAGGAAAGGAGAACTAAGAATATGGCCACCCAGAAAGAGAAAGAAACAGTCGTCAAGACCGAAGAAGCGGCCAGTGAAGGAAGTTTGCTTGACAAGATCTTGACCGACGGCCGCATGGCCCGGGACGACTTCCAAAAAGAGCGAGCAAAGGACATGATCAGCGAATTCGTCGGCCAGATCATGGCCGGCCAGCTGACCATGTCCAAGAACATGGATCTGACCATCAACTCGCGTATCGCCGAAATTGACCGTCTCATCAGCGCACAGCTTAACGAGATAATGCATCACGAAGATTTTCAGAAGCTGGAAGGCTCGTGGCGGGGATTGCACCAGCTGGTCATGAACAGCGAGACCAGTTCGCAGCTCAAGATCCGTGTGATGAGCGTGAGCAAGAAAGACCTTCTGAAGGATTTCGAACGGGCACTCGAGTTTGACCAGTCGGCTCTATTCAAGAAGATCTACGAAGAAGAATACGGCACGTTCGGCGGTGCTCCTTACGGTGCGCTGATCGGCGACTTTGAGTTCGGCAACCATCCGCAGGACATGGCTCTCCTTGAAAAGATGTCGCAGGTGGCGGCCGCCGCACATGCGCCGTTCCTCAGCGCGGCCTCGCCCGACCTGTTCGGCTGGGAAACCTACACGGAAATGACCGAGGTCCGCGATGTCTCGAAGATCTTCGATCGCCTCGAGTATGCAAAATGGCGGAGCTTCCGTGAATCTGAGGATTCTCGCTACGTAGGCCTCACGCTGCCGCGCACCCTTGGCCGCGTACCTTACGGTGCGTCAACAAAACCGACCGAGTCCTTCAGATTTGAGGAAGATGTCGACGGCAAGGACCACAAGAAATACTTGTGGAGCAATGCGGCCTATGCCGCCGGGACCCGGCTGACCGAGGCATTTGCCATGCACGGCTGGTGCGTTGCCATCCGCGGTGTCGAAGGCGGCGGCCTCGTCGATGGCCTGCCGACCCATACATTCGCCACTGACGAAGGCGAGGTAGCGGAGAAGTGTCCGACCGAGGTGGCAATCACGGACCGTCGCGAAAAAGAATTTTCGGACAATGGCTTTATCCCGCTGGTCCACTGTAAGGGTACCGATTATGCCGCTTTCTTTGCTATGCAATCCTGCAACAAGGCCAAGAAATACGACACGGACGCGGCAAATGCAAATGCTCGGTTGTCGACCCAGCTACAGTACATCTTTGCCGTTTCGCGCTTCGCCCATTATTTGAAGTCAATGGTGCGCGACAAGATCGGCAGCTTCATGTCGAGGGCGGATGCCGAGGCGTTCCTAAACCGGTGGATCATGAACTACGTCACTCCGGACGACTCCGCGTCCCAGGCCGTGAAGGCAAAATTCCCGCTTCGCGAGGCACGCGTCGACGTCGCCGAGATCCCGGGCAAGCCGGGCTGTTACAGGGCGGTCGCGTTCCTCCGTCCGCACTTCCAGCTAGACGAGCTTTCGGTCTCGCTTCGGCTGGTTGCCGACCTTCCGGCACCGGCTAAGGGTTAGTAGTTGATCGGCCGCCCGGGCGGAATTTCTCGCCTTCGCCCGGGCTTTTCGGTCATGCATTAAGTTTCCGCAAAAAAGTCAGCCCGGATCGTCAAATGAACGTGGCAGAGAAGAATCTGCCGGCTTGATTTGAACGGCTTATCTCAATAGTCAATTGGCCAGCGAGCAAAGCCCGGAATTATGAGTAGATTAGTTTGAAGAAGAAAAGGAGATAAATTTATGGCTTCGATGATAGATGCTTTTTTGAAGATCCCAGAGATCCCGGGCGAAAGCCAGGATGCGACCCACAAAGGGGAGTTTGACCTGCAGGGATTCTCTTTCGGGGTTTCCCAGTCCGGCTCAATGGCCCTCGGCGGCGGCGGCGGTACCGGCCAGGCGAGCTTTCAGGATATCCCGATCATGACCTACGTCGGTAAATCCTCCCCCGAGCTTTTCCTTCGCTGCGCGAGTGGCAAGCACTTCGGCAAAGCCGAGATCATTGTTCGCAAGGCCGGCGACGATCCGTTCGAGTATCTGAAGATCGAGCTTGAGGATGTCATCGTATCGAGTTACAACGTTAGCCCCGGCGGCGGCGGCGATCCGGCGATGGAGCAATGGGCGCTGAACTTCGCGAAGATCAGCTATTCCTACAACCCGCAGAAAGAAGACGGAACGGGGGAAGGCTGGATCACCAAGTGGTATAACGTCAAGACCAACGAAAAGGGCTAAACACCTGAAGGTCATCCCGCCGCGGCTTTCGTCGATTGTCGCGGCGGCCCCCCCCGAGGTTAGACGGTTGAAACTGCCCCCGGATCCGGCGGGCAGTTTCAGCCGCTAGATTTGTTTTTGCTCCGGATCTTTCCTGATGGCCCGTACCGATCACGAGATAAGGATCACGCCGTCGGTGCTCGACCGATTGCTTGATTACGAACCGCAGTCTTCGCGGGAGGCCCCTCGAACGCAAGCTCAATCGCTTGCTGAGCTGAAGAGGGCCGTAAAACGTGACCTCGAGTGGCTTTTGAACACCCGGCATAACGGCGTTGATATTCCCGAGACATTGGAAGAAGTAAGCGAATCCGTAGCGGTTTACGGGCTTCCCGACCTTGCAAGTCTCAGCATAAAGAACCCTGACGAGCAGAACCGGCTTGCCAAGGCCGTCGAGACCTCGCTTCGCATATTTGAGCCGAGATTCATCAACGTCAAGGTTGCGCTCGAACCGTTGGAGAACACCGACCGGCAGGTGAAATTCCGGATCGAGGCACATCTTGACATCGAACCGGTCCCTGAGCCGGTGGCCTTCGATACCGTCCTCCAGTTTGGGAGCGGCGAATTTGCGATAGTGGAAAAATAGAATTTCCGGCGGTTTGCGTGACGGCACTGCCGTGCAGGCCTTCGCAGCACTTAAGACCTACAACATGCGCGACGAACTTTTGGGTTATTACGAACGGGAGCTGGTTTTCCTGCGCCGAATGGGCGCGGAGTTCGCCCAGAAATACCCGAAGATCGCGGCCCGGCTCCACCTCGACGAGGAAAAGATCGAAGATCCTCATGTCGAGCGCATGATCGAGGGTTTTGCTTTCCTGGCCGGCCGCATAGGCCTGAAGCTCGACGATGAACTCCCTGAGATCACCGAATCGCTCCTTAATCTGCTTTACCCCCACTACCTTGCACCGGTCCCGTCAATGGCTATAGCCCAGTTCTCGTTCGGCTCGGTTACCGATAAGCTGACCGCCATTCAGAGATTGGAAAAAGGCTCCCGGCTCAACTCGCGCCCGGTCGACGGTACGCCCTGCCGCTTTAGGACCGCTTATAACGTCGATCTTGCACCGCTGGACCTTGAAGAGGCCGCCCTCGAATCCGCCGCACCAAAGGACGCCCGCGGGATGTTCGCCGACTGCCATATCCGGCTCAGCATGAGGTGTTTCGGCGATTCGTCGCTTCCGGAGTTGGTGGTCGGGGCCACTGGTGAAAAACCAAAGTCGCTCAGATTTTACCTTAATGGTGATCCCCAGCTGGTATTTCCCCTTTACGAGATAATTTTTAATCATGCGACCTCGGTAGAGTTCAGGCCAAAGGAGTCCCCATTCGGCCAAAAGACGCTGAAGACGCTGATGAATCTTCAGCTCAAGCAGCCTGAGCCGGTATTTATCCCGGCCGATGAAGCAATAAAACCGGTGGGTTTCGATGAAGACGAAGCGGTACTTCCGTACACAAAGCGTTCATTTGCCGGTTACCGGCTTCTTACCGAGTATTTCGCCTTCCCATACAAATTTCTTTTCTTTGATATTATTGGACTCGATCGAGCCGCTGCCGGGAATTTCGGGACACATTTCGACATTATCATCCATTTGAAGGACGTGACGCCGCCGATAGCTCCGGTGATCGCTGATACTTTCAAGATGGGCTGCACCCCGATCATCAACCTGTTCTCGCGGCTCACGGACCCGATCTATATCTCACAGCAGAAATACGAATATCAGATCATCCCCGATGTTCACCGGCAATCGACCACCGAGATCTACTCCATAGACAGCGTCGTTTCGAGCGATCCTAGGACAAACTCGACACGTGAGTTTGCTCCGTTCTATTCGCTTCGCCATGCATACGGTGAACAAATGGAAAAAGCATTCTGGTATGCGACCCGCCGCCAATCTCAGCGGCCCGACGACGACGGGACGGAGATGTTCATGTCACTGGTCGACATGAATTTCAATCCAAGAGCGCCGGCCGTCGAAGTGTTGAATGTCAGGGCGACGTGCACTAACCGCGATCTTCCGGCCAGGTTGCCGTTCGGCGGCAAAGAAGGCGATTTCGAGATCGAGGGGACAGCCCTGCTCTCGCGTGTTCGATGCCTGACCAAACCGACCGAGACGCTCCGTCCGCCGCAGCGGAAGGCTCTTCAATGGCGGCTGATCTCGCACCTTAACCTTAACTACCTCTCGCTTGTAAGCGGTGAGGAAATGACGCCCGAGGCACTTCAGGAGATCTTGCACCTTTATAATTTCAATGATTCTTCCGTCTCGCGAAAGCAGATCCTCGGGATCACGGGCATCCAGGCAAGAAAGGTCGTCAGGAAGATCGGCGGCCGGGTCGGGGCCGGGTTTGTCCTGGGAATGGAGACGACGCTTACCTTTGATGAGGAACAGTTCGTCGGAAGCGGCATGTATCTTTTCGCCAGCGTGCTGGAACGCTTCCTTGGCCTCTACGCATCATTGAACTCGTTCAACCAAACGGTCTTGAAAAGCGAACAGCGGGAGGAGATCGTCAAACGATTTCCTCCGCGAGCCGGGAGCCGAGACCTCTTGTAGGTTCCTAACTTATGTCAAAGAAACCGCTGAACCAGGTACTTCAGGACGAGCCCTACCGGTTTGATTTCTTTCAGGCCGTTCGGCTTCTGGAGAGGATCCGGCCGGAACGCCGGCCGGTCGGTGGTTCTGCCATGCCCAATCAGGAGGTCGTCCGCTTCCGTTCACGGGTCGCCCTCGATTTTCCTGCGAGCGAGATCCACGAATTTCTCACATCCGTCGACGAAAAGACCGAGGAAGAAAGGTCTGAAATGGTTGTCAATTTCATGGGGATGGTGGGCGTCAGCGGTGTCCTTCCCCAGCCTTACACCGATATCGTGCTTGACCGCATTAGGCATCGCGATACCGCGATGTGGTCGTTTCTCGATATATTCACCCACCGGGCCGTTTCGATGTTCTACCGGGCCTGGCGAAAGTATCGCTTCCCGGTCGGATATGAGAGGGGAAATGACGAGTTCACTGGGTATTTGTTCGATCTGGCGGGACTCGGGACCAAGGGGCTCCGTGGACGCATGGACCTGCCCGATGAGTCGCTTCTGCCCTATGTCGGACTCATTGCCCAGCAGCCGCATTCCTGCAATGCCCTGGAGAACGTTTTGTCCGATTATTTTGGCGTCAACGCCAAGGCCTTACAATTCCATGGCCAATGGATTGAACTTGACCCGGAGGATTATACTAAGATAGGTAAACGCAACAGCAAGTTGGGCGAGTCGACGGTTGCCGGAACGAGGATCTGGGAACAGCAGTCGAAATTTCGCGTCCGGGTTGGCCCGATGGACTTTGAGAAGTTTAGAGCTTTTCTCCCGAACGGGTCCGCGTACGGGCCGTTGAGGTCCATCGTCCGGTTCATGACCGGGCTCGAGTTCGATTTCGATCTGCAGCTTGTGTTGGGAAAACGTCAGGTACCCGGCTCGATCCTGACGACACGTGCGATGAGAAAGCCGATGCTGGGCTGGACCACATTTTTGAAAACGATGCCTTTCACGGCGGACGACGATCAGGTCGTGCTGCAAATGAAGGGCTGAGACGTATGCATTCGCGATCAACCCGGGCATCGCGCCGCCCAATATCTTTGGGGTGCCCTCCGATCGTTGTCCCACTTGATATGGGCGGTACTGCGAATGGATCGAAAGAAAGTTCCGTGATCTGAGGAGAAACAATATGAACTTAAATCTGAAAAGCCTGGTCGGCAGGTTGAATGACACATCGCGAAGTGCCCTGGAGGGGGCCGCAGGATTGTGTTTGTCGCGAACGAACTACGACGTTGAGATCGAGCACATCCTTGCCAAGCTGCTCGAACAGGACGACACGGACCTTCACAAGATCGCGGCCCATTTTGAGGTCAATATAGACCGGCTCACCAAGGACGTAAGCGCGGCTCTCGACCGCTTGAAAAGTGGGAACTCGAGGACACCCGGCCTGAGTGACAGGATACCGCAGTGGCTCCAGGATGCCTGGCTGCACGCATCGGTGGATTATGGTGCAGCCCGCGTCCGCTCGGGCCACCTCGTCGTCGCGCTTCTCGCGAACGAGCGGTTCGCACGCATCGCGAGGGAGGTCTCGAAGGAGTTCGACCACATCTCGCTCGAGAAGCTCCAGGCGGACCTGGCGTCGATCACTTCGGATTCTGCCGAAGCCCGCGACGCCGTCGCACTCGGCGAGGCTCCGGGAGTTTCTGACGGTGCCCCGGTCGCTTCCGGCGTGCCCGGAAAGACGAAAGCGCTTGACCAGTACACCGAGGACCTGACCGCAAAGGCCGCCGCCGGAAAGATCGATCCGGTGCTCGGACGCGACTTTGAGGTCCGCCAGATCGTCGATATCCTCACTCGGCGGCGGCAGAACAATCCGATCCTTACCGGTGAGGCCGGCGTCGGTAAGACCGCCGTGGTCGAAGGGTTCGCCCTCAGGATCGCGGAGGGCGATGTCCCCGATCCGCTGAAGAACGTTTCGGTCCGTTCGCTGGACCTCGGCTTGCTGCAGGCGGGAGCCGGCATAAAGGGCGAGTTCGAAAACCGGTTGAAGTCGGTTATTGACGAGGTCAAATCCTCGCCGCAGCCGATCATCATGTTCATCGACGAGGCGCACACAATGATCGGCGCGGGCGGAGCCGCAGGACAGAACGATGCGGCGAATCTGCTGAAGCCGGCTTTGGCACGCGGCGAACTGAGGACGATCGCGGCGACGACATGGGCGGAATACAAGAAATACTTCGAAAAGGACGCGGCCCTTGCCCGCCGGTTCCAGGTGGTGAAGATCGAAGAACCAGACGAAGCCAAAGCCATCTCGATGATGCGCGGGATCGCGGACAAGATGGAAGCCCATCACAACGTCCGTATTCTCGACGAGGCCATCGTCGAATGCGTTAAACTCTCGAATCGCTACATCACCGGCCGCCAGCTTCCGGACAAGTCTGTCTCGGTCCTCGATACCGCCTGTGCCAAGGTCGCGATCGGCCAGGGCGCAACGCCTGCACCGGTCGAGGACGCGACGCGGCGGATACAGAACCTTACGGCCGAGATCGAGTCGCTTGAACGGGAACAGGTCACCGGTGCAGGCCATGATGACCGGCTTGAGGAACTGAAGGCCAAGCGGACCGCGACCGAAGAGGAACTTGCGACGCTTAACGAACAGTGGGAAAAGGAAAAGAAGCTTGTCGACGAGATCAGGAATGTCCGTATCAAGTTGGAGATGACCAGACACGAAGGCCGGCTGGCCGACGCCCTCGCCGGCAGTTCGACGGGCGGCGGAGAAACCGCGGCTGCCGCATCGGCCGAGACGGACGCCTCCGCGGGCGATGATGCCGGCGGCGCGGCGGCGGCTCCCGCTCCCGAAGCGGCAAAACCTGCGGACGTCGAATTCCTGAAGTCGGAACTTGCCCGGCTGAATGCCGAATTGAAGCAGCTTCAGGGCGAAAATCCGTTGATGCAGCCGGTCGTTAACGGGCAGAGCGTCGCCGAGGTCATTTCTGGTTGGACCGGGATCCCGATCGGCAAGATGGTCGCCGACGAGATCAATGCGGTGCTGAAACTCCACGAAACGCTCCGCGAAAGGGTCCTCGGGCAGGATCACGCACTTGAGGCGATCGCCCAACGCATAAGGACATCGCGCGCGGGGCTTACCGATCCGAAACGCCCCATCGGTGTCTTCCTTCTTGTCGGCACGTCCGGCGTCGGTAAAACCGAAACGGCCCTGGCCCTCGCCGAATCGCTTTACGGCGGCGAGCGGAACCTGATCTCGATCAACATGAGCGAGTATCAGGAAGCCCACACGGTTTCGAGCCTGAAGGGCTCGCCTCCGGGGTATGTTGGCTACGGCGAAGGAGGTGTTCTGACCGAAGCCGTCCGCCGCAAGCCGTACTCGGTCGTCCTCCTCGATGAGGTCGAAAAGGCCCATCCGGACGTAATGGAGCTCTTCTTCCAGGTGTTCGACAAGGGCGTTCTTGAGGACGGCGAGGGCCGTGAGATCGACTTTAAGAACTGCATCATTCTGCTGACCTCAAATGTGGGAACGGACACGATAATGAAGCTCTGTGCGGACCCGGAAACGCGGCCTGAGCCGCAAGGAATAGTGGAAGCCGTCAAGCCTGAGCTCAACAAGGCGTTCAAGCCGGCCCTGCTCGGACGTATGGTAACCGTGCCCTTTTATCCTATTTCGGATGAGATCCTCCGGCTGATCATTAAGCTTCAGCTTGGCAAGATCAAACAGCGGATAGCTGATAATCACGGAGCCCTGTTCACTTACGACGATGCTGTCATCGAGACCGTCGCAAAGCGATGTACCGACGTGGACAGCGGTGCCCGCAACGTCTATAACATCCTGACCGGGACGCTGCTCCCTGAAATGAGCGGAGAGGTGCTTTCCAGAATGGCCAGCGGAGACGGCATTTCGAAAGCGCATGTTTCGGTCGACAAGGACGAGAACTTCGTTTACGACATCTCGTAGGATGGCCGGAGCGGCCCGAGGAGCGATTACTTTGCTTCTTTAGCCTCCGCACCGGGTCCGGTGAACGGAAGAACCCAGCATAGGGCGGCAGATCCGCACGAATGCCATCTCAATAAACGGCGGCGGGAAGCCTGAAAGGCCTTCCCGCCTTTTTGATAGCCCGCAAAAAAACCCAAATGGCGCCGTCAATTTAAGGAGCCTTTTCGGCCGGCTGAATAATATGGCTATAAAGACAACGCAAAATGAACGGTTGATCCAACTTTCGACGCCCTTGGAGAAGGATTTCCTGATGATCGAGCGTTTGCGGGGCACCGAAGGGCTTAGTCAGCTCTTTCATTTCGATCTTGAACTGCTCCACGAAGAACAGTTCGAAGGTTTCGAACCAACCGCGGTCGATCCGCAGAAGCTCCTCGGGAACCCTATGACCATTTCGGCCCATCAGCCGGGGCCGACGACCAGATATTTCAACGGTATTTGCATCCGCTTCTCGCAGGGCGGCCGGGATGCCCGTTTTTCAAGCTATCGGGTCGAATTGGTGCCGAAGGTTTGGGTCCTGACGCAGATCTCGCGGAGCAGGATCTTCCAGAACAAGACCGTTTCGGAAATACTCGACGAGGTCCTTGAGGGATTCGAGGTCAGTAACGAGATCGACACGCAAGGGATGAAACCGCGAAATTATTGCGTCCAGTATCGCGAAAGTGACTGGGATTTCATCTCGCGGCTGATGGAAGAGGAAGGGATCTACTATTACTTCGAGCACACGAAGGAAAAACACAAGCTTATCCTGGGGAATACGCCGTCATCGCATCGTGTAACTCCGACCGCGGCGAAGATAACCTTCGCGCTCGAACGGTCGGAACTAACAGATCAATGGATCCCCGCTATTTACAAATGGCGGACAGACGACCGGATGTTCAGCGGCAAGGTCGAACTCCGCGATTACCATTTTCAACTGCCGACGAACAACCTGCAGGCCATCCAAACAAGCCGGTTCGACATTGGAAAGAACCAGGACCTTGAGGTTTATGATTGGCCGGGCGGCTACGCGAAGCGATTCGACGGGATCGACCCCGGCGGCGATGAGAACTCTTCGCTCCTGGATCCGATCTTTGAAGACCGCGAACGGACCGTGAAGATACGGCAGGAAGAACTGGATGCAAAATACAAGCAAGCGGTCGCCGTCTCAAATTGTTGCGCGATCACGGCCGGATATCGATTTTCGCTGATCGACCATCCGACGAAAAAGAACAACATCGACTACATCGTCTTCGCCGCCGAACACGAGGCGTATCAGTCGCCGACATATATCTCCGATGATGTTGTAGAAGCGCCATATTCGGTCCATTTCACGTGTATGCCGCACGGCGGCGGCCATGCTCCGTTCCGGCCCGAGCGAAAGACGCCGAAGCCGATCGTTCACGGCAGCCAGACGGCCGTCGTCGTCGGTAATCCGGCCGACGAGATATTTGTCGACAAGTACGGCCGCGTAAAGGTCCATTTTCATTGGGACCGTTCTGACCACAACGACCAGCGGGCTTCGGCCTGGATACGCGTTGGGCAGTTGCTGGCCGGCAATAAATGGGGAGCCGCATTCTGGCCAAGGGTCGGCCAGGAGGTCATCGTAGATTTTCTGGAGGGCGACCCGGACCAGCCGATCATTGTCGGATCGACTTATAACGAAAAGAATCTGCCGCACTACGAGTTGGACAAATATAAGACCCTCTCGTACATAAAGACCCATTCAACGCCCAAGGCGAAGGGCTTCAACGAACTGCGCTTCGAGGACAAGGCGAAGAAAGAGCAGGTCTTCATCCACTCGCAGAAACGCTACGACCTCCGCGCCCGCGGCTCGATGTACGAGACCTGCGGCGGCAATCGGCAGGAAGTGATCGGCTGGAGCGTACAGGACGGTGACGAAGAAGACCACGGAGGTAACCTGGCGATCACGGTCGGCGGGAACTATGACCTTCATGTAAACGGAGACCGGTTCATCGGCCTCGATCAGAAGTTATACGAAGGCGTCAAAAGTGACGTCGCCGAAGAGTATAAGGGCAAGCTTCAGACGGTCGTCACGGCAAAAACGGAGTTGAATGCCCGCGAGATCACGCTCGAAGCCTTCTCAAAGATCACGCTGAGGGTGGGGGCTAGCTGCGTTATTCTTGATCTTTCAGGCGTCCAGATCCAGGGCCCAATGGTCAAGGTGAATTGCGGTGCCGTCGCAGCACCAACGGCACCGATGCAGATGGGCGATCCGCTCGATGCCGAGCACGCTGATACGGGTGAACCCGGATACCTTGACCGGCCAAGGACCGGCGGTGGAGGTGGCGGACGCCGTTGGCGGACCGTTAACGGTCAGCACGCTCCGATCGTAAGGGACGACGCATTCGCTCTTACACGAGCGGGCGGCAGCGGCGACGACCTCGATCGCGCATTGGTCGCGGCTGAACTGAGCAAGCTGCCTCCGCACATCATACAGAGAATGAGCGATAACGGCACCACGGTCGTCGTCGGGCGCGGCTCGATCACGGATATCGACCCGTCGCTAAGGGGTGTACAGCCACGCGGCTGGCCGGCCGGATCGACTTGGGACACGGTACCGGGGCTCTACAACCCGAGCAACAATCAGGTCCAGATCGCGACTCGCGGCCATGGAACTGAGAATGGTCCATATGTGCCCCCAACCGGCGACGGACACGGCAGTTCCAATCTCGTGATCCATGAAGGCATGCACAGTGTCGACCACAATGGACCGGGCGGAAGCAATATCTCCTCCACAGATCCGAATTTCACCAACGCCAGGAACAATGATCCGGCGATCATGGCCGACGGTTATGAAGGCACCGCGAATCCCGCGGGAGCAGAGGAGGCTTATGCGGAAAGTGCTGCTCGCTACTATGGCGGCGATCCTAATGATGCTACTAATCACCCAGGTGTACACAACTACTGGGCAGGAGATCCGCTCAACCCAACACCGCCAGCTCCGGCAGGACCGTAAGGCAAAGCCGACGAGGGCAAGGAATAAGAGTATGCAAAAAGAACCTGAAAGCATCGGCCGGGCAACCATGGAAGACGATGGGACGATTATCCTCGACCTCCGAGCCGTCGGGCCGGACGGTCAGATCGGGATAGGGCGCCTCGTATATCCGCCGTCACACGAACAATACCAATATATTCTGAAGCACCTCGGCGGGATCAAACCGAAAGAGGTCAAACCTGTTCCGCCATTTGAATCGGAGGATAAGAAAGATGTTCCCAGCAGCAAGAAAGGGTGATCCGGTAACTCACGACCTGCTTGTGCCGAGCGGTGTGATCGGCCCGCCATTAACGGGACCGTGCCCGATGGGGCCGGTCATGATCGAGATGCTTCCGGCCGCACATGTGACTTGCCTTGCGATCTGTTCAGGCGTGACCTCCGCGGGCCCGATCCATCCGCCTCCGGTCCCGCCGGCGCCTCCCGGTTTCCCGATCATCAAGGGGTCGCTCACCGTGCTGATCCACAACATGCCGGCAGCCCGTTGGAGCCCTGCCCCTGACTTAGCCGCTTGCGGAGTATTTCTCGGGGATCCCAAACTTGCGGCGACACGCCGTGTCCTGATCGGAGGCTAGCAACAGGGGAGGGGCGGATCGTTGCCTACGGCGGAACTGAATGGCCATTTGAAGGCTCGCGGTTATTGCGATTTGAACAAGTGTTTGTGCGTCTTGCCGGCTCGTCTTGTTTTCGGGCTGGATTGACTATATCCTCATCTGAAAAAGAGGCTCGGGAAACGAGGTGGTTTCAAGCCATTTTCGTTAGCGTTTGCGGGCTTTATCGGTCGCTCGGGCGCGTGCTTCCGGCTGACCGATCTTCCCTTTAGCCGGATCGTTGTTCACCGAAAGTAAGGACAGTTTATGGCAACAACACAAGATGGACGTACGCTTCAGCTCGCAACCAACCTTGGGAAGGACCACCTTCTGATCTCCCGGTTTCGCTGCGTGGAGGGCATAAGCCAGCTGTTTCGGATCGAGCTTGACCTGCTTCACGAGGAAACCGACGAAGGCTATTTGCCGACCGTGGTCGAGGCGTCCGACGTCCTTGGCGACTCGATGGCGTTGGCCGTCTTGCAGGCCGGGGGCGTCGAAAGGCATTTCCATGGCATGTGTAATCATTTTACCCAGCTTGGCCGCAGCCAAAGATTCTCTCAGTACAAGGCCGAGCTTGTTCCGGCCGTATGGAAACTCACTCAGATCACTCAAAGCAGGATATTCCAGCAAAAGAGCGTCCCCGACATTCTGACCGAGATCCTCGACGGCTTCGAATTTACTCTTGAATTACAGGAGGAGTACAAACCCAGGAACTATTGTGTCCAGTACCGCGAGACCGACTGGGCGTTCGCATCGCGCCTGATGGAAGAATTAGGGATCTTCTATTTCTTTGAACACACGGACTCGAACCATAAGCTCATTCTTGCCGACAAAGACACGTCGCATCGTCCGTGCCCATCATTGCCGGATGTCACCTGGGCCCTGGAAAGGTCTGAGATCCAAGAGCATTGGATCCCATCGATCTATACCTGGCAGCTTGAAGGAGCCCTTCGCACCGGAAAGCAAGAGGTGCGCGACTTCAATTTCCAGCTGCCCTCGAACAGTCTCGAGCATACTCAGACCAGCCGGTTCACCGCCGGCGGAAATCAAAAACTAGAGCATTACGATTGGCCGGCGGGCTATGCGAAGCGCTATGACGGCATCGCACCCGGAGGCGGAGAACAGCCGAGTAAACTTGATAGTATCTTTCCTGACCGGGAAAGGGACTCGACCCTTAGACAAGAAGAGATCGACGCCAGGTTCAAAGTTTATATGGGAGGCGGCAATTGTGCTCCGCTGACCTCCGGATTTCGATTCAACTTTAAGGACCACCCGATCCGTGACTACAACACGAGTTATGTGTTGACCCACATTCAGCACGATGCCGTTCAGTCACCCGAATATATATCGGACAGTCAGGTGGATGAGCCTTACTCGGCGGAGTTCTCGTGCATTCGGCACGGAGCGGGACAGCCGACCTTTCGCCCGCCGCGGATCACTCCGAAGCCAATAGTCCATGGTGGCCAAACAGCCTTCGTGGTCGGGCCCGGCGAGGAGATATTTACAGACAAATACGGGCGGGTCAAGGTCCAGTTCCATTGGGACCGCGAGAATTTCCTTAGCGAAAAAAGTTCCTGTTGGTTGCGCGTTGCCCAGGCGTGGGCCGGCAACCTATGGGGCTCGATGTTCATTCCGCGGGTAGGAATGGAGGTCGTCGTCGATTTTCTGGAGGGCGACCCGGACCAGCCGATCATTACCGGATGTGTCTACAATCCGGTGAATATGCCGCCTTATGTCTTGCCTGATCACAAGACGAGATCCGTGCTCAAGACGAATTCCAGTTCGGGCGGCGGCGGCTTCAACGAATTCCGGATCGAAGACAAGAAGGGCAACGAACAGATCTTCATTCATGGCGAAAAAGACCTGGATATCCGGATCAAAAACGACTGCAAGGAGACCATTTTGCACGATCGGCACCTGATCGTTGAATCTGAGCAGTTCGAAGAGGTCCGGAAGGATAAACACCTGAAGGTAAAATATAATCAGAATGAGGATATCGGCGGGACCGTCTCCCAGAAGATCGGCGTGAACCAGCAGGTAAAGGTGGGAAATAACTATGCGGTCGATGCCGGCATGGGTGTTCACATCAAGGCCGGTACGTCGGCTGTTATCGAAGCCGGCGCTTCATTGACCCTCAAGGTGGGTGGTAGTTTTGTGAACATCGGCCCGGCCGGCGTTTATGTAAGCGGCCCGATGATAGGCCTCAACAGCGGCGGTTCGGCCGGCAGCGGAGCCGGGGCAAGCCCCGAAGCTCCCAAGGAGCCGAAGGAAGCCGAGAAGGGCGACGCAGGCAAGAAAGTGCATTCACCGCGGGCGCTCCCGCCCAAGCCGCCGCCGTATTTCGAATCGATCTCCCTCTCGGTCCAGGCAGTGCGGATCCCCGACAACGTGCCGTCTCCGCCCGCGGGGCCGCCGGGCACGGCACCTGATCCCGCGGCTGCCCAGGGATCGGCAAGCCAGGCCCGGGCCGAAGCGGCTGCGGTCCAGGAGAACAATGCCCCGATCCCGTATTCGGCACCTGCTGGCGGCCAGGCCGCAAGCCATTACGCCCCCGTTCCGGTTTACTCGGAACCGTTCGAAGATGAACCGGAGGTCAGCGGCGCAACGCCTTACCTGATCGGTTCGGCCGGCGAAGGGCCTTGGATCGAGGATTGAAGACCGCCCATTTATGGATCTGAATGAAGTAAAAAAGCAGCTGTTTCTGACGCGGACCAGGCTTTATTGCGTGCTCGACGGTGTGCTCGTGCCTGATCTCCCGATCAAGCTGGCAGAAGGCAGGATCCCGCACTATTGCATCTTGCCGGGCGAACTCGACGCCGCCGCGATGCATGCGGCTCCTTACGTTGCCTACCTCTCACCTGACAGCAAGTTTGCGGATGAGGTCGTGTCGCAGGCATTCGCGAAGAATTGGGGTATCCTGTTTCATTCGCACCGTTCGCTGCTCGAAATGCGCCGCCACTTCCGGGCGCTTCACACGGTTTTCGATGAGAGCGGAAACCCGTTCCGTTTCAGGTACTACGACCCGGCCGTGCTGCGCAAATTCCTCCCTACCTGCAATGCGGGCGAGCTGAAGACCTTTTTCGGAGACGTCGAGACATTTTTCATCGGGTCGGCGGACGGCAAAAGCGTCGAAACATTCGGCATCTCGAACGGAGCGTTGGTGACCGGACAGATCGCCGACAAAAAGGAATAGGATCAAGTATTTATGCTGGTAATAAGGCAGGCACAGATACAAGCGCTGATAGCCGGAGATGACAAGGAGCTTCTGGCCTTGATCGAGCATGCCGTTCGAATGGCGGAACCGGTACGCTTCGAATCGATGGCTCCGGGCCAGGTGACGCCGATGATCGAGAAGTGCATCGCGCGTGCCCGTGAGATCGGCATCGAGCGGGCCGAGAACATTGCCGCGTTCGCCGAATTGATGCTCGTCATCGCGCCCTGGTTCGATCGCGAGCCCGAGATCGCCAAGGCTCTGGCGGACGACAGGTTCTCAAAGGACGATCTGATACTTCAGCTTTTTGAGCGGGTTCCGGAGGCGGCGTGGGACATCGCCGTTAATTCTTACGACCCGGCTTACTGGCTGGACGACGGCCCAGCGACCGAACCTGTGTTCGCGGAGTCGGAAACGTCGCCGGACCTTGCGGGACTTACCGTGAAACAGGCCGATGCGGTCGACAAAGCGGCCGAAGCCCATCAAAAGGAGCCAACCGAAGAGTCAGGCAAGCATCTTGCCGCCGAGGTCGAAAAGCTCTGTTTCTACCGCACCGCTCTTAGAGACACCGCCGCTCGAAGGGCCGCATTCCTCGCGAACAGGGCCCGCGACATCGTTCTGAGCAAGGCCATCGTCCTCAAAAACAAGTCTGCCGCGTAAGTTACGGCCGGGTCATTGATTCCGGCACGACCAGTTCATCAAACTTCTCCGCGGTCAGCAATTCTAGCTCGACCGCCGCTTCCTTCAGCGACATTCCCTTCTTGTGCGCGTGCTTGGCGATCTTTGCCGCGTTGTCGTAGCCGATATGCTGGTTCAGCGCGGTCACGAGCATCAGCGAGTCGTTCAAATACTCGTCTATCTGCTCGCGGTTCAATTCGATGCCGGCTATGCAGTAATCAACGAAGCCGTGACACGCGTCGTGGATCAGCCGCACCGAGTGCAGGAAATTGTGGATCATCACCGGCTTGAACACGTTCAGTTCGAAGTTTCCCTGTGAACCCGCGAAACCGATCGCCGCATCATTTCCCATCACCTGAACCGCGACCATCGTCATCGCCTCGCTTTGGGTCGGGTTAACCTTGCCGGGCATTATCGAAGAACCCGGCTCGTTCTCGGGCAGCGAGATCTCTCCGATACCGCACCGCGGACCCGACGCCAGCCAGCGGATATCGTTCGCGATCTTCATCAGCGACGCCGCGAGCGTTTTCAATGCCCCCGACGCAAAAACGACCTCATCGTGAGCCGAAAGAGCCGCAAATTTGTCGGGATGCGACTTGAACGGCAAACCGGTCAATTCGGCGATCTTTGCCGCGGCCCGTTCTGCGAATTCCGGGTGGGCGTTCAAGCCCGTCCCAACTGCGGTGCCGCCGATCGCGAGGTCCATCAACCCGGGCAGCACTAATTTCAGTCTTTCGATATCGCGGTCGATCAAATTCGCCCAGCCGTTGAATTCCTGGGTCACCGTCACCGGCGTCGCGTCCTGCAGGTGTGTGCGGCCGATCTTAACCACACCCTCGAACTCCTTCGCCTTGGCCTTGATCGCGTCGCTGACCTTTTGCACCTCGGGTATAAGCACCGTCAACCGCTCGGCCGCGGCGATGTACATTGCCGTAGGGAATGTGTCGTTTGACGACTGCGATTTGTTCACGTCGTCGTTCGGGTGGATCGGCTTCTTCGAGCCCATCTCGCCGCCCGCGATCTCGATCGCACGGTTCGAAATGACCTCGTTCGCGTTCATGTTCGTCTGCGTGCCGGATCCCGTCTGCCAGACGCGAAGCGGAAAGTGCTCATCAAGCTTCCCTTCGATCACCTCGTCCGCCGCCTCCGCGATCAGCTTCAGCTTATCGTCCGGCAGCTTGCCCAGATCGCGATTCACGATCGCCGCGGCCTTTTTCAAGATCCCGAGGGCGCGGATCACCTCACGCGGCATCACGTCAAAGCCGATGTTGAAATGCTTCAACGAACGCTGTGTCTGCGCTCCCCAATAAACGTCAGACGGAACCTCGATCTCGCCCATTGAATCAGTTTCGATCCTTGTGTCTCTTTTCGGTGTCATAATTGAAGGCTAAAAGAATATTCTATTCCGGAAGCCGCCGTCACGGAAGCCCATCGGCGGCGACGCTGTTCAAACCTAGGCGCTCTTCCGCGGCGGCAAGCTCCGCCGGCGTGTTCACGTTCGACAGCAAAAAGGCGGGGTCACCGAAACGCTCAAGTTCACGATGTTCGACGTACCGCACAATCAATGAAGCCGCGAATTCCCGGATCGCCGGCACCCGCTCGGTTTGCATCATTCTGAGTTTCTCGAGGCACGGCTCTTTCTTGTAAAACGCACAAAGCGGCTGGATCCGGCCGTCGGCCTCCCGCGGGATCACCGCGTCATAGCCGCTCCGGCCCTGCGCTCCGATCTCATCGGCCATAAACGCGAAAAGATCCGCCGTCACAAATGGCATATCGCAAGCCAGGACGGCGACGAACCGTGCTTTGCAACACGACAATGCAGTGTAAAGGCCATTGATCGCAGCCCGCCGGCCTTTTGCCGAGGGGTGCTGCATGTCCGCGATCGACGCCGCAATGTCCGACCTCGCCTCGCCGCCAACAAGATAAACTCGTTCACAAACACCAAGCAGGGTCCTCACCGCCCGTTCCGCAAGCGCGACCCCGCCGAGCAGCACCGACGCCTTGTCCAAGCCCATTCGGCTCGACGCACCGCCAGCCAGGACGAAGCCTTCAATATCGTTTTTGGTCGAAAATTCCATCGAACTTTGATCGCGACAACCCCGCTTAGATTATCATGCAGCCCGCTCCGCTCCGCCACGGCCGTGACCGGCCATTCTCAGGCCCTTCCGCTCGACTGTTCGCAAGCACAAACGATCCGGCCTTCGAACCGCCCGGGCCTTACGACAAATCCGCGTATCGAGGCTAAAATCACAGCATGCACGAGATAGATCTGAATTTGGTCGAAATGACGCTGGACGTGGTGAAGTTCGCGATATCGAGGATCACGGATACGAGCCCGCCGTTGGGAAAACCGCGAACAGAGAAGGAGCTGAAGTCTCTTGTCGGCGAGACCGTCACGCCCAAAGGGATCGGCGGCGAGGTCGCCTTTAGGTTATTTCGCGATGTACTGCTCAAAGCGAGTGTGCCGATCGACCATCCTCGCCATCTGGCTTTCGTTCCGGCCTCGCCCACCCGGGCGGCCATTATGTTCGACCTTGTCACGTCGGCGTCCAGCGTCCACGGTGCTTTCTGGCTTGAAGGGGCCGGCTGCATTTTCGCGGAGAACGAGGCGATGCGCTGGCTTGTATCATTGACCGGCCTCCCCGACGGTGCGTTCGGTGTTTTTACAAGCGGCGGGACCGAGGCGAATCTCTCGGCTATGGTCACGGCCCGCGAAGCCTGGCGTGCCCGGGCCCCGGAACACGCCCGCACCCGCGGCATCATTCTCACATCGTCCGGCGCCCATTCTTCGGTAAAGGCGATGGCCAAGGTGATCGACGCCGACGTGCTCACGGTCGATACCGAGGACCGCCTTGAAGCCGCGATGGTCCGCGAACATATCTCTCGCATGCCGATGGATGAAAGGGAGCGTCTCTTTGCGGTGGTTGCGACCGCCGGTACTACAAACGCCGGGATCATCGATGACCTTAACGGGATCGGAACGTTGTGCAAGGAAGAAGGATTTTGGTTCCACGTCGATGCCGCCTACGGTGGGGGAGCGCTTGCCGCCCCCAGCGTCCGTCATTTATTCAAAGGGATCGAAATGGCGGACAGCGTGACTATCGATCCTCACAAATGGCTGTTCTCGCCATATGATTGCGGTGCCGTGATATATAGAGAGCCGGAGTTGGCGCGACAGGCCCATACGCAGGGCGGCTCGTATCTCGACATTTTCTACGATGAAGGCTATCGCGGTTTCAATCCGGCCGATTATCAGATCCAGCTGACTAGGCGGGTCCGCGGCCTGCCGCTGTGGTTCTCGCTGGCGATGCACGGAACCGACCGCTACACAAAAGCTATCGAACGCGGGATCGAGCTGGCTCGCATTGCCGGCCGGCTAATTGAGAGATCGCCGCTCGTAGAACTCGTTCGCGAGCCCAGTCTTTCGTGTGTGCTATTCCGCCGGGTAGGCTGGAAACCTGAGGATTACGTTCGTTGGACGCTCAAGAACCACCGCGACGGCTTTGCCCTGGTGGCCCCGACCAAATGGCGGCAAAAAGGTAATGTCGAGACGGTCGCGAGATTCTGCTTCATCAACCCCGACACGACCGAACGCGACATCGAGGACATCCTTCTCACGATGCATTCCTGACTGGTTCGGCCAACGCGTCGGCCGGCGAGTCAGATGACACGCACGTCCTCCAGGCACCTTTTGATCCTCTCAAACGAATGTTCGATATCGTTGTCCAGCCCGATCGAGAACCGGACAAGGCCGTCGCTCAGCCCCATATGCTCGCGTTCCTCGGCGGGGATCTCCGAAGAGGTGCTGTGGCCGGGCGAGCTGAAGAGGGTCTTGAAATAGCCGAGACTGACCGCCAGGTAACCCACTTTTTCCTGCTGCATCCGGGTCATCAATCCATTGGCCTTGTCCAGGCTGCCAACGTCTAGGGCGAGCATCCCGCCATAGCCGTACCCCGGATTCATCAATCTCGTCAACAGGCCGTGATGAGGATGGTCGGGCAAACCGGGATAGAAGACCCTGAGGCCAAGTTCGCGGAATCGTTCCGCAAGAAACATCGCATTGAAGCTGTGCTGCCGCATCCGCAGATGGAGCGAGTGCAGGTTCTTCAGGATGCTCGCAGCCCGTGTGCTGTCGAGCACGGCACCAAGCAGCATCGACGCCCCCGCGTTAATATCGGTCAGCTGATGAACAAATTCGCTGCTTGCACAGACCGCCCCGGCAACGCAATCGCTCGTCCCGTTTATGAACTTGGTCAGGCTGTGGACGACCACGTCCGCACCGATCCGGATCGGCGAGAGGATCATTGGACTGAAGGTATTGTCGACAACCAGTTTCAGGCCGTTCTCCTTTGCTATCAAAGCGAGTTCGGGCAAATCGGCGACGTCCAGCAGTGGATTACTGATCGATTCGCAGTAAATGACCCTCGTCCGCTCGTTGATCAGCGATCGGACCGCGTGTGTGTCGTTCAGGTCGGTAAAATTTACCTTGATCCCGAGACGCGGAAGCAGGTTTTTGAACAGGGCATAGGTTCCGCCATAGACCGTGCGCGACGAGATGACCTCGTCGCCGCTGCCGCAGAGTTGGATGATCGTAGAGCTGATCGCGGCCATGCCCGATGCTTTCGCCTGGGCCGCCTCGCTGTCTTCCATCCTGGCAAGCGCGTCCGAAAGATATTTGTTCGTCGGGTTCCAGTGCCGCGAGTATAGGAAACATCCCTCGATCTCGTGGTCGAAGAGCTCCTCCATCCGCTCTGGGCTCATGAAGGTGTAGGTCGACGAATCCGTGATCGACGGATTTACGTCGCCAAATTCACCAAAAACCAGAAAGTCCTGGATCGCACTGCTTGGGTCAAACTTTGCTGTACTCATATCCTCTTACGTCAATGACGATGATTTAATTCCTTTCTTGTTGCGAACGGCAATTCCCGGGTCTCCCTTACGGCCGACGACTCGAAACCGGCCGTATAACCGGTTCCCCCATGCAAGAACTCGTTCGATCCCGCCGTCCTGATCGGTTTGAGCGGTTCCGGATCATTCGCGATCGCTCAATCCAGATACACTCTCAAGATCAGCATTAGGAGTATTCCGATGATGAACGCGCCAAAATGCTTGAAATTCGCAACGACGCTTTCGTGCTTGTTAACCTCAGGGATCAGGTCCGCCGCCCCGATGTACAAGAAATTCCCGGCCGCGAACGGTATCAGGAAGGCGAGGTCGTACGACAGCGACGCCGTATAGACCAGGATCCCTCCGAGAGCGAACGTCAGCGATGAAAGAAAGTTGAAGACCAAAGCTCTCTTCTTGGTCCAGCCGCCGTAGAGCAGAACTCCCATGTCGCCCAGTTCCTGCGGAAGTTCATGGGCTGCGGCAGCAAGCGTCGCCGCGATCCCGAGCCGAATGTCGAGCAGAAACGTTCCTGCAATGGCCATTCCGCCGATCAGGTTATGCACGCCGTCGCCTAACAAGATCAAATAGGTCAGCGGCTTCCTGCAATCGGAATTGGCACGTTTACAGTGGTGCCAGTGCAGGAATTGCTCGATCGCCAGGAACAGCGAAAAGCCGACGGCGACCCAGACGAACGGGAAAAGCTGCGAAGACGATGAGCCCAGGCTTGCCGGGATCATATGAAACAGGGCCCCGCCGATCAGTGCCCCGGCCGAAAATGCCACCAGCGGCAGTAGGAATCGGTCGAGTTTGTCGGCGAGCAGGAAAAATGCCGCACTGCCGATGAGCGCGATCGAGCTCATCAACGCACCCGCCCCCGCGATCCATGCTAAGGATTCTGGCAACAAGTCGGCATCCTCCGAATGCTTGGTTCAAACGGCATCGACCGCCTGACGCAGCTTTTCGTCAACTGAGGCAGCGATCTCATTAAGTTCCGCATTTTGGGCGACCGACAACATCTTTGTGGCCTCGACCGCGGCGACGATGGTCTTCCCGCGGTCCTCGTAAACCACGACGTTGCACGGAAGCAGGAGCCCGAGGTCCATGTCCATCGGAAGCGCCTGAAATGCATGTTGCGGGCTGCAGGCACCGAGGATCACATAGTTTGGAAACTCCTCGCCAAGCTTCTCCTTGAACTTTGCCTTCATATCGATCTCGGTGAGAACGCCGAAACCTTGTTCCTTAAGTGCTTCTTTGATCCGCGAGACCGCTTCGTCAAACGAAAGATCGACCGAACGTCGAAATCCGTATCCGCTTTGCTCTTCATGCTCTGTTTTGTTCGCGATCTCCTCGATAAGCCAAGTCCCGAAATACGTGACCCGTTTTCCTCCATTCTCATGAATCAAGCGGGCAACCGAATTTTTCTGTTCGCTGTTCCCGACCGCCACCTGGAGCAAGTAGCCTCCCGAATGGAGCTCATTCTGGTAATACTCCAAATAAAGGTGCTCGGCGCTCAGGGCCTGTAGCGATCTTACGAATTTGGCCCAAAGGCCATGTTTCTCCCCCGAAAAATCGATCTGCTTTTCGCCCTGCTCACCGCAGAACACCTCGATCGCATTTTCCTCGATCCCCGATCGGCGGAGCGCATCGATCGACCGCCCGACATTCTCGGCGTCTTCAAATGCGCTTAGAAGTTTGTGGGATGGATATCTCCAAAACTCTGCCTCGTCCTGGGGTGCGTATGTCTTGCAGAAAACTGCTGAAGTCGCCATTGTAATATCTCCTTCTCAGACAGGATTACCCGACTCGTCACCCGTCCGGTCGTTTTTGTTCTCAAGCTCAGGTCGATCACGCCGGGACCCGGCGTCGCATGCTCCGCGAAGTCAGGTATTGAAGCCCAGCCGCGGAAGCACGACCAACTGCAGCAGCAGCCAGGCCCCGAAAAAAACTATTATCGTCAGTAGTCCGTCCATATTTGCTCTGTCTAGTTCACACGCCCCGGTCCAGGGCCCCTTCCCGGCCCGCGGCCGCCGCCGCCCGCACAGCGAGTGAACGCAGGCAAATGATTTTCCTTCGACGCCGACTGAAGGAGTTGAAAGACCGATCTTATGTCGGCTTCTTTTACGAACTTAAAGAATCCGTCGTATAGGGCAATGTTCTCCTCTTCAGCTTTGATCCCGGCCTTACAGGCTTCCCCGATCGTTTCCGGGACCGTGATCGCCGCCGGGTCGAAGGGGTTAGCAGGGACCCGGACACCGTACTTTTCAAAGAGCCCCAGCAAACGGTTTTGGTGCTGTTTTTCAGCCTCGACGATGTTCACGAACGGCCGGGCATTCGGAAATTTTGCCAAAACTGCCTTGTAAGTTGCCTCCGCACGCCGTTCGTCTTCAAGGGACGCAAGCAGAGCCCGCTCAGTTTGCTCGTCCACCCTGGATGTCGAGGCGGCTGTCGCCGGATCTCCCATCGGCAGCCCGGCCGCCTTCCAGGCGACTGTACCTCCCGTGACTACGACGACGCTCTTGAATCCGGCTCTTGCCAGGATATCGGCCGCCTGTCTTGACCGGTTATCGGTCTGGCAGATCAAATATACGGGCTCATTCTTTTCGATCTTATCCAGGTTGTCGGCAAGGTTAGCGAGCGGAATGTTCCTTGCCCGGTACGCATGCCCGGCCGCATATTCGGCTGGTTCACGAACATCGACGAACTGCGAATACGCGGCTTCGATCGCCGGCCGGGCTTCGGCCGGAGCCATCTCACTTATACCGGCACTCACCGTCGCGGTCGAGTCCACCCTTTGAAGCGGCGCTGACCCACAACCAGCAAACACGAACGCAGCCAGTACCGTCATGATCATCTCTTTCATTTCACACCTCCTACTTCGAGGATGCACAGGCCGTCGCCGAAACGTCGGTCTCAAGGCCGGCACCCATCCACGCCGATGTGCCGCCCGCAACGTTGTATATCTTCTGGAAACCCGCGTTCTCCAAAATGCTCGTACCAAGACTCGATCGATAGCCGCTCTGGCAGATGACATAGGTGGGCTTCTCCGGATCGAGTTGGTCAAAATCATTTGCCAGACGGTCGAGCGGGATGTTCAGCGTTCCAGGCGCATGCCCGTTCGCGTGTTCGGCGGGCCGCCGCACATCGACGAACTGAATTCCGTTGCCGGCCGCCTCCTTCACCATTTCGACCGAAATTTGTTCGACCTTTTTCCTTTCGCCGATGAAATCAGACATGAGAATGTACCCGGCGGCCGTATCGTGACCGACCCGTGCCAGACGCATGAAGGCTTCATCTACCTCCTCCTGTGTGTCCGCAACGATCGCTATCGGTGTGCCGATGGGGATCATCGTGCCGGACCACGAAGCAAATTGGCCCTTAAGCCATATGTTGATCGCGTTCGGGACATGGCCCGCACCGTACTGGTCGCTCGAACGGACATCAAGGACGATCCCGTCAAACTCAACGATCTGTTCGGTAGTCATTCTCTCGGGCTTCGGTAGGTCCTCGAGGTTGACCGAACCTTCCAAATTCCTTGCCGCACTCTTCGGAAAATAGGCGGGAACCTCGGGTTGGTCCGCCGCAACGATCTTCACGAATTCCTCCTTCGACATTGGCTGCAAGGCGTAATTGAACCGCCTCTGCTCGCCCAGCGTCGACCAGGTTTCCTTCGACAAAGATTTACCGCAAAGGCTTCCGGCACCATGGGCCGGGTAGACCTCGGTCTCGTCCGGCAGCTTTAGGATCTTGTCGTGGAGCGAATCGTAAAGCATCTCGCCCATCTGCTGGGCCGTGAAGCCCTTGGAGCCGACCAGGTCCGGCCTTCCGACGTCGCCGATAAAGAGCGTGTCGCCGGTGAACATTTTCGGAACGCGGACGCCCCCATCCGCCCCTTCTTTTTCTTCCGCCACGATCGTTATCCCTTCCGGCGTATGTCCGGGCGTTTCCATGAACCGTAGTTTCACATCGCCCACGGACAACTCATCGCCGTCCTTTACCTTGAGCGTCGGGAACTGAGTATTCGCCCGTTGGCCGTAAATGATCTGTGCACCCGTTTTTTTCGCAAGCTCCAAATGTCCGCTGACGAAATCCGCGTGCGAATGGGTCTCGATCACATACTTGATCTTTTGGCCGTGAGCATCGGCCTCGTCAAGATACTGCTGGATATCACGCTGCGGATCTATGATAGCGGCCTCGCTGCCCGAACCGACATAATATGAAGCGTGTGACAGGCAACCTAAATAAAACTGTTTGAATTGCATCTCTATTCTCTCCTGGATAAGTGTGAAAAATTACCGTTTTCAGAATAACGCAGCGTGATTTTTCGCGATAAGGAACCCGCCCACACCTAAAACGAGGAACGCGAATATACGCTGCAATCTATGTGCCGCCAGGCGGTGCGAAAGGACCGTTCCGGCGGCCGCTCCGCCAACGGCGAGGGCGATCACCACCGACGTCAGCCTCCATTCGAAAGTGCTTTGACTTGCATGGCCGATCAAACCGGCGACGCAGTTTAGAAATATCACGAAGAGCGAGGTCCCGATAGCCTTCTTCATTTCAAGGCCGCCAAAGTAGAACAGTGCCGGCACGATCAGAAATCCGCCGCCCACGCCGAGAAAACCCGTCAGGACGCCGACCCCGAAACCGGCGGCAATGCCCTGGACCGGATGAGGGCTGTGCGGGACCTCGTCGCCATCGTGCCGCCGCCGCCAAAGCATCGAGACCGCCACGACGAACATCAGAGCTCCGAAGATAAGAAGAAGCATCCCCGGAGATACAAGTTTGGTCAGCGGCGATCCGACGATCGCCCCCGCCGTACCGGCTGCTCCGAACAGCAGGCCGCTCTTTAGATCGACGTTGTCCCTTCGATAATGAAGGTATGATCCGAATAAACTGGTCGCACCTACCACCGCGAGCGACATCCCGACCGCGTCATGGGGCGTAACGCCCAGGAAATAGACCAATATCGGCACGGTCAGGATCGAACCGCCGCCGCCGATAAGGCCAAGCGAAACGCCGATAGCCGCGCTAAGGATCAATCCTGTGACAAAGATAGGTGACATCGCGCTTCCTTCTATCCGCTAGTTCGTTGCGGCCTCACTCGGCTCGCACGATGCAGGGGCCTTGTTCCACGGCATTCGGGCCAGGATCATCCCCATCCCGCAGGTGTCGGTAACCGCGGAGAAAACAAGCCCGGCACCGACGAAAGCCGACAGCAGATAGAGGTACGGCGTCAGAAATACTCCGAGCACAATACCGGTCAGGACGATCAGGCCGGCCGTGAACCGGACCTGACGTTCCAGCGACCAGACCTTCGATCCGCCCTTCACGATCGGGAGATTCGCCCCCGACCATGCGACCATGCCCCCTTCGACCACGTGAATATCGGTAAATCCTTTTTTCGTCAGCCTCTCGGCAGCCTGCTTCGCCCGGTTCCCCGAACGGCACATCAGATAGACCGGTTTTGAATGGTCGATCTCGTCCGAGTGTTTTTCAAAATTCGAGAGCGGCATCAACTGCGCATCAGCGATCCGCTCGCTGTTAAACTCAGAGAACTCCCTGACATCGATGACCTGACATTCGCCGCCTGCATCCAGCAGCTCGTTTACTTCATGTACGGAAACTTGTTTTATCATTCAGCTTGCATTGCTCCTTTGGACGTTCTATAATCCATTTGTACATAACTATATGCCTACGTAGTTATATTGTCAAGTATGGGACGCAACAAAAAATGGAAGATGGCACCCGAAGTGCTAAGCCACGTAGCTGCAAGGTTTAAGGTATTGTCTGAGCCGATGCGTCTGCAGATCCTGCAGGTACTTGAGACTGGAAAGCTGAGCGTTAGCCACCTGGCCGAAGCGGTCGGTTCGACCCAGCCGAACGTCAGTAAGCATCTTAAGATCCTGCAGGACGAGGGCCTGATCGCACGTCGAAAGGAAGGAAACGCTGTCTATTATTCTATCGCCGATCCGTCGGTCTTCGAACTCTGCGACGTGGTCTGCGGCAGCCTCAAAGCCGAATTCGCCGGCCGCAACGCGATGTTCAAATAACTCCGCTTTGTTCCTTTTCTTCCTCTTCTTCTTTGCGACTTTGCGTCTCTGCGGGAGTCTTCTTACTTCCTTACGTCGCCCGGCGATACTCGACAATGAACCGCCTCTGCTCGTCCTCATCGTCCCACAGGTCTTGGAAGCTGACCTCCTCTAACCTGTTCTCGCCAAACCTCGAAAGGTCCTTGCGCGACAGCGGCCAGGGCACCACGTCGACCTCTTCATCATCTTCCCTGGCCCGGGTCACGACGACCAGCGTTCCGCCCGGCGCGACAAACGATGCGACGGCATCGATCGCCCGCTCGCGCATCTCCAACGGCAGCGGCTGGATCGTGTAGATCTCCAGAACAAAGTCGAACCCGCTCTTTTCAGAACCGGGAGCGGTTGCGACCGGGGTCTTCCCGATGGTCCACGACGTGGGCGGATCGAACAAGTCCGCCACCTCAAACCGAATATCCGTATCGCCGTAAACCCTTTTCGCCCACTCGATCGCCGTCGGCGAAATGTCGAACGCCGTTACCTGAAAGCCGAGATCGTGCAGATACTTCGCATCGTCACCCAACCCGCATCCGATGACCAATGCGGTCCTTCCGTCGTCCTTTAACCCCGTCGACTCGGCCCACGCCCGGAAGAACCGGTTCGGCGCCATATCCGCCCAGGGGATCTTCTCCACGTCACCGCCCGATTCCTTATACAATGCGTCGAACCAACCCAACGGGTCACCCCGTTCGTTAAACTCCGCCGCCAACTGCCGCGTCCTCTCACGTTTCTTGTCGTAATCGCTATCCATCATCAATTGATCCGGCGAAAGCGCCCTTTAAGATTCTCGTTGCCAAAATGTACCGTCTATGATACATTGTTGCGTGAATTGTTCTTTGACAATCTAACAACAGCGTCGGTGTTGCCAAACCGGGTCCCCGGAGACCCGTTCCGTTCCGAGGACTATATCCTCCCGAATGCCGGCATGCGGTACTTAACTGCTTTGATGTCTGCAATTAACGACGCTGCAACCACTTCGTCGAAAAGTTTTTCAAAAATTCGGGCGAACGCGCGCATAATAGTCTACTAAGTCCAGTAACAACAACGGTTTACACGTTCCGACGCCCCGCCGAACGCAGCCGGAACGCGGCCCGAACGCCAGCGGTACATCTCATTCGATGGGTGCATCCGCCTCCTTCCACGCCGCCCACCCGCCGGCCATCGACCATACGTTCGTATAGCCCATCTTTTGCAGGCTTTCGGCGGCCAACGCCGAGCGATAGCCGCCGCCGCAGTAAAGAATAAGCTCTTCCGACTTATCGGGATGTTTCGCGACGATGTCCCGCTCGATCACGCCCCGCCCTATATGCTCTGCCCCGGCGGCATGTCCGGCCGTGTATTCCATGTCCTCGCGAACGTCGATCAGAACGGCCCCGTTTTCAAGGCGTTCCAGCGTCTCCTTCACCGATACCTCACGAACAAAAGCTTTTGCTTGATTCACAAGCTCAAGAAACTCTTTAGAATGTTCCATCTTTCTCCACTTCTTTTTTCTTATTTTCTTCTTTCGTGGATAAAGTGCACTTCAATCGACAGGGTGCCGCCTATGGACGGCTCGAAAAGCCTAGTCCTCCGATCGAACCGTCTGTTTGTAAGCAAATTCTTGTTCCGAGCCGACGTACCGAGTCACATCAACGGTTTTCGCAACATCTTGTTCGAAATAAACGTGTAGTTCGTGGGTAATCAGAAGCTTGCTTTGAAACCAGAACGCTCCTTTTATTTCTCCGCTGTCGTCTGTGGGCAATCCCGCCAACGCATAAACCTGCTGTCGGGTCAGTCCAGCGTGGATTTGATCCCACGGCGAGGGATACTGAAGCTGGTAGCTCAGGAAAAGAACGATGGAAATAATCAGCGAGAAAAGCACCGCTAAAATCTTGTATCTCATCAACAAGCCTCTTTGAATTCCACTATTATACAAGCGTTCACTACACAACGCGGCAACTTAGGTCCACTAGCTTACCCAACCTCAAACTTCTATAATGGTAGTTTCGTTTTTATTCGAATCGTTTCACAGAAGAGGGATAAGACATTGGCTGAACAATTTGACGTCACTATTATCGGTTCGGGGCCCGGCGGTTATGTTGCGGCCGTTCGGGCGGGACAACTTGGTTTGAAAGTAGCGCTGGTCGAAAAAGAAAAAGACGCCCGCTTGGGCGGCACCTGCGGCCTACGCGGGTGCATCCCGACAAAGGCCCTGCTGAACGCAGCCCATCTTTACGACAAGGCAGGCCATTTTGAGAATTTCGGCCTGAAAGTAAAGGACCTGAGCTTCGATTGGGGCGGCGTGCAGAAGTACAAATCCGACGTGGTGGCAAAGAACTCGGCCGGCGTGACCTATCTGATGAAAAAGAACAAGGTCACCGTCTTCAACGGCTTCGGCAAGATCGCCGGCAAAGGCAAGGTCGAGGTCGATCTGGCCGACGGCAAGAAGGAGACGATCGAAACAAAGAACATTGTCATCGCCACCGGCTCGGTCGTGAGGCCGATCCCGGGATTCGAGGTCGATGGAAAACAGGTCGTCAACTCCGACCAGATCCTTGAGCTTACTCAAGTGCCGAAATCGATGATCGTGATGGGTTCGGGAGCGGTCGGCGTCGAGTTCGCCAGCGTTTACCACCGCTTCGGCTGCGACACGACGGTCATCGAACTGCTCGATCGCATCGTCCCGATCGAAGACGCCGATGTTTCAAAGGAACTCGCCCGGGCCTTCAAAAAGCAGGGGATCAAGTGCGAGACCGGCATCAAGCTCGACAAAATGGAGAAGACAAAAAAGAGCGTTAAGGTTTCAGGCAAGAACGCCAAGGGCGAAGATGTCGCTTTCGAAGCCGAAATGCTGCTCGTTGCCGTCGGACGTATGCCGTATCTTGAAAACCTCGGGCTGGACAAGACCAAGGTCGTCGTCAACCCGCGTGGAACCATCAAGGTCAATGAGTATTGCGAAACAGACGAGCCGAACGTCTTCGCGATCGGCGACGTCATCGACACCGCCTGGCTCGCCCACCTCGCCTCGAAGGAAGGCATCATGGTCGTGGAGAAGATCGCCGGCAAAAAGGTTGAGCCGATCAAACAGAACCTCGTCCCTAACTGCACCTACTGCGATCCCGAGGTCGCATCGGTCGGCCTGACCGAAGCCAAAGCCAAGGAAGCCGGCTACGACGTAAAGGTCGGCAAGTTCCCCTTCTCGGCCTCTGGTAAGGCCCGCATCCTCGGCGAAACCGACGGCTTCGTCAAGATCGTCGCCGAAAAGAAATACGACGAGGTCCTCGGCGTCCACATCATCGGCCCGCACGCCACCGAACTGCTCGCCGAATGCGTCGTCGCCATGGCCCTCGAAACCACCGCCGACGAACTAGGCCGAACGATCCACGCCCACCCGACCGTTTCGGAATCCATCATGGAAGCGGCGGAGGGTGTGCATGATCTGACAATACATATGTAGCGTTCGGAGTTCGATATTCAACACGTATGCTTAGGTTCCTCACAGTTTTCCTTGCCCTCTTCTTACTCTCACAGCTGAGTTTGGGTCAGGACATCGTCGAAGATGAGAATTGGCTGAGGGGTTTTGGGACCGAAGCCGACTATCTGGAACCCCTCGTATACTGGGATATTAAAACGTTTACCCTTGAAGACGTCGCTCGGGGGAAAGTACGGCTAAAGTCTGTCAGGCAGTTTGAACCACAGGATGAATGGGAAGGGGTGTATTACGCCAATACGGGAATTGGTGATAATAGGTTCATCTGGAATGCGCGAGGCGGTTTTTTTAGCTTCTACTTCTATCACACCCTAAAATCTCTCAACTTTGGGAAGGCGACCCCTTCATCAGGATTCGTAGAGCTTGAGTACGAAAAACTTCCATTCAGTCTCTCCCAACAAAGGCCTGGTTACAAATCCAGACTGATCAAGGCACTTATAGGCGAAACACATTTTCTTGTTTCTGAGAATCGCCTACGGGATTTTTGCGCAAGAGCCGCTGGCCTGAACACAGAAATAGACGATGTTTACTACTACTGGATAAAGTACGAAGAAGGAGTCAAAAGGGAAAGACTCGAAGGACTTCCGATTCTGCCCATCGAATATCGGAAGTACCTTCGATATCCAGTAGAAGCGAAGGTCATCAGCGTTGGGGAAAAGAAGGTCATACCTAACGAGCAGTCGACAAAAGAATACAACTTTGATGATCTTCACTATCCGGTGACTATTGATGCAGGACGAGATAAGCAACTTAAGAAAGGCATGAACTTGTTCGTTGAAGACCTTGGAGAGTGGATTCAGCTGACAAATGTGTTTCAGAGAAAATCCTTGGGATTCATCCGAAGAGACTTCGACGAAAAGGGTAATGAAGAATGCTGGGATAGCGAGGGCGGAAGCGGTCAAAGCATTACCTGCAAGACGATTCGGATTGGAGCGACTGCAAAGACAAGAGGCAATTTGTGACCGATACCTCTCGTGCGTGAACTTAGCTTTTCGGTGTATTCACCCTCCTTTATGAATGCCGCCCAAACATCCTACCCGCGGAACAGAATAAAAGTTCTCCTACTGGAGAACATTTCCGACGCCGCCGTTCGAGAGCTCGAAGCCGCCGGCTACACGCAGATCGAGCGTATCGGCGGAGCGTTGAGCGAGGCTCAATTGGTGGACGCCGTGAAAGGTGTTCATTTGGTCGGCATCAGGTCGAAGACACGTGTCACGAAGAACGTGATCGAGGCCGCTGACAAGCTGTTGGCAATCGGGGCGTTTTGCATCGGGATTAATCAGGTCGACCTGAAGGCCGCAACGGAAAACGGTGTCGCGGTTTTTAATGCGCCCTATTCGAACACGCGGTCGGTGGCGGAGTTGATCATTGGGTTGTGCGTGATGCTGATCCGCAAGATCGCGGACAAGAACGCGGCGGCGCATCGCGGGGAATGGTTGAAGGAAGCTAAGGGAAGCTTTGAGCTCCGCGGCAAGACGCTCGGGATAATCGGCTACGGCAACATCGGCTCACAGGTGTCGACGATGGCCGAGGCGATGGGGATGCAGGTGATCTATTACGACATCGCCACCAAACTACCGCTCGGAAACGCCAAGCAGACGCCGGAGCTGAAGGACCTGCTTAAACGTTCGAACGTTGTAACGCTTCACGTGCCCTCGGACGCAACAACCCGTAACATGATCGACTCTGACGCGTTAAAGTCGATGCGAAAGGGCAGCATCCTCATCAACCACAGCCGCGGCGATGTTGTCGATCTGAACGCACTGGCGAAGGCGCTGAGATCGGGTAACCTGGCCGGGGCCGCGGTCGATGTTTTCCCAGAGGAACCGGAAAAGAGCGGCGACAAATTCGAGAGCGTGCTGCAAAACCTGCCGAACGTGATCCTCACGCCGCACATCGGCGGATCGACGGAAGAAGCTCAGGCGAGCATAGGCCTCGATGTCACGTCGAAGCTGATCAAATACCTAGACTTCGGCACCTCGGAAGGCTCGCACACCGTCCCGCCCGTTTCCCTGCCCCCGCAGGCCGGAACGCACCGCATCCTGCACATCCACCGCAATATTCCGGGCGTGCTGGGCGAAATAAACTCGCGGCTATCGAAACGGGGCATCAACATCGTCGGCCAGTACCTGAACACCAACCCTGAGATCGGCTACGTGATCCTGGACGTGGAATCGAAACTCTCTAAAGAGGCGTTCGAATTGCTGAAAGACGTCCCGGGAACGGTGAAAGCGAGGATGGTTTACTAGATGAAGATCGTCATCCCAGGCGGTACCGGACAGGTCGGAACGGTTCTGGCCCGCGCATTTCACGGCGACGGCCACGAGGTAGTCGTGCTTGGCCGCTCGCCTGAGAAACGCGAATGGCGGACCAAAGAATGGGACGGCAAGACGCTCGGGTCGTGGGTGGCTGAGATCGATGGTGCTGACGTTGTCATCAACCTCGCCGGCCGCAACGTGAATTGCCGGTACAACGATGAAAACCGCCGGCAGATGATGGATTCGCGGGTGGATTCGACTCGGGTTGTCGGTGAAGCAATTGCAGCCGCGCCGAATCCGCCGAAGGTCTGGCTGCAGGCGAGCACGGCGACGATCTACGCCCACCGGTTCGACGCTCCGAACGACGATGTGACAGGGATCATTGGTGGCCACGAAGAAGACGCTCCCGATACATGGAACTTCAGCATCGACGTCGCCACCACGTGGGAAAGAACCGCGAACGAAGCCGACACGCCAAAAACGCGCAAAGTGCTGATGCGCTCGGCGATGACGATGAGCCCCGATCGCGGCGGCATCTTTGACACGCTGCTCGGCCTTGTTCGCAAAGGCCTCGGCGGCACGGCGGCGAGCGGCAGGCAGTACATTTCCTGGGTCCACGATCGGGATTTCATCCGGTCCGTCTACTGGCTGATCGAGCACGAAGAACTCTCCGGCCCGATCAATATCTCATCGCCGAATCCGCTCCCCAATCGCGAATTCATGCGGATCTTTCGCGAAACATGGGGAGCCCTGTTCGGCTTGCCCGCCTTCGAATGGCAGCTAGCGATCGGGGCCTTTTTTATGAGGTCCGAGACAGAACTCATCCTGAAAAGCCGCAGAGTGGTGCCGAAGCTTTTGACCGATTCCGGGTTCGAATTCGAGTTTCCGGAATGGGAGCCGGCGTGCCGGGACCTATGCGAACGCTGGCGGAGAACGAATGGTTGACCAAATTAAGCGGCGACGTGATCTCCGTCCGAATAGCCGACAGTTCAAAGATGATAGATAAGAATTTAGACCGTACTGTGCTTTCAGCTATCATTTATCACATATCACTTGTTCGGGAGTTGTCGGAACGAATTATGAAGCCAATGTTTTTATCGATTTTTCTGCTCGCTCTTTCCACGGTTGGCTCAGGACAGTGGGTGAAACAGACGGTCGATACGACCGCTTCGTTCCGCGGGCTTTCGGTCGTGAACGAGAAGGTCGTCTGGGCCAGCGGTACGGGCGGAACGGTGATAAGAACGACCGACGGCGGCAAGACGTGGAAGGTGATGACGGTTCCCGGTGCCGAAAAACTCGACTTCCGCGACATCGAGGCCTTCGATGCAAAAACCGCATACATCCTCAGCATCGGCAACGGCGAGGCATCACGCATCTACAAGACAACCGACGGCGGACTGAACTGGAAACTTCAGTTTAAGGCGAACGATCCGAAATTGTTTTTTGATGCACTCGCGTGCAAGAACTCTCTTAAGTGCTTTGCCATGGCTGACCCGGTCAACAACTCATTCCCGTTGATCGTAACAGCGGATGGCGGAGAGCACTGGCAATTTTGGCCCGTCTGGTTTCCCCAAACTGCTGAAGGCGAGGCAAGCTTTGCCGCCAGCGGAACGTGTTTGATCTTATATCGAAGCGGGAAAAGTGACGTGATTGCAATCGTGAGCGGTGGCACAAGTTCGAGTATTTATCAAATGCCAGTTGATAGCCCGTCCCTTGATTTCGTAAGTTACGACACACCGATCATTCGAGGAACTCCCGGTAGCGGCATCTTCTCGATTGCGATGCGCGATTCTAGGAATGGCGTGATCGTAGGCGGAAACTACGAAAAACCGAACGAAGCAACCGAAAATCTCGCATTCACAAATGACGGAGGTGTCACATGGACACTTGGTACCGGGTTGTCTGGCTACCGATCCGCAGTTGCTTACATCGATAAGAAAAATATCATCGCGGTCGGCACGAACGGCACCGATCTTTCGACCGATGTCGGTAAGACTTGGTCGAAAATCGGAAGTGAAAATCTTAATGCGGTTGCGGCGAAAGGTAAAAAGGCCGTCTGGGCCGTCGGCCCGGCCGGCATGGTGACGAAACTTAAGCTTTAGCTGAGTTGCCCATGTTCGCGCTTCCAAGCGGCCCGAAAGCGCTTCACCCTATTCACCTCATGCCAAAGTTTCTCTAAATTGAATTTTCCAAGGATTTGTATAGTCTATTTATCAAAGCCGTTAGCTCACCTGTCCTCATTCCGCATCGCAAGTGTGTGATCTGCAGGGGCTGGTTTTAACTCTGCATTTCCTTCGGGAAGAGCGGCTATCGTCCGAACAGCCTATGAAACCTATCAGGAAGATCCGAAACGTTCAGCTTACAAAGGCCTTCAAGGAATTTTTCGACAGCGAGAAATCAAGCGCCATCATCCTTGTCGCATGTACCGCCCTATCGCTTGTCCTCGCAAACGTGATCGGAAAGTCTTATCCTGATTTCTTTCTCAAAACCTACCTTGGCCTTGAAGGGGTACTCAAGCTGAGTATCGAGCACTGGGTAAATGATGCCCTGATGGCGGTCTTTTTCCTGCTGATCGGCCTCGAATTGGAACGTGAGTTATACGCCGGTGAACTTTCGAACGTAAAGAACGCATTGCTGCCGATCGTCGGCGCCATCGGCGGGCTGGCACTTCCGGCATTGATTCACTTCGGCCTTAATGCCGGCACACCAACACAGGCCGGTATCGGTATCCCGATGGCGACCGACATAGCTTTCGCCATTGGAGTACTTGCATTGCTCGGGAGCCGCGTTCCGGCGTCGCTTAAAGTATTTCTTGTCGCCCTCGCAGTAATGGACGATCTTGGGGCGATCATCGTTATCGCCGTATTTTATACCGCTGAACTTTCGCTCACATATCTTGGCTTGGCTCTGGCGGCCTTTTTTGTAATGGTGATGCTTAACAGGCTGCGGATAATGCATTTGCTGCCCTATCTTATCGGCGGCTTGATCATGTGGTTCTGCATGCTCAAGTCCGGAGTGCACGCTACGATAGCCGGCGTTTTGCTTGCATTTGCTATTCCCTTCACGCATAAGCGAGATGACGAAAATTCGCCTTCTTATCGGCTCGAGCATTTCCTTCACCGCCCAGTCGCGTTTTTCATTTTGCCGATCTTCGCGCTTGTGAATACTGGAATTGTGATCGGCGGCGATTGGGCAGCCAGCCTTGCCTCCTCGAACAGTTTGGGCATTATCCTGGGCCTTGTCGTGGGCAAACCGATCGGGATCACACTGATCGCCTTTTTAGCCGTAACCGCCGGGATCTGCCGGCTTCCCCTCGACTTGAACTGGAAACACGTGTTTGGAGCCGGGTTGCTCGGCGGGATCGGATTTACGATGTCGATCTTCATAACGAACCTGGCGTTCGTTGGCGGCGAACCGGGTTTTGTCGCTTCAACGGTAAATGCCTCGAAAATGGCGATCCTCCTTGCCTCGTTGACGGCCGGAACCGCCGGTTTCATCTGGCTGAAACTGCTCGGCGAGCCAAATGTCGGTGACGTCGACATGGATACGATGGATTTTGAGGATGGAAACGAAGCCGAGGACTAGAATGATCGGCCGTGCCGACCAGGCGGCCAGAGATCGCCGGACGAACGGTCCGTGAAGGTCATGAGTACTTTTACCAGCATTCCATTCAAAACAGAATCTGCGCACGGGCTAACGTCCGTGAACGGCGTGGCGAAATTCTCTGCGGCCGGCATTGTTCTCGAATTCGAATCGAAACTCTTCGGCCTGATACCGAGCGGCGTCAAGGAGGCGCGTCTGCCGATCGGCGAGATCCTAGACATTAAATTCAAGAAGGGCATTTTCAGACGCGGGTCGAAGATCGAGATCCGGATGCGGACATTCGCAAAACTTGCCGAATTGCCAAACCACGACGGCAAGATCACATTGAAACTAGTACGTGACGACTTCGAAAGGGGTCAAGCGGCCGTCGAACAGATCCAAAAGGACCTTGCAGCGCACGAAGCGGAACTGCCCCCGCCCCATACACCCGTTAGCCGCCTGTTCGAGGACGAAACGGAACAGGAAACCAAGGAGCTTTCGAATTGACCGCCGCTGTGGGTGCCGGCCGAAGGTCGAGCCTTAGAGGTCGACCATTCGCGGATCCTGCTTGGGCGTGAGTTTGTACTCCTTCGGCGGCTTGGCACCGAGCAGGTGTTCGACAAAGTAGTCCCACCGACGCCGCATCATGTACCAGTTGTCACCTCCGTAGCCGTGCCGGGCATTCGGGAAGATGACAAGGTCAAAATCCTTATTCGCCTTGATCAAGGCATCAACTACAAGGTACGAATTATAGGGCGGTACGTTGTCGTCCATACCACCGTGGGCAAGCAGCAGCTTTCCTTTCAGGTCTTTCCCATAAACCTGGTTGGCCTGTGCCTCGTAGTTGTCTTTGCCCCCTTCGATCTTCGTGAGCAGCCCGATATATCGCTCTCCCCAATCATCCTCGTAATTGCGATTATCGTGATTCCCCGACTGGGAAACTCCGACCTTGTAAAAATCGGGATAGCGGAACATCGCTGCCGCGGTGGCGAACCCGCCGCCCGAATGGCCCCACATCCCGACACGGTTTAGGTCCATATACGGGTGTTTCTGCGCCAGTTCACGCAGGCCGGCTATCTGGTCCTCGAGCGTATTGTCGGCCATGTTGCCATAACAAACATCGTGAAATGACTTTGACCTGTCCGGATTGCATGTTCCGTCGATCACTACCACCACGAATCCCAACTCGGCCAATGCCTGATGGTCGGAACGCGAAGGCGTGAATGAGCGAGAACCGACACCGCCGCCCTGCGGCCCGGGATAGATATAGTTGACGACGGGATACTTTCTGTTACGATCCAAATTCGACGGCGTGAACATTAAGCCGTAAAGGTCCCATCGGCCGTCCCGTGATTTGACCTTGACCGGTGTCGGCGGCTTCCAACCAGCCGCTGAGAGCCGCGAGACGTCGGCTTTCTCCAAATTTGCGATCAGTCGTCCGTTAAGATCGCGAAGAACGGACACCGTCGGGACATCAGGCTTCGAGAAATTGTCGATGAAATAATTCCCGTTCGGCGCCAGTGTGATCTGGTGATTCCCGTCCTCCGGCGTCAGGAGCTTAAGATCCCGGCCATCGAAGTTGATCCGGTACAGATGAGTAAAATAAGGATCGCGGCCGGCTTCCTTTCCATTCGCCTCGAACCAAATGACTCGAGCTTTTTCATCTACCTTGACGACACGCATTACGACAAAATTTCCTTGCGTGATCTGGTTTTTCACCTTAGCCGTCGTAAGGTCATAGAGATACAAATGCCCCCAATCGTCGCGTTCGGAATACCAGATCGCTTCATTCGATTCGGGGAAGTATCGCCAGTTAATGGCTCCCTGGCCGGATTCATATTGTGTCGCCACTTTTTCCTCGAAAACGTCGCGGACATCACCGGTCGCCGCGTCTGCGATCCGGAACCTGGCCTCCTTATGGTCCCGCGTCGATGAAACAAAAGCGAGCTTCATCGAATCCGGGCTCCACTGATTATCGTCGAAAGCTCCCCCCGAACACGTAATGTCATCGCAAAGCGTGCCGCGACGGTCATCCGGCTGGATCTTAAGCCTGACCATCGCCCCGCTTTCCGTGTCGATAATCACCCTATGGATCTTAATGATCTCTTTGTCCTGCGGAAGCGGATATTTCCATGCCTCCAATCGCGGCGCACCCACATTCGTCGAAACCAGATACATGTCGCTGACATGCCGCTGGTCCTGCTGATATGTCGCCACCTTTTTCGAATCCGGTGACCAAAGGACGATCGGCCGGTTGCTTTTACGCCAACCCGCGTTGTCGGTTGCATACCCGAAGTCCTTTATCCCGTCCTTCGTCAATTGGGTCTCTTGACGGGTCGCCACATCGCGGACCCACAGATTCCAATCCTTGATAAAGACCTCTCGCTTGCCGTCAGGAGAACGGGAAGCGCCCCCGCCGGGCCGTCCCTGCGGCCCCGCCGCAGGTGCGGCGACGCCGATCTTCGCATGGCTGTCTCCGATCTGTTTCGAGCCGTCGGCAGGGTTAACCAGCACGAATTCACGCCCCTCGCGGGTCAGGACCATGTACCAAAATCGTCCGTCGGGCAAGAAGGTCGGCCGCACCACATTTCGGTCGACCAAAGGAGCCGTGCTGTAAGAGAGCATGCTTTCCGCTCGGGCATAGTCCGCAGCGGTCAACGCCTGAAAATAGACCGACGATGACAGAACACAGATCAGAAAGAAGACAGGTAGAATTGGTTTGATTTTCATTGGTTTGCCAGAGAAAGATTAGTGTGATAATAACTGACTAGCCTGAAATTGTCATCAATCGGCGCCCACGAAATCTGATCTTTTCATTCTTACGATTAGGAAGAATACCTCTATGCCCAAGTACGTGATCGAAAGGAACATCCCCGGAGCCGGCGGTATGTCGGCAAACGACCTGATGGCTGCCTCGCAAAAGTCCTGCAGCGTCCTGAATGCCCTCGGCGCCGATATTCAATGGATCCACAGTTATGTGACCGACGACAAGATCTATTGCATCTATACGGCCCCGAATAGGGATCTCATTGAGGAGCACGCTCGCGAAAGCGGTTTCCCGGCAGACAGCATCGAAGAAGTCAGGTCTATGATCGATCCGACACGGGCGAACGGATAAGGCCCATCCTAGATTTGCCTCACGACGACAAACCTCTCGGCGGTCTGGTCAGCCGGCACCGTATAGCTCCTCGCATACTTCAGCGTGCAGCGATCGTTGCGGCGGTCTCGCTCATTTTTTTTCTTGCGATGCTCGTAGCCTTCTACTCGAGGGGCAACTTCGGCTACTTCGCGCTCGCTGCTGCCTTCCTGACCGTATATATTTTTGCTCTAGTCGGCTTGCTGGTCCGTCGGCGAAAGGTGGTCAGCATTTTCGAGAACGGGATCCGCTACGGTAATTTCAGCGCCGCCTGGACTGACATCGTCTCAGTGAATGCTGACAAGGATGGCCTTTCCCTTACAAGAACCGATAGAGGAAAATGCCACATCCCAAGTTCCATGGCCGGTTTCGAGGCGATCCTTCACTCGGTCCAACGGGGCGTGGAAACCCAGGATTCCTGATATTGCCGCCCCCCAACTAACTATCCGGAGGCCCAATTCATCAAACACCCACCCCTGTCAGTCGATCCTGCACCCTATCGCAAGAAAGGACCTGTAAGGTGCCGTTCTTTTTATTCGATGCCGTTTCTTGTATCCTAAATGGTTGAAATGAGAACCGTTGGGAGAGTGTATGAGTGTTGAAGTCGTAATGCCGCAGATGGGCGAGTCGATCACCGAGGGAACCGTTTCGAAGTGGCTTAAGGCAGTTGGCGACAAGATCGACAAGGACGAGCCGATCCTTGAAATATCTACCGATAAGGTCGATGCCGAAGTTCCGAGCCCCGGAGCCGGCGTACTCCTCGAGATCCGACATCAGGAAGGTGAAACGGTCGAGGTGGGCACGGTGGTTGCGGTTATCGGCGCCGAAGGCGAGCAGGCCGCACCCGATCCTGCACCAAAAGCCCAGGCCGCGGCCCAAACAAGTTCAGGGACGTCGTCCGAAGATGTCCCCGTCCCTGCGATCCTGGCCGTGAAGGAATCGGCGGCAGATGAGGCACAGTCGGAACAGGCGGCAACCGAGGCGACAGCCCAGCCGCAACCGACCGTTGATACCAGCATTTCGACCGAAGTCGTGATGCCCCAAATGGGCGAATCGATCACCGAAGGCACCGTATCGAAATGGCTTAAGTCGGTCGGCGATACTATTGAAAAAGATGAGCCGCTTCTCGAGATCTCGACGGATAAGGTCGATGCTGAGGTTCCCTCACCTGCGGCCGGGAAGCTTCTTGAGATCCGCGTGGGTGAAGGAGAGACGGTCGAGGTTGGGGCGGTCGTTGCCCTTGTTGGGTCCTCTCTGGCATCCGGATCGCCCGCGCCGACGGCCGAAACCGCCGCACCGATCGAGCAGCCTATGCCGGTTATGACCGCCGCAGCCGCGGCCGGTGGCAACGGTGCACCGAATAGGAGCGGATCGATCGACGAACTCCGCAGGACAAGATCGAGCCCGCTTGTACGAAAGATCGCCAATGAACACGGCATCGATATCACCCGAATCCCCGGATCAGGGTTAAGCGGCCGCGTAACCAAGAATGACATAATGTCTTTCATCGAGACCGGAGCGGCCCTTAGGCCCGAAGATCTTCTTGTCGGCCGTGCAAAGACCTCGTCACCGCCCGCCGTTTCTGCATCGATCGCTCCGACCGCGTCGCCGGCAAGTGCAGGGCCGAAACCGGTTACCGGCGACCGCGTGGAGAAAATGTCGGTGATGAGGAAGAAGATCGCCGATCATATGACCTTCTCTAAGCGCACGTCCGCCCACGTGACCAGCGTTTACGAGATCGACATGACTAACGTCGCCAAGTTCCGTGACAAGAATAAAGAGGAATTCCAGTCGCGCTACGGAACAAAGCTCACGTATATGCCATTTATCTTCCAGGCGGTGACAAACGCGCTCAGAAAGTTCCCAGTCGTCAATGCTCAGGTCTCTGATGACAGCATTATCTATAAGGGTGACATTAATCTTGGGATGGCGGTTGCGCTCGATTGGGGGCTGATAGTCCCGGTGATCAAGAAGGCAGACACCCTTTCGCTGTCGGGCCTCGCGTTGGCGGCAAATGATCTGGCCGACCGGGCGAGGGCAAAGAAACTCAATCCGGACGAAGTTGCGGACGGCACGTTCACAATAACCAACCCTGGGGTATTCGGGGGGTTGTACGGGACGCCCATAATTAACCAGCCGCAGGTCGCAATACTTTGCGTAGGGACGATCGAAAAAAGGCCCAAGGTACTTACCACCCCCGACGGAGACGACTATATTGCCATACGAACCATGGCTTATTTCGCGTTGACCTACGATCACCGGATAGTCGACGGGGCGGACGCCGAAAAATTCCTGGCGTTGATGAAACAGTACCTCGAAACCACAGACTTTTCTTTGTGAGGCTTCGGCGGCGTCAGCTGCTTGCTCGTGGCGCAAAAACCTGTTGGCAAACCCCTGACTTTTGTGTATCCTACACGACAGTTTTGGTCAATCCGCCTTCTTTTCTCGACCGAAGCGATCATGTACGAAAATGGAACGGAATCGAACGATCCCGTCCCAAAGTGTATAGAATACGAACATCCCTTCTAAATTGCCGATCTCGGGCTGAATTAGCTAAGTTCAATCAGTGTAACGAATACTATCCTAGGTAAATGATCACGACTCTTTGGCACAACAATTGATACGGTTTTGCTCGGCGGACGCCCGCTTCGGAGCGTCGCCATCGTAATAAGGCATTTGATAAGATCTTTGGATTTCGAGGGAGCGTTCGGGTTTGAGAACGCATCAAAGACGCGGCGGCCGTATAGCAAAGGCCGGGCGAGGCCGCCAATTGGCAGGCGAGTAATGAACAAGGGTTTGGTAAGGAGTTCAATTATGTTCAAGAGAATATCGGTTTTTGTTTTGGCATTGGCGATCGGAAGCGTGTCTATGCTCGCTCAGGACGTCCAGCTTCGGAATCTGGCGCCGGGCCAGAAATACAAGATAAAGGGCGTCATCGTTGCCCAGGACGATCAAAGCATTGTCGTCCGTGATTCGGTCGGCGTGGACACGAAAGTGGTCCTCAGCCCGGGTGCAAGTATCAAGACCAAGGGCGGCTTTTTCGGCGGCGGGGACGCCGTTGCAGCCTCCCAGCTTGTCCGGGGGTTGAGCCTCGAGGCCGAAGGACGCGGCGATGCGTCGGGGGCGTTAGCGGCGACCAAGATCCGCTTCGGTAAGGATGATTTCCGCGTTGCCCAGTCGATCGATTCGCGCATGAGCCCGGCAGAGGCCCGGATCGCCGAGCAGGAAGAGAATGCTAAGCGTGTTTCGGGTCAGATCGATGAGCTTATGGCGATATCGAATGCGGCTCGTGGCGGCGCGAAAGCGGCCCAGGATACTGCTGATGCTGCGGTCGCGGGTGTCAATGCAACCAACCAGCGGATCTCGGCCCTGGATGATTATGTCGTTCAGTCGACGACTACGGTGAATTTCCGCGTTAACAGCTCCGTACTCTCGCCGGAAGCGAAGCAAATGCTTGACGAAGTTGCAACGGCTGCAAATTCCCTGAAAGGCTACGTGATCGAGATCACCGGCTTTGCCTCCTCGGACGGCGATGCCGCCCGGAACAAAGTGCTCAGCGAGCGTCGGGCAAAGGCGGTTATCGATTACCTCGTGACAACGCACAATGTGCCGCTTCGACGGATCGGCCAGTCATATGGCTTCGGCGAACTGCAGGCGGTTGCGGATAATTCAACACTCGAAGGCCGCGAAGCTAATCGCCGGGTTGAGATCAAGCTTCTTGTCAGCCGCGGGTTGAACCAGAATGTTGAAGTTCGTCCGGTCAGCAATGACGATAATTAATAGTTGGGCGTAATAACGCTCTATCTTTTGGGGGGCACAATGAGGATAAGGCGTAAACCTTTTCCGTCGGCGTGCCCTCTAATGTTTGTGCGATGGCCGCTGCGGACCCGCGCTATCCTGCTACAGAAATGAAGATCCTCACCTTTGTTAAGACACTTATCCTTGCCGGTTTTGCGGGCGTGCTCGGCTCCGCCGCTGCCGGACAGACACCGACGCCGACACCGCCGGAGGTCGATGAGGTCATCAAAGTCAACTCAAGGCTTGTGGTCGTTCCTGTGTCTGTCGTTGACGCAAATGGCGAACCGGTTCTCGGCCTTACGGCGGATAACTTTCGGATCGCGGAAGAGAAACGGAACCAGTTGATAGATTCGGTGGGGAATGCCGAAAAAGTGCCGCTGGAGATCGCTCTTTTGTTCGATGTTTCAGCGAGTACGGATCCAATGTTTCGGTTTCAGCAGGAAACGGCGGCAAAGTTCCTGAGGGAGGTCATGCGGCCGGACGACCGGGCATCGATCTTCACCGTCGGGCAGAAACCTGCGATGATCGCAGGGCGTGATACGGCCGAGGCCGCGGTCGAAAGCGTGATGCGGATAACGACCACTAAGGGCGCAACGGCCTTTTTCGACACCGTACGTATGGCCGCTAATTACCTGCGGTCAAACTCGCCGGACGGACGGCGGAAAGTGATCGTGGTGATCTCGGACGGTGAAGATAATTTCAGCGAGGGCGTACAGAGGGCCCAGCGAACGGCCGAACGGCGGACAGTTGACCGCGGCCCTGACCCGGACCTCAAAAAACTCGGGAGTCTAGTCGTGCAGGCCCAGCAGGTCGCCAAGAACGACGAGAGGAAGAAAGTGCTTCGTGCCCTGCAGGACGCGGACGTGGTCCATTATTCGATCAATCCTGCCGGCAGCTCATATCAGTTGAACAAGATGAGTGTGTTTGGGCAGGAGAACATGCAGGTTTTTTCGGATGAGACGGGCGGCACCGCATTTCTGCCAAGATTTCAGCCGATCGATCTGAAGGATCAACTTCAGAATTCCGGCAACATGCGCCGTAACACCGAACTGCTCGAACGGATATTTAAGCAGTTGGCGAATGAACTGCGAGCCCAATATCTGGTCCAATATTATTCCGAGTCCGAATTTCCGGCGAACAGTTATGTCAGATTGCAGGTTGGTGTGACGACTCCGGGCAACCCGAGGGTACGGGCACGGCAGGGTTACTACGTCAAAGATTAGAGGTGCTGGCCGCAAAATGAAAAGCCGCCGAGAAATGTCGGCGGCTGTCTCGATCCGCGACATAGAAAATTGCCAAAACTATATCGCGAATCTGGCTCACGAGCCCATTAGGGCTCATTTCGTTTCTTTCCAAAACCAACAAAGGCTGATTAGGATCCCTTCACACCGTTCGACGGAGGATGGTCTTGTTCCGGAGGCATGGCGATCGCACCCATCAGCACCGGTTCCGGCTTTGGAACAACCCTTTCTCGAACCTCTCTCAGGTAGGTCGCTCCGCTTTTCAAGAACGCGACGGACAGAAGTCCGGCAGAGATCGCTATGAATAGCGAGAACACCGCTCCGGCCACTGAAATCGCCCGACGCTTCAGCCGTTCCCAACCGACCGGACAGTCGGCCGTGATCACGGTGCCGTCAGTTCGCCGAAAGTATCTCACACAAACGCGCCCTTCGCCAGCGGCGATGAGGTTCTCGGCATCAAATTTCGTCATTCCCGAAAGATTGTAAACATTAAGCTTGCATTCGCCGCAAAAACGCCGCCTTTCATTCCCGTACATCTCATCCCAATTTGCCGAACATGGGCTGGCAATTCTGATCTTATTAAGCGGGCTGTTGAATTTCGCCATATTAACTCCTGAGGCTCGTCACTTACGAACACTGTAAATTGAACGTGAAGCGCGTCCGGAATTGCAGACAAAATTGGGCTATTCGATCTCAAACTTGGCTTGGATAACGTAACGCAATCGGATCGGGGAAAACGAAAGTGAATCGTCGTCGTCCGAACGTCCGGAAACGACGCCGCGGGAGATATTTGCAACAACGTTTGAGCCATAATTGTAGCCAGAAGCAGCCCTTGGTGTTTCTTCATCGATCTCTTTGACCCAAACGGTTTTGCCAGCCCTTTCGTTAATGGCGGAGAGAAGGTAGTCGGCCTTTTCCTTGGCGGCCTTGATCGCATCCATCTTTGTCTCTCGCCTGAGCCGGGTTATCTCGGAGTGCTCGGTATCCATTAATTCAAGCCGGCCGATGTTGAGAGTGTCAATGGCCGTGATCAAGGGAGAGATCTTATTGATATCGCGGACCTTGAGGCGATAGTCTTTTGCACCCATAACGTCGCGAACCCGTTTACGCAGATTGTAGGCCGCGGAAATGTCATAGACCGAAAGGTCCTTGTTAGCGTCGATGCCGATCTTTTGGAGTTCCGTACGGAGCGTTGATTCCTGTTGCTCTATCGTCAGTTTTTCTTTCTTTTCTAACCGTTCGATCACCGTGATCTTGAAAGTGAACGTGTCGGGTGTGACTAACCGTTCGGCCGAGCCTGACACCTCGATCACGCGAGGCTCTGTCTTGTCCTGAGCAAGCGAAAAAGTTGTAAACGTAGATACTAGTATCGTAAGCACCAGAATATCTTTCATTTTGTTGGATCCCTCCAAAGGTTTTGTTTGTATTCGGTAGTTAGTTGCGGGAGCAGGTTTTATCGATGCTCTTGAGGCCTGAACATCGATCGATCGGCAGATGCGGGAATATGCAAGTAATTTCCCTTGACGGACGCGCTTATCCTACTTGTCGGGTTTCTTCCTTTTGTACTTATGGGTGATCGGCCGTCTGCGTCCGATGCCGATAGCATTCTTTGAGATGATGAGTGTCGGAGGCAGTTGCCGCCGCTTAAACTCATTGGCAGGGTGTTCGACCTTATTCAGGATCGAATAGACAAGTTCGGCATCGTTGCCGGCGGCGACGATCTCGGCCGGCGAGGCTTTCTGTTCGAAATACATTCTGAGGACGGGGTCCATGAGCTCATATGGCGGCAAGCTGTCCTGGTCGAACTGGTTCGGGGCAAGTTCAGCGGATGGTCTCTTGTCGATGATCTGCTGCGGGATGACCTCCCTACCCGCTCGCCTGTTGATGTAGCGGGCAACCTCCCAAACCTCGGTCTTTAAGACATCGCCGAGTACTGCCAGGCCGCCGTTCGTATCGCCGTATAGCGTGCAATAGCCGACGGCAAGCTCACTCTTATTGCCGGTCGAAAGAAGGAGCCGGCCTTCCGAATTCGAGATCGCCATCAGGATCACTCCTCTTAGCCGACTTTGGATGTTTTCAGCCGCCAGTGACTCTCCCCCGCGTGTCGGCGTCTTCAGGCGGAGCTGGTCGACGAGCGTCTCAAATGCATCGGAAATGGGCTCGATCCGGCTTTCGCAGCCAAGATTTCGGACAAGTTCCTCCGAGTCCTTGATCGAACCTTCCGATGAGAACGGCGACGGCATCATCACACAGAGCACGTTCTCAGGCCCGAGAGCTTCGCAGGCGAGTGCGGCCACAAGCGTTGAATCGATGCCGCCCGATAGGCCGATCACAGCCCTTTCAAATCCATTCTTCGCCGCGTAATCACGGATGCCGAGCACGAGTGCGTCCTGGATCGCCGCGACCTCGCCGCCGGTGATCCCGCGGGAGTCGGGCCTGCGGCAATCGAGCTTGACCGTCTCGACGAACTCCTCGAACGCTGCTGCCTGCAGGATGATATCGCCCTCTTCGTCGGCGATCAGGCTTGCACCGTCAAAGATTATCCCGTCGTTTCCCCCGATCAGGTTCACGAAGACGATCGGTACTTTGTTCGCCTTCGCCCGGTGGGCGACCATGTCGGCCCGGAGCTTGATCTTGCCTTTGTTGTACGGCGACGCGTTGATCGATACGACAAGCTCGGCGCCCATCTCGATCACCTCGTCGGCCGGGTCTTTGTCATAAAGCCGATCCTTCCAAAACGTCTTGTCGTTCCAGAAATCCTCGCAGACCACGACGCCGACCTTCTTGCCGGCGATGTCGAAGAGGTGGCGATGGCGTCCGTCATAGGGCTCGAACCACCGCGGATCGTCGAAGACATCGTATTCGGGCAGCAGCGTTTTATCGGCGAAGCCGAGCAGTTCGCCGTCGCTCAAAATGGCGGCCGAGTTGTAGATCCGGCGGCCGTCGTTATCGAAGTTTCTACGGATCACCCCGACCACAGCGGCGATGCCCTTGGTCGCGGGCAGGATCGTCTCCAGCGGGTCCAGCGCGTGGTCGATGATGTCCGGGTCCTGAAACCAGTCTTGAGATGTGTAACCGTGCGTAGTGACTTCGGGGAAGACGATCAGATCGGACCCGTCCGCCTTCGCTCTTTCGATGGCGGCAATGATCTTCGCGGTATTGCCGGAAATGTCTCCGTTGGTGGTGTTGATCTGGCCGATCGTAACTTTCATCGGTATGATTATAGGATGCTATCGCGTGAGTTTCACCCAACGACGCGAAGGACGTAGCGTAGGGTCGGAATATTACGCACCCAATTCGCGATACTTAATGATATGAGGAAGCATCTGATCTCTGCACTTTTTCTAGTCTGCCTGCTTTCGATCGCGGCTATCGCTCAACGGGATAGGACCGACGCGCTGAAGGTTGGCGAGACGGCTCCCGATTTCTCACTTACAAGCGATCTTGGAAGGACCGTGTCACTATCCTCTTTGAAGGGGCCGGTAGTGATCGTTTTCTATCGGGCGTATTGGTGACCGTACTGCAATCGGCAGTTGGCCGATATGCGCACATTGAAACAAGACGGCTTCACCATAGTCGCCATCAGCCCTGACCCGATCGAAAGGTTGAAGCAAACGAAGGCGAAGATCGCACAGGACGGCAAGGGCGAGGTCCCGTTCGCGTTGCTGTCAGACCCAGGCAGCAAGACCGTCAACGCGTTCGGCGTGTATGATCCGGCATACGCCGGTCAGGACGTCGACGGCATCCCGCGAGCTTCAATCTTCATACTCGATAAGGATCGAAAGGTTGTCTGGGCGAACGTGTCGATGGACTATAAGAAGCGGCCGACGTTGGATGAGATCAGAACCGAACTAGCGAAGCTCAAATGATCAAGCGACCGGATTCTCGCTCTTCTTCACCATTGTCAGCCGGTTGCCGCGTTCGTTGTACTTCACTTCGTCCATGATGTTGTAGATGAAAAGCACGCCGCGGCCGCTGGTCTTAAAGAGGTTCTCGGGGTCGAGCGGGTCGGGAATGGAGTTAATGTCAAAGCCATCGCCCTCATCCTCGATGGTGAACGAAGCCTCCTGGTTCGACAATTCCGCCGTTATGCGAACAAGCTTCTGCGCGTTGAATTTATTACCGTGCTTCACCGCGTTCACGAACGCCTCGTCTAGTGCGACAAACAGGTTCGACCTTTCCGGCCTTACGACACCCTGCTTTTCGACCCGATTTAGAAGGTAATCGAGGATCGCGTGCATTGGGGAGATCGCACTCGGGAGTTCGAATTCGATCTTTTCGTGAAGACCCCTTACACGTTCGGCCTTATCGACATAGCGGTTCTTATAATTCAGAATGGTCTCGACGAAGTTCTTTAGTTCTTCTTCGTCAAACTCGTCGCGGCGGAAATGTGATGCACAAAGCTTGAAAGCTTTCACATGTTCGCCCGGCCGGCACTCCGGCATATGAGGCAGGCACGCTGCCTGGTTTTCGTTTGGATCGGACACAACATTGGAGTTGTCGACCTCCAAGTCGGTTATCACGAGGTCGAAGGCGTTAAGGTCCTCGTGATCCATGGCCTGCTGACGGCTGTCCAGCACCTCGACAGAGTGTCCGGACCGTTCGAACGTATCCCTGAGCGATGTCGCCAGGTCGTCATAGTCATCGATGATCAGGATCTTCCTCTGCATTCCGAAACGCATTGAACCGCTTATATTTACGATGCCTATACTATACTTGTTGCAATTTAATACTCCAATCCGTGGCTAACACCTTTCTGTGACAATAGGAAACAACAAGGCTTTTATTCGGTCGGAGTTGTCAAAGTACCGGCTAAAAGACAGGATAGCGATTCGGATTGCCGATATCGCCTTCTACTTATTGATACGCGTAATCGGTCGGACAATCCGATACGAGACAGAGGGTTGGGAGAATTTCGAGTCGATCCAGGAAGCCGGCAAATTGCCGATCTATGCCTTTTGGCATGACCGGATATTCGCATCGACCTATTTTTTCAGGGACCGCGGAATTGCCGTGATCACGTCCCAAAGCAAGGACGGCGAGTATATTGCACGGTTTATCCAGAAATTAGGGTACGGAGCGATCCGCGGCTCGTCCACAAGAGGCGGCGTCGGGGCTCTGGTTGAGATGATCAAGGCCATGAGGTCGGGGCTCCCGGCCGGCTTCACGGTGGACGGCCCTAAAGGGCCACGATACGCGGCAAAGCCGGGCCCCGTGATGCTCGCGAAAAAAACCGGAAATCCTATAATGCCTTTTATCGTTGAATGCCGCCGGTACTTCACGATCGGAAGCTGGGACCGAATGCAGATCCCCGTTCCTTTCACGAAAGCAAGGGTGATCATCGGCACGCCGATTTACGTCGACCCGAGAGCTGATGACGGCGAGATCGAGAACACTCGCGAAGCGCTTCAACGCTCACTTGAAGAGCTGACCGCGGCGGGTGAGGTGTGGCGAACGTCATCCTGACCGGCCGAAGGGGAAACCGATAGTAGTTCGAGGGCAAGCAGGACGAATACTATCCAGAGAGCGTCCGCAAGAAGCAGGTGCCCTAGCTGCATGAGTATCGGCCCGAGCATAAGAAGCGTAAGGGCCCCAAAAGAAAGCTGGGCCAGGATCAGGATCGATAATAGGTTAGCCCACCGTACGGCCATCGCGGACAGCTCGAACTTGTTCTTCAGCCAACCCGCCCAGAATATGAAAAATACGCCGCTGGCGAAGGCGATGATGGGGTGAAGCGGGCGAAGTCTTAGAAGCAAATGGGACGTCGGCGAGAAGTCCTTCGCGATCCCATCGGCGATGGTCCCCGAGGGAAAGATCATGTTGCTAAGGGCCGCGATCGATCCGCTTACCCCCACAAGAAACAAAAGGACGGCACCGATCGCGAGCCATTTGATAAACCTGCTTTCGGAAAGCCGTGCACGGCGGCCGGTGGTCGCCGACCATGCAGTTACCGTTAGCCAAGCTAAGAGAAGGGACGTGTTCAGCAGATGAGCGGCCATCCAAAACGGCCGTGCGGGCGTCAGCGTTTCAGCGGTATTTCCGGTCAGGACGAGGCCCGCTCCGATCGCACCCTCGATCAGCACGAAAACGAACGCCGCCGCGGCAAATTTCAGGATATACCCTGCATTCTCACGATCCCGGCGGCGCCAGATCCTGAACGCCCAAACCACGAGGGCGAGGACGATCAGCCCATCCAGCGCGCTCATGATACGGTGGGAGAACTCTATCAGTGTCTTCAATTCGGGAGCGGACGGAACCACTTCGCCGTGACACGTCAACCAGTGCTGGCCGCAACCATCGCCCGACTTCGAGGCCCGCAGGAATACGCCCCAAAGAATGACCAGAATGTTATATGCGAGTACGAACCATGCGAATTTGGCAAACCGGCTCAGTTTCGCTTCCGTCTTCATTAGCGCATAGAATATCACTTTCAAAAGGACCGAAAAATGAGAGCGATATTAGCCTTACTGTTGATCCTGGCCGGCACTTCTTATATACAGGCCCAGCCGTACGTGGTCGTTCTGGGTGTCGGACAGGACGCGGGCGTGCCGCAAATGGGATGTGATTCGCCGTTCTGCCGGAGCGCGTGGAACGATCGGTCAAAACGCAGGCTTGTTTCGTCGATCGCGCTCATCGATCCAGCCTCAAAGGCCCGATGGATCTTCGATGCGACGCCGGATCTGCCGGATCAATTTGAAGCGATAAAGCGGCTGACTGGCGACCGCTCGAACCGGCTCGACGGGATCTTCCTCACGCACGCCCACATCGGGCATTACACGGGGCTAATGTATCTCGGTCGCGAATCGATGAATTCAAAGGATATTCCCGTGTATGCGATGCCGAGGATGAAGGGGATGCTCGAGCAAAATGCTCCGTGGTCCCAGCTTGTCGGGCTCGGGAATATCTTATTGCGCGAATTGACCGATGCCCGGCCGGTGAGGCTTGGTAGTGGATTGACCGTAGAGCCGTTTCTCGTGCCGCATCGCGATGAGTTCTCTGAGACCGTCGGGTATCGGATCAAGGCCGGTACGCGGACACTCGTTTTCATCCCCGATATCGACAAGTGGGGAAAGTGGCAAACGCCTCTGGCCGATGTCGTAAGATCCTCTGACTACCTTCTGCTTGATGGTACCTTCTATGCCGACGGCGAGATCAGCCGGCCCATGAGCGAAGTGCCACACCCATTCGTGACGGAAACTATGTCCCTGCTTCGTGACCTTCCGCTAGCCGAAAGGCGAAAGGTCCACTTCATTCATTTCAATCACAGCAACCCTCTGGTGCAGGGAAGGCCGGACAAGCTCGCCGAAGTTCGACGCGCCGGTTTCGGCGTCGCCGCCGAAGGAATGCGTTTTCCCTTATGAAACCAAAGGAGCGGATCGACAAACTTCTGGTTGACCGCGGGCTGGCGGATTCGCGAACAAAGGCCCAGGCGATGGTCATGGCCGGCACGGTCCTGGTTGATGAACGGCGCGTCGAAAAATCGTCGGAGACCTTTGATCCTGATGCTCCGATCAGGATCAAAGGGGACGTTCCTGGAGCCCGATACGTGGGACGCGGGGGGTTGAAACTTGAGGCCGCCTTAAAGAGTTTCGCGATCAACCCTACCGGCTGTGTTTGTATAGACATCGGATCCTCCACTGGCGGTTTCACCGACTGCCTTCTGAAGCACGGGGCCGCTCGCGTCTACGCAGTCGACGTTGGAACCAACCAGATGGTCTGGGAGCTTAGAACTGATCCGCGTGTTGTCGTGATGGAAAACACGAACGCCCGCGATCTCCGACCAGAACAGTTTGAAGAAAAGTTCGATATAGGTGTGATGGACGTCTCTTTCATCTCGGTGACGAAACTGCTCCCGGGCATGCTCGGCCTTCTTAAACCGGGTGGCCGATCGATCGTCCTGATCAAGCCCCAATTCGAGGTTGGCAAAGGAGAGGTCGGAAAGGGCGGGATCGTTCGCGAACCCGAAAAACATGTCCGGGTCGTCGCAGATATAGAAGCTTTTGCCCAAGGGCTGGGACTTCAGGCCGGCGGCATTATCGAATCGCCGATCCTCGGGGCTGAAGGCAACAAGGAGTTTCTTGCCCTGTACCTGCAACGTCCCGAAAGAGTGTATCCGCTTTGAAGCCGATCGACGTTCAGGCGGCTAAAGAAGGAATTCTTCGATCTCATTGTGCCCGGTGTCGACAAAGGAGTGATCGGCATTGGACTCAGAATTTCGTTGGCTCCCAGGTTCAGAGCTATTCGAAACCCATTCCGCTTGTTCGAAAGATGTCGAAACCGGAAGAAAATCGATCGGCGTTCGGGCGATCTGGACCAGCAACTCGGGGGTGCAGCACACTTTCTTATACTTATCGCGCTCGGCCCTGAGTTCGGTTTGCTCATCCAGCCATGCAAGGACTCCGTCCAAGACCCGCTTTCCCCTTTCATCGGCCGGTTCAACGATGCTGTAATGCATCCACTTGCCGTCGCGCCGTGATCGAACCAGCTCCGAATTTCGCAGATAGGCAAGGTGCCTGGAGATCTTCGGCTGGCTCTCGCCAAGGACTTCTGTAAAAAAGCACACACATACTTCCCCATCTCGCATCAGGTTCAGAAGGCGAAGCCGTGTTTTATCGGCAAGGGCCATGTAGAATGTCTCCATATACGCTAAGGCGTTTGTGTCCATGAAAGAATTTTATCACAAACTGAAATATTGTGTTGACATATTTAGATAATAAGAATATATTCGCCTTAACATATATGTTATTGCGTATATGAATTCCGCAAAAAGGAGCATTTATCATGTCACAACGTACGATTACCACACTAAAGCCGCACATTTCTCTCAACGTTAAGAACGTGGAGGAAAGCGTAGCTTTTTACAAGAAACTCTTCGGTATCGAACCACTAAAGTTTATCAAGGGCAACACGACGACTCACTCGATCGTCCGCGAGCAGTTGGGGGAGGAAAGCGAGAAGCCGCGATTTGGCTATGCGAAGTTTGACGTTGACAACCCGCAGCTCAACTTCGTGCTCAACGAAGTTCCCTATTCCGAAGGCGGTTCGCTGTCGCACCTCGGGATTCAGGTCGCTTCGACCGACGACGTGCTGAAAACGCGCGAGCGTTGGATCGAATCTGGACTGCTGACCGTTGACGAGATGAAGGTTGATTGCTGTTACGCACTGCAGGACAAGACCTGGGCCCGCGATCCCGACGGAAACGAGTGGGAGGTTTTCGTAGTGCTGGAAAACACCGAACCCGCCCAGGATGCCTGTGCGTGCGGTGACAAGGTGAACCACGCCAAATTGGCCGGAAGTTCCTGCGGCGAAAAAGCTGAGCCGGCTGTTCTTTCTACAGCCGCTTGTTGCACGCCGAGCCAGAAGGCATCTACCATTGGTGCGACGAATCAACCTTGTTGCTGATAGGAGTTTTCCAACGATGAACGATCACTCGTTTTTCACACAGGCTGTCCATGCAGGCGAAGACCGGGAAGCCCATTTCGGGGCCGTTTCGGTTCCGATCTATCCGGCCTCGGTCTTCGCCTTCACCGACGCGGATGAAGGCATAGCGATACACAATTACGAAAGGGACGGCTACTTCTACGGCCGCCTTGGCAACCCAACCGTTGCCGCACTTGAACGCACTATGGCCGAACTCGAACGGGGCGAAGATGCCCTCGCGTTCGCCTCTGGTATGGCCGCGATCTCGGCGGCCGCATTCACGCTCGTTGGCTCGGGGGATCACATTGTGGCGCCGGAGTCGATGTATTCCACAACAACTAATTTTCTCAAGCATCTTGGCACACAGTTCGGTGTCGAGACCACGTTTGTCGATGCTGCGGATGCGGAAGCTTACACGGCGGCGATCCGTCCTAACACGAAGATGTTCTGGATCGAAACGCCTTCGAACCCGCTCGTCCGCATCACCGATATCACCGAAGTGGCGGCCGCCGGGAAAAAAGCCGGCATTCTCAGTGTTGTCGATAACACGTTTGCAACGCCATTCAACCAGCGTCCGATCGAACTCGGTGCCGACCTTGTCGTCCATAGTGCGACCAAATACCTCGGCGGGCACAGCGACCTGACGGCGGGGATCGTGGTCGGCAGCCGCGATCTGATCGACAAGGTCAGGCACGGCCCGGCGAAACTGTATGGGGGCAACATCGCCCCGCAGGTGGCCTGGCTCGTTCTGCGTGGAATAAAGACGCTCGCCTTGAGAATGGAGAGGCACAATTCCAACGCATTCGCTTTTGCGAATACGATGATCAGCCATCCGAGGGTCCGTGCGGTTCACTATCCCGGACTTGAAACTCATCCAAATCACGAGATCGCAAAACGCCAGATGAGCGGGTTTGGCGGGATGGTGGGTGTCGATGTAGGCACCGCCGATGCCGCCAAATCGCTGGTCAACGATCTTAAGATATGCACGTTTGCCACGTCGTTAGGCGGGGTAGAAACGCTGGTCCAGCCTGTCGCGCTTATGACACATGCGACCCTGACGCCCGAAGAGCGGGCCGGGGCCGGTGTATCGGACGGACTTTTGAGGATCTCGGTCGGGGTTGAACACATCGATGATATATGCCAGGACATATATGATGCCTTGCCCTAATGGAGGGAGTTCTGAATGGAATATCAAGTACTTCTCGGATTCGTTTTCCTCAATTTATTCATGGTCGTCGGTGCAGTCGACCTTTTCTATTTCCACATCTGGAAATACAAACTTCACACGAGACCTGAATCGCGATATGAGCACAAACTCCATATGACGTTTGCTTTCCTGATGGTACCGCTTACTTTTCTGCTCTACTATCAGGATTTTGGCGGGATCGCATTGTGGGGAGCGGTCTTTTTCGTCGGTGCCGCCATCGGGACTGAAATGCTGGACGTCCTGACGGAAGGCGACAGCCGCGCATCGCTTGGTGGTCTGACCACCGGCGAATACGCGTTCCACGTCGCGGCCACGATATTGAAGATCGCTTCGTTTGCTTTCATGTTTGCTTCCAAGCCGGCGACGGCATGGGGCGTTTCGTCGGAGGTTTATCTCGGTTCTTATGGCTGGATGGGTGAGATGATCGCGATAAAGGTCATGGTCGGCAGCTTTGCGGTTGGCGTACTTCACCTGGCCCTGTTGAATCATAAGGTCGCAGCCCTTGACTGCAAGAACGTCTGCGACCTAATCCACTGCAAGCGTTTTGCCTGCTGCTCATGACCGAAATGAGAAATCCGGTCGTTAGTGGATCAGATCAGGACCTGGCCGGGCCAGTTCATATGCGGCAGTGCGTATATTTATTCGCATGAGGGTAAGCGAAACCGACAATGTTCAGCTATCGCTCTTGGACCGCTTCCTAACGGCGTGGATATTCTCGTCGATGGCAGCCGGCGTCTTGATAGGTTATTTGCTGCCCGGAACCGCGAGTCTTATCGATCGCTTTCAGGTTGGCACGACCAATATTCCCATCGCGGTGGGGCTGATCCTGATGATGTATCCGCCCCTCGCAAAGGTAAAGTACGAAGAGCTCCCGTCGGTTTTTCAGAACACGCGCATACTCGGCCTGTCCCTGGTTCAAAATTGGATGATCGGACCATTTTTGATGTTCTTCCTTGCGGTGGCATTCTTGTCCGACAAGCCGGAGTACATGATCGGTTTGATCATGATCGGTATAGCCCGGTGCATCGCGATGGTCATAGTTTGGAACGAACTTGCGCGAGGCGACAACGAATACGCCGCTGGGCTGGTTGCCTTTAACAGCGTGTTCCAGGTTTTTTTTTACAGCCTTTACGCCTATTTCTTCGTGACGATCCTGCCGCCTCTGGTAGGTGTTTCCGGAGCGGACGTCAACGTGAGTATAGGGCAGATCGCCGAAAGTGTTCTGATCTACCTCGGGATCCCCTTCTTTGCCGGAATGCTGACGCGTTTCATACTGCTCCGAGCGAAAGGAAGCGAATGGTACACATCAGTTTTTATTCCGAGAATAAGTCCGGTCACGCTTGTCGCTTTGCTGTTCACGATCGTCGTGATGTTTAGTTACAAAGGGCAATTGATCGTCGAGATCCCATTTGACGTAATTCGAATCGCGATACCGCTGATCCTCTATTTCGTGATCATGTTCTTTTCGGCCTTCTTTCTCGCGAAGAAGGCCGGGGCGGATTATCCTAAGAGCACCTCGTTGGCATTCACGGCGGCCGGCAACAACTTCGAGCTTGGCATAGCCGTCGCGATCGCAGTGTTCGGGATCAATTCCGGGGTCGCGTTTGCGGCCGTTATCGGGCCGCTGATCGAAGTGCCCGTTCTGATATTGCTTGTAAAGTTTGCCCTCACCCAGCGGCACAGATTCACATGAGCCATTCGAACCTGAATAATATGGGAGAAGACAAAAAAAGCGTCCTCATACTATGTACCGGGAATTCCGCCCGAAGCCAGATGGCCGAAGGTTTGCTTAAACATATCTGTGGCGACAGATATGAAATTCATAGCGCCGGTACCAGGCCGATCGGCGTCAGCCCCGAGGCGGTTGCGGTTTTGGCAGAGCTCGATATCGACATCGGCAACAACACATCCAAATCGGTCGATTCGTTCGCTGATCGCGAGTTCGACTACGTTCTTACGGTCTGCGATAACGCGAAAGAGAACTGCCCATATTTCCCGGCCCGCACAAGACTCATACATCAGCCCTTCGAAGATCCATGGCTGGCACCAGGCGGATTTGCCGATCGGGTAGGTGCGTTTCGCAGGGTCCGCGACCGGATATATGCCTATCTTCGCGACGATTTTGTGAAAAACGTTCTCGGGCCTTAAACTCGCCGTCGATATGTCCTTTATCCTCGCATTCGACCAAGGCACTACTAGCAGCCGCTCCTTGATCTTCGATCGCGACGGTGCGATCGTCGCCGTCGGGCAAAAGGAATTTCGACAGATCTTTCCAAAAAGCGGCTGGGTCGAGCATGACCCCGACGAAATATGGCATTCCCAGATCGAAACGGCATCCACTGCTCTAAAAAAGGCCGGGCTATCGGCCCGTGATATTTCGGCCGTCGGGATCACGAATCAGCGAGAGACCGCGATCATTTGGGATCGAAGAACTGGACAGCCCATCCACAATGCCATCGTTTGGCAGGACAGGAGAACCTCGGACCTCTGCAATCGAATGAAAGCGTCGCACGGATCCTTCATAAGGGAGAGAACCGGGCTTGAGGTCGACGCCTATTTTTCGGCAAGCAAAGTTAAGTGGCTTCTGGACAATGTGCCGGGCGCTCGAACGCGGGCCGAGGCCGGCGAGCTTGCCTTTGGGACCGTGGATAGCTGGCTTGTTTGGAACTTGACGAACGGAGCCGGGCACATAACCGATGTTTCGAACGCTTCCAGGACGATGCTGTTCAACATCAACTCTCTTGAGTGGGACAAAGAGCTCCTCGAGATCTTCGACGTGCCCTGGGCTATGCTCCCAGACGTTCGCACCTCGTCGGAGATCTACGGTGAAGTTACATCGTTCCCGGAACTAGCCGGCATTCCAATAGCTGGGATAGCGGGTGATCAACAGGCCGCACTATTCGGTCAAGGCTGTTTCGGGAAGAGCGACACGAAGAACACCTACGGAACCGGTTGCTTTATGCTGCAGAACACCGGGACCACGCCCGCACTTTCGGCTAAAGGCCTTCTGACCACAGTCGCGTGGCAGACGGGGGACGTGGTCGAATACGCCCTTGAAGGAAGCGTATTCATCGGCGGCGCGGTAGTTCAGTGGCTTCGCGATTCGCTGAAGGTACTGTCGGCATCATCCGAGGTCGAGCAATTGGCTGGATCTGTGGTCGATTCCGGGGGCGTTTATTTCGTCCCGGCATTCGCCGGGCTTGGAACGCCACATTGGGACCAGGAAGCGCGCGGATTGATCATAGGCCTCACACGCGGAACCGGGCAGGCCCATATCGCACGAGCGGCCCTGGAGTCGATCGCGTTCCAATCCGCCGACCTTCTCGATGCAATGATCGAAGCATCGGGTACCGGCCTGTCGGAACTTCATGTTGACGGCGGGGCGACGTCAAACGACTTGCTGATGCAGATCCAGGCCGATGTAATGCAGACACCGGTTGTCCGGCCTGTCGTTACCGAAACGACCGCTTTAGGAGCAGCATATTTCGCGGGCCTTGCGACAGGTTATTGGGCCTCTCGCGAAGCACTCTCTGGCCACCGTACGGCGGCCGCCAGGTTTGAGCCGAAAATTTCCGCCGAAGAAGCGAAAATTAGAAAGGAGCGGTGGCACGAAGCTGTTCGGCGTTCGTTAAATTGGGCAAAATAGAAAAGAAAAGGGCGGCACCAAGGCCGCCCGAACTCTTAGGATCCAAGACCGCTACTAATTGTCGTTATTCTCACTCTTCGATTTTGACATTACGGGGGCGGCCTGGGCCTGGGGAAGCGGGGCTCCGACGGCATCCGATTTCGTCAGGGGTTTATCGTCTTCATCCTTCAAATTGGTCTCGCTCACTATCAGTTTGCCCGAATGTTTCGTAAAGGTGAGCGCATCTTTCTCCTTGTCAAAATCGATCAAGATGAAGTCACCCGTTTCGACCTGCTCAGTCGCGACCAGGTTTGAAAGCGGATAAACGAGGAATCTCTCGATCGACCGTTTCAAGTGCCGGGCTCCATACTTCAGATCGATACCTTCATGGAGCAAGAACTCCTTCGCCGCGTCCGAGCATTCAAAAACAAACTTGGTCCCTGCAGATTCAGTGATCCGGTCCTGAACAGCCGCGAGTTCGATATCGAGGATCCGACGAAGATGGTGTTCCTTTAGGCTTCGGAAAACGACCACCTTGTCGATCCGATTCATGAACTCCGGCGAAAATTTCCGTTTTGCTGCCTCAAGCGCCGTCCGATAGATCTTTGTGTCGATCTCGCTGTCTTCGCGCGGCTTCGTGCCTGCCTTGCCGGGAGCGAAACCGATGCCGCCGGAGATCATGTCCGACATCTCCCTCGCACCGAGGTTCGAGGTCATGATGACGATCGTCCTCGAAAAATCTACCCGCCGGTTATCGCCGAGAGTTAGGGTCGCTTTGTCGAGTATCCCCAGCAATAACTGCCAGAGTGAATCGGACGCCTTTTCGATCTCGTCGAACAGCACAAACGTGAGTTTGGTGTCGTCGGTGTGCGCCTTGTCCAAATTCTCCTGGGTAAGCATCGGAGACGTTTCGCGATGCCCGAGGTACCCCGGGGGCGAGCCGATGAGCTTGGCGATCTCGTGAGAATGCTGAAACTCCGCACAGTCGATCTTGACGACCGCATGCGGTTCGCCGAAGAGAACTTCAGAACCGGCCTCGACCACACGTGTTTTGCCTGAGCCTGTCGGCCCTAGAAAGAGCATGGTGCCGATCGGCCGCTGCGGATTGTTCATTCCGGCCAGATAGATCTGAAAGAGCCCGCTCAAGCGCCGGACAGCGCGTTCCTGGCCTACGATCAATGCCGAGAGTTTGTCCTCGAAGTCCTTTGCTCTGGGACTTTTCCGATCGGGGTCCAGTACTATGCCCTTGCTGACACTGGTTTTCTTGTTGGCGGTCTCATTCTTCATCTGATTCGCTCCTCGTCGGGGGCCTCCCGAAAAGCGGCCTTTCACTAACCGAATGACGATTCCCCGGCTCGTATTTGCCCAATTAAATACCGCGGCAAATCCGTCGTCATAGTGATGATGTCAATAAATTTTACGTTGGCTGGACTTTGGACTCGGAAGGGATCCCTCCCGGCGGAAACTGTTTCTGCCCGCGAAGAAGGCAAGTTCCCTTTTATTTTGTTAACACATTAAGTGCTTTGTATGCAAGGAAATTATAGACAAAAATAAAAATTTTCGGGATTTTCGAAGCTAATCGTAATATTCGAGCCCGAGGTGGGTGATCAGGTCCTCGCCTCGCATGTGCCGGAGCGTGTTCTTCAATTTCATCAACTGAATGAAAATATCATGCTCAGGATACAGGCCGGGCGCCGTTTGCGGGGCTTTGAAATAGAACGAGAGCCACTCTTGAATTCCTTTCATGCCCGCGCGTTGGGCAAGATCCAGGAAGAGCGCAAGATCAAGGGCCAAAGGGGCTGCGAGGATCGAATCCCGGCAAAGGAAATCGATCTTGATCTGCATTTTATAGCCGAGCCAGCCGAAAATATCGATATTGTCCCACCCCTCTTTGTTGTCACCGCGCGGGGGGTAGTAGTTGATCCGGACGACATGCGAAAAATGGTCGTATAGATCGGGATAAACCTCCGGCTGGAGTATATGCTCCAGAACCGAGAGCTTTGATTCTTCTTTGGTCTTGAAATTCTCCGGATCGTCCAGGACCTCGCCGTCGCGATTGCCGAGAATGTTCGTCGAATACCAACCGTCCAGCCCGAGCATCCTCGATTTGAGCCCCGGGGCAAGGATCGTCTTCATCAGGGTCTGGCCCGTTTTGAAATCCTTGCCGCAAATGGGCACTTTTCGTTCCTCGGCCAATTTGGTAAGGGCAGGTATGTCGGCAGTCAGGTTCGGCGCGCCGTTGGCGAAAGGAACCCCCGATCTGATCGCTGCGTAGGCATAGATCATCGACGGGGCGATGGCCGGATCGTTGTCGTAAAGACCTTTTTCAAAAGCTTCGATGGAACCATGAACGCCGGTTTCTTCAAGGAAGATCTCGGTTGAAGCCGCCCAGACCATTACCATTCGGTCAAGTCCATTGTCCGCCTTGAATCGGGCGATGTCCTCCATCAGCTTCTCCGCGAGTTCCATCTTGTTCGCGGCCGATTTGACATTGGTGCCGGTCAGCCTTTTGACGAAATTCTGCTCGAAGACTGCAGGCATGGGCTTCAGGCCGCCAAGCTGTTCGGAAACCTGGTTCAATAGGTCCTTCTCGAGCACGCCGGCCTTCATCGCGGCATCGAACGCATTGTCGGGAAAGATATCCCAGGCACCGAAAACTATATCTTCAAGGTTTGTAAGGGGTACGAGGTCTTTGATCCGCGGGGACCGATTATCGGTCCGCTTGCCCAGACGTATCGTGCCCATTTGCGTGAGCGAACCGACGGGTTTAGCGATCCGCCGGCGAATGGCCTCGACGCCCGCTACAAGGGTCGTGCTGACCGCGCCGAGCCCAACGAGCAAGACACCAAGTTTTCCATTTGCCGGCGCGATCACAACGCCTTTCTCGACCATAATGATCCCCGTTGTGCGCCCAGACTGTACCGGACAAGCACGAGCCCAAACCGGGCTTCGAACGCATTAAATTCGGACAGGAAATGATAACTTCGCGTCTGGTTTTAGGCAACCGGGCTATATCTCGAATAAGATTTACCAGGGACGAAACTGCTTTCAGCGAGAATGGCCGGGCCGAACACAACCGACCGGGCTATGCGTCCCGACACTTGATCTCCGATGAAAAAGACTTCGTTGATCTCACCATATGGCGGCGAGTTGGTTGACCTTCTCGTGCCGGCAGAGGAGCGCCGTGAACTATTCGAGTTCGCCTCGACACTGCCTTCCGTTCAGCTAACACGCCGCGAGACTTGCGACCTCGAACTCCTGGCCACGGGCGGGTTTTCCCCGCTTAGATCGTTCATGGGCCGTTCGGATCTTGAGCGAGTCGTCGGCGAGATGCGGCTTGCCGACGGGAGTGTCTTTCCGATCCCGGTCACCTTTTCGGTCGATAACCTGGACGGGATAGCCGTCGGTACTCCCATCGCCCTGCGCGATCAGAAAAATGAGCTTCTGGCGATCCTTGACGTCGAAGAGATCTTTGAATGGGACCACCGCGGATTAGCCGCTTCCGTCTTCGGCACCGACGATCCGCGCCACCCGCTCGTTACCGAATCGGCACGCTGGGGACGGTTCTGCCTTTCCGGCCGCCTCCGCGTCCTCTCGCTCCCGGTCTATCATGACTTCAAAGAGCTGCGGATGACCCCTGCACAAACGCGCGCCCACCTTGAAGACCTCGGACGTGAGAACGTTGTTGCCTTCCAGACCCGGAATCCGATCCACTTCGCCCATGAAGTGATGACCCAACGGGCTATCGAATTGGCTGACGGGACGCTCCTTCTCCACCCCGTGGTCGGAATGACGAAAGAGGGCGATATCGATCATTACACCCGGGTACGTACCTATCGGATCGTCACGGACCTTGCATATGAACCAGGCCGTGCGCTTTTGTCGCTTCTGCCGCTGGCGATGCGGATGGCGGGACCGCGGGAGGCGGTTTGGCATGCGATCATCCGCCGGAATTACGGTGCGAACTTTCTGATCGTCGGCCGCGACCACGCAAGCCCTGGCTTGAATTCGAAAGGAGAGCCCTTCTACGCTCCGACGGCCGCACAAGAACTCGTCGTTGCTTTCAGTGACGAGATCGGTGTGACGCCGCTTACGTTCGGTGAATTTGCGTACCTGCCCGACGAGGCCCGTTATGAGGAAACGGTCAAGGTCTCGAAGGGCGTTCGTAAATTTTCACTCTCCGGAACCGAGATCCGCGATAAATATCTGAGCCGCGGAAGGGCGCTTCCGAATTGGTTCACGAGGCCCGAGGTTAGCGAAGTGTTAGCCGAAAGCCATCCTCCGCAAAACCGGCAAGGCGTCTGCATTTGGTTCACCGGGCTTAGTGCTTCCGGCAAATCGACCACGGCCGAGATCCTCGTTTCGCTTCTGCTTGAAGAGGGTCGTCAGTCGACCTTGCTTGATGGCGATGTCGTTCGCACGCATCTTTCAAAAGGGCTTGGGTTCTCACGCGAAGACCGCGAAACAAATGTCACGCGGATCGGATTTGTCGCTTCCGAGATAGTCCGGCATGGAGGTGTAGCGATCTGCGCCGCGGTCAGTCCCTATCGAAGCGGCCGCGACCGGGTCCGTCAGATGTTTCCTGAGGGCAAGTTCATCGAGGTCTTCGTCGATACCCCGCTTGCTGTTTGCGAGGATCGTGACCCGAAAGGAATGTACGCAAAAGCTCGCCGTGGCGAAATTAGGGATTTTACTGGCATAAACGACACTTATGAGCCGCCCGAAAACCCCGAATTAAGGCTGGAGACCGTATCGTTAACCGCGGCTGATAACGCGGCGAAGATAATTTCGCAACTGCGCACGCTTGGCTTCGTTGCTTAGGGTTTCATCAATTAGCCCGCCACATACCGAAAAAGATTGACTAAAACGGTGTACTTACGTTAACCTTAAGTGTCATTTTTTTCGACACTTAACTTGATCCTTAATGCACCAATCTCGTCAAACGATTGATGCTTCGAACCTTAATCAGAACCTATTAAGTGCCCTCCAGCAAGAGGTCGATTTTGGAGCTCAAGCACTCAAGCAAGGTAACCCGGAAATTGCGGTAACCTTTTTCCAGAGTGCGCTGGCGAAGATGTCGGTCGAGATGCCGTTCTACGACCACCTTCTCCACAATCTTCTGCTGAGTTACAAGGCCGTGGTCGAAAGGCTTCTCGAGAAGGAAGATCATGATTCGGCAGATCGATTTGTAGAGGCGGCCCTAAGCTTGGAGATACGCGGTCAAATGGCCGACGATTCCGTCTTTCGCCAGCATTTTGCCGACGCCTTCCAATCCCTCGGCCTCGCGTGTTTCGCGAAGGGCCGATTCGGGGCAAGCCTGAACTGCTGCCGCAAGGCGATATCCATATTCCAGGGCCCGAGTTACTACATCAATCTCACAAACTCGCTGGTAGCTACAGGATCCCGGCCCGTGCTTTCCGACTACACGACCGAGATAACGCCCGAACAGCTCGGGCGTCACGTCTTTATCGCATGCGTGCCGAAGTCGGCTTCAACCTTCTTGAAAAATGTCCTGGCCAGTTTGACCGGCTTCAAGGACGCCTTTATGGTTTACGCGGCGGGCCAGACCGAGCACGAGATCTACCTGCCGACGCTTCGGCATACCGCACACTTGGATACGGTCACACAGCAGCATTGCCGGGCCTCCGACGCGAATGTCCACCTGATGCAGGCGTTCGGCATCAAGCCGGTCGTCCTCGTGCGGAATATTTTCGACTCGGTCATGAGCTTGCTGGACTTCTATAACGTCCAGGGAGCGTTTTACAACACTTACTTCCGGGCCGATTTTGAATCATTGGATGAAGAGACCAAGATCGACCTGATAATCGACAATGTGATCCCCTGGTACTTCCAATTTGTCGCATCATGGTCGCTGGCGGAAAAACAAAAACGTCTCCATGTATATTGGCTAAGCTACGAAGACCTTGTCGGCGACAAGCCGGCAGCTGTGCAGGAAGTCCTGAACTTCTACGGCCTGGGCGCTCATCAGACCTCGGTCGCGGCCAAGATCGCCGAAGTCGAAGGTGAAGGCCGAAAGATAAGATTCAACAAAGGGGTTTCGGGCCGGGGAATTGCTGGCCTGACAGACAAGCAGAAGGAGCGGATCCGCGGATTCTCAAGATATCATCCTACAACGGACTTCGGACGGATCGGTATATAGACTGGCTATTTTAAGGAGGAATACGAATGAAATCGATGAATTTGCCCCTTGGGGCGTCTGACATATTGGATCGGCGTTCAAAAAACGTCGGGGCAAATGTCGGCTTCGCGGAATTTGAAAGTTGGCGTCGACGGCTTGGCTACTTCTCCGTTCTGGCCGGAGCTGCCGTCATTGCCGGATCCCAGGCCCCGCAAGCCATCGCGAAGGAGTCACGGCCGGCAATTCCGCCGCGGATCGCCCAAAGAGGGGCCGAGCTGGTCAAGAAACTCAACGAGACTTGCTCGAAACCCGAATTGCTCCGCCGACAGAGCGAGTACCGGCTTCCGAACCAGAAAGGCGAGTTCAATATGCTCAGCCTGTTTGTCGGTGCCGATGAATGTCCCGGAGCCGCGATACCGCCGGGCACGTACACGGTGGCTACACCGTTTACTGACAGCGGAACGACCGTCGGTGCAAATAACACGGTCGCGACCATTCCGCTAGCCTGTAATGGTTTTTACACTCAGGTGGCCGGCGCCGACGTCATCTATTCATTCCAGATCAGTGCCCGTGGGGCCAATCCCCAGATCACGTCAACAACGACGTCGCCGCTTTATGATCAGTCGATCTATATCGTGAACGGCGCGACCGGCGTAATGTGCCCTGCAGGAACCGGAAATACCGCCGCGAACTGCCTCCAGGGCGCTGACGGCACCTTCGGCGGGTCACCGGAAACTATCGACTCGGGTCAGATGAACACATTGCCGCTGAATACGCCGCTCTACCTGTTTATTGACTCGTTCTATTCGTCCGGCGGCGGTGCCGCGGGTCCCTACACCGTTACGATGCAGGATGTCACCGTTCCGGGCGCCGGGCCTGTCAGCAAGGCTCCTCTGGATATGAATGGCGACGGAAAGACCGACTTTGTCACAATTCGAAACGAAGGCGGCGGTGCCGGTGGCCAATTCAGGTGGTACACATCGTTCCAGGACGGAGACCCGACCTCGACGACCGATTGGGGCGTCGGCTCCGACTTCCCGGTTCCGGCCGACTATGATGGCGACGGAAAGACCGACTTCGCGGTCTTCAGACCCGGAACGCAGGGCGTGTTCTTCATCGTGAGAAGCGCAACAATGACGATGTTCAGCGAAGAATTCGGCGTCACCGGGGACGATCCCACTGTTGTGGGCGATTACACCGGCGACGGAAAGGCCGACCTTGCCGTTTACAGGCGCGGCACGAATGACGGCGACCCGAGCACCTGGTTCTACCGATCTATCGGCTCGCCGCCGGGAGTCCAGAGCGTTCCATGGGGCGTGGGCGGTGACGTGCCGGCACCAGGCGACTACGACGGCGATGGAAAACACGATTTCGTAGTTCAGCGGACCGATTTCAATGGTGTGAACGGCCGTTTTTGGACAAAAGAGGCCACCGGAGATCAGACATCTGACTGGTTTGGTTTGAAGGACGATTCGATCGTTCCCGGCGACTATGACGGCGATGGAATGACCGATTGGGCCGTTGTCCGCGTGGATAACGGATTCTACCGATGGACCTTCCGGCCGAGCAGCGGCGGGCCTGATGTGACCGATACATGGGGAGTCGCAGCTACGGACATAATCGCAGCTGGTGACTACACCGGGGACGGAAAGACCGACTATGCCGTTTGGCGTCCGGGCAATCCGGGAATGTTCTTCGTGATGACTGTGGGCGACCGCCAGATCTTCTCCAGGCCATGGGGCTTGACGGGAGACTATCCGGCAGCCAACTTCAACGAACACTTCTGATCGGGAATAACCGATTTGGAACTTCGAGGGCCGGGAAATTCCCCCGGCCCTTATTCTTTTTTGCTCGCGTAAATATTGAAATCGATCTCCTGGAAGATGTTGTCCCGCGATTCGATCTCGCTCAGCAGGGGTTCATTCACTTCTCCGGTCTCCAGCATTTTTGCAAGAAGATCGAAGCGGTGGATGTGGGACTTGAACCTTCGTGACGAGTACTCGACCGTTGTGCCCTGATATATCTGGAACGCCCAATCGCTCGATTGTGCAAGCAGAAGCTCGCGGGCGAGTTGGTTCAGGATCCGGGCAGAGACGCGACCGTTTGGAAGCGCTCCGTCAGATGAGGATTCCAATGCACGCTCGTTTACACTCGCGTTTCCGCCCGAATAGCGATTCGCCAGGGCCGTCATCTTTCTCTCGGCCTCGTGCTGGTAAGGATACATCCACGAATTCCCCTCGTTGATCCACACCTTGTAATATCCGTTTTCTCCCCACGAAGACGCAGTAGGACTCTGGACCTGGATCGGCAGGCCCGAATCCAATAGGTCGCCCGGGGCGATTGGTTCGATCTCGGTTTGGTCAAAGTGCAGCTTCTTGAAAAAGAAGTCGAGAAACTGGGGTCCCTCGTACCACCAATGGCCGTAAAGCTCGGCGTCATAGGGGGATACGACCAGGGGAGGATGTCCCTCAAAAGTGTCGCGGAGCATATGCGCCTGCTTGATCCGCTCGCCGATGAAATGCGAAGCGTGTTCGGCAGCCTTGTCTCTCGCCAATTCGGGAATGTAGGGCTGTTTTAACTGCTGCGGTGTGTTCCGGCCCGTGATCCGGTGATACTTCAACCCGAGGTGCTTGCGGTTTCCCTCTTCGTCCAGATACGGCTTGAGGTAGTCCAGCGGCAGGTCCCAGCCTATGTCGCGATAAAATTCTCGGTAAACGTCGTTTCCGGGGTAGCCGACCACGTCGCTCCAGACCTGCTGGCTGGTCTCGACGTCGCGTGCGAACACCACGGTGCCGTTCGGGCAAACGACCGGCCAATGAACGCCGAATTTCGGCCGTGGGTCGCCGTAAAGAATGGCATGAGTGTCCGAGATGAAATATTCGATGCCGGCGGCCTTTAGAAGGTCTTCGATGCCCGGTTCGTAAGCACATTCCGGCAGCCAGATCCCGCGCGGCTGGCGACCGAAGTGTTTTTTGTAATTGGCGACCGCCACCTCGATTTGGACGCGTCGCGATTCTTCGGTTGAGATCAGCGGCAAAAAGCCGTGTGTCGCACCGCAGGTGATGATCTCAAGCACCCCCTCTTCCTGAAGTTCGCGAAAGGCATTGACCAGATTCCGGTTATAGCGGTCATTCCAAAGATGGAGCGACGCCGAGAGATTATCGACGTACATCCGGGCCGCCGGGACGAACTCCCTCGCCTGTCGTTCGGTCCGGGCGAGTTCCTTTTCAGCCAGTTCAAGAAGTCGTTCGAGATGGGCCGTGTACCGCCCTTCCAGGAGCTTATCGGCCAGCATTTCGCACAGCGGGGGCGAAACGTTCATGGCCAGCCTAGGTTTTGCACCAGCCTCGTGAAGGTTCTGGAGGATGAAAATGATTGGGAGGTAGACCTCGGTTATCGCCTCATAAAGCCAATCCTCTTCCAGAAAACGCGGGTATTCCGGATGCCGGACAAATGGAAGGTGGGCGTGGAGGATCAGGCTGAAATAACCGACGGGCATACTGGGATTGTAAAGCAAACCCGTGCGGAAGCAATCGGTTAGAGATGAATTTGACCGGGCCGGAGCAGACCTTTGCTGCCCTTCAATCGGCCCGGAATGGCGTGTTGAGTGAACTTACCGTACCCAGGTCCGGAAGAAGCCCCCGTTTTCGCAGTTTACGCGGGAACCCGACCAGGCTGCCGCCGAATACCGGCTCCGACTCATCTTCCTCGATCTCGAAGTCCTCGGCTTCAAACTCGAATTTTTCCTTCAAAGCGGACATAGCCCGGTCACGCGTCGCCGTCTGAGCGCCAGGTTGGTCCACCCCAAGTGCCGAAGCGAGAAGATCGAACAGCCTGCGGCTGACAAGGCCGTTGAGTTCACGGAGCGTCACCCCTGATGCAAGTGCGAGCATCGCATACCGGATCTCGCTTGCCCCGAGGCTTTCAAACTCGTAATATCGGCGGCCGGTAAATTGTGCGAAGGCAGACCTTGTGGCGGCATCGGCCGTGTTGATGTCGTCGCCCGCGAGCGCGACGTCAAAAGCGTCGCGTTTGTAACCGGCGGCGTCAAGCACCCGAGCAAAACGCTGAGCGGGTACGCGCCATTCCGCGGCGTCCGCGTTGCGGGGTGACGGGGCCTTTCGCGGTGTAGATACCGAATTCGAGTGCATAACGCGGATATACGGCCGATTCACCGCATAAAAGCCGATCTCGGCCCGATACTCGGCGTCCGAGTCGACATCAAACCACCAGTTCCCGGCGGCATCCGCAGGATGGATCTCTTCGGCCTCGGTCCGTGTGTTCACGAGCTTCAGGACAAGCGTGTAATTTGCGGCGGCACCGAGGGCGCGGTTCAGCTTGTGGTAGGGGTTCTTACCGACCGACCAGTAAAAATAGAGCTTGTTCGGAGACTGCATCAAGAGCCGGGCACGGTTCTCTTTTTCCAGCTCGGGAAGCTTCGGGATCGCAAGTTCGAGGAATTCCGGCGAATATTCCGCTGCTGCCGTATCGATCTTTTCGACCGAAGCCGAATCCACGGCCGGAGCGGCCGATAACGCCTCGACCTTTGCCGAAGCCGACGAGCCCTCAAAAGGCCCTTCCGAAGGCGTGAACTCAAACGGTTCACCCTCTGCTGCACCGATCGGCGTTTTTAGCTTCTTTGTTACCCGTTCATCCATAATCCAATGGGCCGGCTCAGCCCAAACAGATAGTATGCGGAGTTAGCGGGCAAGATTCAACTCTGACAATTGAATGGTCTTGGCGTTGGACCAAACTGGTATTGATCCGGATCAGGGGAGGAATGCGTTGGAGCCGGGCCTGAGGTGAGCATTTCGCCGATCCGGGCCGCGAGATCGAAGAGCATTTAGGACCGCAAGTTCTTTGCGGCCTTGAGTTTAATATCGACCTTGCCGACCGGCGAATGGACTAGTGACCGAACAGGGATCTTTCGGGCATCATCGGTAAGCCAAATGACCATGCTTCCTTCGCGTTCGATAAGTCGATCGGGACCGAAAACGTCCGGCTCTACCTTAAGGCACCAAACCTTTCCGAAGATCGTCTTCACGCGTTCGCGCGCGGTCACTTTGACGGGGACTCGATAGACGAGCCCGGAGTCGCTGACGGTCAGTTCAACGAGTGAACCAACCTGCAGGGGAAGCATTCTCAGGCGGTAGATCGCAGAGACCATGTCATAGGTCTCGGGCTTGATCTCGGAGGCGATCTTCCGCGGCGGGCTCATCGGTTCCTTTGGATTCGTTTCCGTATAGGTCACGCGGAGCTCACCGTAATCGAAATCGGCTTCACTTTCGCGGACCCTCTCTTTTTGAACGTCCAATTTTTTCGTTTGGAAAACACGGGCATCCGGCCGAAAGGTCGACTCGATCGTCTGCAAAAAGCTGAATCTGAATAGCTTAAGAAGGGTTCCTTTCGATCTGGCTTCGGCTTTTACCTGCATTTGACCTTTGGCGGGCGGCTCGAGAACGGTGAATGTCAGGTCCGCGACGGTAATGCCGCTGATGATCTTGCTGAGTTTGCCTTCGTAGGACAGTGTCTCTCCCGTGGAGAAAGGTAAAGCGGCGGGTTCCGGCGATGGGCTGGAGATAAAACTCTCCTGAGCCAGGCCGATCGCAGCAAACAATGCGATCCCGGAGAGTGAAAGAATGAATCTGTGCAATGAAAGGTACATAACGATCTTCTGCGGCCGTACCATTGCCCGGATCGTTCAATTATAAACTATCTCACTGGTAACGCTGCCAGCAAAATATCTACGACCCGCATTTTGGCATTCGATCGCGGTTTTCCGCAGATAATACGGTTTCTTTGATGCATTCATCCCCGATTTGTTTCGCCAAGTCTTTTTTTCACTGCGGCCAACACCGTTTCCGGGGCAATATCCATACAGATCCATTTTGAACAGGACCGCCGGTGGCAATCGATCCTGCACGAGATATCTTCGCGGCCAACGCAGAAGTCGAGAGGGTTGAGACTCCCGTTTCGCCACCATTCGGTCGGCCCGAAGATGCCGATGATAGGTGCACCTGCGGCGGCCGCGATGTGCGTCGGGCCGGTATCGCCGCCTACGTAGACCCGGGCTCGGCGGGCAAGTTCGTAGAAACCTTTGAGGCTCGGCCGGGCAATAATGGGGGCCTGTTTACGTGCGGTGCCGGCAGCCTCCTCGGCAAGGGCGGACTCTCTCGGACCGACCGTTATGACAGACCGAAGCTGGAATCGCTCCCATAGCAGATCGGCCAGGATCCCAAAATTCCGGGCGGGCCAAAGCTTTGTCGGCCATCCACCGGCCGGATTCAGGATCGCAAATTCCGGCCCGGCGTCTTTGATTATCTGATCCGCCTCGGTTCGATGGGCGTACGTGGTCGAAATATGGAAGACCGGCGGCCCGTCCGCCAAGTGGAGGTCGAGGGCATGCGCCGCAAGAAGAAGATTCTTGTTGATCACATGAACATCGTCGCGAACCTCGAATGTTTGGTTCAGAAGGAAGCGGCTCGCCGGCTCTCGAAGTGAACCTTTTGCAAACCCGCAGCGAATTCGTGCCCCCGACAATTTCGCCACCGCGGCCGATTTAACGAGCCCCTGAAGATCGAGGGCGATATCGAAACGCTGCCTCCTTAGCGACCTAATGCTCTGGCCAAAGACGGAAAGTGAGCTATAACCGAGGCGGCGGCCCCGGAGCTTACGAGTATCGATCTCGAAAAGGTGATCGATCAGCTCGTTCCCTCTCAGGATCTCGGCCGACTTTCGCTCAACAGCCCATGAGATCCCGGCTTCGGGCAAACAGCTTTTTATGTGCGAAACCACCGGCAATGTGTGGACAATATCGCCAATGCTTCCGAGCTTTACTATAAGGATGTTCATCGCCGCCGCGGGAAAAAACGCTGGAAATTTCCCTAAAGTATAAGCTATCCTTTTATGTGGAGTCAGTGCGTCCCCAGCAGTTTGCCTCGTCTGTCCCTCCTATGCAAAAGCCAAAGCGCCTAGAACGTGATCTGCGCCCAGCCCTTGTCTTTCTTTCGGGGGACCTGATCGCCGTCCCGATACCGCTGGAACGGGAGCAGGTCGAACTGGGCCGCGAGATCGGTTCGGACGTCCGGCTCAATGACTCGAAGGTTTCCAGGCAGCATGCGTTGATACTGACGTCAGAAGAACCGATCACCGGCAAACCGGTTTACACGCTGAAAGATTGCGATTCGCGGAACGGCACGTTCCTGAACGGCCAGCGCGTCACCGAGGAAGTGCTTCATAACGGCGACAAGATCGGCATCGGCGACCAACTCCTTCGGTTCGACCTTTTGGACGAAATAGACCGCGAATATCAGCGTCTCATTCATCGCCTCATCTCGCATGATGACCTTACCGGGCTGCTTTCGGGACGTTCATTTTTTTCTGAGCTCAGGCGTGAGGCTGAAAGGGCCAAGATCGAGAGGCGATCGTTTTGCGTGCTGATGATGGACATCGATCATTTCAAGAACGTGAACGATACTTTCGGGCATCTAACCGGTAGCAAGACGCTGGAAGAGATCGGCGAAACGATAATCAATTGCCTGCGAAGCGGCGATGCGGCGGCGCGATTTGGCGGCGAAGAATTTGCCGCATTCCTGCTTGATGCCGAGGTCGGCCAGGCGTTCGTGGCCGCCGAAAGGATCCGGAGCGAGATCGAGGCTCGAGCATTTTCGATCGTCCGCCAGGGCCAGGTGGGAGAAACCCATCATGTGACCGTAAGCATCGGTATTGCATCATTTCCCGACGATTCTTCGGACCCGATCGAACTCGTCGAGATGGCGGATTCAGCCCTATACCGGGCCAAACGCGAAGGTCGGAACAAGACGTGCATCTATCGCGACGTTGATCAGACAGAGATGGCCAGGCACCTGAAGCCTCGCCTAGATTAATTTTTGCAACTTCGACACGCGGAATTCGTGAAAGACATTGCCCTTGATTTCTGTTAATATTTGGGCTTTGTTGCCGCTCCGATGGATGCGACCGACCCGCGTTAAATACCGTGATAGCCAAATTAAACTTATCAAGTAATCCGTTTAGGAATAGGACGACCCCGTTTCTGATTTCGCTTCTGCTGCTTGGGATCGCCGGCGTTTCGACCATTTTTTTCCTCGCCAAATTAAAGGAGAATTCGGAATTGAACAGTGTCAGAGCTGCCCAGATACAAGAAATGGAGGCGGAACTTGCCAAGCTTAAGGGTGACGGCGAAAAGGTTCAGCAACAGTTGACTCCCGAACAGCGTGAACTTCTCGTGGCTTCCCATCGGCTGGTAGCGAATAAGTCATTTGGATGGTCGCGTCTCTTCGCCGACCTCGAGTCGGTCTTGCCGGGGAGCGTTAGCGCTTCGCGGATCGCGGTCGAGAACGTGTACAAGGATGGTGATCAGGTCAAGGCCGAGCTCGATTTTGGTGTGCTCAGCCGTGATTATGCCGCCGTAATGTCGATGATCGACCGGATGAACAACTCGGGCCTGTTCCAGGCCGAACTGCGGGGACAGTCGCTTCAAAAAACCGAACGAATCACTTATACCGAATACACACTGCGGGTGGTCTATAGCCAGACCTACTCCTATTCGAGCGCGCCTGCCGCCGACCTTGCTAGCGCCGGCGAAGGAGGCGTCCAGCAATGAGCGATAAGGAACTCAAGGGCCCGTCAAACGATCCGCGCCGCGAGGACAAGGAGCCCGTCGTTCTTCGAAATGAGAACGGCGAGGCCGTCGATCCGGCCGTCGTCGTCGATGAACCCGGACGGACGGTATTGCTGACCGACGACGAGACGATCATCTTCGAAAAGCAGCCGCAGATCGATATTGCGCCTAAGAAGCGGCAGCGAAAGGTCTATCGCGGAATGTGGGGGCCGATCGAGATCGGGATCCTCGGGGCAGGTATGCTGTCGATACTAGCCGCCCTGGCACTCTACTTTTTCTTCGTCGCCCCCTCGACAAGGGAGCTTGAGGCCGGCCGTGCCCGTGTCGAGCGTCTTGAAGCTGAACTTGGTTCGGCGCGAAGCAAGTTCGGCAACATCGCGAATGACGAGAACCGCGTCGCCCGCCTGATCAGCAGTGTAAATGACTTTGAATCGAGTTACCTGCCGGTGCCGAATGTCGGCCGGACCGGCCTCTATCAACGTATCAATGGTTTGATCGCGACCCACGGTCTGATCAATTCGAGCGGACCCGATTACGCCCCGCTTGAGATAATCGACCGCAGCGGTAACGGCGGATCCGACGACACCACCGGAAAAGCCAAGTACAGAAGTTTTTTCCCGGGCGTGTATGTCACCATGACGGTTGAGGGGACGTATACGGGCCTGAGGCGGTTCCTTCGCGATATTGAGACCGGAGGAAACGAGTTTATCGTCGTCAGTTCGGTCCAGTTGGAACCGTCTGATTCGCAGTCGGCCCCCGATCAGTCGGGTGCGACCACGGCCCAAGCAGGCCAACCGCCGCTTGGCCCGGACCCGACGACAATGTATCCAGCTGCGGGCAATACCTCGATCCCGCGGGACCAATTTTCTCAAGCAGCAATGCCAAATAGCGCAAAGGGCAAGACCCACGGAGCGGTAGTGAGCCTCCGGATCGAAATGGCCTCTTATTTCCGGCGTCCGGGCTCTTCGACGTTTGAAACGGCATCGGTAACGCAGTAGTTGTGGCAATGAAATTGTTTGAAGGAAAATCGAAGACCGAACGGAATAAGACGATCGCTGCCATCGTCCTTGGCGTGCTGAGCCTTGCTGTCCTGTATTATGCCTTCTTTGGTGGCTCTTCGCCGGCTCGGACAACGGCGAACACAAAGCCGTCGCCGACGCCCGCCCGATCGACAGCTTCCAAGGACGGACCGTCACGAGTCGAAATGCCTTCGGCCCAGGACCAGATGCTGGACATGACAACACAGGAAGTCGTGTATAACCGGGCCTCTTTTTATGCACCTGATCCCGGCCGGAATATTTTTGCCTTTTACGAACCGCCGAAGCCGACGCCGTTCGTTGCGACACCGACGCCGTTCAGGACGCCTCCGCCGGCAACTCCTCCGCCACCACCTGATATCCAGATCGCGTCGGTGAATCCGCAGAGCATTTACGCCGGTTCGAACGGTTTTCGGATGGATATCTCCGGGGACCGGTTTACGCCGGATACAAAGATCTATTTTGAGCAGCAGGAGCTTCCGGCACGTTTCGTCAGCGAACAGAGGATGACCGCGGATATTCCTTCGGTGCTGATCCGGAGCGACGGCAGGCGGCAGATCATGGCCCAGACGGCCGACGGCGTCAAGCGTTCAAATCCTATCCTGTTCGACATAAACCCGCCGCCGAAGCCGCAGTTCCAGTACGTCGGGATGATAGCCCGTACGCGAAGCAATAACGACACGGCATATTTCCAGGAATCCGGAAAGCCGCTGCCGACGAGTGCTCGTCTTAACGACATCGTTGGAGGGCGATTCCGCCTGATGAGCATTTCGTCGGCTGAGGTGGTTCTGGAGGATGTGAATCTCGGGTTCCGCCATCGGATCGCGTTGTTCGTTCCGCCGCCGCCGGCGGCCTCGTCCCAGCCTCCGGCGAGTACGATCCCGACACGTGGATTCCCGACGCGGAATATACCGCAGCAGGTGAACCCCAACCCGCGGCCGCCGTCCGCAGCCCCACCGCAGGGCATTCCCGGGATCCCGGCAAATATTCCCAGATATACTCCGCCGCCTTCAAATGCGAACACGGTCCGGAATACAAAGAATGAGGTGTCAGAAAATGACGACGGCAGGAAATGATCAGTCAGGAATGTCACTGATCGCGGTCATGATCTTTATGACCGCCTTTGCCTTCGTCCTTATGACCGCCGCACCGTCCATCCAGATGGACATCCAGCGTGAGAAGGAACTCGAAGCGATCCGTCGCGGGGAGGAGATAGCTAACGCGATTCACCATTACGTGCTTCACCATCAGGGAACGAAGCTTCCGCAATCGCTGGACGACCTTCTTGAAGGCTTGCCTGACGGCACAAAGAGGCGTCAGATCCTTCGTCCCTCTTCGGTGACCGATCCATTGAGTCCCGACGGGCGTTGGCGTTTGATCGCGCCCAGCCCCGATGTGATCGCTCGATTTGCAAAGAGTGTGCAGCTATATAACAACGGGCTCTTGCCTTCGTCGCCGCAGCCGACGCGCTTCTATGACCGCTATACGGTTGTCCTGGCGAATATGCTGAATACGGAAACGGCTTTTGACGATGAGGACCTCGACGACAGCGAAGAGGATCTGACCGTTTCTACCAGCACCCCGTTCATAGGCGTAGCGAGCCAGAGCACCCGCCGGTCGGTGCTTACGTATTACGGGATCGAGAAACACTCCCGATGGATCTTCACCCCCTTGTTCCGCGGAACCGGGACGACGAGTATTCGCCCGGGCGTTAGATCCCCGCCGATACCGCCTCGCGGCCGATAGAAAGCCGCCCGAGATCAGATCCGTTTCGTGCCTCCTCCGGTATTATTCCAACGCCGACGATCGCACCTTAGGTCAAGTCCGGACCACTTCTAAGATCAGGATGAATATTTTCATCATTGATGAGAGCGTGGGTGTGCTTTGACTATTAGCGATAATAGAGTTAGAATAATTCTAATTTGGAGGAAATATGGAACTGCACAACTCAAAGATAGATATTGCAAAGGGCAAACGCGAGAAGCTGGTCGGGATGCTGAATCAATCGCTTGCGGACGCGATGGACCTGAAATCGCAGGCGAAACAAGCACATTGGAACGTCAAGGGCACGAGCTTTATCGCATTACATGAGCTCTTTGACCAGGTCGCGACCGAAGTAGAGGCTCGCGTGGATGAGATCGCCGAGCGGGTGACGACCCTTGGCGGGACGGCCATGGGTACGGTGCGGATAGCGGCCGAAAATTCGAGCCTGAGCCAATACCCGCTGGAGATAACCGACGGGACCGCCCACGTGGACGCCCTCTCGACCGCACTTGCCGATTTTGGGAAGAAGGTCCGGAAAAATATCGACGACGCCGACGAACTCGGTGACGCCGACACTGCCGACCTTTACACGGGTATTTCTCGCGGGATCGACAAGCTCTTGTGGTTCGTCGAGGCTCACAATCAAAGCTGAGGCGGCCGAAGAATCAAACAAAGAACGCGGGCTCGGCGATCTGCTTTGCCCGCGTTTGAAATTTGGCCGTTGAGGAAACGAGACTATCAAAAATCGAAAACTATATTCGCAAACGCCTTGACCCCGACATCAAGCCGGCTGTCATCGACATAAAAATCCGGCGTGTGATGCGGCGGGGCCTTTTCAGGCTCCATCCCTTTCGGCATTCCGCCCACGGTGAAATAGAACGACGGCACGCTTTGAAAATAAGAGAAGTCTTCCGCACCGGTCACCCACTCGCCCAAATGCACGTTCTCTTTTCCGGCCGCTTTCTGAAGAGAAGGCAGCATTTTTTCAACAAGTGAAGGAGTATTGTGGGTGACCGGTGCCTTTGTTTCGATCATCACCTCGACCGTCGCCCCCATGCTCTCGGCGATACTTTTGGCTGTCTGGCGGATCTTTGCGTGAACGTCCTTCTGCATCTCGGCATCCAGTGTTCGGATAGTCCCTGCCATCACAAGTTCCTCGGGTATGATGTTCTCCCGGACGCCTCCGTTGATTCGGCCGACGGTGATCACGACCGGTGCTTTAGGCAGGTCGGACCGGCGGGCGACTATCATCTGCAGGCCCGTATAGATCTGCGTCGCGACCGCGATCGGGTCCGTCCCAAGCCAGGGATAAGCGCCGTGGGTTTGCCGCCCCTTGATCTTGATCTCGAACCAATCGCTCGCAGCCATGATCGATCCCGATTTGTATCTGATAGTCCCCGACTCGGTTCTCGAATTGATGTGAATGCCGAAGATCGCTTCGATCTTCGGATTATTCATCACGCCGTCCTTGACCATCAACGACGCTCCGCCTTCCTCGCCGGCCGGCGGCCCTTCCTCAGCAGGCTGAAAAATGAAGACGACAGTTCCCTTGAGCTTGTCCTTCATACCCGCGATCACCTCCGCCGCACCCATCAGCATCGCCACATGGGTGTCGTGGCCGCAGGCGTGCATCACACCGACGGTCTGGCCGTTGTATTCGCCGGTCGCTCGCGAACGGAATGGAAGGTCGTTGCGCTCCGTAACCGGAAGGCCGTCCATATCGGCACGAAGGCCGATCACCGGACCGGGCTGAGCTCCCTTCAGAATGCCGACTACCCCGGTTTTGGCGATGCCGGTACGCACTTCCATCCCGAGCCTTCGAAGATGGTCCTCGATGTACTTGGCTGTCTTGACCTCGCGGTTTCCAAGCTCAGGGTTCTGGTGGATATGCCTGCGCCACTCGATGATCTTCGGCATGATCTTGGTGGTCGCCATATCGATCTCTCGGCTCATATCAACGGCCAGGGTGGTGGTTGTAAAGGAGAAAAGTACAAGGAACGCAGCAACTACACGTATCATTCGACAACGCCTCCAATGGGACAAGAATGAACTGATTGTAGCGCGAAGTCGAGATCCTCGTTTAGTTCACAATGTTTTTGGGGTTCGTTCCGTCGGCATTTGCGACCCAGAGCGACATTTTCGGGAAATTTCCTCCGATAAATGCAAGACGTTTGCCGTCCGGCGAGATCCTACCAAAGAAGGACCCTACCCCAAGCGGCTTCAGGTCGGAACCATCCGCCTTCATAGTGTAGAGCTCCTGCTTTTCGCTTTCCATTCGCGTAAAGATCACTCGTTCCCCGTTTTGCGACCATGAGGGGTAAAAATTATGCCCGACATTATTTGTGAGTAGTTTCTTGTCCGAACCATCCGGGTTCATGGTCCAGATCTGGTCTTTGTTGTCGCGGATCTCCCGGTAGTAAACGATCTTCTTTCCGTCGGGTGACCACACCGGATTGTAAAACGCGACCTTGTTATCGTCAGTCAGCCGCCGCGGATCCGATCCGTCGATGTTCATAACGTAGATCTGCGGCATTCCGCCGTCGCGTTCGGAATTGAATGCGATCTTTTTCCCGTCGGGCGATACAACCGGAGCGCCGTCGCGTCCCGGTGCCCTTGCGATCAGCCTGAGGCCCTTGCCGTCAGTTCCGATGGAGTATATATCCTGTTCGCTGCTGCCGGGCGCTCCCGAGCCGAAATAGATCGTCTTTCCATCTTTGGACCACGACGGAAACGATTCGTTGCCATTGTCACCCGTAAGTTTTCGCATTTCGGAACCGTCGGGTCTGGAAACATAAAGATCCGAGCGCATTCTTCGCGGCGTTGTGTTTGTGACTTCTGATCTTGTGAAGCAAATATATTTCCCGTCGGGTGACCACGCGACATGTCCGTATACGACCGAAACTTCCTGAGTTCCGGCTCCGAAAGCCAAGGGTATCAGTACGAAATTGAGTAGAATATGAATGAACACGAATTTGCTCCTATGCAGATAAAAATATTTTCATCATCAAGGGTATGAAATGCCGGCGCTGGCGTATTGAACGATACAAAGGTACCTTGAAACAATCAGAGAGCGTTTACCGTATCCATCCATCGTGGGAATAAAGGACGCGAGACCCGCTAATTTGGCCGCCGGGCAGTTTTACGGCGCAGTGCCGGAAAAGCGCGTGGTCGCATCGTCGATCCTGACTGAGATCATTCATCACGACCGATTTAACCTTCCCGAGCACTCGCATGAACTGGCCTACTTTACTCTAGTCCTTGGCGGTTCCTACATTGAGAGTTTCGGTCGGAAGACGGACGAGCATGCCCCGATGACCCTTTTATGGCATCGGGCCGGCATCTTTCACAAAGACAGGATCGGCGAAAGCGGGGCTCGCTGTTTTACGATCGAGATCCAAAAGAGCGGAATGGACTCCCTTGAACAACTGACAAAGGCACCTCTGGACTTTGCCGAGATTGGGACGCCGTTGGTCTGGACTGCGGCCAGACTGTTTTCTGAATTCAAATACTGGGGCGATTGTTCGGAACTCATCGTCGAAGGGCTCACGCTTGAGATGCTCGGTCATGCTGCTCGTCGCGCTTCAAGGATCGAGCGGCGGCCGCCAAAATGGCTTGGCACGATCGTGGAGCGGCTTGAAGCGGACTTCAGCGAACGAGTGTCCACAAGCGAGCTTGCTGAAGATGCGGGTGTCCATCCGGTTCACCTTGCATCGGTCTTTCGTAAGTTTCACGGCGAAACTATCGGCGAACATGTCCAGCGACGACGAGTAACGCACGCTTCAAAATTGCTCGGTCTCCCTGAAATGCCGCTTGCCGACATCGCATACGCCTGCGGCTTCTCTGATCAGAGCCACTTTACACGCATCTTTAAGCGGTGCGTCGGAATGACGCCGGGTGCATTTCGAACTTCACTCTCATGAACCTACGGTAAACAGGCCGCCAGGCATTCAATATCGTCATAATTGTTGAAGAGATGCGGTGCGATCCGCACCAGCGGGCCGCGGGCCGAGACCGTGATCCGCTCATGCGCAAGCCTTTTGGTAACCTCTTTTGAAGACAGCCCGTTTATCGGCAAGAAGCTGACTATCTGGGATCGCTGGTCGCCGCGGTCGCTGACGATCTCGTACCGGCCGCGAGGAACGATCTCGCAAAGAAAATCGGAAAGCTCGCGAAGGTGCGATGCGATCTTCTCGATGCCGACACTTAGAAGCAGCCGAAGGCTGGCTTCGAGGCCGCACAGGAGTGCGGTCCCGCCCATGCCCGTCTCCCATGATCGCGTATCGTCGAACGACATCTGGCCGCGGTCGGCAAAATCCCAACGGTCTTTCACGCATGACCAGCCGCGGGAGAGCGGCTTGACGCGTTCGCGAGCACGTGCGTTCAAATAGAAAATGCCGACGCCTTCGGGTGCACAGAGCCATTTGTAACTTGCTCCCGCCGCGGCGTCGATCTTCATCCCTTCAACGTCCAGCGGCGTTGCGCCGAATGCCTGAATGATATCGACCGCAAGCAAAGCGTCATGCCGGCGGGCCCGTTCAGCGATTCGTTCAAGGTCGGCGCGGGCTCCGGTCTCGTATTGGATCGCGCTCACGGTCACCAGCCGCGTTCGCCCGTCGATCATCGCACAAAGTTCTTCGGCGTCGATACGCCCCTCCCTTTCCGGACAAAGCCGGAGCTCGACACCATGGTCCTCCTGAACCGTCCGCCAGGGATAGTAGTTCGCCGGGAATTCGCTTGCGATGCTGACGATGTTGTCGCCGGCGTTCCAGTTCATCCCGGCGGCGAGGGCACAGAATCCGTCGGTCGTGTTTCGGGTGAAGGCAATGTCGCCCGGATCGGCACATAGCATTTCGCCGACAAGGCCGCGAACCCTCTCCCGGCGATCGATCCAGCTCAGGATATTGGCCGAACCCCGGGTCGCAACGTCACTCAACTGTTCAGCGACCGCCTCGACCGCAACGGTCGGAAGCGGCCCGACCGCGGCGGTGTTCAAATATGTCCATCGGAGCGCAACGGGAAACGCCGCGCGTATCTCACGGTTCATAACTTCCTCGCTGTTTTCGTTCTATCTTCCCGCCCCGGTCTCGACGGCCAGGTCACGATGGTTGGAATATTCGGCCCACGATCCCTCGAAGAGCCGCACTTTAGGAAACCTCAGCAAGTGTTTTAGAACGAAGTACTCAATGCTCGCTTCGCGGCTTGTACCACAGTAGACGATGATGTCGTCGGTCTCCTTAAAGCCTTTGGATGCGAAAACGGCCTTCAGGTCCGCAAGCGGTTTCAGCTTGTGCGAATTGTTCTCTTCGACGAGGGTCTTCCACGGAATGCTGTACGCTCCGGGGATGTGCCCGTTGCGGACCCATGTCTTTACCTCGCCTCGATAGACATTGGGCGGACGCGCATCGATGAACTTCACCGTGCCTTTCCCGACCGCTGCCTTGACGTCGTCAAGCGTCGCACGGACGTTTCGGTTGTCGAGGCCATCGTAGAATGCGGGTTTATATTGAGGATACTCCTGGGCCTGTTTGTGCGATGCCTGATAGTCCCGCCACCCGCCGTCAACGATCGAAATGTTGGTGTGGCCGATGCGTTCGAGCAGGTAAGCGATCATTGTTGCCCCGAGGACATTGTCCCCGTCAGAGTAAAGGACAACGCGGTCGCTCTTCCTGACGCCCGCGCGCGAAAAGAGTTGGCCGATCATGAAGGTTTCGGGGTACTGCGTCGGATATCCCTCGAAAGGGAAGCGCATCGCCGAATCCGCGAGATGGACCGCGTTCGGCACATGGCCGGCGAAATAGTCATAGACATTCTGCCGGACGTCGATGACACGCACGTTCGGATCACCCGCGTTGCGTTCGACCCATTCCGGCGTCACCAGCGAAACGGCGGGAGGTGCCGGATCGCCGGCCGGATTCACCACCGGGGCGTCCGAAAGGCCGGACCATTCCTGGTACGAGCCGTCATAAAGCGCGACTTTGTAGCCCAGCTTTCTGGCAGCGAAATAGGCCGCGGTGCCCTGCTGACCGATGTGACAATACGCAACGACATCGTCATACGGCTTTACGCCGGCAGCCTCGAACATCTTTCGGAGTGTCGCGTCGTCCTTAAACCTATTCTTTTCATCGGTAAAGGTGTCGAACGGAATATTCTTTGCCCCGGCGATGTGGCCTGAGCGCGGCATGTTTCCCGCACTGGTTCCGTTGTAGTAGTTTGCCGTTCGAGCGTCGATCACCTTGACGTTTTCTTTTTTCAGATTCGACTTGAGCCAATCGGCTTTGGCGACGAATCGGTCTTCGCGGACGAGTCTCAGGGAACCGGCCTTCGGGTTCGGGACGTCTTTGGTCAGCTCATTTCCGGCTGAGACCCAGGCAGGCATTCCGCCGTCCAGGATCGACGTATTCGCCCCAAGCCCGTAGACATCGAGAGTGAAATAGACGCGTGTCGTAGGCGAGACCCAGTCCTTTCCGAAATAGAGGATTATCCTTGAATCGTTGCTGATGCCGAATTTCTCGAGCGAAGCCCGGAGCTGATCAGGGGCCGGAAGCTCGAGCGACAGGCCGTTTGTTGCGCCCGAAGGTGCCGCGATATCGGCATTTGTAATGTAGAGTGCTCCGGGGATATGGCCGGCGTCATATTCGGCTTTTTGACCAACATGCAGCAAAACGAGTTTCGGATCACCAATATTTCTCTTCAGCCAATCGGCGGAAACGGTAAACGGCGCCGCGGCAGGTGGACTCTCAGCGCATCCCTGCGTCTGCGAGTCCGCCGGCAAAAGCCCAAACAATAGCGAAAAAATCAAGAAAAAGGACCTCATTTGTATCACCTCTCAAAGAATTGATGCGGGCAGTATAGCGATGCCAACGGCCTTGAGTATTGAACAAAACAAAGCGCGGTGGTATGAAAGTAAGTACTGCGTGTAAATGAGACGAAGAAAGGCCCGTTTTTCTTCCATCAATTTGAAGAACCGCGGACGAAGGTCTGCCTTAGGAGAATACGGATGAACTTCACCGTCAAACTCACTGCTTCATTTCAGCAACGGCTTTTCGGAACTCGTCCATGGTCGTAACGGTACCGTGGACCGGGATGATCTTTTCAACCGCAAGCCCGCTGGACTCGATCCAATTCCAAAAATGAGCTGAGGTGTCATTGGCAATGGGGGGATCGCCGTTCGTTGGACGGTTCAAAAGGTCCCCTTGGAAGACGGCCTTCAGAGCCGGGACATACGCGACAAGCATTTGCTCTGTATGCGGGCCTGATCCGATGTCGTGCAGCTCGATCGTTCGAGTCCCGTCGGAAAGGACACGTCGGCCGTCGCTGATCACTTCGATCTTGAGCGGCTGCGGGTTGCGCGAAAGAGAATCCGGATTCAGCACGAACCTACTCGTCACAACCTTCTCGAAGAAGGGCTTCTCGTTCGGCAGAGCGATCACTGTTGCCCCCTCGGCGATGTAGGTGCGGATTCCGCCGGCGTGATCGTCGTGATGATGCGTGACCGCGATATATTTGATCGGCTTGTTAGGGATCGTTCGCTTGATCGCGGCAATTGCCTGTCGCGACACGTTATCACCACCGGGGGCTTCCATCACGAAAATGTGATCGGAAAACTCAACAAAAAGGACATTGTATCCGCCGGCGACGACCGTATAGATCCCCTCGGCGTGTTTTTGTACCGGATCGGACTGCGGAGCGGCACGGAACTCGCCGTAATCAGCCGGCATAGCATAAGCGCTGTCGGCGATCGTCTGATTAATTTCATACTTCGCATATCGAAGCGCCTCGGTCAGTTCGCCGCCGACTCGCGTGAGCCTCCCGGCAGGAGCCCCCGCAGTTCCGGTGAATACATTTTCGACGACCACATCGCCGGCGAACGCGTCCGAAGTAAGTGTTTCGACCTTCACAAGGCGTCCGTTCTTCGAGTCGATAAACAGCGAAACGTTCGCGCCGTCTTCGTTGGCGTACGTTACTACCTCACACTCGGTGCCTTCGGCTCGAACCGCGCCAAGGTATCTTGCTCCGGGCGTCCGCCGCATCGCATCACGGATGAGCAAATGCGGAAAGTAACGGTATCGCTGTCGCAATATCGAGACCGGTGGGTTTGGGACGATCCGACGAGTCTTCCGCACTGCGTCCCAAGATCGCCCTTCAGTTCCGACGATGGCGATTCCGTTCGCGTACTTGAAGCCGCCGGGATATCCGCCTTCAACCGTCTGAACCAGGCTAGTCTTCTCGGCATCGATCGCGAGATCGATCTTGTACGGCGTCCGGTCGGACGTGAACGGTTTCCTGCTTTGATTGCGATGCACAGTTTCGCCCGCAGCCTCGATCCTGACGGTCTTGAGGTCGCGCAAGGCGGCCGCTCCACCGTAAGCCGCAACCGCCCGATCGATCGCGGTCTGGGCCCTTAAATACGAATCGTAGGTCGGGTTCTGTGAGAACGCAGGCATCGCGAAGAGTAATAAGAAAATAAGACGACTCGACTTCACTCTCATATAAACTCCTTCGTTGCTATCAATTAAATTGCCTCAAACAGTTGGAGACGACATCTCGTGCACTGCTATTTCGGCCCAACCTCGACCGTATAAACCTCTAAGTTGCCATCTCGCTGCGAGGAGAACGCGATCGCCTTTCCGTCGGGCGACCACGACGGAGTGCTGACTCGGTCCGGCTTGGACGTCAATCTCTTCAGCGAGCCGCCGTCAAGCGCCACCTGATAAATGAACAGCTCGTTGTTCGGCTGCACCGATACGAACACGATCTGCTTCCCGTCCGGCGACCAGTCAGGGCAGAAATCGTGGCCGGCGTTCGTCGTCAACCGCGTGACCGCGCCTCCGTCGGCGTTCATCACGTAGATCTCGTCGTTGTCGTCGTTACTGTCTCGGCGTGAGAAGAAAACGATGTACTTTCCATCCGGCGAATACCGCGACCACGCATCCCGGTTCGTGTGTGAACTGAGAGCTTTCGGCTTCGATCCGTCAGAATTCATCTCGAAGATATCGAGATTTCCGCGCCGCGCCGATGTAAACGTGATCTTTCGGCCGTCGGGCGAGAATGCCGGGAAGATATCATCGCCGGGATGATCGGTCAATCGGGTCTGTCCCGACCCATCGGCATTCATAACGTAGATCTCCTCGTTGCCGTCACGCACACTCTGAAAGACGATCCTCTTTCCGTCGCGGCTCCATGACGGATTGCGGTCCGCTGAAGAATTCGTCGTAAGCCGCCTTTGGCCCGAGCCGTCCACGTTCATGAGATAGACCTCAAAATTGCCGTCGCGATCGCTGACGAATGCAATGGTCTTTCCATCGGGCGACCACGCGGTATCGCGGTCCGCGGCCGGATTCCGGGACAGATTTTTTTCCCCGGCTTTCTCGGTTCGGACGAGGCTTGGATCTGGCAATTCCGCCGAGTCGGTATTCGAATATCCCGCCGCTATGAAAGATAACGCAAGAAACATGATGCTCGTCTGCCAGGTTCGGTAATGCATTCAGGCTCCTTTAAGAGCTCTAAGAAGACCTCTTATAGTCGATCCGCCACTCGAGCTTCCAGGTCTTGCCGCCGTCTTCGGTCTTTTCCCAATCCCATACGAAAGAATCTTTCGTGATGTTCTTGAAGACCATGCGCTGGACGATCTGCTTTCCTTCCGACGTTCTTGGCAGGGTCTTGAAAATGCGGACGTCGCCATCCCGCTCGCCGACGAGGTTATAATAACCGCCTTGATTGTCCACCCAGGCCTGATGCCATTGTTTCGACGCCGCTCCTAACACCGAGTGGCTCATTCCCTTGAAGCCCTTTTGTTGGCCGTCAGTAATGACGAAGTCTTCCTGGATCACCGTGCCGTCGAGGATCTTCGTGATCGTATTTGTCCCGCTACCTCGTTTGCCTCCGCCTTCGTCCCAGCTAACATTCCATTTGCCGACCCAGAAGTCGAACCACTTGTTTAGATCAGATTGAGCTGCAACAATTTGTGAAGCCATAACGAAAAGTATTAACGAAAGTATTAGTCGCCTCATTCTTAGGCCGCCTTGAGCAATGCCTGCGCCCGCTCGAGCATTTCGCGCAGTTTCGCAAGATCTACGTCTTCCAGCCGCTTGAAACTGATGCTGCTCGCGCCGACTTTCACCTTTCCAAGTTCTGCACCGTACTTTTGGCTTAGGTATTTATTGTTCTCGACCGCGTTCACGTACAGGCTTATGTAGTTCTTCTGAAGCGCAAGCCCGACCTTGAACCACTCGATCTTCTTGCCCTTTCTCTCGTATGTCAGGTCGCCATAGCCGATGATATTCTGTTTGCTCCCGCCCCAGAATACGCCCGTCCAAAGGACCCGCTCCTCACCCTTCATTACCTTTGCGATCTCTTTATCCAGCTTCTCGATCGCCGGCCGCACATCGTCAGGAAGTGATGCGATAAATTTGTCGGGACTTGTCTTAACTTTTTCCACGGGCGTTTAACTCTTTAAGTCATGTAGAAATAGAATGCGGGATGCTCGGGCCCCATTGCTTCGGCGGCAATTCGCTGCCAAAGCCGATGCCCCTGCTGGCCATTTGTGAATATGACGATGGCCAAACCGGCGGCCGCCTCGCCGAGCGTGAACGCTTTGAAAGTTCCGTTGTCTCCCCAATGCCAGAACTGCGGACGCTCCCTGTTTGTCTCCAGCGCTATTCCCAAGCCCCACGAGATAGCGCCCGTCACCTTTAATTGCGGCGAGAGCATCTCACGGCGGCTTTGCTCAGAAAGCCCGCTTTCGCGGCCCATCAGACGCGTTAGGAAGCGTGAGTATTCATCGACCGACGTGATCAGGCTCCCTGCGGTATTCGGAACTAGAAAATTCGGGACTATCGGCGCGTCCTTGTTCGCTTCCGTGGCTGCCCTTACGACATCATCATGCTTCCAATCCGGCAGCGGCTTGTTCCACTTTTCAGCGGTCGCCAGCATCCTCCGTCCTTCCAGGGAGTTATAGTTCTCGATCGGCACGCCCGTCGAAGAATGTCCCCAGGAGATCCGCTGTTGGGCATCCGATCGCCAGACGAATGTACTGTTCGTCATGCCGAGCGGCTTCAGGACCCGCTCCTGCATATAATGTTCAAATCCACCGCCCGTGATCGTCTCAACAACCCGCTGCAGGTAATAGAATCCCTCGCCAGAGTACTGGAATCTCTCCCCAGGTTTGAACGCGAACTGCAGCTTCTGTCCATTCGAGCGGCGCCAGTTTGGCAGGCCCGTTGAATGTGTAAGAACATGCCGTGCGGTGATCAGCTTGGCGTTTTCGCCGTCCGGCAGGTCCTCGTAAGGCATGTAGTTCCAAAGCGGCCGGTCGAGATCGATCAGCTTCTCATCCCGCATCTTGACGATCGCGTAAGCCAGCACCGGCTTCGACAACGAGGCCGCCCCGAACATCGTGTCCGCGGTTACAACATCATTTTCGCCGGCTTTCTTGACACCGAAACCGCGCGACCATGAAAGCTTTCCATTCTTCAAGATCGCCACCGCCAGGCCGGGAACGTTGGCCCATTCCATCAGCTTCGGCAGGTCGGCAAGAAACGCGTCTGAAAGTCCGTTGCCGGCCGACCGCTTCGTCTGGCCCCGCACAGCCAAAGGTACTGTGATCGCCGCACCGGCCGCACTGCCGATAAACATTCTTCTCGATTGCAGTTTTTTCATTAGTTTGACAATTTTACGCTAAGTCCGGCTGCCGCAGCTTCCTCCGAATTCAGGAGGTCACGAAGCGGCGCTTCCAATATCAGGGCATTGTGAGCAAAACAGAAAATCTTTCCGTCTGGCGATAAACGAGGCGATTGTTCGACGAATCCTGAAGCATTCGTAAGGTGCAGCGGGCGAGGCGGCTTCCATTCGCCCTGTTTCTTGACGGATACACACACCTCCATTTCGCGTTCGACCACTCTCGTGAAGATCAATAGCTTTCCATTCTTCGAGACCACGAACGCACCGTCGTCATACTCTGAATTAATGCTACGAAGATTCTCCGGCCCGAGGTAACGACCATTGAGCCGCCTCGTTATCCACAGATCGAGACTCGGGCCCCCGCTTCGGCCGGCGACAGACCCGGCCCGATCTGACTGAAAGACCAGACTGCCTTCATCAAGTTCCTGAACATACGCCGTGTGAACACCCGCCAGATTGATGCCTTCGACTTGTTTTGCGCGGGACCACTTGCTGTTCTGAATTTCGGAGTACCAGCTATGGAGTTTCCCATCCGTTTTCGCCTCGTCGGCCAATGGCCTTCGCGAATTGAAATAGATCCGGGTTCCCGCGAAGTTCATGTGCGGTGCAAAATCGTGGACGCCGTCCGCGAATTCAACTTCCTTCCTGCCCGTCAACTCTCCATTCACGATCTGATATTCAAAGATCGATGTCTTTGGACGGTTTTCGCCCCACGTTTCAAAGATCGGCCGTCCATTTTCCATCCTCGACACGATTCGCTCCGACGTATATAGCCTCTTTCCATCGGGTGAGAAAGTGAATGTGTTGAAGATGCTGGCTGAATCACCGAACGACACGGTCAATCCCCGCCGCTGCGCGCTCGCCACGTCAACGACGACCACAGTCGCGAGAATTATTGCAAGAATTACGTTCTTAACGCTGATCCCACCGTCCAACGCCGACAGACTTAAGGTCACTCGCCCTCCAGTTCGCGGATCCTTTTACTAAACTCTTCATACCCAGGATTGATGGCAAGGCCGCGCTTGTAACAACGGAGTGCCTCCTGTTTTTCGCCAAGTGATAGAAGAGAATTGCCGTAATCCCGCCATGCTCGCCACGACTCCGGATATTGATCAAGCAATATTTCGAAGCCGGCTTTGCCGTCGGCGGCTTTACCGCCGGACATCAGATCACGTGCGGCGAACCGCATCGGTCCCTCGTCAAAGGCCTTCCACCACGTGTACCTGCCGTTACGTGACCGTCGCTCCGCATACTCCTTCTTTGCCGCCTGGCCCCCTTTTGCACGAAGTATCTCGGGCAGCGACTCGTATCGGCCCTGCAATGCCAGGATCTGGTCAACCGCCGGGTCACGGCCTTCGAAATAATCTCCGGCGGTGAATACAGCCGGAATGTCGACCGGCTGGAAGAGGCTCTTGTCGGCGGAATTTGTGAGCTGCCAATGAACGGTCGAGATATCCACTCGAAGCCGGCTGTTCGGCAGGACGAAAGTCCCGGCATCGCCGTAGCTGTTTCTTGCTGCGCCTGCTGGTTCGCCTACCAGAACGGTGTTGGTATGCGTCAACATCAGGTCGTAGAGCATGACGCCGGCGCTATAGGTTTTGCGGCCGGTAATCGTAAACAGCCGCCCGGGCTGTTCAAACAACGGACTCTTTATGAACTTGTGCACGAACGGGATCAGTACTGTGCCGTCGCCGCCTGAGTTATAGCGGATATCGAGGATGAATTTTTCAACCTTGTTCTCTTCGGCGACCTTGAAAACGTGATCGTAGAACTCCGCGAACGACTTGAACTCACCACGGCCTCCGTCCGTCACGTGCGTCAGGTGAACGTACATCGTTCGCTTGTCGGGAAGGTATTGGTACCAATAGGCCCTCCTGGACCTGAGATGCAGCGGAAGGTTAACAAGTTCCTTCGGTTCATTGCGCCGCCATTCAAGCAGCGACCTTTGGTTATCGAACGCGACGAAAACGTGATCCGCGGCCTTGTCGGAACCAGGCGGATACATCTCACCCCAGAATCGATGTTCCAGGCTGAACGGCAAGTCGTTTGCGGTGACCACCGTCTCAGATCTTCGGCCGTCGCGGCCCTGGACAACGATCGGGAGCTTTTCGGCATTCTTGATCACACCGATCGCGGCAAGTGTGTCGCCGCTGCTCAGATAGAACGTATTCCACGATCTTCCAAACTCGTTGTCCGACCCCAGCATATCCGCCGTTCGTTCAAACGCGCTCTCTGCGTCAGTTTCACCGATCCGTGTGACCCTTGTTCCGATCAAGTCGCGATACTGGCCTTCCGCGGCGACGACGTAGATCCCGTCGCCGAACTTATAAAATGAGATCGGAAACCATTTTCGGAACTCCACTTTGCCGGAAGGATAGAGTACGGTGTGGCCGTCGCGAATCGAGCTAACGAGATTCATCAAACGAACCACGATCTCCGGCTGCGTCAGTCGGTCGAGGTCCCTTTCGATGGCCTGCCGCTGAGAGTTGAACTTCTGTCTCGATATCCTTGTATAGGGATTTGGGTGATTGTCCTCAAGAAGTCGGACCAATTCCGCGATGTCCGCCTTCCATTCGGCGCTCGAGATCGCCTTTTCATTCGCAATGGATACCGCTCCGAAAACGACACCTTGAGTCAAAATGAGAAGGGTTAGTGGTCCGGCCACTGACCAAGAGCGAATTCCAGTCACTTAATAAGCACACCTCACTTGTAGATCTGCAATTAATACACCGCTACTCGATGTTTTCGGACAGCAGGGAGCAGTTAGTGTCCCGCTGCTCTTATTAATACGACTATTGCTTAACTTGCCGGCCGTCCAGACTACTTGTTTGCGCAGCGCAGCCTGACGAGTCGGTTTCGCTGATCGAGTGTCATGACGCAGCGGTTCGCGACGAGAAAAGCGCCGCCTATGTTGATGCGATCAACCAATTCCGAGAATCTTGCTTTTTGTAAAGCGGTCTTATTTCTGGCAATTTCCACGGGTATCGCCGAGTCAGTTGAAAAGAGCTTGAAAACCGTGTTGGCCCTTCGGCCTTCGCCCGCCTCCTTTAGGTCTTGCAGTCCCAACCTTTTGGCCCATGCCATCGGTAAGTGCATTTCGAGGTTTGATCCGGAATCGAGGCTTCCGACCGCCTCAAAAAGTCCGACGCGCAAAGGCACAACAAATGCGGTTTCATAGCGCATGGTGTTACGCTCGGACTCATCCAATGATCCGTCGGAGATCCTGATCTCCTTCCGGACATAATCGATCGTCAGAAGGTGCCCTGAGAAAAAATCCCTGCCGATGATCCCCATCCTCAACTTCGTGCCGGACGCGGCGCGCGCGTTATAGTCCCGGGCCAGCACTTCGAGTTTGCGTCGCATGAACGTGCCCACCCTTAGCGAGTCGAATTCCACTGTCGGAACGGTAGCGGTGTTGACGCCGTCGCTGTTGGTCGTGGTTCCTGTGGTCGGAAGTTCCAATTCTTTAACAAGCCGTATATCTGCTCTGCCATCGCCGGAAGCACCGGTATCGACCATGAAACGATAGGGGCCGCGTTCATTCACGAAGGCATCGACATAAATGTGCCCCTGTTGGATCTCGAACGGGACGGTGATCTGCTTTCGCCCGGGCTTTTTCGGGTCGGTCTGCGCCAATACCTCATGCTCGATCAGCGACATCGGCAATGCGATCAATAGTGCGAATGTGCAGAACACCGGGAGGGTAGACCCGATTAATTTCAATTGCCAACTCTCGCGCATAACCTCTATTCTGCTGAGTCAGATTCGCGGATGGTAGCGGAATCTTATTTGACCGACGCGCCCCGTCATTAGTTCGACGCGGGCTGAGCGGCCGGGCTGACCATAGCTGCGATCTCCGCCAACAACCGAGCCGGGGACTTGCCGCCGAGCGTTCCAGGCGCGCTCGTATTTACTTGTACGGCGACGGCTATTTTGTGATCCGGAAAGTACATCATGTCGGTCATGTAACCCGGAAAGAATCCGCTGTGTCCGTACGTGATCCCCGCCGTGGTAGGTCGAATGATCACGCAAAGGCCGTACTTAACATTCGGCCCGAGCCTCGCAGGGACGCCGTCCAGCATTTGCGGCAGGAGCGACCCGTCAAACGCCTTTCCTTCAAAATAGAGCTTCGCCCATCTGGCAAGGTCTTGACCCGTGGAGGCCCATCCGCCGCCCGTCCACTCAAGCTGCGGGTTGACGACGAACTTCCCGTTCTCGATCATCGCATCTTTGCCGCCGAAGGGATTTTGCGGGCCGGCATAGCCCTGAACCACTCCTTTCATTTCGGGGCCTTCCTGTGCGATCGTGTCGTTCAGCTTGTGCTTTTTGATCAGCCGACTGCGGGCTTCGTCGTAAAACGCCTTTCCTGTCACCCTCTCGATGATCATCCCGAGTACGATGTAGTTCGTGTCCGAGTAGTCCCAGCCTTTCCCGGCCTCGAACGGTGCCTTGGCATCAAATAAATATGCGAGCCGTTCCTCCGGGGTCCAGACCTTCATCGGATTTGCTGTCAGAAAAGTCGTGAACTCTTCCTTAAATTCGTATCGAACAAGTCCGCTGGTGTGATTCATTAGCATCCGAACGGTGATATCCTTTGCATTCGGCAGCCGCGAAAACCATGGTTCCTTGCCGAAATACCTCTCGATCTTGTCGTCAAGGCCGATCTTCCCCTCTTTCACCAACTGCAATGCAACGGCGGCGGCGAAGGTCTTGCCGGTGCTCCCGGCCAGCATCCGGTCGTTCGGCTTCATTGGTGTTTTTGCATCCCGATCTGAATATCCGACCGCGAGCCCAAACGATTCACCGTTCGGCAGCACAACACCAAGCGTTGCTCCGGGGAACTTCCCGGCCTTGTGCCACTCGTCAAGCTTGAGCTGAAGCTCTTTTTTGAGTACGTTGGTGCCGGTCGCGACCACTGCCCTCTGACCTGAGCCGCTTAAGGTGAAAAGGAAGATAAAGACTGTCGCTACGACGGTTGTTCTTATCCTAAGGATCATAAGGTTGTAATCTTGCCTTTGTAGGCTAAGGTGCTATTTCTCCGCCTTTAGAGGCGATGCGAACTGAAGGATGTTTCCGTCCGGGTCGCGAAGCTGAAGGATACGCAGCTTGTGCTTTTCAAATTCGATGACTCTTGGCTTTTCTCCGGTAGCCGATTCGACGCGCTTTGCAATTTCCCGAACATCCGTTACCGAGAACCCGACCTTGGCGAAACCTCTTGCATTCTCCTGTTTGCTACGTCGGCTGTCCCAAATCAGTTCAATGAAAAGAGCGTCCGACGTGAGGTTAACGATACGCCACACTCCCTTCGGGTCCTTCTGATCGTCCAACTGCTTTAGTCCGAAAACGGACATGTACCATGAAACGGAACGCTCCATGTCGCCGACCGCGACCGCGAAGTATTGAGGGGCCATCGGCGACGAAACCCAACTCGTTGCGGGGGCTTTCTGGGCCGATCCGGCCATCGAAAATATCAGGATGATGAGGAGCAATTTTGCACTTTGCATAGATTCTCAAAGATTGTGTTTGAACCAGACGGCGATCATTTCCGTCAGGCCTGGAATGGCAGGCAGAAGTCGGCTGGCGTGTTCTTTTCCGGGGACTTCATAGAGTTGAGCCGTCTTACTTATTTTCCTGATGTCTTCGTGAAGCCCCTTAAGATGCGGCTCGTCCACGGATCGGACGAAGAGCCAGACGGCACCGCTCGGATCAATGTTCTTTATTGACTCTTCGCTGAAGGATCCGGGCGAAAGCTCGACATACGCCCTTTGGTAACCATTCTTGCCTCCGGCGATCGCCATGAACTCGCCGCTATAGCTCGCCCCAAGGACACCGATCCGTTTTGGATCGATCCCGTCCTGAGCCTTGAGATACGTAATGCCCGCCGAGATATCAGAATCGGTTCCAGCCAGGATCGCCCGCATTTTCTCGTCATACGGCGGCCCGAAATCGCCCTTGTTAATGCTTTCCCCATGGCCGCGAAGATCGATCCGGAGCGATGCTATGCCTTTTGCTGCAAGCAGCCCCGCGAGCTCCTTGTATTCATCCCGCGAGCCGTCAGCCTTATGAAGCAGCAGCACAGCCGGAGCAGCTTTGACATCTTGGGGCTTCTGAAGATCGCCAATCAGTTTCCAACCGTTGTTATCGATCGTCACGCGAACCGACTGGGCTTGAGCGAACGTGTGAAGAGTTGCCAACACAAAACTCAGAATTATGATCCTCTTCACCTGACACCTCCCTACGACTAACCCGCCGAGCCTTCCAGCACGATGTCGAATACAACATGCTCATACTCCTGACCGTTCAATTTACGCTTCTCGACAGACATTGCGAGTGAGGGATGGAATAGCGAGTCTATGTCTTGCTTTTCGTCACCCTTAAAGAACAGTTCGCTAACCAACCGCCGGTGCCCCGCAGCAGCCGCAATGAAGTGAATATGCGGCGAGCGCCAGAAGTCAGGCCCGGGCGAATAGGGAACCGGGTGAACAGTCTCGAATTCGTATCCACCGGTTTCGTCGGTCAGCATGCGGGCCCGATTCTTGAAATCTCCGTTTCCGTTTGAATAATCCTTCGTCTGGTTATCAACCTGCCAAAGGTCGAGGGACGCGCCCGCGATCGGTTTCTTGGTGGTGAATGACCAAATGCGGCCGGTCACGACCAAAATGGTCCCGGGCTCGAAGGGCGGCGTGAGCTTTGCCCGATACGGAGCACCCGAGCGATAGAACGGGCCTAACTCGCGAGAGACTGTCGGCTTCAGATCGTCACCGCTTAGCAGAGAGTGAAGTGACTCTGCATCATCCGCATCGTGACTTCGCGGTGTCGGGGCAGCGTCCGATCGGAGCACAAGCCCCGAAACACCTACTGTAGCTAGCCCAAGAAAGTTGCGTCGTTCCATTCTTTCATCCATCACTTAGGCGGCAAATTCAGCGCCGGTTTGACCTCGCCGCGGTGGCACGTCGTACAGTTGACCCCGGGTCTTTGGCTCCTGAGATTCTTGATCCCAGGAAGCAGTTCGGTGCTGATCTTTAGAACCATTGCCTGCATTTCGCGGGTGATCTGTTTTTGGGGCTTTTCCTCAGATTCCCATTTGTCTGGCACGTGACAATGGGTGCAGTCCACGCCGAGCGAACGTGCATAGCCCAATTCCATTACCGCAAGAACTCGATCCGCTGGCGAACCTTTGAACGCGGGCAACTGGATATTCTTGAAGACAGTTTCCGCTGGTTGCTTTTCCTTGCCTTTGATCTGCTCACGTAGTTTCGCAAGCGCAGCCGCCTGGTCGAACCGGGCCGGGGTCGGTGAAGCTTGAGCCGTAACGGTTGGCAAGTAAGGTTGACTGCCCGACGGGACCAAATAGACCGCACAGGCAAAAAGCAAAAACACAAAAAGGATCGTTATTTTCATTGCCCCTCCTATTTCTTACGCACGTAAATAAAGTCGAATGTGGTCGTCCAGGTCTTTCCGTCGTCGGTGGAGTTTTCGCCGTGCTGACGGACGTCGCCGTTCGGCAGCTTGGCGAAAGTCATGCGGGCGATCGTCTTCTTGCCGTTCACGACGCTTTCCGAGTCAAGAACCATTTTCCCGTCTACCAGGCCTCCGACGTAATGCGTCATCAGCCCCCGGTTATCGACCCAGGTCTGGTGCCATTTGCCGTCGCGAACGTCGAAGACATTGAAGCTTTTGCCGGCGGAAACTGGGGTTTCCCAGTTCTCGAAGATGATGCAGCTGCTCAAGATAAGCTGGATGCTGCTCGTCCCGACCGTCACTCCCTGCGCGTTTTTCGGAAGCCATTCGCCGATCCAGAAATCGAACTGGCGAAATTCAGGCCGGGCTCGGCAAGGAACGGCGATGGCATCGAGTTTCTTAACGTATTCGGCGAACTTCGGCTCGCCCTTAACGGCCGCAAAGTCCTTTTCGTCGTTCAAGGACTCCGCCGCGATACCGCCGAGCTTCAAGGTTTGCTCGAAGACTTCATACACCTTCTGCTTATTTCCGCTTCTCGCGTGAGCACGGGCAAGAGCAAAAGCGAAAACGGCGTTCGGAGAGATCGCCATAGAAGCCTCGAGATTCTTCATGGCCCGTTCGTGATCGTTCAGGTTAAGGAGTGACATGCCAAGTCGATAATTCGCACCCGCGTTCTTTTCCTCGACCTTAACGATCCTTTCGTAAGCGGCAGCCGCAGCTTTCCAGTCCTGTTTCTGGTAGGCATCATTCGCGGCCGCTCTCATTTCGGCAGTAACGGTGGCGGCCTCGTTTTGCGCGAAAGTATTCAACGCAAACAGAAATACCGTGAGATAAAAGGAGCTTTTCAAGATCATGGTTTTTTTCCTCTGTCGACAGGCTCGGTCCTGGCAAAAACCAACGGCTCGCCGTTCCCTGACTGCCATTTCATTGTTACTACCCGGCCCGAAATATCGCGTTCGAAAGTAATATCGGCATATTCCACCCGATGAAAGAACCTGTCGCCGCCCAAGGGTGTCAGCGGCCGAGAGAACGGGTCATTCCCAAACGTGAAGTGGAGCGTGCCGTTCTTTGAGCTGACATTTAGCGGGACCGGGATCGGCGGCGTTCTCCACTCGCCGACGTACTCCTCAAGCCTGCCGCTCTTAGAAGCGTTGGCTTGCGCCTTTGGCGGTGAAGTCAACTCGCCTCCAAACGCTGCAGCCTTCAGATCAAGCGGCAGACGAGAAAATAGGCCGGATTGAATATTGCTCAAATAGACAACGAACAGTTTTTCCGCCGGATAAAGAGCAATGTAGGAATTAAAACCTTCGACGATACCGCTTTGCTCAATGAGCTTCTTACCGCCGTATTCGCGCCTTCCCCATCCGTACGGATACCGCCATTTGTCGATATCAAACAGCCGATCCTCGTCGATCGCCTTTAGCCATTTGAGCAGATCCGGCGCTGTCGAATAGATCGATCCCGAGCCGATTTGAACGAACTGATTGAACGGGATCTTAGCAGACGTTTTGGGAGCCCCTCCTGCCAAATGACCGGTCGCCATTCCGTTCGTCGTTCCCGAGCACAAGCTGCCGGAATCATTCATCTTCAAGGGTCCAAAAATGTTTCTACGCAGGAAATTGTCGTACGTTTCGCCCGAGACTTTTTCAATTATTGCTGCCAGAAGGTTATATCCCTCGTTGCTGTAACCGCCATTGGTGCGCGGCTGTCGGCCTATCTCCGCAACCAGCTCGTCTCGGGAAAAACACGTGCGCATATGCTTGGCTTCGCTCAATCTGCCGACACCCGATCGATGCAGCAATAGATGTTCGACCTGGATATTTTGACCGTTTGGAAAATCCGGAAAGAACTTGGTCAATGGATCATCGAGCTTAAGTTTGCCCTGATCGGCCAACATAACGATGCCGGCTGCAGTAAATGTCTTTGTCAGCGATGCGATCCGAAACTTAGTATTCAGTTGGTTCGCCTTGCCGCTTTCGTCGTCAGCCAAACCATACGCCTTCTGCTGAAGCACGTATTCGCCTTGTCCAAGAAGAACGACGCCGCTGAAGTCCTTTTCCTCCACGTACGGGATCAGCCATGTATCGAGTCGCGACTTGATCTCTCGGGACGGAAGAACGGAATGCTGTCCTGAAGCAATGCCGGCCGCCAAAACGTACAGCAGCGTGAAGCATGCAGTTTTTCGAATGATGTTAATCGGCTTCATAATTTCTCCTTGATCAGGCGTGCCTCGGCAGCCTTTCCAGAGCGTCTTTTGCAGCGAGCAAATAGATCGGCTTCGGATTCAGCCTGAATTCGCTAACGCAGGCCTCGGTAAATTTGACAGCATGTTCCTCATTCGACGTGGACGCCCGGTCTATCAAGCCCGCTTGGTCCAACCTCTCGTCCGGTACCTTGTTGACCGTTTCGTTGCCCGAGATCGAATAGATCCCGGCCGCCGCCTGCCAGCCGTAGCGCAGCATCTTCGCGGCTGTTGGGGCCGAGAGATACGGAAGCAGGTGACGGATACTGGTCGAACCCGTGACCGCATGGATCAGTGCAATGTCGTTTCGCCGGGAGACGTGCTTCATGTAGATCGAGGCAAAGGCCTCGGTCACCCCAGATAACAACTCTGCGGGTTTGCCCTGAAGCTCTACGCTGTCTATCGTCCGACGAAAATCGCCGAAGTCGTTCAGCGCCGTTAGCTGGCTCATTATCGAACCACGAAGGCGCATTTCAACCGGAAGAATAGGAATTCTCGCGACCGCGTCCTGGATCGTCGAACTCCGTGTTGCCGGCTCTCCGCCCACTGGCACCTCAGGCAAGGCCTGGTAAAAAGCGGCCCAGTAACCGAGCCCATTGGCGAGCTCGCGGCGCCGGGCCTCGGTGTCCGAACGGCCGAGGCTGCGAACCGCATGACCGGTACGGATCAGGCCGTGCGCAGCGGCCGCCGAAAGGCCGGGGGCGAGGCGGTCGCACCATTTTTCGACCGTCTGACGCCAGCCGATATCCTTGATCTCTCTTTCTATAAGATCGATCCAATCGGTAATGCGGCGATGATCGCTGAGTGCCGCCTGCCAGTTCTGGTCGGAGACTGTTTGATATCTCGGCGGGTACGGCGACGAAAACCGGTCTCGATACCTCTCGACAAACGGGATCACCCGATCGGCACGCCCCATCGCCACGAGTGCCTCGGCCGCCATCGGCCCGTGATTTGTCAGCGGCGCGATCTCGGACAACATCTTGAGGGCGTCGTCGATCACCTCGACGCTCTTCGAAGTGATCTGCGCCTTGCCACGGGAACTGCAAGCCGACTGCAGGCCCGGCACAAGAGCGATTCCAACGGTCGCAACAGACTTGACGACGAACGATCGGCGAGAGATCTCGCCCTCTTTCATGACCACGTTTTCTCTGTCTCCGGACATAACGCGTTAACCCGATGCCGTTTCGTGGCGAAAACTATTGCCCGCTCGACGGCTTCATCACCTTTTCTTTTTCAGAGCAATCTCCGGGGTCGATCGTTGACGCCCCGTTAGCGATCTTCCAGCCGGAATCGGTTCGGACAAGATTGAACTGATTGATACCGCAGTGTGAGACCTTATCGCCCTGATAAAAAACATATCTGCCCCAAACCATCGCCCAGTCGCCCGAAACCTCGACCTTCGGGTCGTACATCACCTCTTTGATCGCTCCGGGTTTTGTGAACATCTTCGAGAACGCCTCGCCGCCGATAACAGAGATCCGCGACTTGCCGGTTGGCTGACGGAAAAGGGCCACAAGCTGGTTCTCGGCGGTACCGGTGGCGAGAATTCCCGCCGCATCTGCCGAAGCCATCGAGTCGAACAGCTTTTGCACTATACCAAGAACCGCTGTTTTGTCATCGGCCTTTTGGCCAAACGTGGGTGCCGCGAACAGTGCCGCCGCGGCTACGATTAGAAATAGACGTTTCATAATAGTTGTTACCTTTTGTGTTGATGCGTGATTTACTCAATGTTAGAACGTTCGCGTTTCGAGCATCGTTCCGAAAATGTCGGCATTCGGAAATTCGTCCTTGATCTGCATCCGTAAGGCTTCGGTTTCCCCCGGCCCGACATGTACGGCGATGATATGTTTCGGCTTGATGTGCTCTCGAATGATCGTTCGGCCCTCGGCCGTCGTCAGAAACCAAGCCGGCAAGAATGCGACGTCGATCGCTTGTTTTTCGAGATCGTAATGATCGAATACTTCGACGGAAAGATCGGCATCGCCTACGTGAAGGAACTTCTTGCCCCCCAAGGTGAATATATGGCCCAGATTCTGGATCGAGGCATGCCGTCCGCTGCCGTGCCCGACGCTGAGAAATTCGATGTCGACACCCGCTATCTTCCGTGTCTGCCGGTCCTTGAATGAATAGGTTATCGGCAAAATGCTGTCCTTGATCGCCGAATAAGAACCGAATTTGGCAGCGACCTCGCCAGCGACCTGTTCGGACGTAGCCAGTATCGTCCGCGGGCTGTTATGCAAGTAGCGGCCGACAGATTCAGGATGAAAATGGTCGCCATGCATGTGCGAAACGAGGATCAGATCGATGTTCCGGAACGGCGCTTTTGCTGTCTCGATCTTTTCCCTCTCATCGTCAGGAAGGTATGAGTACTCGGGCCCGTAGCGTCGGTGCAGTCCGTCGATCAGGATCCGCCTGTCTCGTGTCGAGACCAACACCCCTTCATTAGCGATGTATCTGACCTCCAGTGTCTTGCCCTGAGGCAGTTCCTCGCTGACATCGCCCGAGGGAACGACCGGCGCGGCGACCTCCCGCCACGGAGCGGTCTTCACTACGAACGCGATCGATGCAGCCGCGACCAATACGAAACCGGAGATCACGAGTACACGCTTCATATGCGACTAATGCCCCTCCACTAGCGAACCGGCGATCTTCGAAGCGATCTCATCGAGCCAGCCGTTCAGTTCCGCCTGCGGATACCATTTGCCCTTAAGCATCACGCCTGCGCGGTTTTCGGTAGCGGATATGTCGTCGAGCGGGTTTGCGTTAAGCAGCAACAGGTCCGCGCGTTTTCCCTTTTCGATAGTGCCGACCTTGTCCAGAACACCGAGATATTCCTGAGGATTGCGGGTCCCGGCCGCCAGCACCGCATAGTTCGAGAGGCCGGCGTCTTTCAGCGCCTTAAGCTCGCGATGCTGGGAGAAACCGTAAAGGAAAAGAAACTCCGGCGTGTCGGAACCCGCCATCAGCTTGCCGCCGGCGTCGTGAATTGCCTTGATCAGCTTGTCGCGGATCTCGATCCAGCGGGCCCGCTTCTCGGCAGGGATCGTATTGAGCATCCGGTTGCGTTTGTAGAAACTAAGCCACTGCTCCTGGACCTTGGCCGGGTAGAATTTGAAATCGGGCTGGGCCCGGATGGACTCCTCCGATCGCGGCAGCCCAAACGTGTTCTTCATGAAATGCTGGGTGGGATTGACGAAAGGGTTCGAGGCAACCGTCTTTTTCGCCACCTCGGGTATCTTTGACTCGTCGATATAGTCGAGGGCCTTCCAATTATCGATGTTGTAGATATTGAGGTCCGATACGGCGATCTTCATCGGAGCTTCGTCGCGAAGAAGCTGCTCGATGTAGCCGTCGAGGTGCTCGATCTGCTGGCCTGCCTTCCATGCTCGGGGCGCCGTTACATACTGTGCGTCAGCGTGCCCGACGACCCGTATCTTCTGTTTTCGTGCCTCATCGACCGCGCTTTCATATACGAGAGACGGAACAAAAGTCGTTACTTTTATGAAGTCGTATCCGGCTGCTTTGGACTTCCTTACCGCTTCACGAGCTTCCTCGGGTGTCTTGACGACGAAATTGTTACCCTGCTCGCGGCCCGTCAGGTGGGGCGAGGCGACCCAGATCGTCGGCGCGGCGATCTCTCCGGCAGCCGATCGCGTGCGAAGCTTGAGCAGCTCGGGCGTGCCGATCATAAAACGTACGGTCGTCACGCCGTTTGCCACTATTACCCGAAGCTCGTCTGGCGCGATCGTATCCGGATACTCGTCCGAATCCGAGAGCAGATGGGTGTGCATATCAACGAGGCCGGGTATCAGATATTTGCCTTTTCCGTCGACCACCGCCGCGTCTTTGGGCACCTTTACCTTGCCCGCTTCGCCGATCTCAGCTATAACACCGTTCTTAACGATGACGGTCTGATCGGAAAGGATGCGTTCGCGGTCCATCGGTATGACGTTTACGCCAACGAAGGCCGTCGTTTGGGCATGGCACCACACGGCCAATAAGATCGATAGAAAGAAGGCTGAAACTACTCTCATATTATTTGTTTTGCGCTGGCGGACCATTCTCCTTCGCTAGTGCGAATAGCTCATCGCGAAACTTCAGCCAGACGTCCTCGGCCGCCTGTTTCGAATTGCTGGAAGCAAATTGGAAATGGAAATCGGGTTCGATCACACTGTACTGCAACGAATTAAAGACGTTATTGCCGCCGACAACACCGACTACCCGAAGCCCGAGAGTCTGTGAGATTCCGGAGCTGCTGTCGAGAAACTCCTTTAAGGCCGCAGGGCCGAGAACTTTTCCGTCCAGAACTGCTTCGAACCACCGCGAGGTTTCTTCAGCCGTTGCAAGCATCCCGCCATTCCCTCGCAAGTTCCAATAAGGCCCGTCCTTGGCCCACGTTTTATCGAGCGGCGTTCCCCACGGTTTTCCATCGAAAGATCCGACGGCAAGATCGGCCTTTCTCCAGCCGGCCAATGAATATCCGATCCGTCGCACGCCCGCCGGTTCAAAGATCTCCTTTCGAATATATTCTTCGTACGATCTGCCGCTGGTTTTCTCGATGATCATCGCCAGCAGGCTGTAGCCTGAGTTCGAGTAGTTTCGCTTCTCTCCGGGTTTGCTGACCAATGGTGCCGCCAGAACTTTCGTCAACAGCTCGTCCGCTGTCATAACGGCATAGTCGGATCCAAACGAATCCGGCAGGCCGGCGGTATGCCTGATCACCTGGTCGATGGTTATCGCGGCTTTGTCTTCGGGAACTGATTTGAAATATTTGGAAAGTGTATCGGATGTCGATAGCTTGCCGTGCTCCTGCAATTTCAGGATGGCCGCCTTAGTAAACGGCTTCACAAGCGAACCGATATCGAAGCCGGTATCGAGTTTCATTGTTCGGCCCGATGCCCGGTCCGCAAATCCGTAGGCCTTATGAAGCAGCACCGAGTCTTTGCTTTTGATCAAGATCACCCCGTCAAGTCCCTCCGGCACGAGCGACGTCAGCAGGGAATCAATCTTCCTGATTCGGTCATCGTTCGCGACCACCACCTTCGACTTACCCTGCGGATAAGTAGCGGTAACGATCAGCAAGACCAGGATCAGAATGTAGAATTTCATTTATCGTCCTCCGGTGTGTTGGTCGACGTGATCGTTGTAAGTTTCCACTGTCCACCGATCTTTCGATACGTCGAAAGCCAGGCGAAAACATCGGCTCGTTCTTCCTCAACGCCGGTCGCGTTCCTGGCCCGCAGCCTCACCTTCTTCTGCACGATCACATGAGCCATTGAAACGTCGTCAGAGATGTGTATGACCGGCGGGGCGATGTCGTCCCATTCAAGGAATGTCGACGCGTCAAAATACGCCTGCATTTGCCTGCGGAATACCTCATGCCGTGGCTGACTCACCCGGCCGTCTGAGATGTTCGTGTGATCATCCGAGAATCTCGCGACCAATGAGGCCGCGTCCCGGCCAAAATGCGAAGCCCGGTCGGCATAGTGGATCCTGAGTAATTCGTTCACCGCCTCCGACTGCTGCGGACTCGTCATCGCGCACCGGAATCCAACATGCTCGACCGCATTATCGGGCATGTGACTGTCGCGATAGGTGACTCTAAGATTAACGGTACCGCCGCCGAAGCTGCCCCCGCGCAATGCCCGCCGCGTTTTCACAGAAAGAAACGAGCGGCCCTTGAAAAGGCTGGTCGGATCGGTCCCGGAATCGAAGGGATATTTTTGCCATTCGTCGGCAAGGAATTCCCAAATGTTACCGGCCATGTCGTGCAGCCCATAGCCGTTCGCCAAATAGCTCCCAACTCTGGTCGGCCCCTCGATCTCGCTTGCGCCATAGTTGGCTCTCGTCTTGTCGGGCATCTCGTCACCCCAAGGAAACGCCTTGCCTTCGAGCCCGCCGCGCGCCGCATATTCCCATTCGGCCTCTCTCGGCAGACGCTTTCCAAGTGACGAGCAGTACGCGGCGGCGGCTTGCCAGGTAACGAAGTTCACCGGATGATCGCCCGTTCCGGCCGGATATTCATTTCCATTCCAATGTTGAAGGTATTTGCCGTTGTGGAGTGAGGTCGCGATCTTATCCTTCTGCCACGCCGCATTCTTGTCGACAAAGCTCTTGAACTGGGCGTTCGTAACTTCTGTTCGGTCGATATAGAATGAACCGATCGTCACGCGATGCCTTGGGGTCTCCTCCTGAAAAAGTTCCGCCCGACTGACCCCGAACTTTTTCATCAGCTTCGGTATTTCAGCCGCATCCTGACCCATTTCAAATATAGCGCCCGGGATAAGCGCCATACCTGCAACGTTCACCCTGTCGCCGGCGCCAGTTTGCAGCGACACTTGGAAGGCCGACACCAGCAGTATGGCGAGCAAGGGGATCGCTCTTCTGACCAAGTCCGTCGTCACTTTCTATTCCTTCGTAAACATGTAGATCCAGACCGGTTTGAACACCGGTTCACCGTCAACCCCCTTCGGCGTTCGGGCATCACCCATGATCATCGTGTGGGCCTCGGCCGAGGTTATTTCCGTTCCCGGATGGTTCGTAACAAGAATGCGGCTGTTCCTGTAGGGCGGTGCAGACCTATCGACATCGACCGGTTCGCCGAATTTGTACGAGCCCATTGCCCGAAGTACGTCAAGCTGCTGTGCATAGTCGCAGCCCTGCTTGTCTTGCATATGGTTGAACGAAAAGAAGCGGTCGATCGGCGTCTTGCCTTCGCTATACCACGCGGCAGGACGGCTATTTCGTACGTCGTAGTCCTTTGGCGAACTGTACATGATCACCCTCGCCACTTTGTGATACTTCGCCATCAGGGGCGCGTGGCCCCCGCCCTGTGACTGGCCCGTGAGCACGATCCTGTCCCACAGCAGCTCCTTTTTTCCGGAGATAAAACTATCCCATCCTTCTTTCGGGTGTCTTTCGCTCAAGTGGAGAACCAATTTCTGAAGTCGGTTCTCAATGCTGTTGGCGCGGTTCACGCTGATAAGTTTCGAGCGATCTTCGCCCGTGATTATTTCCATCCGAAACTTTTCGAAGCAATCGGCATCGTTATCGCGTTGGCAGATCGCCGCCGGGATCGAACTTGGATAACTGAGCGAGACGGCGTGGTAACCAAGGTCGGCCGCGGTTTGACTCACCAGGCGGCCGCCGCGACCGTCGCCTCCGGTACCCGGCAGGAAGACTACGAGCTGCTTTCGTGGCTTTGCTTTCGAATTTCGGTAAACCCTATGCGGCGTGTCGAACGTGTCGATCGACTTATCTGTCGCGCTCGGCGTAACAAGTCGGGGCTCGATCGCCTCCTGCCCGAAGGCAATGGTCGCGATCGCGAGCACAATAAAACATGTTGAGACGGCAATCCTCATCGGTCCATCTTCCCAAGACTCATCAAAGAGCTCTTATCCAACCATATTGCGTATTCGACGGCGACGCACCGGCCGCGCGGTATTTGGCTTTCAGCTTCGTCACGTAATCCGCGGGGATGGCGTTCATCTTCGCCTTAACGTCGATGCCGTAAACTCGCGCGGAATTCAGCCCGAATATCTTCTCTTTGACCCGGTCCGTGAGCGGTTTGAATCCGAAGCGTTTCATCAGGTCTTCGGGCATCTGCAGCCGTCGAAACGCCTCGATCTGCCACTGCGGCGAGCCCCACCAGATCGAATCGGTGCCCCAGAGCACGTGGTCTTCGCCGAAGTCGCGGATCATCAGCCCGAGCATATAGGCACACAGTTTCGGCTGTGTGATGACGGTCATTCCGAAGGTCGTGCCGAGGTCCATATAGACGTTCGTCATCCGCGGATTTCGCTTCCGCATCGCACACAGGTCGCTGATCCAAGGGATGTCCGTGACGGTCTTGAAATCATCCTGCACCGCCGGCAATGCGTCTCGGACGCCCTTGAAACCGGCGTGATAGATCAGGAAGTTCAGATTCGGGAAATCTTTTGCGGCCTTTTCGACGTCACGAGGCGAACTGTGATCAAGCTCCCAGCCAGGCAGCGGTAAACCTTTGTGAACGCAGATATTCTTGATGCCGATCTTTTTCGAATATTCGTAGAATGGATAGGCGATCTTCTCGTCGTCCATCCACCAGCCAACTGATCCGTCTGCAAGCGGCTGGCCGGGATAACCCTTCCAAGCTTCGGGCTTCAACACTTCAGCCTGACGATGCATTTCGTCGAGATTCGGCTTGCCGAGGTCAGGCGAGAAGAGGCCGTGGGCGATGAGGCGTTTTGATCTCGCGAGGCCGTTGATCTCAGCACGCGTCTCGATCATTTCGTTCGGCGTCAGGACGTTCTGGTCGTCGGTCTTTGCCGGCAATCCCGTGATCACGGCCATCGACGTGTCGCTGTCGAGGAACATCTCCTTGATGTAACTAGCGAGATAAAGGTCCTGCCACGCATGCTCGCGGCCGACGAGGTCTTTGTTGCCCCATGCCGCTCCGGCGGCGCGGTAACCGGGGATCAGGGGCGGTGACTGGATGATCTTGCCGGCCCCGACGTGATGCGTGTGGATGTCGAATATGAACGGTTTCTTTGGCCAGCGTTCGTCCGCCACCGCCGGGTTGAACATCTCAGCTGCGTCGACCTCGAAGTACTTCCCGAAAACAGAATTCATCGCCAGAAAGGCCGCGGCCATCGCGCCGCTCGACGCCAGAAAGCTGCGCCGCGACACCCCCAACCGCCGGCTTGCCTCGTCGGCCAGCTCGACCGTTCGGTGCTCGACCATTTTCTGTTCAAGCGTCTGATCGGGCGGCTCAAATTCCTCGTTCGACACGATCTGCGTCGGCAGAGGCAAGAGTTTTTCGTCAACGTCGCATTTCTGTTTCCAGGTCATCGCTGTTTTTTCTATTGTCTTGTTCCGGCCAATTCAAAGGTCAGTCCCTTCCAGTTGATCCCGGTGACCTTTCCGCCGGCATCGCGGGAAAAGCAGACGTCCCCGTAAAAACGGAAGTCGAAGAAACAATTGGGCTTAACGGAAAGGAGTTTGATGTCGCCCGAGAATAAATTGCCATCACGCAAGACGATGGTGAAACTACCCCCGTCGCTTCGCCGATACGATCCTGCAAATTCCTCCAGATTCTTGTTGGCTGTGCGGTCGAACTTGGGAATTGTCAGCGTCTTTACGGTCGGCTCTTTGCCCTGCAGTATCTCGGTCACGCCTCGCTGCACGAAATCAAAACTCCCGCTTGCCATATTCGCGAGGATGGCGATCCCATAGGACTTGTCCTCCTTGATCTCAAGATATGCTCGCCTCCCGTTCGTGCTTCCGCTTGCACTCATCAGGCCGTCCCGAATGAGATTCGGCTTTGCCGCTTCGCCGTATTTCCCGTCGATCGCTGCCATTCCAAATTTGTGAACATCGGATGCCGTGCTGAGTACGGAACCGGCACCGACCAAGAACGAATAGTCCTTGTAGGGCGCGTTCATATAGCCGTTTTCATTCAACAGATAATCCTGGACTCGCCTTTCGATCAGCATCGAACTGTCCCAATCGACGGAGTCGTTCATCCCGGCAGGCTCGAAAACGTATTTCTTCAGCAACTGCGCGTAGGTCTGACCGCTTGCGATCTCCATCACACGCGCGAGCACAGCGTATCCGGCCGAACTGTAGAGCCTTTGCGATCCCGGTTCGAAAGCAAGTTTCGCCTTCTTTACTTCGTCAACGAATTCTGCCGATGTGTAAGGCCGCGTCTCCTGCTCCGGCGGCATAACGCGGTGGGGGATACCGGATCGGTGAAGAGCGAGCATTGAGACAGTTATCTTCTCACCGTTCGGAAAATCGGGAATGTACTTGCTCAACTTGTCCTCAAGGCCGAGTTTCTCTTCCTGGATCAGTCGGAGAAGAATGACCGAGGTCATCGGTTTTGTGATCGACGCGATCCCGATCCTTGAATTTACGGTGTTCGGGACTTTCAGTTCGGCATTCGCCATCCCGAAAGCCTTCTCATAGATCACCTTGCCGTTCTCAGATGCAAGTACGACCCCCGAAAATTGTCCCGATCTTGCAAGCGGCAACAAGAGTTCGTCGATACGATTTGCCTTAGACGTCTGTGCGTTCAGATCGGGTGCACAAACATAGGCGGCTGCGGCAATCATTAGGATCGAGACATATCTCATGTGATTCATCAGCAGACCTCCACTCCACGCACCGGCATGTATCGACGATCTGCGTGGCAAACCGCAGATCTTCCTACGCCCCATTCTTCGGGACTAATTTCCAGTATCCTTGGCGGCAATTGCTAAATGATGCTGATACTCTTCCATCTGCCGTCGTACGCGGCCCGATGTGCGAAGTGGATGCACCAAATAGCGGTCACCGTTGAACTTGCGGTCTGAGGAACAACATCAAATTGGACAGATTCCATCGGTATCGGCCAGGCCCTCATCTATTTCACATCGGTGTTTCCACGCAATAAACAGTCTCCTATTAAAAGTCTATTTCGCCTCCACACCTTTCTGATGGTGAAGCCCACGGTACGCCGCGGCGACGGCTGACAGCGTCACATAATTTCTAAAGACGAAGCTCTTGTGCTTTGAATCACCGGCAAAGAGTTTCCGGAATTTTTCGAGATCGACACTCTTGCGCATCTGATCAAGAGTTTCGCCCCGTGCGGCGGCGGCTTCGACCTCTATCTTTATCGCGTCCGTCAGATCGATCATATGGTCGAGATACGCCGTGTCCCTCAACACCGGGCCATGGCCCGGCACCAATTTCCTCGCATCAAGGGCCTTCAATTTCCTGAGCGTTGCTCCATATTCGAGCGGATATGAGGTCGATCCGATCAGCGGCACCGGATGGACGATCAGGTCGCCGGTGATCGCGATCTTCTCTTTCGGCAGATACACGACAAGATCGGCGGCTGTGTGCGCTTTGCCTAGAAATCGCACCTCGACACGACGCGTTTCCTGCCTTAGCTCGATCAAGTCATCCACAATGACGTTAGGCAGAATTATCTCGAACTTCGGTGATTCGGAAAGATAGGAGCTAACAAGGACAATATCGCTTTTGTAACCGGCACGCGCCTCTTCGGTGATCTCCTGTCCGGCAAGGTCCTGGCCCTTTTCGATCTGTTTCCTCAGCAACTCGATCAAGCCCCGACCGTTCTCGACCGAGCCCTTTCGGTTTGCCGCACCGGTTGTCGGCAGATCGGTGAGGGTGCTGCGATGCCCTATGAACTGAACGTCGGGAAATGCATCGCGGTAGACACGATTCCCGATCACATGGTCCTCGTGCCAATGTGTGTTGATGACGTACTTGACGGGCTTGTTCGTCAGCTTTTTTAGCTCTGCGAGGACCTCTCGTGTGTATTCGCTGCTAATATTCGAATCGACGACAATGACATCCTTTTCCCCGATGATAATGACATTATTGGGATTGAACCAAAGCGATGCCGGCTCCTTACGCACGAGAGCGTACACGCCGTCCGCGATCTTCTCAACCGTAAAACTGCTCATGCGTCCCGTCGCGACGATGACGTCACTTTCTGAAGCAAGAATGTCCCTAGAAAACTGGCCGGACTCGCAATGCCGCAAACGAAGTTCGTCGAACCGATCCGACTTCGGAGCATTCCCTTTCAGATCGGGCACACAAAAAAAGGCGGTCGCGGCAATTGCCAGGATCGGGACAAATTTCTTGAGATTCATCAGTAGGATTCCTTTCCACTTTACGGTTGGGGCCGAACATCTGCATATTCCGCAGTTCTTAGGCCCCTCCGTTGGGGAAAACTATTTGACACCAGCCTTTGGCGGTGATTGCCACAAGATGTTGATGATCTTCCACTTGCCGTCGTACTTGGCGAGGTGCATGTAGTCAATACCCCAGATCGCCGTCACCTTAACGCTTGCCGTTTGGTCAGAGACATCGAATACGACCACTTCCTTCGGGGCATCTTTTGGGATCGACCCGCGAGCGTTGTATGTCTTGGCAAGTTCAACAAACTCGGTGAATGTCATCGCATGCGGCGAGTATCCGGCCTCTCCGCGTTTCACAAAGAACCCTCGTTTGACCAGTTCCGGGTGCACGCTTCGTTCGGCCTGTGACGGGTTCACGTTATAGACCGACTCGATGTAATCAAGTGCAGCTTGCTTCACAGCCGCACGGTCGTCGGCCTGCCCGAAACCCGCGACAGTGAAAATAATGACGAAAAGAAATATTCCTGAAATTTTCATAATTGCTCCAAAACGCTTTCGTTCCAGCATGATGATTCATCAACCCGCGCCGTGGTCTTGATCTCGGAATTGACGAGAGTTGACGCCGTCCCTTTGGGTCTGTGACCTTGATCAAGCGATCAACCGGCAGGGGACCTTAGGCTCTCGACGGGACGACCCAAAGTTCACATTCCCGAGACCGCGATCCCGTCCGGCCCCGATCCGGACTCGACCCGGCCCGTCACGGTCCCCTTCTCGAGGTCGAGTTTTACTACCGCATCAGGTTGGATCAATGTTAAGAAAAGGGTCTTTCCGTCGGCGGAAAATGCCACACCAAGCGGCGTACTTTCAAGCTTGACCCGGCGAACTTCTTTGCGCGTGGCAGCCTCTATCACCACGACCTCCTTCGTCGGCACCATCGTACAGATCACGTATTTCCCGTCCGGCGTGAACCTGACGCGGTAGGGGCGGCCGTTCGTATTCACCTTTGTCACCGACTTATAGCCTGCGGTATCAACGATCTCGACCATGCCCTCCTGATTAAGCCCGATCCAGACCTCTTTGCCGTCCGGGGACAGGTCGATCGCTTCCGGCTGCTTTCCAACCGGGATGTGTGTTATCGGACGGCGCCCCTGGGCCAGCGGCGGAAGTTCGATCGCGGTGACCGAGTCGGATCCGATGTTTGCCGTGTAGAACTTTTTCTGATCCCCGGTCCCAACAACCATATGCGAACCGTTCTGGCCGGTACCCATGATCCAATCGACCTTGCCGGAAGGCAGATCAAGGCGTGCGATCGCGCGGTTGGTCTCGGCGGTAAAATAGAGCTTGTTGCCGATCAACTGGATCCCGTGCGGCCGCATCAACGGCGTGATGTCGACGCGGCGAAGCTCTTTGGCGGTCGGGATGTCGATGATCGAGATCGAGTTCCCAGGCGTTTGGTTACCGTAATTCGCAACATATGCCGTGCGTCCGTCAGCCGAAAGCACGACTTCATGCGGTCCGTCGCCTGTCGGCACCTTTGCCGATGCCTTCATCGTCGCCGGATCGATGATCGACATCGACGCCTCCGCTTTATTAAGGACGACCAGAACAGGCTTTGTCTGACCGATAACGATGGTATAGCCCTTAAACGCGATGACTATCCCTATAAGGAAAAAAGATGCTAGCTGTCGTTTCAATGTCATAAGAGAACCAAAGTGCCTGCTGACCGTTTTTCAATTATGGTCAGGGCGGGCCGAACACGTAACAAAATTGTGACGAACCGTTTCGACGTGGGATGAACCGAAACGCACCGCACACGGGATCGCGAGCAGGTTAGACCCGATCACCAAGCCGCGATCCGTCCAACCACTCGTATTTAGACTTTGCTCAAGTCTGATTTTCGAACAATTCCAGAAGCCGCTCGCGATAATTGCGGCTGAGAGCCAGCTCCGTGCCGTTTCGCAAAATTACCGAATAATCGCCGCTGAACATCGGGTGCAGTTCCTTGATCCGGTCTATATTGACCACGGTCGAGCGATGGATCCTGAGGAACTTCTCCGGATTCAATTTCGCCTCGATCCCGTTCATCGTTTCGCGGATCATATGCGCCTCCCGGCCCGAATGGAGTTTCACGTAGTTTCCGGCGGCTTCGATCCAGTCGATCTCGTCCGTTTTAAGAAAAAAGACGCGGCCGACGGACTTCACGACCAGCCGTTCGAGATATTTCTTTTCTGCTTTCAGGTCCTTGATGAGCGAGGCCAGCCGTTCATCCAACTGCCCGATCCGCCGCGATTCGATCTGTTCGCGCGCATGCGACACCGCGCGGTGCAAGCGGTCCCGGTTGAACGGTTTGAGAAGGTAGTCGAGGGCGTGGACGTCGAACGCCTGCAGGGCGTATTGATCGTAAGCCGTGACGAAAATGACGGCTGGCATCCGGCCTTCGTCGAGCGACCTTACGACCTCGAATCCGTTCTTTTCCGGCATCTGGATATCCAGAAAAACGAGGTCAGGGTGCCTTTCACGGATGGCCGCCACAGCCTCCTTTCCGTTACCGCACTCGCCGATGACCTGGATGTCGTTCTCGTCCCGCAGAAATCGCTTTACGCGGTCCCTTGCGAGCGGCTCATCGTCAACTATGAGCGTCCTTATCCTCATACTGTATTAAACCTGTTTCTTTTCGGCAGCCTTAGCGGCCCATCCGCTTCCTTGAAGGGGATCACCAGACTGACGGCGAGCCCTGAGTCGCCGCCGTTGTTGAGCTTGAACGTATGCTTGTCGCCGTAAAGGTGCTTCAGCCTTCGCCGCGTATTCGAGAGCCCAACTCCCTCCGTCAGGTCCTGGACCTTTCCGTGCGGCACCCCGAGTCCATCGTCGCTGACGGTCAGTTCGAGATGGCCGTTCTCTTTGATGGCACCGATATTGATCTGGCCGCCCGTCGCTCGGGGGGCTATCCCGTGCTTGATCGCGTTCTCGACCAGCGGCTGGAGGATCATGTTCGGCACGCTCGCGTCCAACGTATCAGGCTCGATCTTCATTTCCACCTTCAGACGGTCGTGGAAACGCGTAAGTTCGATCTCAAGATATTTTTCCAGGAACTCAAGCTCCTGCTTCAGCGGGATCTCCTGCACCTCTAGATTCTCAAAGGACATCCGGAGCAGGTCGCTGAGGTCCGAGATCATCCGCTCGGCCGATTCCGGATCGCGGTAAATTAGCTCAGAGATGGTATTGAGTGTGTTGAAAAGGAAATGCGGGTGGAGCTGCATCTTCAAGACCTGAAGACGGGTCGTCGCCAATCGGGCTTCCAATTGAGAGGTGCGCAATTCCCGCTCGCGATTCTTGCGGTAGTATTTGAACAACTGCTGAATACCCACCACACCCCAATAGATCGCCACGCTGAAGTGAAGGTTGACGATAAGGAAGACCTGAAATACCTCTAGGTAAGGTGCCGTTTCATAACGCCGCAGATAACCTAATTTGGGCAAGATGTATGCGGCGATCGCAAGTTGAAGTATGGCGATCGCAAAACTAGCAACGAGGTGGATCGGGATGGCCGCTTTCCATTTTTGTTCCTCGAACGGGAAACGGCGTCCAAGCCAGAGGATAAGCGGGCTGATCGCAAACCAAAGGTAGCCTGAGAACAGCTGCCAAAGTAGAACACGCCAAAACGGCGGCGGGTTTTCGGCCAGCCGGCTCTGAAGCGAGACTTGGCTTGCGAACAAAAAGCCGAAGAGGGTCCAAAGACCCCAGATCGCAAGCCATTTCGGGCCCTTTCTTTCGAGCGCGGATTCAAGATTCATCTTTGCTATTATCTATCATCAAATCAGTTGATCACCAACGATCCTGTGATGAAGCGATATTATTCGTTGATGACAGGCAGGAAATCCGACAGGTCCTGACCTCTCGGCAAACTCCGACACCATCGGCGACGAAGGCGAAAACGAACCGCAGACGTCACGTCCGGATCCGGACAATGATCGGATGCATTGCCCCTGGAACTTCGTTGGATCAAGCGGAGATCGGATCTTATGACGGAATCCAGAATCGTGTTAGGAACTGTAAAAGGCCCCGGCCTCCTCCCGAATGAGTATCTTGTGCTTACACGGGATATCGAGGTCGCACGGATCGGCGAGTTCGTATTCTATTCGGCTCAAATCGAAGGCCGTTCCCGCCAGATCGTCGGTACGATTACGGCCAGGAAGCTGGCGCGCAACCTCCCGGATTCATTCCTCGCCGACGCCGGGACCCCGCCGGCGGAGGTCGCCGCCCTTTTGGGGATCGATGACGCGCCGGAGATCTATGAGTTGACCGTTTCAACTCTAGGCTATTTCAGCGAAAAGCTATCTAGTTTTGTCAATCCCCGCATACCGCCGCGTCCGGGCGATCCGGTGAGTGTTTCGGCCGGCGACTCGTTGGCGGGAATATTGAGCCCGAAATTCTACGGCAGCGAAGGCGGTGCGTGCATCGGCAGCCTGCTGACTCGTGAACCCGGTGAGGTGCCGGTGGTGCTCTCGGTCCGAGATGTTGTCTCGACACACCTTGCGATCCTGGCCTCGACCGGTGCGGGCAAATCTTACACGGCAGGGGTCCTTGTCGAGGAACTCATGCGGCCCTACAACCGGGCGGCGGTTCTAATGGTAGACCCGCACGGCGAATACAACACCCTCGCTTCGATACAGGCCCAGGAAGCCTTTTCCGGGGATGACGGCTATCGACCCGAGGTTAGAATATTTACCCCGGACAAGATCAGGATCCGGTTCTCATCTTTGACCGAAGCGGATATTCGATACCTCCTTCCTGACGGCACCTCGGACAAGATGCTCCATTTCCTGCGCCAGGCCTTTCGGAGCCTTCAGGACCGGTTGAAGGCTGAGGGCCGGCGTGAATACCTGTACAGTTATCACGACCTTCGTGACGAGGTACAGCGGCAGCAATATGGCAAGGACGACCGCGACGCCGGAGACGGCGGCAATGTTTCATCGATCCAGGGCCTTCTATGGCGACTGGATTCGCGCTTTGACAGGACTGACGGGCTCTTTCACACGCACGAACATCTTGAGCTGTCCGAGCTGTTCAGGCCAGGCCGCTGCACGGTCCTTCAGCTTTCAGAAATAGATCAGCAGGAACAGCAAGTTATTGTTGGGACGCTCCTTCGGCGTGTTCTAAAGGCCCGAGAATTAACTGTCGGGGGGCACGTGGACAGGGGTGAGAATTTCCTCGATTACCCTGTATTCACCTTCCTTGAAGAGTCCCATCGTTTTGCGCCGGCCGGAAGAAGCGTCGTATCGACCAATGTTTTGAAGCAGATCCTCAGCGAGGGCCGCAAGTTCGGGGTCGGGATCGGGCTCATCACCCAGCGGCCGGGCAAGCTCGATCAGGACGTGCTGTCGCAGTGCATGACCCAGATCATCATGCGGATCGTCAATCCGATCGACCAACAGACCGTGGCGCAGACCGTAGAAGGCGCCGGCCGGGCCATGCTGGCTGAATTGCCGGCTTTAACGAAGGGACAAGCGGTGATCTCAGGTGTCGGGATCAATACCCCCGTGATGTGCAGGATCCGTCCCCGGCTGACCGAGCACGGCGGCGAGACGATCGACGCTCCCGCAGAATGGGCAAAATGGCATTCGACGGTCGAGAGCTCAAAACGGGACCAGGACGCGGCCCCTTATTTGAAGCCGGCTGATGAGAAGAAGCCGGAGAAGGTCGGCCGGATCCGCATCTGAAGAAGACGGAAATGGCCGGTGTCAAGAAAGGATGGCGTCTTGTTCATTAGAACGAAGGACTGGCAGGGAGGCTGATCGATGTTTGAAATTTCTGATAAAGAACTGACCGGAAACCGTTTGATCCGACTTGGCGTGCTGCTTTTGCTGATCGGCTTGATCACGGGTTTCGTGGTTCCCCTTGTTGCGATCCCGCGAATGGGCCTGGCCAGTCATATTCAGGGCATCCTCAACGGCATGCTGCTTATGATCCTCGGCGTCATATGGCCCAAACTGCAGTTGTCGCCGCGGATCTCCCTGATCACGTTCTGCTAGTCGGTCTATGCTGCCTTTGCTAATTGGCTCGCCACCCTGCTTTCGGCGATCCGGGGTGCCGGCCGGTCGATGCCGATAGCGGCAGCGGGCCGCACGGGTCCTGCATGGCAGGAATTCGCTATCGACTTTCTCTTATTCTCGCTTTCGCTGGCGATGATCGCAGTCACCGTACTTGTGCTCTTCGGGCTCCGCCGACGTACCATCACGGATTCTCCAAAGTCTTAACCGCCAATCAATAAGAAGTAAGTCGGAACACCTCGCTTGTCCCTTCATCCGCAATGTCATTTCGGACCAGGAGGACGAGGTCAACGCCTGGCCTAAGCGGATATACCCCGTCAAGCCGGTACCTGCTGGCATAGCGGGCCATCAGTTCCCGGTCCTGGTCGGTCTTCTTCGCAACGATTACCTCTGCGGACGAATTGTCGGTCATCCGGCCGTGGTAAACGGCCTTCGGGTAGTCCTTTGTGTACCACACCATCGGCCAGTAATCGGGCGATATGACGTCTATCGCGGTTTGCTGGCCTTTTCCGCTTTTGGTCGCGTAGTGATCGATACGCTCCATCATTGTCAGGAATTCCCGCTTGGTATGAGCGTAGACATATGTTCGATCATTGTTGTCGTAATTTACGAAATTCAAATCGTAGGCCTGAAACGCGAGCAGGCCCGCAGCGGCCGCCCCTAAGACAGCGCCGGCGATCCGAAGAACCGTATTGCGGGACCCGATCATTTCGTTGACGCCATAACCCGCGATCAGACACATCGGCAGTAGGAAACTTAGGGCCAACCACGGCGTCTTATAAGGGATTAGCGAATAAGCCAGGAACAGGCCGAGCGCCCAAAGTGCGATGAACATCGCGACTCGGTAACGGCCCTTGAGGAACGCGATCAGCGTGCCGATCCCCGAAAGCAAAACGATCGCTCCTTCGACCGCCGTCTTTAGAGCAGAGCTCGTCTGGCCGTAGCCGAAAAACCACCTAATATAACCCCAAAATCCACTCTGCGTGTGGTCCTTGGTACCGGTCTTGGTCCAGATCGCGTATGCCTCGAACGCCTTCTGCACGCCCTCAGGATAGGTAAAGAACGACGAGAAAAAGAGCACGTTCACATAAACGAACATGCCTGCAACGGCGGCGGCCAATACAAGCAGGTCGTTACCCTGCCCGGCAGCATAACGAAAATTCTGCCAGGTGATCTGATCGTCATCTTCGAGAGTTTCGGCCCCCTCCCCTTTGACGCCATAGATTTTCCGCCAGATCCATATACACGGCAACGCGATCAGCATCGTCCCAAGCGTAATGAACGCCGTCTCCTTGGTGGCGAACATAAGTGCCGCGGAGGCGGAAGCGAGCAGTAAGTAGATCGGACGACCGCCATTCCACTCGAGTAGCATCCTCATCACGAAGAACATGAGCACCGCCTCGGCCGCAACGATCAATATGCGGATCGCCCATTGGGCGGCGGTGCTCTCGCCACCGAAATAGTTGGCGATCATCAACCCCGACGGCACGAAACAGACCATAAGCAAAAGGACCATCCAAGCCGCCGCAAACGGACCTGCTTGTTTGTTCCTGATGAAATAAAGGATCGACAGCACAAGAGCGAGAGCGAGAAAAACGAAGAAGATCTCGTGAATAAAGTACCTGGAAATAAAGACCATTCCAGGCGACAATGCCAGGAAAAGCCCCGCGGCGAGTGCCCCAAACTTTCCGATGAACGGCCGAAGGTAAAAAGCCAATACGACCATCAGCACGCCGAATATTGCTACGCTGGCCCTTACCGAAACGGTATTCAAGCCGAAGACCTTCGAAAAGAAAAGCGAGATGTAATAAAGCGTCGGGCCGTGGTAATTGGCCGGGTCGTATTTATAAACACCGTCCTTGACCAGTGTGTTGAGGAAGAATCCGTTGACGCCCTCGTCATGATGGAACGGTTTCAGTGCAAGGTCGAAGAAACGAAGAAATGCCGCCACCACCGTGATCAGCGTGCAGTTGATCAGCCACGGGATGTCCAGGTCCTTCGTGCGTGCGTTCAGCCCGGTTGAGAGATCTTCATTAACATTCATGCTCAGTTGTCACCTGATCTTGTAAACCTTGTATTGGCCGACTTCAGCCGCGATCGGAAATTTTGCAAAGTACGGTTCGTTGGCCCGCATCGACGATCTCTCCTCCGGCGAAATGAGCACGAAATCGATACCGTAACGTTGAAGCAGGGCCTCTGCGTTCGGTCCGCCCGCGAACATAGTCTTAACATCGGCTTCCCGCGGTCCGTAATCGATGCCGTGGGATGCGAGGTGTCCCGGGTAACGCATCAGCGATTGCCTCCCCATCAAAGCCACCGCCGAGTTATAGGTCGGAGCGTTCAGAAACAGCGCGTTTGCCGAGGTCGAGAGCCGCAGCCGTTCGCCGATCTTTACGGCATCGGCGTCGAAAACCCTTATCTTGTTCGCACCCGAGATCGTCCGCCAAACATCGAGCGACCCGGACGCCGTCAATAAGAACAGGCAAACAGCCGCCGCCACCTTAAGAGCGGATCCCTGTCGCCACATCCATGCTAATGCGTAACCAATCAACGGGAGCGTGCCGATAAACCAGTAGATCAGCACTTTGATATTATCCCACTCCCACGGTGCCAGTTTCGCGATATTCGCGATCACGAAAAGGAAGAAGAAAGGCAGGTAAAAGAACAAGAGCGAATAGCCTCCCGTCTCCGTCGAGGCGTGTGCATCGCTGCCCTTCTTGGGTGCCGTAACGCCCGACTTCCCGTCCTTGTCATTCCCCTTCACGTTACGGATAAGCAAAAATACCCCGAATATCAGCATGGGGAAAACGAGTCCGGTGTTCTTTATCCAGAACCAAAATATGTTGTTGTCCCGTGAATCCCAGCCGATATGGAATTCAAAGAATTTTGCGGCTTCGTTCGCGCTCCCGGTCATCGACCAGATCAATTCAGGGATCGCGATCAGGCAAACGCCCGCACCGAATGCGATCCAGACTTTCCAGACGTCGAGCCGCAGAAAAAATAGAAACGCCGTTACCACAAAAAGCACTGCGAGGCTGTGGAGATGGACCAGGGGCAGGAGTCCCGCGATAAGCCCGACGATCAAGGGACGTATCAGGGACGCCCGATCCGACCGATGCGATTCGGTCGCGGGCCTTGTAAACACACTCCACAGATACCCGATCACGATCAGCGTTATCGGCATCCCAAGCAGCAGGCTTCGCTGCGTCATGAACAGCGAGATCAGTGAATTTCCCCAACGAAATTCATCACCGATCGTGTAGTCCTTTGGCAAGTTCCAAATGAACTCGGTCAAGCCCTTTGATTGGGCCGCAAGATCGCCAAAGAACCAAAGAAAACCGAGCCCGCCCGAGAGGAAAAGAAGCGGCGGCGCGAGCCGTCCGGCCAGCCGGTCTCCGGTCAACCTGACAACGAACCGCTCCAGAATGACCAGGAGAGCGAATGCCCAGGCCGCATTCTGGACAAGCATCGCCTCCCGAAGTCCCGCACCCAGTTTCATAAAACAAGCCGTAACAAGATCGGCTATGAAAGGATACGAGAATTTAGCCCCGGCATAAGACGGGTTCATCGGCGGAAAATTCGCCCCGTCCGAAAAACTCAAGATCGCCCCGATGTGGTAAGGCAGATCGCCCAGGTTGTTCGAACCGCCGGTAAAGATCCCTTCGGCGGTCGAATACATTGTTTGGGAAAAGAAAAGCAGGAGCACAATGAACGATAGTGCGTAATAAGCGAATCGTAATGCCTTTGCCCGGCTCGCACCTTTGAGTTTTCCTTTTGCTTTTTCCCAATCGTGAAAAAACCGGCCTTGGTTCGGCTGTCGAAAGAGAACGATCAGCGGTGCCATCGTGACGACGACCGCCGCCGTGACCGTGCCCGCATTCAACCCTGCCGCCATCGCGAGCAGAAAGGACACCGTCCCGAAAACGGCCATACCGATCACAGAACCGGCCGCGAGACGCCACATGAACGATTCGTCGTCTTCAAAAAGGTAGGTTATTGCAAAACCGCCGGCGGTAATGACCGCCAACAATAATAAGGATATCAGCATTCGATCAGCCCGTTTTAATTCACTAAATTAGCTCAATTCCGGCGTCAATTAAAGTTTGGCTCTTCTTTCGAAGCTGTCGGCCATGGCCCAAGCAGCTATGCGAAGTACGAGCTGTTTGCGAACAATCATGGCCGTGAACGGCGATTGGCCATCTTGCGGTATGGCATTTTCCCAGATTCGATAGACTATTTGTTTCACATAACCGATTCGATTCGCTAGAATTACCGTTTCGGTCTCCGGCCCCGCGGCAGTCTGCGGGTTATGAGGCCGCGATGCGATGTATCAGTTTCGTTGATTCTGCCCTATGCTCCAAGCAGGAATCGTCGGCCTTCCCAATGTTGGAAAATCGACACTTTTTAATGCACTTACGGCCCAGGAGGCGGCACTTGCCGCCAATTACCCGTTTGCTACCATCGAGCCAAACGTCGGGGTGGTCGCCGTGCCGGACGATCGGCTGCCGGTGCTGGAGAAGATCCACAAGGCACAAAAGGTAGTCCCGGCGACAGTCGAGTTTGTCGATATAGCGGGACTCGTTCGAGGGGCATCAAAGGGCGAGGGCCTGGGCAATCAATTCCTCGCGAACATTCGCGAAACCGATGCCGTGATCCAGGTCGTCCGCTGTTTCGAGGACGAGAACATCGTCCACGTCGAAGGCTCGGTCGACCCGGTCCGCGATATCGAGACGATCCAGATCGAACTCGCCCTCGCCGACCTGGCTTCGGCGGAAAAACGCCGCGACAAGGCGATGCGCGCCGCCAAAGCCGGCGACAAGGACGCCAAACGCGAGATCGAGATCCTCGACAAGATCCAGCCCGTACTTGAAGACGGCCGTCCGGCACGTGCGGCAGACCTTGCCGATGACGAACGGGCGATCGTAAAACAGTGGTTCTTCCTCACCACGAAGCCGACGATCTACGCGGCCAACGTGGACGAGGCGACGCTTGCAGATCCCGCTTCGAATCCACATGTCCAGAAGGTCATCGAACACGCTGCGAAGGAGAACGCCGATGTGGTGCCTATCTGCGCGAAGCTCGAAGCAGAACTTGTCGCGCTCGATCCTGCCGAACGCGATGAGTACCTTAAGGACCTCGGCCTTGAATCCAGCGGCGTCGACAAGCTGATCAAGGCGGCCTATCACATGCTCGGGCTGATGTCCTTCTTGACCGCCGGCGAAAAAGAAGTGCGTGCGTGGACGATCCCGATCGGCACGAAGGCCCCGCAGGCCGCCGGCGAGATCCATACCGACATCGAACGTGGCTTTATCCGAGCGGAGATCGTCTCGTACGACGATCTGGTGGCATGCGGTTCACGCAAGGCCGCGAGCGAAAAAGGCCTTACACGGCTGGAAGGCAAAGATTACGTGATGAAGGACGGCGATGTCGTCGATTTCCGGTTCAACGTCTGATCGGCGCCAATTGTGATCCGAACCACTAGACGCGAGGCGATTTTTGAGTATGATAGCTGTGACCGGGTTTGGGGCACGGTCGATATGTATCAAAAGACCGTCAAAACAAAGCTGATCGCCATATTTCTTGTGTTGTTCGTCTGCCTTAATGGCGGCGGAGTTTTATGTGTTGCGTATTGCCAGTCGGCGTTTGAATCTGCTTCGGCCCCACCGGAGCACTGTCCTCTAAAGAAAAAGGCCGATCACTGCGATCCTGATAAATCTCAACCCGACCATTCGGTCGCTTCAGCCACGGACAGTGAAATGGACTGCTGCCCGCTGACGCTGAGTTTTGTCGGCGGGCCGATCGAGATAAGGAGCTTTTCCTACGGACCGACGGCGATATTACCCCTTTCGATCGTCCTTCCGGAACCCGTCGCATTTCGGGTCAGCTCAGGTCAAACACCGCCTTCCGCATATCGAGGCCCCCCGTTGGACCGTCGAATCGAACGGCTCAAAAACTGCATCATCCGGATCTAAAAACCATCCACTAGCATAAGAGCAATTTTTGCTTCGATGCCTGCGGGACCCGTTCCTGCGCGGCCATCGCAGCCGGCATTGGTTTTCAAGATTTGGAGGAAAACAATGAAAAAGAAGTTAGTAGCGGTTTTCGCGATCGTCGCCGTTTTCGGCCTTGCGATCGCTGCATACGCATATACCCAAACCACATTCAACACGACCGCATCGGCATCCTGTTGCAAGGATAACTGTCCGATGAAGAACAAGGGCGCCGAGCACGGCAAAGACCACGCAAAAGGCGAGGCCCATGAATGCTGCGGCGATTCATGCCCGATTAAGAAGAAGGAAGGCAGGGCGACAACAATGGCCGTTTCTGCATCGGAAGAAGGTAAGGATTGCTGCGACAATTGCGATTGCTGCATGGGTAAGGACAAAGCAAAAACAGCATCGATGTAGTTTCGCGCTTCTGCCACGTTTATTGACGCGGGAGCATCTCGTCGGATGCTCCCGACCCTGACCCTATGAAAACCATATTTTCAATTTGTTTAGGAATTTGTGCGTTCGTATTTGCCTCGCACGGGCAAACTGACAAACCTGTAAAGCTTAAAGGTCAGGTTGTTTGTTCGGTCTGCTGGTTCGAGGCTCCTGATCGCAATAAAACGCCATACGGCAACGCGGCAGATATCGATTGCGCGAAAGATTGCTCGGAACAGGGAATTGCGCAGGCCCTCGCCGTCGAGGATGAAAAGGGCTTCACGCTTTACACGTTGAAGCCGGGAGCCTTCAAGCCGAACGGGAAGGACTTTCTCGAGATCGTCCCGAAATATGTCGAAATTGAGGGCGAGCTGCGCATCGAAAAGGACAAACGCTTTATAAAGGTAAATTCGCTCAAGGTTCTTGAGGAAACGCCCGTAAAACCGGTGCCGCATTCGAATGATGCCGTCCTTGCGTTGAAGGACCTGACGGGTACCGAACAGTCGCTTGCCGGCTACCGCGGCCGCTTTGTGGTTCTGAATTTTTGGGCCACTTGGTGCGGGCCGTGCCGGAAAGAAATGCCCGACCTTGCGGCGATCCAGAACGATTACGCAGCTCTCGGTGTGCAGGTGATCGGGGCCGCCGGTGACGAGGCTGCGGACGGTGCGAAGGTACTGAAATTCATCCGCGACTACAAGGTGAACTTCCCTGTCTGGATCGGAGCAACCACAAACGACATGGAACGGTTCGGGCTCGGCACGGTCTTGCCCGCGACGGCCATAATCGACCGCGAGGGAAAGATCGTCTGGCGTGAGGTCGGCATTATCAAACCGGCCGAGCTTAGGAAAAAACTTGACGAGCTGCTCCTTCCGAAGGTGAACGAGGCGGCGAAGGTGGCAAAGGCGGAACGGGCGAAGACGGGCAACGTTTCGCTAGTCCCGGCCTGACCTGTCTGACCGGGCGAAGGCCAGGCCGTCCGGGGGACGGCCGATAATCCAAAGAAGTTCACTGCCGGAATACGGCTGCTGACCGGCCAGGTCGACCGGGCCGAGGTGCGCTTAACGTTGATGTATCGCTGGCACCCGCGGGTTCATTTCGGTGTCGAGTATAACCCGAAGGTCGGCGAGGTCCATCCTTTGCTTACCCTGATCCCGGTCACCGAAACGAAGAACCGACCGGCGGTGATCATCGGCATCAGTTCCGACCGCATCGGAACGCCGGAAGGCACGTCGTTTTACGTCACCGCCAGCAAAGATCTTGAACACTGGACCGGCCTGCCCATCGCCCCGTACGCCGGCATTGTTTACGGCACTTACGAACACCGCTGGCGGCCGATCGGCGGACTCAACATTCGTCTCCCGCACCGGTTCACGTCTCTGTTCCAGTTCGACGGCGTCAAACTGCACCCGAGCCTGACCTACACATTCAACGACACACATTCGCTGACGTTCTTAATGGTTCGAGCGAAGGATCCAGGCTTTACCTACACGTTTTCGTTTTAGCTATGCGGGAGCACCGCCAGCCAGACGGACCTTTCTTTGCCTTCGGGCCTTACGAAGGCTGTGATGATTCTGCCTCCGTCTGATGCGGCCGCGGGGAGCGCGGCGTTCGGGATTCGGCCGGCGGTGCCGCTCTCTCCGGCGACGACGATCTCGCTATCGTTGGTCGTGAACATGCAGGCTTGCGAACCCGCAAAGGCAATCGGAGTTCCGGCCCCGGCATCAAAGCTTACCAGCCGACGCGGCCCGAAACTCCGGCCGCCGTCCGCCGATTCCGCTGAATAAACTCCGGCCTGCCCCGCATCGCCGGCAGTGTACCAGGTAACTGTCAGCCTTCCGCCCTCGGCATAGGAAAGGGCCGCACCCGAAACAGGACAGGCGTGAAGCCGCCATTGATCGTCGCTGACTATCGAGCGCTCAGAGAAGGTTTCGCCTTTGTCCTCAGTCGATGCGACCGCGATATGCCGAAGGTCACCGGGCAATACCTGCCGCCAGCTGAGGTAGAGTTTCCCGTCCGGAGCGGCCAGCATCGACGTCTTGCAGCACGGGCAAACATCGTTCGCGATCTTCTTGTTGGCCGAAAAGGTTTCGCCGCCGTCGGTCGAGTACGAGAAGAAGACCTCGCTGTTCGGTTCCGCCGGTTCGGGCTTGGGCGTGGGCGTCGATTTCTTTTTATCGTCGTGGTGTGCGTGGACTGCCTCAAATCCCGCGGGCAAACGAACCGGGGCCTGTACATCGCCTGCGCTCACCGAGTCGTGGGCGGGCATCTTCACGTTCCGTTCGTCCAGCCAGGCGACATAAATCCGGCCATCCGCGCCGACCGCGATCGAGTGCATCCCGTGCGATGCGGGTTCGGTATCGTCGTTCACCTTGACCGGAGCCTCAAACGATAGGCCTCCGTCGCGTGAAGCTGAGACCATCAGGTCGGTCCCCTTGCCGCTCGCCGTGGCCCGCGTCCAGCCGACGAATACCGTTCCGTCCGGGGCCGCGGCCACTGTCGGCGGGTCGCCCTTCCACGTTTTCGCCGTCCCGTCCGGACTTACGCGTACACGCGGCCCGGCGGGATTAAGATCGGTTCCGTATTTTTGGAGGAACACATCCGTAGCTCCCTTACCGGCGTGTTCCACATAAGCGACATACACGCTCCCGTCAGGGCCGGTGGCAATCGCCGGCTCGGCGGCGTCGCTCTCGGCTGAGACACGGACCTCTTCAGGACGGTTGACGCTGCGGGCTTCTTCCCGCGCCACTTCGATCGAAGTCCCGCCGCATCCTGCCGCGACGACTGCCGCGGCCAACACTGCGCACCACAAAGTCTGGATCCGTTTCATATTATTCGAGTATTCCAGAAATGGAACACAGAGCAAAGACCGGGCGCAGCGAAACGCCGCTCAGGCTATTGGCGCTCCCCGAGTATTTGTGTAGAATTGGAAAGTTCGATAGCCCTTCTCAACGGCGGGTTCGTCTATCGGTTAGGACGCAAGATTCTCAATCTTGAAAGACGGGTTCGATTCCCGTACTCGCTACCAATTCCTTCTCAACAAATAATTTTGTCCCTTTGTTCCGCTCACGATAGCGTTCCAGGAAATGCGCAATGCGTCCGATCGCCTCGTGCAGGTCATCGACATTTGGCAGGAACACCAGCCGGAAATGATCATGCTTCGGCCAATTGAAGCCCGTACCCTGAACCACGAGCACTTTTTCCTCGTTCAACAGTTCATAAGCAAACTGCTGGTCATCCTCGATCGGATACATCTGAGGATCAAGCCGTGGAAACATGTAGAGCGCAGCCTTTGGCTTGACTACGGAAACACCGGGGATCTGCGTTAACAGATCGTACGACCGGTCTCTTTGCCGAAAAAGCCGGCCGCCCGGCGCGACGAGTTCATTGATACTTTGGTATCCGCCCAGCGCGGTTTGGATCGCAAGCTGCCCCGGCGTGTTCGAACATAACCGCATCGACGCAAGCATATTCAGCCCTTCAATGTAATCACCTGCGTTGCGCTTATCGCCCGAAACGATCATCCACCCGGCCCGATAGCCGCATGACCGATAATTCTTGCTCAATCCGTTGAACGTGAGGAAAAGCAGATCGTCGGCCAGGGACGCGATGCTCGTGTGTGCGTTGTCGTCGTAGAGGGTCTTGTCGTAGATCTCGTCGGCAAAGACGATAAGCCGGTGCCGGCGGGCGATCTCGACTATCTCCTTAAGCACCTCGACCGGATACAAAGCTCCCGTCGGGTTGTTCGGGTTGATGACGACGATGCCGCGCGTCCGCGGCGTGATCTTTTGCCTAATGTCATCCAGGTCCGGCAGCCAGTCGCTTTCCTCGTCGCAAAGATAATGGACCGGCCGGCCGCCGCTCAAACTCACGGAACCCGTCCACAATGGATAATCCGGCGCAGGAACAAGTATCTCGTCGCCGGTGTCGAGCAGGGCATTCAGCGACATTACGATCAGTTCCGACGCACCGTTGCCCAGATACACGTCTTCGACAGTTACCCCGGCAATACCCTTTTCCTGACAATAATTTACGACGGCTCGCCGCGGAGCGAACAGGCCCTTACTATCCGTATATCCCGCCGTTTGCGACAGATTACGGATCATGTCCTGCACGATCTCGTCCGGCGGCTCGAAGCCGAAAGCTGCCAAATTGCCGATGTTAAGTTTGATGATGTGCTGGCCTTCTTCCTCCATCTTCTGGGCAAGGTCCAGCACAGGGCCGCGGATGTCATAGAAAACATCGGCTAGTTTTTGCGATTTGTTTACAGGTTTCAATGGAACCTCGTGGGCAGGAAGATCGGCGATCTTTCACTTGGCGGGCCGTGATCTTTCTACTTCACGGAATGAGTTATAGGTGATCAATGAGAAGTGAAACATGATCAGTCATCACATCTCACTCACCGATATTCCGAAAAACTTTGAGTATGCCCTCGGTAGGATTCGAACCTACAACCAACGGATTATGAGTCCGCTGCTCTAACCGTTGAGCTACAAGGGCATCCTAGTAAGGATTTTATTTCATGCGAACTGGCGTGGCAAACCTAGCCCTGCGGCATCGCCCCATTCTCTACGGCGGGCGGCGAATTCAGAATTCTTAGGAACCTCGCGTCTTGCCGATTCACTATCGAATAGACGGTATATGCACCTAGTCCTGCAGAGATCGTCCATAGCACAGTTCCGACCGCAAATGGATAATAGGCCGCCGTTATTTCGTCAACCTTGCCGCTGCCAAACATTATCTCGGAGACCCTCAAAGCAATCCCACCAAATACGAAGGCGAGCCACCACAATAAGACGAAGGAGGGGGCGCTGTGGCTCGAACCAGAAAGGAATCCGTAGCTTTCCTCGAATTCAGGGTCGCTTTCGCTATAGATCTCACGAACGACCTGATAAGGGCGCACAAGATTCAGGAACGGGACGAACCACCAGCCAACGGCCCAGCCCGGTGAAAACTCCTGATGATAAGCCCTCAGCGGCGTCAGATTCCGGTAAGCCTTGTACATCCAGATAAGCAAGAAAACGATCAATCCGAGCCTTATGGGAATTTCGAAGATAGCCACCAAACCTATAACCACAAGGCCCACGCTGAAGAGTTGACCGTTGTCAGACTCAAATACGTTATCCGGAAAGGCAATGGCGGTAGCCGCTCCAAGAAACATAGTTACATACAGAAGGGCAGCGGCAATAAAGGCCGTCACCACGATATAGCCGAACGCCTTCGTCGAGCGGTATGCGCCGATGTCCGCGAAGTCCATGGTAGATTTTCCTCAAAATTAAATGGGGTCTGGCCCGATTCGCTAAGCTAAATGCGCTTTTGGCTCATCCGAGTTATCTGCTATATTTGCGTAACTCTTCCTAGAACTCAACAAAAATGTGAGGATTTTTTAATGAGCGCTAATGCCGGAACAATGAACTCCGTATCGCACGCTAGCGAAAAACATCCGAAGGGCCTTGCCGTACTTTTTGCGACCGAGATGTGGGAACGATTTTCGTTCTACTCGATGCTCGCTTTGTTCACGCTCTACCTTCGCGATCCGAACGAAGGATTTGGATGGACGGCGGCCGAGGCGACGTGGCTGTATTCGACATATTTGATGTTCGTTTACGCCAGCCCGCTGATCGGCGGCTTTATCGCGGACCGCTGGACGGGCTATCGAAAAGCGGTGATGATCGGCGGATTCTTCTTTATGGCCGGTCACGCTACGCTTTCGATACCGGCGATCTGGGCGGTCTATCTCGCGCTCACGTTCCTGGTCATCGGTAACGGCTTCTTCAAACCGAACGTCTCGACGATGGTCGGCAACCTCTATCCCGAGGGAAGCCACCTCAAGGACCGCGCCTACAACATCTTTTATATGGGCATCAACGTCGGCGCCGCCTTGGCGCCGATCGTGATGGAGATCGCCAGGTATTATTTCGGGTTCCACGTTGCGTTCGCGATCGCGGCATTCGGAATGGTCATCTCGGTGTTTGTGCTTTGGAATTGGAAGGCTTTGGTGATGAGCGCCGACAATAAATTCGGTGGAGCCGAGGCGGACGCGACCGCGACCGCCACGGATGCGCCGCCGCATGGCGTGAGCAGCCAGGACAGCCGGACGAGTGCGCAGAAAGCATCCGACCTGATGAACACCGTCTCTGAGGGCAAGCGCATCATGGCGCTGATCGTCGTGTTCCTGATCGTTATCGTTTTCTGGATGGTCTTTCACCAAAACGGTTCGACGCTAACGTATTTTGCCGACGACAATACCGAATGGCAGGTTACCGGAACGATCTCAAACTCGATCAACGCTATATGGATACTGATACTAACATTCCCGCTCGTCGCGTTTTGGGGCTTCCTCGACCGCCGCGGCAAAGAGCCCTCGACTCCGACCAAGATGGCCTTCGGAATGACGCTTACGGGCCTGTCATTCCTCGTTCTCTGGTATGGGGCTTCTATCGGCGAGAACTCGGTCCGCACACCACAGCAGATCGCCTCGGGCGAATTCCGCATAAATGAGCGTGTTGCCAAGAACCTGGTCGATCAGGGCGTTCCGCAGGCGACGATCGACAAGCTGATGGCGACGAAAACCATAGATGGTGAGTCCACGATGGTTCAGGGAGACTGTCCTAGCGGAAAGACTTGTAAACCCGTTATAAACGGCGTGAAGTTTTCGACTGTCACGGATGAAAAGACTGCGGTCAAAACCTCCGGTGGAGACGGTTTGATCGCGGCGGTCAACAGTGTGGAGCCGGGTGCGGGTGATGCCCACAAGGACAAGTTCCTTCAGGCGTCTCATCTTTTTCGCGTGTCGCCGTTCTGGCTGATCTTCGCTTATATGATCGTGACGCTCGGCGAATTGATGCTTTCGCCAATGGGCCTTTCTCTTGTCTCGAAGGTCGCCCCGGTCAGTAAACGCGGGATGCTGATGGGAGGCTGGTTTGTCGCCACTGCCATCGGCAACAAACTCACGCAGATCGGGGTTTATTGGGACATCTGGCTCCAGTCGAGCTTCTTCCTCGTCCTCGCCTGCATGGCACTGTTTATGGCGGTGGTGTTGTTCTTGATCTTGAAACCACTGAAAAAAGCGATGCCAGGAGTCTGACGGCTCCAAGTCAAAAGGCTAAAGAAAAGGCAAAACTGGGGATGGTTTTGCCTTTTGGCTTTTTACTTTTGACTTTGCCGATAGGCAAGCATCGCCTCCGCCGCTCCCGCGTGCATGATCTCCGGTTTGTGATATTTCCAGTACCTTTCAAACTCTTCCTCGGTCATTTGCGTATTTTCATTGCGGGTTTTTTCTTTAAGGTAATTTTCCGCCCATTCGCGCATTTCCGGTATCGTATTCAACGCTGTGCGTGCGCCGTGCATCAAATTGTCTCGTTCCATAGTTTCTATCTCCGTATGGTAGATTAAACTTCGGCGCCCCTGGTTATCAAGGGTCTTTATTTTTGGGATCATCTCCCGTTCATTGGAGTTTTTTGTGAACCTTAGGCTATTTGCAGTTCTTCTTTCCCTATCATTATTCAACGGTCCTTTGTTTTCGCAGTCGGCATCCCGGTCCCAGAAGCCGGGCCCGGCTCTTGCAGCGTCGACGCCTGCCAAGACACAGGATTATTCCGTTCCGTTCGTAAACCGTACGCTGCCGAACGGATTAGAGGTCATCGTGCTTTCTGACCGTTCGGTTCCGATCGTGACCGTCGAACTTGCCGTGCGCAACGGCTCTTTCACGGAATCGCCGGAGTTTCACGGGCTGTCGCACCTTTACGAGCACATGTTCTTCAAGCCGAACTTTGCGATGATGATCCGTGATTGCGAAGCCGCCGGGCAGCAGTTCCGTTTTTCGGTTTCGCAGGAATGCAAAAGTGCCCTCGACATGCGGCCGAGGATAGGCGACATCTCGTACCTGAAGGACGCGAACAAGATCAGCATCTTTAACGGAACGACCCGCGAAGAGATAGTTAATTACTACTTCACGACCACATCGCCGTATCTTGCGACCGCGATACGCTACATAAACGATTCCGTACGTTTTCCCCGCTTTGATGAAGAAGAATTCGAGGCCGAGAAAAAGGTGGTGATCGGCGAGATCGACCGGCACGAGGCAAACCCATTTGGTTTTCTGGACTTGGCTTTGAAGCAGAAGATGTTCTCAAAATACCCGACGCGGAAAGATCCTCAGGGGACCCGAGAGTCGATCAGGACGTCGACGATCGAGAAAATGCAGACCATCAAATCGCGATATTATGTCCCGAATAATTCCGCTCTGGTCGTGACCGGCGATGCTAACCCGGAAGAGGTATTTCGCCTGGCCCAGCAGATATTCGGAAGCTGGGAACGCCGGCCGCAGGACCCGTTCAAGGAATTCCCGATGGTCGAACACCCGCCGCTTGATAAGAGCGAAGGGGTAATAGTTGAGAAAAACATTGAGGGGTCATCGAGCGCCGCCGGCGAACAGAACCTGTTTGCCATGGTGGGCTGGCACGGCCCGTCCATAGGAAAGGACGATGCCGCCACTTACGCGGCCGACGTTTTTTCTTACATCATCACCCAGCCTGATTCCCGGTTTCAGCGGAACCTCGTCGACTCTGGCCTGGCCGCTTCGGTCAACTTCGGATACTACACGCAGCGGAATGTCGGGCCGATCAACCTTGTCCTGGTGACGCGTCCTGAAAAGGCGAAAGAGGCCCTGAAAGCAGCTTATTCGGAGGTCGCTCAGTTTACCGACGCGGCATACTTCAGCGATGCCGAGCTTGAGAACGCAAAGACGATCCTCGAAACGAACGACCTGTTCGAACGCGAAAAGCTGAGCGAATATGCTCATATCTTGGGATTCTGGTGGTCTTCTACCGGCATCGACTATTTCCGCACTTATCACGCAAAGCTCCGGGCAGTGACCCGGGCAGACATCAACCGTTATATAAAGACCTATATTCATGGAAAGAATCACGTTGCCGTCGCTCTTGTTTCACCCGAAAGCCGACGATCGGCGGGTATTTCGGAAGCTGATCTGATCGGAGGTGCGAAATGACGAGATACATGAGAAACCGCATCGCCGTAATTCTTTCGCTCTCTTTGATTTTCACTTTTGCTGTCAACGGGCAGCCTTCCCGGCAGGACGATCTGGCCGCCCAAAGCGCGCTCGTTTCCGAGCTGGACGTAAATGGATTAAAGGTGATCCTGAAGCGAAGGCCCGGATCTCCGACCGTTGCCGGTGCGGTATTTATTCGCGGCGGTTCAAGGAATATCGATGAGAAGACCGCCGGCATCGAAAACCTGATGCTTTCGACCGCCATCGAAGCCGGACGCAATAAGCCCCGCCAGACGGTGCGGCGTGAACTTGCCAGCATGGGAAGTGCGATCGGCGCATCGGTCACGAACGATTTCAGTGCCGTCAGCTTCGGCACCACTCGCGGAAACTTTAACCGGCTGTGGGACATCCTGGCGGAGGTGACATTGAATCCGGCGTTTGCCGAGGACGACATCAAACGCAACCGCGAGCAGATCCTGACCGGCCTGCGTGAATCCGGGACCCTGCCCGAAAGCGCCTTGGAGGCAGTCCAGGACAAAGCCCTCTATTCAGGGCATCCGTATTCGAACGATGTTTTGGGCACGATCGAGACCATTTCGGCCATTTCGCCGGCCGCCATCCGCGACCACCATAAAAAGCTGATGGAAACGTCGCGGCTTCTCATCGTTATCGTCGGTGACCTCGATCCCGATGACCTTAAGGCAAAGGTCGCCGGCACGTTCGGGAAACTCCCCCGCGGAAACTACACCGATCCCAAATACCCGGCCCTCGATTTTTCGAAGGGTACGATCGATTCGCTTCAGCGCTCGCTTCCCACAAACTACGTCAAAGGAAGCTTCGCCGCACCTTCGCCGGGAAGCAAAGATTATTACGCGATGCGGGTGGCGATCTCCATTTTGCAGACGCTTGTTTACCAGACGGTTCGACAGCAGCTTCAACTGTCTTATGCTCCCGACGCCGAGATGAACAACCTTTCGATCAACACGGCAAATATTTCGGTCTCGACCACCGACCCGAACCGTGCTGTCGGCGTGATGCTCCAGCAGATAGGGTTCTTGAAAGAGCGGACCCTGAACGAAGCGGTGATCGACGAAATATCCAGCTTCTTCCTTACCAGGCATTACATCGGGCTTGAGACGAGCGGAGCCCAGGTCGCGGACCTTGCCCTTTACGAACTTATCGGCGGCGGTTGGCGGAATTCCTTCGAATTTATGAACGGTGTTCGGGCGGTCAAGCCGGAGGATATTCGCGACGTGGCCAATCGTTATATGAAGAACATTAGGTTCAGCTATGTCGGCGATACGTCGGTGATCAAGAAGTCAGTCTTTGTTCAATAAAATAGGGCGGCCGATCGGCCGCCCTTCCTCAATTTCAGTTCAAACCATTATCCCTCTTCTTGCTCGCTTCGGGCTTGGACGGTTCGCTTTTTGCCGGCTCCTTTTTTGAAGGCGGATCCGGTTTGCGTGTCGGCGGGCTTCGTGTCGGCTCTGACCGCGTCGGGGGCGGATCGGCCTTCCTGGTCGGCTCGCTTCGCGTCGGCGGCGGATCGTTCCGTTCGGGACGGATCGGCGTACTTCGCGGCTTCTGCGTCTCGACCGTCGGCGGAGCACTTCTGATCGGTGCGCGTTCGGGCACGACCCTCGGCTTGGTCGGCTGCGGAACTGATACGTCGGGCCTTATCGGTTCGGACCGGATCGGCGGGACGGTCGTCGGCGTCCGCTCCGGACGGATCGGCTCCCTTGTCACCGCACCGGTTTTTCGTGTTTCCGGAGTTCCTGTCGACGACGGCTCCGGCCGAATCGGAGTCCGGTCGCCGAAGATCTTCTTGTTTCGAAGCGTCGGATCAAGAGCGGTCCCACTGCCGTCGCGGACCGATGCCCCGATCGGAACGCCGGCCGTAGAAACACTGCGGCGCGGCTTTTCGGTCTTGATCGAATTATCGACGCGGCCGTCCAACTCCTGGTAAGTCGGAAGAACACGGATCGGATCCCGGCCCGTCAGCGATTTCGTCAACGCGACATTTGCATCGACCGGAGCTGCACGGACAATTCTCGTCTTTTCCCGGCCGAATGAACTCAGCGGTGTCGTTATGACGCCGGTAAAGGGAACCTGCTCGTTAGGCGGAAGGATCAGCCACTCGGCCTTAATATCCTTATCGATGACCTGGCCCGGGGTTCCGGGACCCACACCGGTTCCGGGCGGCCCGGGTGTAGGTGTAGGCCCGGTGGCTGTTTGTCCGCCGCCTCCGCTATTCCCGCGTGGATTTCGCGGGCCACGCGGTCCGCCGTGATGGCCGCCGCGTGTGCCGCCCCAGCCGCCGAAGTAAAAGTTGAAGTTGAAATAATTGTATCTGTAAGGAAGCGGATACCAGCACACATTCTGATTAATGATGGTGAACCCGACCAACGCCGGGGCCCACCAGCTTCTGCTCCTTCGAATGTGGCCGTAGGGCGACCAGTGCCAGCGGCCTCCATAATGGAACCAGCGTCCGTAATGGTAAGTCGCCCAGCCCCAGGGTTCGTCGTTGACCCAGGCCCATCCGAACGGCGGGACCCATCGCCAATGCCCGTAACGATACGGAGACCAACTAGCATAACGCGATATCGACGAGTCGAACGGGCGCCATACGTGCCCGTAGTCCTTTGTATAGATCCATTCGCCATGCGTGGTCAGATCTTCGGCACCGTAAATATCGTCGTCGTAGTACTTGCCGTAATGGGCATTGCCCAGGGTCTTTGAGATCGCTGCGTCCCTGTCGAGCGACCAGGTATCAAGCCCGTCGATAAAACGCGAAGCGTCCGCTGCCTGCCATTCGCCGGTCAGCGGCCCAAGGATATTCACCGTCGCCATCCGCCCGTTCTTCAGCGTGAAGCCGGTATCGGCAGAATAGACGCGGGCCTCACCGTTATTCGTCACGGTGATCCGCAGCTCGGCCGAATCCGCTGCTCCGGTGTCGATCCGGTACATTCCAGCCTTTTGAATAGCTATCGTCGTCTTAGGCGCGTCGATCTCGAAAAAGGCCGAGTCTTTATCAAACTCGGTCAGCCGAACAATGACCGATCCCTGCGAAACGCTGAGTGCGACGGCCCCGTCCTGAAGTCCCGTAAATCCAACAGCGGAACTTTCTGAGATGCGTACGTAACTGAACGTGTTCAACTGGATCTCCATCCGTGCCCCGCTTTCCGTCACGATCTCGTCTCCCTCGACGATGGGAAGATTCAGCACGGCCTGTTCCCAATCGGCGGCCCCGGCTCTCTTGATCTTTGCCTCGCCCTCGAGAATGCTGATCCTCGACACCCGCGCCTTTACCTCCGCCGCGTCCTCATCGATGTTTTGGCCAATGACCCCATTGGCCGCCGCGAACGAAAACAGCATCGCCACGGTGATCATTAAACTTCTTATGGATCGCATGTTCTGTTCCTCCGAACTGATTAGATCTTTATGATGGGAAGAGCTGACAGCCGGGAATTTCCGGTTTCTCCTCTATTGCAGTGCAAATACTGTTCCCGGCAGATACCGGCGGCGATAGCCATGAAAGAACACGTGTACCCGCGGCGAGGCAAAATTACCAGCAACGATTTAGTGCACGCCGGCATCTGCTGCCTGACCAAATCGTGCATCGGTTCTTCTAATTCTGTGTCGGATTGCGGCCCGACCCTGGCCAAAGGTAGAATCGAAATATGAGATTCTTTCGTGAGATAACTTTATCCGCAGGCCTTGTTTTACTGTGCTTCGCAGCCGTCCAGGCCCAAGGAACGGCCCGTCAGCGGGCCGATCCGGCAAAGGACGTTCGTGCCGCATTCGACCGCCTGATCGAAGGCATCCGCCAGCTGGACGTCGAAAAGGCAATGAGTTCTTACGAGAATTCGCCTCGCACCCTTTTCTTCAACAATAACGGGTCCGTAACGCTTGGATGGGAGACGATGAAGAACAATCGCGAATCGAGCTATGCAAAGACAAAGGACGTGACCCTTGAAGTTAAGGGAGTGAGGGTCGAAATGCTCGGGACAACAGCGGCTTACGTTTCCTGTACCTGGACGCAATCCCAGGTTTATGACGAAAAGCTTGAGAATGCTTCCGGGCGAATGACCCTGATATTCAAGAAGATCGGCAAAGATTGGAAGGTGGTTCATCTTCATACATCACCGTCGAGCCCGCCGGCAGACCGGCCGGTGCTTGATTCGGAACGCCCGGCGGCCAAGGACGGACGCTGAACCCACTTCAACAACAAAAAAAGCCGCCGAAGTGCCAAACTTCGACGGCTTTGCTTACATTTAAGGAACTAACTATGCGTGGACCTTGCTTCCCGGATAACTTGCTCCTAATTTCACATCGTCGCCTTCGGCCAGTGACGAGACGAGCTCATAGTGAAAGTAGTCGAACTTCTCGGCAACCGGCGGCTGGACCCGCTTATCGTACATTTCCCGCGAACGATCGATCGCTTCACGCAGGCGGTCGTAGAGATCGCCCGCTTCGCGGCCGTCGCTCACCTTTTGTTCGTTATACAACTTGATCTCGGACACAAGCAGCCGGGCGAATCTTCGGGCGTCGTTGTGAAGCCTTCGTTCTTCTTCCGGGACCTCGATCGGAAGGTCAATGTTTCGGTCACGGTAACGCAGCCGGGCCGCCTGTGCCGAAGCAACTTCGGCAATGGGTTCACTGACCTGTGATGCGGCGGCTCCGTTCAATGAGGCTCCGGCACCGTCGGGCCTTTCCTCATCTACGGGCTCGGTTTCGACTACGGCTTCTTCTATAACTTTAGGAAACTCAGCCGCGGCCGGCGTCTCCGCCACATTATCGAACGAAGGTTCCTCAACAGAATATTCCGGCACCGATGACTCTTCGATCGGTTCGAAGTAGGTGACCTCTTCCGTGTATTGGACGAACGTCTCGTGCTTTTCAAATTCCTGGGTAGTTGCTTCGCTGGCGTCGGCGAATTCTGGTTCCTCGACCGGCTCCGTGGCGGGCTCGGCGTACTCGCTTCGCTGCGGTTCAAGGGTATCGGGTTCGGCCTCGACTTCCGGTTCGACCGGTGCTTCGTACTCGTGTGAATACTCAGCCCGGGAATCCTCTGCCGGCTCGGGCTCGACGAAAGCGTGATCGACTTCATTTACTTCGTGATGATCCGAAGCGAATTCCGGTTCCGCAAAGTGGGTCACTGGGACCTCAGGCTCGGCTTCCCTGAATGTCTCAGGCTCGGTTTCCGGGACAAACGGAACCTCGGCTTTCTGAGGCGGCGGTGAGGGCTGGACGCCCGCGGCAGCCAATTCAACGGTCAAACCGGCAACTCGAACCAGCGTTTCAAGCCCGTCAGGATTAACGTTCAATCCCTCGCGCCCGAAATCTGCGTATAGTACCGCAACCCCTCGCCCCCTGGCGATCAGCGGTATAGCATACATTCGGTCCGGCGATCCGAAACCTAAGGCTTCAAGGAAAAGCCCGTCTTCGCTGTGATCGCTCGCGGACGATGCTTTCGTGGCGAGCGAGCCGACCGCGTCGGCCAACACGGTATCTGCGGCGACAGGAAACCTGATCGCCTGAACTGCGTCTTCGCTGATCTCGGACTCTCTGCCGAATGCTCGCCAACCGACAAATTGGTCGTTCTTGACGATGAAGAATGCCCCCCGGGGCGTAAAGTTCTCAGCACTTTCGACAAGGGCCTTGAGTATCTCAGACTGAGTGGTCTTGCTGCTGATCTCATTGACGGCGTCACGAAGCAGGTCAAATTCTGCGGCGGGGGCAGTCTCCTGGCGCAATTTCTCCGCTTCGCCGATCGCGACAGCCGTGATCGTGGCTCCTTCGTCACGCGCGAGCCTTAAATGCTCGATCACCGATTCGTTGAACGCTTCGTTGAACTCAACGTCCTTTTCGAAGCGCTGAACCAGCTTGCGGATCGCCTCGTCGGTTTGCGATCTGTGTTTCTCGAACTCTGTTTCAAAATTCCTCTGGAACTCCGATACTTCATTGCGAAGATCGGCGAGGAATCCTTTGAGATAACTCTCGAATTCAGTCCTCAAACTAAGTTCGAGTTCTTCACTATTCACAGGGGTTACTCCTCCAAAATTAGTAAGTACGGTAAGAAAGGTACGAGGTCGTGGTAGGCAGACAAAGGAAGAAAGATTCTTGCGGCACGGTGAGGTTGGGTGTCAAGTACCGCCAACTAAAAGTATTACGGATTTACCGGCCGTATGTCAAGATTTTCTTACAGGCCCGCCCAGGCCCAGGTCCTTCCCGGTTTAGTGTGATTATACAGCCAAACAAGGATCATACGGCAATCACCGAGATCTCGGGGTCGATCTCATCGCGGATCATATTCTCGATCGCCATCAGCGTCCCTGTCAATGAGCTGGGGCAGGTGCCGCAAGCACCTTCATACCGGATCCTTAACGTGCTGTCCTCGAGGCCGACCACTTCCAGCCAGCCGCCGTCCCCCGCCAAATAGGGCCGAATGCGATCGTCTAGCAATGCGTTTATCTCCGCTATCTTAGGATCGTCACTAGCCGCGGCGGCTATCGCGCCGCCAACAGCGGTCGCCGCCCGGGCACCGTTTGTTGAACCGACAGGTTCGGCCGCCCTGATCGGTACCGCTAGGGCGGGAAGAATCTCGTCCCAATCAATGTTGTCCGTCTTTTCCACGGTTATCATCTTGTCCATGAAGAAAACGGATGCAACGTCGCCGACCGCGAAGATCGATCGGGCAAGCGGGTGCCCATCAGCCGACTCGACGTCCTTGAACGAATGCGAGGTCCCGTGGGAAACGGGTTCTTTCAAGATGAACTTGACCGCGTTCGGATTCGGTGTTTCCTGGATGTCGGCTATCTTTGGCATTCTTTTCGGATCCGGAGATCGTTATCTAATGATTGACAATCCTTACATTTTTGTCAACATTCGATCGACAATTCAAGTCGATCGGTAGTCCAAATTTGGAAGGCCCGCAAACGATGAAAACCGGACCTTCGAAGCGGTCGGCTTCGAGAGGTCCGGTAGATCTGAAAACCCAAGGATGCCTTCACAAAGAAGCACCCGTTGCGGGACCTATTCGGTAATGTGTATCTCTTCCGTCTTATTGACCCTGCTGGAAAGAAACATACCGCCAAAAACCAGGAACAGGATCACGAAGACCGCCAGGCCGGCTAGCCACAAAGCACTTCCGCCGCCCGTCGTATACATATAGAAGGACCCCGCAGCGATGAGGAGAGATACCAAAGCCAATAAACCATTAAGCGTACCCTTCACAAGAATCACCTCCGATCGTCGAAAAAAGGCCCGAACTCACTAAGTTTATAGGTAACTTCGGTGCCCTGCACCGATCGGTGCGAGGCTGCCTCGACTCTACCTGTAAGCTTTTCAAACTGTCCGTGTTGAAACGCCCTTATAGTAACTCCAACACTTGTCAAAACGCAAGCTTCTTTTTAACTCACAACATAAGTTACGACCTTGAAAGTCCGATAGTTTCAGATATCGGCCGTGATCGCTTCGACCACTCGCGGTATCCCCTGAAGATCTGGGTGCAGCGTTGCAGAGGTCCAACGGGCCGGGTCAAATAGCCCCATTACGGCTTCCGCTTGGCCGAATCCGATCTCCAGAAGAAGCCGCCCGCCGGGCGTCAGATGATTCGGAGCGTCCTCAACGATCGAACGAATTATCGCGAGCCCGTCGGCACCGGCCGTCAAAGCGATATGAGGTTCATACAGCCGGACGTCCGGCTGAAGGCCTTCCAGGTCGTTCGTCGGGACATAAGGAGGATTTGAAACGATAAGATCGAATCTTTCATCGGCTGTCAGCGACTGAAAGACATCCGAGAGACGAAGAACAAGTCTTGATCCGACTCCATGCCGATCCGCGTTTCGGCCGGCGATATCAAGGGCACCTTCCGAAACCTCTAACCCAACGGCCTCGGAGTTTGGGGCATGGAATAAGATCGAGACCGTGATACACCCGGATCCGACCCCAACCTCACAAAACCGCTGAGCGGGCCGCGTTCGCAGAAATTCGAGAGCGCGCTCGACAAGAAGTTCGGTCTCGGGCCGCGGTATCAAAACTTCCCTCGAAACCTCGAATTCAAGACCGTAGAAATCTCTTGAACCGGTTATGTAGTGAAACGGTTCATGTCTTGCCCTCCGCCGGACGGAGTCGAGAAAAAGTTCCGCAAGATCCTGAGAAACATTGAATTCCGGGTGGGCGATCAAAAAAGCAGCGTCCTTGCCGATAGCAAAGCCGAGCAGCGAGCGGGCCTCGCGGGTGGCAGAAGGGATCCCATTTTTTTCGAGTTCGTCCCGTGCCGCCTCTAGCAATGACTCGATCGAAATCATTCAAATATTGTTTTCCTTGCCTAACGTGCGCCGTCGCCGCGAAGGATGGCCGGCAGCGTCAACAGGATTATTTTAAGGTCGAGCCAGATCGACCAGTTCTCGATGTAGTAAAGATCGGCCTCCACCATTTTCTCGAACGGCAGACGGTTTCGCCCGGATACCTGCCAAAGTCCGGTGATACCGGGTTTCATGTCCAGCCGCTTCCGGTGCCAGGTTTTGTATTCTTCCACCTCGTAGGGTATCGGCGGCCGGGGGCCGACGACGCTCATGTCACCCATTAAAACGTTGAACAACTGAGGCAATTCGTCCACACTCAACCGACGAAGAGATCGGCCGATGCGGGTCACCCGGGGATCGTCCTTCACCTTTCCGAACAACGGTTCCGAATCATTTCCGACGTTGGCTGAGGAATCGCCGTCGATGTTCCGCTGATAGGCTTCTCGATGGACAGTTTCATCGGCGTCCACGCTCATCGTGCGAAACTTATAGCAAAGGAATAGTCGGCCGTCCATACCGACACGCTCCTGGCGAAAGAGGACCGGGCCTTCCGAGTCGACCCTGATGAGGATAGAAACGAGGGCCCATAAAGGCCAAAGAAGGATGATCGCAGCCGCCGAAATGAGAATGTCCGAGACCCGCTTAACAAATCGCTGAAGATCGGAGAGGGGCTCGCGAAACAGCCGTACGACGGGCAGAACGCCGATCTGCTCGATGCTGGTCTTTTGAGGGAGCAGGTCGAATAGACCCGGCGCAAATCGGAATTCAAGCCTCTGCCCACGCCCGATCTGCATCATGGACTCAAAAAGACGTTCGCTTGGGATCGAGTTGTCCGTGATTATCACCTCCTGGATCTCGAGTCTTTGAATGAGGTCGGCCAGGTTGTCGATATGGCCGACCACCGGAATACCGGTCTTCTCCTCAAACACGGCAGGAGGGTCGCCCCCGTTTCCTTCGACCGCGGCGATGACCCGGTAACCAAGGTCCCGGCAGTCGCGAAGTTCGCGGACCGTTTGTTCAGCTTCGGGATTCGTGCCGATGATCAGTGTCGGCAGTAGGTTGATCCCGCCGCGCCGGATCCGAACCTGAATGCCCCTCAGGCCGAGATGAAAAACGCTGAAAACGCCAAGCGAGAGAAGAAAATAGAGGATGAAGATCGAGCGGGAATAGGAGAAGTCGCGATACTCGAAACCGCCGCGAAACAGAAACGCCCAGGCAACGGTCAATAAAGAACCGACTGAAACGGCCTTGAACACCCGGGTCCATTCACCCGTGTACGAAAAGGCACCCTCAAAGCGATATAGGCGTTGATATAAGAACAGACATGCGGTTGCAGCCACCGCGAAAAACATCACGCCGGCATACGGCGGGAATTCCCGCGACCATGCCCACGCGTTGGCCGCGAGGATGTCGCTCCCTGCTCGGAGCTTGAAAGCGGCCAGGAAACATGCGGCCGCCAGCAGGCAGTCAGTCGAGAAGATGGATGCCTTCGTCAACGGCATCACCCAGCCGGGGACACGCTTTTCAAACTTCTTGACTGCTCGTGCCGGGTTAACGGCTGGCTGTGGCCTCATTCGTTCAATTCCCTATTATGCCAGATTAAGACGGTTCTATCGCTGCGATGAACCGAATGCTGACATAAGTTGCCGGTTGGGTTATTCTCAACGTTTTCGGATGAAGATAGTGATCACATCGCCAAGCCTCGACGAGCGGGAAAATGTCAGCGGCATTTCGACCATCGTTAGGCAGATCATCGAACACGGAAGCGATAATTTCGTTCATTTCCGTGCAGGCCGGCAAGACGGCGAACCGGCCGGCATGCGGTGGATGGTGCGTCAGGCGATCCTGCCGGTGAAATTTTATTTGATGCTTCGAAAGGTCAAACCGGACCTTGTTCATATAAACACGGCCCTTACGGATCTCTCGATATGGCGCGATGCTGCCCTGACCAAAGCGGCCTCGTTCGCCGGTGTGCCCGTTTTGCTCGCCGTCCATGGGGGCAAATTCCTGCTCAACGAGATCGAGGACGGGCGCCTAAAGGCCGCCGCCGGTTCGATGCTGAATGCGGCCCGCTCGGTCGTTGTTTACAGCGAGGGGGAACGCCGTCAGCTTGAATCCCGTTGGAAGAGCTTGGAGATCCGCATACTTGCAAACGCCGTCCCGCTTAGGCAGGACAGTGCCAACAAGACCGACAATCCCGCGCCCATCCTGATCTTCCTCGGCCGCTTGCATAGATCGAAGGGGCTCGCCGAGCTGACCAAAGCCTGTCGGGCACTAAAGAATGATGGCTTCGTCTTTCGCCTGCATTGCTTTGGCGACGGTCCGATGAAGGACGAATTCGCGGCCGAAATGGAAGACATTCTTGGAGACGGTTTCTATTTTGGCGGGGTCGTATCCGGGACGCCGAAGCTCGAGGAGTTGGACCGGGCCGACATTTTCGTTCTTCCCTCGATCTACGGAGAAGGCCTGCCGATGGCGATCCTGGAAGCCATGTCGGCCGGTTGTGTCGTGATCGCGTCGGAAATGGCGTCCGTCGCCGAGGTGATCCGAGACGGGTCGAACGGCTACCTGATCGAACCGGGAAACACCCCGCAGCTGATCAGCCGTCTGAAACTGGTGCTGGGTAGCCGATCCGATTGGAAACCGATCCAGGAGGCCGCGAAAAGGACCGTTCGCGAACGGTTCGCGATCACGCGATATATCGAGAATTTGGAAACGATCTACAGGAGCATCGTGACGTGAACGCTGACGAAGGACACCCGCTTCGCGAGCGCTTTCGCGTCGTAAGCCTCGACGTTGACCGCCTATCGCACGAAACGGCTGTTGATCTCGTGCTCCGCGCGGTTCGCTCCGGCCGGGGAGCCTACGTCTGTTTCGCAACGGTCCACATGGTTATGGAGGCGTTCGATTCGCCCGAATTCGCCGGCATTGTTAATAAGGCGGACCTTGTCGTTCCGGACGGAATGCCGATGGTTTGGATGCAGCGTCTTCAGTCGGCGGAAGATCCTCAACGCGTCAGGGCGAATGACCTGATGACGTCGCTCATCGACCGGGCCGAGAAGTTGGGCCTAAAGGTCGGGTTCTACGGCGGAACACAGGACGTGATCGACGAGATCACGCACCGGGCTTCGAAGGAGCACCCGGGCCTTGAAATAGCCTACGCCTATTCGCCGCCGTTCCGGCCGCCTACGCCGGAGGAAGACGACGCGGCCGTCAAGGAAATAAATGCATCGGGTATCCAGATCCTCTTTACGGGACTCGGATGTCCGAAACAGGAGAGATGGATGGCCGAGCACCGCGATCGCTTAAACTGCGTAATGCTTGGGGTTGGGGCTTCTTTCGACTTCTATGCCGGAAACGTGAAGGAATCCCCGCCGTGGCTTGGCCGTCTCGGCCTTGAATGGCTTTATCGTTTGAGCCGTGAGCCGAAACGACTTTGGCGGCGATATCTGATACTCAACCCGAGGTTCATTTGGCATGCGGGCCGCCAGCTTTTGATTCGAGACCGGACTCGCCCCAGCGTTTGAACAGCCGGGCCGGTAAAGGCCCGCCAGCCGCGGCCTGCCTCAAACGCTTTGCGATGGTGTGGCGGATGCGGAGCTTTTTGCCCTTTCACGGGAAAAACTACATAATCAAGGAGTACCCGGTACGGATTTGGATGAGGTTTCTGAACTATCTACGGCTCTTGCTGCTCGGTGTCTGGCTTGGTGCGGCGGTGTTTTTTATCGGCGTCGCTCAAAGCGCTTTCGCGCTCCTTCCCACCCGTGAGCTTGCCGGTTCGATCGTCAACCGCAACCTGATGTTCCTCAACCTGGCCGGGCTCGGGATCGGGGTGCTTTTGATTCTGTTGTCGTTGGTTGCGGCTCGCAATTCGAACCGTGCTTTGCTCTGGGCCGAACGGTTTTTCTTGTTTGTGCTGGCCGGCGCGTGCGCGGTCGGACAATTCGTCATCGCCCTTTGGCTTCAATTGACCAAGGCACAGATGGGCGGCGTTCCGATCGATCAGGTCGCGGTCGACGATCCGCTCCGGGTCCAGTTCAACGCGATCCACGAGTATTCGGTGTGGGTCCTCGCGGCCGGAATGTTCGCGGCCCTAGTCGCGTTCTTTGTGGCGGCCTTTCGCCACTCCGCAACCGGGGGTTCGGGGTCGGCTACGACCTCAGATCCGTTCGATTTTTCAAAGGAGTTCAAGAAAACCTAGATCGTATGGCTACCATTGAAGACCTCGAAAAGTATTCGAAGCGTTTTGCGAGGTGGTCGGGCGACGAACGCCTCGCCGGCTATCCGTTTGTCGAGAACACCAACGCCCCGCTCACGCCGCTTCGCCGGGCCCTGCCGATGCTCAACCTCGGGCTAATTTCCACAGCGGGCGCCTACATCGACGGCACCGAGCCTTTCGATGTTGACTCACGCGACGGTGAATTCGGCTTCCATGAGATCCCCGTTGAGGTCGAAGCTGGTGATCTGAGGTTTGCGGCGAAGGGCTACGATCCCAAGGCCGTTATAGAAGACCGCAATTCCCAGATCCCTGTCGATCGGCTCCTTGAGTATCAGGCAAACGTTGTTATCGGGCGCCTAAACAGCGTCTGGTGGAGTACTAGCAGTCACATTCCGAACGCGGCGGTCGTCGCCGACGAACTCGCACCGGTCCTGTCCGAGCGGCTTGCCCGTTATGAGGTCCATGCGGCGTTGATCGTTCCCGCCTCGCGGCTTTGCCATCAGACCGCCGCCCTGATGGCCCGACGGATCGAATCGGACGGCATTCCCACCATCGTGATCTCGGTCGACAGGTCGGTCACCGACAGTGTCCGCGCGCCGAGGACCGTTTATTACAGCGGTGAATTAGGGTCCGTGGTCGGCCCGCCGAACTGGCCGGAGTTTCAACGCCGCGTCCTGGACGAGACACTCCGAACGATGGAGACCTTCGACCAGCCGGGTTCCCGCAAACTCGCCGTCGAACTCCAGTCCCGCGTCGAGGCCGCCCGCGGCGAACGTTGAATACCTCAAAAACCTGGACCTGACGAAGGTCGATCGAACGGTTTCATCCAGCCGCTCGTCGTCGGCCGATCTTCACGATTCACCATTCACCATTCACCATTCATCGTTCACCATTCACCCACCCATTTGCCACGCCTTGATCGATTCCAAGGGATAAATGAGCATTAAAATATTCAGCATCAATCCGTCGCGGATCCAGATCAGCAGCAAGATCTCGACAACGACAAAGAAAGCCAGCGACCGCCACCAGCCAACTTTGACCGCGATCCAGAACCCGGCCGCGCACGCGATCAGGTCACCGACCGAATTCAATATCGAATCGCCGAAATAGTCTAACGATGCCGTGTTCTCGCGGTATTTCTCGATTATGAATGCGGAATTTTCAAGCACCTCCCAGGCCGCCTCGCCCGCCATTGCGATCAGGTACCGCCAGCCCATCGCGAGCCTCGGCAAGATCAGCCCGGCCAGCCAGAATGCCAGCACGCCGTGCAGGACGTGCGTAAAAGTGTAGGGGTCAAAAAGGTGCTGCGATGTGTGGCTGCTGTTCCACGCCTCGTTCACATAGATGGCCCAGTCACCCGACTTGCACCACCAGATCCGGCCCTGCGTCCAAAGAACGACCGTCATCAGCATCGCGATTCCAATGCTCAGCGCGATCGGCCATCCCAGCGGCCCCATCTTTTCAAGGTCTTTATTCATTCAGCGAAACGATTGTCTTAATATTCACTCGCATTTTCAACCCGTCCGGCCCTAACTTACTTTACAACTTTTCTCTCGCTCCTTTGCGACTTTGCGACTTTGCGGGAAACTGATTCCGAGATCAAAGTCACGGCATACGACGTGCACCATCGACGCTGGAAGCAGCTTCCTAATGGACCGGAACAAAAACCTCAAGTTCGTCCGAGAACACAATGAACCCTGGGACGTCGTCGTGATCGGCGGCGGTGCCACCGGTGCCGGCTGCGCGCTCGATGCCGCTTCACGTGGCCTTTCGGTGCTCCTCCTCGAACAGCATGATTTCGGCAAGGGCACCTCGAGCCGGTCCACAAAGCTTATCCACGGAGGCGTTCGCTATCTGCGGCAGGGCAACGTTTCGCTTGTCCGCGAATCCTTAAAAGAACGCGGCCGCCTGATCCGCAACGCGCCGCATGCCGTCCGGCCGCAGGCCTTCGTCATCCCGTGCTACAGCCGCCGCGAAAAGGCGTTCTACGGCACGGGGATGCGGATATACGACCGGCTCGCCGGCAGACTTTCGGTCGGCCGCTCTCGCCGGTTGTCCCGTCAAGATACGATCACCCATCTGCCCACGATCAGAAAAGAGGGCCTTGTGGGCGGCGTGCTCTATTACGATGCGGTTTTCGACGACGCCCGCTTCCTGATCGATCTGTTGCAAACGGCCCATCGACACGGCGCTGTCGCCCTGAACTATGCGAAGGTAACCGCCGTGCTGAAGGGCCCGGACGGCCGGGTAAATGGCGTCGAATTCACCGATCTCGAAACGGGCGAGATCATCGAATGTAGAGCCAACGTAGTCATAAACGCGACGGGCATCTTTTCGGATTCGATGCGGCAGATAGCCGACGAGAAAACCCGCCCGCAGCTTACCTTTTCGCAAGGGACGCATCTCGTGTTCGACAAACGCTTCCTGCCGTCCGATCAGGCGTTGATGATACCGAGGACCCGCGACGGCCGCGTGCTTTTCTGCATACCGTGGCACGGCCGTGTCCTGGTGGGCACGACCGACATGGCGGTCGAACGGCCCGTCCTCGAACCCCGGCCGCTGGAAAATGAGATCGATTTCATTCTCGAGACCGCCGCCGATCATCTAGAGACGAAGCCGACCCGGGCCGATATTCTCAGCACGTTCGCCGGCATTCGCCCGCTTATCAGCCGCAAGTCCGGAGCCAAAACGTCGTCCCTTTCCCGCGGCCACGAACTTTTCGTGGACAATAACGGCCTGGTCACGATCACCGGCGGCAAATGGACCACCTATCGCCAAATGGCGGAGGACGCGGTGGATAAGGCCATCGAGGTGGCCCGGCTCGAACGGCGCAAATGCATCACCTCGACGTTGGCTATCGATGCACCGCCGGCGGCCGGCCCCGGCACCCGCCTGCATCCGAAGTTCGACTATACGCACGAAGATGTCGTCCGCGCCGTTCGCGAAGAGATGGCACGCACCGCCGAAGACGTCATCTTCCGCCGGACCCGCATGGCCCTTCTCGACCGAAACGCCGCCGCCGAAGCAGCCCCGGCTGTTATCGAGATAATGAAGAATGAGCTTGGGAAGGATGACGCGTGGTCCAAGGCTCAATTTGTTGACCTCGCCAATTTATTGAAAACACCTTGCGGGGCCGTACCCAACTTTCATGAATAAACTCTGCTAAGAAGTCCGAAAGATCGGGCCGGGGGAGTAGAACTTTTCCGACTTGCCTCGTCAGATCCGGCAAATTATCGAGCCGGGTCACCCGTAATACTCGCTTTAATGTAACTACACGCCAATTTCGGTTTTCGACCCAAGATTTTGACATCACTACCCATGTGTGATAATTATGCGGGGTAATGAGACGGATCAACCCGTCAATTTTGATCTTTGCCTTCCTTTTGATCGCTTTTTCAGTATCAGCTCAAAGCCGGATGGACATTTCGGCCAATTGCAAGGCACACCTTCACGACGGGAGAGGAAACAATTCAATTTACGGCGGAGCGTCGATCTATGAAGACGCAAGGAATTATACGATCGTCATAACGTGGACGATCGGAACGGTCCTCACCTACCGCGGCCCAAAAACGTCCGCCGGCACAAGCGGCCAATGGACCAACACAAGTAAAAACCAGGGTTCAATGGCACTCCGAAAGACGTCTCCATCTTCCTACGAAGGACAATTTCGCTTTAATAGGGAGGTCGGTACGATCCGGCTGTATGAGTGCATTTCCACAGCGAGCAGACCTTGGGCGGATGGTGATAGAGGCGTACCCGGCATCGGAGTTTTCTTTCATAACACCGGCAACATCAATTTAACGGTCTTCGTCGCCGACGCGGATGGGCCGGTTCCGCCGGACCCGACTCAATCGACCGTGGTTTTTACCGGGCCGCCAACTTGGACAAGGAACTCGGCAGCCGGGCTCACGCTGTTCGGGGGGTGCTATAGCTTTTGCGTACATTGGGACACGGGCAGGATCGACCGGCTTAGGCAAAAGATCTATTCATATAGATTCATCGGAGAGCTTCCGGGGCGCCCGGCGATCTGTCTCAATGAAAATTCACCTCCCAGGCCTATTGTCCGCGTCAGCAGCGGCATGCCGTTCCGCACCGGGGTTGGTTACGACGGGCAATGTCCCGGTGCCAAACTCGCAGCCGAACGGGCTCGCCAGCAGCCGATCTGGCCCGGCCAGCCAGGCGAGCGGCAGACCCAGCCGAATAATTCCGCGAATCTTCCACCGTGCGACTGTACTAATCCTCGTAACGGAAAACGGTTTCGGAAACCGAGCCTTATCCTTGGAAGTTGCGATAGTCCTACCGTCTTGGATTATCTGACACCCGAACACTATAAGTGCAGTTAGAAGCCGGCATTCCCGTGAACGTCCTTTCGGAAACGGTCATCTCGTTTTTGTTCAGCCTTTTGCAATTCCATCCGGATCTTGGCCGCAGCCACGCTCCCGTCGCCCTTTCTTACTAACCTCTGTCCGACCGCTCGACCAGTAAAAACCGGCGATTCTTGGCGATCGGCGTTTATTGCGATATGCTTGACCTATTGAAACGATGACCAGACCGGAAGCGACGGCGTTTACTCGCTTGAAGGGCTCTGCGCATCGGAATTCACTGATTTTCCCCGCCTTTCGGTCATCATTTCGGTACTAAGGTCACCAGATCCACGGGCAGCCCTCGCGCAAGTTGCCCTACAAACCAGATAGGAGACAAACACAAAATGTATTTAGCGATCAAAAGATTTTCCGGTATTAAAGATCCGGATATGGTCACGAAAAAGGTCGAGAACGAACTGCTGCCGAAAATGAGAGATTTCCCGGGATTCATCGCCTATTACGCCATTAAATTTGAGAATGGCGATCATGGAGGCGTGGGAGTGTTCGAGACGAAAGCGAACGTCGATAACGCGATCCAGCAGACCGATAATTGGGTCAAGCAGAATGTTGGGAACAACGTTCCGAACGCGCCCGAGATCCTCCGAGGCGAGGTTCTATTCAGTGCAGCCGGAAAGACATTGGCAAGATCGGCATAGGATCGGTCAGGGCAAGTTTGTAAAAAGGGCGTGCGGTCAAACTCGGCCGCGCGCCCATTTCGCGTTTACACCTTGTTACCGACCCGCCCGATCTTTTAAGGAAATTTGTGTAATTCGTGAAATTCGTGGCTAGTTTTTGTATTTTGCACGGATGCGAACCGCCCGTTCGATCACGTCCGCGTTCTCCAATATCTTCAAACGCAGGTCGTTATCCAGGTTCGGATTGTCTGCCAAGAACTTATTCACGATCGCCAGTGCTTCCTCGCTCCTCTGGCCGCCGATGAAGGCCCCGAGCCAGCCGTTTACGAAAAAGATCTTACGGTTACGTTTGTGGTTCGGCAGCTCTTTCAACGCCCTTTCGAGATACGGCAAGGTCAGATTACTGTGTCTGATCGAATTCCACGGCCCGAACGCCGCCTCGATCCAGCTTTCCGAGATCTCTTTGTTGTTCACGAAATCGTTCCAATACTTCGCTTTGTTCTCTGCGGTCGGGCCGCCCGCCTTCGCGGCGTAGGCATAACGCTTGGCATCGTCGCTCGTCTCCGTCTTTTCCAGCTCCGCCAGCAGCTTCGGCGCCTCCGGGTCATTCAGGATCAGCAGCCGCGTGACGATGTCGAATTTATCCTTGGTCCTTACGGGCAGAGACGCGACTGTCAGGGAGCGTGCATCCGGGCGCCGGCCTTCTGATGCACGCTCGTTCACACTCGCGTTTCCGCCCGGGTTTTGCTTCGACTCCCCTCCCGTCTGAGGTGGGGTGGCAGCCGCTTCGGCTGACGGGGTGGTGATGTTCCGTCCGGCCCCTGACCCAGCCGCTGCAGCTCCCGGGACCGACTGCCTCAGCAGTTCCTTCAACACCCCGCGGGCCTTCTCGCTCGCCGCAACATTCAGAAACGCCCGATAGTACGTGATCCGCTGCCCTAAGCTGGGAGCATTCCGCATCCGCTCGATCAGCATGTCCTCGACCCTCTCGTGCAGAGACGCGACCGTCAGGGAGCGTGCATCCGGTCGTCGGCCATCTGATGCACGCTTGTCCGCCACACGAGCCCCACCCGCTACCGCAGGTGGTACTGACCTGTCGCCGATGTAGTAGTTCATCGCCGTACTCACACGGTTCAGCAGCAACGCCGTCGTCGACTCATCCTCGTTTGGAGTCCCGCCTTCGTTTGGAGTCCCGCTTTCAGGCGGCTGCCGGCTAAAGCCGGGACTCAAAACTTTAACCACCAACTCCACAAACACCCGCGGGTCAAGCTCGCCCTCGCGGACGCTGTCCCACAACGCTCCCCACATCATCGACCGCAGGAACGGATCTTTCTCATTCTGAACGTTCTTCAGCACATAATCGCGGCTCTTCTCATCGAGGAGGAAGATGCCGTAGCCGTAGTCCTTAGAATTTAAGAAGAAAAGGTCGGGTTTGATCTGACCATGCGAAACGGATGTACTAATCTTCAAAGGATCCCCGGCGAATCTGTGGTTCAGATCCAGCTTGATGCTATTTAGTCCTCGCGGTGAATCATTCTGCAAAACCTCGACTCGCTGTTTCCAGATGCTCCGCGGTTCGGCGGAACTCCTAGAAGCTATCGTGTGTGTAATGGCAGATGGATTATGAACTGTCAGATCTATGGTGTAGATCGGGAGACCCTTCTGCAAAACCCACGATCTTGCCCACTGTTTTAGATCTTCACCTTTTGCCGTCTCAAACTCCCTAACCAAATCTTCCCAACCTGAATTCCCGAACTCATGCTTCTTCAAAAACGCCCGCACGGCCGTTTGGAACTTGTCCTCGCCGAGGTAGAACTCCGCCTGGCGGAGGAACGCCGGGGCTTTGCTGTAAACTATCGCGCCATAGGCCGATTTCGCGGCGGAGAGATTTGCGATCGGCTGGTAGATCGCGACCGTGCCTTTGGTCGAATCGGTCTGGTAGGCGGCCTGTTTGACGCGTTCGTAGAAGACCTTCCACGCCAGCATCTCGGGCATGATCTTCTCCATCGCTTTATACGCCGTGAAGGTTGCAAAGCCTTCCTTTAGCCAAAGGTCGTCGAACCAACGCATCGTCACCGTGTCGCCGAACCACTGGTGTGACGCCTCGTGAAACATCAGCAACGCCCGCGAGATGTGGTCGTTTTTGGTAGGCTCCTGCGGGAAGATGATCGAAGATTCCCGCAAAAACGTCGCCCCCGCATGCTCCATCCCGCCGAACGGAAACTCCGGTATCAACACCAGATCGTACTTCGGGAACGGGAACTTGTAATCGAAATACTCCTCGAAGTATTTGATCGCCTCGCGGTTTAGCCGAAACACCTCCGCCGCGTGCGGCTTGAACTTGGCTGCCTGCGACTTGCGGACGTAAATTGATGTCGACAGATCGGCCATCTTGTCAGTACCGCCTGCGGTAGCGGGGGGTTGTAGCCCGTCAGTATCAGATCCCCGGTTCAGAGGCGGGCTTGCCCGCCCATCGACACGCGCGTTTTTGGCGGGCAAGCCCGCCTCTAAACGATCGGAATCGAATTTTTCAAACGGCCCCGCCTCGCGCGGCATGAAGTTGGCCGCCTGCGATCGTCGGACCGACGTACGGGCAGAGACGCGACCGTCAGGGAGCGTGCTTACGGCGCCGATAGTTCGCTGCGTCCCGGATGCACGCTCGTTTACACTCGCGTTTCCGCCCGTATCCCGGAACGCCTCAAACGGCCCCGCCGCGAACGCAAAGACGTAGGTGCTGATGGGTTTGGTCTCTGGAAATGCCGCGAAGCTATGGGTCAAGTCTGCTGTGTTTAGAGCACACTCCCTGATTGCCGCCGCCACTTCCGGACTATTCAGAGCTTTCGTTAGTTCAGGAGGAATCCTTGAATATGCCGGCTTCTGCTCATTTGTTACGTCTGCAATTTTACCGGTCTGGTAATTTTGGCACTTGGCACTTTCATTTGCCACAGCATTCCAATCGGCGGGCCCAACTATCGTCAACGTAAACCTTGCCTTCAGATCCGGCTGATCGAACACCGGGAACGCCGTGCTCGCGTCCGACGGGACAAAAAGCGAGTAGATGTACTCCGATCCGTCCTCCTTGTCCACGTACCGCGTGATCGCCGACCCGCTTGTCAGTATCGGCGATGTGAAATCGAGCTTGATGACGTTCTCGCCCGCCACCACGCCATCGCGGAAAATGAGGTGCTCGTTGTTTTCTTCGAACGCGTTCGGAGTCCCGCCTTCAGGCGGCTTCCCGCCGGTAAGAGGCCGGCTAAAGCCGGGACTCAAAACGAGGCCGTTGATCGAGACTTTCGACACGGTCGATCTCTCTTCATGCCCCTTGATCTTCCTCCAATCCAGAACGATCGGAACTACCCCACCCGCTACCGCAGATCGTACCGACTCGCTTCCTCCCCCACTCCCCGTCTCCCCATCTCCTCCACTCACTCGAACGCGTATCTCCATCGTCCCCTTCAGAACCGGCGACATCTTCTCAAGCGTCAGGTTCAGCTTGTACCGCACGTCGCTGTAATGCGCCGCGCGCCAGCGGGCCAGATCCAGTGGGACGCCCGGGGAAAGGGCTCCGGGCGGCGGGTTCTGGCCAAAGATGGAAGGACCGAGTGCGAGCATCAACAGGGCAAACAGATATCTCATAGGGATCGTCGTAAAACCAGATTAGCACGGGCCGACCTGCTTCGAGCCTATCGTGGTAAGTGCACGATCTAGCCTGAAAAGTTGCCGGAAACGAAAATAGATGTCGAAGCCTGTCCATTCTATGATACAATGTCGCACACCCGCAAGGGCGATCTTGATCTTTGACAACCGAATATCTATGCGGATCGGGTCCGGAATGCGTGGAACGCGTTCCGGAAGGAACAAATTCGCCTCTGTTGAAAACAAAGGACTTACGCTATTTCGAAAGTTTTTCGAAAAAAATGGCGGAACGCGTGTCGAGATCGCCGTAACCCATCCTTTTTCAATGGCTTCCACGTTCCGAACATTGTCGGAACGCGGCCCGAACGCCGCCTGAACACATAGGCCGGCAACCGTACCGAAAACGGTCATTGAGGCGGGTACCCGGACCGGATCTCGACGGTCTGTCGCGGGCGGGCCTTTCGGGGATCCCGGATGACGAAAACGCTGCGGTCGCTGCCCTCCCATACCGGCCGCCGCCGGGTCGATCTTCAATCTTGACCAAAAAGTAAAGATTTGCAATAATCGGGCTTACGGATGGTTCCAAATCTTTACCGGGATTTAGTTTATGAAGATATCGGCACAGGAAGAATACGGGCTGCGTTGCCTGGTCCAGCTTGCGAATTTGAACGACGGCGACTCGTTGACCCTGCCGCAGATAGCGGAACGCGAGGGCATCTCCACTGCGAATGCCGGAAAGCTGATGTGGCTGCTGAACAAGGCCGGGTTCGTGAATTCGACCCGCGGGACAAAGGGCGGCTACTTTCTTGCCCGGCCCGCCGGCGATATCTACCTGAACGAGATCATCAAGGTATTGGATGAGGACGTGATGGTGTCGCACTGCGACAGTTACACCGGGGTGCTCGATAAATGCGTGCATACCGGCGACTGCGGCATTCGGCCCGTGATCGTGGGGCTGCACGAGATAGTCGAGAACGCCTTGTCGCAGATCACGCTGGCGAACCTCGTCGGAAGCGAACGTTCCGTGGACAAGATGTTTCATGAGATACAAGGCATCCATAGGACGATCGAACCGACCGCCATTAGGCAGTAGGCGGTGGGCGGTGGGCAGTCGGTAGTTGCCAGTTTTAGCGACGAACGACGAGCAACGAGCAACGAACAAATGAGTACAGCAGCAGAATTACTAACAAACCGGGAATATAAATACGGCTTTGTCACCGATATCGAAACGGACACTATCGCCAAGGGCTTGTCCGAAGATACGGTACGGCTTATATCGTCGAAAAAGAACGAGCCCGAATGGCTGTTGGAGTTTCGTCTGAAGGCCTTTCGGAATTGGCTGAAGATGGAAGAGCCGAAGCACTGGCCGAACTTCCAGTACCCGGCGATCGATTTCCAGAACATTTCGTATTACTCGGCGCCGAAGCAGAAGGCGAAAAAGGCGTCGATGGACGAGGTCGACCCGGAGCTTATCAAGACGTTCGAGAAGCTCGGCATTCCGCTCAGCGAGCAGAAGATGCTGGCGAACGTGGCCGTTGATGCGGTGTTTGATTCCGTCTCGGTTGCGACGACTTACAAGGAAAAGCTGAAGAAGGCGGGCGTGATATTTTGCTCGTTCACCGAGGCGGTTGCGGATTATCCGGAGCTGATACAGAAGTACCTTGGCTCGGTCGTGCCGACGAACGACAACTACTATGCGGCGTTGAACTCAGCGGTTTTCTCGGACGGTTCGTTCGTTTTCATCCCGAAAGGCGTACGCTGCCCGATGGAGCTTTCGACGTATTTCCGGATAAACACGCAGGAGTCGGGGCAGTTCGAACGGACGCTGATCGTCGCCGAAGAAGGAGGCTACGTCGCCTATAACGAAGGCTGCACGGCACCGCAGTTCGACACGAATCAGCTTCACGCGGCGGTGGTCGAGCTCGTCGCTTTGGACGACGCGGAGATCAAATATTCGACCGTGCAGAATTGGTACGCCGGCGATGAATCCGGCAAGGGCGGCATCTACAACTTCGTCACGAAACGGGGAGCGTGCCGCGGCGTTAATTCGAAGATCTCGTGGACGCAGGTAGAGACCGGTTCAGCCATCACGTGGAAATATCCTTCGGTGATCCTGCAGGGCGATAATTCGATCGGCGAGTTTTACTCGGTCGCCCTGACCAACAACGCCCAGATCGCGGACACGGGCACGAAGATGATCCACCTTGGCAAGAACACCAGATCGACGATCGTCTCGAAGGGCATCTCGGCCGGTAAGTCGAACAACTCGTACCGCGGCCTCGTAAAGGTGATGCCGAAAGCCGCCGGTGCCCGTAATTACACGCAGTGCGATTCTATGCTGATCGGCGGGCACTCGGAAGCGAACACGTTTCCGTACATCGAGGTGATGAACAACACCGCCAAGGTTGAGCACGAAGCGACGACGTCGAAGATCAGCGAGGAACAGCTCTTCTACCTGCAGCAGCGTGGCATCTCGCAGGAAGACGCCGTTTCGCTCATCATCAACGGGTTTTGCAAGGAAGTGTTCCGCGAGCTGCCGATGGAATATGCCGTCGAAGCTCAGAAGCTATTGGGGTTGAAGTTAGAAGGAAGTGTTGGGTAAAAGTGGCAGTAACACGAGCAGTAGCGAGTGTGCCTCGCAAATATCGTTTGGTAGTCGGGCACACTTCCCACCGGTTGTGTTTCCGCCTTTGAGGTAAGACAGATGGAAAGCGCACAGATGACAACGGCGACGGCTGCTATCGGAGTTGATTCGATGCTTCGGGATCAGTTGCTGGACAGGCGGCAGCGGCTTGAAAGTGCGCGGATCCACGATCACGCGCAGGACGATCTTTCGCGGCTGCTGGGCGAGGTTGACGCCGCATTGAGCCGGTTCGAGTCGGGCGGTTTCGGTGTTTGCGTCGATTGCAAGGGTACGGTCGAGACCGAAAGGTTGCTTAACGACCCGATGGCGATGGTTTGCCTCAGCTGCCTGACGGAAGCGCAACGAGCTTCACTCGAGGACGATCTTCAGCTTGCAGCGGACATCCAACGCGGTTTGCTGCCGCGGTCGGGAATCGCGTGCGACAAGTGGCACGTCGATTTTGCGTATCACCCGGCGAGTATCGTCAGCGGCGATTACGTGGATATCATCGAACGCGGCGACGAGTTCTATTTCATCCTCGGCGACGTTTCGGGCAAGGGCATGGCCGCGAGCCTGTTGATGTCGAATTTGCACGCTGTCTTTCATTCGCTGGTGCCGACGGGAATGCCGCTGGACGATCTGATGGCTCGTGCGAATCATCTGCTTTGCGAAAGCTCGCTGGCGAACCAGTACGCGACGCTCGTGCTCGGCAAGGCGAACCGTGCGGGCGAGGTCGAGATAACCAACGCCGGGCATCTTGCACCGGTATTGATCAAGAACGGAATGATCGGCGAACTGAACCATTCGGGCCTGCCGTTGGGGATGTTTTGCAGTACAGAGTTTGAGGTGAACAAGGTGAACCTGGACGCCGGCGATTCGTTGGTGCTGTTCACCGATGGCGTGACCGAAACGGTGAACGCGGAAGGGGTCGAGTACGGCTCGTGCGGTCTGTTCGACGCCCTCGGAAGCGATCACGAGACTACCGGCCGCATCCGGCACTGCCTATCGCACATTGACGGATTCCGAGGCACCGCCCCGCGACACGACGACCTGACGATCCTGTCGCTTGCATATAACTGAATATGAATGTGATCCAACCACCCGACCAGCCGCAGCCCAAAGGGCATTATTCGCCGGGATTCGAACACAACGGGCTGATCTATGTGTCTGGCCAGTTGCCGATGACGCTCGACACCCGCGAGCCATTCACCGGCGATATCGAAGAGCAGACGGAACTCGCGTTAAAAAATGTCGAGGCCGTGTTGAAGGCTGGCGGCAGCGATCTTCGGCATGTTGTCCAAATGACGATCTACGTCTCGGACATGGAATTGTGGGGGGCCGTGAATAAGAGGTACGCCGAGGTGATGGGCGATCATCGCCCCGCAAGAGCGATAGTGCCGGTGAAGGACCTGCATTTTGGTACAAAGATCGAGATACAGGCGATCGCAGCGAAGAAGGAAGGTTAGCCACCGAGGACGCAGAGGACACAGAGAACTTTTATGAAAGGTTTCATATTTCCCTTTGCTTTGCTTGCGATCGCAATATTGTCGATCGGGGCGACTGCTCAAAAGCGTGCCGTCGAAGCGGCCGATGCGCCTAAGGCCGTCGGGCCCTATTCGCAGGCGATCGTTGCTAACGGATTCGTTTTCGCTGCCGGGCAGATCGGGACCGACCCAAAGACCGGCACGCTCGTCGATGGGTTCGAAGCGCAGGTTGAGCAGGTTTTGAAGAATGTAGCGGCGGTGCTGAAAGCGTCGGATAGTTCAATGGAAAACGTCGTGAAAGCGACCGTTTTCCTCGCGGACATGAACGACTTTGCAAAGATGAACGAGATCTACGCGAAGCATTTCAAGGCCCCGTTCCCTGCCCGCTCGACCGTCCAGGTCGCACGCCTGCCGCGTGACGCGCGGATCGAGATCGAAGTGATAGCCATTGTCAGGACCGGGAGCGGCAGCACCCGGGTTCAGAAATAGTATGAACCTACTTCAATACTACGGCATCGATTGGTTTGCGACATTGTGCGGTCTCGCGGCGGTCTTCCTGCTCGGCAACAAGAACAAGATCGGGTTCCTGGTGTTCATGATGGCGAGCCTGAGTTGGGTTACATTCGGTTTATATGTCGGCAGCTATGCGATCGTCTTTGGGAGTTCGATCTTTTTCATCATGCATTTCCGCGGATTCCTGAAATGGCGGCGCGATGAGCGAGAACTTGCCTATTTGGCAACACAAGAATTAAAGGTGGCAGAATGAAACTGAAGATCTTTCAAGTTGACGCATTCTCGAAAGAGCTGTTTAAGGGCAATCCCGCCGCGATCGTCCCGCTGGAACAATGGCTTCCGGACGACATAATGCAGAGCATTGCTCTGGAGAATAACCTGGCGGAGACCGCTTTTTTCGTACCGAACGGCAACGGCTATGACCTGCGGTGGTTCACGCCGACGGTCGAAATTGATCTGTGCGGCCACGCGACGCTTGCCAGCGGATTCGTGCTTCACGAGATCCTCGGAGCGACGGACGACATCCTCCGCTTTCAAACGAGAAGCGGCGAACTAACGGTCGAGCGGGCAGGCGGAAAGTTCGTGTTGGACTTCCCTTCGCGGCCTGCGGTCGAGGCAGAATTGCCGGCAGGCCTCGTCGAAGCTCTCGGCGGTGCACCGCAGAAGGTTTTGCGGTCGCGCGACTACCTCCTTGTCTATTCGTCAGAGGCTGAGATCAGTTCGTTAAGGCCAAACTTCGAAGCTTTGAAAGACGTTGACGCCCACGGTGTCATTGTGACCGCGAAGGGCGACAGTTCGGATTTCGTTTCTCGCTTTTTCGCACCGGCGGTCGGCGTGAACGAAGACCCGGTTACCGGGTCGACGCACTGCACGCTGATCCCCTACTGGGCCGAGCGACTTGGAAAGTCCGTGCTGTTCGCCCGGCAGGCTTCTGCCCGCGGGGGCGAACTCTTCTGCGAGTTGAGGGATGACCGGGTCAAGATCGGCGGCCATGCGGTCTTGTTTCTTGAAGGTGAGATCCATGTCGATGCCGGAAGCGAAAAAAGCGCCGGAGCTTAGTATCAGGCTGGCCGAACCGGGCGATGAAGATATCATCGCGGCTTTGATCCTTGAGGCCTTCGCACCGTTTCGGGAACAGTATACGCCCGACGCGTTTGAATATACTGCGGCGACCGCCAAGCGAATTCGCGAACGTTACGACGAAGGGCCAATGTGGCTGGCGGCGTTCGACGGTGAGTTCGTCGGGACCGTTTCGGGCCTGCCGGACGGCGAGCGGTTTTACATCCGGAGCATGGCGATCAAGCCGTCGGCACAGCGCCTCGGCATTGGGCAGAAGTTGCTGGAGGCGTTGGAGACATACGGTCGCGAGGAGGGTTTTGAAAAGCTTTATCTCTACACAACGCACGTCCTGCCCGGAGCGCGGCGGCTGTATGAGAAGAACGGCTTTTACGTTTTGAGGGAGACCGCTCCGGAAGAGTGGTTCGGCATGGGCGGGATCGAGATGGAAAAAGTGTTGTGATGAACGTTAGCCGCAGAGCGTGCAAAGAGCATTGAGCTTCGGAGAAAGTTCTGTCTCAAAATTCTCTGTGTCCTCGGTGGCAAAAAAATTATGTTGCTAGAAGTAAAAAACCTGCATGCAGGTATTGAAGGAAACAAAATATTGAAAGGCCTGAATCTTCAGGTTGAGCGCGGCGAGGTCCACGCGATCATGGGGCCGAACGGTTCGGGAAAATCGACTTTGTCGAAGGTGCTGGCCGGGCATCCGTCGTACGAGGTGATCTCAGGCGAGGTGCTCTATGAAGGCAAGAACCTCCTGGATCTGGAACCGGACGAGCGTGCCCGCGAGGGCGTCTTCATGGCGTTTCAATATCCGGTCGAGGTGCCGGGTGTTTCGAATTCGCAGTTCCTGCGGCTCGCCTACAACGAGAAGATGAAGCACCTCGGAGAGGAGGAGCTGGATCCGCTTGAATTCAACGACTATTTGAAAGAAAAGGCAAAGGTTGTCGACATGAGCCCCGAGTTCTTTAAGCGTTCGGTGAACGAAGGCTTTTCGGGCGGCGAGAAAAAGCGGAACGAGATCCTGCAAATGGCGGTGCTCGAACCGAAGCTCGCGATCCTGGACGAGACCGATTCCGGCCTCGACATCGACGCACTCCGCATCGTCGCCGAGGGCGTGAACAAACTTCGTTCGAGCGACAACGCGATCATCCTGGTCACGCATTATCAGCGGCTTTTGAATTACATCGAGCCGGATTTTGTCCATGTGCTTGCCGATGGAAAGATCGTCAAGGAAGGCGGCAAAGAGTTGGCGATGGAGCTGGAAGAAAAGGGCTACGATTGGGTCAAGGCCGCAGGCAAATAAGATGGATAAGCTTACCCTCGAGGAGCATATTGAATCGGAGATCGAACGCGCGGCTGAAATGAGCAAGGCTAGCGACAATGAAGCCGCGTTCCGGCATCTTGAACGAGCCCACGTCCTCGGGCAGGCGAGCACTTACCATCACACGCGTGTCCACTGGCTGATGCTGAAGCACGGCATTCGCATTGGGAACCGACGCGAGATCGCGGGGCAGTTGTTGCGGATAGCGGGAGCCGCGACAAAGACTCCGCTAGGTGTTTATCGGAAGGGCAACACGGGTGGAGCGAACGTCAGCCCGATAAAGCCCATGCCGGTGGCGGACGATCTTGCCGAGATACTTCGCGAGGCGGGGAGATAACTCGAATTGGCTGAGACGAAAACCGACAAGAACGGGCTTCCGCTTCCGGCGATCGCTCTCGCGGTGTGGGCGGCCGTATTGATCGTAGCGTTTCTCTCGAACCGCGGCTCAGACATCGGGCAGATCGGAAAGCTCTTCGAAGATCTCGGCGGCGGGCCGCTGGCGGGCGGCGGTATCGTTGACAGCGTTGTCGGCGCCCTAATCGCGGGAGCGGTCGCGGTGGCGTGGTTCGGGACGGGGAATTTGATCGTTTCGTTTTTGCCATCGACGCGGCGAAGCGAAGATCATTCTCACGTGCTGGAATTCGCCGCGAAGACGGCTGTCGGAGCAGCCATTTGGTCGCTGGTTTGGTTTTTTCTGGGTGTCGCCGGACTTTATTCGCGGCCGGTTGCGGTCGCCGCGTTGTTGGTCGGGGTCGTGCTTGGTGCTCTCGCGTTTCGCCGAGTTCGTGAAGCGAAGGCCGAGAGCCGGGCACCTGAGCGGGCGGCGGTGTTCGATAGAGTGGTACTAGCCTTGATCGCCGCGCCTTTAGTGCTTTCGTTCATCGCGAGCCTTGCTCCGCCGACGGCGAAGGACACGCTGCTCTATCACTTTGCTCTACCAAGAGCCTGGATAGCTCAGGGCGGGAACGCGTTCGTTGAGGGGAACATCGCCAGTTATCTCGCTTTCGGGACCGAGATGCACTCGGTTTGGGCGATGCTGCTCGGCGGGCCGGTGGGGGATCGTGCGGGCGAGGCTGCGGCCGGAGCGACCGTTTGGATTTTTTTCCCGCTTCTATTGGCCGCTATCTTTGGTTGGGCGAGAGAGATCGGGGTTTCGCGTCGGTGGGCCTTAATGGCAACGTTGATGGTAGCGTCGGTGCCGAGTGTTTACCATGTTGCAGCCAATGCATATGTTGATATTGCGTTGGCCCTTTACGTAACCTTGGCCGTTCTTTCTATTTCGCGTTGGTGGCGGACGAGCGAAACGCGCTGGCTTGTAATTGCCGCGATATGCCTCGGCTCGGCCCTTTCGATAAAGCTGACGACTTTGGTTGTCATCGCGGCGTTCGGCTTGGTGGTCCTACTCCGCGTTCGAGAGGCAAAAGAAAAGGAACCTGATCGTATCGCGAAGATGCTCGTTTCCGGCCTCGGGGCCCTGGTCCTTGCCGGTGCCATCGCGTCACCGTGGTACATCCGAACCTGGCAGGAAACGGGCAGCCCGGTGTTTCCGTTTTATCTGAGCATCTGGAATGCCGAAGCTCCTGGCTGGGACGTTGAGCGGTCGAACCTCTTCCAGGCGATGAACTCGCAGTACGGGCGGGTCACTAATTCGGCGGCGGATCATGTTTTGGCACCGTGGAACGTGTCTGTAAAGGCGCAGCCGGAGGAAGCCAGATTTTTTGACGGAGTGCTCGGTGTATCGTTTTTGATCGGGCTGCCGGTCTTAATATTTGCTCTTTGGAAAGGGTTCAAAGATGCGGACGAAGGCGTCCGCGTTCCGGTATTGATCGGTGCGGGCGTCGCCGGGATCGTGTTTTTGTTCTGGCTGTTTTCGAGTATGCAGCTGCGATACCTGATCCCGATCCTGCCGTTGCTGGCGATCGGGATCGCGTCTGCGGTCGAAGCTATCGCCGCGAAGAGAACGCCGCTTTACATGGCGGCCAAGTATTCGATCTCGATCGCGGCCATTTTCGGGCTTTTGACCGCATTCGCCTGGTTCTTGCAAAAGGCCCCGCTTCGGGTTGTGCTGGGCGGTGAAACGCGTGACCAGTATCTGGCAAGGAACCTAGATCATTATCCGTACTACCAGTATCTGAACACGTCGACGGCTCCGGAGGCGCGGGTATGGCTCATCAATATGCGGCGAGACACATACCACCTCGACCGGCCGGTCGTTTCGGATTATTTGTTCGAGGATTGGACGCTGAGGAAGTTGGTCTGGGAATCGCGGAATGTTCAGGAACTGAAGGCAACGGCCGCCGCCATGAATGTGCAGTATATGCTGGCGCGACATGATTTTTTGTTCGACTATGACCGCTCGACCTTGGTTGACGATGCGAAACCGCGGGTAGAAAACGAGGCCAAGCTTCGAATGGCAAGGGAGTTCATTCTGGACAAATCGAACACGGTCCGCGCCGACGAAAAATTCAGTTTGGTGAAGTTGTTTTGAAAAATGGGCTATGCTCTGCGTCCTCCGCGATCCCTGCGTTTAGCAAAAAAGCTATTAACGCAAAGACCGCCAAGGAAGCAAAGAGATCTGCCCGATGGGTATGAGAAAGAATGGTTTCATATAGTGCAGTAAAGGAATCGCGGTTTGCGGAGGAATTCAGGAACCTGACCGTGCAGGAGGGCGATCAGGCCGTCCGAGGGTTGCGCGAGCGAGCGTTCGAGTATTACAAAGCGAACGGGTTTCCGACGCCCAGGCATGAGGATTGGAAGTACACGAACGTCGCTGAGATCGCGAAGCGTGACTGGCAGGTCGGGACTTACGGATTTTCGATTGCCGAGTTGGACACAGATGTACGGGAGATAGTCGAACGATTTCGATTCGATCGGAATGGTTTTACGGCTCTGAACATGGCGTTCGCAGAGTTTGCGGTCGTGCGGATCCCTAAAGACACGGTAGTCGAACAGCCTATCGAGTTCGACCTTTCGGCACCGGCGGGTAAGGCCGTTTTCCCACACGTCATCGTGATCGCTGAAGCGGGCAGCAAGGCGACGCTAGTGGGCGTTTACGAATCGGAAGGGGCGAATTTTACCAATGCTGCAGTACAGATAATCGTCGAGGACAACGCGAATTTGACGCATTATCGGGTCCAAAAGGAATCGCCGGAGGCGTTCCATTACGGTTCGACGGAGATCACCCTGGGCCGGGGAAGCGTTTACAACTCGACGAACATAAACCTGGGTGGTGCGATCTCACGTCACGATATCGATCTGAAATTCACGGCCGAGGGGGCCGAGGCGTGGGTCGACGGCCTATATATGCTCAACGGTACGCAGCATTCGGACGCGCATTCGATCATCGATCATCAGGTGCCGAACTGCACGTCGCACCAAAACTATAAAGGCGTGCTGAATGACAAGTCGCGAGGCGTTTTCAACGGCAAGGTTTTCGTCAGGGAAAACGCGAGCGGAACCGACGCTCAGCAGTCGAACAAGAATCTTCTGCTTTCGAACGATGCCCGCGTCGACACCAAGCCTCAGCTTGAAATATTCAACGACGACGTGAAATGCGCGCACGGAGCCACAGTGGGCCAGCTTGAGGAAGAGGAGCTCTTTTATCTCAAAACTCGCGGCCTCGACGACGAACTTGCGCGTAACCTTCTGACTTACGGATTCGCGGAAGAAATAATCAACAAAATAGGGATAGCGTCGATCAAAGCGGACTTGGATGCGGCTGTGTTGAACAGATTGAATGCGGAGATCTAGCCATAAGGCTTCGCGGAGCACTCAGATTGGAATGAAAGCAGTACAACAGGTGATGAGTAATTGGGACGTTGAAAAAGTAAGAAAGGATTTTCCGGTTCTGGCTCAAACTGTGAACGGGAAGCCTCTGGTCTATTTGGACAACGCTGCCTCGTCGCAGGTGCCGCAGACGGTGATCGACAGGACTTCGAAGTACCTGCGTGAAGAGCATTCGAACATTCACCGCGGTGTCCACTATCTTTCGCAGCACGCCACGACCGCATATGAGGCAGCCCGTGAAAAGGTTAAGAGGTTCATCAATGCTCCGGATGTGAACTGCTGCATCTTTGTACGCGGAACGACCGAAGGCATCAATCTGGTCGCACATTCTTACGGGAAAGGATTCATCAACGAGGGCGACGAGATCCTCGTATCGCAGATGGAGCACCATTCGAATATCATCCCTTGGCAAGTCGCGGCTGAGGAGCGAAAAGCAAAGCTCCGCGTGATCCCGATGAACGCCTCGGGCGAGCTTGTGATCGAGGAATACGACAGGCTGTTGAATGAGCGGACCAGGATCGTCGCCGTTTCGCACGTGTCGAACGCCCTGGGGACCGTCAACCCGATCAAGGAGATGATCGCGACGGCACACAAATTCGGCGTGCCCGTTTGCGTTGACGCGGCTCAAAGCGTGCCGCATTTTCCTGTGGACGTGCAGGACCTTGACGCCGATTTCTTCGTGTTCTCCGGCCATAAGATGTTCGGGCCCACGGGCAGCGGCGTCGTTTGCGGCAAGCGTGAGTGGCTGGACAAGATGCCGCCATATCAGACGGGCGGAAGCCAGATCCGCACGGTGAGTTTTGAGAAGACGACGTATGCCCCCTTGCCGGCAAAGTTTGAGGCGGGCACGCCGGCGATCGCTGCAGGGATCGGGCTTGGCGCGGCGATCGATTACCTCAACGACATCGATTTTGAGGCAGCCGCGAAGTACGAGCACGAACTGCTCGAATACGCTACGCAGCGTCTGGCTGACATCCCCGGCGTCCGGATCATCGGCACGGCCACCGAGAAGGCAAGCGTGCTCTCGTTCGAGATCGAGAACGTCCACCCGCACGACATCGGCACGATCCTCGACCAGCAGGGCATAGCCATCCGCGCCGGACATCATTGCGCTCAGCCGGTGATGCAGTTCTTCGATGTTCCTGCGACCGCACGCGCCTCGTTCGCGTTCTACAACACGCGCGATGAGGTCGATAAGCTTGCCGACGCGGTGATGAAGGTGATTGAGGTGTTTGCGTAGCTATGCCCCCGATCATGCATCGACGGGATTCTTGGAAAGGTTTGGTCATTGCCCTTGTCGCGCTTATGACAGTGGTGTGTGCGTGTGAGGGTAGCCCGCATAAGTCCGATCAAGAAATGATCGAGAACTTCCGAAATAAGAAGAGTGCATTTGAATCTTTGCTTCAGATGGTGAAGGAGGACCACGCTAAGGTTGGTGGAATATTGTTCCGCATCGATGTAGATTGGACGGAACCGAAAAATTTACCCGAATTCGGGATCTATGGGAGTCGCATACACAAATATAGGGCGATATTTCAAGAGATCGGCGTTCCCCGTGGTTTCTATGCCTATCCCGTTTCGGAGGGCTCGCCCATCCACTTCGTTGCTTCTACACAAGGCGGGAGCATTAAGGGATATGCATGGCTGACAACAACGCCAGAGTTCTTGATCGATGGTGACTTAGATGAATATCGATCAAAAGGGAATCGGGAATATCTAGTTTACCGAGCTATCGAAGGTAATTGGTACCTGGTAAGCAGTAATTGAGCTGAAAGGACATCTATGAAAACCATCGGCCTTATCGGCGGGATTTCGTGGCAGAGTACGGTTGTTTATTATCAGGTGATCAACCGACGGACGAATGACCTGCTTGGCGGTTCGCATTCGGCGAAGGTCCTGCTGAACTCGGTCGATTTTGACGAGGTCGCGCGGATGCAGCATGAAGGGCGGTGGGACGATTTCCAGAATCTGCTGATCGACGCCGCCAATCAACTCGGACGCGGCGGTGCGGATTTCTTTCTGATCTGTGCGAATACGCCGCACATTGTTGCGGATAATGTCGAGAAGGCTGTCCGTATCCCGCTGGTTCACATCGGCGACACCACGGGCAGTGCAATTCAACAGGCCGGGATGAAGAAGGTCGGATTGCTCGGAACCCGGTTCACGATGGAGGAAGATTTCCTTAAAGATCGGCTTCACGACAAGTTCGGGATCGACGCGTTTGTTCCCGAAAAGGAGGACCGCGAGACGGTCCATTCCGTCATCTATAACGAGTTGGTCAACGGCGATATTCGTGACGAGTCCAGGCAAAAATATTTGAGGATCATCGGCAAACTTACGGCGGCGGGTGCCGAAGGGATCGTCCTCGGATGTACCGAAATCCCGCTGCTAGTAACACCTTTGGACACGGATGTGGTTCTATTTGATACCGCCAAATTTCACGCGGAGCACGCGGTCGAATTGGCATTGAACCGAGAGGATGCTGCAATAGCATGATTCGGTCAATTAAAGAGATCCTCGAGCGGCCGGTGGTCATTTGTTATATACGGACCGCCTAACGTTTTCGTCGACAATAAGGCTCCCTCTTGTGAGCCGCATCACGCAATCGCTCCGAAGTTTCATTGATAATCGCGATCATGGACTCAGATCTTCATATTGCGCAAAGCGCCAAGCTCAAGCCGATAACTGAGATAGCCGAACAACTCGGTCTTCTTCCGGACGACATCGATATCTACGGCAGCCCTTACATCGCGAAGGTCCGGCTCAGTGTCCTGGACCGGCTGAAGGATCGCCCGAACGCAAAATATATCGACATCTCCGCCATCACGCCGACACCGCTTGGCGAAGGCAAATCGACGACGCTCATCGGCCTTGGAGAGGCGATGAAGCACCTGGGCAAGCGGGCGGTCGTCACGCTGCGTCAACCTTCGCAGGGGCCGACATTCGGGATAAAGGGCGGGGCGGCCGGCGGCGGCTATGCGCAGGTCGTGCCGATGGAGACCTTTAACCTGAACTTGACGGGCGACATCCACGCGGTGACGGCCGCCAATAACCTGCTTGCCGCGATGGTGGATAACCGGCTCCTCCGCGGCAATCCGCTCAATATCAATCCGCACAGCATCACATGGAAGCGCGTCGTCGACACGAACGACCGTGCCCTCCGAAAGATCATCGTGGGCCTCGGCGGTCGAATGGAGGGCGGCATCCCGCGGGAGACGGGCTTTGATATTACGGTCGCGTCGGAAGTAATGGCAATACTTGCGCTCACCACCTCCCTTCAGGATATGCGGAAGCGCTTCGGCCGTATCGTGGTCGGGCTTACACACGACAAAAAACCCGTCACCGCCGAAGAGATCGGTGCTGCCGGTGCCATGACCGTGCTGATGCGTGACGCTATCCGGCCAACGCTGATGCAAACGCTGGAAAACACGCCGGCCCTGGTACACGCCGGGCCGTTCGCCAATGTTGCCCACGGGAACAGCAGCATTCTGGCGGACATGATCGGCATCAAGACGGCGGACTATCTGATGACCGAATCGGGCTTCGGGGCCGACATTGGAGCCGAAAAATTCTTCAACATCAAGTGCCGCTACAGCGGGCTGAAGCCCGACGCATGCGTCATCGTCGCCACCATCCGGGCCCTCAAGTCTCACAGTGGAAAGTTTAAGATCGTCGCCGGCAAGCCGCTGCCGCCGGAGATGCTGGCAAATAATGTCGCCGATGTCGAAGCCGGCGCAGCGAACCTTAGAAAACAGATCGAGAATGTAAAACTGCACGGCGTGACACCCGTGGTCGCGATAAATGCTTTCGCGACGGACCACGCGGAAGAGATCGAAGCGGTCAAACGCATAGCGGTCGAATCTGGAGCCCTGGGTGCCGCCGTTTCGACCCATTGGGCCGACGGCGGTAGAGGAGCCATGGATCTTGCGGAAATGGTGATCGCGGCTGCTGATCAGCCCAACGAGTTCAAGTTTCTCTACGACCTCGACCAACCGATCAAGACGAAGATCGAGACGATCGCTATAAAGATCTACGGAGCGGCGGACGTTCGCTTTGAACCCTTTGCCGAACAGCAAATCGCCGCATATGAGGCGAACGGATTCGGCGGCCTGCCCATCTGCATGGCGAAAACGCATTTAAGTCTGAGTCACGATCCGACGCTGAAAGGCGCACCCTCAGGATTCACGCTGCCCGTGCGTGAGGTTCGTGCGAGCGTTGGTGCAGGATTTATCTACCCCATCTGCGGCGATATGCGAACCATGCCGGCTTTACCGGAGCATCCGGCCGCCGAGCGCGTAGATATCGATGAGAATGGAAATGTCGTAGGATTGTTTTAAATGTCGGAATTGAACGAGCTTTATCAGGAAACGATCCTGGAACATAACAAGAACCCGCGGAACTTTCGTACGATCGAGGACGCGGACAAAGAAGCGGACGGAAACAATCCGCTTTGCGGCGACGCACTACGGATATATGTAAAAATGGACGGCGACACGGTTTCAGATGTCGCATTCAAGGGATCCGGCTGCGCGATCTCAAAGGCTTCCGCATCGATGATGACTCAGACGGTGAAGGGAAAGACCCGTGAAGAGGCCGAAAAGCTGTTTGGCGAATTTCACGATATGGTAACTGGCAAACTGGATGTTGAGACGGAGGAAAATCATCTCGGGAAGCTTTTGATCTTTGCCGGAGTACTCGAATTTCCTGCTCGCGTGAAGTGCGCTTCACTGAGCTGGCATACACTTCACGCCGCATTGCATGGTGAGGATTCGGTTTCGACGGAGTGATGGATTTCACGACTGCAGGACGTTATCTCATCAGAGCTGTGGATCTGCAATATCGATACAATTTCCCTCGGATCGGCTGATTCACCGACTCGCCGGCTTACCCGCGATCTTGGTCAGAAAAATTGGCCTAGGCCTCGAATGGGATCTCGGCGTTTTGAAGGACGCTTAGTTCGTTGCGGGAAACGCGTTCCAGGAGTTTCGGGTCGTCGAACATCTTTAGCAGCCCGTTAACGGTGGCGTAGCGCGGCTCTTCCGAAACTATCACCGGAAGATTGATGAAGTTTCTTAGGTATTTGTCGATCCCGTCAAGCAATGCACCGCCGCCCGTGAGGATGACGCCGCGGTCGTAAATGTCAGCCGCGACCTCCGGCCGCAACTCAGTCAGCGTATCGCGCACCATCTGTGCGATCTTCCGCACGATCCCTTCGACGACCGGATAGATCTCGCCTGACGTTATCTCGACCGCCGACGGGCTCCCTGTCTGGACATCCCGGCCGCGGACCTCGATGGTTTGCGAGATGTCGTCCGGCACGTACGCCGATGCAAAAGTGGTCTTGAGGAATTCGATCGTTTCTTCGCCAACCTGCAGACCGCGATGCCGCCTTAGGTGTGTCGCCAGGACCTCGTTGATCGCATTGCTTCCGTAACGCTCCGACGTAGAGGTAACGATCGTCCCCTTCGCAATTATTGCAATATTGGTCGTCGCCGCACCGATGTCGATAATAGCTGACGCTCGTTTGTCAGAAGGCAAAACGCCGGCACCGAATGCAGCGGCGAGGCCTTCCTCCATCATGAACACCTTTCCGATGGAGGACTCTTCGGCCGCGTTCAGAAGGGCTCGCTGCTCCACCTGAGTCACGTCCGAGACCATGCTCATTACCGCCTGAAGTGACAAGTTTGAGCCTCCGGTTCTCGCTTTCTTTACAAAATGCGCCAGCATTTTCTTGGTCCGCTCAAAATCGCCGACGACACCACCGATAAGAGGGGCCCGCACCACCACGTCACGGCCTTCGCGTCCCGCCATATCGCCGGCCTCCTGGCCAAATGCGACTATTTCCTCGGTCAATTCATTGATGGCGACAAGCGAGGGCTCATCGAGGACCACACCTCGGCCTTTGACGGCGATGATGGTGCTCGCAGTGCCCAGATCGATGGCCATCGAATCGGTTACGAGTTTTTTCAGGGAGGAGATCCTTAACATGACGGTTACAACCCGCTTAAATTATATGTTTTTTGCTTTCTGGCTGACAACAAATATCCGTGGTCAAAATAATTACGAGATCACGACCATCTAACTTCCAGAACATTGACCGGCTGGACCCGATTTCGGACCGTCAGCGGCTCCAGTACGCTTACCGGGACAAGGTTCCCGCTTGCGGCCGCGGTCGCTTCGCTCATTAGGATCTGACCGCCCGCGGCGTTCGATTCGAGCCGCGAAGCAAGATTGACGTTGTCTCCAATGGCCGTATATTCGGAGCGACGCTCCGATCCAATGTAGCCGATCGTGGCCTCTCCGGTGTGAAGCCCGATCCCGATGGCGATATTCTCATATCCTTCGGCGCTCAACTCAGTATTCAGCTGGGCTATTTTCTTCTGCATCGTGACGGCGGCCTTGACCGCATTCAGCGCATCTTCGGCTCCCGCAGTGGGAGCACCGAATATTGCCATCAATCCATCACCGATGTACTTGTCGAGCGTCCCCCCATGTTCGAAAATGATGTCGGTCATGACCGAAAAATAACGATTTAACAGGCTTACGACCTTTTCAGGCTTTTCCTTTTCCGAGATCGACGTAAATCCGCGAATATCGGCGAACAGGACCGTGACAGTTTGATTCACGCCGCCGAGGCTGAAAGAATTCGGATTCTCAAGCAGCTGTTTCACGACATATTCAGGCATGAACCGACCATAGTTTGCCCTTGCTACCTCTTCGCGAGCCAAACGTTTATGTGCCTTGACGGTTTCAACGGTTACGGCCGTTTGGGCGGCGACGGCTGATATCATTTCAAGATGGTCCGCGGTAAAAGTAGCAAACGGGTCCAACCGGTCCGCATAGAGCACGCCGTGAACATTCGATTCGGTTATCAGCGGAGCGCAAATGGTGGACCTGACACCCTGCGACACGATCGATTCCGCCCCAAAGAACTGTTTATCGGTCCTTGCATCCTGTGACAGGACGGCAACCTTATCCCGCATCACTTTCTGAGTGATCGTCCGGCTGATCGTCAGCCGTCCCGTCGGCTCACTCAATTGCCCATCACGGGTACGGACAGCGATCGGGAAAAGGCTGTAGTCAAGGATCTTCCCATCCACTGTTTCATCCGCGATGAGGGCGACGACCCTGTCCGCCGGGGTTCCCCGAAAGATAAGGTCCGTAGCCTTCGCAAAGATCTCTTTCAAGTCAAAAACCGTGCCGATCGACCTGCTCATTTCGTAGAGCAACTCGAGCATCTTGGCTTTTCTCCGCAGGTCTTTGATCTCTTCGGGAGTGGCGACCGCCGATTCGACCGACAAGTTCGCCTGCCGCCCCATGATCTCGTTGGCCGACATCTCGACCTGGGTCATGCCAAGAGGCTTGTCGTCATAATTCACCCCCTCGGTCACGACCGCGACGGTCTCAGCATCATAATCTTCGCCCGAAACTGACCTCTTCAGGATCTCAGGCAGCGGTCCTGTCGCCTTCTCAGAGGCCTCCGCGACAAAGTCGAGCCGGCTCTCGCCGATAATGATCACGTCGCCAGACTCGAGTTTCTTTTCGAGGACTGGCGCGCCGTTAATGAAGACGTGATTGATGCTCCGGACGAGCGTTCCGTTCTCGACGGAACCGTCAATAAGGATGAAACCGTCGGTATTGCCCGCTATCCTCGCATGTTTACGTGAAACACGGCGATCATTGAGGATGATGTCGTTGTCCTTTGCACGGCCGATCGAATAGATCAATCCCGCCGCCAGTTCGAAGCGGACCTCATTGCCGTTGGGTTCCTTTATATTCAGCCAGGCTTTCACGGTTACGGTAATTGTAAAGGCTAAACCGTAAATGGTAAATTGGCCTCGCCTTTGGATGAGGCGAGCCGCAATGATCTACCTGGATAACAACGCAACAACACAGATCTTGCCTGAGGTCCGGGACGTAATGATGCCATACCTGGACGAAAACTTCGGAAACCCTTCATCGGTTCATTCCATGGGCAGGCAGGCCCGCGAAGCGGTTGAATCGGCCCGCGATCACGTAGCGGCGCTGCTCGGTGCATCCGATCGCGATGAGGTCATTTTCACGTCTTCGGGTACGGAAAGCGACAACTGGGCGATCTTTGCGGCCGCCCAAGCTAACGACGGCCGCGGCCACGTCATTACCACCGCGGTCGAACACGAAGCGGTCAGGAAAGCGTGTGACCGCCTTGAGGACAATGGCCTGAGGGTGACCCGTCTTTCAGTGGATCAGAGCGGTCAGATCGACGAAGCAGAGCTAGAATCGGCTCTAACTCCGGAAACGACCATCGTATCCATAATGCACGCCAATAACGAGACCGGGGTCTTATTTCCTATTGAGAGGCTTGCCGAGATCGTCAAGGGCCGGTCAAAGGTCCTCTTCCATTCCGACGGGGTGAATGCGGCCGGCAAGGTCCCGATCTCGCTGGGGAATTCGGCCATCGACCTTTATTCGATCTCAGGTCACAAGTTTCACGCACCGAAAGGCGTCGGTGCCCTTTGGAAGAAAAGAGGGGTCGAACTTCCGTCGATATTCGAAGGCGGAGGCCAGGAGCACGGTCTGAGGCCGGGCACCGAGGCAGTTCATCAGATCGTCGGGCTCGGTGCGGCGGCAAGGTCGGCAGGGGACCTTTCGCCCATGGATCGTGTTCGCTCCCTTCGCGATCTTATGGAAAACTGGATTTTGGAGAAAATTCCAGATTCTCGTTTGAACGGTTCCAAAGATCCGCTCATGCGACTTCCGAATACTTCAAATGTCTCGTTTGAGAATACTAATGGTGAAGCCATCCTCGCCCGGTTAGACGACGCCGGGATCTGCGTTTCGACCGGATCGGCCTGTGCGTCGACGGAGAAGTCCGTGTCGCCCGTGCTTCAAGCAATGGACATTCCTTTCTCTTATGCAATGGGTTCGATCAGGATCTCACTGAGCCGCTATACCAAAAATGAAGAGATCGAGGAGTTGTTGGTGCAGCTTCAGCGTGTGGTTCGCGATCTCCGAGAGATTTCAATGCAAGAATGACCGATCAGGCAGCTTTCTCAATGCCGTAACGATCGAGCTTCAGATAGAGTCCCCGACGAGTTAGTCCCAGCTCATTCGCGACTCTCGAAATGTTCCAATTGTGACGGGCTAGTGAGCTTTTTATCATTTGTGTCTCGAGCTCACCGACCGCGTCCTCGAGCGTTCGGCCAGCATCGCCCGCATCGACCAAGAATGCCGAGTCGAATGTCGAGATCTGCTTTGTGCCTGATGCGTCGCCGAAACTCTGAAGCGGCCTTGCGGTCCGTTTTAGATCGGGCGAGAGATGCTCCGGCGTGATCACATCATTGTCCTCTGCCCTAGCGATTATTCGTTGAATCTCGTTGCAAAGCTGACGAACGTTGCCTTCCCACTCACAAACCATCAAGAGGTCGACGGTTTGCGGTGTAAAAGTGATGTCGCGTTTACCAAAACGCGTTGAATAGTGATTCACGTAATAGTTAACGATCGGAGGTATCTCAGACCGCCGTTCACGAAGGGGCGGGACACGCAGACGGATCACGTTCAGCCTATAGTACAGGTCTTCGCGAAACGTGCCGTCGACGACCTTTTCCTCAAGCGGCATGTTCGTGGCGGCAATTACCCTGACGTCCACCTTTATCGGCCTCTTCTCGCCGATCGGCTGAACTTCTCCTTCCTGCAGGAACCTGAGCATTTTCGGCTGTACGTCGAGCGGAAGATCGCCGACCTCATCGAGGAAGAGCGTGCCGCCGTCAGCGGCTCGGATCACACCGGACGAGTCATTGACCGCGCCGGTAAAGGCCCCCTTACGGTAACCGAACAAATGTCCCTCGGCCAATTCCTTCGGCACGGCCGTACAATTGAACGGAACGAACACCCTGTCCTTCCTGTTGGAGATCGCATGGATAGCCCTTGAAACAAGCTCTTTCCCGGTCCCTGACTCACCCGTCACAAGAACGGTCACGTCGGAAGAACGTATCTTGTAGACCTCTTCGACAAGGGCCGTCATTGCCGGCGACGAATGAATGAAACCGGGCATCAAGCTGTTCGACGAATAGGGACTCGCTACCTGCTCAGCCGGGACAGCCTTGTCGCGTTCCCTAAGCGCTATCACGTCCATGCCCAGTTCAACGACCCTCAGAAGAGGCTGAAGAGCACTTCCGTCGCTGAGACGCGCTTCGCGGCTGGGGTTGATCAGCAAATGTGCGGGCGGCGAATTCGAGCCTCGAAGATGGAACAATGCAAGGTCCTTCCTTTTCAGAAGGTCGCGTTCCGAGCCTGATTGTCTTGCCGCTTCCATCCCCGCGAGGATCTCGCTGCTTTCGGCGGCTGTGAAACCATGGGTGATAAATGGCCGAAGCCGCCGATTCAAATCAGCTTCGGCAACCATGAATCTCTTTGCTCCGCTTTCCTGCTGAAGCACGGCGATAAGCTCCCGGAAAAGTAATTCGCGAGAGGCAGTCGCCTCCGCAAGTCTGACCATCAGAAGCTGGGAAACCACCGAATTCTGCCGGACACCGCTGTCTGACACCTCAGTATTACCCCTTGTCTCCCGCAGTTCGCGTATCTTCTCCTCGCACGCCTCCAGGTGCTTAATTATCCCGAGCCTTTTGAAGATCTCGGCGGCCTTGCGCAAATGGACGATCGCCCGCGGGCGTTTGTTAGTCTCCAGGTTGTTCCCGATCAGGAAATGGGCCGTGGCCGTGTGGTAGAGGTCTTCCGCCGCTTCAAAGATCGTCAGGCTTCGATTGAAATGGTGCACCGCAAGGGACCTGTCTGAATTGACAAGCGCGGCGAGCCCGCGGATCTGCTGGATGCTGCCGAGGACGAAGAAGTCCGACGTCGCGTCGGTCTCTTCAATCATCTGCAAATAATTCTCGCATTCGGCCGGCGATGCGGTGTGAAGATAACTCTCCGCGAGGACCAGGCCCGCCATATTTGCGTAGTGCTTATCATCGATCGTGCCGGAAAGGTCGATCGCCTCTCGGGCCAGTTCCGCCGCCTCGGAGTGCCGCCCCTGAAGCAAGCGGCAGCGGGCAAGATTCCGAAGCGCCTGGACCTCATACCAGCCATTTTTCCGGTCCCGTGCAAGGGCGACCGCCCGTTCCAACAGCTGCGCGGCCTCGTCGAGTTCACCGCGAAGGATCTTCAATTCGCCGATCGAATCTAGAATGCCCGCGACGTGAACGTGGTTATTCGCCGACGCGAGTTCCAGCGATCGCTTGAACATCTCTTCGGCCCTGGTCCAGTTCCCGATCAGGAGTAGATTGAGGCCCAGATTATTGTAGGCGATCACCGAATTGAGGACATGATCGGTGCGGTCGAAGAATTCGATCGATCTTTCAAGGCAGTCGACGCCCTCCTGCGGCCTTCGAAGTAGAAGGTAGGCCCCGGACATTTCGGTGTAAAGCCGCCCGAGCATGAACGGAGCTGAACGTTCGCCGATTATCTGGATGCCCTGTTCGAAGTTCTCAAGCGACTTCTCGCTGCTCCCTTCGAGATGATAGGTCAACGCGATCTCGCGATAAGCCTCGGCCATCCCGAGCCAATTCCCTTCTTCCCGAAAATAGTCAAGGGAATTTTCGGCATAATCCCGCGCGATCGGATACTCGTTAAGTTTGCGATAAACGCGAGAGAGACCCGTGTAGATGATCCCCGAAAGACGTCGGAGGTCATTATCTTTGGCTTTTTTGAGCGATTCTTTAAGCAGCGTTACGGCCTTGGGGAGGTCGGCAAGATTGCTGTAAGCGATGGCAAGCTGCGTGATGACCCTGATCTGGGTTTCGAGATCCAGTGAATGCAGAGAAGTCTCGTCCTCATAGGGTCGAAGCGCGTCAAGTGATTCCTTGTATTTCCCAAGAGTTTCGCGTGTGAACGAAAGAAGACGTTTGAGGTTTGCCAGGTCGTCGGGAGAGTGGTGAAAACTCTCGATCGTTTCGCTAAGAAGTGTTTCGGCCTCGGTTGAACGCCCGTCACGAAGAAGCTGGCCGACATTCGAGAAGATCCTGTCCAAGCTCTCCTTGGAAATAGTCGGCGTGGCTGAGCCCCTACCTCTCCGCAAGGTAATACGGGAATTCCTCGACTCTGCTTTTTTCGAGTCCGACTTCATTTGATCGATCTATTTCTGAAAATAGACAGCCAATCGAGTGAAAATTCTACAAGGCTGCCGTAAATCTAGCGAAAATTGAATACTTAGTAAACAGCGCAACTGAAATCTAACAGATAACCTCCGTTTGCGTCTATAATTTTTTTGGATCTAATGCGATCGACGTGTTTCTGAAGACCCCTTTTATATGCCCACGTTTCCTGACAGCGATATCGACACCCTGACCGAAAGCAAGGCGAAACTCGAGAAGCCGAAGCTTTTTAAGGTCCTGTTGCACAACGATGATTTCACCACAATGGAGTTCGTTGTTTTTGTGCTCGAGTATGTATTCAAACGGGACACCGCCGAGGCCGTCGTGATAATGCTCAAGGTCCACAACGAAGGCGTCGGTATCGCGGGGATATACCCGTATGAGATCGCTACGTCAAAGGCCGAAAAAGCAATGAATCTGGCTAAAGCTCGGGAATTTCCATTCCTGTGTACAGTTGAAGAGGAATAGCAGGTCACAAATGCAGTTGAGACTTCCTCGAACAATCTATGTGCTGATCCCACTCGTGTTGCTCACGGGCGGTGTGGGCGCATTTTTTGCATTTCTGAAGGAGGCCCGACACCATAAGACACTGACAGCCGAAGCACCGGCTACAGTAACTAAAACAGAGGTTCGACACGACATCGATGCGGAAGCTGGAATGAAAAAGTACAAGGACACGATAGTGACCTATGAGTTCGAGATTGCGGGTAAGAAATATGAAAGAATAAACCGAATGGGAAAGGTGGCTGCCAGTTCATTTGCTTCATGGAGCAAAGCAAAGGTCTGCTACGATCCGTTTAACACCGCAACGATTGAAAGTGCTGAATTGTTCCCCAAGCATCATGTCTGTGGAGAGTAACGGTTCGGCTGAACTCGTATAGTGATCTGTGCTACTATTCAAATTAATATGCGGAGGCCATCGCCCATTACGTGCAGGATCACAGGGACCACGCTCAACCCGAGTTGAGTGGCGGGAATTTATCGCCTCGGCGGTCCCAAGCTAAGGAAATGGCTTGGGGCTTTTTATTTTGATCGATGAGTGAATTAATAGACCTAAAGAAAACCGTCAATCTACCCAAGACCGCTTTCGCTCAGAAAGCCAATCTGGGGCAAAGCGAACCCGCCCGTTTGAAGAAGTGGCAGGAAGCGGACCTGTACGGCAAGATCGCGGAAGCACGCAAAGGCCGCGACAAATTCATCCTGCATGACGGCCCGCCGTATGCGAACGCCGATATTCACATCGGCACGGCTCTGAACAAAATACTCAAGGATTTTGTCGTCAAGTCACGTTCGATGATGGGTTTCGATGCCCCATACGTGCCCGGCTATGATTGCCACGGTCTGCCGATCGAGACGATCGTCGAGAAGAAGCTAGCGGAAAAAGGCAAGAATAAGGCCGATATCCCGGTCGCTTCTTTTCGCCGTATCTGCCGCGAACACGCGTCGACGGCGATGAACAATCAGACGCGCGATTTTCAGCGCCTCGGGATACTCGGCGAATGGCAGAACCCGTACCTGACGATGTCGCCTGAATATGAATCGGCGACGGCTCGCCTGTTCGGCCGTTTTATTGAACGCGGCTATGTCTATAAAGGCTTGCGTCCCGTTTACTGGTGTATTCATGACCGTACTGCACTCGCCGAAGCCGAGGTTGAATACAAAGAACATACTTCACCGTCGATCTACGTGAAGTTTCCGTTGAAGACCGACCCCGCCGAGATCGATCAGGCGTTGGCCGGCAAAAATGTTTTCGTGGTTATCTGGACGACAACTCCGTGGACGCTGCCGGCGAATCTAGGGATCGCGGTCCACCCGGACTTTGATTACTCAGCTATCGAGGCCCGCGGCCAGGTTTTCATCGTTGCGTCAGAACTGACAGGCGGATTTGCAGAAACGTGCGGCTTGGAGAGAGCTAAGGAGCTTGCCCGGTTCAAAGGATCAAAGCTTGACCGTGTGGAGGCGAAGCATGCCTGGCTTGACCGCACATCGCTGATAATGAACGGTGACCACGTAACGCTTGGTGAAGCAGACGCCGAGACCGAGTTGAACGTACGGTTCGAGAATAAATCCGCGAAAAAATCGGGTACCGGCTGTGTCCACACGGCTCCGGGACACGGTGCTGACGATTTTCACATCGGGAAACAGTACGGGCTGGAGATCTACAATCCGGTCGATTCGGCAGGACGATTCGTCACTGAGGTCGAACATTTCGGCGGCATGGACATCTTCGATGCCAATCCGAAGATCGTAGAGTTTCTCCGTGATAACGGGATGCTCGTTCACTCAGAACGCTATGAGCACCGTTACCCGCATTGCTGGCGGTGCAAGAATCCAGTTGTTTTTCGGGCGACGCCCCAGTGGTTCATCTCAATGGACGAGGTGAACGGCGAAACCTCTTCGGAGGGATTGCGGACGAAGGCACTGAACGAGATCGAACGCGTCGTGTGGCACCCATCATGGGGCGAGGACCGCATGCGGAATATGTTTAAGGGTCGGCCCGATTGGTGCGTTTCGCGTCAGCGTTCGTGGGGCGTTCCGATCCCCGTTTTCTATTGTCAGGCATGCGACGAGACCATCGCAGACCCAAAGATCGTTGATCACGTTGCCGATATTTTTGCTGAGGAAACGGCCGACGCATGGTATGCAAGGCCCGAGAGCGAATTGCTTCCCGAGGGCTTCACCTGCCCGCAATGCGGCGCCTCCGATTTTCGCAAAGAAACAGACATTCTTGACGTCTGGTTCGATTCGGGCTCGAGCTGCGTCGCCGTCCTTGAGACCCGGGGCGAAACGCTGCGTTTCCCGGCCGACGTTTATCTGGAAGGCGGTGATCAGTACCGCGGATGGTTCAACTCCAGCCTGATGTGCGGCCTCGCTGCCCACGACGCCTCACCTTACAAGCAAATAATCACGCATGGCTGGGTGGTCGATGGCGAAGGCAAGAAGCAGTCAAAATCGTTGGGCAACGTGACTGCGCCGCAGGAGATCATCGACAAGTCCGGCGCCGAGATCCTCAGGCTTTGGGCCGCCGCGGTAGATTACACCGAGGACGTTAGATGCTCTGACGAGATCTTGCAGCGCGTAGTCGATTCATACCGAAAGTTCCGCAACACTTTGCGCTACGCATTGGGCAACCTTGACGGCTTTGACAGCCAAAAAGACGCGGTGTCTGAGACCGAATTACTCTCGATCGACCGATGGGCGTTGGCCAATTTGGCTGAGGTGACGGAGAAAGTCCGGTTGGGGTATAAGGAATACGATTTCCAGGCTGCATACGGTGCGCTTTACCATTTCTGCACGGTCACACTTTCGGCCCGCTATTTCGACATAATCAAGGACCGGCTCTACATCCATGCCCCTCGGTCGGTGGAACGACGGTCCGCCCAAACAGCTCTTTATTGGATAGCCGATGCCCTTTGCCGCCTTCTGGCGCCGATCCTTGTTTTCACCACCGATGAGGCGTGGGAGAATATCCCAGGCCAACAGGTAAGTTCTGTTCACCTGGGAGAGTTTCCCAAGGCCGAAGGCGATGTTGACGGTGAACTCCTCAGCGATTGGGAACGCATCTTCGCGATCCGCGACGAGGTCTTGAAGGCTCTCGAAGAGGCCCGCGTTGGGAAACAGATAGGTTCGTCACTTGAGGCGAAAGTGATCCTTACCACGGATGCCGGCACGACGCGGTTCCTGCTTAACTACTTTGATCAACTTCGATATATCTTCATCGTATCCCAGGTTGAAGTTCATGAGGGGGACGCCTTAAAGGTGGAGATCAGGAAAGCCGACGGGCAAAAATGCGAACGCTGTTGGAACTTTTCGACACGCGTCGGGGAATTCACGTCTTACCCGACAGTCTGTGAACGCTGCATCGAAGCGCTTGTTGAGATCGAAAGGGCGACCTCGGCATCCTAATAGATGATCGCGGCGGCAGGAATTACAAATGGAGTGCTGATATGTTAATGAGAATCACTATCACCTTGGCGTTGGTCGCGGGAACCTCGATCGGGCTCGCGGCACAATCGATCTATACACCGGCACGCGGTTCCGCCGAGCGCAAGGCGATCCTTGACGCCCTGCGCGTACCGGTTGAACGGGACCTGAAACAGAAGATCGTGTTCAGCGCCGAAAACTTTAATGTGATGGGAACGTGGGCGTTCATCGGCGGCGAACCGCAGAGGTCCGGCGGCAGCCGGCCCGATTATCGCGGCACACGCTATTGGGACGCTGTCCTTGACGAAATGTTCGATAACAACATCTTCGCCTTGATGAGAAAGACGGGCGGGCGATGGCGTGTCGTCACGTATGCGATAGGCTGTACGGATGTTTGTTATGCTGACTGGTGGCGGCGGTATCGGGCACCGAAAGCGATATTTCCATATACGGAGTGACCTCACCTAGAAGACCAGGTCGAAACAACGCGGCGAAAGAGGTCGTAATCATAGTTCTCGTCTATATTCAGATCTAAGGAGAACTTTATGTTGGTAAAAAGAACCGTAGTTTTATTAATGATCCTGCTTTCGGGTGGGTTGTGTGTGAACGCGCAGGATTCGGAAAAGGACGCGGTGCGCGTGCCGCTCGAAAATTACATCAAAGGGCACGAAACCGGAGACCCGGAGTTTATGCGGAAGGCATTCCACACTGAGGGAAACCTGATATTTATCCGCGAGGGCAAATTCACTACCCGTTCCTTCTCGGAATATATCGGCGGAATGTCCGGTAAGCCCGCAGCCGACGAGGCAAAGCGAAAGCGTGCGATCGAATCGATCGACGTGGCGGGAAATGCAGCGATCGCGCGTATCGTGCTGGATTATCCGGCCGTGAAGTTTGTGGATTACATGACGCTGCTCAAGATTAACGGCGAGTGGAAAATAGTGAATAAGACCTTTTACGCAGAGCCGAAGCAAGCCGCGTCGACAACTAGACGATAGTGAACAAAAAGGACCTTATTTGGAGACTTGCATACCTCGCCATTGCAGGCGGGGTTTTCTTGATAGACCAGTCGACCAAGGCCTGGGCGGTACGCCAGCTCAGGTTTGGCGACGACGTTCAGGTCATCCCTGGTTTCCTTAATTTTGCCTATGCCCAGAACACCGGCGTCGCGTTCTCGATGCTCGATGAGTACGGCGATCCCGGGCGTTGGGGCCTCTCGCTTGTTGCTATGTTTGCGGCCGCCCTCGTCCTTTATTTTTTCTGGCGGACGCCGCGTTCTGACGACCGGATCCTCGGTGCACTCGCCCTATTGCTCGCGGGCATCGCTGGGAACGTGACCGATCGCATCCGGCTAGGCTTTGTTGTTGATTATATCGACGTACAGTTCGGCTCGTGGCATTACCCAACTTTCAACGTTGCCGATATGTCAATCGTATTCGGCGCCGGACTTATGATCATTGATCTGTTTTTGTCTAAGCGAAGTCAGAATACAGAAGTCAGTAATCAGAAGGCGGAAAATTGAATGGGCCCCGCGAGATCGTTCGAGGATGTCGAAACTTGGAAGAAGGCACACCAGTTTGTCCTCGATATTTATCGATTAACGGATTCATGTCCGAAACATGAGTTGTTCGGTCTAACATCGCAGATCCGCCGAGCAGCGGTTTCGATCCCCGCGAACTTTGCCGAAGGATTTCGAAGGTCAAGCAAACCTGACAAACTAAGGTTTTACAACATCGCTCTAGGATCATTGGAAGAATGCCGTTATTACCTGAGACTTTCAGCTGACCTAGATTACGGTGAAACAGTGGTGTTGCGATCAAATTTAGAAGAAATAAGTAAGATGCTGACAAGTTACATGATAAAGATCCGCGCTGACTACTGACTACTAAATTCTGAATTCTGAGCCATGTATCCTGAACTTTTTCGCATCGGCGACTTTCCAATAACCAGCTACGGCCTGTGGTTAGCTCTGGGGATGCTGCTTGCGTTGTTCGTCGCCTCGCGCCTTGCGGCCAATGACGGCCTTCCGAAGGAACGTATCTACGATCTGGGACTTTGGACATTGCTTGGCGGCCTTATAGGGTCGAAGGTCCTGATGTTCTTTGTCGAAGAGAATGTGCAGGTATTCTCGCTCGATTTCCTACGTTCCGGTGGAGTTTATTATGGCGGCTTGATAGGCGGTTTCCTTGCGGTAGCGATACTTGTGCCGCTATATAAGCTGCCTTTCTGGAAGGTGGCGGATGCTTTCGCCCCCGGCGTCGCGCTGGGGCAGGCCCTCGGCCGGCAGGGCTGTTTCGCCGCGGGATGCTGCTGGGGCAAGCCGACCGACTGGTTCTGGGGCGTGCACTTCGGCGAGAACGGCCACGATTACACCGGAGTGCCGATGTATGGTCCGGACGGCAGCGACCTTTTCCTGCACCCGACGCAGCTGATCGAATCGTTCACGATGCTGGCAGTATTCGGCTTCCTATTCTGGCTGCATCGCCGCAAAAAGTTCGACGGCCAAATACTGATTGCATACGGGATCATCTACTCGATCTTCCGGTTTTCCATCGAGTTCATCCGCGACGACCCACGAGGCGACCTGTTTGGCCTGACCACATTGACCGGCCTTTCAACGTCGCAAATCGTGAGCCTTATCGTAGCGGTATCGTGCGCATGTTTTCTGATCATGCGCCTTCGGCGCGTGCCAACCTAGGCCCAATTGTAAATTGTCCACTGACGGTAATGTAAATTGGCAGGTATTTACTCTACCAATTGGCAATTCTCCAATTAACAATTAACAATTGGATCGTGGTAAATTCGGAAACCTCATCGATGATATTGACGTCAACCGCTGCGGACGCGGGGAGGCGCCTTGATGCGTTTCTGTCGGACAACGTCGAGGGCTGGTCGCGCTCGCAGCTGCAAAAGCTGATCGAGAATGGCGATGTCCTCGTCAACGAAAAACCGGCAAAGGCCTCCTACAAACTTCGCCCCGGCGACGAGATCGACATTGACCTGACCGAAGAGCCCGCAGCCCGTTTCGAACCCGAAGATATCCCGCTCGACATAGTCTTCGAGAATGAATACCTCGCCGTTATCAACAAGCCCGCCGGAATGGTCGTCCACCCCGGGGCGGGCGTGCAATCGGGCACGCTGGCAAATGCGATAGCGTGGCACTTTGGCAAACCCAGTTCCCCTCCTTACGAAGGAGGGGTGGCAGCCGCTTCGGCTGACGGGGTGGTTCTCCCGCTCGAGCAAAAGCAGGCAGAAGCCGGGGCCCAAAATAGGGTCGGGATTGTCCACCGCCTGGACAAAGACACATCGGGCCTGATCGTCGTGGCCAAGGACGAGCAGACCCATGAAAAGCTCGCCGAACAATTTCGCCGCCGCCAAGTCTTCAAATCCTACGTCGCCCTCGTGCACGGCAGCCCGCGTGACAATTCAGGCACCATCGACCGCCCGATCGCCCGCGACCGCTGGCACCGCACTAAAATGACCGTCGCCGCAAACGGCCGCCAGGCGATCAGTTTATGGAAAGTGCGCCAGCGCTTCGAAAAGTTCACCCTCCTCGAGGTCGAGATCAAAACCGGCCGCACCCACCAGATCCGCGTCCACCTCGCGTCGGTCAACCACCCTGTCGTCGGCGACGCCACCTACAACGAAGGCCGCGACAAAACCATCGCCGACATCGAGATCAAAAAAGCCGTCGAAAAACTCAACCGCTTCTTTCTCCACGCGGAAAAGCTCGAATTCGCGCACCCGAAAACCGGCGAGCGACTCTCATTCACTTCCGAACTTCCCGCGGAACTGGCACAATTGCTAACAAATCTTTGACTATACCGAGTCTTTTTGTTGAATCACTTATGAAACGCTTATCTGTTGCTCTTACGGTATTGCTGTGGTTTGTGACTTTTGTCCCAGGTCAGTCGAACGAGAACAATATCATTCCGAAACCGCGTTCGGTCGAGAAGGATGCTGTTGAATCAAAACCATTCGTACTAGACCGAAATACGCCGATCTATTTTAACAAGGAAACGGATGATGCGGCGCTTGTGGAAGTGTTCAAAAATTTTATTGAGTCTCGGTACGGTTTTCGACTTAAGACACGACCGTGGACGCCGAACGATAAGAAAGGGATATTCCTGTTTGGTAAGGTAAATTTCCGTGAAAAGGGGCTGAAATTTCCCAGCGGAGGATATCAACTAGATATCACAGATGAGTTCATATCGGTCAGTCTGTCGGACAAGGCCGGAAGGTTTTATGCACTTCAATCTTTGTTCCAATTGTTCCCTACCAACGCCGATCAAATCCAAATTTCCCCGGTTCGAATAACGGACGAGCCCCGCTTCCAATACCGCGGCATGCACCTCGATGTCTCTCGCCATTTCCAGCCGGTCGAGTTCGTCAAAAAGTACATCGACCTGATGGCGCAGTTCAAGTTCAACAATTTCCACTGGCACCTGACGGACGACCAGGGCTGGAGGATCGAGATAAAGAAATATCCGAGATTGACGACAGTCGGGCAGTATCGCAGCGAATCGCACGAGGGCCGATACTCGACAACGTTTAAGGGCGACGGCCGGCCGGTAGAGGGCTTCTATACTCAGGAACAGATCAGGGATGTCGTCGCTTACGCCAAGGCGAGGCACATAAACGTGATCCCCGAGATCGAGCTGCCCGGCCACGCCTCGGCCGCCCTCGCCGCTTATCCGGAGCTAGGAAAAGGCTGTGCGGCACCCGATTACAAATTCGAAGTGAAAAAGACCTGGGGCATCTTCAAAGAGGTGTTCTGCCCGACCGAGGAAACCTTCAAATTCCTCGAAGACGTGCTCGACGAAACGATCAAGCTCTTTCCCGATTCGCCCTACATCCACATAGGCGGCGATGAGGTGCTGAAAGATTATTGGAAAGAATCGGGGTACGTGCAGGAGCTGAAAAAACGCGAGAACCTGAAAGACGAGCACGAGGTGCAGAGCTATTTCGTCCGCCGCATCGAAAAGTACGTCAATTCGAAGGGCAAAAAGATCATCGGCTGGGACGAGATCCTCGAAGGCGGCATCGCGCCCAACGCGACCATCATGAGCTGGCGCGGGATGAAAGGCGGCATCGAGGCGGCCAAGGCGAAGCACGACGTGATAATGACGCCGACCGATTTCGTCTATTTCGACTACGGCCAGGGCGACCCGGCCTATGAGCCGCTGAACATCGGCGGCTACGTTCCGCTCGAAAAGGTCTACGCGTTCGAGCCCGTCCCGTCGGAACTCACTGCCGAAGAAGCCAAATTCATCCTCGGTGGCCAGGCCAACATCTGGACGGAATATCTCGAAACGCCGGCGGCGGTGGAATACATGGCTTTTCCGAGAATGCTCGCTCTCAGCGAAGTCCTGTGGTCGCGGAAAGAGGACCGGAATTTCGCAGATTTCAAACGCCGCCTGAACGCCGTGCTGCCGCGGCTCGACAGCCAGAACGTAAACTACCGCATCCCCGAACCCGAAGGCCTGCGGAACATCGTTACCGCCGACGAAAAGGTATCGGTCCGCCTTGAGCCGGCCCCGGGCACCACCGTGGTCTACACCACCGACGGCTCGACGCCGGACCCAAAGACCTCCGATCGATATAGGGACCCGATCGAGATCACGTTAAATAAGGGAGAGGTAAAAGCCCTTAAGACGATCGTCATTAACACTGCCGGCCGCCAGAGCGTCGTTTACGCGGCAACGATCACTCGCGGCCGAATGCGTGAACCTGATCCCGTTGGCGAGACCGTTCCGGGCCTGGTATACGACTTCCATGTCCCGGACGACGTTACCGGCAGATCGGAAAAAGGTGAGACGCGGTCGATCATGCTCACGCAATTTGAGAGAACGAAAGATCTCAAACAGCCTTTCGGCGTTCAGTTCGACGGTTATTTCCGGGCACAGGCCGACGGTTTTTACGAATTTCAGGTGGATTCGACATGGGACACGACCGTCGTTCTCGGGAACGAGATGATCATCAACGACGGCGGCACAAAAGACCGAAAGATCCGCTCGGCGATCGTACCGCTAAAGGCCGGACTCCACAAGATGTCGTTACGGTACGGCCACCGCGGCGGAGACCCTCATTTCCGTTTTCGCTGGGGGATCAAAGGGCAGGGATTAAGCCAGGTATATGGAGGCGAATTCGTCCGCCCCAAGAATTGAGGAATCATTATTAGATTCTGCTGCCAACGTGTGTCCGATGAAATATGAGGCTTTGGAGATCAACCCGGCGAAAACTTAGAGAGAAAAGTTAAAGCTGACAAAACCGGTCGCCCGAACGGGTTGGCCGTCGCGGATAAACGGCTTGAAACGCCATTTCATCACCGCGTCCTTTGCAGCATCTTGAAGCAATGTGGGCCCGCTTGTTCTTTGGACTTCTGTCACTTCGCCAAGTTCGTTTACCATGACGTCCACCCTTACGATCCCTGTCGTTCGCATCGAACGGGCAACGGCCGGATAGACAGGTGTTGACTGCTTGGTTGCGAAAGAGACCAACGAACCCACCGGCATAGGCCCTGCTTCTTTTTTCGGAGCAGATTCAGTCGCTTGGGGCTGTTTGGCCGCCGCGTTATCCTCGCGAGGTGCGCTCTGAACAATTATCGGCTTGTTGGACTCAGGTTTGCGTTCTAACTGATCTACCGCCGCAGTACTTCTGGCCGGAAGTTTCGATGTTGGACCCTTCGTCTCCGCCGGCGGCCTCGGATCCGTTCGAACAGGCTCGTCCAAAATAGGGTTGGGCGATTCGGTGCCCGCGGGCGGCACGGAAGAACTATTGGTAGTTGGAGCTGATTTCTGAGCCGTAGGAGCAAGGGGAGTTGTCGTCCCATCAACGGCATTCGTGATCACGCTTCTCGAAACAGCGATTTGTTCACGCGAATCGGCTGCCTCATCCGTCCAGCGGCGGGCGTCATAATCATCACGGGCGAGTGCACTTCTGACCGTGGTACCCTCCTCCAACAATGCCAAAGCCGCATCGGACTTCATCTTCTCAGCGCCATTCTCTTTTGCCTGGACGATGACGGTCTCTATCGTCTCACGCATCTTTTCAAGGTCATTAAGAACCTCGAGCGGCAATGTTCGGTCCGTGACGTTCAGGCCAAATGCCCGATACCGTTCTGCCTTGGACCGGGCACTTTTCACCACTTGTGCCGCGACGGCGTGGTAGGTCTCGATCGCTCCGGGCGTTCCGCGTTTCTGTGCATCGAAGTTCTCCGTAAGAAGACCATTGGCCCGTTTGTAATCTCCCTGTTCTAAATACGAATTCATCAGCAGGACGTTCGTTACCGATTTCACTGATGCATCACTGGTCTCCCGCCGGATATTCTCAAGCTCATAGATCGCCGCGTTAAAATTTCGAACGGCGATAAAGGCCTTCGCCTTGGTAATGCGCTCCCGCATTATTTCGGCCGAAGTCGGCGACTTGACCGGGGTCAATATCGGAGTAGTTTCAGGAGACTTGGCAGCGACAGGTTCTGTCGGGGTTTGTGAGTATGTAAGCGAGATCGAAATGAAAAGGATCGAAAGAATTGAAGTGGAATACCTTCTGACATTTAGCGGCATCTTCTACCCCTCCTGCGAGTTGAATTTTCCGTAAAGGCCAAGCGAACTACTCAGGAAGAAGGCTCACTTTTAACGACCTGATCAAGTAATAGAAACGCACAATCTCAACAAAAATCTCGGTTCAGAGCCCTGGGTCGGAACCCCATGTCAATTAGACAGGCTTTGGGCGATTTTCGTTCGGTATGCGTTTGCGTCTTTTTTTATAGCACTTTCGTCAAGGGTGAGCAAACGGCGGTCGAGCATGACAACGCGGCCGTTAATGATGACGGAACGGACATCTTTCGATTTCGTAGCGTAAACGAGATGGGAGTAGATATTGTAAATTGGTGTCTGATTCAGGCTGTCGATGTCGACGATCACAAGGTCGGCCCTCTTGCCGGTCTCGATCGTGCCGATCATGTCTTCCATGTGCAATGCCCTGGCACCGCCTACGGTGGCCATGGTAAATGCCTCGAACGCCGAAAGCGTCTTCGGGTCCCCGGACGCTACTTTATGCAGTTTCGCGGCCGTGTCCATTTCTTCCCAAAGGTCAAGGTCGTTGTTCGAAGCCGCCCCGTCGGTCCCGAGACCGACGCGTAGCCCCTTAGTTAGCATCGATGGAACAGGCGCAATACCCGCAGCCAGTTTCATGTTCGACTCGGGACAATGGGCAATGCCGACGTCGTTCCGCTTCAGTATGTCGAGTTCGGTATCGTTCACCTGGATCACGTGGCCGGCAATGGTCCGATCATTAAAGAAACCGATCTTCTCCATAAATCCAACGGGTCTTTGGCCGTTGTATTTCTGTTTAATGTAGTCGGTTTCGCTCTGAGCTTCCGCTAAATGGATAATTAAGGGGGCTTTTGTCTTATTGGACAGATCCCGGGCCTCCAGCAAATGGTCCTGCGAGACCGTGTAAGCCGCATGGGGGGCGACCGCGGGGACGATCAACGGATCGTTCTGCCACTTATTGATGAATCGTTCGGTGTAGGCAAGGCCGGCTTCCCATGTCTTGTTGTCGGGCGCCGGAAAATCAATGACCGTTTCGCCCAAGACCGCTCTGACGCCTGCCTTTTTTGTCTCGTCCGCCACTGCATCCTCAAAGTAATACATGTCGCAGTAAGTCGTCGTCCCGCCTCGGATCATCTCAGCCAGCCCTAGGCGGGTGCCCGCCCTTACGAATTGTTCATCTACATTTTTGGCCTCGGCCGGGAAAATATATTTTGTTAGCCAATCATTAAGGTCCAGGTCGTCGGAGATCCCGCGAAAGAGAACCATCGGAATGTGCGTATGCGCGTTCACGAGGCCTGGAATGATGATCCTTCCGTTCGCATTGATGGTCTGCTTCGCCCGGCGGCCCTTCATGCCGGACGTCTTTCCCAAACTGAGTATTTTCCCGTCCTTAATTGCGATCGCACCATCCTCGATCACCGTCCGCTCACTGTCCATTGTTACGATCGTTCCGCCAAGGATAACGAGGTCAACTATCGAGGAAACAGGGGCGGACCGGCGGGGTTGTGCGAATGTCGTGGCGCTTGAAGCTGCGGTAACGACAAAGCAAAGCACCCACGAGATCGTTCGTGAAAAACGTGTCATATAAACAGATCATCCGGTTCGATCTATGAAAACACGAACCGAAACCCTATGATCAATTCTATCAAATCTTCTTCAGGAATTTTGAATCGAAGGCCCGGGGAAGGAGTTCGCTCATTTGAACGGTCTCTGTTCGGCCATGTAAATTCGCCAGGATAACTGGTACATCTCCGCAGAATTCCCAGATTATTTGACGGCAAACGCCGCATGGCGGCGTGAGTTCATCCGTGTCCACGACAACCGCGATCCGGCAGAACTTGGTCTCGCCGCGCGAGATCCCCTTCCAAATGGCGACCCGCTCCGCGCAAACCGTAAGGCCGTAGCTAGCCGATTCGACATTGCACCCGGTGTAAATGTCGCCGGCTTCAGTCTCGACTGCCGCCCCGACCTTGAAGTTCGAATACGGTGCGAAGGCACGTTCACGCACATCGGCCGCCGCCTGTATGAGTTCGTCTTCACTGTGTTTCATTCGCTAAACAACCGCCTCAGCCTGTTCGGCCAATTTTTCCCGGACCATGCTGCACAGAAAGTCGACCGTCACACCGGTATTTGAACCTTCGGGGATGATGATGTCGGCGTGCCGCTTTGAGGGCTCGACGAACTCAAAGTGCATCGGCCGGATAGTACGTTCGTATTGATCGAGAGTCCGTTCAAAAGTACGGCCCCGTTCACTGATGTCGCGGCGTAAACGACGCATCAGCCGAATATCGTCCGGGGTGTCAACATAGATCCTTAGATCTAGCAGGTCGAGCACCCTCGGCTCCGCAAAGATCAAGATGCCCTCCACGATAACGACCGGTTTTGGTTCGATGAACGCGATCTGTTCGCTTCGTGTGTGAGTAACAAAATCGTAAAGCGGCATCTCCACCTGCAGGCCCTGTTTCAACCTCATCAGATGGTTGACCAGCATGTCGCTGTCGATCGAATCAGGGTGGTCAAAGTTCGCCTGATGCCTCTCGTCCAGAGGCATATCGGACAGGTTCCGGTAATACGAATCCTGTTCGATGAGGACGACGTTCTTTGCCCCGACCGAATCTACTATCGCGCGTGCGATCGTTGTTTTCCCGGAGCCTGTGCCTCCGCAGATTCCGATTATCATGTTTATCCCTAACCGCTGATCCTATTCACGACGCGTCGAAGCAGCTGCCTGAACAACTCCGAAACGCGGGCTCCAGTTTCCATTACTTCGGCATGATCGATAGCCTCACTCGTCATCCCGGCCCCGAAATTCGAAATGCAGGAAATACCGATGACTTTCATACCTTGATGGCGGGCAACGATAGCTTCCGGCACCGTTGACATTCCCACTGCGTCGGCCCCAAGCAGCCGATAGAAGTGGATCTCAGCCGGCGTCTCATATGTCGGACCGGAAAGGGCACAATACACGCCGCGATGAAGAAAATCTACCGGTTCCTTTTCCCGTCCGCTTTCGAACTGTTCTTTGGCGATCTGATTGGCCGCTGAAACCACGACCTCTTGAAATCGCTTATCATAAACCGACGTCATGTCCGGAAACCGGGGCCCAAATCGATCATCGTTTTGACCACGCAGCGGGTTGACGCCCATGCAGTTGAGGTGATCGGTTATTAGCATCAGGCTGCCCGGTGTCATGTCAGTGTTGAGACTCCCTGCAGCATTCGTAAGGATCACGTTCTTTATCCCGAGCCGGCCGAAAGTCCGCATCGGAAAAGTGACCTTTTCCATTTCATATCCTTCGTAATAATGGAACCGCCCTTGCTGCACCGCAATATGAATACCATCGATCTGCCCAAGTATGAGCTGCCCGGCATGACCCACGACCGTCGAGGCCGCGAAATGTGGTATCGTTTCGTACGGAATTCGGACCGAATTCTCCAAATTGTCCGCAAACGCTCCAAGACCGCTGCCAAGCACGATCACCGTTTCGACGGTGTCGGCATAAATGGACCTGATAAATTCAGCCGCCTCCCCTGACTGTGCGTATATGTCCTTCAACAAAAACCCTCTTTCCTTCATGACCCTTTTCGAAATATTTTGGTTCGGTGCCTCCTCGGTCCGCAAGTGCAGCGGTCAACAAGAAAGCTTTCGCCAAGCAAATTTATACGCCTTCAGGTCAAATCCCGGGCATGAGACGAAATCGACCAATCGGACTGTTGAATATTTAGTTTCCCTTACGGTACGGCAAACCTAATGCTTTTGGGGCACGCGATGTGCCGATAAAACCTGCGAGCACGATTATCGTAAGCACATAGGGTATCATCTGAATGAACTGAACCGGAATGTCCTCTCCCGACGGTAATTTGATAACGCCCTGTATCTGGATGGTCAAGGCTTCAGTAAATCCAAAGAACAAACAGGCAAGCAGGACCGGTAACGGCCGCCATTTAGCCAGGATCAAGGCGGCGAGGGCGATAAACCCTCTGCCAGCCGTCATCGAAATGGTAAAGAGCGAAGACTGTCCGATGGAAAGGTAGGCACCACCTGCGGCCGCCAACAGACCCGAAATTACTACAGCTACATAGCGCATACCGAGGACCTTGACACCCGCTGCGTCGGCGGCGCCGGGATTCTCACCCGCCGCCCTCAGCCTTAAGCCGAATGGTGTCTTATAGATCACATACCATGTAAGAGGAACCAGGCAGAAGGCCCCGATCGAAGCGATCGAAATGCTATTTAGGAGATTCGGCAGCAGATCCGCCTTATCGATCTGCGGAGTCGAGCCGGCCGAATCGTAGATCGCGCCGCTAACAAGGCTCGGCAGCCCTATCATCAGGAAATTGATCGCCATACCGGCCACCACCTGATCCGCCTCGAACCTGATGCAGGCGATCGCGTAGAGAAATGCGAGAACACCTCCGCTCAGCATCCCGGCGAGGAGTCCTACATACGGGTTCCCGGTCTCGAAGGTGACAACCGCTGCGGTGAAAGCACCGGCGAGCATCATTCCCTCTAACGCTATATTTATAACGCCGGAACGTTCCGAAAAAAGCCCGCCGAGCCCCGCAAAAATAAGCGGCGTGGCCGACCTGATGGCCGCGAACAGGAGCGCAAAAGTGAATATCTCGCTCATACGGCGGTGCTCCTCCCCTTGTCCCTTGTATAGATCTGGAAGCAAGCAACGAATAGAATGATGATCGCCTGGAGCACCCAACCGAGATCCTTCGAAACCCGCGGGGTAAACGCATCGACGAAGATCTGTCCGCGAAGCAAGACGCCAAAGAATAATGCAGCGATCAAAACACCGAGCGGGTGATTCCGGCCAAGCAATGCGACTGCGATGCCGAGGAAACCCCATTCAGCCGAGAAGCCGGACTCGAATTCGTGTTCCTTCCCTAAAACCTCGCCGATACCGACCATTCCTGCGAGTCCGCCCGAGATCGTCATTGCAACAATGATCTGCTTTCTGGTTGAGATGCCGCCATATTCGGCGGCGCTCGGGTTCTCGCCGACGGCCCTTAACTCGTATCCCCACTTCGTCTTCCATAGGAATACATAAACAAGAGCACACATTAGGAGCGCGAGTAGGAACGAAACGTTCAACGGGACGTCATGAGGAAGAAAACCGAGGAATTCGTTCAATTTGGGGATCTGCGCGGCTTCACCTATGGGTGCTGTCTGTTGTATCGGGTCACCAGGGATCTTGTAGTGGTATTGGGTCAAATAACCGACGAGAGCTATGCCGATGAAGTTAAGCATGATCGTATTGATCACTTCATGCGATCCGAACTTCGCCTTGAGGACCCCTGGAATGGCCCCCCAGATCGCGCCGGCCGCGATGGCCGCGAACATACATAGCGGCACGAGCAGGAATCCCGGAAGGCTCGTCAATGACCAGTCTTCTTTGGATCCGAAAACATCAACGATCCTGCCGCCGAAAGTGATGCCGACCCATGCGGCTGCGAAAGCCGCGACATAAAGCTGGCCTTCGGCACCAATGTTCAATAGGCCGCATCGAAATGCAACCGCCACGGCCAAGCCTGTAAATATAAGGGGGGTGGCATAGTGCAGCGTCCAGCCAATATCGCGGAACGAACCGAATGAATTTGAAAGAAGCAGCGAGTACGCCTCCACCGGGTCGTCGCCAAGCAAAAGGATGACGACGCCGCCAACGACAAAAGCCGCAATCACAGCTACGATCGGCCAAATGATCTCACGGGCTATGTTCATCGAACCAAAACCGAAAGCTACTCAAATGACATGTTAAACGGATGTAACTATAAACGAGATTGGCCGATACTGTCACGGATGCAGTCAAAGTATTCTTCCGTTCAAACCACACAATTTGCGCTTTTTTGTATTGACATGAAGACACTCATATTTTATTATCTCTATAGACTAATTATTTAGTCGTTGACCCCAATCATATTTCAGTTATTTGGAGGATATGATGATGAACATGATCAAATTTGACCCGTTCCGTGAGCTTCGCACACTGAACGATGAGATGAACAAACTATTCCATATTGTACCGGCAGCCGATCGCGGTGAATTTGCCCGCGGTTCATGGAGTCCGAATGTCGATATTTTCGAGGACCAGGATCGCCTGATCGTCGAAGCCGAGCTTCCCGGAATGAAACGCGAAGATTTTGAGATCTCCGTTGAGAACAACGTGCTGACCCTTAAAGGCGAACGGAGATTCGAGAAGAAGACCGAAGGCGATAACTACCATCGCGTCGAGCGTTCTTACGGCTCATTCACACGTCAATTCACGCTGCCCCAGACGATAACAGCCGAAGGAGCAACCGCCGAATTCGAGAATGGTGTGCTTCGCGTTGCATTGCCGAAGCGCGAAGAGACCAAGGCTCGCAAGATCGAGATCACGGCGACGGAAACGTCAGCTCCGAAGACGATCGAGGCCGAGAGTAAGAGTGCAAACGCATAGGGCTGCGAATTGAAAATTCGACTCTGGACGCAGAGGGGGCGTATCGCGAAAGAGTTCTCTCTGCGTCTTCGCGTGTATGGAGTAAAATGATCGTATGAGATTCGACAGGTTCACAATCAGAGGACAGGAAGCGATCCAGGCCGCGATCGGGGTTGCAGAGAAGAATCAAAACCAGCAGGTTGAGCCCGAACACATCCTGGCGGCGATGTTCGAACAGAAAGAAGGGGTCGTGCGGCCGATCATTGGAAAGGTCGGGGCTAACACCTCTGCGATCGAAGCCGAGATCGAGCAGGCGATCGAAAAATTCCCGAAGGTCTCCGGCGGACAGCAGTACTTCAGCTCGCGCACCAACACCCTATTCCAGGACGTCCAGAAAGAGGCGGAAAAATTGCAGGACGAGTATATTTCGACCGAGCACCTACTGCTTTCGATCGCTTCCGAGAAGGCCGGAGATGCCGGGCGGATCCTGCGCTCAAATGGGATCAGCCGTGACGACCTCGAGAAAGTGATCACCGAAATGAGGGGCGGTTCGAGAATAACCGACCAGAACGCGGAGGAAAATTTTCAGGCGCTTGAGAAATATGCCCAGGATCTGACCGAGCGGGCCCGTAAAGGCAAACTGGACCCTGTGATCGGCCGAGATGATGAGATCCGCCGTACGATCCAGATCCTTTCGAGGCGGACCAAGAATAACCCCGTCCTGATCGGCGAGCCCGGCGTTGGAAAGACGGCGATCGTTGAGGGACTTGCGCAGCGGATCGTATCGGGCGACGTTCCGGAAACCTTGAAAAACAAGAGATTGGTCTCCCTCGACCTCGGCGCGATGCTGGCTGGTGCGAAATATCGTGGTGAATTCGAAGACAGGCTAAAAGCTGTCTTGAAAGAGATCGAGAAAGCCGAAGGCCAGATCGTTCTTTTTATCGACGAGTTGCACACCTTGGTCGGTGCTGGCGCGAGCGAGGGAGCGATCGACGCATCGAACATGCTGAAGCCGGCACTGGCCCGTGGCACGTTGAGGGCGGTCGGTGCGACCACTCTGAACGAGTACCAAAAGTATATTGAAAAGGATAAGGCACTTGAGCGACGCTTCCAACAGGTTTACATCGGCGAACCTTCGGTCGAGGACACGATCGCGATCCTCCGCGGGTTAAAGGAACGGTACGAGGTCCATCACGGCGTCCGCATCAAGGACGCCGCCATTGTTGCGGCCGCAACCCTTTCACATCGTTACATAACCGACCGCTTCTTGCCGGATAAGGCGATCGACCTGATCGACGAGGCCGCTTCGCGGATCCGCATCGAGATCGACTCCTTGCCTCAGGATATTGATGAACTGGAACGCGAGATCCTTCAACTCGAGATCGAAAAGCAAGCACTGTCGCGTGAAACTGACGAGAAGTCAAAGGAACGATTGTCGGATATAGAGAAGAGGATCGCGGACCTACAGGAAAAATCTTCCGCAATGAAGGCGCAGTGGAAATCTGAAAAGGAAGAGATCGAGAAGATGCGTGCCTTTAAGGAACAACTTGAGCAAGCCAAACTCGAACTCGACCAGGCCCGGCAGGCCGGGAATCTAAACAAGGCGGCCGAGTTGCAATATGGCCGCATACCGGAGCTTGAGAAGCAGATCGCCGCCGAACAGGAGCGACTAGCTGAACTTCAGAAAGACGGTGTCTTCCTAAAGGAAGAAGTAGACGAGGAAGATGTTGCCGAGGTTGTCGCAAAATGGACGGGCGTCCCGGTATCGAAAATGCTCGAAGGCGAGATGCAGAAGCTCGTGAAGATGGAAGAGAACCTTGGAAATCGAGTCATTGGACAGGACGAGGCTCTTGAGGCTGTGGCAAACGCGGTTCGTCGTGCCCGTGCCGGCCTCCAGGATCCGAATCGGCCGATCGGTTCGTTCATCTTTCTCGGGCCGACCGGAGTCGGAAAGACTGAAACTGCCCGAGCTTTGGCCGAATTTCTGTTCGACGATGAGCGGGCCATGATCCGGCTTGATATGTCTGAATACATGGAGAAACATGCCGTTGCGCGGATGATCGGAGCTCCTCCCGGGTATATTGGCTACGAAGAAGGAGGTCAGTTGACCGAAGCCGTTCGCCGCAGACCCTACTCGGTGGTGCTTTTTGATGAAATAGAGAAGGCCCACCCTGACGTCTTCAACGTGCTTCTCCAGATCCTTGACGACGGTCGCCTGACTGACAGTAAAGGGCGGGTAGTTGATTTCAAGAACACGGTGCTGATCATGACATCGAACCTGGGCTCGCGGGAGATACAGGCCGCGGTCGAAAATCCACTGGCTGATCGGGACATTCGTGCAAATGTTCTGCAGGTGCTAAGGGATCATTTCAAACCGGAGTTTCTGAACCGGATCGACGATATTGTCGTATTCAAGCAGCTGTCACGTGAAGACATATCGCAGATCATCGACATCCAGCTGGCCAAGCTGAAGTCGATGTTGGCAGAACGAGAGATCGCTCTGGAGCTAGACGAATCCGCGCGGGAGCTGATCGTCAAAGAAGGTTACGATCCGGTTTATGGTGCCAGACCTCTGAAACGTGCGATCCAGTCCAGCCTTCAGAATCCGCTCGCCGTTAGGTTGCTGAATGGCGAGATCGGTCCCGGCCAGACGATCCGGGTAACCGCCGAGAATGGGGAGATGAGATTTACACCCGTTAGCAATGAGCAATCAGCAGCCATGAAATAGCCGAGATCGTGATCGTGAATAGCTATGGGCCGTTGGGGTACTTTCCTTACAACGGTCCTCGGCTTACTATCAATAGAGGATGTTTAAGAAAAAGCCGATGACCCAGAATGAGCCGACCATTGACGAAGCCCTGAACGACGAACCGGGGATCGAAACAAATGATAAACGCCGCTTTAACCAACAGGGCGAACGTATCCGTGACGACGGACCAGTGAAGGTTCCGGTTAAGACACCTCTTGAACTCGAGCTGGAGAGAAAACTCGCAGCCGAAACGGAGCGCCGGGAGGCAGCGGAAGCCAAGCTTGTGGGTGTACAGGTAAAGTTCGATGAAGCGCGCCGCGATCTCGAAAAAGAAACTTCGGAAATGCGGGCGAGGTTGATGAAGACTCTAGAGGATCGCGCGAAACAAGCTCAGTTTGAATTCCTGACACGCTTGCTTCCCGTTTTGGATAACTTGAACCTTGCGGTCGAGGCAAGCGAGAAGGATCCCTCGATAGAAAATCTGCGTGACGGTGTCAAAGGCGTGCTCCGATCCTTTGAACTGGCCCTTGGCAGCGTTGGCGTCGAACCCGTTCCTGCTACCGGCTCTCGCTTTGATCCGGAACTTCACGAGGCGATCGACATGGCAGAGGTCGACGCCGAGGCAGACGGAACGATAACCGCCGAATACTCACGCGGCTACCGGCATGGCGACAAGCTCTTGCGCCCCGCTCGTGTCCAGGTTGGGAAGGGAAAGACTCAATCTGCGGTAGAGTGAACAAAAATGTGGTTCAGAAAATCCTTTTTCCCGTTCCACTCGAAGTGATATCATGGGGCTTGGGTAACCACCCCGTTCAAAGCCGCATCAAATGATCGGTAGCAAGGCAAATTTATGGCCGATATTGACGCATACAAGGACAAATTTAGCGAAAGTGGGCGGAGGGTGCTGGAGACGGCGCTGGACGAATCACGGCGCCGCGATCAGAATTACGTCGCGATCGAGCATATCCTTCATGCCGTCGCTAACGAGGAAGACGATCTGTTTTCCTCCACAATGCGGGACCTAGCTGTCGATCCGCGTTCGGTTAAGCTTCTGATCGAGAAGCGCATGGCTAGTGGCCGCCAGCATACAGGAAAAGGCTATCGAATTGCCCCGGAAACAACCGAATTATTCAAGCGTGCAATGGATCGGGCGCGTTCTCAGGGACGTCGAGTGATCGACGGCAGCGATATCTTTTACGTTCTTTCCAACGATGAGCGAAGCGTCCTTAACGACGTACTTCAAAATTTAGGTGTGCCTTCGGATGAAGTGGCTCAGACGGCCCGCACTCGCATACGCAAACGCGAAAAAGAGGAAGAGAGGACGCGGCAGAAGTACGAACTCCCCTCTTTTCTCCGTCATTTCGGCGTCTCGATGAACAAGCTTGCCCGCGAGGACAAGATCCCACCGACGATCGGGCGAGAGAACGAGATCCGTCAAATGATCGAGATACTTTCGCACCGTGAACGATCGAATTCTCCGATGCTTGTCGGCGAGCCCGGCGTCGGCAAGACCGCGGTCGTTGAAGGACTCGCTCGATTGATCGAGCTTGAACCGGAGAGGGTCCCGGCACGGCTTAGGGACGCCCATATTGTCCAACTTCAGATGGGGGGACTAGTTGCGGGAACGATGCTGCGGGGCATGTTCGAGGAGCGGATCAAGGGCATAATTGACGAGGTAAAAGAAAAGGACAACATAATCCTTTTCATCGACGAAGCCCATTCGATCATCGGTGCCGGAGCGGCGATGGGAACGTCGAGCGATGCTGCCAACATGTTCAAATCGAGCCTCGCCCGGGGCGAGCTCCGCATCATCGGCGCTACGACGCTTTCCGAATACAAAGAATATATAGCCGAGGACGAGGCACTTTCGCGGCGTTTTCGACTGGTCAAGGTTGAAGAACCTACTATCGACCAGACCAAGGAAATACTGGTCGGACTCCGACCGCGCCTTGAAAAGAATTACTCCGTTACCATTTCTGACGAGGCGATTGACACCGCGCTTGAGATGTCGCCCAAGTACATTCGCAATCTTCATCTTCCGGACAAGGCGATCGGCTGGCTGGATACGGCTTCCGTGAAGGTCGAGATCAATGATCCTGACGGCCAAACCGTCCTGCCGGAGCACATTATTGATGTCATTTCGCAGGAATCCCGTATCCCGAAGGATATGATCTACCGCGAAACCTCTGACCGGTTCGCGATGATGGAAGAGGACCTAGCTAAACGCGTTATCGGCCAGAAGGATGCTGTTAAGGCAGTTGCAGAGCGGTTACGATTAAACAAAGGCCCGTTGAAAGAGAACCATTATGCCCCGGACGGTGTGCTGCTTTTCCTCGGTCCCACTGGTGTCGGCAAGACCGAGCTCGCCAAGGCAGTGGCCGAATTTATGTTTGCCGACGAGCATAAAATGATCCGGATCGACATGTCCGAATATGGCGACGGGACGGTGGGAGTCGAGAAGTTAATAGGCATGCCGCGAGGCATCGTGGGGTCCGAACGTGGCGGCATCCTGACCGAACAGCTTCGTGATAACCCCTATACTGTCTTGCTTTTAGACGAGGTTGAGAAAGCATCGCCTTACCTGATGAACCTGTTCCTGCAGGCATTTGACGAGGGCTGGATGACGGATGGCCGCGGCAAGAAGGTTTACCTTTCCGACGCGATCGTCATCATGACCTCGAACCTCGGGTCCGAGAGTTTCAAGCGATATGAAAAGCCGTTGGGCTTTGGGCAAAAGACGCTCGGCGAGGTGAAGCAGATCAAGGGCGAGGTGATGAAGGCTGCGGAAACGCGGTTTACGCCGGAGTTCCGCAACCGTATCGACGAGATAATTGTTTTCTCACCGCTGACGATGGACGAGGTCCGCGACATCGCGAGGATCTACCTCAATAAGCTTCGGCGGAAGATGGAATCGCAGGGCAAGGTGGTCGAGATCACCGACGCCGCGCTCGACCTGCTTACCGAAAAGGGCTTTTCGCCGGCGTACGGGGCGCGCTTCCTCAAACGCCATATCGACCAAAAGGTTAAGCTTCCGATCACCAATGAATGGAAGCTCAGCCGTCGATTCGCAGTCGATGTCGAGGACGATGAGATCGTGGTCCGAGCGACAGACCAATTTAACCTGAACTAAACCAAACCGGCATTTTCGGCATCCTAAAGGCTCGGATGATAGAATTCATTCGGGCCTTTTTTCTATGAAGAATGCATCGACAAGGGTTCTGGCGGCCCTTATTTTGACCGCCGCAGCGTTGATCAGCGTGTCGGCTCAGGACGCAGCACGAGACGACGAGGCCGAGAAGATCATTGGCCGCGCGGTCGAATTCCTGGGCGGCGAGAGGTATCTGAACGTTACTTCGCAATTTAGCCGCGGTCGGTTCAGCATCTTCAAAGAGGGCGCTGTCGTTTCGTTTCAATCGTTTGTGGACGTCATCGTTTTCCCCGACAAGGAGCGGACCGAATTCAAATCCAGCGGCGTGAAGATCGTCCAGACGAATGTCGGCGATTCAGGCTGGCTCTTTGACGGCAACGTCGAGCGGATAAAGGACCAGGACGAAAAGCAGATCGAAAATTTCAAGCGCGGGATACGCACGAGCCTCGATAATCTTTTACGCGGCCAGTGGCGGGGCTCCGCGACGTTGAGCTATGTCGGCAAACGGCAGGCCACGCTGGGCAAGCGGAACGACGTGATCAAGCTGGTTTATGAGGACGGGCTGACCGTCGAATTCGAGTTCGCCGCCGAGAACGCCCAGCCGGCCAAGGCCATCTACACCCGCTCGGGGCCGGACGGCGAGGAAGTCAAAGAAGAGGATCGCTACGCCCAATTTGTCGATGTCGGTGGCATCCGCTCGCCGTTCATAATCGACCGTTTCACAGACGGAGCTCACTCGTCGCGGATCAATTACGAGTCGGTCGAATACAACCGCTCGATCCCCGATTCCATCTTCGCCAAACCCTCAAACCCGAAAGACCTGAAAAAAGACCTAAAAATGTAGCCGGTTTATCCGCCTCGAGTATTAGCACCACTATTGGCGCCAGATTCGCCCCAAACGACGAAAATCGCCCTCTGGCGCGAAAAAACACCGAGAACTTTTTTAAGATCGACGGAACGCGAAAGACCGGCGGCACGACGTCGGCATCGCCGGGATCCCTCCGAATGAAATTCTCCATCTTGACTCAGAAAGGGCTGCAGGCGTTTTTGTCGCCAAGGGCGACGATTATTAAAGCCCGGGGTTGAGCCGGTTTTGGCGAAACCCTGGGTAAACGGGGAAAGTCCCACGCGTTCGCTGTAGGCGAGCAATAGGTATTCGTCGCCTTCAGCGACGGTCGGATCGGTGGGCGTCGGTCCCAGGGATCCGCTCGCCGTGGGCTCACTGCTCCCTGGGCTTTCGTATTTGTCGCCTTCAGCGACGGAAGTGATGGGCTGGTGCCGGTCGTAGATAAGCGGTCGAATGCGGCTTCGTCGCCCTATTTGCGGAAAGGCTTTGCCTTTCCGGATGGGCTTGATAAAGATGGAAGCGGCTCCGCCGCCGGAGGCGTAGCCTCGACTGAGTGTTCCACGCGACGGTGAAGCACAGCTTCACCGCAAATAGACAGGCAGAGCCCGAAGACGTCACCACCCTGCGGCTGGAAGCCGCACCCCTTCTAAGATCAAGAGGGGGTGCGAATCGCGCTTAACAAGAAGATAGAGAACCACCCCGTCTGCCCGCGGAAGACGCGGACATCCACCCCTCCTTCGTAAGGAGGGGAGCTCGGGAACCCGCCCGCTTACGCAGGGGGTACTGACAAGAAGCCCATGCCGGGGAACCCGCCTGCTAACGCAGGCGGTACTGACAAGAGCCGCACTCGGCGGTCGGCAGTCGGCGGTCAAAAGAGCCCCGGTCGCTACCGCTCCCGGTTCTGACAAGAGGCTGTACTGACAAGAGGCGGTACTGACCGTTGTACTGACGGCCTATCTGTAGTGCATTCGCTCGGCTCGGAGGTGGGGGCCATCACCTCGATCGCCGGAGCGTCGGACAACCGCCCTTAGACAAGGAGGGGAGAATAAAGAGGCCGCCCGGAGAATGGGGCGGCCTTGGTCGTGTTGACTGGAGCGACGGCATCCATGCCGTCGGGCGCCGCTTGCGGCGTGGATGTTCGTGCTTCGCACTCATCGCAAGCAGGGATGCTTGCCCTCCAGTCGGGCCTCCGGTCAAACGAACGCGAAGTCGAATTGCGACTGGTGGATGTGGGGGTCGGCGGTGATGTCGACGGGCCCGAGGTGTGCCTCGATCTCCTCGAGCACCTCGCGTTCGGTCGAGCGGAGCGCATTTGCCACTTCCGGGTGGACGCGGAGCGTTGACTGCTTCACGTCGTCGAGCTGTTTTGAGATGCGTGCCGATTCGGCCAGTATCTCGAAGCAGACGGTCTGGGGCGATTTGACCCAGCCGGAGCCCTCGCAGTATTCGCAAACGGTGCAGAGCGTTCGTTCGAGCGACTGTTTGACGCGTTTGCGGGTCATGATGATCAGCCCGAAATCGTTGAACGAAAGCACTTTTGTCGGCGATTTGTCGGTCGAGAGCGCCTCTTGCAGGGCCTGTGAGACCTTGTGCCGGTTGCGGCGGTCCTCCATGTCGATCAGGTCGAGCACGATGATGCCGCCGAGGTCGCGAAGCCGGATCTGCCGGGCGATCTCGTCCACGGCCTCGAGGTTCGTCTTGGTGATCGTATCCTCGAGCCGGGCGTTGCCCTTGCCGACGAACTTGCCGGTGTTGACGTCGATGGCGACGAGCGCTTCGGTCTGGTTGATGACAAGGTAGCCGCCGGAACGCAGCCATACACGCGGTTTGAGCGCCTTGTCGATCTCTTCCTGGACGCCGTAATGGTCAAGGATCGGCTCGTCGCGTGTGTAGAGCTTTACGCGGTTGACCAGACGCGGCTGGATACGGTTGACGAACTCGACGGTGCGGAGATACTCGGCCTCGCTGTCGACGCGGATGGCAGTGAAATCGTCCGACATCTGGTCGCGGAGAAGCCGCTGGACGATGTCCAGGTCTTGATGGACCAGCGCCGGGGATTTCGCCTTTTCGGACGTTTTCTTTATATCCTGCCAGGTGCGGACGAGGTAGCGGGCGTCCTGCCGCAGGTCTTCTTCGGAAATGCCGATGCCGGCCGTTCGGACGATAAAGCCGCCGGAGGGGATGGTCTCGTCCTGACGGATGCGTTGGATGAGCGTTCGGAGCCGGCCACGTTCGCTGGAGGATTCGATCTTTCGCGAAACGCCGAGGTGCTCGATGGTCGGCATGTAGACCAGGAACCGGCCCGGCAGGGCGATGTGCGACGTGATCCGGGCACCTTTTTTGGCGATGGGTTCTTTGGCGATCTGGACCAGGATCTCCTGCCCCTCGCGAAGCAGATCGGAAATGGTCGGCTGGGACGGGCGGTCCTTGCGGTCGCCGCGGTCGGACCTGCTCCGGCCGTCGGACTGGCCGCGGCCACGCTGCTGGTCACGGCCTCCTCGGCGTTCGCGGCCCTCCCAATTGTCACGGCGTTCATTTTCGCCTTTCCTGCCGCCACCCTTGCGGGGAGCAGCTTCAGCTTCAGGCTCCGGTGCGGTTTCTTCGCCGCCGGACGATTCGGGTTCTTCGACGTCTGCTCCTCCACGTCCATTTGAAGACGGGTCGGCCGATCGGGCCTGCTCGCCGTCGCCGTTTTCTTCGCCGTCCGTCTCTTCGACATCGGCATCGTCGGCCACGCCGAGCCCATCCTCCGGGTGCCGGCGGTTCCGGCCTCCCCGACGGCGTCCACGGCCGCCGCGCCGGACGGACATCTCGGCGACATCGGACGATTCCTTCACGCTGGCCTCGGCGTCCTCGATAGGTTCATCTTCGGCAGTCTTCTTCTTAGAACGCGATGTCTTAGCTTTTTCGGACTTTGGCTTGGCGGCCTTCTTCGGCTTCGCCGATGCGGACGTTTCGGCTTCGTCAGCGGCGGAATCGTCATCTTTCGTTTTCTTAGAACGGCCCCTGGCGGGCTTCTTCGGAGCGGCGTCCTTCTTGGCGGCGCGGCCGCGGGTCTTCTTGGCCGGTGCGGGCTCTTCGTCCTCGTCCGCGATGCGTTCGAAATCTCCCGTCGCTTCGAATTCCGACCCGAGCAGCGAACCTACCTCGGCCGCTGCGGTCGATTCCATGTCGAATTCGACGGCGCGGACCCGATCGACGATCGCCTCCTGGCGATAAGCGTCCTTAAACAATTCGCCGGTATCGGTGTCGTCCACAATGCGTTCGAAGCCGGAATCCTCGATCTCGATCTTGAAATCACTGACCACGGCATCGGTGTCGGCCGACTTCTTGGCCGGCTCAGCGGCCTTTTGGCCACGGCCACGGCCGCGAGGCCTTTTCGCCGGGGCCTCTTCGGCGGGTTCGGCTTCGACGGCGAGCGGCTCAGCGATCTCCTGGGCCGATTCCATCTGCTTTTCGCGGGCGACGCGGGACCGTTCGATCTGCTCATTGGCCTCGCGTTTTGCCTCTTCGGCCGAGCCTTTCTTGGATTTCTCCATCACGATCCGCTCGATCTCTTCTTCTTCGTCGAAGAAATCCGAGACGTAGAGGAAGGCGTCGCGTTCAAGGCCGATGGCGACGAAGGCCGACTGCATCCCGGGCAGGACGCGCTGGACCTTTCCTTTATAGATATTGCCGGCGATACCCGAGTTCTCTTCGCCGCGTTCGATATAAAATTCTGTGACTTTGCCGTTGTCGAGGATCGCGATCTTCTTTTCACGTCCATTGACGCTCACGATCATTTCTTTTGACATATTTGGTTTTCCTTACAAATAGACTTTGTGCGTTCGCTCAAGGAACTGAACTTGATAATGGGTGCAACTATGCGGATGTGCGCGGATCTTTACCGTCCCGAATGGGCGGACAATTCGAAGCGTGGCTGAATTTTAGGTGTTGATCGGGAAACGAGTTTCCCGGAACAAGGAACTTTTAATGCTTTCACGCAGGAATTAGTTCAAATTGAAAGGCTCGGTGCCTTTTTCAATTTTGGGGAGCTACAATCAACCGATCGTGCTCGACCCTTCAAAATCTTTTTCCCGGCCGTAGCCGGTCATCGCAAATCCTGGATAGTTTGCGGCACACTGATCAATACCAGCGGACCTTCAGCAAACCGAAATCAGTATAAACAAAAACTTTTAAAGTGCGAAACGCAATTTCCAAGTTTCGGGATCTGAGTTCCGAATTCCGGGTTCCGATTTCCAGGTTTCGAATTCCGAGCTTAAGGTGATCACGATCCGGAATCTAGGATCTGGAATTTGGAATAGTGCGGGCGGGCCGCACTCGCCCACTGTTCCCGGTTCTGACGCTAACGGGATACAATAACCCAATCTATTTACGGTAAAGGGAGCTGAACAGCACAAATGGAAGTATTTTTTCAGCTGATCGAGGACGCCGATGCATTGAAAGCGGCGGTTGGCGAGCTTCGCCGGTCGAACCGGATCGGCTTCGACACGGAGACGACCGAGCTTGACCCGCACAAGGGCGAATTGCGGCTGGTGCAGTTCAGCGACGCCCGGAACAACTACCTGATAGACCTCCGCAAATTCGCCAATGGCGGCGAAACGGCGACGGCAGGGTCGCTTGGGCCGCTTCGCGAACTTCTGACGGACGCGAGCGTGATGAAGATCGCGCACAATGCGAAGTTCGATGCGAAGTGGGTCCGCCATCACCTGGGGTGCGAGCTGAACGGCATTTTCGACACCTATCTGGCCAGCCTGATCATCGCGGCGGGCGACACCGACCGGAGGCATTCGCTGGCGGATGCGGCCCAGTATTTTTGCGGGATCGAACTGGACAAGTCGATGCAGGTGAGCGACTGGTCGGCGGGCGAGCTTTCGCGTTCGCAGCTTGAATATGCGGCCCGCGACGCGGCGATCATGCGGCAGCTTTGCGAACAGATGACGGAGCGGCTGGCGAACGATGCCCTGGTGCGGACGGCGGCGCTCGAATTCGAATGCCTGATGCCGATCACGCAGATGGAGCTGAATGGCTTTCATCTGGACACGGGGCGTTGGCGTGAGAAGCTGGAGCGGGTCCGTGCGGCCCAGGAGAAGGCGGCCGACGAGCTTCAGAACATGCTCTCGTCGGGCGTGGCACAGGCGTCGCTTTTCGGGCGGTCGGAGATCAACCTGGACTCGAACCAGCAGGTGACCGACGCATTGCTCGGGCTTGGCATTCCCGTCCCCGCGTCGATGCAGGCGTGGCAGCTTCAGCCGCTGGCCGAGAAGTTTCCGGTCATCGGCAAGCTGCTCGAATATCGTGCGGCGGCCAAATCGATGACCAGCTTCGGCGAGAACATCCTTGAGTTCATCGAGCCTTCGACCGGCCGCATCCATGCCGATTTCCGCCAGATCGGGGCGCCGACGGGGCGATTCTCGTGCTCGAACCCGAACCTGCAGCAGATACCGCACGAACGCGATTACCGCCGGTGCTTTACGGCCGAGCCGGGCAACAAGCTGGTGATCGCGGATTATTCGCAGATCGAGCTTCGCATCCTGGCCGAATTTTCGGGCGACGAGCGGTTCATCGACGCGTTCGTTTCCGGGCAGGATTTTCACGCGGCGACGGCCTCGCAAGTGTTTGGCGTGAGGCCGGAGGACGTGACCGACGACCAGCGGACATTCGCGAAGCGGCTGAATTTCGGGATAGTTTACGGCATCGGGGCGTCGCGGTTCGGGCTGATGACCGGCCTGTCGCAATCCGACGCCGAGAACACGATGCGGCGGTATTTCGGCACCTTCAGGCGGCTGGACGAGTACCTTCGAAGCGAGGGGAAACGGCTGATCGAAGAGCGGACCGCCCGGACCGCTTCGGGGCGGCTGCTGCGGCTGCGTTTTGACGAAAACTTGCGTGAAGCGGTCTCATCGGCCAAACGTTACGGCCTGAATATGCAGATCCAGGGTACCTCCGCCGACATCCTCAAACGGGCACTCAGGCTGCTCCACGGTTCGATCGCCGGGACCTCCGCCCGGCTGGTGAACATCGTGCATGACGAGGTCATCCTGGAATGTGCCGCTGCGGACGCCGAAGCCAGTGCCAGGCTCTTGGAAGAAGCGATGACAGCCGCCGCCCTCGAATACCTCGCCCGCGTACCTGTAAAGGTCGACAGCCATATCGCCGACGACTGGACGAAAGAACCAGTCCGGACACAGGCGCAATCCGGCTTGGGTAGCTGAACGCCTGCCCGGTTTTGGGATTTGGGCTTGGGTCTTCGGTCTTTGGCTTTTGGTGTTGGGTGTTGGCCCTGATTTCGCGGAATGGAGACGGATGTCGTCCGAAGCTGACGTAGACCTAGATTTTTCCCTCGATAACTATTCCAAAAGCTCGTATTATCAATGACGTTGGTGTTAATCAATAGTTCGCCCAACCAGATTCATGATTACGCGCTTTGAAGCTGAGTCGATTGCCGCTCAATACGTCGCGTCAATGACTGAACACTGCGACTTGGATGGTTTCAAGCTGGTGCTGACATCTGAGGCGACGATTGAAAACGACTTCGGGTGGGTGTTTTTTTACAACTCAAACGACCCGGTTCGGGTGCCGATCGCAGGCAATGCACCGTTTATCGTCGAACGGGACGCCGGCAACGTGCTTCCGACAGGAACTGCCTACCCAATCGAACACTACATTGACAATTACCGCGTAACTGGTGACCCGCTCGGTCATTTGGGCAAGACACTCCGACTATCTGGGTTCAATCATGGCGCTCGAAAAATCGAGGCAACAAAAGCACTTCGCGAGCATCTCGGAATCGGGCTTGGTGACGCCAAACGCATAGTTGACGACTGCATTGACGGTGGCACAATCGAGGTGACTGCGATGTCAGAAGAAGATGTGGCGGCGCTGGATACGAAGTTGAAGGCAGCCTTGTTTGTTTCCGAGCGGTTGCCCGAAAGAATGGGCGAACAAAGCGGTGAACCGGAGCCGCCGATCGCGCGGAATGTGAAATCATAGTTTTTTGGCGGCGGCCCGGTTACCGCCAGCGTTCTGTGCCTATGACTGACTCGTCCGAATCGAAGATGTTTCGCACGCTAGGTGGATTTCTAGACGGTGACGAACCCGACGAAGAAAACTATTTCCACTTCAGCGCCACGTTGCGCATCCACGGTATTGACATCCCGTTCGACGAAATCACCGAACAGCTTGGCGTCAGGCCAACAATGCAACGACGCAAAGGCGAACGTCGTGGGCCACGCTCTCCGCAATACAAAGATGACGCGTGGCATTTCCAGCCTAACTTGGCAGAAACTGAACCACTCGAAGCCCACATCGAAGCGTTAATGAACGTGGTTCGACCGAATGTTGACTACCTCAAATCGCTCAAATCGCGTTTCAAAATTGATGTATTTTGTGGTTACCGCTCCAATTGCGATCACGCTGGGTTCGAAGTACCGCACACGGCACTCGAACTGTTCACCGCACTGGAGATTCCGTTCGGCGTTTCCGTCATCGTCGTGTAAAGTACGGCACAGAACAAAGAGATGCACACGGAGCCGCCGATCGCGCGGTTTGCCAATGGTGAGCATTTCTTCGGCGGCCCGGTGATCGCAGGCGTTAGGCAGCGATGAAGACCGTGTTGGCGCAGACAGACTGCGCAGAGAGTGGAGGACCCCATGACCACCCCAACTGAGCGGAAGCCCAAGGCGGTTGCCGCGCATCCTTGGCTTGCCTGTGCCGATCTTGTGGCGGGCATCGAGTTCTTCGTAAATGTGCTGGGATTCCACGAAGAGTGGAGGTGGGGCAGCCCACCATCCGACGCGTCGGTTGCGCTGGACGATGTTGCCCTGTTCCGATTGTGCAACGAGGAGTTCGCAAGCCGAGTCTCCGGTTCGGCGGTGTCTATCGCTGTGGATGGCATCGATGAGCTGTATCAAGAGCATCTGCGTCGCGGGGCTCCGATCTCGAGACCCATCACCAACGAGCCGTGGGGTACACGCGAATACCACGTCGAAGGTCCATCTGGCTACAAGTTGCGCTTCTTTGGCCCGGCTTCTTCCGAGTCAGTCGAGCAGGTACCGTAAATGGCTCGCCGCCTAACCACCGGTTGCAGCGGACGCCCCGCTGCGCGCCGCCGCTGATGCTGAGCGTTAGGTGCCTTGGGAAACAACATGATCGAACGCTACGACAAGATTGGGGTTGGGTACTCCAATCAGCGAAAGCCAGATCCGCGGATAGGCCGCTGCATTCTGGATGCGCTTGGCGATGCCGGTTCGGTCTTGAACGTAGGCGCTGGTTCTGGCTCGTACGAGCCAACACACGTGCCCACTTTTGCTGTTGAGCCGTCATTTCAAATGATCCAACAGCGCCGAAATAAGCGGAATGTGGTTCAGGGTGCAGCCGAGGCACTGCCATTTCAGGATCAAGCGGTTGATTCTGTGCTGGCCGTACTCACAATCCATCATTGGTCCGATTTATCTCAGGGCCTTAATGAGTGCGCGCGCACTTCCAAACGTAAAGTGGCCATCCTTACTTGGGATCCAGAATCTCCTGGGTTCTGGCTAACCCAGGAGTATTTTCCTGAGCTCTTGGCATTCGATCGCAGCATTTTTCCAAGCATGGAGACGCTCCGCCATCATCTGGGTTCCGTTCAGGTCAGGCCCGTAGCGATCCCGGCAAATTGCATCGATGGATTCTTGGGCGCCTATTGGAGTCGCCCCGAGGCCTACCTCAACGATCAAATCCGTTCTGGAATGTCGTCCTTCAGCCGGATCGCCAACTTGCCTGATAGACTAGAACAACTACGGAAGGACTTGGCTTCGGGGTGTTGGCATCGAGCACACGGGAACCTTCAAGCCGACGAAAGCTGTGATCTTGGGTACAGGTTGGTAACGGCGGTGGTGCATTGAAGCCGGCACCTAACAAATTGCTGCAGCGGCGTTCTGCGCTAGATAATGATCATCAAACTACTCCTCTTTACTACTGTCATTTTCGGGTCGGGCTTCTCTGCGAGTTCGCAAGATTCATCCGCCAGAGAGCAGCTTCTTCAAAGCAAAAGAAATCTAAAAGTATCGCGGCTCTTTAGCGAGGCACCAGTTCTGCCCATCGATGATCCAGAAATAGAGATTTATCGGATCACATTTATCCCCACCTTCTTTAATCCAATAAAGATTCGCGTCGAGCGACGCAATGCTAGTTACCTACTCGTTGCTAAGCGTCTAAGCGGGCAAGGCGGCTACGACGCCGGACCATTGAAGACCGAGAAACGGCGCAAGTTGAGGCAGAAGGAATGGCAGCACCTCATTTCTCTACTCGATACTGCGGGTTTTTGGACTATGCCTTATGCTGACAAAAAGCCGGAGCCAAATGAGCGGGGTGAAGTAGAGATTTGTCTCGATGGATCTGAATGGATGCTCGAAGGTGTAAAGAATGGCAGATTCCACGCGGTTAATCGTTACTGTCCGGAAGTGAAAAGCTTCAAGGCGATCGGTGCATACTTGGCAAAGCTGTCCGGTCTTAAGATCAAAGAGCGTGAGTTATATTGACCGCGCGCAGAACACGCGCTTGGAGCGGACTCGCCGTGACAGTCCTTTCATTCGAAGTTGCGTGGGCGAGCCGCTCAAGCGCAACGTTAACAGGCATGAATATTACCGACGGATCGCCCCAACGGCGACAACTGGGGGTTGAGCGTTTTGTCTCAGGCGAGGAAAGCTTGATTTACGAGGGCGTGATATTTTGGCGCTCGCCTGAAGGTTTATTGGTGGTGTCGTCTTATTCAGACTTCGGTCTCCTTCAGAATGTCACTCGTGACGAGGCTGCGCGAAAAATAGAACGCTCAATGCAGGTCTTGGAACACCTCAAGGCAAAGATCCCGGCATTTGGCGCGGCAATTACTGGGTTAAGTTGCAAGTTCGAGATCTGTTTTGATTCGGGTAAATCGGCGGTGAAGGTCGCTTCCCTGGAGGGAGGAAAGATCAAGTGGTGGGAGCGTTAGGCGATACGTAACCGTGAGCGACAGGCATCAAATCATGGCGGACGATGAGTTTTGGACGCGGTTGGAATATGACGCAACCCGCTGGCTCGAAAGCTCCGACGATAGGACGCTTCGACGGATCTGGATTGATGGCTTTCTGCCTGAGTCCATTGCGGACACGAAACGCGGGGCCGATATCGCGGGCGTAGCATGGGTTGGCGTCGGCGGTAGCGAGCAGTTTCAGTACCGCTTTGTTGTCTCCGTGCCTCAGAAGGTGCTGTACAGCAGGGAGACTTATTACATCGAGCAGCTTGCCCTCGACGAGGCGCAGCAGACATTGCAGATAGAATTGACCAGCGAGAAGCCAGTCGCCTAACAATGCTCTGTTGCGAACCCGGCCGGACACAGGAGCAGTCGGGGTTGGAGGTGTGAAGGGCCGCCCGGTGTTGGGTTTTCGTTCTTTGGTTTTTGGTCTTGGGGATTGGTCCTGATTTCGGGGAATGGCGCCGAATGTCGTCCGAAGCTGACGTAGACCTAGATTTTTCCCTCGATAACTGTTCCATTCGTATTATCAATGACGTTGGTGTTAATCAATAGTTAGGCGATCTGGTTCGCAAAACAGATGATCTCTCACGCTAAGTTCGGTACACTTCGACTTGCCCAATTTCGCTCTGAGGCCGAAATTGCTGAACTGTCGAACTGGGAATTCATGGATGCCGAATGGGTCGGCGAAGCCATTGGATTTTCTGAGTGGCTTTGCCTCGCTTCTGATGCAGAGGTGCTGCGATCGCTTGCTTTAGATTTCGCTGAGTTCCCTGAAACCGCAGCCGCCTCAGTCCTCAAAACCATCGGGCTGTCCGTCAAGGCCGGCATGAGTTTCCAAGAGCTTCAACACATCCTTGGCGAGCCTGTAGATCAAAATCGTTTCGGCGGAGATCGTGCTACATACGAATTTCACGTAGCTGGGCCGCCAAGTTACAACCTCTCGTGCACCGTTCTTAACGATGGCGGTCTGTCCTATCTCGTGGTTTCCGTTTCATTCTCAAGCGAGCGTGCCTAACAAATCGCTCAACTTGACGTGCCCGCCGATTGAGGCTTTGCTATATGGCAGGCGTGTCTCTGGCGGGACACGCAAGTTAGCTCGTCGTTATGCTACCGGAGAATTCCTGATTGACGACTGATCATCGAAGTGCAACTTGGCGGGCGCGGACCACTCGCGGGGTCCTTTGGATCTCCGTGATCGCGTGGGGCATCCTTTTGGGTGGCAAATTGTTCGATCACGTCGTATTGGTTAGTGCCTGGAGCGCCGATCCGCCGGCATCATTGAAACTGCTCCCATATGGGCCGAGTTATCCAGTCGATACCGGTGATTACTTTTTCCCTAGTTCGGTTGCTTTGCTGGTTTGCTCATTGGCGGTCTTTGTTTCGGGATGGCAAACTCCCTGGACCTATCGATGGCGGCTTTTTCTGCCGCCGCTGATGCTTTTGGTGATCCTTGTCTTCACCGTTCTCTGGTTTTGGCCGGCCAACGCTGCGTTATGGAAAGTCGCACAAGGATCGGCCGACGCGCTCCAAGATGTGAATGCGATCCATTCCCTTGTGAACCAATGGCTGCTTTTCGACCGGATTCGGATCGCGGCGGGAGCCATCGCGTTCGCTCTTTGCGTTTCGGCCATCAGCGTGCCTTTTCCTTCCGAGCAAACCAACAATGGCACTTAACGATCGGTTCACCCGGAACCGCGCGCCGCGCGGTTCCTGAGATCAACTTTGGTTGGCCGCGGGTCGGTTAACCGTGGCATTAGGCATAGCTCAGTTAAAGTTAGGTGATATAGACGAACGAGATATTGAAAGTAGCGTATCAAGACTTATGAAAGCAGCATGGTACGAAAAGCAAGGGGCTGCAGAGGATGTTTTAGTCGTTGGTGAAATGACCGAGCCACAGCCTCGCGCAGGCGAGGTTCGGATTCGCATATCCGTTTCAGGTGTTAATCCAGGTGATGTAAAAAAGCGTGGAAATGCGTTTGGAATTGGGATGCCATATCCGCGTGTGATTCCGCACAGCGATGGTGTGGGGACGGTTGATATCGTGGGCGAAGGCTTATCAAAAGAATGGGTTGGGCAGCGTGTGTGGTGTTTCGGGGCTCAATCGTACCGTCCGTTTGGCACTGCCGCCGAATATACGGCCGTACCTGTAGAGCAGGCGGTCCCGCTGCCCGAAACCATGCCAGTCGAGCAGGGGGCCTGTCTCGGCATTCCTGGGATAACCGCTCATCGGGCCGTTCACGCGGCGGGCCCGGTCAAAGGAAGCACCGTGTTGGTGCAAGGCGGTGCCGGGGCGGTGGGTGTTTGCGCTGTTCAACTCGCGTATCGAGCAGGAGCACGGGTCATCGCCACTTGCCGTTCTAAAAGCGATATGACGATCGCTTCGCGGGCCGGTGCGGATGAGGTTTTGTTAGCCGATGAAAAGTTGGTCGAGCGAATACGGGAATTAGCTCCCGACGGCGTTGATCACATTGTTGAAGTGGCTTTCGCAGCGAACATTAAAACGGACGTTGAAGTATTAGCGCAGGGTGGTTCTATCGCAGTCTATGCCACAAATGCTCCCATGCCGGAGATCCCATTCTGGCCACTCGTCTTTATCAACTCAAGAATTTTCTTTATCGGCAGTGACGATATACCGACTGCGGCAAAGATCGAAGCCACTCAAGCTATTAATCATGCATTCGAGGCAGGATGGCAAGGATTTGAGATTGCCGAAAGATTTCAGTTAGATGAGATCGCTGAGGCTCATAAGTTCGTCGAACATCCGCCGAAGTCCGGACGTGTGATAGTAATGATTTGATGATCTGATGATGCATAGTGTTAACAACGCAATGCCTAACAGCGCGTTGCAGCGGAGCTGCCGCCGTTGACTTGTTAACTTCTATCGGATGGCGGCAGGCCGCTGAATTCGTTTGTTGAGCCGAGAAATGAACATGTCAAAGACACTCATTGTCATGCCGTTGGAAAAAGAGTTCACTGCGCTCACCGAGTTTTTGACCTCCGCAGGCCATGGAACGGAGGAGCTCGCTGGCAAGACTACGGCATCGTGGTTTCGAGACCTCACCTTGGTGGTTGCGGTGGCAGGCCATGGAAAAGCGCAATTCGCCGCCACCACGCAATATCTGATCGACCATTACGGGCCATTTGGTTTGGTTGTCGCGGCTGGCGCCGCGGGAGGCCTCGCGGGGCATCTCCGACCCGGCGATGTGGTGATGGCCACAGAGACGGTTGAGCACGACTATAAGCTCCGGTTCCGGGGAGATGCACCGGCACCGCGGCATCCATGTACGTCGGAGGTTCGTGCGCGCATTGCCCACTTTTATCCGCAGAGTAGCGTTTTTCGACTGCACGTGGGCCCAATTGCAAGTGGGGATGAGGACGTGGTGGATGCGGCGCGGGCCCAGGAGCTGCACAAGCAAACGGACGCGTTGTGCGTGGCTTGGGAGGGTGCTGGAGGCGCGAAGGCGGCCCAGTTGAACGGCATTCCATTTCTAGAGATACGGGCGGTCACCGACGCGGCCGACGGAGAAGCCCCAGAAAGTTATCGCATCCACCATTTAGAGGCGGTCAAGAACATCGGCCGGGTCCTCCTTCCGTGGCTTCGTGATCAGATGAGGCAAGGGGACGCACAACAAAGCGCTGCTTTGGACGATGATTCAGCTACGCTTCCTCCCCGCCAGTGAGCGCCAGTGTTAGGTCGATCGACCCATGCAAACACAGCCACCATCCTGGGAGCTTCGGAATCAGCAGTGCACTTGCTGCGACGGTTAGGGCGAGTTGGTGTTCTCGACCTGCCCGACCTGTGGCGCGGTTGTGCTCATTTGTGCGGAGGTCGGCACTGTGTTCTCGATCCGGGATCGACAGGTGGGTTCGGTGCTCGGTGATTCCATCGCCGCAGAGGATTTTTGCACCCAGTGCAGTATAAGCAGGTATTCAGACTTTCGCCGCACCACATCCGATGAGATAGTTGCTCTTGGTTTTCTATCTGGGGATCACAAATAACGACGATATGGCCTGACCATACGCTGCCGCGAACCCGTCCGGCCACAGGCGCAGTCGGAGTTGGAGGCTGAACGCCCGGCGTCGCGTTTCCTCGCCGGCCTCAGGTTTTGGGTCTTTGGTTTTGGGCGTTCGACTTGAATATTAGGGACGGGCCTTGATTGCCGCCGAACCAGTCCGATTAGCGCGATCAGACGATATTTTGGAAGAAATTTACTGAATATGTTGTATTATCAATGATGGCGTTGTGTTATCAATGCAATTATTGTCGACCTATAATAATGCAGGAATGAAGCTTTGGTCATTCAAAATCGACGAGGTAAGGCAAATTGGCGATTTGGCGGGATTCTAGTTCAAAGGTTCGGTTTAAGGATTAGAAGCCGTTAATTCAGCTGAGATCAACCAAAATGGATCGCTGGAAATACATTATAGATCACTATAATCGTCACATCGGATTGCGCGACTTCCCCAATATTGATGACGCTATGAGGGAGATGGAATTTGGCAGCGCCAGTCAGGCTTTAAGGTGGTTTGTTTCTCAATTCTCTGAGATCAATCCAGAGTCAATTTACGGGTGCGGACCGTGCTGCAATAATTGCGTTTGGTCTTTCATAAAAAGGCTCGAGCAAAATTCGGGTGAAGATATTAACAATATAGTCGTGGATGTAATTAACAGCTTACCATTTGAACAACAAGAACGCTTTTTAAGATCGTATGATTGGTTCTTTGTATATTGCGGAGAAGATGATGCGGGCAAAAGCAAGTTCAACGAACTGGATGAAGCGCTGAAAAACACGGATTATTTCCGAGCGAAACTGGCGCGAGAGGAAAAAGAGCGCCGTCTGGCTTCGTTCACCTACCCGGTAGACGAGCTCAAAGCTAAGATTTCATTTCAGGAAAGCCAAATTAGTGATGCGCTTCGCAAAATAGAAGAACTTAAGAAACAACTAGAAAAAGCCCAGAGGCGTAAAGAAAGAGAGAGTTACCTTTATGATTTCGAGATGCTGGCACCGGCTCAGCAAGTCGATGTACTGTTGGCCGCAGGAAAGGCCTTGCCAAAGTACGATGGCAGGCTCACTAAGCTAATAAGTGAGTTCGACTTTAGCCGACTTCCGACAGACACCATTGAAAAGCTCTTCAATGCCTCGAGAGTTGGCAAGGAAGAAAAATGGCCACAAGTGGTCGCCTTGCACAGGATTCTAAAAGAACAGATCGATCGATAGATAGGGACGCAGATTGTCCCTGAAGGGGCTCAGCCAAGGTACAAACTTTAACTAAGATCACGACGCGGTGGCTTCGTTGGTTTCGGGCTTGGCCGGGACGAAGAGGATGCGGGTGCAACTCTCGCAGGTGATGATGGCGTCGCCTTTTTTGACCTCGACCTGCATTTGCGGCCTCAGGGACATAAAGCACGCGCTGCACGAACCGTTGACGACCTCGGCCACGGCGATGCCGTCGCGGCTGCGTTGTGCCAGGCGGTCGTAAACGGAAGCGAGCTGCGCCGGCAGCGTCACAAAAACGTCGTTGCGGCCGCCGGAGTAGCGTTCGAGCTCGGCCCGGTCCGCCGCCAGCTCTTTATCGAAAGCGCCGAGCGCCTCATCGCGTTTCGCGTCGACCGAACTGATCTCCTCGGCACGCTCTTCCAGCTCTTTTTCGACCGTTTCGAGCGCCTCCATCTTCTCGACAATCTGCGTCTCGAAAGCGGCGATCTGCTTCTGGATCGCGTCGATCTCGCGCATCGCGGTCTCGTATTCCTTTTGGTTCTGCGAATGTTTCAGGTTGCGTTCGGCCCGTTCCAGATGGGTCCGGTTATCGGCGATCTGCCGTTCGAGGTCGGCCCGCTCGGCGTGAAGGGCATCGCGCCGGCCCTGGACCTCCCTAATTGAAGAAGCGTGCCTCTCGAATTCCATTTCGAGTTCGGCACGCCTTGCTTCAGCGGTCTCTAATTTTTGCTTCAGACGGCGTATGTTCGAATCCGTCTGCTGTAACTCTATCAACTTTTCAAGCTCTGCTTTCACCCCGGTAGTCTCCTAATGATCTAAACGAACCTTAATTTTACCGCAGCGGACGGCAAATAAAAAGCGGAGGGTGCCCGCGGCGGGGTTGGGCGGCGATCTTTGGCCGACAGATCGTCCCGGGTGCGTGTGTCTTTGCGAGGGTCTTCAACGCGGAGGACACGGACGGAAGACGTGGAGTTCAAAAGTTTCGGAAGGTTCGACCAACTAAGGTTGGAAATCGGTCAGCAGGTCGATGTGGCGGCCGAGGTGGTGCATCTCGACGATGCCGCCGACGCGTTCGCCGTCGATGGGCCGCCATTCGGCCACTTCGCCGCCTTTGATCAACGAAAGCGTCGTACCGGCCGCAGGGATCCCGAAATGCCGCAGCCGGGCGATGGCAAGCCCACCCCCGCGGATAAATCCGTCGGTCGGCGTCCGTGTCCAACCCGCTTCTACCGTCAGGCATCGTACCCCGTGGCGAAATTCAAGGCGAGACCCGACGATATTGGCCCCGGCGTGTTCGAAAGAGTGTGGGTCGATGCGGTCGATGGTCACAGAGAGGCGGCTTCGGTTGGCTTCGGCGGCGAGTTCGAGCATGGTGTCGAATATCCACTTAACGCCCGCACGCCGGATCAGATCGTTCGAAGAGCGAAGGTCGAGATAGTCCGCAACCTCGGCGCGGCCCGATTCGCGGGCGCGGGCCGAGGCGGATGAAAGCATGTCTGACCAGACCTCGTCGAGTTCCCCCACGGCTTGAGGATAGAGCGGCCCCCGTGGAAAATCAATTCGTGATAAGATTTGGTCTTTCGGAGGGCGACAGCCAAAAGGCCGCGAAAGCAAATGCTGCAATTTATGAAGTTCAAGCTGCTGATATCGGCTCTTTTTTTGCTGGCCGTCCCGGCCTTTGTACTCGGGAGCCAATCCAAGCCGCCAGAAGATAAACCGGAACCCGCCGCCACGCCGACGCCGACGCCTTCGAAGACGGAGAAACGCCCGGCGGCGGTAGCGAAAACTACCGAGAAAAAAGAGGATCCGCCGCCGACCGACCCGGCCGAGGCGAAACCGGAAATCGATCCAAGCACCGACAAAGACCGCTTCGATTCGGCCGTTGCCGCTCCCACCCATGCTGAAAAGGCCGTCCTGCTGAAGAAATTTCTCGAGGATTTTCCAGACTCGGAGCTTCGTGAAGAGGCCTTTATGTATCTGGTGACGGCCCGGTCGGTGGTGGGCGGCGAAAAGCTGCAGTCGGGTGCGGCGGCCGAGGCGGCCGAAAGCTACCGGCTGGCCGTTTCGGAAGCCCCCAGGCCGATCCCGGACAGGCTTTTTACCGACGTCATCGCACGTATACCCGGCACGCTCTTCAGCTCCGGACGCCGGGCAGAGGCGGCCGAATTGGCACGCCTTGTCGAGGCCGCGGCCGGCGACAACGTCCGGCAGCTGCTTGCCGTGGCGTCCTTTTATCTGAGCATCGAGAACAGCACCGATGCGATACGCGTCGCCGAACGTGCGGTCGAGCTCGAGCCGGGATCGGCGGCCGGTTATCAGGCACTCGGGTTCGCCCATCGTTTGAATTTCGACCTGGAAGCGGCGGCACGTTCGTTCGCACGGGCGGTCGAGATCGATCCGAAATTCGCGGCCGCCCAGCGGAGCCTGGCCGAGATGAAACGTGCCCTCGGCGTTCATGATGAAGCCATCGCCTATTACCGCACGGCTGTCGCGGCAGATGAAAAGGACATCGCGGCCCGAAGCGGGCTGGCCCTCGCCCTTTTCGATAAAGGGAAGAAAAAGGAGGCCGAGGCGGAACTCACGAAGGTCCTCGAGGCCGATACCCGAAACTTCAGCCTGAGGGCGGCCGCTGCCTATTGGTACGCGTCGAACGGTGACGGGCAAAAGGCCGTCGAACTCGCGCAGAGGGCGATCGAGATCGAGCCGCGGTACATCTGGAGCCACATCGCGCTGGCCCGCGGACTGACAGCACAGGGGCGTCCGGCCGAAGCCGAGCGCGCCCTGATCCGCGCAAGGCAGTACGGCAATTTCCCGACACTCGATTATGAGATAGCTTACGCCCGGATGTCGGCCGGCCTGTTCCGGGAAGCGGCCGAAGAACTTTCAAAGAGCTTCGCGATCGCGGACGGCTCGATCCAGACGAAACTCGGCGGCCGAATTTTGCGCGAGGACAAGAATTTCATCGACCTGCTCGCGAACGAGCGGCGGGCCAGCATCCTTTTGCCCAAAGCGGCCGATGATCCGGCGACCGCGTCGCGGCTTCGGACGCTCTTTGAACTGGCCGGGGCCATCGAGGCAAAGGCGGATGAGGCCGTGATCGCGAAGCTTGCGGAGGAATTCGCCGCCGGCGATGACGACATGGCCGTTCACCGTAGGCTTCATGCGGCGAGCCTGCTGCTGCAAAAGAACATCCTCGTGCCGAAGGCCTCCGAGATAGTCAGATCCGTGGTCGGGTCCGCCGAGAAAGGTCTCGACGTCCCATCGCCGGCCGCTGCCGTGATGGCGAGCGAACTTTATGAAAGCCGTGCCCTTGCGGCCGCGAGGAACGAGGTCCTGCTGATCCCGGACGTCCCTAAACAGACCCTTTCGGCGATCCTTAGGGGCCGGATAGAGGAACTTGCCGGCTGGGCGCTTTATCTTGAGGGCGATCTCGCCGGTTCGGCGGTGAGGTTGAAGCGTTCGATCAGCGTTCTTCCTGAAAAGAGTGCCTGGTGGCGGTCGAGCATGTGGCGGCTAGGGGCGACGCTCGAAGCCGAGGGAAAGATAGAAGAGGCCCTCGACACCTACCTGAAGGCGTATCAGCGGGAGCAGCCGAACGCCGTCCGGCACAGCATCATTTCGGCCCTTTACCAGCGGGTCAACGGAAGCACCGAGGGCCTGGAAGAAAAGATCGGTTCGAGCCCGCTGGTCGCGATGTCCGGGCCGACGGTCCAGGGAACCGAGGATCCTAAGGCCGCGAAAGAAGTTGCCGCGGAGCAGAAAGAGCCTGCGGCCGACCCCGGGAAGATATCCACCAAGGATCAAACAACTGAAACCGAAAAGCCCGTGGACCTTCCTGAAAAGGCAAAGGACGAGGCGAAGACCGGCGAAACGCCAACCGCAAAACCCGAAAAGACCGATGAAAAGCCGGCTGAGGCCAGATCGAAAGCCGACGAAAAGCCGGTTGAAGTCGAGGTGGCGAAAGAGTCCGAGACCAAGGACGAGAAGCAGGCCGAGGTCAAACCAAAGACCGAGGAAAAACCGGCCGAGGACGGCCCGCCCAAGACGGAGGCCGAGTTGAAAAAGGAACCCGTGCAAACCGAGGAGAGGGCGGGTGAGGTCAAGGCAAAGGTTGAAGAGAAGTCGAACGTTGACGCTGAAAAGACCGAAACGGAGGTTAAGAAAGATCCAGATCCCGCGGGCGAAAAGGCCTTGGAGGGCAAACAGAAACTCGACGAGAAACCGGCCGAAAACGGACCCCCAAAGACTGAGACCGAGGTGAAGAAGGAAGCCGAGACCCCGGGCGAGAAGGCTGCCGAAGTTAAACCAAAATCTGACGAGAAACCGGCAGTTGATACAGAAACCGCCGCCCTGCCCGTTGATTCAAAGGCCGAAAACGAAAAACGCGGTGATGAGAAACCGACGGAACCCGTGAACCTGCTTCGCGACCCGTTCCAGAGCGGCCCGCCGGCAAGCAAAGAGGCCGAGAAGAAAGCGGAAACGGACCCCGGCGTCAAGTCGGAAACCGCACTGACCGAAAAGACCGTCCCCGGTGCAATTGATGCAGGCGAGAAACGCCGGCCTGTCGTCGTGATCACCGACGAACTTGCCGCTAAAGAGGTAAAGATCGCAGCGGCGGGCGAGAAGGGACCGGACCCGACCGGGGCGACGCGAAGCCGGGTGGTCGAGGGACGCGACATCCTGTCCGACCAGAAATGCACGGTCGAGGTCTCGCAGTCGATGATCTCGCTGGCCAATAGCGGCGGGAGCCTCGGTGTTCTTGTGAGCGTATCGGACGAGGCGGCCGCCCGCGAAATCAAAGCGACCTCAAGCAGCACCCGCGATATCGAGATAACGCAGGAACCCGCGATCGCCGGCGTTCCTGGCCGAAGGTTCTTTGTGATCAGATCGATCAGCGAGAAGACCGGGCTCTTTCAGGTGAATTTTGAATCGCCGTGCGGGAAGAACGAGATCTCGGTCCGGGTCCGCTGATCGAGGGTGCCAGCGGACGGGCGCGGTCAGCCGTCTTCGCCCTTTGCCCCGACCGCAAGGATAGCGGCGAGGAGAAGCACGAAATAGGCGTTTGACGGGGTCCGCAGCGGGAAATCGAAAAGGCTGTGGACTATGATGCCGAAGGAGCCGGCAAGGGCACCGACGGCGATGCTCCGCATCAAAGGGTTGCTTGCCGATGTGCGGGCGGCCATTCCATTTTTTATCACCAGATAGACGAATACGATGACGCACGCGAATGCGAGGACGCCGCCGTCCGCAAGCATCTGCAGGTAATCATTGTGCGCCTGTTCGACGCGGAAGATGCCGTTCCAGGTGTCGTATCGCGTGAAGGCAACGGCGAATGCCTCGTAGCCCGCGCCGATGACCGGATTGTCGGCAAAGATCTTCCAGGCAACGGACCAAAAGTGCAGGCGGCCGCTGGTCGGGTCGGTCTGGTTAGCCTGGAGGCCGAATGCCCTGATCAACGGATCGGCCCCCTGCAGGAAAACGACCGCGGAGCTCACAAGGGCGAGGACGCCGGCAGCGGCCGCAATGCCGGGCCAGATCCGCCTGGGTGCCGCAGGCGACCCTTCCCGGCGGCTTAGGATCACCGCCGCCGCGGCCACCGCAAGCGAAGACAGAAGCCCGCCGCGAGAACCCGTCATAACCACCGCGATTGCCATCAGGACGGCGGCAATCATAAAGAGGCCCTTGTGTTCACGCTTAAGCGTGCCGCCGAAAAGAAACCCGAACGTCAAACCCAGCGTCATCTCCATCATCGCGGCAAAGTGGTGCTGGTTAACGAAGGGGCCGAAGGGGATCGCCTGGGGCGTCGGGCGCATCCCGTAGATGGCGTCCGGGCTGGCCAGCCGCTGCAGAATGCCGACAAAAGCGATGACCGCCCCGAAAACGACAACGCCCAAACCGACAAACCGCCGGGCACGCGCATCCCGAAGAAAATGGACCGCCGCCGAAAGAAATACGAAAAGCAGAACGAGCCGGATGAGGAAAAGACGCGTCGCGTAAGGGTCAAGCGAGAGAGATGCGGCCGTTCCGCCCGTCAACCCGCCGAGCGGGAGTAGCTGAACGAGGCCGATCAGGATCAGGCCGAGAAACGGGATCTGCAGCCCGAAGGCGGGGACCCGCAACTCGCGACGGCGGTAACCGTCGATCACCCAGACCGCAACGAGGGCGGCCGTCAGGACCGAAAGCGGAATGAAAGCCCAGACGTCGACCGCCCCGTAACCGACCGCCGCAAGCACCGGGACGGCCAGGATCAGAATGGCACCGGTCCACTTCAGGCGTTCGCCGTGCCGGTGGGCCGAATGGCCGGCCTGGGCCTTATGGATACTCTGTTTTGTCCGGTCTCGCATCGATCGGTGCTCACTGCTCGAACGTCATAGAAAAATCGTCAAACCAAATGTTGCCGGTGAACGAGCAATCCTGCGGCTGGCATCCTTCAACGCTCAGGCGAAGCTCGACGCCTTCGGCCCCCGGCGGAACGGTGAACGGCAGCCGAACGCCGGCCCATCCTTCGTTCGGCTGAAGCTGGGCCCTGGCCGCCGGCACGGTGTCGCCGGGAATCAGGATCTCGAAAACGGGCGTTGAATTTCCCTTAAGCTCAGAGCGGTAATAAAACTCGAGCACGTAGATACCCGTCCACTCGAGCCCGACCCGCTGGACAACAGGCCGGAACCCGCGGCCGCCCGGCGAGAAGCTCATCAGCAGGCTGTATTTGCCGCTGTGTTTCTGGCCCTCATTGAGCCCGACCCGTGGGTCGTCGCCGTCGGCAATGGCCCAGGTGAAGCCCCTTCCGTCAGCCGCCGAAAGGGCCGATTCGAAGCCGCCGTTCGTCACGGAACCCGACCGGACATCGTCCTCGACGGCACCCACACTCTTGCCCACCTCGATCGCCGCCGTGAACCTGCCTGCATCGAACAACCTGGCGAAGATCGCACGGCCCTTTTCATGGAACGGCGAGTTATCACCCTGGATAGGCAAACGGCGCCATGCGGCGACCGCGTCGTCGAAACGGCCTTCGGAGGCCAGGATCGCCGCCAGCGATGCGTGGACAGCCGGCGAATCGCCGAGGATCTCGTTCACCCGACCGATGTCCTTATCGAAGAGCTGCCAGGCGAGAACCGAGGCCGGATCGGCATACTTTCCGTCCTGCGAAACGGCACGCCGCACGAGCTCGAATGCCTCGTCGACACGGCCCTGCCGGAGCAGCAGATTGCCGAGGGCCCATTGGACGCGTGCGTAATTCGGCGCGAGTTCAAGCGCCCTTCGAAGGCTGGGCTCCGCCCTTTCGGGATCGCCGGCCCGCTCAAGTGCGTTCCCGAGATAGAGCCAATAGACGTAGTTATTTGGTGAAAGGCGGACCGCCGCCTCAAATTCCTGAATTGCCAGCTCCTGATCGCCCGGAAGAAGCGTTTGCTCAAGCAAAAGTGCGTGGTCAAACCGGGCCCGTGCATCGTCAGGAGCAAATCCGATGCCGAACGCGGCGACCTCGGCCGACTCCGCATTGACCGCGACGGCGTGCCCGAATGCCCATTTGACCGGAAAATAGAGGAGGGCGATCAACGCACCTGCGATGAGAATTACCGCGGCGCGCCTCGATCCGCTCTTTAATGAGATCAGGGGGTCTTGCACTGTTCAGGGACCTATTCGAAGTCGACCGGCTCGATCCTCAGCTCGGCCCGCCGTAATTCGATGTTCGATTCGCGGCAGATCTGCCGTAGGTCATGGATCGTCTCGGCCGTGATCTTCCGGGATGAGATCAGTATCTCTTGAATATCCAGCTCTTTGCAAAGCGACGGCAGCGTGCCGTTCCCGTCGAAAACCTTTAATCCGTTGATCAGCTTGTTCTTCTTTAACGGGTCGTCGTCTATGAAGCCGACGGGTCGATAATTCCAGTTCGGATTATTCCTGAGCTCGCGAAGGACCATCTCGCCGCCGTCGCCGGCCCCGTAGATCAGGACGCGTCTTCCGTCGCCCGAATAGCCGATCGGCAGGATCTCGCGGAAGAGGCGGAACGCGAGCCGGCTTCCGACCACCGCCATCAGCAGGATCAGCCCGTCAACGAAAAAAACCGCACGCGAGAAACTCTCAAAACGGTAGAGAAGCAGGATCGTGAGAACGATCACGACAGAACCCGCGACGACACCTTTGGTGAAAGTGATGAAATCGCTGATGCTCGTATATCGCCAAAGCCCGCGATAGACCCCGGCCGCCAGAAACGTAAACAGCTTGAGGACCACGACCAGCGGGAGCGTGTTGATGAACAGCCCCCATGTGTTCGTCGATTCGAAGGGCCCGAGGACAAGCAGGTAAGCGGCGTAATAAGAAAGCGTGATCAAGAACGCGTCGAGGAAGACCTCGAAGATCCGACGTTTGTACGAAACGTTGATAAGGAATGCAAAGACCGCGTTGTTCGCGACAGCCAGCTCTTCGTCGGTCTCTTCATAAACCTTCACCTTTGAAAGGTAAACGCCGACGATGGTCAGGACGATCGTGAACAGGCCGATAAGCGCAAGGCTCTGGGTGGCGGGCAGCGTCGCGACGACCAGTGAAAGGGCACCGGCGACGGCCGCAAAGCCGTAGATCATCAGGACCGCCGATCGTTCGGACAGACCAAGCGCGACGAGGCGGTGCGAAGTGTGGTCGCGGCCGCCCTGCGACGCCTTTCGGCCCCACATTTTTCGGATAACCGTTACAAGCGTCGTGTCAAAGATCGGCACGAAGAGGATCATCACCGGGACCGCAAGTATGCTGAAAACTCCCCGCGACCGGCCGCCCGTCTGCGCCAGAAGGACCGATCCGGCAAGCAGGAAGCCGACGAACATCGACCCGCAGTCGCCCATGAAGATCGACGCGGGATTGAAATTAAAGAAAAGGAAACCGACGAGGGCCCCGATAAAAATGGCTGCGAGCACGGCCTCGGGATAGTGGCCGTTGGAGTAGAACCCGATCGCAAGCGATAGGGCGGCGATCCCGGCGATCCCGGCCGCAAGGCCGTCCATATTGTCGAGAAGATTGACCGCGTTGGTGATACCGACGAGCCAAAAGACGGTGATCCAGATATTGAGCAGTTCGTTCCCCGTCAGCGGAAGGACCAGGCCGTAGCCGACGACAATAGATGCACCGATCAACTGGCCGACGAGCTTCTGATACGGTTTGATGTTGATCAGGTCGTCCAGCAGCCCGACGATAAAAAGGAACGAGGCGGCACCGATCAGGACCAGCGATTCGGTGCCCGGTTCGCCGATGATGAAGAAAAGCGTGACCGTAGCGAAGTAGATCGCCACGCCGCCGAGCATCGCCGTGGGGCGTTTGTGCCAGCGGTCGCTCTTTGGCCGGGCGACAAAACCGTTGCGGTTGGCCCACCAGCGCACGCCGAGCGTGAGACAGCCAGACACTATCGCTGCCGCAATACCGGCCAGAATTGGACCTTGCACCAGGTAAGGCATAACCGCACTTATTAAGGTTTATGGGATATTACAAGCCAGATCGGCCCGAAAAGCAACCTTTTTTATTCCGCGCCGACCTCCTTTGGGGCCGGCGAACGGTCGAACCGCTCGAGCCGCTCACGATGGCGGGCGATCAGCATCCGGTAAACCTCGGAAATATCGGCGACCATTTTTTCAGCGCGGAAATTGGGATCGACGTGCCGGCGGCCGTTTTGGCCGAAGCTCTGCCTGAGACCTTCATCTTTGAGAAGCTTTACGACGCCTTCCGCCAGTCCCGCTGAATCGAACGCATCAACAAGATAGCCCGTTTTTTCGCTAATGACCACTTCGCGGGCCCCGTCGATATCGAAGGCGACGCACGGCTTGCCCATCGCGAGCGCCTGCGGCAGAACCCTTGCGAGCCCCTCGCGGAGCGATGTATGCACGACGACGTCCATCGCAGAGATCATCTCCGGGATGCGCTCGCGGGGCACCAGGCCGGCGAATACGAAATTCTCAAGGATGCCGTAGCCGGCGGCGCGTTCCTGGAGGTGCTCGAGCAGGATGCCGTCGCCGATCAGGAAAAACCGGACGTTCGGCACCTGTTTGACGATCTCGGGGGCCGCATCCATCAATTGGTCATGGCCCTTGAGCGGGAACAAACGAGCGATCTTGCCGACGACGGGTGCGTCTGCAGGGATGCCGAACTGTTCGCGGATCTTGTTCGGGTCGAACTGTGCGTTCAGGAACCAGTCGAGCTCCATCCCACTGTAAACGGTGCGGAACTTCTCAGGCCGGTCCACACCGGCGGCGATCGCCTTTTCCGAGATCACGTCGGAAACGCTGATGAAAAAATCCGTGACCTTTGCAAAAACTTTCTTGATGACCCACCATGAGCGATTCACGATCCATGGCTGATAATCGTGAAACACCAGGCTGTGAAGCGTGTGGACGATGATCGGCGTCCGGGCAAGCCAGGCGGCCGCACGCCCGAGCACACCCGCCTTGGACGAATGGGTGTGGACGATGTCGTAGCGGCCCTTGCGGATGATGCGATAGAGCTTGAAGAAAGCGATGATGTCGGAAAAGGGGTTGATCGAGCGGCCCATCTCGGGCACGACGATCAGGTTAGTCGTCTCACGCGCCTGCGAGAGAAGCTCGCCCTCGCGGCCGCGGTCTATGCCGCTGACCAGCGTGACCTCATATTCGGGCATCGCATCGAGTCCCACGACCGAAAGAAGCGTGTTCTCCTGCGCGCCGCCGACGATCATCCGCGTGATGATGTGGAGGACGCGGATCGGCCGCTCGTTGTTCCCGGCACTTTCGGAGGACGTTTCAAGCATTGATCTCGGATCGGACCGGGCGAGAATCAGACGTCGGCCACAACCAGGTAATCGCGGTCGAGGTGGATGAATTCGAAATCGGTAACGCCTGCCCGGGCGAGGATGTCGCGGACCTGGGCTTCGCGGTAAAGAAACAGCGGAGTTCCCTTCAGCCAAAAGCGGAACCTCCGAAGCGGGACCCGCCATTCTACGGCCTTGGGGAAACTCATGATCAGCCGGCCGCTTGTCAGCTCGCGCATCTTGGCAATGATGGGTACCGGGTCCTCGACGTAATCGAAGAAGCCGTTTCCAGTGGCCGCGTCGAACGGAACATCCACCGGACCGAGGTCTTCAGGGAACGCCCCGCAGACGTATTCGATCGTGTCGGCGTGCCCGGCTTCGGCCGCGAGCTTTCGCGCGATGTCGATCATCCCTTCGGCAAAGTCGATCCCGACGACCTTTGCGGCACCGCGGTCGGCGAACGCCAGGCAGAATCGGCCGGACCCGCAGCCAACGTCGAGTATGCGTTTGCCGGCGAGCGGTTCGAGGTGCCTTACATTTTCTTCGAGGCGCTTCTGGACCACGCCTCGCCAGTAATTATCGACGAACGCCGCGAACGGCCCCTTTTTCTTTTCGTAGATCGCATCGAAGCGTTCGGCGTCATCGTGAAAATGATCGCGGACCTTCTCTTCGACCGATGTCGAAACATTTTCTGCCATATTTGATTACAAAACGGTTTCCTTTTCGAATTAAATGAAACGTGAAACTTAAAAAGTAAGAGTTTTCTGTTATTTCGCTTTCCTAACCCTGAATTCCCAGTACCTCGCCCATCGGCGCTAGCTCGAAATCGCGAAGCAGCTTTTTCAGCTTCGGTTCCGTGGACCGCAGGTTGAAATAATGCGTCGCGGCGATCCCCCGCGGAAGGTCGATGCGCGGGTGGTCCGGATCGAGCTCCCAGGGATGCAGGTAAAAGGTCACGGGATTGCCCGAACGGTTCACCGCCTTGATCGCCTGTTTTGTCACCTGGTACGGGTAGATCCTGAAGTAGGCACCGCCGGAGATCGGCATCGTAAAACCCGGCAATTTCAACGTCGAGATCGGGAATTCGATGAACTCATGTTTCTCGCCCTTGATCGTGTATGGGAAACGAGGAGCGTCCGCAATGCCGTAACGGTAATTGAGCACCGGAAAAATGCTGGAATCGTATTCGATGCCAAGTTCGCCGAGGATGTCGAGGGCCCACAAAGAGTCCTTCGTTATCGAGAAATAGGGAGCCCGATGGCCGCGAACCTTTTCGCCGGTCAGGTCTTCGAGGTGGCGGACGGCTCGGGTAATCTCCTCCTTGAACACTTCGGGTGCCTGCTTGTAGATCAGCGTGTGCGAATGGCCGTGAGTGCCGATCTCGTGGCCGGCATCCCGGATCTTTCTGACAAGATGCGGGTGCTTTTCGGCAACGTAGCCGAGTACGAAGAACGTCGCCTTGACGCCAGCATCGTCAAGCATAGCGAGAAGACGCTCGCCGACCGCCTCGATGCGGTCTTCGAATTTTTCCCACTCCGACATCGGGATCTCGATCCCCTGATACCAATCTTCGAAATCGATGGTCAGTGCATTTTTGATCTTTGCTTTTGCCATCTACGTTGAGTTTGCGGCCGGCCCTAGTCCATTCGGAACACCGTACCGGGTTCATCCTCGTGGCGGATCTCATCGACCGCCTCCCGCCTGTCCTCGCCCATGTAAAGACGGTTGGGGCAGTTGATGACCATTCCGTCGGTGCTGCCGACGTTCTTATATCCGTGGACGACACCGCTAGGGACGAGAACCGCCATCGGGTCGTTCTCGCCGGCAGCGATCGTCATCACGCGGCCTTTCGTTGCCGAACCGGGTCGATTATCCCACATTCGAAGCTCGAAGGTCGAAGGCCCCAAAAAGCAGAACAGGTCCGCCTGCTCACGGTGTTCGTGCGGCCCGCGCGACACGCCCGGACGCGTGAACGAGATATAGGCCATCGCCGGGTGGAATTCGCGGTCAAGCTCGTCATTCCGAAACAACTCCGCCAGCCAGCCGCGATCGTCCGCGAATTTACGGATCGCGTACGCCTTTACACCGTCGATCTGTCCTTCTTCGAACATTGCGCTTTTCAAACGTTATTGGCCCCCGTTTCGGCGACCAGATTCGAGGCGCGGAGCAGCGAAGCGAACGTTCCCGCATCGGTCCACCAGCCGTCAAGTTCGCTCCAGGTCAGTGTACCTCGTGCTATGTAGTGATTGTTTACGTCGGTTATTTCCAGCTCGCCGCGGGCCGACGGGACCAGCGTCCGGATCACCCCAAAGACGGACGGGTCATAGAAGTAGATGCCGGTCACCGCATATTCCGAAGCTGGGATCGAAGGTTTCTCTTCGATACGCACGATGCTGTCTCCTTCAAAGACCGGCACGCCGAACCTTTGCGGATCATCGACCTTCTTAAGTATGATCTTCGCTCCTTCACCCTGACGGCGATAGTCGTCCGCGGCGGCACGGATGTTCTTTTCAATAATGTTATCGCCGAGCACCACGCAGACGGGCTCGTCATCGGCAAAATGTTCGGCCAGCGAAAGCGCCTCGGCGATGCCGCCCTCGCCTTCCTGATAGCTGTAATTCAAATGTTTCAGGCCAAATTCTCTACCATTGCCAAGCAATCGAAGGAAGTCACCGGCCGAGTTTCCGCCAGTAACGATCATAATATCGTCGATCCCCGCATTGATCAGCGTCATAAGCGGGTAATGGATCATCGGCCGGTCGTAGACCGGCAGGAGGTGCTTGTTCGTTATTTTTGTAAGCGGATGGAGCCGGGAACCGGAGCCGCCCGCAAGGATAACGCCTTTCATTTTGTGCGGATGGCCCTAGCTGCGGTCGATGAACCGCTGGAACCACAGTTCGAGCATCAGGAGCGTCCAGAGCCTGAATGAGTGGTCAAACCGCCCTTCAACGTGCTCTTCGACATAGCCTCTGATCCTCTCGGGACGGATGATCCCGCGGCCCAATGCCTTCTCGGATAGAAGCGTGCCTTTTAGAAAATCGCTCATCTCACCGCGAAACCAGTGCCCGACGGGGACTCCAAAGCCCATCTTACGCCGGTAGACTACCTCGGGCGGGACAAGCCGGGCCGCGACCTTTTTTAGAAGCGATTTCGTTTGAAAGCGCCGAACCTTGAGGCTCGACGGCAGGCTTGCAGCAAACTCGATCAGCTTGTGGTCGAGAAACGGCGAGCGGGCCTCGAGCGAATTCGCCATCGTGGCGATATCGACCTTAACCAGCAGATCATTCGGCAGATAGCTCATCTGATCGGCGAGCATCGTCGAATCAAGGACGCTCGACCCGTTCGCCGCAGCGAACCATCTTCCGACCTCGTCGCCGGCATCCTGCTCGGCAACCGCGGCGCTGAATTCAGGCGCATAGACCTCCAGCTTCTCGTTCCGATGAAACGTTGACATCCAGCGAAAATACCGTTCGGTACGGCCAAGTTCCGCAGCCTTGATGAACCGCTTTGCATCGCGGATGCGGCTCCGTTTCAGCTCGGAAGACGGCAGCAGGCCGATCGGAAATTCGACCAGGGCCTTGCGAAGGATCCACGGAACGCGGCGGTAATTCTCAGCCAACTCCATCGCGACGTAACGTTCGTAACCTGCAAAGCTCTCATCGCCGCCGTCGCCGTTCAGAGCGACCGTCACATGCTTGCGCGTTTCCTTTGCAACGTAATAGGTCGGAATGGCCGACGAATCGGCATAAGGTTCGCCGTAATGCTCGACCAGTGTCGGCAGCACCTCAAGTGCGTTCGGCCTGACAACGAACTCGTTATATTCGGCCCCTACGTGCCGGGCCACGCGTTTGGCATACTCAAGCTCGGAAAAATCCTGTTCCTCGAAACCGATCGAGAACGTCTTGACCGGCTTTTCGCTCTCTTCGGCCATCAAAGCGACGACGGTCGACGAATCGACCCCGCCGGAGAGAAACGCCCCGAGCGGCACTTCGGAGATCATCCTTAATTTGGTAGATTCGCGAAGCAGTCGGATGGTCTCATCTATCGCATCCTCTTCGGAGATCTTGATCTTCTTCGAGAAATTCGGACGCCAGTAGCGGCCCGTCTCGATCTTCCCGTCTTTCCAAAACAGCCAGTGGCCCGGCTCGAGCTTTCGTATCTGCCGGTACGCCGTCATCGGGGCGGGCACGCAAAGGTATGAAATATAAGCGTCGATCGCGGCATGGTCAACGTCGCGGGAAACGCCCGGATGCTCGAGTACTGCCGTGAACTCAGAAGCGAAAACGATGTCGCCATTAGCGAGGTGCGAATAGAGCAGCGGCTTTTTGCCGACGCGGTCGCGGGCAAGGAAGAGAGACTTTTCAGTGGTGTCCCAGATCGCGAAAGCGAACATCCCGCGAAGATGATCGACGCAGTCGCGGCCATAACGGTCGTAGAGGTGAACGACCGCTTCGGTGTCAGACTTTGTGTAGAATCGGTGGCCGCGTTCGTCGAGATCGCGGCGCAGGTCCTGGAAGTTGTAGACCTCGCCATTAAAGACGATCCACTTTGTCTTGTCGGAATTGTGGATCGGCTGGTGCCCGCCGGCGACATCGATGATCGATAGCCGCCGCATGCCCAGAGCCACGTCGTTCGTGACAAAGGTGCCATCGTCGTCGGGGCCGCGGTGAATTATCGCGGAGTTCATCCTCGCGAGGATCTCACTCGCTTCAGAATTGCCCGGCCGGCCCGTAAATCCTACGATCCCACACATCCTGACTAAACCATCCGACGCTGTTTTAAGGCCCTTTCGATCCTCTGTTCCGTCGCCGCCCTTTCCAATTTCCTGTTCTCACGTTTCTCTCGGTAGAGCACCCACCCGACCGAAACAAAAATGAATAGGAAGACCTGTATCTGGGTCCTCTGCCTGTAGGCGGTGCCGACGTTGCCCTGAAACAGCGAATAGGCGATCGTGAGCATCAGCGTGAACAGAAGGACCGGCATCGCGGCCCTCAACCGATGCCGCAGCGAAAACAATAGGCCGGAGACGAGCAGAGGCATCAGCGCCCACCATACAAATACTTCGGGCAGGGTGATCGCCTGCCTGAAATTGTTCATCTCCCATGGGAAAGGAGCAAACATCAAGTAGAGAAACCCGATCGGCAGTACCGTAACTGCCCCTTCGGTCGTGGAAATATCAACGTCCTCGAAAAATCCGGATTCGGCCGACTGGGCAAGGTCGGCACGGCTGGCCTGGAGCTGTTCGATCGTTCCGAACCGTTCAAGATCTACGGTCGCATTTCTGATCACCCCAAGGTAGGTCAGACCGATCCCCACGATGATCAGCACAGCGGTGCGGCGGGCCATTGCCGGGACCGAACCGCTCAGGCCGACCACGAAGCTGCCGACCACCGCCGCCGTGACCATATAAAAAATGTAGAACCTTAGCGAGAAGATCCCGAAAAGGGCAAAGATGAGGACGAGAAGCGCCGGTAAATTAAACTTCGCATGGAGCCGCAGCACCATCGTCATCGCGAGGACGAGCAGGAAGATCACGAGGCCGTCCTTCATCAGCTGCGATGACCAAAGCACCATTGCGGGGAAAAAGGTCACGAAAAGGGCGGCGATCTTTGCCACTTTTTTGTTGGCAACAACGGTCACCGCGCAAAAATAGACCATCGGGGCGGTTGCGGCGCCAAACACGGCACAGAATGACTGTGCCGCAAAGATATTCTTACCGAATACGTAGTAGATCGCGGCGGTGATGTAGTACATCCCCCATCCGGGGCCCTCGGTCGCGAGAGCACGGCGAACCATTGGGTCTTCGAGCCCGGCATTCCCGTTCCAATATTCCGCGAGCCGCCAGCCCAGGAAATCGTACGTGGTCGCATCGGCGCCAAAGAACTCCCGGGCATCAAGAACATGGATAAAGGTCCCGAGAAGCAGCCTGACGACGAGTGCGGCAAGGAAGATCGTCGTTACGAAATCCTTTTCGGAAGTGAAACGGCGAAAGGTGAAGATCGCGGCGGGTGAAAGAGCAAGTACGATCAGGATCGCGGAGGCCCCTTCCGGGAACGCCACCGTGAGCATTCCAATGCCGATGAGGGCAAGGCAAACCGCGATGACGAACTTATCTCTCATTCGTTCCCTGACCTTAGGATCAGGCGGTCCTCCAGCACAAGGGCGTCAAAATTCGCGTTGCGGAACGTCCGGAGTGCGTCCTTCGGCGTGCAGACGATGGGCTCCTGGACATTGAACGATGTATTCAAAAGCATCGGTATGCCGGTGATCTTCTTGAATTCGTCGATAAGCTCCCAATATCGCGGATTCGTCTTCCGGCTGACCATCTGCGGACGAGCGGTCCCGTCAACGTGGACAACCGCCGGGATGCGGCCGCGATAATCCTCAGCGACCGCAATGACCGTGATCATGAACGGGTCATGATGGGGGACGCCGAAAACCTCTTCGGCACTTTCCGCATGCATCGAAGGGGCAAGCGGCCTGAACCATTCGCGGAGCTTGACCTTATGGTTCAGTATCTCGCGCATGTCACCCCTTCGCGGGTCGGCCAGGAAGCTCCGGGCCCCGAGCGCCCTCGGGCCAAACTCCATGCGCCCGTTGAACCAGCCTATGATCGCTCCCTCGCTTATCATTTTCGCCAAGCGGGGAAGCAAAACGCCGTCGGGAAGGGTCTCGTATGCGAGTCCCTCGTCCTCTATCGCAGCACGGCACTCATCGCTCGTGAAACCGGGGCCCCAATAGGCGTGTTCCATCACGAAGCCCCTGGGATTGCCTAGCTTTTGGTGCCAGACATGGTATGCGGCACCGATGCTGCATCCGGCATCGCCCGCCGCCGGCTGGACGAAGAAACGCTTGAACGGCGTCTCATGAAAAATGCGGCCGTTCATCACGGAATTAAAAGCGACACCGCCGGCCATGCAGAGATCTTCCTCGCCGGTCATTTCCTTGAGTTGGTGTACAAGGTGGATCGCGGTGTCTTCGAGCACCTTTTGGGCCGAGGATGCAACATCCCAGTGCATCTCGGTCAATTCCTCGCCGGGGAGCCGCGGCGGTCCGACCTCTCTGATAATGGTTTCCGGGAACTCGTAATGCTTCGCCAGGTGATGGTCGAGGGCCTTGATGTTGAATCGAAAACCTCCGTTTCCGTTCGTGGTCAGCACCTTTTCGCGAAAGAAATCGTAGAACCGCGGCTTTCCGTAGGCGGCAAGGCCCATGACCTTCCATTCGTCACCGGCGAACATATCAAAACCGATATAGTTCGTCACTGCCGAATAGAATTGCCCGAGGCTGTGAGGGAGTTTTATACGCTTTAGGACCTCGATCTTGTTTCCCTCTCCCCTGCAAAAGAGTGTCGTGGTGTCCTCTCCGGTGCCGTCCCAGGTGAGGATCGCCGCGGATTCAAATGGCGATACGAAAAAAGCCGATGCCGCGTGGCTCTGGTGGTGCTCGATGAAGTGAAACTTGAAGCTGCTCTCGCCGAAATGTTCGCGAAGCCTTTTCGGGTGTTTGAACATCCCCAGATAACTGTCGCTAACCTGTGCGATCCCTCGGTCGGCCCTCGCCTTGAACATCGCCGGCGAAATAAAGGCGGCCTTTGCCGCCTGAACCGCTTTGTGGCGAAGTATCCACGGCTTCCAGTAATGCCCGACATGCTCAACATCCTTTAGCGTGATGCCCGCGTGATCGAGACAGAATTTGATCGACCGGTAAGGAAAACCCGCGTGATGTTTTTTTCGCGAAAAACGCTCTTCCTCGACCGCAGCGACCAATTGACCATCCTTGACCAAAGCCGCCGCCGAATCACCCAATGTCGTGAGTCCCAAAAGATACATAATTGAGAACTGCTATTTTACCAGACTGTGAGCGGCAAGTTCGTCGGTCGCGGCCTGCACCTTGTCATCGGCCTCTTGTTCGGAGACCCAGGCAAGCAGTTCTTCCAATCCGGCTTCAAGTGTGACCTGCGGCTCGAATCCAAGCAGTTTGCGAGCTTTCGAGATGTCGGCGACACAGTGCCGGATGTCGCCTTCGCGGTATTTGCCGACGATCTCGGGTTCGATCTCTTTGCCCAGCCCTCGTGCCAGCAATTGTGCTATCTCCTTTACGGAAGTGGCGCGTCCCGTTCCGATGTTAACTGCCTGATAATCCGCCCCATCGCTTTCCAAAGCCAGAATGTTTGCCTGAACGATATCCGAGACATGGACAAAGTCACGCGATTGCTCGCCGTCCTCGAATATCATCGGGGCCTGATCGTTCATCAGCCGCGATGAAAAGATGGCGCAGACACCAGTGTAGGGATTAGAAAGGGCCTGCCGCGTGCCGTAAACGTTGAAGTAACGGAACGCCACGGTCGGGATCTTATACGCACGTCCGACGGCGAGGCAGTATTGCTCCTGGTCCTGCTTAGAAACGGCATAGACAGATGTTGGGAAGAGCGGCTTCTCCTCCGGCGTTCCGATCGGCTCAAGCACGCTCCCGCCTTCAACGAGCTCCCATTCGTGGGCAGCGAGCTGCGCGTCCGATCGAAGCTGAGGGTAAACGGCAGCTTCCGTCGCCGGATCGCGGTAGGCCCCTTCGCCGTAGATCGACATCGATGACGCAACGATCAGCTTGGAAAATTGGCCGCGGCGTTTGAGCATTTCCTCGAGCAGCACGGCAGTACCGAGATCGTTAGCCCTGACATAACGGACTATCTCGTACATCGACTGGCCGACGCCGACCTCGGCCGCCTGATGATAAACGACCTCGATCCCCTCAAGGGCACGGCCGACGGCTTCGGCGTCGCAAACATCGGCGCGGACAAATTCGGCGCCTGTATTCAAGTGAGCTGGGGGCTCGCCGTTATGGACCTGGTCCACTAACGAATCGAGTATTCTGACGCGATGGCCGGAGTCGACCAATTTATCGACTAGATGTGAGCCGATGAAGCCGGCTCCGCCGGTGACAAGGATGTTTCTGCTGTCCATGATCGAAAATGAAGATAATAAACCTATTTGCCGGCTCTTGTCTTGGCCGCCCGCTGAAAAATTTCGAGGACCCTGGGTGCCTGTGACCGTGCCGAATAGCCCTCTTCGACGGTCTTTCGGCCTTCAAGGCCGACCATTCGGCGAAGATCGGGCGAATGGAGCAGGGTTCTCAGTTTGTTGATCCACTCGTCCCTCGAGCCGGCAAGAAAACCGTTGACGCCGTCGTCGATGATCGCGGTGTTGACGCCGACAGGCGAGCAGACCGTCGGGATGCCGAGGGCCATATACTGAAGGGCCTTAAGGGCACATTTGCCGCGTGTCCAGTTTTCGTCCGGCAGAGGCATTAGGCCGATGTCGATCGCCGAAAGGTCTGCGATCTCGGTCTCAGACCGCCAGGGCATCGCTTCGGTCTCGACACCCGGAAGCGAATATTCGGGCGTCCCGATCACACGAAGGCGGAAGCTCTCCGTCTTCGCAAGCTCCTGCAAGGCGTCGCGGACCGTGTCCAGATGCTGGACGGTGCTGAAGCTTCCGCTCCAGCCGATGGTGACGGGCCCGTCGTTCGCGGCCGGTTTCTCTTTCGCCTCGTATTTGTCGGTGTCGATCGTGGTCGGCACGATGGTCACGTTCGGGTTGTGTTCGCGGGCGTAATCGGCCAGATAAGGGTTGCCGGCAATGACGTGCGTCGCGATCCGGCAGATCGTCGCGGTCTTGCCGGGAAATTTAAGGTAGCTTAGATATCCGTTCGAGGGGCTTCGGTAAGCCACAAAGACGGCATCGTCGAAATCGAAGACGACCGGGACGCCCGTCCGCCCAAACCGCCTCTCGTACCAGGCCGGCCCAAGCAGGGCGGCCTCGCGGAACAAATAGATCAGATCGTAGCCGCCCGCGGCGGAAACGACCGAACCCCGCCGACGAAAGCTCCTCGTCACCTCCTTAACCTTCGTCAGGCTGTTCCCGGGCCCGTAAAGGACGCTCCGCAGCTCAGGCGATTCGAACGGCTCGTAGGCGATCTCGACGCCGCCGGCCTTCAGGATCGGCTCCCATTGCTCGATCCGAAATCTCTGGCCCGGCGATGTGTCGTAGATCGAAGGAACGATCGCGAGTACTTTCATAAACGATCTGTCGGTAGGGACGCGGAACGTGCCTCCGGTCCCGCGGCCAAAGGGAAATTGTCTCTTTTGTCGCGGATCTTCGCAATCACGGATCCCCGCTCGGATCTGCGGAACGGCCGCCAAGTCCAAGCAGCCGCCGGTAAAGCCGCCGATAGCGTTCGCCGCCGATACGGCCGAGATCGAAGCGTTGGTCGGCGATCTGCCGACAGCGGGCCCGCACGTCTCCGGCTGCCCGGACGGTATCGAGGGCGTGTCGATACTCGTCGTCGGAGAAACTGCGGATCAAACAGCCGGCCCCCTCGCCGGTGATCAGCTCGTCCAGGTCTCCGATGCCCGAGTTCGAGATCACGGGCAGTCCCGCGGCGAGATACTCGGCGATCTTTGTCGGCGACGACGCTTGCTTTGAATAGCAATTCTTGATGAACGAAACGGCCGCGTCACCGGCGGAAAGGTATTCCGGCACCTCGGCCGGGACGACGCTGCCGACGTACATTTCCGCATCGCTAAAGCCCCGTGCCGCAAGCCTTTGCCGGACGGCGTCGGCCCCTCTCTGCGTCAGGACAAGGGCAAAAGTGTCCGGATAAGTCTTCTTTGCGAATTCGAACAGATTCAGAAGCTCCTCCGAAAGGTACCAGCCGTCGAAGGAGCCGATATAAACAAGCGTGAACCGGCTGCCGATGCCGAGCCGTTCGCGGACCGCCTTGCGCCGCTCGCCGCCGTCGAAACGGGCCGGGTCGATGCAGCAGGGAATGACCTCGACCGGGCGGCCGATTTTGTCCACGCCGGTTTCTTCTGATCCCGGGAACAAGATCTCGCGGGCTTTTTCCGTCAGTACAACGAAGCCGTCGGCCTCTTTGAGCAGCCATCGCTCGACCCATTTTGCCGAGCGGTAAAGCCAGCCGCCCTCCGGCCAAACCCCGGCGTCGGTGTACTCCTCGGGAAAGAAGCCGCGGATATCGAACAGAAGTTTCGGCTTATGCCGCGAAAACTTCCGGGCCAGGGCCGCCATCAACGTCGGCAGATGGATCCGGCCGTGCAATATGTCGGGCCGCTCCCGACGTATGAAGCTCCATACGAACCAGGTGCCCATCAGCGTGTCCCACGCGGTTGCCGGAGCGCTCGGCCGCTTGTGATAACGGAGCCAACTCCACGATACCCCAGCTTCCTTCAACTTCGCTTTGATCGCCGCTTCTTCATCCTTGCCAAGCTCGGTGGGTTCAAATGTAAGGAGCGAGATCGCGATCTTCGCATCGCAGCCGTCATCGGTTGCCGTCCCCCGTGCGTGCATTATCTCTCGCAGATACGGGATCACCTGCGTCTGTACGAGGGGTTCGCGGACGCTGAAGTAGCAGATGTAGAGCGACTTTGGCATTCGAACCGGTTATTTCGCGTTCAGAAGGTTAGTTATCGCCAGGAGATCCGATCCTGGCCCGCGGGAGGCCATGAGGGCGTCACGGACGGAGTTAACCTCCGCGCCGGGCGTCGCAAATATAAGCCGTACCGAGTGCCCTCCGGCCCCGCCCTCCCCGTTTACAAGCAATGGAAATCGGCGGGTTACGACATTCCGGCCATTTTTAAGTTGAGTGGACATAGCCGACCCGGACACACTTGGAGCAGATTGGATCATCCGGATTCCGTCAATTGAGAAGCTTTGAGTAGATCTGCCGGTATCTTATTCCCCCAATATTTTGAAGACCGAATTCGTTCAAGGCGACCGCGCGAACACGCTCGTGATCTTCCGCAAATGCTTCGATCTCAGTCAACACCCGATCGTATTCCACTTCATCAAAGTGTCGGATCAACGCGCCGATCGGGTTTGCTTCGATCAATTCATCCAGATCCCCAACGCCTGCGTTGGCGATTATCGGGAGCCCACAAGCAAGATATTCCGCGATCTTCGTTGGCGATCGCGAAAGCGTTGCGAACGATGCCTTTACGATCGACAACCCTACGTCCGAGGCGTGCAAATATCCCTCAATGTCGGCCGGATCAGCCCGTCCGATAAAAAGATCTCCATCCAAAAATCCCCGCTCAGAAAGCAGCGGCCGGATCAACATTGGATCGCTTTGCGTCAGGAATAGTGCAAATGTCGCGGGATTGCGTTCGCGGGCCGCAGCCAGCAGATCGGCGATCTCATTGACCAGATAAAGCCCGCCGAGGGCTCCGAGGTGAATGATCACCCAGCGGTTTTCGATCCCGAGACGCTCTCTGAACTCAACCCGCAACGGATCGTGGCCGCCCGAGAATCGACGCAGAAGATCTACACAGCACGGGATAACTTCCACCGGACGCCCCTGTTTGTCGAAACCGGTTTCCTTTGATTCCGGAAATAGAGTCGCACGCGCCTTTTCGGTGAGAACGACGAAACCGTCCGCCTCCCGCATCAGCCACCGTTCGAATCGTTTTGCCGTTCGAAACAGCCAGCCGCCCTCGGACCAGATACCTGCATCGGCGTACTCCTCCGGCAAAAAGCCGCGGATATCAAACAGCAATTTGGGCCGGCGGCGCATCCCGATCCGCGAGAGGGCCGCCATAACGGCCGGGACGTGGCCCCGGGCATGCAGGACGTCGAACCTCTTTCGCTTCGACAGCCGACGAACTTCCCTTACGGCATTGAGCACGTCAAACAAAGTTGCGGGAACCGAGGGCCTTTTGTGATATCGGAGCCAGCGCCATTCGATCGAGGCCTCAGCCAACTCCTTTCTGATCGCTTCGTTTTCTCCAGCATCCCGCCGGCGAAGTTGCTCGGCCGGTTCAAAAGTCAACAGTGTTATCTTGTGCCCGGCCTCTACAAGTTCCTTGAGATAGGGGACCACCTGCGTCTGCACTAGCGGCTCCCGCACGCCAAAATAACAAATGTAGATGGATTCGGCCATAACGATCATTTAATTCGCACGCACGGGCAGGATCTGCCGCCTATCGAGTTTCGGCCAAGCCGCCGATAAATGATCTAAGGCCGTCTTTAGCGCGGTGTACCTATCAACCGCCATCGGCATACCTTCCCGTTGAACTGAATGGAATATATTCTCTTCCACGGTCTTCTGAGCGCTATCACCGGCTTAAAGATCTCGCCATTGAGCTTGCAGGCGATGGCGGATGCTTCGCACTTTATTGTACGGAACGTCGCAGACGAACGGAACGCGAAGAGACCTGACAGGTCAAATGACTCTGCAGCTTCAACGTCAACCTCTCTTAGATCGGCGCTCAACTTTCTATTCTCACTGAGCTTGTTGAGTGATCGTTTCCCCTTTGTTCTCCGTGGAAACTCGGAAACGCTTCGGGTGCGTCCAGAGCCGATCCGTTGAGGTTTTGACGAGATCCGACAGTCTTCGAATCCAGCCCGAATGCGTTGACGCTGCTTGGGGGCCTTGATCCTTCAGGTCCTGGCGCAAACGGATTTCTGAAAACGATCGGCGGGAAGTCTTCAAACTCTAAATGCCCAAGCTAGATCAATGTGCACCGGATCCAACCGATCTCTTGATGGGCCTCGAAATGCTGAGTATCAGATCCCGCACCGACCGGGGATCGGCTATCAGATCATCGGAATCGAGATCTGCTGTCTTCTTATTTCCCCGGCGTTCTGAAAAGAGGAATTGATGATCGACATCGATAAGTTGACAGAGCCGAGAAAAACAGCGACTTACATCCCGCACCGGATCACCGACCGCAGGGTAGATCTCGACAAGGCTTGAACCGCCCGGCATGAAAATGGCATTAGTTAATGCGGCTCCGTGGATCGATATAAGGATCTCGCAGTTACTAAACATGTTTACCTGGTCCTGAAGCGTCGCATCGTCAAGGTGAACGCATTCGAATCCCAGGTCCGCGATGACCTCCAAGAGTTCTTCTTCGTTTGCGACCCGCCTTCCGCGGGCAAGCTTCCTGCTAACGTAGATCCTTCGTCGCTGCCCTGCCGGCCCGGGCTTTATTTTTTGGATCAGGCTTTCGCGCACTAAGCGAATGTGTTCGGGAAGATAGTGGTTTGTGTTTGGGTTTGAAACGACCTTCAGTTGCCCGAAAGCGATATTCTCTTCGACGGTGAGCAAGTCGTTAAAACCGAAAAGCTCGAGAAACTCATGTGCAGATCGCAGTAGCCCTTTAGGAACGATGATCGTTCCCTTGCCTAGCTCTTCCGAAAAAAGCAGAAATTTCGGAGCGGCTTCGGTCATCCAGTGAAAATAATTGTTCGACCATGGTGTCAGCGTCGAAAAATGGGTCTTCGAATCCGAGATCCGCCGGAATCGACCTCTTAAGAGCGAACCGAGTCCCGCAGCGTTCCACCGCATTCGGTTCGAAAATGACAAATTTGGGTACGTCGCTGCACGGCTCAATCCAAATGGTGTCATTACCAACATTGATGGAGTAACAACACAATTCCTGACCGTTTCGATCGAGAGTTTGCCTATCGGGTGGTTTTCCTGCGTGTGAAAATTGGCCTTTTGCATAAAGCCGGCACCGGCACTACTTTTCAATAATAAAACTACCTATTGAAAGGACATCAAGACCGGAGCTATAGAAGGTCCTGACAGCGTCACGCGGTGAGTTTACAACGGGCTCGCCTTTCAGGTTAAACGAGGTGTTCATCACTATGGGAACGCCCGTCTTCTCGCCGAAGCGCTTGATCATATCGTAGTAGAGGGGATTGACGGAGCGGCGGACCATTTGCGGCCTGGTCGTACCATCGACGTGCACGACGGCCGGTATCAAATGCTGCTTTTCCTTGCGAACGGGGAAAGTCATGATCATGAAGGGTGAATACACCGATCCCTCGAGGAATTCGTCCGCAGCCTCCTCAAGCATCGACGGGGCGAACGGCCGCCAACCGTCGCGGTACTTTACGGCGGCGTTGACCTTGTAAAGCATCTCCCGGTCTCGCGGATCGCCCAGAATCGAGCGAGCTCCGAGTGCACGCGGCCCCCATTCGCCGCGGCCGTGGAACCAGCCGACGATCTTCCCGTCTGCCAAAAGGCCGGCCACTCGTTCGACGATGTCATCAAAGGCAAGCTTCGTGTATTTGACCTTGACGATATCCAGGGCTTTTTGAATTTCATCATCGGAAAAACCGATACCCCAGTAAGTATGCGGCATCTCCCGGGGCTGCAGGTCGTGCCCCAGCCGGGTATGGCCGATGTACGCCGCCCCGAGTGCCCCGCCGGCGTCACCCGCCTCAGGCTGGATGAAGATCCTTTCCACCAGGCCGGACCGGGCGAATTTGCCGTTCATTGTCGCATTCAGCGCCACCCCGCCCGCGAAAACGACATTCCGGCAATTCGTCATCTTCAACGCTCGCTTCAAATAGGAAAACCCGAAGTCTTCAACAAGTTTCTGCAGGTCGGCGGCGATCGTTTTGTGACGTTCCTCGATCTCGTCATTCTCCTGCCGGGGTTTTCCGAGCCAATCGATCAATGACTGACAATACGACGCCCCATGGCCGATGTTGGGCCGGCTGATCTTGGAAAAGTCCATTTTCAGCGATCCCGGATCGACATATTTATCAAATGTCCCGGCCGGCGTTCCGTAACCCGCCAGCCCCATCAGTGAACCCTCGTCACTGAGTTGCAGGTACTTGTGTATGGCCCAATACACCTCGCCGATCGAGAAATCGTTCCGCTGTTCGAGTACGGTCAGCTTCCCGTCCTTCCCGTGAGCGATCGTCGCGCTCAAACCGTCGCCGCTCCCATCCCAGGTGACTACGGTCGCTTCGTTGAAACCGCTTGCGTAGTAGGCCGACGCCGCGTGCGATAAATGATGGTCGACGCAGAAGAACGGGATCTTGTCGATATCGGCTTGGAATTTTACTCGAAACCCCGATCTTTCATTCTCCTCTTCCTGCCACGGCTTGAGCGAAAGATCGAAAAGGTTCAGCCCCTTGCCGATCCCGTTACTTGATCGGTGGAGTGTTTTGGTAAAACTGTAAGCGAGCTTCTTAACGGTCGAATTGTTGGCCTCGATCCACCGTTCGATCGCGAGGTACGGGTCGTTCGACCATGCGATCGCGTCCACCTGGTCCAGGGTGATCCCCGCGGTGTCGAGACAGAATTTTGCCGAATGATAAGGGAAGAACCCGATCGCATACTTGACGCGGACAAATCGTTCTTCACTCGCCAAAGCAACGATCTCGCCGTCTCTCAGCAGAGCCGCGGCCGGGTGGTGCGCGTCGCCGGCGGATCCGTCTCCGTTGAACTTTCCGCTCACCCCGATCACATAAACCGGCTTTTTCGTACCGTCCGCTAAACTCATCAATTCTCCGTCAACCTTTCTGACAATGCAGTTTCTCCAGAACCGATCCGAGCGTCGGGACTGAAGGGTCAATGTACTAAACCGCGGCTAATTTGGCACCTGCCCGGTGCACGATAGTCGTTCGATTCGCGGCCACGGAAGGCCCGAAGGCTCCGAGAACCATAGCCGGAATTCTTGCCCGGTGATCTGCGAAAAGGGCCCGCAGAAAGCCGAACTTGCCCCGATATTAAAATATTAACGCGGATTTTCCTGGGCTTTCAAATGAAAGCAGGACTGATGGGCTCGGAGTGATCGGCTTGGGGGTTCGCCAACCCCGGGCATTGGCGGTCGATGTCAAATGTCTCCGGCAGAGATCCTGGAATACAATGCCTCCCATTGCGGTATCAGGACATTACTGTAAAATTTGCTCCTGACCCTCTCTCCTGCAGCCGCTCCGAGCCGTCTGCGAAGATCCTCGTCAGAATACATCTCCGTCAATGACCTGACCCAATCTTCAACAGAACCGGCCCTGGCGAGCTGGCCGGAAACGCCGTCGTCGATGATCTCTCGAAGAACGGGCAGGTCGGTCGCGATGCATGGCAGCTCCATCGCCATTGCTTCGATCAGGGCTATGCCTAAGCCTTCGAAAAGCGTCGGGAAAACGAAAACATCCGCAATTCGAAGACAATCGCCGATATCGCTCCGACGTCCCGCGAAGACCACTCTTTCAGCGATCATTAGAGCCGCGGCATGCGTTCGCAACTCAGCCTCATCGGGGCCGGTACCGACAAGTACAAGTTTTGCACTCGGAACATTTTGAAGAACTTTCGAAAAAGCATCTATCAGGAATCCGTATCCTTTCCCTTTGTCGAGCCGGCCAACGCTCATGAAAATGAAGTCGCCGGGCACGAAGCCCAGATCGGCCCTTGTCCGCTCCGGGTCGGTGGTGGTCAGAGTGTTAGGATCTACCGAATTAAAGATCACCGAGATCCGAGCCGGATCAATCCCCAACCATCTCCGGGAGGACCCCGCGACAAATTCGGAACACGCAACGAAATACGGGGCCGCGAACTTAATTGAGATCCTGTCGATCCAACGCAGGATCCCTACCTTCGTGCTTGACCAGCCGCCGGCCCGAATCGTTTCAGGCTCATAGTTTGGCGATTGAAGCGATGTGATCAGACGCAGGCCGCGGTTCCGCAGTTTCGCGATCCGGGAGACAATATCGGCGTCGTAAAGCCAGGAATGCATGATGTCCGGTTTCACTTCATCGACGACCGAGTTCACACTTCGTGCCGCGGCAAACCATGGGTGCTTTCCATCGATGCCAAGATCGATGACCTTGACCCCGGCGGATCGAAGCTGCGGCCCGAAGAAATCCGAGGCCCCCCAACAGCAAACGACATGGCTGAAGTCCTTTCTTGAAGTGTTCCGGACAACATCCACCAACTGGCGTTCCGCCCCGCCGCCGGACAGCGAAGGTATCAAATGTAGTATGACTATTGCCATGTCGGACAAACAGTTTGCCGATCAGATCTGATCGATCTGCCCGTGTAGCTTATCGAAAGCATTCGCACGGATACAAAATAAGGCCTCCCGAGAAACATCGTGAATGGCCGGCAGAAGATACGGCCGATCAGCTATTCCGGGTTCGAATAGCCGCCAGGAGGCTGATCCCCCGCCGGACGGAACTTCGATTAATAAGCGTGATGACGACGGCAAGCGCTCCCGCAAACAGGATCCCGGCAAAAAAGCTTTCCGTCAGCCAGAAAACGACCAGGCCCATAATGCCCGGGATGGTCGATTCTATCGCCCAGTCCCGCTTTATGTTAAAACGATAGCTAATGACCATAGCTGTTACCAGCACGCTTGCAAAATAAGCAACAATGCTGGCAAATGCCGCACCGGTCAATCCATATTTCGGTATCAGCACGATATTAAACACGAGATTCGTCAGGCCCAATACCGTCGTTAGTATCGTCGAAATATATGTCGCCGAGTAGGCATTGATGAATGCTCCGTACCCGAAAAGCACCGGCCCGTTGATCGCGGTACACGCCGTAAGCAAAAGGACGAGCCGGCTGGCGGCAGACATCTCGACACCAAAAGCAAGCGGGATCAACAATGACAGGACCAGCGCCGCGAATACGCAGCCGACCGCCCAAAGAAGACACAGAACCGGCATTACATCCTGCATGTAGCTGGATATCTGCGTCTCCTTGTTACTGGTCCGCAAGGTGACAAAGAAGGGGAGCAGCAGAGAACCTGCAAGCAAAGGCAGCTGCATTAAAATACCCGCGGTCTGATAGGCCAGCGAGTAGACCCCCAATTCGGCCTTGCCGAGGTATCCCACGATGAAGATCGAATCGAGATACATGGAAGAAAAATACCCAATAAACGAATAAGGGATCAGGGGTATCGAAAACTTAATGATTCGCCACAACCAGTCGCGGCCGATCGCGAAACGCCAGGACACGAGTCCCCGAAGGCTTATCGATCCAATGACCGTCATCAGCAATGGCGAACCGATATATGCGATGAGGGCGGTGTAGAAACCCAGGTGATCCGCCCAGACGAGGATGACAAGTATGAGAAATATCACCCCTCGTTCCGCCGCGATAAGCAGGCCGTGCAAACGCGGGAGCTTGGCACCCTGGATCGCGTACTGGACATGGAGCCACATCGCCGAAACGACAAAGTGAAGCCCGACATAGAAGCCGGCCTCCGGCGGAAGGGTTAACCACTCGGACAATAGCGGGAGCCAAAGGAACGAGAAAAGCAGGAAGACGATGGTGTTCGGCAATAGAATGATCGTCCGTGCCCAGAACGAATTGCTGATCCGGCCCGTGTTGACGAACTCCTCGACACCGAATCGGGCAACCGAGAGAGCGGTCCAGTTTACGAAGATCTGAGCCACCTGCGACGCGGCAATTGTTGCAACGACACCGCCATAGCCCGCCGAGCCGAGATATTTCGTTATGATCCAAACCGCGGCGAAGGAAAAGAATGCACTGCCCGCCTGATAGACAACCAGCGAGATGTAATTCCGGGGAGCGTTGCGGATGTCCCATCCCGAAGATCGGCGTTCCGCCGGGTCCATCGTGTCAACTTGGGCCGCGGGCAATGTGTCTGGATCGGGCGTCACGTGTTACTTATCTGTCCTTGCTGAAGACGGTCTCGCGGGCCGCAGCTCGCCGGCGGTTAGTTGATCCCTGCAAATTGCATCACTAAGCGCCTACCACCGCGAACCAACACCGGAAAATTCCCTTGCCGGGAATTATTTGGTGGGTGAAGGGTCAATTCCCGCATTAAGCCGTCACAAACCCCGCCCGTCAAGCCGTTTCTTGACTGTGTGATACGTGGCCTTCGATGAAAAGCCGCATTTCCTCCGGATCGACGATCGAGGTGCCCACCTTTTCCACCGAGATGCCGGCGCCGATGTTCGCAAGCCTAATTCCCTCATGAAGCGAAGCACCGGCGGCGATCGATGCCGAGAGGATCGCCATGACGGTGTCGCCGGCCCCGGTAACGTCGAACACCTGCCGGGCCATCGACGGGAAATGGGCCGGTTCGTTTGGCCCTTCGAACAACATCATTCCGTGTTCCCCCAGGGTGATGAGCAGTGCACCTAGATCGACCTCAGAGAGGATCCGCTCGGCCGCCTGCGGCGCCATCGTCTCGTCATTTCCGTCGATCCCGGCGGCGTTAAGGGCTTCGACGAGGTTTGGCGTCAGGATCGTCGCCCCTGCATACTTTGTCATGTCGCGGCCCTTCGGGTCGACCAGAACGGGCTTGCCGAGCGACCGAGCATTCGAGATCACCGCCTGAACGAGCGACCCGGTCAGGCAGCCTTTTGCGTAATCCGAAAGCACGACCGCGCCTACGTTCGGCATGGCGGTGCCGATCTTCTCCAAAAGCTCATCCTCGATATCGCCCCGCAGCGGGGCGGCGTTTTCGTCGTCGATGCGTGCGATCTGCTGATTCTTCACTAATACGCGGGTCTTGGTTATTGTCTGCCGGTCGTCCGCAGTCACAACGCACTCCGCCGAGATACTTCGGGCCTTTAGTTCGGAGCGTAAGTCCCTGCCCGGATCGTCGTCGCCGACCACACCAGCGACATAGACGCCGGACCCAAGCCCTGCAAGATTTGCGGCGACGTTTCCCGCCCCGCCCGGAACAAACGATTCGGAACCGAGAAGCACGACGGGGACCGGGGCTTCGGGCGAGATACGTGTGGCCCGGCCGAACCAGTAGCGGTCGAGCATCAGGTCGCCGACCACCAAGACAGAAACGCCCCGAAATCTTTCGATCACCTGCAATAGGCCGCCATTTTCGTTAATTTCCTTCATCCTTATTTCACCGGCTCCTCGCGATGGGCCGTCCATTGCCCGCGATACCGGTTAACCGTCGCCTTCAGCCAGACGATCTCTTCTTCTTTGAGAACCGTTCGCCAAACCGCGAAGACATAGATCACGGCGGCCAAGACGGCCGAAGCAATGACCAACGGTTGATGGCCCCAGACAGCGAGGGCGACGACCGGCGACGCCATGAACAAAGCGGCGGCCGCGAATGCCAAGATCCGTCCTCGATCGAACCGCACGCCGAACCTGTGAGCAAGCCAGAAAAGTATCGCGGCATCCAGAGTGACGCGGATGCTCCACGCGGCCGCGGCCCCGGCAGCCCCGTACCAGTGTGCAAGGACCCACACAAGAGCGACGTGCGGGACAAGCTCGAGCCAGTAGATCTTCGCAAAAATATCCGAGCGCCCGGAGGCCATTATCGCGGAATAAGGAAAATAGGCAAGCACGTTGAAAAAAAGTCCTGCGACCGTTATGTAAAAAGGCAATGTGCTTTCACGCCCGAAATCCGCGCTGAACCAGTAGGTAAAGAACGGCCTTCCGACAAATATCATAAAGACCACCGCCGGAACCAGCCAGATCAGCGTAGACCGGATCCCGCGTGAATACAACGCGTTGAGCGCGGGCCGGTTGCTCTCGCCCTGGAGCTGCGAGAATGCGGGCATGAGGGACTGGACGATCGATGCCGAAAAGAGCGTCAGCATCGCCGCAAATGTCGCAGCGACCGAGTAATAGGCGAGGGTCTCGACAGAGGTCGCCCTTGTTAGAACCACCTTTTCCAACTGAGCGAGCAGCACGCCCGCGACGCCGGCGATCACAAGCGAACTGCCGAACCTGAGCATCGGCCGAACTGAATCCCGGTCGATGGTCGTCCCGATAAGCTGAGGGAGAAGGCGTGCGGAGACGATGATGTGGCCGGCCAGCGTAATGATCGAAACGGAAAGGGCAACCGCAACCGCACCGGTAACTCCACCGCCGAGATAGATCACGATGGGCGTCGCGATGATGCCGAGAAGGCGGACGCCCGAAGTGACCATGATGTTGAGGTCCATCCTCAAACGCGACAGTTCGGGCGTATTGAACACCGTCGCCAGGCAATTGATGACGAATCCGACGGCCGCCAGCTTTAGCGCAAAGGCTGCCTCGGCGAAAAGATGTTCCGGGACATTGAAGATGCGGACGACCGGTGCCGAAAAAGCGATGATGCCGATCGCGAAGGGCAGGCTCGCAATCAACGCGATCAGGGCGGCCGTTCGCACGACCCGAGCTTCCTTTTCGGGCGAACCCTCACCATAGGCCCCGGCGCCGAACTTGGTTGACGCGATGTTCATCCCGAAGTCCGCGAAATTGAAATATGTCGGGATCAGCAGGACGAGAATGAAAAGGCCGTAGCCTTCGGCGCCCAGAAGCCGGGTGACGATCGGCGTGGCAAAGAGCGAGAAAAAGATCGGGACGGAGAGCCCTGCCAGCGTCCACAACGTTCCCTTGACGACCTTGGTCGTCATCCCGGCGGTAGATGGCCTTTCCGGCGAGGTTTCGTTTTCGGGAGCGTTGGGTTCGGAACTCACCTGCAAAGTTTATTTAGCGTGAGTCGCGGGTGTCAACCGGGTCCGCTCGACGCCAGCGTGAGGGAGGCCGGGCCCTTGGGTCATTTCGCCAAGGGCTGGGTGACCGACCCCGGGATGAAGGCGTTGAAGGAGTCTGAAACGGTCCTAAGCTGCGACACGTTTGCCGGATTCGCCCTCGAAGCAAAGCGCGGCGAAATGCGGCGTCCGCCGTTGCATTCGGCGTTCGGCATTCCGTCTTTTTCGTCATAAGAAATGCTGTTGAGTTTGGGAATTTTCCGAGCGGCGAGAGAGTACCTTTGCCCTCGGTCGCAAATCGCAGAATACACGCCGTCATGATCGAAAAACCGATCAGGAAAACCGTCGCCGCAACGTAATGGCTCGTGGTCAAACTCTGCGGAATGATCTCGTACCCAAAGTACCGCAGCAGCAAATACGGAACCAGCCCGGCGACCACGCCGGGCTGGACTATCGTGAAGAACAGGTTTCTAAGCAGAAGAGAAAGCATAAATGGTTCGTATTCTGCGGCGACAATTTCGTTGGGCCTTTCTCGAACTGTCTGCGTCTTAATATAGTAATAACCTAGAAACTCAGATCATGAGAGCCGAGGTTCCTATTTTGATCTCAGCCTTTCGCGAGATCTGCCGGCGACAGGGCGATATCGGGCGTCTTTCCGTCCATCAGAGGGGCACTGCCGACGCGAAAATCCGGACAAAAAGAGGCCCTTATTTCCATAAGAGCCTCTCTGAGCCGCTTTACAATTCTAGATCCAAGTATTCTCTATCTACCTGAACCTAAAACTCGCAGTATGGGATGAGCCATCATTAAGTCGAACTAACAATACTCGACAGGTTCCCTGCCAACTTTTGTTTGTTTTCCAGACATAGTTATATTGGTCTACTGCCGCATCGTAACTGAGGCTGCTGTTACCGGCTGTCACCGTTGGTATTTCTTCTCCATTATCTCCCGTTCCCGCACACGGTACCTGATATGAAACCGGGTACCCTGCTGCAAGAATGTTTAATCCGAAATTACCGTTGAGACTAAATTTCACCGGTATTCCCTGGCCCGCTTTGACATTATTTTGATTCACGTTGTCGATCGGGTTGAAGAATCCATTGAAGTTATAGACCACCTTCAAAGTTGCCGTTCCGTAAGTGAAGCTGTAATTATTATCAACACCCCCGGAACAGGTAATTGTGTAACTGCCAACACCTGTGTGAACTCCTGTAACTCCACAGGTCGGAGCAGTATCGACGACCCCCGAGCCTTCACTGTTTACAAACCCCGAATATGAGAATGTAAAGGTCGGATCCGGACTGCCGATAAGTATCTGTTGGGCATCAGGCGTGACATTCAACCCGGCTTTGTCGATCGTAAAGTTCTCCGAGTCGTTACTGCCAAGGTGATTCGCACTTTCAGCATAGGTGTAGCTCGCATTGGCCGTCCCTGCATCTGTGTGGTTTGCATAATCCGGTGTCGGCGTCAGGTTGAGGCCGCCCGGACCGGTTACCGATGCCGAACACGGAGTCTGCGCCGCGCCCGTATAGGTATAAGGTCCCGCCGCACAAGTAACCGTCGTGGTCGTCGCCGCCTTATTGATCATGACAGCCGCATCGCTGCTAACTGGCGGGTTGACGCCGTCGCTAACCTCAAGGGTGGCGGTGAAATTGCCGGTGGCGTTGCAGGTCAGAGTCGGATTGAGCACGCTCGCATCGTCGAAACTACACGAGGCCGAGTTGACGGTCCACGCGTAGGTCAGCACATCCATGTCAGGATCGGAGGCAGTCGCGCCGAACAAAGCGATATTTGAGCCAAATTCGCCGCTGTACGGGCCGCCCGCGTCGGCGGCCGGCGCGGCGTTGGGGCCGCAGACGGGAAGCGAACCCGTGGCAGCGTCGTAGTGCGCAGCGACCTGGGAACCGCTCAGGGCATGGTCGTAGACCGCGACCTCGTCGAGATAGCCGTAGTAGTTGAAGAAGTTCCGCGAGCTTCCCAGGTGGAGGTCCCTGGAGGCAGGCCAGGCACCAGGCACGGCCTGAGGCAGGCTGAAGTTGGCGGTCACACTGAAGAACTCACATCCGTTCAAGTACCCACGCCAGTTGTTGGCCAGGCCGTTCGCGTCCTTGACGTAGACGATGTGTTGCCAGTCATTGACCACCACCGGCATCTGGGCGGAGCTGACGCCGGCGGGGTAACCCACCCTGGAGAAGAAGTTCGAGTTGGCGCCCTGGTACCCGAGGATGATCGAGTACTCGTCGTAGTCCTTGTCCAGAATGTAGATCTGCCCCGAGGTGGTGGTGGGCTTGATCCACATCTCGATCGTGAAGGTGTCGGTGAACGTGATGCTGCTGTCGTTGAGGATCTTGACATAGCCGCCGCTGGCGAAGCGGATCGACTGCCCACCGCCCGGCGCGCCGGGTTGGTTCAGGATGGGCGCACCGATGAGGGTGCCGTTGTTGAGGGCCTGATTGTCAGCGATGGTCGTGCCGGAGGTCTCCTCGAAGGACCAGTACGAGGCCGGATTGTCGGCGAGCACCGCGGTCTGGTAGGGGGTCTGTGCGTGCGCCGATGCGGCCGTGAATGCAAATGCCAACACGAGCAGCCGCGACATAAGCCCGAAAAGGGCGTTTCTAATATTCATTTTCACTTTTTCCTTCCTGTTTGTTGGTGTTCGCAAGGCGCTCCTCGCTCAACCGGTAAATGTTATTCAACAGACGCTGCACATTTAGGTAATGCGGTCCTCGTTGACGAACGAGAGCGCAAACGCCACAACGGAGGGACGGTTTGGTCCCTTATTCACAGCGGTTGACACCAGGGGTAGGAAGATGAAAAAGGCTTGAATGCAAATACTATACAACTAATAACATTCGATTTCCTAATTAGACCGATCAGCTTTTCTAATCGCGAATGAACACCAATTGGCACTGTCTCTGGGAGCATCAGAGCTGAAGCGGATGCGGGAGCTTGAGGACGGGATCAACCGGTTGAAGAAGATGGGTATCGAGGCGATCCCGTCGAGAGGGCAGATAAGAAGGATGCTCCGGTGACATCGTTAATGATGCTCCTTCGCCCCATCAGGCAGATTCCCGTGATAGATCTCGCCGCCGGTTTCAACAAACTCTTTTGCCTTTTCGCTCATTCCAACGGCGAGGGCTTTTTCTTCCGCGACGCCGTGTTTTTCGGCGTATTCGCGGACGTCCTGCGTGATCTTCATTGAGCAGAAGTGCGGGCCGCACATCGAGCAGAAGTGGGCGAGTTTGGCGCCTTCAGCCGGCAGCGTCTCGTCGTGAAACTCCTTCGCTTTTTCGGGGTCGAGGCCGAGGTTGAATTGGTCTTCCCAGCGGAACTCGAATCGGGCCTTTGAGAGGGCGTTGTCGCGGTACTGGGCTCCGGGGTGGCCTTTCGCAAGGTCGGCGGCATGGGCGGCTAACTTGTACGTGATAACGCCTTCTTTCACGTCCTGCTTGTTCGGCAGGCCGAGGTGTTCTTTCGGCGTGACGTAACATAGCATCGCGGTGCCGTACCATCCGATCATCGCGGCACCAATGCCCGAAGTGATGTGATCGTACCCAGGAGCAATGTCGGTCGTCAGCGGCCCGAGCGTGTAGAACGGAGCCTCGCCGCAGACCTCGAGCTGGCGGTCCATGTTCTCTTTGATAAGGTGCATCGGCACGTGGCCGGGGCCTTCGATCATGGTCTGACAATCCATCTCCCACGCGATCTTGGTCAGTTCACCGAGCGTGTCGAGTTCGGCAAACTGTGCTTCGTCATTCGCGTCGGCGATGGAGCCGGGCCGTAATCCGTCTCCAAGACTGAAGCTGACGTCGTAGGTGCGCATGATCTCGCAGATCTCGCGAAAGCGTGTGTAGAGGAAGCTCTCTTCGTGGTGGGCGAGGCACCATTTGGCCATGATCGAGCCGCCGCGTGAGACGATGCCGGTGGTCCGTTTGGCGGTGAGCGGGATGTAGGGCAGGCGAACGCCGGCGTGGATGGTGAAGTAATCTACGCCCTGCTCGGCCTGTTCGATCAGCGTGTCGCGATAGATCTCCCAGGTCAGTTCCTCGGCCTTGCCGTTCACTTTTTCTAGTGCCTGGTAGATCGGCACCGTACCGATCGGAACCGGCGAGTTGCGAAGGATCCACTCACGCGTCGCGTGGATGTTCTTGCCTGTCGAGAGGTCCATCACCGTGTCGGCGCCCCACAGCGTTGACCAGCGCATCTTCTCGACCTCTTCCTCGATCGACGAAGCTATCGCGCTATTGCCGATGTTAGCGTTGATCTTCACCAGGAAGTTGCGGCCGATGATCATCGGTTCCGATTCGGGGTGGTTGATGTTCGCGGGGATGATCGCGCGGCCGCGAGCGACCTCGTCGCGGACGAATTCGGGCGTTACATATTCGGGGATGGCGGCACCGAAGGATTGGCCCGGATGTTGGTGATAGAGCGAGGATCGGTCGTTCTGAGTCCGGCCTTCAGGCGACCCGCTCTCGCCGAGGAGGCCGGCTAAAGCCGGGACTCCGAACTGGCGGCCGAGGTTTTCGCGGATCGCGATGAACTCCATTTCGGGCGTGATGATGCCGCGGCGGGCGTAGTGCATCTGGGTGACGCAATGGCCGGGTTTGGCTCTGAGCGTAGCACGCTTGAGGCCGGGAAATTCTTCGAGCCGGCCGTGGCCGTTACGCCCTTGCTCACGCTCGAGTTTCCGCATTGCAAGCTCTTCGGCACCTTTTGTCAGGTAGCCGTTGTCCTGCGGCAGAACCTCGCGGCCTTCGTATTCTTCCACGTCACCCCGGGCAATTATCCAGTCACGCCGGTGCGCGGGCAGGCCGTCGCGGACGTTATGTTTCTGATCTGGATCGGTCCACGGGCCGCTCGTGTCGTAAACGCGAACGGGTGGATTATCTTCCAGGGTGCCGTCCATGGCTTTCGACGGCGTGAGCGCGATCTCACGGAAAGGGACTCGAAGAGTGTGATCGTTCGGGTTGACGGAATTGCCGTTCGTTTCGACGTAGATCTTTCGCGAGGCGGGCAGGCGAACTGAATCGCTTGTGAGAACCTCCCCACCCGCTACCGCAGGTGGTACTGACCCTTGCTGGCCTTCCTCTGACAACTGACCATTGACAACTGATAACTTTTCTTTCATCGTTTTTCTCCCTTCGTCGGTATTATCCGCATCAGGTTTTTAGGGTAATGGGCCCGGAACGGACACAACTCTCAGCCGCGATTGGCTCCCCTGAAAACTCTTGCTTAAAGTATATTCTACTGTTAAGGGCAAAGTATGACCATTTGAGAACGGTGCCAACCGGAAAGGTGCCTCGACCGTCTGACAAAAATGGTAATGGAAAAAAAAGGAGTAGATCATGGCTAAATTCGCGTTGATGGTGTTTACAGGATTTGCCGTCGCGTTCGGCTGCTCAAATGCGGCTCCGACCGGAAATGTTAACGGGACCGTCTTCGAGGTCTCCGACGGACAGAGCTCAGATTTCCGCGTTGAGACCGTGGCGACGGGCCTCGAAGTGCCGTGGGCGTTCGCGTGGCTGCCGAAAGGGGACATGCTGTTCACGGAAAGACCCGGCCGTGTAAGGATCATCAGGGACGGCAAGCTTGTGCCGGAACCTGTTTACGTCGTGCCCGATGTCGAGCCTTCCAGCGAGAGCGGGCTGATGGACGTTTCGGCACATCCGAATTTCGCATCGAACAGTTTCGTTTACATTGCTTACGCCTACCGCGGCGACGGAAAACAGGTCAAGGTCGTCCGCTTCAAATTCGCGGGGGGCAAGTTCACCGAACCGAAAGTGATAATCGAGAACATTCCGGCGGCACCCAACCACGCGGGGACGCGTGCGCGTTTCGGCCCGGACGGCAAGCTCTATGTTACGACCGGCGACGCGACGAAATGGGACCTAGCCCAGCAGATGAATTCGCTCGCCGGCAAAACTCTGCGCCTCAACGACGACGGAACGGTGCCGCAGGACAATCCGTTCGTCAAGCAGGCGGGCGCGCGGCCTGAGATCTGGTCGATCGGCCATAGAAACGCCCAGGGCCTGGCGTGGCAGCCCGGCACCGGCCTGATGTTTCAGACAGAGCACGGCCCCAGCGGCTTTGAGGGCCGAGGAGGAGGCGCCGATGAGGTAAACATCGTCGAAGCGGGGAAAGATTACGGCTGGCCGGCGATCTGGGGAGCAAAGACACAGGCCGGAATGATCGCACCGCTGATCGAATTCTCGCCGGCGTGTGCCCCGGCCAGCGGGGCGTTCTACAACGGCGACAAACCGCCGGCCTTCAAGGGCAATTTCTTTTTGGGGTGCCTGCGTGGTGCGCGGATCGTCCGGGTGGTGCTGGACGGGCGAAAAGTTGTCCGGCAGGAAGACCTGCTGAAAGGAAACATGGGCCGTATCCGCGAGATCGGCGAGGGGCCGGACGGCTTACTTTACTTCTCAACCTCAAACCGCGACGGACGCGGCCGGCCGGCCGAAACGGACGACCGAATAATGCGGATCGTGCCGGCAAAATAAGGACGCCGATCGAATGGACGGCTATCGCACATCCTTAAGATTCCGGGTAGTTTGTTCGACGACGCTGGTAAACTCATCTCTCGCGGCCGCGGGCTGAAGCGCTGGGGACCGCCCAAGTTCAGTATCAAGTTCCCGCTGACCGGCCGCGGCAGACGAACTCCCCGGCAGGGACCTTCGCGGGACGGTCAAGAGGATCCCATTCAGGACAAAGCCGAGCCCGAGGAAAAAACAGACGAGCCCGAAGGCTGCAAGGATGATCACGTCGGGTTCCGCCGTGACACGACTGACTATCGAGATCCCGACGGCCGTCCCCAGGCCTATGGCAGAGAGCAGTGTGCCGACCCGCATGCGCCGAAGCCGTTTTTCTTCTGGGGATTCGAGAAATTTCTCGAGCTCCGGGAGCACCTCTTCGGCAACGGTTGAAAGCTCGGCGGCGGTTCGTGTTTCAAGGATCTTTGCCGCCACGGCACGCCCGATCTCGTCGCGGGCCACAGCAGCCGATTCCGTGATCTGGTCCGGCCGTGTAAGCGCGTTCCTCACCGGCCGAAGGTCCGAGCCGCAGGAGCGGCAGAACTGGTTGGCCTGAATGTCTTCAAGTCCGCAGCTTGGACAATACATATTCTCTAGTCCACCTTTATGTAAACGAGTCTATTTCTTAGAAGTTCCCTCGCCCTTGTCGCGTCCTTCCTTCTCAAGAATTTTCTGAATAGCCTCGGTCACCCATTTGGCTGGCGAATCAACAGTTTTACCTGCCTGAAAGAGTTCAAAATCTTCGAAAAAGAGATCGAATGCACCCTGATTTGAGTCCAACGATTGAAACTCGTATATCTTTGCCCAGCTCCGGTCCTTGGGAACGCGATAACGTTCAACAACCCAGTCTTGAAATTTACTCATCAGCTTTCGATCCGATGACGCTTCGATATTCATATCTGCTTCCGCCTCAAGATAGCCATTGCAGAATGCCCATTGCGAGGCCATCCAGCTACGATTGCCGAAGTAGAGAGCAGGCCGGGTTCGGATCGGTTCGATCAGCATTTCAACCAACGAGGTTGTTTGTTCGACACTAGAAGCATCTACGGATTCGATAAAAAAATTTTGATCTATGAGATCGAGCTTGCAGTCGTTCAGAGCCGACTCATAGAGCCCAAAAAACAACTGCAGTGCCTCTTCATCGGTATCCGTTGCGAAACGGCTAAATCCTTGCAGGTTTTGTCGACAAAGGTGCACCTTGCTTTCCTGCCATTCTCTGAGGCGGTCGACGTTGAGCCTCATCGGAAGCGGCGGTTGGCACCAGGCGACGCGGGCCGACTCGTAGCCGACCATGTACGACGCAGTCAAATGCACGTCAATTCTGCCAAGACGGGCCATCGGGTCTTCTCGAATCCGAAAAAGAATTGACTCGTAGTCGGCTTTCATCATTCGGCTTCGAGCATCTTCTTCGCCTCTTGCAGTTCGGCCTTGTGCTCTTCTGTCACGATCGGGTAATGCAGCTCCATCGATTCCAACTTCTTTACGATTATCTCAGACACCGCAAGCCGCGTGAACCATTTTTTGTCCGCAGGGATAACGTACCACGGGGCATATTCGGTCGATGTGGCCGAGATCGCCTCCTCATAGGCTTTCATATAATCGTCCCAGTGGCCGCGTTCCTTTACGTCGCCCATCGAGAATTTCCAGTTTTTATCAGGTTCATCGATGCGATCGAGAAACCGCCTTTTCTGCTCCTTCTTTGATACATTCAGGAAGAATTTCAGGATGTGGGTGCCGTTCTCGGCCAGGTGCTGTTCCCAGTCACGGATATGCTCGAACCGCTTCTTCCAGATGCCGGGGTCGTTCTTTATCTCGGGCGGAAGGTGCTGCGCCTGAAGGATCGCCGGATGCACTCTTACGACCAAAACCTCTTCGTAATGCGAGCGGTTGAAGATGCCGATCCGTCCACGTTCAGGCAGGTTTTTCTGGCACCGCCACAGGTAATCATGCGAAAGCTCTTCGTCGGACGGCTGCTTGAACGACACCACCGAAACGCCTTGCGGGTTAACACCGCTCATCACGTGCTCGATCGCGCCGTCCTTGCCGGCGGCGTCCATCGCTTGAAAGATGATGAGCAGCGAATAGATGTCCTGGGCATAGAGAACATCCTGTAACTCCCGCAGACGCTGGATGTTCTCCTGCAGGTCTTTCACCGCCTCGTCTTTGTCCGTATAATCGCCGGTGAAGTCGGTCTCATGGCTTTTGAGTTCGAGCTTCGAGCCTTTTTTGATCAGGAACTTGTCTGTGTTCATAAATGATTTTCGAGCGGATCCTCAGTTATCAGGCGATCGGACCATATTCTTTTGCTCTGTGTGATCTATGAACAAATACCACGAACCGATATGAAAACGCTATTGTTAGTGCTTGCCATCAGCATTGCGGCCGCCGCCCAAACACAGCCGAAGCTTGTCCCGCAGAAGATCATGCTAAAGAACGGCAAGGCGTTCAGCCTGAATGTGGCCGAGGGCTTCGAGATGATCCCGGCCGCCGAGGGCCTTAAACGAATTCGCTTTTTCGCAAAAGCTCCGGACGGGCGGATCTTCGTCACTGATATGTACAACCTTGCCGACAACAAACGCGGCACGATCTACATCCTCGAAGGGTTCGATCCGGAGTCGGGAAAGTTCGCCGCCGTGAAGACCTATCTGAACGGATTGCACAATCCGAACAGCGTCCAATTCTATCGCGACGGCGAAGGGCAGGATTGGATCTACATTGCGGAAACCGGCAAGCTGACGCGAAGAAAATTCAAGAGCGGCGAGGAAAAGCCGACGGACACGGCCCCGCAAACTCTCGCGACGTTTCCCGATTACGGCCTTTCCTACAAGTACGGCGGCTGGCACCTGACGCGGACGATCGCGTTCGGAGCGAACGGGAAAATGTATGTCTCGGTGGGCTCGAGCTGCAATTCGTGCGTTGAGAAGGAAGAGGTTCGGGCGACGATCCTGGAAATGAACCCGGACGGTTCGGACCAGCGGGTTTTCGCCAAGGGCTTGCGAAACGCGGTTGGCCTTCGATGGTATGGAAAGTTCCTGTTCGCGACGAACCAGGGGTCGGACCATCTGGGGCTGCAGCGGCCCGATGAGACCTTTTACGCGGTGAAAGACGGTGCCGATTACGGCTGGCCCTATTGCCATTCGGCGAACGGCAAGATCATCGCCGACCCAAAGATAAAACGACCGGGCGGCTGCACGAACGTGACGGCCCCGTATGCCTACTTTCCGGCCCGAAGTTCGGCGTTAGGCTTTGACTATTTCGACGATGTGGACGCACCCGAAGCGATCAAAGGTGCGTTTCTCGTCGCTCTCCACGGCTCGACCAACAAGTCGATCGGCCACGGCTATAAGATCGCGATCATGCGAAAGGACGAGCCGCTCGGCGACTTCATCACCGGATTCCTGCAGAACGGAAAGGTAATGGGCCGGCCGTGCGATATTTTCAAGCTGGATGCGAACTCCTTTCTATTTACGGACGACTTTACCGGGATCGTTTATCTGGTCCGGAAAAAGGGCACCGCGACCACTATCACGGAACCAACGCCGTCCGCACCGCCTCCTGTTGCTGAGCCCGTTGTCAACACCAACCAGACGCGAACTCAGGGGCCTGGCACCTGCCTTTCGGTAGTTTTGATCTTCGCTGCCTTTTTCCGGGTCCTCATTTGACTCGTTGACGCTTTCGCTCGCGTGGTACGATAAAGACGTAGCTGCGGGCAGAAACGCGACCGTAAGGGAGCGTGCATGCGGGCGTTTGGTCGCGGTGTATGCACGCTCGTCAACACTCGCGTCTCTGCCCGTGACGAAACTTTAGTATGAACATCGGCATTACAGTTTATCCGACCTATGGCGGCAGCGGGATCGTGGGCTCAGAGCTGGGCCGCGACTTGGCGGAACGCGGCCATAACGTGCATTTTATCTCGTCGGTCCTTCCGACGCGCGTGACCGAGCTCGGCGAGCGGGTCCATTTTCACGAGGTCGAGATGATGTCGTATCCGCTGTTCGAGCACCAGCCCTACGACCTTGCGCTCGCGACCAAAATGGCGACCGTCGCCCGCAGCGAAAAGCTCGACCTGCTGCACGTGCATTACGCGATCCCGCATTCGATCAGCGCTATCCTTGCGCGCGAGTCGATCAAACAAAAAAGATACGTCCCGGTGATAACCACGCTGCACGGAACGGATATCACGCTTGTCGGAGCGGACCGGAGCTATCTGCCTATTACCCGATACGCGCTTCAGCAGTCGGACGGCGTGACGGCAGTCTCGAAATTCCTGAAACGAGCGACGATCGAAACGTTCGACTTTGACGAGATCGAGGTGATCCCGAACTTCATCTGCGCAGTTCATTACAAGCGGATCGAAGGATCGCCGCTTCGCAATGAGCTTGCCCCGAACGGCGAAAAGCTGCTCGTTCATGTATCGAATTTCAGGGCCGTAAAACGGGCGGTCGATTGTGTCGAGATCTTTGCCAAGGTAAAGGACCAGGGCCACAAAGTGCGGCTTGTGATGGTGGGCGACGGGCCGGAGCGTTCGGCGACCTATTACCGGGCGGAGCAGTTGAACGTGCAGGACGATGTGATCTTCGTCGGGAAACAGGCGAATATTTCAGATTACCTGGGCGTGTCGGACATCTTTATTTTGCCGTCGGAGCTTGAGTCGTTCGGCCTTGCCGCGTTGGAGGCGCAGGCCTGTGAGCTGCCCGTGATCGCGACGCGCATCGGCGGCATCCCTGAGGTCGTTAATGACGGCGAGACCGGTTACCTGAGCGATGTGGGCGATATCGTGAAGATGACCCACGATACGGTCGAACTGCTTCATGATGAGGAAAAACGGAGGGCGTTCGGGCTTCGCGGCCGCGAATTGGCCATCGAGCGGTACAGCACGGAAAAGATCATTCCGCAGTACATTGCCTTTTACGAAAAGATAGTCAACAAGGCTCAGTCGGCAGCAGCGTGATGCTGAAACGCTACATGCACAAACGCGAGCGGTACTTTGCGATGTTGAACGACAATCGCACGGTGCAGGAGTTCGAGTGGGGAGCAGAGTTTGTCGGAACGCGGACGCCCTCGTCCGCCACCGTCGAAAATAAAAACGGCACGGACCCGCGAGCCGTCCTGGCGGAATTTTCGCGGAAAGCGGTTGAGAACAGCGATGAATTCTTCGCGTTGTCAGCGGTGCCGGAGTTTCGGCTTGAGACACGCATGTATCCGTCGGCGGCGTCGCTTAGTGCAGAGGAGCTGAAAGACCAGCCGGAGCAGGTCGAGATACCGGTGCTGACGTGGAAGAGCGCGATCGAGACGATCTCCGCCGACAATAACACCGCCGTCGCGACGTACTTTCCCCACCCGGACAAACGTGCGGCGGTCATCATCCTGCCGCATTGGAACGCAAAGGCGGGAACTTATTTCGACCTTGCCAAGTTCTTCAATAAGGTCGGCCTTTCGGCTCTCCGGCTGACACTCCCCTATCACGAAGAACGAATGCCGCCTGAACTTGAGCGGGCCGATCATCTCGTCTCGCCGAACATCGGCCGGTCGCTGCAGTCGGTCAGGCAAGCCGTTTTGGACACACGAGCGGCTGTTGCATGGCTCAAAGATCAGGGGTACGAAAAGGTCGGCATCGTCGGTACAAGCATCGGATCTTGCGTGGCTTTTATGGCGTGGGTGCACGAACCGCAGCTCGACGCCGCCGTCTTTAACCACGTTTCCGGATACATGGCAGACGTGGTCTGGCACGGCCTGTCGACCTATCATGTTCGCGAAGGCTTCGGCGAGAACCTGCATCTGGACGAACTCCGCGAATACTGGATGCCCGTCTCGCCCATGGCCTTTATGGACCGCCTTGCCGCACTTCCGCCGCGGCCGCAGCGGTATATTTACACGCTTTACGACCTGAGTTTCCCCGTCGAACTTTCCCGCGACGTGATGCGCGAACTCCGCCGCCGCAAGATCCCGCACTCGAAAGCCGCCATTCCCTGCGGGCACTACACGCTGGGCGAAAAACCGTGGGTCTATCTGGATGGGTATAAGATCATCCGTTACCTGCACAAGCATTTGAAATAGGCCTTGCAAACCCCGATGTTCCACCGTACATCGAATAAGTGCTAAACTTCCCCCGGATTTAAGGCGTGGAACCGATCCCGGATAATTTTAAGGCAATTGTGGCGGAGTCGACCGAACGGCTGCTTGGGCGGGCTTCGGACAACCGCGGCCTGACCGCCTCGGACGTGGGCGTCAGGGTCCAATTGACGCTGGGAAAGTATCTTTTTCGTGACAATACTCGACCGCAACATGCTGAGATCAAACAGTTTATCGACGAGATCCGGGCGGACGACCTGTGCCTGGTGATCGCCTGCGAAAGGGGCGATGAGAAGGCCTGGGAAGAGCTGGTCGCGAATTTTGATCTCACGGTAAAGTCTGCAGCGAGGAAGATGTCGGCGAATAATGAAGATGCCGAAGACCTGGCAAGTTCGATTTGGGCAGAGCTTTACGGGTTGCGGCAGGACGCCGAGGGAAACAAGAAAAGCAAGCTCGCCTATTATTCCGGCCGCGGGAGCCTGGCCGGGTGGCTCCGGGCTGTCGTGTCGCAGCTTGCCGTTGACCAATTCAGAAAGCAGTCCCGGCTTGTTCAGGTCGAAGAGGCGAGGGAGTTCGAGAACCTTGCAAACGAGGCGGCCGAGAGCACGAACAACGAGCACAACCACCTCGTTTCCCACGCGGACAACCCCGAGGAACTGCTGACCGAAAAACAGACCGCGTCGGATGTATCAAAGGCACTGAAGGCCGCGATCGATGCTCTCGAGGCCGAAGACAAGCTGATCCTTAAGCTTTACTATTTTGACGACCTTAAATTGAAAGACATCGCCGCGGCCTTTGGCTATCACGAGGCCACTGCCAGCCGAAAGCTGGTTCGTGTTCAAGCTGAAATAAGGAAACTGGTCGAAAAGAGCCTCAGGGACCATCACGGATGGACCGCAGCCGAAGTGAAGAGGCATCTTTCGGAAACCGCGTCGAAATTGGGGTTAAGCGTCGAGAAGCTGGTTGCGGGCGTGGTGCTGTTGGCGATCGTGCAAGAAACCCTTTTTTGAGGCGTTCTGTAAATGGCTGGATAGATCGATGGAAGTTGAGTTCGACAAAGAAATAGATGCACTGCTGAAGCGGGGATCCGGCGGCAGGACCATCACGATCGGAGAATTCGCGGGCGGCCACCCCGACGCGGACGAGATCGCCGCGTTTGTCGAAAGGGCGATTCCCGAGAATACCAGGGCCGTTTTGACGAATCACTTTGCTGAATGCGATCCGTGTCGGAAGGTATTATCGAGCGCAATATTGATAGGATTTGAGGAAATAGCTGCGCCTGAGCGAGTAAATGCCGCGGCACCGATAGCGGCGGCGTTGCCGTGGTATCGCCGCCTGTTCCAGTTCCCGCAGCTTGCATACACGCTCGGCGGGCTGGTGGTCTTGTTCGCCGGATTTATAGGTGTGTCGGTCGTTTTGAACACGCTTCCGATGGGCGCCTATGAAATGTCGCGGTCCGAGCCGACGGCACAGAACGCACCGGTCGAATCGCAGACGTATTCGAACTCGAACGCGGCAAGCTCCGCCCCGATAGAAGCCGCGAATGCCACGGCAAATTCGCCGGTGCTGTTAACCGAATCCGCCCCGGAGACGAGGGGCTCAGCGCCGGTGGCCAACACAGCCGCGTCCAATTATTCAATACAACTACCGGCCGGGCAGGCGGAGGATGATCGGGCGATGCAGCGCCCTGTACCACGAGCCACCGTCCTTCCGGATATCGCGGAAAAGAAGGCCAAGGCCGAAGAGCCGGCGCCAGACGTGGTCGCACAGCAGGATCGAAGTGTGATGCCCGCCCGCGAAAACGAGGTACGAAAAGAAACGCTTCGTGCGGTGCCCGCGGGAACTCCGCCTCCACCGCCGCCGAAGGCCGTAACAATGGCGCCGGGCGCACCGCGTGACAAGCAAGCCGCCGATGCCAGTCCGGAAGCGACAAAATCGGTCGGCGCGAATCGAATGGCATCGAATCGCAGGCAGGTGAAGGGCAAGACCTTTGAATTCCGGCAGGGTGCCTGGTACGACACCACCTACCGCGGCCAAGGAACCATAAACGTTCGTCGAAATACGGAAGATTACCGGAAGCTGGACGGGGGCCTGAAGAGCCTTGCCGAGAGTTTCATCGGGACAGTTGTCACGATCTGGAACGGAAAGGCCTATAAGATCGATTGAGGTCCCTTCGTCGTGAAACCTTCAGTTCCTTTCTTAATGAACCGCTCGATTTACATTTTGCTGACTCCTGCGGCCTCTCGTCGACGTCCGGACGACCTAGCGTGAACCGATTGAACTCGAAATAAAAAGGCCGAGGCTGTCTTGATCTGGACAGCTTCGGCCATTTAGTTCTATGCCGACCGTCGGACCGCCCCCATGGCGAGGAGGTCCGGCAGCCGGGCGATCGCTACTCTTCGGTTGCCGGTTCAGGCGGCCGGACGGCGTATCGGAAAATGCTCACCAGGCCGTCAAGCCCCGCCGCCGTCTGGTTTGGCAGCCAGATGCTTACGTCCGGAAGATTCCGAGCCACCGCACTTTCAGGCCCAACCGGAGCCGCGCACTGGGCACGGATCAGGACCGTGTTCAGCCGGGCCGATGCCCTCAGCGTGAAGTCGACCGGCTGTGACGGATTCGGCCTCGTGAACGTCGCCGTCACCGGATTGTACGTCCCGAACGGGAACGACGGTATCGAAACCACGGCGTTCGTCGCACTCACCAGCGTAAAGCCCTGGAGCCCCGCTCCGAAGTTGACGTGATTCACCGTCACAGAACCCGGCCCCGAGCTGATCGACTCATACGCCGCTGAACTGCCCGGGAACACATCCGTCACGGTCAGCGTCGGCGTGCAGATTCCCGGCGGGGGAGGCGTCGGCGTTGGCGTCGGTGTCGGCGTCGGAGTCGGCGTCGGAGTCGGCGTCGGAGTTGGCGTCGGTGTAGGTGTCGGTGTCGGCGTCGGTGTAGGCGTCGGCGTCGGCGTCGGTGTAGGCGTCGGTGTCGGAGTCGGTGGAGGAGGTCCGCCCGAGCACTGAGCCCTGATCAGGATGGCGAAGAACCTCGACGAGGCCCGCAGAGTGAAGTCAACGGGCTGTGCCGGGTTCGGCACCGTAAACGTCGCCGTGACCGGATTGAACGTCCCTATGGGGAACGACGGTATCGACACGTTCGCATTGGTCGCACTCACAAGCGTCAAGCCCTGCAGGCCCGCACCGAAGTTGACCGTATCCACCGAGACCATGCCCGATCCTGCCGTGATCGACTCAAAGCCCGAAAGGCTTCCCGGGTTGACCTCGGTCACCGTCAGCGTCGGGGTACAGACACCCGGGGGAGGAGGCGTCGGAGTTGGCGTCGGTGTCGGCGTCGGCGTTGGCGTCGGCGTAGGTGTCGGAGTCGGCGTCGGCGTCGGCGTCGGCGTCGGTGTCGGAGTCGGCGTCGGTGTCGGCGTAGGTGTCGGAGTCGGCGTCGGCGTCGGTGTCGGCGTCGGAGTCGGCGTCGGTGTCGGGCCTCCGCCGCAATCCGAACAGACACGCGGCGTAATGATCAGCGAGAATCGACGTACCGATCCGGTATCGACTCCCGCGAGGTCAGCCACATTGAGGGTCCAATTGCCGTTCGGATCCTCGCCGTCGAAAGCGGACAGGGGGCCCTCCGGCGAGAAGTTGCCTGTTATGGCTCCACCCGTCGACATGGTCGAAGGCGCCGGGAAGCCGCCGTCGTCATCGAGAGTGACGGTACAGAAATTATTTCCGCCGCCCCCGCGGTTAGTGATCAAATTCACGGTCGTACCCTGCGGCGACGTCAATTTGAACGCCAGATCGCCGTTGTAAGTATGATCGACCGAAGCGTTAGTGTTTCCGATGGTGGCATCGCAGCCGGCAAGGCCATCAAGCCGGAAATTCAGGTCAGATATATTTCCTGTGATCCCGCTTACCGGTAGAACGACATTCACACCTGCGGCGTTATTGTCCGGGATCGCGACGGCCGGACCTGTGTAACTGGTCGTTGTCGCGGTTGTTCCGACTGCTCCGGTCGGGAGCGTGTATTCGAGATTCCCAAGGTTAGTCGCGCCATCCTGATGTTGAATGGTCGCGGTTATATTCTCGCCGCAGTCAAGGTTGGGATCTGCGGTGAACGAGTAGGTACGAACAATGGTCGGGCCGCCCGCAAGTATGGAGCCATAGTTTTGAGGCCCGCTCGGGCTGAGGACCCCGCCGGTCGCCTGAAGCGTACCGACATCGTTTGTCGTATCGGCAGCACCAATGTTCTGGACGCCAAAGGCGACAGTCACGGTCTCGCCCGGATCGATAACGCCGTTCGCGGGGAGGCAGCTTTCGGACATCAGGGTCGCCGTTCCCGGTGCCAGCAGCGGAATGCCGACCATGCAGAAATCAACCGTCAGTGTCTGTCCGTCGATCACATTGACTGTGCCGCCGGAGCCGACCGTTGTCCCCTGATCGCGGGTACCGTTGATGGTGTACGACCCGGGTGCAACCGTCATCGAATAGGTCCCCGGAGGTCCGGTGATCCGGCTGTAGCCGCCGGTGGCCGTGACGAACGCACCGTCAACCGGAAGTCCGCTCGAGCAAAATGTGACCGTGCCCTGGATGGTCGCTTTTTCGGCAGCGGTACAGCTTGGGTATTTGAAGTTGCCGACGCGCGTCGACCACGGCGCGCCGCCTGTTGATGCGTAATATTCCTGTGTATACCAGAAGGTGCAATCGTCGACCGGGTCAACGCTCATTTGGCTGTAGTCGCCCCAGCGGTTGCTGGTACTCGTCTGCGATCCGCCGGAGGCGAAGAAAAGAGCCTCTCCCTCATTCAATGTGCCTGCAGCAGTTTGGCCACCGGTGCGGCCGGCTATCTTGATGTCGGCGCGCTGGGCGGGCCCCGACTGGCTAAACCCTAGGGCAAGGTTGCCGTCATTGTCCTGAGCGATGCTGCTCATCCAGTTATTGAGGCCGGTTCCACTGCCGGGCGTCAAATTGTGCGTGCCCTGGTCGAACACGCTGAAAGTGTCATTCGTTCGGCGGAGCTCGAACCACCGCACGCCCGCCTGATAATTAGCCGCTGATGTTGGGGCAACGCCGCTAACATTGACCGTAAAGCTTCCGGCATATGAACTGACGGGTGCAGACGGCGAGCCCATGTTCCGGTAAGTGAACCGGTGCATCAGACGGTCGGCGATCGAATCAAGGTTCGCGGTGCTACCAAGCTGTTCGATATCGCCACGTCCGCTCGGGTTTCTCGCGTCAAACGCAGCAAGTGCAACGTCTGGCAGGACCGTGATCGACGAATTGGCCGGGTTCAAAAAGTCCGGTACCCACCGGTAGAAACGGATACCATCGACCGGATCTCCGAATTCATCGGCCCGGTACTCTGCGATCACCTGCGCCATTCCCGGCGGAGGCGGAACAAATCCTTCCAGGTCGGCAGGCAGGCCGCCGCCGGCCCCGGGATCGATTGTCGCAATATTCGTGTAAACGACACTAGTAGCCGGGTCACCCATGAGGGCCTTGTTGCGGTCCTGGCTGAGGAAACCCATACCGACAAAAGCCGTTCCGGATGGATTGAATTGGTTAAAGGTAAAGTGGTAAGCGTCGGTCCACATACCGACCTTCGGGTAGTCGTTAAACAAACCGCCCGGATATACGTAGCTCCAAACGTAGTAAGCACCCGTCGGGTCGTTTGTGACCGACAGGGCTACGCACTGACGATTGCTTCCACTCGCGGGGAGTGAAAACTGGCTGATCTGCCATCGATCGGCAAGTTGGTCGTACAAGACATGCGGGTCACCGTCGTTCTCCGTTCGGCAAGGATCCCCAGGAGGCAGCGACGCGAAAAGCGTGTTGGTCCGAAAGGGACCGGCGGCAACGGTTCCGTTCTTATTGAAGATCTTAAAGACGAGGTTCGTCGAACTTACATAGTGGTTTGGCCCGACGTCGCCGTTCGTATCCGGAGGCAGAACGGCGCCGATGCCTTGAGAGGCGTTGTCGGCCTGCGTCGCTCCGTCAAAAGTAAGGGTCGGCCCCGGCATCGCCGCCGGAGCATCGGGACCCTTGTTCGCCGAAAGAAGCGGATCCACGAACGGGCGGTCGGCAAGGCCTGCGCCCGGCTTCACATGCTTCAACCGTTTGGCGTTATCACGGTTGATCTCATCCTCGTCGATCTGCCGCTGCGTCCAGCCTTTTTCGCGGAGCATCTGCCGCCGCATTTCGGCCTTCATCTGTTTGGTGACGTATGCCTTGCTTTTAGCAGCGGCATCCGGCACCGACGTGGGCATCTCCCGCAGATTGCCGGAAACGGCGAACCCGCTTGGCTCAACCTTTACCACCCCGTTCGGGTAGTGTGTCATTTTTCCCAATTTTTGAGGGCTTGCGACCGCCTGAGCATCAGCTTTCTGCATCAATCTCGGGGCAATTACTATCCCTAGAACGATCACCAAAGCGATCGCCATGCTATATTTCCACGACATTTACGAGTTCCTCCGTTTCAGGCCTATCCTTCCCCTGAGTTGTGCTCCGGGAAGAAAGCAATTTTGTCAGCGGTGTAAAGGGTTAATTAATCGAACAAGTCTAATGAATGGCTGGTCGTATTTCCGTATTATAGGTTACAGTTCATCAACGTAGCCGCGCATACTTTATGCCATAACTGAATAATTTAAGCAATGTTTCATCCAAGAAGATGGATATTTTTCATTCTTTTGACCGCGGCCCTCGTTCCTCCGGGGTCGGCGCGTATTTCTGACCAGGCGGCCGTGGCAGTGTGCGAGCGGGCCGGTCTTCGAGTAGAACTCCGGTTGTTCCGGGATGGCGGAGCCCGCTGGGGTAGTTTCACTTTTATGAATCCAGAAGTCGGTCGAGAGAGCGGACAGACGCGGTATGCCGCGGACGGCCCGTGGGGCGGCGACGGGATCCAGCTAACCGTCGGAAAAGAGCAAAGTACGATCGAATACCCGTGTGCGGACGGCGAAATACCGGGCCGCTTCCGACTTGCCAGAAACGGCACTTTCAAGCTGAACGGCAGCCATGTCCGGCTACGCCCGGGCCCGGTCCGGCCCGACCGGAAAGAACTCCGCGAGCCTGCCTCATTTGAAGGGAAGGTAACAGGCGAACGAATGACGCTGAAAGTGACCCTCATGAACTCACGCGAGGTAGTTGGCGAGTTTCGGCTTCGAAAGGGTGCACTTGCAAGGATCCGAAGATGCCTTTAAGGGTGTTTCGGGGCTATGCTCGATCGCAAGTTCGTAGGGTTTTTCGGTAACGGATCGGTCCCTCAAAGAAGTTCAAAAATAAAAAGGCCGAGGCTGTCCACGCGGGACAGCTTCGGCCGTTGTGTTTGATGCCGGCGGTCGGGCCTGCCCGTCAAGGGTCTTCCGCCGCCGGGCTGTTCCTATTCGTCCGCCCCTGCTTCGGCAGGCTTCAGTGCGTACCGCACCACGCTCAAGAGCCCGTCGAGCTCCGCCGACCGCGTCGGCAGCCACAGGCTTACCTCGGGCGTCATCTTCCCGCCCGGCCCTGCAGGACGTGCCGGTGCACCGCACTGGGCACGGATCAGGACCGTGTTCAGCCGGGCCGATGCCCTCAGCGTGAAGTCGACCGGCTGTGACGGATTCGGCCGTGTGAACGTCGCCGTCACCGGGTTGTACGTCCCGAACGGGAACGACGGTATCGAAACCACGGCGTTCGTCGCACTCACAAGCGTAAAGCCCTGGAGCCCCGCTCCGAAGTTGACGTGATCCACCGTCACAGAACCCGGCCCCGAGCTGATCGACTCATACGCCGCCGAACTGCCCGGGAACACGTCCGTCACGGTCAGCGTCGGCGTGCAGATTCCCGGCGGGGGAGGCGTCGGTGTCGGCGTTGGCGTTGGCGTTGGCGTCGGCGTCGGCGTTGGCGTCGGCGTCGGTGTAGGCGTCGGTGTCGGTGTCGGCGTCGGTGTCGGCGTCGGTGTCGGTGTCGGCGTCGGTGTTGGTGTCGGCGTCGGTGGAGGAGGTCCGCCCGAGCACTGAGCCCTGATCAGGATGGCGAAGAACCTCGACGAGGCCCGCAGAGTGAAGTCAACGGGCTGTGCCGGGTTCGGCACCGTAAACGTCGCCGTGACCGGATTGAACGTCCCTATGGGGAACGACGGTATCGACACGTTCGCATTGGTCGCACTCACAAGCGTCAAGCCCTGCAGGCCCGCACCGAAGTTGACCGTATCCACCGAGACCATGCCCGATCCTGCCGTGATCGACTCAAAGCCCGAAAGGCTTCCCGGGTTGACCTCGGTCACCGTCAGCGTCGGCGTACAGACACCCGGGGGAGGAGGCGTCGGCGTCGGTGTCGGCGTCGGTGTAGGCGTCGGTGTAGGCGTCGGTGTCGGCGTCGGAGTCGGTGTCGGTGTCGGCGTCGGTGTCGGCGTCGGTGTCGGTGTCGGCGTCGGAGTCGGTGTCGGAGTCGGTGTCGGCGTCGGTGTCGGTGTAGGCGGAGGTCCTCCGCCGCAGTTATAGCTATTCACGACCTCGACGTTGTCGATTCGGGCACCCGCACCGCCGACGGACGTATCGGAACCCATGATCCAACGGAACTGGACCGATTGCCCGTTGGCTAAAACGGGTAAGGTACCTTCAACATTGAAGTACCCGTTCGAATTGCCCGACCAGCCCTGGCGGCCGGCCACGGGCCCGGTCCCGCCAAGATTCCCGGTGTATCCACCCGTAACAAATGTACCGCCGCCGACCAGGAAATCCTGCCAGGCTCCGGCACCGATCTTCATATCAAGCACGACCCCGTCGAAGTTGGCTTCCGTATTCGTATTCAAACGGAATTTGATCTTCGCGGCCGTTGACGAGATCGCCGTCGCAGGCATCGTGAGCGCGGCCGCGCTGGTCGATGTCGGATCGTTTGCGAATGCGGCGTTCGGCGGTGAATCAGGCGATGTCGCAACCGTAGTCCAGTTGATCAGCGTTCCGTTGGTCTGCGTGTTGGTCCAACCGGCCGGAAGCGCCGGGGCGGTCACCCCGTCGAAATTCTCGACGGTCCCGACCGGGCTGCCGAGTGCGAACGAATGGTTCGCGGGAGCCTGGTTGCCGGCATCGCTTGTAAGATCGAGCTGAACGTTTACCGTGCTGCCGCAGGGGGCTCCGCCGGAGATGGTGTAGGGAATGTTCCTCGTCACCACCTCTCCATGGTTGACCGTCCCGTAATTCGCACTACCGCCGCCTGTCGCATTAACGACCACGTTGGTGACAGGTGCGCCGGTATTGTTGGTGACCGGCACGTTCAAAAGGACCGTCTCGCCGGGTTCGGGGATCCCGTCGCCGTCACCGCCCGGTCCCGGATCCGAGATCGTAATGGGCGAGGTAACAAACGCATTCGGCAAGTCGAATGCCTCGACGACTGTAGTTCCGTCGTCGCTGGCGCTGAATCCCATACCGCGGATCCGGAAGCCTTCTCTGACGTCGACGACGTCTGCGGCGGCATTTGGTGCGACATTCGGATCGTCGGCGACCGCTGCCGCTGCGGCGGCATCAATGATGGCGTCGCGGGCCGTCTGGAAAGTCGGGCTGTTCGGCGTCAGCTTAAGGCCGTCGGTCACGAGTTGGAGGGCACGCATGTTTCCGGCGGCCGGACCGAGCCGGCCGATAAGCTGAGCACGTACCTCCCAAAGCATTGACGACCAGACCTCGCCCGTGTTGTGCACCTGGTTACAGGCACCGCCGCCCGACGGAGGAAACGCCCCGTCAGTAAGAACGCAGCCGGCGTTGACGTCGGCCGCGGTCAGCGGATTATGCGGACGGTTACTCGGGCCGCCGGTGAATGAACGGACCGCATAAGGAAAACGCCGGATGCCGTAATAAGAATTCGTCGATCCCAGTCCGAACACCTGGAAGGTCGCGTAGGCACCCGTGGTATAGATACCCTGTATCGGGTCGGTCGGTTCGGAAAGGAGCGCCAATCCATACCAATCTGACCAGCCTTCGCCCATGCCGCCGCCGCGGTTGTTGTTCAATCCGAAAGCGTTGCCGACCAGTCGGTTTGACAAGCCGTGCGTAAATTCGTGGACCACGATATCGGCATCAAGGTCTCCGTCGCGGCTGGGGACCTGTGTGAACCGGTACATCTGCATGCGGCCGCGGCCGCCGTCAGCCGGTGTAGAAAAATTCGCGTTGTTGGTCCCGGAGGAGTCCTGAGCCTCGGCAGAGACCCTATCCAGCTCAGCACCGCCTCGGCCAAAGTTACTGTTTTGGAAGTTCCTGGCCTGCTCGTTGAAACCGAGCTGGTAAAGAACATCGTGATACCGGTTATTGATGTAAAACAACTGGGTGACGGCACCGTTCCGGGAATTGGATGTCGTGTTGTCATCCGGCGGCCCGCCGAGTCCCGGCGGTGGATTATAAGCGTAGTTGAAAACGCGGGCGACCCCGTTTGTCGGTGCGTCGACCCCGTTCGCCCCACCCAGATCGACTCCGGCTTCGACGCTATTGCCGTCGGTGAAACCGTTTCCGCCGTTGGCTCCGTCGTTTATCCATCCGAGGTTGTTGAACGAAAGCGGACCTTCGTTTCCGATCAGCGTCCGGTTGACACGTGCGATCTGAGTTCCCTGTGTGCCAAGACCCGGGTCGATCGGTCCCGGCGTTATCGGTGCCGGGCTCTCGTGAACATCAAGAACCGAATTAGAGTTTGCGTAAACGTTGTACGTGGCAGTCTGGGTCTGGTCGTTAGTGATGTTCTTGCGCCAGAGCATTTCGCCGGTCCGTGCATCGACAACGACGTAATACGCATTGACCTCCTGCCAGATTAGGACACGCCATGCCGGTACGGCCACCCCGGGCTCAAGCGGGAAGTAAATTTTCTCGGCGGTCGTCGCCCAGTCACCCTCGCCGAAAACGACCTTGTTCTCGGTGGACGCCTTGGTGTTACTGACCGAACCCTGCGCCCGCAATTCCAAGTTGATGTGGCCTGAGGCGGCCCTGACGGCAGCGGCCGGATCGCCAAAGTTACGGGAGAGGGCTTCGTAGGTCAGGCCCGGAGCAAGATTATTTATTATCCTGAAAAGGCGGCCGTCCCGGGTAAATCCGGCCTTGACCTCACCCTGGAAGACCGGGATTCCGAAAGCCTCCTGGCCAAGATGAACGTAAGACAGGTTCCCGTTCGGATTCGTATAGTCGGACTCGGTCTTTAGCTCCCGGACCTGCTCGCCAGAAAATCCGATCAGGCGATTGTGCTCTTCGAGGAAGCTGCGTAGGACCTGGGATCTCTTTGCGCCCGTCGGGCGGGTAAGAAATTCTGCGTCGGAGCGATAAAAGTCCGGTGAGATCACCTCGGGTATTTTAAGGCTTTCGTTGTAATCAAGCTTGATGCCGGGATACGCCGACTTGAGGTCTTGCTCGGCCCGGGAGATATCTTCACGGATCGCCGAAACATCTGCCTTTGCCTTGCTTACTTCGCTTCGCGATGCTTCAAAGAATGATTCCTTGTCCGCCCTCTTGGCGGTACGAATATCGTAATTCGGGATCTCAGGATCATAGCTCTTGGTACGGACTATCAGGCCCTCACCCGTCGGGGCGGAAGCCTGAGTCACTAAATAGTAGGGTGCGACGGCCACGGATGTGACCAACAGCAATGAAAGGAAACAGAAGATCAGACTGCGAGACGCCCGAATTCGTGAGCGAAGATCGCTCACCGGCCGCCGACGGTTCTTTGATGACATTTACGCTCCTTTGGCCCGAAGCATAAACGCACGATGCACGCCTACGGCCCCAAACCACGCTTGTTTATTAACCAAATGTAAGGGTCGAAATTTCGATTTTAACACGAATTATCTTTCGTGTTTGTATTGCGGATTACAGTAAATGAAAGTGCTCCCTCTTTATGCCACAACTTCGTCGGGAAAACAAATGTCGGCCTTGGAAGAAATGACCTGACTCGCCCGAGTCAATTGCAACTGATGGAGTATGAGATGGCCGAGGCTGTCCACGCGGGACAGCTTCGGCCGTATTGTTTGATGCCGGCGGTCGGGCCTGCCCGTCAAGGGTCTTCCGCCGCCGGGCTGTTCCTATTCGTCCGCCCTTGCTTCGGCAGGCTTCAGTGCGTACCTGACCACGCTCAAGAGCCCGTCAAGCTCCGCCGACCGCGTCGGCAGCCACAGGCTTACCTCGGGCGTCATCTTCCCGCCCGGCCCTTCAGGACGTGCCGGTGCACCGCACTGGGCACGGATCAGGACCGTGTTCAGCCGGGCCGATGCCCTCAGCGTGAAGTCGACCGGCTGTGACGGATTCGGCCTCGTGAACGTCGCCGTCACCGGATTGTATGTCCCGAACGGGAACGACGGTATCGAAACCACGGCGTTCGTCGCACTCACCAGCGTAAAGCCCTGGAGCCCCGCTCCGAAGTTGACGTGATCCACCGTCACAGAACCCGGCCCCGAGCTGATCGCCTCATACGCCGCCGAACTGCCCGGGAACACATCCGTCACGGTCAGCGTCGGCGTGCAGATTCCCGGCGGGGGAGGCGTCGGCGTTGGCGTCGGCGTTGGCGTCGGCGTCGGCGTTGGCGTCGGCGTTGGCGTCGGCGTTGGCGTCGGAGTCGGCGTCGGCGTCGGAGTTGGCGTCGGCGTCGGTGTAGGCGTCGGTGTCGGTGTCGGAGGAGGAGGTCCGCCCGAGCACTGGGCCCTTATCAGGATGGCGAAGAACCTCGACGAGGCCCGCAGAGTGAAGTCAACGGGCTGTGCCGGGTTCGGCACCGTGAACGTCGCCGTGACCGGATTGAACGTCCCTATGGGGAACGACGGTATTGACACGTTCGCATTGGTCGCACTCACGAGAGTAAGGCCCTGGAGTCCCGCACCAAAGTTTACCGTATCCACCGTGACCGTGCCCGATCCTGCCGTGATCGCCTGAAAGCCCGAAAGGCTTCCCGGGTTGACCTCGGTCACCGTCAGCGTCGGCGTACAGACTCCCGGGGGAGGAGGCGTAGGCGTCGGCGTTGGCGTCGGCGTAGGCGTCGGAGTTGGCGTCGGTGTCGGCGTCGGCGTCGGTGTCGGCGTCGGTGTTGGCGTCGGCGTCGGAGTTGGCGTCGGTGTCGGCGTTGGCGTCGGTGTCGGTCCGCCTCCCGTGATCGTGAAGTTCACGTTAGAGACGTCGAAAAAGCAGCTGGTCGAACATTGGACCTTGATCCTTGCGTTCGCCGAACTCACCGACGGGATGGTTACAACTTCGGTCCCGTCATTCGGGGTATTCGAGAGGATGGTCGTCGTGAACGATTGACCGCCGTCCGTGGACAGCAGTATATCGACGTTCGAACAACTGACCGGTGCAATGTTGCTGCTAGCCACATTCCATCCGATGGTCTGGTTGGTACCGCCGCCCCAACTTACGTTGGTGTTTGGCTGAGTAACAGAAAATGGCCCGGCCGTGCCGACCACCGATACCGCGGTCTGGACGGACTGGACCGCTCCGCCGCCGACGCGATTGTCGCGGACGGTCATCTGGAACTGCATCGTGCGAGTTATCGTCGGAAGCAGCTCACCGGTCATACAGTTGCCAGAAGAGCATACCGTTCCAACGGGGTTGGTGCCCGCGAAAGTCGACGGCGGCACGTTCGCATTGTTCAGGATGAACGGCAACGACGGGAAGAAGCGCGTCGGACTGGAGTTCGGCAGATAGGACCGGAAAATGGGCTTTGCGTTTCCGTCGCTGTCCGTGTTCGGGATGGCGGTCGTCTGCGGCCCGAGGTCGTACTCTTCCCATGTATAAGTTAGCCCGTCGCCGTTCGCGTCGGATGCACTGCCGGTCAGGCTGAACGGCGTGTTCGCGGGAACGGTACAGGCCGGGGCCGCAACTACATTCGGCGTCGAATTGCCGTTGGCCGTTGCCACCGGACAGCTTCCCCCGGTTGCTGGATTGTTCGTGAATGCGATCATTTCCTCAAGGCTGCGAACGTGGAAATAATCGTCGCTGTTCCTTTGAAGGTCCTGGCCGCCGCAAATGCCGGCATAAGCCTGGATGGTTGCGCCGCTTCCCGGTTCGAAAGCGTTCGCCGCTGAGCGGTTACCGCCTGCGCATGAACCGGAACCTCCGTTGAAAGTATGGTTACCTCCGAACTGGTGGCCCATTTCGTGAGCGACATAGTCGATGTCGAATGGATCGCCGACGGGTTGCGAAGATCCGGTCAAGCCGCGGCCTTTGCTTGCGCCGCACGGAACGTTCAAACCGGCAACGCCGCCGCCGCCAGTTCCCACAAGGTGGCCAACGTCGTAGGCAGCCGAACCGATGACCCCGTTGATGATCCCGGTAATGTTGTTCAGGTCGCCGGACGTGTTCGACCAGGGATCGCCGGCGGGATTTGTCGAAATTAACAGGTTGTTATTCGCCACAAGGACGAGGCGGACGGACAAATCGCGTTCGTAAACCGAGTTAACACGGTTTACTGTCGTCACGATGGCCGCCAGGGCTCCGGCGACCGTTCCGCCATGGAACGCCGTGTACTCACCCGTTGCCGCAACCGCAAGGCGATAGGTCCGAAGGGTGCCGCCGTTGGTGACCACGTTCGGGCTGTCCGGAAGGCTGCTCAGCTTATCGGCGAATCCGGCCGCGTCGGCGACATCGCTATCGACAAGACACTGGAACTTCTTATCAGGATTATCAAAGTCGCGTTTGTTATAAGAGATATAATCTTGTGTGTTGCCTTTCGAGAACGGGTCGATGAAGACGCTTCCCTGCGGCCGCAGGACCAGAGCCCGGAAGCCGACCGGCGTCACGTCAAAACGCACGATGGCGGCGGGATCGTCTATCCCCTGGCCCGCGTAAGTTTTGATCTCAGGAAAACGTGCCGCAAGTTCAGGCTCCATGATCGACGATTCAAAGACGCGGAATCGCGAGAAGGTGCCGTCCGGCATCGGAAGCGTGATCACAAGATCGCCGAACCTGTCCTTTTCGGATTCAGCCGGTGCGGTTCGCAGAAGGTCCTGCATGAGCGATTCATTGAGCTTGAAAACGCGGTATTGCATCGGGACGATATCGCGTTTCCCTGTGACGGCGGCGTCCCGCTCGGCGATCTCCTGCCACAGATCGTCGCCGCTTGAGGCGAGTACGGTCTTTCCGGTCGTGATCTGGTCAAAGGACGCTAAAACGATCACCGCAGCGATCGCAAGACCAAACAATGCAAAGACGTATTTGAGCGAGGACCGCGACGGCCTCGGATGACGAGTGTTCATAGATTTTCTTTTTGCCTGCCCTGTCTGATGAACTGCAACTATCGGGGACCTACTTTCTCAATACAACTTGGCGGTATTCTGGTGGCACCCTTAACTACAGCGTGGCAGTAAAATTCTATATTGTTTCAAAGACACTAGCAAGAAAATTCCGGGGCTGATCCTCCAATGTCCCGCGAAGGTCCAAAACCGGAAACGGACAACATTGAAGATCAGCAAGGATAAAAGCCTTTGAAATAGGAACGGATTTGCTTCATTTACTGGTTGGAACTACATTCTAAGCAAACGTCAATCAAACAAGGAGTCGACTATGAGCCATAAATTGATCGCAGTTTTTGGGGTCCTGATCGCTTTGTCAGCGACGCACGCCGCACAAGTGAAGATTGATCCGGAGGTCGAAAAAATGATCCGCGAGGTCTCGGCCAGGCGGATCGAGGCCGACATCCGGAAACTTGTTTCTTTCGGCACGCGAAATACGCTGTCAGTGCAGGACGATCCGGCCCGGGGTATCGGTGCGGCCCGCGACTGGATCTTTGCCGAGTTCCAGAAGATCAGCGCCGATTGCGGCAATTGCCTGACTGTCGAAAAGCAAAGTTTCGTTCAGCCGAAAGCCGCCCGTATTCCGGAGCCGACGACGCTGACGAATGTGATCGCAACTCTGAAAGGCGCGACCGATCCAGCCCGGACATACGTCGTTTCAGGGCACTACGACTCGATGTGCTCGAGCCCGACTAACGCCACCTGCGATGCGCCCGGAGCCAATGACGACGCTTCCGGTACCGCGGCCGTGATCGAGCTTGCAAGGGTGATGTCCAAGTACAAGTTCGACGCGACGATCGTCTTTATGGCAGTTCCGGGCGAAGAGCAGGGCCTTCTGGGTGCAGCCTATTACGCAGAACAGGCCAAACAGGCAAACGTGAACATCGAAGCGATGTTCACGAATGACATAGTCGGCGGCGTAACCACGTTGAAGAACTCACCGAACCGGAACCGTGTCCGCGTTTTCAGCGAGGGTGTTCCGTCGAACGAGACCGAACAGCAGGCGAACACCCGGCGAAGCGTCGGCGGCGAGAACGATTCGGCTTCGCGCCAGCTTGCGAGGTACGTCAAGGAACATTCCGACCGGTATATGAAGAATTTCTCGGTATGGATGATCTACCGCCGTGACCGCTTTGGCCGCGGCGGCGACCATATCCCGTTCCTCGAACGAGGCTTCCCCGCGGTCCGCATCACGGAGGTGGACGAGGACTACGCCCATCAACACCAGAATGTAAGGACCGAGAACGGTGTGTTCTACGGCGACACACCGGAATTCGTCGATTTTGAGTACACGGCAAATGTGACCCGCGTCAACCTGATCAGCCTGGCGAGCATGGGACGCGCACCGGCCAAACCGAAAAATGTCGGCATCGTAACCGGCCGCCTGACCAACGACACCGACCTGAAGTGGGACGCGAACACTGAAAGCGACCTTGCCGGTTACGAGGTTGTTTGGCGCGAGACCCCGTCGGCCGAATGGACGAATTCTCAGGCAGTCGGGAACGTGACGTCCTTTACGGCTAAGAACCGCTCAAAAGACAATTACTTTTTCGGCGTTCGGGCGGTGGACAAGGCCGGCAACAAAAGCCCGGTCACCTACCCGAGGCCGGTGCGATAATAAAATTGCTGGTCGTGTCCATTTTGATCGTCCCTGTTCGTTTAGATAGTGAAAGCCGACAACGGCTGAGATAGAACGAATTGGGAGACAGAATATGCCAAATTACCTAATGTTACTGCACGAAGCCCCGGCCGATTTTTCACAATTTTCGGCGGAACAGATCCAGGGCGTGATCCAGGAATATATCGACTGGAGGCACCGAATCGAAGCCGAGGGCAAATTCGTCGGCGGTGAAAAACTCAAGGACGAGGGCGGCAAGCACCTGGCCGGAGCGAACGGCTCGATGCGGGTCACCGACGGGCCGTACACCGAGGCGAAAGAGGTCATCGGAGGCTTTTTCATGATATCCGCCGCAAACTATGACGAGGCAGTAGACACCGCCAGCGGATGCCCGCACCTAAAATACGGCGGCCGCATCGAGCTTCGCGAGATCGAACCGACCGGATGAGCCGGCCAGCCTTCGAAGAAAATAGGGTTACTGAACTGGTTGACCATCTGTTCCGACACCAGTCGGGGCGGATGGTCTCCGTGCTTGTACGCCTGATCGGTTTCGACCGGATCGACGCGATCGAAGAAGCGGTGCAGGATTCGATGGTCGCGGCCCTTCGCAAATGGCCGTTCACCGGCGTCCCGGAAAACCCGACGGCCTGGCTGATCCGGACGGCGCGCAACCGGATGATCGACCAGATCCGTCGGGAGCGCTTCGAGCCGCTGCCGGATGACGAGAGCACTCTGCTATCGGCCCTGCCGCCGGCCGAAACGCTGCTGGCATCGGAGTTGGCCGAAGACGAACTACGGATGATCTTTGCCTGCTGCCATCCGATGCTGTCGCCCGACAGCCAGGTCGCGCTCACGCTGAAGATCGTCTCCGGCTTCAGCGTTGCCGAGATAGCAAGTGCATTCCTCACTTCCAACGAGGCCGTTGCAAAGATGCTGACGCGTGCCAAGGCCCGCCTTCGCCAGGACCCGGGCGAATTTCGGATACCTGCAGGCAGCGAGCTGACGGACCGCCTCAACACAGTTCTGAAAAGCCTTTACCTGATCTTCAACGAAGGATACGGGGCGTCCGAGGGCGATGAGCTTGTCCGAGGCGACCTTTGTGCCGAGGCGATCCGGCTGACAAAGCTTGTCGCCGCACATCCGGTCACGGCTTGCCCCAAAGCCCACGCCGCGGCCGCTCTTTTTCTTTTTCAGGCAGCACGGATCCCCGCACGGACGGATCCCGTCGGCGAGCTTGTTCTTTTCGCCGATCAGGACCGCGGGCTTTGGGACTGTCAGATGATCGCGGACGGGTTGGCGCACTTCCGGCTCTCAGCGGACGGCGATGAGATCTCGAGCTATCACCTAGAAGCCGAGATCGCAGCGGCGTATTCGCTTTCGCCGTCGGCGGAATCGATCGATCGGGCCCGGATACTGGAGTGCTATGACTCGTTGAGGAAGATCTCATTCTCGCGGGTCGCGGAACTGAACCGGATCGTGGTGGTCAGCATGATATATGGGCCGGACGCGGCATTAACGGAATTAAATGCTTTGGACGGCCTTGACGGATACAATCTTTTTCACTTGACCAGGGCCTATCTGCTCTCAACGGCGGGCCGCAAGGCCGAGGCCGTCACGTCGTACTCCGAAGCGCAGTTGTTAACCCGTAACGAAGCGGTCCGTAAATTTATCGCGATGAAGATCGGCGAAATTCGGAATTCCGGCCAGGCTGTGTAAACTGATGCTGTTAACCAGCCGATATTCTTGACCCGCTGGGATGGCTTTGGCTGAGGAAACGGCATCTAAGTGCAGTAAATGAGAATTGCGAGATCATTGTTTTTGGTGCTGATCGCGTCGATCGCGGTCCAGGGACAGTCGGCCCGGCCGATCGCCGAGATCCAGGGCGACGGCAATACTTCGCCGTTTGCGGGCAAGAGCGTCCGGGCAGAGGGCGTGGTGACCGCCCGGATCCGTACGGGCTTTTTCATCCAGACACCTGACGACAAAGCGGACAAGGATCCGAAGACCTCCGAAGGGATCTTCGTTTTTACGCGAACGGCCCCGCCGGCCGAGGCGGTTGTAGGAAACCTTGTCGAGGTTTCGGGTACGCTGCAGGAGTTTCGCCGGGACAACGAGCCTTTCGCCCTGACGATCACCGAGATCGTGATGCAGGGCAGCAGCGATCGCGTGCGGGTCATTTCCGAACGGAACGCTCTGCCAAAACCGATCGTCCTGACCGGTACCGACCTGATGTCTAACGCTGTGGACAGCCTGGAGCGGTACGAGGGGATGCGGTTCCAGATCGACGAACTCGTCGTGTGCTCGCCTACCAAAGGCCGCTTCGACCTGAAGACATTCACGGCCAGCTCGGACGGTACGTTTTACGGTGTGATAAAACCGCTGCCGAGGCCGTTTCGCGAACCGGGCCGCGACGCCCGCGAATTCGCGACGACGGCCGATAAGGACAAATATCTCAAGGAATTCCCGAAAGCAAAGATCTTCGACTCGAATCCTGAGGTACTTCGGATAGACACAGATGAGCAGAACTTCGCCCCCGCGCAGGCTGGCGGACCGGCGTCAAATGCCGCCGCACGCCCGTCGGGAATGATCGTTGCGGCGACGACAGAAGTAAAGGGCCTTGTGGGCGTTCTTCATTATTCCTTCGGAAAATACACGCTTCTCACCGACCCGGACCTCAAGGTCTCGATCACGTCGATCGGACGGCCGACGCCTCTGCCCGCACCGGACGCACGCCAGATAGTCGTGGCGGCGATGAATCTGGAAAATTTTTTCGACGACGTTGACGACCCCGGCATTAAAGAGGATGTGATGACGCCCGAAGCGTTTGCCCGGCGGCTTCAGAAGATGTCGAAGGCGATCGTGGAATTCATGCGGGCGCCGGACGTGATCGGCGTGAGCGAGGCCGAGAACCTGAATGGGCTGAAGCGGCTGGCCGCAAAGCTGAATGCCGATTCCACTGCCGCCGGACGGCCCGATCCGAAGTACGAGGCATTCCTGATCGAAGGCAATGACGGCCGCGGTATCGACAACGGTTTCCTCATAAAGACCTCGCGGGTGAAAGTCATTGAGACGCGTCAGTTCGGCAAAGCCGATAAATTCCGCAACGCGAACACGCGGGAAGAGAATTTTCTGAACGACCGGCCTCCGCTGATGCTCCGGGCTTCTGTCCCCGATGATAAGGCGGGAGTGCCTTTTGAGTTCACGGTTATCGCAAACCACCTGAAATCCTTTTCGGGCTACAACGACCCGCGCCAGCAGGACAATGTTCGGTTAAAGAAAAAGCTGCAGGCGGAATTTCTTGCAAAGCTGCTGGACGAGAGGCAAAAGAAGGATCCGAACGAACGGATCATTCTGATGGGCGACCTTAACTTCTTCCAGTTCAACGACGGGATCGCCGATATCGTGGGGACGATCACCGGTAAACCGGCCGCCGCCGCCGAGGTAATGATGGCCTCGCCCGACCTCGTGGAACGCGACATGATCAACCTGGTCGATGTGATCGCGGCCCCGCAGCGGTACTCGTATATCTTCGACGGGAACGCGCAGGTGCTTGACCACATCCTTATCAGCGAAACGCTTCGCCGTCACACAACAGGCTTCGGCTACGCCCGCATCAACGCCGACTATCCCGAAATCCTGCGAAACGATGCGTCGCGGATGGAGCGCTTCTCCGACCACGATCCGGCCATCGCGTATTTCACGATGAACGACCTGTTAGCCCAGCCACGGCAGTAACTCCGCTTCGATCATTTTTCGAGGATCACCTGTGCGACCGCATGCTCGCGGGTGTGCGAGATCGACAGGTGCGCGCGTTCGGCGCCGAGGCTTTTCATCAGGCGGGCCGCTTCGTTCGTGATGTTAAGCAACGGCTCGCCGTCGGGACCGGCAACGACCTCAACGTCGGCCCAGCCGAGCTTTCCCTTCCAACCGGTCTTCAGTGCCTTGAAGAACGCTTCCTTGGCGGCAAAACGTGCGGCGTACGATTGGTATGCCGCGGCCCCCTTCGCCTCGCAATAGCTCCGCTCGGCGGTTGTGAACACGCGTTCGGCGAAACTCGGAGTTCTGTTCATCGTTTCTTCGATACGATAAACTTCAACAATGTCGATGCCGATGGACAAGATCATTTCGGATGAGCAGATTTTAACCGATGCGGGCTTTTATTGGCGAGAACGGGGCGGCGTTAAGGCATTGATCTGCAGGCCGCTTGAGGAGGCGGGGTTCGTCAACGCGTTCTCGACACGCAGCGGAGGTGTCTCGGATTTCCCGGAAAATTCGCTGAATCTTGCCGGCTTCGATGAAGACACCGCGGCGAACATCGAAGAGAACCGTCGTCGTTTTCTGGGTGTTATCGGCGGCGAATATGCTCTGATGACCGCCTGGCAGATCCACAGCGATCGCGTGAAATTGGTCGAAACGTTCGAAGAAGGGACGGGTTCCGACGAAAAGTCCGATGCCCTCGTCTCGAAAATGGCCGGAGGCGTTGTCGGCGTTAAGACGGCCGATTGCGTGCCGATCCTGATCGGCGACCCGGGTTCGGGCGCGTTCGCGGCCGTTCACGCCGGCTGGCGCGGGACCGCGCTTTCGATCGTTTCCAAGGCGATCGGCGTGATGCGCGACAGCCTTAGCGCCGACCCGGAACGGATGGTTGCCGCGATCGGGCCCGCCGCGGGGCGGCGCAATTACGAGATCGGCCCCGAGGTGACCGAGGCTTTCGAGACCGAATTTGCCGATGCAGCAAAATATTTCAAAATGACGCGTCCGGGCCACGCCCTGATCGACCTTCACCAAGCGAATGCGGACCAGTTGACCGCGGCCGGGGTTAGCCCATCCAAAATATTCAAGGCGCCGCTGTGCACAATGGAACGGACGGACCTCTTCTTCTCTTATCGGGTCGAAAAGTCGAAGTTCGGAAAGGTGGGCCGGCTGCTCTCGGTCATAGGCCAAAAGAACACGGACTAACTGTCATTTGACCGTGGCGGTCATCACCAGCTCCTTGTCGCGTGGCGGGTAGCAGACCTCGTCGGTACAGGCCTGATAGGTTACCACGGCCCGGAGGGTGAACGTCTTTCCCTGAAAATCTTTCGCTAGCTTGACCGTAAACGGTATCACCACGTCGCCTTCATAAACGCTTAGCTCCTCCGACGAAAACTGGAATTTCTTGATCGTTCCTTTGGGGTATTCGATACGTCCGACCTTCAAACCTTCGCCGCTTAAAGTCACCTTTGTCGGTATCGCGTATTCGCTTATCGGTGTGTTCGAGTTGACATGAAGGCCCTCAGGAAGCGAGATCATCACGGAGCCTTTCACGCTCGAACCTTTTGACGCCGATCCGTTCGCGAGGCTTGCGGTGACCGTTTGAGCCGCGGCCGAACCTGCAGTTACACAAAGCACGCCAACAGCGACGGCAAATAAAAGCATGACCCGATGGAACATAATTAAGATCGGTCCGGGAGAAAATACAGGAGAGTATTGCTATTTCAGGGCAAAGCTGTCAATAAATCGGTCGACCTTGGCGGAGAGGTCGTCCCTGTGGTCCGAAAGTACCGAAACCGAAAGCTGATAAACGGCCCGTTCGCCGGCAATGATCTTATGGTAGGTTTCGATCGCGACGCCTTTGGCCCGGCCCTCGACAACTATATTAGCGCACCTTCGCTCGGCGATGACACCTGTTTGTTCCGAAACGAGACCGGCACCATCCTGTTTAGCCGCTTCACGGATATCGTCGAAGGCGGCACCGTCGAACCGTCTGACCTCGGCCACGGCCTGACGAAGGCTTTCGGCGTCGTCCCGGCCATATTCCTTTGAATAAGCTGAAAAAAGAAGGCCGGCCGGCGGCTCGGCATGCGAAAGAAAGCCTTCGGGCTTAACAAGCGAGAACTCCTCGGTTTCGACGGTTTCCTCTTCGAAAGCCCGGGCCGCATTGCGCTTGATCCTCGTCGAGGCCCAAACCATAAAACCGACCAGGATCAGTCCTGGAATAAGGAACTCCATAATTAGTCGTTAAACTCCCGCTGGTTCCGCAGATATGCCGGCGGCGATCGACGCAACCGCTCCCGACTTTGCCGCCAGCTGGCCGCAGGCGGCATAGATGTCGCGGCCCCGCGGCGTCCGGACGTATGTCGAAATGCCCTCGGCTTCAAGAGCAGCCTTGAACCGTTTGACCTGTTCCGGTTCCGACGGGAAGTAATTGAGCTGTTCCGCAGGGTTGTGCGGGATCAGATTGACCTTCACCTTGTTCAGCCGGTGCTCGCGGATCAGGGTCGCAAGCTCGGCCGCGTCGCGGTCCGAATCATTCACCCCGCCGAGCAGGACGTATTCGAAGGTAAACCGTTCGCCTCGTTTGAGCGTCCGTTCGAAGGCCTTTGCCGCCTTCATCAGGTCCGAGATCGGCCAACGCCGGTTTATCGGCATCAGCTTGTCGCGGAGTTTGTCATTCGCGGCGGACAACGATATCGCGAGGTTCGGCCGGGGCTCGAGCTTTGCAAATTCGTATATCTTCGGCACGATGCCGGCGGTTGAGACGGTCGCCCGCCCCGGAACGATATACAGCCCATCCTCGTCCGACATTATCTCGAGCGCACGGATCAAATTTTCGAAATTCAGAAACGGCTCGCCCTCGCCCATTGCAACAAGATTCGTTCCGTGAGACGTTTCGCCCCCGACACCGTAAACATCGTTAAGAACAACGACGATCTGTTCGATGATCTCGCCGGGCGACAGGTTCCGCAAGAGGCCGAGTTTGGCCGTCAGGCAAAAATCGCACTTGAGCGGACAGCCCGACTGGGAAGAAAAGCAGATCGTGTCGCGGCCCTCCGACGGAATAAAGACCGTTTCGACCGGGTGGCCGTCGCCCGTCCGCATCAGGACCCGCCGCGTGCCGTCAACTGACGTGAAACTCGATTCGACAGTGAGCTTCGACGCCGAGGCCTCTTGCGAAAGCTTTTCGCGAAGAGCTTTCGGCAGGTCGGTCATTTCGTCGAACGAACGAAGCCGCCGCTGGTAAAGACCTCGAAAGACCTGGTCGGCGCGATAACGCGGCTCGCCCATTTCGGCAAAGTACTCGACGAGTTCTCCACGGGTCAAGCCCATTAAATGCGTTCGTTCGGTCACAAGCTGATTCTAGCTTATTTCGCCCTTTGATGGCATTTTGGCGGGCTCTTGCGACGGAAACGACCGGTATCAAAACGATTCTGGTAGTATTCTTCTCGATGCGTTTTGGAAAGTTCGGATCATTCAGAACGACAGCCCCGGCGGTGTTTCTTTTCGTCGTTCTCGGCCTTGGCTGCGGCCGACCGGCGGTGCCAGTGCCGAATGCCGCCGCACCGGCCAAGGAATCTCCCTCAGCCGACGTCGGCTTATCGAATAGTGTCCACGCAGCCTTCGGCAACCCTTCGAATGCGACCGCCGACCCGGCCAATGGCGACAATTTTCTCATTGTTGGCGATGGGTCGGTGATTTCGTACAACTCGTCGCGGGGGACGGCCAACTGGATCTCGTGGCGAACCGTCCGCTCTGACTTAAGCACGAGGTTGATCAGGCCCGAATTCACGAATGATCCGCGTTTGCCGGCCGGATCTCGGAAGATCGGCTACTACGACTATTCGGGAAGCGGTTACGACCGCGGCCATTTGGTACCGAGCGCCGACCGGTTTGCGGATCCCAGGTTGAATGAAGAGACTTTCATGATGACGAACATAGTTCCTCAAAAATCAGCACTGAACCAGTACCCGTGGCAGCAGCTTGAATCGCACGCAAGGGCTCTTGCCCGACGCGGGAATGACGTTTACCAGATCGCCGGCTGCTACGGCGAGCGCGAACGGCTAAAAGGGAAGGTCACCGTTCCGACGAACTGCTGGAAGGTCGTAGTGGCCGTACCGCGGGGCAAGAAGATCGCGGACCTTGACCCGCGGATGAACGTGATCGCGGTCGATATGCCGAACATTGACGGTATCGAGAACGAACGGTGGGAGCGGTTCCGCGTGACGCCCCGAGAGATCGAGCAACGAACAGGCTTCGATCTGTTCGATCAATTACCGCAGTCGACGCAGGACCGGCTTGAAACGAGCATTCTGATGAAAAGTCCCTGAAGTATGAAACATTCGAAATTGTGCAACGTAGAAAGCGAAATGAAAAACTTTATCTTCGCCGCATTGCTGTTCATCGCTGCCTGCATTCCGGCTATGGCCCAAACCAAAGAAGCAAACCCCGCCGACGTCGGCTCGATCGACGCGATAATGAAGGCGGTCTACGACGTGATCTCGGGTGACGCCGGTCAGAAGCGTGATTGGGACCGCTTCCGGTCGCTGTTCCACAAGGATGCCAAGTTGATACCTTCGGGCAAAAACCGCGAGACCGGCGTGGTCGGCGCCAGGTTCATGACGGCTGACGAGTACGCCACCAACAGCGGCCCGTTCCTTGAAAGGGACGGCTTTCACGAAAGAGAGATCTCGCGGCATATGGACCAATACGGAAATATCGCCCAGGTATTCTCGACCTACGCCGCATTTCGGAAAAAGGACGACAAGGAGCCGTTCATGCGTGGGATCAACAGTTTTCAGCTGATGAACGACGGTAAGCGCTGGTGGGTCATCAACATCTACTGGCAAGCAGAAACGCCCGACAATCCGATCCCGAAGACCTTCGTCAGTAATAAATAGTTCGCCGTGTTCGGCCGTAAATCCGAATTGCTCTATCGCTCGAATACAGAGGTGGAGCAAACGGATCTATGGCCGAACACATTTTAAAACGCGAACTAACACTCGACCTGTCACGTGACGAGGTATTTGAATTTTTCGCCGATGCGGGAAACCTCGAACTGATCACGCCGCCCGAACTTAATTTCAAGGTCGTCACACCGACGCCGATCGAGATCAGCGAGGGTACCTTGATCGACTACAAGCTGGGGCTTTACGGCATCCCGATGGGATGGCAGACCGAGATCACAGCGTGGGAACCGCCGTTCCGGTTCGTCGATACGCAGCTTAAGGGCCCGTACAAGCAATGGATCCACACCCACACATTTACCGAACTCGGACCTTCAAAGACGCTGATCGCGGACGAGGTTCGATACCGGCTTCCGTTTGAGCCGCTCGGCGACCTCGCTCACTTTATTGTACGGATGCAGTTGGACAGGATCTTCGATTATCGCCAGCGAAAGGTCGCAGAGATGCTCGGACCGGGTTCCAGCCGAAAAGTAGGCGAAATTCTTGCCGCTTCAGAAGGCTAGACGGGCCATTCACCGCAGTAAGCAAGGTCGGCACGGCCGGTGATGAGCATTTCATCGTCATCCCGCCAGTTTACCTCGGTCGTGCCGCCGTCGGCGTGGACCGAGACCCGGCGATCGGTCCTGCCCGTAAAAGCAGCAAGGACTGCCGCTCCGCTGGAACACGTTCCCGAAGATGAAGTTTCGCCCGCGGCCCGCTCCCAAATGCGGATCTCGATATTTTCCCGGTCAACGATCTTCACAAAAACGATATTCGCCTTCTCGGGAAACACCTCGCGAGTTTCGAGCACGCGGCCGAATCGCCGCCAATCGAAGTCGAAGTCGTCCACAAAGGTTATCGCGACCGGATTTCCCACGTTTACGCAGGACATCTTGAATAGGCGGCCGTCGGCCTCGACCGGAAGATCGATGACCGATCCGCTCGGCTCAGCCGTTCGCACGGGCACCTCCGTGCTCGAAAACCGCGGCCGGCCGATCTCCGCCTCAAACAAATAATGGCCGGCCGTGTCGGCATCGATCAGCCGAAAGGTCTTGATGCCGCTTCGCACCTGCAGCCGGAGGATCGGCTCGCTCCACAACTTCATGTAATAAATGTAGGAAACGGCGCACCGAGTGCCGTTGCCGGAGAATCCGGCGATGCTTCCGTCGGGGTTGACGATCTCGCAGAAGAAGTCCGCGTCGGCATCAGACAGCATGGGATCCCGGGGAGCAAGAACCCGGTCGCTACCGCTCCCGGTTCTGACAATGACGGCGATGCCGTCGGCCCCGGCGCCCGTGTGTCGATGGCAGATCGACCTCGCGAGTCCGGGAAGATCGGTATCGGGCGGCAGATCGGCGCTTTCGATCACGATGTAATCGTTGCCGAAGCCGTGAAATTTGCAAAAAGGGATCATCTTGTCAGAACCGGGAGCGGTAGCGACCGGGGTTCTTCTGTTTTCTTACTGCGATATTCGCCCTTTGAATCATAATTCCAGCCGGAGTATTTTCAAATCGTGGCCCCGTTGATATTTCTGATCGCATCGTTGGTGATCTTTTATCTGCTGGACCGCTTTGCGCTCGGCGGCAGGCTCGGGACGTCGTTTATCGGGCGCGCCTCGATGGCGGTGATGCTGCTGGTCCCCGGTATTTCTCACTTCACGAATACAGCGGAGATGGTCGCGATGATGCCGGAATTGATGCCCGCAAAACGCGAACTGATCTGGTTCACGGGCGTGTGCGAACTGGCCGCGGTCGTCGGTTTGCTTTGGGACAGGACAGCCCGGCTTGCGGCGATCCTGCTGATCGTTTTCTTCGTGCTGGTGCTCCCGGCAAACATCGCCGGGAACCTCAAGTCGGTCGAGTTCGGCGGGATGGAATACGGTCCTATTTACCTGCTTTTCCGCGTCCCGCTTCAGATATTCTTTATCTGGTGGGTTTGGTACTTTGGCCTAAGTCAGAACCGGAAGTCTTAGCGTTCGGGCTGCCAATCAATTCACCCAGTCAGCAATAAAAACATTCGTGTCGCCCGGGTTAGCCGAATTGCGGTTCGACGCGAAAACAAGTTTCTTGCCGTCAGGCGAGAATATCGGAAAGCCGTCGAACGTTTCGTTGAACGTCACGCGTTCGATCCCGGTGCCATCGAGGTTGATCAATGCAAGATCGAAGTTCGGCTGGCGTCGTCGGTCGGCCTTATTGGGGTCGAAATAATTCGTGCAGAAAATGATCCGCTTTCCGTCGGGCGTGAAAAACGGCGCGAACGAGGCCGACGCAAGGTTAGTGACCTGCCGCTTATTTGTACCGTCGGCGTTCATCACCCATATCTCGAATACTGTCGGGACCACAAGTTTCAATGCCAGGAGTTCTTTGTAACGCGCGATCTCGGCCTCGGTCTTCGGGCTCGAACGACGCCAGACGATCATCTTTGAGTCCGGCGAGAAGAACGCGCCGCCGTCGTAGCCGATCTCACTGGTCAGCCGTTTGATGTTCTTGCCGTTTATGTCCATCGAATAGAGTTCAAGGTCGCCGTCGCGCTCCGATGTGAAGACGATCTTTTTCCCGTCGGGCGAAACGGTCGCTTCCGCATCGTAGCCTGGAACGTTCGTTAGACGTTTGATGTCGGTTCCGTCGGCCTTGGCGGTGTAGAGCTCATAGTCTCCGTAAACCGGCCAGACGTAGCCCTTGGAGCGGTCGGGCTCCGGCGGGCAGTCCTTGCCGCCGCTGTGCGTCGAGGCATAAACGACCCGCTTCCCGCCCTTGAAAAAGTATGCACAGGTGGTGCGGCCTTCGCCGTTCGATACCTGCTTCGTCGCCGACCCGTCAATGTTCATCGAATAGATCCGGTCGCATTTGTTCTCGTCGCGCTTCGACTGAAAAATAAGCTGCTTCCCATTCGAGGAGAAGTAGGCTTCGGCGTTCTCGCCGCCGAACGTGAGCTGTTTTATATTGGCGATCCGCTTCTCGCCGGGTGACGACAAATTGGCGGGCTGTGCAGCCGAAAGTACCGCGGCTGCAAGTATAAGTACAGAAACCAATGCAAATCTCATAGTTCTAATGATAATATCCTGTTGAAAAATAAATCGGACGTGTAAGAAACAGTTTAGCGAATTTCAGCTATAAATGAAAATGGTTTTCAATAACGTTGCCGGCAACCGACGGGAGCTCAGGTCGGGTAAGTGAAGAAAGCTATGTCATTTGAAACAAGTCAGGACGTTTTGAATTGGTATGAACGGCAGGAACGAACGCTAACCGATGACTTCATAGAGAACCTGCCGTGGAGCACAGTTAAGGATACCCCGCTCGACAAACGATTTATTCCCGTGCTGCTGTACATGCGCGATGTCGAAGTGCTCACCGACATGTATCATCGCGAGCTCCGCCGGACGCCGACGGGACGCGATCCGGTGATCGCAAAATTTATGGAACGCTGGGGCGTCGAGGAGGTCACGCACGGCCAGGTGATCAATCGCTTTCTTAATGAAGCCGGCTACGACACCCCGTCCGATTGGCAGGACCGGACGATGAAGAACGTTCCCGGCAACTACCACTTGAGCACGTATTTCCTCACCTCTTTGACAAATCTGCTGGGCAGCCGCTTCACGGCGACACATATGGCTTTTGGTGCGATCCACGAAATGTCAACGGCGCAGGCATATCGCCGGATGAAGCTGCTGGCCCGCCACCCTGTTCTTTCGCAGATCCTCGACGGGATCATCCGCGAAGAGGCGGCGCACACGAATTTTTACCGCAGCGTTGCTCGGATCGAACTGGCAAAAAGCGAGACGGCGCAAAAGATCGCCCGAAAGGTCGTCGAAACCTTTTGGCGGCCGGTGGGACAGGGATCGCTGGCTAAGAAACGAACGGAATATTCGATCGCGACACTTTTCTCGGACGAAGGCGGGGTCGATCAGCTTGACCGCACCGTTACGCAGCGGGCACGCCAGCTTCCGGGCTTCGCGGACCTGACCAAGGTGACCAAGAGGATCTCGGACATTTGCGATAAATTGCGGCCCAAACGGGTCGCCGCCTCGCTATTGATGCTGATCACGATAAACCTCGACGCCATTATCTAGCTCGACCGCGAGTTTGCCCTCGCGGGCAGCATGATCGAGGTGGGCCGCGGCCTCGGAAACGGCGAGAAACCGCTGGACCCTGTTCTCGGAGGCGTTTCGGAAAAGAAGCCGCGACATCTCAAAGGCAGTGATCCCGCCCGATGGCACAAGCCCGATCACCTTCCTCTGGCGCTCGTCTATCGCTTTCACGTAACGGTTGAAGATCTCTTCGAAATCCGCGATCGCCTCTCCGTGGCCTCCGTAAACAAGGGTCGGCCGAAGCTCACGAAGCCGTGCGAGGCTGACAAGGTATTCCGAAAGCGATGGGAACCGACGCGACGGATCGAGCGGATCGGGGGAGAGAACCGGATTCGGCGTGATCCGTTTCAGGACGCAGTCGCCGCAGATCAGCGTCCGGTCGGCCTCGCGAAAGAATGAACACGAGCCCGGCGTGTGGCCTGGCGTGTGAACAACGCGAAGAACGGCGGAATCGAAGGCCAGCTCGTCGCCGTCATTCATGGTCCCGATGCCCTCGCCGCTCAGCGGGTCGCTCAAAAGGCTGACCTCCCTGTAAAGCTCGCGCATCTCGATGAAGACATCCTCGGGCACCCCGGCACGAACCAGCAACCCCCGGGTAGAATCGGGAGCGAGCCGGCCAGTCAGCTGCGAATTCTCCCATGCGTGCATCAGGATCTCAGTATTGCCGGAGTGTTCGCGCACACGGATCGCGAGGCCGCAATGGTCCTCGTGTGCATGGGTGATCACGATGCGGCGGATGTCGCCAAACCCGAGACCGTTCTCGGCCAGGCCCCGGCGAAGGGCTTCCTCCGCCTCGGGCGTTTTGGGACCGACGTCGATCAGTGTCACCGGATCTTCGCGGATCAGGTAGACGTTTACATCGCCGACATAGAACGGTGTCGGGATGGACAGGCGGATCAACTTCATCACCTGCGATTTTCGGGTTGTGCCGGTGTAAAGTCAAAATCGAGTCAGGACGTGAAAATCAGGTGAGCTATAATTCTCAAACTATATGGAGCAGTCGGCGAGACGATACAAGGCTGACATCGTGATCGTGGGCGGCGGGCCGGCCGGTTCCAGCCTGGCCGTTCGAACGGCAGCGGCAGGACACTCAACCGTGCTGATCGAACGAGCCCGCTTCCCGCGTCACAAGCTCTGCGGCGAGTTCATTTCTCCCGAATGCCTGGACCATTTTCGCAAGCTCGAAGTTCTCGACGAGATGCTTGAGGCGGGCGGGGAGCGGATACTGGAAACGCGGTTCTTTGACGCAAAGGGGCGGCATTTTAGCGTCCCAAGCAGCGTTCTGGGCGGCGGACTGCATGCTCTGAGCCTAAGCCGGAGCACGATGGACCGGATCTTGCTCGATCGTGCCCGTGAGGCCGGCGTCCGGGTGATCGAAGGAGAGCGGGCGACCGGCCTGACGGTCGAGGAAGGTCGGATCGCCGCGGTTGCAGCGGTCGATGAGAAAGGCAGCCGATCAACCGTTGAGGGCCGCATCTTCGTCGATGCGACGGGACGAAAGCGTTCTCTTATGCGGCTGGCCGAAAAGACTGTTGGCAACGGAATTTGGAAGGCGAGCGCACGGCCGGCCGCCGTCGCTTTCAAGAATCATTTCAGCGGATCGGGCCTGCCGCCAAACGTCTGCGAGATATACGCATTCCCGGGCGGATACGGCGGGCTGACGACGGTCGAGAACGGCAGAGCGAATCTCTGTTTCATGGTCGACCCGCGTGCTGCAAAGGCTTTGGGGCCGCAGCCCGAAAAATTGGTCACTTCGCTGCTGATCAGAAATGCGAGGCTGGCGCAAACGCTCGGGGCCGCGCGGCCCGTGATGGAATGGCACGCGGTCTCGATCGAATCATTCGGCCAGGCACCGGCGCCGCCGCTCGAGAACCTGTTCGCGATCGGTGACTCAGCCGCGTTTATCGACCCGTTCACGGGCAGCGGGATGCTGATGGCTCTTGAAAGTTCGGCATTGCTGGCTTCGGCGATAACAGTGTCGGATGGAGTAACAGGGGCGATACGTGCCAATTATAACCGACAGTATCAAAGAGACTTTTCGCGGCGGCTAAGGGTCTGTTCGTTCCTAAGGCGTGCGGCCTCTTTCCGCCACTTTCCAACGGCCGCTGTCGCCCTGCTTCGGTCAAGCCGGCAAGCCCGTTTCCTTCTGGCCGCCTCAACCCGCGGAGGCCGGAGTCCGGCGCGTACCCTCTGAGCGTGCCGAAACGGGCGGGATTGCTTGCCTAATGGCGATATTTACGATAAAACCTTCAAAGCACTTCGATATAGAGCGATTGTCTGCATCATAATAAGATCAACTCAACGAACGGTCCGGTGCCTTGCCGGACGGAGAATTCCGCATCGTGAACGGCGGATATGATGCGCCGGCAACGCTCGGCAGATATTGGGGATCACAAGGAGAAAGACAGATGAGAGTTATTACCTCGAAATTGGCCGGGACCGCCCTCAGGTCCGCCTTCATCGCGCTGGCAATGCTGGCGGGTGTCACCAGCAGTTTCGGACAGGCGCAGGCAACGGCCGCGGACCTTTCCGGGACCGTCACCGACCCGAACGGGGCGGTCGTCGCCGGAGCAACGATCACCGTTCGAAACCTGGCGACGGGTATCACGCGTACCGTGACCTCGGGTTCGCAGGGCAATTACCAGTTGATCGGCCTTCCGCCGGGAGAATATGAGGTGAGCGCCGAGGCTTCGACATTCAAAAAGGTCGTCATCTCGGGCGTCCGCCTGACGGTCGGCCAGAGTGCGGACCTCACGATCAAGCTCGAATTGGGCGAGGCGACCGCGGTTGTTAATGTTTCGGGGGAAGAGGTACTGCTTGTCGAAACAACGCGTACCTCGGTCGCGAATACGATCGGCCAGGAACGCATCGAGAATCTGCCGATCAATGAACGGAGCGCGACCGGTTTTGCCCTTACGCTCTCGACCGTCGGACGCGACAACGGCCGGCCGATCGGACCTGCTCCGACCTCAGGGCTGAACATCGGAGGACAACGGGGCCGCTCGACCCAGGTCAACGTGGACGGGGCCGATTTTACGGATAACTCCATCAATGCGGCCCGCTCGACCGTTTCGCAAGAGGCGGTCCAGGAGTATCAGGTCTCGACCAACTCATATTCTGCCGAATTTGGCCGGGCCACCGGCGGCGTTGTCAACGTCGTGACCAAGCGGGGAACCAACGAATTCACCGGAAACGTTTTCGGGTTTATCCGCGACAAGTCGATCCAGGCGAGAAACCCCTTCGCACCCTTCAAGTCCGCTTATACGAGGACCCAATACGGGGCCACGCTTGGCGGCCCGATCGTAAAGGACCGCACCTTCTTTTTCACAGCGTTCGAGCGGAGGCAGAGGAATGAGTCCGGGTTCTTCACCAGCGATGTAGCGGCCGGCCTTACGGCCTCGGCCTCGATCCCGGTGATCCCGGGCCTGAATCCTATCGCGAGGACGTTCAATAACCTGACGCCCCAACAGGCAGGTTTCATCAACACCCTGCTCGCGAGCGGCGTGCCCGCTAACATCTGCGCGGCCCGTGCATATGCATTCTTTGCGGCCAGCGGAAGCGCGACCGCATTGACCGGAGCGAATCCGCTGATCAGCCCAAACGACGGAAGCGCCTGCCCGGCGATCAGCCCGATCTTTCCCGGCGTGATCGGCTCGCGGTTCCTTCTGACGGGAGCCCCGGTCCCGACCGGCACGACCAATTCGGAAGGCCAGTTCATCGCTTTCCGCCCGTTGAACGACCTGCAGCGTGTTTTTCCGGTCACGGACCGAAGCAACTATTTCTCGATCCGCGGCGACCACAACTTCAACCAGGACCATCAGCTCACGATGAGGTTCGGGTACAATCCGGGCACGCTGACCGGTATACAGGTCGAATCGCAGAACCAATCGCTCGGGCAGAACGATTTTTCGCGTACCGGTATTACGGAGGTCACCGACTATTCCATCTCGGCTGCCCTCAACTCGGTGCTCAGCGGATTGACGGCGAATGAGCTTCGATTCAGTTACGGCCGACGCGATACGACCTTCAGATCGCAGAACGGCGATGCCGTCGCCTACAATATTTCCGGTACGGCATTCATCGGCCGCGAGCTTTTCTCGCCCGTTGACCGGACCGAGACCCGCTATCAGTTCGCGGACAATTTTAACTGGATCGCCGGTAGTCACACATTCAAATTCGGCGGCGACGTTAACTTCGTAAACATCCCCGACGCGCTCTTTGAACTCAACTTTGCCGGTTTGTTCAATTTTGGTGATTTCGCGGCCTCGAACCTCGGCTTCCCGGCAGCGGCACCGGCGTTCACACCGGTGCAATCCTACGGGCTCGGGCTGCCGTCGATCTATGTTCAGGGCTTCGGCGACCCCATCAGCCGCATCAAGAACACCCCGATCGCATTCTTTGCGCAGGACTCGTGGCGAGCCACCCGGAGACTTACTGTCAACTATGGCGTTCGGTACGATATTGAACTGACCGAGACGATCACACCGGTCGCCTTCCGCGACCCGTTATCAGGCATCAACCTTTCCGAAGGCGACATTCTCGCGGCTCAGGACGCCCTCGGCGTTCAGCAGGGGATACCGCGTGACACGAACAACTGGGCGCCGAGGTTTGGTTTTGCGTATGACGTTACCGGAAACGGAAGGACCGTCATCCGCGGTGCCCTCGGTATCTTCTATGACCATCCTCTGCTGGCGGTCGCGTTTAACTCAGACATCGCCGACGCGGCTCAGCAGCAGCAGGCCGTCCTGACCGCCGGAACCCCTGTCCCGATCAACACGTCGAACGGAGCCCCGACACTGCTGAATGCGGCCCTCGTGTTTCACGGCACGGTATGCGGTGCCCAAGGTTCGAATGCGGCCCTCTGCGGTGCTTTCGGAAACCCCGTCACACCGGGCGTGGCCTCCTCGAGCCAGTATCAATTCGGTCGGCAGCGGTTCGACGACCAGACTTTTTCTGGTTTTGGCCCCGTCCTTCCATTCACACTCCCGATCGCCAAGGACTTTCAATACGCCTCGGCGACCCAGGGCAACCTGACGATCGAAACCCAGCTGACGGATAACATGGCGTTCTCGGCTTCTTACATCTACGTCAGCGCGCACCATCTGCCGCATCCGACCGACCTGAACACGCCGAACACCGCTCTGCAGATCCAGAATTTCCAGCGGTTCTTCGGCGGCACCCTGCCGACAAGCACGCAGGCAGCCATTGCCTTTTCGATCCCGACAACGGCTCCCGGCAGCCCTGCCGGTGTCGGCTGTGCGGTGGTGATCCCAGGAATGGTCGCTCAGTGCCCGACTGGCCGCGTCGTTGCCCCGGCGATCGCAAATTTCTTCCGCCCGAACGCACCGAACTACTTCCTCGCAAGCGCACTTTCCGGCGGGGCGGTCTCAAAGGCGGTCCTTGATTCCCAATTAGCGGGAAGTTTGAGGACGCCGGGCGTGATCTCGCCGTTCGGGTCGGTGAACGCACAGATCTCCGATGGTAATTCGAAGTACAACGCCCTTAACTTTGAGCTGAAGCGGAGGTTTGCTGACAACTTCCAGTTCCTCGCTTCATACACGCTGTCGCAGTCGCAGGACGATTCTTCAGATCTGCAGACCCTTCTGATCGCTCAGGATGTGAACGATTTCAGGGCGGAATGGGCCGACTCGCTGTTCGACCAGAGGCACCGCTTCGTCCTTAGCGGCGTGATCGCCTCACCGGCCTCGTGGAAAAGTGCCGATTCAGGCTGGAAGCGGTTCATGGCCGATTTTTCATTAGCGCCGATCATCGAGTTCTCGTCGGGCCGGCCGTTCAACATCATCACCAACGTCGATGCGAATAACGATCAATCGACCCAAACCGACCGTCCGAGTGTGAACCCTGACGGTTCGCTCTGCGTACCCGGCGAGTCCGGCTGCGTCACCCCACTGATCACGAACGGACAGTTCTCGGTCGGCAACCTTAGCCGAAACCGGGGCCTGACCCGTGGATATGCCTCGGTCGACCTTCGCCTGACGCGTGCTTTCCGTTTCGGCGAGCGATTTCGTCTGGACCTGATCGCCGAAGGTTTCAACCTCCTCAACCGCTTCAACGAGGCCTCGGCATCGCCGAATTACCGCGACGTGAACGCCCTTGGCCAAAGGACGGAAAGTTTCAGGTATTTCAGCAAATCGACCGCGGCCTATGATCCGCGTCAGTTCCAATTCGGCTTCAAGCTGAACTTCTAGTTTGAAACCGAGTTCATTTGTAAGGCCGGCGGTTCGTTCCGACCGGCCTTTTTCTTTTGCGATCGACTGGACAATAATCTTTACGTGCATTCGTTCGAGCAGGCGATCAGACAAAAGGCCGGAGAACTGGGCATCCAAAAGGTCGGGTTCGCGCCGGCTGAGGCTCTCGCCGATGAGGGCTCCCGGCTCAGGAGTTGGCTCGGCCGCGGCTTTCACGGAGAGATGCTTTGGATGGCCCGCGATCCCGAGAAACGTGCCGACCCCCGCATCCTTTTTCCTGCCGCAAAGACCGTGATCTCCGCCGCGGTCAATTATTTTACCCCGCACGAACACGCCGAAACCGACGGCCGCGGAAAGATCTCTCGCTATGCATGGGGCGACGATTACCACGATGTGGTCAAGGGAAAACTCGCCGCATTGCTCGACTGGATAAAGAACGAAAGGCCGAACGCCGAGGGCAAGATCTGCGTGGACACGTCCCCGGTCATGGAGAAAGCGTGGGCCGTCCGCGCCGGTCTCGGTTGGATCGGGAAACATTCGAACCTGATCACGCAGGACCTCGGTTCATGGGTCTTCCTCGGCGAGATTCTGCTTGACCTGGAATTGGAATGCGACACGGAACCGGTCGGCGACCATTGCGGAACCTGCACAATGTGCATCCAGGCCTGTCCGACCGATGCGATCGTCGAGCCTTATGTCGTTGATTCGAACAAATGTATTTCGTATGTGACCATCGAACTGCGGGGCGATGAGCTCCCGGCCGGCGCAGCCAGTGGTCTCGACGGCTGGATCTATGGCTGCGACGTTTGCCAGGATGTTTGCCCGTGGAACCGATTCGAAAAACCGACTTCGGAACCAGCCTTCGAACCGCGTGCCGGCGAGACTTCCCTCGACCTCGATGTAGTCGCTGCGTTGACGCATGAGGAGTACGCTGAACGGTTTCGCCGTAGCCCAATGAAAAGAACCAAGCTTGTGGGGTTAAAGAGAAATGCTCGATATTTAAGAAAGGATGACGGTAGAAAGTGATAGTCTCAGAGCAATTTATGATTCATCGATCTTGCGGGTGGTTTCTGGTCCTTTGCGTGCTGTTTACCGCGGCCGCCGGGGTGTTTGGAAGTAGCGAGACGGTCGGGCCGGCCCGGCCGGCGCAGCCCGTTCCGACCCCAATTCCCGACCAAGAGAAAATGGCGAAGGCGGAATACAGGAAGCTGCTCGATCTGCAGGCCGCGTTGAAGAAGATCCCTAGGGAACGCTATGACCGTGAACCGGCCAAGAGTTTCTTCAGGGCGAATGAAAAGCTTATCACCTACAGTGAACCGGCTGCGGAGTTCTACGTACGCTCGGAGCTTTTCTGGGAACTGCGAACGCAATATGCGGCGCTGCCGATCGCCGAGGAAATAGCCTGGACAGCGGCGCAGAATCCTCTTCCGGGTGAATGCGAGGGTTACGTTAACTGCATCCTTTACGTCGTTAATTCGACCGATGCGAAATACTTGAAGTTCTACCCAAACGGCAAGTACGGCGATCGAGCATTGAAGCAGGTGATCGAAACACTCGCAGCGATGGCCGACCCTGAGGATCGGACAAACTATACGTTCCCTACCGACGAATTAGACCGGGCCGAACTCAAAAAGCTGCTTGCGGACCTGACCTCCGTCCTTTCGGCGGTCAGCCATCCGGAGGGCCCTCGAGCCCTTTTGCAGGTCAGGAAAATAGGTGACGCTTTCAAGTGACCATCGAAAACACCTGCGGGCCCGCGGCCCTTTCCTGTATCATTGAATAAATGCTCGTCGATGCACACAACCGGACGATCCGCGATCTTCGAATCTCACTGACGGACCGCTGTAATTTCCTGTGTTTCTACTGTCTTCCGCACGGCGAGCCGTCGTGGGCCAAGAAAGAAAAACTGCTCACCTTCGAGGAACTCGAATATATCGCCGCGATATTTGTCTCGCTTGGGATCGAAAAGATCCGATTGACGGGCGGAGAGCCGCTGATCCGCCGGGACGTGCCCGTGTTGGTCGAGAAACTATCGCGTTTGAAGCCAAGCCTGACGGACATCGCCCTGACCACCAATGGCTATGATTTCGCGCGGCACGCGGAAGCTCTGAAAAATGCGGGCCTGGACCGCGTCACGTTCAGCCTGGACAGCCTTCGGCCGGAGCGGTTTCGGGAGATAACCGGCGTCGACGGCCTCGACAGGGTGCTCGACTCGATCGGGATCGCCCACCGGCTGGGATTTCGGCCGATCAAGGTCAATGCGGTGATCGTCCGTGGAAGGAACGATGATGAGGTCGTCGATTTTGCGAGATTCGCCATCGATCACGACCTGAGTTTTCGATTCATCGAGTACATGCCGCTCGACAGCGGTCACGATTGGTCACGCGACATGGTCGTTTCGGGACGGGAGATACGCGATGCTATTGACAGAGAGATCCCACTCACGCTTAAAAACACCTCTCGCGGCAGTTCGACCTCGTGGAAATACAGGTTCGCCGACGGTTCGTTAGGAGAGATAGGCATTATCGCTCCGGTTACGGAGATGTTTTGCGGTGCTTGTTCGCGGATCCGACTGACCGCGGACGGACAGATACGAACCTGCCTGTTCTCAACCGAGGAACATGACCTTCGCGGAGTCCTTCGCAGCGGCGCCTCGACCGCCGAGATCGTTGAATTTATAAAAGCAGCCGTGCTGAAAAAAGAACCGAGCCATCGGATAAATGACCCGGCTTTCGTTCAGCCTGAAAGAACAATGAGCTTTATCGGGGGATAGCTGGTCGGATCTGAAACGTCTCTAAACCACGCAAAGGTGGTCCGCATTCGCACCCGTTACCGCGGACAACGGAATTCCCGAATCAAACGTGACCAGGCGTCCGCCATTCCTTGCGGCTAATGCCAGCAGGTAAACGTCGGTAAGTTGTCGCGAGCCGTGGATCCTTTCAAAGGCGAAGGCCTTCTTGTCACGAAAGGAGAGATCATCTGGCCAGAATTCGTGATCGCTTTGTTTCGCAAATCTTCGTAGCAGTTTGATCAAGTCCCCCGGCGAATAATCGAGCCTTTCGCTGTAATTCGGATTGGACATTATCCTGACAACGCCATTTTCAGTCAGAGGGCAACTTGCCCAGCCGATCTCGTGATTTGCCGCCCACCATTCATGACCGCGTTCGTGAAAGATGTGATCTGGATCGAGCAAGGCGATCAGGAGATTCACATCCAGGAGTGCTCGCATTCGCTTAGATCCCCTCTTTGTCCATCAGATTCGCGACGTGTTCCAGTGTGACGATCTCGCCCCGAGAGGGCAGAACCGGCACACCGTTACGGGTTTCGGCAGGCTCCTTAGTCTTCGAACCTGTATTCGTTAACCCGCGTCGTGCCAATTCAGAGATCACGCTTCCAGCCGTGCGGCCGCGGCGCCGCGAAAGCTCCTTCGCTGCTTGAAGTATGTCTTCATCGATGTCGAGGGTGGTTCGCATACATCTGATGCTATTGCATCAACGCATCAGATGTCAATATGTTCTTGATTGCGGCGATCAACCTTGACGCCGTCCCATCATATCCAGACCCACAGCGGCGACCAGGATCGAGCCTTTGATGATGTCCTGCATATAGTCCTTCACATTCATCAAAGACATTCCGTTGTCCAGGCTCGCCATGATAAGAGCACCGAGACAGGCGCCCCAGATGGTGCCGCGGCCGCCCATCAACGAGGCACCGCCGATAACACAGGCTGCGATGGCGTCAAGTTCCTTTAGCGTGCCGGCGTCAGGCGAGGCGCTTCCCACACGCGCGGTAAAGATGAGCGAGGCGATGCCGGTCAGGGCACCGAGCAGTGCATAGACCTTTAGAATATTGCGTTTATTATTTATCCCCGAAAGCCTTGCCGCCTCGGCGTTGCCGCCGATCGCGTACAAATATCGGCCGAAAGTTGTCGAGTTTGTTAAAAATGCACCCGTCAACGCGACCGCGAGAAGGATGAGAACCGGGATCGGCACGCCGAGGTAAGAGTTCATCACCCAGATGAACGCGACAATCCCGCCGATCGGGAGCAGAGCTTTCAACACTTCCCGGCCGTATGCGGCCTCGCCCAAGCCGTAGCTTTTTACCGATGCTGCCCGGCGATAGGCCAAGAAGATGACGAAGAGAATGGCCACACCGGCCAGCACCCAGCCCATCGTCAGCGGCACGTTGCCCTGCCCGATGAATTTGAACGCATCGCTTGAGATAGGGATCGTGTTCCCCTGGAGCAGCCATTTTGTCGCTCCACGCCATGCCAAAAGGCCGCCGAGCGTGACGATAAAGGCGGGGATGTTCAAGTATGCGGTCAAAGCCCCGTGAAACAAGCCGATCGCGATGCCCACAAGGACCGCGAAAAGTATCGAGACCGGCAGACTATATTCCAGGGTCGTCAGCGAATATGCCGCGATCCCACCTGCAAACCCGATCACCGAGCCAACCGAGAGATCGATATTCGCCGAAACGATCACCATCAGCATCCCGACCGCGAGGATCGCCGTGACCGTCATTTGCGTCATGAGGTTCGAGAGGTTTCGCGACGTCAGGAATATGGAATCCGTGGCCCAGTGGAAGAAAAGCCAGATCAGGCCCAGCACGAAGATCATGATGTAGGCCCGTAATGATGACCGTGAAAATAGTTGTTCTTTCGTGGCGTTCATCTTCTTCTAATTAACTGACAATTGGTCACTGAGAACGGACGAGTCTCAATGGCCGGTCGCAGCCGTCATGACCTTTTCGGGAGTTGCATCCTGCCGGGTGAATTCACCGGTCACGCGGCCTTCGTGGAGCACGATGATCCTGTCGGAGAGGCCCAGAATCTCCGGAAGCTCCGAAGTCACCAGGACGATCGCGAGGCCCTCCTTCGCAAGCTCATTTATCTCGGCATAGATCTCCTGCTTGGCGCCGACATCGATGCCGCGGGTGGGCTCATCCAGAAGGAGAACCTTCGGATCCGTCAATAGCCATTTGCCCAGTACGACCTTTTGCTGGTTCCCGCCCGAAAGTGTTCCGGCCGGCGTAAGCGGAGACGAGGCCTTGATCTTCAAAGCTTCCATAGGCTTGCGGGCAGCGATAAGTTCACGCGTGCGATCGCGCAGGAAAGCCCCGGAGATCTCCCTGAGGCCCGCGAGCGTCAGGTTGTCCATTATTGTCTGGTCGATTATGAGTCCGAATCGCTTGCGGTCCTCGGTCACAAAGCCGATACCGGCCGCGATCGCGTCGCCCGGCGTCCGGATATTCACCGGCCGCCCGCCAACGCGCACCTCTCGATCAAGTCGGCCGGGCCAGGCACCGAAGATTGACTGGAGAAGTTCCGTTCGCCCGGCGCCCATCAGGCCGGCGATCCCTAGAACTTCTCCCTTGCGAACGGAGAAAGAGATATCGTCCAGTCGTTTTCTTGACGCGTCTTCAGCAGCGTAAGCGGTCAGCCCCTTCACTTCCAATGCCGTCTCGCCAAGTTCGTGATCGACCTTAGGAAAAATGTCGCCGACCTCGCGGCCGACCATCAGCCGGATCACCTTTTCCTTGTCAAGATCTTCGGCCGAATGGGTCGCAACCGTCCGCCCGTCACGCAAAACCGTGATCCGGTCGCTCATCCGAAAGACCTCGTCCAGCTTGTGCGAGATATAGATCAATCCGACACCGCTTTCTTTCAGTTTCGACAGGATCGAAAAGAGCGTCTCGACCTCCGATTCGGTCAACGCGGCGGTCGGTTCGTCGAGCACCAGAATACGGGCGTTCTTTGACAGCGCCTTCGCGATCTCGACCAACTGCTGCTGGCCGATGCCAAGAGAACCGGCTTTGATACGAGGGTCGATGGGTAGGTGGAGTTCGGTCAGGAGTTTCGATGCCCGGTGGTAGAGTTCGGACCAATCGATGATACCCATCCGCGAAGGTTCCTGTCCGAGAAAGATGTTCTCGCCAACGGTGAGTTCCTTGACCAGCGAGAGTTCCTGAAAAATGATCGCGACACCGGCTTCTTCGGAATCGCGAACGCCCCGAAATCGCTGCTGCACGTTCTCGATGAGGATCTCGCCTTCGTATTGCCCCTCCGGGTAAACACCGGAAAGCACTTTCATCAGGGTCGATTTTCCGGCGCCGTTCTCACCAACAAGGGCGTGGAACTCACCCGCTTCAAGCGTAAAGCTCACGCCATCGAGGGCCCTGACCCCGGGGAATTCCTTCACGATCTCCTTCATTTCGAGCAATGGCATTGAAATGGTGCCGGGCATGCTGTCCGTGGCGGCGTGCTGATTCGGCTTCCCGGATTTTACACGCCCATGCGGTCATTCCCAAATGAATTGCCGGCTGAGAGAATGGAAGGTTTTCGCCTCGCGTTGCGCATAAATTATACTTGCGTTTATGAGCGAACGGACCCCGATCGAATCTATCCTGAACGAAAGCCGCGTGTTCGAACCGCCCGCCGACTTTGCGGCGAACGCGCACTTGAAGAGCTTTGAAGAGTATGAGGGCCTTTACGCTGAGGCTGCCGCCGATCCCGCGGCGTTTTGGGCAAAGCAGGCCGAAAACCTCGATTGGTTTCGCAAGTGGGACTCGGTGCTCGAATGGAACGAACCCTTTGCCAAATGGTTCGCCGGCGCGAAGATAAACGTTTCGTACAACTGCCTTGACCGCCATTTGACGACGTGGAGGAAGAACAAGGCAGCATTCATCTGGGAAGGCGAGCCTGGCGATCAGAGGACGCTGACATATCTTCAACTCCATCGCGAGGTCTGTCGCTTCGCGAACGTGATGAAGAAATTGGGCATTAAGACCGGCGACCGCGTTGCGCTCTATATGCCGCTCGTTCCGGAGCTAGCGATCGCGATGCTCGCGTGCTCGCGGATCGGCGCGACGCACACCGTCATTTTCGGCGGATTCTCGGCGGACGCGATCCGCGACCGCGTGATCGACGGCGGGTGCAAACTGATCGTTACAGCCGACGGGGGCTTCAGGCGGGGAAGCGAGGTCATGTTGAAGAAGATCGTCGATGAAGCCGTGGAGCAAACGCCCACCGTCGAGAATATCGTCGTTCTGAAACGGACGGGCAGCGAGGTCAAGATGAGGCCCGGGCGCGACCACTGGTGGCATCAACTTGTCGAGACCGTCGATGCAGACTGCCCGGCGGTCGAGCTTGATTCCGAGCATCCGCTCTACATCCTCTATACGTCGGGAACGACCGGTAAGCCCAAAGGCATTCTTCACACGACCGGCGGTTATCTGACACAGGCGGCGTACACGACGAAGATGGTCTTCGACATGAAGGACGAGGACGTCTATTGGTGCACGGCCGATATCGGCTGGGTGACCGGCCACAGCTATGTGGTTTATGGCCCGCTCGCCAATGGTGCGACCGTTTTTATGTACGAGGGTGCGCCGAACTACCCTGACTTCGACCGGTTTTGGGACATGATCGAACGGCATCGCATCACGATCTTTTACACAGCACCCACGGCGATACGGGCCTTTATCAAGTGGGGCGAGCAATATCCGCTAAAGCATGACCTCTCCAGCCTAAGGCTGCTCGGGACAGTAGGCGAACCGATCAATCCCGAGGCGTGGATGTGGTACCACGAGGTCATCGGAAAGGAGAAGTGCCCGATCGTCGATACGTGGTGGCAGACCGAGACGGGTTCGATAATGATCTCGCCGCTGCCGGGGGCCACGCCGACCGTACCGGGGACAGCGACGCGACCCATTCCCGGGATCATTCTCGACGTGGTGACGAAAGCGGGCAAATCCGTTGGTGTGAACGAGGGCGGCTATCTGGTGGCGAAGCATCCGTGGCCCTCGATGCTGCGAACGCTTTGGGGCGACAACGAACGATATAAGCAGGCGTATTGGTCCGAGATACCCGGTTTCTATTTTGCCGGCGACGGTGCACGACGGGATGAACGAGGATATTTCTGGATAATGGGCCGGGTCGATGACGTGATCAACGTGAGCGGCCATCGGCTTGGCACGGCCGAGATCGAATCGGCCCTGGTCTCGCATGAGGCTGTCGCCGAAGCTGCGGTCGTCGGGCGGCCCGACGAGTTGAAAGGACAGGCCATCGCGGCGTTCGTGACGCTTGAAGGAGGACGCACAGGTGACGGCGAGCTGAAGGAGGAACTCCGGGCGCACGTCGCTAAAGAGATCGGCGCGCTCGCAAAGCCGGACGATATTAGATTTACGGATGCATTGCCAAAGACGCGTTCGGGCAAGATAATGCGTCGGCTTCTGCGCGAGATCGCCTCGGGCGGGGCGGTCGCAGGTGACGTGACCACGCTGGAGGATCTTTCGGTACTTGAGAAGCTCCGTGAGGACGAGGAATAGCTAATGGCCGGGAAACCAGACATTTCAGCGTCCGCGATCGAATTGGCCGAGGCCGGCCGCGAGTTTTATCGGCGCGGATGGGTCCTCGGCACGAGCGGGAATTTCAGTATGCTGCTCGCCCGAAAGCCGCTTCGCATTTGCGTGACGGCGAGCGGCATCGAGAAGGGCAATCTGGACGAGACGAACTTTCTTGAACTAGACGACGATGCGGAGATCCTGCAGGGTTTCGGCAAGCCTTCGGCCGAAACGCTCTTGCACCTTACGATCTACCGCTTTATGCCCAAAGCGCGGTCGATCCTGCACACGCATTCGGTGTGGGGCACGATCCTTTCCGACCACTTTTTCGAGCAGGGAGCCATCAAGATCGAAGGTTACGAGATGTTAAAGGGCCTTGCCGGTGTCAGCACGCACGAGCACACTGAAAAGGTGCCGATCGTCGAGAACTCGCAGGATTACATTGCCTTGTCCCACGTGATCGAGAACGTGATCCGCGATAACGACACGATCCACGGCATTTATTTAAGAAGGCACGGCCTTTACACGTGGGGCGAAAGCGTGGCCGAGGCGCGGAGGCATGTGGAGATCTTCGAGTTTTTGTTTGAGGTTATCGGAAGGCAGTTGAGATAGAGCCGGGAACGCAGGCGCCCTCGCCTGCATGAGTGCAAAGCACGAACAATCGTTAGCTTCTTTGGCTTTCAAGATCAACAATAGTTAGCCGCCAAAATACAGCGTCTTGCAGGCGAGGGCGCCTGCGTTCCCAGGGAATATGGCGATTGTAGACATTCCAAATAGAGGCTTACGGATCACCGAAACCGATCAGATCACCTCGTATCTTGGCGCCGTCGGCATCGATTACGAACGCTGGCAGAATCTGAAACAGGTCCCGGCAGATTCGACGGATCAGGAGATCCTCGACGGCTACGCCGAAGAGATAGAAGCCCTCAAAAAGAAAGGCGGATATGTGACTGCGGACGTGATCAACATCGTCCCAACGACCGAAGGCCTCGATGCGATGTTGAACAAATTTAACAAAGAGCATTGGCACGATGAGGACGAGGTACGGTTCATCGTGAAAGGCCACGGGCTGTTCCACATCGCTCCCGAGGGCGGCGACGTCGTCTCGATCGAGATGGAAGCAGGCGACATGATCCGCGTTCCGCGGGGCACACGGCACTGGTTCAACCTGTGCGCGGACAGAACGGTGCGTGCGATCCGTTTGTTCCAGGATACGTCTGGCTGGACGCCGCATTACACCGACTCCGGCGTCGATGCCGGCTATCAGCCGCTTTGCTTCGGGGCAAGCATTATTCCAACGAATGTTTGAACCGCCGAGACGCTGAGGCACGAAGAGAACTTCGTCCCTTTTTCAGCGTCTCAGCGTCTTTGCGGTGAAATGACAAAAGTGATCATCCTCGACATCGAAGGCACCACTACTCCGATCAGCTTTGTCCACGACACTCTGTTTACGTATTCAATGGCGCGTATCGGCGGGTTCGTAATGGATAATTTCGAGGAGCTGAAGTTCGAGATAGAACAATTGGTTGAGGAGAATTCGAATGACCCGATGTATGAGGCCGATCTAATGCCCGATTCGGCTAACTCGGTTTCCGATTACCTAAAGTTCCTGATAGAACAAGACCGTAAATCTACGCCGCTGAAATCGATCCAGGGGATGATCTGGAAAACCGGGTATGACTCGGGCGAGATAGTTTCGCCCGTCTTTGACGATGTGCCGCCGGCGTTTAAGAGATGGAAGGATGCTGGAAAAAGGATCGGGATCTATTCCTCGGGCAGCGTCCTTGCCCAAAAACTCTTGTTCCGGCACACCGAGCACGGCGACCTTACGCCTTTGATCGCTCGCTATTTCGACACAACGATCGGCGGCAAACGCGAAGTATCGAGCTATGCCGCGATCGCCGAACAACTCGGTGTCGAGCCACACGAAGTCCTTTTTGTTTCGGACGTGCCGGCGGAACTCGACGCGGCAAGGTCTGCGGGAATGAATACGGCGCTTTCGATACGGCCGGGAAATGCGCCGATCAGCAACTACGCTGGTCACCGGATGATTCGAACCTTTGCGGAACTGGAATAGAGCGGTCCGCGCGGTTGATTTACCTTCAGGGGTTTGTTCTTATCTAAGTATGGAAACTGCAACGCTTGCCGCCGGTTGTTTTTGGTGCGTAGAGGCCGTATTTGATGACCTGGAGGGGGTCGACGATGTGGTCTCGGGGTATTCGGGCGGGCACAAAGAGAACCCGACCTATCAGGAGGTCTGCTCCGAAACTACGGGCCACGCGGAGGTGGTCCAGGTCCGCTTCGATCCGGCGGTGCTCTCTTATGCCGACCTTCTGCGGGTCTTTTTCACGGTCCACGACCCGACGCAGCTAAACCGGCAGGGGAACGACATCGGGACTTCATATCGTTCCGCGATCTTTTATCATTCGGATGAGCAGGAACGAACGGCGCGTGAGGTGATCAACGAAATCGCCGATCAAGGCATTTACGACAAGCCAATCGTGACCGAAGTGACCAAATTCGATAAGTTTTGGCCGGCCGAGAATTACCACCAGGAATATTTCTCGAACAATCCAAACCAACCCTATTGTGCCGCCGTTGTAGCGCCGAAAGTGGCAAAGTTCCGGAAGCAGTTCGTCGACCGGCTGAAGAAAGGCTCGGCCAGCGCCGCCTAAAGCTTTCCTGCAAGCATCAGGACGCCGATCGCGATGAACGCGACCGCGACTATGCGCTGAAGCCATTCTGCGGGAACGAATTGCGTAACGAGACTTCCGAAGAGCACACCTATCCCGGTTACCAGCAGGAGCGCGATGCTTGCCCCGGCAAACACTGCCAGCTTCGATTCCGCCTTTGACGACATCGTTATAACCGCGAGCTGCGTCTTGTCGCCGAGTTCGGCTAGAAAGAGTGCTAAAAAGGCCGTCCCGAACATTTTCCAATCCATAGGATCGATTTTAATCGGGACGGCCGCCGTTACAAATTGGTTAGATCCGACTAGATCGCGATCATCTTTTTCAACTCACGGCTAAGTCCGTGTCTGTCGAACTGGAGCCGGCGGCGGTTCACCAGCACGCGGACCCGATGAGTCGTCAAATGATACGTGCTCCCAAAGTACGGGTCCTCGCGCAGCCTCTTCATCATTCTGGCCAGTGCCGCGGTGACGCCGGCAATAAGTTCCGGGGCGGGGATCCGTCGCCGCAGTTTCAGGAAACCATCCTCGTAGCTGAACACGTCGGTGTCCGGATCCAGGAACGGATGGTCAAAGCTTGCAAACCCGCACGCGTTCCCGAACGCGTCGGTAAAGTCGATGTTCCCCTTGGCCAATGCTCCTTCGATCGTCTTCATCAGCTCAGTGACAAGAGAAAGCAGTTCGGTCCAGCTCTCCAGATCGTCGTTCCGAAGCGCATGGTCCGGTTTCGGGATCGGGGCATCGCCGGAAGCGCGATCGCGAGCGGCGGTTTCGAGGATTCCTTTGGGCCTCGCTGTTAGCTTTGCAATGTGCGGGGCCGCGGTTCGGCGAGCATGGGCCGCGATCACTTCGTCAATAAACACCTCGGGACCGCCCTTGTTGTTATCGGAACGGTATACGTTGATCACGCCGCCCGGCTCCCGGGAACGGATCATTATCCGACCCAACGCGTCTTCGCCGAACGATATCCGGCCGGCAATGTGGTCCTGTTCGCGGGCGGTGATGCTGCCGTCAGAGCTAAGTTCTATCTCGGCTTCATAGTTGCCGAGCTCAATATCTATCGAACCGGCGAATTGCAGCCCGCGAAGGTGACGGACGAGCGCAGACAGGTCTACGAAAGTCGTGTTCAAGTTCCTGTGGATCGGGTAAGTGCTCATTATGGCAAGGCTTTGGATCATATTGTATTCCACTATACAAACCGCGCTTGGGTGGCGTTTCGGGATACAAAGGCCGAATTTGGACCTGATTCCATTGCATCTTTGAAGTTTTTCGTTCAAAATTCGCTAGTCCCGCATTAAAAGCAGTCCCGCAGGGCAAGGCGACCCGGACCAACGGCAGACCCTTGCAAAAAAACTATGACCAGGAACCTTTTTAGAAAGAAATCTATCGCGCAGATACAGGCAGACGCGGCCGCGGGGATCCACGACCACGACCCCCAGCAGACCGATCCCGAGCACGGACATAGCCTGAGAAGGACGTTGGGCGCCTTCGACCTGACCCTGATGGGCATCGCCGCCATAGTCGGGGCAGGTATCTTCGCGATGGTCGGAAAAGCTTCCTACAACGGCGGCCCGGCCGTTGCGCTCCTGTTCGTATTTACGGCGTTTGCGTGCGGATTTTCGGCACTGTGCTATGCCGAATTCGCGGCCCGCATCCCGATCGCCGGGTCGGCGTACACATATGCGTACGCTTCGATGGGCGAATTTATCGCGTGGATCATCGGATGGGACCTTATCGTCGAATATGCCATTGGCAACATCGCCGTCGCCATCTCATGGAGCGATTACTTTACGGGTCTGTTGAAGGGCTACGGTATCGATATTCCACTTCACTTCACGATGGATTTCCTGACGGCCAAGCGCGGCTTCGCTACGGTCACCGACGCCGTCGCCGGCGGCGCGACCGTCGAAGGCCTTACCGCCGCGTGTGCAAGTGCCGACGCCGCCGTTTCATGCGCCCAGATCGACGGCTACCTTGCCTGGCTCAACGCACCAATGCTCGGCTCACTTCCCATCGTAGCCGATCTTCCGGCGCTTCTTATCGTCGTTGTCATAACTACACTGGTATTCATCGGTATTCGCGAATCTAAGTTCGCTTCGACCACGCTGACGATCCTAAAGGTCGGGATCATCCTGCTGGTGATCTTCCTTGGTCTTAACTACGTAAATCCGGAAAATTGGTCGCCGTTTGCTCCGAATGGGGTCGAAGGCGTGCTCAAGGGCGTTTCTGCCGTTTTCTTTGCTTACATCGGTTTCGACGCCCTCTCAACCACGGCCGAGGAGTGTAAGAACCCCAGACGAGATCTGCCCATCGCCATCATTCTCTCTCTTGTGATCTGCACCATTCTCTACATTGCGATCGCACTGGTCTTAACCGGTATGGTGAGTTATCGCCTTTTGGACGTTGGCGACCCGCTGGCATTCGTATTCGGCCCTGAAGGCGCGAACCTGCCATGGGTGGCCGGGATCATCGCCGTTAGTGCGGTCATCGCCCTGGCAACGGTCTTCCTGGTCTTCCAGATCGGCCAACCGCGCATCTGGATGGCGATGAGCCGCGACGGCCTGCTGCCGAAGATCTTCTCGTCGATCCATCCAAAGTTTAAGACGCCGTGGTTCGCTACGATCATCACGGGCCTAGTCGTGGCCATTCCTGCCCTATTCATGAATCTCACCGAGGTGACCGACTTGGCCAGCATCGGCACTTTGTTCGCGTTTGTTGTGGTTTGTGCGGGCGTCCTGTTCAAAGATAAGGAATTCAAAGAGGCCGGAACGCGCTTTGTTCCCTACATTAATTCCCGCTACTTCCTTCTTCCGGTATTCATCGCCGTCGGGATCGCTGTCAACTACATGAACCCGGACTTTGCAAAAGATATCTTTACCATCGTCCCCGCCGAAGGCGAATCGATGCTCGCTGCATTCTCGCACAAGATACCGATGTTTTTCTTTTTGATTGTTGCCACCGTTTTGCTTGTGCTGAGTTTGGTCAAAAAGCTTTCGCTCATACCTATCCTAGGCCTGCTTTCTTGTCTGTATCTGATGACCGAGCTGGGGATAACGAACTGGATGAGGTTCGGCCTCTGGCTGATCGCGGGTTTGATCATTTACGCCCTATACGGGTTCAGGAACAGCAAGTTGAACTCGGGCCCGGGCGGCTCTGCCGAAGCGGCGTAAACTTTACATAACTTTACACTTGCGCCTGAACCAAGCGCCGTTGGCCCGCGTCTAATGTCCGGACCTATTCTTATTTTTGTTTCAAGGAGATCTCTATGAGAAAAGTGCTGTTTATTTTGACGGTGCTGTGCCTTTCTTCGGTGGCCGCGTTCGCCCAAAAAGGCGGCTATGCCGGCACCTGGACGCTGGACGCCAGCAAATCGAAATTGGATGAACGGATGCGGATCGAATCGATGACCTTAACGGTCGCCCAGACCGAGTCCGAGCTTAAAGTAACGACCGCGACCAAGCGTGCTGCCCCGCCGGCAGACGCGCAACGCCCGCCCGGAGGCGGCGGTGGAGGCGGCGGCCGAGGAGGGGGTTTTGGCGGCGGAGACGGGACGACCGTTTACGATCTGACCGGAAAGGAGACCAAGTCCGAGATCGAGACGCAGATGGGAAAGATACCTCAGACTTTCAAAGCCAAGTCTGAAGGCGGCAAGCTGCACCTGTCCCGTACGGTGTCCACCCAAATGGGCGATATGACCACGAAGGAAACCTGGTCGCTGAGCGAAGACGGTAAGACACTCACGATCGAACGTGAGCAGGCTACGCCCCGCGGTACCAATGCGTCCACGATGGTTTTCGTAAAGGGCTGAGTTTTCTTATAAAGACTGCAAAAGGCGGCCTAGGTGCCGCCTTTTTTTGTCGTTTGGGACTCAAGAGTCGATGTGGTTCGATCTTATCCATTTAATCAGCGAACCGGAGTTCGTCGATGATCTCACCCATATATTGCCGGCCGAGTTCAAGGGCATCGGGCGGCAGCGACACGGCCCCGACGACCGCATGCCCGCCGCCGCCGTAACGCTCGCACAATTCGGCAATATTGTGTTCCCGGGGCCGCGGGGCCCAGGGGTTCGATCCGACCGAGATCTTTGTCCGGAAATCGCTCTGGCTTAAGCTGACGACATAGGTCGCTTCCGGGTGGTAGTAGTAAGGAATGAACTTGTTATAGCCCTCAATGCCGGTCCCGGCCAGGTCAAAGCTAACAACTCCGCGTTCGGAGACCGCGCGCTTCCTTATTGTCTCGGCGGTAGCCCAATGCTGTTCGAGGATCGGTTCGATCTTGGCCTGGATCTGGCCGCTCTCGACGATCTCGTCGAGGCTCTTCTCGGTCAGCGTCCGTATGATCTTCTCCACAAACCCCGGGTCCTTCTCGCCTTCGATGACCTGCATCAGCTTCAAGGCCGCCGAACGAAGCTCGACACACTGCGCCGGTGATTCATACAGGGCCCCGTCTATGATGTGGGCCCATTCGATCAGCTCGGCGAGCGATTCGTCCTCAAAATCGAACCGCTCTTTCGTGATCCGTGCGATGAATTCGGCGCAGGATTTACTTTGGGTGTCGAGGAATTTCTTTCCCGAAGTGTCGGCAAGAAAATGCCGCTCGTCGTCCTCGGACAAGAAGGCCGACTGGTGATGATCGAACCACCACGTGAGGCGGTCATCCGGGCAATACTTAAAATCGACGATCGCGTTCTCGTCACCGTCGAGTTGATCGCGGTCAAATGCGTTACCGGCACGATGCATCGTCGGCGTATAGGAAATCTCAGCGTCGGAAGCGACCTTGGCCCGATAGAATTTGGTGAAGATAGCTGCCGACGAGACGCCGTCGAAGCAATTGCCGTGATAGAGTATCCTCAGTTTCATAGATGCTCGAACGATCTCAACGCAAATGCACCCACACAGCCGGGTTGCGGCCGGGAGGCAAAACATTCTAGGTTAGTGGGCGGTTCAGCTTACGTCAAGCAGCGATACAAAATGAACATCCGCGCGGCCGTAAAGGGCGATATCGATGCCCTCGTCGATTTCAATCAGAAAATGGCCCTCGAGACCGAGGGCAAACGTCTTGAACCAGAGGTGCTCCGCCCCGGCGTTGCGGCCGTCTTTGAAGACCCGAACAAAGGGTTCTATATCGTTGCGGAAGACGCCGGTAACATCGTCGGCGGCCTGATGGTCACGTTCGAGTGGAGCGATTGGAGAAACAAATGGTTTTGGTGGATCCAGAGCGTTTATATCGTCCCGGAGGCACGCGGCCGCGGCGTTTACAGGCGGCTTTATGAAAAGGTCAAGGAACTTGCGGCCGGCAAGGGGAACGTATGCGGCTACAGGCTTTATGTCGAACACGATAACGTCAATGCTCAGACAGTTTACGAAAAGGTTGGGATGGAACGGTCGATCTATTACATGTACGAAGAAAATGAATAAGGCCGCTCCCCTGGGAAGGGCGGCGGCCTTGTTTGAGACTGTATCCGAAAACTCTGAGTTAGCGAGATAATTGAAGAAAGATGTTCACCCTAGAAGAAAAGGATCGAGAGCTTTCGGTTCGCAGTTCTCAAATATCAAATTCTGGAGGCTCCGTGGATAATTTGAGAAAAAGGCCGGTTCATTCTTCGTGCCCACACGCGAAGATTACCCCCAAGCGAGCCGGCCTTTTTCTCAAAGCTTCAGAAGATCGTTCCTCCGGGTTTTTGTATGGGGAGCCAGGCTCTGCAACCCGGCTCCCAACCTTCCCTGCGTTCGCTGTTACCCTGGAGCTTATGAAGATCTTCTTCAGTGACGAAGATGTCGTGTCAATCCCTTCGAAGCAAGTGCAACGCGTGTGCCAAAGCCGGCGAAGTTTGAGACGACCATGAATTCGGTGCGCGTCGAACATTTCAACCGAATCGCGTGTTCCGAAACAGTACAGACTCTGTGCAGATGCATACATTCTGTTCGCTTTTCATTCAGTCATTTTGACCGGACTGCTGCCTGATCACGACCGAAGGAATGGGGAAGATCTCTGAATCAGAATTCAAGAGGATCTGCGACGGGATCGCGGAGGACCGTGCCTCGATAATCCGCCACAATCCGATCGGTTCGGATGCCGAGGTCCTTCTGTGGATGCTGCTGAACTGCCTGAACAGTTACCTGAGCCTGGAAGAGAATGAGGCGCCCTGTTTCACCGGAAAGCCCGACGAACTGACCTATCGCAAAGCTATCGTCTTCATTCTTAGGGGCCGAACCGCCGACGATTTCGATCCCGAACCTTACCTTGATAGACTTATCTCCGAATGAAGATCGCGGAATTCGTCCAGACCCCGTTCCAACAAAACACCCGAGTTGTTTCGTGCGAGCAAACCGGCAAGGCGATCTGTATCGATCCCGGTGAAGAATCGCCGGAGGTTGTTGAATATATCGAACAGAACGGCCTTGACCTGGCCGCCATCTGCCTGACCCACGGGCATTTGGACCACGTCGGCGGGGCCGCTTATCTGCACGACCGCTTTCCAGAGGCAGACGTCATCGCACACCGGGAAGAGGCGGAACTATATTATTCCCTTCCAAAGCAGCCCATGCTGATGGGTATCCAGGCGCACCAGCTTGCTGCCCTCGGAATGGACTACGCGGAACCGCCAAAGATCACGCGGTTTGCCGAACACGAGGACGTGCTTGAGGTGGGTGAACTTCGCTTCGAGATCAGGCATTGTCCGGGTCATACGCTTGGCCATATCGTTCTGGTTGAGGAAAACGAGAGGACCATCTTCAGCGGTGACTGCCTATTCAGCGGGACGATCGGCCGGACAGACCTCCCAGGTGGGAATTTTCAAAGGCTGATCGGGTCTATCCGTTCCGAAATACTTTCGCTGCCGGATGATTTCACCGTTTGCTGCGGGCATGGGCCGGATACCACCGTCGGACGGGAACGTGCGTCGAACCCATTCCTGTCGATGTGAACCGCCCTCGGGTTAATGTCCCTTCGTGCCGGTTCTGCTATAATTCCCGAAACCGCTCACTATCTGAACCAGGAGGCATCAAATGCGAGGAACATTGAGCATTCTTCTGATCTCGGCCATTGCCGCTCCGGCGCTCTTCGGGCATGGCAACGACAGCCATTTCCCGAGGGCACAGGACGTCACGGTCCGGACGACCAAGGTAAACGGTAACGTCTATATGCTGCAAGGCCGCGGCGGCAACATCGGAGCCGTCGTCGGGCCGGAGGGCATTCTGATCGTTGACGATGATTACAGGGACGTCGCGCCAAAGCTCGCGGCGGCGTTAAAGGAGTTGGGCAGCGAGAAGCCGCGATTCGTGCTTAATACACATTGGCACGGCGATCATACTCAGGGGAATGAAACCTTCGGCAAGGACTCGACCATCGTGGCCCACGTAAACGTTCGGAAACGCCTGCTCGATCCGCCGGTGGTCTTCGGCCGGTCAACCCCGCCATACCCGTCGTTTGCCCTGCCGATCGTGACCTATTCCGAGAGCATGTCGATCCATCTGAACGGCGAAGAGATCCGGCTTGTCCATTATCCGAACGGCCATACGGACGGTGATACGGTCGTTTTCTTTGATAAGGCGAAGGTCGCACATTTCGGGGACACGTTCTTCGTCGGCCGTTTTCCATTCGTTGATATCGACAGCGGCGGGAGCGTCCAGGGCCTCATCAACAATATCGGCGCGCTTATGGCGAAGGTCCCGGCGGACTGGAAGCTGATCCCCGGCCACGGCCCGGTCTCAACTCATACCGACCTGAAAAATTATCACGCAATGCTGGTCGAATCCGTAAAGATCGTTACGGACGCTATGAAAGCGAGAAAGTCGCTTGAGGACATTCAAAAGGCCGGCCTGCCTGAAAAATTCAACGAAGCCGGCTCAGGATTCATCAAGACCGATCAATGGATCGCGACTATCCATCGAAGCTATTCGATGAAATAGGGATAGAAGAAAACCGGCAGGCAAAGAAGTGCGCCCTGACGAAATCGTCCGGGCGCTTTTTTTGTCGTTTTTTGATCGCCGGTCTTCTACTTGCCGGAATCTTGCAAATCTATTTCTTTTCCAACTCCTTTAAGGCCGCCGCGGCCGGCCCGATCTTAGGATCGATCGTCAATGCCTTTTTGTAATTGGCGATAGCGGCCGTCTTGTCGCCGATGATCGCATAGACATCGCCGAGACTTTGGTGAACTATTGCCGAATTGGGGTTTTCGGCCGCATTGATCTTGAAGATCGACAATGCTTCGTTGTTCATTTTCTGTCCGAGCAGGAAATGTCCGACCTGGTTCAGAACGGTCAGCGTGTCCTCGTACTTGTGTTCCGGGTCGGCCTTGAATTCTTTATACTTTGAGATAAAACCGGCTACATCCCCCTTAGCCCGTGCCTCGTTGACGATGTCGCGAAGGGTCGGCTTCGGTTTGTATCTGAGAATCGCTTCCATAGCCGGATCGCGTCCTTTCTTGTAATCCTCGAACGTCAGGTCGGCCGCAATGTGGGGCGCTTTCCAGACCCGGACATCGCGAGGGTCCTTGTCCTGCCACCAGAGCGTAGAAGCCTGGAGGCGGACCTGGCTGTTCGGAAGGATGATGGGACGGGCGTCGCCGAAATGGTTCGGCGATGCCCCGGTCGGTTCGCCGACAAAGATCGCGTTCGTATATTTTTCCAGGTCGTTTACCGCATTTTGGGCGGCCGAAAACGTCTCGCGGCCGGTAATAACGAATAACTTCCCGCGAACGTTGAACTTCGATCTTATCACCGCGATCGTTATTGGAAGATTCAGGTAGTTGTTGCCGCCGCCGTTTCGCCTCAGGTCAATAACAAGCCTCTCAACGGGCTGATTTTCAGCCGACTCGATCACTCTATTGAAGAACGCCTCGATCGATTCTTCCGGCTTGTTCTGGACCTCATTATATTGAATATAGAGGGTCCTCGATTCGGGCAATATTTCGGACCAATATTTGTTTTCCGGCTGTTTTTGCCAATGCGGCACCGGCGCATCGCCGGCTCGGGCGGACAGCCAGGATGCGGGCGGGTCCCACAACTCATTGAGCTTCGCGGTCGGTTTGAGGTCGACGGTCCGCTCGGTTCCCTCCTTCAGAAGGGTGAACCTCGCTGAATTCTTCGAATTCGAAAGTCCGACGGTATGAAGAATCGGCGGCACGGACAAATAGATCGGGGCATTGCTTCTGACCCCCATTTCATTATCCCGCCAAATGTAGGGCCTTAGTTTATCGACGGCCTTGTCGACCGGGATCCCGTTAACGGCGACGACCTTTGCACCGAGAAGATCCTTGTGTTCGGGGAGCGCGTTTTGAATGAATATCCCGTCCTCAAAATAGTAGAAACGCACGGGCAATACACCCGCAGCCGCAAGGGGACCCCCCCATCGAAGCCCCGTGTGGCCATCGCCCACCAGTGCGACGATCCGCATCAATTCGACAACGACCTGATGGTCTTCGAGCGATCCGATCTTTTGCTCAAGTGTGTTCACTTCCCGGTAAAACTCTTCGCGCGATACCGAGTGAAACGCATTCTGATGCAGCTTTTCGATCCCGGCGGCCATGAACCGCAGGTCCTCGCGCCATTTTTCGGCGGTCATCGGCGGCGCCGCACCCGTCGGCGGATGGGTCTGGCCAAAAGCGGGAATGCCGAAAGCAATCGCGGCGACGATGACGAAAACGAACCAATACTTATTCATATTTACCCCGGCGGAAATTGAGAGAATTGTCCGAAGAGAAAACACCACCGCTTCGGATCTTGTGACTGAATTACCGATACGGTCATCGGATCGGTAATGTTCAAACAAAAAAGCGGCCCTTTCCGGGCCGCTCTCTTGAGACAAATTTAAGCCGAGTTGTCAGGCCACTGTCACTTCGCTGCAGAGATAGACATCCTGGATCGCATTGAGAAGTTCGACGCCTTCGGACATCGGCCGCTGGAACGCCTTTCGGCCGGAGATGAGGCCCGTTCCGCCACCGCGTTTGTTGACCACGGCCGTGCGGACCGCATCGGCCAGGTCGCCCGAGCCCTTCGATTCACCGCCCGAGTTGATCAGGCCGCAGCGTCCCATATAGCAGTTCGCCACCTGATAACGCACGAGATCGATCGGGTTGTCGCTGGTCAGGTCGGAATAGACCTTCGGATTCGTCTTTCCGTAACTGCTCTCGATATTGAGGATGTTGTAACCGCCGTTCCGCTCCGGCAGTTTTTGCTTAATGATATCGGCTTGAATTGTTACCCCGAGGTGGTTCGCCTGTCCTGTAAGGTCGGCGGCGGTGTGCATGTCGCCCTCGGCCGTTTTGAACTTCGAATTTCGGAGATAGCACCAAAGGATCGTCGCCATCCCGAGTTCGTGAGCATATGCAAATGCTTCGGAGACCTCCGTTATCTGCCGGGTCGCGTTGTCCGAGCCGAAATAGATCGTCGCGCCGACCGCGATCGCTCCCATGTTACGGGCCTGTTCGATCGTGCCGAACATGACCTGATCGAACGCATTCGGGTAGGTCAAAAGCTCGTTGTGATTGATCTTTACGATGAAAGGGATCTTATGTGCGTACTTACGGGCGACGGACCCGAGCACGCCAAAGGTCGATGCGACGGCGTTGCAGCCGCCCTCCATCGCGAGTTTGACGATGTTTTCCGGATCAAAATACTCCGGGTTGGGTGCGAAACTGGCCCCCGCCGAATGTTCGATGCCCTGATCGACGGGCAGGATCGAAAGATAACCGGTGCCGGCGAGCCGCCCGTTGCCGTAAAGGGTTTGGAGGCTTCTGAGCACCGCAGGGGTCCGGTCCGACGCCATCCAGACGCGGTCGACAAAGTCGCTCCCCGGCAGGTGAAGCGATCCTTTCGGGATCGTATTTGATACGTGGTCAAGTAAATTCTCTGCTTCGGAACCCAGGAGTTCCTTTATCTTGCTGTAACCAGCGGACATAATTCTCTCCAGTAAGTAGTTTATTAAGGCAAGTTAGTTCAAATCTGTGATTATAACATATCGAGCCGCGAAAAAAGGTCTTGGATTTCCTCAAAGTTTTCAGTAATCTAGTGAAAATGGGCGGGCCAGTAACGCCCATATTAGAAGTTTTTGTCGCGGCCTCCCTTGGGTTGCACCTCAAAGTTCCCGAAACCACACTTGGAGTCAATTATGAGATCTCTCCTGACGGGCCCGTCCTGCATTTTGTCGACGGCCCTGATCGTCCTTCTGCTATTCGTTCCGCTGCCGGCCCAGGACAAGAACTGGCGGGTAGTGCCGCCCGAAGACATCGCCGCCGGGGCTCCGGTGGTCGAACAAGACGCCGACGCCGAAGCCCTTCTTTGGGAGATGCGGATCGACGATTCTTCCAGGGACGATCTCGACATGTGGCACTACGTTCGAGTGAAGATCTTTACCGAACGCGGGCGCGAAAAATTCAGCAAATTCGACATCCCGTTCACGAAAGGCACAAAGATAAAGAATCTATCGGCGCGCGTGATCAAAGCGGACGGTACGATCGTTGAAGTTGCCGAGAAGGACATTTTCGAACGGGAGATAATCAGGGCAAGCGGCCTTAAGGTCAAGGCGAAGTCATTTGCGGTGCCGAATATCGAACCGGGCGTGATCGTCGAATACCGTTACAAGGAAGCGATCGACGATGCGGGAGCTTCGGGGATGCGATTGCCGCTCCAGCGCGATATCCCGGTGCGTCACATGGCCTATTACTACAAGCCGAACTCGAAGGAGCCCGAGTACCAGGCCTATAACACCAAGGATTTTAAGTTCGTCAAAGACGAGAAAGGCTTCTTCCTGGGCGAGCGTCGCAACGTTCCGGCTTTCAAGGAAGAACCGCGGATGCCGCCCGAAGACCAGGTTCGGCCATGGCTCTTTCTCACCTCTACAAGGGTCCAGCTGACTGCGGCCAGCATGTCCGGATTGACGTTCGTCATTAAAGACCCGGGCGATGTACGCGGTTACTGGGGTGCCGTCGCGAGCGAACGCGGCCGCATACTGGATTTCATTCTAAAACCGGATAAAAAGGTCAAGGCGGCCGCCGAAGAGATCGTCGCCGGCGCGACGACGAACGAAGAGAAGCTTCGGCGCCTTTACGAATACAGCCAGAAGCAGATCCATAACGTCTATTACGACCCCAAGGTCACGGATGAACAACGGCAAAAGATGCCCGGCCCAAAGTCGATCGGCGATATTCTTCAGCGGAAGATGGCTCCGGCACCTGCCTATGTTGATTACCTTTTCGGCGCATTCGCCGGAGCCCTCGGTTTCGACGTCAGGCTCGCATACACCGGGAACCGAAGCCAAATGTTCTTCAACCCGAACATGACCAACGAAAGACTGATCCATTTTGCGGGTATCGCGATCGGAGACAACAACAACTTTAAGTATTTCAATCCGTGCGACCCGTTCATGCCGTTCGGTTCGCTGTCGTGGTTCGAGGAGGATTCGTATGTCTTAATGGTCGGGAAAAACAATTATCTCTGGGCCGAGACACCTGCGCTTACGCACGATGAGAACAATTACAAGCGGACGGCGAACTTTACGCTGGCGGCCGACGGCACCCTGGAAGGCGACGTGACGGTCGAACTCGGCGGCCAGCCTGCGATCGTCTTCCGCCAGTCAAATTACGATGAGACCCCGGACAAACAGACGGAATTCATTAGTAACGGACTGAAAGCGAGGATCAGCTCGGCCGAGGTTTCGGCGATCACCGTTGAGAACATTCACGACACGTCGAAACCCGTCGTCCATCGCTACAAGGTAAAAGTGCCGGGCTACGCACAGAAGACGGGGCGGCGGCTGTTCCTGCAGCCGAGTTTCTTCGAATACGGCCCGTCCGCGCTCTTTTCGAGCTCGACTCGAAAGTACGACATCTTTTTCAACTATGCGTGGTCTGAAACGGACACGATCAACATCACCCTGCCCGAGGGGTTCAAGCTCGACAATGCCGAGAACCCGCTGCCGTTCAGCGACACTAACAGGATCGGCTCGATCGTTTTCGATATCAAGTACAACACTGAGAAGCACATGTTGATAGTGAAGCGGAAGTTCCATTTCGGTGCGAGGAAGAACGTCCTGTTCGCCGCGAGTTCATACCCGGCGCTGAAGAACGTCTTCGACATGTTTCATAAGACCGACTCTCACACCATTACGCTTCGCCAGGATTAAGTCCGAAAGACTCGTTTCAAAGGTGCCGGCTTGCACCCCCGGAGGTGGACAATGTTAGTTCGTGTAAGGTTTGCAATCTCGATGGTCCTCGCCGCGGCGGCCCTCTGCGTTTCAACTGCGGCCGCGGACGCTCCGGAATGGCTGAAACAGGCCTCGCGGACGGCGGTCGGGGGCTATGAAAAAGAAGTTGATGCCGTGGTTCTCTTTCACGAAGAGGCGGTTACGCTCGATTCGGGCGGCCGAATCGTAACGGTCGAGCGAAAAGCGATCAAGATCCTTCAGAAGGAAGGGATCCGCGATGCCATCGCACGGGCATTTTATTTGTCCAAGTTCAGCGAGGTTAAGAACTTGCAGGCGTGGCTGATCGCGCCCGGCGGGGCCGTCACCGATTTCGGCAAAAAGGAAACGGCCGATATCATCTCCGACCCGGACGATATATACGACGAAGGCCGTGTAAAGACCATCAATGCCTCGGGTGCGGCGGACATCGGCTATGTGTTCGGGTTCACGTCGACGACCGAAGACCGGCCGCTTTTCTACCAGCACCAATGGCTTTTCCAGGACAGCCACCCGACGATCGTGTCGCGGTTGGTCCTTACGCTTCCATCGGGCTGGAACGCCTCGAGCTTAACGTTCAATCATGCAGCGGTGACGCCGCGGGTCGACGGATCGACCTATACGTGGGAGCTTCGGGACCTTCCGCCGATCTCGTTCGAACCGATGAGCCCGACCTTTACGAACCTGGTTCCGCGGATCGCGATAAACTACAATCCGCCGACGGATAACCAGGCCGCTGTCCGGACCTTTGCAAACTGGGGCGAGGTCTCACGCTGGGCGACACCGATGTACGATGCAGCCGTGATCGTAAACGAACAGGTCGCAGCAAAGGCCCGCGAATTGACCGCCGGAGCGAAAACCGAGCTTGAAAAGATACAGGCGATCGGAAAGTTCGTGCAGAACCTGCAGTATATTTCGATCGATATCGGTGTCGGCTACGGGAACGGGATGAAGCCCCGCTCTTCGGATCTTGTTCTGGGCCGGGGATATGGTGATTGTAAGGACAAGGCGAACCTGATGCGGGCAATGCTCCGATCGCTCAAGATCGAAGCGTATCCGGTTATCATCTACTCCGGCGATCCCGGTTTCGTCAGGGCAGAATGGTCATCGCCTCGCCAATTCAATCACTGCATTATCGCGGTCAAGGTATCTGATAGCGTGGAGGGCCCGACGGTGACCGTGCACAAAGAGCTTGGCCGGCTGCTGATATTCGATGCGACGGACCAGTTCACGCCGGTCGGCGATCTGCCGGACTACCTTCAGGGCAGCAACGGCCTCATCATCGCCGGTGAAAAAGGCGGGCTGTTCGAGATGCCCGTGACACCTGCGGATTTCAATGCATGGAACCGTGAGACACGGTTCGCCATCACCGAAACGGGCGACATCAAGGGAACGATCCGTGAAAGAGTTTCGGGCCAGGAATCGCGGCAGCCGCGGACACTCCTGCGTTCGGTGTCGGCGGACGACTTTCGCAGATCGATCGAGCGGTGGCTGACGCGGGGGGCGACGGCCGCAAAGCTTATAAGCTTCTCACCCAGCGACGGCGCCGACAAGGCCACCTTTGACATGGATATCGAGTTTTCGGCTCCTTCATATGGCCAGCTGATGCAGAACCGCCTTTTGGTGTTCAAACCGGCCGTTGCGAGCAGGACGAACTCACTGACGCTTACCGAAAAATCCCGCAAGCATCCGATCACTTTTGAGTCGAATTCGTTTACCGAGGAAGTGCACGTCGAACTGCCTAACGGCTTCGAGGTTGACGAGATGCCCGAACCTGTCAATATGAACATGTCCTTCGGAACCTACGAAACCAAGTACGAATTAAAGGACGGCAAGCTGCTCTTCACGCGATCGTTGATCACAAAGCGGGCATCGGTGCCGTCGAACAAATATTCGGAAGTCCTGAATTTCTTTTCGAAGATAAGGGAAGCCGAGCAGAGCCCGGTAGTGCTGATCAGGAAGTAAGCGGGGCTGATCTTCGCAACAGGACCACCCGCTCTAACACCGATCACCGACGTAGGGAAAATGAAAAGGCAGGCTTATGACGGCCCGCCTTTTCGCGTTTTCGGCTATGAGATCGATCAGCCGGCGATCGGGTTGCCTTGAGCATCAAGTAGGATTATCGAGTAGCCGAGCTCTTTTAAGCCCGGTTCGATCACCCTGCGGTCACCGACGATAACGATAGCCATCTTGGACGGGTCGAGATAGGTCTTTGCGACCCGATTGACATCCGCAAGCGATACCGCGTTCACCTTCGCGATGTATTCATTGAAATACGTATCGGGAAGGCCGTAAGTCACCAGCGTGGCAAGCTGGTTCGACATCCCGCCGATCGTCTCGAAGGCGGCAGGATAACGCCGGATCAGGCTTTGCTTATTGTAATTAAGCTCTCTGGCGGTAACCGGCCGCGTGCCCCTGATCGCGTTTAGCTCGTTCATGAACTCCTGGATCGACTCTTTCGTGACCGCGGTCTGCACATCGCCGCCGGCAGTGAAAGGCCCGGCACCTCGCCGGAAGCTGAATCCGCTGCGGGCTCCGTAGGTGTAGCCCTTGTCCTCACGTAGGTTCATGTTGATCCGCGAGGTGAATCCTCCGCCGAGGATGGTGTTCATCACAAGGACGGGGAAATAGTCGCGGTGCATCCTGTCGATGCCGACGTGTCCGATCGAGACGACCGATTGCGCGGAATTCGGCCGGTCCACAAGATAGATCTGGGTCTTTTCGAGCGGTTCGACTTTTGGCAGGGACTTTGCCGGTACCGATGCCGCCTTCCAGCCGGCAAAGGCCTTTTCAAGCTTTGCCTTCAGGTCGCTCTTGTTGTAATCGCCAACCACGATCAGTGTGGCGTTGTTCGGCCGGTAATTAGCCTCGTAGAACTTGATCAGGTCGTCGCGGGTGATCGCTTTGATCGACTCTTCGTTATTGTCGCGGCCATAGGGATGGTCGCCGTAGAGTACCTTGTTGTACGCGACGTTGCTGATCGCGTTCGGGTTAGACCGCTGCTGACGGAGCCCGACGAGCGCCCGGGCGCGGACACTTTCTAGCTCCTTGGCCGGGAACGCCGGATTCTGGACAACGTCAGCGTAGATCTCGAGCGCCTTGTCCAGATTCTTGGTAAGTGTCTGGATCGAAACGTTCGACGAATCCCAGTTCGAACCGGCATTGATCCCGCTCACGCCGATCTGGCGAAGCTGATTGGCGAGGTCTTCGGCAGACCGCGTCTTGGTACCGTCATCAAGGAGCGAGGCCGCCATGTCGGCAACACCGAAACGGTCATCGGGTTCATTGACGGTACCCGTCTTGAAGACCATATTCATCGACACGATCGGGAGTTCGCGGTGTTCGACCATCCAAACCTCAAGGCCGTTTGAAAGCTTTGTCTTTTCAATCGGCGGGGTCGAGAATTTCGGATCGGGCCCGGGCTTTGGAAGCGCGGCGGCCTGGGCAGCGATCTTCGCCTCATCCGGTTTTTCGGTCTTTCCGGTCGTGGTCTGATCGGCCTCCCGTCGGCTGCGCGGCGTCTCACGCGTCCCGGGAACGTACGTCATCACCAACCGGTTGGCCGTGAGGTACTGATTTGCTACCCGCGAAACGTCCGCGGGCGTCACTTTTCGGTACCGGTCAAGGTCGTCCTGGAACCAATTTGCCTTGCCCAGATAGCCTGAGAATGCGGCGAGTTGGCTTGCCTTTCCGAGCACCGTCTGAAGCCCGAAGATCGTCTGCGATTCGATGGTGTTCAAGGCCCTTGCCATTTCTTCTTCTGATGGCGGTGCCTTTTTTATTCGATCGATCTCGCCATCGATCTCCTTCTCGATATCGTCAAGGTTCTTGCCGGGCCGTGCAGTCGCCAGTATTTGGAAAAGTCCCGCGATCTCGTTGGTCCCGTTGTTGGCGCCAACCTGTTGGACCAGTTCCTTTCCGTAGAGGAGGTTGCTCTGCAGCCGCGAGGTCCGGCCGTTCGAGAGAATCGAGCTCAGGAAATCGAGGGCCGGCTCGTCCGGCGCGTAGGCCCGGACCCCGTGCCAGATCATATAGCGGCGCGGCAGCGGCACGCTGTCCTCGACCGTCATTCGAATTTCCTTGTCGAGTTTAGGCTGATCCGGATTCGGACGCTTGATATCAGACCCTTTCGGCATCCAGCCGAAGTATTTCTCGATCCAGCCCCGCGCCTGTTTTTCATCAAAATCGCCCGAAAGGACAAGCACCGTGTTGTTCGGCGTGTAGTACTGGCGGAAAAACGATTGAACGTCCTCCATAGACGCAGCCTGCAGATCCTCAAGCGAGCCGATCGTCGTCCAATTGTACGGATGCGGCTTGGGGAACATGATCGCTCCGATCTTCTCGAACGCGGTCCCGTAAGGCTGATTGTCGACCCGCTGACGACGTTCGTTCTTTACCACATCCCTTTGATTGTCCAGCTTCTGCTGCGTCATCGCGGGGAGGAGGTTGCCCATGCGGTCCGACTCCATGAATAATGCGAGTTCGAGGAAATTCGACGGAACCGTTTCGAAATACCAGGTCCGGTCCTGATTCGTCGTCCCGTTTATCGAGGCCCCGGCCTCCTGAAGCGGCGTGAAATAGTCGGCATCGTAGTTCTTTGAGCCCTGGAACATCATATGTTCGAACAGGTGAGCAAAGCCCGTACGTCCCTCGACCTCGTTCTTAGCCCCGACGTGATACCAAACGCCGACCGACACGACCGGCGTCGACTTGTCCTCGTGCAAAAGAACTTTGAGCCCGTTCTTCAGGGAATATTCCTTGACGTTTATCGGGGGAAGTTTATCCGATCTTTGGGCAAGCACACCGTAGTTGGACGTCAGCAGCATGATAGCTGTTGCGACGAAGATCTTCTTGATTCGCATGGCAAACTCCTACTAATCATTGGTAATAAACGAGGATACTTCCGTCCGGGATCCTTTAAGGGCCCCGGCCGGAAGCAGCATTTCTTTCGATTCAAACCTCTGGTACGGGCTCAGGCCTCTTTGGGTTTCACGGCGGCCAGCGAAGCGATCTTCTCCCGTTTCGAAACGACCACGCCGCCGGGCTTCTCGATCGTGATCGCAAAAGCGGAAGGATTCTTTGCCTTGAGCTTAGCGTCGATCGGGACAATGACTTCTCCATCGCTTGTTATGTCGAATGTCCCGCCATCGATCGGTGTTTTCGGGTCCTGGGTCTCGTCAAAGATCCAGAGCTGATATGTTTCCTTGCTTGTATCGTTCTTCGGCAGGCCGCGGAACCGCATATAACCGGCCTGCTTCTGGTCGCTCCAGACAACATCGCCCGAAACCGAGGCCAGCTCGTCAACGTTGCCTTTGCCCCATTCGGCAACGACGATCCCGCCGCCCCGCATCATTTCCTGCCTTTCTCTTGCGGGGTCCGGGCGAACTTCAGGGGTCGGTGTGGGTAAGGCGGAACCAGCGACAAGCGGCCCACCACGCGGTATAAACAGGCTAACGGCGAGCGCGATCGATGCGGCAGCGGCGGCAGCCCATCCAAGCCATCCAAACCATGAACCGGAAGGCCGACCGGAAAGAACGATCTCGCGCGGTGCTGGTTCTTCGGCCCCGGCATTCGCCGCATCGGCCGCGCCGATCACTTCGCCCGCGGCCCCTTTCAATCTCGCATAGAGGTGGGCCGGCATCTGATCTTCTGCCGGCAGATCGACCATTCCCAACGTGGCTATCGTAAGCTCGATGGACTCTGCCTCAGCCGGCTCATAACCAAGGCCCTCCAACTTCTTCGAATCTTCGTCCGAAAGCCCGTAAACGAACTTTTCGACAAGAAGGTCGAGCATCAATTCTTTTTCATTATCTGTCACGCCCGCACCTCCTTGATAGTATTCACACCGGCCAATCCCAGAAATTCTCTTGCTTGAAGGATCCCTCGCCTTGCATGGGTTTTAACGGTCCCGAGCGGCATGCCCGTGCGGTCGGCGATCTCCTGGTGCGAGAGGCCCTGCACAATGGACAGCTGAAGAACCTCACGCTGTTCCGGACGAAGGGAATTCAATGCCCTAACCGCGTCATTGGCTTCAAGAGAGATCTGCATCTTCTTATCCGCGCGGTCCACAGGTTCCGTCATAACCTCGTCTAAAGCATCAGCCGATATCCGGCGTGACGTGAACCGGATACGGTCTATTAGACGCCGTCTGGCGATCATGGCTATGAAAGTCGTTTCGGAAGCCTGGCTCGCATCGAATTTTGCCGCATTCTTCCAAACATCCAGAAATATCTCCTGAACGGCGTCCTCGGCATCGTCCGAGTTCCGAAGCATGCGGCGAGAAAGCGACCAAACCAAGCCGCCGTACTTTTTCAAGCACTCGTCGACGGCGGTCTTATCTCCGGCAGCAATTCTGTTAAGGATACCTTCTACCACTGCAACTAATTTTGAATGGCCTGTATATCGTAAAGCTACCGTATTCTCACAAATTCATCAAATATCGCGGGGCCGATTCGGTCCAAGAGCTGTAAGACCGGGACCCGCCTCGGGCCTTCCGCCCGGACACTGTTGATTTCGTAGAAAATGGAATAATGGTTTCACCCGTTCCCTTCCGGACACAGAGCGGTTAGATGATCCAAGGGTAAACGGGAAACTGGGCCCGGCCGGGGTTCAGCGATTCCTGTTCCAGAATCGGCCAAGCATGGAAGTGATAAAAAGGATCAGAGAAGTGGCCGCCGAAAGCAAGCAAAACTGGCAAAATGCCCCGATCACAAAAGCCTGAAGGTAAAGAAGCCAGGCCGTTACAGCCGCCATTACGCAGGCCAGGGCTCCAAAAAGGAACCACATCAGGCGATTCCCGTAAAAGGCCAGAACCGCGAGCGAAAACGCAGCGAAGTAGGCGGCGGCCCCGAAAGCCGCGATGGGGATGCCGCCGATCTCGGCAAACGAGCTGGTCAAAACCGTCTCGCAGCCTGAAATAACACTGCACGGGACCGGTTCGGCGGTCAAGTGATGGATGGTCAGGTAAATAGAATCGCCGAAGCCGACCAAGGCGGTCACCGCCGCGGCGATAGAGAGGTATTTCGGGGGCCCGGTAACCTCACTGGCCCCTGCTTCGTCGATCACTGGGCGGTCGCGGGTGCGGCCGCATTTCGAGAGGTATTCGCCTCGTTCGAGCTGTTTGCGGCCGGCGCTTTGAGCGAATTCTGGATCTCGGAATCGATGACCTGCCGGAGATTTGCGGCCGTCATAGCCTGGAACGGTATGTTCTTTCCGTTCACCAGAACGGTCGGCGTCGAATCCAGGCCCAGACCGCGGCCCCTTGCCAGGTCAGCATCAACCCTTTCCTTGGTTGCCCTGCCGGCCATATCATTTCGGAATCGCTCGACGTCCAGTCCGATCTGCTGGGCATAGCCCTCCCAGAGGTTCCGGTAATTGGGGCTGTTCGTCCACGCTTGCTGGTTCACGAAGAGTTGGTTCTGCATGTCCCAGAACTTGTTCCGGTCCTGCAACCCTGCTGCCTCAACCGCGACGGCTGCCTCGTACGCCTTGTCGTGCTGGGGAATTCCGAGCGGAAAATTCCGGAATATGAATCGGATCCGGCTTCCATAGATCGACTGGATCTCTTTCAGGATCGGATGGACCGAGGCACATGCGGCACACTGGAAATCGGCAAATTCTTCGATAGTGACAGCCGCCGTCGGAGAACCGATCATATTCGGCGGATTGGCACCGAGCGGGGCCGTCGCCGATGGCGATCGATTCGAGTTGACGTTTGAGGCATTCGCGGCCCGATTTGCGTTTCCGCCGGGCGTCCGAGACGAATTGTAATACCAGTAGCCGATTATCGCGGCCGCGACCAGCACGCCGCCGATGATCAGCAGCGGCATCTTATTGTTTTCCTGAGGCTTTGCTTCTTTCTTCATCAATTATTCACTGTTTCTCTTCATCTGAGCTTTGGAGGTCGCGGCCGCCATCGTGCCGTCACCCCACTATCCTTAAACGCTTTGTACCCTTGATCTTCCGCTGAACTTCCGATAGTCCGTCGGCAACCTCGCGGGCGATGCCGTCGGCATCCAGCCCATAACCGGCAAGAAGCGCCTTCGGGTCACCGTGTGAAACGATCTCGTCCGGCACGCCCATCCTGATCACCGAAACTTCTTCAAGCAGGCCGGCTTCCTCAAGATGTTCGATTACCGCCGAGCCGAATCCGCCGGCCAGATATGCTTCTTCGACCGTAACGATCAGATCATGTTCTTCGGCCAGCCGCTCCAAAAGCTTATTGTCGAGCGGTTTTGCAAACCGGGCATTGACGACTGTGGCCTGGATCCCCTTCGATGCAAGCCGTTCCGCGGCTTCGAGGGCGGGCATCACCATCGAACCGTAAGCGACGATCGCGGCATTCTTGCCTTCGCGAAGAACTTCTCCTTTTCCGACCTCAAGCTTTTTCGGTTTGCCGCTGATATCGACGCCGACTCCGTTGCCTCGAGGATATCTTAAGGCCGCAGGGCCGGGATGCTCGATCGCCGTGAGCATCATGTCCCGCATTTCGGCCTCATCTTTCGGGGCCATCAGAATGATGTTCGGATAACCGCGAAGGTATGCGATGTCGAGCAGGCCATGGTGGGTTGGCCCGTCGGCCCCGACGATGCCGGCACGGTCCATCGCTATCGTGACGTCAAGGTCCTGCAGACAGACGTCGTGAATGACCTGGTCAAAGGCACGCTGAAGGAAAGTCGAATAGATCGCGGCGACCGGTTTAACGCCCTCACAAGCCATTCCCGCACAAAACGTTACCGCGTGCTGTTCGGCGATGCCGACATCGAAGGAGCGTTCAGGGAATTTTTCAAGCACTTTGTCGATGCCGGTCCCGTCAGGCATCGCCGCTGTCAAAGCAACGATGCGGCCGTCTGTCTCCATCAGTTCGCACATCGTTCTCCCGAAGACCGAAGTGTAGGTCGGGGCCGAGGCCTTGCCCGATTTATGAGGCAGTCCGGTCTCCGGATCGAATGGCCCGGTCGCGTGATAGGCGTAGTAATTTTTTTCGGGATTCGGAAAGCCTTTGCCTTTCGTTGTTAAAGCGTGCACTATCACCGGGCCGTCTTCGACCTTTTTCGCTTCCTCGAGGGCCCGGACAAGCTGCGGTACGTTGTGCCCGTCGACGTATCCGATGTACTTGAACCCAAGCTCGTTGACCAAAGCTCCCGGCAGGACTGCCGCGGCGATCGCATCTTTGAACGATTTCGCCGCACGCCGGAGCGAACCGCCGATGCCCGGCACGCTCTCGAGCGCGTCGCCGATCTCTTCCTTGAGGTGCTGGTAGCTTTGGGCCTCTTTTATACGGCCCAAGTACCCGCTTAAGCTGCCGACCGCGGGAGCGATCGACATACCGTTGTCGTTAAGGATCACGACGAGGCGGGATTTCAGGTGTCCTGCCTGATTGATCGCCTCCATCGCCATTCCGCCTGCGAGAGATGAATCACCGATCAAAGCACAAACTTGGAAGTCCTCTCGTTTAAGGTCGCGCGCGACCGCCATCCCGAGTGCCGCCGAGAGCGACGTTGACGCGTGGCCCGCGCCGAATGTGTCGTACTCCGATTCGTCCCGGCGAAGGAAGCCGCTTAAGCCCCCAGGCTGCTTTATCGTGTGAAGCTGGTCGCGCCGCCCTGTGAGGATCTTGTGTGCATATGCCTGATGGCCCACGTCCCAGACAAGCCGGTCGCGGGGCGTGTCAAAGACGTAATGCATTGCGACCGCAAGTTCGACGGCACCTAGGCTTGCGCCCGTGTGGCCGCCGATGCGCGAGCAGGTCTCAATGATGAATGCTCTGATCTCATCGGCGACTTCCTGAAGATCGTCGATCTTCAATTGGCGAAGGTCCGCCGGAGAGTTTAGCTCTGAAAGGAATCTCATGTCAGATCTGCGACCGGGTCACGGCCAAAGTGCGTATTTTAGCCGTTCGGCAACCAAAAGTTAAGTTCCGCACGCTTCACAAATGTTAACCCAGCCAGCCTTATTTTACATTTCTTTACTTATGCATGGCGAAAACTTTAGACCAAATCCATCCAACTTACGTCAAATTAAACGGAAGCATTTGCTCTACGAAATTAAGATAAGAGGTATGAAAATGTCATTAAAGTTCAAGTTCATGTCGATATTCGCTTCGCTGGTGGTTTTGGGTTCAGCCGCAGTCGTGGCCACAGCACAGGATCCGGTCGAACCGAAGAAGGACAAGGCCGTAAAGGCCGAAAAAGCCGACAAGCAGTTCGGTAAAATGCGTGGATTCGGAAGGCGAGGCCACGGAAAGATGCGGGGTGCATTCGGCTTCCGCGGGATCGAGCTGACCGACGCCCAGAAGGAGCAGATGAAGCAGATCCGCGAGGCAAATCGGCCCGATCCTTCGGTGATGGAAGAGATGAAGTCGTTCCATGAAGCCCGCCGTGCCGGAACCCTCACCGAAGACCAGAAGACCCGTATCAAAGCCATTCACGATCAGATGAGGGCAAAGAGTGAGTCGGTCCGCCAGCAGGTCCTGAATGTGCTCACTCCGGAGCAGAAGCAGCAGATCGAGACGCGTCGCGAGGAAATGCGAAAGCGGATGGAAGAGAGGCGTCGGCTTCGCGAGTCGCGGTCGACGATCACGGACAAGAAGACCGGTAACTAATACGAACCGGCTAATTAAGCGTAAATGAGGGCCGAGGGTTTGCTTCGGTCCTCATTTTTTTTGAATCGCGAACCGTCCTTTTTGCTATGGTCGATCGACAACTTCAAAGTCGATCCAATGCGACGCGACGGAACGCCGAGACCGGTCACGCACGATCACCTGAAGAATATACTCTCCCGTTTGTGTGTCCTCGGCTATCCGAATAACGCCGGAATCATCCACCTGGCCCACGCCGATCCGCCCGTTCACGGCAGCCTCGGGGACAGCCGCGATCTCGACACTGTTCCTGAATAGCTTAAGTTCCTTTGTCAGCTGCGGCTGCGGGCCTCCGCTGCGATAGCCCGGGTTGTACACGCTGTACGCGTAGGCCATCGTCGATCCGCGCGTGAAGCGTCGAACAGCCGGGTCCGCCGCCGACAAGACCGGTCCAAAAGCCGCGTTTATCGGGCGGGCGGCGGGCAGCATCGGCCGTCCGTCTTCTCCCAAACCGGTCGCGACCAGGCCGCCGATGCGTATCTCGCCGCTTTTTGCTTCCGGGATCTCGATCACTTCGCCCGCCGAGCCAAGCTTCTTCGATGTGTTATTTCGCACCGCAATTCTTGCGGAGTAGATGCCCGCTTTCTTTAGCGGAATGTCAGTCACAAAGCTCACGCCGCCGCGTTCAACAGTGGCGACGCCGGCAGCCGGCACACGGATCGGATAAGTTCTGTTGAATTCGGCCGCCACGCGTGCCTTTTCGTCGAGTATCACCGCGACCACGTCGATAGATCCCTTTCTGCCCGTCCCGTCGGGTACAAGGGCAAGATCCGACCCCGACAAATGGAATAATAGGCGGATATACGGACCTTCCTTTTCAGTTCGCCCAGTTAGGAGGGTCGGTCTGATATCGATCCCCGGTTCAGAAAACGGTGAAGCGATGGCCTGAAAAAGTGGGCCGTCTTGCGACCGGTAGATCACGGGGCGCGCCTCGACATCGGTTCGGCTCAAGAAACCTTTGCGTGATGCGACCGACAGGTCCGGACGGGCCAGCTTAACCTCGATACGATGAAAATCCTTGCCCTTGAACGTCTCGTCGTCCGGTTCGTAAGCAACAAGGTAGAACCCTGATTGCCCGTCCAGGATACGCTCGACGTCGACCTCCAGCCGGTTACTGCTCTGAACGAACCGGCCGCCCGTTTGATAGGCGAGGTATCCGAGTCCTTCACTCAAGGCCCGTTCTTCGGCGGCGCGGGCCTCGGACGCGGGGCCAGTATTGTCCTGCCCGCCGATAATGCCCGGGAGCACCTCGTCCTGGGCGGAAAGGAAACCGGGCCCGATCACGCCCTTGGCCGACATTGTATGGATAACCACCGACGACCGGGCGGCAGTATCGGCCAGGTCACGCAGTCGCTCGTAAGTATCGTCTTTGAAATTGGCGGCGATCCCTTCGGACATAAGGAATATTGCCTTGCGCTGGGGCAGGCCCTTAAGCCGCTCTACGACAAATTCAAGAACACCAAGCGTCCCGACGATCTGGTTTCGCCGCTCATTATCTTCTCGATCCTCCCTCGCCTTCTTCGACTCTGCGTTTTCGAATGATTCGGCCCCGCTTCCCGTAAACTTTATCGTCGAATTGTCACGAAACGCCTCGTAGGTGCTTCCACAGCCACGGGCACCGATCAAACTGATCCGCCCTGCCAGCCTCTTTATCACCTCTTTATTCGAGGTATAGGTCTGCAGCATGCTCGATCCGGTGGCTGTCCGATAGATCGCGACGCGGTCGTCCGGGCGCATTTGTTCATCGACAAAGCGCTTTATCGCGTCGCGGATACCCGCGGTGCCGATGGGCGTCGCAAGGCAATTACCGTCGTCCACTACGAAAGTTACGACGCGCCCCTGCCATGATCTGGCTGCGGTTGGCGGTGTGCCGATCTTCCTTTCTTCGTTTCCGGATGGCCTCGGCCGAACGGCCGGTCCATTTTGATCGGCTTCGTCAACGTAAGTAACAGCAGATATTTTTTGCTCACGGCCGTCCTGGAACACCCGGAAATCCTCCGCTCTGAGGCCGCGAACTGGCTTCCCGTCCTTCCCCACTACGCTGACATCTACCTGGATTAAGTTTGTGGTGATCTTGACGGGCCTCTCGTCATCGACCGGCGTGCTCGATGGAGACTGCGAGACGATGCTGCTAACAAATAAGAAGGAGAAAGAGGCCAGTAAGAACAAAATGTTCAGAACGGTTTTCATTTCATTTGTTTGACCGAACGTCTGGGTCCGCTCCTTTGTGAATTAGGGCTTAGGCCCGCACGCTTTGATGGTCCGGGTCGGCACTGGGGGATGGTTGCGGGAGAGCGCAAATCAACGCCGCGAAAGTGCCACGGCGCTGATGATACGGGATGAAGACTTTTTCTTCAACCGATAAACATTTCCTCTTCGACGTAAACCCGGTCGATCTGTTTCGGCGACGGAGCGAACAGCACTTCAAGGCCCTTCTTAACGCCGGCCATGATCGCCGCGATCTCGCGGGCCGGTTCGACGATCTTTGCCTGCACAAAATCGGTAGTGTCCACCACCTGCATCTGCGTCCGGTCGATGGTCTTGCTGACAAGTTCGACCTTGTCGCGGGCCGTGATCGCCGTCGAACTCACTAACTGCCGAAGTTCGTGGACCTCTTCCTTTATCAATTCAGTCGATTCGGCAAGATGCTTCGTCGCAATGGATAGGTTCGAAGAAACTTCCGTAAAATGAACGGACATCTCCTTGCCCTGCAGACTGATGGCGTCGACCTTTGAAATAAGCGGTTCGACGCGCTCCTCCAACCGTCTAACGGTCCCCACGACCTTTCGGACTATCACGGCGATCGCGATCAGTGATATCGCCATCACGATGAAGCACACCGCGATCACGATCGACGCGATCATCATCCAAAACTGAGGTTCAGAAGCGTTCATCTGCTAATTCTTGGATTCATTGTCCTTGACCGGATAGCTTGGACGGCCCTCGGTGATCGACTTTGCTTCGGTCTTTCGCTTCTCGGCCACGTAAGCCTCTTTGCCGGCCTCGACCGCCGCGGTGAATGGATTTACCGACTGTGCAGCGGCGCTCCGGGCCTTTTCGCTGATCTCACCGGCTTTTTCCTGGGCTGTTTGGTAAAGCTCGCTCGCCTTTTCACGAGAGACTTCATAGTATTCTCCGGCTTTTTCCTGAAGGTGCGCCGCCGTCTCTTTGCCCTTCTCAAGGCCCTTTCTAGTTGCGTCGGCTATATCGCCACGCAATTCCACTCCCGATTTCGGAGCAAAAAGCAAAGCGATGACCGCCCCAATGCCGCCTCCGATCAATAAATAGGTCAATTTCGTCGCCGCGTTTGTTTCATCCCTGTCATATTCGTTTCTCATAATAGTTTCCTCCCCGCAATAAATGCGAAAGATCAAGACATAAATTAGCTGAAGCTCAATTATAACAGAAGCTTGCGAGGCTAACAAAGGATTTTGTCCAGCGCCGTGCCCGGCATCCGAGTACAGAGGAAAGGCCGGCGGCCGCATACTCCGCCGACCCTCGATAGCTGCTTCCGATTAGTATCACCGGCCGGCGACGGACGTTGGACTTCCGTCGGGGCCAAGCACGATCACCTCGCCGTAACCCAATTCGCGGACACCCGATTCGATCTTTCTCAGGTCGCCGATTATTAGCCAAACCAGATCGTTAGGGCGGACGAATTTCTTGCCGGCCGCGGCAAGATCAGTTTCCGAAAGTTTTCGGATCTTTGCGGGATAGGTGGACCAGTAGTCGTCCGCCAACCCGAAATTGACCAGGTTCACAGCAGCATTTTCGAGCGATGAAAGTGTTTCAAATCTTCCCGGCAGGCGCATCGTCATATTGCGCATAATGCTTTCGAATTCTTCGCCGGTCACCGGACGGTCGCCCGCGACTCCGCGGATCTCTTTCAACACCTCTGCCATCGATTCCTTCGTCTTGTCGGTTTGGACCGGTGCCAGTACGAAAAAGGGCCGCTCCCCTCGATAATTCTGCATCCCTCCGGACGTGCCGTAGCTCCAATGCTTTTCGAGCCGCAGGTTGCGGTTCAACCGGGACGTTGACATGCCGCCAAAGTTTCGGAACAGCGGCTCACCCGCAAGATCCTCCGGCTGTCCGCTCGGAAGAGACAGATGCGCTGCCATTATCGTTGACTGGGGCGCGTTCGGCTTATCGATCAAATAGATCCGGCCTGCCGGTGACGACTTTGCCGCCCCGATCTTCTTCTCTGGAGCTGTGCCTGACGGCCAACCGCCAAAGGCCTGCTCCAACATGGGGATCAGCGCCGCCAGCGTCGTGTCGCCGGTAACGATGATCGTTGAGCTTGCCGGCCGGAACCACGCCGAATGCCACTTGATCAGGTCGTCGCGCGTGAGACTCCCGATCGAACGAGGCGTTCCACTGGACGGCTTGCTGTACGCGTGTTCGGGCCCGTAAAGGATCTGCGGCATTACCCGAAAGGCCAGAGCGTTAGGCGTGGCCAATTCCTGCCCTATCTGGGCAAGGCGAAGCTGTTTTTCCAGTTCGAATTTATCAGCCGGGAACGCCGGGTTCAGAACCACGTCGGCCATGATCGGCAGTGCGGCACCTAGCTTCGCCGACGTTGATTCGAGCCGAACGAATGAAAGGTCCTGTCCGTTGCCGGTGCTGAGGTTTGCGCCGATGGAATCAAGTTCGTCTGAGATTTGGAAGGCGTTGCGGGTCTTTGTACCTTCGTCCATCAGGCTCAACGCCATCGAAGCAGAACCTGCCTTTTCGGCCGGTTCCGAGGCCGAACCCGCATCGACCGCAAGCGCAACGTTAACGATCGGGGTCGAGTGGCGTTCGAGCAGGATCACATTCAACCCGTTCTTCAGCTTTGCCCTCTGGACCGCCGGGAAGGTTACTTCGGGGGCCCCGCCGATCGCGGGCACGTTCTTTCGGTCGATCATTCTTCGTTCTGCCGCAAGCTGCGGGGCCGGATTAACGACCATCGTATAGTGACGGTTCTTGAGCCATTTGTTCGCGGTAGTCTTGATCTGTTCCGGCGTCGAGCGAGCGAATATCTCAAGCCGGTCTAGATAGGCCTCCGGGCTGCCGCCATAGGTTTCGCTGCCGGCAAGAATGTCTGAACGGCCGCCAAATCCGCCGAGCGATTCGCTTCCGCGGAGAAATCCGGCCAGTATGCGGTTCTGTGTGCGTTGAACCTCGTCAGAGGTCAGCCCGCTTTGCAGGGCTTCGCTAATGACGGCATCAATCTCACGTTCGACGACCGAAGGGTCAACGCCACGCTTTACCGTGGCAACAACGTTGAACATGCCGCCCAGCTCTCGTTCGATAACCCCGGCGGAGACGTTCGTCACCAACTCCTTCTCGTACACAAGCTTGCGGTCAAGGCGGGAACTTTTCGAACCCGAAAGTGCATCGGCGAACACCCTTAAATGCTGCAGTTCAGGATCGGACCAGCCCGGAGCATGCCATGCGCGGTAGATCCGGTGCTGAGGTACGCGGTCTTCCATCGAATCCCGCAGATCCCGCTCGAGCACGGGGATCCAGGTCTTGGCCCGCGGCAGCGGCGGGCCGGGCTTGATGTCGCCAAAATATTTCGTCACCAGTTCCAGGGCCTTTTCGGCTGAAATGTCGCCTGCAAGCGAGATCACGGCATTATTCGGGCCGTAGTAGGTCTCATACCATTCCTTGATGTCGGCGAGGGTTGCGTTGCTCAGGTCTTCCATCGAGCCGATCGTCGACCACGAATAGGGATGAGAATACGGATACATTTTTTCCGATATCTCGCCGAATACACGGCCGTACGGATTGTTCTCGCCCTGGCGCTTCTCGTTTTGGACCACGCCCTTTTCGCGCGTCAGCATCTCCTGCGAGATATAGCCTCCGAGAAAGCCCATTCGGTCGGCCTCCAGAAAAAGGGTTTTTTCAAGTGCCGAAACGGGCACGTCTTCGAAGAAGTTTGTCCGGTCCGTATTCGTCGTTCCGTTCCTGTTGTTCGCACCCAGGTCGTCCATCGCTTCCCGGAATCCGAAGGGGTGGTTTTCGGATCCGTTGAAGAAGAAGTGCTCGAATAAGTGGGCGAAACCCGTCCTGCCGCGCTTCTCGTTTCGCGAACCGACGTGATACCACATGTTCACCGCAACAATTGGTACGTTCTTGTCCTCGTGAACTATAAGCGTGAGGCCGTTCTTCAGCACGAACTTCTTGTGCGGAATCGAGTATTGCGAACGGTCGAACCGGACCTGGGCAGTGACGGCGGCAGGCCCGATCAGAAGGGCAAACAGGAGCGCGACGATCTGTCTTTTCATAATTTGTGACCTCGATCAAGAAAAATTGGGGTTGTGAGCTTGTTATGCGTTCTTACGGCCTTTGGACGGGTTTTGTTCTAAAAACCTTTTCCTCGCATCGCAAGCACGATTCGCAAATGCAGTGTGTGCTCTGTTTTGATATTCTATTCGTTTATCTTTTGCGGATTTTTGCATTGCAAATGGACCTCGGAAACATAAGGAATTTCTCGATCATTGCCCATATCGACCATGGCAAATCCACGCTGGCCGACCGCATCTTGCAGCTCACCGGGGCTGTCGCGGACCGCGACATGGAAGACCAACTGCTCGACGACATGGACCTCGAACGCGAGCGCGGCATTACGATCAAGGCGCACGCCGTGAGACTGGATTACAAAGCCCGGGACGGAAAGCAATATGTGCTGAATCTGATCGACACTCCGGGTCACGTGGATTTTTCCTATGAGGTCTCGCGTTCGCTTTCGGCGTGCGAGGGAGCGCTCCTTGTCGTAGATGCGTCGCAGGGCGTCGAGGCCCAAACGCTCGCGAACACTTACCTTGCCATTGAGAACGACCTTGAACTTGTTCCCGTCCTTAATAAGATCGATCTTCCGTCGGCGGAACCCGAGAGGATCAAGGAACAGATAGAGACGATCATCGGGCTGGACACCACACATACCGTGCTGGCCTCGGCGAAGACGGGTGCCGGTGTCGAGGACATCCTCGAAGAGATCATCAAGGACATTCCGCCCCCCAAAGGCGATGCAAAAGCGCCGCTAAAAGCGTTGATCTTTGACAGTTGGTACGACAGCTACCGCGGGGTTATCGTGCTTTTCCGGGTGATCGACGGCACGATCAAGAAGGGCACAAAGATCAAGTTCTTCAATACCGGCCGAGAATATTTGGTCGAGACCATCGGCGTCAACCGGCCTAAGGCAACACCGATCGCCGAACTCGGCCCGGGCGAGGTGGGGTTCCTGACCGCCTCGATCAAGACGGTGGCCGATGTCCAGATCGGTGACACGATAACCGATGCCGCCCGGCCCGTAACAGAACCGCTGCCCGGATTCCAGGAAGTGAAACCGATGGTCTTTGCCGGACTCTACCCAACCGATTCCGCCCAATACGAGGACCTCCGGGATGCGATGGACAAGCTGCGGCTGAACGACGCTTCATTCTTTTACGAACCGGAATCGTCCACTGCGCTCGGCTTCGGGTTCCGCTGCGGATTTCTCGGCCTGCTGCACATGGAGATCATTCAGGAACGGCTCGAACGCGAGTTCAACCTGGACCTGATCACTACGGCACCTGGCGTTCGATATCGGGTTACGACCACGGACGGCGCGATCCACGAGATCGATTCGCCTTCGCAGATGCCGGATCCGGCCCGAATTGCCAAGATCGAAGAACCATATATCGAGGCGACGATCCTGACGAACGATGATTTTCTTGGCGGGATCCTGCCGCTTTTGGATGAAAAACGCGGCGTGCAGAGAAAGTTCGAGTATGTGACCAAGGATCGGGTGATGCTTGTTTATGAACTGCCGCTAAACGAGATCGTGCTTGATTTCTACGACCGCTTGAAGAGCGTCTCACGCGGCTATGCCTCGCTCGACTATCACCTGTCGGGCTATCAGGAATCCAAGCTCGTCAAACTCGACATCCTCGTCTCCGGTGAGCCGGTCGATGCCCTTTCACTGATCCTCCACAGCGATACGGCAACCTCCAAAGGCCGCCTGCTAACCGCCAAGATGAAAGAGCTGATCCCCCGACAGCTTTTTGAAGTGCCCATCCAGGCCGCCATCGGCAACAAGGTCATTGCCCGTGAAACGGTCAAAGCAATGGGCAAAAACGTGATCGCCAAGTGCTATGGAGGCGACATCTCCCGCAAACGCAAACTGCTCGAAAAGCAAAAAGAAGGCAAAAAGCGGATGAAAAAGGTCGGCCGCGTGGAGATCCCGCAGGAAGCTTTTTTGGCTGTCCTCAAAGTAAATGAGAGCTAAGCACCCGGGTCCCATTCGCTGCCGGGAACGCGGCCAAGCAGTTGGAGCGAGCCGCCTTTTTCACCATAGAACGCCCGGATCAGCCATCCCAGACCGTCGCCTGTCCGTTTGACCCATTGTTGGTCGTAGATATGATACGGGTCGTCCTTTGCACGAATGTCGCCCTTGCCATAGGCCTTTTGCGCCCAGTACCGCAGATCGTAACCCGGCTTGAATGCAATGTACATTGAATAGACCACGCCGCCTTTTATCGACGAAACCCGGGGCCGCTTCATCTCGACCTGATACTCGGTGCCGTCGCTGTTTTTCCTTGTTTCGGTCTCGGTGGCTAGCATTGCGTCCATCTGCTCACGTTCGAGGCCGTGAACGCGGATCGTAAGCCCGTGAATGTTACCTCTTTCAAACGGGACCTCGAGTTGGAGGAAATCGAAACGGTCGTCTGCTTCTGCTTTTGAGATGTCTATCTTTGACGCGAACGCGCTAAGCGGCATGCCCAAATAAACCTGGCCAAGATCGGGCGGCAGAAAGGACTTTTGAGCGGCGTAATTGTACGAGGGCTGCTTTCCCGTCTTCGGCCCGGATTGGGCAAGTGCGGAAAACGAAAAAACCAGGGCCAGCATCGCGGCACTAGTCGTGAATCGAAAATTCTTCATCTGGATCGGAGCGGGAGAATCGACTCTACAAGAATAACATAGCCCAATGGACCACCATGCTTAAATAGTCTGGCTTTGTCGCAAACGGCCCTTTCGAAGGAGATGCGTTGCGGGCCCCACTCACTCAAACCTGGATCAATTGGAACCGCCGAGGGCTGAATAAGCCTCGGCCGCGACCAGCGAAAGAAATATCAATAGCCAAATTACCGTCGAAGAGATCTTTTTCATTTTTCGAAGCATCATCCGGGCCGAACCTGCCTTTCGATGCCCTCCGAAAACTAAACGCGAACTTTCCGGTATGAAAGTGTCGAACGCCGTTCGGCTGGCACATACTGCGCATTAGGTTTATCCTTGTCGAACCGACCGTATTCAAGTCCAACGAGGAGGACCGCCGTGAATCACAACGACCAGGGCAAGAGCTTTCTTGCAAGCGTGGACCACTACTTCAACAAGGCTGCCGCACTAACCGGACACCCGCCCGGGCTGCTGGAACAGATCAGGACCTGCAACAGCGTGTATTCCTTTAAGTTCCCTATCAGGACGGGGTCCGGGTATGAGGTGATCCAAGCCTGGCGGGCCCAACACAGCCACCATAAGCTGCCGGTCAAAGGCGGCATCAGATATTCGGCCGACGCCAACGAGGAAGAGGTGATCGCTCTTGCCACGCTGATGACCTACAAATGCGCGATCGTGGACGTGCCTTTTGGGGGCGCAAAGGGAGCGGTCAAGGTCAACTCAAAAGACTATGACGTCGAACAGCTCCAGCGGATCACCCGGCGTTATACCGCCGAGTTGATCAAGAAAAATTTCATCGGCCCGGCGCTTGATGTACCCGCTCCGGATTACGGCACGGGATCTCGCGAGATGGCCTGGATCGCGGACACCTACCAGGCGTTCCATCCCGAACAGATCGATGCGCTCGGCTGTGTGACCGGCAAATCGGTGGGCCAGGGCGGCATCCGCGGACGTACGGAAGCGACCGGGCTCGGGGTCTTTTACGGAACGCGAGAGGTCTGTGACAGTGCCGAGACGATGCTTTCGCTCGGGATGGACCGCGGTATCGACGGCAAGACGTTCGTCGTTCAGGGCCTCGGGAACGTCGGCTTTCATGCCGCAAAGTTCTTTACCGAGGGCGGTGCCAAGCTCATCGGCGTTTCGGAGTACGAGGGGGCGATCCGCAAACAGGACGGGATCGACCTGCCCGCGTTGATGGCGCACCGTAAAGAGACGGGTTCGATCCTCAATTTTCCCGGTGCGGCCAACCTCCCGAGACGGGAGGACGGGCTCGAACTCGAATGCGACATCCTGATCCCGGCTGCGTTGGAAAACCAGATCACCGATGAGAATGCGCCGCGGATCAGGACGAAGATCATCGCCGAAGCCGCGAACGGCCCCGTGACTGCGGCGGCCGAGGCCATCCTGCAGCAGAAGAACATCCTTATCATCCCGGATGTTTACATAAACGCCGGCGGTGTTACCGTTTCTTATTTCGAATGGCTCAAGAATCTCTCGCGGGTCAGGTTTGGTCGGATAGAAAAGCGGTTCGAGCAAGCCGCCTACGACCGCATCCTCTCGCTCGTCGAGAAAGAGATCGGCCGGGCCCTGAGCGCCGACGAACGCAGCTTGGCCGCACGAGGGGCCGATGAAGCCGACCTGGTCTACTCGGGGCTTGAGGAGACGATGATCACGGCTTTTCACCAGATCAACGAGATCTCGAAGCGTTCCGGCGTAGAGAATCTCAGGACCGCATCCTTCATCAATGCGATAAACAAGGTCGCGGTAAGCTACATGGAGTTGGGCATTTTCCCCTGATCAGGATCGCTGGCCCTAAACCCGTCGATGGTCTCGGCAACGTTGGCTTCGACTCGTTTGCGGATCGCTGCAAGATCGTCTTCACTTTGGGCCTCGAATCTCAGCACAAGTATCGCCTGGGTATTCGATGCGCGAACAAGGCCCCATCCATGCTCAAAGCCGATCCGGGCGCCGTCGATGGTGATCACATCGTTGGTTTGTGAGTAACGTTCGGCAATGCGTTTAACAACGTCGAACTTGATCCCGTCGGGACAGTCGACGCGAAGCTCCGGCGTAGAGAAAGTCTTTGGGATGTCGGTAAAGAGTTCGGAGAATCTCTTTTCGGTCTTCGATAGGATCTCGAGGACGCGGGCGGCCACGTAGGCCGCGTCATCAAATCCGTAAAAGCGGTCGGCAAAGAAGATATGGCCGCTCATCTCACCCGCCAGAACCGCACCGGTTTCCTTCATCTTGGCCTTGATCAATGAATGGCCCGCCTTCCACATAATACCGGTGCCGCCGTGTGCCGCGATGTCATCGTAGAGCGTTTGCGAGCACTTCACTTCAGCTATTATCGTCGCTCCGGGACGTTCGGCCAGCACGGAACGCGAAAGCAATATCATCAATTCGTCGCCCCAAATAATGCGGCCGTTCTCATCGACAACGCCGATCCGGTCGCCATCGCCGTCGAACGCAATGCCGATGTCAGCGTTGTTGTCTTTTACCGTCGAGATCAGGTCTTCGAGATTTTCCTCTACCGTAGGGTCCGGATGATGATTCGGAAAATCGGGATCCGGTTCGATAAAGAGCTTTATCATCTCGACGCCGAGTTTCTCTAGTATGGGTACCGCCGTAACGCCGCCCATTCCGTTGCCGGCATCGATCACAGCTTTGATACGGCGAGGGCCGAATGAGATCCGTGAGAAAATGTCGGAACAGTAATCATCGAGAACATCAAGCTCGGAAGTTGCTCCTTTGCCATTGCTAGGCCCGGTTGCGTCCGCTCGATCGTCAGAAAAGGCGATCTCTCTTATTTCTTGTATTTGCGAACCGAAAAGGGCGTCTTTCCCGAGAAGGATCTTGAAGCCGTTGTGGTCCGGCGGGTTATGCGATCCGGTTATCATCACGCCGCCGTCGAGGCCTTTGGTGAAAACAGTGTGGTAAAGGACCGGCGTCGGCACCCGTCCGATCAGAGCGACATCCAGTCCGCATCGATTGAACGCTTCGGTGAGCAGCCGGCAAAACCGGGGCGAGCTCTCGCGTGCGTCGTAGCCGACCGAGACACGGCGGGCGCCGTTCCGGCGAAAAAATTCGCCGATCGCAAAGCCGAGTACCGCTACCGTCTCGTCATTGAGCTGCGGGCCGACCACGCCGCGAATGTCGTATTCTCTGAAAATGTTCTTATCCATGATCGATCGGCCGGTCGACTTGATCCCTACACCGAGAATTCGCATTCTTGTCCCCTCAAGCTGCCAAACCAAGCGAAGATCTGCAGGATCTAGGCGATCCACTCCCCGATTGTTATACTAATGCAGCACCGTTTGGGGCAACATCACCGCCATCGCAAGCATCGAAAAACTTGCCTTTTCCTTGCTAAAATTCGTTACGACTTTATGAAAAGTACCATACGAACAGCATTTTTCTTATTTGCAGCCGCGGTCATTCTCGGTTCGACGGAAGCTAGCGGCCAGAATCCGGTTCCGACTCCGCCGGAAACCGACAATCAGGGCCAGGTAAAGACGTTCGAGGTCCGGCTGCCGGTAACGGTGCTGGAAAAGAAAGACCTTGTGATCGGCCTGAAGCAAGGCGATTTTCAGGTCTTTGAGGACGGGGTCCTTCAGGAGATCACATCATTTACCGACGAATCGACGAATCCACCGGTGTTTGTGGGCGTTCTAATGGACACTTCGCCGTCAACGGCCGGCAAGCTCGGTTTCTCCAAAGAGGCGGCCATCAATTTTATCCACTCGGTAACCCGGCTCAGAAAGGACAAGGCCGCTTTCATGACCTTCGACCACGAGGTCGCCCTTCGCCAGGACTTTACAGACAAGCTCGACCTTCTCCAAACAGCCGTTGATAAGGTTAAGAAGCCCGGTTCGCAGACGTCTCTATACGACGCGATCTGGCAGTTCGCCGATGAAAAGCTGAGAAACGTCCCTGGAAGGCGGGTCATCGTTCTGATCACCGATGGTGATGACACGTTCAGCCGGGCGGACCTGAACGATGCGATCGATATCGCGCAAAGGACCGAAACGACGATCTTCGGCATTTCGACAAAGGCCGGATTTCTCGGCACCGTTCCGGGCGTCGAGGCCGGAACTGTCAAAGACCGCGGCGATAAATATCTGACCCAGTTGTGCGAGCGGACCGGCGGCGAGGCCTTCTTTACCGGCGACATGCTCGCTCTTGAGCGTGCCTTCCGCAGGATCTCCGAGGAGTTACGCTCTCAATACATAATCACTTACCGGCCCGCAAATCAGAATTATGACGGCCGGGAACGCAAGATCGAGGTTCGATTCACAGACCGGGAAAAGACCTCGAAATTCCGCATCCGCACGAAGGACAGCTATCGTGCGATCCGCGACACCTTGCGATAAACGCTCGGCCAAAAGGGCCGACGAGGAACTCGATGTTTTTGCTAAGAAGTTTGTTCGTATCCGCTTTTGTGATGGCTTCGGCCGTCCTGAGCCTCTTTGTTGCCGGCAGCTCAGAGGCACGGCCCGGCATCGATGCTCACGGAGCCACCGGCGTCGTTGCGACACCTACGCCGCCGATCCAGGAGGAAGAGGGTGTTATTAAGGTCGATACCGAGGCCGTGAATGTACTTTTTACGGCCCAGGACAAGGAACGCAGGCTGCTGCTTACCCTGAAACCTGAAGACATTCGCGTCCTTGAGAACGGCCAGGCACAAGAGATCACCGCCTTTTCGAAGCAGGTGGACCTTCCGCTCAGCCTCTCGATCCTGATCGATACAAGTGTCTCCCAGCAGCGGACGCTGCCGGAAGAAAAGTCGGCGGCGATCGCCTTCCTCGAATCCGTTGTGCGGCCTGCAAAAGACGAGGTCGCCGTCATATCCTTCACGGGTGAATCAACCCTCGAACAGGGAATGACGAACAACCTGACGCGGCTTCGCCGTGCAATAGACCGTGTAAAATTCACCGCTCCGTCCGGCTACATCGGCGGAGGTGTTGTCGCCCCCGGTACGCCGCCGATCTCGGGCCGGAACCAGGCACTTACCGGATCGACCGCGATATGGGATGCCGTTTGGGTCACGTCGGTCGAGGTGCTCGGCCCTGCACCGGAAAGCACCAGGCGGGCCATCATCCTGCTTACGGACGGCGTCAATACGTCCGGGAGCAAGAAGCTGGAAGAGGCGGTCGATGCCGCCCTGAGGTCCGAGGCCGTGATCTACGCAATAGGGATCGGCGACGATTATTACGGCGGCGTTAACAAGGGCAGCCTAAACAAGATCTCCGAACAGACGGGCGGCAGGGCGTTTTTCCCTCGCGATGAACGGCAACTCCGCGAAGCTTTTAAGCAGATCCAGGAAGAGATGCGGTCGCAATACCTCCTCGCTTACGAACCGACGAACACATCCAAGGACGGAACCTACCGCCGGATCGAGATCGAACTCGTAAATCAGGATCTTCAAAAACAGAAGATAAAACTGACCCACCGGCAGGGCTACTTCGCTAAGTCCGGAAAGTAAGCCCTATTGGAAACATTAAATGTGCGGAACGGCCGATGCCGTTCCGCATTTTTCGTTTTCAACTTCTGAGCTTGTCTTCGCCATCCGGTTCGATTAGATTGTTGTCGATCCCAACAAAATCAGCAGTCTAGTTCAGGATTAATTATGTCACTTGCGATCAGTGTCCATCGTCGAGCGTTGATCACCCTCACGTTCCTCATTCTCATTCTTCAGCCAGTCTACGGGCAGACGCCTGCGTCCACCCCGGCCGAAGACCCGCTTCGGCTTTTGCAATATCGGCTGATCGGCCCGTTTCGCGGGGGACGCGTAGCGGCGGTGGCGGGCGTGCCTTCCCAGCCGAAGGTCTATTATTTCGGAGCGACGGGCGGCGGCGTTTGGAAGACCACGGATAGCGGCGTCAATTGGGAGCCCGTCTCGGACGGTTACTTTCAAACCGGTTCGGTCGGGGCGATCGACGTCTCGCTGTCGGACCCGAACATAATCTATGTCGGGATGGGTGAATCGCCCGTACGCGGCAACGTCTCGCACGGCGACGGCGTTTACAAGTCCACCGACGCGGGAAAAACGTGGAAGCACGTGGGCCTCGCCGATTCGCGACAGATCGGGCGCGTCCGCATTCACCCGAAGAACCCCGACGTCGTTTATGTGGCCGCGATGGGACATCTATGGGGGCCAAATAGGGAAAGAGGCGTTTTCCGCACTACCGATGGAGGCAAGACCTGGAAAAATATCCTGTTCAGGAGCGAAAAGGCGGGTGCGTTCGATCTTTCGTTCGACCCTGCGAACCCGAATGTGATGTATGCCGCGTTCTGGCAAGTGCAGCGGACACCGTACAGCCTTATCTCTGGCGGCGAGGGCTCGAGCCTGTACAAAACGACGGATGGCGGCGAGACCTGGACGGACATCTCGAAGAACCGCGGATTGCCGGCGGGCGTGCTCGGGAAGATCGGCGTCAGCGTTTCGCCTGTGAACCCGAACCGCGTCTGGGCGATGGTCGAAGCGAAGGAGGGCGGCCTTTACCGCTCGGACGACGGCGGCGATACCTGGCAGCGGACCTCGGATAACGCAAGCATCCGGCAGCGACCCTGGTACTACACCCGCGTTTACGCCGACACTCAAAACGCCGATATTGTCTATATCACTAACGTTGCGTTTCACAAGTCGATCGACGGCGGGCGAACGTTCACGAGTATATCGGTCCCCCACGCCGACAATCACGACCTTTGGATCGCCCCCGATGATAATCAGCGGATGATCAATTCCAACGACGGCGGGGCAAATGTCAGCAATGACGGCGGGCGGACGTGGACGGAGCAGGACCAGGCCACCGCCCAGTTCTACCGCGTGGCCGTGGATAACGATTTCCCTTACAACATCTACGGCGCCCAGCAGGACAACTCGACGGTCAAGATACCTTCAAGGACCAACGAGGCGACGATCACCGAGCGGGATTGGTACGACGTCGGCGGCGGCGAATCCGGGTGGATAGCCCCGCATCCCGAGAATTCGGACATCGTTTTCGCTGGCAGCTACGGCGGGCTGCTTACCCGCTATGACCACAAGACGAGGCAAAGCCGCAACGTAAACGTTTACCCGGACAACCCCATGGGTGCCGGGGCCGAGGCGATGAAGTACCGCTTCCAGTGGAATTTTCCGATCCTTTTCTCGCCGCACCGGACCGAAGGCAAATACGCCCTTTATGCCGCCGGGAATCTGCTTTTCAGGTCGCTCGACGAAGGACAGAGCTGGCAGGCGATCTCGCCCGACCTGACCCGCAATGACAAGTCGAAGCAGGGCACTTCGGGCGGGCCGATCACCCAGGACAATACGAGTGTCGAGTACTACTCGACGATCTTCGCCTTGGCAGAATCACCATTGAGACAGGGTGTGATTTGGGCCGGATCGGACGACGGGTTGGTTCACGTCACCCAGGACGGCGGCCGCACCTGGGCGAACGTAACGCCGAAGGACATGCCCGAGTGGATCCAGATCAATTCGATCGAAGCTTCCCAGCATGACCCGGCGACCGCCTACTTCGCCGGCACCGCGTACAAATCTGACGACTACAAACCCTACATTTTCAAGACCAATGATTACGGAAAGACGTGGAGGAAAGTGGTTGCAGGGATCGCCGACGATGCTTTTACCCGCGTAGTCCGCGAGGACCCAAATCGGAAGGGCTTTCTTTACGCCGGAACGGAAACCGGCATGTACTACTCGTCCAACGACGGTAATTCGTGGGAATCGCTGCAGCTGGACCTGCCGGTCGTACCGATCACCGACCTCGCCGTTCATAAGCGGGATATGGACCTTGTCGTCGCCACCCAGGGACGTTCGTTCTATGTGCTGGATAACCTGCCGCTTCTTTACCAGCTTGCCGATGCGAAACGAGCCGAAGCTTTCCTTTTCAAACCCGAGGACGGATACCGCCAGGCGGGCGGCGGCGGTTTTAATGCACCGGCAAACGCGACCGTCGGCGTCAACCCGCCAAATGGAGCCGTAATTCACTATTGGCTGAAATCGAAGCCCAAGGAAGTAAGCCTCGAGTTTCTCGATCCGGCCGGAAAAGTGGTCCGCAAATTCACCGGTCGCGCGCCGGTGGAAGGGCGATCGGCACCGCAGGGCGGCGGCCAGGGTGAACCGCAATTGCCCATCGAGATCGGCTTGAATCGGTTCGTGTGGAATTACCGCCTGCCGAACGCGACGACGCTGCCCGGGCTGATAATGTGGGCAGGCAACCTGAATGGCCCGCGCGTCCCGCCGGGAAACTATCAGGTGCGGCTTTCGGTCGACGGCAAACCGGTGAGCACCGAGGCCTTTGCCATAAAGGCGGATCCGCGCCTCGCAACATCGCAAGCAGATCTTCAAAAGCAGTTCGATTTCCTGGTCAAGGCGACCGACAAACTGAGCGCGACCCACTCGGCGATCAGCGAGATCAGGGACCTGAAGCGCCAATTCGATGAGGTGGGCGCACGACTGACCGCCGAGAACAAGGACCTGAAGGACCGGGCGGCCGAGATCACGAAGAAGCTCGCGGCCGTCGAGGAAGAACTGATCCAGACGCGGATCCGATCGTCCCAGGACGCCCTGAATTACCCGATCAAGTTGAATAACAAGCTGGCTGCCTTAAAATCCAGTGTTGACCTCGGCGATCACGCGCCGACATCGCAGAGCTATGACGTGTATAACGACCTGACGTCAAAGATCGATGCGCAACTGGCCGCATTCGCGCGGATCAAGTCCGAGGACATCGCCGCGTTCAACCGGGCGTACACTGAAAAGGGATTGCCGGTGGTCGTCCCGAGAAGCAGGTGAATAGAGGGCTGAGTTGCAAGACGGAAGGGGAAGGAGCTAAGTTCCTTCCCCTTTTCCATTTGAACCGGGCATCGCGGCCGCAGATGTGATCTGGCTAAGCACGCACAGCCATTTCCCGTCGCGCTTTACGAAAACATCGGTCGTCCATTCGTCGGCATCGAAAGTTTCGCCGCCGAAGTGGGCCGTGTTTACGACCCGAGCTGAGAGGACCGCCGTGTCGTCGTAACACTTGATCCGGGCTTCACCGACCATTTCAAACGAACTGTGCGTCAATTCACCCGACCGGACGAACCCGAGAAAGTGCTCTTTGTCCGAAATCCCGCGTTCCGATACCATCACCCATTCGTCGGCCATAAAGCTGCCGATGCGGCCGGCATCGTTCGAGACCATCGCCTCGGCCCACGCAGACGCTAACTCAAGTAATTCGGCTTCGACGGTGGCGTCATTCATCTTCGGAATAACCATAGGGGCGGGTGATCAATTCCAGTAAATGGCCGTCGGGGTCCTTGAAATACACGCCGCGGCCTCCGTCGTGGCGATTGATCTCGCCCGGCTTCGTGCGGGCGGGATCGGCCCAGAAATCAAGGCCGAGGTCTTTTATCCGGCCGAACGCCAAATCGAATCTGTCTTCATCGATAAGAAAGGCGAAGTGCTGGATCGCGATCGGTTCATTCGTCTCGAAGTAATCGATGGAAACGTCGTTTTCGAGATCCACGACCAGAAAATGCATGAAGGGCCGCGGGCCCGCGAGCCCAAGCATATCGGTCAAAAAATTCGCCGACCTGGCCTTGTCGCGGCACCAGGCTATCGTGTGATTTAGCTGAACGCCCATACTAGAAAAACGCCGGGATCTAGTCCTTCCATCCCCACGGGGCCGGCGGGGCCGCAACTTCCGTTTTTAGGTCGAATTTCACGCTGAATACACGTTCCGAACCCATCCGGCGGAGGTTGTAGCTAAAGTGTTCGCCCGCTACGAGGTCCATCCACCACACGTTAGTGGCGGCGGCAGCGACCACCTTGACCGTATCCTGATCGGCGGGGAACATCTGCCTTGTCGGCATGCCGTCGCTAACCGTCCAGCCACCATACATCGTGACCGCGTCCGGTTTGCCGTCCTCATGCCGATGGTCGTGCCTAAGTTCGATCCGGCCTTTCTTGCGCGTCAGGATCCAGGTCCGCGAACGGTCGTCGCCGACCATGAACGGGACCCTGATCCGGTCTTTCTCGCACGAGCGGACGTGCATCACCATCGCCTTGTCCTTGAACCGCTCGTCGCCGGTCGTATCTACAACGACCGTGCCCTTGAACGCTTTGCCGCAGAGCTTAGTAAGCTCGTTCCAAAATGTTTCCTGGGGCAACGCGGCGGCTGTCTGGCCAAAGCTCTGGCATGCGGCTGCAATGACAAAAATCGCGGCGGCTGCAAGGGTCCTCGTAAGTCCGATATTCATCGTTTCTCCATTGACCTATCGATCCTCATCTTAAGACAAAAGACATCTTAACAAATACGGCGACGGACGGGCCGACAAAGCTTTTAGGCTCCATCAGTAATCGAGAATCTCGAATTTCACCACCTTGCCGCGTTTCATCTTGATCACCCAGATCACTGAATACTCGGTGTCGAGAAGATTCTTGAACAGCTCTTTCTTTGTGATCAGATTCGCGAGTGCAGGCACGGTGTTCGAATGGCCCGCGATCAGGAACCTTTTCGTCCTGCTGTTCATTATATTGTCGATCAAAGCTTGCGGATTTCGGGCGTCGTAAGTCTGCACCTCTTTTTTCCGCTTTTGGGCGAGCGGGGTGATCGTGTCGCGGGTACGCTTGAAGTTTGTCGAGTAGAATGCGCCGGGCTTATACTTGCCGGCCGTTTTTATCAGACGCGCGGCGCGTTCGCGTCCGGCCGCGGACAATTCGGGATCGGCGCTGTCGTCGGCCTTTTCGGCGTGCCGGACAAGGATCAGGGTCTTCTCACGATCCTGGGCGGCCAAATTGACGGAGGCAGCGGCAATTATTGATAATCCGATTAGAAAGGAGGCTAGAGTCTTCATAAGGACAATTTAACGCAGGCCGGCTATCTGGGGTTTCATCGTTCGATACCGGCCAAGATTTGCATGGCACTTGATGATAGCAAACTCCGGCCCGATAAGGACCCTCCGGTCAACGCGGTCCTTGCCAAACTGTCCGGGCTGTTGTCGGACAACCGCGACGAGATCCAGGCAACGAACCGCATCGACCTCGACGCATGTCCGGCGGACCAAGTGATCTACGACCGGCTAAAGGTCGACGGATCAAAGGTGGACCGGATGATCGCCGCTCTTGACGCCGTGATCGCCCAGGAAAGCCGCGAGGGCGAGGTGATCTACGGCTACACAAGGCCGGACGGGCTGCGGATCGAGAACCGGCGGGTCCCGTTCGGCACCATCCTGATCATCTTCGAGGCCCGGCCGGACGTCTGCGTGGAAGCGGCGAGCATCGCTCTAAGAGCGGGGAATCGAATACTCCTGAAGGGCGGCAAAGAGGCCCGCAAAACGAACCTTCTTCTTACCGAGCTTTGGCAGAAGGCCCTAACTGCAAGTGGTTTCGACGCCGGCCGCGTGCGGTACCTGGACATCTCTCGGGAAGAGACCCGGCAGCTGATCGAAGGGAAAAGCGAGAAGTTCGATCTGGTAATTCCACGCGGCGGCGAGGCCCTGATCGATTTTACGGTCAAGAATTCGACGGCCCCGGTTCTGGTCAGCGGCCGCGGAAATAATTTCCTTTTTATCGATGCGGAAGCCGACACTGAAATGGCGATGAAGATCGCCCTCGACGGCAAGTCGAGATTAAGCGTGTGCAACGCTCTCGACAAGGTCCTCCTGCATCGTGAACTTCCTGATCTCGCTTCAGAGATCCAACAGCTCGCACGCTGCTTTCAAGAGATGGGGATCGAGGTCTTTGGCGACGTGACAGCGTGTGCGGCCGACCCGTCGATCAAGGAGATCGCTGACGAATCGGTCTGGTACGAAGAATTTCTATCGGCGAAGATCGTGCTCGGCGTTGTCGAGGATCTGTCCGATGCCGTCACGAAGATCAACAAATATTCCGGTGGCCATTCGGCCGCGATCGTGACCGCCAACGACGCTGCGGCCGGGAGGTTTATGCGAGAGGTGGACTCTGCGGCCGTTTATCAGAACGCTTCGACGCGATTCACCGACGGCGGCGAGTTCGGCCTCGGGGCCGAGATCGCGATCTCGACGCAGAAGCTGCATTTTCGCGGGCCGCTCGGCGTTGAGCACCTGCTTACAAATAAATGGTTCGTGTACGGCGACGGCCAGACTAGAAGCTAAACGCAAACACGCCGAGGCGAAAAGTGATTACGTATCTAGCTGGTTTACAGTATTCGATCGGCGACCTTTGCGTCTCCACGTCTTTGCGTTTGAAACCCTGTTAATGAAAAAGAAGCTCGTATTAAAGATCGGCACCTCGACGCTGACCAACGCCACGCGGCTGATCTCTCGCGGCAAGATCGAGGACATCGGCCGGCAGATCCTGGAGCTGAGGAACGACTACGATATCGTGCTCGTTTCGTCCGGCGCCATAGCCGCCGCAAAGCAGTACATAAATATTAAGGATGCCGGTAAACCGATCGCGTCCAAACAGGCGATGGCCGCCATCGGGCAGCCGCTCCTGATGCGGACGTACAACGAAGTGTTCGGCGATCTCGGCATTCAAACGGCCCAATGCTTGATGACCTATCGAGATTTTGAGAACGAATCTTCGTGCCGGAACACGCTGAACACCATCAGCGAGCTGCTCAAATTCTCTTACCTCCCGATCGTGAACGAGAACGACACGACCGCCGTCGAAGAGATCGTGCTCGGCGACAACGACCGGCTGTCGGCACTGGTCGCCGTGCTTGTTCGGGCGGACCTCCTTGTTTTGGTCAGCGATATCGACGGACTTTACGATAAGAATCCCCATCTTCACCCAGACGCCAACCTGATCCCAGAGGTGCGGAACATCGAAGAGGCCCGCCGCCTGGTCGAGGATCGCGATTCGGAACTCGGCACCGGCGGGATGAATTCAAAACTGGAAGCCGCAATGCTCTGTCAAAAAGAAGGGATCGAAACGTGGATAGTCGGAGGAGGGCGGAATGATTTTTTAACTTCCGCTTTTGAAACCGGCGGCGGATTTACAAGGATCTTGCCCGCCTAGACCTGTCTAGGCTGAGCCGTCATCAGCCTGCTCCAATTTCCGGTACAAAGTTTTCCTGCCGATGCTCAGCAAGCGTGCAGCCCTGGATTTGTCGCCTTCGGTGTAATCCAACGTAGCGTCGATGACGAGGCGTTCGACCTCTTCCATCGTCGCTGGAAGTTCGATCTCGAGGCCGATGGAGCGGCCCTCGCCGGCGGCACGGGCTCTCTCCTGGCGAACGTGCGAGGCGGCCTCGGCGGCCGCGTTGCTGATGGATTCCGGCAGGTCGTCCAATTCTATTTGGCGGCCCGACGCAATGATCACGGCCCTTTCGATCGCGTTCTCCAACTCCCGCACGTTGCCCGGCCATTCGTAGCTTATTAGGGCCCTAAGCGCCTCTTTTGAAATACCGGTCACATTGCGGCCGGTCTTTTCCTTGAATCTCTCGAGGAAGTGGAAAACGAGCGGATGAATATCCTCGACCCGTTCGCGCAGCGGCGGAAGGGTGACCGGGAAGACCGACAGGCGATAGTAGAGGTCTTTTCGGAACGTGCCGGCCTCGATCGCCTGTTCGAGATCCACGTTCGTTGCCGCGATCACTCGAACATCCGACTTGACCACCTCGCTGCCCCCGATGCGGGTGAACTCGCCATCCTGAAGTACGCGAAGCAAGCGGATCTGTGCCTGCGGCGACATTTCGCCGATCTCGTCCAAGAACAGCGTGCCGCCGTCGGCTTCTTCAAACCGGCCTCGCCGCTGATTTCGAGCATCGGTGAATGCCCCTTTTTCGTGCCCGAAAAGCTCTGATTCAAGCAGCGTTTCGGGGATCGCCCCGCAATTGATCTTGATATAAGCCTTGTCTTCGCGGCCGGAATTGAAGTGTATGAGGTTAGCCAGCAGCTCCTTGCCGGTGCCCGATTCGCCCTGGACGAGCACGGTCGTGTTCGTGTCCGCCACGTTCAGCGCAAGTTCGATGGCACGGTGGATCGATTGGGCCTGGCCGATGATCTCGCTGCTCCGCTGGTGAAGCTCGCTTTTAAGCCGCATCACCTCGGCCGAGAGTTGGTCACGCTCGAGCGCCGTTCCGATCTGGTCGGCGATCCCCTCGACAAGCGCGATGTCGTGGTCTACAAAGACGCTCTCTTTGCCCCACACAAACCCGAGCAGCCCGAAGACCTGACCGCCGACACGTACCGGTGCGACCAGGGCCGCCTTACCGCCAAGCGTCGAGTTAAAAACGAGCCTCAGTGCAAAAGGAAGCTGTGAATCGTTAAGGTGGATCGTCCGCCCTTCGCGCAGCAGGTCATTTATCGCGGGAAACGTGTCCGTCTTCAGTGAGCGGCCGTGCTTTTCGACGAGCTTCAACACGCGGCCCGGCGTGATTCCCTCGGCCGATTTGAACGATGCTAGCGAGATGCGTTTTGCATTCTGGTCAAGTACGCCGAGAGCACTGTAGTCGGCCCCGACAAGCGTTATCGCTCGTTCAAGCACGCCCTCGGACGCCTCGCTGAAGTTCGAATGTGAGTTCAGCCGGTTGGCGATCTCAAGCAGGGCATTCGTCCGCTTTGCTTCTTTCTCCTGGGCGACGAAGATGCTCGTGTACTGGTATCCGATCGCCAGTTGACGGGCCGTTGCCTGCAGGAACGAGACCTCCTCGTCCTCCCATTCGCGGGGTTTCTTGGTGTCGTGAAGCCCGAGCAGGCCTATCACGTTCCCGCTGAGCATTATCGGAATGATCAGCAGCGAACGCGTCTCAAGGGCCTTCGCAAAGAACTTTAGAGTTGGGTCCTTGTGCTTCGCGACGTCGTTTATCCTGATCGGCTCGGTGACATCAAAGCGTTCGAGAAGCTTGTCCGCATCGAAGGGTATCACCGTGCCCTTGCTTTCGGGCACGGCCTCGTTCGCACGCCATTCGTGGCTGATCTTCAGCTCGGAACGGCCGTTCAGCTGAAGCAGGTCGCACCGGTCGGCGCCGATCATTCTGCCGATCTCCGAAACAACGACGTTCAGAAATCGTTCAAGCTCGATCTTTGTAGGAAGATCGCGTGCAAGACGGTCAATGATCGCCTCGCGGACCTCGTGCATACGTATTTTTCGTTCGAGTGCGAGAGCGGGTGATGGGTCAAGTTCGTACTTCATGGATCGGACCTTTGGTTTACTTTGCGCCACTTTGCCGATCTATGTCAAGTTGATACACGCGTATCTTCAAGTGTGTTATAAAGAAGCACTGATCGAGCGATCAATTGGGCGAGCGGGCGGGCCTTGGCGTACTTCGCGGCTGCGAATTGGACGGCCTGGCTGTACGATCGGCAGACGGGGTCGGCTGCTTCTCAGGAGGGGCGGCCGTATTCGTGTTTGCGTTCGAGTTTGATGAGTTCGACGAACCCGACTTGTCGTCCTTAGGCGGCGGATTGAATTCGACTCGTTTACGCCCGGCTTCGGCCCGTTCAAGGAGCTCTTCGGCCTCGATGTTGCCCGGCTCGAGTTCTATGGCCTTTTTGAACGCACGTTCGGCCTCGGCAAACTTGGCGAGCTTCATAAGGACATTACCGAGGCTGACTTGATATTCGACATTGTCGGGCTTCAGCTTTATCGCCTCGCGGATCGACCTTGCCGCGTCTTCGTCCTCGTTCAGTTTGTTATACGTCAGCCCGAGATAATAATGTGCATTGTCATCCTCGGCGTTGGCCGCGATCAGTTTCTTATAGGCGTCAACGGCGCTTTCAAAAGCTTTTTCCGAATTCTTTTTCTTTTCGGCAGGCTTTTTCGTTCCCGGTTCGGGTGTCGGAGACTCTTCGGCCCCTTGCGCGGAATCGACATCTGCTTCGACTAGTGAATAAGCTATGCCGAGCTTGAACCATGCTTCGGCAAGGTTCGGATCGAGTTTTACCGCTTGAAGAAGAACATCGATCGCATGCTCGGTTTCACCGGTATCCAAAAGGCGCGTGCCGTCGGCAAGGGCAGCAGCCGCATCGGTATATTCGGAGCCAATCGGAAGCGGGCCTCCCTCGCCCAGGTTGGCGGCATTAGCGTCGGCCGATCTAAACCCCGAACAACTCGCCGAGATGAAGACGGCGAGGATCAATAGAAATATCAAGCTGGCTGGCCGTATCGGCCGAGTTGAAACGAAACTCATCCCGGTGGAAAAACAAACTGGCGACCGCCCATCAAGTGAACATGCAGGTGGAAGACCGTCTGGCCGCCATCCGAATTCGTGTTTATCACAACGCGGTAGCCGCCCTGAGCAAATCCTTTTTGCCGTGCGATCTCGCCGGCCGTAATCAACAGATGCCCGATCAGTTCTTTTTGGACGCCCTCGGCGGCGTCAAGCGAGGCAATGTGCTCCCGCGGGACAACAAGAATATGAAACGGAGCCTGAGGAGAAATGTCATTAAAGGCAATGCACATTTCGTCTTCGAACACCTTGTCGGAAGGTATCGTACCTGAAGCTAACTTGCAGAAGAGGCAGTCCATTTCTTTCTCTTAAGACACTCCTTACGCTGCTCCGCGGCCGTTCGTTCCCAAAGGGTCACTTCGATCACGCCGCCGACGCGAGGTCCTCGGAAACCCTCTCGATGTCCGCACCCAGCCCTCGCAATTTCTTAACAATGGTCTCATAACCCCGATCTATATGGTAAACGCGGTCAATCCAGGTTTCTCCCTGGGCACAAAGTGCAGCAAGTACGAGAGATGCAGAAGCCCGGAGGTCTGATGCCTGCAGCCGGGCCCCGGTCAGAGGGGTCTTGCCGTGCACGGTCGCCTGGTTACCCGAGATCGTAATACTTGCACCCATCCTGATGAGTTCGGCAGCGTGCATAAAGCGATTTTCGAAGATCGTCTCGGTTATTACAGAATCGCCTTTGGCCTGTGTCATCAGGGCCATATATTGGGCCTGCATGTCGGTCGGGAACAGAGGGTGGGGCTCGGTCGTCACATCGGCGGCCTGAAGTCCATCCTTTGAAGGCCGTACGGACAATGTGCTCTGGTTCAGCTCTTCGATCTCGACCCCGGCCTCGCCAAGTTTCTCGATCACAGCCCGAAGGTCGTCGGGCCGGCAACGCTTGATCTCGACTTCCCCGCCGGTGATGGCCGCGGCAACAACGAAGGTGCCGGTCTCGATCCGGTCGGGGATGATCGTGTGTTCCGCACCGCCGAGGCCTTCGACGCCGTCGATCTCGATCTGCAGCGTACCGGCTCCCTTGATCCGAGCCCCCATCCTGTTCAAAAGCTCGGCCAGGTCTTCGATCTCGGGCTCCTGTGCCGCATTCAGGATGGTCGTACGTCCCTCGGCCAACGCTGCCGCCATCATTACATTCTCGGTCCCTGTCACAGTCGTCTTGTCGAACTCGATCGGCGCGCCGATAAGGCGGCCTTTGGGAGCCCTCGCGACCACGTCGCCGGATTCAAGATCGACTACGGCGCCCAATTTTTCGAAGGCCCGGAGGTGCAGATCGATCGGTCTGGTCCCGATCGCGCAGCCGCCCGGAAGGCTGACCCTCGCATTCCCGAATCTGGACAGCAGCGGTCCAAGCGCAAGGACGCTGGCCCTCATCGTTTTGACAAGCTCGTAGGGAGCCTCGAACGTTTCGATATTCCGCGCCGTGACCTTATGGGTCCCCAATTCCGGCGTCAGAACGGTCGCCCCTAGATCCTCCAGGAGCCGCCGTTGAGTGATGAGGTCTTTCACGTACGGGACGTTGTGAAGCGTGACCGTCTCAGGCGTTAGAAGTGTGGCCGCAAGGCAGGGAAGTGCGGAATTCTTTGCCCCGCTGATCTCGACCTTTCCCGAAAGGGCGCGGCCGCCTCTGATGATGAACTTATCCATAACCCAAACTTTGCGGTTCCTTCAATATTTCTTATAGCTCTGAAGCGAACAGCTTAGCACAATTCGGTCAAGGATTCGATGCGGAAGCCCCAGTGGCAGGGGCCCCGGAAAGTTTGTGTTTCTCGACAAATTTCCTGATCTGGCGCAGATGCCGGGCTTCATGCGCCCCGGCAAGTGCAAGCCATTCGAGCGCGGTCAGCGGGCCGAAAAACGGGTGCGGAAACTTGTGCCTGTTCGGGTCGAATTCTTCGAACATCGTCCTTAGGCCATGAAAGTCGCGGCGGTTTTGTTCAAGGGCCGCACGCGACTCCGAGAGGCTGAGGCCCTGTTTCGGCTGGACTATATCCGGCGCCACTAGTTTTACGTCGGCGATAGCAGCGGCCTTTCCGGCAAATTCGGCCAGGTCCAGGCTGCCGTCCCAGACCGCATCTTCTGCCTTCGACCCTTCGAGAAGTTTCGTGCAGATGCGAACCATGCCGCCGGCGACCAGGCTCACATGCTCGACGATCATCGCGGCCGACCACTTCTCGCCGTCCGGGACCACCGTCGCCTCTTGCTCGTCCAGCGAATCGATCAACGCGAGAAGACGTTCCCTGATCTTGTCATTCGCCGTGTAGATATCGGCGATCGTCTCGTAATTCATAGCATCACCTTGTAAACAGCGATGCCTGCGGCGTCAAGATCAGCCGGTGCCATCGCGGAAAGCTCATCACGCTATCGGCCTCATTCTTCATTCGCTTGAGGTAGGCCGTTTGGAAATAAAGGAGGTCATCCGAAGGCCAATTCAGAAGGATGATCGGGTTAAACGACACGAGACTGGCCTCGTCCGGAAGCGTCAGTGCGGCCGGATTCGTGTTCGCATTCGCTGAATTCGTCTGATCGGCGGCGGGAGTCGCTTCGTTTGCGGCATTCAGCTCGGCCTGTTGGGCGCGGTCGTAAGCCTGCGATGATAGGAGAAGGTAGTTTCGAAGCGGGATCGCCGCCTGGGTCGGACTGTCCCCGGCTGCATCGTAAATGCGGACCTGTTTATCAAAGGCACAAGCGACCTTGGCAGAATCAGGCGACCAAACCGGATGGACCGCCGTCAGCCCATCGTCCAACCGGCGTTCGCGGCCGTTCTTCTCGATCACCCTCGGGCGGCCGATCGGAACGAATTGTTCGCTGTTCTCGTTGGCCTTGAATTCAAGGAACTGCCATTCCCGGCTGGTGGCGGCCAATGCGGCCAGCATCGAGCTGTCAGGCGCCCAAACATAGTAAAAGTAGATGAGCCCCTCGTTCTGTGTCACCGGCCTCAATCCGCCGCCGTCGGAATTACAGATATAGATCTGTTCGGTCCGAAAGGTCAGCACATTTGCCGCCGGGGCCGGTGTCGGGGCCGTCGGCAGCCCGATGTCGGCATTCGCCTCGGGATCGGGTGTTTCGGCATTGGCATTCGCCGGTTCCGTTTCAGAAGGAGTGGATGCCGGCGGCGCTTCGGCGGGTGTCTGCATGGCCTGTGGTTGTGCGGCAGCACGCGTCATCGCAACAAAAGCCAGATTGGCCGAATCGGGCGACCACCGGATGGTGTCGGGAAAATGTACCGCCATCGCGTCGCCGGTCACGATCGTAAGCAGTTGGCCTTCGACGGAGTACATATCCAGCCGGAATTCGGCCGGTTGATCGCCCAGCCGGGAATACACGGCAAGGACGCGTTTGCCGTCCGGAGATAAGAGGGTCCGTTCAAGCTGCTCATGCGGGCGGTTGCGGTCGAAATCGTCCTGGACGGCCGCGTTTCGCTCGGTGTTCTTCTCAGCCTGCGTGTCCGAAGGCGCCGGAACGTCCCCCTCATAGCGAAAGTTGAGCCGGACGGACGGCACCTCGGACAAACGGGTGATCACAGGGGCCGAGGGCACCTCGGGCTCGGGCGCGCACCCTGCAAAAATCGCCACAATGACCGCAAACGCAGCCGGCCGGATCCCTTTGTTTCGATAGCGGAAGCCGAATCGCTTCATAAGGTCAAAGGTCAGCATTCAAGTAGTCCTTGTACAGGCGGGACTGCGTTTCCGACGGTTGTTCGACCGGAACGATCCGGTAACTTTTTCGCAGATTACTGCCGAGTAGAAAATCGACCTCGCGAAGCCGGTCGAACCTGAAGATCGTCAACTTAACGCGTTCGTTCGGTTTCTTTTCCCCGATATAGGATTGGAGGAAGACCTGGCTCGCCCGATAGCCGTCCACCGCGACGATCTGGTCGCCGACGTTCAGGCCCTGCTCGTAGGCGGGCGTATCCGAAGGTACGGCTCGTATGGTCAACCGGCCGCCGTCTTCCGTCATGTCCGCCCCGATATATGCCCGGTTTCGATTCGGCTCGGTCGCGTTCAATTTCAAACCTATTCCGTTGAGGATCGCGTCATAGTCAAGCTCGGCAACGCCCCGAACATACTTCTCGAAAAAGTCATCGAGTTGACGGCCTGCGACCTGTTCCGCCGCCGCTTCAAATTCGGCCGGGGAAAAGTTCCGGCCCTTCATCCCGTATTCGCGGTAAAGGAGCCGCAGGACATCATCCAATGAACGCTGTCCGCTGGAGGCGGTCCGGATCGTTATGTCGAGCAGCATGCTGACGAGATCGCCCTTATCGTAATAAGAGATCTGGTTATTGACGGAGTTTGCGTCCTGCCGGTAATACTTGATCCAGGCGTCAAGACTCGCGTCTTCGAGGCTTGTTTCGAACCGCCCCGGCCTCGCCTGCAGTTGACCGATCATCGACGCTTTGCCGTCAAGGAAAGCCCTATCGGTGATAAGGCCGGCACGCCGCAGAAGGATGCCCTCGTAATAAGAGGTCATGCCCTCAGCCACCCAAAGCAGCTTTGTATAGTTCTCGTTCTCGTAATCGAACGGGCCGAGTGCATCCGGCCTGATCCTCTTCACATTCCACAGATGGAAGTACTCGTGTGCAACGAGATTCAGAAAATCGACGTAACGCGAGTGCGGTTTGAATCCGAACCGGTTCCACTGAAGCGCGGTAGAGTTCAGGTGCTCGAGGCCGCCTCCGCCGCGGAGGTTGACTATGATCGTATAGTCGTCGAAAGGCATGTCGCCAAAGATCTTGCGGCACTCTTCGGCGATCTTTGTGATGTCCCTTGCCAACAGCTTGAGGTCGTAATTCCCCTCGCCCGTGATCACGATCCGATGCGGGCGCCCGGCAACGTCAAAGGTCGTTTCGTTAAAGTCGCTTACCTCAAAGGGTGAATCGTAGAGAATATCGAAATTGGGCGCTCGAAATACATTTTCCGCTCCGGCGACCTTCGGCAACCCGGTCGCCACCTTCCAGTTCCGATAGGGGCGAACGGTAACTGTCGAAGGCAACCCGAGCCCCCCTTTTGGGAAAAGCAGGAGCGCGGCATTGTTCCAGAACGCATGTTCGTCGTTCAGCTCGTTCGTGCGGACCGTAAGTTCATTGGAATAAACGCTGTAGGTGACCGTAACCTCGCGGGCACCTTTGGTGTCGATCTCCCAGGTGTTCTTGTTCAATTTTCGCCACGCGAGGGCGTTTGCACCGGCCTTCGCACCGAAGCCCTGAACATGGCGCGCGTATTCACGGATCAGATAACTGCCCGGCGTCCATACGGGCATTTTAAGCTCGACCCGCTGGGGGGCTGCGGTCCATTTCAGCTTCATGTCGACCGTGAGCAGATGCGTCCACGGCCGCTCCATTGAGACCGTATAAGCGATCTCGGGTTGGGCCGCCTGCTTCTGCGCGGCCTTGGCCGACTTTCTCTCCGAAGGCAGCGGCCGGCCGTGAGCTTCTCGTGGCATAGGCAGAAACGAAAATAAGAAAAGGAAGATAGCCAGTTTACCGACAGGAATATACTTCATTTATAGTGCAAACTCCGCTGTACCAATAAGGATTGAACTTCGAATATCTTACTATAGATGGAGCGTTTGCCGTGATACGGCCCTCCGAATGACAGTCGAAGTTTCACAAACCGGCGGCAGCGGTACACCCATAAAGGAAAAGTTCTTTACGGGGCCGCTCGCCGTGATCTTCCTGGTCGTCTTCATCGACTTGGTCGGCTTTGGGATGATCATTCCTATTCTGCCGCTTTATGCAGAATACCCTCCGTTTCTCGCAACCCCGTTTGAGATCGGCCTGCTCCTTTCGATCTATTCGTGGATGCAGTTCTTTTTTTCACCATTGCTCGGACGGCTCTCTGACCGGCACGGGCGGCGCCCGATCCTTTTCATCAGCCTCATCGGTAGTGCCGCCGGCTATATGGTTATCGGGTTTGCGGGTTCGCTGGCGATGGTCTTTGTTGGGCGCATCGTCAGCGGCATCACCGGGGCCAACATTTCGGCCGCGCAGGCCTACGTCGCAGACGTTACGACCAAGGAGAACCGGGCAAAGGGAATGGGCCTCTTCGGCGCTGCTTTCGGACTCGGGTTCGTAATGGGGCCGGCCATCGCGGGGATCCTCAGTAAATTCAGCATTCAGCTCCCGTTCTATTTCGCAGCGGGCTTTTCGATCACAAGTGCGGCTGCGGTTTATTTTTTCCTGCCCGAATCTATCGTCAGGAAAGCCGGCATCGGGGAGCGAGAGAGTCCGGCCGATTCGCGATCACTTTGGGACCGTTTCGCGGACCGCACGTTCGCACTGATCAACGTCAGTTACTTTTTCCTGGTAACGGCCTTCTCGATAATGACCTATGCTTTCGTGCTGTTTACAAGCTTCAGGTATGGATATACCGCCGAGCAGAACGGCTACTTGTTTGCCTTTGTGGGGATCGTCGCGATCATCGGGCAGGGTTTCCTCTTCGCTCGGCTTGCGCGTCGATTTGGCGAGACCGGCCTGACGCCGGTCGGTTGTTTAGCCATGGCAGCGAGTTTATTTGTGATCCCGATGATCGGCCCGGATTCAGGAGGGCTGTTTGCGCTCTTGGGTGTGTGCGTCTTGCTGTCGCTGGGAAATGCTCTGGCGTCGCCGTCGCTCACAAGCCTGGTCTCTAAAGTCTCAAGCGATGAGGAACAGGGAACATCCCTGGGGATCGTACAATCCGGCGCAAGCCTCGCCCGGGCGGTTGGACCGATGATCGGCGGGGTGTTGTTAAACAACGCTTTCGATCGTGTGGATGAAACTACAATCTACCGCACATTCTGGACGGCGGCCGGGATCATGCTGTTCGCATTTACAGCTTCGCTTTTTCTGAAAAGACGGAATGGGCGAAAGATGTGAGTTCAGCTTACGGCGCGTCTTCGGGTCTTCGCGGCGGCCGGGAAGACAAGGCTAAAGGTGGTACCCTGGCCAGCCTCGCTTTCGACCCCGATCGTTCCGCCGTGCTCCTGCACGATCCCATAGGTCACCGCAAGTCCCAACCCGGTGCCGTTACCGACGCCTTTCGTCGTAAAGAACGGATCGAATATCTTCTTCAGGTTCGCCGCCGGGATGCCCTCGCCGTTGTCCTGAACGTCGATGTTCACTTCATCCGACTCGCCGATCGCGGTTCTTAGCGTGACCACGCCCCCTTCAAACATGGCGTCGCGCGCGTTGAGGATCAGATTTGTAAACACTTGCTGCAGCTTCCCGCTGTTCCCGAACACCAAGGGCGGCGGCGAGGCATATTCCTTCGTCACCTGGACATGAGACCTTCGTAGCTGGGGTTCGAGCAGTTGAAGAGTGTCGTCGAGCAGCTTGTTGATGTCGATCTCAGCGGTCTCAAAGGCGTTCCCGGTCCGCGAGAAATTCAATAGATTACCGACGATATTGGACGCGCGATCGGTCTGACGCTGCATCTTCTTGAGCAATGCGTGTTTCGGATCGGTGTCCGGGATCATCCCGAGAAGCATCTGCGTGTAGCTCGAAACACCGGTCAGGGGCGTGTTCACTTCATGCGCGACACCCGCGGCGAGAAGGCCGATGCTGGAAAGTTTTTCGCTCTGCTGGAGCGTCTCTTCAAGTTTGACGCGGGACGATACGTTCTCAAGAACAACGATCGCGCCCGTTTGCGAGTTCGAGACCGACCTTAGCGGGGCAACGGCCACGTTGAGGATCAGAGAACGGCCCTTCCGGTCGGTGGTGTGCAGCTTGTAAGCATTCCGGATCTCGGTCAGATGCCATTTCGACTTGCCGAGAATATTCCCGAGGTTCGAGGCAAAGGAGGGCTCAAAAACGTCATCAACCGCTTTGCCGATCGCCTCTTCCCGGCTGAAGCCCATCATTTCCTCAAACGTCGAATTGCACCGTTTGATCCGGCCGTCCTCATCGACCGCCAGCAAGCCGACGTTTACAGATTCGACAATGGACTCGTTGAATTCCTTGAGCAGGGCAAGTTCTTCGGTGTGTGCCCGTTGTTCCTGGTAAAGCCGGCTGTTCTCGATCGCCACGGCAATGTAGCCGGAGACGGTCTTCAGGATGTCCAGGTCCTCGGACGACAGAAGCGAACCGTCACGTCCGCGGCCGAGGCCGATCACGGCAACCATTTTCGAACGCACAACGCATGGGACGAAATAGTGCAATTCCTGGCGGACCGGATGTTTGCCGTTGCCGTTCACCTCGGATGCGTCCGCCTCCAGCGGTTCAAATTCATCCGCCCGGACCACTCCCCGTTCGGCCGACTTCTCACGGATCATCTGCTTGAAGTCCAAAGGCATCTTGAATGCATCGTCAAGGCCGGAAGACCTGGCGATACGGTAACCGCCCTCTGCAGAATCGTCCTCGACGAATATAGCGACCTTCTCGACGTCCAGCACCTCTTTCAACCGAGCCGACAAGGATTCGAGCAGCGGTTCCATCGCTGTGGTGGCCGAAAGCGTTCGGCCAAAATCCAGAAGTCCCTGCCGCAGGTCATACCTGGTGCCGTAAAAGAACCGGTCCGCCCTCTCCTGCAGGAAATTCTTCAACGGCTCGCTTAGCATGATGATGGCCGCCATCGCAATGATCGCGATCAGGGCACGCAGCGTGATCTCGGTCCGCGACAGGTCCTGGCCGACGGCAAAAAATACGAGGCCTAGTGCAACGGCACCGATCATCATCGCGATCGCGACGGTCGTCATCGCATAGACCAACGCACGGCGAACGACGACGTCGACGTCCATCAGCCGGTAACGGACGACCGAGTGGCCGAAACTTAAGGGGATAAGTGCAAGAGGCAGCGTTGTGATGGCGGTCGACAGCGTGTCCTCGGGCAAATAAAGGAAACGCCGGGCGATCTGAAACACAAGTATCGGGAACACCGAAGCGAGCGTTCCCCACATGGCCCACTTCAGACGCTGTCTGACGATCGTCTGCCGGCTGGTAAGGAACCTCCAGATCAGGATGACCGCCCCGCCCGTCACTCCCGAAACGAAGTGGAACAACAGAGCAAGGTTAAGGTTCGGAAATAGGTTCCAGGCGGAATTGAATTCGCGAATGGCGGTCGCAGCCGATCGTATCGGCAGCAACTGACCAAGCGAGAAGAACACCAGGGCCGCCGTCAGAAGGACCGCCGGAACATAGAGCACGTAGGTCTTCCATGGGGCCGCGTCAAGCACCTCGCTCCGCACCGGGTAGCGAAAACAAAAATGTAGGAACAAAGGCGCAAAAAAGGCGAAAGCGATGTCATCGACCAGGCTCACGGCCAGGTCGAAATCCTGTCCCGAATTCAGCGAACGATAAACATGAAAAACGAAGGCCGCCAGACAGATGGTCGCGAAATGCAGAACAAACGGCGACCGGCTACCCTGTTTGAACAGCACAAAACCGCCAACGCCGAGCCAGATGATCCCGACGATGGTCAACAGGATTATCGAGGCCGACCACCGTGGAAGCGTGTCGATATTCTTCAGGTCGGCGTAGTAGAAATTATTTGAGAATGAATAGGCCGGCTTCTGGTAGAAGTAGGTAAGGCTGCCGCCGACGCCTGCGGCATCAAGGTACATCGGGATGTCTGAGACCGAAGTAACCTCTTCAAAGTTCTCGCCGTCGAGGCTTATGTTGATGAGCTTGTCGCCGACAGAAATGCCCTGCCGGGCCGCGGCCATGCCGCTCGCGACCTTGGCCGCATAGATCCCGTCCGGCCGCTGGACCCACAATACTCCGTCGGTCGGGACCAGCTCGCCGGTCGCCCTCTGGAGCAGATTCAGGGTGCCGCCGGCGACCAGCAAAACGGTCAAGACCAGCCAGATCAAGCTCCAACTTGTGAGGACTTTAGCTTTCATCGAAGCCGGACAAACCTCTCCGCCTTAATTTTAGGCAATACTTGTTCCATTAAGAACAGCGTTCGCCCCGGTCGAATAACGTTGGAATAATCGTGTCGAAACCCGGGTTTTCATAAGTAGAAATACCCCGAAGAAGCCCGAAAATTCAGAATTTTGCTTGAGTATCCGAGAATTTGGAGAAGGTTTGAAAACAATAGGCGGCATCGAATTGCCGGCTGCACCTGACGGGGCGACCAGGGTCTAAAGTTAAAAGTTCAAAACCGGACCAAAATACCGCCACGCAAAGTGCGGCCGTGAGAATTCAAACGGACCGTTCCTTCTTCACCGGAGGCCGTGGTTGAAAAGCCGAACAGGTTACGGGCGTCCACCACCGCCTCGGCATGGAAGGGGAGCCCAAGCGTCGGCAGATTCTGCGTGACAAGAACGCTAAGGCTCGGGTCATAGATCGCCAATCTCCCCTGGAACGGGTCGATCGCGAAAACGGTTGCCTGAGGTGACAGCTTGAACACCGTCTTGACGCTGGTACCGCTCCTTAGCACCGCGTCGAACTGGCCGAAGAACGATTGGAATGCGTCGTCCTGAAAGAGCTCGGACGGACTTGAAATGCCATCTGCGGACAACTTTTGGCCGACACCGAAACTGTAGCCGGCCGCTGCTGAGAACAAACCGTTCAACCGCCTTGAATAGACCAATCGGAGGCCCCGGGCATTTCCCTGCTGATGACCGACCACCTCCTGAAAAGCAGACTGGTCGATGGCGTCGAAGGGCTTCCCGGCGATCCCGACGCCGCGTCCGAAGACCGAATCAAAGAATACGTTGGCCTCAACGCTCGAGCTGTTATCCAGGATCCTCTCGACGCCGAATTCGAGACGGCGGCTGCGGTTCATTACAGGCTTGCCCGAATCGATCACGATATCCTCGACGGAGGCGGGTTCGCGGAAAAGGACCTGGGCATTCTCAAATTCGATCGCCTTGCTCCAAGTGCGGTCCTCGGTCATCGAGGTAAATGCGGTCCGGAAGCGCGTCTTCGAGTCGATGTCGTACTGCAGCCCGAGCCTCGGGCTGAAAACGTCGTCGCTTCCCGCACCTATGAAACGCGAATAATCGACGCCGAAAACCACGATCAATCCTTCGCGCACCTTCCATTCATCGGTCGCCTGAAGCGAGACCTGAGACAACCCCCTTTCTCCCGAAGGAAGTTCCAGACCGCCAAAATTCGCGAAGGATGTGTTGATCCGAAGCTGATGGAGCTCAGAAGGACGGATCTTGAGTTGGGTCTCGAAACGCTGCGGCGCCAGGCCAAGGCCTGTTTGCCCTGCAAGCACGACCTCGATATTCTCCGCCAGCGGGATCACCGTCGCGGCATTGATGCCGGTATACGGGCCTCGCTCCGACGAAGCGAAATAGGTTTCGACAACGGTCTGTGTCGGCCGGCCAAAGCGTTCTTCCTCTTGAGCCGGGGCGTCGACACTGATCTCGACATGCTTATCCGCATCAGGCGGAAGTTTGCCCTCAGAATTCTGGTAAATGCTTCGGCTCGTCTGGGCCGAGCGGATGATCCACTTAGGATTGTTCCTGTCGAGCTTCTTCTCTGGAAGTGTGTTGCCCGAACCCGCACGCTCGAGTTTGAAACCGTAGTTAAGCTGGCTTGCGCGGCCGACATCTATCGCCGCGAGTGTGACCGGGTTAAATCCTTCCGCGACCGCCAGGACCGTGTATTTTCCGGGTAGAATCCGGGCCAGGAACGCTCCGTCCGAAGAGGAACGCACCTGTTTAAGAAGCTTGGTCGTTCCGACGCGAAAGATCGCGACGGTGGCATCCGCGATCGGGCTGCCCGTTTGGTCCTTTACAAAGCCCTTGATGATCGCCAGATTGGAGGCCGCCGGGGCCGGTCCTGCTTCTGGCTTCGCGGGTGACGGCTCGATCGCTGAAACCGAGGAGACCGAAACGGCCAGCAAAAGTGTCGAGGCGGTCAGAGTTTTGCGGATCTTTAATTCGAACATTGCCTGCTGCGGATCACGCTGAGCGAATTGTTTCAATAAAGGCCCTTAAACGTGGGGACTTTTCGAACAACTCACCTATTTTCCAGATATTATGCAACACTGTCAAGCGTTTCGAGGACGCCTGTGCTTAGCCGTTTCGATGCGTTGAACTTGACAAAGTTTGCCCTTGGGCTAGAATAAAAGGTCTTCGCCGACAGGCATACAGCCAGCGGCGAAAAGATGCGTGAGGAGACGTGGCTGAGCGGCTGAAAGCGGCGGTTTGCTAAATCGTTAAGGGTCAAAAGCCCTTCACAGGTTCGAATCCTGTCGTCTCCGCCATAATTATTGAAGCTGTCAAATCTTGAGTTTGATGGCTTTTCGTGTTTATAAGGCGTTCCTCGCCGGCACCCCGGTCAAATGCGACTTCGAACAAGCATCATTCTTTACGGCGTCGCGATGGCGGGCCTGATCGCGCTCTTAAAGTTCGTCGAATACAGCTATTTTGTCCGCGATCTCTCGCTGGAAATTTACATTGGGGTCGTCGCCCTAGTTTTTGTCGGACTCGGTATCTGGGTGGGTCGTCGGTTGACCTCTCGTTCGGCGTTGCCCGATCCGCCGCCGGCCGCACCCGCTTTTCCGCCTGACGAGGCTACACTGAAAAAGAGCGGAGTCACAAAAAGAGAGTTTGAGGTACTGGGATTGATTGCCGAAGGACTTTCCAATCAGGAGATAGCCGACCGCCTTTTCGTTTCCACCAGCACCGTCAAAACACATACATCGAATCTTTTTCTAAAATTGGACGCAAGCCGCCGTACTCAGGCGATACAGAAAGCCAAAGAATTGGGCCTCCTTCCCTAGCACTTTGGTACGATTTTGGCCGATATCGGCGAAAATCATACTTTTGCCCGATGTTCATCCTCGATCCGATTCGCGTAGAATTTCCGTCGAATTCAAAATTCAGACCGAATCAAGGAGAACAAATGAATCCAATTTTGCGGAACATTCTTGCTGTTATCGCCGGGTGGATCGCCGGCGGTATCGCTAATATGGCCCTGGTCGTCGCGGGTGGCATGCTGGTCCCCGCGCCGGCGGGCGTTAACCCAATGGACCCGGAGAGCATCAAGGCCTCAGCTCACTTGTTTGAGGCGAAACATTTCATCTTTCCGTTTATTGCACACTCTGCCGGGACCTTGGCCGGGGCGTTGATCGCCTCCCTTTTAGGCGTCAGCCGAAGGATGGTGCTGGCGTTGATCATAGGTGTGCTATTTCTTTTTGGCGGTGTCGCCGCCGCGCTAATGATGCCCGCACCGGCTTGGTTCGTTGCGGTCGATCTTCTGATCGCTTACATTCCGATGGCCTTACTCGGTTGGAAACTGAGCGGCCGGTCCTAGAAAAGCGGAGGTAACTATGCGAAGAGTAGTGATCGTTTACGGGCTGATCTCAGGTGTGATCGCCGGAGCCCTGATGTGGATCCTGGTCACGTTCGTGAAGAATGGATCGATCAGCTTCGACGGTGGGGTATCATGGGGCTATGCGACGATGATCGTCGCCCTGTCGCTCGTCTTTTTCGGTGTCAAATCCTATCGCGATACGCACGGAGGCCAGATCACTTTCCTGAAAGGCGTCCAGGTCGGCATCCTGATCAGCCTGATCTCCGCCGTCTGTTACGCCGCCACCTGGGAGGTGTATCACCGGACCGGGCTCGGCCAGGAATTCATCCAAAAATATACGGTCTATTATCTCGATAAGATGAAGCACGACGGAGCGTCCGAAACGGACATCGAAAAGGCCCGTGCCGAGGGCGAGCAGTTCATGGCGCTCTACAATAACTTCTTCGTCCGGTTTGGAATGACTTTGATGGAGATCCTGCCAGTGGGCGTGATCGTAACGCTGGTCAGTGCGGCCCTTTTGCGAAAACGCGAGGTCCTGCCGGCCGAACCGGCGTGAGCCTGATCCCCATGGTTGACCGTTGTCTTAACCCAAAGCTAATAGTTGTACGTACGCAGCTATTAGCTATTTTTCCTGACCGCACTTAAAATCTCCCTTTATGTCCGTAAGAGTCAGATTTGCGCCCTCGCCGACGGGTTATCTTCATATCGGATCGGCCCGGACCGCGCTGTTTAACTATCTTTTTGCCCGTAAAACCGGCGGCAAGTTTCTTCTTCGCATAGAGGACACCGACCTCGCACGTTCGACCGATGAATCGACGCGCTCGATACTCGACGGCCTCGCGTGGCTGGGCTTTGCGCCGGATGAAGAGATCGTCTTCCAGTCGGCCAACGCCGACAAGCATCGCGAAGCTGCGAACCGGCTGCTGGCCGAGGGGAAGGCCTATCGCGACTTTACGCCAAAAGAGGCTGCGGGCGACGGCAGCGTGAAGGAGGCCATTAAGCAGCGTGCACGCGAGCAGGGGGCCGATAAGAACATGCGGGACAATCCGTACCGCGAACTTTCGGTCGACGAAAGCGACACGCGCACCGCCAACGGTGAGCCGTTCGCGATCAGGCTGAAGGTACCCGAGGTCGGGACGACGTCGTTCGATGATGGGGTTTACGGCCTGCAGGAGCGCGATTACGCGGATACGGAAGACCTGGTGCTGTTGCGGTCGGACGGGCATCCGCTCTACAATCTGGCGGTCGTTTGCGACGACATCGAGATGGGGATCACGCACGTCATCCGCGGCCAGGACCATCTGACGAATACCCACAAGCAGATACTCATCTATGAAGCTCTCGGTGTAACGCCGCCGACATTCGCTCACCTGCCGCTGATCATGGCTCCAAACAAGGGCAAGCTTTCGAAGCGCAAACACGGCGAGGTCGTTTCGATGACGACTTACCGCGACGCGGGTTTTCTGGCGGAGGCGTTCAGGAATTTTCTTGCTCTATTGGGCTGGTCCGCCGGCGAGGAAAAAGAGATCTATTCGATGCAGGAGCTGATCGAGAAATTCTCGCTCGATGGCATTCACCGGTCGAACGCGATCTTCAATTTTCATCCGGACGACCCGCGAAAGTGGACCGACGACAAGGCGATCTGGATGAACGCCGAGTACATCCGAACGATGCAGCTCGCACAACTTCTTCCTCACGTTCGGACCGAACTCAAGGCAAACAAGTTGTGGCGTGAAGAATACGACGAGGCAGGCTCCCCCACTTTCGAAGGAGGGGTGGACGCCGTTTCGGCGGACGGGGTGGTTCTCCCGCGAGAGATCGGTTCGTACGAATGGTACCTGCACACCGTCGATCTGATCCGCCAGAGGTTCTTCACGCTCAAGGATTTCTCTTCGCAGGGCCGGGCTTACTTCAGCGAAGATTTCGACTTCGACCCCGCGGCCGTCGCCAAGAACCTGACGAAATTCCCGGAACTTCGCGAATGGCTGCCCGAGTTGGCTGATCGATTCGAGGCGGAATTCCAGGCGGAAACACGACCGGTAGGGAGTGTGCCTCTTGGCGGATCGAGATCGCTTGCCTATACCGAAGAGAACATCGAGACCGTCGTCAAAGCCTTTACCGAAGAAAAAGGCACCAAGCTCGGCGTGATAATGAACGGAGCCCGAACACTGCTGACCGGCACCGCCGTCGGCCCGTCGATGCTGTCGGTGTTTGAGGTCATCGGGCTTGACCGGACGATCATGCGGCTGAGGAGTAAGGTTGCGTGGAATGCGCTCATTAGCTGAGCGTCTATGATCTATTACCTTGGTGGTTATTATCTTGTATTGCTCAGACCGACCTCCTTTGGGGCGAGTCCGGGCAGATTGATTAATACGGCAAGTGAGTGTTTAAGCGAAAATCTCATCGGCCATTGGGCTTATCCGTGGGACAAACCGGCACGAAAGGATTCCGCCGGAGCCGAGGCTGCACTTAATCTAGAGAAATCGAAGGTCGATGCAATAAGGGAATGGGTAGGTGCGAAGACGACGGCTAATTCGATCGGTTGGCAGAGCGTATTTCTGGACGTGCAAACCGCGATCGAGTATCGGGAAAGATTCTTCCCCGATTTAGATGGCGTATCTCTCCTGGGACTCTATTTTAGTGAAAATGAAAGCGCCGAGATCCTAAATGAATTCAAGCCGGAGTCAAAGGGCTCTGGTGAAATCGGTATCTATCAAATGCTTCTGAAGCAATTGCCAGAGGTCGAGGGAAGTAGACAGAAACTCTTGGGCTTCGATTTGGTCGGTATTGAGTATGGAGGAGACTTTCACTCCTTTCACTGCCACGACATGGCGGGCGAGTTGTCCAATAGGTTTGGATTGGTGCTCAATAGATTTGGTTTATTTAATGAAGTTTCCGACTGGCAGCCGGTACTAGACTACATGAATGATGAGGAAACCGGTTGCGAACCTGTACCTTGGTTTGCTGTGAAGGTTAAATTGATAGATCTTAAGGCTGAACGATTATGAAAGGATTCAAAACAAACATTGAAAGAGACACACTCAAGAACAAGAATTTCCGCAAGGTGCTTTATACGGGCAAGAACAGCCAGCTTGTGCTGATGAGCCTGAAGCCGAAGGAAGAGATCGGGATGGAAACGCATCCGGAGAACGATCAGTTCCTCAGGTTCGAGGGCGGCACAGGGCGGGTCGTTATCGACGACAGCAAGTACTCCGTGAAGGACGGCGATGCCGTGGTGATCCCGGCCGGGGCGAAGCACAACGTCGTGAACACTTCCGCTTCCGACGAACTGAAGATCTACACCATCTATTCGCCGCCCCACCACAAAGACGGCACCATCCACAAGACAAAAGAACAAGCCGAAAAGGACGACGAAGATTTCGACGGCAAGACAACCGAGAAGCAGGCCGCGACGAAAGGGAAAAAGAGAACCTCCAAATGAGCGGAATGAGCGGAAAATACCATCCGGACATTAATGCCTATAACGAAGGTTTCACACCAGAGGATACGGCGATCTGCGACCGGCTCGCCGCGGAGATCAGCCGCGGCCTGCCCGAGGCCGAGAGCAAGATCTGGCACCGTCATCCGGTCTGGTTTCTGGACGGAAATCCGATCGTCGGCTACAGCAAACTCAAAGCTGGCATACGGCTTATGTTCTGGAGCGGTGCAAGTTTTGACGAGGAAATGTTGAAACCGGGCACGGGCAAGTTCAAGGACGCATCCGCCACCTACACCGCGGCCGAACAGATCAAAAAGAAGGACCTGGCCCGCTGGCTCGAAAAGGCCCGCGATATCCAGTGGGACTACAAAAACATCATGAAGCGGAAGGGCGTTCTCGAACGGCTGAAATAGACCTCCTATTCCCCAAACGCCACTCGTATCCTTTCTCAGACGGCAAGTGAGCCGATCTCAACTGATGATCCGGAACGCAGTTCATGGCCTCGCCGCCGTCTTTATTCAGAAACCAATTCGCCCAAACCCGCGTACCTAGCACCGTTCACGGGAGGATCTGGTCATGAAGCTAAAGAACATCACTTTCTTTGCAGTTTTTCTGTTCTCGATGGGTACTCTTGCCTCGGCACAGAGCGGCCCGAGCGCAGACGATTACCTGAAGGCGGCGGACGACCTCTACAAAAACGCGAAACAGGACGATGCGATCGCTAATTATGAAAAGGCGGCCCAGGGCTTTGAGAACTCCGGCAATATTGAGCGGTTTGTATACTCTTACAACCAGATCGGCGTCATCCTGACAAGACAAGACAAGTACGAGAAAGCTCGAACTTATCTCGACAAAGCCCTGAGCACCGGACTCGAGTCACTAGGTCCCAACGATCTTACGGTTGCGGCAACGTTCCTCGCACTTGGTGTCGTATATTCCGCCGAGGGTCAGTTTGAGCGGTCGCTCGGCGCACACCGGAAAGCTCTCGATATTCGGCTCGCCAAGCTGGGCAAGTTCGACTCAAATGTCGCGACAAGTTACGGCAATATCGGTAACGTTCACCTCCGAAACAAGGACTACGACAAAGCCATTGAGGCCCACAAATTGGCCATGGAGATCAGGGCGAAGGTGTTCGGTGAAAAAGGGCCCGAGATAGTTGAATCATACCGAGGTCTGGGTAATGCCTATCGTGAAAAAAAGGACTACAAGCTGTCGCTTAAGTATTTCGAAAAGGCGCTTAGCAATAAGGTCAACCAACTCGGCCCCGGGCACAAGGACCTCGCCCGATTTTACCGGTACGTCAGCGAGGTGCATTCGCTTGCCGGCAACAGATCAAAAGCTGACGAGTACCGACTAAAGGCCGAAGAGGTCGAAAAATAGGCTCTTGTCGGGTCCACGGATCGAGCGTTTCTCTCGGGTTTTGCGGAACATTCGCCATTCGGCAGGCGTATCCGATTCGCAAAAGAAAATCCAACATTCGGAGTGTTATATGAGAAAGGTCTATACGCTTGCGCTCATTGCCTTCCTTCTGAATTCGGCCGTTGCGTTCGGGCAGACAACGGGCGGACGATCGGAGCCGCAGTTCACAACGGACCTCGACGCGTTCGTCCGCGACATTATGACCAAGCTGCCGGACATCCCCGGCGTCGGGGTCGTCGTTGTTCAGGGCGATCGGGTCCTGCTAGCCCGCGGTTATGGCATGGCCGACCGCGAGGCGGGCACAAAAGCCGATGCCGATACGATGTTTTACATTGCGTCGTCGACGAAATCCTTCACGGGGCTCGCGGCGGCACTATTGGATCGCGAAGGTAAGATCAAGCTGGACGATCCGGTATCGAAATACACATCCGGACTTAGCATGAAGCAGTCCATCCCGGACAAGGTCACGATCCGCGATCTGCTAATTCACACCAGCGGCCTGAGGAACAGCGCGCTGGGCTTTCGAATGGCCTATTCCGGCCAGAGTGACCCCAAGGACATGGCGAGGGTGTTTGCCGATGGGACATCGTTCAACGACGGCGCGTATGGTAAGTACTCTTATACGAACCTTGGCTATAACATCTATGCAGTGCTCCTACAGGACCACCTCAATAAACGCTGGCAGGACCTTTTGCAGGAACGGATCTTCGACCCGCTAAAAATGAAGCATACGACCGCTTATATCTCCCGGGCGAAGTCGAAGAAATGGAGCGTAGCGGCCCCGTACATAATCGACCCGATCACCGGCCGTAGCACGCGTTCTCCTCTACCAAAGACCGACAGCAATATGCAGTCAGCCGGCGGGATGTTCACGAGCGCGTCCGACATCGGGCGCTGGCTGTTGATGAACATGAACGACGGCAGGCTCGACGGCAAGCAGGTAATTCCGGCTGAGATCATCCGGGCTGTTCACAAGGGTTATACGACAACCACTCGCGATGCACCGCCTTTCTCGGGCAACGGCGAATACGGCCTCGGTTGGCAGATCGGCAAGTACAAAGACGAAAAGGTCATCTATCATCACGGCGGCTTCCCGGGCTATCGTGCTCACGTGTCGTTTTTGCCCGATCGAAAGGTCGGCGTCGCGGTCCTGGTCAACGACGGAGCGGCCGGCGGGATGGCGGCCGACCTGATCGCCACCTACGCTTACGATAGTTTATTGACCGGTGCCAATGTCGACGGCGAGTACGCTAAGCGGCTGGAGGACCTTTCCACGTCATTCGAAAATGGCAAGAAGCGATTCATGGACGGATTTGCCGAAAGGGCCAAGCGGCCGTGGCAGTTGACCAAGCCGTCAGCGGAATACGCAGGCATCTATGAGAATGACCTGTTCGGAACAATGAAGGTCGCCAGCGGCGGAAAGGACCTGATCGTAAGTCTTGGCAATATGAAATGCACCGCGACGGCGTTCACAGAAAAAGAGACGATCCGTGTGGAGCTGGTCCCCGGCACGGGCGAGGTCATAAAGTTCGGGCTCGGTGCCGATGATAAGGTCAAATCCCTAACCTACCAGGGCGCGGTGTTCAAGAGGAAGAGCTGAAGGTTCAGACCTCGATCGGACGGCGTATTACCGGCGACGATGGCGAAGCGGCCGGACATCCCCGGCGTCGGGGTCATCATGGTACAGGGCGATCGGGTCATGCTTGCCGCCGAGATCAGCCGCGGATTGTCCGAGGCGGAAAGCAAGATCTTGCACCGGCATCCGGTCTAGTTTTTTGACGGAAATCCGATCGTCGGCTACAGCAAGCTAAAGGCGGGCATCCGGCTGTCGTTCTGGAGCGGTGCGAGTTTTGACGAAGATCAATCGAACTCAGGAACCGGCAAATTCAAAGACGCCTCGTTAACTTACACTGCCGTGGACCGGATAAGTGCGAAAGACCCCAAACGCAGGCTAGAGAAGTTAAAAGTGATCCAATGGAATTATTAGAACATCGTAAAGCGAAAAGGTGTTTTAGAGAGGCTTAAATAAGACCTATGCGCGTTGATCTGTTTCCGGCCTAAGCCGGGGATTTGGTGCCAGTGATCCAAAGGCCCCAGCCGTAACGCCGGCCCCACGATTTATAGACCGACAACGGCAGGTATTTGGCGACAAAAGGCAGCATGAAACGAAGATTCCCGTCGAGATCATTTCCGAACCGCCTGACCTCGGTGTTTTTGCTGTGCCGGTCGAGCATTTCGTGGGCCTCCGTGCTGGTGATCGGCCAGGTGTGCGGATTACCCTCATCGCGATCGCCGTCACCATACCGGCTCGCTAGTTCCAGGGGCCCAAGGAAACGGTTTTCGTAATGCAGAAAGCCCTCAATATACTGGATAATGTATCGGTATAATATCGAGTTCCGGTTGTACAACATGATCCCGAATCCGCCCCCCGGTTTTACTACTCGAATTAGTTCATCGATCGATCCACGCAGGTCCGGTGAATGGTGCAAGACACCCCACGAGTAGCCGTAATCAAAAGTCCCGTCTTCGAAAGGAAGGTTTCGCGCGTCGGCCATCCGAACTTCGCCGTTCAGTTTGTGAAGCTCAAATCGTCGCGTTGTCTGTTCAACGGAGGTGCTATTCAGGTCGACCGCAGTTACATTTGCACCATTCTTGGCCCAATTCATCGCCATCGTTCCCAAGCCGCAGCCGACCTCGAGAACACGGCCTTGGTTCGCATACTTTTTATAGGGGAACAACCGGTCAAAGGGCCGTTCTGAGTGCATCTGTTTGGTCCAGCTATAAAATTCACGGTCAACGCGGTCAAAAAATTCAAGGCTCCCAAGTTGGTACTCACCGTCAGCATAATCGAGCCGTCCGTGAACGCTTCCATAGGTCATCGGGTTCGACGCCCACCACTCCTGAACTTGGTCGACTCTCTCGTGTTCGTTCATTTCTTACCCCGCAGCAGATCGGGGATCACGAAAAAAGGCGTTACTGCGAGGAACCCGATAGAAAAAAGTGCCTCACCCAGCATCGTTTGCTCGATCACACGTCGCAATCGAAGCTGTCGCCGAGTTTTTACGTTCAATACGAATGTGCGGCGCCGCCCGTTGAGGACACGCACGGTCGCCCACTTTTGTTTGCTGCCGGCAACTTTTGATTCGATCTCTTCGAAGCCAATACCAATCGAATCGGGATAAAGCAAAACGACCGAATCGGAGGACGCCAGGTGAGCGTCCCATTTTTCGTCCATTTGGGCGTCAAGGAAAATGCCGTCGGGCGAACGTTCGCGAAACAATGTCCGCATATATTCCTCGGAACGAGGGTTCGCCTTGTACCACACAGCCCGGCGATAAAGATCCATTACAGACCTCTTTGGATCGGCCTCAGGTTTCCACGGATCGAAAAAGATCCCTATCTCTTTCTCCCCGTAGGAACTTAGTGTGGTTTCGTCCGTCATGAATTGATCCTTGGAAACGCAAATAGAACAGGGATCCGGACGGCCGTCATTGCCCGCAGATCGGTCGATCGCAAGATTCTAGTCCGATACTATATATTGTGGAAAACACGCTAATTCCACCAATTTCGCCTTCGGTACCGTTCAAAAATTGAGGATCCTTCGCTTCACCGGCGATGACAGGACTATCGTCGTTGTCGTGATGCCGTAGGGAGTGAGCCGGTCGATCACTTCCTGAAGGTGCTCGACCGAAGCGACGGCGACCTTCATTATGAATGAATCCCCGCCGGTCCCTCGGTGGCATTCGAGCACCTCGTTCGACTGCTGAGCCACTTCGATAATGTGGCTGTAATCGACTCCAGTGATACTCATCCGGACGAACGCCGTGATGGGCAGGCCAACCTTCGAAGTATCGATCTCCGCTCGATAGCCCGTGATGATGCCGGCGTCCTCAAGCTTTCGCACCCGCTCGATCACCGCCGGTGTCGTCAGACCTACCCGGCGTCCGAGTTCGGCATAGCTTATCCGTGCATCTACCTGCACTTCCCTCAAGATATTCCTGTCTATCTCGTCAATCATTCTGCGGTAATTTGCCGCGTCGGAGACACGTCGCGGCACATGAAATCGATCCGGATGAAATGAACGCTATCCAATGCCATTAAGCATTTGAATCAAAGAAACTTAAATTGTAAAGCGGAACCGCGTCAATAACTAACAAATCCCATTCAGAAGATCGTTTGCATCCATTACAATTGTTTATTCCCGGATAACCAGCTACCTGCCTAGCGCATCGGACATATGAAAGGAGCCGCCATAATGCACACCGAAACTGCCGGATCGAATGTCGCCGAGATCGAATTTGCTATCGAGAATTTCCAGGTCGAAGACGCCGACCTGCCGGAATTTAAGGACATGCAGTTCGAGAATATCAACGAACTGAAACTTGATCACCCCGGGGCAAACGACGAGGAATACCGCGAGCGCCGCGACCACATTGCGGGACTGGCGAGAAAATTCCGGGAGACCGGTGTGATAACGGACGTTGATTATTCCCCGCGGGAACAACGCGTTTGGCGCTACGTCGCCGAAGAGTTGGAGGAGCTTCATCAACGCTACGCTTCGCCATTCTACCTACGGGCGAAAAAGGAACTCGGCATTCGAACGGACACCATCCCGCAGCTTTCTGAAATGAACCGGAGGCTGAGGGAATTGACGGGATTCCGGCTGGCCCCTATCGAGGGCCTGGTCGAGACTCGCGGATTCCTGTCGTGGCTGTCGTACCGCGTAATGCTGTGCACACAATACATCCGCCATCATTCGCAGCCGGCATACACGCCGGAGCCCGACATCGTTCACGAATCTATCGGGCATATCCCGATGTTCACAAATCCGGCATTTGCAGATTATTCGCAGTTCGTCGGCCTCGGCGCCCGCATCGCAAACGATAAACAGCTAGAGGAACTCGGCCGGCTCTATTGGTTCACTGTCGAATTCGGCCTGGTCGAGCACGAAGGCGACATCAAGGCCTACGGAGCCGGGTTGCTGTCCAGCTTCGGCGAACTAGAACACGCATTTTCAGACAAAGTCGAGCGCCGGCCGTTCGATCTGGAACAGGTCATCAATCACGAATACACTTACAGCGATATGCAGCCCGTGCTATATGTAATTCCGTCCTACGCGGAACTGAAGGAAGTCACACGAAAATACATTGAGTCGTTCTAGTGATTAAGCTCCTTCGCAATTCTTTGATCCTAATGTTTGCCGTCAGTGTTGGCATTGTTGCGCAACCGACGGAGGGATTATCGCTCTACCTAGTTAGCTCCCGCGGCAAGGCCGGGTTCATGGATAAAACCAGGAAGATCGTTGTCGCGCTAACTTTCGACAGCAATCGTTACATGCTCGGCGAGTTTTCTGAAGGTCTGGCCGAGTTTACGGATATGAGTGCTCTCTCGAAACATCCTTTCAGCAAGGCGGGTTACATCGACCAGAGAGGAAGAATAATCATCAAACCGCAGTTCGATGTAGCATATGACTTTTCCAATGGTCGGGCACTTATAAAAATCGGTGATCTTCAGAGTTTCATAGATACATCCGGACAGCAGATCATTAAGTTAGGTCCCTATCAGGCCGGTCGGAGTTTTAGAGAAGGGCTCGCCGCTATTCACTCGAACTTTGAGTTTTGGTACGTTGATCGTGACGGTAAAGTAGTTATTCCCAAACGTCAGGGCCTGCCGAAAGATTTTTCGGAAGGGCTTGCCTGTGTATATCTTCGGGTGGAAGGAAAACTGAAGGGCGATTATATAGATAGAACTGGCGAAACGAAAATTCAACCGCAGTATGATGAGTGCTTCGATTTCTCAGAAGGACTTGCTGTTGTAAAGGTGGCGGAGAAGTTTGGATATATTGACAAAGTCGGGAAGCCCGTTGTTCCGGCAAGATACAAATCGGCTTATGAATTTTCCGATGGACGCGCTCGAGTATCAACAGGAGATAAGGACGGTTTCATAGACACCGTCGGCAACCTGGTGATTCCTGAGAAATTCGATACCGGAACATGGGGGTTTTCCGAAGGTGTAGCTCCGGCCTGTGAAAAAGGCGTCTGTGGCTATATAGATACAACTGGTCGCTACGTAATCCCTCCGAAGTTCAACTCTGCGTTCAGCTTTAAGAACGGAATAGCAAGCGTATTGTTGACGAATTATCGGAACGCATACATCGATAAGAAAGGACACATTATCTGGCAAGAAATTAGATAATTAGATTATAGGTTAGGTCATGATCACAGAAAGGAACAAAGAATTTAACAGGGCGGAACAGAATCCGCTTGGCCTCAAGAAGATCCACCACGTCGAGTTTTACGTCGGCAATGCTAAGCAGGCGGAGTTTTACTATCGCAAGGCGTTCGGGTTTTCGCGCGCGGCGTATATGGGCCTGGAGACCGGGAATCGCAAGGTGACGAGTTATCTGCTTCGGCAGAATCGGGTCAATTTTATTCTGACCACACCGCTTTCGCCTGAGCATCCGGGCTCCGAGCACATAAAGCAGCACGGCGATGGCGTGCACGACATCGCCTTTCAGGTGGAGGATGCGGACCACGCATTCCACGAAGCTGTAAAGCGTGGAGCACGGCCCGTCGAGGAGCCGCACGATCACGGTGACGACAACGGTATGGTCCGGCACGCGTCGATCGCGACGTACGGCGACACGATCCACTCGTTCCTTTCCTATGCAAAGGTCGGCAGTCCGAGCAAGAGCTCGTCGGGCGGTGCGGGCACGGCTCCGCAAACGGAAGAGAAGTATGCCTATTGGGGCCCGTTCCTGCCCGGTTTCACGGCCCAGGAAGTCGCGGGCGAAGAGGTCGGCATCCAGCTGGTCGATCACATCGTCGGCAATGTCGAGTTGGGAAAGATGAACTACTGGTGCGATTTTTATCGCGATGTGATGGGCTTTGAACGCTACATCACGTTCGACGACAAGGACATTTCGACCGAGTATTCCGCGCTGATGTCGATCGTGATGAGCGACGGCGGGCACAACATCAAATTCCCGATCAACGAACCGGCCGAAGGCAAAGGCGGAAAATCACAGATCCAGGAATACATCGATTTCTATCGTTCGGCTGGTGCTCAGCACGTGGCGTTATTGTGTAAGGACATTCGTTATACGGTCGCGAAGCTGCAGGACAACGGCGTCGAGTTTCTGCGTGTTCCCGATACTTATTACGAAGAAGTGATCGACCGCGTCGGCGCGATAGATGAAAGCATCGAAGACCTCAAACGCCTGGGCATCCTGGTAGACCGCGACGACGAAGGCTACCTGCTGCAGATCTTCACCAAGCCGGTCGAAGATCGCCCGACCGTCTTTTATGAGATCCTGCAACGCAAAGGCTGCAAGGGATTCGGCAAGGGCAACTTCAAAGCGTTGTTTGTCTCGATCGAGGAAGAGCAGCGGCGGCGGGGAAATTTGTAAGGATCAATAGCCGCGAATTGCACGAATGTCAGGGATTCGACCCTTTGCCGACGCTGACCTGGACGCGGTGATCGCCGTGTTTCGCTCGAACATTCCTAAGTATTTCGGGCCCGAAGAGGAGCAAGGCCTACGCGATTTTTTGCGCGATACCCGGGCCGAAGATTATCACGTTGTCGAAGTTGACGGCGAGGTTGTCGGTGCCGGCGGGATCGCCTTGAACGAAGACAACACCGTTTCGCTTTGCTGGGGAATGGTCCGCAATGATCTGATCGGAACGGGGCTAGGGAAAGAAATGACGCTTTTCCGGATGGATCGAAGCCGCGAGAAATGGCCGGGCGTCCCGATCGTTCTGAACACCTCGCAGCATACCGAGGGATTCTACTTGAAACTTGGCTTCCGAACCGTCGAACACACGCCCGATGGCCACGGCCCGGGCATCGACAGTTGCAAAATGCGATTAGACACCTAACCACGAAATAGACGAATGACACGAATTTTATTCGGGCTCTTTTCGTGCAATTCGTGTAGTTCGTGGCAAACTTCTTCGAAATGGATCTGAAATATAACACTGGGTTCGGCAATGAATTCGCAACTGAAGCGGTCGAAGGGGCGTTGCCGGTGGGCCGAAATTCGCCGCAGAAGGCTCCGTTGGGGTTGTATGCCGAGCAGTTTTCGGGTACGGCGTTTACGGTTCCGCGCGTTCATAACAAACGTACGTGGACATACCGCATTCGCCCGAGCGTGATGCACAAGCCGTTCGAGCAGATCGACAGTAAGATGTGGCGGTCAACGCCCTTTGACGAGGTCATAACGACGCCGAACCAGCTTCGCTGGGATCCGCTGCCGCTGCCCTCGGAGCCGACGGATTTCATCGACGGTATCACGACGATCGCCGGAAACGGCGACGTGTTCTCGCAAGCGGGCATCAGCATCCATATCTACGCGTGCAACGCCGATATGACGGACCGCTATTTCTATAACGCCGACGGCGAGATGCTGATCGTGCCGGAGTTGGGCGGGCTTACGATCTACAGTGAACTTGGCGTGATCAGGGTCTCACCCGGCGAGGTGTGCTGTATTCCGAGGGGGTTGAAGTTCAGGGTCAAGGTCTCGGGCGGAGACGCGAGTGTGAACGAGCGTGCCTCAGAACCCAACCCGAAGAGCACGCTCCCTGACGGTCACGTCTCTGCCCGCGGGTATATCTGCGAAAACTACGGCTCTCAGTTTCGGCTGCCCGACCTCGGCCCGATCGGGGCTAACGGATTAGCTAACCCGCGCGATTTTGAAACGCCCGTCGCGTGGTACGAGGACCTCGACGGTAAATTCGAGCAGGTGGCGAAGTTCGGCGGGAATCTTTGGTCGTGTGAGATCGATCATTCGCCGTTGGATGTCGTCGCCTGGCACGGGAACTACGCCCCCTTCAAGTACGACCTCCGACGGTTCAACACGATCGGCTCGATCTCGTTCGATCATCCGGATCCCTCGATCTTTACGGTGCTGACATCGCCGAGCGGCGAGGCCGGCGTGGCAAACTGCGATTTCGTCATATTCCCGGACCGCTGGCTCGTAGGTGAAGACACCTTCCGCCCGCCGTGGTATCACCGCAACACGATGAGCGAATACATGGGCCTGATCTACGGCCAGTACGACGCCAAAGAAGAAGGATTCGTCCCCGGCGGTGGCTCGCTCCACAACCAGATGTCGGCCCACGGACCGGACCTCGACGCATTCGAAAAGGCATCGAACGCCGATCTCAAACCGCAGAAGCTCTCGGGCACTCTCGCGTTCATGTTCGAATCGCGCTACATCATCCGCCCGACAAAATTTGCGATGGAAACCGCGCAACTTCAGCACGAGTATTCCGAGGTCTGGCAGGGTTTGAAGAAGAACTTTCAACCTAAACAGTAAGGACTTATTCTTGAACCAACTTCGCCGGTCTTTCGTAAGGATCTAAAACAGATCATGAAAAATAAATTGTCGGTATTAATATGTCTTCTCGGCCTGGCGTTTCAGATCGCCGGCCAAGGCGAGGCGAAAGGGCCGGAAGGTCAATGGAACGGAGTGCTCGACGCGGGTGCGGCGAAACTCCGAATCGTTGTGACCGTTACAAAGTCGGACACGGGGGCGTATGCGGGAAAATTTGAGAGCGTCGACCAGGGTGCGACCATCCCGATCGACTCGTTCACGGTCACGGGCGACGACGTTCGGTTTGAGATAAAGAGCGCAAGCATAGTCTACGAAGGAAGCCTGAACAAGGATCGCATGGAGATCGCCGGAAAATTCAATCAGGGCGGTCAGGTTATACCGCTGGTCTTCACACGGAGCGAGAAAACTGATGAGCCGAAACCGAAGTCGGCACCTTCCCCGACCCCAAAACCCGACTATTCTGCCCCGGCGGACGCCCCTTATACGTCGGAAGATGTATCCGTAACGACGCCGATGGGACACACGCTCGCAGGGACTCTGACGCTGCCCAAAGCCGTCAGCAAGTCAAAGCGTGTGGCTGCCATAGTGACGGTAACGGGTTCGGGACGGCAGAACCGGGACGGCGAATTGGGGCTAAAAGGATACAAGCCGTTTCGGCAGATCGCAGATGCTCTTTCGCGTCGCGGCATCGCCGTGCTGCGAATGGATGACCGCGGCACCGGCGAGTCTGGCGGAACGTTCAAGGGTTCGACAAGTGCTGACTTTGCCGAAGACATTCGCGCAGGGCTGGCCTATTTGCGCGCGCGCCCTGAGATCGACGCGAAACGTCTAGGCGTACTCGGCCACAGCGAAGGGGCGTTGATAACGCCGATGGTCGCCGTCAAGGAACCGGACCTGAAGGCGATCGTTCTTCTTGCGGGCGTTGCCGATCCCGCTCGAAGCGCACTCGCATTTCAGATCAAGAACCTTTACGATCACGACGCTTCTCTTACGCCCGAAAAACGTGCAGAGTTGACCGCCAAGATACCGGAACGTATCCAAGGCATGATGGACGCTGATCCGTGGATGAAATATTTCATCGAATACGATCCGGCAGCAACCATGCGTAAGGTCAAAACGCCAGTTCTGATCCTTACCGGTCAGAATGACAAGCAGGCGGTGGCTGAACAGGTCCCTTTGCAGGAAAAGGCATTTAAGGAAGGCGGCAACAAGGACGTGACGGCGAAGGTGTTACCCGGACTGAACCATCTTTTTGTCGAGGATGCGGATGGGTTTGCGGGCAATTATTCGAAACTCCCTCCACCGGTGGTGATCCGTGAGGATGTGCTAAAGATCGTTGCCGACTGGCTCGCGAAACGACTCCGATGAGATCGATGCTCGGCGGCCGAATTCGATCCCGGACGGCCGGTGAGACCTTGCTGCGTGAGAATTCGGCAGCGTGGCAATGACCGGGGATCGGAATATCGAACCGGTCCTGCCTACTTCGTGGAAACCATTTCTAGTTTCGTCTTGCCGATATCCACAAGCGGTCCGAGTTCGTAAACGTTTCGGTAGCCGTAGGTGTAAAGCGAGATATAGGTCGAGATATTCAACGATGCCGGTGCCATCTTCTTCGGGAAGGGATCCTCGGCATTCTCGAAATTATTGTTGCAGTAGATAAGGATCCGCGTGTTCTTGTCAGGGAACAGGCGGCCAAGGCTCTCGATGGTGATATCGGGAAAGCTCAGGTTCACAGCTCCCTTGATATGCATTTCATTGAATTTTTCGGTGCTGCGTGCGTCGAGGATAACGGTCCCGGGTGCGCGGCTCATTCGGATAAACTCATCCTCGGTGACACGTCGCGTCTCTCGGTGTTTCGCGGCTTCGCCGGCGAGCTTGAGATAACCGGGCATATCTATCGCGGGGTTCGGGATTTCCGAGAACCCTTGCGCAAACGCCGCCGTCGACAATACAAGAACCACTGAGCAAATGTTCACGATCGCCAAATTTTTCATTTCAGATTTACCTCTCACCGGAAATAGAACGACTATGTGATGTCGATTTTGCATGGATGGGTGGCTCGGATACGCTTGCAGAAGATCACGCGATCGGCCGATCGTCTTTGTGGATCGGCGATAAGCCCGGTCAAAGTTATGAGAACGGTCGAGCTCAAATTCGATGCATCGACAGAAAAGGGCAAGGTGTCGGCATTGCTGATGCGGCCGGAAGCGGCGAGTCATTTGCTTGTCCTGGGTCACGGTGCATCGACGAACATGCGGCACCCCACGATCGCAGCGATCGCAGAAGCCTTGGCAAAGAACGGGATCGCGACCTTTCGCTATAACTTTCCCTATTCCGAACAAGGCACGGCGAGGAATTCGACGGCGATCTGTGTTGAGACTATTCGAAACGCCGTGAAGGCCGCAAAAAAGGCCGTACCCGATCTTCCGCTTCTTGCCGGCGGGCACTCGTTCGGCGGCCGGATGACGACCACCGCCCAGAGCGAGGAGCCGCTCGAGAACGTTAAGGGGCTGGTACTTTTCTCGTTCCCTTTGCACTTACCCGGCCGGACGGACACGAAACGCGCCGAGCATCTCTCAGAGATAAAGATACCGATGCTGTTCCTTTCGGGAACACGCGACGAACTTGCGACGCTCGACCTTCTCGAACCGGCGATCAAACAGCTCGGACGACGGGCGAGGCTTCACACGATAGACACCGCAAACCACAGTTACAAGATCCTCAAGCGAACAAGAACGTCGGCCGAGGACGTTTTCGATGAAATGTCCCGCGTAACCGCCGACTGGGCCGCGAAGATCGTCTGACCGGAGATCGGAAAAAGCCGACGCTCGACCTGCCGCCGCAAAACTGCGCTACAATCTTGGACACTCAACATATCCTGTTCGGCCAGCCGGCGTTTAGGGAGAAAGCTATGACTAAACTGATATCGGTGTTTGCGATAGTCCTCGCCGCTGCCGCTAGTTTGTCGGCCCAGGGCCATGCCGCTCACGGAAGCGAATCGGCCTCAGGGAAGATCGACCTTGGCGAGGTAAATTTCCCAACGTCGGGTCCCACGGAGGCGCAGAAGCACTTCATCGAAGGGGTTCTGCTTCTTCACAGTTTCGAATACGGGCGTGCACGGCGATCGTTTCAAGAGGCATCAAGGCTCGCACCGGATTTCGCGATGGCATACTGGGGCGAAGCGATGACACACGACCATCGGATCTGGGGCGAGCAAGATCGCCAGGCTGGCCTCGATGCCCTCGCACGGCTGGCCGCGACTCCGGCGGAGAGGCGTGCCAAGGCGCCGACCGAACGAGAAAAGCTTTATTTCGACGCGGTCGAACAGCTTTTTGTCGAAGGCACGCAGCAAGACGTGGCGCGGAAATATTCGGATGCATTGGCCGCGCTGACGAAGCGTTTTCCGGACGATGTAGAAGCTCGTGCATTCTACTCGTTGTCGATACTCGGCCTGACCGGAACGGTCCGCAATACTGATAATTACATGCGTGCGGCAGCGATCGCCGAGACGATCTATGAAAAGAACCCGAGACACCCCGGCGCGCTTCATTATTTGATCCACGCCTACGACGATCCGACGCACGCCCCGTTGGGTCTGCGTGCTGCGCGCATCTACGGTACGGTCGCGCGAAGCGCGTCTCACGCCCAGCACATGCCGTCGCATATCTTTTTTGCACTCGGCATGTGGGAGGATTCGATCAAAGCAAACATCGATTCGATGAAAACGGCACGGGATGCCGGCTCCGGCGGCTACCATCCGCTCCATTGGCTGGTGCACGCCTATCCCCAACTGGGCCGTGACGACGAGGCCTATAAGCTGCTTGCGATCCTGGAAGAAGACATGAAAAAGAACCCGTCGCCCAACGCCCGGACGCATCTTGCGATGTGCCGTGCGACGCTGCTTGTCGAGACTCGCGGCAAGGGCCCGGCTTCTCTGGTCGAACCGGTGGATGGGACTGGCATCACTATGTTCGGCGTCTATGCCGGACACGACCTGGCGATAGGGCTGGAGTACGTGCGCCGAAGGGACCTCGCTTCCGCCCGCAAAAGCCTCGCCGCCCTTCGGGAACGCAGTGTCGGTAAAACCGCACGGACGGACAGCTCCGGCGTTGTCTCAAGATACTCCACGGTCTCGCAAACCGAACTTAACGCGATGGGCGTGATGGAACAGATCCTGAACGCCGCGATCATTTTCGCTGAAGGTGACCGCGAGGGCGGCATAAAGAAGGCGATCGAGGCAGCCGAGGCCGAAGACAAGCTGGTTTTCGAATACGGCCCGCCCGCGGTGCCGAAGCCCGCATGGGAACTGGCCGGCGAGTTGCTTCTTGAAGCGGGCCGCAAGGATGAGGCGGCAAACGCCTTCCGGAATGCACTCAAGAGATATCCGAACCGGCGGCTTTCCAACGAGGGGCTTCGTGTTGCCGGCAGCAGTGCCGCAAAGACGTGAAGACAAGTATTATGTGCAGAAACATCAAAACGCTCTTCAATTTCGACCCGCCGGCCACAACAGACGAGGTGAACGCATCTTCGCTTCAATTCGTACGAAAGTTGTCCGGAATGAACAAGCCGTCGAAGGCCAATGAAGAGGCTTTCTATCTCGCGGTCGAGCGTGTCGCGGCCGCTGCTCAGGAGATGCTCAATTCGATGGTCACTTCGGCTCCGGCTCGGGATCGGATCGTCGAGGCGGCGCGGGCCCGCGAGCGCGCCCGGGTACGCTTCGGGCGAACCTGACTTTAACCGGTAACTTTGGAATGAAACGCTGCCCCCAATGTAATCACGTCTATACCGACGACTTGAGCTTTTGCCTGTCGGACGGCACGCCGTTGATCGCACTTCTGGAAGACAGGGACCCGGAAACGGTCGTCCGGTCGACGGATCGAAGCCAATCGCCGGAACCATCGGGCGGCGCGTTGTGGCTGAAGGTGCTTGCCGGGCTCCTCGTTCTTTTCTTCGGATTTATCGCGGTCGTGGGCATCCTGGCATGGGTCTTTTGGCCGCGCGACATAGTGATCGGCCCGGGAAACAATAACGCTTCGAACATCTCCAGCCCAACGCCGACGCCGCCCGCGACGTTCTCGCCGACCCCGGTTCCCACAAGAACCGTCGACAACAACGCGAACGAGATCTCGAATATCAGGTCGCAGCAGGAAGAGCTTGAGCGTGAACGTAAGCGGTTGGCGGATGAACGCAGACGTCTTGAAGAGGAAAAAAACAAGCCGCCCGCGACACCGAAACCGCCGCCGCGGTTCAATGACCCGGGCACCACCCGCCTCACTTTCAGACGCGGGAGCGTCGGCACGACAACGTCTGGTACGATCGGCCGTCAACGCGGCTTCGTGCTGCGGACGCTTGCGGGACAATATCTTTCGGCCAGCGTAAGTTCAGCCGGCGGCTGCGTAACTTTCAACGGCGGCGGGACAAGCACGGGTTATACGACCCGGCAGGGCGACAGTTACCTCTATCTCCGAAACAACTGCAGCGATCCGGCCCGCTTCACCCTATCGGTAACCGTCAGATGATCGGCCGCGAGCTTGCCGGTCGGGTCAGTTTTGCCCACAAAATTAATTGATACCCGATGTTTAAGAAATTTATTGCTGCGTTCGTTTTCGTTTCCATCGAACTTCTCGGCGCCGATCCGGGCGTTGGGCAGCAAGTCAGGCCGTCGAACAACATGTTCCCGCAATGGTCACGCGACGGGAATAAGATCGTATTCACGTCGGACCGCGACGGCGACCCGGAGATCTATCTCATGAACGCCGACGGCACCGACCCCGTCAGGCTTACCAATGAGAAGGGCCGCGATGCTCATCCCGTTTTCTCTCGGGATGGCACAAAGATCCTGTTCCAATCGCCGAGGGCGAACGGAATCGATACGAATATTTATGTGATGGACGCCGACGGATCGAACGTGGTACAGCTAACGAACCTGACCGGTTTTGCGGGCGTGCCTGTCTATTCGCCGGACGAGAAGCGCATCGCCCTGATGTGGCGAAAGAGCAATGATTTTGATGACGGCACGAAATGGCTTATCGCAGTGATGGACGCGGACGGCGGCAACTTTGGCGTTATCACAAACGGCAAGGCAAACGACCAGGTGCCCAACTGGTCCCGTGACGGTAAACGATTGATCTTCTTTTCAGACCGGACAGGCGAGGACCAACTTTATACGATGAGGGCCGACGGCACCGGTGTTAGGCGGCTCCACCGAAGCCGTTTCAACGACATGGCCGGCTTTTGGTCACCCGATAATAAACAGATCGCGTTCGTTTCAGACCGCGGCGGGAATCCCGAGCTTTACGTGATGAACGTAGACGGCTCTGGTCTACGGCGGCTCACCTTTTCCAAGGCGATCGAGCGGTCGGGGGTTTGGTCGCCTGACGGGAAGCGTATCGCCTTTGCGGCCGACGGCGATGGCCCAAGCGCGATCTTCGTTGTCGATGCTGACGGATCGAACCTGAAGCGGATCACTCACTAGATACCGCCAGTTCCGACAATTTGAAAGACTGCTTTTCGAGCGCGGCCATTGAGGCTATGATAATTTTGACCATCAATTTTGGAGGCATGATACCTGGTATGACCCTGACTCGACGTTTCGTCGGCCCGCCGGCCGTTTGCTTGCTGCTCCTGGCACTTTTTTTGAACGGGTCGATCCGTTTAGCTGACGCACAATCGGAGGCACCGTCGAAGCGGCCTTCGTTTCCGGCGACCACGAATGAAAAGTTCGACCCATCATCGGTGCCGGCGTACCGCGGGGAACATCGCCGTGCCTATTCTTATATCGATGCGAACATCGCAGCTCATACGGCGAATCTTCAAAGATGGGTCCGACAGCGATCGATCAGCGCCCAGAACGACGGGGTTCAGCAGATGGCGGCGATGCTCCGAGACGACCTGAAAGCTATGGGTTTCAAGGAAGCCGAGGTCGTTCCGACGACCGGCCATCCGGGAGTTTGGGGATACTACGATGCGGGTGCCGCCAAAACGCTCGCCGTCTACATGATGTACGATGTCCAGCCCATTGAGCCCACCGGCTGGAATGTGCCTGCCTTCGACGGTGCCATCGTCGATCATCCTCTAGGCAAGGTTTTGATGGCCCGCGGGGCCACAAATCAGAAGGGCCCCGAGCGGGCATTCCTAAATGCCATTGAGGCGATCATAAAAAGCGGCGAGGGGATGCCTGTAAACCTGATGGTGTTGGCCGAAGGCGAAGAGGAGCTCGGTTCGCCGCACTACCCGGAGCTTATCGAAAAATATAAAGACCGTCTGAAGACGGCGAGCGGCGTCCTTTTCCCGATGAACGGCCAGGGCGGCGATGGCTCCGTTGGGATGACGCTGGGCGTAAAAGGCATCGTCTATTTCGAACTCGAGGCCCGGGGAAACGAACGCGGCGGCCCCAAGACCGCTGAGGTTCACGGCTCGCTCAAGGCGATCACGGATTCGCCCTCATGGCGGCTGACACAGGCTCTTGCTTCGCTGACCTCGCCCGACGGAAACACGATCATGGTGGACGGCTACTATGCCCCGATCCGAAAACCGTCGCAGGAAGAGGAGTGGCTTGTTAACGGAATGATGTCGTCGTGGGCGACCCGCGAGGCAATGATGCGGCAGGGCCTGGGCGTCGACCGCTGGGTGGACGGCCTGACCGGACGCGACACGATAATGCGCTATCTTTTCGATACGACGCTGAACATAAACGGGATGTGGAGCGGCTATACCGGCCCGGGCGTCAAGACGATCCTTCCGCATATCGCGACGGCAAAGATCGATTCCCGGCTGGTCCCAAACCAGACACCTGACGAGGCCCTCCGGCTCATCCGCGCACATCTGGACAAGCATGGATTCTCGGACATCATAATTCGAAAGATCAGCGGCTATCCGCCGGCCCAAACGTCGGTCGAGGCTCCGCTTGTTCGTTCGATGATCGGAACTTATCGCAAGTACGGATTCACGCCGAGCGTGGCACCGCGGCTTGCCGGAAGCGCGCCGTACTACGTTTTTACCGACACGCTTAAACTGCCGCTGGTAGCCGGCGGGCTGGGCCACGGTTCGGGCGCCCACGCGCCCAACGAATATATGGTCATTGAGCCAAAGACCGGTTCAAAGGTCGCGGGCCTGGCCGACACCGAGAAGTTCTACGTCGATATGCTCTTTTCGCTGGCGGCAGCTCGATGATCTGGAACCTTACATACAGGTCCGGCGTATTCGACCAAAAGGGAGGACCGGCCTATGACGATAAGCATCGACGGCATGAAGCCGCTGATCCAGGTTTTCAGTATGCGGCGATCGCTTGCATTCTATCGCGACCTGCTTGGTTTTGAGGTTCAAATGGATTCGGGCGGCGGCGATGATGCGAGCTGGGTCTGGATCGCTCGCGACGGCATCAACCTGATGCTCAACGACCAGTACGAACCCGGGCGCGTGCCGCCCGAATGCCCGCCCGAACGCGTCCGATGGCACAAAGACACCTGCCTCTATTTTGACTGTCCCGATCCCGACGCAGCCTACGAGTTCCTTATCTCTAAAGGCACAAAACTCGATCCTCCGAAAGACGCCCCGTACGGGATGAGGCAGCTTTACCTGGAAGATCCCGACGGTTACAACATCTGCTTTCAGCGGTCTGTAAACAGTGAGTGAACTTTGGCAAACAGCGGTGAAGGATCTGACCGAGGGTAATTTCACGGCCCTTCAGAACGCGCTCGGCGGCCCTGACGGTTTCGATCGCCAGATCGTTGAATGGCACAAGGAGGGCCGGTTCGGCCTGGTGCCAGAACTCCTCGCCGAGGCTTTGTCCTGTGCCTGCATGCTCGGCCGGACGGAGACCGCCGAATACCTGCTCGACAACGGGGTCGATCCTTACGCCGGGATGAAGACCGGGCTCTCCGGCCCGCACTATGCAGTCAGCGTCGGCCATGTCGATACCGTGAGGATGCTCCTGGACCGGAAAATACCGCTTGAGGTCGAGAACATGTACGGCGGCACGCTATTCGGGCAGGTGATGTGGTCGGCGGTAAACGAGCACTCGCCAGGACACCCCGCAATAGCAAAGGCTCTGATAGAGGCCGGGGCCGTGGTCGATCCCGGTTATAACGAATGGTGGGAAGAACAGAATGTTCCCAATCCCGATACGAAGCGGAAGATCGGCGAAATGCTCCAACATCTTGCCGGTTTGGACAAAGAAATTGAAACGGCACGGACCGACGTCGCCAATGCCGAGGCGTCGGACAGCAAAGCGGCTTTGGCCGCATCGTCGAAGGCACTTGGCAGCTTGCTGAAAAGACTGCCATTTATGAGGACCGGCTCGAACGAAGCTTACGAACGTGCGGCCTCACTTTATAGTGAACTCGGACTTCCGTTGGACGAGGCCTGGGTAAAGCGCCACATCGGGATCAATCTGGAGTACGCCGGGCAGCTCGAGGATGCAGAGCGAATGTACGACGAAGCGCTGGCGCTATATCGTCAGCATGCGACCGATGAAACCCTGGATTATGCGAATACGGTTCGCTATCCGGCAGTCGTAAAGAATAGGCTGGGAAAACGCGATGAATCGGCGAAGCTCTGGGAAGAAGCGCACGACAGATATGCAAAGATCGGTCCCGGCGGTTTGGGTGAGGGTGTCGCCGAGTCCGCTGCGTGGCTAACGATATTCGCACTCGACAAAAACGACCTGGGGCTCGCCCGTAAGTGGTTCGAACAGGCACGCAAAGCGTCATCCGCCGCGGGCGATCCCGAGACCCACAAATTCGTTGTGGAGGTCGAGGCGAGGTTCCGGCAAGCAGCGGGCGATTGAGCGGTCTAAGTCCGCGGTGTAAAGAAAATAAAGGTCCGTGAATATTTATGACAGTTCGACACGTCGTCCATACCCGTCACGTGCTTGCGGTTAAGGAACTTGCAGTAAGCGCGTCCTATTTCAAGGAAAAACTGGGTTTCGATCTGGATTTCACCGTGCCCGGATGGGAGTTCCTTTCGTTCGGCGAATTCAAGGTGATGCTGGGCGAGTGTACCGACGCCCTTTGGGCTCGCGAGACCGGCGACCATTCGTACTTTGCCCACGTACTGGTCGAGAATGTCGACGATGTGTTTGATGAGTTTAGTTCCCGGGGCGCCCGATTCACCCAACAACCGCCCTCCGACAAACCATGGGGCATTCGCGAGTTCGGTATCGTCACCCCCGACGGGCATCGCATTACCTTCGGACAAGTGATCGCTAATTAGTTACTCCATCTCGCTCTCGTCTATATCAAAATTCGCATAGACCTTTTGGACGTCGTCGTTATCGTCGAGGGCGTCGTAGAGTTTCATCATGGTCCTTGCGTCACTGCCTTCGAGCTTAATGTAGTTTTGCGGGACCATCGATACTTCCGCGGCCTGAGGTTCGATCCCGGCAGATCTGACGGCTTCGTTGACTGCTTCGAAGTTCTCCGGCGCCGTGAATATCTCAAAGACCTCACCCTCGTCCTGCATATCCTCGGCACCGGAACCTACGGCGATCTCGAAAAGCTCGTCTTCGCTTTTGGCGGCCTTATCCACGACGATATAGCCCTTCTTATCGAACATCCATGCAACGGAACCCGCTTCGCCAAGGTTACCGCCATTTTTTGAGAAGATGTGCCGTAATTCCGCAACGGTCCTATTGCGGTTGTCCGTCATCGTTTCGATCAGGACCGCGACGCCATTTGGGCCGTAGCCTTCGTAGGTTATCTCATCATAGTTGACGCCCTCGAGTTCGCCGGTACCGCGTTTGATCGCGCGGTCAATGGTGTCGTTAGGCATGTTCTGCGCCTTGGCGTCGGTAACAGCCTTTCGAAGCCGTGCGTTCGAGTCGACATCACCGCTGCCGCCGGTTCGGGCCGCGACCGTGATCTCTTTTATCAACTTGGTAAAGATCTTGCCGCGCTTTGCGTCGAGAGCGCCTTTTTTATGTTTAATTGTGTGCCACTTGGAGTGTCCTGACATCGATTAATCGTCCTTGACCTGTTCGAGATTTTGACGCGTTAGGGGCACACTCCTTTAGGTCGTGTTTCCGCCTGTTCGGTCGAAACTGCAAATATATCATGCCGTTTTTCCCGCGGACAAATTCGAGAAATTTATACGCAGTTAACATCCCGGACAGGCAAAGTTCACGGCATTGAGGCCAAATGTTAGGTGTATGAAAAGGGATAAGAGTGTTCTTTGTCTCGCCGCGCTCGCGTTCACGGCAGATATGATCTTGCTTAAAAGGACGATCGAGGTACGCCCGGTGCCGTTCGTATTGCTTATCATCCTTGAACTCTCGATCGCCGCCGCACTTACCGGTCTTGCAGCGGTAGTGGTCGGGCGACAGGCCGGCGGTGACGGCCCTAAAGGCCGATCTCGTTTCGAAATCGTCCGGCCGTTACGCCGGCTATTCGTATACGTTTGGCCTTAGAAGCCTGACCCGAAAGGATCTCAACATCGCTTTTTGCCACGCCGAAGGTCTTGGCGAAAAGCCTAACCAACTCCGCGTTTGCAGCCCCTTCGACCGGCGGTGAAGCGATCCTCACCTTCACCGCCCCTTCCGCCTGCTCGCCGACGATCTCTGACCTCGATGCTCGCGGCACGACCCTTACGCTGAAAACGATCCCTTCTTCGGTCTCAGTTATCCGGACCATTTTGAACCCCTCGCGGCCGCATCAACGCCCGACGAAAACATTAAGCACGATCGACTGAAGGAACATGATGACCAACAGAACGATCATTGCAGAGATATCGAACATCCCTATCGGTGGGATAAGTCGCTGTACGGGCAGCATGATCGGATCAGTGACTCGTTTGACGAAGGCAAGAAAAGTATTTCGAGCGAACACGAACCAGGACGAAATAAATCGAATAAAGATGAATAGGACCAGGACGCTGAGCAGACCGTACAGCACGAACCCTATAAACATCTTAGGATTTCCCGTCGCCACCCCGGCCGTCAGGCCGTCGATGACGAAAAAGGTATTTCCGATTATCTGGCTTAGGAAATATGTCAGGACGAGGGCGACGAACATCGACACCAGTGGTGCCAGCCGGATATCGACCCCAAAATTCGCAAGCAGCCGGGCGGACGGATACACGAATCGTTCGGACGCACGTCGTATCCGAAACCCGAAACGCCCGACGGTGCCGAACGGATTGGGATCTGAGTAATTGAAAATGAGGCGAAGGATGAAAAGGGCCAGCAGGACCAGGAACGCCGACCAAAGAATTATCCAAACGATCGGATATACCGTAACAGTTAGCATACTTAAGAGCCGAGACCGAGGCGGCCGGCCGAAAAGGGCCGGTCAGCTTCGACCGCCGAATATCGCCGTACCGACACGGACGATGGTGGAGCCTTCTTCGACCGCGACGTCCAGATCGTGGCTCATCCCCATTGAAAGGTGGCCGGCCCCGCCGGAAAAAGCGCCTTCGTCGCGAAGCCGGTCGCGGATGTTTCTTAACCGCACAAAATAAGGTCGAGTTTCTTCCGGATCTTCGAACAACGGCGGCATCACCATCAGGCCGTCAAATCGAAGTCGGCTGCATCGTTTCAAAACCTCGACAAGCAGCGGAAGCTGCGTCTCAACTATCCCCGATTTTGTTTTCTCGCCGGCCAGGTCGACTTGCACGAGCACCGACAGCGTTTCGCGGCCCTCCTCCTCGCACATTCGTTCCAGCCGGTGGGCAAGCTCAGGTGAATCGAGCGAGTGGATCACGTCAAAGAGCACGGCAGCCTTGCGCGCCTTGTTCTTTTGCAGGTGGCCGATCAGGTGCCATTCGGCCTTGTCCCGCCCGACCTCGCTGATCTTAGCCTCTGCCTCCTGTACCTTGTTCTCCCCAAAAGTGGTGATCCCGGCCTTGATCGCAGCCTTGATGACTGAAGCCGGGTGAGTTTTGGTCACGGCGACCAGCTTGATCCCGCCCGGGTCCCGTCCGGCACGCTTTGCCGCGGCGGCGATCCTTTTTTGGATCTTTGTCAAATTTGCTCGCAGCGATCGCACCGTTCTAAATATAGCAGAACGAATAGTGTGGACCACATTCCAGCTGGTGGAACCATGGAAGCCGGAGTTCTTGAATTTCCCAGGTCGAATTAGTATCCTCTAGGTTCGCCTTACGATGCGGACGTGGCGGAACTGGTAGACGCGCAGGTCTCAGAAGCCTGTTCCCGCAAGGGAGTGGAAGTTCGATTCTTCTCGTCCGCACCAACCTTTTCAAACCAACGATCAGATGCGGCCGACCGCTGACAGTCGGCACCTACTGAGGCCGCCGACATCCCTCCTCAACTACTTCACTTTTCTTTCGATCGAGGCAAAAAATCTGCCATTGAAGGCAATAGTGTGCTATCTTGACCGAAAACACGAACTGTTCCGCCGGGACGATCCTGTCTTTGGCACGAGGCGATCGGTCGATTGGAGGGAAACACCATGCCATTTTGTTCGGCTCATAGATCATATTTTTTAGTATTGGTGTTGGGGATGCTGGTCGCATTCTCGGCTTCGGCCGAAGCTCAAACAATCCCTTCGCTTCTCGAGTCCAGAGACGAAAGGCTCGGCGGCCGTGCTGTGATCACCGGAACGGTCTTCGGACCTGATGGACACCGCCTCAGAAAACGAATGCGCGTCAAACTGGTCACCGATACAAAAGGTGACCGCATCATGTCGACTAATGACGAAGGCATCTTTGTCATACGGGGACTTGCAAACGGAGAATACACGGTCCTGATCGACAAAGAAGATCATTTCGAACCGTTCTCTCAATCGATCCGGATCATCAACGGCCAGGATGTTCATTTGAGCGTTCGGCTGGACGGAAAACGTTCAGAGGAGGCCAAACCCGGCGTCGTGAACGCCGCGTTGGCCGGTACGCCGAAAGAAGCCGTCGAAGCCTTCGAGAAAGCAGCCGAATTCGCAAAAAAGAACGACCTGAACTCGGCGATCCAGCAGCTAAGGATCGCGACGACAACGCACCCTGAATTTGCCCTGGCGCACGGCGAACTCGGCAGTTTGCTGATCCGATTGGGCCGGCTGGAAGAGGCCGAAAGATCCCTGCGCACGGCCCTGGCAATAACCCCTGATGCGCGTGCCCCGCAGATCAATCTTGGCATCGCGCTCTATCACATGCGACGTTTCAGCGAAGCCGAAACGCTTTGGCGAAAGATCGTCGAAGGCGGACAGAATCCGGCCGTTGCCCACTATTTTCTCGGCCAAACACTTGTGTATCTTGCTAAGTACGACGAGGCGATCCCCGAGTTGGAAGCCGCGATCAAATTGGGCGGAAAGAAGATGAAGGATGCTCACAAGTCATTGGCCTTCGTCTATGGCGAAAAAGGGGACGACAAGCGTGCCGCCGAGCATCTGGAGACATATCTGAAGCTTGAGCCGGACGCCCCTGATGCCAGCCAGCTTCGCGATGCCCTCGCACGTCTCAAGACCAGGGGATCGTCAAATTGAATGCCGGATCCTCAACTTCATGATCGGCCCTCCGGTTCGCCCGATCGTGGCCTATACGCAATAATCTGAGACTTAACTTGAATGCGGAACGCCTTCATCACGTCCCTTCGCGCACATGAAGACCCTTTCGGCATTAGCTTGACGGAACAACAGGCCGAAGAGCTTGCTCAATATTTCGAGTTGGTGCGGAGGCACAATCCGATCCTGCACCTTGTTGCCTCTCTCGCTGCTGAGGAGTTTGCCGTTCGACATGTCCTCGAATCCCTGGCACTTGCCGGCCGGCTCCCGTTGGATGCGCGTTTTGCCGACGTCGGCCCTGGTGCCGGGCTCCCTTCGATCCCGTGCCTGATCTTTCGGAGCGACCTCTCCGCCGTTCTCATCGAAGCAAGCGCAAAAAAATCACGCTTCCTTTCGGAAGCGGTTGAGGAATTGGGTTTGTCGGATCGAGCATCCGTTGAGAACAAACAGTTTCAGGAAATGGTCCCTTTGGGGTTTGATGCGGTGGCTTGCCGGGCGCTGGACAAGTTCACGCAGAAACTTCCTCGCCTGCTCAAGTGGGCGAAAGGCAAGGACCTGTATTTCTTCGGCGGTGATAATTTGGAAGAGGCGCTGACCCGGAACAGAGTAGCCGCGGAACGTCAATTGATGCCGCTGTCCGAAAAGCGATTCTTGTTCGTTTCAAGAGCTGTTCAGGACGAAGGCACTGCCAGCAGCTCCCGCACCGCGGCCTTGAAAGAAGAGCCGGCGTCGCCCGTGTAATTGCCTAGTCTTATCGATACCTTCTTTGCCTGCAAGAGCCTGCTCAGGTCGATCCGGCCGACCTTATACTGGAGCAACTCCTGAACGTTATCCCTGCTCTCGCGCCAGAACCTCTGGCCGGGCCCGAGTTCGACCGTTATGCCGTCCGCGACGATCGTAAGGTCATTCATAGCGGCAAACCGGTGTCCCGGCGAAGATGCCAGGATGCCGATGACAAATACAGAGCTTGCACTCCGCGGTGTGATGGTTCCTTGAAAATGGAACATACGCACCTCGGCCTCGAGAATGTCTCGCTCGCTCATCAAAACCTGAGCAAAGCTCTGCGTCGACGTGTTTCGGATCTCTCGTACCGGGTCGTAACCTCGGAAAACGGGGCCTGTCTGGCCGTCGCGGGCGAGGGCTTCGCCGCCGACCTCGACCCACATATCCGCACTTTTCTTCGAATAGTCGTAGTTCTTTCGTTCGCCTGCGTCATTGAAGTTAGAAGCCTTTATGAAAAAAGATTCAGGCATCGACCTGTCCTTTCGGCTTCTGAACTCCCACGGAGGGGTTAGTCCCTCGATCGACCAGATCCCTCTCTTCTCCGAACGGGCAAGGTCTTCAAGAAGCAGGTAGATTGCAGCGTCCTGCCCCGTCTGTCCCGACCGCTCGGGCGGCAATTGCCAGGCGGCCCCGTCGCGGATGAGCTGCTGTCCGACGTCGCGGCCGTCCAGAAGGACGCTGCCGACGACGGCCCGCTGCGAGAATCCGTTGGGAAAGAAAGTGACCTCTTTGTTTAGGATCATCCTTTCCAAATGTTCTCTTATCAGCCGGCTAAGCGGTTGTTCCGGTTCCGGAACATCGATGTACTGCAACGACCCGTGCAGCCGTCCGCCGGCCGTCTCAAAGACAAACGTCTTGCCGTCCAGCACGCCGACAACGCGTCCCGTCATCGACCTTTGTGCCAAAAGGGGATTTGCGAGCAGGAACATGCCCAATGCAATGGCCCATATTTTCAGCAACCTGGTCATAACTGGTTCTTAAATGCGTTCACGTTGCAGGGTCGGTCTACGATCGAATCCTCTATTCCGCAACCTGGAGCATGTTGAAAAGGATCAGCTGGATGCCGGCCGTTGGGTAGAAGGCATAGTCGCCGATCTTTATATAGACCTCCCCTCCGAAAACGACCTTTTCGATCGTTGACCGGTCAACTTCATATGTCAGGCGTTCGACCAGTTTGCCATTCTCCCGAGCGGTTTCCCGGCCGGGCTTGCCGACAACGTATTTCTTATCGTCGACGTGAACGACCAAGGTGTTCTGTTTAAGGAATCGCCATTCATCCGAGTGGGATATCACGCTCACCGTAAAACGTCCCGTTCGCCGGCCTTGTTCTTCCTGCGTATAGAGGTATGTGATATCAACGGCCGTTTTGTGATCGGCAGCCTGACCCTCTTTTTCCTTAACGCCGATCAGCGTCGTGCCGACAAAGCCGGTCCTCGACGCCGCGTTGTAGCCGTGGACCAAAGCTCCAGGGTCTTTTAAGTGTGGATTCGTGTCCGACCATGGCCCGCTCCGGCGGAGTGTCTCTTTTTCTACCGCCGGCATCGGCTTTTCGAATGCTGCCGGTTTAGCGGCGAGCTGGTTTTCGGTGGACTTGAGTTCCTTCGACCTTTCTGTCTGAAGCTCCGACGGCGATCTCAATCCCGCAACGCCCCAGACGCCACGGCCTTCAAGCCGTGCCTGGTTCTGATGATATGCGTAGGCGCCGGCGTCGGCGGCATCCTGTCCCGTTTTCTCGGGATCGAGATGCCATGCGGCCCCATCCCTAAGCATCTGGATCGCGATGTCTTTCCCATCAACCGAGACCCGGCCGATCGACCTGCCGTTCGAGAATCCGCGGAGGACCATTTCCACCGTCCGGCCGACGGCAAGTTTGGCAAGGTGTTCGCGGACGGTTTGATGGAGGGCCTGTTCGGCGCCGGGGACCTCGATGAACTGTATCTCGACAGTCACCGTTCGTCCGCCGCTTTCGACGGCCAGCGTTCGCCCGTCCAGGGCCCTGACGGCCGTTCCGCTCATCCTCGTCTGTGCCGAAAACTGTATCGTCACCAATAGGACGATCGCGATCAATAATGAAGATCTTGAAACTGACATTGACGCTCCTTGGTCATCGGACCTCGAGGTTGTAATCGCGCAGGCGGCGATAGAGTGTTGACGGCGAAATGCCGAGAAGTTCCGCGGTCTTCCCACGATGCCATCCCGTCTTCTCAAGGGCACTCAGGATCTGCTGACGTTCGGACTCGCGGAGCTTTGTCGGCGAAACGTTCGAGAAGGCGCTTACACCGTTTTGGCCTGATGCGGAATAGCTTACTGAGACGTTCGATTTCTCAAGCTTGTAAACGACCTCGGGCGGCAGTTCCTTGACCGTTATCCGCTTGTCGTCGGCAAGCAACACCGCACGTTCTAGACAGTTGCGAAGCTGACGGACGTTGCCTGACCAGGCAAATGAACGTAGCGCCTCGGCGGCCGGTTCGGTGATCGATGCCGCATCGGGCCCTGCGATCTTTTCAAGCAAATGCCGGGAGAGCGGCTCGATATCCTCTGCCCGTTCACGAAGTGGTGGAATGTTTATTTCGAAGCTGTTAACGCGGTAGAGCAGATCGGACCTGAACTGGCCTTCGGCCACCGCCCGATCGGGGTCGCGATTGGTGGCAGCAATGAGCCGCACATCGACCTCCACCTTTTTGACGCCGCCGACCCGAAAGAAGGTCCGCGTCTCCAAAGCCCTGAGCAGCTTCGATTGAAGCTGGGCAGGCATCTCCATGATCTCGTCCAAGAAAAGCGTGCCCCCGTCGGCAAGTTCAAAGAGCCCCAGCTTCCGTGCCCGGGCTCCGGAGAAAGCGCCGGCCTCATGCCCGAACAATTCCGATTCAAGCAGGCTGTCCTGGAGCGCGGCGCAGTTCAGGTCGATGAATGCTTTTTCAGCTCGTGGGCTGATCCGGTGGATCGCCTGAGCGATAAGCTCTTTCCCGGTGCCGGATTCACCGGTGATCAGCACGGACGTGTCGGACGGCGCTACCCGGCGAACCAGCCTGAGCACCTCTTTCATTTGGGGCGATTCAGCGACGATATCCGGAATGTGCTTACTGCTTCTTTCTATCTGGGCACGAAGCCTCTGGTTGTCGATCTTCAGTTTCTGTTTTTCGTCGGCCTGATTGACCAGGGCGGCCAGTTCGTTCAGCCGATAGGGTTTCGTAAGGTAGTCATAGGCGCCGAGCTTCATCGCTTCGATGGCCGATTCGACGGTCGCCTGGCCCGTCAGCATGATCACCTCCGGCGGGGTTTGGCACTTCTCGCGGACCCGCCGAAGCAGCCCGATCCCGTCCAGCCGCGGCATGTTTATATCACAAAGGAGGACGTCGAAATCTGACGCCTCAAGCGCCTCCCACGCCGCCTCACCGTCGGGCGCGGTCTCAACATCGTGCCCCTGCCGGCTAAGCTCTTTCTGCACGACAAGCCGGAGGTTCTTTTCATCGTCGACTACAAGTAATTTGGCCATATTCGCGGGTGGATCGTTCGGGCGGGAGAGGTGAGTCTTTATTTGACCGGGAGAAGGATGGTAAAGGTTGTGCCGCGGTCGACGTTCGATCGAACGCTGACGCGGCCGCCGTGGTCGGTGATGATGCCGTAGCAGACCGCAAGGCCGAGCCCGGTGCCGTCCCCGACCTCCTTGGTCGTAAAGAACGGTTCGAAGATCTTCGGCAGGTCTTCCGGCCGGATCCCGATACCGGTGTCCGCGACCTCGATCGCGATCCGGTTCTTTTGGGCCAGGGCCCGGAACGTCAGGATGCCGCCTTTCGGCATCGCATCGATCGCGTTGGTCGCAAGGGCAATGATCGCCTGTTGAAGCTGCCCGGAGTCGGCATTGACAAGGGGAAGGTCTGGATCTATCTCGATCTTTATCTCGATGCCGTCGCCGCGCTTCTGATGCGAGATCAAGTTTGCCGATGAACGCAGGATCTCTGTCACATCGATCAGGTGACGGTCACCCGTCCGCAAACGGCTGAAATCCAGGAGTCCGGTGGTGATCGATTTGCACCGGAACGCTTCGCTCTTTATCAAACCCAGGTATTCTGCAAGGTCGGCGGCCGCGGATGAATCTGAGAACTCACCGTCGGCTACCCGTTCCTCAAGTGCTTCGGCACAGGCAGAGATGGTCGCCAGCGGGTTATTTATCTCGTGCACGACGCCCGCGGCCAATCGCCCGACGGCCGCAAGCTTCTCGGCACGGCCGACCGCGTGCATTGCCTCGACCCGCGCAGTCACATCTTCACCTACCGTGATCACGTGAGTCACGCTTCCCGTATCGTCGTCAACCATCGGGACCTTGCTGACGAGCCAATGTTTCGTGCTACCGTCCTCGGCAACGGTCTGCTGCTCGATCCGCTCGATCTTTCCCGTGGCAAAGGCCCTTTCAAACTCTTCGCGGACACGGCCTTCGGGATAACGGGACAGTACGCTGAACACGTTTCGGCCGATCGCCGCGTCGCGTGGGATGCCCTGGGCCCCGATCTCGCGATGCCGATTCCAGGTAACGATCCGGAAATCGCGGTCCACCACATAGAGTGAAACCGGAAGAGAATCGAGGATCGCCTCGGTGAATCGCCAATTCTCGTCCTTCGCCTGATTGATCGAATCGTTGATCGCGGCCTCGTAATGGGCGGAAAGATTTACGCTCATCGCCGCCATCTGCGTCGCGGCGTCGATCAACGGCCCCTTCGTCTCGTTGAGATCGCCGGCGGAAGCGAAACCGGCGACGATCGCACCTTTGATCTCGCCGTTTATGTGCAGCGGCGATACATACTCGATCTCGTGCTCGAGTCCCGTTAGGAGGAACTCCTCCGGATTCTCTTCGCTGTATCCGATCTGCGGCGGCAATAGCGCTAGCCAGTGTTCGAATGCCGTTTTCGGAAATGAACGCGGATCGATCTCGCCCTTACGGTCGAAAGCACAGCTTACAATGCCGATATTCTCCAATTCCGCCACGAAAGCGCATATGTCCGCGTCGACCGAGCGCTGGATAGCGCTCGCAACCCGGCTAGCCACCTTTTTGGGGTGAACCGTAAAAAGCAGGCTTCTACCAAGCTCAGAAATGAATCTCAGTTCTTTGGCCTGAAGGCTTTTTGATCTGGGCGGCGAATGCGGTCGATGTGCGTTTTCCGCAGCCGAAGGAACTGTCATGGCGGTGATGAGAGAAGCGGTAGGCCTTTAAGATCAATGATTTAGCGGGAGCTATCTCTCTCGGGGCCGGTCTTAGGCGGCAATTCGCCTTACCGTTCATTAAAAATCTTTTTGTGTTTTTTGTCAACGGTTTTAACACACGACGGTGTTTGACTCGTCCGGCCCGGGAAAGCAAAATCGAACTGAATATGTCACGAGTCCTCAAGTTCCAGCCTGTCCATCCAGCCGTTCTATCGCTTCTTGCCGTTGCTGCACTGTTCTTGCTGGTTCAGGACCTTTCGGGACAAACCGTTGTGGACAAGACGGTCGCTACGGTAAGTGACGGTATTCGGACCGAATTGATCACGTATTCAGACCTTAAGTGGCAGCTCGCGATGCAGCCGGGTATCACGCTGAACCCGCCGAGGTCGGAAGACCTGAACATCGCGCTTAACCTGTTGATAAACCAGCGGATCTTCGCGTTGGAAGCAGAACGCATTCCCCGCGATCCGCCCGGCGAGAAGGAGGTCGCCGACGAGATTAACCGGATCCTCGCGCAGTTCCCCTCGGCTGCCGAATTTGAGCGTCGATTGAGAGCGGTGGGCTTCGAATCGGTTCGCGACGACAACTTCGAGCGGTTGATCGCAAAGCGGGTCGCGATCGAGAAATACCTCGATTTCAGGTTCCGCTCCTTTATCGTGAACACTCCGGAAGAGGTGGCCCGTTATTACAACAATGTGTTCGTACCGGACTTCCGGCGTCGGTTCCCGGGCCTGTTGATGCCGACACTCGATGAAAGACGCGACGAGATCGGAAGACAGTTGACCGAGGCAAAGCTGCTCGAAAATATCGAAGCCTACCTGGACGACACCAAACGGCGTGTGGAGATCGTCGTCCTGAAACCGGTTTGAGGCAGTCGCGATGTTCCGTTACCGCGGGAAGGTCTTGACCAAACCAGGCGGGCATCGTACCATCTAAATTTCGTCGCCGGAGTGGCGAAATTGGTATACGCACCAGACTCAAAATCTGGCGGGATTCACTTCCCATGTCGGTTCGAGTCCGACCTCCGGCACCAGCAT